>NZ_CP183349.1:4800000-6994232 GCF_048541815.1 Achromobacter sp. PD1
ACGCCCGCGCGCTACGGCGTGTCGCGCCCCCGCCCGGCTCTCTGTCCGCGGCGCTTCGGCCGTCCCGCGAAGACTCTCCTGCTGCAAGTTCACGCCATCAAGTCGCCGTGGAAAGGAGCAGTTCATGGTCCCTGCCCTGACGCATCCCGGGGTGTATGTCCAGGAAATTCCCGCAGGCGTGCGCACCATTGCCGGCGCGCCGACCTCGGTTGCCGCTTTCCTGGGGACGGCCATGCGCGGACCGCTCAACCAGCCGGTCCACATCCAGGACTTCGCCGACTACGAACGCGAGTTCGGTGGGCTGGCCGAAGGCTGCGAACTCGGCTACGCGGTGCTTCAGTTCTTCCTGAACGGCGGGGCCAGAGCCTGGATCGTGCGCGTGGCGCAACCCGCGCGGAACGATCCGCTGGACGCGCATGCCGCTTTCATCAGCCAGCGCGCGCAGCGCCGGGGCCTCTACGCGCTGGACGATGTCGATTCCTTCAACCTGCTATGCCTGCCCGGCATCACGTACAGCATCGTGCTCGCCGATGCCGTGTCCTACTGCAAAGAGCGGCACGCCTTCATGATCATCGATGCGCCGCCCGCGGCGGCCGACGCGGCTTCCATGGCGGCCGCGGTCATGGGTGCGGCGCTGCCCAGATCCGATCATGCCGCGCTGTATTTCCCCTGGACCCGGGCGGCCGACCCGCTGAAGAACGGCCTGCCGCGCCTGACCGCGCCTTGCGGCACGATCGCGGGCCTGTATGCGCGCACCGACGGCGACCGCGGCGTCTGGAAAGCGCCAGCCGGCATCGACGCGGGCCTCGCTGGCGTCCTGTCGCTGGCCGCCGCAGTGAGCGACGACGAGAGCCGCAACCTGAATACCCTGGGCGTCAATTGCCTGCGCACCTTTGCCGGACGCGGCGCGGTCTGCTGGGGCGCGCGGACCCTTCAAGGCACGGACCATTTCGCCTCGGAATACAAGTACGTGCCGGTGCGCCGCCTGGCGCTCCACCTGGAACAATCGCTCTTGCGCGGCACGCAGTGGGCCGCGTTCGAGTCCAACGACGAGCCGCTCTGGGCGCAGATCAGGATGAACGTCAGCGCCTTCATGAATGCGCTGTTCCGCCAGGGCGCCTTCCAGGGCGGCACGCCGCGCGATGCCTATCTGGTCAAGTGCGATGGCGAAACCACCACGCAACAGGACAGGGATCGCGGCATGGTCAACATCCTGGTGGGATTCGCTCCACTCAAGCCGGCCGAATTCGTGGTCATCCGGGTCCAGCAACGAGCCGGACAAACGGAAGGAAATCCGCCATGAACCCGCTCGCGGAACCGCGCATCCTCGCGTTTTGGGACACCGGCACCCAGCACAGCCCGCGGGCGCGGGCGCAGGCGCTCGAGGCTGCCGGGGAACTGGCGCGCGAGACGGGACTGGCTCTGCATCGCATCGACCTGTCCAGGATCGTCAGCAAATACATCGCCGAAACCGAGGAAAACCTGAACCGCCTGTTCGAGTCGGTCGAGCAGCGCGGCGCGGTCCTGTTCTTCGACGAAGCCGACGCCCTCTTCGGCAAGCGCACGAACGTCAAGGACAGCCATGACCGCTACGCCAATATCGAGGTCAGCTACCTGCTGCAACCCATGCAGTCGTACCGCGGCCTGGCGTCGCGGGCCGCCAGCATGAAGTCCAACCTGGACAGCGCATTCCTGAGGCGGCTGCGCCTTGTGGTCCAGTTTCCGGCCGCCGCGCCGGATCAGCGCGCGCGCCGCTGGAGCCGCGCGTTCCCTACCGCCGGCACCGGCGCCGAAGTCACCATGGCGCGCCTGCTGCAAGCCGTCCGCGCCGACCCAAGCCCACACGCCCGGCCCCTGCCTGGCCTCAAGACGAGAGAACATCCATGAAACCCGTGATCAACGAATACGTACGCGAACTCAGCCACCCTGGTTACGACGCGGCCCAACGCAATGCCTTCGTCGCCGCCATGGTGAGCAAGCGGCTGATGCGGCGCACGGAGCAACAGCGCAAGGCGGACGAAACAGCCCCCGCGCTGGCCAGCTCGCTGAACGGCAGCGCCGACGCGCGCGCCGACAACGACCAGACTTGAGCGCCGTGCCGCTGCAGGATGGCGCTGCGTCCGGTGCGGGCGCGGCGCATGCAGGAAAACCGGGCCGGCCGCCACGGTATCATCAGGCCTGTTGCGTCGGCTTGCCGCGTCCCAGCGGCAAGCCGGCCACGCCACTCCCGCCCACATTCTGCATGACGCGATGACCCCCTATATCTCGGCCGGCATTCTGCTTCTAGGCGCTCTCGCCGCCATCGCTTACCGCCGCAAGCGGCAACGCACGATGGACACTGCCGGCCGGCGCCTGGGCAGCGACCTGGTCGCGGGCGGCTCGCTCTACGGCGTGGCCGCGCCGCCCATTGGCGGCGCAGCCGTCATCATCGCGCTGACGGCCGCGACCCGGGATCCCGAGAACCTGCTCATGCTGGTCTATGCCCTGCCCTGGTTCTACATCTTTGGCTTCGTGCCCGCCCTGCTGTGCGGCATCGTGGCCGGCGCGTTGCGGCCGGCGCATCCGTCCTGGCGCGCCTATGCCGCAATGGGGCTGGTCGGCGCCGTCTACGGCTTCGTTTTCCTGGTGGGCTTTATCTCCCAGGGCAGGCCATGGCAGGAAGAACTCGGCTTCCCCTTGACCATCGGCGCGGCGCCCGGCGCGCTCAGCGCATTCCTGTGCGCGCGCCTGCTGTACGGCAAGCCCGGCCGCCGCGGCGAGCCGGGCGAAAAAGCGCCGCAGGCGGCCTGAAGGCGCCGCTGCCTGGCCGCCTGCCCTAAGCCTTGCGCCCGCTGGCGCGCCCTGGCGGCTCGGCGTGCAGATCGCGCGCGGCACCGCCGCCAAACGCCGTCAGCGCGCGAGGCGTGGGCGGCGACGTGGAAATCTGCCGGGCGGTTTCCAGCATCATCGGGACAAAGCGCGACACCGCGCGCTTGACCGTCCACTTGGCCGCCGACACGGACAACTGCAGGCCCGCCACCACGCGCTGGTTCAGGTCGTAGACCGGCACCGCCAGCGCCAGATCCCCGCGGTAGTACTCCTCTTTGCAGCAGGCATAACCCTGCTCGCGCGACAAACGGATCTGCGCCATCAGCTCGTCCAGGTCGGTCAGCGTGTTGGCCGTGTACTTCACGCGCTCGCTGGCCTCCAGGGCCTCGAGAGCCTGCTCGTCGCTCATGCCGGCGAGGTACACGCGCCCGGTCGAGGAACAGTACATGGGGATACGCCGGCCCACGGGCATGTGCACCAATAGCCGCAAAGGGCTGGGAAAGCGGCCGATATAGATCATGTCCTGCCCGGCCGGCTCCGCCAGGTTCACGGTTTCTCCGGCATTGCGGTTGAGTTCCAGCAGGAAGGGATTGGCGCGGTCCAGCAGCGGATGCGATTCCAGGTAGCGGCAACCTGCGTCCAGCGTGCGCGACGACAGTGAATAACGCTTGCTGACAGGGTCCTTGTTGAGCAACCCCAGCGCCTCCAGCGTGAACGCGAAACGCTGCGCGGCGCTGCGGGTGATGCCCGCCGCCGCGGCAATGTCCGGCAGGCTCATGGAGGTGTGTTCGGCGTCAAACGCATCGAGCACGGCGATGCCGGTGGCCAGCGATTGGACGTACAGCGTGGAGGATTCCGGATTCATGGCTGGGCTGGGCGGCGCGGGCCGCCAGTCTATTAGTGTTCGATAGGCAGAGATTGCATTCCAATTCAAATGAATGCAAGAAAAAGCCGTGGTTCTTTTGACATATTCTACCTTTACCGCATCAGGTAATCCCGGGAAAACCCTTAAATAAAAAGCGCTTAGCCGAAACCGGAGTTGATTGACAGGCTTTCCTTGGCCAGATTATAAAATCTACATGCGATATATGCTTATCGCTATTCGATACGATAATGCGCACCTGACAAGGACGAAATCGGACGTCCGATACACCGTGCAGGCGCGCGATTCCAGCTTCCAAGGGGATTCCGATGCTGCACAAAGTGTTGAAAACGTTGTTGGCGACGGCGCTGTGCGCCGCCGCGCTGTCGGGCGCGCACGCCCAGACCGTCAAGGTAGGCGCCACGCCCACCGCGGTGCCGTTCAACTTCCTGGACCCGAAGACCAATACCCTGCAAGGCGTGATGATCGACATCGCCCACGCCGTGGGCAAGCAGGCCGGCTTTACGGCGGAAGTGATGCCGATTCCGTTCGCCTCGCTGGTACCTGCCCTGCAGACCAATAAGATCGACATCATCGCCTCGGCCTTCGCCAAGACGCCGCAGCGCGCCGAAGTGGTGGATTTCACGCAGCTGGTGGTGGAGTACGGCGAGGCCCTGATCGTGCCGGAGAAGGACAAGAGCGACTACAAGAGCATCGCCGACCTGAAGGGCAAGACCGTCGGCGTGCAGATCGGCACGCTCTATGTCGAGCCGCTGAAGGCCGCGCCCGGCCTCAAGGAAATCAAGATGTACGAAACCATGTCCGACCTGGTGCGCGACGTGGCGCTGGGACGCCTGGACGCGGCCTTCGGCGACGGGCCGGTGATCTCCTACCAGGTACGCACCCAGGGCGTGCGCAACGTGCGCTACGTCGACAGCTATCAGCCAGCCATGCCCACCAACATCGCACTGGCCGTGCGTAAGGGCGACGCCGAACGCGTCAAGCAGCTCAATGCGGCCATCGATGCGCTGCGCCAGGACGGCACCCTCGCCGCCATCATGAAGAAGTGGGGCGTCACGCCCTGATCCCGAGCGCCGCGGCCCGATCCGCCGCGGCGCGCCGCCTAACAGGTATCCAAGATGTTCCAGTCATTTTTCAGTGACGCCGCGGAGTTCTTCCCGGTGCTGATGCAGGGGGTGCTGACGACCATCGCCATCACTGCGGCGGCGCTGGTCATCGCCACGGCGCTCGGTCTGTTCTGGGCCCTGCTGCGGGTCAGCGGCGTGGCGCCGCTGTCGCACGCCAGTCGCATCCTCACCAACATCATCCGCGGCGTTCCCATCATCGTCGTGCTCTTCTACATGTACTTCGTGCTGCCGGAGATCGGCATCAGCCTGACCGCCTTCCAGGCAGGCGCGCTGGGCCTGGGCATCGCGTACTCCTCGTATATGTCGGAGGTGTTCCGCTCGGGTATCGACGCGGTCGATCCCGGCCAGTTCGAGGCAGCCCAGTCGCTGGGCATGTCGCGCGCCAAGCTGATGCGCCGCGTGGTGCTGCCGCAGGCCTTCAAGGTCGCGCTGCCGCCATATGGCAACAACGTGGTCATGATGCTCAAGGACTCCTCGCAGACGGCCGTCATCACGGTGGTCGAGCTGTCCATGCAGAGCAAGCTGATCGCATCCTCCACCTTCAAGAGCGCCACCATCTTCACGCTGGTCGCCCTCATGTACCTGGCCATGAGCCTGCCCATGATGTACTTCATCGGCAAACTTGAACGCCGACTGGGGCGCCGCCAATGATCAAGATCGAAAACCTCAGCAAGTCGTTCGGCGCCCACCGCGTGCTGGAAGGCATCGACGCCGAAATCCAGCAAGGCGAAGTGGTCTGCCTGATCGGGCCGTCGGGCTCCGGCAAGTCCACGCTCCTGCGCTGCATCAACGGCCTGGAGCGCTACGACGGCGGCCGCATCACGATCGACGGCGTCACCGTGGACGCGCGCCGCAAGGACATCCAGAACATCCGCCAGCGCGTGGCCATGGTGTTCCAGCGCTTCAACCTGTTCCCGCACCGCACCGCGCTGGAGAATGTCATCGAAGGCCCGGTGCACGTCAAGGGCGAGAGCATCGAGTCCGCCACCGCGCGCGGCCGCGAGATCCTGGCGTCGGTCGGCCTGGCCGAAAAGATGAGCCACTATCCGCAACAGCTCTCCGGCGGCCAGCAGCAGCGCGTGGCCATTGCCCGCGCGCTGGCGATGGAGCCCGATGCCATCCTGTTCGACGAGCCGACCTCGGCGCTGGATCCTGAGCTTGTGGGCGAAGTGCTGTCCGTGATGCGCACGCTGGCCGAAAAGGGCATGACCATGGTCATCGTCACGCACGAAATGGACTTCGCGCGCAACGTCTCCGACCGCGTTCTGTTCCTGGAAAACGGCCGCATCGCCGAACAAGGCCCCTCGCGCGAAGTGCTGACCAATCCCCACAACGAACGCATGCGCGATTTCCTCAAGCGCGTCACCCACGCCCAGTAGCTCCGGCACCATGAACAACGATCTTTTTTCGCCCGCAGCCACCCTGTGGGCAGCGACCGCGCCTGCGCGCGCCGCCTCGCCGGCGCTGGCCGGTCCGCTGCACGTCGACGCCGCCGTGGTCGGCGGCGGCTTCACCGGCCTGTCGGCCGCCTTGCATCTGGCCGAGGCCGGCTTCAAGGTGGCGCTGTTCGAGTCCCACGAAGTGGCCCACCGCGCCTCCGGACGCAACGGCGGGCAGGTGGTGCCGGGCTTCAAGCCTGGCCCGGCCGCGCTGATCCGCCGCTTCGGCGCGGACACGGCGGCGCGCATGATGCGCTTTGCCTACGGCAATGCCGACTATCTTTTCGAACTGGCCGAACGCCTGCGCATCGATTGCTCTCCCACCCGCAACGGCTGGATCCAGGGCGCGTTCTCGGCGGCATCGGGCAGCTATCTCAAAAGCCGCGCGCGGGAATTGAACGCGCATGGCGGTGAGGTCGAATACCTGGACGCCGATGCGATGCGCGCGGCCACCGGATCCTCTTTCTGGCCCGCGGGCCTGCGCGAGAAGCGCGCGGGCGCGGTACAGCCACTGGCCTTTGCGCGCGGGCTGGCACGCGCGGCGCAGGACGCCGGCGCAGCGGTGCACGACCACTCGCCGGTGTCCGCCATCGCGCCCAAGCCTGACGGCGGCGCGACGCTGAGCGTCAACGGCTTTGCCGTCCACGCGCGCCATGTGGTGCTGGCGACCGATGCCTACACCGACCGCCTATGGCCGGCAGTCGCGCAGTCGTATGTCAACGTATCCAGCGCGCAGATCGCCACCGATCCCCTGCCGCAAGCGCTGCAGGAGCAGTTGCTGCCGCTGCGCGCCGGCATCTCCGAGACGCGCAAGATCACCTACTACTGCCGCATCGACCCCGAGGGGCGCTTCGTCATCGGCGGCCGCGGGCACTCGTCCGAGCGCCTGGATCCGTCAACCGGCGAGCAGCTGCGCCGCGCCGCGGTCGCGCGTTTCCCGCAGCTGGCCGACGCCGCCTGGCGCCACGGCTGGGCCTGCCGCGTAGGCATGACCATGGACGACCTGCCGCGCGTGCATCGCCTGGCGCCAGGCGTCTGGACCGCTTACGGTTACTGCGGACGCGGCGTGGCCATGGGCACCGCGCTGGGGCGCGTGCTGACCGACGCCATCCGCGGCGTGCCGGCGGACGAACTCGACTTTCCCGTCACGCCCATCGGACGCATGCCTTTCTACCCGGCGCGGCAATTCGGCGCCTCGCTGGCCATCAACTGGTATCGCCTGCGCGACGCGCTGGGCTATCCCGCCTGACCCTTGCCCTGGCGCTTTCACTTTGCCATGACGACACAAACGCAATTTCCGGCCACGGTGGACGTGGCCATCATCGGCGGCGGCATCATAGGCGTGAGCACGGCGCTCGCGCTGGCGCGCGCGGGCGTGCGCTGCGCGCTGTTCGAGAAAGGCACGCTGGCCTGCGAGCAATCCTCTCGCAACTGGGGCTGGGTGCGTACCTTGGGCCGCGACCTGCCCGAAGTGCCGCTGGCGCTGCGCGCCAACCAGCTCTGGCGCGACATCCAGGCCCAGGTCGAAGTCGGCTACCGCCGCAACGGCCTGGTCTACCTGCAGGAAAACGACACTGACGCCGCCGAGCACGAAAGCTGGCTGAGCAAGGCCCGCGCCTATGGCGTAGAGGCCGACATGCTGGGCCGCGACGCGGCGCTGCGCCTGCTGCCCAGTTCCGGCCGCGCGTGGACGGGCGCGCTCTACAGCGCCGCCGACGGCGTGGCCGAGCCACAGATCGCGACCCATGGCGTGGCGGCGCTGGCGCGCCAGGCCGGCGCGCTGATATACGAAAACTGCGCCGTGCGCGGCCTGGAGACCAGCGCCGGCCGCGTCGACACGGTCATCACCGAACGCGGCACGCTGCGCGCGCAGGCGGTGCTGGTGGCCGCCGGCGGCTGGTCGCGCCTGTTCTGCGGCAATCTGGGCGTGGACTTCCCGCAGCTGAAGGTGCGCGGTTCGGTGCTGCGCACCGAGCCCTTCGACGCCGGCGTTTCGCTGGCCATCAATGGCAAGGACTTCACCTGCCGCAAACGCGCCGACGGCGGCTATACCGTCTCGCAATTCTCGGCCTCGCTGGCCGAGCTGGTGCCGGACAGCTTCCGCCTGATGAGCAAGTTCCTGCGCGCCTGGATCGCCAATAATTCCCTGGTCCGGATCCGCTTCAGCAAGCGCTTCTTCGAAGAGCTGGCGACGCCGCGCCGCTTTCCGGCCGACCGCGAGACGCCTTACGAACGCTGCCGCGTGCTCGACCCCGCGCCCTACAAACGCGGCATAGACCAGGCCTGGGAACGCCTGCTGCGCGCCTTCCCGGTGTTCCAGCAGGCGCGCATCGCGCATTCCTGGGGCGGGTACATCGACGTGACGCCGGACGCCATGCCGGTCATCGCCCCCATCGCCCAGGCGCCCGGACTCTATCTGGCCTCAGGCTTCTCGGGCCATGGCTTCGGCATCGGCCCGGCGGTGGGCGAAACCATGGCCGCCCTGATCCAGGGCAAGGAAACGCCGGTAGATATACGGCCGTTCCGCTTGGAGCGCTACGCCTAGCCTACGGCCATCGCGCTGGTGGGCACCTATGCAATAACGCTAATGGTGCCCTCAGCTTTTTTCATTGGGCACTCATAGGCCCCTTCCCCATAATCGCCTGGATGCCATCTCGGCAGGCCGCCACCCGGCGGCGCCTATCCAACGAATCCATGGGGAATGCATATGTTGCGTACCAAGCTGGCCCGCTGCCTGCGCGCAGCCGGGCTTGCCTGCGGCCTGCTGGCGGCCTGCACCGCCGCGGCGGCCGCCTATCCGGACAAGCCGCTGAAGCTCGTCGTGCCGCAAGCGGCGGGCGGCGGCACCGATGTCATCGGCCGCCTTTGGGCCGACTACATGTCGCGGCATCTCAATGTGCCGGTGGTGGTCGAGAACCGCCCGGGCGCCAACGGCATCCTGGCCTCCAGCCATGTCGCCAAGCAACCCGCCGACGGCTACACCGTTCTGATCAGCGGCATCTCGTACCTGGCGTTCAACCCCTACATGTACAAGAACCTGCCCTACGACCCGGGCAAGGACTTCGACGGCGTCAGCCTGCTGGTCAACACGCCCTTCCTGCTCGTCGCCAATCCGCAGACCGGTATACGTTCATTCAAGGACCTGGTCGAAAAAGCCAAGGCCGCCCCCGATAGCCTTAACTTCGCTTCGGCAGGCAAAGGCAACTCCACGCATCTGGTCGTGGAAATGCTCGAACAGCGCCTGGGGTTGCGCCTGACCCACGTGCCCTACAACGGCGCCGCCGCGGGGCTGACCAGCGTCATGGCCAACCAGACGCAGCTCATGGCGGACGTGCTGAATACCGCCGCCGTGCAGGCCAAGGCGGGCAAGGTCGTGCCGCTTGCGGTGGTGGGTTCGCGGCGCGCGGCCAGCGTGCCGGACGTGCCCACGCTGGCCGAGTTGGGCATCGCCGATTTCCCGCTGCCGGGCTGGTATGCCCTGGTCGCCCCCAAGGGCACGCCTTCGGCCGCCATCGACCGCCTCAATGCCGAAACCCGGCGCTTCTTCGAAGACCCGGCCGTCAAGACGCGCTTGCAGGAGCTCCAACTCGAACCCCTGCCGTCCACGCCGCAGGCGGTCGCGGAATCGGTCGCGCGCGACAGCGCGGCCTGGGGACCGCTGATACGCCAGCTCGGCCTGAACAACGACTGACCGCAACCCTGAAAGGAAAGACATGCCCAAGCTCAGCAATGCCGTCTGGCGCTATCGCCACGAAAAAATGACGGCACTGATGGACGACCTGGCCGTCGATGCCATCGTGTTCACCTCGGCGGATTTCTTCCAGTTCGCCACCAACTTCCACACCGACGTCCTGCCCTGGGAACGCCCCATCTTCGCGGTGGTGCCGCGCAATGGCACACCCTTCCTGGTGATGAACGAACTGTCGACGCATCACATGCGCTTCTCGCAAGAGCAAGGCAAGGTCTGGATCACCGACATCACCTACTACGCGGAACACCCGCGCGTCACCGACCGCCTGCCCTTGATCACCCAGCTGCCGGAAGTGCTGGCGGAACGCCTGCGGCAGGCCGGGCTGGCGCGTTCGCGCATCGCGGTCGAAGGCGGCAGCCCCGTGCTGGCGCAGCTGGGCCGCCTATTGCCCGATCTGACGCTGCGCGCGGCCACGGCGGAATGCCGTTCGCTGCGCTGGCAGAAGCACGAGGAAGAGATTGCCGTGATGGCGGCGGCCGCGTCGATCTCCGACTGGATACAGGACCGGTACCGCGAGAACATCCGTCCCGGCAGGCTGGTCCAGGAACTGGATTTCGCCATGGCCTCGCTGTTCGTGCAGGAAGCCGCCGAACGCTTTCCGGGCGAGCAATTCGAAGTCATCCGCTGCTGGACGCTGAGCGGCCCGGCGTCCGCCTCGCCGCATGGCGACGGCGCCTCCTGCGGCGCGCGGATCAAGGAAGGCGACGTGCTGGTCAACATCGTCATCCCGCGCCTGAACGGGCTGACCATCGAGAATGAGCGCACCTGGTTTTGCGGCGCGCCCTCCGCGGAGCAAACCCGGCTCTGGTCCGCGGCCAAGGCCGCCAACGAAGCGGCCATCGCCGCGGCCCGCACCGGCAACCCGGTGTGCATGATGGACGCGGCCGCGCAGGCCGAAATCGAAAAGGCCGGCTACGCCAACTTCATCCGCCATCGCACCGGGCATGCCGTCGGCATCATCCACCACGAATACCCGGAAGACATGGCCTTCTGCCAGCGTCCGCTGCTGGCCAACGAGGTGTATTCCGCGGAGCCTGGCATCTACGCCTATGGCATAGGCGGATTCCGCCTGGACGACACGGTGGTGGTGGGCGATACGCCGCGCGTGCTGACCGGCACGCCCAAGACGCTGGAATACGCCACCGTCAGGTAGGCTGGCCGGCCCCGGGCGCTTCCTGCGCGAGATCCTGCGCCTCGTCGCGCAGGATCTCGCGCAACCAGGGCAGCACGATGCTGGGCGAATCCGCGGCCCACAGCATGCCTATGGGGCCGAACTCCAGACAAGTCGGCGCCTGCACGATGCTGATGAGGTTCAGCCTTTCGTACATGTGGGCCACGGAGCTGGCCAGCGTCGCGACGTACTCCCTGTCCTGCAGCAGCGATAGCAGGGCCACCAGCGAACTGGTTTCCACCGCGGGCTTGGGCGGCGTCAGACCCGCGTCCACCAGCGCCTGGTCCAGCCTGACGCGCGACAGCACGCCCGGCGGCGGCAGGATCCAGGGATAGCCCTGCGTGTCCGCCCACTGCGGCGCAGCCATGCCGGCCAGCGGATGTCCGCGCCGCGCCACCAGGCTGAAGCTGTCCGTCATCAGCCACTGTGCGCACAAGCCGGAGCGGCTGGCGCGCAGATCCAGAGGCCCGATGATGAGATCGATCTCGTGGCGCGCCACCCGTTCGATCAGCGGATCCAGCAGGCCTTCGACCAGTTCGATCTGCACGTCCGGCGCGCGCTGGTGCAGCGTGGCGATGGCGCGCGGCAACAGCACTGGCGCGGCCGACAGGATGGTGCCGATGTGCAGGCGGCCGGCGACGCCGGCCTTGACCGCCTCGATCTCCTCGCCCGTGCGCGCGGTGTCGCCCAGCACGCGGCAGGCGTAGCGCCACAACGAGCGCCCCGCTTCGGTCAACGCCAGCGTCCTGCCGCGCGCGAACAGCGGCGTGCCCACCATGTCTTCCATATCGCTCAGCCAGTGCGACAGCGCGGGCTGCGTCATGTGCATGGCCTTGGCCGCGGCCGTGACGGTTCCGGCCTTTTCCAGGGCGATCAGCACTTCCAGGTGGCGCAGCTTCAGGCGCCGCGTCCAGAGCAATTCGGAGAGGGGGGCAATCATGCGGAAATGGTAATGGATATCTCAGGTTTATTCATTGGCCGTCTATGGGCTTCATGCCCAAAATGGGCACCTCCCGAATCGCCCCAGATGGCCCCATGACCGCAGTCTCCATTTCCTCCGAATCGTCCCTGCAAGCCGTGGCCTGCGGCCTGGCGCTGGACGGCCAGCCCGGCGCCGGCCTGCGCGCGCTGGGCCAGGCGTTGCAGCAGCGCATCGGCTACCGCCTGTTCACCGTGCTGGTGCTGGACTGGGAGGCGGGACTGAACCGTCGCTACTACTCCAGCCAGCCCGCGGCCTATCCCGCCGGCGGCAGCAAGCCCATGCGCCACGACAGCGAGTTCTTCGCCACCGTGGTGCAGCAAGGCGAGGCGCGCCTGTGCATGGATCGCGGCGACTGCGAACGGGCCTTTCCCGACCATGAACTGATCGCCTCGCTGGGCTGCGCCAGCGCCGTCAACGTGCCGGTGCGCTGGAACGGGCGGACGCTGGGCTCATTGAATCTGCTGCACCAGGCCGGCTGGTACCGGCGCGACATGCTCGCGGAACTGGGCTGGTATGCGGCGCTGGCCATACCCGTAGTACAGGACATCATCCGAACCTCCCAAAACCACAAGGGGAAATCATGAAGCGCCTACGCAGCCATATCGCCGCCCTGCTGTTGTGCCTGGGCCCCGCCGCCGCCCAGGCGGCGCCGGACGCCTACCCGGCCAAGCCGATCACCATCGTCTATCCCTACGCGCCCGGCTCCGCTTCCGACACGCTGACGCGCCTGATCGCGGAGTCGCTGCAAAAGCAGCTGGGCCAGCCCGTCATCGTCGAAAGCCGGCCGGGCGCCGGCGGTTCGATCGCCACCGAGCACGTGGTGCGCGCGGCGCCCGACGGCTATACGCTGCTGCTGTCGGCCAGCGGCACCATCGCCGTCAATCCGCACATCTACACGCTGCGCTACCAGCCGGTGGACGACCTGGCGCATATCTCCATCGCGGTGGAAGTGCCCTTCGTCTTCGTGGTCAACAAGGATTTCCCCGCGCAGGACTACACCGCCTTCCAGGCGCTGGCGCGGCAAAAGCCCGCCGGCCTGACCTCGGCCAACGCCGGTCTGGGCACGCAGGCCCACCTGACGCAGGCCGCCTTCGCCAAGCAGGCTGGCCTGAACCTGAACATCGTCGCGTACAAGGGAGCCGCGCCCGCCGTCAACGACCTGCTGGGCGGCCACATCGATTCGATGATGGACAACGCGGCCTCGCAGATTCCCTACGTCAGCGCGGGCAAGACCACGGCCCTGTTCGTCACCAGCGACTATCGATTCGACGGTTATCCCAAAGTCCCCACGGCCAAGGAACTGGGCATTACCGGCCTGGTGCCGGCGGGCTGGTTCGGATTGGCCGCGCCCAAGGGCACGCCCGATGCCGTGATCGAAAAGCTGCACGGCGCTCTGGTCGCCGGACTGAGAGGCGCGGACACCGAACGCAAGCTCAAGGATCTGGGCTGGGTCATCGTCGCCAATACGCCGCAACAGGCCAGGGAACGCGCGCAGGCGGATTTCACCCGCCTGGGAGAGGTCGCGCGGGACATCGAACTCAAGGTGCAGTGACATCCCTCGGGCTGACATGCGCCGGACCGACACCCGCCGGGCGGCCTGACTATGCGGCGGCGCCTCGCTGGCGCAACGCTGCCGCCAGCCCGCGCACCTCGTCCAGGGCGCCCGCCACGCCCTGCTCGGCCAGCACTTGCGCCAGCCGCGAACCCACCACGACGAGATCGGCATGCCTGGCGACGAGCCGGGCTTCGTCGGGCGAGCGCACGCCGAAGCCCGCGGCCACCGGCAGCCGGGTATGCGAACGCAGCCGCTCCAAGTCCTGGGCGATGCGGCGCTCGTCGGGCAGGTCCGCACCCGTCGTGCCGGCCAGCATGATGTGATAGACGAAGCCGCTGGCGTCGCGCAGCAAGCCCGCCAGCCGCGCGTTCTCGGACGTCGGCGCGGACATGCGGATCAGATGCAGGCCATGCGCGCGCGCCGCGCCGCCGATCTCGTCAGCGTGTTCAAGCGGCAGGTCGATGATGATCAGGCCATCCACGCCCGCCGCGGCCGCGTCCTCGATAAAGCCGTCAACGCCACGCCGCAGGATGGGATTCAGATAGCCCATCAGCACCACGGGCGTATGCGCGTCCGCCTCGCGGAAATCGCGCACCAGGGCCAGCGTGCGCCTCAGGGTCTGGCCGCCGGCCAGCGCGCGCACGTTGGCCTGTTGCAGCACGGGACCGTCCGCGACCGGATCGCTGAACGGCATGCCGAGTTCGATCACGTCCGCGCCCGCCGCGCCCAAGCCGCGCAGCAGCTCCAGGCATGCGGCGGGATCGGGATCGCCCGCCGCAAAATAGGTCACCAGCCCACTGCGGCCGGATTGGCGCAGCGCTGCCAGGGTTCGATCAAGCCGGGTCATGCCGCCACCTCGCCAAATTGAGTCACCGTGTCCATGTCCTTGTCGCCGCGTCCGCTCAGGCATACGACGAGAATCTCGTCACGCCCCATCCGCGGCGCCATCTTGCGCACGTAGGCCAGCGCATGCGCGCTTTCCAGCGCGGGCAGGATGCCTTCCTTGCGCGTCAGCCAATGGAAGGCCGATACGGCCTCGGCGTCCGTGACCGACACGTAGTCCACGCGTTTGCGATCATGCAGCAAGGCGTGCTCGGGACCGACGCCGGGATAGTCGAGGCCGGCCGATATCGAATGCGCGTTGACGATCTGGCCGTCTTCGTCCTGCAGGTAATAGCTGCGACAGCCGTGCAGCACGCCCTCGTAGCCCGCGCTGATGCTGGCCGCGTGGGCCCCGCTGGCCAGACCCAGCCCGCCGGCTTCCACGCCGTACAGGCGCACGTCCGCACGCTCCAGGAAGGGATAGAAGAAACCCATCGCGTTGGAGCCTCCGCCCACGCAAGCCACCATGGCGTCGGGCATGCGGCCGGTCTTGGCCGCGATCTGCTGGCGCGTCTCCTCCCCGATCACCTTCTGGAACTCGCGCACCAGCCAGGGATAGGGGTGCGGTCCGGCGCCGGTACCCAGCAGGTAGTACGTGTCGGCCGGGTGGGCGATCCAGTCGCGCAAGGCCTCGTTCATGGCGTCCTTCAGCGTGGCGGTGCCGGCATGCACCGCGCGCACCTCGGCGCCCAGCATGCGCATGCGGCGCACGTTGACGGACTGGCGCTCCATGTCCTCGGCGCCCATGTAGACCACGCACTGCAGGCCGAACAGGGCGCAGACCGTGGCGGTGGCCACGCCATGCTGTCCCGCGCCGGTTTCAGCAATGATGCGGCGCTTGCCCATGCGGCGAGCCAGCAGGATCTGCCCCAGGCAATTGTTGATCTTGTGCGCGCCGGTGTGGTTGAGGTCTTCGCGCTTGAGGTAGACCTGCGCGCCGCCCAGCTCCTCGGAAACGCCGCGGGCCAGGAACAGCGGGCTCGGCCGGCCCACATAGTCGGCCAGCAGGCCGCGGTAGGTCTGCCAGAAGGCTTCGTCCGCCAAAGCCGCCTTGAACTGGCGTTCGAGTTCGTCCAGGGCGGGGACCAGCGTTTCGGGCATGTAGCGGCCGCCGTAGGGGCCGAATTGGCCTCGGCTGTCGGGCGCGGCCGGATGGATGGCGGATGGCATGGGCAAGTTTTCCGTGACGGGATAGAGATAACTTGCCTTATGCTATCTTCACAAAATATTTATTTGAATCAATGATTTATTTCCCATATATGTAAGGTCAGCTAACAGTTATGCGACGCCTGCCGTCCCTCAATGCCCTGCGCTTCTTCGACAGCGCGGCTCGCCAGGCAAGCTTCACGCTGGCCGCCAAGGAACTCTGCGTAACCCACAGCGCGGTCAGCCAGCAGATCCGGCAGCTGGAAGACTGGCTGGGCTGCGCCTTGTTCGAGCGCCGCGCCGGGCGCGTCCACCTGACCGCGGCGGGCCTGGACCTGCAGCGCGCCGCGCATGATGCCTTCGACCTGCTGGAACGCCGCTGCGATGAACTCAGGCGCGGCACGCAGCCAGCGGAACTGGCGGTGGGCGCGCCCGCCAGCTTTCTTTCCAACTGGCTGATCCCGCGGCTTGACCGGTTCGAAGCCCAGCATCCGGACATCCGCATCAGGCTGCAGACAGCCGCCGACGCCGCCCTGCTGAACACACAGCGCGTGGACGCGCTGATCCTGGCCGGACGCGCCTGGCCGCAAGAATGGGATGTCACGCCGCTCTTCGCCGAAACCATAGGTCCGGTCTGCACCCCGGCCCTGGCCGCGCGTATCCGCAGCGCGGCCGACGTGCAGGGCATGCCGCTGCTGCACACCAGTTCGCGGCCCGACGCCTGGAAGGATTGGGCGGCGCGCCAGGGCATCGCGCTGACGCCACGGCAAGCCGGGCGCGAGTTCGACCATCTGGGCCACATGCTGGAAGCCGCCGCGGCCGGGCTGGGCGTGGCCATCGCGCCGGCGGTGCTGGTGGAGGCCGAACTGCACCGAGGCAGGCTGGCCGCGCCGCTGGGCTTCGTCGAAAGCGGCGCGGCCTTCAGCCTGTGCCTGCGCAAGGATGCGGTCCGCGCCGACGCCGCGCACGAACGCCTGCGCGACTGGCTGCTGGCCAGCGCCGGCGCGAACTGATGCCATCCACGCAACGCGCGCAAACCGGTTACGCTTGCGCGCCGAACCACACCGCCGAAACATATCCATGAAAAAGCTCTGCGCGATATTGGGCCTGGTGGTCCCCACGCTGGCCAGCGCCGCCTACAGTCTTTCCGCCACCGAGGCGGCGGTGCTGGAAGCGGTGCTGCGCGACGAGCTCGACACCTACCTGCAAGGCGGCAACAGCCTTATCGGAGCAAGGCTCGGCCTGCCCGCGGCGACCGCCGAAACCGTGTCCCGGGCCTATGCCAACGGCCCGACCGCGCGCTTTCCCGCGTCGCTGGATATGAACATGCTGATCGCCGGCCCGATCGATGCCGGCAAGCGTAGGGACGGACAGGCCGTATCGTTCGCCACCGCCGGATCGCCGACGGTCCGGGCGCATCTGCCCGCCGGCCTCACGCCGTCCGCGCACCTGGCCCTGGCATGCCGCCGCATGCAGTGGGTCGACCATTCCCCCACCTTCATGGACTGCCGCGACGCGGCCCCTGCCGGCAAAGCGGAAGCCGCCCGCCTGAAGCGCGACCTGGACGACTTCTACCTGGGCAAGCCGACCGACATCCAAGTGTCCCAGCTGGCCGTCAATATATCGGTGTACGCCAGCCTGCTGGAGCCCGGCCACGGCTGTCCGAAGAACATCGAGACGTGCCGCCAGGCCATCCAGGGCGTCGACGGCGCAAGCCAGAGCAAGCAACTGCCGGCAATCGTGCGGCGCTTCCAGCAGGCGGGGCTGGATCTCAGCCCGTACCGGGGCGACAAGGCGGCAACCGCGCCGGATCGCTAGCGCGCGCAGTGGGCCGTGCCGGGCCGCGACCGAGCTTACGAAGCGGCCTGTACCGCCCCCATTTATTGCAATTCCGCGCCGCTATACTGATCTCACCTCAATACCCTTTACGCGCCGCGCCTTTTCTGCTGCGCCCCGTTATGCACGTCTTGTTGGCCATGCTGCGCCCCGTTGGCCGGGCGCTATTCTGTACCGTCGCCACCCTGCTCTGCGCCCAGGTCTACGCCGCACCACCGACGCTGGCGCAATGCCATGGCATCAAGGATATGGCTTTCGTCGCCCACCTGGACGACGACCTGCTGTTCATGAACCCGGACATTGCCTCCAACATCCAGGCAGGGGGCTGCGTGCGGCTGGTCTACCTGACCGCCAGCGATGCCGGTGAAGGCGAAAGCTACATGCTGGGACGCGAACGCGGCGTGCGCTCCGCCTATGCCTACATGGCGCATCAACCGGACGAATGGAAGGAAGACTCCGGCACCGCGGGCGGACGGCGCATCGCGCGCTTTACCCTCAAGGGCAATCCGCGCGTGCAGCTTTGGCACATGCGCCTGAAGGATCCGTGGCTGGGCAAGGGCTGGGGCAGCCTGACGCCGCTGAGCCGCACCGAATCCGTACCCGGACAGAACGTCGACACGCTGGGCCCCTATGCCGAGTCCTACACGCGCGAACAGTTGATCGACACCCTGGCCGACCTGATCCGCCAGTACGCGCCGACCACGGTGCGCCACCTCGACGACACCATCGCCGTGCCTTACACGCAGCTGTGCTGGCGCTGCGCCGGCCACGGCCATCCCGACCATATCGCCAGCGCCCGGCTGGCGCGCGAAGCCATGCTGCGCGCGCCCGGCAACTACGCCGAGATGGGCTATGTCGATTACCCCAGCCAGGAACGCGCCACCAACCTGACCCAGGCGGAGATCGCCAGCAAGTCGCTGATCTTCCAGCACTACGCCTGGAACGACTACCACTATTGCGCCGGCCCCACCGGCTGCAAGGAACCCGCCGGCCCGGCGGCCGCCTGGGTGCAGCGCGCCTATTACGTGTCGCGCCAGGACATCGCGCCGCAGCTCTACCCGGACGGGCGCGGCGGCATGGTGGTGTTCGCCGCTGGCGAAACCAATGGCGCGGTGAACCGTTGGGACACCGGCGAGCGCCGCTGGCAAAGCCTGGGCGGGCGCACCAGCGGGCCGCTGGTCTCGTTCAGCCATACCGATGGCACGGCCGGCCTGATGGCGCGCGACCCGCTGGGCGGCGTATGGGCCAACAAGCAGCGCCATGACGGCACCTGGCAGGGCTGGCAGGCGCTGGGCGGCCTGCGCGTGACCCAGATCCCGGCCGTGGCGCCGCGCGGCGAGGCCGCCGCCGTGGCGCTGGGCTACGACGGGCTGCTGCACTGGATAACCCCGTCCGGCATCGACGGCAGCTGGGGCGCCTGGCAGGACCTGCCGCCGCTGGAAGGCGTGACCGGCTCCCCGGCCGCGGCGCTGGGTGGCGACGGACGCTACATCATCTTCGCGATCACCGGGACTGGCGAGCTCTACTACACCCGCCAACTGCCTGCCGCCAAGAGCCAGCTCCCCGAATGGCAGGACTGGCGCCGCGTGCCCGCGCCCCAGGCCGCTGGCGGCCTGGCGGCGATCCGCAATCACCAGAACCGCGTCGAACTCTATTTCCGCCAGCGCGGCAACAACCACCTGACCCGGTTGATGGAGACCGGCGACACCACCGATCTCGACATGGACTGGGGCTCTCCGACCGACATGGGCGTGCCCTACATCGGCCGCCCGGCCATCAGCGCCGATGCCAGCGGCAACGTCATGGTCGCGCTATTGGAACGCGCCGGCGGACAGCTCTGGCTGGTGGAGCACGGCAGGCCGTCCAAGCTGGACGCCCAGGCGGCCTCACCGCCCGCGCTCAATCTGGTCAACGGCACGCTTTACATCGTCGCCCGCGCCACCGGCGGCCCGCAGCGCTACGAGGTGCTGTCGCGCCACGATGGCAACTGGACCCGCGGCGTCACCCTGGAGGGCGTGCCATCCGCTGGCGGCGGCCCCTTTGAAACCGTGGCCGCGCGCCCCATCGACCTGCCCAAGCTCGGCGCCAATGACGCCAACAAGGCGGCGGTAGTGCGCCCCTCTGCCGAGGATCCCGGCACGCTCAGCGTAGGCCGCATGCCGACGCAAGCGTCCCAGGCGGCGACGCCGACCACGGTGCGGTGATGATTTCGGTTCTTGTCATCCCTCGTTACCGGAGGGAAAATCCCGCCTAGCCGCGGGGTCCGGCCCGCGCGCGCCAAGCGCCATGTCGCCGCAAGGGGGGAACCGCAAGTGAAGGATGCAGTCCAGTACCAGACTCACACCCCCACCCTGCTCGAACCCAACCCCTCGTCGGACTGGCTCTACCACTGCGCGATGAGCCTGCTCAAGCTCCCCGCCGACGACGCGATCTCCGAACAGCTGGCCTACATGGGCGAGACCTCGGACGTGGACCGGTCCTGGATGATCGAATACCGCCCGGACATGCTGCGCCTGCGCAATACCCATGAATGGTGCCGCGGAAAGACC
This sequence comes from Achromobacter sp. PD1, assembly GCF_048541815.1. Lineage (NCBI taxonomy): Bacteria > Pseudomonadati > Pseudomonadota > Betaproteobacteria > Burkholderiales > Alcaligenaceae > Achromobacter > Achromobacter sp. PD1. Next base: position 4,820,130 of record NZ_CP183349.1, read on the forward strand.
GAGCCCTTCGTCGCCGAACTCCAGGACGTGCCGACCACGCTGATCGCCTGGCTGCACAAGTTCATGGTCAAAGGCCAGGCGGTCGCGATCCACGACGTCAACGACCTGCCCCGCACCGCCCGCGCCATCCAGGTCGAGTTCCAGCGCCAGGGCAACAAGAGCGTACTGAGCGTGCCGGTTTTCCACGACAAGAAGCTCTACGGCATCATCGGCTTCGACACCACCGTGCGGCACCGGACCTGGTCCGCCGACGAGGTCCGCGCCCTCTACCAATGCGCCAACCTGATCGGCCAGGCCAAGTACGGCAACAGCCGCGAACGCGGACGCACGCCACGCTACGACAGCGCCACGTCCGTGATCTATCTCAGCATGCGCGGCGTGGTCCGCGGCGTGCAGCCCGAAACCATCGTGGGCGTGCGCTCGGCGGGCAACTACAGCGAGATCTGGCTGGAAGACGGGTCGATGGTGCTGGACTCGCGCGCGCTCGGCATATGGTCGACCCTGCTGCCGGAACAGACCTTCTTCCGTGTACACCGCACCGCCATTGCAAACGCATTGCATGTCATGGACGTGGACCGCCGCAGCGTCGACAAGTGGTTGATCCGGATGCGCGCCGTGGACGAGACCTGGCCGGTGTCGCGCTCATACCGCAAACCGCTGCGCGAACGCATGGGAATCTGAACCGGGCGGGCCTGCGAAATATGCAGTTCGTCATGCCGGCATGTTGTTTCGTCCTGCCGCAAGTGGCCGCGCAACGGGTTTTTGGGATCATCGCAGGCAAAGGAACAGCCGTTCCCACAGTCCCGCAAAGAGAACCGCATGCTGACATCCCGCATCCTGCCGCGCATCACTTCCCTAGCATTGAGCGCCGCCTGCGCACTGGGCGCCAGCCAGGCCCGCGCGGCCGACCTGGCGCTGCAGGATGCCGTCTCCATGGCCGGCATGCAGCTGTACCTGAACTCGGGCGCGCCGGGACTGATCATCGCGGCCGTGCGCGGCGATGAGGTCGTGATTCAGGGCTATGGCGAAACCGCGCCAGGCAGCGGCGTCGAACCCGACGGCCGCTCCATTTTCAGGATCGCTTCTGTATCCAAGGTGTTCGCCGGCGACGTATTGGCGGCGCTGGCGGCCAAGGACAAGCTGAAGCTGACGGATCCCCTGGCCAACTATGCGCCGGAAAACGCCAAGGTCCAAGTCAACGGCCGTCCGCTGACCCTGCTGGACCTGGCCACGCATTCGGCCGGCCTGCCGCGTGAACTGCCCAACCCCGACGCCAAGCCCTCCGACAATCCGTTCGCCGCGTTCGACCGCGCCTATTACTGGAAGTGGGTCGGCAGCCACCAGCCGGCCTACGTGCCCGGCACCACCACGCTGTATTCCAACCTGGGCTTCGGCCTGCTGGGCGATGCGCTGGCCAAGGCCAGCGGCGCGGACTATTCGACCGTGTTGGCCGACGAAGTCCTGAAACCCGCCGGCATGACCGACACCACCAATGCGCTGAGCGACGCGCAGAAAAAGCGCCTGATGACCGGCCTGGATCCCTTCGACAAGCCCGATCCCAATGCCCCTGTGCCTGACGTGATGTACGCCAGCGCCGGCATCTACTCCACCGCCGACGACATGGCGCGCTGGATGCGCTGGCACCTGGACGGCGCCAAACAATCGAAGCAGGCGTCGTTGCTGGCGCACACGATGTGGCTGCCCTATGACGGACTGAAGTCCGTCGTAGGCACGGAAGTCACCGATGCCGACGGCATGGGCCTGGGCTGGGTGGTGACCCTGCCGCGCAACGGCACGCCCTTGCTGCTGGGCAAGAGCGGCGGCCTGGGCGGCTTCATGTCCTACGCCGTGCTGTCGCCCAACCGCGGGCTGGGCGTGTTCGTCGTCGCCAGCCGCGTGAACTTCGCCATGTTCAACAACATCCATTCCCAGGTGCGTGAACTGGCGGCCGAGTTGGCGCGGTGAACGGACCCCGCCGGCCGCTGCGCCAGGCCGCAGCGGCCGCGCTGCTGGCCGTGGCCGCGCAAGGCGCGTGCGCGCAGGAAGCCCGGGATATCTTCAAGACGGAGATCTTCCTCACGCCCTACAGCGAGCTGGGCGAGGGCGGCGAAACCTATCCGCGGCTCAACGGCCGCTTCCTGCTGATGACCGGCTATACCGGTTTCTTCGGCGTGCAGGACGACAACGGCCAGCTTCCCCGCTCGCACTGGAGCAGCGTGCAGCCCACGGCGGAGGCGGCCCTGGTGCTGCAGCTGACGCGGCAGTTTTCGATCCGCACCAAGGCGACGTTCAACTCGTCCACCAACGACACCAAGGACAATGCGTTTTCCGACCTGGGCGTGAATCTGGACAACCTGTTCGCCGCCTATACCGCGGACAACTACGCGCTGTACGGCGGCAAGATGGACCTGGGCTTTGGCGACGCCTGGCACGTGATCGATGGCTTATACACGGGCTTCAACGAGAACTCGGAATTCCGCGGCTCGATCGGGCTAGGCGGGCGCTACACCCTGGATACCTCGGGCCGCGGAACGCACTCCGTGGCCGCCATGCTGTTCAAGCGCGACAACACCGCGATGAACCGACGCTTCAGCCTAGACGGCGGCCTCATCGGGCCCGATCAGCCGCCGATGTTCAGCGACCAGTTGAAGTCCTTCATCCTTTCCTACGATTTCCGCGATCTGCCCGGACTGGAAGGACTGTCGGGCGGGCTGGACGCGGGCCGGCTGCATCTGGATCCGGATCAAGGGAAAAGCGCCAACACGGTGTCGGCCCGGCTGCGCTACGACGCGCCGCTGGCCAACTCGTGGAATCTCAGCTGGTTCAACGAAGCCACTTATTCCAGCGCCTTTCGCGGCGCCCCCGTGTCCAACGGCAACGGCGTGACCTCGGTCTCGTTGTCGCGCGACCGCTGGCAGCTGACCGCGACGGCCGCCGTGCGCAAGCTTTCCGGCAACGGCCAGAAGCTGGCGCAGCATGGCCTGCAAGACGACACGGATTGGGGCATTTCAGGCGCGGTCACCTACGTCACCCCCATGGGATTCATCGTGCAGGCCGGACTCACGCATCAGCGCGACCAGGCCCTGCGCATCAACCAGGGCGTTTTCCGCATCGCTTACCAAGCAGGATTCTGAGGCCATCATGAACCGCAAACACACGCTCGTCACCGGAGTCATCCTTCTTGCGCTGGGCGGCGGCACGGCCGTCTGGTCGCAGCCCGTGCCCATCGCCAACGCGCCGAATCCGCCCGCGGACGCCGTCGCCATCCCGCCTGGCAGCAAGGAACGCGCCGTGCAGGAACTGCCGCAAATCGTCGCGGACATCATGCGGCGCAGCCAGGTGCCGGGCATGGCCGTGGCAGTGGTCATCGACGGCAAGACCGTGCTGGCGCAGGGATACGGCACGCGCGAGGCCGGCAAGCAGGCGCCGGTGGATGCGCAGACCGTGTTCCAGATCGCATCGATCTCCAAGTCGCTGTCGGCAACAGTGGCGGCGATTGAAGTATCCAAGGGCCGCGCCTCCTGGGACGATCCGGTCTCGCGCTATCTGCCGGACTTCAGGCTGAGCAACGCCTATGTGTCCGAACGCGCCACGATCGGCGATTTCTTCGCGCACCGTTCCGGCCTGCCGGGCACGGCGGGCGACGATCTCGAAGACCTGGGCTTCAGCCGCGGCGACGTGATCGCCCGCCTGCGCCTGCTGCCGCTGGACGCCTTCCGCACGTCCTACCACTATGCCAACTTCAGCACCACCATCGGCGCCGAAGCGGTGGCCAAGGCCGCCGGACGCCCCTGGGAGCAACTGGCCGACGACCAGCTTTTCAAGCCCTTGGGCATGAAGTCGACCAGCTACCGTTACGGCGACTTCGAGGCGCGCGGCAATCGCGCCGTGCTGCACGCCTACCAGCACGGCCGCTTCGTGCCCGCGGGCCAGCGCAACGCCGATCAGCAGGCGCCCGCGGGCGGCGTGTCCTCCACCGTCGTCGACCTGGCGGAATGGCTGAAGCTGCTGCTCGCGGACGGGCAATATCAAGGCAAGGCCTTGATCGCCCCCGGCGCGCTATTGCCCGCGCTCTCCCCCCAGGCATTCAGCGCCCGCGCGCATGACCTGGACTCGCGCTCCGGCTTCTACGGCTATGGCTTCAACGTCAACACGGAACTGGGCGGACGCCCTTCAATGGGGCATTCCGGCGCCTTCCTGATGGGAACGGGAACGACCTTCCGCATCGTCCCTTCGGCCGGCATCGGCATCGTGGTGCTGACCAATGGCGCGCCGGTGGGCGCGGCCGAATCCGTCGCGGCATCGTTCACCGACACCGCCTTGTACGGCAAACCCACGCGCGACTGGTTCGCGGCCTACAACGGCGCGATGAAGGCGTTCTTCGAACCCCAGGCCGATCTGTCCGGACAGGCCGATCCCGCCAAGCCCGCAGCTTCGAAAGCACTGTCGCAATACACCGGCAGGTTCGACAACCCCTACTACGGCCCCGCCGAGATCCAGGAGGCCAACGGCGCCCTGACCCTGGTGCTGGGACCCAAGGGCATGCGCATCCCCTTGCGGCACTGGGACGGCGACACCTACGCTTTCGCGCCCGTGGGCGAAGCCGAACTGGTCGCCTCGCTGGCGTCCATCGACTTCAGGATGGACCAGGGACGGGCCCAGGGCTTCGACATCAAGTTCTACGACGACAGCGGCCAGGGCCGCTGGGTTCGCAAGTAGCCGCCGCGCCCCGCCGCGCCGCCGGCTCAGAAGCGGTAGGCGGCGCGCAGGGTCAGGGACTGGTCGCGGTATTCCCCATTGCCGCGCAAGGCATATTCCGTCTTCAGCTCCACGCCCTTGGGCGTGACGTATTCCAGGCCGGCCGCCAGGTTGCCATAGGTCCTGGGCATGCCGGAGCGCAGCGTGAAGGGCGTCGCGCCCGCGCCGCTGAGCTGCATGGTGGTCACGACGTCGCCGCCGCTCAGAAAGCTCATCCCGCCGGCCACGTACGAGCGCAAGGTCGCGCCGCTGGCCAGGTCCTTGCGCCCGCCCAGCTCCACCATGGGCGAGGCCATGAACGAGGTCGTGTCGTTGCCGCGCACCTTCAGGTTCAAGGCGCCCGCGCCCTGTTCGCTGTAGCCCTCCTGCCGGATGTGGTTCACGTCCAGATCCACATAGGGCCGCAAGTACCAGGACGGCTGGCTGAATTCGTAGGCGGTGCGCAGCCTGGCCGCCAGAAATGACGATTCCGGCTTGCTCTTGGCCGTGCCGTCCAGCGTGCCGCGCGACATCCTGCTCTTCTCCACGCCGCCATGCACGGCAAGCGAGACCTGCCACGGCGCATTGTTGTACTTCAAGGCCAGGCCGCCCGCGTAGGTGTCGCTATTGCCCGAGAAGTCGGCGGCCGACGTGGTCTTGCCGTAGGCATAGCTCAACGAACCGCCCAGGAACCAATTGGTGGCGATCTCGCGCTGCGCGCCCAGCGTGAGCGTGCTCTGGCGCACGCGGTAACCCTCGTCGTCCGAGGTGGACTTGCGTTCGGTCCAGTTCGTGTCCAGGCGGGTCCAGACGCAATCGCCTTCGCGCAGGATCGTGCTTTCGCCGACGAACGCCGGGCAGCTCATCATCCGGTTCATCGACGCGTAGGAGGCATGCATCTGGTTGGCGGCGCGGGCGAACTGGCCGTCGTGGGCGATGCGGTTCAGGGCGTCGCGGTACTGGTCCGCGCTCTGAACGCCCGTGAACTTGTCGAAGGTGGAGGCGTCGCTTGCTTTCCCCTGGTTCCACAGCGCCTGCAGGGAATTCGCGATCCTCGCGCGATCCGCGGTGAGCGGAAACGCCGCAGGCGTGAAGTTGGCGTCGACGGAAATGAGCGGGTCGCGCAGGCCGCCCGCGCCATTGTTCTTCAGCGCGTAGCTGAACAGGGGGCTGTCGCTTGCGGTCGCGGGAACGCTGGTTTGCGCGGCGTCGAAATGGCCTATCCCCAGCCATACGTTCTTCACGGGATTGCGCAGCACCGGCTTGACGGTGCCCGCGAAGGTCGAAGCGCCCGCTACCGAAATGAAGTCGCTGTCGTGGCCGCCGAAATTCAAGTCGGGCCGGTAGGTTCCCGTATGGTTCAGCGCGCCCGTAATGCGCGTGGTCGTGTACACGCCCGGTCCGCCCGGATTCAGGATGCCGGCGCTGTCCAGGTCGCCCTGGAAGCGGGCGCCGCTGTACAAAGTGCCGCCGGTGTTGTTGTGAAAGATGCTGCCGCTGCCCAGGAGCACGTCGCCCGCCACGATCCCATTGTTGTTGACGACGGCCGCGCCGGCCACCTCCATGGCCGTCCTGGCCTGGATGACGCCGGCGTTGGTGATGGTGGCGCTGGCAAGTGGCGTGATCGCCAGGATGCCCGTGCCGGATGCGCCGCTGGCGCTGACCAGGGCGTTCTGGCCCAGGTTGATCGAGATGGCCCTGCCTCCGCCATAGGCGCCATTGCTGATGGCAACCACGGCCGGAGAATTGGCGCCGGTGGCGACCACCTGCGCCGCGTGGCCGATGTCCACGCTCACCGGCCCGCCATAGGCCAGTTCGTTGCCGGGAGTGCTGTACTGGTAGAGGTTGCCGTCCTTGAACACGCCGCCCCCGCCCACGCTCATCGCCAGGATCGCAGGCGCGTTCGCGCCCGAGGTCTGGACGGTGCCGCCCGTGCCGATAGCCACGTTGACCGCGCCGCCATTGCCCTTGCCGCCGGTCAGGCCGGCGTTCTGGATCAGGCCGGTCGTGTATTGCGCGGATGACTGGTCGCCCGCCAGCCCCCCGCCGCCGCCCACGCTCTGCGCCAGTATCCCGGCGGCGCCCTTGCCCGAGGTCGCGATCAGCCCCGCGATGGACAGGTTGACGGCGTTGCCGTCTCCGCCTTGCGCGGGAGACGAGACGGGCTTCAGCGTCACCAGGCCGGGCTGCGTTGCCAAGCCGGCGATGCCGCCCCCGCCGCCTATGCTTTGCGCGACGACGCCGTGCGAATTGACGCCGGCCGTAACGATGCGTCCGCCCACGTCCTGCGTCACGCTGACCGCGCCGCCCGGTCCCTGCATCGGCGAACTGGCGCCGAACGTGATGTTCACGGCATTCGCAGCCGGCCCCGTGCCGCCATCCAGCGTGACCAACCCGCCGCCTCCGCCGATACTCTGCGCCAATATGCCGAAAGACAGCGCGCCGCTCGTGGCGATGCTGCCGCCCGTGTTCGTGACGTTGACGTTGCCCCCGGCGCCGGTGGCGTTGCCCAGGAAGGCCCCCATGCCGGTTTTCGCGGTGCTGCCCAACTGGATATCGACGCCGCCAAGGGACGCGCTGGACGACGCCGCCGCCATGCCGCCGCCTCCGCCCACGCTCTGCGCCATGATCCCCGGCGCCCACCAGCCCTGCGTGGCGACGCGGCCGGTATTGTTCGCCACGCTCACCGCGCCGCCGGATACCTGGACCAGGTTGAATCCGTTGGTGTTGGACGGATACTCGCCGCCCAGGACGACCGCCAAGGTAGCCTGCTGCTGGATGGCGGCAAGGCTGGCCTTGCGCAGGGCGAGCATGCTGACGCCGCCCCCGCCACCCACGCTTTGCGCCACGATACCGGCGGAGCCGCCCGCGTCCGTCGAGAGAACGCCGCCATGAACGACGCCAACCGCCCCGCCCGTGCTGGTCGACACGCCCTCCCCGGGGTCGCCGCCCAGCGCGACGGTCGCGGCGGTCTGGCTCCACAGGAACAAGGGCTGATCGACCACCGATATGCCGCCGCCCCCGCCCACGCTCTGGGCCAGGATGCCGGGCGCCTGACGGCCCTGCGTGCCGATGCGGCTGGTGGCGGCGCTGGCGTCCACCGTCACTGCGCCGCCCTCGCCGCTGGCCCCGTCCACGCCGCCGTTGCGCACGTTGATCAGGGACCCCAGCAGCGATCCGCCCTTGGTTCCCAGGATGCCGACGATGCGGGTGATCTTGTCGATGATCTCGGGGGCCTGGCTGCCGGCGCCGGCCGAGACCACCGCCTGCAGGTCCTGGCCGCTGGCCGCGCTTCTGCCCCCGCCACCGCCTATGCTCTGGGCAATGATGCCTGCCGAACCGTTGCCTTGCGTGGCGATCGTTCCCGTGTTGGTGACGATGGCCGGATCGGACCCGCTCCCCCCGCCCATGCCGGCCGCGCCGCCGTTGCCGCCGGTCTGGTGGGTGATGCTGGTCTGAGGCAGCGCCACCGTATAGAGGTCCTGCGCGCCGGACGCGGCGGCATTGATCAGCGCATCGATGCTGGACAGCAGGGTGGATGCCCCGGCCGAATCTATCGCCCCGCCATTGCCGCCACCGCCGCCGATGCTCTGCGCCAGGATGCCCGGCGCCTGGTCTCCCGCCGTCGCGATGGCGCCGTCGTTGCGCACGTCGAATGCGCTTGCGGCGTTCCCCGCGCCACCGCTGCCGCCGGTCGCGACCCCGACGGACAGGCTGACGGCCTTTTTGAAGGCCAGTTCCGGACCCTTCTCCAGCCAGTCCGCCGCCTTCTCCAACAGGCCGGCCAGGCTGCCCGGCGCGCCCAGGATGTCATTGAAACTGGCGGCGTCGTGCATCTGGACGATGCCCCCATTCCCCCCGCCGCCGCCTATGCTTTGCGCGACGATCCCTGCCGCCCCCGCCCCCGCCGTTGCGATGACGCCAGTCGCCGCATTGCCGACCTGCGCGCGGCCGCCGCTGCCGCCTTGCCCACCCTGCCCGCCATGCCGCACGGACAGTTGCAGATCGATTCGCGTGTTGCCTATGACCGGCGTCTTGACTGGCGCCAGGACTCCGCCGCCATTGCCTCCGCCGCCGCCAATGCTCTGCGCCACCACGCCGTTGCCTTGCGCGCCCGAGGTGCGGATGCCGCCTTCATTCGTGATCCGCGCCGTGCCGCCATCGCCGCCTCCTTGTCCCGCGCCGCCGTTGGACACCGCGACCGTGACGGCGCCGCTCGGGTTGTCGCCCAATTGCGGCGCGATCGTGACGACGCGGGAATTCGCCAGTCCGCCGCTGCCGCCCCCGCCGCCTATGCTTTGCGCCAACACGCCATTGCTGTGCGCGCCCACGGTCGTGATCGTGCCCTGGCGGGCCTGCGTGAATAACACAGTGCCGCCGGAGCCGCCGCTGCCGCCCTTGCCCCCGGTAGCCACCGTCACGTTCAGCCCCACGCCCACGCCGACCGCATTGGCCGATCCGCCGCTGCCGCCTCCGCCGCCTATGCTCTGGAGTATCAAGCCGGATGCGTTACCGGCCCGGGTCTGGATCCTGCCTTGCGAGGAAAACTGGATCAGGCCGCCGTTGCCCGCCGCGCCGCCCGTGCCGCCGATGGCGACCGACGCGATCACGCCGGTGCTGTTGGCGTCGCCGCCCACGCCGCCACCGCCGCCTATGCTTTGCAGCAGCACCGCGGCGCTGTTGTCGCCCGAGGTATCGATGCCGCCGCTGTTGGCCATGGCGATGCCGCCGCCCGAACCGCCCGTGCCGCCATGCCCGCCGCCCACGGCGATGATGCCGTTGCTGGAAGAGGCCAGCCCGCCGCCGCCGCCCGCGCTGTTGGCGATCACGGCGGCGGCGTCGTTGCCAAGGGTGCTGATGGCGCCTGCGTTCGTGATGGTGATCGCCTGGCCCGCAAGCGCGCCCGCGCCACCGTTGCCGCCTTGTCCGAACGCGCCGCTGGCGCCGGCCGGACCGCCTTCCCCGCCCAGCACGCTGGCCACGATGCCCTTTGCGCCGACGGTGCCGGCGGTTCCGGTCGTGATCTTGCCGGTATTGGTGATCGTAACCGCGCCAGGCGATCCGCCCGCGCCGCCATTGTGTCCCTCGGCCCATGAGCCATGGCCGCCATTGCCGCCGTTGCCGCCCTGGGTCAGCACGTAGATGCCAATGCCGCGATTGCCGTTGGCCTTGATGGTCCCGCCGTTGGCAATGGTGACCGAGCCCGCGTTGCCGCCTGCGGCGGCTTTGGTGTCGGTGCCGTTGGCGGTCGACGCATTCCCGCCGATGGAGCGGGCGATCACGCCATAAACGCCGTCGCCCAGCCCGGTGACGGAAGACCCTGCCGACGCGGTAAAGACGACGCTGGAAGCATCCCCGCCGCGGCCTGAATCGCTATGTCCGCCAAAGTCGCCCGTGTGTTCGGCGGCGCCGCCGTTGCCGCCCGACGATATCAGGCCCACCGCCGCGCTGACGTCGGCCGGGCCCGGCCCGCGCGCGGTCACCGATGTCGCGCCCTGCAGGATCACGGACACGGCGCCGCCATTGCCGCCGTGGCCGGACGTGTACGCGCTGCTGAAGCCCTTTGCGAGGGCGCTGTCAGTCCCCGATCCTCCCCAGGATTGGACGGCGACACCGAAACCGGCGCCGACCACGTTGGCGTTGTTCAACGTGGCTCGCGCCTGGTGTCCGTCGCCGCCTATCCCGTAGCCGCCATTGGGCCCGTCAGCGTTGCCCCACAGGCCGCCATTGCCCCCCGCGGAGTACAGATCGATCCCGCGGCCGGCGGCATTGACCGTGCTGGCTGCCAAGGTGTAGTCGATGATCCGCCCGCCGCCGCCATTACCGCCCCAATGGTTGGGGTCCGCGTCCCTGCCGTTGCCGCCCTTGCCGCCGCTGACGTCGATCAGGATGCCGGTCTGGCCGGGCGCATTGGCGCTGATGCGCTGATTGCTGTCCGTCTGCACGAAGTCGCGCTGCCCCCACTGGCCGTCATGGCCGTTGTCGGGGTGGTCGCCGCTGGAACAGCAGGTGCCGTCGGCGCCGCGCAGTTCATAGGACAACGGCGCCGTCTGCGCCCAGGCCGGGCGTCCGAATACGTAAACGGTGGCAATCCCCGTCTGCAGCAGCAGGGCCAGCCAGGTAAGCCGCAAGCCGTGGCGGACTGGCTTGGAAGTATCTTGCGGGGAGATCATGGCGGCGGCTGCGGCGAAATTGGGCAAATTGAGAAATTCGCCGTTCGCCACGCGCCGTACAAGTCCCGGATGACGAATCAACCATCCGGGCTGATGAGTCGCCGCTCCCGGCCCTATTTCGAATCCCGCACCGCCGCGACCATCTTGATCTCCACCGCCAGCCCGGGCCGCGCCAGCGCCGCAACGCCCAATATGGTCCAGGCCGGGAAGTCGGAACGTATGTACTTTTCCTTCACCGCGCGGAAGCCGGCAAGGTCGGCGCCGACGTCGACGTGATACGAGACCAGTTCGACCGCATCGGTAAAATCCAGGCCCAGATGGCCGAGCACCGCGGCGATGCGCTGGAACGCCAGGTCCGCCTGCTCCACAGCCGATTCGGGCAGCGAGCCGTCGGCGCGCAAGCCGATCTGCCCGGCGATGAAAACCAGCCCGTTGGCCGTGACCGCAGGCGAATACTGGAACAGGTCGAAAATGCGGTTGCCGCCAAAGACGGGATCGTCATCGGGAAGGCGCAGACGCTCGATCTTGCTCATGGAAGTCCTTGTGCAACGCGGGCGTTGCTTATTGATCGGATTTGCAACTCTACTAGGGAACGTCGCGATGTCCACCTCCCCCGCCGACAACGTGATCGCGCTGTATCGCGAACATGCCGACGCCTTCGAGAAACTGCGCGGCACGCAGCTGGTCGAACGCGCCTGGCTGGAAGCGTTCCTGGACCTGCTGCCCGGCCCCGCTCCCGAAGTGCTGGACATAGGCTGCGGCACCGGCGTCCCCATCGCCCGCCACCTGATCGAACGCGGCTGCAGGCTGACCGGTGTGGATGCCTCGGACGCCATGCTTGCGCGGGCAAGAGCCTCGTTCCCTGATCACAGCTGGATTGAAGCGGATATGCGCCACCTGCCACCCTTGGGTCCCTTCCACGGGCTGATCGCCTGGCACAGCTTCTTTCACCTGCGGCCCGAAGACCAGCGGCCCATGTTCAAGACCTTTGAACGCCTCGCCGCGCCGGGTGCCGCGCTGATGTACACCAGCGGAACGTGTCTGGGGGAGGCCATTGGCCAATTCGAAGGCCAGCCGCTCTATCACGGCAGCCTGGACACCACGGAGTACCGCGAGTTGTTGCGGCAGGCCGGCTTTGAAGTGGTACGCCACGTGGAAGGCGATACGACCTGCGGCGGCGCGAACATCTGGCTGGCGCGGCGGCGCTGATAAAACCTTTGAGTTACATCAAGGTTTGACCGGCGTACGACGTCGAAAAACCCCGCCCCTGCGCCATAATCAGAATGCCGCGGCCCGTCCAGGGCCGCGCGGGGCCCACCCGGCCTCTTCGGTTTCCCCAACCTCGATCAGGCGGACCCGGCATTCATGCAAAGACTTATCCTCCCGCTACCCGGCAACGAAGGATTCGCCAAGCGCCTTGCCGCCCTGTGCCAAGGCGAACTCGGCGCTGTCGAAACCCGCCGCTTTCCCGACGGCGAAAGCTATGTGCGGCTGCATGGCGACCCGCAAGGGCGCGCCGTCGACATCGTCTGCACGCTGGCCCGGCCGGATCCCTGCTTTCTCAGCCTGATCTTCGCGGCCGACACTGCGCGCGAACTGGGCGCCACCGAGGTCAACCTGATCGCGCCGTATCTGGCCTACATGCGCCAGGACAAACGCTTCCAGGACGGCGAAAGCGTCAGTTCGCTGTCGTTCGCGCGCCTGGTGTCCGCGACCTTCGACCGCCTGCTGACGGTCGATCCGCATCTGCACCGGCATCCGTCGCTGTCGGCGCTGTACACCATCCCGACCACCACGCTGCATGCGGCGCCGCGGCTGGCCTGCTGGATTGCCGGCAATGTGCAAGCGCCGCTGATCGTCGGCCCCGACGAGGAAAGCGAGCAATGGGCCAGCTCGATCGCCGCGCGCATCGGCGCGCCGCACGTGGTGCTGCGCAAGACCCGCCGCGGCGACCGGCAGGTCGACATCGAAGCTCCCGATCTCTCCGCCTGGCGCGACTACACGCCGGTGCTGGTGGACGACATCGCCTCTTCCGGCCGCACCCTGGTGGTGGCTGCCGGCAAGCTGGCGGGCATGCGGCCGCCGCAATGCGTGGTGGTGCATGCGCTCTTCGCCGAAGACGCCTGGGCGCAGGTATCCGCCTGTTTTGAACGCGTCGTTTCCACCGACGCCGTGCCTCATCCCAGCAACCGCATCGAACTCGCGTCCCTGCTGGCCAACGCGCTGCTGCGCAATCTGCGCGATTGATCACCCGATTTGAAAGGAACCCGCGATGACGCTCCGCCAGCATTGGCTATCCGGCCACGGCCCCATCCAGCACCGCGCTGACACCGTCGAACGCGTCGACGCGCTGGTGCGGCGCCTGACGGCCAGCGGCCGCGTCGCCAGCGCGGACGATGCCTACCGCATGCTGGCCGCGGCCGACCGCCTCAGCTGCGCCGCCATGAACGTGGTGGCCCACATGACCTACGCGCGCCGCATCGACCTGAACGGCGGGCCGTTGGCAGCCGACGACTTCAAACCCAATCCCGAAGGCCACACCGGCGGATCGCTGAACATGGCGCCCGCCTTCGTCGCCTACCTGCTGGCCAATGCGCTGAGCGGCAAGACCCGCGGCTGGCTGATGGGCCAAGGCCATTGCGTGGCCGCCATCGAAGCCGTCAACGCCTTGACCGGCGACGTGTCGCCCGCGCAGCGCGGCCGCTATGACCGCAGCGAAGCCGGGCTGGGACGCCTGATCACGGACTTCTACTCCTACGCCATCGACGCCCGCGGATTGCCTGCCGTGCCGCTGGGCAGCCACGCCGGCCCCAACACGGCGGGCGCCGTGTCGGAAGGCGGCTACCTGGGCTTTGCCGGCCTGCAATACGTGCATATGCCGCTGCCGGGCGAAAGCCTGGTGGCATTCCTGAGCGACGGCGCGTTCGAAGAACAGCGCGGCTCCGACTGGGCCACGCGCTGGTGGCGGGCCGAGGATTGCGGCCAGGCCGTGCCGGTCATGATCCTCAACGGCCGCCGCATCGAGCAGCGCACGCAGATCGTGCAGGAAGGCGGCGCGCATTGGCTGGCCGAGGACCTGCGCCACAACGGCTTCGATCCGCTCATCGTCGACGGCCGCGATCCGGCAGCCATCGCCTGGGCCATCCTGGCGGCGGAAGACGCGCTGGCCGCAAGCCTGGCGGCGCCAGGCTTCCAGTACCCTGCCCGGCTGCCCTACGTCATCGCCGAAACCGAAAAGGGATTCGGCTTTCCCGGCGCCGGCACCAACGCCGCGCACAACCTGCCGCTGGGCGGCAACCCGCACACCGACAGCGCGGCCCGCGATGCTTTCAACGCCAGCGCCGCCCGGCTGTTCGTCCCGGGGCCTGAACTGGACGCGGCGCTGGCCGCGCTGGCCAATCACGATGCGCAGCGCCGCCCGCTGGAAAGCAGGCACCCCATGGCGCACCGGCATCCCGACGCGCCTGCGCTGCCCGAGCCCGCCTGGGAAGCCGCTGGCGTCCAGGGCAGCGCTATGGCGGCGCTGGACCGCTGGTTCGTCGAACTGGTGCGGGCCAATCCGCGCCTGCGCGTGCGCATCGGCAATCCGGACGAACTGGCCAGCAACAAGATGGGCGGCGCGCTGGCCTTGCTGAAGCACCGCGTCGACCATCCAGAGGCCGGCGTGGCCGAAGACCAGCACGGCGCCGTCATCACCGCCCTGAACGAGGAAGCGGTGGCCGCCGCCGCGCTGGCGAACAAGGGCGGCCTGAACCTCATCGTCAGCTACGAGGCCTTCGCGGTGAAGATGCTGGGGCTGCTGCGCCAGGAGATCATCTTCGCGCGCCGCCAGAAGGAACTGGGACAAACCCCGGGCTGGCTGTCCGTACCGCTGGTGGTCACCTCCCATACCTGGGAAAACGCCAAGAACGAGCAATCGCACCAGGACCCCACCATAGGCGAAGCCTTGCTGGGTGAAATGTCCGACACCTCGCGCGTGCTCTTCCCGGTGGACGGCAACAGCGCCGCGGCGGCGCTGCGCGCGGTCTATGCGCAGCGCGCGCAGGTCGCCTGCCTGGTCGTGTCCAAGCGCGACGGCAAGCAGCGCTTCGACGCCCAGGCGGCGCAGGCATTGGTGGAGCAAGGCGCGGCCCACGTCGCCGGCGACCCGCAAGCCTGCGCCCTGCAATTCGTCGCCATCGGCGCCTACCAGCTCGAAGAAGCCCTGAAGGCGCGCGCCCATCTGGCCGCGCTGGGCCACGAGTGCTGCGTGTCCGTGGTGCTGGAGCCGGGCCGCCTGCGCGCCCCGCGCGACGAACTCGAAGCGGCATTCACGCTACCTGACGCCGCCCTCCACGCCCTATTCCCGCCCGGCCTGCCGCGCGTGCTGCTGTGCCATACGCGCCCCGAACCCATGCTGGGCGTGCTGCGCCGGCTGGACGGCGGCCCGGCCCGCACCCGCGCGCTGGGCTACATCAGCCGCGGCGGCACGCTGGACGTGCCAGGCATGCTGTACGCCAACCGCTGCACCTGGGCGCACGCCGTCGATGCCGCCGCTGCCGTGGCGGGCTGGCGCCGGGCAGACGTGCTGGACGCGCCGCGCCTGCAAGCCCTGGACGGCAAGGGCAATCCTGCCGACCTCGCCTACCCCTTCTGATGCTGCACAAGGAAACCATGCTCACACTGACCTGCCTGGGCGGAGCCGGCACCGTCACCGGCTCCAAGCACCTCCTGAGCCACGCGGACACGCGCCTGCTGATCGACTGCGGCCTGTTCCAGGGCCTGAAGAACCTGCGCGAACTCAATTGGCAGCGGCTGCCGCTCTCGCCCGCCGATATCGATGCGGTAGTGCTCACGCACGCGCATCTGGATCATTGCGGCTACCTGCCGCGGCTGGTGGCCGAAGGTTTCAAAGGCAAGATCCACGCCACGCCCGCGACCCGCGACGTCGCCGAACTGATCCTGTTGGACAGCGCCAACCTGCAGGAAAAGGACGCCGACTTCGCCAACCGCAAGGGCTTTTCCAAGCACAAGCCCGCGTTGCCGCTTTATCGCGTGGTCGACGCCGAACGCGCAATGACGCATTTTTCCGATGTAGCGCTGCACCAGGAAACCGCCTTGCCCGGCGGCGCGAAGCTGACCTTGCGCCGCGCCGGCCACATCCTGGGCGCAACCACCGCGCAGATCGATATCGGCGGCATGCGCGTGGTGTTCTCGGGCGACCTGGGCCGCTACAACGATCCGGTGATGCATGATCCCGAACCCGTGCCACGGGCCGACTATATCGTCATCGAGTCCACCTACGGCAACCGGCGCCACGACCCGGCCGATCCCGTCGAAGCCCTGGGCGCCGTGATCGAACGCACGGTGCAACGCGGCGGCACTGTCGTCATTCCCGCCTTCGCCGTCGGGCGGGCGCAGACCCTGATCCATGCGCTGTGGAAACTGAGCCAGGCCGGCCGGCTGCCGAACGTCCCGGTCTACCTGGACAGCCCCATGGCGACCAGCGCCACCGAGTTGCTGGACCGCCATGCCGGCGATCACAAGCTATCCCCGCGCGAGTACGAGGCCGCCTGCTCGGCTGTGACCTACGTGCGCGACGTCGAGGAATCCAAGGCGCTGTCGGCCAACCGCTATCCCAAGGTCATCATCTCGGCCAGCGGCATGGCCACCGGCGGGCGGGTGCTGCACCACATCGCCGCCTTCGGCAGCGACCACCGCAACACCCTGCTGTTCTCGGGTTTCCAGGCCGCCGGCACGCGCGGCCGCAAGCTGCTCAACGGCGCGACCGAGACCAAGATCTACGGCCAGTGGACGCCCATCAACGCCGAGATCGCCGAGCTGCCCATGCTGTCGGCGCACGCCGACAGCGACGAGCTGATGCGCTGGCTGTCCGGTTTTCAGGAAGCGCCGCGCCGGGTCTTCATCGTCCATGGCGAGCCCGAGGCCTCCGAGGCGCTGCGCGAACGCATCCAGCGCGAACTCAGCTGGCATGTCACCGTCCCGCTGCAGGACCAGAGGTACGAGCTGTGAGCAGCGTTACGGAACTCAAACCGCCCGCGCTGCGCGCAACGCGCATGCGCCTGCACGCGCAGCATCAGCCGATAGCGCTGATGCGCGCGGACTGCCACGTCTGCCGTTCCGAAGGCCTGGCGTCGCGCTCGCAGGTGCTGATCACCTCGAACGGCCACGAAGTGCAGGCCCAGCTCTACCAGATCGACAGCGACCTGCTCGCGCTCGACGAAGTGGCGCTGTCCGAGGAAGCCTGGGACGCGCTGGCAATACGCGACGGCGACAGCGTGCAGGTCCGCCACCCGCCGGTGCTGGAATCCCTGGCCGGCGTGCGCCAACGCATCTATGGCCGCCGCCTGGGCGAAGAGGATCTTGCCGCCATCGTCCGCGACGTGGTGCGCGGCCGCTACACCGACGTGCACCTGTCGGCCTTCCTCACCGCCACGGCCACGCTGCCGCTGAGCATCGATGAAACCATCTTCCTGACCAAGGCCATGGTCGACGTCGGCGACCGCCTGGGCTGGCAGGCGCCGATCGTGGTCGACAAGCATTGCGTGGGCGGCCTGCCCGGCAACCGCACCACCCCGCTGGTGGTCGCCATCGCCGCGGCCAACGGCCTGGTCATGCCCAAGACCTCATCGCGCGCGATCACCTCACCCGCGGGTACCGCCGACACCATGGAAATGCTGGCGCCGGTGGACCTGGGCATCGAACAGCTGCAGCGGGTCGTCCAGACCGAGGGCGGCTGTATCGCCTGGGGCGGCGCCATGCACCTGAGCCCGGCCGACGATATCTTCGTGCGCGTCGAACGAGAGCTGGACATCGACACCGAAGGCCAGTTGATCGCCTCGGTGCTGTCCAAGAAGATCGCAGCGGGCGCCACGCACGTGGTGATCGACATTCCGGTCGGCCCCACCGCCAAGATACGCAGCCACGAGACCGCCGAGCGCCTGGCCGGCCATCTGATAGAAACGGCCGCGCATTTCGGTCTGACCCTGCGCTGCCTGTACACCGACGGCAGCCAGCCCGTCGGCCGCGGCATCGGCCCCGCACTGGAGGCCCGCGACGTGCTGGCGGTACTGCGCAACGCCCCCGATCAGCCGCAGGACCTGCGCGAACGCGCCGCGCTGGTCGCGGGCGCCGTGCTGGAAATCGGCGGCGCTGCGCCGCCGGGACAGGGCATCGCGCTGGCCCTGCAAACCCTGGACAGCGGCCGGGCCTGGGAGAAGTTCGCCCGCATCTGCGCCGCCCAGGGCGGGCTGCGCGAACCGCCTCAGGCCGCGCACGTCGAACCTCTGGTCTCGCTGCAAGCCGGCCGCGTGACCCATATCGACAACCGCAAGCTGTCGCGCCTGGCCAAGCTGGCCGGCGCGCCGGAACGGCCCGCCGCCGGCGTGTCGCTGCACGCGCGGCTGGGCGACGAAGTCGCGCGCGGGCAGCCCTGGCTCTATCTCCATGCGCAGACTCGCAGCGAAATGGCCTATGCGCTGGAGTATGCGCGGCACGCCGGGGATATCGTGACCATCGAAGCCTGACGCAGGCGGAGCTGGTCTCAAGCCGCTACGCGATCGGCCACTTCGGCAGCCTGGCCTTGCGGTACGGCAGGCTGCGCCAGTCCGGGCTGGCGGAACCGGGCGCGGCCACATACAGCACCGCCTTGGCCAGCGGCGCGTACTTGGCGTGGAAGTGATGCGCGGACTTCACCACGATCAGGCGCTGCGCCGTCAGGTCGCAGCCCAGTTGGGTAAAGAGGTCCGTGTGATAGGCCTGGGTGCGCAGCGAGACCAGGGCGACCAGGATGCCGTCCACGTCGACCAGCGCGCAGTCGCCCAGGGCGATGCGGGTGTTGGAGTTGCCCGTCATGGTCATGTCCGCATGCGTGGCCACGACCCGGCAGCGCGCGTCCACGGGACTGCCGGACAAGGGGCCGACCTTGCCGCCGATACGCAGGTCCAGCTCCGCGCCAGGGCCGGCGTCGAAGGCGATGCGGGCGGCAACCGGATCCCACAGGGGGCCGATGGCGGCATTGCGTATGCCCCGTTCGCGCATCCTGGCCAGCAGATAGGTAGAGTCGCCGGCCGCGCCGCTGCCGGGATTGTCCGAACGGTCCGCGAGCACGATGGGACCGCCGCCGAAGGCCAGGGCTTCATCCAGCGCCTGGTCCACGCTGCGGTAGGGCACCATCAACTGTTCGCGCATCGCGATGAGTTCGTCGGCCAATTGGCGCGCCAGCATTCGTGCGCGGGCGGCATCGCCATCGGCGTAGACCAGCACCTTGGTGCCCATTTCCGGCACATCGCCGGTGGCGAAGCCTTGCGCCGCCGAGATCGACAGGATGCCGTCGCGGCCTTCCAGCGCCTTGATGCGGCTGACGAACCCCTGCGCCGGTTCGCGGGTGGTGTGCATGGGCACGATCATGTCGCAATCGACCAGCGCGGCCACCGGCCGCGTGCGGCCGGCCTGCGCGTCCAGGCACAAGGCCAGCAGGTCTTCGGCGCGCTCCAGCACATCGGTATGGGGATACTCCTTGAACAAGACCAGCACCGTGGCCTGCTCCACCATCAGGGGCGTGAGATGCGCGTGCGGGTCCAGTTCGGCGCCCACCACCACATCGGGGCCGACGATCTCGCGCACGCGGCGCAGGATGTCGCCCTCGCAGTCGTCGTAGCCGTGGGCCACCATGGCGCCATGCAGGCCCAGCAGCACCATGTCCACCGGCAGCGCCGCGCGCAGGTCGGCCAGCAACTCGTCGCGCAAGGTTTCGTAGGCCGCGCGCGTAGTGGTGCCGCCCGGCTGGGCCGAAGCGACCAGCCCTTCGACCAGCGTCCAGCCGCCCGCGCTTGCGCCCTGGCGCGCGGCCCACAGCGGCCCGGCGTAGAACGTCATGTGGTCGGGATGCGTGCCGCCGGGCAGGTATTCGCGCGACTTGAAGGCCGCCAGACCGGTAGGCAGGGGCGAGAACGTATTGGTTTCGGTGGCGAGGGCGCCGGTGAATATGCGCATGGGCTACTCCAGGGCGCGGCGCGCCGCTAGCGGTTTGAAGGCGACAGGCCTTGCGGCATGTCCGCCGGCCAGGAACAGCTGCAAATTCTGAGCGCCGCCTGCCCGGCCCACAAATTCCAAATCATGAACTGTCCATAACCTTTCATATGCGCCCGGAAAGGCTTTCGGCCGGCCTATCGTTTTCCCTTAAAAGCAGCCGATCTGCGCGCTTTTCGCCGCGATTTTCCCCGAAAAACCGCACACCATAACCTTGGGTTATCCATGGGAACACGTTAGCTATTTGTGCCGCGCTGGTGTGCCGCCGATCATCCGCGATACGGAACGCAGTGCCCCCCTTTTGGTGTGGCGGCAATGACGGACATCCGATCCATACAAGGGGAAAACTATGTCGTCGACCTGGACCGCCGCGCGCGCCGCGGCGCATGCGGCAGCCTGTCCGGAGGCCCGGCCATGAAGATCTTCAGCGCCGGCCTGGGCACGGAAACCAACACCTTCGCGCCCATGCCCACCAGCCTCGCCTCCTTCCAGGACCGCGACTACTACCCGGCGGGCACGCATCCGGACACGGTGACCTTCGCTGGCGCGCCGCTATACGTGGCGCGCCAACGCGGCCGCGAGGCCGGGTGGACGCTGGCCGAAGGCCTGGTCACTTCCGCGCAGCCGGGCGGCACCACCACCCGCGCCGCCTACGAGACGCTGCGCGACCAGATCCTGGCCGACCTGCGCGCGGCGCTGCCGGTGGACATGGTGCTGCTGGGCCTGCACGGCGCCATGGTGGCCGACGGCTACGACGACTGCGAGGGCGACATCCTGCGCCGCGTGCGCGAGATCGTCGGCCCCGATGTGGTGGTGGGCGCCGAACTGGATCCCCATGCGCACCTGAGTCCGTTGATGGTGGAACAGGCCACGGTGCTGGTGCTGTTCAAGGAATATCCCCACACCGATATCCGTGAACGCGCGGAAGACCTGCTGGCCTTGTGCCTGGACGCTCAAGCCGGCCGCACACGGCCCGTCGCGGCGTTGATCGATTGCGAAATGATCGTGCCCATGCATACCACCCGCGAACCGGCGCAGGGGTTCGTCAGCCGCATCAAGGCGCTGGAAGGCCGCGACGGCATCCTGTCGATCTCGGCGGCGCAAGGCTTCGCCACCGGCGACGTGCCGGAAATGGGCACCAAGGTGCTGGTCTATGCCGACGGCGATGCCGCTCTTGCGCAAACACTGGCGCGCCGTCTGGCCGACGAGCTCATCGGCATGCGCGAACAGTTGATGGTGCCCTATCGCAGCGTGGACCAGGCGCTGGATGAAGCCCTGGCCTTCGGCGATGGTCCGGTGGTGCTGGCCGACCGGCCCGACAACCCCGGCAGCGGCGCCCCTGGCGACGCCACCTTTGTGCTGAGCCGCATGCTGGAACGCGGCGTGACGAACGCGGCGCTGGGCCCCATGTGGGATCCGGTGTCGGCGCGCATCGCCTTCGACGCCGGCCCCGGCGCGGTGCTGGACCTGCGCATCGGCGGCAAGGTCGGCCCGCTGTCCGGCGATCCGCTGGACCTGCGCTGCACGGTCAAGGCGATCCAGGCCGACATGATCATGACGGGCCTGTCCGGCGCGCCGGCGGCCATGGGCGACTGCGCGCTGGTCGAGACCCAGGGCATCGAGATCGTGCTGACCTCGCTGCGCAACCAGGCCATCAACATGGACCTGTTCACGCAGCTGGGCTGCGATCTTTCTTCCAAGAAGATCGTGGTGGTCAAGTCCGCCCAGCACTTCCATGCCTCGTTCTCGAAAGTCGCGCGCCACATCATCTATGTCGGCGGCAAAGGCGTCGCCACGCCCGACTGGAAAACGCTCACGTACCGCAATATCCGGCTGCCCAAGTGGCCGCTCTAAGAACCTGCCGGCGCGTGGACGCCGGCGCATCCACCAACAAGATGGGAGCCTAGCGCGATGAAAAAACGCCTGCTTTGCCTGTTCTCGACGGCCACCCTCGGCCTGGCCTTCACCCTGGGCGCCGCACCGGCGCACGCGCAGCAGGCCAAGACCCTGCGCATCGTGCCGCACGCCGACCTGAAGGTGCTGGATCCGACCTTCACCACCGCCTACATCACGCGCAACTTCGGCTACATGGTGTACGACACGCTGTTCGCGATGGATTCGCACAGCAAGCCGCAGCCGCAGATGGTCGAGAAGTATTCGGCCAGCGACGACAAGAAGACCTGGACCTTCACGCTGCTGCCCGGCCTGAAGTTCAGCGATGGCCAGGCCCTGACCACCGCCGACGTGATCGCGTCGCTGCAGCGCTGGTCCGCGCGCGACAACATCGGCCAGGCCATCACGCGCGCCGGCGGCAAGTGGGAAGCCGTGGACGCCAGCACCTTCAAGCTGACGCTGGACCAGCCGTTCGACCTGGTGCTGGAAGGCCTGGCGAAAGTGTCCAGTTATCCCGCCTTCATCCTGCCCCAGCGCCTGGCCTCGCAGCCGGCCGACCGGCCGCTGACCGAGGTCGTGGGCTCCGGCCCCTACGTCTTCAAGCGCGCCGAATGGGTGCCCGGCAGCAAGATCGTGTTCGAGCAGAATCCGAACTACGTCGGCCCCAAGGCCCAGGCCGACGGCCTGGCCGGCAACAAGACCCCGAAAATTCCGCGCGTGGAATGGCGCGTGCTGCCCGACTCCAACAGCGCCACGGCCGCGCTGACCAACGGCGAAGTCGACATGATCGAACAGGCGCCGGCGGACTATATCGACGCCTTGCGCGGCAACAAGAACGTCAAGATCGGCGTGATGGAGCGCGCCCAGGGCTACATCATCCTGAACCAGTCCATGCCGCCGTTCAACAACGAGAAGGCGCGCCAGGCCGTGGCCCATCTGGTGGACCAGGACAAGTTCACCGCCGCCATGGGTTATCCCGACGACCTGCGCATGAAGTACTGCGCCACGGTCTTCATCTGCGGCGGCCCCAACGACACCGCCGCCGGCGCGGCGCCCTACGCCAAGCCCGATCCCGCGTTGGCCAAGAAGCTGCTGGCCGAGGCCGGATACAAGGGCGAGAAGGTCGCGATCCTGCTGCCCACCGACCTGGCCTACCTGAACTCCGCCACACTGGTAGCCATCCAGGCGCTGCAGGACATCGGCGTCAACCTCGACATCCAGTCCATGGACTGGGCCACGCTGACCGCCCGCCGCGCCCGCAAGGAACCCATCGACAAGGGCGGCTGGAACATCTTCCTGTCGGCCGCGTCCGAGTTCAACGTCGACTCGCCCATCAGCAACACCTACCTGGGCGCGGTGTGCGGCAACAGCCTGCCCGGCTGGCCTTGCGACAAGAAGCTGGACGAACTGCGCGCCCAATGGATCGCGGCCACCAGCTCGGACGAGCGCAAGCGTGTGCTCGACCTGTTCCAGGAGCGCGCCTATGAAGCCTTCCCCGCGATCTCGGTGGGCCAGTATTCGCGGGCATTCGCTTCGCACAACAGCCTGAAGAACGCGGAGAAGATCTGGAGCCTGCCGAACCTGTGGGTGCTGGACAAGTAGTCCGCAGCCAGCCTAATCGATACGCGAGACGACCATGGGTTACATCCTCCGGCGAGTGCTGGCCATCGTGCCTGTCATGGCAGTGGTGGCGGTGATCGTCTTCCTGCTGATCCACCTGTCGCCGGGAGACCCGGCGGCGCTCATCGCCGGGGATTTCGCCTCCGCCGACGACATCGCCAAGCTGCGCGTGGCGCTGGGCCTGGACGAGCCGCTGTGGCGGCAGTTCGGGCTGTGGGCGGGCAAACTGCTGCAAGGCGACCTGGGCACGTCCATCTTCACCCACGTGCCCGTGACGCAGCTGCTGGCGCAGCGGGTGGAACCCACGTTGTCCATTGCCGCGCTCACGATGCTGGTCTCCATCATCGTGGCCGTGCCGCTGGGCGTGCTGGCCGCCTACCGCGCCGGCACCTGGATCGACCGCCTGGTGATGCTGTTCGCCGTGCTGGCGTTCTCGGTGCCGGTGTTCCTGGTCGGCTACCTGCTGATCTACGGCTTCGCCATCAAGCTGCAATGGCTGCCGGTGCAGGGCTATGTCAGCCTGTCCGAGGGCGTGGGCCCCTGGCTGCGCAACCTGACCCTGCCCTGCATCAACCTGGCGCTGGTGTACATCGCGCTGATCACCCGCATGACCCGCGCAACCGTGGTGGAAGTGCTGCACGAGGACTACATCCGCACGGCGCGCGCCAAGGGCCTGGCGGTGCTGCCCGTGCTGGAGCACGCGCTGCGCAACGCCGCCATTCCCATCGCGACCACCGTGGGCGTGGGCATCGCGCTGCTGATCGGCGGCGTGGTCGTGACCGAGACGGTCTTCGCCATTCCCGGCATCGGCCGCCTGGTCATCGACGCGGTCCAGCACCACGACTATCCGGTCATCCAGAGCGTGCTGCTGCTATCGGCCGGCACCTACGTGGTGATCAATCTGCTGATCGACCTCAGCTACCGGCTGTTCGATCCTCGCATCCGTTACTGAGCCGCCGCAGGAAAGAAACATGTCAGAAAGTTCGATTTCCGCCAGCCCGCCCGTGGTGCTGCACGAGGCGCTCAGCGCCAGCGGGCGCCGCTGGCGCTGGGTACGCAAGCACCCCACCCTGATCCTGGGCCTGGCGCTGCTGCTGATCGTGGCGGGCCTGGCCATCGCCGCGCCCTGGATCGCCACGCACAACCCCATCAGCATCAATCCGCTGCAACGCATGAAGCCGCCGTCGGCCGAGCATTACTTCGGCACCGACGCGCTGGGCCGCGACGTGTTCAGCCGCGTGGTCTGGGGTGGCCGCGTGTCGCTCGTGGTGGCCATCGTGGTGGCGCTGATCGCCACCGCGGTCGGCGTGGTGCTGGGCCTGCTGGCGGGCTTCGTGCGCTGGGCCGACGCCATCATCATGCGCATCATGGACGGCATGATGGCCATTCCCGACATCCTGCTGGCCATCGCCCTGATGGCGGTGATCCGCGCCAGCCTGACCACGGTGATCATCGCCATCGCGATCCCGCAGGTGCCGCGCGTGGTGCGTCTGGTGCGTTCGCTCGCGCTGACGCTGCGCGAACAGCTCTACGTCGAAGCCGCCCACGCCGTGGGCACGCGCCTGCCGGTGATTCTGCGCCGCCACGTGCTGCCCAACATGGTCACGCCGCTGGTGGTGCAGGCCACGTTCATCGCCGCCACCGCGGTGCTGACCGAAGCGGTGCTGTCGTTCCTGGGCGTAGGCGTGCCGGCCCAGGTGCCCAGCTGGGGCAACATGATGGCCGACGCCCGCAACTACGTGGCGGTGGCGTTCTACACCATCCTGTACCCGGGCATCCTGCTGGCCATCACCGTGCTGGCGATCAACCTGATGGGCGACGGCCTGCGCGACGCGCTCGACCCCCGCCTGGCCAATCAACGCTAAGACCCGGGAGCACGCCATGGCTATATCCCCCGCCGCCGTCGCCCCGGGCGACGTGCTGCTAGAAGTCGACAACCTGCGCACCTACTTCGACACCGTGTCCGGCACCGTGCGTTCGGTGGACGGCGTGTCCTACCAGGTGCGGGCAGGCCGCACGCTGGGCGTGGTCGGCGAGTCCGGCTGCGGCAAGAGCGTCACCGCGCTGTCCATCCTGCGGCTGATCCCGACGCCGCCCGGGCGCTATGCCGGCGGCCAGATCCGCTACCGCGGCACCGACCTGCTGGGCCTGACCGAAAAGCAGATGCGCCAGATTCGCGGCAACCGGATCTCGATGATCTTCCAGGAGCCGATGACCTCGCTGAACCCGGTGCTGACGGTAGGCCGGCAGATCGCGGAAACGGTGATGCTGCACCAGAAGCTCGGCCGCCGCGAGGCCTACCGCCGCGCCGAGGAAATGCTGCGCCTGGTGCAGATCGCCGAACCCGAACGGCGCGTGCACGAGTACCCCTACCAGCTATCCGGCGGCATGCGGCAGCGCGTGATGATTGCGCTGGCCCTGGCCTGCAATCCCGAAGTGCTGATCGCCGACGAACCGACCACGGCGCTGGACGTGACCATCCAGGCGCAAATCGTGGACCTGCTGCGCAGCCTGCAGCAGAGCCTGGGCATGGGCATCGTGCTGATCACCCACGACCTGGGCGTGGTGGCCGAATGCTGTGACCGCGTGGCGGTGATGTACGCAGGCCGCAAGGTGGAAGAAGCGCCCGTCACCGAACTGTTCGACCGCCCCCTGCATCCGTACACGCGGGCATTGATGGCGTCGATGCCATCGATGAACGCGTCGACACAGCGCCTGGCCGAGATTCCCGGCATGGTGCCCGCGCCCAGCGAACTGGGCAAAGGCTGCAGCTTCGCCCCGCGCTGCGCCTACGCCACCGACCGCTGCCGTGCCGAAGCGCCGCAGCTGCTGGAACATGGCAGCGACCACGTGGTGGCCTGCCATGAAGCGGCGCGCGTCGCCGCGCAACCCGCCCCGCAGGCGGCGGCTTCCGCGACGCCCGGCGCCGCCCTGACTGGAGTCCAAGCATGAGCGCCCGCAACCCGCCCGCCACACCGGCCACGCCCTTGCTGGAAGTGCGCGACCTGAAGATGCACTACCCCGGCGCGGGCGGCTGGTTCAAGCCGCGCCGCAAGGTCATCCAGGCCGTGGACGGCGTGACCTTCTCCGTGGCCAGGGGCGAGACCCTGGCCTTGGTGGGCGAGTCCGGCTGCGGCAAGACCACCACCGGCAAGTCCGTGCTGCGGCTGATCCAGCCTACCTCGGGATCCGTGCGGCTGGAAGGCGAGGAAATCCTGGCGCTGTCGGCCGAGCAGATGCGCAGCCGCCGGCGCGACATGCAGATCATCTTCCAGGATCCGTACGCGTCGCTGAACCCCCGGCTGACGGCAGGCGACATCGTCGGCGAGCCGCTGCAGAACTTCCCGGCCTCGGGCGGCCGGTCGCGCGCCGACGAGATCGCCTGGCTGTTCTCCAAGGTCGGCCTGCGTCCGGAAGCGATGAAGAAGTTTCCCCACGAGTTCTCCGGCGGCCAGCGGCAGCGCCTGGGCATTGCGCGCGCGCTGGCGTTGCGGCCCAAGCTGATCGTGTGCGACGAGCCGGTGTCCGCGCTGGACGTGTCGGTGCAGGCGCAGGTGATCAACCTGCTGATGGACCTGCAGGAAGAGATGGGCATCGCCTACCTGTTCGTGGCGCATGACCTTGCGGTGGTGCGCCACATCAGCCATCGCGTGGCGGTGATGTACCTGGGCCGCATCGTCGAGGTCGCCGACCGCGACACGCTGTTCTCGCGCCCGCTGCACCCCTACACCGAGATCCTGCTGTCGGCCGTCCCGGTTCCCGATCCGCACAAGCCCGCGCAGCGCAAGCTGCTGCAGGGCGATCCGCCCAGCCCGGCGAATCCGCCCAGCGGCTGCCGCTTCCACACGCGCTGCCCGCTGGCGCAGCCAGTGTGCAAGGAGAAGCAGCCGGTCCTGACGCAGCGGCCCGATAGCTCGAACGGCGGGCAGCAATGGGTGGCGTGCCACTTCCGATGAGCGCGCCGCGCCTGCTGGCGGGTCCTCTGCCGGGCGACGACCCGGTCTTTGGCCGCGGCATCGCCGAGTTGCGGGCCGCCATGGCGGCAGGCACGCTCAACGCCGTGGACCTGGTGCGCGCCTACCTGGCGCGCATCGCGGCGCATGACCAGGCGGGACCAGCGCTCAACGCGGTCATCGCGCTGAACGGCGCGGCGCTGGCCGAGGCCGCCGATCGGGATAGGGAGAGGCTGCGCGGGGCGGCGCTGGGGCCGCTGCATGGCATTCCCCTTCTGCTCAAGGACAACATCGATACCGCGGACATGCCCGCCACCGCAGGCTCGCTGGCGCTGGCCGGCCGCCGCCCGCAACGCGACGCCGACGTCGTGCGCAGGCTGCGCGAAGCCGGCGCCGTGATGCTGGGCAAGACCACGCTGCACGAACTGGCTTGCGGCATCACCAACGTTTCTTCACTATCCGGCCGCACGCGCAACGCCTACGACGCCGCGCGCGTGCCAGGCGGATCCAGCGGCGGCAGCGCGGTCGCGGCGGCGTCCAGCTTCGCGGCGGCCGCAATCGGCACCGACACCAGCGGCTCGATCCGCATCCCCGCTGCCTTCAACCAGGTCTGGGGCCTGCGGCCCACGGCCGGGCGCTACAGCAACGCCGGCGTAGTGCCGCTGTCGCCGACGCTGGACACGGTCGGTCCGCTGGCCCGCAGCCTTGCGGATATCTCGGCCCTGTGGTCGGTGTTGGCGGGACAACGCGAAGACGCGCGCGGCGCGGACCGGGCTTGGCGCATAGGCACGCTGGAGGCATTCTTCGGCCCAGCCGAAGCGGAACTGGAGGTATCGCGCCACGTCCGCGCGGCGCTCGCCGGCTGGCAAGCCGACGGCGCACACGTCCAGCCCGTCGCGCTAGCGCTGGGAGACGCGCGCCTGACGGCCGCCAACGTCACCGGCTACGAATTCCGCGACGCGCTGGCCCTCTGCCTGCGTGA
The DNA here is from genome assembly GCF_048541815.1 of Achromobacter sp. PD1. NCBI lineage: Bacteria > Pseudomonadati > Pseudomonadota > Betaproteobacteria > Burkholderiales > Alcaligenaceae > Achromobacter > Achromobacter sp. PD1. The sequence goes on from NZ_CP183349.1 coordinate 4,848,518, forward strand.
TGCGGGTCTGCCCGTGCGCAGCCTGACCGACATCCTGGACGGCGGCTATCCCCACCCGGAAGTCGCGCCGCTGCTGCGCGAGCGCGATGCGCTGCGCGATCCTGATGGCAGCGCGCGCCTCGCGGCGCTGGCCCGCGCCCAGGCGCTGCGCGACGACGTGTTGGCTGCCATGGCGCATGGCCAGTTGGACCTGCTCGCCTATCCCAGCGTGCGTGGCGCGCCGGTGCTGCTGGGCCAAGCCCAGCGCGGCGGCAATGGCCTGCTCGCGGCGGTGACGGGACTGCCGGCCTTGAGCGTACCCATCGGCTTCACGGAAAGCGGCATACCCGTCGGGCTGGAACTGCTGGGCCGCGCGGGCAGCGAGCACCTGCTGCTGCAGGCGGCGCGGCGTTTCGAAGCCTGAAGACTCCTGGCCGCGCAAACGGCCGTAGCGGTCACGCCCCGGCCTCCTCGACGATCCAGTCGATGAAGGCTCGGACTTCCGGACGCCGGACTGCGCCGGGCCTGCTTACGGCGTAGTAGGCGAATCGCGCGGGCCAGGGCTTGTCCAGCGTCTGCACCAGACGTCCGGCCGCGATCTCTTCCTGCGCATGCGCGGCGGGCACCAGCGCAAGTCCCTGGCCTGCTTCCGCCGCGCGGATCAGCAGGAAGTCGTCATCGAACGCATTGCCGCGCTGCGCCCGGGGATCCGGGGCCACGCCATGCGCGCTTAACCACAATGGCCAGTCGGCGCGGTCCGCGTCGTGCAGCAGCGGGTAATCCAGGCAGTCTGCCGCTTCGACCAGCGCTGCGGCGTAGCCTGGCGCGGCCACCGGCGCCATCAGCGGCACCACATCCAGTCCCGGGTAATCGCCCAGTCCGTGGCGCAGGGCGACATCGACGTGGTCGCGGCGCAGATCGACCAGGGCAGGCGTCGCCTCCACCCGGATTTCGATGTGCGGATGCCGTTCCTTGAAGCGCCCCAGGCGGGGAACCAGCCACGATGCCGCGAACGTCGCCACGGTGCTGACGGTCAGGCTTTGCCGCGCCTGCTTCGCGGCCAGCAAGTCCACCGCCTTGTCGATCTGCGCGAATGCCGCGCTAAGCATCGGATACGCCTCGGCGCCCGCCTCCGTCATGCGCATGCCATGGCGTTCGCGCACCAGCAGGGCGATGCCAAGCCGGTCCTCCAGCAGCCGGATCTGCTGGCTGACGGCGCCGGGCGTGACATGCAAAGCCTGCGCCGCCGCGGTGATGCTGCCGCGCTGGCTTACCTCGACAAAGGTACGCAGCGCCTGCAGGGGAAGCGTTGCCGTCATTTTAGTTTTCCTAAATTCAAAAGTGAGAAATCATCGCTGTACCCGATCTCGCTCAAGACAGAGAATTTCACTGCCGCCGCGCAACCGCAATATTTAGCCAATCTTAAATGAGCAAGCCCATGCTGAATCTATACACCGATAGTTCTCCCAATGGCTACAAGGCCACCATCGCGCTGGAAGAACTGGAACTGCCCTACCGCCTGCACCATGTGCGCATCGCGCAGGGCGAGCACCGCCAGCCCGACTTTCTGGCCCTGAATCCGCATGGCCGTATTCCGGTATTGACCGACGATGAAACCGGCGTGGCGTTGTTCGAATCGGCGGCCATCCTGCTGTATCTCGCGGAAAAGACCGGGAGGCTGCTGCCCGCGGACACCCGGGGCCGTTGGGAAACCATCAAGTGGCTGCAATTCCATTCCAGCAGCGTCGGTCCCATCATCGGACAGCGCGTCAACTTCGAGGTCTTCGACAAGGCGCGCAACGCCGCCGCGCTTGAACGCTACCAGCGCCTGACCGAGGACGCGCTCGCGGTGCTGGACCGCAGGCTGGCCGATCAGCCCTATCTTGCCGGCGACGCCTACTCCATCGCCGACATCGCGCATTTCGGCTGGAGCCACATCGCGCGGATCATCGATTTCGATTTCAGCCATCACCGGCACCTGAGCGCGTGGCACGAACGCGTGGCTGCGCGGCCCGCGGTCGCCAAAGGTATCACCCTGCCCGCGCCGGCAACGGGCGCTTGAAGGAAGCGAGGACAGTCGGAATGGACACCACCCACTCTCTCCACGGCGCGGCGGGCGCGTCATACTTCGCCTTTTCCGCGCACCCCGGCTATCGGCGGATGTTCGCGCCCGAGCGCCTGACGCTGGGCATCTTCCTGCCGCTGCGCTTCTATGAAGGCAGCATGGCGGTCCTTGCGGGGCAAGCCGAACTTGTGCGGCAAATCGACCGGCAGGAGTTTGCCGCCGTCTGGGTGCGCGATGTGCCCTTGTACTCCCCTTCCTTCGGCGATGCAGGCCAGGTCTTCGATCCGTTTACCTACCTGGCGTTTCTGGCGGCGCAAACGAAGAAGATCGCCCTCGCGACGGGCAGCGCAATCTTTTCCCTGCGCCACCCCATCGATCTGGCCAAGGCGGCCAGCACCATCGACCAATTGTCGGGCGGCCGGCTGGTGCTGGGAATCGCCTCGGGAGACCGGCCTGCCGAGTTTCCCGCTTATGGGCTGCGGCATGACGAACGCGGACCGCGGTTCGCAGAAGCCGTCTCGTACTTCCGCCAGCTGATGCGCCCAGGACATCTGGAGATCGATTCGCCGCTGGGACGCTTCAGCCGCGCGGAGTTCCTGCCCAAGCCGGCCGCGGGCAACATACCGCTGATCGTCACCGGTTCCTCGGGCCAGTCGCTGCGATGGATCGCCGAACATGCCGATGGCTGGCTGACCTATCCTGACGCCACGCATACCCCGATGGGACCGCAACGCCTGGCGGAAAAAATCCGCGCCTGGCGCGCCATGATCCCCGACGGCGGCTTCCGTCCGCACATGACCAATGAATGGCTGGATTTGGTCGACGACCCCGATCATCCGCGTACGCCCTTGCGCAACGGGTTCGTGCTGCGCACAGGCAGAAAGGGTTTGATCGCGTTGCTGGAGGAATGGCGGACGGCCGGCGTCAATCACGCCGCGCTCGGCATCCAGTTCTCGCAACGGCCCGCGGCGGACGTGTTGCAGGAACTGGCGGAAGAAGTGCTGCCGTATTTCCCCACCCATGAAGGGCCTGGCACTTTGCCGGACGCTTGGTAACCCACGCAGGCCGCTACGCTATCCTTGACGGTTTCCACCCCCCATCCCGTCATGGCGCAGCCCTCCGCCCGCATACTCGAAGGAACCATCGATCAGATCCGCCTCGCGGTGCCGCTCGTGCGGCACGATGCGTACCTGCGCGTAGGAACAGAAAGCGTGATCGCCGCCGGGCTGCAGGCGCCGCAGATCAACCAGCTGCAGCGCCTGCATCAGCAGGGCATCCCGGCGCGCCTGGGCGTGATGGACGGCGCAGAAGGACTGGCGGTCTACTCCTGGGCGGTTCCGGCGCGCGGAGAGCCCATCCCGCCGCGCTACTACCAGACCTTGAAGCGGCGCGGCTGGCGCGAGGTTGCCATCGGCGGCGCGATCGGCGCGGCGTTCGTGTGGCTGGCCTGGCTGCTTGGCATCGCCAGTCTGACGCGCGTGTTCCTGATGGTCTTCTCGCTGGTCGTCGCGCTGGTGGCGCTGGTGGTGGCGGGGTCGGCCCTGCACGGCCTCTGGCACAACCGCCGCCACCGCCCCCTGATCCTGGCGAGCGAAGCGCTGTTCGATCCCAAGCAAAGGCCGGCTGCCGGCACGCCTGCGCCGCCGCCCAAGCCGCCGCGCCTGGAGCCGCTATCGACTCAGGACGAGGGCGAGCCGCCCATCGGGCATGTGCGAGGCCATCTCGTCGGCCTCACGCATGAGATGCGCCAGGTCCACAAGGGACCGAACTATGGCATCTACCGCTACGCCGTCAACGGCGTGGACTACGCGATGATCGCCCAGGAAGCGTTCGGCGACGCGCTGCCCTTCCTGGCCGAGGACGACCGCGTCGAATTGGCCGTGCGCGCGGCCCCTGTCCACCAGGATGGCCGGCGCGCCGTCTACGCGCTGCGCAATCTGGAAGACGGCCGCTGCTATATGTGCCACCGCTACTACGGCGGTGAGCAAGGCAGGGACACGCCTATCCGCGTGGGCATGAGCCAGCGCGCGCGCCTGCTCAAGCTGATAGGCGCGCTGTTGCTGACGGCCTGGCTGTTCGTGGTCGGCCTGCAGTTTTTCGCCGGCTCGGACGACGCTTCTTTCCGGGACCTTCCCGAACTGGCGGTCTTCCTGCTGGCGCTCTTCCTCATCGTGTGGCTGGGCTTCGCCCTGCCCCTGCTATGGCTGGACACGCGCTGGCGCATGGGCAGGCCCACGCGGCGGCAGCGCTTCACGCAGCGGATCTACGCCATGCTGGACCTAGGCACGCCCCTTGCGCCCTCGCAGCGCGTCGAAGACGTGTAGCCCGCGCAGGCTTCAGTTGCCCAGCAGCTTCACGGTTTGCGGGTTGTAGCCGGAATACGCGCCGCCGCAGCCCGTATAGGCTTGCGCGGCGGCGGGCAGCCCGGTGGCGCGGACGGAAAGTTCGCCGCGCGCGCGGATCTCCCTGTAGCGTTCGGCGGCCACCGTCTCATCGGGCAGGAAGTACAGCCGCACGCGCTGCAGGCCCTTGCCCGGATCCTTGCTGCTCGCGGCGCTGAAGGCCGGCACGTTCACTGTGGCCTCGCGCCAGGTCCCGGGCTCTTCCAGCGTCTGCCAACGCACTCGCAAGGGTTGCTCCAGATCGAGCAATACCGGGCTGCCGCCACGCGCCAGATCGCAAGGCCGCGGCAGCACGCTGCGCGCCGCCTCCGAGCCCATGTCGTAGGCCTGGCCATTGATCTCCACCCGGGCGATGGTCTGCGGCGTCAGGTTCTGCAGGCCGAATATCGCCACCCCGGGCATCCCGGCCGCCTCCATCCGGTCGTCGGTCGTGCCAGCGAAGCGCGCGATGCCCGGCGCCACCTCGACGTGATCGGCATAGTGGTAATAGTGATAAACCACCAGCTCCGCCTCGCCCTGCGAGGACGCCGAGGGCAGCTTGCCCAGATCGGGATACGGCGCGCGTTTCAGCGGCACGGACGCGCCGGGCGTTCCGTCCTGGCTGGAGTACACGTAGCGATCCACGCCATCCTTCAGGCGCGCGCCCTCGTAGGGAAAAGCCTCGCTGGCCGCCGGCCCCTGGTTCGGATAGCGGCTGAAACGCGAAAACATGGAGTGCGCCGCCGACCCGGACTCCAGGTACGGCGACGCGCCCGAAGACACGCTTCCGCCGCGCCTGTCCGTCCAGATGGTGCGCCCGCTCAGATTGACGTGCGCTTCCTGGATCGCAGGGTGCGACGCCTGGAAGCGGTCCCACTTGCCCTGCTCGATGGAGTCGCTGACGGGCACGATGGCCAGCGCCAGCACGGTGGGCAGGAACATCCACGCGTGGACGCGCCCGGGCACCTGGCCCTTGTCGCGCACCATGTAGACGATCCAGCACAGCGCCAGCACCACGGCCAGCGGTCCGCCGAACAGCACGCCATAGCTCAGCAGCGCCTGCGCGCCCCAGCCGAGATTGGGGGTGGAGACAAACACGATGCCCAGGAATGCCATCAGTCCCGCCAGCAGGAGGGAAACGATGATGCCAAACAGATAGTGCCGGATTTGCTTCAAGTGCGCAGTCCTCGCCGGTTGCGGCATCGGCGCCATCCCGGTAGGCATGGCAGCCGACGATCTAGTCTGGCGGCAGGATAACGCTAATTCCAGTTCGGTTCTGGATCAGGGAGCGGCTTTGCCGGCTAGCGAGGCTTGATGCCCGCCGCGGAAATCTCCTTGCCCCAAACCTCATAGTCGTTCTTGATGCGTTGCTGTAGCTCTGCCGCAGTGGACGACTGTGGCTGCATCCCCATCGATTTCAGGCTCGCCGCGACCGATTCCTGGCCGACTGCTCGTTCCACCGACGCCTGCAGGCGTTCAATGATCGGCGCGGGTACGCCTGCGGGCGCAACCACGCCATACCAGGAATTAAGGCCGAACGGTATGCCGAGTTCCTGGAACGTCGGGGCATCGGGGAACATGCCGGCCCGCTCGGGAGACGTCACGGCCAGGATCCGGACAGCCCCTGCCTTCGCCTGCGCGGAGGCCAGCGCCCAGCCGCCAAACGTCGCGTCCAGATCGCCGCCCAGCATGCCCATCAGCGCTTCGCTCGATCCCTTGTAGGCGACGTGCTGCATGCTGATGTTGGCGTGCCGCTTCATGATCTCACCGCTGATGTGTCCGGCGCTGCCATCCCCCCAGGAGCCGAAATTCATCGTTCCCGGGTTGGCCCGGGCGCGCTGTACCAGGTCTGCATAGGAAGATATGGGCGACTTCGCGGGAACCATCAACGCATTGCCGGAAACCGAAATCAGCCCGATCCCTGCAATGTCCTTCAAGGGGTCGAAGAGCTTCTTCAAGAGCAGGTGCGGCGACAACGACAAGGCCGCCTGGTACGAAACGCCTATCGTGTAGCCATCCGGCTTGGAATTGGCCAGGGCGGCGATGCCTATCAATCCGCCAGCGCCTGCCTTGTTCTCGACGATGACGGGCTGCCGCAGATCGGCGCTCATCTGCTGGGCGACCAGTCTTGCCAGCGTGTCAGGCTCCCCGCCGGCGGGCGATGGGACGATCAACCTGATCGGCTTCGTGGGATACGCGGCATCGCCTTGCGCCCATGCAGGTAACGTGACGCCGCAAAGTGACGCAAGAACTATCAGTCCTCTGATGTGCTTTTTCATGGCTTGTCTCAAAGATTTTTATGGGTGTACTGCATCTTCCAGAATCATGTCCGCCGCTTTCTCCCCGATGGCGATCGAGGGAGCATTGGTGTTTGCCGACGGCATGGTCGGCATGACCGAGGCATCCGCCACGCGCAGGCAGGAAACGCCCCGCACGCGCAACCGCTCATCCACGACGGATGCGGCATCGGTTCCCATGCGGCAAGAGCCTATGGGGTGATACGAGGTCTGGCCCAGCGAGCCGACGTAATCCAGCCAGGCTTCGTCCGAAGTGCAGTCAGGCCCGGGCCTCGTCTCCCGCACGACGAACTCCGACAGCGCCGGCTGCGCGGCCACCTGGCGCGCGAGCCTCAACGCGCCGAGCGTCGCGCGCACATCGTCGGGATGGTCGAGATAGTTGCCATGGATGGCGGGAGCCGCGTCGGGATTTTTCGAAGTAATGTGCACCGAGCCTTGCGACTGCGGCCGCAATGCAAAGGTGCCGATCGAGAATCCGGGAAAGTCGTCGAGCACCAGTTTGCCCGCGGTCCTGGCATCTACGCTGGAAAGATAGTGCAACTGCAGCTTGGCGTCGGGCTGCGCGAGGCTTGGATCGGTACGGACCAAGGCGTGAGCGACGGCGCTCGCGCTGCTCATCAGCCCATCCCCGCAGGCGGCCAGGCGCAGGGCCATCAGCGCTTTGCGCCACGTGCTGGGCACGATCTGATTGAGCGTACGCGCGTTGCGGCATTCGTAGGTCAGCCGCACATGCAGATGATCGCGCAAGCCCTCGCCAACGGCCGGCGCATGATGCCGGACGGATATGCCCAAGCCGGAGAGACGCTGCGAATCGCCTACGCCGGAAAGCTCCAGCAACTGCGGCGATTGCAGGGCGCCCGCCGACAGGATGACTTCCTTGGCGGCCATGACACGGCCGCGCGCTCCGCCCCTGCGGTACTCGACGCCACATGCGCGACTGCCTTCGAACAGAATCTTCTCCGCCGGCGCGTCCGTGATCACCTGCAATGCGCTCCGGCGCGGCAGCGACGCAAGATACGCGTCGCGGGCGCTGACCCGGAGACCTCGCCGGGTGTTCATCTGCAGGTAGCCGACGCCCTCGTAGTGCAAGCCGTTGTAGTCGGCGTTCGCCGGAATGCCAGCCTGCACGCAGGCGGCCACGAACGCATCCATGAGCGGCTGGCGCGGGCCATATTCACTCACGACAACCGGCCCTTGCCGGCCGCGGCTGGCGGAATCTCCCGCCTGAAATCGCTCGACTCGCCGCAAGTAGGCCTTGAAGGACTGGTTGTCCCAGCCAGACAGGCCATACTCATCGCGCCAGCGGTCGTACTCCTGCGGATCGCCATGCACCCAGATCATGCCGTTGACGGTGGACGAGCCGCCTAGCACGCGGCCCCGCGGCCAATAGATCGGACGATCCTTGAGACGGGCTTCAGGTTGCGTGTAGAACTTCCTCACGACACGTTCGTCGCGAATCAGATATGCAACCCCTGCGGGCACTCTTGTCCAGATGCTGCGCTCGGCCCGGCCCGCCTCGAGCAATACGACGCTGTGCTTGCCCGACCTGGCCAGTCCAGCCGCCACCGCGCAACCCGCCGACCCGCCGCCGATCACGACATAATCCACGATTTCGGGCGAGTTCATTGTGCCGTTCCCAGCGCGCGCATCAACCGTCGCGCTTCCATTCCCATGCGCGCGAAACGCGCATCGCCTTGTTCCGGCTGCGCAAGTTGCGGACCGAATCGCGCCGGAGTCGGTTCAATCTCAAGCTCGATCAGCGCGGGCGCAGGCGCGGCAAGCCATGTGCCTATGCCCGCACGAAACTCGTGGGCCTGCGTGAACCGGGCCGCGCCCGCGTAGCCCGAGGCCAGCGCCGCCGCGCTGAAATCGACACGCCCGTCCCCCGCCACCGCCAGATTCGCGCCGCCATTGAACTGCACGCCATTGGCGAACACGAAATGGTAGAAGTTCGACGGACGCATGCCTGCCACCGTGGCAAGTACACCCAGCTCCATCAGCAAGCTGGCATCACCGTCAAGAATGATGACTTTGCGCTCCGGAAAGGAAAGCGCCAAGCCCAGCCCAAGTCCGGCCGCGCCTCCCATCAGCGGAACCGATGAAAGGCCGAAGGCATAGTCGGGGGCAATCTGGTCCATGCTGTGCATGGCGGACATGGTGCTGATCACGATAGCGTCGCCCCGGACTTCTTGAATGATCTTGCAAGCGTCTTGCGTCGAAATGCTCATGGCTAGTTCCAGGCGGTGTAGTGGCCGATCAATACTGCTGCAGGTCCCGACCGCGCGGCGCAGGAGTCGATTGCCGTGTCGATGTTCGGCAAATCTTGCGGGCCGTCCAGGCGCCAATGGTCGATACCCATGACGTCCAGGACAGGTTCCACCAGATTGACTACGCGGCGCTGCGACCGGGCTGGGTCGTTTCCCACATTGGCAAACTCCCTGCCGAATTGGCCGATCATCAGCAACATGGGCAAGCCCGCGTCCAGGCCCACGGCCCGCAGGCTGTTCAGGCAATTGAGCAAACCCTGGTTCTGAATCAGCACGGCGACTTTGTGTCCGCCGATATGCAGCCCCCCCGCGACGTGGATGGCCTGGTTCTCGTCCGAGCACCGGACGACCTGAAAACGCGGCGTCCTGTCGATCAGGTCATGGACCGAGAGCTGGACGAAGTCCGGCACGGTCACGATTTTGTGGAAGCCGCGCGCGTCGAGCCGTTCGACGATGGCGGTGGCGGGTATGGAGGCAGGCATGGCGGTCACGGTGTCGTCTCATTTACGCGGTGATCCAAATTCTAGGAATCCGATCAATAATTCACCATTCATATAAATTGATTTATCGATACGAAAAACGGATCGGAAAAATAATGGAAAACGCTGATTCCAACCTGCTCAAACGCCTGAGGATCCGTCACTTGGAATTGCTCGGCCATTTGCGGGAAGTTTCCACGGTGCACGCCGCTGCCGAGCGCATGCATCTGTCCCAGCCAGCCGTGACGCGCATGATCAAGGAGATCGAGGAGGTCTTTGGCGGTCCGCTCTTTGACCGCATGGCGCGCGGCATCGCCGCGAACCACATCGGCGCTGAACTGATGCGCCGTTCGGATGTCTTGATGGCGGGGCTGGGCGCGGCCCAGGAAGAAGCGGCCATCATGAGATCCGGCGGGTCGGGCCTGATCCGGATCGGAACGTTCTCGGGATCCAACATGCTGCCCTCCGGCATCGTGGAACTGCGCCGGCGCCTGCCCAGACTGGCCGTGCAGATCCGCGAGTTCCAGATCGATCTGTTGATCGCGGAGCTGCTGCGAGGAGAGCTCGACTGCATCGTCGGCGCGCTCGCGCCGGACGAGTTCAACAATGAACGGCTGGACAGGCTGCAGGTCCACCTGCTGGCCAGCGACCGCCTTAGCGTGGTGGCGACCCGTACCCACCCGCTTGCACGCCGCAAGAAAATATCCTGGGCCCGTCTTGCCAACGAAGACTGGATCCTGCCGCCGCGCGGATCGCTGCTGCGACGCGCAGTCATAGCGGCCTGCCTGACCGAGGGCGTGACGCCCCCTCACCCCAGCATCGAATGTCTTTCCACGCTAACGGTGTTGACGTTTCTTCGTTTGGATCCAGGCAGCATCGGACCGATGCGGGAACAACATGCATTGGAGGAAACCAGACTGAACAAGGACATGGTCATTCTTGACGTAAGGCCAGGCGCCACCATGCCGCCATTGGCGTTGATTACGCGCAGCGGCCCGGAAGCCATGCGTCATCCTGTCAAGGAATTGCTCGATATCCTCAGGGGCCTGTCTTCACCCCCCAAAGGGGCCATCGACTAATCCGCCCGCGACTGGAACACCGTCACTGTGGGCGCTTCGATGGTTGACACAAAAGGTTTGAAGTTACTTGTTGCGGTTGTTTCTCGTCTCGGCGATGCTAGGCATCGTCTGTCGCCATCCCGCCAGGAGACCCCGCCATGCCGCTCGCGCTTTACGGCCATCCGTTCTCTTCCTACACGCAAAAGGTATTGATCGCGCTGTACGAAAACGGCACTCCATTCGAGTTCCGCTGCATCGGTCCCGACACGCCAGAGCACGCGGCCGAATGGCTGCGGCGCTGGCCCTTGCACAAGTTCCCGCTGCTGGAAGACGGCGGCCGCAACATTGCCGAGACCAGCATCATCATCGAACATCTGCAGCTGGAGCATCCCGGGCCGCAGCGCCTGCTGCCCGCCGATCCCAGGGCGGCGCTGCAGGTGCGCTTCCTGGACCGGTTCTTCGACCTGCACGTCATGAACTGGACGCAGCATGCCGTCGGCGGCGCGTTGTCGGGCGACGAGGCCAAGCGCCGGGAAGCGCTGGCGCTGGCCGTGGAAAAGCTGGAAATCGCCTACGCCTGGCTGGAGGGACATCTGGCCGGCGGAACCTGGGCCGCTGGCGCGGACTTCACGCTGGCGGACTGCGCCGCCGCACCCTCACTGTTCTATGGCGACTGGACGCACCGTATCGCCGAATCGTATCCGGCGCTGCGCGCCTACCGGGCGCGGCTGCTTGCGCGCCCCTCGTTCGCGCGAGCCGTGGAAGAAGCGCGGCCCTACCGGCCGCTGTTCCCGCTGGGCGCGCCGGACCGGGACTGAATCCGGCCCGGCAGACGCATCACTCGTTGCCGGCAGCCATGTCCCACACTTTCTGGGCGATGGGGTTTTTCTGTTCCTCGATGATGTGCGCCATCAGGCCCACCGAACGTCCGATCATCGTCAAGGCCTTGCCCAATTCAGGCGTCAGGCCCATGTCGAGCACGATGGCGCCCTTGGCCCCGGTGGCGTTCAGCGGAATCTTGCGGCCGGACTGGCGCGCCGCGGCGGCGGCCAGCTCCACGGCAAAGCGCGAATAATTGCCGTAATAGCCGCAGTCCCTGGCGATCTCGAACATCTTTTCACAACGGGGATCGCCATCCACGTGTATCGGATGCCCCACGCCGGGAATCTTGCGCTTGGCCGCCTTGTTGGCCGCGACGCATTCCTCGGCATAGCGGCGCAGTTCCTCGTCCGTGTAGCTGTCCTGCTTGGGCAGGGCGTCGCGCAGAAAGCGCGCGGCGTATTCGATCACGCCCAGGAAGCGGCTGCCGGCGCCCAGCAATCCCGCAGCCAGGGCGCCCTGCATGGCCTCGGGCGCGCCGTGCAGAGTCAGCCGCGCCGACAGGGCGCTGGGCGTGAGGCCGTGGTCGGTCGCGCTCACCAGGAACAGGTTGAGCATGGTCTTGAGCTGGGGCGTGGGAAACTCGCCCAGTAGCTCCAGGGCCAGCACGTCGATGAAATCGCGCTGGAACAGGTCCTGCACCAGGTCATGGCCTCGCACCAGGATGGTATGGGCGTCGCCGCCTCCGATCTTGCTGTCGAACATCTGAAATCTCCGTGTTTTTTCCCGGGCAGCGGACGGCCGCTGCGCCGGCTTGCTATTCGATGACGGCGTCCAGCGCCACCACGCCGCGTCCTTCGTCCAACACCACCAGCGGATTGACCTCCAGCGATTGCACGCCGTCGCCCAGGGCCGTGAACAAGGCCGCGATGCGCTGCACGGCGTCCACCAGGGCCGCCCTGTCGCGCGCCGGCAGGCCGCGATGGCTGGCCAGGCGGCGCGCGATGCGCGTCTGATCCAGCGCGCGTTCGATCCGCTTGCGGCTGGCAGGCAGATGGCAGCGCGCCACGTCGGCCTCGACCTCCACCCACACGCCGCCCGCGCCCACGCTCAGCACCGGGCCGAAGACCTCGTCGCGATGCAGGCCCACCAGCATCTCCACGCCGTCGACCACCATTTCCGACACCAGCACACCGCGGATGGCCGCGGCCGGCACCTGATGCCGCGCCGCGTTCGCGGCGATGTTCTCGAAGGCCTGCCGCACTTCGGCTTCATCGCGCAGCCGCAGTTGCACGCCGCCGATCTCACTCTTGTGCAGCACGCCGTCGGCCACCAGCTTGAGCGCCACCGGAAAACCGATGGCGCAGGCCACTGCCGCCGCCTCTTGCGCCGTGGCCGCCTGGGATTCGCGGGGCGCGCGCACGCCGTACTGCGCCAGCAGCGCCTTGGCCTGCGATTCATTGCAGGGCAGTTGCATGGCAGGCGCGGCCGAAGGCAGGCCGGCTAGCGGGGTTTCCGGCGCCTCATCAGTGGTCTGGTCCGCGTACGCGCTGACGCGCTTGAGCGCCTGCATGGCGTTGCGCAGGCTGTAGACAGGCGCGAATCCTTCCTGGATCAGCAGGTCGTGCGCCGGACCGCGCCGGCTGCTCATCCAGACCGGCACGAACGCCTTGGCGCCGCCCTGCGCCACCGCCAGCATGTTGCGCACCAGCCCTTCGGTGCTGGCCGAATAATTGGAGGTGATGGGGTAGAGCACCGCGTCCACGCCCGGGTCCGCGAACAGCGGCGCCAGGCAGCGCCGCGCCAGGTCCGGATCGGTCAGCGCCTTGGTGGTCAGGTCCACGGGGTTGGTCAGGGCCGCGTAGGCGGGCGCGTGCCGCGCCATCTCGGCCACGGTCTCGTCGGCCAACACAGCCATTGCCAACCCGGCTTCGCCCACCTTGTCGGCCGACAGCACGCCCGCGCCGCCCGACGACGAATACACGCAGATGTTGCGCAGGCTGCGCACGCCCACGCGCGATATCAGGCTGGCGACGTCCAGCAGTTCGTCCAGGTCTTCCACCCGGATGACCCCGTACTGCGAGAACACCGCGTCGTTGACGGCGTCCTCGCCGGCCAGCGACGCGGTGTGCGATTGCGCCGCCTTCTTGCCAAAATCCGAGCGGCCGATCTTCAGCGCGATCAGCGGCTTGCCCGCGCGGCGCGCGGCAGCCGCCGCCGCGATGAAACGCGGGCCGCTGCGTATGCCCTCCATCACGGTGCAGATCAGGTCGGTGCCCGGGTCGTGCGCCAGCCAGTTGATGAAGTCCGCGCTGTCCAGGTCCAGTTCGTTGCCGGTGGAGAACCAGCGCGAAAAGCACACGCCGCGCTCGTTGCCCTGCATGAGCGAACGGCCCAGGCCGCCGCCCTGCGTCACCAGGCCGATGCGCGAGAGCTTGCCGGTCCTGCCGTCGTTGCGGAATTCGGTGGAAAAGGTCAGGCCCAGGCGCGGCGCCAGCATGGTCATGCCGGCGCAGTTGGGGCCGTACAGCCTCATGCCGCTGCGCTGCGCCAGCGCCAGCATCTCGGCCTCGACCGTGCGCCCGGCCTCGCCCAGTTCCGCGAAGCCGCCGGTGAACACGATGACGTAGCGCACGCCCTTGCCGGCGCAGGCCTGCAACGTGGCGACGGCGGATTCGGCCGGCACCAGCAGCAGCGCCACGTCGATGCCTTGCGCCGGCACCGCGTCCACGCTGGCGTGCAAGGGCTTGCCGAAGAGTTCGCCGCCCTTGGGGTTGACCAGGTACACCTCGCCGTCGAAATCCGAGTGCTCCAACACATTGACCACGGTGGTGTGGCCCAGCGTTCCCGGCTTGCTGGAAGCGCCCACGATCATGACTGAACGCGGCCGCGTCAGCTCCACCAGGTCATCGAAGCGGACATTGGGATCGAACTGGGAAGGACTGGCGCTCATGCGGCCTCCGGTCGGCATTTCATCAGGGTGGTCCATTCCGACTCCACCACGACCTCGCCATTCTGGTTCTTCACCGTGCGCAGCATGGTCACGCGGCCCGTGCCGGGGCGCTTCTGCGACAGCGTCTTCTCGCCTATGCTGAGTTCGACGTGGATGGTGTCGCCGATGAGCACCGGCTTGCGCCACACGCAGCGCAGTTCGGTCAGCGCCAGCCGAGTGCCGTCCATCAGCCGGTACACGGGCATGCGGGTGGTCAGGCCCGACGCGATGGCCAGGGTCAGCATGCCGTGCGCGGCGCGCTGGCCAAAAGGATGGCTGGCGGCGAATACGGCATCCGTGTGCAGCGCGTTGTAGTCGCCGGACAGCCCGGCGAACTGCACCACATCCGCTTCGGTGACCGTGCGGCGCGGACTTTCCCAGGACTGCCCGGACGCCAGGTCCTCGAAGTACAGGCGCCGGCCCAGGTGTTCGTCCAGATCGAATGGCGTGCTCATGCGTAGCGCCCTCCCGTCACGTGCACGGTCTCGCCCGTGGTGAAGCCGGCCAGGCGCGAGGCCAGGAAGGCTACTGTCGCGGCCACGTCGGCCGGGTCGCCCAGGCGGCCGACCGGCGTGTTGGTCTTGGCGCGTTCGGTCAGCTCTTGGTAGTCGGGGCGCTGCTGCATGCGCGGCGTCGAAATGACGCCCGGGGCGACCGCGTTGGCGGTGATGCCGAACTTGCCGGACTCCAGCGCCAGCGAGCGCGTGAAGCCGATCAGTCCGGCCTTGGCGGCCGAGTAGTTGGTCTGCCCCGGATTTCCCAAATGGGCGCGCGAGGCGATGTTGATGACGCGGCCGAAGCGCTGTTCCATCATCAGCGGCAGCACGGCGCGCGAGCAATGGAATGCTCCCTGCAGCGTCACGTCCAGCACCGCGTGCCAATCCTCCTCGGACATCTTGGTCAGGTAACGGTCGCGCGCAAAGCCCGCGTTGTTGACCAGTATGTCCACCTTCTTCCAGCGCTCGACCGCCAGCTGCACGGCGCGGCCCACCTCGTCCTTGTTGGTCACGTCGGCGCGCGCACCCAGGACGTTGCCGCCCAATTCCGACAGTTCCGCGCAGGCGGATTCGATCGCCGCTTCGTTGGCGTCGCACACCACCACGTTGCAGCCTTCCTGCACGAAGCGCCTGGCCATTGCCATGCCCAGCGTGCCCGCGCCGCCCGTGATGAAAGCGGTGCAACCATTCAGTTCCAGATCCATGATGCCATTCCATTCGAGTTTCAATGTTCCCGCCGCGCCGGGCCCGCCCGGGCCCGGCGTTCAATCGACCTGCAGGCGCGCCTGTTCCACCAGCGTCTTGGCGGCGGCTCTTTCCTTGGCCCAGAACGCCGCGAAGGCTTCGGGCGTGCTGCCCACCAGCGGCGTGTAGATGCGCGCGAAGCGTTCCTGCACTTCCGGCATCTGCAAGGTTTCGCGCAGCGCGCCGGAGAACTTGTCGACGATGGGCTGCGGCGTGCCGGCAGGCATGACCACCGCCTGCCAGGTCGTCACCTTGAAGCCGGGCACGCCGGACTCGGCCACCGTGGGCACGTCGGGCATGTCCGCCACGCGCTGGTCGCCGCTGACGGCGAGCGCGCGCAGCGTGCCTTCCTTGATGAAGGGCGCGGTGGTGGAGCGGCTGTCCACCATGAAGGACAAGCGCCCGGCGATCAGGTCCTGCAGCGCCGGCGCGCTGCCCTTGTAAGGCACGTGCGTCATGGGCGCGTTCAGAGCCAGCGACAACGCGGCTCCCGCCACGTGCATGGAACTACCATGCCCGGCGGACCCGTACGACAGCCCTGCGTCGGGCTTCTTCGCCGCCTGCACCAGGTCCTGCATGGTCTGGAACGGCGAAGACTTCGGCACCACCACCACCAGCGGCGAATCGGTCAATTGCGTGACCGGCACAAAGGCCTTGCCCGGATCGACCTGCACGCCCTTGTAGAGGTAGGTGTTGATGGCCAACGGCCCGACGTTGGCCCACAGCGCCGTGTAGCCGTCGGGTTCGGCCGTGGCGACTGCCTGGTTGGCGATGTTGCCGTTGGCGCCGGGCTTGTAGATCGGCACCACGGGCTGCCCGAGCTTTTTGGACAGCTCGTCCTGCACCATCTTGAAAGCGATGTCCGAAGCGCCCCCGGGCGCAAAGCCGATGACCATGCGGATGGGCCGGTCGGGCCATTCCGCGTGCGCGCCGGCCGCCAGCATGCAGGCGGCCAGGCCCGAGGCCAGCTTGACGATGAACTTCATGTTGTCTCCTGTGGGCGCCACGCTAGATCGTGGTGTCGTACTTGATGTTCTTGAGCTGCGTGTTTTCGTAGATGGCTTCCAGCCCGCGTTCCTTGCCGATGCCGGACTGCTTGTAGCCGCCGAACGGCGCATCGAACGACGTCCGCAGGCCGGTGTTGATGGCCACGCTGCCCGACTGCAGCCCGCGCGCCATGCGCAGGGCGCGGCCGCCGTCGCGCGTGTACAGCACCGCGGCCAGGCCGTAGCGCGTGTCGTTGGCCATGCGCAGGGCGTCGGCCTCATCGCGAAAGCCGATCACGGATTGCACCGGACCGAAGATCTCGTCCTGCGCGCTCTCCATGCGGGCATGGGAGTTCAGCAGCAGCGTGGGCGGCACGAAGTAGCCCTTGGCCGTATCGCCTTCCAGCTTCATGTTGCCGAAATGGGCGGGCTGCGCGCCCTCTGCCTGTGCCAGCGCCACGTACTTCTCGACACGCTGCTTCTGGGCCGCGCTGACCAGGGGGCCCATCTCGGTCGCCGGATCTGCCGGCGAGCCGATGCGCACGGTGTCCAGGCGCTGCTGCAGCAGGCCAAGGAACTCCTCGCGCACGGATTCCTGCACCAGCAGGCGCGTGCAGGCGATGCAGACCTGGCCGGAATTCTTGATGATGTCGCCCGCAGCCACGGCCGCGGCCTTGTCCAGCGGCGCGTCCTCGAACACGATCAGCGGCGACTTTCCGCCCAGCTCCAGCGTGACGCGCTTGACGTCGGCGGCCGCGGCCGCCTGGATGCGCGCACCCGTCACGGTGCCGCCAGTGAACGACACCCGTGATACCAGCGGATGGGTGACCAGCCGTTCGCCCACCGTGGCGCCCGGGCCGTTGACCACGTTGATCACGCCGGGCGGAAAGCCGGCTTCCTCGAACAATCGCGCCAGCGCCATGGTGGACAGCGGCGTCACTTCGGAGGGTTTGAGGATCACCGTGTTGCCCGCGGCCAGCGCCGGACCAAGCTTGTTGACGGTGAGCGTCATCGGGTAATTCCACGGCATGATGAGCGCGCACACGCCCAGCGGCTCGCGTAGCGTGAAATTGAGCACGTCGGCATTGCCCACCGGTATGGTCTCGCCGCGCAGGGCCGGAATGATGCCCGCGAAGTACTCCAGCGACGCCGGCATGCCCTTGAGCGAATCCAGCGAATGCGTGATGGGCTTGCCCACGTTCAGCGTTTCGATCCAGGCGAGCTTTTCGCGGTCGCGCTCGAACAATTCGGCCAGGCGCCGCAGCAGCTTGCCGCGCTGGGCCGGCGTGGTCTTGCGCCAATGCGTTTCAAAGGCGGTGTGCGCGGCCTGCACGGCGGCGTCGACGTCGGCCGCCGATGCCGCGTGCACGCTGGCAAGCACCTGCGCCGTGGCCGGATTGTAGGTATCGAACGTGCTGCCTTCGGCGCCTGCGCGCCAGTTTTCCCCAATCAGCAGTTCATAGGGGCGGGAATCGATGACATCCATGCGGGCGCTCCTTATGCGGCCATTTGCAGGTATAGGGATTGAATTTCTTCCGGCGCGAGGACGCGCGGATTGACGGGCATGGACGCGCTCAGCATGGCCTGGCTGGCCAGCTGCGCGGCATCCTGCTCAGACAGCGCCAAGCCGGTAAAGCGCAGAGGAATGCCCGCCAGCCGCGCCAGCGACTCGACCGCTACGATCAGGGCCAGGGCGTCCTGCTGCTCGTCGCCCGTTGCGGCCATGCCCAGCGCGCGTGCGGCCTCGGCATAGGGCGCGGCGGCGGTCTGCGCCGTGTGGCGCGCCACCACGCTGAAGATCGGACCCAGCACTTCCGCATGCGCCATGTGGACGCGCGACTCCAGCGGCGTGCACATGGCGTGCACGGCGTCCACCTTGCTCATGCCGATGGCCAGGCCCGCCATATAGGCGCCCATCTGCATGTCGGCGCGCGCGCGCAGGCTGTCCGGCGCGCGCAGCACGTCGGGCAGCGCCCGCATGCACAGGCGCAAGGCCTGCAAGGCCATGGCCTTGCCGACGGGCGAAGGATCGGTGTTGATCCAGGCGCCCAGCGCATGCAGCACGGCATCGAAGCCGCCCTGCGCGGTGGGGCGCGGCGGCAGGCTGAGCGTGAGTTCGGGCTGCAGCGCCACCAGCGCCGGACGGGCGCGCAGGGAGCGGTACAGGCGCTTGCGCCCATCGTCGCCCTGGATCAGCGCGGCCGAGCTGCTTTCGCTGCCGGTGCCCGAAGTCGTGGGCACGGCGATGAAAAGCGGATCGGCGGCCTCGGCGGCGGCGTTCAGCCAGGCTTGCCCTCGCGGCGCCTGCAATTCGTCGGCATCGAACCCGCCCGCCAGGCAGGCGTAGACCGCCTTGGCCACGTCGATGGCGCTGCCCCCGCCCACCGCCAGCACACTGGCGCAGCCCTGTTCGCGCGCCACGCGCAACGCGGCGCGCACCTGATCCATGGCGGGATTGGGCACCACGCCGTCATAGACACGCCATTGCAATCCCGGCGCGGCGGCAAGCGCCGCTTCGACGGCGGAGCCCACCGCGCCCCAGGTGCCGGCGTCGGTCACCACCAGCGGCAGGCGCAGGCGCGCGCCCGCGGCCGCCAAGGTTCTGGCCAGGGCGTCCCCGCCCCAATGGCAAACGCCGGGCCAGGCCATCACGCCCTGGGCCTGTAGCGCACAATCCTGCTGACCGCTCATTCGTCCTCCTGATCTTGCATAATTTGCTATGCGAATTTATAATTCATTTAGTGAATTGATCATAAAAAAGGAGCTTGCCCATGTCAAGAGCCTCGCCTCGTGCGCCCAAGAACGACGCCACCGAAGATTCCGCGGAACCCGACCGCCAATTCGTCACCGCGCTGGCCCGCGGGCTCGACATCCTGCGCTGCTTCAGCGCCGAACGGCGCATGCTGGGCACGACGGAGCTGGCCCATCTGACCGGTCTGGCCCAGCCCACCGTATGGCGCCTGTGCCACACCCTGCAAAAGACGGGATTCCTGGCCGCCGTGCCGGGCAAGGACAAGCTGCAACTGGGCATCGCCGCCATCGCGCTGGGCGGCGCGGCGCTGGCGGGGCAGGAAGCGCTGGACGTCATCCGGCCGATGTTGCAGGCGCTGGCCGACCGCTATCAGGTCGCGGTGGCGCTGGGGCGGCGCGACGGCGACAGCATCGTCTACCTGCTGCGCTGCCAGGGGAATTCACCGCTGCTGATGAACCTGCGCGTGGGTTCGCGCATACCGCTGTTCCACAGCGCAATCGGCTGGGCCTATCTGGCCTGCTGCTCGGCCGAGGAACGCGAGGCCCTGCTGCAAGAAGCCCGCGCATCCGGCAAGGCCGGCGACGCCGCGGAGCAGCAGGCCATTGCCGACGCCATCGCCCGGTATCCGGAACGCGGCTTCGTCTATCACGAGCGTCCCGCCTATCAGATCAACACCGTCGCCGCCGCCATCGAACTGCCCGCCGGCGAACGTTACGTGGTCAGCTGCGGCGGCCCGGCGGCGCTGTTGCCGCGGCAACTGATGCTCGATGAAGCCGGCCCCACGCTGCGGCAGCTGGCGCACGAACTGCAGCCCATCCTGCTGATGGGGAGGCACGTGTGAACCAGCCTCTTGCTCCGGCCGTTCCGCAACGCTGGCCCACCCGCATCACCGAACTGATGGGCATACGCTGGCCGCTGCTGCTCGGCGGAATGATGTGGCTGTCGGATGCTCGCCTGGTGGCGGCCATGGTGCGCGCAGGCGGCATGGGATTCATCACCGCGCGCAGCTCGCGCACGGATCAGGACTTCCGCCAGGCGCTGCGCGATTGCGGCGAACTGACGGGCGGCCTGCCATTCGGCGTCAACCTCACGCTGTCTCGCCGCGCGGCCAATAACGAGCCCATGCTGACGCGGCTGCGCATCGCGCTCGACGCAGGCGTGCGCCTGTTCGAAACGGCGGGCCTGCCGCCCACGCCGCTGCTGCCCGCCCTGCGCGAAGCCGGTGCCATCGTCATCCACAAGTGCGCGCACGTGCGCCATGCCGTCGCGGCGCAGAACATGGGCGTGGACGCAGTCACCCTGGTCGGCATGGAAGAAGGCGGCCACCCCGGCAGCAATCAGCTGCCCACGTTCCTCAACGGCGCCTATGCCCTGGAGCAGCTGCGCATTCCGCTGGCGCTGGGCGGCGGCATCGGCCACGGCCGGCAGATCGCCGCGGCGCTGGCGCTGGGCGCCGACGCCGTGGTGATGGGCAGCGTCTTCACGCCGGCGCAGGAAACCCCGGCGCACGCGGCGTACAAGCAGCGCGTGGTCTACACCAGCGAGCACGGCACCCGCGCCGTGCTCGGCAGCCTGGGCGACACCTGGCGCATCCTGGACAATGAAAACGCCCGCAAGGTCGCCGCCCTGGAACTGGCGGGCGCCAACAGCTACGCCGACTTCGGCGAACTGATCAGCGGCGAGCGCACCCAGGCCCTTGCCTACCAGGCGGGCCAGCACGAAGAAGGCATGTTGTCCATGGGCCCGGCGGTGGGCTTCGCCCGCAACATCGAACCCGTGGAAAGCATCGTCCTGAGGTTGCAGCGGGAATGCATGCAGGCCAGCGCACGCTTCAAGCACATGGTCGATTCCGCCTGAATCCGGTCCCGCGCCAGCGGGCCGTTACATACCCCCGCATCCCTGCCACGCCCCGCGCGCGGCAGGGATTTTTCATGCGCGTGCGCGGCCGCATCCGGCTGCAGATCGAAAACCCGTTATTGCAGCGCCCCGACGGCCGCAGTATCATCAATTCATTAAACGAATTATTAATTCGCAATGCGAATAATAAAACGGATCACTCAAGAATCCGTCCGCGCAACGCAAGCGCGCTCAACCCAGAAAAACAGGAGACAGGAATGAAGTTCAGCAAGATGGTGGCGGCAGCCCTGCTGGCCGCGGGCTTCGCGACGGCGGCTTCGGCCGCGGAATGGCCGGACAAGCCGATACGCGCCGTGATCGGATTTGCGCCGGGGGGACCTTCCGACATCGCGTTCAAGATGATGCAGGACGAGCTGAGCAAGAAGCTCGGCCAGCCCGTCATCCCGGAATACAAGCCTGGCGCCAACGGCAACCTCTCGCTGCTGGCCGCGGCCAGCGCGCCCGCCGACGGCTACACCATCCTATGGACCAACGCGGCCACCATCGCCGTCAACCAGTACCTGTACAAGGATCTGAAGATCGACCCGGCCCAGGCCTTCGCCCCCGTCGCGCAATTGACCGATTCGCCGCTGGTGGTGGTGGTGCCCAAGGATTCGCCCTACCAGACCATGGCTGACCTGATCAAGGCGATCAAGGCGGACAAGCAGGCGACCATCACCTACGGATCGCCGGGCTACGGCAGTTCGGCGCACACCGCGGCCTCCTCGCTCGCGCTGGCCTTGAACACCAAGCTCACGCACGTGCCGTACAAAGGCAGCGCGCCCGCGCTGCAAGACCTGATCGCCGGACGGCTGACCTTCATGATCGACAGCCGTTCCAGCTCCCTGCCCTACATCAAGGACGGCATGCTGCGCCCCCTGGCGGTCAGCGGCGCCGCCCGCGTCAAGGATCTGCCGGACCTGCCGACCATCGCCGAATCCGGCGTTCCGGGCTTCAAGGTCACCACCTGGCAGGCCGTGGTCGTCCCCGCCGGCACCCCCAAGCCCATCATCGACAAGCTGGCCCGCGCGCTGGAAGAAACCGCCGCCATGCCCATCGTGCAGGAACGCTTCGAACGCATCGCCACTCCGCTGGTCAGCAGCTCGCCCGAGGCGTTCGCCAAATTCTGGGCGGAGCACCGCGAGGCCACCCGCGACCTGGTGGAACGCGCCAACCTGAAGCTGGAGTAAACGCATGAGCAACATCGACCTGACGCCCGAACAACAGGAGCTGCAGCACAGCATCCGCCGCTTCATGCTGGCGGAAGTGGCGCCCATCGTCGCGCAGCACGAAAAGGCGCGGACCTTTCCGTTCGAACTGATGCCCAAGCTGGCGGAGCTGGGCTACCTCGGCGGCAACCTGCCGGAAGACCAGGGCGGACACGGCATCGACATGCCCACCTGGGCCATGATGATGGAAGAACTGGGCTACCACTGGCTGTCGCTGCGCACCATCGTCAATATCACCAACGGTTCCATCAAGCGCCTGGCCACCCACGGTTCGCCGGCGCAGAAAGAGAAGTACCTCAAGCCGCTCATGGCCGGCCGCCTCAAGGCCTGCACCGGCCTGACGGAGCCGAACACCGGCTCCAACATCGCCGGCATCCAGACGCGGGCCGACCTGGTCGGCGACGAGTGGGTGCTGAATGGCCGCAAGCTGTGGATCACCAACGGCTGCGACGCGGACTTCGCCATGGTGGTGGCGCGCACCTACAGCCCCACCTGCGAAGGCAAGCTGTCGACCTTCATCGTCGAACGCGCCCTGGCCAACTATGACGTGCGCAAGCTCGACACCATGGTGCTGCGCTGCACCGGCACGGCCGAACTAGGCTTCGCCGATGTGCGCATCCCCAAGGAAAACCTGGTCGGCGTGGAAGGCGCGGCGCTCGCCGGCACGCTCAAGGGCCTGGACGCCGCGCGCCTGAACATCGCCATGGGCGCCGTCGGCGCCGCGCAGGCGGCCCTGGACATGTCCATCGACTATGCCAAGCAGCGCGAGCAGTTCGGCCGTCCCATCGGCAGCTTCCAGCTGGTGCAGAAGCACATCGTCGACATGACGGTCCGCGTCGAAGCGGCGCGCGCGCTAGGCATGCGCGCGGCCCATGCCCTGGAAGCGGGCAAGGACGTGCGCCAGGCCTGCTCCATCGCCAAGCTCTACGCCACCGAGGCCGCCCACGAAGTGGCCAACATGGCGCTGCAAGTGCATGGCGGGCTGGGCTACTCGGAGGAATATCCGATCGAGCGCATCTTCCGCGATACGCGCGGCGGCATGATTCCCGAAGGCACGACGGAAATCCAGACGCTGATCGCGGGGCGGGAGATCCTGGGGATGAACGCGATAGCCTGAAGGGGAGCGCGCCCGCCCTCAGGCATCCCGCTCATGATTGGTGATGAAGTCCGGCGGCAACGCCGGACCCCACACATACAGCGAATCCTCCGGCGGATAATCCGCCGACGGCCACTGCTGTCCTTCGGCGATGAAGTCGATGTCGTACGAATACTCGGCGTAGCTGCCCCAGGGATCGCGCACATAGCGGAAGTAGTTCGAACCCAACACATGCCGGCCCACGCCCCAACCGTCCGCATACCCCGCCGCGCCCATCTGCTCCATGCCCTGCCCCACCGCATCGATGGACGGCACGCACCAGCTGCTGTGATGCAGGCCCAGGCCATGCGACTTGGCCAGCGCAATCAGGTGGTGATCGCTGCCGTGCGGACTGTGGATGAAGGCGATGGCATCGCCCGAGGTATCCGACACGCGCAGCCCGAGCGCATCCACGTAGAACCGCGTGGCCCGGACCACGTCGGCGCTGAACAACAGGATGTGCGACAGGTACAACGGCCGCACCTGCCGCACCTGGCTGCGCGCGGGCGCGCGGCCAGCGCCGCTGCTGGCCTGGGGCGGCTCTTGCGGCGCGGGGGCCGACGGTGAAGACTTGGCTGCAATCCGCAATTGCAGGGCCAGCCCGTCGGGCGCCTCAATCCAGAGCCCTGCGGGGTCGGCGCCCTGCGGCGCGTCGCGGCGGGCGATACCCTGGCGGTCCAGATGCACGGCGAACCGTTCCAGGTCGTCCGCGTGGATCCCCATGCTTACCCACAGCAGGCGCTTGCGCGCGCCCCGCAAGATGCGCGCCCAGCGGTGCGGATGGCCATGGGTGTACAACGCCAGGCAGCCGCCTTCATCCCGCACGTCCAGGCCGAAGCTCGAATAGAAGCGTCTGGCCTCTTCGAGATCGGGAACGCTGAACACGAACTCGTCCACCGAGTGCACGGCGAGCGGCGCTGTCTGCGCATTCGATTGCATGTCTGCCTCCAAGAATCTTGTTCTGGTTTTGACAGGCTGGCCTGTCCTCACTGTTCGACGGCGACCTTCTGCGCCAGCCCCTGGTACAGCGCCGTCTCCGTCTGGTAGAAGTCCCGCATGTCCGCCACCGAGTTCTGCGCCACCAGCTCCATGCCGGTGGAAACAACATACTCGCGAAACGCGGCGTCTTCCATGGCCTGGACGATCGCGCGGTTCAGGCTGGCAACGGTCGCGTCCGGTGTCTTGGCCGGCACCAGAAAGGCGATCCACGTGCCGTACACGAAATCCCGCAGCTTTTCGCTGGATGCGGACAAGGGCGGCACTTGGGGCAGCTTGGGACTGGGCGCGGCGCCGGTCGTGGCGTAGGCCCGGATACGGCCGGACTCGATCAGGTCCAGTGTCGACCCGCCCAGCGGCAGGAAGCTCAGTTCTATCTGTCCGCCCATCAGGTCCTGCGTGACGGGCGGGACGCCCCGGTAGACGACGTGGTTGAGCTTGAACTGGCTTTGCCGCGCCCATTGCTCGCCCAATAGATGGATCATCGAGCCCGGACCGATGTGCCCGAAGTTCAGTCCCTTGTCCCCCTGGGCCTGCGCCAGCTGGGTCAGCTCGCCCAGGTTCTTGGCCGCCAGCGCGTTGCCGCCCGTCAGGATGTAGGGCAGCCGCGCCACCACCGCCACCGCGCGCAGGTTCTCCGCCCGATACTTCACATGCTGCATCGTGGCCGGGGTCAGGATGGGTTCGGTCTGGGACGCGATCAACAGCACGCGTCCATCCGCCGGCGCATTCAACACCCGTTGCGTGCCGATGGAACCGCCCGCCCCCGGTTGGTTCTCGACGATGATGGTCCTGCCCAGCGCGGCCTGCAGCAGCGGCTGCAGCTTGCGCGCGACGCCGTCCGTGGGATTGCCCACCGGCTGCGGAACGACAATGGAGACGGGTGGCGCGTCGGCCTGGGCGTGGGCATTCACGCACGCCAGGATGCCGATCAGGAACTGCAGGCTCGCGGTCACGCCGCTACGCAGTGCTTTCATTGCTGGCCTTTCTGGTTGGACTCGTTGGAAAGCCGAAGCTGCCGGGGATCAAAGATCCTCGCTACGGCATCACTCAAGCTGCAGGCGCGACACCATGGGGCCGAACTGGGCGAACTGACTTTTCAGCAAAGCGCTCATCTGCTCGGGACTGGAACCGCTGGCCTCGGCGCCCAGCTCGGCGAGGCGCTGGCGGATGGCGGGCTGCTGAACAGCCTTGGACACGGCCTGGCCGATGCGCGCCACGACGGCGTCGGGCGTCTGCGCCGGCGCGAGCAAACCGTTCCATCCCTCGGTATCGATGCCGGTAAAACCCAGTTCGCTGGCGGTGGGCGTGTCCGGCAGGGACGGCGAGCGTTGCGGCGACGTGACTGCCAGCGCGGTCAGGGAGCCGGCCCGGATGTCGCTCAAAGACGAAGACAATTGGTCGCCGCCCATCTGGATGCGGCCCGCCAGCATTTCGCCCTTCAAGGGCGCCGCGCCCTTGAAGGGCACGTGCGTCATGGACGCGCCCGTCTGCTCCTGGAACCACATGCCGAATACGTGGATGTACGAACCGGGTCCCGTGGAGCCGTAGGCGTAGTGGGTGGAAGGATTCTTCTTGAGCAGGTCCGCGAACTCCTTCAGGTTGCGGGCCGGCAGCGAAGGAGTGGACGTGATGACCAATGGCACGTTGGCCACCACGCTCACGCTGCGCAGGTCGGCCAGGGGATCGAAGTTGAGCCGTTTCGCGCCCTGCGCCACCAGGGCGGCCAGCGGATAGGAGATGTTGGCCATCAACACCGTGTAGCCGTCGGGCGCCGCCTTGGCGACGGCATCCGCGCCCAGCAGCCCGCCCACGCCCGGGCGGTTCTCGACCACCACGGGCTGCCCCAGCTCCTGCGACATGGGCGTTGCGATCAGCCGCGCGATCAGGTCGGTGGTTCCGCCTGCGGCAAACGGCACCACGATCTTCACTGGCCGCGTCGGCCAATCCGCGGCGCTGGCCACACCCAGGCTGGATGCCAGGCCCGCGGCCAACAACAGTCTGGCCCAACGGCGCCGGGCGGGATTGCTCACGGATGACTTCACAAAAGCAGTTGCGATTCGCATGTCTGGAGTTCCAAGAGTAGATCGTGGCCGTACGCCCCGGCGCGCCGATGGCGCCGGGACCGCTGCAGGCGTGGTGACAAACCTAGGCGGACTTCGCCTCGTCGCGAATGCGGTTGCGCAGCGTGCCGATGCGCTCGATATCCACCTCTACCGTGTCGCCGTCCTTCATGTAGAGCTTGGGCGTGCGCCCGAAGCCCACGCCCGCGGGGGTGCCGGAGAAAATGATGTCCCCGGCCTGCAAGGTAATGGCCTCGCTGACGGTCGAGATCACGGTGGCCACATCGAACAGCATGTCGCTGGTGTTGGACGATTGCATGGTCTCGCCATTGAGGCGGGTCTCGATCCGCAAACCGCTGCCGCCGGCCGGCAGCTCGTCGGCCGTGACCACGTACGGCCCCCAGGTTCCCGTGCCGTCGAAGTTCTTGCCCACCGTCCACTGCGGCGACTTGAACTGGTATTCGCGCACCGAGATTTCATTGCCCACGGCGTAGCCGAACACATGGTCCAGCGCCTGTTCCTTGGCGATCCTGCGTCCGCCCTTGCCCAGCACCACGACCATTTCGCCCTCGTAGTCCAGGGTATCGCTGATGGCCGGACGCTCCACCACGGCGTCATGCGCGCCCAGGCTGGTCGACACGCGCAAGAACAGCGTCGGGTAATCGGGCTGGTCGTACGGGCTTTCCTTGGTGTGGTCGGCGTAGTTCAAGCCGACGCACAGGATCTTGGGAGGTTCGATCGACGGCGACAGAAAGGTCGCGGTGGCCGGATCGATGAACTGCGTGGCCGCGGCGGCCAGGCGCTCCAAATCGGCCAGCGTCTTGCCCTGGCGCAGCAGGGTGCCCAGATCGACGCCCGGAGCGGACAGCAGCGCCAGGCGGCCCTGCACGAGTGCGGCGGCGCGAGGAGCGCCGTCGATTTGTAGGGTGGCCAGTTTCACGAGATCTCCTGATGGGTGAGGGTTGGACGAAGAATATGTAATCCACAAAAATATATATATTCTGGTTTTCCCTGGATAACTTGAGCTTCATAGATAAAAACTTTATCGTTTCGCATGACTTCCGTTTCCACCCCATTCCGGACCGCGGCATCGGCCCTGGCCAATGACATCCGCGCAGACATCATCACGGGCAGCCTGCCCCCGGGAGCACGTCTGCGCATCAAGGATCTCTGCGAACGCTACGACAGCGGGGCGATTCCGCTGCGAGAGGCGCTATCGCGCCTGGCGACCAGCGGATTCGTGGTCGCGGAAGACCAGCGCGGTTTCCGCGTGGCGGACGTCTCGGCGGAAGAACTGCTGGACATCACCGAAACCCGCATCCACATCGAATGCGAAGCGCTGCGCCGCGCCATCGCGCGCGGCAGCCTGGACTGGGAAGAGCGGCTGGCCGGCGCGCACTACCGCCTGAGTCGCCTGCCCCTGCACGCGGCGGACGGCTCCGGCTTGTCGGCTGAATGGGAACAAGCGCATTCCGCTTTCCATTCGGCGCTGATCAGCGGCAGCGATTCGAAGTCGCTCATCGCCATCGCCGAACTGCTGCGCGACCAGACGGCGCGCTATCGCTACCTGTCGGTACAGCTGAATGCCGGCGCCAAGAACGCCGCCTCCCCAAAGAAGGGCAAGGAACGCAACGTCGCCGACGAACACCGCAAACTGCTGGACGCCGCGCTGGCCCGCGACGCCGACACCGCCGCCGAGCTGCTGGCCCAACACCTGCGCCAGACCACCCAGCTGGTGCTGGCGCAAATTCCCAGCCACTAGCAAGCGCCCCGCCCTGCGCCGGGCGGTCGGCCTCCCAGGGAGCAGCGCCGCTACTCACGTCAAAATCTCAATCTACCAAAAGTAAGTTACTATCGGTAGGTTAATTATTTTGATGGAGCGTAGACGCCATGCATGCGCTAATCGTTGTTGCACATCCCGATCCCGCGTCGCTGACCCACGCGGTGGCGCGACAGGTCGCGGCAGGCATTTCCGCTGCCGATGCCGGACACACATTCGAGGTCGCCGACCTGGCCGCGGAAGGCTTCGACCCGCGGTTCACCCAGCCGGACGTGGCGCTGGCCATGGGCAAGGGGGAAGCCCTGCCGGAAGTCGCCGCGGAACATGCACGGCTCGAACGCGCGGATGCGCTGGCGCTGGTCTACCCCGTGTACTGGTGGTCCTTCCCGGGCCTGCTCAAGGGCTGGATCGACCGGGTGTTCACCCAAGGCTGGGCCTACGAAGACACGGACGGCAAGCTGGTCAAGAAGCTGCAACGCCTCGACGTGCACCTGGTCGCGCTGGGCGGCGCCAACCAGCGCACCTACGCTCGGCACGGCTACTTCGGCGCCATGAAGACGCAGATCGACCACGGCATCTTCGGCTACTGCGGCGCCAACGTGGTCACGTCTGAATTGCTGCTGCCGTCGGACGCGGGTTTTCCCGCCGCGCATCTCGACGCCGCCCGGACCCTAGGCCAGAAGATCTTCTCCTCGCGTGCTGTAATCCGCGAAGAGGAAGTCGAATCATGACCGCAAAAACACCAAGCCCCGCCAAAGCCGCCCCCCAGCGCCGCCTGTCGCGCGACGAGCGCCAGCGCCAACTGCTGGACGTCGCCTGGAAGCTGATCAGCGACGAAGGCACGGACGCCCTGACCCTGGGGCGGCTGGCCGCGGAAGCGGGCATCACCAAGCCCGTGGCCTACGACCACTTCGGCACGCGCAACGGTTTGCTGGTGGCGCTGTATCAGGACTTCGACGTCCGCCAGACCGCGCTCATCGACGCGGCGATCGCCGCCAGCAAGCCGGCCTTGAAGGAAAAGGCCCGGGTCATCGCCGCAGGCTACATCGAATGCGTCATGACGCAGGGACGCGAAATACCCGGCGTGCTGGCCGCGCTGGGCGGCTCCCCGGAACTGACCGCGGTAAAGCATCAATACCAACAGGCCTTCATCAAGAAATGCCAAGCCATACTTGCGCCTCATGCCGGACCCGCGGGAGTTTCGCTGGCCGGCATGTGGGCGATGCTGGGCGCGGCTGACGGCCTGGCGCACGCGGCTGTGGCCCGGGACATCAGCGTGGATCAGGCGCGCGACGAGTTGACGGATACCATCCTGGCGATGGTCAAGCGCAGCAAATAATTCAGCGCAGCGGCATCGCCACCGGACGCAGCGGCGCCGCATCGCCGCCGCGGATCTTCAGCGGCCCGCCGATGAAGGCGAATTCATAGACCTGGTCGCGCGACAGCTCGTCCAGCGCCGCCAGCTCGATGATGGGCACGCCCTTCTGCGCCAGCAGATAGGTATGCAGCGGCACATAGTCGTCGGACACCTCCGACGGGAAGGTCTCGAAACTGAGGTTGTCCGCCCCCAGAATCATGGCGCCGCCCTCCTCGACCAGATAACGCGCAGCGTCCAGGCCCATGCCCGGCGGCTTGGCCATGTAGGCCGCCGGATCGTTGTACAGCTTCATGCGGCCGGTGCGGATCAGGACAATGTCGCCCTCGCGCAGCTCGGTCTTCTGGCGCGCCAGCGCGGCTTTCAGGTCCTGTCGGGTAATGCGGTACTGGTCGGGCAGCATCTCCACGCCCTTGAGCGCGGCCACGTCGATCAATACGCCGCGCGCCACCAGCGGCGGGAACTTCTCGATGCCCGTGCGCTTCCAGCCGCGGTCCCCCAGATGTTCGTCGGCGCGAAAGCCATTCCAGATCTTGCCGTGGATGCCGAAATGGTTGAGCGCATCGATGTGCGTGCCGGTGTGGCTGTACATCGAGAACGCCGTGCCGGTGTAGCTGCGCATCGCGTTCATGTCCTTGCCCACGCCCATGGGGTCGTCGACTTCGGTGCCGCGCGGCGTGTGCGTCATCCAGAACTGGTAGTGCGGATCGCCCGCGTCCTGCCAACTGGGCATGCCCACGTAGTATTCCGTGGCCAGGTCATAGACCTTGCCGCCGGCCACGCGCGACATGACCGCGGCGCGCGATTCGGGCGTGATCAGGTTAAGGCGGCCGATCTCATCGTCCGGCCCCCAGGGGCTGATGCCCACTTGCTGTCCGGAGGCAGGCGCGCGGGCGGGTGCGCCGTGCGCGAGTACGTTGAAGCTCAAGGCGGCGCCCAGCGCCAGGCCAAGAAGTTTGCGGGTGTAGCGGATAGTCATGATGCACCTTGTGCGTGTGGTTTCCGTCCTGCGGACGGAAAAATGGAAAGAAGGAAAACGTGGGCGGCGCCCCGATGCGCGGCGATCAAGCCTCGACTGCGGGCATCAGCGCCCGCAGCCTGTCCCGCAGATCGGCCGTGGACATGGTGTGCAGGCGGGCCCGGTGCGGCCCGGCGATCAACGTGGGAATGGAGTCGATGGCCAGCCGCGCGGCGGCGGCGCGATCGGCCTGCACGCGCTGCAAGACCTCCTCGCCCCGCATGAGGGCGGCGAATTCGCCCCGGTCATGGCCCAGCCCGGCGGCGATGTCCAACAGCACCGCGCTATCGCCGACGTTGCGGTGCTCGCTCAAGTGGGCATGCTGGATCGCGTCGAACATGTCCCAATGGCCCGCGTCGCCGGCCAGCAACTGCGCGGCCTGGCAAGCCAGCGCCCCGGCCATCCCGCTGGGATAATCGAATGATTCGGCGCGCATGCCCTCGACGTCGATGCGCGGCTGGTCTTCATGGCGGGCGCAGGCTTCCCAATGGCCCAGGATCACCTGCTTGGCGCGCGGCATCGAGCCGAACACCTGGCACATCTGTTCAGGCGATTCTTGCAGCACGAAGCTGCGCTGGCGCACGGCAATGCCCAGTTCGGCCGCGACCTGGCGCAGGCGGGGAGACATGACATAGCACCAGCCGCAAACTACGTCATGGAAGAAGTCCACGGTCAGCGGCGCGGCGGGTGCGTAATTGGAGGTCGAAGTCATGATGGCGTCCATCTCGTTTCAATGGACGCCAGCTTAAGGACGGGCCGGCGCGGGAGTAAGGTGTCCGCCGGCAGGACTTTATTAGCTGCGCGTCAACAATCGCCGCGCATGGCCGCCGGCAGATGCTCCGCCATGAAATCCACAAAGGCCTTGACCTTGGGCTGCAGGTGGCGGCTGGTCGGATAGACCGCGTAGACATGGCGAGGCGCGGCGGGTTGTTGGGGCAAAACGCGCACCAGCCTGCCGCTGGCGATGGCGGGCGCGGCCAGGAACGACGGCAAGGCGCCTATGCCCAGCCCCTCTTCCAGCAGGTCCCGCAGCATCAGGCTGTTGTTGACCTGCACCAGCGCGGGTCCGGCCAACGGATCCGCCTGCTGGCCCGCATCCTCGTCCGCAACCGCGCCAGGGCTTTCGGCCAAGGTATAGCTGAGGATGTCATGCCCGCGCAGCGCGTCCACGCTCTCCGGACGGCCGCGGCTGTCGAGGTAGGACGGCGCCGCGCACAGCACCTGCGTCAGCGACGCCAGCCGGCGCGCAATCAGCGAAGAATCGTCCAGCTGCGCGCGCAACCGTATGGACACGTCAAAGCCCTGTCCCACCGCATCGACCAGCCGGTCTTCCATCGCCAGGTCCAGGCGCAGTTCCGGATATTGGCGCAGAAAGCGCGCCAGCAGCGGCGTCAGCACGCTCAAGGCAAACGAGACCGGCGCGTTCACGCGCAGCCGCCCCGACACCAGGCGGGACTCGCGCTTGACGGATTTTTCCAGCGCGTCCAATTCGTCCAGCAGCCGGCAGCATTCGGCGTAATAGGCCGCGCCCGTGTCGGTCAGGCTCATCTTGCGGGTGGTCCGCTGGATGAGCACGGCCCCCAGGTGGGCTTCCAGCGCCCGCAACTGCTTGCTGAGCCCGGCGGACGACATATCCAGCGCCTCGGCCGCCTTGGCCAGGCTGCCCAGTTCGACGATGCGCCGGAAGGCGCGCATGTAGTTGAAGGTGTCCACCTGCGTTCAACCGCCGTCCGGCCGCGCCGCCTCGACCAGGTTGTCGCGCAGCGCGACAACCTGCTCCCTCAACGCCGCGAACTGATCGCCCGTGAGACCGCAAGCATCGCTCAGGTTGATGCTTGCGGTCTTCTCGCGCAAGCGCCGCCCTTCGTCGGTCACGCGCACCCGGACCAGCCGCTCGTCCACCGAGTCGCGCACGCGTTCCAGATAGCCCATGCCTTCGAGCTTCTTGAGTATCGGCGTGAGGGTGTTGGATTCAAGAAAGAGCTTTTCGCCCAGGCTGCCGACCGTCTGATCGTCCTCTTCGAAGAGGGCAATCATCGTCACGTACTGCGTGTAGGTGAGCCCGAGCGCGTCGAGGATGGGGCGGTACACGCGGCCGAACGCCAGGTTGGTCGAATAAACCGCGAAACAGAGGAATTCCGCCAGCTTTCTCTGGGACGGATCGTTTGGGGTCTTGGGCTTCATGTGCACCTCGGTATCTGGTCTGCCTGATGGCGCCACTTTACATCGCATGCGATGCAGTCGTAAACGATTTGATACGAATTTCCTCGCTTCAGCCTCTTGACGCCAGGACTCGCGCTTCTTACCATGCGCTTCAATCGCATTCGATTTAATCGAATCCGATTTAAATTCCAACTGACAAGGAAGTTCGCCATGCCCGCCCGTATCCAGAAAGTCCTTTTGACCGGCAAGACCCATACGACCCTCTCTCGCAACTATGTCTCCCAGGGCGGCGAGGAACGGCTCGATATCCGTCTTTCGACTCCCAACAACCCGGGCCTGGTCCAGGCTTTCGAAGACATCCAGCCGCATCCGACCGCCGAGCAGCTTTTCGCGGGCGCCTGGTCCGCCTGCTACACCAGTGCGCTGGACGTCATCGCCAAACAGATGAAGGTGCAACTGCCGAACGATCGCGCGGTGGACGTGGAAGTGGATCTGGGCATGGCGGGCAGCGCCTACCTGCTCCAAGCCCGCTTCAACGTGTTCCTGCCCGGACTGGACCAGGCGCTGGCCGAGCAGATTGCCCACGCGGCCGATGAAATCTGCCCGTACTCGAAAGCCACGCGGGGCAACATCGACGTGGCCCTCAACGTCCATGCGGCCTGAAGGGGAACCGACATGCGCAAGCTCCTGCTCGTACTCATTCTGTTTGCCGGCGGGCTGGCGCATGAGCTGCGCAACCCGCTGAGCTGCCAGACCATCACGGCGCGCAACGACAGCGGCGCGCGCCGGCAAAAGCGCGAGTCCTGACTCTCGCGCCCCTCTCTCCTTGCGTCGCGGTGCCTACCCATGCTGATCATTCTTGTAGCTTTTCTTGGCGGCGTTCTCACCATCGTGAGCCCCTGCATCCTGCCCATCCTGCCCTTCGTGTTCGCACGCGGATCAGGTTCATTCCGGACCCATGCCTTGCCGCTGCTCGCGAGCATGGCCGTCGCGTTCGCGGCGGTCGCCAGCCTGGCGGCGTTCGGTGGCGCCTGGGTCGTGACGCTCAATGAGGGTGCGCGCTACGCCGCGATGGCACTGTTGGCGCTCTTCGGACTTGCGCTGCTGCTGCCCGCCGTGGGCGACTGGATGAGCCGGCCGCTGGTTGCGCTGGGCAATCGCCTGGCAGGCGCGGCTCCCGGCTCGCCGCGCGCGGCCGGGCTGCTTTCCATCGGGCTGGGCCTGGGCACCGGCCTGCTGTGGGCGCCGTGCGCCGGCCCCATCCTGGGACTGCTGCTTACCAGCGCGGCGCTCAACGGCGCGAACATCCAGACTTCCTTGCTGCTGCTGTCATTCGCCTGCGGCGCGGCGGTGGCGCTGGCCGCGGCGCTCTGGCTCGGACGCGGCATGGCCGCGACGTTGCACCGCTTCCTGCCTGCGGCCCAAGGCCTGCGCAGGGTGGCCGGCGCCGCCGTCATGGCCGCAGTTGCCGTTTCCGCGCTCGGATGGAACCCGGCGCTTCTCTCCAGCGCCTCTGCCTCGGGCGCAGCGCGGCTGGAGCAGCAATTGGTCGAACAGCTACGCCCGAACAATCCGGCCAAGACGTTCGCAGCCGCGAACGGTCCGCTGGCATCCCTGCAGGATGCCAACGGCTGGCTGAATTCGGAACCGTTGGACGCCGCCGATCTCGATGGCAAGATCGTGCTGGTCGATTTCTGGACCTATTCCTGCATCAACTGCCTGCGCACGCTCCCCTACCTGAAGGCCTGGCACGACAAGTACAAGGATGCCGGGTTGGAAGTGATAGGCGTGCATTCGCCTGAATTCGCTTTCGAGAAGAGCGCCTCCAATGTGCGCCGGGCGGTCGCGGACCTGGGCATTCAGTACCCCGTCGCCCTGGACAACGGGTTCCGGATTTGGCGAGCGTTCCGCAATCAGTCCTGGCCCGCCTTCTATCTGCTCGATGGCCAGGGCCGCGTGCGGTACACGGTCGCGGGCGAGCACGATTACCAGCAGACGGAACGCATGATCCAGCGCCTGCTCGCGGAAGCGGGCCGGACGCTGCCCGACGCCGATGCCACCCGGCCCGCGGCGCGCGGCGTGGAAGCGCCGCCGCAGTGGTCGACGCTGCGTTCGGGCGAAAGCTACCTGGGCTATGGCAAGGCCACGAGCTACGCACCGGGCGGCGCGCCGATCAGGCAGCATAAGGACACGGTCTACCAGCCCGCGGGCGAACTGGGCGCCAACCAATGGACGCTGGCCGGATCATGGCGGCTGGAGCCGGAACTTGCGGTGGCCACAGGCGCCAACGGCCGCGTCATCCAGCGCTTTCATGCGCGCGACCTGCACATGGTGCTGGGCCCTGCGGCGGACGGCCGGCCGGTGCGATTCCGCGTCACGCTGGACGGCC
Source organism: Achromobacter sp. PD1 (assembly GCF_048541815.1). Classification (NCBI taxonomy): domain Bacteria; kingdom Pseudomonadati; phylum Pseudomonadota; class Betaproteobacteria; order Burkholderiales; family Alcaligenaceae; genus Achromobacter; species Achromobacter sp. PD1. Next base: position 4,883,878 of record NZ_CP183349.1, read on the forward strand.
GGCCGCCGCTGGCGGATCACGGGGCCGACATCAATGAGCAGGGAGAGGGCGTCATCGAGGGGCACAAGCTTTATCAGCTCGTGCGGCAACAGACGCCGGACCGCGACCGCGTCTTCCAGATCGAGTTCCTGGAGCCCGGCGTTGAAGCCTACGCCTTTACTTTCGGCTGATGGCGATCTGGGGTTGCTTCGGAACGCCCTGCAGCAACCCCTTGAACGTGTCCAGGAACGCCTGGGCGCGCGCGGAGACCACGCGCGTCTGAGAGAGCGCATACAGGGTCGTGGGAGGCAGTTCCCACTCCGGCAACACACGCTCCAGCGTGCGCCGCGCCCCCCTGTGGTTCAGCAGCAGATCACAGGGCATCCATGCGATGCCCGCGCCTGCCATCGCCAGCTGCACATTGAGCAAGGCGCTCTCGGTCACCACCATCGATGAAACCGGAATGCGGCAACTCTCGCCGTTTCGGCGCAGTTCCCAGTCCGTCTCGGTCGCGACCACAAGCAACTCATGGTTGTGCAAATCCGCCGGGTCCCTGGGGCGCCCCACGGCGTTCAGGTAGGCGCGCGATGCGATCAGGACGCGCCTGAGCTCCAGCACCGGACGCTGGATAAGCAAAGAATCGCGCTGAGGACCGCCCCGGATCGACAATTCAAAAGGCATCGGATTGTGGCCCGTTTCCCCTCCCCCCACCACGATGTCGAGCCTGACCTTCGGATAATCCCGGCGCATCGCCGCGACCAGGATAGGCAGCAACGCAGTGAGACTGGAAGGAATCGAAACGCGCAGCGTTCCTTCGGGTCGGCCGACATACGATTGAATGACCTCGTGCGCATTGAGCGCGGCCTCGACGTGACCGACGCATTCCTCGAAATAGCGGACACCGGCTGTCGTGGTGGACACCTTGCGCGTCGTGCGTACCAACAGCTGAGCGCCCAGCTGGCTCTCCAGTATCGACAGCCGCCTGGAAACCGTCGAAACAGGCATGTCCAGCATTGCAGCGGCGGATGTAAATCCGCCGTGCTTGACCACTTCCACGAAGATGAGAATGTCCTGCAGGGATATTCCGCGATTTTCCATGAGCATCCTCGGCGGCCCTTGACCCGAACAGCCCGACGCGCTTCCCCAGCCCGATCCCGCCTGCCTTGCGCCGCAGCTCTTTGCAGTTGCCGTCATGCTGCGGGGCGAGTGAGCCAATTCTGGAAGCGCGTCGGTCCGATGTGCGCATGCGCGCCCGCGACCAGCGAACGGTCGTCCAGCTCGCTGCCGTAGTAGCGCGCGTGCACGTCGGCAACAACGGTGCGGGCATCGCCGCGCGCGGCCAGGAACTTGCGGCCCAGCTCGTCAAGTGGAAAGCGGTCCGGCCCTCCCACTTCGACCGTGCGATCGACCGGAGTCGCGACGGCCAGGTCGGCCAGCACCGCCGATACGTCGTCGGCCGCGATGGGCTGGATCAGGGCGGGAGACAGCCGGATCATGCCATTTTGCGCACCCGCGCTCACGATGCCCTCTACGAACTGGAAGAACTGGGTTGCGCGCAGGATGGTGTAGGGAATCTTCGATTCCCGGATCAGCTTTTCCTGGGCCACTTTGGCGCGCATGTAGCCGCTGTCCGGCAATCGCTCAGCGCCGACCACGGATAGCGCCAGGTAATGTTCCACGCCAGCCCGGGTTGCCGCCGCCAACAGATTGCGCCCAGCGGTCTCGAAGAACGCCATCACTGCCTGATCCTCGAACGACGGAGAATTGGATACGTCCAGCACTGCCTGCGCCCCGGCCAGGGCCTCGGCCAATCCCGCGCCGGTCAAGGTGTCCACGCCCGTCCTGGGCGATGCCGCAACGGTTTCATGACCGTTTGCGCGCAGCCGTTGCACCACATTCGACCCGATCAGGCCGGTACCGCCGATAACCACGATTTTCATGTTCCGCTCCTTGCTTGATTGCCGTCCCGTCGCACATCCCGACCGGGTGCTTGCAGTATGCTTAGCACCCGGGCGGAAGGCTTTGCGGCCGCCTTGTTTTTCCCTTGGATTTGGCTTGCGCATTCGTCCAGCCGACTGACCTGAAGCCAGGCGCACAAGAACGGCACAAGGAGTACGGAATGCAATTCTCTTTTGACAACTGCGTGCTGGACCTGGACCGGCGCGAGCTGCTGCGCGCGTCCAGCGCCGTTGCCACGGCGCCCAAGGTTTTCGACGTACTCGCGTACCTGATGGAGCACCGCGACCGCGTCGTCAGCCGCGACGACCTGGTCAACGCCGTGTGGCAAGGCCGGATCGTGTCGGAGTCGACCTTGGCCACCCACATCAACGCGGTGCGCAAGGCTGTGGGCGACAACGGGCAACAACAGCGCGTGATTCGGACCGTCGCCCGCAAGGGCTTTCGCTTCGTCGCGGCAGTGACAAGCGAACAAGCGCCGCAGGCCGCAAGCCTTCCGACGGCTTCCGCCTCCGCGAGCCAGCCGGTAATGCACGCCACGCCTGCTGAAGTTTCCGCTTCCGCGCCGGCGGTTCTCGCCAAGCCCTCCATCGCAGTGCTGCCGTTCGTCAATCTCAGCGGCGACCCGGAACAGGACTATCTGTCGGACGGCGTGATCGAGGACATCATCTCGGCCTTGTCCCAATACCGCTGGCTTTTCGTCGTCGCCAGGAACTCGAGCTTCGCGTACAAGGGGCACGGCGTGGACGCCAAACAGGTGGGCCGCGAACTGGGGGTGCGCTATGTGCTGGAAGGCAGCTGGCGCAAGTCGGCAAACCGCGTGCGCACCTCGGCGCAACTGATCGACGCGACCACGGGAATACTCCATTGGGCGGGCCGCTTCGAGGGCGTGCTGGGAGACATCTTCGAACTGCAGGACCAGATCACCGAAAGCGTGGTGGGCGCCATCGCGCCGCAGCTGGAGCGGGCCGAGATCGACCGCGCCCAGCGCAAGCCTACCGGCAACCTGGACGCCTACGACTACTATCTGCGCGGCATGACCAAACTGCACCAGGGCACCCGCGAATCCGTCGACCAGGCGCTGCAACTCTTCCATACCGCTATCGCGACCGATCCGGATTACGCGTCGGCGTATGCAATGGCGGCGTGGTGCCACTGCTGGCGCAGGGTCAACAACTGGATGACGGATGTCGGGAAGGAAACCGCGGAGGGTATACGCCTGGGTCGCAAGGCCGTCGACCTGGGGCCGGACGACGCGGTTGCGCTGACTCGGGGCGGCCACGCGCTGGGCCAGCTGGGCGGGGACACCTCGGGCGCCATCGCGCTGCTCGACAAGGCGCTCGGCCTCAATCCGAATCTGGCCGCGGCATGGTTCCTGGGTGCGTTCCTCAGGCTTTGGCGGGGAGAAGTCGAGGACGCTGTGGAATTCTTGAAGCATGCAATGCGGCTCAGTCCCCGTGACCCGGAGCTCTACCGCATGCAGGCAGGCATGGCCACCGCGCATCTCTTCCTGAAGGATTTTGACGCGGCGGCGTCATGGGCGGAGAAGGCCTACCAGAACCTGCCGAGCTTCCAGATGGCGGTCGCGATAGGCGCGGCCAGCCACGCGTTGGCCGGACGGACGACGGACGCGCAACGCGGGCTGCAGAACCTGCGGCAGCTCAATCCCAGCCTGCGTCTGTCCACGCTTGCGGAATGGGTGCCCATCTGCGCGCCGCAGCACCTCGCAACGTTGACGGAAGGCCTGCGCGCGGCGGGCCTGCCGCAATAGCGACGGCCGTCCCCCTCGACTCCATCAGTCATCGACCAGGATTTCGGGCGTGACCGACATGCCCACCTTCAGATTGGCGGCTGCAGGCTGATCCGCATTGATGCGAATCCGCACCGGCAGCCGCTGGACGATCTTGGTGAAGTTGCCGGTGGCATTGTGCGGCGCGACTGCGGAATAGCTCACGCCGCTGGCTGGCCCCAGGCTTTCCACCGTTCCCGCCAGCACCTCGCCCGCCAGCGCATCGACCTCGATAGCCACCGCCTGGCCCGGCCGCACGCGCGCCAGCTGCGTTTCCCGGAAGTTTGCCGACACATAGACAGCGTCCAGCGGGACTATCGCGAGCAAAGGCTTGCCGACAGTGACGAAGGCGCCGACACGCACCGATTTCTGCCCCACGGTGCCGTCCACGGGCGCGGTGATGCGGGTGTACGACAACTTGAGTTCCTCCGCGGCCTGCACCGCCTGCGCCTGGGCGAAGGCGGCGCGGGCCTTTTCCAGGTCCGCCTGCAGTACATCCACCTGCTGGCGGGCAGCCAGCAGGCTGGCCTGGGCCTTTTCCAGGCTGGCCTGTTGAACGCTGGCCTGCATTTCGGCTTGCTGGCGCGCCTGGACGGTTCCCGAGCCGTCCGTCGCCAGGTTCCGATAGCGCGTCTGGTTGGCACGGGCCAGCTTCAGCGCGGCCTCGTCCACCGCCACCGCCGCCTGCGCCTGGCGGATGGAGGACTCCTGCTGGACCAGCCGGGCTTGCAGGCCGGCGACGCTGGCCTGGGCGCTGGCCGCCTGGGCCCGGGCGGCATTCGCCGCCGCGACGAAATCACGGTCATCCACGGTGGCGAGCAGTTGCCCCTGCTTGACGGGCTGGTTGTCCTCGACCAGCACCTTGTCGATCCGGCCCGCGACCTGCGGCGCCACCATCGTGAAATCCGCGTGCACGTAGGCGTCGTCGGTGGACTGGGTGGATGCCCGGGATTCGGAACGGTTGAAATACAGCCCGCTGCCGATCAACAGCATGAGCAGCAGCACCGTGGTCGTGATCTTTGCTTTCTTCGGTAATGCCATGATGGACTATCCCTGAATGGAAGATGGAACTGTGGAAGGACGCGAGACCGGGCGCAAATCGGGAGGGGGGATGTAGTTCAACCTCAACACGATGGGAATCAGCAGCAACGCCAGGACGCCCAATACGCGGTAGGCATCGGCGATCGACAGCACCAGCGACTGCTGGCTGACGATGCGCATGAGCTGCCCGGGTTCCAGGCTGTGCGGGACGTAGTTGCCGACGAGCGCCGCCTGGTCCAGCAGCATCTCCGCATGGAAGCGGCCGCGCACGGTCAACAGCTGCCCGACCACGGCGGCGCCCAGCACCGAACCCAGCGCGCGCAGCGTATTTATTGCCCCCGAGACATAAGGCCCTTCGTGCGGCTGCACCACGCTGGTGATCAGGAACAGCATGGACACCACGGCCATGGGCTGCCCCATGGCTTGCAATGCCTGGGCCAGCATGAACTGCTCGCGGTTCCACGTGACCGTCAACTGGGCGCCTGCCAGGCAGGCGAGCGCGATCAGGACCAGCCCCGCCGAAAACACCATCCGCGCATCCACCCATTTCCGATACAGCAGCAACGCCACCGCAAAGCCCAGGACCAACTGCGGCAGCGCCACGATCAGCCCGATGGATGCCATTTGCGCGGGCCTGTAGTCCTGGATCGGCGCCAGATAGCCGGCCGGCAGCAATGAGCCGGACAACAGCACCACCAGCAGGAAAACGAACAGCGTGAAACCCAACACCAGATTCCGGCGACCCAGAACCTGCAGCTTGATGAACGGCATGGGGTGATACCACTCCGTCAGCAGATAGACGACCAAAAGAATCACGCCCGCTGCCAGCGCAAATGTGACCAGGGGCGAGTTGAACCAGTCCAGCCGGACGCCCTGGTCCAGCGCGACGGCGATCAATCCGAACGCCGGCACGCCGCAAGCCATGCCGAACCAATTGGCCTGACGAAAGCGCCCTGCGTCCACAGGCTCGCGGTGCAGCCCCCAGCCGACCAGCGCCGCGGCGATCACGGCCAGAGGGATGATCTGCCAATACACCCAACGCCAGTCGAACAGCGCGTCGGTCCACAGGCCGGCCAGCCAGATGGAGAGATTGGGGGCAAAAGTGGCGGTCATCGCATACAACGCCAGGCCGTACAGCCTGATGGGCGGCGGCAGGAACTTCAGCGCCGCCATCATCAACAGGGGAATCGTGGTGCCGCTGGCGAGTCCCTGCAGGAACCGCAGGACCAGCAGCAGATGCAGGTCCTGAACACAAGGCAGGACCACGGCCAGCGTCGTGCACGTGCCCAGCATCCAGAGTTCGAAGCGGCGCACCGACAGCGTGATGGCGAACCACGCTGCAAACGGCATGGCGATCAGTTCTCCCGCACTGTATGCCGTCGTGAGCCAGGAGCCACCGTCAAAGCCGGCGCCCAGCGCGCCGCGCAAGTCCGCCAGCGCCAATGCGCCGACACGATTGTTCAAGCCAGCCATCATGGCCGCGATAAAGATGCCCAGAAGTCCGGCCATGGCGCGCATCGAAGGTTTGGGCTGGCCGTGCGCCGCTGGAGTGGATGGGGCAGCGCTCATGGCGTGGCCTGCGCTTGCGAATTCCAGCCGCCGCCCAGCGACTTGTACAGATTGACCACCGTAAGCGTGCCGTCGGTGGCGCTGGCGTTCAGACGGGTCTGGCTGGCAAGCAGGTTGCGCTGCGCGGTGAGCACAGTGAGATAGTCGGACGCCCCCTGTTCATAGCCGCGCTCGGCGGCGCGCAGCGCCTGCTGGTTCTGCTCATACGACACCAGCAGTTCATCGTGTTCGCGTTGCTGCTCGGCCCAGGCATCCAGTGCATTGTCCACCTCATGCCAGGCCTGCAGGACCGTCTGCCTGTAGGCCAGCGCCGCCGCCTTCTGCCGCGCTTCGTTGAGCGCCAGGCGCTGCACCAGCCTGCCGCCCTGGAAAATGGGCAGGTAGACCGTCGGGCCGATCGAGAAAAAGCGGGAGTCCCAGCTGGCCAGGTCGCTGCCATCGAACGCTTCCACTCCCAGTTGGCCGACCAGGGCGATGCGCGGATAGAAGTCGGCCTTGGCCACTCCTATCGCCGCCGTGGCGGCATGGAGCCGGGCCTCGGCGCGCTGGATGTCGGGCCGCCTGTGCGCCAGCTGCGAAGACACGCCGACTGGCACGCTGGCGGGCAGGGAGGGCAGCGGCATCGTGCCGCGCAACGTTTCGTCCAATGCGCGCGGCCGCTCACCCAGTAGCAGCGCCAACGCATTCAGCAGCGCGTTGCGGCGCTTGTTCAACTCAGGCAACAAGGCCCGCACCGTCGCCAGCTGCGCGCGGGCCGTGGCGGTTTCGAAACGGGTGGCCACGCCATTGCGTTCCCGGCTCTGCGTCAAGCCCAGAACCCGCTCGGCGACCGCCAGGTTCTGCCGGGCGATGTCGAGCTGGGCCTGGGTGCCGCGCAGTTGCAGGTATGCGCGGGCCACCTCGGCCGCCAACGCCACCTTTGCGGCCTCGCGGTCGTACACGGTGGCTTCCAGGGAAGCCTCGGCGCCTTCGCGCAGGCGCCGGGCGCGGCCCCACAGGTCTATCTCCCACCTGGCGTTGAACCCCAGCCGCCAGAAGTCGTCGGGGGTGCTGGACGCGCCCAACGCGACGAACTTGCCGCTCTCGCTGAGCGCTTCGCGCGCATAACTGGCGCCCGCGTCCAAGCTGGGCAAGAGTTCCGACGAGGCGATCCCCAACTGCGCCCGGCTTTGTTCGATGCGCGCGGCGGCCATCTGCAGATCGAGGTTGCCGGCGGCGGCCTGGGCCTGAAGCCGGGCAAGCACGGGATCTTCGAACAGCAGCCACCATTGCACCGGCACCTCGGCGTCGGACAGCCGCGCGTGGCCGGCAGGCTCCTGCCTCGGCGTGAGATCCACCTCGGCCAGTCCATCGGCCGGCCGGACGAAGTCGGGCCCGACCGCGCAGCCCGCCAGCATCGCGGCGCACAACGCCGCGCTGGCGCAACGCCATAGCGGCGAACGGATCGGTGTCAACATCACGGCAGTTCCTTGTAGGTGAGCAACGGATTCGTCGGGACAAGCGACGAGGCCAGTATGCTCAGCCCCTTACGGGAACGCTTCGCGTACACCTTGGATTTCCATTGAGTTTGGCTTGGGGATTCGTCCAATCCGCCCGCAATCCTGGACAACCGCTGTCGGCCCGAAGTTGTGTCTTTTCATGTCGGTTTTGGCTAGAGAACGGAACAAAGATCCGCTATGTCTCAGCAACGGCCCAAACCGGCTTGAGCTGGCGCCGAAAATTCGCGCCTGGGACAGCAACCGAAGAAGTTAGAAATAATGCGAAATAAATTGCACTGCCCCCTCCGCTAAGGTCGAGCTAGCCATTGACTTGGAGGAGAGCGAGCATGAAGGCCATCGGTTCTGCTGCGATTCTGTCCGCGACTATCGGCTTATCCCTGCCCGCCGCGGCCCCCGCTCAGGTCTACCAGAACGGGACCGCGACGGCGACTTTCAATGTTTCCCTGACGGTGCAGGCAAACTGCACGATTGCGGCCGATCCGCTGGTGTTTCCCTCTACCGGCCTCTTGAGCGCTGCGGTGAATCAGGAAACAACTGTCAGGGTCACTTGCACCAACACCACGCCCTACAACGTAGGCCTGGACGCCGGTACGGCGGCAGGCTCGACGATCGCCAATCGCCTGCTCGTTGGCACCGCGCCGGGCAACACCACCACCAGCGTGGGCTACCAGCTCTATCAGAATGCAGGCCGCACGACGATCTGGGGCAACACGCAAGGCACGGACACGGTGGGCGGCACCGGCACGGGCGCGGCCCAGACGCTGACCGTCTACGGCAGGGTGCCGCCCCAGGCCGCCCCCAAGCCGGATACGTACCAGTCGACGGTCACGGCCACCGTCTACTTCTGACCGCGGATCGATATGACGACGCTTGGGATCGTTCGCCAGGCGGCGGGGGCCTGTTTGTTCGGCATGGCGCTGCAAGCGCATGCCGCCAGCCTGCAGATCTCGCCGGTAATCCTGAACCTGGACGGCGCGGAACGCGCCGCCAGCATGACCTTGCGCAACGAAGGCGCCGAACCTATCTATGGCCAGGTCCGCGTGTACGCATGGAGCCAGACCGCGACCGAAGACGTGCTGCAGGAAACCTCAGACCTGGTAGCCAGCCCCCCGATGATCCAGATCGCGCCAGGCGGTACGCAAGTCGTGCGCCTCTTGCAGCCCGAGGCTGCCAGGCGTGCCGGCGAAGCGTCGTACCGCCTGATCATCGATGAAATCGCGCCGCCCGATCCCTTGCGCGCGACGGGCGTGCAAGTGCGGCTGCGCTACTCGGTACCGGTCTTCGTGGGCGCCGCCCCGCAAACTCCCGCGCAGCAGCACCTGACCTGGTCCCTGGTGCGCGACGGCCCCGCCTGGGCCTTGCGCGTCGACAACAGCGGCACGCACCGCGCGCAGCTCAGCGACGTCGCGCTGGTCTTCAACGGCCAGCGCCGCAGCCTGCGGGATGGTCTGCTCGGCTACGTCCTTGGCGGCAGCGCGCGCCAGTGGCCCCTGCCCTTCCAGCCCACCATGCACGGGGCGGCCACGGTCAACGCGCGGGTGAACAGCGTTCCCATCCAGGCCGACGTGCAAGCCGATACAGGGAAGTGAAACATTGCACGCGCGCCATGCAGCTGACTCTGATGCTCGCCGCCGCAGCGGTTCATGGCGGCGCTCGTGCACAGGCCGCGCCTGAGACGGCCGTGGGACGCGCAGCCATCGACGTCTATCTGAGCGTCAGCATCAGCGGCCAACCCAGCCATCGGATCGCGCGGTTCGAAGACGAGCGTGGCCGCCTGTCGGCGCGCGGCGCGGACTTGCGCAGCTTGGGGATCGATACCCGTGCCTTGGGAATAGCAGACGAGGCCCAGGTTCCCCTGGAAGGGATCCCCGGCCTGAAGTACCGCTACGACGCGGCCGCGCAGGACGTCGATCTCGACCTGCCAGACCAGTACCGCATCCCGAACCGCATTGATGCGCGGGGCTTGAGCCCGGTCGCCGCGGCCACGGCGGATCGCGGCCTGCTCATCAACTACGATCTTTATGCGCGCACCGACCGCGAAAATCCGCTGGCGATCTGGAGCGAACAACGCTATTTCGACCAATACGGGGTCTTCAGCAATACAGGCACGGCCTATCTGTACCGCGACCTGCGGCGCTATGTCCGCTTCGACTCCAGCTGGACCCATTCCGATCCCGCCACATTGACGGCGACCCAGGTGGGCGACACGATTTCCGGATCGCTGGCCTGGTCGCGCTCCATACGCATGGGCGGCCTGCAATGGCGGCGCAATTTCTCGTTGCGGCCCGACCTGGTCACGTTCCCCATGCCGGACTTCGCCGGCAGCGCCGTGGTGCCGTCCGCCGTCGATGTCTATATCAACAACATCCGCCGCTATTCGGGCGACGTCCCCAGCGGCCCCTTCGTGGTCGACAACGTCGCGGGCATCACGGGTTTCGGGCAGGCCAACGTCATCACGCGCGACGCCCTGGGCCGGCCGGTGTCGCAGTCGGTGCCCATCTACATCGATACGCGGCTGCTGGCGCAGGGCATGTCCAGCTATTCGGTCGAAGCGGGCTTTCTGCGCCGTGCGTATGGCTGGCGCTCGTTCGACTACAAGGACGATCCCGCCCTCAGCGGCACCTGGCAATACGGCGTCTCGAACGCACTGACCGTTGAAGCGCATGGCGAAGCCAGCGCCGGGCTGTACAACGCGGGGGCCGGCATGTTGGCCAAACTGGGCATGGCGGGCGTCGTCAACGCGTCGCTGGCCGGCAGCCTGGGCAGGAACAGCGGCCTGCAGGTGGGCCTGGGCTATCAGTACGTGGACGAGCGCTACTCCATCGACATACAGAGTCTGCGCGCGATTTCCGATTACGCCGATCTGGCAGCCAACGACGGCATCCCCGTATCTCGCGCCAGCGACAGGGCGACGCTGGCCGTGCCCTTGGGCGGCGGACAGACCGTGTCGCTGAGCTACATCGGCCAACGCTATCCGGGCGTCAAAGCCGCCCACATCGGTTCGGTGGCCTACAGCACCCGGGTGGGCAACCGCGCCACGCTGAGCATCAGCGCCTATCAAGACTTCAACGACAGCGACAGCCGCGGCGCGTTCTTCAGCCTGGGCATCACCCTGGGCGAAACCTCGTTCAATGCCATGGCTGGACGCCAGGACGGCGGCTCATACACCAACGCCAGCGCAATCCGCAGCCCCGATTACGGCGGCGGATTCGGCTGGGGCGTGCAGGCCGGCACCTATGAGGCGGGCCGCTACGAGCAAGGCTGGGGCCGCTACCTGGGACGCTACGGCGAGATCACGCTGGGCGCGCAGCGCTACGACGGACACACCACGGGAGAGCTCGATGTAAATGGCGCCATCGTCTTCATGGATGGCGCGGCGCAAGCGTCCCGGCGCATCGACGACGGCTTCGCGCTGGTCTCCACCGGCGAACCCGGCCTGCCCATCCTGTATCAGAACCGGGTCATCGGCCAGACGGCCTCGAACGGCCGCCTGGTGGTGCCGGACCTGAACAGCTACCAGACCAACACGCTGGAACTCGACGGCATGGACCTGCCGCCCAACGCGCAGGTGTCGGCCTATGCGCTCGACGTCGTGCCCCAGTCCCGATCCGGCGTGCTGGTGGAGTTCGGCATCACCCGCGAAGCAGCGGCCATCGTCGATCTCGTGGACAGCGACGGCAAGCCGCTGCCGGTGGGCGCGCGGGTCGTGCACAGGGAGAACGGGTCCGAGGGCGTGGTGGGCTACGGCAGCCAGACCTTCGTGCGCAACCTGGGCCAGAGCAACCATCTGGACGTCCAAGGTCCGGATCTTGCCTGCACGGCACAGTTCGACTTCCAGGCCCCCATCGACGGCAGCCTGCCGCGCCTGGGGCCGGTGACATGCGTGGAGGCCCGGCCGTGAAAACACTGATTGCCGCATTGCTGCTGGCGGCCCTGTGGCTGGGCGGGAACGGCGCGCATGCGCAAACTTGCACCGTGTCCATGACACCCATTACGTTTCCGACTTTCAATCCAGTGCTCGGCTCGTCGGTGACGCAGACCGGCACACTGACGGCGACCTGCACCTGGGGCCTGCTCACGCCGGGATATGCCCGCGTGTGCGTGAACCTGGGCATCGGCGGCGGATCGACAGTGCAAGACCCGCGGCAGATGGCCAATGGCGTCAATCGCTTGCAATACCGGCTGTCGCCGAACTCCTCCATGAGCCCGCTGTGGGGCTCGGCCGCCAACGGATCGACGCCCGTCATCATCGACCTCACTCAGCCCCTGCTGGGCAGCCAGGCCACCGTCAACCAGCCCATTACCGGGCAGATCCTGTCAGGCCAATACACGGTGCCCACAGCCAATAACGCCACGACCGCGTACTCGGAAACTTTCGCCGGCGTAGCAACCTTCGACTACGGCTTCTCAATCCTGGTCCGGCCCGCGTGCTCGTCGCTGACCACTCGCGGCAGCTATAACTTCACGGTGCGCGCCAACGTGACCAACAACTGCACCATTTCCGCCTCCCCGTTGAACTTCGGGTCGATGGCTGACTTTCGCTCGGCACGCCTGGCCAATACGACGCTGGCGGTGCGCTGCACCAACAACGACGCCTACCGGATACGCCTGAACGGCGGCCAGAACGGCACTGTAAGCCAGCGCTACCTGCGAGACGCCACGGGCACGCGGCTGGTAAGGTATGACCTGCACACGTCGGCGGACCGCACGATCCCCTGGGGCGACGGCACTGCGGGCACCACCTTCGTCACCGGCACGGGAACCGGCAACATCCAGCAGGTGCAGGTCTATGGACGAGTGCCCGCGCAGACGGCGCCGCCCCCCGGGCAATACAGCGACGTGGTAACCGCGACCATCGAATTCTGAGGGTCAGAACACCACGGTCCAGTATTGGTCATCCCCTGCGCGCTGCGCATGCCAGGGCGTTCCCTGGGAACATCGCACTGCGGGACGAGCTGGTCCCTGGCTGACTGTGCAGAGGCTGGGAACCGTGAAGCGCACGAGCATCGGCGCAAGCGGCGCGGACTCTGCCTGATAGGCCGCCAGCCCGATGCTGCCTGCAAGCAAGAGTCCCAACGCCGGGAAGACAAACTTGGAGGTCATGAAAAAGCTCCAGACCAGAGTTGAGCCATCTGCACTAACGGCGACGCGCCGGATTTCTTAAGCGCGGCACGACTTCGCCCCCTTTTTTTGCCCAGATCGCACAGGAGATTCACTAGTGGTTAGATCCGCAACAACAGCATCGCTTCCTTTCCAGCCTTCCGTTCTGGCAGCCCCATTGCGGCGGCGCCGATGGCCCAAGCCCTGGCTGGCGGCCCTGCTGCTGGCGGCAATGTTGTGTTGCCTTGCCCTTTCCTGGCAAGCCCAGGCCGCGGGGCTGCTACAGCCGCAAGCGGCGGCGGCGTCTACCTCGGCGCTGACTCCGGCGGCCCTGGCGGACTTGCTGGAAAACCCCGAAGCGCGCAAGGCGCTGGTCGACGAGCTGCGCGCCCAGGCCTCCGGCGCAAAACCCGCCGCCTCCCGTTCCGCGGGCGCGGCCTCCGCGTCCGCACAGCCCGCCGAACCCGGTTTGCAGGAACGCATGGCCGACAACGTCCAGCGCTTCCTGACCGGCCTGGCGACCGACATGGGCCAGGGCGTGGAAGACATGCGCGCGCTGGCTTCGGGCGGCAGCCTGCGCATGGACAGCGACGCCGCGGGCCATGCCTTGAAGCCGCTCGCGCTGGCCGCGGCCGCCACCATCCTCGCCTTCATCCTGCTGCGGATGATCGCCATGTACGTCTACGGACGCATCGACCGCTGGGTCGCCGAACAGCGCCACGCTCCCGAAGCGCCGCCCAGGCGCGGCGCGCCGGCCTCCATGCGAGTGCTGTCCCGGCGCGCGGGCGCGATCGTGGGCGCGCTGGCCATCGATGCGGGAGTGGTGCTGCTTGCCGCCATGGCAGGCGGCGCGGCGGCGCTGTGGGGCACGCCCGGCCGCGGCGCGCTGGACGCGCTGGCGGCGGTGTTTCTGCGCGCCTTCGTCTCGGTGGAAATCGTCAAGGTGCTGATCCGCACGGTATTCGCCGTCAAGCATCCGCACCTGCGCCTCTTGCCCATGACGGACGAAAACGCCAGATACTGGAATGCGTGGCTGCTGCGCATCGCCACCGCGGCCGGCTACGGCACGCTGCTGATCGACCCCGTGGTCTCGGCCTCGCTGTCGCCCGCGCTGGGCCGGCTGGCCAACCTGCTGATCATGCTGGCCGTGTACGTGTATGCGGTGCGCGTCATCTGGCGCAACCGCCAGACCGTGCGCGGGCACCTCGACCGGCGCGCCGCCAGCGCGACGACGTTCATGGGTTCGCGCTTGCACATCCTGGCGCGCGTGTGGCATGTGCTGGGCATAGGCTACTTCACCATCCTGCTGGTGGTCAGCCAGGTGGACCCGACCAACGCCCTGCCCTTCATGGCCCGCGCCACCGCGCAGACCCTGCTGGTCATCGGCGTGGGCAGCCTGCTGATCCTGCTGCTGAACGCCGCGCTGGCCAAGCCCATCAGGCTGCCTGACGACCTGCGCAAGCGCCTGCCGCTGCTGGAGGCTCGCGTCAACGCCTACGTGCCCGCCACCTTGAAACTGGTCGGCCTGATCATCCGCATCGTGCTGGTGCTGCTGGTCCTGGACGCGTGGCGCGCCTTCGACCTGTCGCGCTGGCTGGCCTCGGATGCCGGCGGCGCCGCCATCCGGATGACGGTGAACATCGTCATCGTGCTGCTGATCGCGGCGCTGGCCTGGACCGTGATCGCCAGCATCATCGAGCACCGCCTCAGCCAGAGCGAAGGACGCGGCATGCCCAGCGCGCGCGAACGCACCCTGCTGGCGCTGTTCCGCAACGCGGCGCTGATCGTCATCGTGACGATGACGCTGATGGTGCTGCTGTCGCAGATCGGCATCGATGTCGGCCCGTTGATCGCCGGCGCCGGCGTGGTCGGCCTGGCCATCGGCTTCGGCGCGCAGAAGCTGGTCCAGGACATCATCACGGGCATCTTCATCCAGCTAGAGAACGGCATGAACGAGAACGACGTGGTGCAGGTCGCGGGCGTGTTCGGCACGGTGGAGAAGATGACGATACGCTCGGTGGGCATCCGCACGCTGGACGGCGGCTACCATCTGGTGCCGTTCTCATCGGTGGACGTGGTCGCCAACCACATGCGCGACTTCTCGTACCACCTGGGCGAGTACACCATCGCGCATCGCGAAAGCGTGGACGACGCGATCGTGCATCTGCGCGCGGCCTTCGCCGAGCTGATGACCGACACCGTGCTTGGCCCCGAGATCCTGGAAGACATCACGGTTGCCGGCGTTACCGCGGTCAACGAGAAGGGCGTGACGATCCGGATCCTGATCAAGACCACGCCGGGCATGCAATGGGCCGTGCAGCGCGGCTACAACCGGCTGCTGAAGAAACACTTCGACGCCGCCGGCATCGAACTGCCTTATCCGCATACCGTGGTGTACTTCGGCCAGGACAAGCGGGGCTATGCGCCGCCGGCGAATGTCTTCGTGCAGGCCGAGCGTCCCGACGAAGGCGAGGACGCCCGCGCCGCCGGCCACACCCGGCGTCCGCTGGAGCCCGCGCCGCGAGGCGAGGACTCGGCCGAAGTGCTGGGCAACGAGCTGGAGGCGCGCGAGGAAGGGGAAGCGCCGCGCGCGTAGCAGACGCGCGTAGCAGACGCGCGTAGCAGACGCGCGTAGCAGACGCGCGTGGCAGAGGCGAGTAGCGGCGCGCTTGCGCGTGCCGCCTACTTCCCGTACGTGGCGATCAAGGTTTCCAGCGGCACGTGACCCTGGCACAGCCCCGAACAGGCGGGGCGTGCGCCATCTTCCAGCGCAATCGCATACTTCACCGCCGGATCGTGCTCCAGGCGCTGGCGCAGCGCCGCCAGTTTGGGCCAGCGGGACTTTGCAGCGACCTCATGGAAATCCAGCCAGCGCGCCACGCCGACCAGCACGGCGTCCGCCAGCGTCGGACGATCGCCTACGAGGAACGGCGTGTCGCCCAGCATCGCTTCGAGCTTGTCGTGCCGCTCGATGACGCGTTGCGCGCCCCAATCCCGCAGCGTTTTCTGCAAGGCCGGATCCGGCGGATCCATTTCCAGGGCGACCCAATGCGGGGTGAAGGCGGCGGTAAAACCGGTGTTCAGAAAAGCCATGAACTGGTGCATGCGGTCGGATTCCGGCGACAGCGGATCGAAGCTGATCCTGCGCTCGTCATCCCGGTTTTCGATCCAGCGCGCAATCGCCATGGTTTCCGTGAAAACCGCGCCTTGTTCGCTGACGAATGCCGGCGTTTCGTGGCGTGCGTTGATCCGCGCATAAGAAGGCAGACGCATTTCGTTCAGCATGTCCACACGGCACAGGCGATAGGGTTTGCCCAGCCACTCCAGCGCAGCGACGAGCCCCATGGAACTTCCCAGCGGAAAGCCATAGACAAGAATGGGTTCCAAGATTTCTTTCTCCGTAGATGAGGGTCACGCTGCGCAGCGGATTGAATTCTACGGATCTGCTAGGCTAAGTAAATTACGCACATTTTTGTCACCATGACTCTCCCATGAAAGACCTGGTTTCGCGCTGCCCCATCGAGGAAGTCATGCAGATACTGAGCGGCAGATGGCCGGCGCTCCTGATCTACTACCTCAAGGAAGGCACCAGACGCTTCAGCGACCTGCGCCGCGACAATCCGACCATCTCGCATCGGATGCTGACGCTGGAGCTGCGCAAGCTGGAGTTGGCCGGGATCGTCCTGCGCACTGATTTCGCTGGCTATCCGCGGCGCGTGGAGTACGAGCTCACGCCTTCCGGCAGGACTCTCGTGCCGCTGCTTGATGCGCTGGGCGACTGGTGGGACGAGCATGGCGAGGCGTCCGAAGACGCCTCCTGAGCAGGCCTGCCAGCTTTCAAACCGGGCTTATCCGCCCCCCTGCTTGCCGGTGCCGATCAAATCCAGCAAGCCATCCGACAAGGTCCCGCGCCAGACCAGGTAATCGTGCCCGCCCGCCACCTCGCGGTGCGTCACCAGATAGCCCTTGGCACGCAGCACGTCCCGCAGATGGCGGTTGGTCTCCAGGATGCCCGGCTGGCCGCCGCGTCCGGACTCGAACAGCCCCGCGCCGAGGAAGAAGCGCACCGGCAGCTTGCGCACCGCGACGAACTGCCGCGTCAGCCACTGATCCTCCTCGCCGGCCGGCGACCACCAATAGGAACCTGACTGACTGAGCACGTTGCCGAACACTTCGGGGTGGCGCAACGCCGCATAGGCCGACGCGAGCCCACCGTAGCTGGAACCGCCGATGACCGTACGCGCGGCAGGCGCGCTGATGCCTTGCTTGCGCGCCCACGGCATCAGCTCTTTCGCGAGAAAGTCCGCAAAGTCCGGATTGGGCGGCAACTCCTGGCTGCGGGACTCTGCCGTAGGGTTGTCGACAAGCAGCGCCGCTGTCGGGGGAATGACACCGGCGGCGATCATGTTATCCAGAATGGTGGGCGTGGGTACGCGGCCCAGATAGGCGCCGGCATCGAACAGCACCAGCACGTGATTGTCCGCCGCGCCAGGCTGCCAGCCAGCAGGACGGTACAGGTGGATCTTGCGCGTGTTGCGCATGAGATCGCTGCGCAACTCCTTGGTCTCGACCGTTCCCTGCCGCACGTCCGCGCGGGGCTCGACCCAGGGCTGCGGCGGCGCGTCCGCCAGCTCCAGCATGGAATAGGTCTGGTACGCGTCGATGCCGCGCACGGGGTATGCCTTGGGATTGTGCGGATCGGCCTGCGCCGTGGCCAGGATCGCGCGGCGCCGCGCCATGCCGGAGCCCGGAAGCTCCGGCACATCCGGCGCCAGGCGATAGGATAGGCGCGTGGACCGGGGAACGACGAAGCTGGCATGCCAGACATCGGAATTGCCCAGGCGCGCCAACTGAGCATGGTCCGACGATGGCCCGCCGAACAGGCGCACATTGCGTTCGGCGCCGCGCCACAGGAACGTGACGCGGTCATGCCTGGTGTCCACGGCCTCGACCAGTGGCGTGCCTCGCTGAGCCACCTCATCCCAAAAGGCATCCGTCGTGCCGCCAGCGGCCAGCGTCGCCGCCAGCGCGGCCAGGCGCGGGCTGTCGAACGCCGGCGCGGACGCACGTTGTTCCGCAAGGGGCAGGCGTTCCGTTACGGCCCAGCGGAACAGGCCCTGGCCCTGCGCGCGAACGGTGTAGAGGCCGTCCTCCGGCGCCACCAGCATCAGGGCTCCGGCCGGTTTCTCGCCGTCGCTCAGCCGGCGCACGTGCTGCCCGGCGCTGTCCAGCAGATCCAGGGTCACGCCGGATTCCGCGGCCCAAGTGCCCGCGAGGAACTCTCCTTTCCGTAGCGAAATTCGTTCGTCCATATGGGCCTCGGGTGAGACGACGCCCTGCCTGGACTGCGCCGCGGCCATGCCCGGCGCCATGCCCATCATCGAAACCGCCAGCGCGGCCGACGACATCCAATCCCGCCATTCCAATCTGTTCTTGTTACGCATGTTCATCCGTTCGGTTGTTCACGGCCCGTTCGCAGCGGTCCGCTATCCTTCGCGCGCGGCGAGCCTTCTGGGCGCCCATGCGCTGTCAGCATCGCCTCGTCCTATCCTGCGCGCGCTGGCCTTCGCCATCCAGGCAAATCCCAGCCCCGCAGCCAGGGCCGTCGCATCCACTGCCAGCGCCGCGGCCGACGTGTGCGCCCAAAGCCCGGATGCGGGAAACAGCCCGCCTACGAGCGAGGTCGCGGGTATCGCCAGCGTCAAGGCTGCCGCGACCCATAGCAGATGCACCCCTGCCGCGGCGCCCCCGCGCAGGAATGCCCAGGCCAGGCTGGCAAAGAACGCCACGTAGTACAGCGCCCGGAGCCAGGCATTCAGATCGCCTACGTACCCGCTCAACCATTTGGACGCGACCATCATCAACGAAATGCCACACACGCACCCCAGGCAGACGCCCACGGTCGCCGACGCCATCAGCCGCGTGTCCAAGCGTTGCACGGGAATCTCGCCCGTCTGCCGGTTGGCGCGCTTGCGACGGGTTTCTATCCACAGCAGGTTGCCGCTATAGAACAGCCATGCGCCCGCAAGTCCAAGCAGGAAATAGAGCCACTGCACTGCCGCGCCGCCGAAGGAAGCCATATGCAGCGCGAAGAAACTGCTGATCCAGAGGTTGGGCGCGTCCTGCCCGCCCGGCAGATAGTCGCGGTTGAGCACCTTCCCGCTGTAGGGATCGAGCGCCACGAATCCGCCTCGCGCCCGCGGCGATACCGCACTGTCGTCCTTGCCCCAGACGCGTACGATGGCGCGCGGGCTGGTGACCTGTTGATACTGCAGCGTGTAAGGCTCGAAACCCGGCGCGAGATCGCGCGCCTGGGCCAGCAGTTCCGCGGGCGTCAGCATGTCTGCGGGATTGCGGGCCTCTCCAGCGGGCGCGCCGCCGCCCGACCGCTGGAAAACGGATTCCAGCTTGCCTTCGTACATGAGCTTGTCCTGCAGATCGTAGATTCCGTCGTGGAACGCGAACACGACGGAGCTAAGCGCCATGACGATGTGAAATGGCAGCGAAACAATGCCCACCACGTTATGCGCATCCAGCCACATGCGCTTCAGGTTCTTACCGACCCGCAAGGCGAAAAAGTCCTTGACCAGCGACGGCAGCAGCACGATCACTCCCGACACCAGGGCGATTGCATAGAGCGATGCGACGATGCCCATGAACCAGCGGTTGGGATCGCTGTCGACAGGCAGGCCCACCACGCGGTGAAGCACGTCGATGAACGACATCAGCCCGCTCGGCGCGGACTCCTCCAACCGCAGCTCGCCGCCCGCGCCCAGATAGGCGACATGGTGGCGAATCGACGATTCATCGTGATCGTCGGCCTGCCCGTCACGGACTTCCCAGGTCATGCGGGCCGGCACGTGTTCGGCGTCCTGCAGATGGATGCTGAACCCCTTGGCCACATCCGGCCGCGCTTGCAGGGTTCTGGCGATAAGGGCGGGCGCTTCTTCCAGCGGCACGGGCGCGACGACCGCGGGCGGCGTCGCCCAACGGGTAAGCGGCTCCTTGAATACGGTCAGCGCGCCGGCGTAGAAGGCGATGAACAGCGCCATTCCGGTCAGGATGCCCGTCCAGGTATGGACGGATTTGTAGATGCGTATGTAGTCGGCTCTCATGATCGCGGACTCCCTTCAGATCGCCTTGACGACTAGCAGTCCGCCGTAGAGCAGCACGCAGGCTCCGCCCAGCCAGATCCACGCGCGCAGGCCGCTGGTGAAAAAGTAGACGGTGCTCGCGACGCCGAGCCAGACCGGCGGCACCAGCCACATGGCAAGCTGCGAACGCGTCGCCAATGGAATGCCGGCCGTCCAGGCGGCAAGCGCCGCGCTGGCGCCCATGGCCAGCGCGAAACCGAGCAATGCGCCCGCCAGGCTCTTCGATATCCAGTCACGCCGGATCGGCGCGGGCTTAACGGGCTTCATGCGTGTCCCTTCCGCGCAAGCCCGCCAGCACGCCCAAATACGGCATGAGGCTGAAGAACAGCATCAAGGCCGTGCAGAAAACGAACACGGCCGCGACGGCAGAGAATGCGCGCAGGCACCCCCAGCCGCCCAGCGCGAGCAGCAGAATGCCCGCGACGCGGGCGGACAGGACCGGCCAGGACGTGGCGGCCCATCGCTGATTGGGCGAAGCGCGATAGATACAGAAACTGCCCAGGAAAAGGCTTGCCAGGCTGAAAAGAATCAGGACTTCCATGGTCACCTCTGAATGAATTGCCCGAGACCTGCCTGCCTATCCCTGTCCTGCATCGACTGTCCGGAACAGGGACCGACAAAACATCCCGTATTCAGAAACTGATGCTGGCGGAGGCGGTCACGGTGCGCGCCGGCCCCAGCGTCACGATAGGCGTCGTGTCGCTGAAACTGCCGGCGTAATAGTGCTTGTCGAACACGTTGTTGACATTCAGCCGGTACACCACGTCCCGGCCGTTGATCTGCGTGGCGTAGCGGGCGCCCAGATCCAGTTGGCCCCAGCCCGGAATCTGCAGTTTGTTGGCCGCATCGGCGTACTGGCTCGAAGTCGCCTGCACGCGCGCGCTCAGCGTCACGCCGGGCACCCACGGCGTATCCCATTCCAGCCCGGCATTGGCCTGCCAGCGCGGCGCGCCCACCGCGGTATTGCCGTCATAGCGGCCATACGAGGTCTTGACCTGCGTGCCTTGCGTGTAAGTGACGCCGCCCAGCACGCGCACGCCCGCCGTCAACTCGCCGAAGGTATTCCACTCCACGCCGCGGACACGCTTCTCGCCGCCGTCCGCGTACGTAGGCTTGGCCGTGGAGCCCTCCGTCACCAGCATGGGCTTGTCGATCTGGAAGACTGCCAGGGTATTGGTGAAGGTGCCGGCATTCCACTTGACGCCCAGCTCCTGCTGCTTGGTCTTGTAGGGCGCGAACACCTGGCCATAGTTGCTGGCGCTGGTGTCCGTGACGCTATCGCCCTTGCTCAGGCCCTGCACGTAGTTGGCATACAGCGAAACGTCCGGTCCCCAGGGCTTGACGACGATGGCGACGGCCGGCGTCACGGCGTCCTCGTCATAGCGGGCTGTCGTCTTGCCGGTCTTGTCGAAGTTCGTCGTCTTCACGCGCTGGTTGCGCAGGCCGCCGGTCAGGAGCAGCTTGTCGTCGAAGAAGGACATGGTATCCACCAGCGCCAGGCTGGACAGCGTATTCTCCGCCGTCTTGGGCGCGCTGCCCGGCACCGCCGGCATGACCGGCGTGATCGGGTCGTAGATGTTCGACTTGAAGGTCGATGCCGTGCCGGTGGCCGACCCGTCCTCGAGCTTCAGCAAGGAGGCCTGGAGCACCAGCTCGTGCCGCACGCTGCCCGTGTTGAACCGCGTACGCAGCCCGCCTTCGGCCGAGGTGGCATCGGTGTAGGCGCGCTGGCCGATGATGGAGCCCGTGAAGTTGCCATTGGCGTCTATCTGCCGCGCGTGGGTGCCGTTGATCAGGCCCGATTGATGGCTGTCGCGCCTGCCCACACCGGCAAAGGCCGATACGCTGTCATTGAAGCGGTATTCAGCCCGCGCCATGACGGCGTTGCTCTGGATGCTGCCATAGCCGGTGCTGAACTGGTTGATGCGGGGATCGGGCGCGTCGGGCACGACGGAGCCGCCGAACCAGAACATGGCCGGCGTGCCGCCCGAAAACGACTCCTGGCTGTGGTAAGCGTCTATCGACGCGCTCAGGGCGCTGCCACGATAGTCCAGGCCGGCGGACAGGAACTCGCGCTTTCTGGATTGGCCGTCCAGCGTGGTGGCGCCGTCGCTGAAGGAACCGTTGACGCGCGCGCCCCATTCATTGGCGGAGCCGAAACGGCGGCCGGCATCGATGGTCGTGCCCAGCTGGCCGTCGGCCTGCCAGTTCACGCCGAAGGTGGCATTGGGCGTGTCTTCCGCCCGCTTGGGCACCAGGTTGATCGTGCCGCCCACCGCCCCGCTGGGCGCCATGCCGCTGAACAAGGCGTTCGGGCCTTTCAGCACCTCCACCCGCTCGACGAACTCCAGCGGCGTGCGCCCCATGGGCGCCAGGCCATACATGCCATTGATCGCCACGTCGTTCTGGTTGACGTCGAAACCGCGGATGCGGAAGTTCTCGTAGGCATGCCCGCTCGACGTCGTGAACCGCACGGAAGGATCGTTGGCCATCACGTCCGCCAACGTGCGCGCCTGCTGGTTCTGGATCAGCTCGGAGGTATAGCTGGTGACGTTGAATGGCGTGTCCATCACGTCCTGATTGCCCATCAGGCCCAGACGCGCGCCCTGCGCCACCTGCCCGCCGGCATAGGGCGCGGGCAAGTCTTCCTCCGAGACCGAACCCGCGGTCACGGTGACGGGCTGCAGCGTCGTGGTTTGCGCCGCGGTCTGGGCGGCGGCGCTGGCGGGAAGAATCAAGGACAGCGCGACTGCCGGGCTAAAGCACTGGACGCACAGCGAGATAGTCAACTGAGTTTTCTTGGCCACAATTCATCTTTCCGATATCTAAATGCGAATGCTTATCAGATGAATTATATATTTAAGAGAGCGCCACTGACCAAGAAATCAGGAGTCCGCAGCCAGAATCCGCTCGAATTGGCACGCAATTCAATAAGAATCAAAGGCTTATATTTTTTTGATTGACATACCCAACACAAATTCCGCGGCCTCGGTTTGGAAGTCGCCACCCCGGGCGCGGTTGGCAGAAGCGACAACGTCATCCCGCCGTCCCCAAGAACAATCCGCGCCGGTAAACTGCGCCGTCATCTCGGCGCCGACAGGCCCGCCGAACGCTTACACAACCTGGAGAGCTACACAAGATGATCCGTCATCTGGTCCTTGCAGCATCGTTGGCCGTGGCAGGCAGCGCCGTGGCTGCCCCCTCTTTCAACTGCGCCAAAGCCGCGACTCCGGTCGAAAAAGCCATTTGCGCCCACCCGGCCCTGGCCGACCAGGATGCGGCCATCGCGCAGCAGTACAAGGCGGTGCGCGCCAGACTCGACGCCGAGGCGGTCAAATCGCTGACCGCCGACCAACGTTATTTCCTGGGCGTGCGGGACAGGATCTACGACGAGCCCTTTTCGGGCGGCACGCCGGTCAAGGAGATCGGCACCAGCATGCGCTACCGCCTGAATTTTCTGAAGTCCATCAATCCGCAGCCGCCTGCCGGTTTTGTCGGCAAGTGGAAGAACGTCGAAGGTGAAATTGAAATCACCCGCGGCGCCGACGGTCAACTGCTCGTGGCCGCCAATTCGGCCGAGCCCTACAGCGGCCGCTGGGTCTGCGATCTGAGCGGCAAGGCGGTCGCCGTAGGCGACAGCATCATCGTCACCTATCAGGACGGGCCGCCGTGGACGCTGGACCTGACGCGCCGGGGCGCGGTGCTGGTGGTGCGCGAAACGCCACCCGCCGGAGTGGAGAAAGACGGCTTCGGTCCGCCGTTCTGCGGCATGAACGGCAGCCTGGCGGGAGACTGGTTCGCGGTGCGCTGATCAAAGGCATCCCGCAGCTGCACGCAAACTCGATGCGACTGCGTGCCGCCGGACACCGCGATTACACCGATGACGCAGCCGTTCCGAGGGCTGCAGCCAGCAAATCGGCCAGGCCACGCCCGGCGCTGCCATCTTCATCAAGATGCGGATTGTAGATAGTGATCTCAAGGCCGACAGCCTTGCCGCTCGACAGGACAATCCGCAGCGCGGCCGTCAGCTCTTCCCACGACAAGCCGCCAGGCACGCGGAAATCGACGGCCGGCATGATGGCGTCGTCAAGACAGTCTGCGTCGACGTGGATAAAGAAACCGTCCAGCTCTGCTCGCGTCAGATGATCGACTGCCTGCCGCGCAGCAGCCTCGATGCCCATCGAACGTACTGCGGGGAGATCAATCGTCTTGAGCGCTTCAGGGAGCGGCTGGCTGCCGTACTCTTCCTGATCCTCATGATCGCGATACGCGAACGCAACAGCGTCTTCTGGGCGGACCAAAGGCCCGCGCCCTTCGATGTCGGCCAATAGCGGCGGACCATGGCCGGTGACGAAGGCAAGATCCATAGAAGCGCCTTCGCCGTAGGGTTCCGCCTCAGGTTGGAAAAAGTCGGCGTTGCCGTCGATAAAGAGCAGGCCGTAACGGCCGCGCCTGCGCAACGCGAGCATGGAACCCAGCAGGATTGTGCAATCGCCGCCTAGCAGCACCGGAAACTCGCCCGCATCAAGCAACGCGCCCACCGCGTCGGCAAGCTTGGGCGACCACGCCGCAATGGCCTTGGCGTTCAGGGTGCCGGTCTCGGGATCGGGCGTCGGATTCTTGGGAGGCACGGCAAGTCGCCCGGCGCGGCGTGCATGGATGCGCTCAGCAAGGCCGTGGGCCAGGAGTTGATCAGGCAGACATTCCACACCGTCGGTCGCCAAGCCTAGCGTGGAAGGGGCTTCGAGGATTGCATAGGAGGGAGTCGGCATCAGCGCCTCCGGGGCGGCCATTCCGCAAAAAATATGATGCCAGACTACAAATTGCGGCGCGAAAGCTCAATCCGACACCGTATCTTCCGTTTCCCTACGGAGACGCGGGCGGCTCCCATGACCCGTGCGAGCCCTGGAGCAAGGCTCTTCAAGCCTGCGCGCGGCGCGGTAGCCAGCGCCAGAACACGCCGGCCGCCACCAGCCCCAGCGTGCCAACACCGAACGATGCGCCGCCGAGCGACACCAGGGCGGTCAGCACCGACAGCGCCACGGGCCCGCCGCTCGAGCCAAGGTCGGCCATGAAACGCCAGATGCCAAGGAACTGCGTGCGCGCGCCCGCTGGGGCGGCGTCGGCGCCCAGTGTCATGACGATGCCCGATCCGATGCCGTTGCCGAAGCCCAACAGCGCCGACACCAGGATGAAGCTCGCCACCCCGTCGGTAAGCGGGATCGCCATCAGGCTCAGCCCCATCAGCAGCGTGCAAGGCAATGCCACCCACAAGCGGCCGCGCTGGTCCATCACCTTGCCCGCCGGATAGAACACCGACATGTCGACTGCGGCGACCAGCCCGTAGATGAGCGAAGTGGTGGCGGCGTCGAGGCCCAGATGGTCTGCCCACAGGGGAATCACCACCTGGCGCGACGCGCGCAGCGCGCTGATCAGCATCACGCCCACGCCGAGCGTGGCGTACACGCCGCGATGGTCGCGCGCAACCTCGCCCATGCGCGCGCGCGGCGCGCCCGCGCTCACGCCCGCCGAAGGCTCGATGTCGGGCGCCTTGATGGCGATGAGTCCTGCGCCGAGCATGGCGCAGATGGCAACCCAATAGGCGCCATCCAGCCCCACGAAATGAATCAGCGCCGCCCCCGCGAAAGGGCCGAAGAAAGTACCGATCCGCGTCGTTCCGCCGAGCGTGGACAGGGCGCGCGCCCTGTACACCAGCGGCACGACCTCAATCATGTAGCTCTGGCGCGCCAGCTGAAACACCGACTGCGCGCATCCTTGCATCAGCATCGCCAGCGCCAGCACCCAGAGGTTGGGCACGCCAATCACGAGCAGCAGGCCGACCACGCTCAACACCGCCGCGCCAGCCATGGCGCGCTTCTCGCCGAAGCGATGCGTAATCAGCGCGGACGGAATATTGGAAAACAGCGAGCCGACCCCGATGAGGGCGGCGATCAGGCCGGCGGTGGCTATCGACGCTCCTTGATCGCGCGCGGTGAGCGCGATCACGGGAAGAATGGCGCCGTTGCTGATGCCATAGAGCAGCGATGGGCCGAACGCCGGCACGGCGATCTGCTTCAGATTGAACGAATCGGGTTGCGACATGGCGGGAGAATGGGAGACCGGCCGCCAGTCCGCCGCCTTGCCGCGGGGCACGGGACCGGTCCGGCGGACATTGGCGCGGGATGCCGGAAGTGTAGCTGGCGCCCCTCGCGCCCGCCTGTCGGCCAGCTGACAGCCGCCGCGTCTCTCGCCAGCTGTTCAACGTCCGGCAGACACCGGCTTTCCCTTCCCGGCGAAGCAGGCCGCAACGCTTGACAATCCTTGACTGTTGAGTCCTGGCGATACATTGCAACACACTGTAATCTTTTTCCATACAAATTGTGTCGGCCGAGCATGCGCTCGACTGTGTACCGTTCCACGTATTCGCCTGTCCATGCCCGCAACCCTTCTTGAATGGTCCGTGCCTGCAGCGATCCTGATGTGCGCCATCGGACTCTGCGCTGCACGCTTCATCGGCTTCAATACGCTCCGGTGGGGCTGCGCCCTGGCCTGCCTGGGCGCAGGCTACGCCATCATGCTGGTGCCGGCCAGCGCACTTTCCCCATATAAACAGGTCGTCGAGGATGCTTTCATTCTGGGCGGCGTCATCCTCGCCTGTCGCGCCCTTCAGAGCCGCAGGCGCAGCCAAGTTTCCCCCTACTTCGATGCTGCGGTCCTGCTTGCCTCGACGGCGATGGTAGTTGTCTCGGTAGTGCTGTTTGCCAGCGCGAAGCTGGAAACGTTCTTCGTGCAAGCCTGTTGCGCGCTCGTGACCTGGCGGGCCACGCTGTCCTTCGCCAGGCATGCCGTGACTACGTCGGACAGGGTGCTCACCGCCGCGTTCCTCTTCATCTCCCTCGTGTTGACGGGCCAGTGCATCCTGTACATTGCCGCCCCGATTCCGCCGCTCTCGACGGGCGAATGGAGAACGTCGGTCTGGGGCATCCTGATCCAATACACCGGACTGCTCGGAAGCATAGTCTTGACCTTCGCGGTCTTCATCGCGACGAGCTACGACGCCATAGAGAAGTACCGTCGCCATGCCCATACCGACGCCTTGACGGGCCTGCTGAACCGCCAAGGACTCGATAGTCTGCTTGCCTCCGGACGCGCATTCTCGGATGCGGCGACACCGACCGCGCTGATCATGGCCGACATCGACAACTTCAAGCGCATCAACGATGTCTTCGGCCACGCGTTTGGCGACATGGTGCTTGCCCGATTCGGCGCCCTGCTCAGGCCGCAAGCGGACACCCGCATCCATGCGGCCCGGCTGGGAGGAGAAGAATTCCTGCTGCTGCTGCCCACGGCAAGCCTGGAAAGCGCCACCGCAATTGCCGAAGAGATCCGTGCCAGTTTCGTGGCGCAGCGCTGGGCGCCACAGGTTCCAGATTCCCGCTTCACTGCAAGCATGGGAGTGACCCTCGTGCAGGCAGGAGAACCTTTCGCCAGCGCGTTGAAGCGGGCAGACGACCTGCTTTACGAGGCGAAGCGACAAGGACGGAACTGCACGGTTGCGGGTATGGCGCCGGCCGAGGCCGGGCATGGCCGCCACGCGCCTGGCGACAACGCAAGCACTCAAGCGTGTTGCGCACAGGCATGAAGTCGCTGGCTCGGCCCGCGCCGCACGCAGAGACCCCGAAAGAGTTCAAGGCGGCGGGCAGCGCGCCGCGCTCATAGCGCCATGACCGGCTCGTCTTCGATTCGAAAGAACAAGGCGCTCGGCCCCATGATGCCCGTTCCGTCGAGATACTCGAAGGCAACGCGCTGGCCCGGCGCGGCAGCTTGCCCTAAATGCTCGACCCGGTACATCACGCCCCCGATGCGATAGTTGTGGACCAGCGTGGAAATGTTCGAGTTGGTCGCGCGCACGCGATAGCTCACGACTTCCTCGACCAAGCCGCGTACCCCGAGCTTGTAGCGGGCCCGCTTCAGCCTGGGGCTGCGCACGCCCAGCGCGAATCCCGTGAGAACGAAGAATGCGGCCAGCAGGATCAAGGGCCCCAGGAACAGGCTGCCGACCAGCGGCGCCAGGGCGAGCACGTAGAAGAACTTGCGCAGGCTCAATTCTTCCTTGCGCACGGCCTCGCGGTCGGCATTGCTGACTTCCTCGACCGAATTCCAGGCCTGCGCGCTCATCGGGTACTCGGCCAGCAACAGCACGGGTGGCGCGTCGGGGTCCAGCGTCAGCAAGTGCAGGCGCACGGGTAGGTCCGTCAGCGCCACGGCCGTCACAGGCCGGAAACCTTCTCGAGTGTCCCTGGCGATCTCGTTCCAAAACGGCAGAGCTACGTCCACGCGCTGTTCGCCGAAGACGTAGCAGATGCCGGGACTCCCGGCCGGACCAAAACCGGTCAGGTGCCCGGAAACGATCTGCTTGGGTACACGCCCCTTCAACACCCGATTGAAGCGGCGCCAGGCTTGCGGCAGGCGCAGCAACCTGCGTCCAAGAAAGACCGCGAAGCAAGTCATCGCCACTGTGCACAACAGGATCACCACGCCGTCAGCGCCGCGGCGCAGGCTGCGATCGGACGCGCCAAGCACGACGAACATGATCGCGCTGCTCGCCAGCAGCAGGAACATCAGCCCCGCGAACACGGCCGTCAGGAATCTGCCGCGACGGCCACGGCGCAGCAGCACGATGTCCTCATCGGCCAGGGGTTCTTCCGTGACTTGCAGCATTGCGCTCATGCTACCCCGGCAGCTTGCGCTGCTTGCGCGCCGCGCGTTCGGCCAGCCGCTGCGCCATATCCTGCTGGCGCTGCAGCAGATCGGCTATCTGCTCGGCGTAGAGGTCGGTGAGGTCGCCGGCCAGCGGCTCCACTTCGGTCAAGTCATCGATCACCACGACGGTCCCCGTCTGATCCACGCCCCAGATCCGGCTGCCGTCGCCCACGATCTTCAGCACGGGCAGGATGCCGGGCAAACCGGCCTCGGCGAGCTGGCGCTGCTGCGCCGAGATGCTGGCCCATTCGGGCAACTCCGGCGCA
Organism: Achromobacter sp. PD1; assembly: GCF_048541815.1. NCBI lineage: Bacteria > Pseudomonadati > Pseudomonadota > Betaproteobacteria > Burkholderiales > Alcaligenaceae > Achromobacter > Achromobacter sp. PD1. The sequence goes on from NZ_CP183349.1 coordinate 4,912,994, forward strand.
TCGATGCCCAACAGCACCAGGCCGCGCCAGAACGTCCAGGCGGGGCCGACCTCGAACTCCTTCGCGTGCGGCCAGACTTCCTCGCGCGCCATCACGCACAGGCCGTTGGTACGCTGGCAGAAGGCCGCAAACGCCGGAGGCAGCGGGAAGCCGACAGCGGCCTCCAGAGCGGCGATCGCCTCCGCATCGGGCGCGGGCGCGGCCACGACCTCGAAATGTTCGGTGTCCACGGGATCCAGGATTTCCCACATGCGTTGATGAAACTGTTCGGCGGTCATGGTCATGCAAGCATCCTGAAGCTAAGAAAAGTCCTGGTTCGCCGCGAAGGCGGGAGCGCTGGAGGGCGCACCACTATATCCCTGTTTGCGGCGGACCTGCCGATGCGAACGTACGGACCACGGCGTGCCCAGCGCCTTCAGTCCCGCCGGCCAAACAGCATCGTCAATCCGAACAGCGCTCCCAGCCCGCCAACGATAGCCAGCGACATCGACGGTTCGCGCAAGCTCAGCGCCATGACCGCCACACCCGCCCCCAGCATGACGATCAACAAGCCCACCAGGCGTCCCGCCGTGGAACCATAGAAATGTGTGCGGCGCGCCGCCTGCGTACCGGCGGGCTGGCGCGTATGCCACGCCGCCAAGGCCTGCTCAAACTCGCGCAACAGACGTTCACGTGTGGGCCGGTCCACTGCACTGACCAGCAACGTCGGCAGGCCGGGGCGGACCAGCTTGAGATAATCGTCGGTGCCCCAGCGGGACAAATGGGCGAAGGCGACGGCAGAGCGGCGCGAAAACTCCAGCCCTTCGGACGTCACCTTGACGGTATTGCGTGTGGGAAAGCCCTTGAACGCCACCAGCGGCGGCACCAGCAACCCCAGCACCGCCAGCACAACCGCCAGAACAATCGGCCCACGGTTGAACACCACCAGCATGAAGCTGCCCGCCGCCAGGGCGAAGGCCAACGGCACCGACAACTGGTGCCATCGGGTATAGACCGAGACCTGAATCCCGTCGTTGCTAGTCATGTTTGAGCCAATTGCATGTCGACTTCTCCGTGAATGACGCACGTGTCACGATCAGAGTGTAATCATGCGCCAGTGCGGAACCTGACGCGACATTGCCTCCAAGCGCCAAGAGGCCGCAGTGGCTCAGATCAGGATTCGCAGATCCAGTCCGCAGGCCGGTCATCCGCCGCGAAGCGTACGGCCGGCCAATAGCCATCCATGAACCAGGTCGCGTCGCGCGGCGCCAGGTGCAGCACGTAGCCCCCGTCGGCCGCGACGATCAGGTCGGATGGCGTGAAGTGTTCCAGGAACGTCGCAGGGGGATCTTCGGGGTCGCCCCTGTCGCGTCCCGCCTGCCAGAGGAATTGCAACGCGGCGTCGCGGTGCGTCGCCAGCGCTTGAGCGATCGAGCGGGCCCGCGCCAGCAGCGGCGCCGCCGCCTGCGGATCGGCTGCCAGCAGCACCACGCGCAGCCGGCCTCCGTCGGCGGTCGCGCAGTCCAGCCAAGTCTCCTGGGCCGGCATGTTGTCGTGGGTATAGGGCTGCATGGAAGGTCCGCCTATCGGCGCTGTCGCGCCTCGGCGCGACGCCGGCCGACGTGCATGATCGCCATGCCCGAGATCGCAAGAGCGGCACCGATGAACAGATTCGCGGGCGTGGCTTCACCCAGCCAAAGGCTGGAGAAGAGCACGCCGAACACGGGCACCAGCGTGATGTAGCCCGAGGCCGCGCCCGCGCCCAGCGCCTTCACGCCTTCGAAGTACCAGGCGTAGGCGATCGCGGTCGCCCCGAACGCCAAAGCCAGCAGGCTGCCCCAGGCGCTGGCCGGCGCCTGTCCCAGCTTCTGCCAGGCGGGAACGCCTTCCACGATCAGGCTGGTGAGCAGCAGCATCAGCGCGCCGATCACGGTGGTCACCGTGGTGGTGGTCAGGGCGTCCACGCCTTTGAGCACCAGCCGGCCGATCAGGGTGTAGGCCACCCAGCAGGCCACGCAACCGAGCAGCAGCAGTTCGCCGATGCCTACGCCGGAGCCGGCAGCGGCTTGTGAAACCCCGCCGCCGATGGCGATGTACGCACCAATGGCCGACAGGACCATGCCGGCCAGGATGGCGGGGTTGAGATGTTCGCGGAACAGGATCGCCGCCAGCAACAGCGTCGCGCCGGGGTTCAGCGTCACCACGATCGCGGCCTTGCCGGCCGGCACCAGCTGCAGGCTCAACATGAAGAAGCTGGAGTAGCCAAAGACGCCCGCCAACGCGGCGGCGGCCAGGCCGAGCCATTGGTTGCGCGTCAGGGACTTCAGGCCGCGCAGCGCCGAGGCGCGATGCATCCACAGGACCAAGACCACGCTGGCAAACAGGAACCGCAGGCTGGCCGCGGCCAGTGGCGCCATGGACTGGGCGACGACCTTGCCCCAGGACCACGACGCGCCCCAGAGCGCTGCCATGCCGAGCAGGCGCAGGTGCGTGGCCATCAATGTATTTTTCATTTGTGCTTTGAATGTGAGCCGCGGCGGCCGCACGAAGCGACGGAGCAACCGCAACGCATCGAGGTTGGCCATCCCTGACGGCCGTCTATGCGCTGCGGGATTTTAGCTGGCAGCGGCGGCCGCGCAGGGCGAGATGCATCCGTCGAGCCGCTTTTGGCCCGCAATGGGCGGAATTCCGCCACGCCCCACACGCGGCCTCGATCCACCCATTTGTTACAGACCTGGACTGGTTGGCGCAGTGCCGGAGGTGTCCGGCCCTACTTTGTGGTCTGCAAGCCATTCGATGGATACGCCTGCATCACGGGTGGCCATCCATGCGTCTCTGCCTGACACGCCTGGCACCATGCATAAAGGGCGTCGTACATGACCATTCCATGGCCGAGCATGGCGTGGTCGTCGGTAAACAGGTGCGACAGCCCCAGCGACAGGGCGTACAACCCGCCTGATTCCGAGGTCAAGTCCAGCCTCGAGGTGTCGGCGCCCCGAACAATCCTGGCCAACCGATGCAGTGCCGGGTTTCCCGCCAACTGGAACTTCTCAAGAAATGCGTCGAAGCTGCATAGGTCGCCCACATGCGTCAGTTCGACGCCGGGAATGTCGTAGGGAATCGCTCCCGTTTCCCGGGCCACGCGCAACACGTCCCCTGGCGGTACGTAGAGAAACTCGGGCGCCGCATCGATGAAGCGGGCGATCAGCCACGGACACGCGATGCGGTCGATCTTGGGGCGTTCTCGGGTGATCCATTGCATGATGGGCTCCTTGAAGGAAGGCCTAGTGCATCAGCGGATAGACGACCAGGCCAATGAGCGCGGCGCCTGCGACGATGGCCGGTTCGGGCAACTTCTTGAACCGCAGCAACAGCCCGATGGTGATGACGGCCAACGCCAGGGTGGGCGCATCGACGATCGAGCGCCGCGCAATCACGATGACGGCGCCGGCGATGGCGCCCACCGCCGCGGCCGTGACGCCATTGACGAAGGCAATGATGGCGGGCAGCTTGCCGTACTTCTTGAAGTACGGCGCCGGCAGAATAGTAAAGAGATAGCAGGGCAGAAAGGTTGCCGCCGCCGCCACGCTGGCGCCGGGCAGACCGGCCACCAGATAGCCGATGAAACCAACCGTGATGACCACGGGCCCGGGCGTGATCATCGCCACCGCCACGGCGTCGACGAACTGACCATCGTTCAGCCAATGGAACTGGGTGACGACGCTGCCGTACAGAAAGGGCACGATAGCCAGGCCCGAGCCAAAGACAAACGCGCCGGCCTTGGCGAAGAAGATAGCGATCTGCGTCAATAGCGGCCAGTCGATGGCGGCCAGCGGACTGCCGGCCGCGGGTAGCGATACGGCGGCAAGCGCCGGCAGATTGCCGGATTTCAGCCATAGGGGCGGCGCGCGCCGGAGCCAGTTGATGACGCCAGCCACCAGGAACAGCCAAGCGACTTCCGACTCCGTGATGACGGTAACGGCGGCGAGCGTCAGGTAGATCGCCCACAGCAGCTTGTCCTTGCCGACATTCTTGGTGGTGAGCTTATAGCCGCTGATGGCAATGATGCCAATCACGGCCGCGCCCACGCCGTAGAACACGGCCTGCATCCAGACCAGCCCGCCGAAGCGCACATAGGCCCAGCCCAGGGCGACGACCATCAGGAAGGACGGAAGTACGAACGCGATGCCCACCAGCGTGGCGCCGAGGACGCGGTAATGCACGTAGCCAAGGTAGATGGCGAGTTGCGCGGCCAGCGGACCGGGCGCAAGTTGAGCCAGGGCCAGGCCCTCCTTGTAGTCAGCCTCCCCGATCCAGCCCCGTCTTTCCACCAGGTCGCGGTGCATGTAGCCTGCCAACGCGACCGGGCCGCCAAAGCCCAGCGAGCCCAGGCGGACGAAATACCAGAGCAGTTGCCAGAGGGCGTAACGCGGCGGGGCAACGGCGTTTTGCGCGGTAGGGTCTTGGATCGAAGTCGTCATGGCAGGCGCCTTGAAGACAGATAGTTCAGAAAGCTCAGGCTTTGCGGCCGCCGGAAAAATGGGCGTACAGCGAATCCAGCATTGCGCCGGCTTCGGCCAGCAACGTATCGTCATCGGACCAGCGTTTGCGCGCGCCAGCCAGCATGGCTTCGAAGCCGGCGGCCTCTGGAGGCGCGGCGCCGCCCACGTCAAGCGCGTGCACCAGTGCTGCGAGGCGGGCGAGGCCACGGTTTTCTTCCAGGCCAAAGCTGGCGAGCAGAACCTCGAACGACACCCTGTCGCCCACGTGCGTGAAGGTGGCGCCGTCAAAATCAAAGCCCAGGGCATCGGCGGGGCACTCCGCCGGGTTCTCCAGCCATAGAAAGCGCGCGGACGGATCAATGAAGCGCTGGATCAGCCACGCACAGGCGACCCGGTCGACCCAGATATGGCGCCGGGTCGCCCAGAGTCGACCTTGATGGCGCATGGGATCGCGGCGCGCGATGCCGCCTTCGGCGGCGCGGGGTTCGCCAGGCGATTGCAGGGATTCGATGGCATTGGCGAAATCGCGCTGCTGTGTCTGAGCGCGCAGCGATGTTTCAGACGGGAAGAAATCGATCTGGCGCAACGCCTGGTAGCTGCGCTCGAAACGGCGCAGCAGGCGGTTCAGTTCCGCCACGTTCAAAGCGTCCAGCGTCTGACGCGCCTGGGCCAGCTCCGCGAGCCAGCCATCGTAGTCGGCCGAGCGATCGAACAGGGCCTGGAACGCGGCGGATTCGTCCTTGTCCTGGGGCTGGACCCGCAGCAGCCAAGCCTGGCCGCCTTCCTCGTTCGTTTCTGCGGCCAAATCGGCCAATTGGGACGCCTGCCCAGCGTGCGCCGGCAGTAGATAGGCTCCATCGCGTAAGGCGGCGCAGCCCAGGATCTTGAGCTTGCGCCAGATGCGCATGCGCGCCGTGGCTCCGCCGGTGGGCAGGCTGACGATCAGCAGAAGCCAGGAGGGTGTGAGCGAGGAGTCCATGGAGAGCAGAGTAAGAAAACGTCGTGATCGCTGCAATCATGTAGAGATCGCTACGGCAGTTTTTTGATTTCCCCGATTAGCTTCGTGGTTTCTTCCACAACATCCCCCCGGGGGGGATATGATCCATGCATGAACAGACCCGATCCTCATCATCATCACGACGCCGTGGCCAAACGCCTCAAGCGGGCCGAAGGGCATTTGCGCAGCATTCTGTCGATGATGGAAGAACACCGTCCCTGCCTTGAGTTGGCTCAACAGCTGTACGCGGTCGAGCGTGCCATTTCCCAAGCCAAGAAGATCCTCATTCAGGACCATATCGACCACTGCCTGCAGGATGCGGTGGGAGAGCTGAACGAGGACAGGCAGCGCACGATCGACGAATTCAAAGAAATCACCAAGTATCTCTAAGCGCGCTATCCATGTTGTCTTTTTCCGATCTGATCGCCCAGGGCGCGTCGCACGCCTGGCTGTTTATTCCCAGCGCCATTCTGCTGGGCGCTCTGCACGGGCTGGAGCCCGGCCATTCCAAGACAATGATGGCGGCATTCATCGTCGCGATCCGGGGATCGGTGTGGCAGGCGGTGCTGCTGGGCATCACCGCGACCATTTCGCACACCTTTATCGTGTGGGGGATCGGTCTGGGAGGAATGTATCTCTGGCGCGGGGTCGACGCGGAAGAGCTGGAGCCTTATTTTCAACTGGCGTCCGGGGTCATCATCGTGCTGATCGCGGCCTGGATGTTCTGGCGGACCTGGCGCGATCAGCATGGCGCGGGCCACGCCCATCATCACCATGACCATGACCATGATCACAGCCACGGGCATGAGGCCCATTCCCATGGCGCGGAGCGGCACGAGATCGATACCGGACACGGTCTGGTCGCGCTGGAGGTGTTCGAGAACGGCGTTGCGCCGCGCTGGAGACTCACCAGCCTGCGGGGCGGGAACTGGCAAGCGCAGGACGTTTCCGTGACGACAGAGAGGGTCGACGGTGCGCGCCAGGCGTTCCGTTTCGCGCAGAAGGACGGCTATCTGGAGTCGGTTGAAGACATTCCCGAACCGCACGAGTTCATGGCCCGCCTGACCCTGGGTCACGGCGGGCATGTCCACAGCTATGACATCGCGTTCATGGAGCCGGATGAGCACCGGCATGATCACCTCCACGAAGAGCTGCGAGGCCTGGAGGTCGCAGGCGAGGGATACCAGGATGCACACCAGCTCGCGCATGCCAATGACATCCGCCGGCGCTTCACGAACCGGAACGTGACCAACTGGCAGATCGCCCTGTTTGGTCTGACCGGCGGACTGATCCCCTGCCCGGCGGCGATCACCGTGCTCTTGTTGTGCCTGCAGCTAAAGGAGTTCACACTGGGTGCCGTGCTGGTGCTGTGCTTCTCGATCGGACTGGCCGTCACGCTGGTGACGGTTGGAGCCGTCGCGGCGCTGAGCGTGCGCCAGGTCAACAAGCGCGCGCCATGGTTCAGCGCTGTGGCCCGGCGAGCTCCTTATCTCTCCAGCCTGCTGATCATCGCCGTAGGCATCTATGTGGGAATGAACGGATGGCTGGGCCTCCCCGCCAGATGATGCGCCGGCCGGGAGCCGCGGAGCAGTACCCGAAGGGCAACGCGCAGCGTGCGTCCGGCGCCAGGGTGAAACGCCATGAGATCGAAGACGAATACACAAGACGCGTCGGACGGTACGGGCGGCAGGAAACGGACGCCTTGGCGGGAGATCCCGCCCGGGGTGTGGGCGCTGGGGTGCGTCAGTCTGCTGATGGATATCTCCTCGGAGATGATTCATGCGCTGCTGCCGGCCTATCTCGTCACCGTGCTGGGCACCTCCGTGCTGACGGTCGGCGTGCTCGAGGGGATCGCCGAGGCGACGGCGTCCGTTACCAAGATCTTTTCCGGGGCGCTTAGCGACTGGCTCGGCAAGCGCAAGCTCCTGGCGGCGATCGGTTACGGGCTGGCGGCCTTGACCAAGCCGGTCTTCCCTCTGGCTTCGTCCGTTGAATGGCTGTTCGCGGCGCGCTTCATCGACCGGGTCGGCAAGGGTATCCGAGGCGCGCCGCGCGACGCGCTCGTCGCCGACCTGTCTCCCCCCCGCTTGCGCGGCGCCAGCTTCGGCCTGCGGCAGTCGCTGGATACCGTCGGCGCCTTCCTGGGACCGCTGCTGGCCATCGGTCTCATGTGGCTGACAGCGGACCACTTCCAAGCCGTGTTCTGGGTTGCCGTTGTGCCGGCCTTCCTGTCGGTGGCGCTGATCGTAGTCGGGGTGAGCGAGCCTGAACGCTCCCCGGCGCTCCGGCAGGTGCGAATGCCGCTACACCCCGACGAGCTGCGCCGCTTGGGCGCGGGCTTCTGGTATGTGGTCGCCGTGGCGGCGGTGTTCACGCTCGCGCGCTTCAGCGAAGCCTTTCTCATCCTGCGGGCGCAATCGGCCGGGGTATCGCTGACACTGGTCCCGCTGGTACTGGTGATCATGAGCCTTGTGTACTCAATCTCAGCCTATCCGGTGGGAATCCTGTCCGATCACATGAACCGGCCCACGGTACTCGCCATCGGCCTGGCTGTGCTGGTGCTGGCAGATCTGGTCCTGGCCTGGTCGAGCGGCATCGCCGGGGTCGCTGCCGGCGTCGCGCTCTGGGGCTTGCACATGGGCTTCACCCAGGGCCTGCTGACGACACTGGTCGCCGATGTCGCGCCGCCAGAGCTGCGCGGCACCGCGTTCGGCGTCTTCAACCTGATCACAGGCGTTACCGTGCTCGTGGCGAGCGTCCTTGCCGGAGCGCTGTGGGACATGGGCGGTCCGCAAGCCACGTTCCTGGCCGGTGCGGGTTTCGCCTTGCTGGCGCTGGCTGGCTTGTGGGGGTTACGCGGCCGGCTGGGTGAAAAACCTCGGCATGTCGGTGGATGAACATCCATGTACAAGCTTGGCGAAGCGCGAAGCGATGGTCCTAATGCCGGGTCCTTCGCGCCCGTCAAAGACTCCTCAGGAAATCGACGAGCGCCTTGTTGACTGCCTCGGGGGCTTCCTGTTGCAACCAATGCCCCGCACCGGAAATGACTTCAGCAGCGCGCAGTTGGGGAACGAGGGCCGGCATGGCCGCGATGATCTGGTCCATGCCGGGAATCGCCAGGCCAGTATCCCTTTCCCCTACGAGATAAAGCGCAGGCACATCCACCGTCTTTCCCTCGAAGGCCCCCTGCAGCGCCCAATTGCGGTCCAGATTCCGGTAATAGTTAAGGCCGCCACGAAACCCGCTGGCGGTGTAGCTTTGGACAAAGGCAGCCAGATCCGACGGAGTTAGCCAGGCCGGCAACGTCTGGGGGACCGGCAGCGAATCGAGCAGGCCACGGCCAGCGGCTACCATGCCAAACGGATTGGGCGTAGCGGGGTCGTCGCGCGGCCCGGCGTCGCCCGATGCCGCGAAGTAGATGGCGCGAAGGGTTGCGCTGATGTCGCGCTCGAACTCCTCTTCAGCAATTCCCGGCTCGTTGAAGTAATGCGTGTAAAACGCGGCGGACTCGGTCTTGGGGAAGAGGCGGCTGGGCGCAGCCGGCGCTCTGCGCATCATGGGAACGCCCAGGGCGACGACGGCCCGAAAGCGGTCCGGACGCAGTTGGGCTGCCTGCCATGCGATGCTGGCCCCCCAATCGCTCCCCACGACCACCGCGTCATCGGCCCCCTCGCTTTCGATAAGCGCGACAAGATCGCCAATGACATCCAAGGTCGTGAACGCCGCCACATCCGCCGGGCTGTCGCTGGCGCCATAACCGCGCAAATCCGGGGCCACGGCGCGGAATCCCGCCCGGGCCAGGACAGGAAGCTGGTGGCGCCAGGCATAAGCGGTCTCCGGGAAACCGTGGCACAGCAAGACGAGGGGGCCTACGCCCTGGGCCGTGACATTGAGCGTGATGCCGTTGACGGTCACAGCGCGTGTTTCAAGGTCGATCATCGGGGAAGCTCTCAGGAAGTATCCGGTGCAGCTATAATACCGTAACACCTATAGTTACGGTAAATCGATCCCATGGCCAATGACACCCGTCTTGCCCGCCTGCTGCACGTCTTGATCCACATGCATTTGCGCGGCGGCACGACCACTTCTGGAACGCTGGCCCAGATGCTGCATACGAATGAGGTGGTGGTGCGCCGATCCATGGCGGCGCTGCGCACCGCCGGCATGGTGACCTCCACGGGCGGGCGCAACGGCGGCTGGGTACTGGCCAGGGGACTGGAAACCATCACCGCGCGCGACGTCCATGAAGCCATCGCCCACGGCACGGTCTTTGCCATCGGGCCAGCCGACGACAATCCTGCTTGCCCCGTCGAACGGGCAGCGAACCAGTTGGTGGCGGATTCCCTGCGCGAAGGCGAGCATGCCTTGCTGCAACGCCTGGGCGCGGTATCGCTTGCCGAGCTCGCCGCGGAGATTGCGGCGCGCGAGGAAGGATGACGCGGAGCCTTTATCGTTGTTCCAGCTACTGTTCCTTCAGCCCCAACGACTTCATCAGCGGGGCGAACAATTTCTTTTCGTCCTGCACGCGCGCAGCATAGTCGGCCACGCTCAGCGGTAGCGCCTCGGCGCCCGCATCGAGAAAGCGCGCCTGGATCTCCGGCCGCGCAAGCACCTTGTTGATTTCGGCGTTCATGCGATCGACCACATCATCGCGGGTGCCCGCGGCGGCATACATGCCGAACAGGCTGTCCGCGAAAACGCCGTCGATGCCGACCTCGGAAAAGGTTCGTATGTCGGGCGCCACGGCGGCGCGTTGCCGGCTCGCCACCGCCAGTACCTTCAGCTTGCCCGCTTGCACCATGGGAAAGACCGTGGCGGGTCCAAACGCGAAGTCGATCTGACCCGCTGCCAGGTCTTGTATCGCTGGCGCCACGCCGCGATACGGCGCATGGGTGGCCTGCATGCCAGTGGCCTGCTTGAGCAGCTCGCCAGCCAGATGCGGCGTCGTGCCGTTTCCGGCCGAACCGTAATTGAGAGGATCGGGCCGCTTGCGCGCGTATGCCACGAACTCTTCGAGCGTATCGACGCCCAGCGAGGACCGGACAAACAGGAACAACTGGCTGTTGGCCAGCAAGGCTACCGGCCGCAGGTCCCGCTGCGGATCGAACGGCATGCTGGCGAACATCAGCGGGTTGACCGATTCGGTCGTCGATGGATTGAGCAGGAAGGTATGGTTGTCTCCACCATTGCGCACCACCTCGGCTCCCGCCACGTTGCCGCCCGCACCGCCGCGATTCTCCACGATAACGGTCTGCTTCAAGGCCTCGGCCAGGTGCGGCTGCACTGTGCGCGCCAGCACGTCGACCAGCCCTCCGGGCGCCAGCCCCACGACCAGGCGCACGGGCTTGACGGGCCAGGCCGGAGATGGCGTTTGCGCATGGCTGCCCGTCGCCCAGCCAGTCAACGCCAGCATCATCACGGCCAGACAACGTCTACGCAACAGCATGCGATTCTCCTTTTGGGGGCTCACCCCGCGATCCCGCGCCCGGTGCGTCACGTGCCGCACCACGGAAAACCGCCTCGATGCCTCATGCGGCGGCGGTCCTGCGTCTGCCGCTCATTCTTCACAAAAGTTTAGGCTTAAAGAATCCCGGATAACCCTAATTCTCCGGCGGCAAGGGCGGCGTTTCGGAACAGCTTCAATCCGAACAAAAGAAACGGGATGACTCCGATTCGAGTCTCCCGTTCTTACTACAAGGTTTGCCGCCAAGCGTATTGGCAGCACTAGTCGCGCCCCGTTCCGATCCCTCTCTTGACTACGCCACCTCCCACAACGCCGCTGTCAGACCCAGCAACAGCAGCACCGCCGACGCGATGAACCATCGCACGGTTTTGCGGTATTCATTCTCGGCTTCATCCTCCAAACGCAAGGCGCGGTAAAGAGCTATTACCTGCAGCAGGCTGGCGAGCAACAAGCACACGCCCGGCAGCACGGACAGCGCGCTCCAATCGCCCGGCGCATCGAAGCCCCAGTAGCGCAGGAAACCCAGCGAAAAGCCCAGCAATACCGTGATGGCCGTAATCAATCCAGCCCGAAAGCCCTGAGGCAGGTCGCGTGGCCTGTGGCTGCGGGTCCGTACCAAGTCGTCGTCTGGCGTTTCCGGTGTCGTCATGGAGATACTCCGCACTGAGTACGCTACGGCCCGCCCGCTACCGGTCTATGTGGGAGCCAAAACTGAACTCCTGCCGTCACTCGGGGCCAGGGCTGAATTGATTATGGCTGATATCGCAGCGCACTAGGGGTGTTGACCTCCTCGTGTTGCAGGCCTGTGCCTTGTCGCCTTGCCTGCCGGCGGCTCGCCGACCGGTTCCAAGAATGCAGGCTGGGCAGAGTTCGACCGGAGCCATTGACCGTAGTGGCGCCCACCCTCATGGCAATGCTCTGGCCGGGCAGCGGCGGCGTATTCGAAATTGATGCCCTTTCCGACCAGGAACCTCTTGGCCTGCGCGCAGACCTTCTTGTGATCAGCGTGGCTGCCGATCATGGCCTCCTGGAGTCCAAAATCGCAAGCCCCGCCGCTTGGGCACCATTCCGATTGACTTACTGTCCGCCCACCTGCGGATCTCTGACCAAGAGGCCGGACAGGAGAACGGGAAGACTCTCCGAAACCCTGCGCGAAGACACGTGCGGATCCTCGGAGTTCGCCACCCACAAGGAAGCGCCAAGCGCGGCAGCGCTCACGAGTCGAGCGGTCGCCTCGGCATCAACTGGCTGGACAACACCTTCTTCGATGAGGCGCTCGATATGTCTCCTCGTGTTCCGGACACAAGCAATTTGCGTTGGCCACTGAGACGGCTCACCAAGTACGGCAGGACCGTCCAGAAGGACGATACGCTGGATTTCCGGTTCGGCCGCCATCGCAACATAAGCCACCAATTCGTCTATCAGCGCCGCCCACGTCGAGGTTGCCCGGCTTGAGATCACGGACAAGCGCTCCGTCATCTCCGCATCGATTTTCTCGATCACCGCCTCCAGCAAGCCCTTCTTGCCACCGAACTGATGGTAGAGCGCCCCGCGGGTCAGCCCCGCCTCCGCAGTGATGTCTTCCATCGGACTGTCGACAAATCCCCTTGCGGCGAACGTTTTCCGTGCCGCGGCGATCAGCTTCTCTCGCGTTTCCGCCATGGTCTCAGAACGACGTCCCATCATCTCCCCTTTTCACATACATAACGCATTTGACTTGACATACATAATGTATGTCGATGAAAATTCCACATTCACAATGTATGTGAAAGCCCAAGTTGTTGCAAGAGTGGAGGTTGCATGGCCGATTTCGAGAAGTCCGTTCACGTCGAAGTTCCCTCCCAGCTTATGGGACTCATCGTCAATCCGATCGCGGGCATGGGCGGTACCGTTGGGCTAAAAGGGACAGATGGAAGCGCTATTCTCTTGGAGGCTCTGCGCCGCGGAGCATCCCCGCTCGCCGGGTCGAAAGCGACCAAGGCACTGTGCCGAGCCGCACTTGCCTGCTCCGCTCTGCGGGTCCTGACCGTCCGCGGCAGCATGGGTGAAGACGCCGTTCGAAGCGCCGGACTTGCGCCGCTGCTCTTACCGTTTCAAACCTGCACCTCCTCCTCGAGCGCCGACACCCAAGCCGCTGCTGCGGCGATGGTGGATCAAGGCATCGGGCTGCTCCTGTTCGTAGGTGGCGATGGCACCGCTCGCGACATCATCGAAACCGTCGGCGATCGGGTTCCCCTCCTGGGTGTCCCCGCCGGCGTGAAAATGCATTCCGCCGTCTTTGGTACCAGCCCTGGCACCGCGGGCCTTCTGGCAGCGCTCTATCTTTGCGGGGATCCGGGCGTATCGCTACGCGACGCCGAGGTCATGGACCTCGACGAGGCAGCCATGCGAGAGGACCGGGTATCCGCGCGTTTATTCGGCTACGCAAAAAGTCCTTACGCACGTCGACTGGTTCAGAACGCGAAAGCCGGCGCTGGCCCCGACGAAGACGCGACGCTCGATGCGGTCGCTCGTCAAATTGCCGCCAGCATGCAGCCAGGCGTGCTTTACATCCTTGGGCCCGGCACGACCATCCGGCGTGTTTCGCAAGCGTTAGGCTTGCCCAGCACCTTACTCGGCGTCGACGCCGTGTTGAACGGCGCGTCTGTCGGCCAGGACCTGGACGAACAGACCCTGTTGCGACTGATGGAACATCGCGCGTCACACATCATCGTCGGCGTACTGGGCGGCCAAGGCAGCGTATTCGGACGCGGCAACCAACAAATCAGCGCCAAGGTCATCCGTCGAGTCGGCCGCGATCAGATCACGGTAATCGCCAGCACTGAAAAGCTCATCGCGCTCGGCAGCGCTCCATTGCGCGTAGACACCGGCGACGACGACGTCGACACCCTGCTCACGGGCCATATCCGGGTCGAGATCGGCCCCGGCCGCAGCACCCGCCTCAGGCTCGCAGCCTGATCACTTACCAACGTCAACAAGAAAGGAGCGTCCGATGCGACCATCCACAGCTCATCCCTACATGGCCAATTCAGTGCCATCGATACAGCAGGAAATGCTGGCCTCGGTCGGCGTCCAGACCATCGAGGAACTGTTCGCGCAAATCCCTGCGGACCATCGACTGGCGCGACCGCTCGCCTTGCCGCCGGCGCTCACCGAACGCGAACTGCGACGGCATGTTGTCGAAACGCTCGCCAAGAACCGGACCACCGAGCAGAACCTGAGCTTCCTGGGGGCCGGCATCTGGCAGCATCACGTCCCTGCGGCCGTCGATGAGGTGGTGCGCCGCAACGAGTGGCTGACTTCCATCTTCGGAGAGCCTAGCTCCGATCACGGCCGCAACCAGGCGTGGTTTGAATTCTGCAGCCAACTCGGCGAGCTCCTGAACCTTGACCTTGTCGGCTTGCCCGTACGCAGTTGGGGAACCGCGGCAGGCCACGCCATAAGGATGGCGGCGCGTTTGACGGCACGCAGTGAGATCGTGGTCGTGCGCGCTATCGATCCCGAACGGCTCTCGGTCATCCGCAACTATTGTGAGCCCCCCGAGATGGCAAACCATATTGCCATCCGTCTCGTCGACTATGACCCCACCACCGGCGCCATCGACCTGGATGATCTGCGCGCCGCGGTCAATCACCAGACCGCCGCCGTTTATTTCGAGGTGCCCTCCTATCTTGGAGTGATCGAGCCTCAGGCGGCCGCCATTGCCGCTATCGCTCGCGCCGCAGGGGCTGAAACAATCGTCGGTGTCGATCCGATCTCGCTCGGCGTGCTCGCCTCGCCGGCCGACTACGGCGCCGATATCGTGGTGGGTACCATCCAGCCGCTGGGCGTTCACCTGCACGCGGGCGGCGGTCTCGGCGGCTTTATCGCATCGCGCGACGAACCACGCTACGCCGAAGCGTATCCCACTCTTTTCATCAGCATTTCCGAGACCTTGAAGCCGGGCGAATATGGCTTCGGCCTGGGACTTTTCCACCAGTCATCCTATGGCCTTCGCGACAAGGGTAACGACTGGACCGGACATTCGGTCTACATGTGGGCGATCGCCGCCACCACTTATATGGCGATGATGGGTCCGGAGGGGTTCGTCGAGGTCGGCAGACTGATTCTCCAGCGCGCCCATTATGCCGCGCAGCGTCTTTCCCAAATCGAAGGGATTCGCATCCATTTCCCATCGGGCTTCTTCAAAGAGTTCATCGTCAATGTCGACGGTACCGGAAAGACCGTCGCACAAATCAACCGGGCACTTCGCACATTGGGCATTTTCGGCGGCAAGGACCTGCAGGCGGATTTTCCGGAACTGGGCGAAAGCGCCCTCTTCAGTGTGACCGAGATCCATACCCTGTCCGACATTGAGCGCCTGGTCGGCGCCCTGAAAGAGGTAACCAAGAAATGAAAACCAAGCCGAAGGAATACCACGCTCCCGTCTGGAACGAGCCGGTCATTATGGAAATGGGCCACCCCGGACGTAGAGGAATGCTGTTTCCGCCGATCGAAGGTGAAATTCAGGACCAGGTCGGGGATGCTGACGACCTCATCCCGTTCGCGCTTCGTCGTCTGGACAAGCCTGCCCTTCCGGAAATGTCCGAGCCAGAGGTTTTGTACCACTATCTCCGACTCTCGCAGCAGACGCTCGGCATGATG
Source organism: Achromobacter sp. PD1 (assembly GCF_048541815.1). Taxonomy (NCBI): domain Bacteria; kingdom Pseudomonadati; phylum Pseudomonadota; class Betaproteobacteria; order Burkholderiales; family Alcaligenaceae; genus Achromobacter; species Achromobacter sp. PD1. The sequence goes on from NZ_CP183349.1 coordinate 4,928,580, forward strand.
GGCACCAGCCTATTCGGAACCTGCACGATGAAGTACAACGCGCAAATCAATGAACAGATGGCATGGCGCCCGGAGCTCACTCAACTACACCCACTCCAGCATGAAGACACCATGCAAGGCGCGTTGGAGATCGTGCACAACATGGATCTGATCTTGCGCGAGCTTTCGGGCATGGACCAGTTCGTATTTCAAGCAGGTGGCGGCGCCGAGGCGGCATTCACTCATTGCGCTGTGACGCGCGCCTACCATGCCTCTCGCGGGGAACTGGAACAGCGTGACGAGATCATCACGACAATCCAGACCCACCCCTGCAATCCGGCGACAGCGGCAGCAGCTGGATTCAAGGTCATCACGCTGATGCTGGATGAAAATGGCTATCCGTCGCTCGACGCGCTGAAAGCAGCAGTTTCCAACCGCACCGCCGCCCTGATGGTCAACAACCCCGACGACATGGGTGTCTACAACCCTGAGATAAAAGAATGGATCCGCATTGTGCACGAGGCCGGTGGCCTTGCCTTCTACGACGCTGCCAACTTCAACGGCACCATGTCGAAGGTTCGAGCCCGGGAAATCGGCTTCGACGCCTGCATGTTCATGCTGCATAAGACGTTCGGCGCACCGAAAAGCGGTGTCGGCGGCCCGGCCACCGGGGCCTATGGATGCACCGCCGAGTTGGCGCCCTTTCTTCCCAGGCCGCTGGTGACGCATGAAGGTGGCCGCTATCACCTCGATCATGATCGGCCTCAGAGCGTCGGCAAGATCCGTGAGTTCTGGGGCAACGTGCAGGTCATCCTGAAAGCCTACGCCTGGGCCCGTGCGATGGGCGCCGATGGAATAGCGCAAGCATCCGACATCTCGGTCCTGGCCAACAATTACATGGAGAAAGGACTCCTCGCGATACGCGGCGTCAACAGATCTCATTCTGAATCGAAGATACCGAGACTGGAAATGACGCGCTACACCCTGGAAGAGATGAAGGAGGACACCGGTGTCGACGTTCATGACGTCCAGAATCGAATGACCGATTTCGGTATCGACGCCATGTGGACCAGCCACGAGCCCTGGCTGCTGCCCGAACCATTCACGCCGGAGGCGGGCGAGATGTATGGCAAAGAGGCGCTGGACCGCTGGATTGCAGTTCTTGCCCAGATTTCTGAGGAAGCCTATTCCAATCCGCAAATCGTCAAGTCCGCGCCGCACAATCAGGCGATTCACCGCTTGAAGCCTGGCGAAACGGACGAGCCCGGCAAGCGCGCCATGACTTGGCGTGCATTCAAGAAGAAGCGCTCCCAGCCAAGTTGACATTCGGATTCCTTGCGCGCTGATCATGCTCGCTGCCATCCTCTCGGACCTTTGTTGCGCATGAGAGATCAGAGCGATGGCGCCGGGCGATCCCGGCGCCATCCAGGACGCTGGCATCCTTGACACCGACCATCTACCAATCTGAATCGAAATGAATCCTCGCAGATAGAGCCTGCCTTTGTGCCCCACGGATGGTTAAGAAAGCCACACCCATACTGAGTCGGGAATCTCTACTCCTGATCCGGGCTACTTCGCGGTTGAGATCACAACTCTACAGTTGCAAGAAACACGGGACGGTGCACGTTCCCATTGAAAACGAGATTGGCAGTGCTCGAGGGCAGGTTGTGTTGCGCAGGTACGCGATGCGAGCCAAACTGCTCGCGGCCTTTCAACGATTCACTTACGAGTTCGCCGAACTACAGTGGGTTGAGGAAGGCAACCCCGTCCGCTTTCGGCCAGAAGTAGCCCTTCGAGCTGACTGATCCTGGCCGACTGCGGACTTCCGTGGCCGTCTGCATAAGCAACCTTGACATCAATTCTGCAGAGCCGCAGGCTTTTGCAGCCAACAGCTTGAGTTAGAGGGTGCGGCAACCTCCCCCTCCCGCCCTGTTATAACTCGGCGCCTGCAGTTGGAGATTTTGAACCGGTTCGAATAGCGCTGGCTCGCGCGAGTTGGGGCTGGGCGGCCGCCAGGATAGACCTATCCTGCCATCTGCTCCCGCACGGCTGCCAGGATTTCTTCGGAAAGCGCCGGGTTGCCCGCCGCCGTGGCGCGGGCGAGGGTCAATGCGCCAACCATGCTGCAGAGGGTCGCGATTGCCTGCGTGCGCCTGGCCGGGTCATCTCCCTGGAGCTCACTCATGAAGCGTTGGAAGTTGCTTTCCACGCCCTGCGCAAAGACCTCTGACATTTCCGGCCCAGCCCTGGCAACGTCTGCCGCCAATGCCGCAACGGGGCACCCCTCTCCGGGGTGATCGCGGTGGAACGTGGAAAGATAGCCATATACCAGTGCGCGGAGTCCGCCTGCAGATGCGCCATCCGCCTCTGGAAACTCCGATCCCTCTTGCGGCGTAATCGTCCACTCAAACGCGCGCGTGCATGCCTCGCGAGCGAGGGCATCCCGGGACTCGAAGTGCCGGTACAGCCCGCCATGGGTCAACCCTGCATCGCGGGTGATCTCGGCCAGGCCCACGCCATCCAGGCCCTTTTCTCGATAGAGGCGTGCGGCGGCGTCCACGATTCCTTCGCGGTTCTTGGCGGCCTGTGTTTTGCTGACTTTCATGGGTTAGATGATACCCCTCATCAAAATTGATTTATGATTACGATCATCATCAATAAAATTACACTCAGCCCGTCGCAAGAGCTGGGTTCAATTGCGGAAGGTGCGGCATGGAACGTCGGGTAGTCATCACCGGTTTGGGCTTGGTGTCCCCTCTCGGATGCGAGGTAGAGCTGGCCTGGCAACGCTTGCTGGCAGGCCAGTCCGGAATACGCGCCTTGGATGCGGCGGTTGGCGAAGGCACCGGCGTTTCCATCGCTGGCCGGGTGCCAAGCCAGGAGGAAGATCCTCAAGCCGGGTGGAGCCCCGAAGTCGTCATCCCGGCGAAAGAGCTACGCCGCATGGACCGCTTCATCGCATTTGCGTTGGGCGCGGCGGATCAGGCCCTGGCACACGCACAGTGGCGCCATCCAACCGCCGAGCAGCAGGAGCGCGCAGCGACCATCATCGGCTCCGGTGTGGGCGGTTTCAGCACCATTGTCGAAGCAGTGCGAACCACGGATGGCAAGGGGCCGCAGCGCTTGTCGCCTTTTACCGTGCCGGCTTTCCTGGCCAATCTGGCGGCGGGACAGGTGTCGATCAGGCACCAGCTAAAGGGTCCGTTGGGAGCACCGGTGACGGCTTGTGCCGCCAGCATTCAGGCCATTGGCGACGCGGCACGCCTGATTCGGAATGACGAAGCCGACATGGCGCTCTGCGGCGGCAGCGAAGCCACCATCGACAAAGTGGCGTTAGGCAGCTTTGCGGCGGCCAAGGCGGTGAAGACCCATTGCGACGGCGAGCCCGCGAAGGCTTCCCGCCCGTTTGACCTGGCCCGAGACGGCTTTGTCATGGCCGAAGGCGCGGGACTAGTGGTGCTGGAAGCGCTGGATCATGCGTTGGCTCGCGGTGCGAAGCCGCTGGCGGAAGTCGTGGGCTACGGCACTTCCGCCGATGCCTATCATGTCACTTCCGGGCCGGAAGATGGATCCGGCGCCGCCCGATCGATGCGCGCGGCGTTGCGGCAGGCACGGTTGCAACCCCATGACATTCAACACCTGAATGCTCATGCAACATCCACGCTTGTCGGTGACCGAGGAGAGCTGGCGGCCATACGCCAAGTGTTTGGAGCAGGCTCTGGTCCCTCCATCACGGCCACGAAATCCGCCATGGGCCACATGCTTGGCGCCGCTGGCGCGGCCGCCGCGATTTTCACTATATTGGCCTTGCGTGACCAGATTGCGCCACACGTGCTCAACCTGGACCATCCAGATCCGTTGGCAGACGGCCTGGACCTGATCGCTGGAAGTGCGCGCGCTCATGCCATGGAGCATGCCATGCTCAACGGATTTGGCTTCGGTGGCGTCAATGCGTCGTTGGTTCTCAAGCGGTTTTCAGCCTGAGCCCTATCTCGCGGGCAGGCTCCCCTGCCCTGGATCACGCCCGCCTGGCGCACCCGCCCCAAGAAAGCTCAACGCCGCCCCGGCAGCATCCGCACCAGCGTGTTGTCCCGAAACACATAGTGATGCAACAGCGCCGCGGCGGCATGCAGCCCCACCAGGAAATACCCCACCGTAGCCAAGGTCTCATGCAGTTCCTTGACCTGATCCGCCAAGGCCTTGTCCGGGCTCACCAGCGCCGGCACCTCCAGGCCAAACAACGGAATGGGCTTGCCCCCGGCGCTGAGCGTCAGCCACCCCAGAATCGGCGTGACGATCATGAACGCATACAGCGCGTAATGCATCAGCCGGGAAAGCACGTCCTGCCATCTTGGCATCGGCGGACGCACGCTTGGCGCAGTACCCGCAGCCAGCCGGATGACCAGCCGCAGCACCACCAGCCCGATCACACACAGCCCGAGCGAGAAATGCAGGGCCTTGATGTTGTTGTACAGATCAGTGCCTTTGGTGGCCAGCCCGCGCAATTCCATACAGGCGTAGACTAGTGCCAGCACCACGAGCATGAGCCAGTGCATGGCGATCACGAGGCCTGCGTACTGAGTATCGGAGTTCTTGATTTTCATGTTTCTTCCTTGTCGTCAAAACGCCCTACGCACAGCCTGGTTCGAGATTCACCCTGCCCTCGGCGCCCTGCGTGGACGCGTCGGAAGGTCTCCAGGGATCAACATGGGTCATCACGTTCAGTACACGATGCCGCTGCATGACGCGCTGGCGCGCTTGCACGGCGATCTTGTGGCCTTCCTCGACAGTCAGCCCGGCGTAGATTTCCAGGTGAGCGTCGACCACGATCATATCCCCCATTTTTCGGGTGCGCAGATCGTGCACGCCTTGAATACCCGGGGTGTCCATCAGGGTGCGCTGGATCGCCGCGGCTTCGCCTTCGTCGATGGCACGGTCCAGCAGGTCGTGCAAGGCGTCCCAGCCGAAGCTCCAGCCCATTCGGGCCACCATGAAGCCCACGATGGCCGCGGCGATCGGGTCCAGTATCGGGTATCCCAGCAGGTTGCCGATGATGCCCAGGCCCACCACCAGCGACGAGGCCGCGTCGGAGCGCGCGTGCCAGGCGTTGGCCACCAGCATGCTGGACTTCACGCGCTTGGCCACGGCCAGCATGTAGCGGAACAAGACCTCTTTGATCACCAGGGCGCCACAGGCCACCCAGAGCGCGATTAAGTGGACCTGCGGGATCGCGTCGGGCTGCTCCAGCTTGGTCACGGCGGACCACAGCATGCCGCCGCCGACCACCAGCAACAGTACGCCAAGCGCCAGGGATGCCGCGGTCTCGTAGCGATAATGGCCGTAGGGGTGGTCCGTGTCGGCTTCTTTCTGGCCATGCCGGTTGGCCAGCAGCACGATGAAGTCGGCGATCAGATCGGAAGAAGAATGAATACCGTCCGCGATCAGGCCCTGGGACTTGGAGAAAATGCCGATGATGATCTGGGCGGTGGCGAGCACTACGTTCACCCCCACGCTCACCCAGGTGCTGCGGGCGGCGGCGGCGGCGCGTTCGGCCGGGCTGTGTTCATCGTCCTCCGGGTCGTCCGGCGGAGGCTGAAAGGCGGTCATGGTTCATGCTCCCGTTTTTGCAATCTAGCCTTGCGGCGTTCGGGCCAGAAGCATAAGCACCGAAACCTGAACGGATGATGAACGTGGGCTTCAATTTCGCGGCGGCGCCGGACGGGAGGCCCCACAACGGATTTGCCTTGACTTGCGCCCTAGCGCCCATTTCACTGCCTCGAGCCACAGCAAGCCCAGCACGGTCAGCCCTGCTGCCGACAGGAGTATCCACGGCGTTGGCTGCTCGAACACAAACAGGCGGCTCACGGGAGAGATGCCCAGCACGCGGGCCAGGAGCAGCACGGTGACCGCGCTGATCCGGGCGGCATAGCGGTTACCGGCATCTCCCGTGCGCCAGGAGGGGCCCGTCAGGTTGCGATTGGCGTAAATGAGCCCCAGGTTGGCAAGCACCAGTACCGTGAACACCATGGCGCGGGCCATGTCTTCGGAATTTGCCACCACTCGCGCGCCGGCATACAGGGCCAACAGTAGAACCAGCAGGCCGCACCCCTGCCACAAGCCATGGGTCAGTATGGCGCGGTCGAAAAGGCGGGCGTCCGCGCGGCGCGGCGGCTCGGTCATGGCATTCGCTCCAGCGGCTCGGCTTCAAATACAATCGCGCAGGCGGGGTCGATGATGAGCTGCAGAAATAGGATGTGCACCGGCATCAGCAGCATGGGCCACCCCAGCAATACCGGCACCAGCGACAGGCCCACGATGGGCACGTGCACTGCCACCCCGGACACAATGGCCTTGCGCAGCTTGGCGAACACGCGACGGCCATGGCGCACCGCGGTGACGATGGAGTCAAAGTCGTCGTTCATCAACACCAGATCGGCCGCCTCGCGCGCCACCTCGGTGCCGCGCGCGCGAAAGGCTTGTACCAGGCGTAGCTTCCGCGCGGGCTGCAGCCGTCAGAACACCCGGGTGGCGGACAAGCTCTCCCGCAGGGCGGCGTCGCCAAGGCTCGCCAGCTCTTGGCAGGTCATCGGCGGAGCGTTGGTGTCAGGGCCAGCCTGACGGGCGATGGCGACGGCAGTGGCCGGATGGTCTCCGGTCATCATCCCCCGCCGGATACCGGCTGCCTGGCAGGAAACGATGGCGCTTGGCGAGGAGAATCGCAAACGCTTCGTCCGGCACACACTCAAAGTTGATCGCGTAACCTTCCTTCGTGCTGATCATCATGTTGTTCGAGCAATACTTGGGCGTAGATGCAACTGCTTTGATGGCAAGTGCGAAATGTTCGCTATCGAGCACGCGTCGACGAATGAACGGGATGGGGATGCGGCCAAGAACCTGGCCGGCATACCCTACTCCCTCAAAGACAATATTGATGTGACGACTTGGCGGACGACCTGCCATTCGAGTGCCCGGCAAGATGTCGTCGCTGACAAAGACAATGACGTTTTCTCGGCCCTGCGTGCCGCTGCGGCGGTCCTGATCGGCAAGAACAGCCTGCACGAACTGGCCACTGGCGGACCTTCACTGGACCTGCCTTGGCCACCCGCGCGCAACCCCTGGGACTCGGCGAGACACCCGGGGTGGTTCCTCCAGCGGGTCAGCCGTCGCGGTGGCCGCTGGCATGGCCTACTTTGCCCTGGGTACGGATACCGGAGGGTCCGTGCGCCACCCGGCCAGTGCATGCGGCATATACGGCTTCAAGCCTACCTTCGAGGCTATCTCCACCACCGGCGTTGTTCCGCTCTCGGGAAGTTGCGACCACGTTGGCGTGCTCTGCCGGTCCGCGCACGATCTTCCTTTGATCACGGGCGAGATCGCGGCACGATCGGCCGAGCGGCAGGCCTATCAGGCGCTTACGCTGACTACATCGAGGGGATCACCGCGCGGAGCGGTGGTTGTCGCTGTAAAGCGTATGCATCGCTAATGCGGCAGTGGGAGGAGTGGACATCAGGCGCTCCGGATTGAAAATTCAGTAATGAGAATTACTAATATTTTTCCATCAAACATGCAGATTTTGGCAAGCCGCGCCTAAGTGGCCGCTATGGGCGAAGGTTATTTGAAAACGTGTACTGGTCAAAGCCGCCTGCAATCTAGATCTCCCAGATCGTCGCAGGAACGATTCTCTTGAGTTCGGCAAGGGGTTGAGGCCCTCGATCTCGCCAGTAAATCGCGCTTTCGCACAGCCTCAGGCAGTAGAGAGCATCGAAGAAAGCCGGCGTCCGGCCATAAACGGCTTATACCCCTGACCGTATCCCGCGTCGCCCCGGTTTCCCATATTCCCATGACATACGCGTGGGGAGTATTCACAGAAGAAAACTGCGCGAAGCCGCATCATCTGCGGTACTTGGTGCGCAGTTCATCTAACGACGCGGACACCTGACGCAATACCGACCCCCAGGCTCGCGGCGCTGGCTGGCGAAAAAGGCGCATAGTTGGATACCAAGGCGAATCGGCGCGGCCGCGCAGCCAGCGCCAGTCCGGCGCAAATGGCAGCAGCACCCATACGGGGCATCCGAGCGCGCCGGCTAGATGAGCGGGCGAAGAGTCCACGGTCACCAGCACATCTAGCAGCGTAATGATTGCCGCGGTGTCGTCGAAGTCGCGTATGTCTTCGCGCAGCCGCAACAGCGACATGACCGCAGGCGGCCAGCCGGTTTCGGCGGCCGCCGGGCCCATTTGCAGGCTAATGAAGCTCATGTCCGGTCGCGCCAGTGGCGCCAAATCGGCCAGCGTCATGGAGCGTTGCGCGTCATTGGGATGGCTGGGCCGGCCGGCCCACACCAGCCCGATCCAGGGCCGGGGCAACGCCGCCAGGCGCGCGCGCCAATGCGCTACCCGTTGCGGATCCGCGCGCAGATAGGCGATGCTGACGGGCAGATCGTGAAGGCGCAGTCCCAGGGCCAGCGGCAGGCTCATCAGCTCGCAGTGGCAATCGAATGCGGGCGGCACGGTGCCTGCGGGAATGATCAGGTCGAAACCGCCGCTGCGCGCGGCCAGCGCATGGCAGGCGGCGTTGACCTCCAGGATGACCCGGGCCCCGCTGCGCGCGCGAGCCAGGGCCACCAACCGCAGGAACTGGAACGTGTCGCCAAAGCCCTGTTCGTCGTGGATCAGCAAAGTCTGGCCCGCGATGGCCTGCCCTTCCCAACGCGGCTGCTGCATGGGGCGGCCCCGCATCACGGTATGCGGCATCTGATAGCGGAAGCGGTATTCGCGCCAGCCGGTCTCGAATTCGCCTTGCAGCAATAGCACTTCGGCCAGATCGAAACGGGCCCCCGCATCGCCTGGCGTGGCCGCCACTACCCTTTCCAGGATGACCCGCGCCTCATCGTCCCTGCCCAGCGCGCGCAGGGCCGCGATCCGTTGCCGCCAAAGCGCAATCGGACCGGTGCCGTCCGCCAGCGCCTGTTGCAGCAATGCGTCGGCGTCCGCGTGGCGCCCGGCCAGCAACAGGGTCTGAGCCTGCGCGTGCACGGCCTGAAAGGGCGCCAGCGCCGCCGGTTGCTGGGTGGCCGCGTACGTCGCTTCGAGGCTGGCGAGGATCTGGTGGGCTTGGGGCATCAGCGGGTCGACGTCGATGGCGCGCCGGACCGCGGCCAACGCCGCCTCATATTGGCCTTCGTCGCGCAGAAGCGCCGACAGGTTGCACAGCGCCAATACGTAGCGCGGGTTCAGCGCCAGTGCATGCTGGTAGTGTCGCAGCGCCCGCGCGTTGTCGCCCAGGAGCTTGCAGGTGTTGCCCAGATTGTTGTGGGCTTCGGCGCTCTCCGGCAGCAGCGCGGCAACGCGTTGCAGGCATTGCAGGCTGGCGGCCAGTTGGCCTGCTTCCTGAAGGATGATGCCCAGGTTGTTCCACCCCTCGGCCAGATACGGGTCCACCGCCACGGAGCGCCGCGCCGCCCTTTCCGCTTCGTCGAGCAGGCCTTGCTGACGGCACATTTCGGCCAGGTTGCTGCAATAGAGGGCTGGCGCGGATGCGGGCCGGCAGGCCACCCGCAGGTGCGCAATGGCCAGGTCGGCCAACCCATAGGCATGCGCGATCACCCCCAGCAGATGCCGTGCGTTGGGCTGGTCTGGCGCACCTTGGAGGATCCGCAGGCAAAGCTGCTCGGCTTGGGGCGCCTGGCCCGCATTCCAATGCGCGTGCGCAGCCTGCAACGCCGCCGACAGCGTCAGCGGGGGAACAGCCGGATCGTTATGCTTGCCCACGTAAACAGCTCCACGGCGCTCAGGCGCGGCCAGAAAAGCGCAATTATCGCCGTAGAGCGGCAACGTGGTGCCAGACGCAAGACGGTGGGGCGCCGTGCCCAGGAACAGCGTGCTGGCCGCCCGCGCCAGGGGAGGTCGCCCGGCAAAATCGCCGAAATAGGCGGCAAATTTCCCCGTTTTCTCTTGATCGACGGCATCGTAGACAAGTTACTAATTGACCCGGATTCACCCCACACATCAGCCGTCATTCCAGAAGCTTTGGTGCGCCTCTCTTGTGCAGGCGCGCTTTGGGGCCCGCGCTCGCCGCCGGCACACTGCCCGTGCACCCAGGAATGCCGCCATCGCCCCTGGAGAGCCCCGTTTTGAATCACACTTACCGGCTGGTATGGAATCGCAAGCTGCGCGTCTGGCAAGCGGCATCGGAATTGGCGGTGCAAGCGCGCGGCGGACGCTCGTCGTCGGGCGGGCGGGTCAGCGCGCGCGCGCCGCGCTATGCCTTGAGCGTGGCGCTGGCCATGGGGCTATCCAGCTTGAGCGCAGCGGTTCAGGCCACCTGTTCGCTGGTCGGCAGCAATGCCGTGTGCACCGGCGCCGCCAATCCGCTGTTTCCCGGCTACGCACTGGCTATCGACGGCACCGTCACGGTGGAGCAAGGCGCGACGGTAGGCGTTATACCGGGCGCAGGCGGCACGGCGATGAATCTGACCGGCAGCACCGTCACGCTGACCAACTCGGGCTGGATCGACCCGACCATCCTGGGCCCCTCTTCGGTCGTAGCGGCCGGGGTGGCCATGGGCAATGGTTCGGCCAACACCCTCAGCATCGTCAACACCGCGACGGGCACGATTGGGGGTGTCGTGGGGGGGGAAACCAGCCTGCCCGACCTGTCCAGCCTGGCCATCGCCGTGCACAACGGCGCGGGCGGCACTACCCGCCTGAGTAACGCAGGCTTGATCCGTAGCGACCCCCGCTCCGGACTGGGCATGGCACGCGCGGATATGCCGGTGATCGCCGCCTACGGCGGCGGCCAGGTGATGTTCGAGAACCTGGCCTCAGGAACCATCATCGGACGCATCGCGCTGGAAGCGGTCGCCACGTCCGGCCTGGGCCACAGCGTCGCCAATGCGGGCACGATCGTCGGGGGCATATCGTTCGGCCAGGGAAGCAACAACACTTTTACTGCCGTCTCGGGTTCGACGGTGTTGCGCGCATCGGGCACGGCGATGGCGGACCTGCCTGTGGACACAATTCCAGGGTTGGTCTTCGCACAGCCTGGCAGAGTCGATGGCGGCGCGGGGGCAAACAACACCCTGGTGCTGCAATCGGTGTTGCCGTCTGCCGGCACGGGCAGCGGCGCGGGCGGCTCCCCGACCGAAATCTCGGGGGACATGTACGTCAATTTCGACAATCTGGTAATCAATAGCGGCACCTGGAACCTGACCGGCCCCGCCGTGGTGGGCAGCGCCGTCACCCTGAACAGCGGCCTGGCCAATATCACCAACAACGACGTGCTTGGCAGCGCGCAGATCACGGCAAATGGCGGCACCATCACGGGCCCGGCCAGCGGCCTGCTCCTGGACAACGATTTTGTGCTTGGCGCCGGTGGCCTGACCCTGGCGGGCAACAACGACATACTGCTGGACGGCACGATTTCGGGCTCGGGCGGCTTGACCGTAGCAGGGCCGGCCGTGGTCGTCATGAATGGCGCCAACACGTACACCGGCCTGACCACCATCCAGTCCGGCTCGGCACTGGATACCGGCACGCAAAGCGTGCGGGGTGACATCCTCAACAATGGCTACCTGATGTTCCGGCAAGACACGAACGGCACGTATGCCGGAGACATCTCCGGCGCCGGCGGCTTGGGTAAGTCTGGAACCGGCACCGTGACCCTGACCGGCGCAAACTCTACCGGGACCTCAGTCTCCATCATGGCGGGCACGCTGGCGATCGGCACCGGGGGCAGCTTGAGCGCCCCGGCGGTCTCTCTGTCCATGGGTAGCACCCTGGACCTGTCCGCCGCAGGCAACCAGACCCTGGGCGCGCTCCAGGGCAATGGGGCCGTCCAGCTTGGCGCCAGCACGCTGACCTTGGGCAGCAACGCCAGCTACAGCTTCTCGGGGATCATATCTGGCGCGGGTTCGCTGATCAAAACCGGCACGGGCACGCAGACGCTGTCGGGGGCCAATACCTTCGGAGGCAGCGTGGCGATCAGCGGCGGCACCCTGGCGCTGGGCGCGGGAGGCAATCTGGCTCCGGCGGCAGGCGTTACGGTGAACGCGGGCGGCACGCTCGACCTGTCCGCCGGTGGTAACCGGGCCCTGGGATTGCTCTCGGGCTCGGGCACGGTTGCGCTGGGCGCCAATACGCTGACCCTACAAACGGGCAACTTCGCGGGCACGATCTCGGGCACTGGCGGCCTGGACAAGGCCGGGCCCGGCGCGCTGACCCTGTCGGGCATCAACACCTACACCGGCCTGACCCGGGTGCTGATGGGCGGCACCCTGATGGCGAATGGCACAATCGGCGGCAGCGTCGCGGTGCAGGACAACAGCACACTGAGTGGCTCGGGCCGCATCAACCAAAACGTCACGCTGACCGGCGGCGTGCTGCAAGCCACGCAAGGCCAGACGCTCACAATCGGCGGCAACCTCCTAATGGACGGCGCCAGCCGCGTCAACGTCAGCCTGGGCGCGGCCTCGACGGGCGCGCTCGTTCAGGTGGCTGGAGACCTTGGCCTGAACGGCACGCTGAACGTTGCCGACCAGGGCGGCTTCGGGGCGGGGGTGTACCGGCTGTTTGACTATAGCGGCACACTGACCGGCAACACCATGAGCGTCGGCGCCACGCCCAGCGGCATCGACGCGAGCGACCTGCGCCTTCAGACCGCCGTGGGCGGGCAGGTCAACCTGCTGTCGACCGCCGGCGCGACGCTGAGCTTCTGGGACGGCTCCAACGCGGCGCAGCGCGACAATGGCCTGATCGATGGCGGCACTGGCGCATGGCGCGCCGATGGCATGAACTGGACGGATGGCGATGGCGCGATCAACGGCCGGTTCCAGCCCAACCCGAACTTTGCGGTGTTTCAGGGCGCTGGAGGCACGGTGACGGTGGATGACACCGCGGGCGCCATCGGCGTGACGGGCATGCAGATCGCCACCGATGACTATCGCATCGAGGGCGACCCGATCGCGCTGCAGGGCGCGGGCGGCGAAAGCATTATCCGCGTGGGCACGGGCATGGCCGCGAGCGCCGGCATGCGCGGCACCATCGCCTCCAGCCTGAGCGGCGCCAGCACGCTGGTGAAGTCGGACTTCGGCACGCTGGTGCTGACCGGCAACAACACCTATACCGGCGGCACCGAAGTCCGCCAGGGCACGTTGTCCGTGTCCGCCGACGCCAATCTGGGTGCGACGGCCGGCAGCATCACGCTCAACGGCGGGACGCTGGCCACGACCGCCAGTTTCGACAGCGCGCGCGCGGTGTCGCTGCTACAGGACGGCGTCATCGATGTCGACGCGGGCACCACGCTGGGCCTGCAAGGCAACATCAGCGGCGCGGCCGACCTGCAAAAGCAAGGTGCCGGCACGCTGACGCTGTCCGGCGCCAACACCTACGGCAACACGCGCGTAGAGGCCGGCACGCTGGCGGGCAACGCCAGCGCCATCCGGGGCAATCTGCAGAACAATGGCACGGTCGTATTCGAAGAGGCCGCCGGCGCGTCTTACGCCGGTCAACTGACGGGCACGGGCAGCCTGGTAAAGATCGGCGCGGGCAAGCTGCAATTGCTGGGCGACAGCCAGGCATTCGCCGGCCAGACCCAGGTGGAGGCGGGCACGCTGCGCGTGGCCGACGCGCTGGGCGGCTCGGTCAGCGTCACGGGCGGACGCCTGCAAATCGATGGTCTGCTGCGCGGTAATGCGGCCGCCAGCGGCACCGGTGCCATCGCGGGCGCGGGCACCATCACGGGCAACGCCGCACTGACCGGCGGAGTGCTGGAAGGCGCACAAGGGCAGATGCTGACCATTGCGGGCGACTTGTCGCTGACCAACGCCAGCCAGGTCAATGTCGCACTGGGCAGCGCCCCAAGCGGTGGCCTCTTCAGTGTGGGCGGCGATCTCACCCTGGCCGGCAGCCTCAACGTCGCCGACCAGGGCGGCTTTGGCGCGGGCGTCTATCGCCTGTTCGACTATGCCGGCAGCTTGACCAACAACAACTTGGTCATCGGCAGCGCCCCTGCGGGCGTGGACGTCGATGCACTGACCGTGCAGACGGCCGTTGCCGGCCAGGTCAATCTGGCCTCGACCGCCGGCGCCGCGCTGGGCTTCTGGGATGGCGGCAACACCGCGCTGCATGACAACGCCGTCGTCGATGGAGGCGGGGGCACATGGCGCGCCGACACCCTCAACTGGACCAGCGTGGACGGCACGCTCAATGGCGTGTTCAAGCCGAACCCGACCTACGCCGTGTTCCAGGGGCAGGCCGGCACCGTGACGGTCGATGACACGGCGGGTGCCATCGGCGTGAGCGGCCTGCAGATCGCCACAGATGGCTATCGCATCCAGGGCGACTCGATCACGCTGCAAGGAGCGGGCGGCGTCAGCATCGTCCGCGTGGGGACGGGATCGATCGCGGATGCGGGCATGACCGGCACCATCGCGTCGTCGCTCGAGGGCCACAGCACGCTGACCAAGACCGATTTCGGCACGCTCGTCCTGGCGGCGGACAACACCTACACCGGCGGCACCGACATCCGCCAGGGCACGCTGTCCGTGTCGCGCGACGCCAACCTCGGCGCGGCCTCGGGCGGCCTGATGCTGAGCGGCGGCATGCTGACCACGACGGCCAGTTTCGACACCGCACGCGCCGTCAAGGTCTCTGCCGCCAGCGGCCTCGCGGTAAGCGCCGGCAGCACCCTGGGCCTGGGCGGGACCATCACCGGCAATGGCGAACTGACCAAGTCGGGCGCGGGCACCTTGCGCGTCTTTGGCAACGGCAGCGCGTACACCGGCAACCTGCTGGTCGAGGCAGGCACGTTGGACATCGAGTCGGCCGCCACGCTGGGGGGCTCCCTGGCGGTGTCCAGCGGCGCGCAACTGCAAGGCGCGGGCCAGGTCGGGTCCACCACCCTGCGCAGCGGCGCCATCCTGGCTCCAGGCAACTTGGGCGGCGTCCTGACGGTGGCGGGCGACCTGACCCTGCTGCCGGGCTCCATCTACCAGGTGGCGGCGGATCCCGCGTCGTCGGCCAGCGCGCGCGTGGCTGTCACGGGCGCCGCCAATCTGGCCGGCTCTGTCGTTCATATCGGCCCCGAGGGCGGTTTCGACAGCACGCGGCAATACACGATCCTGACGGCGGGCGCCATCAATGGCCAGTTCGACACCGTATCGTCCAAGTACGCCTATCTGGATCCCACGCTGCAATATGCCGCGCAAAACGTCACGCTGCAACTGGAGCGCAAGCAGGTGCCGGTCAATCCTGTCGACCCCGCCACGCCGCCACGCCCGATCTCCTTCGCGGATGCGGCGCAAAGCAGCAATCAACGCGCCGTGGCCAATGCGCTCGACAGCCTGCCCGCCGGCAACCCCTTGCATGAGTATGTCCTGACCTTGCCCGAAGGCGCGCCGCCCGCGGTCTTCAACAGCCTCTCTGGCGAAGCGCACGCCAGCGTGGCGTCCAGCCTTATGGGGGCCAGCGCCGCGACGCGCGCGCTGCCGCTGTCGCACCTGCGCGCCAACCTGAACGCCGGCATGCGTGCGGGCGCGCCCACGGCACAGGCCGGCGGCACCTTCCCCGCCTCCGCCCTGCCCTCATCCAACGCGCAGCCTGCCTGGGCCGAAGTGGTGGGCAATTGGCAAACGCTGCAAGGCGATGCCAACACGGCGCAGGTCCGGCAGCATACGGGTGGCGTCTTTGCGGGCGTCGATCACGCCGTGGGCAACGGCTGGCGCCTGGGAGGCGCGCTGGGCTACACAGACAGCAAGATCCGCGTCGATGGCCGCGCATCGCAAGCCGACGTGTCCGGCTACAGCGCCAGCGTGTACGGAGGCAAATCCTTCGCAGCCGGCGCGGGCAAACTCAACCTGCTGGCCGGCGCGGCCTACACCTGGCACGACGTCAGCACCGAACGCCATGCCACCGTGTCCGGCATCGAGCAGAAGCTAACCGCGGATTACGGTGCCAGCACGGCCCAGCTCTTCACCGAACTGGGTTACGCGATGCCGCTGTCCGAACGCGCCAGCATCGAACCATTCGCCGGCATTGCCTGGAGCAATCTGCGCTCGCGCAGCTTCTCGGAATCTGGTGGTTCAGCCGCGCTGCACGGCCAAAGTAGCAGCGACAAGCAGACCAGTTCCACGCTGGGTCTGCGCGCCCAGACGGCCTTCATGCTGGGCCGCGCCGAAGGCCGCTTGCACGGCACGCTGGGCTGGCGCCACGCCTTCGGCGACGTGGCGCCTCAGTCAACCCTGGCGTTCGACGGCGGTCAGGCCTTCACCGTGTCCGGCACACCCATCGCGCGCAACGCGGCGCTGGCCGAGCTGGGCGCCGAAGTGGCCATGTCCGCCAACGCCGCGCTGGGCCTTTTCTACAGCGGGCAATATGGCGGCGGCAATCGAGAACACACTGGTTCCTTGACCGTGCGCTGGCGCTATTGATTCAGGGGAAAGACAAGGAGAAAAGACACCAAGGGCGCCGTCCTTTGGCGGTCATCCATTGATCGAGGTGCGGCAAGGTTCAATCTTCGACTGAAGAAACGTTCCCCGTCGGGCCGGCAGCGATGGCCCAGATGCGCTTGTAGTCAGCATGCCGCGCGCCGTCAAGCCCCTTGCCGTTCTAGTGAATCGTCCCGGCTTTCGCGGAGGCCATTTGGATAAATTAAACCGGCCTCGTCGACAGGCTTGCCGAGTTGGTTGCAGCTCTTGGCCTAAGCCCCATTTGCAGGCCCACGCTAGTACCGCAATACTATTGCTAGCGTTATCGAAAGCGCGCACCATCGCCCTTCCGCCCACCATTCTTTTGGAGGAACGGCAATGCATCGTGATGACATCGAAAAGCTCGGAGCGCAAGCTGCTCGCGACGGCTTTACTTTGTAGGATTGCCCTTACTTACTATCGGGCAACCGAAATGCCTGCCCACACTGGCGAAACCATTCCGAAATGGCGAGAAAAGGTTCAGGCATGGGAACGCGGCTGGCGAAAGCGCAGCGCGGTCGTATTAGTGGCCGCCCAAGCGAGTGCATATTTCAGTCACCGCGCAGATCTCCCTGCAGATAATCCTCCGACCCGTGCCAGGGTCCGGCAAGCCGACGCCCCAACGCTAACCAGTCGGTCACACTCTTCCTCGCGCACTTTCGGTTTGACCGCCACGATGCAATCGGCGAACTCTGTTAACACCCTCCCCCAATCGTCAAGGTTGCAATAAGCAGTAGGCGACCATTTTTGCAAGAAGCTCGTCTCGTAGCATTACGAACACCTCTGAGTTGTCAACCATGCACACCGCGGCAATTCGGATGCCCGAGTACGTCGATATTCGACTGGCGTGCCCACATCGCTGCAGCGCCATGGTGCACGAGCACCTCTATTCATTAATGATTGGGAACAGCACTTGCTGAAAGACACGTTCTTACAAGGAGGATTCGCATGTCAGACGATCTAACGAACCGGGGCGGCCAGGACCGCGCGCGTATCAATGTGAACGAAGATCACGAACTACGCTACTGGACTAAAGAATTGGGGGTGAGTGAGCAGCGGTGGAAGGAGGCCGCCAACGCAGCTGGTGTTTCCGTCGAGGCCGTCAAGAAGCATCTCGGGAAATGACCCCTGGCGGCCAAAAGTGGGCAATCAGCAGGCAGACTGCCGTTCAGTAATCTACTCATCACCTTTTGTGCGCGAGACCAATCCGCCTCAATGCTTCTGCGTCCGGCCATTTCGGTGCCTCCCAATACCTGCGAAGTCGATTTCTTACGGAAGGTAGGGTGAGCGGCGCGTCGAACCTAAAATCGACCACTTCGACACCATTTTCCATACACAGCCGTCGCTTCAACTCGTCACGCGCAACGACACGAAGATGAGCTTCTTCTCCACCAAAAACAGACAGGGGTCGGTAGTGCTGTTCTCCCTGGTGCTCTATCGCGAGCCTAAGCTCTGGAAGATAGATGTCGATACGCATCCTTCCCAGCCACTCTGGCGATGCTTCTCGAAGTACCTGACTGTCGGGAAAGATTTCTCTGATGAGACCGTACAGAGCTGACTCACGTTGCCACCGACTCAAGCCAAGGATGTGCATAATTTCAGCTCTGGCGGTCCTCTCGTCCACGCCAAGATCGAACATAACCTGGTCGATGTAGCACTCGAAATTAGTCTCAACACTCGCACCATATCTCTCGTCTTCAGGTGCTACACGAGACACACAGAGGTGGCATAGACCCTCCTTGTATACGCATTCAGCGAAATAACGAGTCAAGAAAACACCGTCAGCATCAGATCGCGTCGCAGAGGCGGTGTGATAGGGCATTGAGCATGTGCACAGGAATCGCTTACCAGTAAGCATGTGATCGAATGAGACTGCTCGATGCCCCCTCGAGCCAGTTACTTGATCAAAATTTGCTATCAGAGGTTGAGGCGGAGTGTCCAGGGAGAGGCGGTCCAATATGGCTTGAGTCACCTCTTTTCCGAGCTTGATGTGATTGATCCTCAGCACGTGATTCATTTGGCGCTTCAGCTGTTTTTTTTTTGAGCAGGAAGATTCGCGAAATGCCACCACCGTAAATGATCGGCACCAGATCCATGCTCGACGAAGCAAGATCAACATCGTCAAAGCTGTCCTCTGGCCTCGTTGCGACTGTGATTTCTGGATACCAGGTCTCATGGTTCGTCCCCAGCAACGCTGGGAGCGAGGCGAATCGCTGCTTGAAGTACATCGAGTGAATTTTGACAGAAGGCGGCTTGATGAGAATGTCCGAAAAGGTCTCCATAAAGCACTGGCGTAGGAGAACCTCAAGCGCACGCTCAATAGCAAGAACTGGCGTCATCCCCGGCGTTCCCAGATCCTGTACAGCTGGATCAACTAGTCTCAATCCATCGAGCAAAACTCTTGCCATCGAATCGCCCCTAGTTTGGTAGATACTTTGGAGGCAAATTCTATCAAGTGAAAAAGAAATCCAACCTCCCCGCTTCTGATGGCTGATTTCGGTCTGTCGCCACAGGCAGCTTTGGGTCGCAATCCGTCTTTCGAAACCGCTCTACAAGACGCGGGCGAATCGCGCGCGACGATAATAAATTTGGGTTGAAATGGTCTATTGCTCATCGGTGCTCGCCGAAGCACCACGTAGCGCCTACATCCCATCGAAAATTGATCTGCTCATTGACTTTGATCAAGTCATTCGAATGCAATCGAGCCAAAGTGAACGGGGAAACTTGATATGGGGCCTTCTCACTTTTTTCCGCCCTTTAGGAGATATCAATGCCTACCCCGAATACGACTGCTGATTTCACTGAAAATAGCATCGGCCAGGACGTTGAAGGAATACTTCAACGCCTCGGAAACAGTGCGGACGAGCAATCAGAGATGCTGAAGACGAAAGCGCGCAGTGCGCTAACCACGTTAAGAGAACTCGAGCGCAGCACAGAAGCGCGGATTCAGGCGGCGGGCGAGCAGACTCAGAGATTTGTTCATGAGAAACCTTGGGTAGCTATCGCCGTGGCAGCCGCCACGGCATACGCCCTTGGCGCGCTATTTCGTCGACGCGGCTAAATGCATACCCAACCCCCTGAGTAACTCGGTCCACACCGATTTCACAGTATGTCCAGTGCGGCTACAGCACCGAGAGATCTACTCGGGAGATATGCATGCTTCGATCGATTAGCCGCATCGCCGATAGAGCCGTCGCGTACTTCTCAATGGAGATGGCTCTGAAAAAGGGAATGGCGACTTATGCAGGCGGGCTCGGCATCCTTGCCGGGGATGTCATGCGCTCGGCGGCGGATCTCAACCTGCCGATAGTCGGCGTGACGTTGGCCAACCGAGCGGGCTACTTCAAGCAACTTCTTGGGCCGTCAGGGCAACAACAGGAAGCTCCCGATGCATGGAGTCCGGAGCGGTATGCAACAGCGCTGGGGACCAAGGTCGTGGTCCAACTTGAGGAGAGGTCTGTATGGATAGGTGCATGGCTTTATCAGGTGGCCAGCCGTAGCGGCGCCAGCGTGCCGGTCATCCTGCTCGATACCAATCTGCCGGAGAACGGCATCGAAGACCGGACGTTGACTGATCGTTTGTACGGCGGCGATGCAGCCTACAGGCTAAAGCAGGAAGCGATCCTTGGAATTGGCGGAGTACGTATGCTGCGGGCGCTCGCGATGCACGTGGTCTGCTTTCATATGAACGAAGGTCATTCTGCCTTGCTGGGCCTAGAGTTGCGGCGCAGCAGGGAACGAGTGCGATGCGTATTCACCACCCATACGCCTGTTGACGCCGGGCATGACCGGTTCCCATATCCGCTCGTCAGCCAGGTACTCAAGGACTATTTTTCCCTTGATGAAATGAAGCAACTGGCAGGCAAGGATCAACTGAACATGACCCAACTGGCATTGTCGCTAGCCGATTATGTCAACGGAGTGGCGCGCAGGCATGCCGAAGTCTCGCAAGGGATGTTCCCCACCTACAAAATCCGTGCCATTACGAATGGCGTACATCCCTACACATGGACCAGCGAGCCGATGCGCAGTCTATACAATCACCACATTCCGGATTGGGATCAGCGTCCAGAGCGTCTCATGCACGCGGACCAGATCAAGTCAGCCGATCTGTGGGCAGCCCATTTGGCGGCCAAGGTAGCTTTGCTCCGCACCATCCGGGAGCGGGGTGGTCCGTCGATGAATCAGGATCTTCCGATCATAGGCTTTGCGCGCCGCATGACTGCATACAAGCGAACCACTCTCATTTTCCGCGAAGTCGATCGATTGAAGAGCATCGCCGCTAAGTATCCCTTCCAGATCGTGTGTGCGGGCAAGGCGCATCCTCGCGATACAGAAGGAAAACAAGACGTGGAGCAATTACACCGGCACGCTGCGGCCTTATCCGGCACGATAGACATCGCGTTTCTGGCAGACTATGACATGGATCTCGCCCTTACACTGGTTTCAGGTTCTGACCTGTGGCTGAATACACCACTACCGCCACTGGAGGCTTCAGGGACGAGTGGCATGAAGGCGGCATTCAATGGGGTTCCAAACTTGAGCGTGCTTGATGGTTGGTGGCAGGAGGGCTGCATCGAAGGCGTTACCGGCTGGGCAATCGGAGACAATACGGACACAAATGATGAAAGCCACGCCGCAGCTCTGTACGACAAACTTGAGCGCGTCGTCCTGCCGTTATGGCATGAGGATCGCGAGGGGTGGATTTCGGCAATGAAAGGCGCCATCGGGCGCAACGCCAACTACTTCAACAGCCACCGTATGATGCACCAGTACGCGGCGGAGGCCTATCTTCTTTGAGCCACGGCAGGCTGTGTCCCTTCGATAATTTTTAGCACGAACCGCTGAGCGTGCGGATCACGCGCTCGGACGGCAGCGAGAAGTCAACCTCAATGCCCAGGGCCTCGCGGTTGAAGTCGTCGATCACGTTGAATACGCGAATGCTGCGCCCATCGGCAAGCTGGTCTTGCATGAAGTCCATCGACCAGACCTGGTTCACGTTGGTCGGCACGGTCAGTGGCTCAGGCGTCTGCCTAACCAGCCGTTTGCGCGGCTTGATCCGCAGGTTCAGTTCGAGCTCTCGATAGATCTGATACACACTCCCATGGTTCCAGCCGAAGCCTCAAACATTGCGTAGGTACAGGAAGCACAGACCAAAGCCCCAGTTGCGATGGTTGTCCGTCAGACGTAGCAGCCAGTTGGCAATCTCCTCGTTCTCACCGTCCGCCTTGGCGACGTACCGAAAACAATTCTGGCTGACTCTGAACGCCTCGCAGGCCATCCGAATCGATACGCCGCGTTCCTGCACGGCGAGATGGCCTCACCACTTTTCTCCTAGCGCCTCCGTCACGATCTCGGCCTTGAGCTTCTCCTCGACGTACATCTTGCGCAGCCGAGCGTTCTCGGCCTCCAGCTCCTTCATGCGCGCCATCAGCGATACGTCCATGCCGCCATACTTCCAACGCCACTTGTAGAACGTAGCCGAGCTGATGCCCAACTCTCGGCACAGCTCTGGAACGGCAAGACCTGCCTCCACGCGCTTGATGGCTTCAATGATCTGGCTATCCGTAAATCTCGACTTCTTCAGGCGGTAGAACTCCTCCACGAGAAAATTCTACTTCTGACCTCATCGCTTTTGCGGGGGGATTACCAGGGCATTTAGGCGATTGGCGGTTTGAATCGCCCCAGTCCTCGAGGCTGGGGGGGCTTGTCGCCGCGTGCAGCACGATTACGTGCCCTTCAGAAGGCAGCGCCATCTCACGTACCAAAATAGCTGCACGCCAGGCGGCCTAGTATCGATACACTATTGCATCCACATGTAGGTGTTTCTACAATTCGCTTATCCACCTTTTGGAATGGTCGCGAGATGATCGATGATTTCCGAAAGCAGGGAGCAGAGGCCGCGCGAAACGGAGCGAGGTTGTTGGATTGCCCACTACTTAAGCCAGAAGCAATGCCGGGCCATACGGGAGAATCGCCGGTAATCTGGAGGTCTAAGTTTGAAGCCTGGCAAGCCGGATGGATCGCAGAAACCAAAAATCTACGGCGGGAGAGTCCCGAGTCACGTCGCTCGTAGGAAACACCACGCTACGGTGCAGCGAAGCGTCCCCCCACACCGACATCGCAACCTGCTTACCCTTGCATTCTTCTGGGAGAGTTCCGCCCCAGATGGCGCCTGCAGTCCGCCGTACGGCCTAGCTGAATCGCCCCGGGTTTCCTAGACACCAGAAGCAAACTCAGGCAGTCTAATTCGAAGATAGTCTTAGGCGATAGCCCTTGGTGCATTACGACGCGCCAGCTCAGCCAGGCAGTCGCGACGCCGCTAATCATCGCAAAGACACTGTAGAAAGGTTAGCCCAAGTCGCTAAACATGCTGGTTCCCTCTGACAACCGATCCAATCCGGATTCAAACGGACGCCCGGTGTATCGGTACTGATGTTGCGTAACAGTTCCGGCTCATGCCCCGCGGGCGGCGTATCGGCGAGATACAGTGCTGTGCCTAGCTCTATTTGATCGCACCGTATGAACTGCGCACGCCTATTTCATTTGTTCTTGAGCGGTCCAATCCCCCAAAAAAACAGCTGCTAATCTGTTGCCAGAATTGGAGCCATCCTGGAAGTGGTTTAGTAGTTCAGACAACTCGTGTTCGGACCCTGCGCCAAGCCTTAGCAGAAATTCATTTACCTCTATGCGTTGCGCCGACGCGGCTAGACTAGCGAATCTCCAACACTCCAACACCCATGCATCCTGAGCCTGAATCGCCGCCGCAGCATTGGGGGCAAGTCCGATCCGCGCGAATGCGACGCGACAGCATTCATGCTCCGCGCCCACTCGCTCTAAACCGCGACGAATGGCTGCTCCAAACCGACGATTCCAATCTTGCATATTGGGCCCCTGGAGTCGCTGAATATCGTAGCCAACCTTTCATTTATTTGCACATAGAAAATTCACCGGCATCCTGTAAAGCGACACACCGCGGCGCCCCCGGTTAGGTGGGACGACGCGATAAAGGTCTGTTACGAGAAGACTTCAACTGCTGGGAGCAAGTCAGAGTCAATAAATATTGGCCCCTTTGCGGCAATCCTTCTTGACTTTTATCAAGGCGAAATCGCTCTCCGCCCCAGATGTGCAGGCATCGCCGGCATTGCGGACCGTGGGTACGCTGTCGGCGGATTTGTCGCCTTCGCTGCGTTTCCGGAGGGCTTCGGCCAGCGCATGGCATTGTTGACTCCCGTCAATCACGGGGCGTTCCAACGCCTTAGACTGAAAACAGCGCCCAGCATCGCAATGGTCCCGAGGATCCTGCCATGACAAGCAAGAAAGGTCTGCCATGTCTATCGTCAATGCCGACATCGCCGCCGTTTTCAGTGAAATCGCCGATCTGCTCGAACTTCAGGGCGCCAATCCGTTCAGGGTCCGCGCCTATCGCAATGCGGCCCGCACATTGAGCGAGCTCGGCCAAAACGTCCGGACGATGCTGGAACGCGGCGACAAGCTCGACGAGCTGCCGGGCATAGGCCCTGACCTGGCAGGGAAGATCGCCGAAGTGGCGGCGTCCGGAAAATGCGCCCTGTTGGAACGCCTGCGCCGGGAATTGCCGCAAGGCATTACCCTTCTGCTGGAAATTCCTGGCCTTGGTCCCAAACGGGTGCGTACCCTGCACGACGAGTTGGGCATTGAAACGCTGGAGCAATTGCTCGCCGCCGCGCGTGAAGGCCGGATATGCACGGTGCACGGCTTCGGCGAAAAGACGCAAAAAATGATCCTGGAAGCAGCACAGCGGCACTTTGTGCAGGACCGCCGCTTCAGGCTGCCGATGGCTGCCCAGGTAGCCGAGGCGCTTCTGGCCGAGCTCAAGGCCGTTCCCGGCGTGAGCCAGGCGCAGGCGGCCGGCAGCCTGCGGCGCATGCGGGATACAGTGGGCGATCTGGATCTGCTGGTGGCGGCCAGCGCCGGCAGTCCGGTGATGCAGCGCTTTGCCGCCGGCAACGGCGTCGCACGTGTCCTATCCAAAGGGTCCACCCGAGCCAGCGTGGTCCTGGAAAACGGTCTGCAGGTGGACCTGCGCGCCGTGGCATCGGCGAGCTTCGGCGCCGCCTGGCTGTATTTCACCGGATCGAAGGCGCACAACATCGCGCTGCGGCGGCTGGCGCAGGACGCCGGTTTGAACCTCAATGAATACGGCCTGTTCCGTGACGGCAAACGCATCGCGGGATCCACCGAGACATCGGTGTACGAAGCCCTGGGCCTGGACTTCATCGAACCGGAGTTGCGCGAAGACCGTGGCGAGATCGAGGCGGCCCGCAAACATCGCCTCCCCAACCTGGTGCAATTGGCCGACCTGCGCGGAGACTTGCATACACACAGCAAAGCCAGCGATGGTATCGACTCGCTTGAACGCATGGCAAGCGCGGCGCGCGCCCATGGCCTGCAGTACCTGGCCGTGACCGAGCATTCCCAGCGCCTGGCGCTGGCGCACGGCCTGAATGCCGGACAGTTGGCACGCCAGATCGACCAGATCGACAGATTGAATTCCCGGCTGGAAGGCATCGTGCTGCTCAAGGGCGTGGAAGTCGATATTCTCGATGATGGGTCGCTCGACCTGCCCGATAGCATTCTTGGCCGGCTGGACCTGGTAGTCGGCGCGATCCATCATGGTTTCGACTTGCCCCGCGAGCGCCAGACCCGACGCCTGCTGAAGGCAATGGATCATCGCCATTTCAGCATCCTGGCGCATCCCACGGGCCGCCTCATCAACGAAAGGCCGGCGTGTGACATCGACCTGCCACGGGTGATCGCCAAGGCCCGCGACCGGGGTTGCTTCCTCGAATTGAACGCGCATCCGGCGCGACTGGACTTGGACGACGCCGCCTGCCAGATCGCCCGCGGCGAAGGTGTGCTGGTAAGCATAAATTCCGATGCCCACAGCGCCTTGGAGTACGACAACCTGGCATGGGGAATAGGACAAGCCCGGCGCGGCTGGCTAAGCGCAAAGGATGTCTTGAATACCCGAACGCTCGAGGAACTGCGCCCCTTGCTGGCAGCCACCATGGGGCGGAGCGCCTGACTTCACCCGTCAAGAAAACGGAGCACGAATGCCGCGGTTTCTTCGGCGGGGCCGCCAGCATCAATATGCGTCCAGCGCTTCACATCGCGTTGCCTGTCCAATTGTGTACGCACAATGCGCTCATTGGCGTCCGAAGGGTCATTCGTGCGCTGACTGACCCGGGTGAACAATTGGGCAGGCTGGGCTTCAAGCCAAAAGCCGCCAAACGGAACCATCGCGCGGGCCGCGCATTGTTCAATGCGCTCGCGGCAGTCCTCCCGCTCGAATACGGCGTCGGCGATCACCGCGCACCCGTCTCGCGCCAGATGCTCCGCGCGCGCGGCCTGCTCCGCATAAACCTGCTCGGACAGATCAGCCCGATAGGCTTCCTCCGGCAGCTTCGACTCCGCCGGCACGCCGCACAGGCGCTTGCGGATGCGGTCGCTGGACAATACGCGGGCGCCCGGCGCGGGACCAAGCGCGTGCGCGATAGCCGCTGCCAACGACGATTTTCCCGATCCGCTGAGCCCGCCAATGGCGACCAGCCTCCCTCTGCGTCGCTCCAGGCAGGAAAGCCCCGTATCGAGATACCCCAGGGTCTCAGCCAACAGAGACTCTCGCGTCCCTCCGGCGGACTCCGCAGCCTGAGCAGCCAGAACGTGGGCGCGGATGACGGCCCTCAAGGCCATGAACAACGGCATCAGGACCATTCCGCCTTCGTCATCGCTCACATCCAGATAACGGTTCAGCGCCAGGTTGGCATACCCCGGGAATCCCCGCGACCAGAGATCCATGATCAGGAAGGCCAGGTCATAAAGCACATCGATAGTGGCCAGCGCATCATCGAACTCGAGGCAGTCAAACAAGACCGGCGCCCCGTCGATCACGCAGATGTTGCGCAAATGCAGATCCCCGTGGCAATGCCGCACCTTTCCAGCCGCCGCGCGCCTTGCCAGCAACGGCGCCTGCTTCTTCAATTCGCTGCGTAGCCCAGCGCAAAGCGCCTCGATCTTCCCGCCAGGCAATGCGCCTGACCCGATGAGAAGCTTCTCGGTCACGGCCAGAACCTCGGCCAGCGCCGCAGGCGTATCCACGCCGCGCACTATTCGCGCACGATCATGGAATCCGGCAATCACGCCTGCGGCGCGTTCAGCCAGTGCTGCTGTCATCATTCCGCGCTGCACCACGCTCTCCAGCAGGGCGTCGTCCGGAAACCGCCGCATCTCCACCACGGCATCGATCATTTCTCCGGAGCCATCGAAGGCCAGATTCCCGTCGCGGTCCCGCATGATGCGCCGGACCGCCAGATACAACTCAGGCGCGGTGCGCCGGTTCAGTTCCAGTTCCCGCTGGCATGCCGCCAGGCGCCGCGACGCGGTGGACAGGTCAATGTACGGAAACCGCACGGCCCTCTTCAGCTTGTAGGCGCGTGCTCCGGCAAGCACAATGATGGAGATGTGGGTATGTATCGTGACGATATCGCCCGCCGGCACCCCGTGGACATGCGGACTTGTCAAGAAATCCAGCGTGGCGGCCTGGCTCTCAGCGTTCAACTCGACGCGCTCCCATGTCAGCCCCCCGTGGCAACGGTCTCGCCGCCCGACTGCAACTCCGCTTCGCTTCGCGGGTCGACATCGCTATAGCCCGGCAGGGAAAGTTTCCGGAGCTTCATCCAGATTCCAGATATCGCCCCATTCGAGCGGTTCTACCGCCCGCGTCTGGTCAAAATGCAGCACGCAGTCAAACTGCTGCGGCAGGCAAGCATAAAAGTAATGGCTGCTCCGTTCGGTTTCCGGCCGGTAGATGACGCCGATGGCGCGTTCCAGCCGGCGCCTGGACAGCGCCTGCGCCAGGTCCCTGTCTCCCTTGAAGGCCAACATGAAGCGTCCGATGCCCGTTTGGTGAAAGAGGGTTTCATGGCTGCCAGGAAGCGCCGGCAGCACGCGCTTTCGCTCGGCCGGCGCGTCCCAGTCGCTCGCGGCCGTCACGCTTCCCTGATAGGTCGTCATTCCCACCAGAAACGCCTGATCGCCATAGGACTCCCGCGCCAACTGTCCCACCGTCAACTCGCCCGCCAACCCGACATCCGTCGCGCGGGCATCGCCCACATGGGAATTGTGTTCCCAGACGACGATCCTGGCCGGCATGCCGTCCTCCGTCCGAGGCAAGTGCCGGGCGAGCGCGTCCAGGGTTTCCATCATGTGCCGGTCCCGCAAGTTCCAGGAAGACACGCGCCGGTCGAACATGGTGCGGTAGTACTGCTCGGCGTTCGTGACAAGGCGCGCATTCTGCTGCGCATAAAACAGCTCATCGCTCGCCGCGCGGCCGTCGCGTTTCACATACTCGGCGGCGCGCGCGTTGAGTTCGTGCATTTGCGCGATAACGGCATCCTGGCATGAGGCCGACAAGCCATAGCTTGTCGAGTATCCATAGCGCTCGCTGCTTCTGCCGAAATGGTCGAAACAGGCATAGCGCGCGCGAGCCTGGCGCGCGGCTTGCGGATCGACTTTATCAAGGTACCGCAGCACCTCCGAGATCGACGTAAACAGGCTATACAGATCCAGCCCATAGAAACCGACGGGTGGCAAGCGGGAGGGCAGGGATTCGTTGTAGCGCCGCAGCCACTCGATGAACCGGACGACTTCGGTGTTCCGCCACATCCAGGTCGGGAAGCGCTTGAAGCCCGCCAAGGCCTGTTCGCCGGACTTGTCTTCGCCCTGGCCGCGCAGGTACCGGTTGACACGATAGGCATCGGGCCAATCGGCCTCGACCGCGACGGCGGAAAATCCCTTCTCGGCGATCAGGCGTTGAGTAATGCGGGCGCGTTCTTCGTAGAACTCGTGGGTACCGTGGCTCGCTTCCCCGATCAGCACGAAGCGCGCGGCTCCGATCCTTTCGAGAAGGACGTCATAGTCCTCGATGCTTCCCGTAAGCGGCCGCGCCGCCGCCATGACCCAGGAAAGCGGGGAGGCATGCGCATCGGGTTTCGTTTCCATGACATCTGCCTTGGCCCCGATACGGGGCATCAATCGCTATGCGGTGCAGGCAGGGTCATCCATGCGGCCAGCGGATGGTTGCGTTCTGCCTCTTGCAACAGACGGATGACCTCGTCATCTTCGGTCTGCTCGAAATCCTCGTACCATTGCCCCACGCCATAGAAGGGCGATGGCGTGCTGATGCAAATCACTTCATCCGCCTCGCCCGTCAGCTCTTGCCGGGCCTCGGCCGCGGCCACCGGCGCCGCGACCACCACCCTTGCCGGCTTCTTCTTGCGCACGGACTTCAGGGCCACGCGCATGGTCGAACCCGTCGCCAGGCCGTCATCGACCAGGATGACAACCTTGCCCCCCAACTGCAACGGCGGCCGCCCGGCCCGATACAGCGACTCACGGCGCTCCAACTCCTTGCGCTCGCGCATGACGATAGGCTCGATAGCCCTTGGCGGAACTCCATATGCCTCGATAGCCTCATCCTGAAACACAGACTGATCGCTGCTGATCGCGCCTATGGCGTACTCAGGATAGCCGGGCATTCCGATCTTGCGCACCAGGACTACATCGATCGGAGCATTCAAGGCGGCGGCAACTTGAAACCCTACCGGCACGCCGCCACGCGGCAACGCCAGCACGATCACATCCGGACGGCCCGCATATCTCATCAACTGCCGAGCCAGCAACATTCCGGCCTCTTGCCGATTCTTGAAGCGAATGTTCATCGATGCACCTGCGTTGGATCATGGTGTTCATACCCTATCTCCAGCTTTCGACTGATGCTTGACCGGCTTTCGACACAGATTCGCGTACGAGCAACAAGGGAACGGCCACGCCGCGCGATATGTTCTGAGCCCGATAGTTCATGGGTATGCGGCGAACGTCGTGCAACCGGTGCGCCCCAATCACGATCAAATCTGCCCCCCAGGACCGTGCCTCGGCCGCCAGGCATTCCTCGAACGATCTTTCGCCTGCCTCGAAGAGAGCGCTGTCCACGGGAATGCAACTCGCGCGCACCCTTTTTGCCGCATTCCGAAGCATCTCTGCGGCATGCTCACGCGACAGCCTCCGGATTGCCGCCGGGGAGTGGCAATTGGTGCCAATTCCCAAAGACGATGGCAATGCTTCGACGATACAGATAAGCCGGATGACCGCGTCATGGATAAATGCCATGCGTACTGCCTCATTCAACCCCGATTCGGAAGTCGAACTGCCGTCGATAGATATGAGAATCCGTCTATACATGGCCGGAATGATCAGAGAATGAATCCAGGCGCCTGTGGGGTTGCGCATCGGTCTTCGCCGCTCTCAGTTGAAGAGCCCGCCGTTCCCAGCTTAAGACGACGAGGCGTCGCAGCATTGACTTCCGTCAATTAGGAGCGATCCCATTGGCGCATACTAATTCTTCATCGTGGAATCCGGGATCAGCATCATGAGAGCTCTATCCCCTGCCGAAGAATGCACGGCCAACGCACCCGTCGACGCCCGCAGTCCAGATCCATTTCTTCTGCCCAAGCCAGGAATCGAAGGCGGCATGACCTTGCGGGAGGCTCTGACGTTGCGCCGCTCGATCCGGAGCTACGCGGAAACGCCCCTGCCATTGCAGCAACTCTCCGATCTGCTCTGGGCCGCCTGCGGCGTGAATCGCGAGAGCGGCGAGCGCACTGCGCCATACTGGCGGCATCGCATCGTGCTGGACCTGTTTGTGCTGCAATCCGCCGGCGTATCCATTTACGACCCGCCGACGCATGCGTTGGCGCCCTACATGAAAGGTGATTTGCGCGCCCTGGCCGGGCAGCAGGATTTCGTCGGCCGCGCTCCACTGGAACTAGTGTATGTGGCTCGCGGCGAAAAAATGGTCGATATCACCGCCATCGAACGCCAGCTCTATGCTTCGGTCGATGCCGCGTTCATCGGCCAGAACGTCTATCTATTCTGCGCGTCGGCGGGATTGGCCACGGTGTTTCGCGGCGCCGTCGACAAGAGCCGGCTCGCCCGCGCGCTTCAATTACCCGACACCGACTTCGTGACATTTGCCCAAACAGTGGGCTTCAGCGATGGGAAGCCCCCGCCTCCATGAGGAAAATTCCATGAACGATCAATCCCAACATAGACAACCTATCGCCGTCATCGCCGTTGCCCCGAACGGCAGCACATACAGAATTGAACGGCGCAGCCAGTTTCGCTCGAACCGGGCTACGCCCGATACGTACTTCTACTGCTGCCTCCCAGACGGTCAGGTCGTCGACCAAATTGGGACAGGCATTTACCAACTTCCCGACGGGACCATCGTCAGAACGCGAAGGCGTAGAGGCACACATCCGGATGGGGCGTCACAGTAAATGGGCGATAGCAAGCGGACCCGAAACTTCCTTTAACGGTTGCCAATTTTGACGTGGCATTTACACGGGACAATCACTTAGAGAACCTCACAGTAGACGGCACGCCACACGGAACACGGCACTTTTCAAGTTATCTTTTCTTCCGATTGGAGATTAATCATGAAAGACGAAGATCTTCGCCATCAGGTCCTGGACGCGTTGGAATTCGACCCGCGCATCGATGCTACCGGCATCGGCGTGGCTGCATCCGACGGTGTTGTCACGCTAACCGGTCATGTCGGTACATTCAGCGAAAAATATGACGCCGAGAAAATTACGGCACACGTGAAGGGGGTCAAAGGGATCGCGCAGGAAATCGAAGTCCGAACGAAGTACGAGCAAGGTAATTCAGACGACGAGTTGGCTAAACGCGCCCTCAATAGCATTGGATGGAACTCCTCTATTCCCGACAACAAAGTGCAGGTTAAAGTACAACAGGGGTGGGTAACATTGAGCGGAGAGGTCAGCTGGAACTTCCAAAGGGCCGCCGCCGAAAGCGCCGTTCGACGCCTATCAGGGGTAAAAGGAGTCGCAAACCTGATCAAGCTGGATGGCAACGTGCGGATCAGCGATGTCAAAGAACGCATTCAGAATGCGCTGAAGCGCAGCGCTGAATTGGAGGCAAATGATATTCAGGTTGCCGTGCGCGAAAGGAAAGTCACATTGACTGGAAAGGTGAGAAGCTGGTCCGAAAGGCGCGCCGCCGAACAGGCGGCATGGAGCGCACCAAGCGTGATAGCAGTTGAGGACAAGCTCACAGTCAACTGACTATATGTTCTCCACCGGCACGGTCGGCCATCGCGCAGTAGCAGGCCGGCCGCAACCAGTCAGAGCCGTTATCTCGACGAACGCCAAGGAAGGTTCCGAGCGGATCGGCTTTAGGCATCGCTCCCTTTTTGTTTCTGCAATGCG
The DNA here is from genome assembly GCF_048541815.1 of Achromobacter sp. PD1. NCBI lineage: Bacteria > Pseudomonadati > Pseudomonadota > Betaproteobacteria > Burkholderiales > Alcaligenaceae > Achromobacter > Achromobacter sp. PD1. Next base: position 4,960,348 of record NZ_CP183349.1, read on the forward strand.
GAGCCTGACCGGGTCGGCGCGAAGGACTTGCACCTCCTTCCGCCGCTACGCACAGCTTCGGATACGATCTGATGAATTCCCAGTCAAGGTCCATGTCGGCTTGGATTGTCACTGCTCAAATTGCACCAGGTCCACACCCCCGGCGCCCTACTGCTGGTCCGGAGGGGCGCAATGTCGTGAGCTTCCCTATACCGGGATGGAGATTTTTGATTGACTGCAATGGGTCGAATGCAGTCGACTAGAACACCCATCCTTCGAGCTCTGATCACCGGAAAAACCTAGCTGTCACTCCGCCTCCGGCAATTGCTTAGCAGTCTGGCTTGATATCGCACTCTTTCGACAAGTTCCGTTATGCTCAGCGAGAGAGAAGGACACCGTCGCTCCCCCATTTGATCGCCATGTTGCCTTGACGCAATGCCACGCAGCGCCATCGCTCCTCACTCTAACCACAACTCCGGAAACATGTATGAGCACCTCTCCCATGATGACAGCGGAAGAGCTTATGGAACGCTTCTCTTGGCAGTTCAAAGCGGGGCCCCGAATTTGTGGCAGCGTCCCACCGTCGTGGAACGGCGTACTGTTCGATCTCATGCTCGCAGTTGAGAACTTTCTTTCGCCCGATGAGCAAGAGCGATTCTGGTGGACCGACATCAAAGAGAAGCGCGGTGAGCTACGTGCCTACTATGTCAACGACAACGAGGAGGACAAAGAGAGGGAAGTTGCGTCTCTCGTGGAACATGCCGAGAACCGCGTGGAGCAGACTCTTCCGAAGGAGGGAATGCGTCTTTTCTCCCCCTATCGTTAGATCGCTTCTTTGAACGAAACACGCGATCGGAGCACAACCGCATTTTTGATCCTTAGTGCGCATTCACACATACCTAGCAACACCTCCTACTGCCCACGTCGCTGTTCCTCAAGAATGTCTTCTAGGGTTCGCCCATGCCCCCGTTTCACCACTTTTAGGTCGTAGCCGGCGGCCGCAAGTAGCCGAACCAGGACCATCACGCTCATATCCCCCCGCGCGACTGTTTCCATGCGAGTGACTGTCGTGCGTGCTACACCGGCGCGATCGGCGAGTTCGCTTTGCGATAAACCACAGTCCCTTCGGATAGTCTTCAACATATCCGCCACGTCACCTAATGTCGTCATTTTGTAGCCCCAGGGCATCAGAAATGAGCTACCTCCCTGCTTTTGTAGCCCAACAGGCACAAGTGCGTCGACCCGCCGCCGCCAATTTGGTGTCGAAACACGGTCCTTAGAAACTCCGGCGGTCTCGCCCCCGCCCGGGTATTCGGTAAATCAACACTGAAGACAGGCCAGCCGCATCATCCCGCGTACCAACTTAGACGGATTTTTCGTCATTTGCTTCAACTTAGATGATTCGGGCGCAGGCGTTTTCATCATTAGCGATTTCCAAAGTTCTCGGCATGGGCAAGCCCTTTTGGCCTGAATTTCTTTGTTTGCAAACTCCTTCTTGCATCAACCGGCCGAAGATCCGCTCCAGGCAGGCTTTTACACATTTGTTACGTTTCAAGTTCGTTGAGCAAACTTGCATCTTCAATGAACTTCTACAACTGTGTTGGCTCTTGAGGCACAAAGAGTTCCAAACTCAATGGCAGAAATTCCAAACTCAATGAAATTCGACAGCTACCCGCAAATATGTAACAGCCCTGCCCTCCCCCCTTGAACCCTAGAACATCATCCCTATAATTAGCACTCGACACCGGTGAGTGCTAACAAGCGTTCCCGGGCCTAACCGATCATTTCCTTCTCTTTTTTGCAACAGGAGTTCCTCATGGCCTTGCGTCCCCTGGGCGATCGCGTGATCGTCAAACGCCTCGAAAACGAGCGCAAGACTGCATCGGGCATCGTTATCCCCGACAGCGCCGCTGAAAAGCCCGATCAGGGTGAAGTCGTGGCCGTCGGCCCCGGCAAGAAGACCGAAGACGGCAAGATCCTGCCGGTCGACCTGAAGGCTGGCGACAAGGTGCTGTTCGGCAAGTACGCCGGCCAGTCCGTGAAGGTTGACGGCGAAGAGCTGCTCGTCATCCGCGAGGACGAAATCCTCGCCGTGGTCCAGTAAACCCCGCCTCAAACGAATTTTCGAAGGAAGCTAAGAAATGGCTGCCAAGCAAGTACTGTTCGGTGACGACGCCCGCGTGCGCATCGTCCGCGGCGTGAATGTTCTCGCCAATGCTGTCAAGACCACCCTGGGCCCCAAGGGTCGCAACGTCGTGCTGGAGCGCTCGTTCGGCGCCCCGACCGTGACCAAGGACGGCGTGTCCGTCGCCAAGGAAATCGAACTGAAGGACAAGTTCGAGAACATCGGCGCCCAGCTGGTCAAGGACGTTGCCTCCAAGACCTCCGACAACGCCGGTGACGGCACCACCACCGCCACCGTGCTGGCCCAGGCCATCGTCATGGAAGGCCTGAAGTACGTTGCCGCCGGTTTCAACCCGATCGACCTGAAGCGCGGCATCGACAAGGCTGTCGCCGCCGCCGTCGCTGAACTGAAGAAGCAATCCAAGCCGGTCACGACCAGCAAGGAAATCGCCCAGGTCGGCTCGATCTCCGCCAACAGCGACACCTCCATCGGCCAGATCATCGCTGACGCGATGGACAAGGTCGGCAAGGAAGGCGTCATCACCGTCGAAGACGGCAAGTCGCTGGAAAACGAGCTGGACGTCGTCGAAGGCATGCAATTCGACCGCGGCTACCTGTCGCCCTACTTCATCAACAACCCGGACAAGCAAGTTGCCGCTCTGGAAGATCCGTTTGTCCTGATTTTCGACAAGAAGATCAGCAACATCCGCGACCTGCTGCCCGTGCTGGAACAAGTTGCCAAGTCGAGCCGTCCGCTGCTGATCATCGCTGAAGACGTCGAAGGCGAAGCCCTGGCCACCCTGGTTGTGAACAACATCCGCGGCATCCTGAAGACGACCGCCGTCAAGGCTCCTGGCTTCGGCGACCGCCGCAAGGCCATGCTGGAAGACATCGCCATCCTGACGGGCGGCACGGTGATCTCCGAAGAAACCGGCATGTCGCTGGAAAAGGCCGGCCTGGCTGAACTGGGCCAAGCTAAGCGCATCGAAGTGGGCAAGGAAAACACGACCATCATCGACGGCGCTGGCGACAGCAAGTCGATCGAAGCTCGCGTCAAGCAAATCCGCGTCCAGATCGAAGAAGCCACGTCCGACTACGACCGTGAAAAGCTGCAAGAACGCGTGGCCAAGCTGGCCGGCGGCGTTGCCGTGATTCGCGTTGGCGCTGCCACCGAAGTCGAAATGAAGGAAAAGAAGGCTCGCGTCGAAGACGCCCTGCACGCCACCCGCGCTGCAGTGGAAGAAGGCGTTGTGGCTGGCGGCGGCGTTGCTCTGCTGCGCGCCAAGCAAGCCATCGCTGACCTGAAGGGCGACACGCCTGACCAGAACGCCGGCATCAAGCTGATCCTGCGTGCTGTGGAAGAGCCGCTGCGCACCATCGTCACCAACGCCGGCGAAGAAGCCAGCGTGGTCGTCAACACCGTGCTGAACGGCAAGGGCAACTACGGCTACAACGCCGCGACCGGCGAGTACACCGACCTGGTCGAGCAAGGCGTGCTGGATCCCACCAAGGTGACCCGCACCGCCCTGCAGAACGCCGCTTCCGTCGCCAGCCTGCTGCTGACCGCCGAAGCTGCCGTGGTCGAACTGGCCGAAGACAAGCCCGCTGCTCCGGCCATGCCCGGCGGCATGGGCGGCATGGGCGGCATGGACTTCTAAGTCCCGCCATCCTTGCAAGGCCTCCCCGGCTCCGGCCGGGGAATGCAGTATCCCGAAAAACCCCCGGTCCTTCGCCCCGGGGGTTTTTCTTTTTCCGCAACGCGGCCTCGCCAAAGAACACGTTTGCGCACAATCTGCGGGTTTCGCCGCAGCGCATGCGTCCCTACAATGAAGGCTCTCCCAGAACGAGCCGAGTCCCATGCGTTTGCCCCCGACCCTGTTGCGCGCCCTGCGTCCGTCCGAAATCGGCGGGCTGTTGATGGACTCGGCCAAACAGTGGTCCACCCATCGCGCGTCCAGCAAGGGCGCGGCGCTGGCGCTGTACATGGTGTTTTCGCTGGCGCCCATGCTGATCCTGGTGATCGCGGTGGCGGGCGCGTTTTTCGGCGAAGATGCGGTGCGCTCGGAGCTGTTCTCGCAGCTGCGCGACCTGACCGGCGAGCGCGGCGCGGAAGTCATCCAGACGGTGCTGGCCAGCGCCCATGAATCGGGCAAGGGCTGGATCGCCGCGCTGATCTCGATTTTCGTGCTGATATTCAGTGCCACCACGGCCTTCGCGGAACTGAAGGCCAGCCTGGACGAACTGTGGGAAGTCTCCGCGAACCAGAAAAGCGGGCTGCACAGCATGGTCCGCAGCCGCATGCTGTCGTTCGGCCTGGTGCTGGTGCTGGCGCTGTTCCTCTTGATATCGCTGACGGTGAACGCCGCTCTCGGGGCCGCGCGCGGCTATTACGGCGATCTATGGACGGCTTCGTCCTTCGCCCTGGTGGCGGAGTGGATCTCCAGCCTGTTTTCCTTCTCCATCGTGGTGGCGCTGTTCGCGGTCATCTACAAGCTGCTGCCCAGCGCGAAGATCTCGTGGCCAGACGTGATTCCGGGCGCCATCGTGACGGCGGCGCTGTTCCTGGTGGGCAAGTGGGGCATCGGCGTCTATCTCAGCCGGGGCGCGGCGGTGTCAGCCTATGGCGCGGCGGGATCGCTGATCGCGCTGTTGCTGTGGATCTACTATTCGGCGCAGATCTTTTTCTTCGGCGCGGTATTCACGCGCCAGTTCGCGCTGCGCTTCGGCCGGAAAAGCGCGCCCGCGGCGGAATCGACACCCGCAGCGGACGCCTGAACCCGACGCTCTCAGGCGGCGTCGTCCTGCGGCTCCAAGCCCGCCATCAGGCGCAGGCATTTCAAGAAGACCGGCCGCAGATCTTCTGGGATGGGCGCCAGCACCTCCGCCTCCACGGCGGCATCCTGCGGCAGGATGCGCGCCAACAGGGCAATGCCCTCTTCCGTGATCTCCAGCGCATAGGCGCGCCCGTCCTGGGCCGAACGCTTGCGGCGCACATAGCCCTTTTTGGTCATGCGCGCGATCATTTCAGCGAAGGAATTGCGGTCCAGCGCGATCAGTTCGGCGATGCGGTTCTGGGTCGCTCCCGGATTCTGGTAGACGGTGATCAACAACGCCTTCTGGCGCGGGGTCAGGTCTTCGTCGGGAAAGGCCTGGGCAAACAGGGCTTCGGCGCGGAAGTGGGCCCGGCGCAGCAGATGCGATGCAACCTGGGTCAGGTCGAATGCCTGCAGGGCCTGGGCTGCGGCCTGCTTGGCGGGGATACGTCGGGATGCAGCAGTCATCGGGCTTCCAAGGAATGGGTGTCAGCGGTCATGACATGGCGCCGCAATGCCATAAGATAGCTCACGCCCCTTTCAGACTTCATCATGTCCTGCCTTTCCGGTAGTCGGTCAACCCCACGCCGGTATGGCGCTTGAAGAACTTGCCCAAATAGGAGGCGTCGGCGAAATGCAGTTCCTCGGCAATCTGCTGCACGGATTTCCTGGGCTGGGTAAGGCGCTTTTTTATCTCCAGCACGACCTGCCTGTCGATCAGCGTTTTGGGCGCGTCATTGAAGAATCTCCTGCTCAACTGCGACAGGTAGTACGGAGTGATGTGCAGCAGTCCTGCATAGAATGCCACGCCGCGCTGTTGCACGCAGTGCTGCGAGATCAGCTCCCAGAATTTCCAGCAGACCGCTTCCGATCTGCTGAAGTCATTCCTCATGCCGGCCCCAAGGCCGTCTGTCTTTTCACAGATCCACAAGAACAGGTTCTGGACATGGTTGACGATCATGGTCCGCTGGTAGGTGACGCACTGCTCATGGATCAGCGCCGCCTGGCCTTCCCAGGCCTTTGAATACTCCGGCGACAGCTTTTCGGCAGCGAAGAACGGCGAACGGCTCAAGAAGGAAAACAGGCTGTTGGGCAGGGCGTGCGCAATCTCCGCAGCGATGGACCGGTTCATCAAATAGCAGGCGCATGAATAGTCATCCGACTTGCGTTTGATGAGCGCGATGGAATCTTCCGCCAAGACCAGCAGATCGTTTTTCTTCATCCGGTGCGGCTTGAAGTTCACTTCCCACTCGGCGCTGCCCTCGCGGCAGATCAACACCACCACATACGCCAACGCCAAGGGGTGACCCACCTGTGCGTCGAAGCTATTGAGGCCGATGGCCAGGTCTTCGATGCCTGTATCCGAGAGTTGAGAGAGTGTTTTCATTTACGCTGAAATATTAAATTGTCACCCATGAATTCCCGCAATTTTGTTTTCAAAATTACCTAATCTACTCAACTCTGTCTATTATCAGTTGCGCCCTCGGATCCTAGAATTGCAGCTGCTGTTTTCATTGCTGAAAGGAAGGGAAATCATGCTGCGCACCGAACGCCTCATCTTGCGGCCCTGGCACACCGACGACGCGCCGAGCCTGTTTGAGTATGCATGCGACGAACGGATCGGCCCCGCCGCGGGCTGGCCTGCTCATACAAGCGTCGAACATAGCCGGGAGATCATCCAGACGGTTTTTTCGCGGCCACTGGCCTATGCCTTGACAAAGAAGGAAGACAACACCGCCATAGGCCTGGTGGCGTTGCTCATGGGGAAGGACAGCAATTTCGACATTGCCGACGACGAAGCCGAAATCGCGTATTGGATCGGCGTACCGTTCTGGGGCCAGGGGTTGATTCCTGAAGCCGTCAGGGCACTGATGCGCCACGCGTTTGAAACGTTGAACTTCAACGCGCTATGGTGCGGCTATTTCGCCGACAACGAAAAATCGCGCAAAGCCCAGGAAAAGTGCGGCTTCAAGCACCATCACACCGAGGAGAACAAGTTCAATCAGTTCATGAACGACTATCGGACGGAGCATGTCAGCCGCATCGGCAAGGAAGAATGGCAGACCCTGACGGCTTCGGAATCGCATTGACTTGAGACGGGGCGCTGTCTATGATCCAAAATATAGTACGTATACGTATTTATTTTGCATCCCGACCTGGCCCTGCACATGACGATCCGACAATTGCGCAACTACATCGACGGCCGCTTTGAAGACGGCGCGTCCACCTTCGACAAGCACAGCCCGGTGGACGGGCGCCTGATCGCCCAGGTCCACGAAGCCAACCGCGATCAGGTCGACCGCGCGGTGGCGGCGGCGCACCGCGCCCTGCCCGCCTGGGCGGGACTGCCGGTAGCCGAGCGCACCGACCATCTGCTGGCGCTGGCCGACGGCATCGCGCGACGCTTCGACGATTTCCTGCAGGCCGAGATCGGCGACACCGGCAAGCCGGTGGGCTGGGCCGGCAAGATCGACATTCCGCGCGGCGCGGCCAATTTCCGCGCCTTCGCGGAACTGGCTCGCACGCTGGACATGGAAAGCTACATGACGGACACGCCGGATGGCCGCCAGGCGCTGAACTACGCCTACCGCAAGCCGCTGGGCGTGGTGGGCGTGATTTCACCCTGGAACCTGCCGCTGCTGTTGCTGACCTGGAAGGTGGCTCCGGCGCTGGCGTTCGGCAATACGGTGATCATGAAGCCGTCCGAAGTCACGCCTTCCACGGCCACGCTGCTGGCCGAAGTCGCGCATGAAGCCGGGCTGCCGGCCGGCGTGCTGAATCTGGCGCATGGTTTCGGCCCGGACTCGGCGGGCGAATTCATGACCACGCATCCGGATATCGACGGCATTACCTTCACCGGCGAATCCGCCACGGGCGCGGCCATCATGCGGGCGGTGGCGCCGGGCGTGAAGCCGGTGTCCTTCGAGCTGGGCGGCAAGAACGCGGCGCTGGTGTTCGCCGATGCGGATTTCGACGCCGCGGTGGACGGCGTGACGCAATCGGTGTTCGCCAATTGCGGCCAGGTCTGCCTGTGCACCGAGCGCGTCTACGTAGAACGCCCGATCTACGAGCGCTTCGTCGCCGCGCTGGCGGCGCGCGCCGACGCCTTGCGCATCGGCTGGCCGATGGATCCGGCCACCGAGATGGGACCGCTGGTGTCGCGCGAGCATCGCGACAAGGTGCTGTCGTACTTCGCCCTGGCGCGGGAGGAAGGCGCGACGGTGGTGGCCGGCGGCGGCGTGCCGGTATTCGGCGACGCGCGCGATGAAGGCGCCTACGTGCAGCCCACGATCTGGACCGGCCTGCCCGAGACCGCCCGTTGCATCAAGGAGGAAGTCTTCGGCCCGGTCTGCCACGTGGCGCCCTTCGACACAGAAGAAGAAGCCATCCGCCTGGCCAACGACACGCGCTACGGCCTGGCCGCGGCCGTCTGGACGCAGAATCTCACGCGCGGCCACCGCGTGGCGCAGGCCATGAAGGTTGGCCTGGCCTGGGTCAACTGCTGGTTCCTGCGCGACCTGCGCACGCCGTTCGGCGGCAGCGGCCTCTCGGGCATCGGCCGCGAAGGCGGCCGCCATTCGCTGCATTTCTATACCGAACCGACCAATGTCTGCATTAAGCTCTGACCCACCCCACGCAAAGGAAGATTCGATGAACCCACCCCAGCCCGGCGTCAGCGCCACCGTCGTCGCAGGCAAGGCCACGCCGCGCGGCAAGTATCCGCACATCAAGCGCGCCGGCGATTTCCTGTATGTCTCCGGCACCAGCTCGCGCCTGCCCGACAACCGCATCGCGGGCGCCGAGGTCGATGCGATGGGTACCGCCACGCTGGACATCCGGGCGCAGACGCGCGCCGTCATCGAAAACATCCGCGACATCCTGGCAACGGCCGATGCGACGCTGGCCGACGTGGTCGAGATCAGCACCTTCCTCGTCAACATGAACGATTTCGGCGGCTACAACCAGGTGTATGGCGAGTACTTCGACTCCGACGGCCCGGCCCGCACCACCGTCGCCGTGCATCAGCTGCCGCATCCGCAGCTGCTGATCGAGATCAAGGCGGTCGCCTACAAGCCGCAGGCGCGCTAGCGGCGCATGTCGGACTTCCGCATTACGCCCAACGCGCTCAGCCGCAAGCTGAAGCTGCACCAGTTGCAGGTGTTCGAGCGCGTGCTGGCGTGCCGTTCACTGTCGCGCGCCGCCAGCGAATTGCATCTGACCCAGCCCACCGTCACCAAGGCCATCCACGAACTGGAGACCTTCTTCGGCGCGTCCTTGTTCGACCGCTCCAACCGCGGCGTGACGCCGACGGAGCTGGCCGTGGTGCTGGGCCGCCGGGTCCAGGCCATGATGGCCGAGATCCGCTACATGGCCGACGACATCGATGCGGTGCTGGGCGGGGCCAGCGGCCATGTGGTGGTGGGCACGCTCATCGCCGCGTCGGCCAAGCTGTTGCCCGAGGCGATTGCGCGCCTGATGACTGCGCACCCCGGCATCCAGGTCAGCGTGCGCGAAGGGCCGACCTCCCAGCTGCTGCCAGCGCTGGCCACGGGCGATCTGGACATCGTGGTCGGCCGCTTGCCCGGCGCCGACATGGCATCGATCTCCGGCGTGGCGGTGGACCACCACAAGCTGTACCGGGAAGAGCTGTGCCTGGTGGCGCGCGCCGCCCATCCCCTGGCCGGCGCGCCGCCCGCGCCGCTGGCCGCGCTGACCGATCACATCTGGATCCTGCCCGCCTCCAGCTCGCCGCTGCGCGCCTCGATCGAGCGCAGCTTCCTGGACGCCGGCCTGCGCCTGCCGGCCAGGCATGTCGAATCGCTATCGCTCCTGACCAACATCGGCGTGCTCATGCACAGCGACGCGCTGGCGCTGCTGCCCTATGACGCGGCGGCGCCGTTCCTTGCGACGGGCATGCTGGCCCGCCTGCCCACCAACGCCTTCGGCGCATTCGGCGACGTGGGTTACTCGGTGCGTGCGGACCGCCCGCTGACGCCGGCCTGCCAGCGCCTCGTGGACCATCTGAAGCAGATCGCGGCGCAGCGCGCTGAAACCGTCGGCTGACAGGTGGATCAGGGTTATCCCGCCATAGACAAGCCGCATACCCAACGGCGTAATTTCTATTGTGCAGGCCCGCAAGGTCCCGCCTAGACTGCGGGCTATGGGGCAGCCCCGGTCCGCCCCCAGACTTCCGGAGATCCGCATGCCTGCCTATGGCCCGCCGTTGAATTTCCAGCGCTGGATAGACGACCACGCGCATCTGCTCAAGCCGCCGGTCGGCAACCAGCAGATCTGGCAGGACGCCGACTTCATCGTCACCGTGGTCGGCGGCCCGAACCACCGCACCGACTACCACGACGACCCGCTGGAAGAGTTCTTCTACCAGCTGCGCGGCAACGCCTGGCTGTCGCTGTGGGTGGACGGCAAGCCCGAACGCGTGGACCTGAAGGAAGGCGACATCTTCCTGCTGCCGCCGCACGTGCGGCATTCGCCGCAACGTCCGGAGACCGACAGCGCCTGCCTGGTCATCGAACGCCAGCGCCCGGAAGGCCTGCTGGACGGCTTCGAGTGGTATTGCCCGCAATGCCGCAGCCTGGTGCACCGCGTGGAGGTGCAGCTCAAGAGCATCGTGACCGACCTGCCACCGCTGTTCCAGGCCTTTTATTCCAGCACCGAGAAACGCACCTGTCCCAGTTGCGGCGAGATCCATCCGGGCAAGGGGCATGCGCCGTCCACGCAGGCGGCTCCGGCCTAGAGGCCATTTCAGCCAGCCCGATCTCGTGGCACGCCGCCGCACGCCCGACCGACTTTTTTCTTTCGCACATGACCCAAAAAATCGATATGCACGCGCACTTCTTCCCGCCGATCACCCGGCAGGAAGCGGCGGCGCTGGACCCCGTCAACGCGCCCTGGCTGCGTCTGGACGGCGGCGGCTCGACCGGCCAGATCATGGCGGGCGAACGCCCGTTCCGCCCGGTGGACGCCACCTTGTGGGACCCGGCCCTGCGCCTGCAGCAGATGGACCGCAACGGCGTGGACCTGCAGATCCTGTGCGCGACGCCCATCATGTTCGGCTATTCCTATCCCGCCCAGGCAGCGGCCGACTGGGCCGCCCGCATGAACGACCTGGCGCTGGAGCATTGCGCCCATGCGCCAGCGCGCCTGAAGGCGCTGGCGCAAGTGCCGCTGCAGGATCTGGAGCTGGCCTGCAAGGAAGCGTCGCGCGCCCGCGCCGCCGGCCACCTCGGCGTGCAGATCGGCAACCACGTCGGCCCGCGCGACCTGGACGACGAGACCCTGGTGCAGTTCCTGATCCACTGCGCCAACAACCACATCCCGGTGCTGGTGCATCCCTGGGACATGATGACCGACGGCCGCATGAAGAAATGGATGCTGCCGTGGCTGGTCGCCATGCCCGCCGAAACCCAGCTGGGCATCCTGTCGCTGATCCTGTCCGGCGCGTTCGAACGCATCCCGCGCAGCCTGAAGCTCTGTTTCGCGCACGGCGGCGGCAGCTTCGCCTTCCTGCTGGGCCGCGTGGACAATGCCTGGCGCCATCGCGACATCATCCGCCAGGACTGTCCGCAGCTGCCCTCTTCCTACACCGACCGCTTCTACACCGACAGCGCGGTGTTCGACCCGCGCGCGCTGCGCCTGCTGATCGACGTGATGGGCGAAGACCGGGTGCTGCTGGGTTCCGACTATCCCTATCCGCTGGGCGAGCAGGAAGTGGGCAAGCTGGTGACGCACGCCGGCCTGCCGCCGGAAGTGCAGCAGAAGATTCTGAGCCGCAACACGATGGAATTCTTCGGTCTGGTCCCCTGACGCTTCTTGCGTAGAGGGACGGCTGCGATCAAGCCTGGGCCTCCGCCGGCGTGAACGGCGGCGGAGCAAGCCCCAACCTGGCGCTCCATTCGGCCATTTCAGCCTTCAAGGCCGGCGGCACCGGAATCCCCGCGGCCTGGCGCTGCGCCTGCGAGGCCAGTTCCGGATCGCCCGGCATGCGTGGCGATCCGGGCTGTTCCGCCAGTTCGGCCGCCATGCCCGCCGCCACGGCGGCCAACGTCGCGCCGCCCGCAAACCGGGCGGGATCGATGACGATGAAGAACGCCCCGAGTTCGCGCGGACGATCCAGCTGCTCGTACATGGGACCGATGTGCGGTCCATGGGGATTGCCGTTGAGCGGCCCGCACAAGAGTTCGACCATCATCGCCAGGCCGTAGCCCTTGTGGCCGTAGTCGCCGCCCAGCGGCGACAAGGCGCGGACACGCTCCGCGTCGGTCACGTTCCGCCCCTCGGCATCCAGCGCCACGCCAGCGGGCAGTTCGGCGCCGTCGCGACGCGCGTTCATGACCCGGTTCCACGGGATTGAAGTCGTCGCCATGTCCAGGCACAGGGGCTCGCCATCCCGCCTGGGGAAAGCGAAGGAAATGGGATTGGTGCCGAAATATGGTTGCCGGCCGCCGAACGGCGCGGCAATGGCGTCGGAATGCGTGTAGGCCATGCCGATCAGCCCTTGCCGGGCGGCCGCGCGCGTGTACAGGCCGATGGCCCCGCAATGCGACGAATCGCTGACGCCGACCGCGCCCACGCCCGCCTCGCGCGCCAGCGCCATGGCCGTCTGGCTGGCGCGGTGCGCCACCACGATGCCGTGGCCCCTGCCGCCATGCACCTGCGCGGTGGCCGGCCCGCTCTGTTCGATACGGATTTGCGGCCGCGCCAGGATCGAGCCATGGACGACGCGGTTCAGATAGTGCGGCAGCCGCGCGATGCCATGGGAATCAATGCCCCACAAACTGGTCTGCGCCAGGCTGGATGCCAGGCAGCGGGCATCGTCTTCGTTGAAATCCAGACGCCTCAAGCACGCCTCGCCCCATTGCTGCCACTGCGCCGCGTCCACGCATTCCCGCCTTGCCATGCTGTGCTCCTTGTGGATGCCGGCGCGCCGCCAGCAGTCAAGCGGCCGGCACGGGCTGCGCGGAACCTTGCCGGGCCGCGTCCCGCTCCAGCGCCTCCAGCGCGCCCAGCACGCCGAGCGTCCGCAGACGTTCCAGCTGCAGGGCCAACGCCTCGACAAAGACGGGCTTGCTGCCCAGGTCGCCGAAAACAGGCCGGAATCCCGCCATCACCGTGGCGCGCCGATGCGCTGCCTGGGAGGGAGCCGAAGCCGTTGCGGCGACCTCGGCGCGCGCCAGCAATTTGGCAAGCGCGCCTGCCAGCGGATCCTGGATGGCATAGGCGTTGCCCTGCTCGTCGTATCCGCGCAAGTAATGCAGCCAGGCGGCCACGGACATCGCCAGCCGGTTGAAATCGTCGCCCCGCTGTTTGCGGTCGCGGATGGCGGCGAGCAGGCGCTGCGGCACCTTCTGCGAACCATCCATCGCGACCTGCCGGGTGAGGTGCGGCAGCGCCGGATTGGACACGCGCGCCAGGAAGCGCTGGCGATATTCATCCAACCCCGACTCCGGAACGCCGCGCAGCGTGGGCGCGAGTTCCAGCCGCATCATGTCGTCGACGTAGCGGCGCAACACCGGCGTGGCGGCGGCCTCGCTATTGGTGCGCAGGCCCAGCATCGAACCCAGGTACGCGAATGCGGAATGCGGCGCGTTGACCATGCGCAGCTTGAGGCGCTCGTAGGGCGCGGCGTTGCGTACGAAGCTCGCGCCGGCCGCGTCCCAGGCGGGCCGGCCGGCGGCAAACTTGTCCTCGATGACCCAGTTCAGGAAGGGTTCTCCCACCACCGGCCAGGCGTCCTCGAATCCCAGGCGCTGCGCCACGCGCGCGCGGTCTTCGTCCTGCGTGCCCGGCACGATGCGGTCCACCATGGAGTTCGGAAAGGTGCAGTGGTTGTCGATCCATGCGGTCAGGCCCACGTCGACCCGCAATGCGAACGCCAGCACCAGGCTGCGCAGCGTGTCGCCGTTGGCGTGCAGGTTGTCGCAAGACAGCAGCGTGACGGGAGGCAGGCTGCGTTCGCGCCGCAGCGCCAGGCCGTACACCAGCATGCCGATGGTGCTGCGCGGCCTGACCGGATGCGCGAGGTCGTGCACGATGTCCGGGTCGTCCCAACACAAGTGGCCGGTGGACGGTTCGTGGCTGTAGCCCTTCTCGGTGACGGTCAGGCTGACGATGCGGGTCTGGGCGGAGGCAATGCGCTCCAGCACCGCCTGGGGATCTTCCTCGGCCACCACCACCCGCAGCACCGACCCGATCACCCGCAGCTGTTCCCGCAACTGCCCGTCCGCGTCGGCGTCGCGCAGCGCCAGGGTGTACAGGCCGTCCTGCGGCGTCAGCGCGTCGCGCGTGGCCGGGCTGCGCAGCGAAACGCCCACGATGCCCCAACTCAAGTCCCCGCTGGCGGCCATGGCCAGGTCCGTCACCGCCGCCTGATGGGCGCGGTGGAAAGCGCCTATGCCCAGATGCACGATGCCGGGCGTGACCCGGCTGCGGTCATAGGCGGGAGATTCCACATCCTCGGGCAGATGCGCCAGGGACTCCGAGTTCAAGCGTTCGAGCATGGATTACCAGTGCCATAGTGCGCCATCATGCGCCTGCCGGTTGACCGGCAGGTAGGCGCGTTGGTAGGGATATCTGGCGGCGAGCTTTTCGTCGATGTCGACACCATGGCCCGGCGCGTCGCCAGGGTATAGCATGCCTTGGTTGAAGCTGTAAGCATGGGGAAACACCGCGTCCGTTTCGTCCGTGTGCCGCATGTACTCCTGGATGCCGAAATTCGGCACCCACAGGTCGAAGTGCAGCGCCGCGCCCATGCAGGCCGGCGACAGGTCGGTGGCGCCATGGCAGCCGGTCCGCACCTGATAGAGCGCGGCCAGATCGGCGATGCGGCGCAGATGCGTGATGCCGCCCGCATGCACCACCGTGGCGCGGATGTAGTCGATCAGCTGGTTCTCGATCAGGTCCTTGCAATCCCAGATGGTGTTGAAGACTTCGCCCACCGCGATCGGCGTGACCGTGTGCTGGCGGATAAGGCGGAAGGCTTCCTGGTTTTCCGCGGGCGTTGCGTCCTCCATCCAGAACAGGCGGTAAGGCTCCAGCGACTTGCCCAGGCGGCCGGCCTCAATGGGCGTGAGCCGGTGATGCACATCATGCAGCAGGTGGGTGTCCCAGCCCACCGCATCGCGCACCCGCTGGAACAGGCGCGGCGCGTGGTCCAGGTATTTTTCCGTGGACCAGTCATGTTCTGACGGCAGCGAGCCGTCGGCGGGTTCGTAGAACATGCGGCCGCGCCCCACCCCGTAGACCGAGTTCAGGCCCGGCACCCCGCTTTGCGCGCGGATGGCCAGGTAGCCCATTTCGCGGTAGCGCAGCACCTCGTCCACGGTTTCGTCGATGTCGCGGCCATTGGCGTGGCCGTAGACCATGACGCCCGAGCGGCTCTTGCCGCCCAGCAGCTGGTACAGCGGCATGTTGGCGGCCTTGGCCTTTATGTCCCACAAGGCCGTGTCCACGGCAGCGATGGCGGACATGGTGACCGGACCGCGCCGCCAATATGCGCCGCGGTACAGGTACTGCCAGATATCCTCGATCTGCTGCGGATCGCGGCCGATCAGGCAGGGAATCACGTGCTCGGTCAGGTAGGCCGCCACGGCCAGTTCGCGGCCGTTGAGCGTGGCATCGCCGATGCCGTACAGGCCTTCATCGGTTTCGATCTTCAAGGTGACGAAGTTGCGGCCGGGGCTGCAAACGATGACACGCGCTTGGGTAATCTTCATGGATGGTCCCGTGGAATGCTGGAAACTCCCGGACGGCGCCGGGCGCCTACATCACCGCGCCCAGTTGCCAGGGCACGAACTCGTTCTGGCCGTAGCCATGTTCCTCGCTGCGCGTGCGCCGGCCCGAGGCCGTTTCCAGCATCAGACGGAATATGCGCTCACCCATCCCGGCCACGCTTTGCGCGCCGTCAACCACTTCGCCGCAATTGATGTCGATATCGTCGGACTGCCGCTGCCACAGCGCCGTGTTGGTCGACAGCTTCAAGGACGGCGCGGGCGCACAGCCATAGGCCGAGCCGCGGCCGGTGGTGAAGCAGATCAGGTTGGCGCCGCCCGCAACCTGGCCGGTGGCGGACACCGGGTCGTAGCCCGGCGTATCCATGAACACCAGCCCGCGCGCGCGCACGGTTTCGGCGTATTCATACACGTCGGCCAGGCGGGTCGTGCCGCTCTTGGCGATGGCGCCCAGGGACTTTTCCAGGATGGTGGTCAGCCCGCCCGCCTTGTTGCCGGCCGAGGGGTTGTTGTCCATTTCCGCGTCGTTGCGGGCGCAGTACTCCTCCCACCAGCGCAGCCTGGCGAGCAGCTTGGCCGCGACTTCGGGCGTGGCGGCGCGCCGGGTCAGCAGGTGCTCGCCGCCGTAGATCTCCGGCGTCTCCGACAGGATGGCGCTGCCGCCATGGCGTACCAGCAGGTCCACCGCGGCGCCCAGCGCCGGGTTGGCGCTGATGCCCGAATAGCCGTCGGACCCGCCGCATTGCAGGCCCACGGTCAGCAGGCTTGCAGGCACGGGCTGGCGCTGGACGCGGTCGGCCTGCGCCAGCATGGCACGCACCAGTTCGATGCCATGCTCCACGGTCTTGCGCGTGCCGCCGGTCTCCTGGATGTTGAAGGTATGCAGCAAGCCGCTCTCGCGCAGTCCTTCCTGCTCCATCAGGCCGCCGATCTGGTTGGTTTCGCAACCCAGGCCCAGCACCAGCAGGCCCGCGAAATTGGGATGCCTGGCGTAGCCGCCCAGCGTGCGGCGCAAAAGGCGCAGGGGCTCGCCCTCGCTGCCCGTGGCGCAGCCGGCGCCATGCGTCAGCGCCACCACCCCGTCCACGTTGGGATAGGCGGCCAGCGCTTCCGGATGGATGTCGCGGCGGAAATGGTCGGCAATGGCGCGCGCGGCGGTAGCCGAACAGTTCACGCTGGTGAGGATGCCGATGTAGTTGCGCGTGGCAACGCGACCGTCGGCGCGCACGATGCCGTCGAACTGCGCGGGCGCGTCGACGTAGTCGGTGGCGCGCGCGTCGGCGCCCACGGCGTAATCGCGCTCGAAGTCGGAGAACTCCAGGTTATGCGTATGGACATGCGCGCCAGGCGCGATGTCGCAGCGCGCCACGCCGATGATCTGGTTGTAGCGCCGCACCGGCTCGCCTGCGGCGATGGCGCAAGTCGCCACCTTGTGCCCTGGCGGCACCAGGCCGCGCACGACGACGTCTTCGCCGGCCAGGCGCGTGCCGCCGGCCAGCTGGCGTCTGGCGATCACCACATTGTCCGCCGGGTGGATGCGTATGACCGCGGTATCGGTTTCAGACATGAATGCCTCCTGGCGTTCTCGCGCCGCTAGCCGTCGATCAGCGCAGGGTCCCAGGCGTGCACGCGCTGCCGCTGCTCGCCCAGGCCGGCAATGCCCAGTCGCATCTCGTCGCCGGCCTTCAAGTACACGGGCGCCGGTTTCTGGCCCATGCCCACGCCCGGCGGCGTGCCGGTGCTGATCAAGTCGCCCGGGTACAGGGTCATGAAGCGGCTGACGTAGGACACCAGCTGCGCCACGCCGAACACCATGGTGCGCGTGCTGCCGTTCTGATAGCGTTTGCCGTTGACGTCCAGCCACATGTCCAACGCCTGCGGGTCGGCGATCTCGTCGGCGGTGACCAGCCACGGGCCGACCGGGCCGAAGGTGTCGCAGCCCTTGCCCTTGTCCCAGGTGCCGCCGCGCTCGATCTGGTATTCACGTTCGGACACGTCATTCACCACGCAATAGCCGGCCACGTGGTTCATGGCGTCTGCCTCGCTGACGTAGCGGGCCCGCTCGCCGATCACCACGCCCAGTTCCACTTCCCAGTCGGTCTTGACGGACTCTTGCGGCAGCACCACCGGATCGTTGCAGCCGACCACGGCCGAGGTCGGTTTCATGAACACCACGGGCTCGGCCGGCACTGGCAGGCCCGACTCCGCTGCGTGGTCGGCGTAGTTCAGGCCGATGCAGATGAACTTGCCCATGCCGCTCCAGGGCGGCGCCAGGCGGCCCGGGCGATCCACCAGCGGCAGGCTGGCCGGGTCCAGCGCGCGCAGCGGCGCAAGGCCCGCGCGCGTGAGCGTGGCGGCGCCTATGTCCGGCAGGACCGCCGACAGGTCCCGCACCTGCCCGCGGGCGTCCAGCATTCCGGGCTTCTCCGCGCCCTTCGCACCATAGCGCAACAGTTTCATCGCATGTTCCTCATGTGTAGTGAATGTTCAGTTGGACCAGCCGCCGTCGATGACCTGGGCCGTGCCGGTGGTGAAGGCGGACTCGTCGCTGGCAAGGTACACCGCCAGCAGGGCGATTTCCTCCGCGCTGCCGATGCGGCCCATGGGTTGGCGGGCGACGAAAGCGGCCTCCACCGCGGCCAGCGTCTGCCCGCCGGCGCTGGCCTGCGCTTCGATGCGCTGGCGCAGCGAAGGCGATTCCACCGTGCCCGGGCAGATGGCGTTGCAGCGTATGCCCTGCCCGACGTAATCCGCCGCCACGGACTTGGTCAGCCCGATCACCGCCGCCTTGGTGGCGCCATAGACGCAGCGGTTGGGCGCACCCTTGATGCTGGACGCCACCGAGGCCATGTTGACGATGGAGCCGCCGCCACGCGCCAGCATGCCGGGCAGGCAGGCGCGGATCATGCGGTACATGGATTTCACGTTCAGTTCGAACGAGAAGTCCCAGGCTTTTTCGTCGCAGTCCAGGATGGTCCCGGCATGCACGAAACCGGCGCCGTTGAACAGCACGTCCACCGGTCCGGCCTCGGCGGCCAGCGCGCCGATGGCGGCGGCGTCGGTCACGTCCAGCGTGCGGCGCCGGCATCCCGCCAGCGTCTCCAGCGCGCCGCCGTTGATGTCCAGCGCCAGCACGTCGGCGCCTTCGCGGACGTAGGCCTCGGCCACGGCGCGGCCGATGCCTTGCCCTGCGGCGGTGACGATGGCGGTCTTGCCTTGCAGCCTTCCAGTCATGACGTCTTCCTTTTTACTTGGCCATGCCCATGACGCCGGGCAGCCAGAGCGTGATCTGAGGGATATAGGTAATGGCGATCAGCGCCACGAACAGCGGCACCAGCCACGGCAGGATCGCAACCGTGGTCCGTTCCACCGACAGCTTGGACACGCGCGCCAGCACGAACAGCACCATGCCCATGGGCGGATGCAGCAGGCCGATCATCAGGTTCAGCGTCATGATCAGGCCGAAATGGATCGGATCGATGCCCAGCTTGAGCACGATGGGCAGCAGGATCGGCACCAGGATGGTGATGGCGGCAATGGTGTCGATGAAGCAGCCCACGATCAGGATCAGGACGTTGGCCATCAGCAGGAACACCCACTTGTTCTGCGTCACGCTGAGAATGCCGTCGGTCAGCGCCTGGGCCGCCTGGGTGGTGGTCAGCAGCCACGCGAACACCGAGGCGGCGGTGACGATGAACAGCACCGAGGCCGTGGTCTCGATGGTGTCGAAAGTCGCTTTGGCCAGGGTCCGCAAGGTCATGGAGCGATAGCGCACCAAGCCCAGGAACAGCGCCCAGATCACCGCAGCAACGGCGGCCTCGGTGGGCGTGAACCAGCCCAGCGTCATGCCGCCGATCAGGATGACGGGGGCCATCAGCGCCATCACCGCCGAGAAGTTGTAGCGCCAGTCCAGCGCCAGCAGCACGGCAAAGGCGATGCCTGCGGCCAGGTTGGCCGACACGCCGGCCTCGGTCATCAGCCAGATCGCCAGCGGGAAGGCCAGCACGATGCCGACTTCCAGCCCGGCGGCGCCCAGCCGCTTCCAGTCGAAGGACACATCGCCGCCCCAGTTGTTGCGGCGCGCGTAATAGGCCACGGTCAGCATCATCAGCACGGTCAGGACCGCGCCGGGGATCAGGCCGGCCAGGAACAGCGAGCCGATCGACACGTTGGCCATCATGCCGTAGATGACGAAGGGCAGCGACGGCGGGATGATGGGCCCCAGCGTGGCCGAGGCAGCCGTCACGCCCACCGCGAACTCGGTCTCGTAGCCATGGTCCTTCATGGCCTTGATTTCGATGGTGCCCAGGCCCGCGGCGTCGGCGATGGCGGTGCCCGACATGCCCGCGAACACCACCGAACCGATGATGTTCACCTGCCCCAGGCCGCCGCGCATCCAGCCCACCAGCGCCACGGCGAAGTTGTAGATGCGGCCGGTAATGCCGGCGATGTTCATCAGGTTGCCGGCGAGGATGAAGAACGGCACGGCCAGCAGAGGAAAGGACTCCACCCCCGCGATCATGCGCTGCGCCACCACCACGTCGGGCACGCTGCCCGAAATCAGCACGAACAGCAGCGATGCGCCCGCCATGGCCACCGCCACCGGCAGGCCGAAGATCATCAACAGCAGAAAGGTTCCGATCAGTATGCCCATGTCTCGCTTCCGGTTGTCGTTGTCGGATTCCGGGGCTGCCCCGGCTAGTCCTGCGACTCGTAGGCCGCGGGGTTTTCCAGGATGGAGTAGCCCTGGCGCCAGTTGCAGACGGACACCTGCACCGAGCGCAGGAACATCAGGACGAATCCCGCCAGCGCCATCCAGTAGACATAGGCCTTGTTCCAGAACAGCGTGGTCATGGGCTCGTCGCCCACCAGTACGATGTAGCGGTAGGTGAGCCACACGGCATAGCCGAAGAACGCCGTGCGCAGCAGGTCGATGATGGTAGCCAGCGCGCGGCCGACGGGGCGCGGCAGGTAGCGGTACAGGAAGTCCACCTGGATGTGGCGGCAGGCGCGCACGCACATGGACGAGCCGATGAACACTACGCCGATCAGGCAATAGACGGCCAGTTCCTCGGTCCAGGCGTAGGAGTCGTTAAGCACATAGCGCGAAAAGAACTGCAGGAAGACCAGCAGCGCCATGACCCAGAATATGCCCAGGCAGATCCAGTCCTCGGGCTGGTAGCCCGCCAGGCTGACCTCGTGGCGGTCGGCTTCCTCGAAACTCTGGACGATCTCCTGCGCCGTGGCGGGCGGCTGGTGCCCCGCGGGATGGACAGGGTTGCTGCTGGCGGCCGCCATCACGGCGGCCTTGGCATCGGAATGCATGGCGTTCCCCTTGTGCGGAATCGGACGGGTCGATGCGGGGCCGCCCGGGCGGCCCCGGGCGCGCTTACTTCACGGCCTGGATCCGTTCCCAATCCGATTTTTCGTAGCCGTACTGCTTGAACGGCACTTTCTCCAGCACGGTGTCGCGGAAGTCCTGGACGTTCACCTCCGCCACGTTCAGGCCGCGCTTGCGGAACACTTCGACCATTTTCTTCTCGCTTTCGGCGACCTCGGCGGAAGCCTTCTCGGCCGCCTGCTGCGCCACTTCGGCGAAGATCTTCTTGTCCTCGTCGGACAGGCTCTTCCACAGCTTGCCCGAGATCACCGTGTTCAGGTGATCGACGATATGGCCCGTGAGGATGATGTTCTTCTGCACTTCGTAGAACTTCTTGGCCTCGATGGTGGTGAGCGGGTTCTCCTGCGCCTCCACGGTCCCGTTCTGCAAAGCCAGGTAGACCTCGGCGAAGGCGATCGGCGCGGTATTGGCGCCGCAGGCGCGCGGCATGGCCAGATAGGCGGCCACGTCAGGCACGCGGATCTTCAGGCCTTTCATTTCGGAACACTTGGTGAAGGGCCGGTTGGACGTGGTCTGGCGCGTGCCGTAGTAGGTGGTGGCGACGATGTGGTTGCCGCTTTTCTCGTCGTAGCCGCGCGTGAGTTCCTTGTAGATATCGCTCTTGGTGTAGGCGATCAGGTGCTCGGGATTGCGGAAGATGTAGGGATAGTAGGTGACGCCGATGCGGGGAAAGCTCTTGGCCGCGAAGCTGGAGCCCGAGATGATCATGTCCACCGTGCCCAGGGTCAGGCCCTGGTTGATGTCGTTTTCCTTGCCCAGCTGCGAGGCCGGGTATACGTCGATCTGGTAGCGGCCGTTGGTGCGCTTGCCGATTTCCTGCGCCGCCCAGACGGAGGCGGTATGGAAGGGTTCGGATGTTTCGTACACGTGGGCCCACTTGAGCTTGGTCTGCGCCATTGCGCTGCCGCTGGCGGCGAGCGCCAGGGCGGCGACCAGCGCCTTGACGGCGTTGCCTAGGTTCATGTCGTCTCCTCGTTGTTTTTTGAATGCCCGGCGTGGCGGCCCATGGTGAGCCGCCAGCGGGTCACGCTTCAACTACAAGTTGCACCTTGGTACTGCGACTGCGATCCGCCGCCAGCTCGAAGGCCTCGACCGCCTGCGACAACGGCAACTGCGCGCTCATCAGGGGCCGCACGTCCACCTTGCGCGTACGCAGATAGGAGACGGCCCAATCGAACTCCACGCCCGCGCGGAACGCGCCGACGTAGTCGAGCTCCCGCGCCATGATGTTGTTGGCCGGAAACGCGATGCCCTCGGCGGGCAGCGTTCCCACTTGCACAATGCGGCCGCCGCGCCGCGTCGCCGTCAGGCAGGTCGCCAGCGCCGCAGGGCTGCCGGCGGCCTCGATGCTGATGTCGGCGATATCGGCCAGGTCGGCGGGCGCGAGCTGGTCGCTGCGTACGGCCTCGTCGGCGCCGACCTGACGGGCCATGTCCAGCGGCCGGTCGGCCACGTCCGCCACCGTCACGTGGGCCGCGCCCGCCAGCCTGGCGGCGAGCACGGTCATGCAGCCTATGGTGCCGCCACCCGTGACCAGCACGCGCTTGCCCATCATCGGACCGGCCCGGTTGACGCCATGCAGTCCGATGGACAGCGGCTCGGCACAGGCGATCTCGCCCAGCGTGACGTCCGCTTCCGGCACCGGCGTGAGTTGGCGTTCGCCCATCACGAAGCGCTCGCGGAACATGCCTTGCACGTGCGGATAGATGCTGGCGCTGCCGAGAAAGCGCATGCTGCGGCACAGATTGTCGCGGCCGGCACGGCAGTAATCGCAGCCCCCGCAAGGGTGGGAAGGATTGATGGCGACCTTCATGCCCGGCGCTACCGACTTCACGGCATCGCCCGTGCGCAGCACCACCCCGGATGCCTCATGGCCGGGAATCAAGGGTTCGCGGATGACGAAGGCGCCCACGCGGCCATGCAGGAAATAGTGCAGGTCGGATCCGCAGATGCCGGCTGCGCCCAGCCTCAGCTCCACTTCGTGCGGCGCCAAGGGCGCGACTTCGTCCGGTTCCAGGCGCAAATCGCGCGCCCCGTGGATGCGACAGGCCAGCGTCATGACGACTTGCTCCTTGGCATTGCGGACGGCCGTAAGGCGCTCATGGTTCCGCCTGCTCCCGGCTGTCCAACGGCAGGCCGGACGCGTCCGCGCCGGGCCAGCTTGCGGTAAGGCGGTCATGCGAGCAGGCCAGATGGTGGTGCATGGCGGCGCGCGCGCCGCGGTCGTCGCCGGCGCGGATGGCGTCGATCACCTTGCGATGTTCGGCGATGGCGGCCTCCCAGCTGGAAGGATTCTCGAAATAGTCGCCCAACTTCACGGACAGCGGATTGTGGCGCTCGTCGAACAGTTCGCTCACCACGCGCACCAGCACGGCGTTGTTCGCCATTTCGGCGACACGCAGATGGAACAGCCGGTCTCCGCGGATCGGCACATTGCCGGCCAGCGCCTCGTCTTCCATGGTGCCGACGGCTTCGGCCAACCCGTCCACCAGAGCGGGCGTATTGCGCAACGCGGCCTGTGCGGCCAGTTCACCTTCGATCACCTGGCGGGCGCGTATGGTTTCCAGCGGGCTTTCGGCGGTCAGGCTGGCGCGCGGCCCGCCCGCCAGGCTTTGCACATAGACGCCCGAACCCATGCGGACTTCCACCCAGCCTTCGACCTCCAGCGCGATCAGCGCCTCGCGCACCGAAGGGCGCGATACGCCGAGCTTGAGCGCGAGATCGCGCTCGGGCGGCAAGCGCGCGCCGGCCGGAAACTCACCCGACTCGATCAGCAGGCGAAGCTGGTCGGCGATCTGGCGATACAGGCGGCGGGGTTCGATGGTCTGGATGGGCATGGACTGCGGGTGTACCGGTGGACAAGTCAGGCCAAAAGGTAAAGTGGCCTTACCAATTGACCAAATCTTGCGCCGGTCCCGGATGCGTCACAATTAGGGTTTGCCCAAAGATGCGCGCGATGGCTTCGCGGGCAATGCATATCTGTTAAAAAGCCGCCACACCCAGCCCATTTTCCGTACCCATGTCACAGAATCCGCATCATTCGCCCTACAAGAGCACCGGCGGCCTGCGCCGCATCCTGAATGCGCTGCGCTACTCCCTGCAGGGCCTGCAGGCGGCCATCAAGTACGAGGCGGCTTTCCGCCAGGAGCTGGCGCTGGCCGTCCTGATGATCCCGGCCGCGTTCTTCCTCGGCCGCACCACGGTTGAAGTGTTTTTCCTGGTGGGCACGGTGATCATGGTGCTGGCGGCGGAGCTGCTGAACTCCGCCATCGAGGCGCTGGCCGACGCGCTTTCCGTCGAATCGCACCCGCTCCTGGGGCGGGCCAAGGACCTGGGCAGCGCCGCCGTGATGTTGCTGCTGATCTTCGCCGGCACGGTCTGGGTCGGCGTGGCCATCAGCCGATTCGTCATGCATTGACACGGCTAGTCATCTCCTGGGAGATGCGCCGCTATTTATACTGGAAGCCATGATGCCTAGATCGACGCCCGACTCCTCTGAGCGCATTGTCATCGTCGGCGGCGGCGCCGGCGGCCTGGAATTGGCAGCCAAGCTGGGCCGCGTGCATGGCCGGCAGCACATCACGCTGGTCGACAGCCGCCCCTTCCATATCTGGAAGCCTTCGCTGCACGAAGCGGCCGCCGGCACGCTGGACATCCACCAGGAAGGCCTGTCCTATCTGATGCTGGCCCACATGAACGGGTTTTCGTTCGCGCAGGGCCGCCTCGAACACATAGACCGCGAGCAGCGCCGGATCACGGTGGACGCCGTGAACGACGCGCAAGGCCAGGAAGTCCTGCCGCGCCGCGAACTGGCCTACGACACGCTGGTGCTGGCCCTGGGCAGCACGTCCAATTTCTTCAATACCCCTGGCGCGGCGGAACACGCGGTCACGCTGGACTCCACCGAGAACGCGGAGCAGTTCCGCCTGACCATGCTCAAGGCCATGGCCCTGGTGGACCAGGCCAAGGTGCGCAATCCTTCGGCCCGGCTGGATCTGGTGATCGTGGGCGGCGGCGCCACGGGCGTCGAGCTGGCGGTGGAGCTGGTCGAGGCCAGCCACGTGGTCAGCGCCTACGGCCTGCCGAATTTCCGCGCCGAACGCGATCTGGCCATCACCCTCGTGGAAGGCGCCCCGCGCATCCTGTCGGCCCTGCCCGAGAAAATCTCGGTCGCGGCCACCAACCGCCTGACGGAACTGGGCATCCGGGTGGAAGCGTCCTGCCGGGTCTCGGAAGTCACCGCCGACAGCGTCAAGACGGCCGACGGCCGCGAATTCCCGGCCCAGCTATGCATGTGGGCGGCGGGCATCCAGGGCCCGGCCCTGTTGGCCGACCTGGACCTGCCGCTGAACAAGGTGGGCCAACTGGAAGTCAATGAACGGCTGGAAACCGCCGATCCGCACATCCTGGCGCTGGGCGACTGCTGCGCCGCGCCGTGGCGCGACGGCCGCAGCGTGCCGGCCCGCGCCCAGGCCGCGCATCAGCAGGCGGACTACCTGGCCAAGAAGCTCACCGCGCGCCTGCGCCATACGCCCGAGCCCACCGCGCCCTACGTCTACGAGGACCACGGTTCGCTGGTGTCGCTGGGCCAGGACGCCGGCGTCGGCAGCCTGATGGGCAAGCTCGCCGGACGAGGACTGTTCGTAAGCGGTACACTGGCACGCCTGATGTACATGAGCCTGCACCTGATGCACCACAAAGCGGTGCTCGGCATCTCGCGTACCGCCTCCCTTGCCCTGGCCCGCCTGCTCATGCGGCGCACGCGCCCGCGGGTCAAACTGCACTGAACTCCCATGAATTTCCTGCAAAAACTCGAACACGCCTGGACCACCAGCAACTCGCTCCTGCAAGTCGGGCTGGATCCCGATCCGCAGCGCTTCCCCCGCGAACTGCAGGACAAGCCGGACGCCATCTTCCAGTTCTGCCGCGACATCGTGGACGCCACCGCGCCCTATGCCTGCAGCTTCAAGCCGCAGATCGCCTACTTCGCCGCGCACCGCGCCGAAGACCAGCTGGAAGCGCTGTGCCAGCACATCCGCGAAAAGCATCCCGACCTGCCCATCGTGCTGGACGCCAAGCGCGGCGACATCGGCTCCACCGCCGAAAACTACGCCCGCGAAGCCTACGAGCGCTACCAGGCGCACGCGCTGACGGTCAGCCCCTACATGGGCCTGGACTCGGTCGAGCCCTATCTGGCGTGGCGCGACCGTGGCGTGATCGTGCTGTGCCGCACCTCCAACCCCGGCGGTTCGGACCTGCAATTCCTGAAGATGGACAATGGCGAGCCGCTGTACCTGCACGTCGCGGGCCTGGTCGCCGACAAATGGAATGCCAACGGCCAGTGCGGCCTGGTGGTGGGCGCGACCTTCCCGAATGAGCTGGCCGCGGTGCGCGCACGCATCGGCGACGCGGTGCCCCTGCTGGTGCCGGGCATCGGCGCCCAGGGCGGCGACATCACCGCCACCGTGAACGCGGGCGCCAACGCGGCCCGCAGCGGCATGATGATCAACTCGTCCCGCGCCATCATCTACGCCAGCGGCGGCGACGACTGGCGCGAGGCCGCCGGCACGGCGGCCAAGGGCCTGCGCGACGCGATCAACGCGGTGCGCTGATCCGGCACGGGGGCCTCGCGCCCCCAACCGCGCAAGCCCAGTCCTTCAGCGCCGGTTGACCGGCGCTCCCAACAATTCCAGCAGCCCGCGCAGCGCGTAGTCCACCGCCGCCTGGCGCACTTGCGCGCGGTCGCCCGGGAACACGTGTGTGACGGCGCGGCTGCTGATGCCTTCGCCCGAACGCTGCGCAAAGCCAAAGCACACCATGCCCACCGGCTTGCCCGGCGTCGCGCCGCCCGGCCCGGCGATGCCGGTCGTGGACACCGCCACATGCGCGGCGGGGGACGCCAGCAGCACGCCGTTGGCCATCTCCAGCGCCACCGGTTCGCTGACGGCGCCAAAGTGATGCAAGGCATCGGGCGACACGTCCAGTTCAGCAACCTTGGCTTCGTTGCTGTAGGTCACGAAGCCGCGCTCGAACCAGTCGCTGGAACCGGCCACCGCCGTCATCGCCCCGGCCAACAGGCCGCCGGTGCAGGATTCCGCCGTGCCCAGCATCCAACCCTTGCGCCGCAGCGTTTCGCCCAGCCGTTCGGCCAGCGCCAGCGAGGTGGCTTGCGCCAGCTGTTCGGCCGACAGATTGGGCCGGGTGCTTTCTTGTTGTCCGTTCATCCCAAGACTCCTGTGCGCACGACCAGCGCCATGATCAGCAGGGCATATCCGGCCGCCACGATATCGTCCCACATCACGCCGAAACCGCCCTTGATGTGGGCGTCGAAGAACTTGATGGGAGGCGGCTTGACGATGTCGAACGTGCGGAACAGCACGAACGCCAGCGCCTGCGGCAACCAGCCCGCGGGCGTCAGCCAGAGCACGAGCCAGAACGCCACCATCTCGTCCCAGACCATTCCGACATGATCCGACTGCTGGAGTTCACGGCCGACGCGATGGCAGGCCCAGCAGCCGTATAAAAATGCCAGCGCCAGGAATGCGCCGATCGCCCAGTCCGACGCGGCGGGTGCCGCGGCGACCCAGATTGCCCAGGCCAGCAGCGTGCCCCAGGTGCCGGAGGCCGGCCGGATCAGGCCGCTGCCGAAGCCGAACGCGATGAGCCGGCCCGGATCGCGGCAGACCCAGGACAAGGGCGGGTAGGCAGTCCGGGCGCGGTCGCGCATGGAGGTAGGACGGTTGTCGGTGGACGGCATGGGTATGCGGGTTGGGACGCGGCGGATCAGGCCGCGGGAAAATGATCGAAACCGGCCGGCAGGTCGTTCAGGGGCTGGCCCTGGCCGTCCAGCACGGACAGGCCCGGCTGCGCCTGGATCTGCCCCACGCGCGTCACGCGCGCGCCGGCCGCAGCCGCCGCCGCAAGCACGGCCTCGCGCCGGGAGGCGGGCGCGGTAAAGCATAGCTGGTAGACGTCGCCGCCACCCAGCACCGCGCGGCGCAGCGGCGCTTCTTGCAGGCCAGTCAGGGCGGGTGACACGGGCATTGCGGCGTAATGCAGCGTGGCGCCCACGCGGCTGGCAGCCAGGATATGGCCCAGGTCCTGCAGCAGTCCGTCGGAAATGTCGATGGCGGCGTGGGCGATGCCACGCAAGGCCAGGCCCAGCGCTACCTGAGGCTCAGGCCATTCCAGCGCGCCGCGCGTCGCCGCGAGCAGCGCCGCATCGGCAGGATACTGCCCGTCCAGCAGGCGGTAGGCCACGTCGGCCGCCCCCAGCTCTCCGGATACCCAGATGTCGTCGCCAGCCTGGGCGCCATCCCGGCGCAATGCCCGCCCGGCAGGCACGCCGCCGAACACGGTGACGCTGATGGCAAGGTCATGCGCGCTGCGCGTCGTGTCGCCGCCGATCAGCGGGCAGCCATGGGCGGCGGCCAGCGCGTGGAAGCCTTCGGCGAACGCCGCCAGCCAGGGCTCGTCCAGCCGCGGCAAGGCCAGGCCCAGCACGCAACCGATGGGGCGCGCGCCCATGGCGGCCAGGTCGGACAGGTTCACCGCCAGGGCCTTGTGCCCCAGCGACTTCGGATCGACATCGGGAAAGAAATGGCGGCCTTCCAGCAGCAGGTCCGTGCTGGTGGCCACCTGTTCGCCGGGAGGGACCGGAAACAGGGCGCAATCATCGCCCACGCCCAGCAGGCCGGCAGGAGCCGCGCGGGTGAAATAGCGCGCGATCAAATCAAATTCGGACGCCAAGGCAACTCCGCAGTCCGGCACGGCAGGCCGGCATTGAAACCCACGGGGGCTTGCCGCCCCCACAAATCATGCGGCGCGCCCCGCAACTCGGAAGAAACCCCAACCCACTCCTCGCGCGGCAAGACCTCGCGGCAAGAAACAGGTGCCCCCCCAATCCGGGCCGCGCGGATCCGGCTCCGCCGGTCCGCAGCGGCGCCCCCCTGGGGGGGAAGCGCGCAGCGCTTCGGGGGGGGGGGGAATTACCTCTTATTGACTTCGTGGGCGCGCACGTCGGCCGCCAGCTTGTCGAGCACGCCGTTGACGAACTTGAAACCGTCGGTGCCGCCGAACGATTTGGCCAGTTCGACAGCTTCATTGATGGCGACCTTGTACGGCACTTCGACATGATGGATCAGTTCGAAGCTGCCGATCAGCAGGATGCCATGCTCGACAGGCGACAGTTCGGCCAACGGACGGTCGACGTAGGGCGTGAAACGCTGGCGCAGCGCGGGCGCTTCGCGCAGCACGCCATGCAGCAAGGTCTTGAACCACTGCGCGTCGGCCTCGGAAAAATCCTCGGTGTCGCGCAGATGGGCGTCGATCTCGCCGGCGTCCTGCGTGCCCTCGCCGCCGCGCAGCAGCCACGCGTACACGCCCTGCAGGGCGAATTCGCGTGCACGGCGGCGCGCGCTGCGCGCGTTGGCGCGGGCCTGCGCCGCGCTATCAGCGCTGGTCGTCGTCTTCTTCGTCGTCAAAATCTTCGTCCTCGTCTTCGTCGTCTTCGTCTTCTTCCTCGGGCTCCAGGGCCGCCACCAGGTTGGCCATTTCAACGGCCACCTGGGCGCAATCGCGGCCCTTGCCGGCCGCGCGCGCCTGCGCCTGCTCGTCGGTATCGACGGTCAGCACGCCGTTGGCGACGGGGATGCCGGTTTCCAGGGAAATACGGGTGATTGCCGTGGCCATTTCATTGCTGACCACTTCAAAGTGATAGGTCTCGCCGCGGATGACCGCGCCCAGCGCGATCAGGGCGTCGAATTCAAACGTTTCGGCCATGTGGGACAGGGCCACGCCCAGTTCCAGGGCGCCCGGAACGGTGGCGACCATGACGTCGCGCTCGTCCACGCCCAGTTCGGCCAGTTCCTTCAGGCACGCTTCGAGTTCGGCCTGGCCGATTTCCTCGTTGAAGCGGGCGCGTACGATGCCGATGTGCAGCCCTTCGCCGTTCAGGTCGGGGGTAAGGATGTAAGGGTTCATAGGTCGGCCTTCAGTGTGTTGCGGGAGTATTCGGAGGGTCGCAATCGTAACCCGTAATGGTGAGCGAGAAGCCCGCCATGCTGGGCATCTTGCGCGGGCGGGCCAGCAGCTTCATCTGGCCCACGTGCAGGTCACGCAGAATCTGGGCGCCAATCCCGTAGGTACGCAGGCCGTAGCGGTCGGCATTGCCGGGGTTGGCCTGGGCCTTCGGATCGTTCCAGCCAGCGATCTGACCAAACAGGTGTTCCGTGGACGACTGGCAGTTCATCAGCACCAGCACCCCGGCGGGTGCGGCCGCGATGGCCTGCAAGGCCTGCGCCACGCCCCAGCTATGCGGGCTGGCGCCAGTGTCCAGCACGTCCAGCACGGAGGCCGGCTCGTGCACGCGCACCAGCGTCTCGGCGTCGGGAGTCACGTTACCATGCACCAGCGCCAAATGGGCGGAGCCGGTGGCGGCGTCTTCATAGGCCACGGCCTCGAATTCGCCCCAGGCGGTCTGCATCGTGCGCTTGCCCACCCGCTTGACGATGGATTCGTGTTCGCTGCGGTACTGGATCAGGTCGGCGATGGTGCCGATCTTCAGGCCGTGTTCGCGGGCGAACTGCACCAGGTCCGGCAGGCGGGCCATGGTGCCGTCGGGCTTGAGGATTTCGCAGATCACGGCGGCGGGCGTCAGGCCGGCCATGGCGGTCAGGTCGCAGCCCGCCTCGGTGTGGCCGGCGCGCACCAGCACGCCGCCGGGCACGGCGCGCACCGGGAAGATGTGGCCGGGCTGGACCAGGTCAGCCGGCTTGGCATCGCGCGCCACCGCCACCTGGATGGTGCGGGCGCGGTCAGCGGCCGAAATGCCGGTCTCGACGCCTTCGGCGGCCTCGATCGACTGGGTGAAGTTGGTGCCGTAGCGCGTCCCGTTGCGGGCCGCCATCAGGGGCAGATCGAGCTGGCGGCAGCGCTCTTCGGTCAAGGTCAGGCAGACCAGGCCGCGGCCGTGCGTCACCATGAAGTTGATCGCTTCGGGCGTGACGAATTCGGCGGCCATGACCAGGTCGCCCTCGTTTTCACGGTCTTCCTCGTCAACCAGGATGACGATGCGGCCGGCGCGCAGCTCGGCGATGATCTCGGCAACCGTAGCGATGCCGAAGGATTCCGGCTCGGAGCCGGGCAAAGGGGACAACTGGACGGACATGGCGGGCACGTAAACCAGGCGGGAAAGCCCGGATTTTACCGCTCCTGGAGGCGGAACCCCTATCCGGCCCTGCCAGCCCCGCCAGCCGGGGGTGTCCGGTAAACTTTCGCCCGGAGACCACCCCTTAAAAACCGAGCCAAGGAAACCCCACATGCAAGCCCTTGCGGCCATGCCTTTGACCGTCGCGGCGGCCGTCCGCGTCGTGCTGACCGACATCGACGACACGCTGACCACCGAAGGCCGCCTGCCGGCGGACGCCTATGCGGCGCTGGAACGCCTGGAACAGGCCGGCATCCAGGTCGTGCCCATCACCGGCCGCCCGGCCGGCTGGTGCGACCACATCGCCCGCATGTGGCCGGTGCGCGCCGTGGTCGGCGAAAACGGCGCCTTCTATTACGCCTACGACCGCCAGGCCCGCCGCATGACCACCCACTACTGGACCGACGCCGCCTCGCGCCAGGCCAGCCGCAGGAAGCTGGACGCCATCCGCGACCGCGTCCTGGCCGAAGTGCCCGGCGCCGCCGTGGCCAGCGACCAGGACTACCGCGTGGCCGACCTGGCCATCGATTTCTGCGAGGACGTGCCCGCCCTGCCCGATTCCGCCATCAGCCGGATCGTCCAGATCTTCGAGGAAGCCGGAGCCCAGGCCAAGGTCAGCTCCATCCACGTCAACGGCTGGTTCGGCGACTACGACAAGCTCACCATGACGCGCACCATGTTCCAGCGCGAGTTCGGCGCGGACGTGGCCGGCGCCCTGGACAGCACCCTGTTCATCGGCGACTCGCCCAACGACGAGCCCATGTTCGCCTACTTTCCGATTTCGGTCGGCGTGGCCAACATCCAGGCCCAACTGCACCGCCTGACCCACCGCCCCGCCTTCGTCGCCGCCCACCATGGCGGCGCGGGCTTCGTCGAAATGGCCGACCGGCTGCTCGCCGCGCGGTCCACCCAAGCACAGCCGGCCTGAGGTCCGCACACCGTGGCGACATCCCCTTCCGCTTCCTCCCCGGCCGCCAACGACGGCCGCCGCAGCATCCAGTCGATCGAGGTGGGCGTGCCGCTGCTGGCCGCCCTGGTCGACGCCGGCAAGCCCCTGACCCTGCGCGACCTGGCCGCGGGCGCCGGCATGACCTCGGCCAAGGCGCACCCCTACCTGGTCAGCTTCATCCGGGTCGGCCTGGTGCAGCAGGACGCCATCACCGGCCAGTACGAGCTCGGCCCCTTCGCCCTGCAGATGGGGCTGGTCAGCCTGCAACGCCTGGACCCGGTGCGCGTCGCCATGCCGGAGATCGCCAAGCTGCAATCGGAGATCGGCCACACCCTGGGCATTGCCGTGCTCGGCTCGCACGGCCCCACCATGATCCACATGACCGAGGCCAGCTACCCGGTCCACGTAAACATGCGCAAAGGCACGGTGATGTCCATGCTGCACACGGCCACCGGCCTGGTGTTCGCGGCCTGGCTGCCGCCCAAGGTCAGCGAACACTACATCGCGCGCGAGGAAGGCGACACCGCCGTCATCGCCAGCACGCCGCCCCCGCGCAAGGCCTCCCGCGCCAATATCGAGGCGCAGCTGGCGGACATCCGCGTGCACGGCATGGCGCGCGCGCTGGGCAACCCGCTGCCGGGCGTGGACGCGCTGTCGGTCCCGGTTTTCGACAACACCGGCAACATCGTCCTGGCCCTGACCAGCCTGGGTCCCACCGGGCTGTTCGACGTGGCATGGGACGGCGCCATCGCCCGGCCGCTGCTGGCCTGCGCGCAGGAAATCTCGCGCAAGCTCGGGCACCGGAGTTGACCGGATGAAATTCGCGCAAAAACGAACATAAATCGAACAAAGCGAACAAAAGCCGAAAAGAAACACAGGGACTTTCCCGAGTGCGTCCCCTCCTCTTCCATGTTTGAATTCAGGTTGAATTAAGTGACACGTCACACAAACAAAGAAAGAGGAGACACAAGATGCAAGCTCTGCGCCTGCTTCAAGCGGCTACGCTGGCCGCCTTCGCCCTGG
Source organism: Achromobacter sp. PD1 (assembly GCF_048541815.1). Classification (NCBI taxonomy): domain Bacteria; kingdom Pseudomonadati; phylum Pseudomonadota; class Betaproteobacteria; order Burkholderiales; family Alcaligenaceae; genus Achromobacter; species Achromobacter sp. PD1. The sequence continues at coordinate 4,993,592 of NZ_CP183349.1, forward strand.
GTGCGTCCGCCGCGCAAGCCGCCGACGCCTGCCCCAACCGCGGCGACCTGGACCAGATGTACTGCGACGCCAACAAGGACCTGGTGGCCGACACGCCCACCGATCCGGCCAAGCTGAAGACCCCGTCCACCCTGGTGTTCACCTACACCCCGGTGGAAGACCCGGCGGTCTACGAAGACATCTTCAAGCCCTTCACCAAGCACCTGTCCGAATGCACGGGCAAGCGCGTGGTGTTCTATCAGGTGCAAAGCAACGCCGCGGAAATCGAGGCCATGCGCTCGGGCCGCCTGCACGTGGGCGGCTTCTCGACCGGCCCCACCGCCTTCGCCGTGAATATCGCGGGCGCAGTGCCGTTCGCGGTCAAGGGCTATGCCGACGGCTTCCAGGGCTACAACCTGATTGTCATCGTCAAGAAGGACAGCCCCTACCAGAAGCTGACCGACCTCAAGGGCAAGAAGCTCGCGCACACCGCGCCGTCCTCGAACTCTGGCCACATGGCGCCGGTGGCGCTGTTCCCCAAGGAAGGCCTGACCCCCGACAAGGACTACAAGGTCATCTTCTCCGGCAAGCACGACCAGTCTGTCATGGGCGTGAACTCCGGCGACTACGACGCCGCGGCCGTGGCCTCGGACGTGTTCAAGCGCATGGTCGAGCGCGGCCAGGTCAAGGAAGCCGACTTCCGCGTGATCTACAAGAGCGAGAAGTTCCCGACCTCGTCGTTCGCCTACGCGCATGACCTGGAGCCCAAGTTCCGCGACCAGATGCTCAAGTGCTTCTACGACTACCGCTTCCCCGCGGAAATGTCCAAGGCCTTCGACGGCGCCGACCGCTTCTATCCGGTGACCTACGAGAAGGACTGGGCCATCGTGCGCCAGGTCGCCGAATCGGGCGGCGAAAGTTTCAACCGCGCTGCCTACGACCGCGAATCCGCCAAGAGCAAGAAGTAATTCCGTATGACGACGTCGCTACGCATTTCCGGCCTGGTGAAGGAATACCGGGCCGGCCGGCCGGTACTCAACGGCATCGACCTGCAGATCGCGGGACAGGGGCTGACCGCCATCATCGGCCCCTCGGGCACCGGTAAAAGCACGCTCCTGCGTTGCATCAACCGGCTGATCGAACCCACCAAGGGCGAGATCGTGCTGCAGTCGAAGGACGGGTCCGTGGACCTGGCCCGCGTGCGCGGCGCGTCGCTGCGCCGCGCGCGCCGCCGCATCGGCATGGTGTTCCAGGAATACAACCTGGTCGAACGCCTGACGGTCATGGAAAACCTCCTGACCGGACGGCTGGGCTACACCTCCGCCGTCAAGGCATGGATGCGCCGCTTCGAGCCCGAGGACATCCAGCACGCCTACAAGCTGCTGGACACCGTGGGCCTGGCGGGTTTCGCCGACCAGCGCGCCGATGCGTTGTCGGGCGGCCAGCGCCAGCGCGTGGGCATTGCCCGCGCGCTGATGCAGCGCCCGCAGCTGCTGCTGGCCGACGAGCCCACCTCCTCGCTGGATCCCAAGACCTCCGTCGAGATCATGGAACTGCTGTCCGAGCAGGGCAGCGCCACCGGCATTCCCGTCATCGTCAACATCCACGACGTCGAACTCGCCCGCCGCTATGCCACCCGCATCGTCGGCATGTCCGGCGGCCACGTGGTCTATGACGGCGACGGCCAGGGGCTGGACGCCGCCATGCTCAAGACCATCTACGGAGGCGAGTCTTGGCTGGAATGATCCAACCCAAGGGCGCCCGCCCCTTCGCCATGTCCGGGCGCGCCAAGGCCGGCGTGCTGTTGCTGCTGGCCTACACGCTGTACGCGGGCGCGCAACTGGACTTCAGCTGGGCGCGCTTTGAAACCGGCATGGGCCACGCGTCCACCTTTCTTGCGCGCATGTTTCCGCCCAACTTCGAAAAGCCCGCCACCTTGTGGAAGGGCATCGCGGAAAGCCTGGAGATCGCGGTACTGGCCTCGGTCCTGGGCATCATCATCGCCCTGCCCATCGGCTTGCTGGGCGCGCGCAACATGATGCCCACCTGGGTATCCTGGCCCGCCCGCGCCATCGTGGCCCTGTGCCGCGCGCTGCACCCGGTCATCGTCGCCATCCTGTTCGTCAAGGCGGTGGGCTTCGGCGCGCTGGCCGGCATTCTGGCGCTGACGGTGGCCTCGGTCGGCTTCATCGGCAAGCTGTTCACCGAAGCCATCGAAGAGATTTCGTTGAAGCAGGTGGAAGCCGTGCGCGCCACCGGCGCCTCGTTCGCCAACGTGATCATCTTCGGCGTGCTGCCGCAGGTGTTCGCCCGCTTCATCGGCTTTGCCACCTACCAGTTCGACTCCAACCTGCGCAACTCCACCATGGTGGGGATCGTGGGCGCGGGCGGCGTGGGCGGCACGCTGTTCTCGGCGTTCCAGCGTTTTGACTATGACTTCGTCAGCGCCATCCTGCTGACCCTGATCGCCATCATCATGCTGGGCGAAATCCTGGCCGGCTTCGTGCGCGCGGTGTTCCTGGACAACCTGGGTTTCGACCGCATCCTGCAAGGCCGCTTCGCGGGTGCGCGCGGCCTCGGGGGCAGCGCAACGCCGGTCAAGCGCCGTGCGGAGGTGGACGAATGAACGCCCACGCTTCCACCTTCAATCCGGCGGGTTCGCCGCGTGTCTGGCAGCGCTACAGCATGGGCCAGCGCCTGCTGCGCTTTGCGCTCTACCTGCTGGTGGTCGCGGCCATCGTGCAGGCGATCCGCGGCGTCGAGATCATCCCGGAGTTCCTGTACGACGCGCCCGAGCAGATGGCCGACCTGTTCCGGCGCATGTGGCCGATAGACTGGGCCTACTACCCGGAAGGCGTGCACGGCGCGCTGATCGAAACGCTGCACATCGCCACGCTAGGCACCATCCTGTCCGTGGTGATGGCGGTGCCGGTGGGCTTGCTCGCGGCCAACAATCTCACGCCCAGCAAAACCGTCAACATGCTGGCCAGGTTGATCCTGGTGTCCAGCCGTTCGGTCAACTCGCTGGTGTGGGCGCTGCTGTTCATCGCCATCTTCGGGCCGGGCGCGCTGGCCGGCACGCTGGCCATTGCGTTCCGTTCCATCGGCTTCGTCGGCAAGCTGGTCGGCGAAGCCATCGAGGAAGCGCAGCGCGGCCCGATCGAGGCCGTCACCGCCACCGGCGCCAGCAAGGCATCGGTGATCTGGTATGCCTACTGGCCGCAGATCCGCCCCGCCTTCTGGTCCATCGTGCTGCTGCGCTGGGACATCAATGTGCGCGAATCGGCCGTGCTCGGGCTGGTGGGCGCCGGCGGCATCGGCATGGCGCTGGACACCGCGCTGAACCTGTTCCAGTGGGACCGCGTGGCCCTGGTGCTGGCCGCCATCTTCGCCGTGGTCGTGGTGGCCGAAATCATCATCACCCAGGTCCGCAAACGCATTCTCTGACGCGTCCGCGGATCCCTACAGCGTTCCTTTGCTCCGCCCGGACACCGGGCGGTTTTTTTTGCGCCGACGAATCAGAACCGCACGCTCACCCCCGCCCTGACGCCGTGGTCCTGCGCCCCGCTTGCGAGCTGCCCTTGGTATGACAAATCGAACGACACCTTGCGCGACACCTGCACATCCAGCCCCGCCTCCAGCACGGCGCTGTTCTTGGCGATGGGCACGCCAGCCACGGTAAAGGCATCGCCAGCGGAGAATGCCTGGGTCGCTGTGGGCTTCAAATCACCGAAGGCGTAGCGCCAGCCCAGCGATCCCCGGGCCGTGGCTTGCGCGCCGCCCAGCTCGAACCCGGACATGACACGCGAGCCGAGCGTCGTGTAGGTGGTCTCGGTGGTCTGGCTGCTTGCGCGCAGCGCCGCTGCGCCGCCGCTCTCGTTGTAGCCGTCGGTCTTGAGATTGACGTAAGCCAGGTTGGCGAACGGCTCGAACGCGGCGACGCTAGTGTCGATGCGATAGCTGAGGTCGGCAAAAGCCTGGACCGTGCGGCCATCGTAATTGGCCTTGAGGCGGTCTGAGTAACCCGGCATGGAAACCGAGCGCCGGGTGGCGATGTCGTGCCAGCTATAGGCCAGCCCGCCGCGCAGGCCCAGCGCGCCCCATTGGCCGCCGCCATAGGCGCCGAGATGGTAGTTGTCGCTGTCGCCCGAAGACGCGCGGTCGCGCACATCGAAATCCGTGCGGGTGTAGCCCGCCATCAGGCCCAGCCGCCAGGCGTCGGACACTGGCGCATCCGCGCCCAGCAGAAAGCCACCGGTCGAGCTCTTGACCTGGGCGGCATTGCCGTCGCCATCGGTCTGGCGCCAGGAACCCAGGCCCTGTATCCAGCTGGCGGGTCCCATTGCTGTTGCCGGAGCCAGGCGGGCGCCGCCCCCGGCGGACGCCAGCACCGGCGCCGCCGAAGCGCCGACCGCGCCTGCGGCCGAACGCAGGCGCTCGTTGGCGGCGTCGCGCACGTAGCGGCTGTCCTCCAGCAGCACGGTCTTGGCCGATGCATGGATTTCGCCGGATAGCTGGTCGAAGCTGGAGCGCAGCAGGTCTTTGTCGTCCGGCAGCACGGCGATCGCATCGTATAGCCCATTGCCCGCCGCCATGCCGATGCTGTCGATGGCGCCCGCTGCGGCGTGCTGGTTGCGCGTGTTGGCGGCCGAAGCCATTGCGGTGCCGTTGCGCGTCAATTCCAGCGAGACGCGGCCGGCGCCGTAGTCATAGCCAAGTTTCGGCGTCAGGAAGGCATAGTCGGAGGTCACCGTGTCGAAGCGGCCGGACAAGGTGCCATCAGCCGCCAATATCGTGTAGACGGAACGCAGCCCGTAGCCGCCGCCGATGCCGATATGCGCGACGGAGCCGCCATTGATCGTGGCATTGCCGGTGACATGGATGAGATCGGCATCGGCGCCCTGCGGATTGGTTTCCACGGCGTAGCGCGCGCCATTCTCGATGACAAGATTGCCATCGACAGTCAGCGTGCCGATGGAATTGCCCGGCGCCAGCGTGCCGCCGGCCGCCACCGTCACCACCGAGCCGACGCCCGAGCCTATGGTCCCCCGACCTCCGAGCACGCCGCCCTGGCCGATGGTGAGCGCGCCGCCCAGCTTGCCGTTCAAGGCCAGCCGGCCGCCCAGCACCGTGGTGCTGCCGGTAAAGCCCGAGCTGTCGCCGGTCAGCCCCAGCGTGCCGGCGCCGTTCTTGACCAGCGCGCCGCCGCCGGAGATGGCGCCGCCGAACGTTGCATTCGCGCCTTGGTCGAACACCAGGGTGCCGTTGTTATCGACATTGCCCCGGATCGACCCGGCATTGCCGATCAGCGCGCCCTCCTGGATCTGGGTGTTGCCATAGGCGTTGCCCGCGTTGTCCAGCCGCAGCGTGCCAGCGCCGGTCTTGATCAGGTCGGCATTGCCCGAGACTGCGCCGACCAGCCCCAGCGTCGCGCCGCCAGCCACCTCGAAGCGTCCGGCCTGGGTCAGCGTCATGGTGCGCGCGGTATCGAATGACGCCGATGCCGCCAGCGTGCCGCCGCTGAAGGCCACACCGCCAGACGCTGCTCCCAGGTTCGCATCGCTTGCGACCTGCAAGGTGCCTGCGGCGATCGTAGTGCCGCCGCCATAGCTGTTGTTGCCGCTGAGAACCAGCGTACCGCCGCCGCTCTTGGCCAGCGCGCCTGCGCCCGAGACCGCGCCGGTCAGGCCCAGCGTGGCGCCCGTGGTCACGTCGAATCGCCCCGACTGCGCCAAGGCGACCGTGCGCGCGATGTCGAAGGTGGCCGTGGCCGCGAGCGTGCCGTCGCCGAAGGCCAGGCCGCCGGCCGTTGCCCCCAGGTTGGCGTCGCGGTCGATCTGCAGCGTGCCGCTGGCAATCGTCGTCCCCCCGCCGTGGCTATTATTGCCGCTCAAGACCATCGTGCCCGCGCCGCTCTTGACCAGGGCCCCCGCGCCCGACACCGCGCCGGTCAAGCCCAGCGTGGTGTCCGCCGCGACGTCGAAACGTCCGCTCTGCGCCAGCGTGACGGCGCGCGCGGAGTCGAAGCTGGCGGTGGTCGCCAGCGTGCCATCGCCGAAACGCAGCCCTCCGGCGGCAGCGCCCAGGTTGGCATCGCGATCGACCTGCAACGTGCCGCCTACGATGGCCGTGCCGCCGCTGTACGTGTTGGCGCCTTGCAGCACCAGCGTGCCAGCGCCGGCCTTGGTCAAGCTCTTGCCGTCCCAACCGGCGGCGGCATTGGCGGCCTGGTCGGAAAGCGGCACCCCCAGCGTGAACCGGTTCGACGCATCGGCCAGCGTGAAAGTGCCATGGGCCAGGTTGTTGTTGGCGGTCCAGCTCAGGCCGTAGGTGGCGAGGTACTGCTTGTTGTCCGCGGACTTATGCGCGTTGACGGTGAGATAGTCGACCTCTCCGGTAAAGCCGCCCACGTTGACGGCGCCGAAATCACCGTCGATACCGCCAGTGGGCGCCTCGATCAACACGGTGTTGAGCCCGCTCTTGTCGGCGATGCCGCTCAGCCTGAACACTACGCCATCGCCCAGCGTGACCTTGTTTGCCTGCAACAACGGGCTGCCCGTGCCGGCCATCAAGTCCAACACGGTGCCGTCGGCCATTTCCACGTCGCTCGTGACCGCCAGCGTGGCGCCCCGATGCACCGCCAGTGTGCTGCCGGCGCCTGAGACATTCAGGTTGCCGCTCAGGGTGTTGGCCGCGCCCGTGGCGCCATCGCCGTACTGCAAGACCCCGCCCGTGACAGCGGCCGAACCTCCCAACTGGCCCAGCACCACCAGCTTGCCACCCGACACCGTGGTCCTGCCCCGGAATGAGCCATTCGCGCCCGTCAGCAACGTGGTACCGGCGATCTGGTTCAGACTATGTGTACCGGCGCCTGTGCTCAACAGCGGCGTCGAAAACGTGTACGCGGGCTCGGTATGGTTGAAGTTCACGGTGGCAATGCCGGCGCCGAACTGGATCGCGCTGGCGTTGAGCGTGCCGGCGCCTACGGCCGGCTGCCCAGCCGCCGCGCCGATATTGATCGTGCCAGTGGTGGGAAAGATAAAAAACCGGTCCTGCGCCAGCGAAACGGTCCCCCCACCGTTCGCGCCGACGTTGACAGCGCCGCCTTGCGCGATCGTCAGGGTGCCCGCCCCCAATCCCGTACCGAACCCCAGGATCATCGCGCCGCTGTTGTCCCAGATGGAGCCGGCGCCACGGACAACGACGCTGCCGTTGCCACCCATGCTGCCCACATAGCTGTCTTTGTTCGAGACGAAGCCCCCCGCCTCGATACTCAGAATGCCCCGACCGTACACATCGCCCACCCTGAGCTCGCCGCTATTGGTCCAGGCCGAGCCGCGTCCCGACACCAGGAAGACGCCGCTGCCGTCCTCCTCGCGCCCGACGACGCCATCGACGCTGGTCACATACCCACCCGTCAGAATCGAAACGCTGCCCATCCCGCCTTCGGTGCCAACCAGCAGCGCCGCGCGATTGCTCCAGAGCGAACCGACATCGGAAACCGTCACTTTCGCCGCTCCGTTCTGCTGAGCAGCCACCGTTGCAAACTGGTTCGAGACCGTGCCGTTACTGGAGATGCTCAGCTCTCCGAGTCCGGCGCCGCCGACAAAAAGGTTGTCCGTCAGAGCCCAGGTCGAGCCGGGGCTGAACACGCTGACCCCAGCCGTGGCGCCGGGAGCTTGCCCGGCATCGATACGTCCTTCGGTGGTGCCCAGAATGTTGAGAATCTGCAGGTTCCCACCCGTGACCGTGGTGTTGCCGACGAAGCCTGAACTATTACCTGACAGCCGCGTGGAGCCAGCGTAGTGATTGAGCTGATGCGTGCCTGCATCCCTGCTGACCAGCGCCGCGCCGAAGTCGTGAAAACTGTTGGTGTTGAAGTTCAGCGTACCCGTGCCCGCGCCGAACTGGAGTAGCGACGTCGCCAGGAAGCCAGCGCCCACGGGTGCAGCGCCAGGAGCCGCGCCGATGTTGATCGTGCCTTGAGCCGAGGCCGAGTCGGCCAGAATCACCGTGTAGCCCGACGCTATCGTCACCTGGCCGCCGTCGGCGGCGGTCAATGTTCCTACACCGGATATGCCCACATATAGCGGGGCGAAGGCCACCAAATTTGGACCTGAGTAGTAGGGTGCGAAAGTAGTATCGCCGGTAAGGGTGACCATCGGCCCCGCCTGCGCTTGGCCGGCCGCGCCCAGGGCCGCCAGCAGCATCGCCATGAAGGGCAGGCGTCTGCGCGCGGATCTGCTTGCATGGCGGCCGCCCTTGCCTTGCCCACGGACGTGCTCGCTTACAACTTGCCACAAGCCCGCGCTACGGTTGAAGACAATGCGATACGTACGGTTCATGGCGCTCTTCTGTAATCGTGGCCCGCTCGGGCTGACGCCATGCGGACGCGTGTGGAATCGGATGGCGCGGGCCGCGTAACCCGCCGATTACAATTAGAAAAGCGATCCGTAACCATGCATATCACTGAAACTGGGTAATTTCAGAGTGCATATCCGCTCAAGCACACGCGGCCGCCAATGCGCCAGTCCGCTGCTCCGGCCCAGGATCCGCGCGCCCTTCGCCCCAGTTGTTGATGCGCCGCAAACGCGTCTATGCTCCATGTGAAATAAATATGACCGGTCATCAAATCGCCCTCCCCGTTTGATTAAGATCTCGGCTTTTGCCGTTGGACGCCCGCCGCCATGTCGGAACAGGAATTGAAACTGCACGTGCCCGCGGCTTCGCGCCAGGCGGTGCAGCGAGAGATCAAGCAGCTTGAGGCGACCCGCATCCGCCTGCACGCCATGTATTTCGATACGCCGGAACGCGAGCTTGCGCGTGCGCGCATCGCCATCCGGCTACGCCAGGAAGGCCGCGACTGGGTGCAGACGCTGAAGATGCCTGGCATCAACGCCATCACGCGCATCGAACTCAACCACCCACGGCCGGGTCCGGTGCTGGACCTGTCGGTGTATGCCGGCACCGAGGTCGAGGCCGCGCTGGCCGCCGTCAAGGGCGAACTGGGCCTGCGCTATGAAACCGACGTGCAGCGGCTGCTGCGCAAGGTCCGCACGCGCTACGGCACGGTGGAGCTGGCCTACGACACCGGCATCCTGCGCGCCGGCGCGTTGGAGCTGCCCATCTCCGAGCTGGAATTCGAATTGGTGTCGGGCCGTCCCGCCGCCATCTTCGCGGCGGCTCGCGGCTGGCAGCGGCGCCACAGCCTGGTGCTGGATCCGCGCAGCAAATCCGAACGCGGCGACGCGCTGGCCCAGCTGGCGCAGCGCCTGGCCGATGCCGACGCGATTCCCGGCGATGATCTCGAAGCCCGCCGCGCGCAAGCCATTGCGCAATTCTGGGCGCCGCGCGGCGCCGCTTCGGTCAAGCTGCGCGAAGACATGACCGCGCCCCAGGCCATGGCGCGCATCGCCGCGGAATGCCTGGACCAGATCGCGCGCAACGCCGCCGTGCTGGCCGAGGTCGACACCGAGGGCGTCTACCGCGCCGGCAACTCCGAACACGTGCATCAGTTGCGCGTGGGGGTGCGCCGCCTGCGTTCAGCCTGGAAGCTGTTCGACGGCTGGATCGCGCCGATTCCCGACGCTCTGCTGCAAGGCGTGCGCACGCACTTCGCCGCCTTCGGCGCCAACCGCGACCAGGACGTGCTGAACGAAACGGTGGCGCCCGCGCTGACGCGGGCGGGCATGCCTGTGATCCCCATGGAAGCCGCGCCCCCGGAACAGGACGCGCGCAGCATCGCCGGCGGCAAGGCCTTCCAGGCCTGGATGCTGGACCTGCTGGAATGGAGCCTGGACGTGCCGCCAGCCCTGCCCGCCGTGGACAACCAGGCCATCGCCAACGGCACGCCCAGCGATGCCGCGCCCGAACCCGCCATCAAGCTGGAGGGCGGCGTGGCCGGCCCCAGCGTCAGACCCACCATCATTCCGATGTTGGCGCCCGAGCCCGATCCGCAACGCCTGCACAAGCAGCTCGCGCGGCGCCTGCACCGCTGGCATAGCAAGGTGGCCGACCAGGGTACACAGTTCGCGACGCTGGACATCCCATCGCGCCACGAACTGCGCAAGCGCGGCAAGCGCTTGCGCTATAGCCTGGCGTTCGCCGAATCGCTGCTGCCCGCCGGCAAGCTGCGCGGCTATCGCAAGCTTCTGTCGCGCGTGCAGGACGTGCTGGGCGAAATCAACGACCTGGCGGTGGCCAAGGACTACTACGAGTCGTGTACCGCCACCCACCCGCAAGCCTGGTTCGCCCTGGGCTGGATCAGCGCGCGCCTGGAAGAACTGGCCGACGACGCGCAGAAAGCGTTCGACGACCTGGCCGCCAGCAAACCGTTCTGGAAGTGATGCGGGCTTGAATGCAAAAGGGACGGCATGCGCCGTCCCTTTGTTGTTTCCGGCGCATGCGCGCCGGGTCCCCGGGCCTCAATCCGCCAGCAAAGCCCCGGCAAATTCGTCGGCCACGAAGGGCTGCAGGTCTTCCAGGCTTTCGCCCACGCCGATCCAGTACACCGGGATCGGGCGCACGCCCTGGCTACCCGCGGCCACGGCGGCCAACGTGCCGCCCTTGGCGGTGCCGTCCAGCTTGGTCACGACCAGGCCGGTCAGATTGATGGCGGCATCGAAGGCGCGGATCTGCGCCAAGGCGTTCTGGCCGGTATTGCCGTCCACCACCAGCAGCACCTCGTGCGGCGCGGCGGCATCCGCCTTGCCGATGACGCGGCGGATCTTCTTCAGCTCTTCCATCAGGTGCAGCTGCGTGGGCAGGCGGCCTGCGGTATCCACCATCACCACGCCCATGCCGCGCGCGCGGCCGGCATTGACGGCATCGAAAGCGACAGCCGCCGGATCGCCGCCGTCCTGCGAGATCACCGTCACGTTGTTGCGGCTACCCCATTCGATGAGCTGCTCGCGCGCCGCGGCGCGGAAGGTGTCGCCCGCGGCCAGCAGCACGCTGGCCCCCTGGCGCTGGAAGGTGTGGGCCAGCTTGCCGATCGAAGTGGTCTTGCCGGCGCCGTTGACGCCGGCGATCATGACGACCAGGGGTTGCGTGCGCTTCAGATCGAAGGCGCGCTCCAGCGGACGCAGGTGGTCGGCCAGCAACTGGCGCAGCGCCGCCTTGACCTTGGCGGGGTCTTCGATGCGTTCCTTCTTGACTCGCGCGCGCAGCGCGGTCAGGAGCTTTTCGGTAGCCTCAAGGCCCGCATCGGCCATAATGAGCGCCGATTCGAGTTCCTCGAACAGGTTCTCGTCGACCTTCACGCCGATGAAGATGCCGCCGATGCTCTGGCCCGTACGCGACAGGCCTTGCTTCAGGCGGGACAGCCAGGAAGCCTTCTTGGGGGCTTCAGCGGCGGGCTCGACGGCGGGCATGGCCGGAGCCGCAACCGGCGCAGGCGCGGCGGCCGGGGCAGGCGTTGCCGCCACTGGCGCAGAAACCGCGACAGGCGCGGGAGCCGCTACCGGCGCAGGCGCTGGCGCCGAAACAGGTGCCGGTGACGCTGCCTGAGCGGGTGGCGGCGTAAACGCTGCGGGTGCAACCGGCGCGGGCGTTACTGCTGGAGCCTCGTGCGGCGCAGCAACTGGCGCAACAACCGGCGTTGCAGCCGGTGCGACGGCGGCCTGTTCGATGCTGGGTTCGCGACGCGGTTCGGCGGCCACGGGCGCCGACGGCGCGGGAGTGACCGGGACGGCGGCGGGCTCGGCAGGCGCGGCTACGGCGTCTGCGGCCTCCGGCGGCGGCGCGGGTTGGACCGGCGCGGCGGGCGGAGGGGATTTTTTCTTGAAGAAGCGGCTAAACATGGGTAACAAGTATATTCGTATCGTCGGGGGCCAATACAGACGCACCCCCATTGCCGTGCCCGACGTGGAGACGCTGCGCCCCACGCCCGACCGGGTGCGCGAGACGCTGTTCAACTGGCTCAATCACCTGTGGGGCGGCGAGTTTGCCGACAAGCAGGTGCTGGATCTGTTCGCCGGCAGCGGCGCCCTGGGCTTCGAGGCGGCCTCGCGCGGCGTGGCGCATGTGCAGATGGTCGAGCGGGACAAGACCGCTGCGTCCGCGCTGCGGACACTGCGCGACAAGCTCAAAGCCGACATGATACGCATCCATGTAGGCGACGCCATGCAGGTCGCTGAACGCATGGATGCGTCCCGATTTGACCTGATCCTGCTGGATCCGCCCTTCGGCCAAGGCTGGCTGCCGCGCCTGTGGCCGATTCTGCCGGGCATTCTGACCGAGCATGGGCTAGTCTACGTAGAGGCGGAAAATCCCATCGAAGCCCCCGAAGGATTCACGATCTTGCGGCAGGACAAGGCAGGCGCGGTCCACTACCACCTGCTGGAATTTGCTGCATTGCGCAAATAGGTCAATAATCCGAGCTTCGGAGGATGGTGTACACCACTTATAACGGTACGGAGCTCCTATGATCACCGCTGTATATCCCGGCACTTTCGACCCGCTGACCAGAGGCCACGAGGACCTGGTCCGCCGTGCCGCCACGCTTTTCGACAAAGTCGTGGTGGGGATCGCGATTAGCCGCAACAAGAAGCCCTTCTTCAGCATCGACGAGCGCGTGGAAATCGCGCGCGAAGTGCTGGGCCACTATCCCAACGTGGAAGTGCAAAGCTTCGGCGGCCTGCTCAAGGACTTCGTGCGCGACCAGGGCGGACGCGTGATCGTGCGCGGCCTGCGTGCCGTGTCCGACTTCGAGTACGAATTCCAGATGGCCGGCATGAACCGCCACCTGCTGCCCGACGTCGAAACGCTGTTCATGACGCCCTCGGACCAGTACCAGTTCATCTCCGGCACCATCGTGCGCGAAATCGCACAGCTGGGCGGCGACGTGAGCAAGTTCGTGTTTCCGTCGGTCGAGCGCTGGCTCCAGGAAAAAGCCAAGGAACGCCGCGAACAGTCCTGGCCGGGCTGAGCCCCGCCGGGCAGGTATTGCTCCACCCTCGAAGGGCGCGCAAAGCGCCCTTCTTGCGCTGCGCAGCCCGGGGCGGACGGCGGCGGTACAATGCGCTCAGCCCTACCCGCCCCATACCGCAGCCCGCCATGGCCCTGACCATCACCGAAGAATGCATCAATTGCGACGTTTGCGAGCCCCAGTGCCCGAACGAAGCAATCTCCATGGGCGAGGACTATTACGTCATCGACCCCGACCGGTGCACCGAATGCGTGGGCCATCACGACGAGCCTCAATGCAAGGTCGTGTGCCCCGTGGAGTGCATCGAGCTGCACCCGCAATGGAATGAAGGCCAGGAACAGCTCATGGCCAAGTACCGTCGGCTGACCGGTGCCGCATGAGCGACGCCGCGCAGTCCAGCATCAACCTCCCTCCTTCCCCCCACCACGCCCGCCGCGACCTGTCCGCATCGGCCATCGCCGCCGGCCTGGTCGCCGTGCTGGTCAGCTTCGGCGGCACCGCCGTGCTGATGGTGCAGGCTGGCCACACCGCGGGCCTGGATTCCGCGCACATCGGCTCCTGGATCGGCTCGCTCAGCCTGGCGTTCGGCCTGGGCGGCGCCTTGTACAGCCTGCGCACGGGCCTGCCCATCGTCATGGCCTGGTCTACTCCCGGCGCGGCCCTGCTGGTCACCGCGCTGGCCGGGGTTCCGTTCAATGAGGCCATCGGCGCCTTCATCCTGGCCGCCGCGCTGACGCTGGCCTGCGGCCTGTTCGGCTGGATCGACCCCATCCTGCGCCGCATCCCCGGCGAAATCGCCGCGGCCATGCTGGCGGGCGTGCTGCTCAATTTCGGCATGGGCGTCTTCAGCAACATCAAGCAGCAGCCGGCGCTGGTGCTGGCGATGTGCGCCGCCTATCTGCTGTGCCGGCGCTGGGCGCCGCGCTACGCGGTGCTGGTGGTCATGCTGGTGGCCATCGCCATCGCCTTCGGCCTGAACCTGATCCAGCTGGACCTGCTGGACTGGCGCCTGACCGAATTTGTCTGGACCACGCCCGCCTTCAGCGCGCAGGCCGCGGTCAGCCTGGGCATTCCGCTTTTCGTGGTCGCGATGGCCTCGCAAAACCTTCCTGGCCTGGCCATCCTGCAAGCGGCCGGCTACCAGCCGCCCGCCTCGCGCCTGGTGGCGGCCACCGGCCTGCTGGGCCTGCTGGCTGCGCCCTTCGGCGCGCACAGCGTCACGATGGGCGCCATCAGCGCGGCAATCTGCACCGGCCCCGAAGCGCATGCGGACCCGTCCAAGCGCTACATCGCCGCCGCCACCTATGGCCTGGGCTATGTCGTGCTGAGCGTCGTGGCCGGCGCCGTGGCCGTGTTCTTCCAGGCCTTGCCCGCCGCCTTGCTGGCCGCGCTGGCCGGGCTGGCGCTGCTGGGCACCATCATGGGCGGCATGGCTGCAGCCATGGCCAACCCGCAACGCCGCGAAGCCGCGCTCATCACGCTGCTGGCCACGGCATCGGGCTTCAGTTTCTGGGGTATCGGATCGGCCTTCTGGGGCCTGCTGGCAGGCCTGCTGGCCCACGCGGCGTTCGAATTCAAACGCTCTGGCGCAAAGGCCTGAGCGGCCCTTGCGCCCGGCCCCTTCAGGCCGGCCAAGCGGCCACGGGCGTGTCGGGGTGTACCTTCATGATGCGGCAAGGCACCTGCACGAAGTTGGAAATCCAGGCCGCGGCCAGCTCCCCTTCGTCGATCACATCGACTACCTGCTCGCCCACCTTCATGCTGTAGCGCACGCTGTCGTCGTCTTCGATGACGTCCAGCGGAATGTCCATGCGCAGCATGCCAGGCGCCTTCAGCACCAGATAGCCCAATCGCAACTCGACCGAGACCTCGGCCAGCCGCGGACACAGGGCGCGGTTCAGCCACTGCCCGGAATCGTTGGCGACCAGCCATTGCCGGTGATAGCCCGCGGCCTCGGCCTGCGCGGTCACGCCGCACTCGGCCACGGGTTGGAAGTTCTCGGCGTTCATTTGCCCAGCAATCCCTTCAAAGCCTTGTCGACGGCCGCGCCGCCCTTGCCCTTGCCCATCACCGCTTCGCGCAGCTTGTTTTCCAGGCTGCGCTGGAGTATGCCGCCTATGGCGTCCTTCCAGAGCACAGTGTAGGTCGGCTTGTCGAACGGCCCCTTGACGTGCACGGGGATGGTGACGTCCTTCAGGTCTATCAGCTCCTTGCCTTCCGGATCGGCAGCCGGATTGACGACGCGGGCGCGCGCCACCAGGTCCAGTTCGCTCTTGACGAAGTCTATGGTGGCCGGGTCGCCCTGCGTCACGCGCAACAGCGGTGACACCACGTTCAGGCGCTTGACCGCGGCCACGCCCTTGGCGAAGGCCAAATCGGCGTCCATCTCGGAGAATTCCGTCTGCTTGCTGGTGTCGGAGGCGACGGTTTCGTTCTGCGACTCAGGCTTGAAGGCGGCCTTCAGTTCGCGCAGCGTCTGCGTCAGGTTGATGCCCTTGACCGCGCCATCGCGCAGGCGCAATTGCATCGTGCCGCCCAGACCGCTCTTCATGGCATAGGCGTTGGCGCCCGCCGTCTTCAAATCCAGCGCCAGGCTGCCCGTGCCGCTCAACACGTTCTGGCGCGCCAGGTCCATCAGGAACGGTTCGATGGCAATGCCGGCCAGCGACATCTTGGTGGCCAGCTGGTTACCCTGCGCGGCATCCACCGACAGCGTGCCCGCCAGCTTGCCGCCGTACAGGCCGGCAGTCAGGCTGGAGATATCCAGCTTGCCCTTGTCCAGCTTGACCGCGGCGCCGACGTCATCGGCCTTCAGGCCGCGCACGACCAGCTTGCCGACCTTGATCGTGCCGTTGACGCTGGGGCCGATCAGCGCCGACAGGTCGATCGTATCGTCGGCAGGCTTGGCGGGCGCAGGAGCCGGCTGAGCCGGCTTGCCGTCTTCCTTCTTGGCTTCCGCAGGCTGCTTGGGCGCCGGCTGCGCAGGCGTTGCCGCCGCGGGAGGCACCAGCTTGTCCAGATCGAGCGTGTCCACCACCAGCGCAAAATTCACCTTCGGCGCATCGCTCAGCTTGGTGATGTCCGCGCTCAGATCGAACTTGCCGCCTTCCAGCACGGCGTTGATTTTGCTGGTGGCCTGATCCTTCAGCAGATCCACGGTCGCGCTGCCGATCACGGGAATCTGCAGGCTGCCCTTGGGCAGTCCCGGATCGGTAATGTTGACGTCGCCGCGCAGGCCGGACAAGCCGCCGCTGCGCTGCAGCAGGTTCAAGGACAGCGGCGAAGCGAAGTTCAGCTTGACGATCCGTTCCCCGTTCTTGGACGTGCTGTCCAGCTTGGCTTCCTTGATTTCCAGTTCGCCGGCATTGCCGCTGATGCCGTTCAGGCCGAAGCTCGCGTCCAGGCCGCTGATGCGCACACGGCCGGTCAGCGCCTCTCCCGTGGCCGAAGCCGGAGAGATGTTGAGCGCGGGCGCGTCCACGGCGAATTCGAAGGGACCGTCGGCCATGCCGCCCTTGGCGCGGATGGCGAGCTTTTCGATCTGCAGCTGGCTCTTGTGCGGGTCGATCGCCAACTTGGGGATGGCCACGCTGGCATCCACATTGGTCGCGCGCGCGGCGGGATCCGTGACGTCGCCCTGGAAGACGATTTCCAGACCGGCAATATCCAGTGCCGACTTCTGGCCGTTGAAGGCCAGGTTGCCGCGCATGGCCAGGCTCTTGGCCTCGGCGCCCGGCAGCTTGCCGTCCATGCGCAGGTCCAGCTTCTGCGCGGCGTAGCGCTTGGCGGACGGGTCCAGCGTCAGCAGGGCCTGACCGGTCAGATTGGCGTCCACGCGCGGATCGCCCCCTTCGACGCGCGCGGTCATGCGCACATCGAACGGCTGATTGAAGGTGACGCGGCCGGTGTTGGCGTTGATCTTGGTGACCGCCACCGCCATGCCCGAGATCTCGTCCTGCAACTGCACCTGGCCGTCCTTCAGGTCAAGCCCGGCGATGTCGATCTGCATGTTGTTGCGCGGCTGCGGTAGGTTGCCGTTGGCGATGGCCTGCACCGCGCTCTGCGCCGCGCCCGCCAAGGCTTCAGCCGGATTGGCCGGCGCCGCCGTGATCGGAGCGGTGCCGCCCACGAGATTGCTGAAATTGAAATGACCCTGCTTGTCCCGCACCACACGGGCCTTGAAACCGGTGATGGCCACATGGTCGACGACAAAGCTGTTGGACAGCAGTGGCCACACGGCGACCGCCAGCCTGGTGCTATCGATGGAGGCGAATGTCTCCGAGCTGTTCGGCTCGGACAGCGACACGCCCTGCACCGACAGCCCGATGCGCGGGAAGAGCGACAGCTCGATCTCGCCGTCGATCGTCAGCGTGCGTTGGTAGCGTTGCTGGACAAGCTCTTCCAGCTTGTACTTGTACGCGTTGGGGTCGAATGTCAGCAAGAAGATGGCCAGGCCAACGACGGCCACGACAACCAACACTACCAGGCCTATCAAAATGCGCTTGAACCACGTTTTCATTGCTGCCCCGTCGGTACCTCGACTGGAAATCCTTGAATGCCGTCCGCGGCGCGAGGCGCGCGGAAGGTGCTTTAGCTGCGGAAAAACCGCCAGGCCCATGTAGCCACGGCCTTTCAGGGCGTGCCCGCTCTCTTGCCGAGCCTGGGGCTGCGGCGCCAAAAATGGGATCTGCCAAGGAAGGCTTGATGAAGACGCCAGCCGAGCCAGCGTACAGATAGCGCTATCGTAACAAATCGGGCCGGCTTCGCGCAGATGGCCGGGCGAGGCAACACAAAATCAACACTATCGGCATCAATGCCGCGCGTCGAAATCCGGCCTCGGACCTGACAACTTTCTGTCTCGCGGATTGTAGGGCTAGAATGATTGATACATCAATCATTGATAGATCCAACAATGTCCGCCCCCGCTACAGGCACCCCTCACTCGCCCGGCCAGGTGCTTCCTTTCCGCCAAACCTTGCTTGCCATGCTGGGCATGTGCTTCGTCATGATGATGGTCGCCATCGATCAGACCGTGGTCGGCACCGCGCTTCCGACCATTGTGGCCGAACTCAAGGGCTTCGAACTGTATGCATGGGTAGCGACGTCTTACCTGCTTACCTCCGTCATCACCGTGCCCATCTTCGGCCGCCTGGGCGACTACTACGGGCGCAAACCATTCGTGGTGGCGGCCATCGTGCTGTTCACCCTGGCCTCGGCGCTATGCGGCGCGGCCGACAGCATGTTCACGCTGGTCCTGGCGCGGGCGCTGCAAGGCATAGGCGGCGGCATGCTGGTAGGCACGGCGTTCGCATCCATCCCCGACCTGTTTCCCGATCCCCACGTGCGGTTGCGCTGGCAGGTCATGCTCAGTTCCGCCTTCGGCATCGCCAATGCCATCGGCCCGACCCTGGGCGGCGCGCTGACCGAGCACTACGGCTGGCGCTCGGTGTTCTACGTCAACCTGCCCATCGGCATCCTCGGCCTCTGGTTCGTCGGACGCCATCTGCCGCACCTGCGCAACCACACGACCGGCCGCGTGCGGCTGGACTGGCAGGGCGCGCTGCTCATCGCGCTGGCGCTGGGCGGCCTGCAGCTACTGGTCGAGCTGCTGCCCAAGGAAGGACTGAGCGCATCCATCATGCTGCTGGGTGTGGGCAGCGCGGCGGCCTTCGCCCTGCTGTTCTGGTGGGAACGGCGCTGCCCGCACCCGCTACTGCCCCTGGATATGTTCCGCAATCGCGGCTTGGCCATGCTCTTCACGCTGGCCCTGCTGGTGGGCGTGACCATGTACTCGCTGCTGTTCTACGCGCCGCTGCTGCTACAGGGCGGCTTCGGGCTGTCGCCCCAGGACGCCGGACTGCTGATCACGCCGATGGTGGTTTTCATCACCGTGGGCAGCATCGTCAACGGCCGCATCATCACCCGCATCCGCAATCCCAACCGCATGCTGTACGCGGGTTTCATCCTGATGGCGCTCTCGTGTCTGGGCATTGTTACCACCCATAGCTATACGTCACATGCGCTCATCGCCGCATACATGCTGATGGCCGGGCTGGGCATGGGCTTCATCATGCCCAACCTGACGGTCTTCGCGCAGCAGACCGCCGGCCGCAGCCACCTGGGCATCGCCACCGCGCTGCTGCAGTCCCTGCGCATGATAGGCGGCATGCTGGGCACGGCGATCGTCGGCACCATGGTCAGCCACAGCTATTTCAGCGGCGTCGAATCCACGCTGCGCGGCGCTTCCGCGCGCTGGCTGCCCGAGCTGAACGATCCCCAGATGCTGGTCAATCCCGCGGCCCAGACGCAGTTCCTGGCACAATTGGCGCATCAAGGCCAGGACGGAACCTCGCTGATCGAGATCGCGCGCGTCGCGCTCGTCGGCGCCATCCACGAAGGGCAGCTCATTGCCCTGGCGGTTGCGGTGTTCGCGCTCTGGTGCGTGCGGCGCGTGCCGCCGGTCCAGTTGATCCGCCCCTCCAAACCAGAGCCGGCCGGCGTCGGAGAATAGCTTTTGCCCAAACAACAACAAGGCTTGCAGGTCATCCAGCACATGGGACAGGCCTACCGCGGCATGCAGAGCGCGTTCAGCAGCACGGTTGGCCACGCCCTGCCCCGCTGGCGCATCCTGCTGGCGCTGCATGAGTGCGGCCAATGTTCGCAGAAGCATCTGGCCGAACGCTGCCGGCTCGATCCGGCATCGCTCACACGGCAGCTGCAGGCCATGCAGAAGCTGGGCTGGATCGCGCGCGCAGTGGATCCGCAGGACAACCGTCTGACCAACGCCAGCCTCACGCCGGCCGGCCAGGCCGTGGTGGACGAAGCCTTGCCCAAGCGGGCGGCCTTCTTCGAAGAATCGCTCAAGGGGTTGTCGGCCGCGGATATCGATACGTTGAATCGCGTGCTGAGCGTGCTGGAGGCGAACTTCCTGCGGGCGGCGGATAAGACGCCGAACTAGAACCCACTGCGCCGCCATAAGAAGCGCGGTATCGGCCCATAGCAAAACGCGATTCGCGAGCCATCAGGATCATCCAGAATACAAGCCGTTTCCCGACATAAAAACAAAGAGGCGGCAATGGATTCCGTGTATTTGGTGGTCACCCTGGGCGCGGTCATCGCGGGCTTCGTGCAAGGTCTGTCAGGCTTTGCCTTCGGCCTGGTGGCGATGTCGTTCTGGGCCTGGGTGCTGGACCCGCGCCTGGCTGCGACGCTCGCGGTATTCGGCGCCCTGGTCGGACAGATCCTCGCCGCCATCACCGTGCGCCGCGGCTTCGATCTGCGACGATTGCTTCCCTTCGTGATCGGCGGTCTGTTCGGCATTCCGCTGGGTGTGGCGCTGCTGCCGCGCCTGGACATGGATTGGTTCAAGACCATACTCGGCATCCTGCTCGTGATCTGGTGCCCCGCCATGTTGTTGGCCAAGAATCTCCCGAAGATCACCGCAGGCGGGCGCGCCGCCGACGCGGCCGTCGGCATGGCTGGCGGCGTGCTGGGCGGCATCGGCGGCTTCACGGGCACGCTACCCACCTTGTGGTGCACCCTGCGCGGATTCGACAAAGACGCGCAACGCGCCATCATCCAGAACTTCAACCTGTCCATGCTGCTGGTGACCATGGGCACGTACTTGGCCAGCGGCATCGTCACGCGCTCCATGTTGCCCATGTTCGCCATCGTCGCCGCCGCCATGCTGGTGCCGGTGCTGCTGGGCGCCGAGCTTTACATAGGCGTCAGCGAGGCGCGCTTCCGGCAGATCGTGCTGGGCCTGCTGACGGCTTCCGGAGTCGCGTTGCTGGCCTCGGCGGTGCCGCGGCTGCTGGAGCGCATGGCATAGTTCCGTCCGTACCCGCAGCAATACGGACCCAACAATGCCCATGAAGCCCGACCGCCGCTACCTCGTCGTCCAGGCCCACGCCAGCGAGTTCCCCAACCCCATGCTGGTGCGCAAGGGCGATCGCGTCGCCGTCGGCGAACGGTACGATGGCCCCGAGGGCTGGCCCGACTGGTATCTGTGCACGCCAGCGGACCAGCAAGCCGGCTTCGTGCCGGCGCAATTCCTGGATCGCCACGCCGACGGCAGCGCCACGATGCTGGAGGATTTCACCAACAAGGAACTGGATGTCGCGCAAGGCGAAATACTGCGCGGAGAACGCGAATTGAATGGATGGGTGTGGGTGGTCAGGCTTATTGGTGAAGAGGCGGGCTGGGTGCCGCTTGAAAACCTGCGTCTGTGCGATCACACCATCTGCTGATGCGGTCCAACCCGGTCGCTGCCAGTCATCCCGCTATTCACCGCATGATTTGCGGCGAATAGCCAGCCTATTCGCCGCGACCGATCATTTCTCGTCCCTCATGCCGTTCTCGCAAAGCCCTTCCTGAAGCGGCGCGCATTGCTCTTGACGCCTCACCATGAAAAACACCCCAAAGATCGGACCAGGGTCCAATCTTTGGGGCGCTTCTCGGAATGTGCGGTTTCTCTTAGACGTTGAACAAGAAGTTCATCACGTCCCCATCCTGCACGATGTATTCCTTGCCCTCCGCGCGCATCTTGCCCGCTTCCTTGGCGCCCTGCTCACCCTTGTAAGTGATGTAGTCGTCGTAGGAAATGGTCTGGGCGCGGATGAAGCCGCGTTCGAAGTCGGTGTGGATGACGCCGGCGGCCTGGGGCGCGGTGGCGCCGATCGGCACGGTCCAGGCGCGCACTTCCTTCACGCCGGCGGTGAAGTAGGTCTGCAGGCCCAGCAGCTTGAAGGCGGCGCGGATCAGGCGGTTCAGGCCGGGCTCTTCCATGCCCATATCCGACAGGAAGGCCTGGCGGTCGGCGTCATCGAGGTCGACGATTTCGGATTCGATGGCGGCGCAGATGGCGACCACCGGCGCATTACGCGCGGCGGCGAATTCGGTCAGGCGGTCGAGCAGCGGATTGTTGGTGAAGCCGTCGTCGGCCACGTTGCCCACGTACATCGCGCGCTTGGCGGTGATGAAGCAGAGCTGGGCGATGTCGGCCTTTTCCTCGGTGGACAGGTCCAGCGCGCGGATCGGCTTGGCTTCGTTCAGCTGGGCCACGCACTTTTCCAGCACGGCCACGATGCGCTGCGATTCCTTGTCGCCCGAGCGCGCCGTCTTCTGGTGGCGTTGCAGCGCCTTTTCGGCGGTCTGCAGGTCGGCCAGGGCCAGTTCAGTTTCGATGACTTCGATGTCGGCGATGGGATCGACCTTGCCGGCCACGTGGATCACGTTGGGATCTTCGAAGCAGCGCACCACGTTGACGATGGCGTCGGTTTCGCGGATGTGCGAGAGGAACTGGTTGCCCAGGCCTTCGCCC
The DNA here is from genome assembly GCF_048541815.1 of Achromobacter sp. PD1. NCBI lineage: Bacteria > Pseudomonadati > Pseudomonadota > Betaproteobacteria > Burkholderiales > Alcaligenaceae > Achromobacter > Achromobacter sp. PD1. The sequence continues at coordinate 5,015,821 of NZ_CP183349.1, forward strand.
TTGCTCGCGCCGGCCACCAGGCCAGCGATGTCGACGAATTCGACGGTGGCGGACAGGATGCGTTCGGGTTTGACGATTTCAGCCAGCTTCTGCAGACGCTGATCCGGCACTTCGACCACACCGACGTTGGGTTCGATGGTGCAGAACGGATAGTTCTCGGCGGCGATGCCGGCGCGGGTCAGAGCGTTGAAGAGGGTCGATTTGCCTACGTTGGGCAGGCCGACGATGCCGCATTGCAGAGCCATGGGAATCCTGTGTAAGTACGGTATTGATCGTTAACGTTCTAGTTTACCCCGGCTGGGCGCTCAAGCCCCGCCGGCCGCGCCGCCGTTGCGGCCCCGGTTAGGCTGCGGCGGCGGGACCCCAGCGCATGATGATCCAGATCATCAAAATGGGGCCGGCATTGAAAGCGGAATGCAGCAATATGGCTGCGCCGATGCCGCGGCGCACGCGCATCCAGCCCAGCACGAGGCCCGTGAGCCATTGCGGCAGCACCAACAGGGGCAGCAGCCAGTAAGGCGTCTTGCTGTAGACGAAGTTGGTCAGGTGCACCGCCGCGAAGGTCAGCGCGACCAGGTGGAACACCAGGCCGTAGTGCTTCAAGTAGTAGCGCCGCCAGGTCGTATCCCAGCCTTGCAGCGGTTCGGCGCGCTGACGCGCGCCCCAGCATGCAAGGATGACAAATGCGGCCAGCAGCAGAGCGGTCCAGACCTTGGGGCCCCATAGCACCACGGGCACCATCGCCGGAATCAGCCACAGTGTCTGCTTGGGGCGGCGCAGACCATAGCGGAACAACATTTCTTCGACCAACGGCGCCCAGATCACCGCGGTCAGCCAGGGGATGTTGGCGGGATCGAGCCGGTGCGTGACGCCGCCCAGCCCGGCCGCAGCCACGGCTACAGGCCCCAATGCAAACAGGTTCACGGCCCACAGCAGCGCGGCCCAGGCCAGCAGTCGGCCCGGCCCCATGCCCGGCCACCAGTCGGCCACGAGGCCGCTCGCGGCAGCACGCCCCGGCAGGCGCGAAGCCGGATGCGGATGGCGGATGAAGCGCCAGAAATCCGCGACTTCGCTGCGAAAGCGCAGCTTTCCGCCAGACACTGAAGCCGATTGCCGCTGGTCCGTCATCAGGCCTCGTTGCCGCTATGGAGTTGGCGTGTCGCCAGCGGGAAATCGCCAGCCAGCATGGCTGGCACCACGGCGCGGCACCGGTCGATGACCGCTTCGATCTCTTTCTGTTCCTCGCGGCGCGGCGGATGCAGCACGAAGTCCGCCACCTGCTGGGCCAGGCCCAGCGTGCGGGGATGGCCGATGCCGATGCGCAGGCGCCAGAAGTTGGGGCTGCCCAAGGCCGCCTGGATGTCCTTCAAGCCATTGTGGCCAGCGTGGCCGCCGCCCTGTTTCAATTTCACCTGCCCCGGCATCAAGTCCAGTTCGTCGTGCAGCACCAGCACCTGCTCCGGCGTCAGCTTATAGAAGCGGCCCAACGCGCCGACCGCCTGGCCGGAACGATTCATGTAGGTATTGGGCTTTAACAGCAGCACGTTGTCGGCGCCCAGGCGGGACTTGGCCACCATGCCGAAAAAGGACTTCTCCAGCGCAAAAGAAGCGCGCAAGTCGTCCGCCAGATGGTCGGCCAGCCAGAAGCCGGCGTTATGCCGGGTCGTTTCGTAGTCGGGGCCGGGATTACCCAGGCCGACGATGAGGCGTATAGGAGTAGACATGATGGGGGTGTTTAAACCAAAAAACCCTGCGCATGCAAATGCACACGCAGGGTTTCGGGTACCAGCCGCGGAAAGCCCGCAGGCTTTCCGGCGGAACTTAGGCGGCCGGAGCTTCGGCAGCGCCTTCGTCGGCGGCAGCGCCGCCCTTGACCACGGCCGTGGCGGCCAGCAGCGGGTTGGCGTCACCGCCGTGGGGCACGTACGTCACGCCCTTGGGCAGCTTGATGTCGGCCAGGTGGACCGATGCGCCAGGCAGCAGATCCTTCAGGTCCACTTCGATGAACTGGGGCAGCGCTGCCGGCAGGCAGGTGATTTCCAGTTCGGTCAGGACGTGGCTGATGATGGCGCCGCCCAGCTTCACGGCCGGCGAGACTTCAGCGTTGATGAAGTGGAACGGGACCTTGGTGTGCAGGGCCTGGTTGGCGTCCACGCGCTGGAAGTCCACGTGCAGGACTTGCGGCTTGTAGGCGTGCCATTGAACCGAACGCAGCAGGACTTGCTCTTCCTTGGCTGCGCCTTCCAGCGCCATTTGCAGAATCGACGCGTGGAATTCTTCCTTGCGCAGGGCGTGGTAGATCTCGTTGTGGTCGAGTTCGATGTTCAGGGGGGCAGCCGTACCGCCATAAACGATGGCGGGAACGCGGCCCGCGCGGCGCAGGCGGCGGCTCGCACTCGAACCCTGGACGCTACGCGCAGTGGCATTGAATTTCATGGAAAACTCCAAAAACAATAAATGGCGAAGAGGCTTCGCCGATTAATGCACGGCACGCGAAATGCGCGCCGTGTTGGTTGCCCCTTGCCGCGACCAGCAAGGCGCAAAACTCTGTATCCGGACTACCCGTCCGAGGGGACGCCGCGTCTTAATCGACGAACAGCGAGCTGACCGATTCCGCGTTCGAGATACGCAGGATGGTCTCGCCCAGCAGCGCGGCGCACGACAGCTGGCGGATCTTGCCGCTGGCCTGGCCTTGCTCGGAGAGCGGAATGGTGTCGGTGACGACCAGTTCGTCCAGTTCCGACGCTTCGATGCGGTCGATGGCCCCGCCCGACAGCACGGGGTGCGTGCAATAGGCGTAAACGGCGCCGGCGCCGCGGTCCTTCAGGGCCTGCGCCGCCTTGCACAGCGTGCCGGCGGTGTCGACCATGTCGTCCATGATGATGCAGGTGCGGCCGTCGACTTCACCGATGATGTTCATCACTTCCGACACGTTGGCGCGCGGACGGCGCTTGTCGATGATGGCCAGATCGGCTTCCAGCTGCTTGGCCAGCGCGCGGGCCCGCACCACGCCGCCGATGTCCGGCGACACGACGACCAGGTTCGAGAAATTGCGGCGCCAGATGTCGCCCAGCAGGATCGGACCCGCGTAGATGTTGTCCACGGGGATATCGAAGAAACCCTGGATCTGGTCAGCGTGCAGGTCCATCGTCAGGACGCGGTCGACGCCAGCCACTTGCAGCATGTTGGCCACGACCTTCGCCGAGATGGCCACGCGCGCCGAGCGCGGGCGGCGGTCCTGGCGGGCATAGCCGAAATACGGAATGGCGGCGGTGATGCGGCCAGCGGAAGCGCGGCGCAGGGCATCGACCATCACCATGATTTCCATCAGGTTGTCGTTGGTGGGAGCACAGGTGGGCTGCAGGACGAAGACGTCCTTGCCACGCACATTCTCGTTGATCTCGACCATCACTTCGCCGTCCGAGAAGCGACCGACGGTCATCTTGCCCAGGGACATATCGAGGTGGTTGACTACGTCCACGGCCAGCCGAGTGTTGGCGGTGCCCGTGAAAATCATGAAGCTATCGTTTGCCATGATGGATGATGCGATGGTCGTTTTAAGACACTAACGAGGTGATGCGAGGTGATGCACCAGCGGATCCGGAAAATAAAAAAGCTGCTGAACCCGGGCCAGTGTCTTACAGGCGTGTTCAACAGCTTTTTTATGTATTCGGTTGGCTGGGGAGGAAGGATTCGAACCTTCGCATGCCGGAATCAAAATCCGGTGCCTTAACCAGCTTGGCGACTCCCCAACTATCTTGCAATCCAATTCCGCAACGGATGTTCAGCTAACCCAGTACATGCCTGCACTAACCGAAACCGTGGATGCGTTTGGCTGAATGTTTTATCAGCGCCGCGCATTATAGCGGATATTTCTGCTTCTGCCAAAACGGCTTCGGAGAGTTCGGAAAATTCGGCGAATAAACACGCACCAGATCCCGACATGCGAACTGGGTTTCCATGAAGGACTCCCTGTTCAGCAAGCCACCGCGATGCCCCAAGCACTTCTGGGTAAAGACGGTAGACCACCGGCTCCAAATCATTCCTGCCGAAGCGGGAATTAGGCGAAGCAAGAAAGACCGCTATTGTGATGGAAGAAGAATCCCTTGTCAAATCGGGTGCGGAAAATATTTGTGGCGTGGGCACGCTGGCGTCCGGCTGCGCCACCAGATACGCGCAATCCGGCAGCGTCACCGCCGTCAGGTCTTCGCCGACGCCCTGGGCGAATGCGGACTGGCCGAAGACAAACACGGGTACATCGGCGCCCAGCGGCAGCGCAAGCGCCATGAGTTCGCGCCGCGACAGCCCGGTGCCCCACAACCTGTTCAGCGCTATCAGCACCGAGGCGGCATCGCTGGAGCCTCCGCCCAGCCCTCCGCCTTGCGGTATGCGCTTTTCCAGGCCGATCTGCACGCCCTGCTTCGTGCCCGTGGCCCGCTTGAGCGCATGCGCGGCGCGCAGGGTCAGGTCCAGTTCTTCCGGCACGCCCGGCAGTTCCTGGGCGCGGCTGATGACGCCATCGGCGCGCACATCGAAATGCAAGGTGTCGCACAGGTCGATAAAGCGGAAGGCGGTCTGCAGCAGGTGATAACCGTCGGCGCGCCGGCCTACGACGTGCAGGAACAGATTGAGCTTGGCGGGAGCGGGTACGTCGTAGAGAGTCACGGCTGAACGAACAAAAAAAAGCGGTCGCCCGATTTTACCGGGCGACCGCTGATTCCGGGCCACGACGGCCCGCTATTCAAGGCTGATTGACGACCAGGCGCAGCATGATGCGCCGGCCCGGCTCCAGGCGTTCCAGCACCAGCAATTGGGGACCTAGCGTGTCGTAGCGCGAGAGCCGCGCGCGCCAGCCGCCCTGCTCGAAAGCCGCCGGGCGGCCCAGTTCATCGCGCGACACTTCGGTCGCTTCGGGCGTGGCGGCCAGCTTGCCGCGCAACCAGTCGCGCAGCCCGGACACGGGCATGCTGCTGCCCAGCGCTTCCGCAGCCAGGGCATCAGGGTTGTCGGCGACCAGACGGGTGCCGTCGGCCTTGGTCAGACTGGCCGCGCCGGGCCGTCCTTCCACCCGCGCCTCGGTCGAGCCCAGGGGATTGGTCAAGTCCAGCACATAGTGGCGGCCATCGTCAGACCACGAGAAGCCGCCCTGCACGGCGTTCTGCTTGCCGCTTTCCTCGTTGACCGTGATGGCGAAGCGGCCGATGCGCGAGAACGCATCGGCGCTGGCGCCTTCAATCGGCTTGGGCGTGGTGCAGGCGGCCAGCGTCGCCGCCAGCATCGCCATCAGGAACCAGCGCAGCGGCGCGGCGGCGCCGAGCGCACGTTGAAACACTGCGGTCACAGGCTGATCCCCAGGCGCTTGGCAACGTCCTGAACGGTCTTGTTCTTGGGATCCTTGGACACCGCGGCGCGCAGCAATTCGACGGCCTGGTCGCGCTTGCCCTGGGTCCAGAGGACTTCAGCCAAGTGGGCGGCAATGTCGGCTTCCGGACGCACGCTGTAGGCGCGCCGCAGGTAGTCGGCGGCGGCCGCCGAATCGCCCATGCGGTACTTGACCCAGCCCATGCTGTCGAGGATGAACGGATCGTTGGGCGCAAGCTCCAGCGCTTGCGTGATCAGATCCAGGGCCTCGGGCAGGCGCTGGTTGTGGTCGGCCAGGGTGTAGCCCAGCGCGTTATAGGCATGCGCATGATCCGGGTCCAGCGCGATGACCTGCCGCAGCATGCGTTCCAGGTCAGCCAGGCGGTTCTGGCGCTCGTACAGCATGGCCAGTTCGTATTTGATCTCGACCGTGTCGGGGAGCGCCTGATCGGCCGCTTCCAACACCGACACCGCCTGCTGCACGCGGTCGGCGTCGCGCAGGATCTGGGCCTTGGTCAGCACGCCCAGCGTGCGCTCTTCCTCGTCCTGGGGACCGGCGGCGTCGATCATGGCGAGCGCGTCGTCCACGCGGCCGCTCTTGGCGCGCAAGGCAGCCTGGCGCATGCGCACCGAGTAGCGCAACGTCGGATCGTCGATGCGGCCCAATTCGGCAATGGCGTCGTCGTATTGCCCCTGGTCTTCGGCGATGCGGGCCAGCAGCACATGGGCATCGGCCGCGGCGGCGCCGGCGTCGGTCGCCCCCGGCACGGTAGCGCGCTGGCGCTGCTGCTGCACGTCCAGGTACTGCTGCAGCAGGTTCTTGGCCTGCGGCAGTTGCCCAGCCTTGTAGGCCAGCTGCGCCTGCATGAACAGGAGGTCGAAATCTTCCGGGGAACGGCGCGACATGGCCTGCAATTCAGACAACGCGCCGTTGTAGTCGCCGCTGTCGGCCAACTGGCCGGCCAGCATCAGGCGCACCTTGCGGGAGTTGGGGTTGCGGGCGATGTAGGCGCGCGCCTCGGTCTGCGCGCGCTGCGGGTCCACCTTGTAGCCGTATTCCAGCACGCGCAGAGCCGCGGGCTCCGACTTGGGATCCGCCGCCAGGGCCGCTCGGGACTCCTGCGCGGCGCGGGTGTAGTCGCCAGAGGCGGAAGCCACATCCGCCAACGCCAAGTGCGCGGCCGGCAGCTTGCGCACGTTGTCGCTCAACGATTCATCCAGGATGCGCAAGGCCAGGCGGCGGTCGTTCAACCGGCTCAACACGGCCAGCGCCTGGCCAATGGCGGCCGGCTTGTCGCGCGAGGAATCGATGCGGTTGCGCAAGGCCTGCGACAGACCCTTGGTCTGGCCGTTGGCCGCGGCCAGCGCCAGCTCGGTGGAACTGGCCTCGACGTCATTGGGAGACAGGCGCGCCCAGACCCGGGCCGCGTCCAACGCGCCCGGCAGGTTACCGCCGGCCAACTGGAATTCCAGGGCGCGGCGGGCCAGGCGTGGATCACCGGTATCCCGCGCCAGGCCCAGCATGGTGGTCGCCGCGGAACCGTACATACCGCGCTGCGCGGCGATCTCGGACGCGAGCACGCGATAAAAGATGTCCGCGGTCAGCGAGACATAGGGCAACTGCCCGGGGCGCAGCCGGATGACTTCGGTTTCAGGGTGGCGGCTCTGGGGCGCCATCCTGGGCCCGGTCGCATCGCGCGTCCGGCTGTCGGCGGCCTGGGCCGGCGGGGTCAATATTGCTGCCAGCGCAAGCGCTAGCGCGGCGATCCCGATATTTATAGGTTTGAAAGACGACTTCACGCGGCCCGTCCGGTTGATGGCACAATCTTCGTACACGCAATTAATGATCTTACACTGGCTCATGCCGGAACTGCCTGAAGTCGAAACCACGCGTCGGGGAATCGACGCCGTCATCACCGGCCGGACGCTGACGCGGCTGGTCATCCATGAATCCCGCATGCGCTGGCCGATCCCGCAGGATCTGCCTGCGCAGGTCGCCGGCCGCGCCGTGCTGGAATGCGCGCGCCGCGGCAAGTACCTGCTGCTGCGGTTCGAACACGGCACCCAGATCGTGCATCTGGGCATGTCGGGGTCGCTGCGCAGCGTCGCGTCTGGCGAATTCCTGCGCAAGCACGACCATGTCGAATGGGTCTTCGAGCAAGCGGTACTGCGCCTGCACGACCCGCGGCGCTTCGGCGCGGTGCTGTGGCACCCCGAATCCGACGGCCCCATAGAGGCCCATCCCCTGCTGGCCAAGCTGGGCATCGAACCCTTCGACCCGCGCTTCGACGGCGCCTGGCTGCACCGCCACTTCAAGAACCACGGCGCTGCCATCAAGCAGGTGCTGCTTGCCGGCATGGCGGTGGTGGGCGTGGGCAATATCTATGCGTCGGAAAGCCTGTTCCGCGCCCGCATCAATCCCAAGACGCCGGCCAACAAGCTGTCGCCGGCCCGCTGCGAACGCCTGGCCGAGATGGTGCGCGCCACCCTGGCCGATGCCCTGACCTCGGGCGGCAGCACGCTGCGCGACTATGTCGGGGCCACCGGCGAGCCGGGCGCCTACTTCGAGATCCACGCCGCCGTCTACGAACGCGAGGGTCAGCCCTGCCGGGTCTGCGCCACCCCGATACGGCGCATCGTCCAAGGGCAGCGTGCCACCTACTACTGCCCGAAATGCCAAAGGAATTGACCGCTGACACCGCTGAAATCCGCGGGAAATCCCTGTAAAAACAAGACCATTTGTTTATAGCAAACGTATTGCACGAAAACTAACGCCGGGCTATATTCCTTCCACACACCCTATTCCTATAAAAGTGGAAGGAGCCTCCATGAGCAAGCAATTCGCCTCGCACGCCGACCTGGACGACAAGGTCGTCTCGTTCGAAAAACTGTCCGACAACGCCTATGCCTACACGGCCGAAGGCGACCCCAACACGGGCGTGATCATCGGCGACGAGGCCGTCATGGTGGTCGACACCCAGGCCACCCCGGTCATGGCGCAAGACGTGATCCGCCGCATCCGCGAAGTCACGGACAAGCCCATCAAGTACATCCTGCTGTCGCACTATCACGCCGTGCGCGTGTTCGGCGCGTCGGCCTACAACGCCCAGGAAATCCTGGCCAGCCGCGACACCTACGACCTGATCGCCGAACGCGGCGAACAGGACAAGGCCAGCGAGATCGGCCGTTTCCCCCGCCTGTTCCGTAACGCCGAATCGATTCCGCCTGGCCTGGTCTGGCCGACGATGACGTTCAAGGGCGAAATGACCGTCAACCTGGGCAACCTGGAAGTCAAGCTGCTGCAAGTGGGTCGCGGCCACACCAAGGGCGACACCATCGCCTGGCTGCCCGAGCAGAAGATCCTGTTCGCCGGCGACCTGGTCGAATACCAGTCCACCCCCTACTGCGGCGACGCCTACTTCCGCGACTGGCCCAGCACGCTGGACGCGCTGTCGAGCTTCGAAGCCGAGAAGATGGTGCCGGGACGCGGCCCCGCCTTGAAGAACGCCACTGAAGTGCGTCAGGGCCTGGCCGGCACGCGCGCCTTCCTGACCGACCTGTACGGCGCGGTGAACCGCGGCGTGGCCGAAGGCAAGGACCTGAAGACCATCTACCGCGAGGTCTACGACTTCATGAAGCCGCGCTACAGCGACTGGGTGATCTTCGACCACTGCATGCCGTTCGACGTGTCGCGCGCCTATGACGAAGCCACCGGCTACACCCACCCGCGCATCTGGACCGACAAGCGCGACCTGGAAATGTGGGCGCAGCTGGAAGGCTGATCCCCGCCGGGCCGCCAACGGCCCATCCAAGCAGCAACCGTAATCGCGCGCCGCAAGGCGGCGCGCGGCTTCGCGACATAAAAACAATATGACCCACACAGGAGACAACAGTGGGAGACATCGACTTTCAGGCGATGGAATTCGCCTATGAAAAGCACGCCGACCAGGCCGCCAGCGAGCTGGCGCGCCATCAGGTGGTGGTGGTGGGAGCCGGCCCGGTCGGCCTGACCACGGCGCTGGACCTGGCGCGCCAGGGCGTGCGCGTGGTGGTGCTGGACGACGACTTCCGCCTGTCGACCGGCTCCCGCGCCATCTGCTTCTCCAAGCGCACGCTGGAGATCTGGGACCGCCTGGGCGTGGGTCAGCGCATGATCGACAAGGGCGTGTCCTGGAACGTGGGCAAGGTCTTTTTCCGCGAGCAGGAAGTCTGGCGCTTCGACCTGCTGCCCGAACCCGGCCACCGCCGCCCGGCGTTCATCAACCTGCAGCAGTACTACGCCGAAGGCTATCTGTACGAGCAGGCGCGCCAGGAACCCAATATCGATCTGCGCTGGAAGAACAAAGTTGTCGGCCTGGAACAGCGCGATGACGGCGTGGTCCTGAACGTGGAGACCCCGGACGGCGCGTATGCCTTGCATGCCGACTGGTTGATCGCCTGCGACGGCGCGCGTTCGCCGGTGCGCAAGCTGATCGGCCAGGAAAGCCATGGCCGCATCTTCCGCGACCGCTTCCTCATCGCCGACGTCAAGATGCAGGCGGACTTCCCGACCGAGCGCTGGTTCTGGTTCGACCCGCCCTTCCATCCCAACCAGTCCGTGCTGCTGCATCGCCAGCCCGACAATGTCTGGCGCATCGACTTCCAGCTGGGCTGGAACGCCGACCCGGTCGAGGCCGTCAAGCCTGAAAACGTGCTGCCACGCATCCGCGCACTACTGGGCCCCGACGCGCGCTTCGAGCTGGAATGGGTCAGCGTCTATACCTTCGCGTGCGAACGCATGGACAAGTTCCGCCACGGCCGTGTCGTCTTCGCCGGCGACTCCGCGCACCGCGTATCGCCGTTTGGCGCCCGCGGCGCCAACAGCGGCGTGCAGGACGCGGAGAACCTGGCCTGGAAACTGAAGCTGGTGCTGGCCGGCCAGGCGCCCGAGACGCTGATCGACAGCTACGCCGTCGAGCGCGAATACGCCGCCGACGAGAACATCCTGAACTCCTCGCGCGCCACCGACTTCATCACGCCCAAGAGCGACATCAGCCGCAACTTCCGCAACGCGGTGCTGAACCTGGCCAAGACCCATCCGTTCGCGCGCTCGCTGGTCAACAGCGGCCGCCTGTCGCTGCCCGCGACCTACGCCGGTTCACCGCTGAACACGCCGGACACCGACGCCTTCAGCGGCCGCATGGTGCCGGGCGCGGTCGCGCTGGACGCCCCCGTGAACGCGCAGGATTGGTGGCTGGCGCAGCTGGACGGCGAATTCGTGCTGGCGCTCTTCTGTGGCGACTCCCTGCCCGACCGCGAGACGTTGATCGCCCTGCAGGCCCTGCGCATGGCGCCCGTGCCGGTGAAGGCCGTGCTGGTCGCCAGCCCGCAATGCGACCTGTCCGCGCTGCCCAAGGAACTGGCTTGCGTCACGGACCGCGAAGGCTGCCTGGGCAAGCGCTATGACGCGCAAGCCGGCACGGCTTACCTGATCCGCCCCGACCAGCACATCACCGCCCGCTGGCGCGCTTTCGCCGCCGGCGCCGTCACCGCGGCCGTCAGCCGCGCCACGGGCCGCGCCTGAACTTCGAGATGACTCCATCATGCTGATTACCGAAACCAACCTGGTCTCGCCGGACGACTTCTACGAAGCGCTGATCGAGACCCACCGCGACCTCACCAACGAGCAGAGCCAGGAGCTCAATGCGGCGCTGATCCTGCTGCTGGCCAACCACCTGGGCGACATGGAAGTGCTGCGCGAGGCGCTGCGCCAGGCGCGGGCGTCGGTGGCGCCGTAGTTCCGTTCACGCCCCGACCGCGAACGTATTGACGATCAACGCGCGCAGCCACTGGTTGCCGCCATCCCGGTCCACCCGGCGCTGCCAGTACATATTGGTCTGCAGCGCCGGCACTCTTATCGGCGGCGTGATGTAGCGCAGGCCGAACGGCGACGCGGCGCTGGCGGCAAGTTTTTCGGGCACGGTCGCCAGCAGGTCGGTCGCGCTGACGATATAGGGCACGGCCGAAAAATGCGGCACGCTGAAGTGCTCAGCCAGTTCGACGCCGGCGCGTTCCATGGACTGATTGACCTGTCCATAAGGCGCCGCGCGCGACACGATGAGGTGGCGTTCGGCCCGGAAGGCTTTGAGGCTCATGCCGGCGTGCGCCGTCGGATGCGCCTGCCGGAACAAGGTCGCATAGCCCTGGCGGAACAGCATGCGCTGCAGCGTACCCGCCCCCATTTCATCAAAGGCGCCGATCGCCAGATCCACCCGCCCGGCCTCCATTTCCCGCGGCAGGTCCGGTCCCTGCACCCGCACTGAGTCGATACGCACCAGCGGCGCCACCTGCACGCAGACTTCCATCAGGCGTGGCATGAAGTGGATCTCGCCCACGTCCGTCATCGCCACCCGGAAGCGGCGCGTACTGGTGGCGGCATCGAAGACGTCCTGGTCCTTCAGAGCCTGCGACAACATGGTCAACGCCTCGCTGACCGGCCCCGCCAGGCGTTGCGCGCGCGGCGTGGGCAGCATGCCCTGCGCCGTGCGCACGAACAGATCGTCGCCGAATGCTTCGCGCAAGCGGCGCAGCGCGTTGCTGACAGCCGGTTGCGACAGGTCCATGCGCCGCGCCACGGCCGAAAGATTGCGGTCCTCCAGTAGATGCTGGAACAACAGCAGCAGGTTCAGATCGACATCGCGCAGCTCGGCCATACACCCCCCCTACTATTCACAAAATTTATAGTCTCTATTTTTACATTCCCATAGCCGTAGCGGGGATTTTTTCCGACAATGCCATATGGGCTCCGGACCCCTTCCGGACGAGCCACCCGCACCAGGCCGCGCGGCCAAGCACCGCGCCGCCGCTCAGGAGGAATCCATGGAACTGCAATACCAGACCGGCTTCGGCAACAGTTGCGCCACCGAAGCCCTGCCCGGCGCGCTACCGCTGGGCCGCAACTCGCCGCAGCAATGCCCCTATGGCCTGTACGCCGAGCAGTTGTCCGGCACCGCCTTCACCGCGCCGCGCAGCGAAAACCGCCGCTCCTGGCTCTACCGCATCCGCCCCGGCGCCCAACACAAGCCGTTCGAGGCCTTTGACGGCGCCGCCGGCTGGCAAAGTACCTTCGGCCAGGGACCCGTCACGCCCAACCAGCTACGCTGGAGCCCGCTGCCGATTCCCGCCGCCCCCACCGACTTCCTGGAAGGCGTGAAGACCTGGGGCGGCAACGGCGGCCCCGACGAACTGAGCGGCGTAGGCATCCACCTGTACGCGGCCAACCGCTCGATGCAAGGACGCTACTTCTACAACGCCGACGGCGAACTGCTGCTGGTGCCGCAGGAAGGCCGCCTGCGCCTGGCCACTGAACTGGGCCTGATCGACCTGGAACCCCTGGAAATCGCGGTCATCCCGCGCGGCGTGCGCTTCCGCGTCGAACTGCTGGACGGCAGCGCCCGCGGCTACATGCTGGAGAACTTCGGCGCGGCCATGCGTCTGCCGGAGCTGGGCCCCATCGGCTCGAACTGCCTGGCCAATGCCCGCGACTTCAAGACCCCGGTGGCCTGGTACGAAGACCTCGAAGGCGACTTCGAACTCATCGCCAAGTTCACGGGCGGCTTCTGGCGCGCATCCATCGACCATTCGCCGTTGAACGTGGTGGCCTGGCACGGCACGCACGCGCCGTACAAGTACGACCTGCGCAACTTCAACACCGTCGGCTCCATCAGCTACGACCATCCGGACCCCTCGATCTTCACCGTGCTGACCGCGCCGTCGGACACCCCGGGAACGGCCAACATGGATTTCGCGATCTTCCCGCCGCGCATCCTGGCCATGGAAAACACCTTCCGTCCGCCCTGGTTCCACCGCAACATCGCCAGCGAATTCATGGGCCTGATCCAGGGCGTCTACGACGCCAAGGCCGACGGCTTCGCACCGGGCGGCGCCAGCCTGCACAACTGCATGAGCGGCCACGGCCCCGACGCCGAGACCTTCGAAAAGGCCTCCCACGCCGACACCAGCAAAGCCCACTACATCCGTGACACGATGGCGTTCATGTTCGAGACGCGGCGCGTCATCCGCCCCACGGAACAGGCGCTGGCCTCGGTAGAATTGCAAGGCGACTACTACCGGTGCTGGCAGGGCATCGCCAAGCATTTCGACCCCAGCAAGGCGTGACGCGCAGACCTCCTGCTTTCCACGCCCGCGGCGATGAGCGCAAGCTCATCGCCGTTTGGCATTTGTAATTTCCGGCGCCTGGCGCCCGGCCACCGCATAACCACACTGAAAGAGACACGCAGCCATGACCACCATCAACGAAACCCACGACCCGTCCCTGAAGAGCTGGATCGCCAGCGCCAACACCGGCGAGTCGGATTTCCCGGTGCAGAACCTGCCCTATGCCACCTTCCGCCGCAAGGGCACGACGGAACCGTTCCGCCCCGGCGTGGCCATCGGCGACCAGATCCTGGACCTGGCCGCGCTGGCCGCCAAACAGCCCTTCGAAGGCCTGGCAGCCGAGGCCTTGGCAGCGTGCGCCACGGACAGCCTGAACGCCCTGATGGCCCTGGGCCAAGCCCACTGGAGCGCCCTGCGCCTGGCGCTGTCGCGCGCGCTGCGCGAAGGCGCTGCCCTGCGCGCCACGGTCGAGCCGCTGCTGGTTGCGCAAGCCGACGCCGAATACGCCACGCCCGCCCGCATCGGCGACTACACCGACTTCTATATCTCGGTGCACCACGCCACCGCCGTGGGCAAGCAATTCCGCCCCGACAACCCCTTGCTGCCGAACTACAAGTGGGTGCCCATCGGCTATCACGGCCGCGCCTCCAGCATCGGCGTGGACCAGAAATTCCCCCGCCCCGTCGGCCAGACTCGTCCCGCCAATGAGGGCGAGGCGCCGCAATTCGGCCCCTGCGCCCGCCTGGACTACGAACTGGAACTGGGCATCTTCGTCGGTACGGGCAACGCCCAGGGCGACCGCATCCCCCTGGCCGACGCCGAATCGCACGTGTTCGGCCTGTGCATCCTGAACGACTGGTCGGCGCGCGACATCCAGGCCTGGGAATACCAGCCCCTGGGCCCCTTCCTGGCCAAGAACTTCGCCTCCACGATCTCGCCCTGGGTCGTCACCATGGAAGCGCTGGAGCCGTTCCGCACGCAGTGGATGCGCGGCCCGTCCGAACCGCAGCCCCTGCCCTACCTGGCATCCGACGCCAACCGCGCCAAGGGCGCCTTCGACGTGCAGATGGAAGTGTTGCTGACCACCGAGAAATCGCGCGCCGACAAGCAGCCGCCCGCCTTCCTGTCGCGCAGCAACTTCCGCGATGCCTACTGGAACGTGGCGCAGCTGATCACGCATCACACCGTCAACGGCTGCAACCTGCAACCGGGCGACATGCTGGGCACCGGCACCCTGTCCGGCCCGCAACCCTCGGAAGCCGGCTCGCTGCTGGAACTGAGCAACGGCGGCAAGAACCCGATCGACCTGCCCTGGGGCGAAAAGCGCACCTTCCTGCAGGATGGCGACCAGGTCATCATCCGTGCCGAATGCGTGAAGGCGGGCTATCCGCGCATCGGCTTCGGCGCCTGCTCCGGCACGGTGCTGCCCGCCCGCGCCTAATCCGCGCCGGCGCCTGCCCTGGCGGGCGCCGTCAACGCCTCGATCTCATCGTCCTTGGCCTGCCACTGCTGGCCCAGCCAGTGGTGGAAGGTCGTGCGGAACGCCTTGTCGCCGGAGTAGTTGCCTTCGCAGAACTCCGGCGGCACCGGCAACTGCCGCATGCGCACCAGCACCCGCCCCGCACGGCCGCAGGCCAGATCCCAAAAGCTGGGCGCGCCCTCCGGATAGGCAATCGTCACGTCTATCATCGAGCGGAAACGCTTGCCCATCGCATTCAACGCCACCGCCAGCCCGCCCGCCTTGGGCTTGAGCAGATGCCGGTACGGCGATCCCTGCGCATCGCGCTTGGCAGGACTGAAACGCGTCCCTTCGGCGAACACCATCACGCTGGTCGGCACCAGTGAAAACTTCGCGCAGGCCCGCCGCGCGGTCTCCTGATCCTGCCGCCCCAGATCCGGATTGCGGCGCAACGCCGCCTTGCCGTGGCGCTTCATGAACGGAAAATCCAGCGCCCACCACGCCAGCCCGATCACCGGCACATAGATCAGTTGCTGCTTCAGGAAGAACTTCAGCAACGGAATACGCCGGTTCAGCGACTGCTGCAACACGAAGATATCCACCCAGGACTGATGATTGCAGTTCACCAGATACCAGTCCGCATAGCGCAGTCCGTCATTGCCCTGCACATCCCAGGACACATCCTGGATCCGCGCCAGCCATCCGGCGTTGCAGGACACCCAGGCCGTGGCGATACCGTTGAGCACGGGATCGATCCCCCGCCTGACCGCCGCGAACGGCAGCAGCAGCTTCAACAAGGCCAGCGGAAACAGAAGCAGGCACCAGAACACCGTGTTGAGCGCCAGCCAAACGGTACTGATCACACCCGTCACCCAGGCGAAACGCCCGCGCGGCAACGGCAGCACGCGGCGGCGCGGCAGCACGCGAATACTAGATTTGTTTGATTGGGCAGCCGCAGCACGGCCTGCCCCGGAAGACGATTCAGGAAAAGTCATGCGCCAGTTTCCTACCTTCACAAAAAATCCGACTTGCGCAGAATCAAGCCGCGGTCAGCGATCAGCGCACAGTCCCACCACCCAAAACAACACAGCGCAAGACGCCGCGTATGCTCGATTGGGCCGCCCGGGCGGCCTAATCGAGCGGGCACCGCAAGATCTTCCACCGCCCCGCCGCCCGCGGCAAGCATGCCAAGCACACCACCCGTCCCTGCGACCGTGAAGTTTCAAACACCGAAGCTTGGGGCGTTGGGGGCCTGGGGCGCGCGGGGCGTCGATAAGCCCAAGGGAATCCGTAGGGAGCCGAAGGCGTACGAGGATGACGCAGGGGAAGTCCGGAGCGAAGGCTCCGGACCGCAATCGTTGCCCCGCGCACCCCAGCCCCCCGACGCCCCAAGCGTCTTAAGAACCAGCATCATCCCGCATAAAGCGCCACCATCAAGGCAACCGATACCGCTCTTCCCGATACGCCCAACTAGCCCACAAAGCATGCGCCAAGGCCTCTTCCGAGAGCCGAGGATCCAAAGGCTCCACCGGCGCATAAACCTCATCCCGCCCCACAGGCGCCGCCTCATACCTGAACTGCCGCGGCGCCTTCGAAGGCTCCAGCACCAGCAACTGATCCCCCTGCAGATAGCCGAAATTATCCGCGTACTGCATCATCGCCCGATTCGGATCCCGCTGCGTCAGATCCACGCCCAGCATGGGATTCACGTTGTCCAGTCCCATCAAGGACAACATGGTAGGTGCCATGTCGATCTGGCTGACCAACCGTTCATCCTGCCGAGGCGCAATCCCCGCCCCCAGAATCAGCGCGGGAATCTGGAAATGCCGCACCGGCACCGGAATGGAGCCATAGACGCGCGAATCGTGATCCGCGATCACCAGGAAGACCGTGTTGTCCCAGTACGGCGCCTCGCGCGCCTTGTCGAAGAACTGCCCCAGCGCCCAGTCCGCGTAACGCACCGTGTTATCCACCGTGGCCGGATCTCCCACCGGCTTGATGCGCCCTTCCGGATACTCCCACGGCGAATGATTCGACACCGAGAACGCCAGCGTGAACACCGGCTTGTCGCCATCCGCCCGCAGCAGCCGGTCCACCTGGTTGAACATGTCCTCGTCCGAGGCGCCCCACGACCCTTCGAACACTGGATTCACGAACTTGGGACGGTCCACGATTTCGTTAAAGCCGTTACCCAGGAAAAAAGCCCGCATATTGTCGAAGTGCGACTCGCCCCCGTACACGAAGCGCGAATGGTAGCCATGCTTGCCCAGCACCTGCGCCAGCGTGAAGAAACCCGTCTGCGAACGCGGCAGCTTCACCACCGCGTCAGCCACGCTGGGCAGGAAGCCCGCCGTGACCGCCTCGATGCCCCGCACCGAGCGCGTGCCCGTCGCGTAGGCGCGGTGGAACATCCAGCCCTCCTTGCCCAGCCGGTCGATGTTGGGCGTGAGATCACGGCCGCCCAGGCTGCCCACATACTGCGCGCCCAGGCTTTCCTGCAGGATGATCACCAGGTTCAACGGCTTATCCGGGCGCGCCATCGCCTTCTGCTCATGCAAGCTGGGATACCGCGCGTCCAGCGGCGCGCCCGTCAGCCCGGCCTTCTCGCGCACGATGGCATTCATTTCGTCCACCGCCATCTTGGGATACATCGCTGCCGACGAACGCTCATCGCGCATGCGGTAGGCGGCGTCGAACACGCTATACAGCGAATTCAGCGCCAGCGCATTGACCATGGCGTCGGAACTGTAGGCGACCTTGGCCGGATTGATCGGACGATGCTCCAGCGTGCCGCGCGCGCCCAGGAACACCAGCGCCAGGATCACGAACGACGCCAGCGGCCGCTTCCACCACGACATGAACGGATCGCGGGCGCGGGTGGGAAACAGGCGGACCGACAGCCAGGCCGCCAGCGCCAACACGACAAAGGCCGCCAGCAGCACGCCCTTGTAGCCCTGCCACAGCATCGAACCGACTTCCTTCGGATTGAGCAGATAGATGAAATAGAGCCGGTTGGGCCGCGTGTCGTATTCCGCGATGAACTGCGGCGTGGAGACCTCCAGCAGCACATACAGCATCCACCAGACACGGAACCACCAGGCGGTGATGCGGGCGGCCAGCGGCCGATGGCCGAACCAGGGCGAAAACACCGCCGGCAGCGCGATCACCATGGACATCAGGCAGACGTCGATGCGCAGGCCGCCCAGCAGCAACGGCCCGAGCCCGCCTGCCGCCTCCACCCGATCCCACATCCAGAAGGCCAGCGCCAGCCGCGACAGCGTCAGCAGCGCCAGGACCGCAATGATGAACCGCAGAGTCAGACGGCGCATGCGTACACCCTCCCCTGGCGTCGCAACGCCTGTTCAGATGAAAGAATGCCGCTGTATATGCCGAGCAGAGCCATGCCGCCTCGTGGTTCGAAGTTTGAAAACGCGCAAAGGTTAACGCGGTTTGGGACGAGCCTTCGGCCGCGCTTACTGCGCGCGCCGCAGCCGTTCGCGGCTGTTGCTCAGATGCGTGCGCATGGCTGCGCGCGCGGCTTCCGCGTCCTGGCGCTGGATCGCGCCGTAGATGTCTTCGTGCTCGAGGTTCACCCGCGCCAGATAGGCGGCACGATCCTCGTGCGCAAACTTCGCCGAATTGATCCGGGTGCGCGGAATGATGGCCGAACCCAGATGCGACATCAGGTCCGCGAAGTAACGGTTGTCCGTGGCTTGCGCGACCAGCAGATGGAATTGGAAATCCGGCGTGACGGTGTCGCCGTCGTTCTCCAGTGCGCTCTTGAAGGCTTCCAGTGCGCGCCTCATCTCATGCAGCTGCTCCGGGCTGCGCCTGGCCGCGGCCAGGCCGGCAGCCTCGCTTTCCAGGCAGATACGCAGCTCCAGCAACACCAGCACGTCGCGCACCGTGGCGATGTCGGCGGGATCCACGCGGAAATCCCCGCCGCCGCGAGGCTCCAGCGCATACGTCCCCACGCCATGATGCGTCTCGACCAGGCCCGATGCCTGCAGCCGGGACAGGGCCTCGCGCACCACCGTACGGCTGACGCCGAACTGGCGCATGATCTCGGATTCCGTCGGCAACTTGTCGCCGGGCCTGATGTCCCCGCCACGGATACGCTCCGTGATGCTCTCGACCAGCCCCTGAGCCAGGTTCCGGGGACGACGCCGCGGCGTGACGGGAGTATCGGCGGGAACATTCATTGGCAAGGATCCGAAAGCAGTTGAGCGCGGCCCGGGACCGAGCGTCGCTGCCCATTGTACTTTGGGCCGGGTATCAGGCCCGCGCGCCAGAATAGCGCCAGCGACGCGCAGCGCGCCGATGTTTCGCCCGTACCAACCGACCCGGGCATCCCGCGACTAACGGTTCAAGCCCGCGGCGGTGGGACGGGCCACGATGAGGGGATAGAAAAACAGGGCCGCCAGGAACCACATCAAGGTAGCGGACCAAAGCGTCTGGCTGAGAAAATGGGCGCCTTGCAGGATACGCACCGTGGAAAAACCCACTCCCCCCGCGATACCCACTGCCAGCCCCCACCAGCGCCACGCCGGACGCCCCAACGCCCAGCCCACGAAATACAGGGTCAACATCGAATAGCCCGCGCCAGCATGACCGCTGGGCAAAGCGCCACCCCCCGCAGCCCGCACCCAGGTCCACCAGAACGACGGGTAAGGGGTATAGCCGCCCAGGGAGTCCAGATCATAAGGGCGGGGCAGCGTCGTGTAGTGCTTCAGTTGATTCACCAGCACCTGCCCCGTCAGGCAGGTTGCCGCCAGCGCCAGCGCCGGTCCGCGCCATGGCCGCCAGGCCGGAATGCGATAGCTTGCCGCCGCCACGCCCACCGCGGCCAGTCCTATCCCGATAGGCAGGGCCAGCACCATGCGATGCCCGATCAGATCCAGCCAACGGTTCAGGCGCAGCGGAAAATCGTCCAGCGCCGGATCGAACAGCGCGCGAGCGATTCGCATATCCAAGCCCGAGACATTGGCCCACCATGCCAGGCAGGCCAGCGCAAGCGTGATCGCAAAGACATGGCTCAACAGATACGAGGCCGGCGTCGGCTTGCGCAACGCGGGCGGCGATAGGGGCGGCATGGTGGCGACAGGAGGTCCGTCAGGCAAACGGGCAGCTTAGGCCGCCGACAGTCAAACTTTCGTCAAATTTGACCTTGCGCCCCGCCGGCCGCCGCCATCGCGTGTCCCTCATCGGCCTCGAAACGCAGCGTGAAACAGGTTCCGCGCTGCTCGCCTTGCCGCGAAGAATCGACCGTCAGCGACCAGCCCTGCATGTCGCAGACGCGCTTGGCGATCGCCAGCCCCAGCCCGCGCGCCGTTTCGTCGGGGCTGCCCGCGCCGGAATCCCGCATGCGGCCGCTGTAATAGCGGCGGAACAGGAAAGGCAAGTCGTCGGCGGCAATGCCCTTGCCATCGTCGCGCAGCTCCAGCGCGCCGTCGGCGGTCACGCTCGCGGTCAGCGTCGCCGGCGCGGCGTGCTCCACCGCGTTGCGGATCAGGTTGCGCAACACGGTCAGCAAGGCATAGCGATCCAGCATGCGAACCTGACCGGCGGCGATCCGGTTTTCGAAACCAAGCCCAGCCAACCCTGCCTGGGCTTCGTAGCCGCGCCAGGCGTTGTCCATGCATTCGCTGAGGTCGACGGACTCCGCCGGGCGCAGCTCATCCCGCGCCATGGAGCGTGCGCTCTCCAGCGACACGATCACATCGTCCACGTTGTCCACCACGCGGGTCAGGCGCTGGCGTTGGTCCGGGGTCAGTACCTGGGTCAGCAGCATCAACTCGCTATCCGAGCGGATCGCGGCCAAGGGCGTGCGCACCTCGTGGCTGAGATTGCCCGCGAATTCGCGCTCGCGCGCAATCGACCTGTCCACCTGGTTCTGCACCCGGTTGAAGGCCTCTATCAGCCGCCCTGCCTCATCGTCGCGCGTCACCGCCAAGTCGGGCGCCCCAGGCGCCCAAGTGGCCAGCCGGTCGGTCAGGTCCAGCAGCGGCCCGACCGCGATGGCGGCCACGCGCCGCGACAGCGCATAGGCGCCCACCACGCAAATGGCGCCCACGCCCAGCACGATCAGGCCGAAGTCGTGAACCCGCCCTTCGTTCTCGGTGGCGTCGTAAAGCAGGTACACCTTGCCTCGCGCCGTTTCGGCCACCATCACATGCCAGGTGTAGGCGCCCGGTTCGACCAGATGCAGGCCGCTATCCAGGGCATCGATTTCCTGGGGCATGCCAGTGGGCCGCTTGCCGTCCACACTGACCCAGGCGCGCATGGAGCCGCCCAGCTCGCGCACGCCTTCACGGGGCAGAAAACCGTCGCTGACCTGCGCATGCTGCACCAGCCGGTCCATTTCGGTATTCAGAATGTCGTTGACCAGATCGTCTTCCATCTGGTCGAAAGTGAGGTAGGCCAGCAGGGCCAGCGCCGTCACGAACAACGCCACGGTTCCGGTCAGCGCCCACACCACCCGCTGGGTTAGCGTACCCCCGACCGACGCCGCGGAAATGCCGCTCATCTGGCCGCTCCAGCTTCCAGCGTCAGGCGCCAGCCGGTCCCATGTATGGTTTCGATGCCATCGAAGCCGGCATCGGCCAAGGCGCGGCGCAACAGGTGCACCTGGCTGCGCAGCGCGTCCGAGGAAGGCGGTTCGTTGCCCCACAGCATGGACTCCAGCTCCTCGCGCGAGACCACCCTGCCAGGATCGCGCAACAGCGCTTCGATGATGAGGCCGGCCTTGCGCGTGAGATGCACGGGAGTGCCGTTGACCGACACCGCGCGGTTGCGGGTGTCGTAGGACAGCGGGCCGAAAGCCCGCACCGAATCCACCGTCGCCCCCTTGGAGCGCTGAATCAGCGCAATCAGGCGCGCCTCGACCTCAAGCAGCGCAAAAGGTTTGGTCAGATAATCATCAGCGCCATGCGAGAACCCGACCAGTTTGTCTTCCAGGCTGTCACGCGCCGTCAGCATCAGCACCGGAACGTCGGCGCGCATGTCGTTGCGCAGCGTATGCAACACGGCGTTGCCGTCCATGCCCGGCAGGCCGATGTCCAGGATCAGGGCATCGAAGCGCTGCTCCCTCAGCCGCTCCAGCGCGGCCGGCCCCGAATAGGCGGCATCGGGCAGGAAGCCGCGCGCTTCCAGGAAGGTGTACAGGTTGCCGGAGATCACCGGATCATCCTCGACGATCAATACCCTGCAATTCGCGCCCGCCGCGGGACTGGTTGCCATGGTTGCGATTCCCTTTCGTGCGCGGCGCCCTAGGCCCGCAATACCTTGCCCGGATTCATCAGCCCTTGCGGGTCCAGCGCTCGCTTTACTCTGCGCATCAGGTCCAGTTCGACAGCGCTCTTGTAGCGCGGCAGCTCGTCGATCTTGAGCTGGCCCACGCCATGCTCCGCGCTGATCGAGCCATGGTGCGCATGCACGCTGTCGTGCACCACGCCGTAGATATCGCTTTGCAACGCCAGCAGCTCGGCCTCGGTCTGCCCCGGCGCATGGGCCACGTTGTAATGCAGATTGCCGTCGCCCAGGTGGCCGAAGATCACGTGGCGCACACCCGGAAAACGCGCCTGCAGCAAGGCGTTGGTCTTGTGCACGAAGCCGGCGATGGCAGAGATCGGGATGGACACGTCATGCTTGACCGACTTGCCCAGCTCCGCCTCGGCCAGCGGGATGCTCTCGCGCAGGTGCCACAGCGCCTTGCTTTGCGTCACGTTCGCGGCGATGGCGGCATCGTTCACCAGCCCGCTTTCCATGGCCTCGCCCAACACGGTTTCGAATCGCTCACGGGCGTGCTCCTCGCTTTCACTGTCGGACAGTTCCAGCAGGGCGAACCACGGGGACGCGGCGGAATCTCCCTCGAACGGCAAGCGTTGTTGCGGGAAGAGCCGCACGACCGCCTGCAGGCATGCCCCGCTCATCAGCTCAAAGCCGGTCAGCGCGGCGCCAAAACCCGCGCGGGCGCGCGACAGCAGCTCGACCGCTTGGTCGATACCGTCCAGCGTCAGCAATGCCGTGCACGAAGCCACCGGCCTTGGAAACAGTTTGAGCGTGGCGGCGGTGATGATGCCCAGCGTGCCTTCGCTGCCGATGTACAGGTCGCGCAAGTCGTAGCCGGTGTTGTCCTTGCGCAAGCCACGCAGGCCGTGCCAGATCTCGCCTTCGGCGGTCACGACCTCCAGGCCCAATGTCAGTTCGCGCGTGTTGCCGTAGCGCAGCACCTGCGTGCCGCCCGCATTGGTCGCCAGGTTGCCGCCTATGGTGCAACTGCCTTCGGCGGCCAGGCTCAGCGGAAACAGCCGGCCGGCCGCGGCGGCAGCCTCCTGCACCGCTTGCAAGACGCAGCCCGCCTCCACGGTGATCGTGTCGTTGTCGGTATCCAGCGCGCGCACCGCCGTCAGGCGGGTGGTGGACAGGATCACCGCGCTGCCGGACAGGTCAGGCGTGGCGCCTCCGCACAAGCCTGTATTGCCGCCTTGCGGCACCACCGGCACGCCATGCCTGGCGCACAGCTTTACGGCCGCCGCCACTTCCTCGGTCGACCCGGGACGGATCACCGCCAGCGCGACGCCTCGATAGCGGCGGCGCCAGTCCAGCACGTAGGTGTCGGCGTCCGTGCCCGTCAGCACGTGGGAAGCGCCCAGAAGGGACTGTAGATCGCTCAGCAAGGTCATATGCGCGGCCAAGTAGAGCCTGGATGCATCCAGGCCAGGGATGTGCCGACTATTGTAGGGGTTGAAATGCCCCCGGGTCGCCACCAGGCGGACCCGCGCAGCCCGCCGCCAGGACAGATCAGCCGACCGCCTGATCCAGCCTCGCGCCCGTCAGCCCCGAGCAATAGGCCCGAGAGGCAATGCGGTTCATGAGAAAAGCGCGGTCGACGCCTGCGGGGCCGGGCATTTCCGATAGGGCGCGGTAGGCACGGCGCAGCACCTCGCCCCGGGTCGCGCCGCACACCAGCAAGCGCGTGCATGGCAGGCGACGGTCCACGCAGCCGTCGATGCGCACTTCCAGCGCATGGGCGGCGACGGGTTCGCAATCGGCTACGGCCGTGCCCGAATGGGCCTGCGCCTGGGCGTCGATCACGCGGAACACGCCGCTGCGATCGTCCAGCGCGAAAGCGACGGTACCCATGCCCTGCCAGCCGCGGTCCCGCGCCACGTCGGCGGCGACGGTGCGCAGCGCGCTTTCCATCGAAGCCGGCAGATGCGGCGCCGGGGATTCGGCGATCAGAACCCGGGCGTCGCGCCATACGCAACGTTCCCAGGCCCGGCCCGTGGCCAGGCCGCCCGCCTCGGAAACGAACACGTGGATGTCGAGCCGGCGCTCGCGGCCTGCGGCTGGTCCGGCGTGATCCGTGGGCGGACCCCGCCGGTTTGAGGCGCCCCTGGATGACATGACAGTAGAAACTTTGGCGCCCATGGCCCCTCCCGGTCTTTCTGCTTGCATAGCAAGCGTATCACCTTCGGACGACGAGCAAGTTTTATGCCACGCCCAGCCTCCCCTGCAAGCCCTGGAGCGCGGCCGGGCGCCGCACCGTAACCAGGCGTTGACGTCCGCGCAGGCACCAGATCAGGGCAGACGTCCCGCCGAGGTGCAAGGACGGAAAAAGCCCTACGCCGTCTGCCGGATGAAGGGGGAGCGCCAATGGGGGATAATTCCGGTTTAATCTCCTGCCAGCCGCCTTTTGGATACGAGGGTTTACCAGCAGACCCCGGCAGAATGAGCGCTGCAACTCTCATCAAGGAATCGCTGTGGGCGACAACACGCAATTTCCGGGCTCGGTGTTCAAAGCCTATGACATCCGCGGCACCGTGCCCGATCTGATCGACGCGCGCTTTGCCCGAGCCTTGGGCGTAGCGCTCGCCGCCCGTGCGCGCGACCAGGGCATACAGACCCTGGTCGTCGGCCGCGATGGCCGTCTGAGCAGCGAAATGCTGTCAATAGCGCTGCAGGAAGGCATGCTGGAAGGCGGCGTGGATACTCTGGACATCGGCATGGTACCCACCCCGCTGGTCTATTTCGCCGCCAACGTCATGCAGACGGGATCAGGCGTCGCCATCACCGGCAGCCACAACCCGCCCAAGTACAACGGCTTCAAGATGATGATGGGCGGCCGGGCGCTCTACGGCGAGGACGTGCAGGCGCTGGCCGCCAGCATGAACGGCCCCGCCAGCGCCCCGGCGGCGCGGCCCGGCGTGCGCCGTCAACTGGACCTGGTGGCGTCCTACATCGCTCGTGTCGCGTCCGGCATCAAGCTGGCGCGGCCCATGAAAATCGCGATCGATTGCGGCAACGGCGTGGCCGGCGCGGTCGCCCCGGCGCTGTTCCGCGCCCTGGGCTGCGAAGTCACCGAACTGTTCTGCGAGGTGGATGGCACCTTCCCCAACCACCATCCCGACCCCGCCGAACCCAAGAACCTGCAGGACCTGATCAAGTGCGTGGCCGAGACCGACTGCGAACTGGGCCTGGCTTTTGACGGCGACGGCGACCGCCTGGGCGTGGTGACGAAATCGGGCCAGATCGTCTGGCCGGACCGCCAACTGGTGCTGTTCGCCCGCGACGTGCTGGACCGCAATCCGGGCGCCACCATCATCTATGACGTGAAGTGCAGCCGCCACGTCGGCCTGTCGGTCGAAGCCGCCGGCGGCGTGCCGCTGATGTGGAAGACCGGCCATTCGCTGGTGAAGGCGAAGCTGGCCGAGACCGGGGCCCCGCTGGCCGGCGAAATGAGCGGCCACATCTTCTTCAAGGAGCGCTGGTACGGGTTCGATGACGGACTCTACACGGGTGCGCGCCTGCTGGAGATCGTGTCGCGCGACGCCGATCCCTGCGCCGTGCTGGAAGCCCTGCCGCAAGACGTTTCAACTCCAGAGTTGAAGCTGGAAATGGAAGAAGGCCAGCCTTTCACCCTGGTCCAGGCCTTGCAAGACCAAGGCCAATTCCCCGCTGCGAACCGCGTGATCACCATTGATGGCGTGCGTGCCGAGTATCCAGAGGGCTTCGGCTTGGCTCGCCCCTCGAACACCACCCCGGTCGTCGTGCTGCGATTCGAAGCGCAAACGTCTGCGGCGCTGGAGCGCATCCAAGCCGACTTCCGACGTGAGCTGAGCAAGCTCGCCCCGCAAGCCAAACTGCCTTTCTGAACTCCATGTCTCTATCGAACAGCCCCGCCTGGCAAGCGTTCATCACGGCCACGCGCTCCGCACCCAAGACCGGCGCCCAATTGCGCATCATCAATGCTCCCGGGTTGCGCCTGGACTTGAGCGCGCAGGCGTATTCGCCGGAGCTGGAGAATGCAGAGGCCGCGCTGCTGACACAACAAGGCTTCGAGGCGGCCCGGGCTTGCCTGTTCGACGGCGGCAACGCCAACTGGACCGAGGAACGCCCCGCCTGGCACACCGCCCTGCGTGCGGCCCAACCGCCCGCCAAGGTGGCCAAGGCCGTGCTGACCGAGCGTGAGCGGATGCGCGAATTCGTGCGGCAGGCCGACAAGGCCGGGCGCTATGGCTGCGTGCTGCACCTGGGCATAGGCGGCAGCGACTGGGGGCCGCGGCTGGTCACGCGCGCCCTGCGCCACGGCGGCGCGCGGCGCGAAGTGCGTTTCGCCTCCAACGTGGACTCGCATTCGGTCGCGGACGCGATGAGCCGCCTGGATCCGCACGATACCCTGGTCATCGTCGCATCCAAGTCGTTCACCACGACCGAGCCGCTGGCCAATGCCGAGGTCGCCATGAACTGGCTGCGCGATGCCGGCGTGGCGGATCCGATCAAGCAGGTCGTGGCGGTCACCGCCAACGTCGAGGCGGCCTTGAACCTGGGCATCCTGCCCGATCACATCTTCCAGATCTGGGATTGGGTGGGCGGACGCTATTCGCTTTGGTCCGCGATCAGCCTGCCGGTCGCGCTGGCGCTGGGCACCGACTGCTTTGACCAGCTACTGGCGGGCGCCGCCGCCATGGACGAGCATTTCCGCACCGCGCCCATCAAGGAAAACGCGCCCGTCCAGCTGGCGCTGGCCGGCGTCGTGAACCGCAGCGTGCTGGGCTACGACTCCCTGGCAATCACGCCCTACGATTCGCGGCTTTATCACATCGTGCCCTGGGCCCAGCAGCTGGAAATGGAATCGCTGGGCAAGGTCGCCACCGCCGATGGCAGCCCGGCCGGCGTGCCCACCGGCCCGGCCGTTTGGGGCATGTCGGGCACCGATTGCCAGCACACCTTCTTCCAGTGGCTGCACCAGGACACCCGGGGCGCCCCCGTCGACTTCATCCTGTGCGAAAAACCCGACCACGCCTACGCGCGGCACCACGAGCTGTTGATCGCCAACTGCCTGGCGCAGCGTTCCGCGCTGCTGCGCGGCAAGTCCTTCGAGGAAGCGCTGGCCGAAACCTCGGCTATTGAAAGCGACCCAGACCGCGCGCGGCTGCTGGCGCTGCACCGTGTCCATCCGGGCGGCCGGCCGTCCTCGCTCATCGTGCTGCCGCGCCTGGAGGCCTATACGCTGGGCGCGCTGCTGGCGCTGTACGAACACAAGGTGTTCACGCAGGGCGTGGTCTGGGGCATCAATCCCTTCGACCAATGGGGCGTTGAATTCGGCAAGGCCCTGGCCAAGGGCATCATGCATGAGTTGAATTCGCAGCAAGCCAGCCAGCAGGATCCTTCCACCCGCTACTGGATCGACGCGATCACGCGCCGTCCTTGAGCGCTAGCCGGCGCCTCCCCGGCGCCGGCGCTGCCGTATCAGGCGCTGAGCGCGTCGTAGATTTCCACGTGGATGCGCGCCACGCGCTCGATGTTGAACTCGCGCTCGGCCAGCGCCCTGCCTGCGGCGCCCATGGACTGCCGCAAGACCGGATCCTCGGCCAGACGCGCGATGGCGTCCGCCAACGCCTGCGCGTCGCGCACCGGCACCAGCAGTCCCGTCTCGCCGGGTTCGATCGCATCGCGGCAACCAGGCACATCGGTAGTCACGACCGCGCGCGCGCAGGCTGCCGCCTCGATCAGCGACTTGGGCAGACCTTCACGATAGGAAGGCAGCACGGCGATATGCGAGGCGGCGTACAGCGCGGCCACGTCGGAGCGTTCGCCCAATGCGCGCACGCAGCCTTCCCGCTGCCAGGCATCCACATCGTCCTGCGTCGCCGAGGCCGGATTGCCGGCGTCCACGCCGCCGACCAGCTGCATCGTGACAGGCAAGCCACGCTCGCGCAGCAGCCTGGCCGCCTGCACGAATTCCTGCACGCCCTTGTCGCGCAGCAATCGGGCCACCATGGTGACCACGACCGGCGGCGCCGGCGGTTCGGGCTGGGCCCGATACGCATTCAGGTCCACGCCCGCGCCCCGGATCATGACGACCTGGGCGTCGCGCACCGCACCCAGCGACTTGAGCAAATCGCGGTCGCTGGCGTTCTGGAAGATCACGCGGCTATTGGGATGGCCCAGCGCCAGCCGGTACAGGCGCGCGACCACGGCGCGCACCAGCTTCATCTTCAGGGAATTGGACAGGAACACAAAGCCCAGTCCGGAAATCGCCGCGACCATGCCCGGCACGCGCGTCAAGCGGGCAGCGATGCCGCCATAGAGCACGGGCTTGATCGTGACCAGATGCACGATCTGCGGCCGCAGGCGGCGGAACAGCCGTATCAGGGCCAGCAGCGTACCCAACTCCTGCAAGGGATGCTTGCCGCTGCGCGTCATGGGTATGGCGTGATGCGTTATGCCCAGCGCCTCGATGTCCGCCACGGCCGGACCGTCCATCGTGGCGACATGCACCTCGTAGCCCGCCTGTTGCGCGGCCAGCGCCACCGGCACGCGGTGCGACATGAAGAAGGCCGGATTGTTGACGACAAACAGCAGGCGGCGCCCTGCGCTCATGCTTTGACTCCTGAGATGCGGCGCCACACCGCGATATAGCTTTGCACCATGCGCGCCAGGTCGAAATTTTCCAGCACGCGGGCGCGGCCCGCCTCGCCTGCACGCGTACGGCCGCGCGAGGCCACTTCGCACAGGGCTGTTTCAATGCCGCGGGCTAGCGCCTCGGACTGCTCCGGCGGCACCACCACGCCGGCATCGCCAACGATAAAGGCCGCGTCGCCCACGTCCGTCACGACGCAGTAGACGCCGCAGGCCATGGCCTCGGCTACCACGTTGGGAAAGCCTTCCGCGCAGCTGGACAGGACATGCAGGTCCAGCCCGTTCATTGCGGCGGGCACGTCGTCGCTGGGACCCGCCAACACCAACCGGTCGCGCAGGGCCAGCCTGTCGATCAAGGCCGCCAGCTCGGTGTTTGCGGTGTCCATGCCGCGACCTATCAGCACGCAGCGCAGTCCCGCGTCGCGTCCATCGCGTACCAGCGCGGCGATGGCGCGCAGCAGGTTGGCGTGGTCCTTGAGTGGATCCCAGCGGGCCACGCAACCGATGGCCGGCACGTCCTGCGGCAAGCCCCATTGGGCGCGCACCCGCTGCCGGGCCTCGTCATTCGGCGCATAGCGCGACAAGTCATAGCCGTTGGCGATCACCACCATGCGTTCGCGGTCATAGCCTTTGTCGGCATGGCGCTGCGCCGACTTCTGGGCGGCGCATACGATGGCCTTGGGTATGCGGCCGGACAGCAGCGCGCACGCCCGCAGCACCAAGCGGGCCGAACGGCTGCTGCGCTCCAGGTGTTCGCCCGAATTGCGTATGCCCCAGGCGATGGCCCGCACGCCTGCCAGGCGCGCCGCCAGGCCGCCGATCAGATCGGCGTGGTACATCCAGGTCTGCACCGCGTCGGGACGCGTCGCGGCGATCAGCGAACGCAGCGCCATGAAACCGCCCAGGCTGACCCGCCCGCGTTTCATGCCCAGCGCATGCACCGCGACGCCTGCCGCGCACAGGCGCTCGCCATAGATGCCCTCGTCGGTCAGCGACACGATGACATGTTCCACATCCGCCCCGGGATAGGTCGCCAGGCGGAACAGCACGGATTCCGCCCCACCCTGCCCCAGGCCGGTGATGATGTGCAGGACACGCAGCGGCCGAGCGCTCATTGTCCCTCCCGCACGGCATCGAACAATTCATCCCATTCCGCCAGGACGCTGGCCAGCGCATAGCGCTGGCGCACCGCGGCGGCACCGCGCAAGCCCAGTTGCTGGCGCAGGGAGGCGTCTCCCAGCAGACGGCGCAGGGCCTCGCGCAGGTCATCTCGATTGCCGGCGGGCACCAGTAGAGCGTCCTCGCCGTTGCGCGTCATCTCGCGCGGCCCGCTGGGGCAATCGAACGCCACGCAGGGCAGGCCCAGCGACATGGCTTCCAGCAGCACATTGGGGAAGCCTTCCACCAGCGAACTCAGCACGAAGGCCTGGCCCCGCGCAAGTTCATCCCAAGGCGCCTCGGTGCGGCCAGGCAAGCTGATGCGCGACTGCAGGCCCAGGCGCGCGACCTGCTGCTCCAGCGCGCCGCGCTCGGGGCCTTCGCCCCAGATGCGCAGATTCCAGTCCGGGAAGTCGGGCGCCAATTGCGCGAACACGTCGATCAGCAGGTCAAACTGCTTGTCGGTGACCAGGCGTCCCATCGCCAGCAATTCGCGGGGACCGCCGTCTTCACGCTGCGGCACCAGCGGCGCATCCAGCAAGGGCGCCGGCAGCGGATTGGGAATCACGGCCAGGCGCTTGATGCCGGGCACCTGCCGGGCGAACGGGCCAGCGGTATCCTCCGCCTGCACCGTCACCATGTCGGCGCGGGGATACAGGATGCGACGCAGCTTGCGCCACACGGTTCCCGTCGTGGTTTCGGCCACCGGATTGGTACGCTCGCAAACAATCAGCGGCACCTTCAATCCCAGGGAAGCCAGTATGGCGGCCACATTGACGTTGGTCAGGAAGGACACCACCACGTCTGGCTTCGAATCGCGGATGTGTTTGCGCAGCGCTAGCAGACGCTTGAATGCGGCCTTAGCCCCCGATGCGCGCGTGCCTGCCAGATCCGCCAGCCAGGCCAGTTCGACCTTGTCCGACAGCGGATAGAAGCAGTTGCCCTTGGACGAGTAGGTGGGCGTCAGGATGACGGAATCCCCGCGCTCGGCCCATGCGTTGACCAGCGTGGCGGCGACCCGTTCGGCGCCGCCCGCGTGCATGGAACTGACCAGCATCAAGATTTTCATGCGTCAAAGACTCCCAACCGATCCTCCCTGCTCCTTGTCGCCGCGGTAGCGGTCAAGCCAGGCCTGCATCATCAACACGCCCCACAGATGACTGTCCCAATTGCGATGGCCCGACGTATGCTCGCGCCATTTGCGCAGAATGGGTTCGGGCTCGAACCAGCCCTCCTGGCGCAGGCGCGCCGGGTCCAGCAGCGCATCGGCCCATTCGCGCAGCGGGCCGCGCAGCCATGCGGCCAGCGGAACGGCGAAACCGCGCTTGGGGCGGTCCACCAACGCCTGCGGCACATGGCGGTGCAGCACCTGGCGCAGCAGCCACTTTCCCGTGTTGCCGCGCACCTTGTATTGGTGCGGCAGGCTCCAGGCGAACTCATATACGCGGTGATCGATCAGCGGCACGCGCGTTTCCAGGCTGACGGCCATGGCGGCGCGATCCACCTTGACCAGGATGTCGTCCGGCAGGTAAGTCACCGTGTCCAGCTTCATCATGGCTTCGAACGTGGAACCCTGCATCGCCCGGGCGAACTCGGACACCGGTTCCACGCCGCCCTTCACCACGCTGGAAGGATCGGCCCAATACGATACGAAATGGCGGTAGAACTCGCCGCGCGTATCGGTGCGCAGCAGTTCGCCCAGCTTGCCGACCTTGCCGCGCCAGGCGCCGCGCCCGGGGAGATGGGTGGACGCGCTCAACAGCGCGCCGGCGGGCTTGCGCAGCAGCGCCGGGACGCGCTCGCATTGCTGCCACCAGTTGTTCACGCGGAAATAACGCGAATAGCCGCCGAAAAGCTCATCGCCGCCATCGCCGGACAGCGCCACGGTGACGTGCTGGCGTGCCATGCGCGTGACCAGCGAGGTCGGAATCTGCGACGAATCCGCGAACGGCTCGTCGTACATGTCGGCCAGCGTGGGCACCACGGCCAGCGCATCTTCCGCCGTCACGTACAGTTCGGTATGGTCGGTGCCCAGATGCGTGGCCACCGCCTTGGCATGCTGCGCCTCGTCGTAGCCCTTCTCGTGAAAGCCGATAGCGAAGGTGCGCACGGGCTGCGAGCTCTGCGCCTGCATCAAGGCCACGATGGTGGACGAGTCGATGCCGCCGGACAGGAAGGCGCCCAGGCTCACGTCCGACAGCATCTGGCCGCCAACCGCCTTGGACAGCACGCCTTCCAGCGCGTCGGTCGCCTGCGCATCGGATTCGAACGACAGCAGCGATTGCGCCGAGGTGTCGGCGGCCTCGCGGGCCGACCAGTACACGCGCGGCTCGGGCATGCGGCGGCTGCGGGTATCGTCGGCCGTGAATTCGACCCAGGTACCCGGCGGCAGCTTGGCAATGCCCTGGTAAATCGACTGCGGCGCCGGAATGTAATTGTGCCGCATGAACGACGCCAGGGCGTTGCGGTTGAGCTCGCGGCCGAAACCGGGAATCGGCATCAAGCCCTTGAGTTCCGACGCGAACACCAGTTCGGCGCCTGAGTAGCCGTAGTACAGCGGCTTCTCGCCCATGCGGTCGCGCGCCAGCATCAGCTTGCGCGACGCGCGGTCCCACAGCGCGATGGCGAACATGCCCACGGCGGCCTGCAAGGTGGCTTCGATGCCCAGGGCGGTAAAGCCCGCCAGCAGCGTTTCCGTATCGGAATGGCCGCGCCAGGACGGCGCCAGCGCCGATTGCTCGAGCTGCTTGCGGATGTCCAGGTGGTTGTAGATTTCGCCGTTGAACACCATGACATAGCGGCCGCAGGCCGACGTCATGGGCTGATGGCCGGCCTCGGTCAGGTCCAGGATCGCCAGGCGCACATGCGCCAGCGCCAGTTCGGCCTCGGGGTCTTCCCAGAAACCATTGCTGTCCGGCCCGCGGTGGCGGATGCGGCGGCAGCTTTCCGCCAACACACGTTCCTTGTTCCCGACAGGGCCCCAAATCCCGACTATTCCGCACATGATGAAGTTCTCGTTGTCACTGTAGCAACAGCGTGACGCGCGGCCTCAACGGCCGGTTCCGCGCACGCCGTCAAAAAGTTCCTGCCATTTCTCCAGCACGCGCGCGGCCGAAAAACGGTCGCGCACGTCGATCGCCGCCTGCGCCATGCGCGCGCGGTCCGCGTCATTGCGCATGACGGCGTCCAACGCCTTGCACAACGCGGGCACGTCGCCATTGGGGCGCACCAGCACGCCGTCCACGCCTTCGCGGATGATCTCGCGCGGCCCCGTGTCGCAGTCGAACGATACGGCGGCCAGCCCGCTCGCCATGGATTCGAGCAGGGTATTGGACAGCCCTTCGAAGCGCGAGGTCAGCACGTACAGATCGGCGCTTTCATACCAGTCGCCAACGTTGCCCGCTCGCCCCGGCATGAAAACCCGCGACGCCAGACCAGCCTCGCGCACTTGCGCCTCCAGGGCGGGCCGCTCGTCGCCCTCGCCCAGGATAACCAGATCCCAACCGGGATGCGACGCCGCCAATTGCGCGTAGGCCTGGATCAGCAGGTCGAAACCCTTGTCGGCGTGCAGACGGCCCACCGCCAGCAGGCGCTTGCGGCCGTCGCCCGACACCGGGGTCAGAACCGGTTCGGCTCGCGGCAGGGGAAAGTGTACCGGGTTGGGAATGACGGCCAGCTTGCTGCCCGGCACGTGCTGCGCCAGCCAGTCGGCGGTGCCGCGGGTCAGCGCGACCACGCTGGCCGCTCGCGGATACGTCAGCCTTCGCAGGCGCTGCCAGAAGCCCGACAGCGTCTGCGAAGGCGGATGCGTATGTTCGGTGGCGATCACCCGGCAGGACAGGCCCGCGCAAGCCAACACCGACAGCACCGACGCCGTCGTCATCATGCCCAGCACGATGTCCGGGCGGAACGACTTGATCACGCGGCGCAAGGCGCGCACCCGTTGCACATTGCTCCAGATGCCGCGCAGACCACCGCCCTCGCCCGCCGTATGCAGGACCTCGCGGCGCACCTTGGGGTGCAGCGTGTAGACGTCGCCCTCTGCGCTGGCCTGCGTCACCACCATGACTTCCCGCCCCATGTCCGCCCAGTGCGCGCTCAGGTCCGCAGCCACGCGTTCCGCGCCGCCGCCATGCAGGGAATGTATGAACAACAGGACGCGCGGCGCCGGGCCGGTATCGGTCACGGGCATTCAATCGGCCTCTTTGGGTTCAACTTTGCGCATCGCCACCGCCAGGTAGCAGGCAAAGGACAACAGATACATGAGGCTGGTCGCCAGCATGATGCCGGCCGCGCCCATCCTGGGCGCCAGCACGGTGTTCAACACCGCCTTCAGGGCGAAATTGGCGACGGCGATGGCTGCCATCACACGATAGCGGTTCTGGCTGGCCAGCAGTTGCACCAGGATCAGCACGCCAAAATAGAACGGCAACTGCAGCAGCCCCCAGCGGAACACATGCGCCACGGCCTGGGTATTCTCGGCGGTGAAGGCGCCGCGCTGGAAAAGCACGGACACGCCCCACGGCGCCAGCATCCAGCCCACGGCGACGGCAACAGCGCCTGCGGCCACCATCAGCACCGACCATTTGAGAGCCATGCCGCGCGCACGAGCGGTATCGCCCCGCGCTTGCACATCGGCCAGCACCGGCAAGGCCGCGCGCCCCACTGACACGGCGCCGATCCCCAGCACCAGCGACAACAGCCGGCTGGCGTAGCCCAGCGTGGCGTTGGCGTTCGCTCCCAGATTGGCGGCGGCGTACTGGTCCAGCGGACCGACGAAACTCATGGCCACCTGGCCGATCAGCATCACGCCCGCGGCGCCCAGCAGTTCGGGCCAATGCGGCGATTGCAGCGTCAGCCGGGGCGCGCCCCAGAAACCGCCATCGGCGCGCGCCGCCAGCCAAGCCAGCCAGACGGTCTGGATCGCGTAGCCGACCAGCGTGCCCCACAGCAGCGGCCCGACGCCGTCGGCGCTGGCGGCCAGCATCACCCAGGCCAGCGTCGCCACGGCCGGCACGCTGTCCAGCAGGGTATTGACGTGTCTTTCCTGCGCCCGCAGCCGCGCAGCGCTGATGCCGGCGACGAGCAGCAGCGCCGACACCGGCGCGAACGCGGCAAGCAGCTGGCCTGTCATGTCGCTCACGCGGGCCGACAAGCCCTGGCCCAGCACGCCGACCACCTGCGGCCAGGCGAACCAGGTCAGCAGCGCCAGCGCAATGCCTGCGGCCGCCACCCAGCCCTGCAGTTCGCGGATGAACAGATTTCTTTCGGCGGCATCGGCGCGGCGCAGCCGCACGAGCACCGGGATCAGGACCACCGACAGCACGCCCACGATGGTGACCGGCAGCCAGGTAGCCATGGTCATCGTGAACTGGTAGGCGTCCACGGCGTCGCTGACGCCGTAGCGGTACGCCACCGCCATCTCCTTGATGGCGCCGGCGGCCTTGCCCAGCAGCAGAAACACCGCCACCCGGAAGGCGCCCTTGAAGATGCGCTGATGGTCCGGGTGGATGCTGCCGAGTTTTCTGACGAGTGCTTTCAAATCAACGCAGGAATTGCGTGTACCAGGGCATGGCCACTTCCAGGCCTTGCAGCACGGTGTGCGTCGGCTCGTAGCCCAGCAACCGGCCCGCCTTGCTGACGTCCGCCTGCGAATGGCGCACGTCGCCGGCGCGGAAGTCGGCGTAGACCGGCTTCTTGCCATAAGCCACGTCTTGATTGCCCAGGGCTTGTACCAGGAAGCCGAACAGTTGGTTCAAGGTGCTGCGGCCGCTGACCGCCACGTTGTAGACCTGGTTGCGGCCTTCCGGCGCGGCCATGGCCGCGAGAATGTTGGCCTGCACCGCGTTGTCCACGAAGCAGAAATCGCGGCTGGTCTCGCCGTCGCCGTTGATGGTGACGTCTTCGCCCTGGATCATCGCGGCCGTCCACTTGGGGATCACGGCCGCATAGGCGCCGTTGGGATCCTGCCGCTTGCCGAACACGTTGAAGTAGCGCAGGCCGACCGACTCGAAGCCGTAGGAGCGCGCGAAGACGTCCGCGTAGAGTTCATTGACGTACTTGGTGACCGCATACGGCGACAGGGGATTGCCAATGTTCTCCTCGACCTTGGGCAAGGCCGGGTGGTCGCCATAGGTCGAGCTCGAGGCCGCGTAGACGAAGGATTTGACTTCGGCATCGCGCGCCGCCACCAGCATGTTCAGGAAACCGCCGATGTTCACCTCGTTGGTGGTGATCGGATCCTTCAAAGAGCGCGGCACCGAACCCAGCGCGGCCTGGTGCAGCACGAAATCGACGCCCTGCGCCGCGCGGCGGCAGGCTTCCAGGTCACGGATGTCGCCTTCGATGAAGGTAAAGCGCGCCCACTGCTCGGGCGTGACCGAGTCGCGCACCTCGTCCAGGTTGTGCTGATGGCCGGTGGCGAAGTTGTCCAGGCCGGTCACGGTCTGGCCCAGCTTCAGCAGGGTCTCCAGCAGGTTCGACCCGATGAAACCGGCGCAGCCGGTCACCAGCCATTTGCGCGGCGCGGCCGACAGTTCCTTCTTGATGGTCTCAAAGCGTGTAGTCATGGGCAGTCCTTACAGGCGCAGATCGGATTCGGAAGGCGAAAGCACGTACTTCAGGTCATACAGGATGTGCTGCGCCTTGCCGAGCTTGCGGATGCCTTCCGCGCCCATCGCCTTGAACTGATTGTGCGCCACGCCCAGGATCACGGCGTCGTACTTGCCTTCGTCGGGCTTGGCCACCGGGGTCAGGCCGTATTCGTGCATGGCTTCTTCGGGATCGACCCACGGGTCGTACACGTCGACGTCGACGTTGTAGTCGCCCAGTTCCTTGACGATGTCCACGATGCGCGTGTTGCGCAGGTCGGGGCAGTTTTCCTTGAAGGCCAGGCCCATCACCAGCACACGGGCGCCCTGCACGTGGATGCGGCGCTTGGTCATGGCCTTGACCAGTTGCGACACCACGTAGCTGCCCATCGAGTCGTTCAGGCGGCGGCCCGCCAGGATGATCTCGGGGTGGTAGCCGATGGATTGCGCCTTGTGGGTCAGGTAGTACGGATCCACGCCGATGCAGTGGCCGCCGACCAGGCCCGGACGGAACGGCAGGAAGTTCCATTTGGTGCCGGCTGCCTGCAACACGGCTTCGGTGTCGATGCCCATCTTGTTGAAGATCAGGGCCAGCTCGTTGATCAGCGCGATGTTCACGTCACGCTGCGTGTTCTCGATGACCTTGGCAGCCTCGGCCACGCGGATGCTGGACGCCTTGTGCGTGCCGGCGGTGATGATCTGCTTGTACAGCTGGTCGACCAGCTCGGCCACTTCGGGCGTCGAGCCGGAGGTGACCTTCTTGATGGTGCTGACGCGGTGGTCCTTGTCGCCCGGATTGATACGCTCGGGGCTGTAGCCGGCATAGAAATCCACGTTGAACTTCAGGCCCGACACGCGCTCCAGCACCGGCACGCAGTCTTCTTCCGTGGCGCCAGGATAAACGGTGGATTCGTAGATGACGATGTCGCCGCGCTTGAGCACGGCGCCGATGGTCTCGCTGGCCTTGACCAGCGGGGTCAGGTCCGGCTGCTTGTATTCGTCGATGGGGGTCGGCACGGTCACGATGAACACGTTGGCCTGGCCCAGCACGCTGCGGTCCGCCGTGTAGCTCAGCTGGGTTGCTTCCTTCAGCTCTTCATCGCTGACTTCCAGCGTATGGTCGTGGCCCGCCTTGAGCGCGTCGATGCGACGCGTATTGATATCGAACCCGATGACCGAACGCTTCTTGCCGAACTCCACCGCCAGGGGCAGGCCGACATAGCCCAGGCCGACAACAGCGAGTTTCACATCCTGAATTCGCAACATAACTCTCCCTTCACCGTAGAACGATTACGGCATTTCAAATATGGTCGGGTAATTAAGAAAAGATTACCGAGCCCCCGGCGGCAGCCGCCGGGGCGCCCAAAACTAATCGGAAGTCCGCAAAACGGATGGCAGCAGCAGCCAGCCTGGCCGGCGCCAGGACACGAGCCGCGAATACAGCCAGATATAGACGGCGGCGAACACCACCAGGCTGGCGCAAAGCGCCCAGGCGTTGTCCCACCAGATGGTCGCGGGCACCAGGCCGATCAGGGCCAGCACCCACATGTAAGGCGAGGCCAGCGCATTGCACAGCGCGGGCACCGCATGCCGCCGGCCGCGGCTGAACGTGACCCGCACCAGACGGCGGAACACCAGTTGGTGCAAGTGCAGCGCATCCGGCTGGTCCACGGGCACGCCGCGCTTGAAGCGCCGGCGCCAGATCGAAAAACCGGTTTCGAAGACGGGATAGAACAATACGGCCAGCGCGTAGAACGGCGACACCGAAGGATTGCGCACCACCAGCAGCACGGCCAGCTCGGCCAGCATGAAGCCCAGGAAGTACGCGCCGCCATCGCCCAGGAACACGCGCCCGAATGGGAAGTTCCAGACCAGGAAGCCCAGCGTGGCCGAGGCCAGCGCCGCCGCCACCAGGAAAATCGGCACATCGCCCACTTGCAGCGCCACCAGGCTGATCGAGACGGCCATCAGCGTGGCCACCATGCCGGCCAGGCCGTTCATGCCGTCAACGATATTCAGCGCGTGCGTACAGCCGCCCACCGCGAACATGGTGAACAGCAGCGACACCGGCCAGAAGGACAGCACGTAATCCACCGGCGCCATCCCCACGCGGCTGACGCCGCCCAGCAGCCACCAGGCGATCGCGGCCGACAGGAAGGCAGCCAGCAGGCGCTTGCTGGCGCCGATGTCCTTGGTGATGTCTTCGAGCAGGCCTGCCACGAACACGGGCAGCGCCGCAACGAACAGCGCGGGCCACAGCCAGGTCAGCGTCATGTTGCTGGGTCCGAGGACCAGCAGGCCCGCCAGCGTACCCGCGAGCACGGCCAGCCCGCCGACGCGAGGCGTGGCGCGGGAATGGTTGGCTTGGGGCTTGTTGAGGTCGCTGTCGCCGGTGAAGGCGCCATGCCAGCGCTCCGACGCCACGATGAGTCCCCCCACCATGAATGCGACCACGCAAATGTACAGCCAGGTCACCGAGTCACCTCTGGTTGGTCTATCGAGACAGGCCCGCCATTATCGGTGGCAGGTGTAACGCCCATATATGGGAGGAATAAGGAAGTGCAATTCACCGGCACAGAACGTAACGCATTGCGCCATGTCGCCAGTCCCAGGCAGAAACTGTCATTTGGCAGGATCGCCAAGGCGAAACCGCGCAGGCGCGGAAATAGGGGTTTCATGGAACGATTGTAGAACTTTCCGCCCTGACGCACGCGAAATATCCAAGGGAAAACGCGAAGGCCGCCCTCTGACGGAAGTGCCAGGCAGGGCTACAGGCGATACTCCGCCACAGCTAAATGGGGACACATCAAAAACATCGAAAAAAAAGCCCGAGATCGTGAGATCTCGGGCTAAATCCACCAAAGGAGGAGGGTGGAGGAGACAACCGTGGCATGTTGGGAGCTGGCCTTCCGCTCGCTACGCTTTCGGGGTTTTGCACCGCGCCGACTGCGTTTCAACATCCGATGTATGAATAGTACCGAGGTTTTTTGTGCGATGCAAGAATTTTTTTAGCCTGTCGCGCAAGAGATTTTTCGCGTTGCAAATTTGCCGCAAAGTCCTGGACTCCCCTCTGGAAACCCGCGCCAATCAATGGCTATTCCAAAAACAGGGTTTTTGCCAAATGGGTAAACCCGCCCGGGGCTTACCCTAGCCTCTATCGGGTTATCCCGCTCTGGATTTTGCACCGAGATGGTGCGTCCGGCACCAACTTGCAGCTATTTTTGCGCATTGCAACATTTCACGTTTCAGGCGTATCAGACCCAGTAAGCGGTGGTCGTCATGACCTTCGACATGGCCCGCATCGCGGCCTTTACCGGCGCCGGCAAAGGAACACCGCCCGCCGCTTCCGCGCTGGCGCGATGCTGCGCCTCGTCCTCTTTCATCTTCTGCACGATCTGGCGCGAGCGCTCGTCCTGCACCGGCAAGGTGCGCAGATGTTCTTCCAGATGCGCTTCGACCTGCTTTTCGGTTTCCGCCATGAAACCCAGGTTGCGCGGCACGCCGGCGTAGCTGGCCAGCACGCCAAGTGCAAACGAACCCGCGTACCAAACCGGATTCAGCAGGCTGGGGCGGCTGCCCAGTTCCGTCAGCCGCTGATTGCACCAGGCCAGGTGGTCCACTTCCTCGGAGGCCGCGTTCAGCAGCAGGGCCCGGGGCGCGGGCTCTCGGCATACCGAAGCCTGGCCCCGGTACAGCGCCTGGGCGCAGACCTCGCCCACATGATTCACCCGCATCAGGCCGGCCGCGTGGCGCTTTTCCTGGGCCGACAGGGCTTGCGGCGCCTCGTCGGCAGTGGCCGGATACGGGCGGCCGGCAGTGGCGCTGCCGGACAGCACCCGCAACGCGCGGTCGGCCTCGGCCAGCAGCGCATCCACGGGGCTGATGCGGCGCAGGAAGGAAACGGGGCTGGGGCGGGACAGAGCGGTGGACATGGGGAAACTCCTCGGCAAGGCTGGCACGCACACCCCTGATGCGGGGCGGGGCTCTCATGCCCGGAATTGTACGCAACAGGTATCATCAGCCATTGACAGCGCTCAAGCTCAAGGACACGACAATATGGAATGCACGATCGACTGGGGCGGCCCGAACGGCATGCTCTTCACCGCCAGCACCGGCAGCGGCCACGTGGCCGTCATGGACGGCGCCGTGGACGGCGGCGGGCACAATCTGGCCCCCCGTCCCATGGAAATGCTGCTGGCCGGTACCGGCGGCTGCACCGCCTACGACGTGGTGCTGATCCTCAAGCGCGGACGCCACGCCGTCAGCGGCTGCAGCGTCAAGCTCCAGGCCGACCGCGCCGATGCCGACCCCAAGGTCTTCACCCGCATCCATTTCGCCTTCACCGTCACCGGCCGCAACCTGCCGCGCGCCGCGGTCGAACGCGCAGTGCAGCTGTCGCACGAAAAATACTGCTCGGCCTCGGCCATGCTGGAGAAAACCGCGGCGCTGACCTTCTCGGTCGAGATCGTCGACACGCAGGAAACGCCCGCCGCGGCCTGAACCGCGCCCGCGTGGTGTAATTCGTCTATCCGTAACTTATAAGAGCCGCCGCGATCCGTTCGCGGCGGCTGTCTGCGTCACCCGCCGGGCGAGCGTGCGCAAGGACCGCCATGAAACAATACCTGGACCTCGTTCAATCCATCCTGGACACCGGCGCGTGGCAGGAGAACCGCACGGGCATACGCACCCTGAGCATGCCGGGCGCGTCGCTGCGCTTCGACCTGCAGAAGGGCTTCCCCGCTGTCACCACCAAGAAGCTGGCCTTCAAGTCCGCCATCGGCGAAATGGTGGGTTTCTTGCGCGCCTCGCGCAGCGCGGCGGAATTCCGCGAGCTGGGCTGCAAGGTCTGGGACCAGAACGCCAACGAGAACAGCCAGTGGCTGGCCAACCCGTACCGCGAAGGTCCCGACGACCTGGGCCCGGTCTACGGCGTGCAATGGCGCCAGTGGCCGGCCTACAAGATGCTGGACGCCAGCCGCTCGGCGCAGATCGCCGACGCCCTGTCGCGCGGCTACGCCAAGGTCGCCGATCTGGAGGAAGGCGGCGCGCCCAAGGTGCTGCTCTACAAGGCGGTGGACCAGCTGCGGCAATGCCTGGACACCATCCACGAACGGCCGGGCGACCGCCGCATCCTGTTCCACGGCTGGAACTGGGCGCAGATCGAGGAAATGGCGCTGCCCCCCTGCCACCTGCTCTATCAATTCCTGCCGAACGCGACCACCCGCGAAATATCGCTGTGCCTGTACATCCGTTCCAACGACGTCGGTTTGGGTACGCCATTCAACCTCACGGAAGGCGCGGCCCTGCTGCATCTGGTTGGCCGACTGACCGGCTACACGCCGCGCTGGTTCACCTATTTCATCGGCGACGCGCACATCTACGAAAACCACCTGCCGATGCTGCGTGAGCAACTCACGCGCGAGCCCTACGAAGCGCCCACGCTGGTGCTGTCGGACCGCATTCCCGATTTTGCGGTCACCGGACGCTACGAGCCCGAATGGCTGGAGAAGGTGGAACCAGGCGACTTTTCGTTGTCGGGCTACACCCATCACGCCCCCCTCACCGCCGCCATGGCCGTGTAGACAGTGGCTGCCTGCGCGCCCTGGGCCGCAGGTGAAGATTGGTGAGCTTCTGGAAGCGCGTTTTCGGTATAACCCATCCCTTAGCCATGGGCGCGCGTCCAGAAATGCCCGCGCGCCATTGCTTCCGACCGGCACCTGCCGCGCCGTGCCTGTCGCTCGCAGCGAAACCGGGCCGTTTGCCCGGCAGCGCCGTCCGCAGGCGTTGCTCAGCCGCACTCCCCTTCCCAAAAAGAGAGCACGTGTATCACCAGCGTCGACCGCCGAATTCTGTCTTGCGACCGACTTGCAACCATAGACTACCAATTGAATTGATATGAAGCCCGCGCGGCGGCAGCATGCGCCAAGGACAGGACCCTACCAATGCTCGTCGGAACTTATAACCCTTCGCTCGTCCTCGTATCTCTAGGAGTCGCCATCCTGGCGTCCTACACGGCGTTGGGCATGGCCAACCGCGTCAGAGCCTCGAACGGGTTGCCCAGCGCGCGCTACTGGCTGGCGGGCGGCGCGTTCGCGATGGGCGTGGGCATCTGGTCCATGCATTTCGTGGGCATGCTGGCCTTCAGCCTGCCCATTCCCATGGGTTACGACCTGCCGCTGACCGTCCTGTCGCTGGTCATCGCCATCGGCTGCTCCGCCTTCGCCCTGTGGACCGTGAGCAAGGACGAGCTGCCGCGGCGGCGGCTGGTGATCGGCGCCCTGCTCATGGGCGCCGGCATCGCGGCGATGCATTACCTCGGCATGGCCGCCATGCTCATGGAGCCCGGCATTGTCTATGACGCCAAATGGTTCGCACTGTCCATCGTGATTGCCGTGGCCGCCTCCGGCGCGGCGCTATGGATCACCTACCGGCTGCGCCACGGCGGCTCCCGCGTGGTCTGGTCGCGGCCGCTGGCGGCAGCGATCATGGGCATCGCCATCGTCGGCATGCACTACACCGGCATGGCCGCCGCCGGCTTCCCCGCGGGCAGTATCTGCATGGCGGCCAACAGCGGCATTTCGGCCGGCTGGCTGGCCATCGCCGTGACCGCCGTGACTCTGAGCGTGCTGGCCATCGCCCTGCTGGTCGCGGTGCTGGACAACCGGCTGGAGGCGCGCACCTCGGCCCTGGCTTCATCGCTGGCCGAGGCCAATGAAGAACTGGTGCAACTGGCGCTGCACGACACGCTGACCAAGTTGCCCAACCGCATCCTGCTGGAAGACCGGCTGGAGCAGGCGATCGAAAGCGCCAGCCGGCGCAAGGGCTATTTCGCGGTGCTGTTCTTCGACCTGGACGGCTTCAAGGCGGTCAACGACGCGTACGGACACCACACCGGCGACGCCCTGCTGATCGACCTGGCGCAGCGCATCCGCCAGACCTTGCGCACACAGGACACGGTGGCGCGCCTGGGCGGCGACGAGTTCATCGTACTGAGCGAAGTGGTCGAACCCACCGACGCGGCCAATGTGGCCGACCGTCTCATCGACGCCATCGCCCGC
This sequence comes from Achromobacter sp. PD1, assembly GCF_048541815.1. Taxonomy (NCBI): domain Bacteria; kingdom Pseudomonadati; phylum Pseudomonadota; class Betaproteobacteria; order Burkholderiales; family Alcaligenaceae; genus Achromobacter; species Achromobacter sp. PD1. Next base: position 5,059,530 of record NZ_CP183349.1, read on the forward strand.
CCCGTCACGGTCTACGGGCATGAGGTGATGGTGACCTCGAGCGTGGGCATCGCCATCTATCCCAACGACGGCCAGGACACCCACGCCCTGCTGACCAACGCCGACGCGGCGATGTACCACGCCAAGCGCCTGGGCGGCACTGGCTACAGTTTCTTCGAACCGTCCATGAACGCGGACGCGCACGAGCAGATCGAACTGCTGCACGACCTGCGCCTGGCGCAGGAACGCAACCAGCTCGTGCTGCACTACCAACCCAAGTACGAAGCGCCCGCAGGCCCGATCATCGGCGCCGAGGCGCTGCTGCGCTGGAACCATCCGACCCGCGGCCTGGTTGGCCCGGACCAGTTCATTCCCACGGCGGAAAAGACCGGCCTGATCCTGTCCATCGGCGAATGGGTGATCAACGAGGCCTGCCGCCAGATGCGTGAATGGATCAACGCTGGCCAGGGCCACTGGACCATCGCCGTCAATATTTCAGCGTTGCAGTTCGCCCACGCCAGCCTGGTGGAAACGGTGCGCTCGGCCTTGGAACGCCATGGCGTGCCGCCGGCCTGCCTGACCTTGGAAGTGACCGAATCCACCGCCATGCGCGACGCCGAAGCCAGCCTGGCGGTGCTCAAGCGCCTGTCGAACCTGGGCGTGACGATTTCGATCGACGACTTCGGCACCGGCTATTCCAGCCTGCTCTATCTGAAGCGGCTGCCGGCCACCGAGCTGAAGATCGACCGCGGCTTCGTCAACCAGCTGGAAAACGACAACGAAGACGCGGCCATCGTGTCGGCCATTGTCGCGCTGGCGCAGCAGCTCAACCTGCGCATCGTGGCGGAGGGCGTGGAAACGCCGGCGCAGCAGAAGTTCCTGACCGGCCTGGGCTGCGATTCGCTGCAGGGCTTCCTGCTGGGCAAACCCATGCCCGCCACCGAATTCCTGGAACACGCGGTCGACTGAGCGGCCGGCGCGGCGCAAGCCGCCGCGCAAATTTGCTACGCTTGCCGTAGCCAACCGGCCGAACCCCAACCGTCCCGACCCCGCATGCCCGCCAGCCTTACCCTCATCGTCGCCTATTCCACCAATCGCGCCATCGGGCGCGACAACGCCCTGCCCTGGAAACTGCCGGGCGATCTGGCGCATTTCAAGCGCAGCACCCTGGGCCACCCCATCATCATGGGCCGCAAGACCTGGGACTCGCTGGGCCGGCCGCTGCCCGGCCGCAGCAACATCGTGATCAGCCGCAATCCCGATTTCAGCGCCGCGGGCGCCATCGTGGCACCGTCGCTGGAAGCGGCGATCCAGGCCTGCGGCGACATCGACGCGGCCTATGTGATCGGCGGCGCGCAAATCTACGCGCAAGCCCTGCCGCTGGCGCAACGCGTGCTGGCCACCGAAGTCCGCGCCGAGGTCGAAGGCGACGCCTTCTTCCCCTTGCTGCCCGCCTTTCAATGGAAGGAAACGGCGCGCGAAGCGCAGCCGGCCGAAAACGGCTACGAATACGATTTCGTGACTTACGAGCGGCAGTGACTCAGGCGGCCGCCCCGGCGTTCCGCATGAAACGCCAAAGGGCCGGCGCTTCCGAATAGGCCACGTTGAAGCGCACCCAGGGCGTATCGGCCTCGTCCGCCTCGAAGTAAGACCCGGGCGCCAGCCAGATGCCGTCTTTCAGCGCCAGTTCCGCGAGTCCGTTGGCGCCGCGTTCGCGCCATTGTCCGGCCACCTTGGCCCACAGGAACAGGCCGCCTTGCGGCCTCCCATAGATCTCGAAACCATGCTGCGCCATCAGCTCGCCCACGCCAGCATGGGCCTCCGCCAGCCGTTCGCGGGTGCGGGCGATGTGGGCGCGGTAGCGGCCCTCGCGGATGACCTGGTGCACGATGCGCTCCATGATCTCCGGCGAGGTCAGGCCCACCGCCATCTTGGTGCGCGCGATGTCGCGCGCCAGATCGCGGTGCGCCACCACATAACCCACCCGCACCGACGGACTGATGACCTTGGAGTAGCCACCCAGGTAGACCACGCGCCGCGCCCCGTCCAGGGCGGCCAGCATGGGCGTTACGCCGGGCGCGAGCTCGCGCGAGATATCGTCTTCCACCACCCACAAGCCGTGCCGCTCAGCCGCCTGCAGGATGCGGAAGGCATTGGCCATGCTGATGCTGGCGCCCGACGGGTTCTGCAATGCGGTGTTGACGACCAGCGCCCTGGGCCGGTGGCGAGCCACCACCGCTTCCAGCGCCTCGCAGTCCAGCCCGTCCGGCGTGCGCGGCACGGACACCGCGCGCAAGCCGGCCAGACGCAGCATCTGCAGCAGATTGGCATAGGCGGGCTGCTCCACCACCACCGTGTCGCCTGGCCGCAGCAAGGTGCGTATCACCATGTCCAGCCCATGCGTCACGCCCTGGGTCAGCACGACCTGCGAGGCCTCGACCTCCATGCCCTGCGCGCTCAGGCTGGCCGCGATGGTCTCGCGCAGTGGCGCATAGCCATAAGGATGCCCGTAGTTCGCGATACGCATGGCCGGCACCCGCCCCATGTGACGCAGGGCCATGTGCAGCCCCTCCTCGTTCAGCCATTCGCCCGGCAGCCAGCCGCAGCCCGATTTGATCGGGATGGAATGGTCCGCGAAGATGTCCGACAGCAGCCAGCCGGCGTTCAGGCGCGGCGGCTCCCAGGACGGCGGCTGGACGGGGCGCGCCGGCGCGTCCGGCGTCGCGACCCGATAGCCCGCGCCCGGCCGCGCCGCCAGCCAGCCCAGCGATACCAGCCTGCTGTAGGCGCTGGCCACGGTGAAGGTGCTGACCTCGTAGAGGCGCGCAAACTCGCGCACCGAAGGTAGGGACATACCCGGACGCAGTGTCTGTTCTTCGATGGCGCGCAGGATGGCGGCGACCAGCTGCTCGACCAGGGTCGGCGCCTGTCCGCGGCCACGGGCGCGGTTGGGCTGGAAATCGATCACGGAGATAACTGTACAGTTGTGTCGTTCATAACTATACAGTTAGCCGCATTTGCGCGGATCGTATATTTTCATTCCCATCCGGACGCACCAGAATCGTTTCAATCCCGCTGGCTGCACAACCGTCGCCCAAGTCCAGCGCTTGTCCGTCCCCTGGAGCCGCCATGAACGCCCCCGACAAACTGCCCGACCTGTCCCACCTCTGGATGCCCTTCACTGCCAACAAGCAGTTCAAGGCGCACCCGCGCATGCTGGCGACCGCCAAGGGCATGTACTACACCTCGACCGACGGCCGCCAGATCCTGGACGGCACGGCCGGCCTGTGGTGCGTCAACGCCGGCCACGGCCGCGAGGAAATCGTCGCCGCGATCGCCAAACAGGCAGGCGTGATGGACTACGCGCCGGGCTTCCAGCTGGGCCACCCGCTGGCCTTCGAAGCCGCGACCGCCGTCGCCAGCCTGATGCCGCAGGGCCTGGACCGGGTCTTCTTCACGAACTCGGGATCCGAATCCGTCGACACCTGCCTGAAGATCGCCCTGGCCTATCACCGCGCCCGCGGCGAAGGCCAGCGCACCCGCCTGATCGGCCGCGAGCGCGGCTACCACGGCGTGGGCTTCGGCGGCATCTCGGTGGGCGGCATCTCGACCAACCGCAAGACCTTCTCCGGCGCGCTGCTGCCCGCCGTGGACCATCTGCCGCACACCCACAACATCGAGCAGAACGCCTATTCCAAGGGCCAGCCGGCCTGGGGCGCTCACCTGGCCGACGAACTGGAGCGCATCGTCGCGCTGCACGACCCGTCCACCATCGCCGCGGTCATCGTCGAACCGATGGCAGGTTCGACCGGCGTGCTGATCCCGCCCAAGGGCTATCTGGAAAAGCTGCGCGAAATCACCTCCAAGCACGGCATCCTGCTGATATTCGACGAAGTCATCACCGCCTATGGCCGCCTGGGCGCCGCCACGGCATCCGAGTTCTTCGGCGTCACGCCGGACATCATCGCCATGGCCAAGGGCGTGAGCAACGCCGCCGTGCCGGCCGGCGCGGTCGCGGTCAAGCGCGAAGTGCATGACGCCATCGTCAACGGCCCGGCCGGCGGCATCGAGTTCTTCCACGGCTACACCTATTCGGCGCACCCGCTGGCCGCCGCCGCCATCCTGGCCACGCTGGACATCTACCGCCGCGAAGACCTGTTCGGCCGCGCCCGCAAGCTGTCCGGCGCCTTCCAGGACGCCGCCCACAGCCTGAAGGGCGCGCCGCACGTCATCGACGTGCGCAATCTGGGTTTGGTCTGCGGCATCGAGCTGGCGCCGCGCGCCGGCGCTCCCGGCGCGCGCGCCGCCGAAGTCTTCCAGAAGTGCTTCGACAACGGCCTGATGGTGCGCTACACCGGCGACATCATCGCGATCTCGCCCCCGCTCATCATCGAAGAGGCGCAGATCGGCCAGATCTTCGAACAGATCGGCCGCATCCTGAAGGAAGTCGCCTGATCGTCCGCCGCCCCGCGAGGGGCGGTTTTTCGCCTGGGCGGCCGACGGCCGCCCTGTGGCATTTTTCAAAGCCCCAGATTCGAGCGTTCCCATGAAGAAGATCCCGCATTTCATCAATGGCCAGCACTACGACGGCCGCAGCAACCGCTACGCCGACGGCTTCAACCCCGCCACCGGCGAAGTCACCGCTTCCATTCCGCTGGCGTCGAACGACGAAGTCGCGCTGGCCGTGGCCGCTGCCAAGGCCGCGTTTCCGGCCTGGTCCGAAACGCCCGCGCTCAAGCGCGCGCGCATCCTGTTCAATTTCAAGGCGCTGCTGGACAAGCACCAGGACGAACTGGCCGAACTGATCACGCGCGAACATGGCAAGGTCTTCTCCGACGCCAAGGGCGAGGTCACGCGCGGCATCGAAATCGTCGAATTCGCCTGCGGCATTCCGCAGCTGATGAAAGGCCAATACTCCGACCAGATCGGCGGCGGCATCGACAACTGGAGCATGCGCCAGGCCCTGGGCGTGGTGGCCGGCATCACGCCGTTCAACTTCCCCATGATGGTGCCGTGCTGGATGTTCCCGGTGGCCATCGCTTGCGGCAACACCTTCGTGCTCAAGCCTTCCGAGCGCGATCCCTCGGCGTCCGTGCGCCTGGCCGAACTGCTGGCCGAAGCCGGCCTGCCTGAAGGCGTGTTCAACGTCGTGCACGGCGACAAGCAGGCGGTGGACGCGCTGATCGCGCATCCCGACGTCGAAGCCCTGTCCTTCGTCGGTTCGACGCCGATTGCCGAATACATCTATGCCGAAGGCACCCGTCGCGGCAAGCGCGTGCAGGCGCTGGGCGGCGCCAAGAACCACATGGTGGTCATGCCCGACGCCGACCTGGACCAGGTTACCGACGCGCTGATGGGCGCGGCCTACGGCTCGGCCGGTGAACGCTGCATGGCCATCTCGGTCGCCGTGGCGGTGGGCGACGTGGCCGACAAGGTCGTCGAACGCCTGACGCCTCGCGTCAAGGCGCTGGTGGTCAAGGACGGCATGCAGGGCGATGCCGAAATGGGCCCGCTCGTCACCTCGCAGCATCGCGGCAAGGTCGTGGGCTACATCGAGGACGGCATCGCCGCCGGCGCGACGCTGGTGGTCGACGGCCGCGGCCTGAAGGTGCCGGGCAACGAAAAGGGCTTCTTCCTCGGCGGCACGCTGTTCGACCACGTCAAGCCCGCGATGAACATCTACCGCGAAGAAATCTTCGGCCCGGTGCTGTGCGTGGTGCGCGTGCCGGACTTCGCCTCGGCGGTCGAACTGATCAACGCCCATGAATTCGGCAATGGCGTGGCCTGCTTCACGTCCGACGGCGGCGTGGCGCGCGCCTTCGCGCGCCAGATCAAGGTCGGCATGGTCGGCATCAACGTGCCGATTCCGGTGCCCATGGCCTGGCATTCGTTCGGCGGCTGGAAGCGCTCGCTGTTCGGCGACCATCACGCCTACGGCGAAGAAGGCATCCGCTTCTATTCCCGCTACAAGAGCGTGATGCAGCGCTGGCCCGACAGCATCGCCAAGGGTGCGGAATTCACGATGCCTGTGGCGAAGTGAGCCCACCCCCGAAGCGCTGCGCGCTTCCCCCTCAAGGGGGCGTCGCTGCGGACCGGCGGAGCCGGATCCGCGCGACCCCGCTTGGGACGATCTTGCCAGTTAGTTGCGTTGTGCCCGTTTGCAGCGGGAACTGAAATGGGCGCGGCGTAGCCGCGTCTTCCTCATATCAAAAACGACAAGGGGAATCCTGATGCGCATCGGGATAGGCGGCTTTCAGCATGAAACCAATACGTTCGCGCCTTCGCGCGCGGCGTGGGAAGATTTTGCCGAGAAAGGCGGCGGCTGGCCCAAGCTGGTCAGCGGGCCAGCGATGTTCCAGGCGGTGGCAGGCGCCAACATACCGGTGGCGGGCTTTATTGAAGCCATGGGACGGCACACCTTGCTGCCCACCACCTGGGCCGCGGCCAGTCCTTCGGGACCGGTCACCAAGGATGCGTTCGAACGCATCAGCGCGATGATCCTGCAAGGCCTGTCGCAGGCGCTGCCGCTGGATGGCGTCTACCTGGATCTGCACGGCGCCATGGTCACGGAGCACCTGGACGATGGCGAAGGCGAACTGCTCAAGCGCGTGCGCGAGCTGGTGGGTCCGGACGTCCCCGTCGTCGCCAGCCTGGACTTGCACGCCAACGTTACCCGCGCCATGGTGCGCCACGCCGACGCGCTGGTCTGCTACCGCACCTATCCTCACATCGACATGGCCGAAACCGGGCAGCGCGCAGCCGAATTGCTGGCCAGGCGGCTGGCAGGCGCGCCGCGGCCTTGCGTGGCCCTGCGCGCGCTGCCCTATCTGATTTCACTGTGCTGGCAGTCCACCGATATCGAACCCTCGCGCAGCCTGTACCAGATGGTGGGCGACATCGAAACGCGCGGCGCGCTCAGCCTGTCGTTCGCCACGGGTTTTCCCGCAGCCGACTTCCCCGAGTGCGCCCCCACGGTGTGGGCTTACGGCGCGACCCAAGCCGAAGCCGACGCCGCTGCCGACGAAATGGCGCGCGCCGTGCTCAACGCGGAACGCGACTTCGGCGGCAAGCTCTACACGCCCGACGAAGCCGTGCAGGAAGCCATGCGGCTGGCGCGCGACGCGCACAAGCCCGTGGTCATCGCCGACGCGCAGGACAACCCGGGCGCGGGCGGCAGCTCGGACACCACTGGCGTGTTGCGCGCCCTGATTCGGCACGATGCGCGCGACACCGCCATCGGCCTCATCGTCGACCCCGCGGCCGCGCTGGCCGCCCACCGCGCGGGCGCTGGAAACAAGGTACGCATTGCATTGGGTGGACACTCGGGTATTCCCGACGATGAGCCGCTGGACACCGAGTTCATCGTCGAGAAAACTTCGGATGGACGCTTCGATACGCACGGCGCCTTCTATCGCGGCTTCCATATGGACCTGGGCCCCAGCGCCTGTCTGCGGATCGGCGGCGTACGCATCATCGTCGCCTCCAACAAGGTGCAGATGGCCGACCAGGAGATGTTCCGCTTCGCCGGCGTGGAACCGCAGCGCGCAGCGATCCTGGTGGTCAAGAGCTCCGCCCACTTCCGCGCAGATTTCACTGGCATCGCGGAAAAGATCCTGGTGTGCGCGGCCCCGGGTTCCATGCTGATGGATGCGGCAAAACAACCATGGACACGGTTGCGTCCCGGCATCAGAATGGCGCCTTGCGGACCTGTCTTTTCCGGCGGGTCCGCTACCGCCTGAAGCTCGCACGCCGCCACCGCGCGGCGGACCAACGACGCAGCGGCGCGATGGCGCCGCTCACTACGCATCAAGGGGAACATTCATGCTGAAGTACGTCCGAGCGGCCGCGCTGGCCGGCGCCACCATGATGATGGCTCACGGCGCCTACGCCGAGACCGTCATCAAGTCGGTGATGCACTCGCCTCTGCGCCTGACCGACCCGCACGCCACCACCGCGTACATCACGACGTGGCACGGCTACATGATTTACGACACCCTGCTGGCTACCGACGCCGACAACAAGATCCAGCCGCAGATGCTGGAAAAGTGGGAAGTCTCCCCCGACGGCAAGACCTACACCATGACCTTGCGCGACGGCCAGAAATGGCATGACGGCAAGCCGGTGACGTCCGAGGACTGCGTCGCTTCGATCAAGCGCTGGGCCGCCGGCGACGGCATGGGCCGCACGCTGCTGAAGTTCACCGACAAGATCGAAGTCATCGACGACAAGAACTTCCGCATCGTCATGAAGGAACCCACGGACCTGGCGCTGCGCGCCCTGTCCAAGCCCACCGGCACCGCGCCGTTCATGATGCCCAAGCGCATCGCCGAACAGGCCATCGGCCAGCCCATCACCGACATGACCGGCTCGGGTCCGTTCAAGGTCATCGAATTCAAGCCGGGCGTGAAAACCGTCTACGCCAAGAACGCCGACTACGTGCCGCGCAAGGAGCCCGCCAGCGGCCTGGCCGGCGGCAAAGTCGTCAACGTCGACAAGGTCGAATGGGACGTCATGCCGGATGCGCTGACCACCGCCAACGCGCTGCTGGGCGGCGAGATCGACTTCGTCGAGCAGTTCCCCTATGACCTGCTGCCGATGATCGAAGGCAACAAGGATCTGAAGGAAGAGTCGCTCAGCCCGGTCGGCTACTTCACGATGTACCGCTTCAACTTCAAGTACCCGCCCTTCAACAACAAGAAGGTGCGCCAGGCCGCGATGTACGCCATCGGCCAGGAAGACGTCATGAAGGCGCTGGTCGGCAATCCGAAATACTGGAAGACCTGCGCCTCGCTGTGGGGTTGCGGCACGCCGCTGGAAAGCGACATCGGCAAGGACATGGTGGTGCCGTCCAACATCGAGAAGGCCAAGGCGCTGCTGAAGGAAGCGGGCTACGACAATACGCCCATCCTGGTCATGCACGCGACCGACGTCGGCACGCTGTCGGCCCAGCCGGTGGTGATGGCGCAGGCGCTGCGCAAGGCTGGCTTCAACGTCAACCTGGCCGCGATGGACTGGCAGAGCGTCGCGACGCGCCGCGCCTCGAAGGCTGCGCCCGCGGAAGGCGGCTGGAACATCCACAACACCAACTGGTACGCCACGGACGTGATGGACCCGGTCCGTTCCGCCCCGGCCGCGGCCAACGGCGACAACGCCTGGTTCGGCTGGCCCGACTTCCCGCAGATCGAAGAGTTGCGCACGAAGATGGCGCTGACCTCCGACCCCGCGGAACAGAAGAAGATCGCCGAGGAAGTGCAGCGCATCGGCATCGATGAAGGCCTGTACGTGCCGCTGGGCCAGATGTCCGTGCCCACCGTCTACTCGACCAAGCTCTCGGGCCTGGTGCACGCGCCGGTGTTCGCGTTCTGGAACGTCAAGAAAGCCCCTTGATGGGCAAGTAGTTCAGGGGGAAATACATGCTGGCATTTGTCTCACGCCGGCTCCTCGCGACCATCCCCGTTCTGGTGATGGTCGCGGTGGTGGTCTTCGCGATATTGCGTTTCAGCCCGGGAGATCCGGCCATCATCATGGCGGGCGACGGCGCCACGCCCGAGCGCATCGTCCAGATACGCCAGACGATGGGCCTGGACCAGCCGGTCATCAAACAGTTCTTCATCTGGGGCGGCAAGCTCCTGCAAGGCGACCTGGGCACCTCGCTCATGTCCGGCGTGCCGGTCACCAAGCTGATCGGCCAGCGCCTGGAACCGTCGCTCAGCCTGGCGGTGCTGACCTTGGTGTTCACCCTGCTCGTCGCCATTCCGCTGGGCGTGCTGGCCGCATGGCGCCAGGGCAAGCTGCTGGACCGCGCCGTGATGGGCTTCTCGGTGCTGGGATTCTCCGTGCCGGTCTTCGTCACGGGCTACGTGCTGATCTGGCTCTTCGCCATCAAGCTGGGCTGGTTCAACGTGCAGGGCTACGCGCCGCTGGCCAAGGGTTTCTGGCCTTACCTGCACCGCCTCATCCTGCCGTCGCTGGCGCTGTCCACGGTCTACGTGGCTCTGATCGCGCGCATCACGCGCACCAGCGTCATCGAGGTCATGGGCGAGGATTTCATCCGCACGGCGCGCTCCAAGGGCCTGGGCGAAACCGGCGTGCTGCTGGGCCACGCCCTGCGCAACGCCGCCGTGCCCATCGCCACGGTGGTGGGCCTGGGCATCGCGCTGCTGATCAGCGGCGTGGTCGTGACGGAATCGGTGTTCAACATCCCCGGCCTGGGCCGGCTGGTGGTGGAAGCCGTGCTCGCGCGCGACTACCCCGTCATCCAGGGCCTGACGCTCTTCTTCGCGTTCGTCTACGTGTTCATCAATCTGGTTGTCGATTGCGCCTACACGGTGTTCGACCCGCGAATCAGGTATTAACGCCATGCAAACGCCAACCGATGCCGCCGCGCAAGCGGCCGCCGATCTCCCCGGAGGCGGCACGCCCCAGGCTACCGCCTGGCGCCAGATCCGCCAGGGACTCAAGAGCTGGCCCGTGATGCTGGCGCTGATCGTGCTGGTGGCGGTCGTCGCCATCGCGCTGTTCGCGCCGCTGCTGGGTACGGTCGACCCCACTTCCATCAACCCCGGCGCGCGCCTGAAGCCGCCCTTCTCCGACTACTTGCTGGGCACCGACGCCTTTGGCCGCGACGTCTGGTCGCGCGTGGCCTACGGCGCGCGCATCTCGCTGATCGCGGGCCTGGGCGCGGCGCTGGTCAGCGTCGCCATCGGCCTGGTCATCGGCGTGATCGCCGGCTGGTTCCGTTCGCTGGACGGGCTGATCATGCGCACCATGGACGCCATCATGGCCATCCCCGGCATCCTGCTGGCGATCGCCCTGGTGTCGGTCACGGGCGCCAGCATCACCACCGTGCTGGTCGCCATCACCATCCCGGAAATTCCGCGGGTGGTGCGGCTGGTGCGCGGCCAAATCCTGACCGTGCGCGGCGAACCCTATGTCGAAGCCGCGCTGGCCCTGGGCACGCCGCTGCCGCTGCTGCTGTGGCGCCACATGGTGCCCAGCACGATCGCGCCGCTGACGGTGCAGGGTACCTATGTGTTCGCCTCCGCCATGCTCACCGAAGCCATCCTGAGCTTCCTGGGCGCGGGCATCCCGCCCGAGATCGCCTCCTGGGGCAACATCATGTCCGAAGGACGCATGTACTTCCGCATGCTGCCCGGCCTGATCCTGTTCCCCGGCCTGTTCCTGTCGCTGACCGTGCTCAGCGTGAACATCCTGGGCGACGCCTTGCGCGACGCGCTGGACCCGAAAATGGTGCGCAGGATCTGATGCCGATGACCTATTCCCCCACTCCTCCCGCAGGCGATACCTCCACCGCCATCCTGGCCATCCGCAACCTCTCGGTGGAAGTCGCCGGCGCCGGCAACCGCGTCGTGCGCAACCTGAGCCTGGACGTGCACGCCGGCGAAACGGTATGCGTGGTCGGCGAGTCCGGCTCGGGCAAATCCGTCACCTCGCTGGCCGTCATGGGCCTGCTGCCGCCCGGCGTGCTGGGCGTCAGCGCCGGCTCCATCCGCGTGGAAGGCGAAGACGTGGTCACCGCCACGCAGCGCCGCCTGCGCGAGATGCGCGCCACGCGCATGGCCATGGTGTTCCAGGAGCCCATGACCGCCCTGAACCCCGTGCACACCGTGGGCAAGCAAGTCGACGAGGTGCTGCGCCTGCACCGCAAGCAGATGTCGGCCGCGGACCGCCGCGCCAAAGTGCTGGACATGTTCCGGTCGGTGCACCTGCCCGACGTCGAGCGCATCTTCGAGGCCTATCCGCACCAGCTGTCGGGCGGCCAGCGCCAGCGCATCGTCATCGCGATGGCGCTGATCCTGGAACCCAAGCTGCTGATCGCGGACGAGCCGACCACGGCGCTGGACGTCACCACGCAGAAGCAGATCCTGGCGCTCATCAAGGAACTGCAGGTCAAGCACCAGACCGCCGTACTGTTCATCACCCACGACTTCGGCGTGGTGGCCGAGATCTCCGACCGCATCGTGGTGATGAACCGCGGCGACCTGATCGAAAGCGGCACGCGCAACGAGATCCTGGCCGAGCCCAAGCAGTCCTATACCCGCCGGCTGGTGTCGTCGGTACCCAGCCTGGTGCCCTCGCGCCGCGAGGCGCCGGCCGGCATGCCGGTGCTGCACGTCAAGGGCCTGGGCCGCACCTACGGCACCAAGAGTTCGCTGTTTTCGCGCCAGGCTGCGCGCAACGTGATCGCGGCCGCCGACGTCAACCTGACGCTGCGCAAGGGCGAGATCCTGGGCATCGTGGGCGAGTCCGGCTCGGGCAAATCCACCGTGGCGCGCTGCATCGTGCGCCTGATCGAACCCACCGCGGGCCACATGATGATGGGCGGCGAAGACCTCAGCACCTTGTCCGGCTCGGCGCTGCGCCCGGTGCGCCGCCGCATCCAGATCGTGTTCCAGGATCCGTACCGTTCGCTGAATCCGCGCCGCACCGTCGGCGAATCCATCATCGAGGGCCTCTTGAACTTTGGCGTGGCCCGCGAGCAAGCGCTCAAGCGCGCCGGCGAAACGCTAAGCGTCGTGGGCCTGAGTCCCGACGCGATGAACCGCTATCCCCACCAGTTCTCCGGCGGCCAGCGCCAGCGCATCTGCATCGCGCGCGCCCTGGTCATGGACCCCGAGATCCTGGTGGCCGACGAGGCCGTGTCCGCCCTGGACGTATCGGTGCAGGCGCAGGTACTGGAATTGCTGGAACAGGTGCGCCAGCGCACCGGCGTGGGCGTGCTGTTCATCACCCACGACTTGCGCGTGGCCGCGCAGATCTGCGACACCATCATGGTGATGCAGCGGGGCAAGGTCGTCGAGACCGGCTCCGCCGAAACCGTGCTGACCGAACCGCGCCACGAATACACACGGGCCCTGATCGACGCCGCCCCCGGACGCGACTGGGACTTCCGCAACTTCCGGCCGGTCGCGGCCGGCCTGGGCCACGCCGCCGCGCCCTGAAACGCGCGCAGCCTGTACACACACTGGAACCGCAATGCCGCAACCGCATGAACTGTCCGCCGTGGAGCTGCTCCAGGCCTACCGCGACAAGACGCTCTCGCCCGTCGAGGTCACCCGATCCGTGCTGGACCACATCGCGCGCTGGGAACCGCAGCTGAAGGCCACCTACGCGCTGGATGCGGACGGCGCTCTGGCGCAGGCCCGCGCCTCCGAAGCCCGCTGGATGAAAGGCGAGCCGCTGGCGACCGGCGGGCACACGCTGGACGGCGTTCCCGCCACCATCAAGGAAAACATCGCCACGCGCGGCGTGCCGGTGCCGCTGGGCACGGCAGCGACGGAATTGAAGCCTGCCGCCGCCGATGCGCCGCCAGCCGCCCGCATGCGCGAGGCCGGCGCCGTGCTGCTGGGCAAGACCACCATGCCCGACTTCGGCATGCTGTCCTCGGGCCTGTCCAGCTTCCATGAACTGACCCGCAACCCCTGGGATCTGACCAAGAACCCGGGCGGCTCCAGCGCCGGCGCGGGCGCCGCGGCGGCCGCCGGTTACGGCCCGCTGCATATCGGCACCGACATCGGCGGCTCCGTGCGCCTGCCGGCGGCCTGGTGCGGCATCGCCACGCTCAAGCCCAGCCTGGGCCGCATCCCCATCGACCCGCCTTTCATGGGCCGCTGCGCCGGCCCCATGACGCGTACCGTCGCCGACTCGGCGCTCATGATGGGCGTGCTGTCGCAGCCCGACGCGCGCGACCATATGAGCCTGCCTTACCAGGACTTCGACTGGCTGGACCTGGAACTCGACCTGCGCGGCCTGCGCATCGGCCTGCTGATGGACGCGGGCTGCGGCCTGCCGCTGGATCCCGAGATCCGCGCCGCGGTCGAGGCCGCAGCCCGCGCCTTCGAAGCCGCCGGCGCCATCGTCACGCCGATGCAGCCCTGGATGACGCCGGACATGCTGGAAGGCGTGGACCGCTTCTGGCGCACGCGCTCGGCCGTCGACCTGTCGGCCTTGCCGCAGGCGCGCCGCGACAAGATTCTGCCCTTCATCCGCACCTGGGCGGAAAGCGGCGGCGGCCAGTCCGGCGAGGCCGTGTTCCGCAGCTATTACGAAACCATGAACGTGCGCGCCAAGACGGTAGCGGCTTGCGCGCCCTACGACTACGTGCTTTCGCCCGTGGCCCCGGTGGTCGCCTACAACGCCGAATGGCCGTCGCCCACCAACGAGGTCGCGACCACCATGCACCACATCGGATTCACGCTGCCCTACAACATGAGCGAGCAGCCCGCGGCGTCCGTCAATTGCGGCTATACCAAGGCCGGCCTGCCCATCGGCCTGCAGATCGCGGGCGCGCGCTTTGACGACCTGGGCGTGCTGCGCATGGCGCGCGCCTGGGAAGCCATGCGGCCTGAACAACACCCCTGGCCCCAGCCGCCGCGCGCGGCCTGACCGATCCTCAACAGCAAACCCACAGGAATTCCCATGCGTTGGCTTTTGGCAATGATCAAGCACGAGACGAATACGTTTTCGCCCGTGCCTACCCCGCTTGAACGCTTCTTCCGCGGCAATCCCGAGATCCTGGCCGGCGAACGCGCCATCAAGGCCTACGAGAACACCGACAGCGGCCTGGGCGGCTATATCGAAGTGGCGCGGCGCGAAGGCGCCGAGATGGTCGTGCCCGTGGCGGCCGAGTCCTGGCCCAGCGGCCCCGCCAGCGCCGAAACCCACGAACGGCTATGCAAGCTGGTCCTGGACGAGGTCCAGCGCGGCGGCTACGACGCCATCCTGCTCGACCTGCACGGCGCCATGGTCGCCGAAGGCGTGGAGGACGCCGAGGGCGACCTGCTGCGCCGCCTGCGCGAGATCGATCCGCACACGCCCGTGGCGGTGACGCTGGACATGCACGCCAACATCTACGACGACATCGTCAAACACGCCACGGTCATCACGGGCTTCCATACCTATCCGCACGTGGACATCCGCGCGGCCGGCCTGCGCGCCGCGAACGTGATCGCGCGCACCCTCAAGGGCGAGATCAAGCCGGTCATGTCCTGGGCCAACAAACCCATGCTGCCGCACATCATGTGCCAGGGCACCCACGCGGCGCCCAACCAGCCGCTACAGGAACGCTGCAAGGCAATGGAAGCCGGCGGCGTCCTGGCCGCTTCCGTCTTCGTGGGATTTCCGCACGCCGACATTCGCGAAGCCGGCCTGAGCGCCGTGGTCTGTACCGACGGCAACCTGGCCGAGGCGCAGCGCCACCGCGACGAGCTGCTGGACCAAGCCTGGAACGGCCGCGCCGACTGGGTGTTCCACCCGGAGCCGCTGGCGCCCACCATTGCCCGCGCCAAGGCCATCGAACAAGGCCCGGTCGTGCTGCTGGACCACTACGACAATACCGGTTCCGGCGGCACCATGGACACCACCGCCGTGCTGGCGGAAGTGCTGCGCCAGGAACTGGAGAACGTGGTCTTCTACGCCATTTGCGACCCGCAGGCCGCACTCGAGGCGGCTGCCGCAGGCGTGGGCCAGACCATCACGATCCAGCTCGGCGGCAAGCTGGCCATGCCCGCCATCAAGGAACCCAGCGAGCCGCTGGAGGTCACCGGCCGCGTCAAGCTGGTGTTCGACGGCGTCTACCTGAACCGCGGCCCCATGTACCGCGGCGTGCGCAACGACACCGGCCTGACGGTCGTGATCGACACGGGCCGCGTGGAAATCGTGGTGGTTTCCCGTCACCAGGAGCCGTTCGACATCAATTGCCTGCTGTCGGCCGGCATCGATCCGCTGCAAAAGCGCTATGTCGTGCTCAAGAGCCGCGTGCACTGGCGCGCGGGCTTTTCCGACATGGCGACGCAGGTCATCGAATGCACCGGCGTGGGGGTGACCACCTCGGACTACGGCCAGCTTGATTTCAAGCACGTGCGCCGGCCCATCTATCCCCTCGATCCGATGTAGACCCGGCCGCAGCGCCCACCCCAGAAAGCCGGCGCAACTGCGCCGGCTTTCATTTTGAAATCTTCTGTAACGGTGAGCGCCCTCAGATGACCATCGGCCTCGGTATACTCGCCGCGGGCCTTACAGGCCGATGAATACGTGTATTCCGATGGCGGGCGTCAACGTCCGGCGGCCATAAGCAGCCGCGGTTCACCGGATATGACTCGATAATCAACGATACAAGCAGAACGATGAAAAAGAGCGTAGCGATCACCCTGGGCGTGGTCATAGTGGGAGCGGGAAGCTGGGTCGGGGCCACGTGGTACACCGGCAAGCGCATCGAGGAAAGCTCGCAGCGCCACCTGGCGGAAGCCAACGAAAAGCTGGCCAAGATCACGCCTCTGTTCGGTCTGCGCATCGATCAGCTGAAGTACGAGCGCGGCCTGTTCTCGACGCAGGCGCGTTATGGCGTGTCGCTGGTCAAGGGCGACAAGGTCGCCGAAGACCTGCCCAAGGGCATGATCGAGTTCGACGCATCCATCGAACACGGCCCCTTCCCCAAGAGCGCGCTGGCGCGCGGCGCCATCGCGCCCAAGCTGGCGTTCACGCACGCCGAGCTCGCCAAGACCGAAAACATCAAGGAGCTGTTCGAGCTGACCAAGGGCGTCGCGCCCCTGAGCGCCGACACGATCATCAGTTTCGGCGGCTTCGCCACCTCCACCGCCAATATCGCCCCCGTGCAGATCACGCACGAAGGCAACGCCGTCAATTTCAGCGGCATGGCGATCAACGGCACCTTCGACCGCGCGCTGCAGGCCGTCACGGCGCACGCCCTGATGGAAACGCTGTCGGTGGATGGCGAAAAATCGGACGATCCCATCAAGATGCTGGTGTCCGGCCTGACGATGGACGTCAACAGCCGCATGGGCAAGTTCGGCCTGTCCATTGGCGACTCCAGCGTCAAGCTCAAGCGCATCGACGTCACCCGCCCTGGCGACGACGTCAAGGTCTCGCTGGACAACCTGGGCTACGGCGTCAAGCTGGCCGAAGACGACAAGAACGTCAACGTCGAAGCCACCTACCAGACCGGCAACATCACTCTGAATGACGTGGCCTTGGGCAACGGCCAGGCCGTGATCAAGCTCGCCAAGCTGGACGGCGCCGCCATCAAGCAGCTGTCGGACACCTACAACCAGATCGTGCGCCAGTACATGCTGGGCGCCAGCGACGAAGGCCTGAAGGACGAGCAGTTCGACGCCGTGCTGGAAAACGCCGGCAAGCTGCTCAACGGCAACCCCACGTTCAGCATCGACCCGATCAGCTGGAAGACCGACAAGGGCGAAAGCAAGCTGACCTTCGCCCTGGACCTGACCAATCCGCCCAACGTCAAAGACCTGACGCCCCAGGAGATCATGGTCAAGGCCATCAAGCAGATCGATGCCACCCTGGTCATCTCCAAGCCCATGGTGCGCGACCTGATCGTACAGTACGCCGTCAAGAAGCAAGGCTTGACCGCGGAGAAGGCCGCCGAGGAAGCCGACGACCAGATGCGCTCGATGTCCGGCATGGCTGAAATGCTCAACGTCGGCAAGAACGACGGCGACAACATCATCGGCAAGTTCCACTACGCCGATGGCATGGGCGACCTGAACGGCCAGAAGATCCCCGCCGACGAACTGTTCTCGGGCCTGCTGGGCGCGACCGGCATGGACGACGACATGGACGGCATGGAAGAGGAAGGCGAACCGGCCGAAGGCACGGAACTTGCCGCGCCCTCCGACACCGCGTCCGTGGCCGGCTACATGCAGGACTTCGACGTGGACACCGTGACGACCATGCTGGACGACATGGTCTACAACCCGCGCAAGCAGGACGGCGACGAAGGTCCCGTCCTGATCCTGGATCCCCGCGACACCGGCGCCAGCGAGCTGCGCGTCGACTTCCTGTGCAACGACTTCACCGAGAAGTGCCATGACCTCGTCGTGACCGCGACCTACAGCAGCAAGAAGCCGGTCTCGCTCAAGGCCATCAACGCCTGGAACCAGGAATACCGCTGGACCCGCGCCTACCTGGACGACAAGAACCGGGCCGTGCTGCAGATGGACATGAACTCGGAAGGCGGCATCGGCAAGGAAAACCTGCAGATCATGCTCAACACGTTCTTCAGCATCGCGGAAGACTTCTCGGTGGCCAGCAAGGCCGCGCCGGCGAAGTAAGCCTCGGCTGACGCAAGACAAAAAAATCCCCCATCTTTCGGATGGGGGATTTTTTTTGCCTAGGGGCCCGGCTCTCGCCGGGACTCGCGGCCCACGCTCAGGCGTAGGCTTCGATCGGCAAGCAGGCGCAGACCAGGTTGCGGTCGCCGTAGGCGTTGTCCACGCGGGCAACCGGCGGCCAGTACTTGGCGTCGCGCAGCGAAGCCACCGGGTAAGCGGCCTGCTGGCGCGGGTAGTCGTGCAGCCATTCCTCGGCCAGCAGCATCTGCGCGGTGTGCGGCGCGTTCTTCAGGACGTTGTCCTCGGCATCGCGCTCGCCGCGCTCGACCTGGGCGATTTCTTCGCGGATCGAGATCATCGCGTCGATGAAGCGGTCCAGTTCGGCGACGCCTTCCGATTCGGTCGGCTCGACCATCAGCGTGCCGGCAACCGGGAAGCTCATGGTGGGCGCATGGAAGCCGTAGTCCATCAGGCGCTTGGCGATGTCTTCGGCGCTGATGCCGCTGGTTTCCTTGAGCGGACGCACATCGAGGATGCACTCGTGCGCCACGCGGCCATTGCGGCCCGCATACAGGACCGGATAGTGGTCGCGCAGGCGGGTCGCGATGTAGTTGGCGTTGAGGATGGCGACTTCGGTGGCGCGGCGCAGGCCGTCGGCGCCCATCAGCGAGATGTACACGAACGGAATCGGCAGGATGCCGGCCGAGCCGAACGGCGCGGCCGACACCGGGCCGACCTTGGCGTCGCCGGGCAGCTTGCCCTGCTCGTTCACCACGCCCGGCAGGTACGGCGCCAGGTGCGCGCGCACCGCCACGGGACCCACGCCGGGGCCGCCGCCGCCGTGCGGAATGCAGAAGGTCTTGTGCAGGTTCAGGTGGGACACGTCCGAACCGAACTTGCCCGGCTGGGCCACGCCCACCATCGCGTTCATGTTGGCGCCGTCCAGGTAGACCTGGCCGCCGGCCTGGTGCACCAGATCGCAGATCTCGGTGACGGCTTCCTCGAACACGCCATGGGTCGACGGATACGTGATCATCAAAGCGGCCAGCTTGTCGCCGACCTGTTCGATCTTGGCGCGCAGATCAACCAGATCGACGTTGCCGTTGGCGTCCGACGCCACCACCACCACGTCCATGCCGGCCAGCTGCGCCGAGGCCGGGTTGGTGCCGTGCGCCGACGACGGGATCAGGCAGATGTTGCGCTGATGCTGGCCGTTGGCCTGATGGTAGCCGCGGATCGCCAGAAGGCCCGCGTACTCGCCCTGCGCGCCCGAGTTGGGCTGCAGGCTGATGTTGTCGTAGCCGGTGATCTCGCACAGCGCGGCCGACAGGCGGTCGATCAGTTCGTTGTAGCCCTGGCTTTGCGAAGCCGGCGCGAACGGGTGGATCAGCGCGAACTCGGGCCAGGTGATGGGGATCATCTCGGCGGTCGCGTTGAGCTTCATGGTGCACGAGCCCAGCGGGATCATGGTGCGATCCAGCGCCAGATCCTTGTCGGCCAGCTTGCGCAGGTAGCGCAGCATGTCGGTTTCCGACTGCACGCTGGAGAACACCGGGTGCGTCAGGATCGCGCTTTCGCGCGCCACGCCGGCGGGAATGCCGCTGGCGGCGGCCGCGTCCAGGGCGTCGATGTCGAGCTCGACGTCGTCACGTTCCAGGCCGGCGGCGAAGACATTGACCAGCGCTTGCAGGTCGGCCACGGTCACGGTCTCGTCCAGCGACACCGCCAGGCGGGCGCCGTCGACGCGGCGCAGGTTGATGTGCGCGCAATCGGCGGCGGTCAGGATGGCCGGCGTCGCCGCGCCGGTTTCCAGCAGCAGCGTATCGAAGAAGGTGTCGTTGACGACGTTCACGCCCAGCTTGACCAGCTCGGCGCGCAGGATGGCGGTGCTGCGCTGCACGCGCTCGGCGATGCGGCGGATGCCGGCCGGACCGTGCCACACGGCGTACATGCCGGCCATCACGGCCAGCAGCACTTGTGCGGTGCAGATGTTGGAGGTGGCTTTTTCGCGGCGGATGTGCTGTTCGCGCGTCTGCAGCGCCAGCCGCATGGCCGGGTTGCCCTGCGCGTCCTTGGACACGCCGACCAGGCGGCCAGCCATGTTGCGCTTGAAGGCGTCCTTGCAGGCCATGAAGCCGGCATGCGGGCCGCCGAAGCCGAACGGCACGCCGAAACGCTGGGCCGAACCGATGGCGATATCCGCGCCCCATTCGCCGGGCGCGGCCAGCAAGGCCAGCGCCAGCAGGTCGGTGGCGACGGCCACGATGGCGCCTTGCGCATGCGCGGCTTCAGCCAGCTTGCGGTAGTCGGCGACGGAGCCGGTGCTGTGCGGGTATTGCAGCAGCACGCCGAAGCACTCCGGCAGGCCTTCGGCCTCGTCGCCGATGGTGATTTCAATGTCCAGGCCTTCGGCGCGCGTGCGCACGACTTCGATGGTCTGGGGATGCACGTGGCGCGAAATGAAGAACACCGGGCTCTTCGACTTGGCGCTGCGGCGTGCCAGCGTCATCGCTTCGGCGGCGGCGGTGCTTTCGTCCAGCAGCGAGGCGTTGGAGATGTCCAGCCCGGTCAGGTCGGCGACCATGGTCTGGTAGTTCAGCAGGGCTTCGAGGCGCCCCTGCGAGATCTCGGGCTGGTAAGGCGTGTAGGCCGTATACCAGGCGGGATTCTCAAGAATGTTGCGCAACACCACGTTGGGCGTCTGCGTGCCGTAATACCCCTGGCCGATGTAGCTGCGGCAGACCTTGTTGCGGCCGGCGATCTGCTTCAGTTCGGCCAGCACGTCGGTTTCGCTGCGCGAGGCGGGCAGCGCCAGCGGGGCCTGGCTGCGGATCTTGGGCGGCACGACTTCTTCGATCAGGGCGTCCAGGCTGGCGCTGCCGATGACGGCAAGCATGGCGGCCTGGTCGGCGTCGGAAGGGCCGATGTGGCGGGGAATGAAGTCGGTGTGGGTGTCTAGGGCGCGCGACATGGAGAGGTCTCGGGATAGCGGGTGTCGTCGGAGGACGGACGGTATTGCATCTTGCGGAACGGGCGCGTGGCTGGCGCCTGCGCGCCCGTTCCGGCCAGGCGGCTTAGCCGTTGGCGACGGCTTCGTAGCCGGCGGCGTCGAGCAGCTTGTCGGCGTCGGCGGCGTTGACCGGCTTGATCTTGAAGATCCAGGCGGTGAAGGCCGATTCGTTGATCAGGTTGGGATTGTTTTCCAGCTCTTCGTTGAACGCGACGATTTCGCCGGCCACGGGAGCGTAGATGTCCGAAGCGGCCTTGACCGATTCGACCACGCCAGCGGTTTCACCGGCGTTCAGCTTGGCGCCGACCTTCACGTCGCCAACGAAGACCAGGTCGCCCAATTGATCCTGGGCGGTATCGGTGATGCCGACGACGAACACGTCGCCTTCGGCTTTGACCCATTCATGGGACTCGGTGTACTTGCGATCGGTGGGCAGACTCATGGGAACTCCTGAGGGAATGCGGGTAGATGAATGGTGTTGCGCGCCTCGCGCGGGCGGCCGTCGCCCCAGGGGCCGGCGGCTCGCGCGAAGCTTCGAGTTTACGAGTGTTCGACCGCTTTGCCGTTACGCACGAACGGCAATTTGCAAGCCAGGGCGGGCACCCATTTGCCGCGGATGTCGACCTCGACCGTGTCGCCCGGCTTGACGCCTTGCGGCAGGCGGGCAAAGCCGATCGACACGCCCAGCGTCGGCGACATGGTGCCGCTGGTGAGCTCGCCCGTGCCTTCCTTGGTGCGCACGGCCATATGCGCGCGCATCACGCCGCGCTCTTGCAGCTTCAGGCCGATGAAGGTGGCGGGCGTGGCGAATTGTTCCAGCGCGTCGCGGCCGATGAAGCGGCGCTCGGCGTTCTTCAGGGACACGGTCCAGGTCAGGCCGGCCTGGTCGGGCTGGGTCAGCTCGTCCATGTCCTGGCCGTAGAGATTCATGCCGGCTTCCAGGCGCAGCGTGTCGCGCGCGCCCAGGCCGCAGGGACGCACGCCCTGGGCGACCAGGTCGCGCCACAGTTGCACCACGTCCGCGGCGGGCAGCACGATTTCAAAACCGTCCTCGCCGGTGTAGCCGGTACGGGCCACCAAGGTGTCGTCACCCACGCGGGCGGCCACGAAGGGCGTCAGCGGCTCGCTGGCGGCCTGCCAGGCCGGGCGCGCGGCCCAGACCTTGGCGCGGGCGTTCGGGCCTTGCACGGCCACCATGGCCAGGTCGCGGCGCGGGTTGATGGCGACGTCGAACTGGCCGGCCTGCTTGACGCGCTGCATCCAGGCGACGTCCTTGTCGGCCGTGCCGGCATTGACCACGACGCGCCATTCGTCGGCGGCGAAGAAATAGATGATCAGGTCGTCGATCACGCCGCCTTGCGGGTTCAGCATGCAGCTGTACAGCGCCTTGCCGGGCACGGTCAGCTTGGACACGTCGTTGGCGACCAGACGCTGCAGGAAGGCGAACGCGTCCGGACCGGCCACGTCGACGTTCAGCATGTGCGACACGTCGAACATGCCGGCGTCCTGCCGCACCGCGTGGTGCTCTTCCAGTTGCGAACCGTAGGCCAGCGGCATGTCCCAGCCGCCGAAGTCGACCATGCGAGCGCCAGAGGCGATGTGTTCTTCAGCCAGCGGGGTGCGTTTGAGGGTTGCGGACATGCGCGGAAACTCCGGGGCGGCAGTGTTGCCAGGGTTACGGAATGCCAGTGGTGCCAAGCGGGTTGCGCTTGTACAACGGCTGAATCTTCCGCCCCTCTGTCCTTTTGCCTGAGAGTTGCCCCGCATGGCGGGTTTGCACCTTCGGCGCCTGGGCTGCTCGCTATGTCCCTAGTTCAGGGGCGGCGCCAGGTCTCTCCAGAGTACTGTTTTGCCGCGTCCGCGCGGTAAAAAAACCGGGACAGGGCAAGCATGGGCGGTATGGGTTACCTGAGCGATTCCGGGCGAATTGCGCCTTCGGCGGCGGCCGGACGTACAGGCCGCTCTCTCCCGCAACATGCGTGACAGCGGCGCAAGCATACAACGAAAGCCGCAGCCAGGGAATGCCTGCGGCGGCCTCAGCCCAGCGCCGTGTCCAACAACATCATCAGCACGAAACCCAGCATCAGCCCGCAGGTCGCGTAGACCTCATGCCCCTTGCGGTGCGATTCGGGGATGATCTCGTGGCTGATCACGAACAGCATGGCGCCCGCGGCAAAACCCAGGCCCCAGGGCAGGAGCGGCTCGGACCAGCCCACCACGGCGGCGCCCAGGACCGCGCCCAGCGGCTCGACCAGGCCGGACAGCATGCCCAGCGCCACGGCAAACGCGCGCTGGTAGCCCGCCGCCAGCAGCGCCACCGCCACCACCAGCCCTTCGGGAATGTCCTGGATAGCAATGCCGGTGGCCAGCGCGGTGCCGCGCATGGCGTCGTTGCCCGCATAGCCGACGCCAATGGCCAGGCCCTCCGGCAGGTTATGCAGGGTGATGGCGAAAACGAACAGCCAGGTACGGCGCAGGCGGTGCGCCTCGATGCCTTCCCGGCCCTTGATGAAATGCTCGTGCGGCAGGGTACGGTCCATGAGCAGCAGCACCGCCGCGCCCAGCAACACGGCAGCGCCCACCGTCAAGCCGGCGCCCCAGGGGCCATAACCCAGGTCGCGACCCGCCGCGATGCCCGGCGCCACCAGCGAAAAGGCGCTGGCGGCCAGCATCACGCCGGCGCCGAAGCCGAACATGCTGTCCTGCATTTTCTGGGGGATGGTCCGGGCGAACAGGATGGGCAAGGTGCCCAGGGCGGTAGCGCCAGCTGCGACCAGTCCGCCCAGAAGGGCATCGCCCACGTGCGGCGCACGCACGTCCAGATAGACCCACAGCTGGTGCAGGCCCAGGCAGGCCACCAATACGGCCAGGGTCCACACGCTGATGCTGGTGGCCGCCGGCCGCACGCGATGACGGCTGAAGGTATTCATGTGCCGCTGCCCTCCTTGCGAGAGATGCGCTCAGCGCTGGGCCGCCGCGTAGCGGCGCGCCACTTCAGGCCAGTTCACGACATTGTAAAAGGCGCCGATGTACTCGGGCCTGCGGTTCTGGTACTTCAGGTAGTAGGCGTGCTCCCACACGTCCAGCCCCAGGATGGGCGAGTTTCCGTGCATCAGGGGGCTGTCCTGGTTGGCGCTGCTTTCCACCACCAGCTTGCCGGCCGGTGTGACCGAGAGCCAGGCCCAACCGCTGCCAAAGCGGGTCAGCGCGGCCTTGGTGAACGCATCGCGGAAGGCGGCCTGCCCGCCCAGTTCGGAGTCAATGGCCGACGCCAACGCGCCATCCGGCTCGCCCCCGCCCTCGGGCGACATGACCGACCAGAACAGGCTGTGGTTCGCGTGGCCGCCGCCATGGTTGCGCACGGCGCCGCGTATGGCTTCGGGCAACTGCTCCAGCCGCGCCACCAGGGACTCGACCGGCTCGTTGGTGACGATGCCCGCGCCTTCCAGCGCGGCGTTCAGGCTGTTGACGTAGGTCTGATGGTGCTTGCTGTAGTGGATCTCCATCGTCATCGCGTCGATGTGGGGTTCCAGGGCGTCGTAGGCATACGGCAGGGGCGGGAGGGTATAGGCCATGCATGTCTCCGTGAGATCCGCCCCCGATTCAGGGCTTGGATCCATATCGAAAACATAAATGATAAGTATTTTTATTTGATATAACAATGGCAGGTTTCCAATACCTGCCATAGCGCCGGCCTATCGGCGCCCTGTCCCGCCTGGGGAAGCTAGAGCGCCTTGCCGCAGGCCACGCCCGAGGCCCAGGCCCACTGGAAGTTGTAGCCGCCCAGCCAGCCTGTGACGTCCACGGCTTCGCCGATGAAATAAAGACCGGCGACGGTCTTGGCCTGCATGGACTTCTGGTCCAGGCCGCGCGTGTCCACGCCGCCGCGCATGACTTCGGCCTTCTTGTAGCCAGCGGTGCCGCTGGGCACCAGGCTCCACTGATGGATGTCCTGCGCCAGCGCGCGCAGGGTCTTGTCCGGCGCGTCGGCCAGGCGCAGCGCCGCCAGACCCGACTTGCCGCCCTGCTCCGCCAGGTGCAGCCAGCGGTCGGCCAGGCGCTTGGGCCAGAGGCCCGCCAGCACGGTATGCAGCTGCTGCCGGTTGCCCGACTTCGACGCCAACAGTTCTTCCGCCAGATCGCGGCCAGGCGCCAGATCGATCACGATGGGTTCGCCAGGCTTCCAGTAGCTGGATATCTGCAGAATGGCGGGGCCGGACAGGCCACGATGGGTGAACAGCAGGTCTTCGAGGAACTCGCCGCGCGCCTTGCCCTGCCCCGTGTGCAGATTGACCTCCAGCGCCACGCCGGACAATTCGGACAGGGACCGCCATTGCTCGGCATCGAAGGTCAGCGGCACCAGGGCGGGCCGCGGTTCCACGACCTTCAGGCCGAACTGCCGCGCGATCTTCAGGCCGAAATCGGTGGCGCCCAGTTGGGGAATGGCCATGCCGCCGGTGGCGATCACCAGTTTCGCGGCGCGGATCGGGCCTTGGCTGGTGCGCAGCTCGTAGCCCTGCTCGCCATGGCCGATCTCGGCCACCGAGCATCCCATGCGCCACTGCACCCTGCCCGCGTCGCACTCGGCGCGCAGCATTTCGATGATGGATTCGCTGGAATCGTCGCAGAACAGCTGGCCGCGATGCTTCTCGTGCCAGGCGATGTGGTGGCGCTTCATCAGCGCCAGGAAATCCTGCGGCGTGTAACCCGCCAAGGCCGAACGGCAGAAGTGCGGGTTGTCGGAGAGGAAGTTGGCGGGGCCGGCGCCGATATTGGTGAAGTTGCAGCGGCCGCCGCCGGAAATGCGGATCTTCTCCGCCAGGCGCTCGGCGTGGTCGACCAGCACCACGCGCAAGCCGCGCTGGCCGGCGACCGCGGCACACATCATGCCCGCGGCGCCGGCGCCGAGTACTGCTACATCGAACATCAGTCTTCGATCAGGCAGTCGACGTAGTAGCGCTTTTCGCCGTCCGGACCCACTTCGTCGGCCAGGCCGTGGATGTAGGTTTCGAAGCCCGGGAAGCGCTGGTTGAACTCGCGCGCGAACTGCAGATACTGAACGATGGTGCGGTTGAAGCGTTCGCCCGGGATCAGCAGGGGGATGCCCGGAGGATACGGCGTCAGCAGCACGCCAGTGACGCGGCCTTCGAGCTTGTCGATGTCGACGCGCTCGACCTCGCGGTGCGCCATGCGGGCAAAGGCGTCCGACGGCTTGAGGGCCGGCACCATGTCGCTCAGGTACATCTCGGTGGTCAGGCGGGCCACGTCGCGGGCGCGGTAGGCTTCGTGGATCTCCTGGCACAGGTCGCGCAGGCCCATGCGCTCGTAGCGGCGATGGTCGCGGCAGAATTCCGGCAGGATGCGCCACAGCGGCTGATTACGGTCGTAGTCGTCCTTGAATTGCTGCAAGGCGGTCAGCAGCGTGTTCCAGCGGCCCTTGGTGATGCCGATGGTGAACAGGATGAAGAACGAATACAGGCCGGTCTTCTCGACCACCACGCCATGCTCGGTCAGGTACTTGGAGACCAGCGCGGCGGGAATGCCGGTTTCGCCGAAGCTGCCCGACATGTCCAGGCCCGGGGTGATGATCGTGGCCTTGATCGGATCCAGCATGTTGAAGCCTTCGGCCATTTCGCCGAAGCCATGCCAGTGATCGTTGGATTCCAGGATCCATTCGTCGCGGTTGCCGATGCCTTCGGAAACCAGGCGATTCGGGCCCCAGACCTTGAACCACCAGTCGTTCTTGCCGAACTCGGACTCCACCTTGCGCATGGCGCGGCGGAAGTCCAGGGCTTCGCGGATGCTCTCCTCGACCAGCGCGGTGCCTCCCGGCGGTTCCATCATGGCGGCGGCCACGTCGCAGGACGCGATGATCGCGTACTGGGGCGAGGTGGACGTGTGCATCAGATAGGCTTCGTTGAAGACGTTGCGGTCCAGCTTGCGGGTCTCGGACTCCTGCACGATGATCTGCGAGGCCTGCGAGATGCCGGCCAGCAGCTTGTGCGTGGAGTGGGTGGCGAACACCATCGCGTCCTGGCTGCGCGGGCGGTCCTGGCCGATGGCGTGCATGTCCTGGTAGTACTCGTGGAACGAGGCGTGCGGCAGCCAGGCTTCGTCGAAGTGCAGCGTGTCGACATAGCTGCCCAACTGCTTCTTGATCATTTCGACGTTGTAGATGACGCCGTCGTAGGTGCTCTGCGTCAGCGTCAGGATGCGCGGATTCTTGTTCACCGCTTCGCGCGCGAAGGGGTTGGCCTCGATCTTCTTGCGGATATTGTCCGGGTGGAACTCTTCCAGCGGGATCGGGCCGATGATGCCCAGGTGGTTGCGCGTGGGACGCAGGAACACCGGGATCGCGCCCGTCATCGTAATGGCGTGCAGGATCGACTTGTGGCAGTTGCGGTCCACCACCACCACGTCGCCCGCGGCCACGTTGGCATGCCACACCACCTTGTTGGAGGTGGAGGTGCCGTTGGTCACGAAGAAGCAGTGGTCGGCGTGGAAGATGCGCGCGGCGTTCAGTTCGGATTCGGCCACGGGGCCGGTGTGGTCCAGCAGCTGACCCAGTTCGTCCACGGCGTTGCAGACGTCGGCGCGCAGCATGTTCTCGCCGAAGAACTGGTGGAACATCTGGCCCACCGGGCTCTTCAGGAACGCCACGCCGCCGGAGTGGCCGGGGCAGTGCCAGGAGTACGAGCCGTCCTGCGCGTACTTGACCAGTTCGCGGAAAAACGGCGGCGGCAGGCTGTCGACGTAGCTGCGGGCTTCGCGGATGATGTGGCGCGCCACGAATTCGGGGGTGTCCTCGAACATGTGGATGAAGCCGTGCAGTTCGCGCAGGATGTCGTTGGGAATGTGCTCGGAAGTGCGCGTCTCGCCGTACAGGTAGATGGGGATGTCGGCGTTGCGGAAACGCAGCTCGCCGATGAAGGCGCGCAGGTTCTTGATGGCGCTGGCCACGTCCTCGGGCGAATCCACGTCGAACTCTTCGTCGTCGATCGACAGAATGAAGGCGCTGGCGCGGCTCTGCTGCTGGGCGAACGAACTCAGGTCGCCATAACTGGTCACCCCGATCACCTCGACGCCCTCGGCCTCGATCGCCGCGGACAAGGCGCGGATACCCAGACCGGACGCGTTCTCGGAACGGTAGTCTTCGTCGATGATGAAAATGGGGAAGCGGAATTTCATGCAGGCGCTCCTGGGGGCAAGGCGCGTTCGGACGCGTAACGCGGCGCGAGTGTACTTCTAGTAAAAATCCGCCTGATGACAGACGGCGCGAGCACCCGCCAGGGCGGCGGGAATGGCCGAATTGTAGGGCTGTTTTTCTTACAGTCCTAAGGGAAATCCCGGAATGGCCCGGACGGCCGTTGTCATCGCGCCAAAAGCGGACGTTTTCAGCACAGAGAGCCGGGCCGCGCCGGGGAGCAAACCGGGCGCCCGAAGCGCCGGGACGCTAGCGGATGGTGCGGGCTTCGCCCGCCTGCAAGGCCATCAGGAACTGTTCGAAATAGGGCGGGATGGCCTCGGCGGAGCCGTAGCGGATGCGCCTTTCGACCTTGGCGATGGCGCCGAAGCAGACCTCGGCTTCGGGTTCGCCGCAGACCAGCACCACCGGGTCCTCGTCGTCGCACACTTCGTAGAGACCGCCATACGCGCGGCGTCCCACCTCGTAGAGGTAGGCGGCGGCGCCGACGGTCTGCATGGGAGTGAGAGGCAAGGTCCCGAGATGGGCGGCCTCCAGCGCCTCGTCCAGCGCATGGACGCTGGACGGCGTGTAATCCAGCACGGCGCCGGCCGATCCGGCTGCCTGGACGAAGTCCTGCGCAGCACCCGCCACGCGCGCCACGAACTCTTCCTGGACTTCGTCGCGCTTGGCGTCCTGGTTTGTCTTGAGGAAACCGAACATCATTGGCTCCTTTGTGAAAACCGCAAGCGGCGTTAGGACCATTATAGGCAGCGTGTCCCCCTATACTGCCCAATCCACCGCCGAACGTTCCCTATTCCCAACACTTGCCGACCATGTCCCCGATCTCCGTCCGACGCCTTGTTCCCGCCGACGCCGCGCCGCTGCGTCAATTGCGCCTGGACGCCCTGGTGGAAACCCCTGAATCGTTCGGATCGAGTTACGAAGAGGAACACACGCTGACATTGGAGGATATCCGCGGCTGGATCCAGCCTTCGGACGACAGCGCAATGTTTGGCGTGTTCTGCGGCGAGACCCTGGCCGGCATGGTCGGCGTGGGCCGCCAGCGCAAACTGAAGATGCGCCACAAGGCGCACATCTGGAGCATGTACGTGGCGCCGGCGCAGCGCGGCCAGGGCCTGGCGCGGCAACTGATGCAGGCGGCGATCGCCCATGCAGCAGGCATGCGCGGCATCCGCCAGGTGCAGCTGAGCGTGACCGCCAACAATCAGGCCGCCACCGCGCTGTACCTGAGCCTGGGCTTTGCCGAATACGGACGCGAGCGAGAAGCGCTGTGCGTGAACGGTGAACTCTACGACGAAGCGCTGATGGCGCTGCCGCTGGCCGGCAAGTAGCGGCGCCGCCTCAGCCCGCGCCAGCCCGCCGCCGCGTGCCGTAGGCCCGCACCAGATTGCGGCCTTCGTCCTTGGCCTTGTAGAGCGCCTGATCCGCCGCCTTGATCACCGCTTCGGGCGCGCGCAGGGCGTCGCTGCGTTCGGCTACGCCTATGCTGACCGTCACCCGCAGCGGCCGCGCATTGCGCACATCGCGCCCGCCACGGCGGCGCAGGCCGATCTGGTCGGCCTTGGGGCGCACCGGCTTGTCGCGCAGCCGCATCTGGTAGGCCTCGATGGAGCGCCTGACGCTTTCCAGGTGCGGCATGCTTTCCGCCGCGGTCTTGCCCGGGAACACCAGCGTGAATTCCTCGCCGCCGTAGCGGTAGGCCCGGCCGCCGCCCGGCACGCGCCGCAACTGGGCCGCCACCATGCGCAGAACCTGGTCGCCCACGTCATGGCCGTGGGTGTCGTTGAAAGCCTTGAAGTTGTCGACGTCGGCCATCGCCAGCGTATAGACGCGGCCCATGCGCTGCAGCCGTTCGTTCAGCGCGCGCCGGCCCGGCAAGCCGGTGAGCTCGTCGCGGAACGCCATGTGGAAACCTTCATGGGCCAGCGAGATGCAAAGGGCCGTCAGCGCGGCGGTGGACATCAGCGCCAGTTCGACGGGATGTTCCGCCCCGCGCGGCAAGGCCCACGCCATGCACACGAAGCCCAGCCACTGCCCCGCCTGTTGCGGACGCCCATAGCGCAATAGCAGCAGGGTCAGCGTCAGGCCCGTGGCCAGCAGCGCAATCAACCCTTCGATCGGCACGCTCAGGTGCGCCAACCTGCCTTGCACGGACAGCATGCCGAACAGATCGGACACGCCGTCCTTGCCGGCCAGCGCGATCGCGGCCGCGCCAGCGGCGATCAGGCCGATGCGAGCGGCCAGGTCCAGCAGCATGCTGGAGCGTTCGGACCACAGGGCGTTGATGGTGTAAGCCAGCGACCACCACGCCAGCGCCGGTCCGACGGCCCAGGGTGCTTCCGTGGCCAGCGCCGGCCAAGCCGCCGTGGCGGCCAGCACGCTGAGCATCAGCACCATGGTCTGCGCGCGCTGGTACATCAGGCACACGGCCACGCCGATCAACGCCATCACCCAAGGCACGAACGGCACGATCTGCGTCAAGGCCGGCGGCCATTCGCGCCACAGCAGCAGCCCCACCGCGGCGGCCACCGGCAGCGCAGGATAGAACAACAAAGGCAGCCAGGGGATATGGGGGTAACGCACGGGTCGGGGCTTTTTTACGCTTGCGGAGATGACGTCGCCAAATCGGCAAACACATGTACTGTCATTTACGGACGCGGCGGCGATGTTCTTTAGCGGATTTGCAAGTAACACCGGGCGCCGCGGCCATGATATGTTTTTCGCCTTCACTCAGCAGACGGATCCCCAATGCGCATCCTGGTCAACATCGACGTGCCCGATCTCGAACACGCCATCGACTTCTATCACCGCGCTTTTGGCCTGACACTGCGACGCCGGCTGGGACCGAAAGCGGCCGAGATGCTTGGGGCCGAGGCGCCCATCTATCTGCTGGAAAAGGCTGCGGGCACGCCAGCCGCCGGCGCCATGCGCCAGCCGCGCGACTATGCGCGGCACTGGACGCCAGTGCATCTGGACGTGGTGGTGGAGGACGCGGACCGCGCGGTCGCACAGGCGGTGGCCGCCGGCGCGCGCCTGGAAGATCCAGCCGTCTCGCATGCCTGGGGCCGCATCGCCCACCTGAGCGATCCCTACGGACACGGCATCTGCATCCTGCAGTTCCTGGGCCGGGGCTACGACGAGTTCGCCACGCCGCCGCTGCAATACTCGCCGGTCTCGGAAGCCGATTTCGAAGACCTGCTGGCGCTGCGCATCGAAGCCATGCGTGAAAGCCTGGAGCGCCTGGGGCGTTTCGACCCGGCGCGCGCGCGCTCGCGGCTGCGCAGCACGTTCCGGCCGGAACATACCTGGTCCATCGAGCAGGACGGCCAACGTATCGGGTTTTACGCGCTGCGCCCGGAGGGCGACGGCTTGCGCCTGGATCATCTGTACATCCGCCCCACCGCCCAGGGTTCGGGGCTGGGCGGACAGGTCATGCGCAAGATCCTGCTGGAGGCCGACCGCCTGGGCCTGGCGGTAAGCCTGGGCGCGCTGCGCGGCAGCGACTCGAACCGCTTCTACCGCCGGCACGGGTTCGTGCAGACGGGCGAAAGCGAGTGGGATATCGACTACCTGCGCCCGGTATCCGGGCGCGCAGGCTGAGGCCTCAGGTGCGCGGCAGGGTCACGCCGCGCTGACCCTGGTACTTGCCGCCGCGGTCGCGGTAAGAGGTCTCGCAGACTTCGTCGCTTTCCAGGAACAGCATCTGCGCGCAGCCTTCGCCGGCATAGATCTTGGCCGGCAGCGGCGTGGTATTCGAGAATTCCAGCGTCACGTGCCCTTCCCATTCGGGTTCCAGCGGCGTGACGTTGACGATGATGCCGCAACGCGCATAGGTGCTCTTGCCCAGGCAGACAGTCAGGACGCTGCGCGGGATGCGGAAATACTCGACCGTGCGGGCCAGCGCGAAGGAGTTGGGCGGAATGATGCAGACGTCGCCCTTGAAATCCACGAACGAGCCTTCGTCGAAATTCTTGGGGTCGACGATGGTGGAATTGATGTTGGTGAAGATCTTGAATTCGTCCGCGCAGCGCACGTCGTAGCCGTAGCTGCTGGTGCCGTAGCTGACGATGCGCCCGCCATTGGCCGTGCGGACCTGCCCTGCTTCGAAGGGTTCGATCATGCCGGCTTCGGCCTGGCGGCGGATCCAGCGGTCGCTTTTGATGCTCATGGTGGGAATGGTGCTAGGGAATGGAGTGGACGCCATTTTATCCCGAGTGCGGATGCGCCACCGGCGAGGGGCCGGGCGGGACCGTGCGTGCCGCCCGATTCCGCCTCAGTTCCCCCAGAAGGTCCGGTAGACCAGCGCGATGCCGTTGACCGCCCCGCCCTTCAGGTCCACCGACAGGCCGCGCGCCAGCCGGTAGCTGGCCCGGCCCACGGTGTCGGTGCCGGAAAGCGCCTGCTCCACGCTCAGCGTGATGCCGTTGGCGAAGGTCTTGCTGGCCACCAGGAATTGCGTGGCCAGCTGGCTGTCGCTGTCCCGGTTGACGTCGCCGGCCACCGTGCGGTCCGGCAGGATGCTGCCGGAGCTGCCGATGTTGCCCGTCTTGATGCTGACGTCGTCCAACCCGAACTGCTTGTAGAACGGCTGCCCGCCGCCCAGCAGCGCGGTACCCACCGACATCAGCAGCGCCGCGTCGCCGCCGCTTTCGTCAGGACCTCGGCCCAGCAGCAGCCAGGACAGCTTTTCCACGTCGCTGACGTCCGGGTACGACACCAGATCGATGCGCGGCCGCTGCGCCGTGCCGACCACCTTGACGCCCGCCTCGACCTGTTCGCCCGTGCGCAGCGCCTCGATATCCAGCAAGGGGTTGTCCAGACGGCCCTGGAAGGTCAGCGTGCCGCGGCTCAGGCGCAGCTTCTGGCCGTAGGCCTCGATGCCGCCGCCGCGGGTGCGCAGCGCGCCCACGCCGGTCAGGCGCCCATCGTTCAGCATGATCTGGATGGAGCCCAGCAGGCCGGCGTCCAGCCCCATGCCGGTGATGTAGAAGCGCGGCCCCATGTCGAACTTCAGGTTCATGCTGGTCTGCAGCGGCGTGGAGACCGTGCCGGGGTCGTCGCCCGGGCGGCGCACCTTGACGTCGTCGTCCAGCGACGGCACGCCCTGCAGGATTTCCAGGCTGAACCAGCCCGCGTCCGCCTTCAGGTCGCCCACGATGTCGATGCGCGGCATGGCAGCCTTCACGTCGATGACCCCGGAAACCATGGCGTAGCGGTCCGAGCGCTGCAGCGCCGGGAAGCGGTACAGGGTCAGCCGGATATCGCCGCCGCCGTCGATGAAATTCCATTGTCCCTTGGCCTCGGCGTAGCCGCCCTTGGCCTCGGGATTGGTGGTGATCCACTCCTTGGTGCGCCATTCGGCCGGCATCACCCGCAGGGAAGCCGGGAAGCGCAGGCTTTCCAGCACCACCCGGTCGCCCTCCAGGCGCGCGGACAAAGTGCCGTCGATCAGCCGCACGCCGTCGTCGATGCGCACCACGCGCAGCTTGTCGCCGCGGATGTTGCCGCTGGCCGACCATTTGCCCGCCAGGGTGCCCTGGGCTTCCAGATTGGCCTTGACCGTGCCGCCGACTTCCATCGAGTCGCCCACGAACAGGCCGACCCAGGCCAGGTCGGCGATATCGGCGTCCAGCTTGGCGCGCAGCGGCTGGCGCGGGTCCAGCGCCATGCCGCCCTTGGCATCCACCACCAGCACGGCGGTGCCGGTGCCGTTGATGAGGCCCATCTTATCGGTGGCCAGGTTGACCTTGGCGTCCAGGCGGCTGGCATTGGCGGAGGTCGGCGTGGCGGTCAGGTCCAGCACCAGCGCCTTCAGGCCGAGCGGAATGGGAGGATCGCCCGGTATCAGCAGGTCGCCCTCGCGGCGCGCGATGCGCGCGCGGCCGCCCAGCCGGCCGTCGAACTTCAGGTCCCACAACACGTCCAGCGCGATGCGACGCTGGCCCTCGGGCACCATCGCGTTCACGCGGCCGGGCCGCTTGCCCAGCTTGGCCGCAGCCTCGGGATCGACGGCGCCTATCACCTGGCGCGCCATGGCGGCCGTGATCACCAGGTTGTCGGCCTGCCCGGCGGTTTCCCAACGCTTGCCGCCGCCTCGCGACCCCTGGTGCGCCAGGACCACGCGTTCCTTGCCGGGCAGGGTCAGGCTCAGCGCCGTCTGCCCCACCTGCCATTGCCATTGCGGTTCCACGGCGGACGGCACGAAAGCCAGCGTGACCGGCCGGTCCACGGCCACTGCGAAGCCGGCGGTCTCGGCCGTCAGCCGCGAAAACGTGCCGCGCCATCCCGGCAGAGCGGCATCCGGCGTGCCCGCAGGACCCTTGCCCCAGGCGCCGGTAAAAACGATGTTGGCCTTGGCGGGCGCCTCGCCCAGTACGCCCGCGCGCGGCTTGGGCGGCGTGTAGCCGGCCGCAAGCTCGCCGCGATGCGCAGCCGGCGTGCCCGTCAGCTTGCCCTTCAATTCCGCGCCGCCGGGAATGCCCGGCCAGAACGCGTCGAGCTGGGGCGCCTGGGCGTCCAGCGACAGCGCGCCGTCCTTGGCGTCCAGCTCTCCCTTGGCCTGGACTCGGTTGCGGCCCAGCTTCAGGTCCACGTCCAGGCCGTGGATGCGCAGCCCGGCCAGAGGATCGGCCTCGGGCGCGGCGGCGGCGTTCGGCGCGGCGGCGGGTCCCCCGCTATCGGTCGCCGCCGCGATATCCACCTGGGCCTTGAGCGCGCCGGTCAGGGGCTGCTTGTTCCAGCGCGTGCCCTCTTCGAAGCGCAGATCGACCGCGGCATGACGCAGCTGGCTCAGGTTCTCGATGTCGGCTTGCACGTCGCCGCGCACGGTCAGCACCGCAGGCGGAATATCCTTGCCCAGCCAGGGTGACAGGTCCAGGCGCTGGGCGCTTATCGTGCCCGCGATGCGGTCGCGGCCCGAGCCTTGCGTGGTATCGGATTGCAGGTCGAGCTGCGCGGTCAGGGTCGATTTGTCTGGCAATTGCGCCTGCGCCCGGGCGCTGCGCAGCACCAGCGCCGTGCGCGGGGCCAGGTCGGCGGTCAAGTCCAGCAGCAGGCCGGAGCCCTCGCCGTCCACCTTGGCCTGGATACCATCCAGGGAACCGGCGGCATCGGCGCGCAGCACCACCTGGCAAGCGGGCCGGGGCGGCTCGGAAGGCGCGGCCTTGGGATCCGCCTTGGCCCCGGCTTTGGATTCGTCCTTCGATTCGGCCTTGGGGTTGGTCTTGGCGCCTGGCTTGGGTTCCGGCTTCCTGGCAGCTTCCGCCTGACGCTCATACACGCCGCTCAGCTTGTCGGCTTCGCACAGCGGAGAATCGGGGCCGGTCCCGCGCGCGGTCACGTCCAGGCGAGCGGCGAACGGCCACGGATCGGCCATGCCTTGCAGCTCGGCCTGCCCGGAGATGTCCGCTTGCGCAGCCTCGTGTCCCACCCTCAGGCTGGCGATGCGTAGCTGCGCGCCCTGCTTGCCCGCGGCAAAGGTGGCGTCCAGATTGCCCAGGGTCACGGGCAAGGGCGCGCCGTCCTGTTCCAGCTGGAAGTCGCCCAGCGCCAGCCGGTCCACGGCGATGTCCACCGGCAGTTCGGGCAACGAGAACGGCTCGCCGTTGTCCTCCGCCGGCGTCGTCTCGGACGACGCGGCCAGGCCGATGTACACCGAACCCGCCGAGACATCGCGCACGTGCAGCAGGCGGTCGCCCAGGGCGCGCCAGTTCACGTCGAGGTGCAGGTCCGTGATGTCGACGCGGGTGCCGCCCGCGTCCAGGTCCAGCTTGCCCACCGACACGCCACGCAGCAGCGAACCGCTCACGTCCAGCGCCTGGCCGTTCAGTTGCTGGGCGGCCGTGGTCAGGAGCAGCCGCGTGCCGTTCTGCGAGCCGACCAGCCAAAACAGGAATCCGCCGGCCAGCACAGCCAGCATGGCCAGGCCAGGCAACCACCACACCAGCACATGGCGCAGGAATTTGCGCAGGCCCTTCAAAACGCGATCCCCAAGGAAAAGTGCAGACGCAGGTCGCGGTCGCGCTGGCCGTAGGCCACATCCAGGAACAAGGGCCCGGCCGGCGTGCGCACGCGGGCGCCTACGCCGTAGCCCACCGCCATCGACATGGCGCCGAACGATTCCGCGGCGTCGCCCGCGTCCACGAACACGCCCATGCCCCAGCGCTCATTGAAATAGTGGTCGTACTCGATGCTGCCGACCAGCAGCGTGGGCGCGCCCACCACGGCGTCATCCTGCTGCACGCCTATGCTCTGGTACTTGTAGCCGCGGATCGAACGCGCGCCGCCGGTGCGGAAACCGAAATCATCCGGCACCCGCACCTTGCTGTTGGACCACACCCGGCCGACTTCGCCACGCACGGTCAGCACGTCCAGCTTGCCGATGGGCCACCATTTCTGGGCCCGCAGCCGGGCGCGGGTATAGGGTTCGCCGGAGTCCAGCGTCACGCCCACGCCGCCGCCCACCGCGATCAGATTGCCTTCGCGCGGGTCGTACTTGTTGTCCACATCGCGGCGCAGCCATTCGGCCGTGGCGGTCAGGGTCGGCAGCTTGTATTGGTCGCCGCCGTCGATCTTCACGTGATCCTCTGCCAGCAGCAGGCCCCAGCGGGTTTCGTATTCGACCCGGCTGTTGCCCGCGCCCTTGCGCTCCTGCAGGCGCGTCGCGCCCAACGCGTAGCGCGTCACATCCAGCCCCTGGATGTCGGAGTGGTCGTACAGCACACCGAACGAATCCTTGTAGCCGCGCTGATTCGGCGGCAACAGGAAGTCCGCGTAGACGCGCTGCTGCAACCGGTCCACGCTGAAGCCCGTCTCCATGGTGAGCGGCTGGCCGAAGACCACGTTCTGCCGGTACAGCGATTCCACGCGCAGGCCGGCCTCGTCGTCCACGCCTATCGAGCCGGTGAACCGCTTGGGCGGCGCTTCCACCACCCGCACCTGCACCGGCAGGGTCACTTCGCCGTTCGAGTCGTAGGCGGGCGCTGGCGGCGGCATGCCGCCGGAC
This sequence comes from Achromobacter sp. PD1, assembly GCF_048541815.1. NCBI lineage: Bacteria > Pseudomonadati > Pseudomonadota > Betaproteobacteria > Burkholderiales > Alcaligenaceae > Achromobacter > Achromobacter sp. PD1. Next base: position 5,096,840 of record NZ_CP183349.1, read on the forward strand.
ACGGAAGGATCTCCTGCCGGCGTGGAGGCGGCCAGATCGGTCGAGCCCGGCGCGCGTGCGCGGTCGGCGTTGGGTCCTGGCGTCGGCTGCGCCTGGCCCGGCTGCTCCAGCGATACGAACGCGCCGCGGAAGAACGCGGTCGATTGCAGGTCCTGCTGCCAGGTGTCCAGCTTGTCCTGGTCATAGGCAGCGCCCGGCGAGTAGCGCACATAGCGCTCCACCAGCTTCTCGGGCACCCGCTTCAGGCCTTCGGTGGTGAGTTCGCCCATGCGGACCTGGGGACCGCTGTCTATCGTGACGCGCAGGGCGGCCGACGCCGTATCGGCCTCGATTTCCGCCTGCGACGCGGTCATGCGCGCCAGCATGAAGTCGCGCGATGACACCGCGTCCAGCAGGCTCGACTTGGCTTTGTTCCAGTCGCTGTTGATGAAGGGCTGGCCCGTCTTCAACTGCCAGTCGTCGCGCAGCTTCTGCACCCGGGCAGCGAACTCGGGCCGGGTAATGCGGCCGGTGAAATTCAGGTCCACGGATGCGACGGTGGTGCGCTTGCCCGAGACGATGCTGATGTCCCAGGTTTCTCCGCCGATATCGGTGCCGGCCTCGAGCTTCACGGTGGGCGAGAAATAGCCCTGGGTGGCCAGGGCCGCCAGCGTCGCGTCGCGCGCGCGGCGGCGCAGGCGGTTGATTTCACCGCCGTCCTGGTCCTCCGCCAGCCGCGCGATCGCATCGACGGCTTCGGTAATCGCCTGCAGGGCGGCCGGCGGCACGCCGCCGGGGTCCACAATGATTTCCGGGCGCTTGGCCAATGCCTCGCCCGTCATCACCACAAGTCCTGCCAAGAAGGCGCGGGCTGCCCACCGCATGCGTCAGGTCGGTTGCTGCACGACGATGGACGGGAATTTCCCAGCCATGTCGCGGGGAAGCGCCGCCACGCCAGCCGCCAGCTTACGGGCAATGCCGCGGTACAGCGCCGCGGCTTCGCTGCCCGGATCCGACACCACGGTCGGCGAGCCAGCATCGGTCTGTTCGCGGATCGCCAGGGTCAGCGGCAGGCTGCCCAGCCAGGGCGTTTGGTATTGCTCGGCCATGCGCTGGCCGCCGCCCTCGCCGAAGATATGCTCGGCATGGCCGCATTGCGAGCAGATGTGGATGGCCATGTTCTCGACCACGCCCAGGATCGGCACCTCAACCTTCTGGAACATGCGCAAGCCCTTGCGCGCGTCCAGCAGCGCCACGTCCTGCGGCGTGGTGACAATGACGGCGCCCACTACCGGCACCTTCTGCGCCAAGGTCAGCGCCACGTCGCCCGTGCCGGGAGGCATGTCGACGATCAGGTAATCGAGGTCGCGCCAATTGGTCTGGCGCAGCAGTTGCTCCAGCGCCTGCGTCACCATCGGGCCGCGCCAGATGGCGGGCGAGTCGGCGTCGATCAGGAAGCCGATGGAGTTGGCCTGCAGGCCGTGGCCCGTGAGCGGCTCCATGCTCTTGTTGTCCAGGCTTTCGGGACGGCCCGAGATACCCAGCATGGTCGGCACGCTGGGGCCGTAGATGTCGGCGTCCAGCACACCCACCTTGGCGCCTTCCGCCGCCAGGGCCAGGGCCAGGTTCACTGCCGTGGTGCTCTTGCCCACGCCGCCCTTGCCAGATGCCACTGCAATAATGTTGCGCACATTGGGCAAGGGCTTCAGGCCTTTCTGCACCGCATGGGCGGCGACCTTCCAGCTCACCTCGACCTGGGCATCGGCCACGCCGGCCGCGGCCAGCGCCGCCACGGCGATGTCGCGGACCTGGGCGCGCGCGGCGTCGGCGGGATACCCCAGCTCCAGCGCCAGCGAAACCCGTCCGCCTTCCAGCTTGATGTCACGATCTTTTACAGAAACACCCAAATCCATACCGGTATTCGGGTCCTGCGCGGCGCGCAGCGCGGCGCGAATTTGTTCTATCGTTATACTCATGTCACTATGGTTCCGTAGGCAGCGCGGCTTCTGCGGCCCGCCATCCCCTAAAGGATAGCGGATACCCGGGAACCTTTCCCTGCGTTTTGCATCCGATCTTCATGACCAACACACTTATCCGCTTCTTTCGTGCCGTCCTATTCGCCGCCCTGGCCTTGATCGGCATGGCGATGGCGCTGGTGTTCATGCTTTCCACGGCGATCGCCGTGGCGATCCTGTACGTGGTCGCCAAGGTGCGCGGCAAACCTTTCGGCGTGCGCGCCTATTGGAGCCAGCGCCAAGGCGCCCGCCCGGGACCGTTCCAGTCCGCCACCGCCCCCTTCGCCACGCAGCCGCGCGGCGACGTGATCGACGTCGAAGCCCGCGAAATCCGCTGACGGCGGCTTTCCCGCATGCTTGCGCCGCGCGCGGCGCAAGCGGGCCATGGGTTTGTGCGTCCGCACGGCGGAATTGCCGGACGGCCGGCTCCCCTGTATTGGCGCCCATTCCCGCATTCTTTCGCAACCCGCCTGATTCGCCTGCCGCGAAGGGCGGGTTGAGCCATTGATGGGCCGCTGTCCGGCAAGTCTGCGCGGTTGCCCTAAAATGGCCGGCCTACCCCTTTTTTCCCTCAACCTCCAAAGACAACCATGTCTCGCACCCTTTTTGTCACCACAGCGCTGCCCTACGCCAACGGATCTTTCCACATCGGCCACATCATGGAGTACATCCAGGCCGATATCTGGGTTCGTTCGATGCGAATGGCGGGCCACACGGTGCACTTCGTGGGTGCGGACGACGCGCACGGCGCGCCGATCATGCTGAAGGCGGAAAAGGAAGGCATCACGCCGCAGGCCCTGGTGGCGCGCTACGCCGCCGAGCGCCCGCAGTACCTGAACGGCTTCCACATCCGCTTCGACCACTGGCACTCGACCGATTCGGCCGAGAACGTCGCGCTGTCGCAGGACATCTACCGCGCGCTCAAGGCCCAGGACCTGATCGAAACCCGCTCCATCGAGCAGTTCTACGATCCGGTCAAGGGCATGTTCCTGGCCGACCGCTACATCAAGGGCGAATGCCCCAAGTGCCACGCCAAGGACCAGTACGGTGATTCCTGCGAGGTCTGCGGCGCGGTCTACGCGCCCACCGAGCTGATCAACCCATACTCGGCCCTGACCGGCGCCACGCCGGTGCTGAAGTCCTCGGACCACTTCTTCTTCAAGCTGTCCGATCCGCGCTGCGTGGAATTCCTGCAGCAATGGACCACCGGCTCCAACGCCGCCGGCGGCAAGCACCTGCAGCCTGAAATGCTGGCCAAGACGCGCGAATGGCTGGGCTCGGACGATGGCGAGGCCAAGCTGGGCGACTGGGACATTTCCCGCGACGCGCCCTACTTCGGCATCGAGATCCCGGACGCGCCGGGCAAGTACTTCTACGTCTGGCTGGATGCGCCCGTGGGCTACCTGGCCTCGCTGAAGTCGTATTGCGCGGTCAAGGGCATGGACTTCGACGCGCTGCTCGATCCTGCCGGCCCCACCGAACAGGTCCACTTCATCGGCAAGGACATCGTGTATTTCCACGCGCTGTTCTGGCCCGCGATGCTGAAGTTCGCCGGGCGCAAGACGCCTGACGCCGTGAACGTGCACGGCTTCATCACTGTCAGCGGCGAAAAGATGTCCAAAAGCCGCGGCACCGGCATTTCGCCGCTGCGCTACCTGGAACTCGGCATGAACGCCGAATGGATGCGCTACTACATCGCCGCCAAGCTGAACGCCCGGGTCGAAGACATGGACTTCAACCCCGAGGACTTCATCGCCCGCGTCAACAGCGACCTGATCGGCAAGTACGTCAACATCGCCAGCCGCGCCGCCAGCTTCATCACCAAGCATTTCGATGGAGTCCTCGGCTATTCGGGCGACACCTCGGCGCTGGCCGCGGAGTACGCCGAACAGGCGGAGTCCATCCGCGCCGCGTTCGAGGCGCGCGAATACAACCGCGCCATCCGCGAAATCATGGCCTACGCCGATCGCATCAACCAGGCGTTCGACACGGCCCAGCCCTGGGTGCTGGCCAAGGGCATCGCCACCGCCGATGACGCGCAGAAGGCCGCCCTGCAGGACATCTGCTCGCGCTCGTTGGCGGGCTTCAAGGCGCTGTCCGTGATGCTGGCCCCGGTCTTGCCCGAACTGGCCGAACGCGTGGCCCTGGAATTGTTCGGCGCGCAGGCGCCCTTCACCTGGGCCGATGCCGCCGTGCTGCCGCAGCGCGTGGCGCCCTTCAAGCACCTGATGCAGCGCGTCGAACCGCAGATGCTGGAAGACCTGTTCGAGCCGCCCGCCGCCCCCGTGGTGGTGCCTGGCGGCGAGCCCATCGCCGAGACCATCTCCATCGACGACTTCGCGCGCGTCGACCTGCGTATCGCGCAGATCGTCAATTGCGAACACGTGGAAGGCTCGACCAAGCTGCTGCGCCTGACGCTGGACGCGGGCGAAGGCCGCCACCGCAACGTGTTCTCGGGCATCAAGTCCGCCTACAAGCCGGAAGACCTGATCGGCAAGCTGACCGTCCTGGTGGCCAATCTGGCCCCGCGCAAGATGAAGTTCGGCGTATCCGAAGGCATGGTGCTGGCCGCCAGCCATGCGGATGAGTCCGTGGACGCCGGCATCTACGTGCTGGAACCGTTCCCCGGCGCCAAGCCCGGCATGCGCGTGCGCTGATCCCGCGCCCCGCTGAATGCAAAAAGCCCGCCAGTTCAAATCGGCGGGCTTTTTGTCATTGAGCGCGGTACATCAGGCCTTGCTGGGCGCCAGCGCCGGATCCAGCGAAATGCGCTCATCGAAGACGAAGCATTTGCCGTCATAGCCGGGACCGCCGGTTTCCTCGAAGTACTTGAGGATGCCGCCGTCGAGCTGGTAGACGTGTTCGATGCCGGCCTCGTTCATGTAGATCGCGGCCTTTTCGCAGCGGATGCCGCCGGTGCAGAAGCTGACCACGGTCTTGCCTTCCAGCTCGGCGCGGTGCGCCTGTACCGCAGCGGGAAACTGGGTGAAGCGTTCGATGCGCCAGTCGATGGCGTTCGTGAAGGTGCCCTCGTCGACCTCGAAAGCGTTGCGCGTATCCAGCATGACCACGGGCCGTCCGGCGTCGTCCACGCCGGCCTCCAGCCAACGCGCCAGCGTCTTCGCATCGACGCCGGGCGCGCGGCCCGCTTCCGGGCGGATCGCCGGATGATCCATGCGGATGATCTCGCGCTTGATCTTCACCAGCAGCTTGCGGAACGGCACTGCCGCGCTATGGCTGAACTTGACTTCCAGGTCGGCGAAGCGCGGATCGGCGCGCAGCGTGCGCAGAAACGCGTCTATGCCATCCGCCGAACCCGCCAGGAACAGGTTGATGCCCTCTTCGGCCAACAGGATGGTGCCCTTGAGCGCGGCCTGGCCGGCCTCGTCCAGAAGGCGGGCGCGCAACTCGGGCAGGGCATCCAGCGAAACGAATTTGTAAGCGGCGATATTGACGACGGAAGTCATGGAAACGCGGAAAAAAGCGGGCGACGAAAGGCGTAATAGTAAACGCTGGGCGGTTTTTACCACCCGCCGCCCCGCTTGATCCCGCTCAACGATTGACGATTTCCTGCTCGACTACCGCGTCCAGCACCCATTGCACCGTCGACGCATCGGCCGGCGGATTCGGGTTGCGGACCTCGACCACGCGCAGGCGGTAACGCACGCCAGGCTGGAAGTTGAAGCCCGTGATTTCGCCGTACCAGAGCTGCCAGGGCTGCCCGGCGCTGTCGCGCACCTGGTAGCACATGGCGCGGCCCGCGCCGGCGGTGCAAGGCACGCGCTCCGAGTTCACGTAGACCAGCTTGGTCGGCCCCTGCTGGCCGCCCGCGATGGGGTCGGTGCGACGCCCGAAGTCCAGCCGGTCGCCCGAGCTGAGCACCCAGGTCATGCGCTGCGGATTGTTGGCGTTGTCCACCGACGAGGCGGTGATGCTGGTGAGCGCGGCCAGGAAATCCTGCTCCAGCTTCATGTTCTGCGGCGCGCAGGCCATCCTGGTCGACACCGGACGTCCCTGCACGATCAGCAAGCCGTTGGCGACGGTGTAGGAACCGTTGTACTGGTTGCAGCCGGAGAAACCGGAGATGCGCGGCGAGCCCTGGTCATGGATGAAGCTCGCCGTAAGCGGACGCGAATTGGAGGACGGGTGCGGAATCTGCCGCAAGCCGCCGCCCGGCAAGGTCCAGCGCGCCAGGTCCCAACTGGTCTGCGCCAGCATGTCGGATGCGGAAGCGGGCTGGAAGCGCGGATCCTGGCCATCCGCGGCGCGCTGAGGCGGCGCGGAGCAGGCGGCCAGGCCGATGGACAACAGGCAAGGCGCCAGCCAGCGCAAAGACGCGGAAAAGGGCATGAGAATCTCCCGGGAAAAAGCGAGGAATGCAGCGCCCGCGCAAGGCAGCGGGCCGGACCACGCCATTGTAGGCTTGCCCCGGCACCGTTATTCACGGCTTAACACTCTTTGATGCGCGCCCCGCCGGCCGCGTCAGGGGGTGGGCGGGTCCTGGCGCCGCGCGAACTCCAGCACGTCGCCGCCGCGCAGATTGAAGGTCAGGTGCCGCGGCGCGCCGCCGTTGTCCAGCGTGAACGTGTCGATGGACGCCAGGCCGCGCAGATAGTCCGCCTCGAGACGGGCGCGTTCCTGCGCGGGGCAGGCCATGCGCGTGGCGGCTGGGGCGTCGATGTAGAGCTTGCCGCCTTCGAGCTTGTAGGTGCCCATGTAGCGATTGCAGCCGGAAAAGCCATTGACGCGGTACTGCTTGCCTTGCGCCAGGAACGTCAGGCGCACGGGTTCGCCGTTGTCGCCATGGGGAATGTCGCGCAGCGCGCCGCCCGCCTGGGTCCAACGCACCAGTTCCCAACTGGTCTGGGCCAGCGAATCCGCGCTGCTGGCGGCGTTGGCCGCAGCCGCGCCTTGCGGGCGTGCGCCGCCAGTCGATCCGGCGCAACCCGCCAGGGCCGCGGCCAGCAGAGCCGGGGCAATCAGGCGGCAGCGCGTGGACAAGAGCTTGGACATGTACGGGACTCCATCAATTACACATCCCTCGACTGTAACCGGCCTTGTGGTCCCGCATGCGTGTTCTCAGCCCATAAGCGGTATCCAAAAGCAGCACGGCGTTGCGGGACCACGCTCCAATTGCATGGCCTTGCTGCATCGAACGCCCCATGGCGGCGGCGCACATCGACGCGCAGAATCAGTACAGATCGCCATCCGTGCCAGGCCGGCATGCAAGCGCGGAAGCCGATCGCAACGACCGCAGGCGCAGGTGTCCGGCTCCTCACGGGGGCCAAAAATAAGATCAATCCGGGGAGACACGGCGATGGGCTTTTTGAGAACCTTGTTGGCATTGTCGGTGGTGCTGGACCATCTGGGCGCAGGCGCCACCGATCATCTGGTGGGCGGCCGTCTCGCGGTACAGCTGTTCTACGTCATTTCAGGCTTCCTGATTTCCTATGTACTCACCGCCACCGACCACTATCAAGGCGCGGTGGGCAAGTTCTATGCAAACCGCTTCCTGCGGCTGTTCCCGATCTATCTTGCCGTTGCGGCGTTGACGCTGGCTGCGCACGTGATGAGCGGCGGCGCATTCTTCCGCATCTACGACGCGCTGCCCTTCAGCGCCGAGCTGTTCCTGGTGCTCTCCAACATTTTCATCATGGGTCAGGACTGGCTGATGTTCTTCGGCATCGAACATTCAGCGCTGAAGTTCACCGGCAGCTTCGCGCACAGCGAAGTTCCGCTTTACGAAGGACTGCTGGTGCCGCAGGCATGGACGCTGGGCGTGGAGATGAGCTTCTATCTGGTCGCTCCCTTCATCCTGCATTCGCCGCGCCGGCTGCTGGCATTGCTGGCCGCATCGCTGGCGTTGCGCGGCGTGCTGATCGCCACGGGCATAGGCTTGAGCGATCCCTGGACGTATCGGTTCTTCCCGACGGAACTCGCTCTGTTCCTGCTCGGTTCGCTGTCGCACCAGGTGCTGTTGCCGCGCTACAAGGCCTGGACGCAGCGGATCAAGCGCCTGCCGGAAATCGGCACGGCCGTGCTGGCGGCCTACTGTGTGCTGCATTTCTCGATCGCCATGAACCACAATGTGCGCGACGGTCTGGCCGTGCTGCTGTTCGCGGCGTTGCTGCCGCTGGCCTTCCTGTTCCAGTCGCGCCACAGGCTCGACAAGGCGATAGGCGAGTTGAGCTACCCGATCTACATCTGCCATTCGCTGGTGATCATGTTCTTTAAGTGGCTGCTTGAAGAAGCGCATCTGGATCAGCCGCTGCTGTTCATGGCCCTGGTGATCACGAGCACCATCGCATTCTCGGCCCTGCTCAACAGCGTGATTGCGGACCCCATCGAACGCCTGCGCAGCCGCCTGCGCACCGACGACCGCGATCCAGCGCCTGCGTCCGACGCCAGGCGGCGCCCCGCTGGCGCCCCCGCGCAGCCCCTCGGGTCTATTCGCCGCGTGCCTTGATGTAGGCGGCCAGCACTTGTTCGATCTGCCGCTTTTCCTGGGAACTCAGGCGCGCATAGGTGGCATAGGAGATGGATTCGAACGGCCAGGCGGCAGGGAGCGCCACACGCTCCGCGCCCGCCTGGATGGCGCCCGGCTCCGGGTTCAGCATCGGCCCTTCGCCGGTGCTGAGCCACATGGGATTGACGCATAGCGCACGGGTCAGCTTGATGAGGGCGTCGCTGGACGGCCGCCGGCGCTGCCCGCTCTCGTAGTTGCCGATAGCGCTTTGCGACAGGTTGCTTGCGACCGCCAAGTCCTTTTGAGTCCATCCCTGAAGCATTCTTGCGTTGCGCAGACGATGGCTAAACGTGTCCAATCGATCAACCTGAGACATTAATAAGAATTTATTTTTTGATTAAAACATCTCAATACTGGCGCCAAATAAACGGATTGCACCCCAATTGCGGGGCTAATCCGTAAATCGCGCCTTGCGGCCGCCTGCGCACGCATCAAGCCGGTTCCAAGCGCCTGGCAGAAGGCCGAGGCGGCATCAAAAAGACCATATCTATCATTGGCTTGCATAGGCCAACCAGTATCACGACGCGGCGGCGCCCCTCGGCCTGCAAGCGCACTGCAGGGGCAAAAGCCTGGCGAGTTTATGGCGTTTCACGTATTCAAAATCGAAAATAATGTATCGGCGATACATAATGCGTTAACACCCGCGTCCCAAAACAAACAGTATTTCAAGCGTTTCCATGGCGCAGCCCCCACGCTTTCTGTTACTGTCAGAAACTACAGAAACGTATCTTCACAAAAAAACACGCCCGTGTTTAAATGAAACACGGGCGTGACTTCCAAGCAGCATCGAAGCATGGGCGGCCATCGGCATAAGCACGAAACCAGGGGCAATCCCCCCGGCCTCGCGCCCATCCGAACAACACCGCCCGGCGCTCTCGCGCCTCGGCGCGCAGCACAGGGAGACGGGCATGACACGCAGCGCCACGCCTAGGCATCAGGCACAGCCGCCCAGGCCGGTCTCCTCATTGGAAGCATCAATGAACAACACGCTGGATGTCATATTTCTGGGTCACGACGACGCGCGGCATGCGGGGCTCATCGAAGCCCTCTCGCACCTGGGTTTCAACGTGCGCCGCTGCCACGACCTGGCCGACGTCTACGACAGATACTCGCGCCGCCCCTGCCCGCTGGTGGTGCTGAAGGCGCCGCTGCCCGACATCCACAATGCCGCAGTCCGGCTGCGCGCCGTGGACCGCGGCCTGGGCATCGTCGCCATCGCCGCATTCGCCGATGCCGAAAGCCGCATCCGCACATTGCTCTGCGGCGCGGATGCCTGCCTGCCGCCGGACGTATCCGGGCTGGAGCTGGCGGCGGCGCTGCAGGCGCTGGTGCGCCGCGCGGTCGGCCTGGACGGCGCGGACTCCGCAGCCGACGGACACACGCCGGATGAATCCGCGCACGACACCTGGCGCCTTGCGAACAAAGGCTGGACCCTGATCAGCCCCGCGGGCCGCACGCTGGGGCTGACCACCGGCGAGCGCGACTTCCTGTCGCGGCTGGTGAACGCGCCCGACCGCAAGGTCAGCCGCGATGCCTTCTACGCGGATGGTGCGGACGACGCCGACAACGGCATCTCGCGGCGCCGTTTCGTGGACGTCATGATCAGCCGCTTGCGGCGCAAGGCGACGGCCAACCAGATGACGCTGCCGATCCGCGCCGTGCACGGCTGGGGCTACATGTTCGCAGCGGACATCGCGCTGGACCTGGATTTTCGGATAACCGGGGAAGAAAGCCGCCTGGAGGCCCAGGGCGACTGGCGCCGCGAAACGGCGGACGCGAACGCGTCCATCTGAGGTCCGGCCCGCAACGGGCCTGGACGAAAAAAACGCGGCGCTGCCTCGAAAGGCTAAGACGCCGCGCTAAAACAACACGTGAGCCTGGAGTCATCAGCCGGCACTGATGCCTACTACCTGGATCACGCGATTCCAACATTCGTGCCTCATACTCACGTACGGTCAGACCGTGAACCTGGGCCGGGTCTCTAGTCCCTGCACAGGCTGCAACGTGATCAACGCCTGGCGATTCGTCCGCTTGCTAAAACAGCGGGCGTCCCGCCCTTATCAGCGGCGTTCCTCATGGATAGCCGCTTGATGCACGAAGTTTAGGACCTCGGACAGGTTTCCAGTAATTCTTTGTTGATAGCCTTCCATACATATCTGATATAGCGCGGCACGCCCCCTACAATGCCGGCAAAGGACTTGGGACCCGTTCCCGCCAACGCCATGCCCACACTGCCCGTTCCTCTCAAGCACCGCCTGCGCAAACTGCTGGCGCTGTTTCCGCCCAACTGGTGCCTGGCCATCCTGGTGGCGCTGGACGGCTATGCCTTCATGCATCCGGTGCTGCGCGAGGTGCGGGCGCGCGAGTACGGATTCTGGCTCGCCATCGACAACTGGCATGAGGTCATGCGCGTGGTGGGCCTGCTGGAGATACCGCGCCTGGTGTTGGGCGTGGGGCTGCAGGTCATTGCGCTGGGGCTGATCCTCAAGGCGCGCATCGCCTGGGCGTTCTCGCTGGTGCTGCTGATCGGCGTGGGCACCTTCGCCATCATGGGAGACAGCGGCCGCGCCGGCCTGGGCATCTATACGCTGGTCCTCGTCATCGCGTTGATCGCCTACTGGCGCCGCTTCGACCGCGCCAGCGTGACCGCCGGTTCGCTGTTCGCCCTGGTCAGCATGCTGTCGCTGCTGATCTACGCGGTCTTCGGCACGCTCTATCTGGGCAACGAATTCAATCCGCCCATCACGGACGCCACCACCGCGCTCTACTTCTCCATCGTATCCATGTCCACGGTCGGTTATGGCGACATCACCCCGCACACCGGAACCGCGCGGCTGTTCACCGCGTCGATTATCATCCTGGGCATCACCATCTTCGCCACCTCCATCAGCGCGATCGCCGGGCCGGTGATCGGCGGCAATCTGAAACGGCTGGTCAAAGGCAGGTTCTCCACCGCCATGCGCAAAAACCACATCATCATCGCGGGCGCGACGCCCCTGGCCATGAGCGTCTACGACGGCCTGCGCCGCCGCGGCGACGAAGTCACCGTCATCGTGCCTCCCGGCGTGCCGCAGGAATATCCGGCGGCCACGGACCTGATCGAAGGCGACCCGTCCAGCGTGGACGTGCTGCACAACGCCGGCGTGACGCGCGCGCGCTACGTGCTGGCGCTGCGCGACGACGACGCCGAGAACGCCTTCATCGTGCTGGCAGCAAAGGAAGCTTGCGGTGAAAACGGCGCCAAGACGGTCGCGCTGGTCAACACCAGCAAGCACCTGGAAAAGATCCGCCGGGTGAACCCCGACCTGGTGTTCTCCGTGCAACTGCTGGGCGCCGAGCTGCTGGCCCGCGCCATCAACGGCGAGCCCATGGACAGCCAGAGCATCACCGACCTGTTCTTCGCCAAGGCCGCCCCCAACGGCAAGGCCGCCTGAGGACTATGCGTCGCCGGGCTGTTCATGCCCGGCGTACCAGCGCACGAATTCGGCCGACGGCATCGGCCGCGCGAACAGATAGCCCTGGATGAACGCCACGCCGCGCGCCTTCAGGTAGTCGAATTGATAGGGCGTTTCGACGCCTTCCGCCACGACCGACAGCCCCAGACGATGCGCCAGCGTGATGATGGCGTCCAGCACGGGCGCTTCTTCGCCCGCGGGTCCGATGGCCTGCACGAAGCCCTGGTCGACTTTCAGGTAGTCCACCGGAAATTTCTGCAGGTACGACAGCGAACAGTGGCCGGTGCCGAAATCGTCGATCGCCACGCGCAGGCCCTGGGCGCGCAAGGCATCGATGTTGCGTCGTGCCTGCCCGTTGTCCGTGATCAAGCTGCGTTCGGTGATCTCCAGCACCACCAGCGGATGCCGCGCCGCGACCTGGGCCGCAAAGGACTGCACGTCGGACAGCAGTTCCGCGCTGGACAAGTGCTCGGCCGCGATGTTCACGCCGATGTGGAAATCCGGCGGCGTGGGCCAGGTCCGCATGTCGCGCTCGATCAGCGTGAGCAGGTGCTGGGTCAGCGGAATGATCATGCCCTCGGCTTCGGCCTCGGCGATGAAGACATCCGGACGTACCGGCCCGATACCCGGCCGCTGCCAGCGCATCAACGCCTCCACACCCTCGCAGCGGCCCGTGGCCTGCCCATACACGGGCTGGTAGTGCACCAGGAACTCGCCGGCCGCCATGGCGCGGCGCAGCCGTTCCCTGACCGAACGCCTGCTGACCTGCAGCCGGTGCGTGGCCACGGCCAGGCCCAGGCCGAGCAGCAGCGCCACCGGCAGATACGTCGTCATGGACCGCGACCACGCGCGCACCAGGGTTTCGGGCGGCGCCAGGACGTTGACCCTGAGGCCCGTCGCGGTGGCGTCGTCCCCGTCGCGCAGCGGCACCGCGCGCGCCGCCGCGCCACCCCAGGAATCGCTGCGTATCGGCGCGCCGTTCCTGCCGACGACCAGTTCCAGCTGCAGGTCGTCCATGGTGGCCACGGCATTCACCAGGTCCTGCACGTATCGGCCATCCACCACCACGATGCCGCCATGGCCGTCGGCGCCGGACTTGCCTATCAGGATGGCCGGACGCTCCGGCGCCAAGGGGGTGCCAGCCACCGAGATCTGCCAGTGATCCGACACGACGTTGATTATCCATTTGCTGAAATCGTCGAGCGACGCGTCCACGGCGCCTACCGCCGATGAGCAGTAGACGCGCTGGTCGCGCACCAGGACCAGGGAACGGAAATACGGATTCAGGGCGCCCCAGCGTTGCAGCATGGGCAGCACCTCGTCGCAAGGCTTGCCAGCCTGTTCCGCCACCCGCCCCAACATGTCCTGGGATTGGATGAGGATGCTCTCGGCCTGGGCGCGCACGATGCGCGCGGCGGTCTCGCCTTCGAGCCGCTGCGCGTTGTGCGCCTGCAGCCAGGTCCAGCCGACACAGGCCAGGATGGGTAGCACCAAAGCCAGGGCCACTGGCAGATAACGCCAGGACGGTGTGTCGCCGGTCACTCCCGATGTCGCCATGTCACCTCGCCGCGTAGGTCGTGCATGGCCGCCGCGCGACCACTCTGGATAGGACACCAAGCCGGGCGCAGCGTCAAGGAACTCGGTATCGCTCCGTCAGGCGGGTCCCTGGCGCAGAAGTTCGCAGATCAGCGCCACATGCGCCTGCCGCCGTTCGGGCAGGTCGATGCGCTCGTCAGGCCCCATCAGCGCGGACATGACCAGCGTATGAACAATGGGCGACAGCAGCAGCCAGGGATGCTTGAGCGCCACGCAATCGGCGCACAGACCGCGGTCGCGTGCGCGCTCCAGCAGCCGCGCGATGTCGGTTTGATGCGCCTGCGCGGTCTCCTGCCGCCAGCGCGCGGCCAGATGGGGCACGCGCCCGCTTTCGGCCAACAGCAGCCGCATGGTGCTGATCATGGCCGGATTTCCGAGGCTGACGTAGAGATGGTTGACGATGCGTTCGGCCAGATGGCGCGGCGACTGCGCGCCATCCACCACCGCGTCGATGTCGAGCCGCGAGGGGCTCAGGTGGCGCGCCAGCAGGGCTTCGAAGACCGCTTCCTTGCTCTCGAAATGCGCATAGAGCCCGCCCTTGGACAGGCCAGCGCGCAGCGCGATGTCATCCATCCTGGCGCCGGCATAGCCCGCCTGCGAGAACTCCTGCAGCGCGGCGTCGAGGATCTGCCCGACCCGTACCGCCGGAGGAAGACGACGGCGCTGCATGACCATCCCTCTGCTCCCTGTACATGTGCAATTCATTAAAAACCGACCAGTCAGTCGCTACTTTGATTCTGATCAAGGAATGCGCAGCCGCCGCACTGCACAATATCTGCAAGCACGAACCCGGTATCGGGTCCGCCCCGAAGGCGGCGCCATAAGCCTGCCCTGGGACGCGCCCGGCCCCTGCGCTGGAGAGACCCCGCATGACACTCCGCCCGTTTCCGGCCACGATCGCCACGCGCCTCGTTCCCGCAGCCCTGCTGACGCTGCTGGCCAGCGGCTGCGTGTCCATGGCGCCCGACTACGAGCGCCCCGCCCTGCCCGTGCCCGCCGCGTATTCAACCCCCGGGCCTGAAGCGACAGCGGCCCACGCCGCGGCCGCCGCCGAAATCGGCTGGCGGACCTACTTCCCCGATCAGGCGCTGCAGACGCTGATATCCACCGCTCTGGACAACAACCGCGACTTGCGCCGCGCCCTGCTGCGCGTGGAAGAAGCGCGCGCGCTGTACGGCATCCAGCGCGCCGACCAGTTCCCCACCATAGGCGTGCAAGCGGACGGCTCCCGCGCCCGCGTGCCGGGCGACCTGAACCTCACGGGACAGCCGCTGGTCTCCAGCCAATACCAGGTGGGTCTGGGCATGGCCAGCTGGGAACTGGACTTCTGGGGCCGCGTACGCAGCCTGAAGGATGCCGCCTTGCAGAACTACCTGGCCTCCGATGCGGCCGCGCGGGCCGCGACGCTGAGCCTGATCGCCGAAGTGGCGGACAGCTACCTGTCCCTGCGCGAACTGGACGAACGCCTGGCGCTGACCCGCGAGACCATCGCCTCGCGCGAAGAGTCGCTGCGCATCTTCCGCCGCCGCTTCGAGGAAGGCGCGATCTCCAAGCTGGACCTGACCCAGGTCGAAACGCTATGGCAGCAGGCCAAGGCGCTGGGCGCGGACCTGGAACAGACCCGCGCCGCCCAGGCCAGCGCGCTGGAGCTGCTGGTGGGCGCGCCGTTGAACCTGCCCAAGCTGCCCACGCATCTGGATGACGACGCAGTCATGCGCGAGCTGCCGGCGGGCCTGCCCTCGGACCTGCTGGTCAACCGCCCCGACATCGTCGCCGCCGAGCATCAGCTCCAGGCCGCCAACGCCAATATCGGCGCGGCCCGCGCCGCCTTCCTGCCGACCATTACCCTGACCGGCGCGTTCGGCACCGCCAGCAGCGAGCTGGACGGCCTGTTCTCGGGCGGCAGCCGCGCCTGGAACTTCGCGCCCAGCATCAGCCTGCCGATCTTCGACGCCGGCCGCCGTTCGGCCAACCTGGACCTGACCGAAGCGCGCCGAGACCAGGCCGTGGCCGCCTACGAACAGACCATACAGACCGCCTTCAAGGACGTGTCCGACGCGCTGTCCGCGCGCTACTGGCTGGCCGAACAGGTGGACGTGCTGCGCGCCACCGTGGCGGCGCAGAGCGAACGCGCCCGCCTTGCGCAACTGCGCTACGACCATGGCGCCTCGCCTTACCTGGAGGTGCTGGACGCGCAGCGCGATCTGCTGGCCGCCCAGCAGAAGCTCGCGCAGACGCGCCGCGCCCTGCTGTCCAGCCGCGTCCGCCTGTACGCGGCGCTGGGCGGCGGCACGCAAGCGGCGCCCGCGGCGCAGACCGCCTCGACTCCCGCCCCAGCCGCCAGCCCCCGATAAACCAATAACCAAGGATCCCCGATGCGCCTGCCTACCCGAAAACTGGTCCCTGTCCTGATCGCCCTGGCGGTCGCCGCCGGCGGCTACTACGGCTGGCGGCTGCTGTCCGACCGCGGCCCGGGCGAAGGATTCATCAGCGGCAACGGCCGCATCGAGGCCACCGAAATCGACGTGGCCGCCAAGCTGGCCGGCCGGGTGCAGGAAGTGCTGGCGGTCGAAGGCGACTTCGTCTCCGCCGGCCAGCCGCTGGCGCGCATGCAGATCGATACCCTGCAGGCGCAGCGCGAGGAAGCGCGCGCCCAGCACCAGCAGGCCGTCAACGGCGCCGCCAGCGCCAGCGCGCAGGTCGCCCAACGCGAAAGCGACAAGCTGGCCGCCGAGGCCGTGGTGGTGCAGCGTGAAAGCGAGCTGGATGCCGCGCGCCGCCGCCTGGCCCGTTCCGAGACGCTATCCAAGGAAGGCGCCTCGTCCATCCAGGAGCTGGACGATGACCGCGCCCGCGTGCGCAGCGCGCAGGCCTCGGTGCACGCCGCGCGCGCGCAGGTGAAGGCAGCGCAGGCCGCCATCGATGCCGCGCGCGCCGCCGAGGTCGGCGCCCGATCCGCCGTCACCGCCGCACTGGCCACCATCGCCCGCATCGAGGCCGACATTGCCGACAGCGAGCTGCGCGCGCCGCGCGACGGCCGCGTGCAGTACCGCGTGGCGCAGCCCGGCGAAGTGCTGGGCGCGGGCGGCAAGGTGCTGAACATGGTGGACCTGACCGATGTCTACATGACCTTCTTCCTGCCCGAGCAGGCGGCCGGCCGCGTGGCGCTGGGCCAGGACGTGCGCATCATCCTCGACGCCGCGCCGCAATACGTCATCCCCGCCAAGGTGTCCTTCGTGGCCAGCACCGCGCAGTTCACGCCCAAGACGGTGGAAACGGCCAGCGAACGGCAGAAGCTGATGTTCCGCGTCAAGGCCCAGATCAGCCCCGAGCTGCTGCGGCGGCACCTGAAGCAGGTCAAGACCGGCCTGCCGGGCGTGGCCTGGCTGAAGCTCGATGCCGACGCGCAATGGCCCGCCAACCTTGAAGTCAAGGTGCCTTGATGGCCTCCCCGGACACCGCGCCCGTGGTGACGCTGTCCGGCGTCAGCCTGCGCTATGGCAAGACGGTGGCGCTGGACGGCATCACCCTGGACATTCCCGCGGGCCGCATGGTCGGGCTGATCGGCCCGGACGGCGTCGGCAAATCCAGCCTGCTGGCCTTGATCGCGGGTTCGCGCGCGGTGCAGGAAGGCAAGGTGGACGTGCTGGACGGCGACATGGCCAGCCGCCGCCACCGCGACGACGTATGCCCGCGCATCGCCTACATGCCGCAGGGCCTGGGCAAGAATCTCTATCCCACCCTGTCGGTCGAAGAGAACCTGCAGTTCTTCGGCCGCCTGTTCGGCCATGACGAAGCCGAGCGCCGCCGGCGCATCGACAGCCTGACGCGCAGCACCGGCATGTCGGCCTTCCTGTCGCGCCCGGCCGGCAAGCTGTCCGGCGGCATGAAGCAGAAGCTGGGGCTGTGCTGCGCCCTGATCCACGACCCCGACCTGCTGATCCTGGACGAGCCGACCACCGGCGTGGATCCGCTGGCGCGCGCGCAGTTCTGGGACCTGATCAACGAGATCCGGCGCGAACGCAGCGGCATGAGCGTGATCGTGGCCACGGCCTACATGGACGAGGCGCAGCGCTTCGACTGGCTGATCGCCATGGACGAAGGCCGCGTGCTGGCCACCGGCACGCCCGCAGAACTGCAGCAGCGCACCGGCGCGGACTCGCTGGAAGCCGCCTTCATCGCCCTGCTGCCGGAAGAAAAGCGCCGCGGCCACAAGCCGGTGGAGATCGTGCCGCTGGCCATCGACGAGGACGCCGAGATCGCCATCGAGGCGCGCGACCTGACCATGCGCTTCGGCGACTTCGTCGCGGTGGACCACGTCAACTTCCGCATCCGCAAGGGCGAGATCTTCGGCTTCCTGGGATCGAACGGCTGCGGCAAGTCCACCACCATGAAAATGCTGACCGGCCTGCTGCCGGCAAGCGAAGGACAGGCCTGGCTGTTCGGCGCCGAGGTCGATCCGCGCAACATCGATACCCGCCGCCGCGTGGGCTACATGTCGCAGGCGTTTTCGCTGTACGGCGAACTGACCGTGATGCAGAACCTGGTGCTGCATGCGCGCCTGTTCCACGTACCGGAGGCCGAGATTCCCGCGCGCGTGGACGAGATGGTGCAGCGCTTCGACCTGGGCGAAGTGCTGGACACCTTGCCCGAGAACCTGCCCATGGGCGTGCGCCAGCGCCTGTCGCTGGCCGTGGCCATGGTGCACAAGCCCGAGCTGCTGATCCTGGACGAACCGACCTCGGGCGTGGACCCCGTCGCGCGCGACAACTTCTGGCGGCTGCTGATCGCGCTGGCGCGGCAGGACCAGGTCACCATCTTCATTTCCACCCATTTCATGAACGAGGCGCAGCGCTGCGACCGCATGTCGCTGATGCATGCGGGCAAGGTGCTGGTCAGTGCATCTCCGGACGAGATCACGCGCATGCGCGGCGCGCAAACGCTGGAAGAGGCTTTCATCGCCTACCTGATTGACGCGGGCGCCGGCACCAAACCTGAAGACGCTGACGCGCAGGCCGCTCCCGCCTTGGCATCCAGCCCGGCCGAAGCGCCGGAGCACCGCGGCTTCAGCCTGCAGCGCATGCTGAGTTACATGTGGCGTGAATCGCTGGAGCTGCGCCGCGATCCGGTGCGCGCCACGCTGGCCCTGGCCGGGTCGCTGCTGCTGATGTTCGTGATGGGCTTTGGCATCAGCCTGGACGTGGAGGACCTGCGCTATGCGGTGATGGACCGCGACCAGACCGGCCTGAGCCACAACTACAGCCTGAACCTGGCGGGTTCGCGCTACTTCATCGAGCATGCGCCCATTTCGAGCTACGAGGAGATGGATGCGCGCATGCGCAGCGGCGAACTGTCGCTGGCCATCGAGATTCCGCAAGGCTTCGCGCGCGACGCGGAGCGCGGCAACGGCGCGCAGATCGGCGTCTGGATCGACGGCGCCATGCCGCAGCGCGCCGAGACCATTCGCGGCTATGTGCTGGGCATGCACCAGGGCTGGCTGATGCAGCAGGCGCGCGAACGCCTGGGCGCGGACGCGACCCTGCCCGTCGGCATAGAGACGCGCTTTCGCTACAACCCGGACGTGCGCAGCCTGCCCGCCATGGTGCCCGCCGTAATTCCGCTGCTGCTCTTGATGATGCCGGCGATGCTGACGGCGCTGGCGGTGGTGCGCGAAAAGGAGCTGGGTTCCATCATCAACCTGTACGTCACGCCCGTGACGCGGCTGGAATTCCTGCTGGGCAAGCAGGCGCCCTACGTGGCGCTGGCCATGCTGAATTTCCTGCTGATGACGCTGCTGGCCGTGACGCTGTTCGGCGTACCCATCACCGGCAGCTTCCTGACCCTGCTTGCCGCCGCGCTGATCTACAACGTGGTGGCCACCGCCATCGGCCTTTTGGCCTCCACCTTCACCCGCAGCCAAATCGCGGCGCTGTTCTTCACCATGATAGGCACGCTGGTGCCCGCGGTGCAGTTCGCCGGCCTGCTCAACCCGGTGTCGTCGCTGGAAGGCGCCGGCCGCCTGATCGGCCAGGTCTACCCCGCCACGCACATGCTGACCATCAGCCGCGGCGTCTTCAGCAAGGCCCTGGACTTCTCCAACCTGCAAGGCTCGTTCTGGCCGCTGCTGATCGCCATTCCCGTCATCCTGGGCGCCTCCGCGCTGCTGCTGAAGAAACAGGAGACCTGAGATGCGGCACCTGGCCAATATCTACCGCCTGGGCGTGAAGGAGCTGTGGAGCCTGGCGCGCGATCCGATGATGCTGATCCTGATCCTCGTGTCGTTCACGCTGATGATCTACACCGCCGCCACGGCCGTGCCGGAAACCCTGCACAACGCCCCCATCGCCGTGGTCGACGAGGACGTATCGCCCCTGTCCGCGCGCATCACGTCGGCCTTTTATCCGCCGCACTTCACGCCGCCGGAGGTGACGACTTCGGCCGAGGCCGATGCCGGCATGGACGCGGGGCGCTACACCTTCTCGGTCAACATTCCGCCTAATTTCCAGCGCGACGTGCTGGCCGGGCGGCCCGCCGAAATCCAGCTCAACGTGGACGCGACCCGCATGAGCCAGGCGTTCACGGGTAGCAGCTACATCCAGCAGATCATCAGCGACGAGATCAACGAGTTCGTCAAACGCTACCGCGCGCCCACCGAACTGCCGGTGGAGCTGGCGGTGCGCATGCGCTTCAACCCCAATCTGACCCAGGCCTGGTTCGGCGCGCTGATGGAGATCATCAACAACGTCACCATGCTGTCCATCATCCTGACCGGCGCCGCGCTGATCCGCGAACGCGAGCACGGCACCATCGAGCACCTGCTGGTCATGCCGGTGACGCCGACCGAG
Organism: Achromobacter sp. PD1; assembly: GCF_048541815.1. NCBI lineage: Bacteria > Pseudomonadati > Pseudomonadota > Betaproteobacteria > Burkholderiales > Alcaligenaceae > Achromobacter > Achromobacter sp. PD1. Next base: position 5,117,256 of record NZ_CP183349.1, read on the forward strand.
ATCATGGTCGCCAAGGTCTGGTCAATGGGGCTGGTGGTGTTGGCGTCTGCTGGGCTATCGTTGACTTTCGTGGTACGCGGCTTGCTGCAAGTACCGATCGAGGGATCGGTGGCGCTGTTCCTGGTCGGGGCGGCGCTGCACCTGTTCGCGACCACCTCCATGGGCATATTCATGGCCACGCTTGCGCGCAGCATGCCGCAGTTCGGCATGTTGCTGGTACTAGTGCTGCTGCCCCTGCAAATGCTGTCGGGCGGCACCACGCCGCGCGAAAGCATGCCGCAGTTCGTGCAGGACATCATGCTGGCTGCCCCCACCACGCACTTCGTGGAACTCGGCCAGGCCATTCTCTACCGCGGCGCAGGCTTGAGCGTCGTGTGGCAACCCTTCCTGGCGCTGGCGCTGATAGGCTCGGTCCTGTTCGCGTTCTCGCTGGCGCGCTTTCGCAAGACCCTCAGCCAGATGGCTTGAGGCCTGTGTGTTCGTTACCCCTTACCACTCTCTTAGAAGGACGGATGATGAAGAAAACCACTGCCTCCACGCCTCAGGGCCTCGCCAGCGCCAATGCCGCCTACTGCCAGCGCATGGCGCAGCTTGCGCAGGAAAGCCAGCAGCGCTGGGTTGAACTGGGCCGCCGCCTGGCCGGCGGCAACGCGGAACAATACATGGCCGCGCTGGCGCCTCTGCAACAATCCGGCAACTGGCAAGAAATCGCCCCCGCGCTGGGCGAGATGACGCGCAAGCAATGGCAAAGCCAGCTTGAAGCCAGCCAGGCCATCACCCACGCGCTGCTCGAAGAACAAGCCACCCTGGCCGCCGGCATGAGCGAAGCGATGCGCGGCTGGCTGAAACAGGCCACCGGCGGCGCCATGGGTATCGAAGACACGCCCATGGCGCAGATCTGGAAGACGCTGTCGAACCAGATGGCCTCGGCGTGCTCGGCCATGCGCGACGCCAGCCAACCGGGGTCCCATCATGACGGCTGAACGCACTGCGCTCGTCACCGGCGGGGCCGGCTGCCTTGGACAGGCCATCGCGCGCGCCCTGCACGATGCCGGCCACCAAGTCATCATCACCTACCACTCCAACGAAGACGCCGCGCGGGCGTGGGTGGACGCGGAGGCGGCCCAGGGTCGCCGCTACGCCATGTACAAGGTGGACGTGGCCGACTACGACTCGTGCCAGGCGCTGGCGCGGCGCCTTGAGGAAGACGGCCGCCAGATCGACATCCTGATCAACAACGCCGGCCTCACCCGCGATGCCAGCCTGCGCAAGATGAGCTACGAAAACTGGACGGACGTGCTGCGCGGCAACCTGGATTCCATGTTCAACATGACGCAGCCGCTATGCGGCGCCATGGCGGACCGGGGCTGGGGCCGCATCGTCAACATCTCGTCGGTCAACGGCAGCAAGGGCGCGTTCGGCCAGACCAACTACGCGGCCTCCAAGGCCGGCATCCACGGCTTCACCAAATCCCTGGCGCTGGAGCTGGCCAGGAAAGGCGTGACCGTGAACACCGTGTCGCCCGGCTACCTGGCGACGCGCATGGTGGAGGCCGTGCCCGAAGAGGTGTTGAAGGAGAAGATCCTGCCGCAGATCCCGCTGGGCCGGCTCGGCCGCCCGGAAGAGATCGGCGCGCTGGTCGCCTTCATCTGCAGCGACGCCGCGGCGTTCATGACCGGTAGCAATGTCGCCATGAACGGCGGCCAGCACATGTATTGATGCGGCAAGGGGCCGCCGCGGCTCATTCCCGCGGCGCGCCCAGCTCTTCCAGCAGGAAATCGACGAAGGCGCGAACCTTGGCCACCATGTGGCGGCGCGACGGATACACCGCGTACACGTAGGTCTCGTCGGGTTTCCAGTCCTGCAGCACGGCCTGCAGCGCGCCGCTGTCCAGGTCCTGCTGCACGTACACGCGCGGCACCAGGCTGACGCCGAAGCCGGCGCGCAAGGCATCGCGCACCGCCAGGCTGGAGCTCACCCTGTAGCGCCCCCGCACCGGCACGCGTTCGGTCTCCCCCGCGCGCTTGAAGGTCCATTCGTCCGCGTGGCCAGACAACGTGAACTGCACTCGCTCCATGTTGCGCAGCGCCAGCGGCGAGGCCGGCACGCCATGGCGCTGGAAGTAGGCCGGCGCGCCGCAAAGCACGTGGTCCAGCGTCATCAGCTTGCGCGCCACCAGGCTGGAATCCTCCAGCCGGTCGGTGCCGCGGATCGCCAGGTCGTAGCCTTCCTTGACGATGTCGATGCGCCGGTCCTCCAGGTTGAGGTCCAGCGATACCTGCGGATAACGCTGCAGGAAGCGCGGCATGGCGGCCGACAGCCGGACCAGGCTCAGCGACATGGGCGCGCTGACCCGCAAGGTGCCCGACGGCGCCTGCTGCAAGGGTCCCAGCGATTGCTCGGCTTCGCTCAGGTCGTCCAGGATGCGCGCCACCTGTTCGTAGTAGCGCGCACCGGCTTCGGTCAGGCTCATGCGGCGGGTAGTGCGGTTGAGCAGGCGCGCCGCCAGGTGGGCTTCCAGTTCGGCGATGTTCTTGCTGACGGCGGCGGGCGACAGGCCCATCTGCCGCGACGCCGCGGCGAAGCCGCCCCGCTCCACCACTTGCCGGAAGACCCTGAGCGCGGTCAGATGATCCATAGATTATTCACTATTGGTGAATGATATTGCCATTGAATTGGATATTATCGCCAAAGAAGGATTCAATTAGCCTGTGGACATGGAGACGGCGCGCATGTGGCGAGCCGGCAATCTCAGCAAATCCCAAGGATGGCATCCATGAACCACGCCCTGACCGACGCAATCGCGCAACGCATTTCCGCCAACTTCTTCGACCCCGCCCGCGGCGTGGACGACGACAACATCCATACCCTGATTGCCTGGGCCACGCGCGCCCCCACCGCCTTCAATCTGCAGAACTGGCGCTTTATCGCCGTGCGCAGCCAGGAGGGCAAGCGCCGGCTGCGCGAACTGGCGTGGAACCAGCCCAAGGTGAGCGAATCGGCGGTGACGTTCATCGTGCTGGGCGTGCTGCCCCAGGCCGCCTGGATGGCGGACCGCCTGCAACCGTCGGTGGACGCGGGCTTCATGCCGGCGGCCATGGTGCCGTCCTGGGAAGCCGCGGCCAGCCGCCTCTACGCCGACTCGCCGCAGACCCGGCGCGACGAGGCCGTGCGCAGCGCCACCTTCGGCGCCTCCACCCTGATGCTGGCGGGACAGGCCCAAGGCCTGGCCGCCAGCCCGATGACCGGCTTTGACGCCGCCGGCGTGGCCCGAGCCTTCGGCTTGCGCCAGGAGGAGGTGCCGGTCATGCTGGTCGCCATGGGCTACGCGCAGGAAGGCAATTGGCCGCAGAAGCCGCGCCGCCCCGTCCGCGACGTGCTCGAACTTGCCTGAACCCTTGCCGGAGCATGACCATGAACCGCGGTTCCGATCTGCTGTTGACTGCCCTGGCGCCCGCCATCTGGGGCAGCACCTATGTCGTCACCACCCTGATGCTGCCGCAGGACTACCCGCTGACGGTCGCCATGCTGCGCGCGCTGCCGGCCGGCTTCCTGCTGCTGCTGATCGTGCGCCAGCTGCCGCAAGGCATCTGGTGGCTGCGCGCCTTCATCCTGGGCGCGCTGAACTTCTCCCTCTTCTGGGCCCTGCTGTTCGTGGCGGCCTACCGCCTGCCTGGCGGCGTGGCCGCCACGCTGGGCGCGATCCAGCCGCTGGTGGTGATCCTGCTGGCGCGCAGCCTGCTGGGCACGCCCGTGCGCGGCCTGTCGGTGCTGGCGGCGCTGGGCGGCCTGGGCGGGGTGGCGCTGCTGGTGCTGACGCCCAAGGCCGCGCTGGACCCGGTGGGCATTGCGGCCGGACTGATCAGCGCCGCCTCGATGGCGTTGGGCACGGTGCTCAGCCGCCGCTGGCAGCCGCCGGTGTCCGCGCTCACCTTCACGTCCTGGCAACTGACGGCGGGCGGCATCCTGCTGGCGCCGCTGGCGTTCGCCGCCGAACCCGCCCTGCCGCCGCTCACCGCGCTGAACGTGGCCGGCATCGCCTACCTGGGCTTGATCGGCGCGGCGCTGACCTATGTGCTTTGGTTCCGGGGCGTGGCGCGGCTGGAACCCGCCGTGGTGTCGTCGCTGGGTTTTCTCAGCCCCATTACCGCCGTGCTGCTGGGCTGGGGCATCCTGGGGCAGCAACTGAGCGCCGCGCAGATCGCCGGCATGATGATCGTGGTCGCCAGCGTGTGGCTGAGCCAGCGCGCCCAGCGCCCGGCCGCCATCGCGCCCGCCCCGCGTCCGCTGTAACCGCGCTGGAAACGCTGCAAAAAAATGTGGCGGCGGCGGCTGGGCCGGCGCATGATCGTTGCTCCATTCCGAGGAAGGAGCCGCATCATGAGCAGCAAACCCAGCATCATTCTTGTGCACGGTTTCTGGGGCGGCGCCGCCCACTGGAGCCGCGTCATCCTGGAACTGGCGCGCAAGGGCTATCAAGACCTGCACGCCGTCGACATGCCGCTGGCCTCCCTGGCCGGCGACGCCGAACGCACGCGCAAGATGATCGCGCAGCAGAAAGGCCCCGTGCTGCTGGTGGGCCATTCGTACGGCGGCGCTGTCATCACGGAAGCCGGCAACCAGCCCAACGTGGCCGGCCTGGTGTACATCGCCGCCTTCGCCCCGGACGCGGGGGAAAGCCCCGGCGGCATCACGCAGGAAATGCTGCCCGCGGCCGCGCCCAACCTGGCGCCCGACAGCGACGGCTATCTCTGGCTGCGCGCCGACAAGTTCCATGAGAGCTTCTGCCAGGACCTGTCCGCCGACGAGGGCCTGGTCATGGCCGTCACGCAAAAGGCGCCCCTGGCCAGCGCCTTCGGCGAAACGGTGTCCGTCCCCGCATGGCGCAGCAAGCCGTCCTGGTACCAGATATCCAGCCAGGACCGGATGATCGCCCCCGAAAACCAGACGCGCATGGCCGCGCGCCTGAACACTCGCAAGACCATCACGCTGGACGCCAGCCATGCCTCGCTCGCGTCGCGCGCCGGCGAAGTGGCCGGCCTGATCGACGAAGCGGCGCGCGCCTGCGCGTCCTAGGCGCCGGCCTGGCGGGCTGCGTACTCGGAACGAGCGTATCAGGGGACGCACCCGCCTTTTCTGCGCTGCTTTTTTTGTAACTTCACGGCCTTCGCATGACTTGCAGCACAGTTATTTTCCCTATGAAAAGCGGGTTTTTTTCCTGCAAGCCACCCAAACTGATCCGCTTTTTTCTTCACTCTCTGAATCTGTACTGATTCAAGCTGCGGCTCTAACTTCACGGTGTAGGTCAAACACCCGTCAGCGCACGCCGTCTTGTGGCGGTTGAGGCGCGCTGGCGAAGAAGTCAGGAATACCGCCATGGATAGCGACGCGCTATTGCTTGCCCGAATACAGTTCGGCTTCACCATCTCGTTTCACATCATCTTCCCCGCCATCACCATCGGCCTGGCCAGCTACCTCGCCGTGCTGGAAGGCCTGTGGCTGCGCACGCGCAATACCGTCTACCGCGACCTCTACCATTTCTGGACCAAGATCTTCGCCGTCAACTTCGGCATGGGCGTGGTGTCCGGCCTGGTGATGGCGTATCAGTTCGGCACCAACTGGAGCTTCTTCTCCGATTTCGCCGGCAGCGTCACCGGGCCCCTGCTGGCCTACGAAGTGCTGACCGCCTTCTTCCTGGAAGCCGGCTTCCTGGGCGTGATGCTGTTCGGCTGGTCGCGCGTGGGGCCGGGCCTGCACTTTTTCTCGACCGTGATGGTCGCGCTGGGCACGCTGGTGTCGGCCACCTGGATCCTGGCGTCCAACAGCTGGATGCAGACGCCCGCCGGCTACGAAATCCTGGACGGCCGCGTGGTGCCCACGGACTGGCTGGCCGTGATCTTCAATCCGTCCTTCCCCTACCGCCTGGCGCACATGGGCATCGCCGCCTTCCTGGCGACCGCGCTGATGGTGGGCGCCTCGGGCGCCTGGCACATGCTGCGCGGCGATCGCAGCCCCGCCGTGAAGAAGATGTTCGCGATGGCGATGGGCATGCTGCTGCTGGTGGCCCCGCTGCAAGCCGTGGTGGGCGACTTCCACGGCCTGAACACGCTCAAGCACCAGCCCGCCAAGATCGCGGCCATCGAAGGCCATTGGGAAAACGAGCCCGGCGCGGGCGTGCCGCTGACGCTGTTCGGCATCCCCGACATGGAGCGCGAGGAAACGCGCTACGCGGTCAATATCCCGCGCCTGGGCAGCCTGATCCTCACGCACAGCTGGGACGGCCAGTTCCCCGGCCTGAAGTCCTATCCGCCCGAAGACCGGCCCAACGCCACGGCCGTGTTCTGGTCGTTCCGCGTAATGGCGGGCCTGGGCATGCTGATGATCGCGCTGGCCCTCTGGGCGGCCTGGTCGCGCTGGCGCGGCCGGCTGTACGAATCGCGCTGGCTGCACCGCTTCGCGTTGTGGATGGGACCGTCCGGGCTGATCGCCATCCTGGCTGGCTGGTACGTGACGGAAATCGGCCGCCAGCCCTGGGTGGTGTATGGCGTCATGCGCACCGCCGACGCCGCCACCCCGCACGGCCTGGGCGAACTGACGCTGACGCTGGCGCTGTTCGTGGTGGTGTACCTGCTGGTGTTCGGCGCCGGCGTCTCGTACATGCTGCGCCTGATCCGCATGGGCCCCAGCCCCGCCCCCGGCCACGCGCCGCTGTCGGGCGGCCCGGGCGAACCGCGCCAACCGTCGCGGCCGCTGTCGGCCGCCTCCACCCTGGCGGGCATCGAGCCCGCGCAACGCAAGCATTCGGGAGTCTGAGGCCATGGGCATCGACCTTGCACTGGTATGGGCCGTCATCATCCTGTTCGGCGTGATGATGTACGTGATCATGGATGGCTTCGATCTGGGCATCGGCATCCTCTTTCCGCTGATCTCCGACCGCGAGGAACGCGACGTCATGGTCAACACCGTGGCGCCCGTGTGGGACGGCAACGAGACCTGGCTGGTGCTGGGCGGCGCCGGCCTGATGGCGGCGTTCCCTCTGGCCTATTCGGTGATCCTGAGCGCGCTGCACCTGCCGCTGGTGTTCATGCTGCTGGGCCTGATCTTCCGCGGCGTGGCATTCGAATTCCGCTTCAAGGCGGACGAGCATCACCGCCCGCTGTGGGACCGCGCCTTCGTGCTCGGCTCCGTGTGCGCCACGTTCTTCCAGGGCGTGACGCTGGGCGCCTACATCGAAGGCATCCCGGTGGTGGACCGCGCTTACCAGGGCGGCGCCTGGGACTGGATCAGCCCCTTCTCGCTCTTCACCGGCGCGGGACTGGTCGTGGCCTACGCGCTGCTAGGCTGCACCTGGCTCATCATGAAGACCGAGGGCCGCCTGCACCGCCACATGTGCGACATCGCCCGTCCGCTCACGCTGCTGCTGTTGGCCGTGATCGCGGCGCTCAGCGTCTGGACGCCCTTGGCGCAACCGCAGATCGCGCAGCGCTGGTTCAGCCTGCCCAATATGTTCTGGTTCCTGCCGGTGCCGCTGCTGGTCGCCGTGGCCGGCTTCGATCTCATCCGCCGCGTCAAGGGCATGCCCAATGCCGGCCCCTTCGTGCTGTCGCTGGCGCTGCTGTTCCTGGGCTACAGCGGCCTGGGCATCAGCATCTGGCCCGCCATCATCCCGCCTGACGTATCCATCTGGACCGCGTCCGCGCCGCCACAAAGCCTGGGCTTCGCGCTGGTGGGAGCGCTGGCGATCATTCCGATTATTCTCATGTACACCGCCTGGTCGTACTACGTGTTCCGGGGCAAGGTGCGTCTCGGCGAGGAGTTCCACTGATGAACGGCTCCCAACCCTCCCTGCCCACGTGGCGCAGCCGGCTGCTCTGGCTGGCGATGATCTGGGCATGCAGTGTCGCGGCCCTGGGCGTGGCGGCCTACGCGCTGCGCCTGGTGATGAGATCCATCGGCATGTCGACCTGAAACGACCCACGCAAACGGACCCGCCCCATGAAGCGCTATGAACGGCTGACAGAAGAAATCACCGCCTCGATCCGATCGGGCCTGCTGCAGGCGGGCGACCGCCTGCCCTCGGTACGGCAGACCAGCGCCAGCCGCGGGGTCAGCCCGTCGACGGTGTTCAAGGCCTATTACCTGCTGGAAGCGCGCGGCCTGATCCGCGCGCGCGACCGCTCCGGCTACTACGTGCTGCGCGCGCCGCACGCCACGCTGCCGGAGCTGGACGGCCTGTCCAGCGCCAGCGCAGGACGCCATCCAGTGGACGTCAGCGACAACGTGCTGCAGGTGCTTAACGCCACCCTGCGCCGCGACATGCTGCCCTTCGGCTCGGCCTTTCCCAACCCCTCGCTGCTGCCCTACGGACGCCTGGCGAAGTTCATGGCAGCCACGGTGCAGCGCCTGGATCCCTGGGGCTCGATCGACGACCTCAGTCCGGGCGATGCCGCCCTGCGCCGCGCCATCGCCCTGCGCTACCTGGCCGATGGCATGTCGGTGCCGGTGGACGACATCATCATCACCAACGGCGCGCTGGACGCGCTGAACCTGAGCCTGGCGGCAGTGACCGAGCCCGGCGACGCGGTCATCGTGGAATCTCCCACCTTCTACGCCGCGCTGCAATCGCTGGAACGCAATCACCTGCACGCCATCGAGGTGGCCACGCATCCGCGCGAAGGCATAGACCTGCAAGCGCTGGAGCAGGCCATCCTGCGCCACCGCCCCAAAGCCTGCTGGCTCATGACCACGTTCCAGAACCCGCTGGGCAGCCTCATGCCCGACGACAAAAAGGAAGCGCTGGTGCGGCTGCTGGCCAGCCACGACGTGGCGCTGATCGAAGACGATGTCTACGGCGAGCTGTATTTCGGCGAACAACGCCCGCGGCCGGCCAAGGCCTACGACCGCGACGGCATCGTCATGCACTGCTCTTCGTTCTCCAAGACCCTGGCGCCGGGCTACCGGGTGGGCTGGGTGGCCGCCGGCCGCTACACGCGCCGCATCATGCGCAACAAGCTCACCACCAGCCTGGCGACCGCCGCGCCGACCCAGGCGGCCATTGCCGCCTATCTGGAAAAAGGCGGCTTCGACCGCCACCTGCGGCAATTCCGCCAGGCGCTGGCCCAGCAGCAAGGAGAACTGCTGCAAGCCATCGCCCGCTACTTCCCCAAGGGCACGCGCGCCACGCGGCCGCTGGGCGGCTACTTTGTGTGGGTGGAGCTGCCCGCGCACATCGACACGCTCAAGGTCCATCGCGCCGCGCTGGGACACGGCATCAGCATCGCGCCGGGCCCGCTGTTCTCGGCATCCGGCGGCTTCGGTAATTTTCTGCGTCTGAACGGCGGACATCCCTGGAATCCGGAGATGGAGCAAGGCATGGCGACGCTGGGCAAGCTGCTGGCGGGCGGCTGATCCGCGAGCGTCGCTCAGCGCTTTCTCGCGGCCTCCAGATCGCTGCGCAAGGACGCGGCGTCCCGCCGCAGGGGCAGCGCCAGGGCGCCCTTGCGGTCGATGGCGCCCCAATCGCCGCCGACCATCACGGAATGCTCGCCATCCGGCACGCCGACGCAATGGCTGCAGACTGCGGCCAGGCCGCCGCTGAAAGGCTCGGCCCACGCATAGGAAGTGGCCAGCGCCAGGTTCAGCTGCTTGTCGTAGTAAGCCATGCCTTCCGGCCTGCGCCCGCGCGCAAGCCCCTCCTCGAACTCGTCCGGGCCGTTGTCGTAGGTGATCACGGACACCGACCGGCCATCCGGCCGCACCCAACGCCAGCCGGCAACAGCCGCGGGCGCCAGGCCATCGGCGCCGAACCGCATGCGGCGCAGGATTTCGGGATTGAAGACGATGCCGCCGCCTTCCTCGCGGGCGCAATGTTCCGCGGTGTCAAACACGCCTTCGTCGGTCTTGTCCGCATAGAAGCAGGAAAGTTCGAAGGCGGCCGCGTTACCCGTTGCCAGGGCCAGCGTGGTGAGCAGGGCAGTCATAAGCATGCGCCATTCTAGGACACGCCCCGTGCTACACCCCCGGCATCAGTTGGCCGTGGCGCCCGAATCCTTGACCGCCTTGGCCCAGGCCGCGATCTCGCTCTGGATGAAGGCGCCGAACGCCGCCGTATGCAGGCTGGAGGCCTGCGCGCCCTCTTCCATCAGGCGTTGCTTGACGGCCGGAGCGGCCAGCGCACCGCTCAGCGCCTGGTTCAGCGTGGCGACCACCGCGTCCGGCGTGCCGGCCGGCGCAACGATGCCGTGCCAGGACACGGCCTGAAAGCCGGGCAGGCCCGATTCCGCCATGGTGGGAATATCCGGCATGGCGGGCGAACGTTGCGGCGAGGTGGCCGCCAGCGCGCGCAGCGTGCCGGCCTTCACGTGCGGCAGCACGCCGGGAATGGTGGTGAACATGAAGTCGATCTGCCCGCCGATCAGGTCTGTGATGGCGGGGCTGCCGCCCTTGTAGGGGATGTGCGTGAACTGGAGCTTGGCGGCGCTCTTGAACATCTCGCCGGCCAGATGGCCGGGGGTGCCCGCGCCGGCCGAGCCCATGTTGATCTTGTCGCCCTGCGACTGGATGTAGGACACCAGCTCCTGCACATTGGCGGCTTGCACCTGCTTGCCCACCACCAGTACGTTGGGCACCGTGGCCAGCAGCGTCACGGGCGTGAAGTCCTTCACCGCATCATAGGAAATCCGCGAATACAAGGACGGATTGATTCCGTGCGTGCTGGCGGTGGCCAAGAGCAGCGTGTAGCCGTCCGGCGCGGACGTGGCCACCTGCTTGGCGGCGATGGTGCCGTTGGCGCCGCCCTTGTTGTCGATGACGATAGTCTGGCCCAAGGTCTTGGCGGCCTCGGCCGCAACGGTGCGTGCCAGGATGTCCGAAGTGCCGCCCGCGGAGTGCGGCACCACCAACGTGATCGGCTTCGAGGGGAAAGACTGGGCGTGCGCCGCCGGCAAGGCCGGCAGCAGACAGGCGGCCAGCGCGGCGCGCGCCAGCAAGGAAGTGCGGAACATTGAAGTCTCCTGGATGTTGTCGGTCGCGGCGCCGTCGACGGGCGCCGTCATGGCCGCGCGGCTGCGCGGTGCTTCAATCCGAGCCCAGCTGCAGTTTGTTGGGCTGGCGTTTCTCGATGGCCCATTTCAGCAGCGCGGCCGAACGGTAGATGCCGTGAGCGAACTTGCCGTAAGGCAGCGTCAGGAACAGCGCCATCACCACGCCCAGGTGGATGGCCAGCAGCAGCGCCATCGCGCCGCCGTCGCGGCCGGCCAGCAAGGCCAGGCCCGTTGCGCTGGTCAGCAACAGCAGCGCGATGAAGCCGCGGTCCATGGGCTTTTGCGCCGCGTCGCCCTGCTGCGGATGGCGCTTGAGATTCAGCCACAGCAAGCCCGCCGGTCCGATCAGCAGGCCGATGCCGCCCGCCGTGCCCAGCAGCACCGGCGCGCTCCAGAACGGATACGGCGCCTGCAGGCCCAACGCATAGTGGTACAGCGTGGCCACGCTGGTGGCGGCAAAACACAGCATGAAGCCGTAGAAGGTGAAGTGATGGAAGCGCCGGCGCCACAAGGTGAAGGCGTCGTCCGCGTTGTTGCAGCCCTTGCCATGCCCGCCATCCAGATAGCGCAGCCGCAGCGCGTCATGCGCCGCCTCCGCCACCGCAGCGCCTGTAGCCGCTCCCGGGCTGACATTGCGCCAGAAGCGCGTCACGCCCACGCCCAGCGCCAGCATCGCGAAGCCGAACACCACGCCAAACATCAGCGCCAGCGTGTTGTGCGGGAACACCGCGTAGAAGTTGCCGGCCATGGGCTCATGGAACAGGCCGCCCGCCATCAGCACGGCCAGCGTCAGAAACAGCGCCAGGCCCGCAGCGGCAGCCAGCGACACGGTCAGGCCATTGCGCTTATACAGGGCGCCCAGCGCCGCGGGCCAGGCGTAATCGGTGTACGTCTGCATCCGGACGCGGGCCATGGCCTGCGGCACGTTCACCGCGAACTCATGCGGCGGCGCGTACTGGCAGGCGTGCAGACAGGCGCCGCAGTTGTGGCACAGGTTGGCCAGGTAGTTCAGGTCGGCCTTGCCGAATTCCAGGCGGCGGGTCATGGCGGGAAACACCGCGCAGAATCCTTCGCAATAGCGGCAGGCGTTGCAGATCTGCATGACGCGGGCGACTTCGGTTTCATCGCCCGTCAGCAGATCCGTCTGGAGTTCGGCCTGTTTGGCATGCCAGCGCACCGGCTGCTCTGCCATGACGGATGCTGCCTCGCCATGCGGCGTGGAAAAGGACTGGGCCTCGCGGGCCAGGGCTTCAAGCTGCTTCATGTCGTGCTTCCGCGTTGTGCCGGGCGCGCGCGGCTGCCGCGGCCCGGGTGCCGGCGATGCGGCCGAAGGCCGTGCCGATGGACATGCCCACCCCGGCCGTATAGCCTTTGCCCAGCACGTTGCCGGCCATCATTTCGCCCGCGACGAACAGGTTGTCGCTAGGCACGTCGTTGAACCGGACCGCGGCGGTGTCGTCCACCTTCAGGCCCAGGTAGGTAAAGGTGATGCCGGGCCGCAAGGCATAGCCATAGAACGGCGCCGTGTCGATGGGCCTCGCCCAGTGCGTCTTGGCCGGCGCCAGGCCCTCGGTATGGCAGTCGTCCAGCGCGGTATGGTCGAACTTGCCGACACGACAGGCCACGTTGTAGTCGCTCAGGGTTTGCTCGAAGACCGCCGGATCCAGGCCCAGCTTCACGGCCAGTTCGGGCAAGGTGTCGGCCTGCACGCCGGGAAACACCGGCGGCATGAAGCGGCCCACGGCCTTGGCGTCGATGATGGAATAGGCGATCTGGCCCGGCTGCATGGCCGTCAGGCGGCCCCAGATGGCATAGCGCTTGGGCCAGAAGTCCTCGCCCTCGTCGTAGAAGCGCCGCGCCTCGCGGTTGACCACCACGCCCAGGGACACGCAATCGATGCGCGTGCAGATGCCGCCGTCGTACAGCGGCGCGCGCGCGTCGATGGCCACGCAATGCGACTGCGACGGATCGCCGATGCTGTCCGCGCCGGCGTCCAGCATGAACTTCAGCAGCACGCCCATGTTGTAGCGCGTGCCGCGGATCAGGAAATTGTCGGCCGGCCATTCGCCGCGCTCGTTCTGGCCCCAGGCCTCGCGCAGCCACTCGCGGTTGGACTCGAAGCCGCCGGCCGCCAGCACACAGGCGCGCGCCTCGATGCGCTCATCGCCGATGCGCGCCGCCACGAAACGCCCGCCATCCAGCTCCAGCGAGTCGACCGGCGCGTCGTAGCGGATCCGCACGCCCAGCGCCTCGGCGCTGCGGTAGTAGGCGTTGACCAGGGCCTTGCCGCCGCCCATGAAGAACGCGTTGGTGCGCGCCACGTGCAGCGCGCCCGACAGCGGTGGCTGGAAGTTCACGCCATGGCGGCGCATCCAGTCGCGACAGGTGGAGGACTCGCGGATGACCAGCCGCGCCAGATGCTCGTTGGTCAGCCCGCCCGTCACCTTGAGCAGGTCCTGCCAGTATTCTTCCTCGGGATAGGCCTCGACCAGCACGTCCTGCGGCGCATCGTGCATGCAGCGCAGATTGCGCGTGTGCTGCGAATTGCCGCCGCGCCATTCGCGCGGCGCCGCTTCCAGCAGCAGCACGCTGGCGCCGGCCTCGCGCGCCATCAGGGCCGCGCACAGCGCCGCGTTACCCCCTCCCACCACCAAGACGTCGACCATGCCATCGTTCCTCTTCCAAGGAACGAACTGTAGCGAGCGCGAGCGCCCGCCGATATCAGCCAGCCGTCAACAGGTCTTCATGAATCGTGAAGGGCCACCACCGGCCATTTGCCCTCGCGCGCCAGCCTGCGCGACACATCGGCCAGCACCAGGCGCGCGGCCAGCGCCGCGGGCGACAGCTCGTCCTCGGACAGGCTGGCCAAAAGATTGGGGCGGTACAGGTGCGCGTCGTCGATGCGCGCCATGTGCAGTTGGCCCGGCGCGATCCGCGCCATGGCGGAACTGGGCTGGATGGTGGCCACGTGCCCCAGCTGCACCACGTCCATCAGCACCGGCAGGCCGTCCACTTCCACCGCCACCAGCGGCGTGCGGCCCGACTGCTGATACGCGTTGTTGACCAGCGCCCGCAGCCCGTGGCGTCCGCTGGGCAGCACCAGCGGCAAATGCGCGATGGCCTCGATCCGCGTGCTCTCGCCCGCAGGCAAACCCGCCATGTCCGGCCGCGCCAGCAGGAACAGCGGCTCGTCCAGCAAGGGCGTCACGCGCAAGCGGCGCGCGGATTCGGCCTGGAACACGATGGCCAGGTCCAGCATGCGGCCATTGAGCATGTCGCTCAGATGGCCCGACAGCGCCTCGACCAGATGCAGGCGGATGTCGGGATAGCGCTCGTTCATGGCCTGCACGAAGGGCGCGCCGAGGATGGCGGCGGTGGTGGAAGGCAGGCCCACGCTGACGTGGCCCGCCAGCCTGGCCTGCTGCGCCGCGTGCACGGCATCGTCGGCGTGGCGCAGCGCCAGTTGCGCCTGGCGGAAGAACGCCAGGCCCGCATCGGTGGGCTCCACGCCGCTGGCGCTGCGCCGCAGCAGCCGCGTCGACAGCTCGCCCTCCAGCCGGCTGATCTGCTGGCTGAGCGCCGACGTCACCATGCCGATGGACTGGGCGGCGCGGCCGATGCTGCCCGCCTCCACGACGCGGACGAAGTAACGCAGTTGGCGCAGTTCCATGGGCGGCCCCGGCTTTCCGTAAGGGATGACAGGGCCGATTGTAGAGGCTGGGCCGCAACGCTTCAGTAGCGCGCGTCCTTCGGCTTCTTGCCCTGCGGCCAGTCCTTGTCCTTGCCGGCGAAGTCGGGGCGTGGCATGTGCGTGAAGTACTCGGCCACGTCCACCGCATCCTGGTCGGACAGCACACCGCCCTCGCCCCAGCTGCCATGCGTATTCAAGCCCATCGGCATGCTGTTGCGGATGAAGGCAGCCGCCTTGTAGGTGCGCGCCAGGCCCGCGCCGATGTTGAAGGACTCTTCGCCCCACAGGGGCGGGAACGCAATGTCGCCGGAACGGTCGCGCTTGCCTTCGCCGTTGGCGCCGTGGCAGGACGCGCATTGGGCCGCGTACAGGCTCTTGCCGCGCACCGGGTCGGGCACCAGCCTGGTGTCTATCGGCCAGGCGTTCTCGATCTGCACCTTTGCGCCGTGCGGCACATCCTGGGCCAGCCACTTCATGTAGGCGATCATGGCCTTCATCTCGGCCGAGTCCTTTTCCAGCGGCTTGCCGTTCATCGAACGCATGAAGCAGCCGTTGATGCGGTCCTCCAGCGTCACCACCCGGTTGGCGCGCGGATTGAACTGCGGGAACGAATTGACCGTGTTGATGTAAGGCGCGCCCAGGGGCTTCTTGCCGCCCTGCACATGGCAGCTGTTGCAGTTCAGGCTGGCGCCCGTGTTCTGCGGCAACAGCCGACGCGTCTCGGTCAGCAGGCGCTTGCCGTAGTTGATCTGCTCGGCGTTGGGCTGCGCGGCGATCTGGGTGTCGGGCGGGATGGTGTAGTCCGGCAGCCGCTTGCCGTCCTTGTCGAGCACCGGAAAGGTACTGCGCGCGCCTGGTGCCGCGGCCTCGGGTTCGGCAGTGGCGGCCGTCCAGCCGCCCACGGCGACCGCTGCCGCCAGCAGGGCGGCGATCCTGATGTGCTTACTCATGCTTGCCTCCGCCGATGTTCGGCTTCTTGCTGGCCAGGAATTCGCGGATATGCGCGACATCCTTCTCGCCGATCGCGGGCGCCTGGTTGGTCCAACCGGTGCGGATTAAATTGATCACGTCCGTGATATCGCGGTCGCTCAGATGCTTGAAGCCCGGCATCGCGAACGTCATGGCATCCATGTCGTTGGACGGCATTCTGCCGCCCTCCAGCGTGATCTGGATGATGGATTGCGGGTTCTGCGCAAACACCGCCGAATTGCCGGCCAGCGCCGGGAAGATGCGCGGCATGCCCTGCCCGTCGGCGCGATGGCACACGACGCATTGCTCCATGTAGATGACCGCGCCGCGCGAATCGTAGCGGCCGTCGCGCAGGGACGCGGTGGTGCCGTCGGCCTTGGGCGGGAAGGCGGCGAGCTTGCCGCCGGCCGCGGGCAATTGTTTCAGGTAGGCCGCGATGCTGGCGAGGTCGCCATCGGTGAAATGGCGGGTGCTGTGCTCGACCACGTCGGCCATCGCGCCGAATGCCGCCACCTTGTCGGTGCGGCCGGTCTTCAGGAACAGCTCGATGTCCTGCGCGCTCCAGGATTGCAGGCCCTGGGCCTCGCCGCGCAGGCTCTTGGCGCGCCAGCCGTCGATCACGGCGCCCGACAGGAAGGCGTCGCCGTCCGCCAGGGACAGCGCCTGCTCCTGGTAGGCCAGGCCGCGCGGCGTGTGGCAGGCGCCGCAATGGCCGGGGCCTTCGACCAGATAGGCGCCGCGCACCAGCTTTTCATCGGCGCCGGCCGGGGCCGCGAACTCGCGCTTGCCCGCGAACAGCAGTTGCCACCAGGCCATGGGCCAACGCATGTTCAGCGGCCACGGAATCGTGGAATCCGCGCTGGGTTGGTTGACCGGTTCGACCTGCGACATGAAGTAGGCGTACAGCGCCTGGACGTCAGTGTCCGGCATGATGGCGTACGAGGGATACGGCATGGCCGGATACAGGGGCGTGCCGTCCTTGCGGATGCCGTGCTGCACCGCGTTCTTGAAATCCGCGTAGCTATAGCCGCCGATGCCCGTCTGCTTGTCGGGCGTGATGTTCGACGAATAGATGGTGCCCACCGGCGTCTGCATCGCCAGGCCGCCCGCGAAGGGCTTGCCATTGGGCACGCTGTGACAGGCCACGCAATCGCCCGTGCGCGCAATGTAGGCGCCGGCTTCGGCCAGCCGCCTGTCGTTGATGTCGACGGACGCCGCCACGTCGGCCTTGCGATTTGCCGTCAGCAGCTGCGCGCCGCCGATGGCCAGGCCCGCAGCCGCCAGCAGACCCACCGCGACCTTGATCCCGATCCTCTTCATTACTGCCCTCCGTTGCACGCTGGGCAGCATGCACGTCGGGGTGTTCGTACGGCCTGTCCAGCTTATGGAGGAAGCTTACGCCTTTCAGTAATAAGTTAATGACCGAAAAGCATATAACTTGCGGGCTTGTTTGATTTGCCGCAAGCCCGCCGGCTGCGGGCTTGCCGAGGCCCGCAGCCGCCCTGACGGCGGCCGCGCAGCCTGCATCGCCTACGCCGGTATCGTCAGGCCCCGGGCCACCGCCGGACGGGCCACGAAGGCTTCCAGCACCCGGGCGACATTCTTGAAGCGCGAGAACTCCACCAGGTCGCCCGCGCCGTAGAAACCCACCAGGTTGCGCACCCAGGGCAGGATAGCGATGTCGGCGATGGTGTACTCGTCGCCCATCACCCAGTCGCGGCCTTCCAGGCGCTGGTCCAGCACGTTCAAGAGGCGCTTGGACTCCTCCGCGTAGCGGTCGCGCGGACGCTTGTCTTCGTAGTCCTTGCCCGCAAACTTGTGGAAGAAGCCCAACTGGCCGAACATCGGGCCGATGCCGCCCATCTGGAACATGACCCATTGCAGCGTCTCATAGCGCCCCGCCGTGTCCGCCGGCAGGAACTTGCCCGCCTTGCTGGCCAGGTAGATCAGGATGGCGCCGGACTCGAACAGGCCCAGCGGCTTACCTTCGGGGCCGTTGGGATCGAGGATGGCCGGGATCTTGTTGTTCGGGCTGAGCGACAGGAATTCGGGCGAAAACTGGTCTTTGGCGTCGAAGCTGACCCGGTGGACCTCGTAGGGCAGCCCGGTTTCCTCCAGCAGGATCGACACCTTCACGCCGTTGGGCGTGGGCAGCGAATACAACTGGATGCGGTCGGGGTGCCGGGCGGGCCACTTCTTGGTGATGGGAAAGGCGCTGAGGTCGGTCATGCGGGGGGCTCCAGGGGGAGGGGCGGAAAGGTCGGGGTAATCCTAGCGCAAATCCGGGCGGCCGCGCCGCCCGATGAAATCCCCTAGCGCGAGTACGCGGGATTCATCGAGGCATCTTGCACATACTCGTCCTCCGGCTCTGGCTGCAGCGTGGCCTCGATTTCCGGCGGAAACGTCGGCACCTTGCTGGTGTGCATCACCGCCCAGCGCATGATGGCGTGGAGAAGATTGAACGGCATCATCAGCAGGGACAGGATGCCAGGACCTTGCGCATCCTCGGCAAAGGCGCGCTGCCTGGATAGGGCGAAGGTCTCCGGCTTGCCGTCGGCCGGCACGCAATGCAAGACCGCGTCCTGCACGACTTGCGGCCCGTCCTCCATGTAGCGGCGCAGAAACTCCCAATGGGAATAGGCATCTTCGGCCCGGTACGTGACCGAGCTGAACGCGAATGTCTCCCTGACCGTCACGCCGTCCGGATCCAGGATCAGGCCGCGGACATCCCAGGTCCGGTGCTGAAACCCGTCGACCCCTCCTCCAAGCGTGAAGTAGAGCTTGTTCCACTTCGCCGTCAGCACCGTTCCGTCCAGCCGGAACACGTGTACCAGCTTGTGCTTGCGGTCCAAGGCGATGGGATAGTAGGTCCACCGGAACATCTCCTTGCCCGCGACCCAAGCGCCCGCCGCCGCCAACGCAGCGCCCATCGCCATGCTGATGAAAACCGCCGTCCAAAGCCCGTTCTCATTGGGCAGCCCGTCCACCAGGGCCCAAGCCAACTCCCGGATCATGCCCACGCCGAAGGCCACGCCGACAAGCCCCATCAGCGCCAGCATGCCCCGGTAGGCGTACCAGCGGTCCACCAAGACCAAAGCATTGGAATTCATCTTCACCACGCAGCCCTCGGCCGCCAGCGGTACGTCCAGCCGTTTCTTCTGCTGCAAGCGGTGTTCGCGGTCGAAGTCCCCAAGCGGCCGGTCGTTGGGGAATTTGCGTATCAACCCCGTGTAATCCATTCAACGCTCCAGAACTCGCCGGCTCGGTTGCGGCGCGACCGGTATCAGCCCGTGGATAGGCCTGCGCAATTTCTTCAGGGCATTTCCCTCGTCAGTATCTGAAATAGCGCAGGCCGTAGTCCTTGCCATCGCCCTGCCGCCGCTTTGTTTTGGATATTGCGCGCAGATTGATCCCAGTGGGATTGCTCCAACCGAATCCCTTGAAGATCATTTCCGCGACATGCGCGAAGCCTTCCGTCTTGCGCCCCGCCCGCCAGGCCAGGAAGCCGAACACGACGAGCAAGGCCGGCAACAGGTACATGGCATAAATGCCATAGGCCTCAAGCTGCCCCGCGATGCTGAACTTGCCTTTGAACAAGGCAAACACCGCATCCAGGCACATCATGAATCCAAAAATCACCGCGACGATGATGCCCCAGAACCGGAACGTGGACAGATAGTGGGATCTGCGCCCTTCAAAGCAGTGGGGATACACCGCCACCAAGGAATCCGATTCGCGCCTGACGCCATAGGCGCTCCAGGCGCCCTCGCCACGTTCGGCGACCAGCTCCACGTCGTCCCCTTCTTGAAAGGGGAAGCGCCAGAACCAACCCTGAACGGGTTCGCCGTTCAGTGAAAACTCCACGAAGTCGGCGCTCTCCGAACTATCGATCGAGGCAATCGCGATACCCGCCCCTCCCATGCCTGCCAGCGCGGCGGATACCGCGGACGCTCCGACGTCACCGCCAATCTGGCTCAGGACAAAGTCCCGATTACGACGGGACTTCTTCAGCTCCGTGATCTTTCCGGAGATCTTTCGGACATTTCCATTGAGCTCATTGGTCATTCCATTCCTCACATCAAATCACGTCACATCAGCAAGAGCAGCGACGAAGCCTTCCTCCTGCTTCTTCGGTTCGTCCTGAGGTTTGCCGAAAGTACGACGGCCAAACGCGCTGGTTTCACACCACTCTTCCAGTGCATTCGGCGTGAAGTACCAGACCAGCAGCTGAATACCCACCAACACTATCGCGATCTCCCAGCCCACCAGGATACCAAGCACACGAGCGAATGAAGCTATCGCCATCCGCGACGCAACCACATCCACAGCCACCACCATCACATTCATACCTGCGCGCCGTCCCACGATCTTCAGCAACGAGGCAGAAGTCGATATTGCCGTGATCACCGCGGCCCCGCCTGCGACAAAGCCTATGGCCGACTTGATGCCGACCAGCACCATCAGCGTGTACTGCTTCTTTTCCCTGCGCTCCATGGCTTCGTTGAAATCTATGGATGCACCGATAAAACTCGCGCCGGCGCCCAACATCCCCCCGACCAATTTCCATTTCTGGAATCCGTATGCTTTTTTCCCCGCCAATTGATACGGCACGATAGCGATATCAATCACGGCGGCGCTCAAGGTGGCCGTAGACGCGACCAGCTTTGCATAGGTCGTAGCCGTCTTGTCGGTCGCCGAAATGAGCTTCTTGAAGTTCCAAATTTCAATCAATCCCACCACCACCGTAATGCGCATGGTGGTAGCCCCGTTGCGCCCAGTAGCCGGCCGCATCTTGCCCCACATGTCCCGCAGCACTTTGTGGCTGGGTTCCTTGGCGATGGCCTCGTTGGCTTCCAGGAAAGTGCGCGCAGTCCGCAATCGCTGTAGCGCGACCTGACGCGCCACGCCTTCGGACCGGGCCTGTTCTCTCACCAGCGCCAAGGCGTCGGCGTCGCTGATGCCCGTGGACAACAAAAAGAGATTCTGGACGATCTTCTCACCGACGAAATCGCTTACGCGGTTCAGCTGCAACCAGCGGAAAGCCGTATCGCCCACCGTCATCATCAGCTTGTCGATGCCGGCATTTTTCAAAGCGCGCGGCAATGGCCCCAGCTTTTCCACCTTGCTTTCACCAACCAGGGACACCGCCCTCTTGTAATACCCCGAGAAGGTTTTCAGGTTGCTGAGCACTCGTTCGACGACACCGAGACCCGTAGGCAATGGCGTTTCCTTGCCCTTCACGGCTTCATCGAGGGCGCTCGTCACCGCAGGCTTGAGCTGCTTCTGGTTTGCGGCGATTGCGCGCCAGAACAGGGACTTCCTGTCCCCTGCGTCACGCCGTTCTTCCACCAAGGTTTTGAGATACTGGGCTCCCGCCGCGCTGGATCCGATGCCTTCGATCAGGTCGCCGACCACTTCAATGAACTCGTGGCCGTCATCCTCGACTTCCTCGCTATAGTCCTCCAGCGTATCGAACAGAAGGCCCCATTCCAGCCATTTGATGAGTTCCACTGTCCTGGTATTTGCCAGCGTAGTCGCCATCTCCTGGAACTTCTCGTAGTTGCTCTTGAAGCGATTCAGCTTGTCCCAATCGACATTGTCGGTGTAGCGATCCCAGGCATGCGCGACCTGGTCCTTGCGATAATTTTCCAGATTCCGGGCGCGCGTCTCGTCCGCCTGCACGATCTCCGCGTCATAGGCGTTGAAATCCGCCTCTGCCTGCGCCCTATTGGCCGCCGGGACATACTGGTCCAGCAGCACGCGACGGCGGCTGTGGTACTCGGCGTCCGTTATCACGCCATTGGACCGCTCGTTCTCCAGCCCGGCGAATGCCTGCTTGCCCTTCATGTCCGGCACGTGCTGATTGATGACCTGGTTGCGGCGCATCACCTCGTAGTGCCGGTTGCCGCCCCGCTGCCCCAGTTGCACGGCCTCGGCCGTGCGCCTTGCGGCGTCGTCGGCCTTGTTCTCCAGCGCCGCCTTGGCGCCTTCGATGTTGCTGGCCGCGGTAATCTGCAACGCGCGTTCCTCGCCATACCGCGCCATCGCGCCCAGCGCGTCATTGCAGTATCCGTTGAGCTCGTCGGCGATGCCGATGGCGTCCCACAGCGCCAAGCTCATCGGCCAATAGCTGACGCCCATCGTGGGATCGCCGCATTTATCCAGCATCTGCGCCAGCAAAAGCTCAAGCGTCTTATCCACAAGGCCGCCGAGCGGCCGGTTGCGCGGATACCAGGGCGTCTTCGTGAATTGCTCTTTCAGCGTTGTTTCGTCGAAAGACCCGTCGACATTGCTCAACTTGCGCTGGCGATCGAGGCCGGTGTACGGAAGCCAGGGCGGCTCGCCCGTCAAACCGCTGAACTGGTGGTCTCCGTATTCCAGGATCTTCTTGAAGTTCGACTCGACGGCCAGTATGGATTGGTGATTCTTGGCCTCGCAGCGGCCCTGCGCCCAGACGGCGGGCTCGATCGCCTGCATCCGCGATGCGCGGTGCTCCTGCTTTTCATAGCGAGCGCGGGTCTGCGGGCTCCATTTATGTTCGCTATAGGCCAGCCACACCTTGCCGCACTGCGCTGGCTTCTCTATCACGATGTAATGCATGCGCAGCCCATTGTGCCCCTGGTTCGCGCATTTCATCGCGGGCTGCAACCGGGCGCTGTCCGCGTCGTCGCAACGCCAGAGCATGCCGTCGGCCGTCACGGAATAGACTTCCCAGTAGTTGGCGCCCTGCGGGCCTTTCTCGTAGAACAGGTAGAGAAAGCCCATGCGCAGCGTGCGGGTCACGTACTTGTACTGTTCGCTATCCAGCGGCACGTCCTTCACGCGTTCGCCGCTTACGCCGTCCAGCGCATGCGCCGGAAACCCCGCGGGCACCACGGCGTAACGCGTCGGCAGTATCGGCAGGCCGCCTGCCTTGCACACATTGCAAGCCGTACTCATTCTTCTTCCCTAACTTGGTGATGCGCCGGGCGCGACTGCCGGCAATCGCGGGCGATCGCCGTCCAGTCCGCCTCGGTCAAATCCATGACGAGCCTGGCAAAGCCGACATCCGGCTCGCGGGCATCCAGTAGCGCGGCCAGCCTGGGATGCTGATCGAATGCAGGGTGCGCCGTCAGCGCGCGGATGGCCATGGCCTCCCAGTCGCGCGGGTCCAGCAAGCCCCTGGCCGCCCCGCGCCGCACGCATGCCGCCGCCTGCGCCAATGTTTCGTCTGAAATGGCCGCAGCCTGTCCAGCCACCACGCGCCACGCGCGGTTGATGGCGGCAGAGGTCTCAATGCGGCTCCATTGGTCTGAGTCGAACTGAAGCGGACCGATATCCCGAAGGCCGGGCACCGGCTCAGCGCCGTTGCCATAGCTTGCCAGGCGCGCCCACCGGTCGACCGTCACCCACAGGTGCATCGGCCCCAGCAATGCCTGGCGCTGCCCTGGAGTCGCCAGGTTCCATACCAGATCCAGGACAGCGGGATCCTGCAAGCGCAACAGGGAGCGGCCTCCATCCGGCCGCGATTGCAGCATGGCCCGGCCCAGGTGGTGCGCCAAGGCCGCAGCATCCGTTGCGCCAAACATCCAGCCGCCGATGCGGCGCCCCAGGCCTAGCCGCAAGGATTCCGGCGTCCAATCCCGGATCGCCATGCCTGCCGCCACCCGGCTGATATCGGCGTCGCAGGCGCGCGCCAGATCCAGCGATACGAGCCGCGGCCAAGCCTTGGAATCGACATTCCGATGCGCAAGCCGGACCGAAGTGGTCCGCGCATCGAGTTCATCGGCCAGGCCCAGCCATTCGGAATCTTCCTCAGGCGGCCGCAACAGCGGATCAAGCAGCAAGCAGCAGCGCGACTCCCCATGGGACGCCGCCAGCCGTTGCAGCGCCTCTCCCAGTTGAATGTCCGATGTGAATGGCCCCATATCTGTCCGCCCCTGGCCGCTACAGTTCAACCGCCGCCGCGCCCGAAGCCGCCGCGCTCTGCATTCTCAGCTGGCATCCTTCGAAGTCGCCCTCCGGCAGCCCCAGCTGCAAGGGCGCGCTTTGCGGCCCCGCCCAGTTATGCACACCCGCCTTCAACTCAACCTTCCCCGGCGCGTGCAGCTGGATCCCGCCGCCTTCCACCCGCAAATAGGCGCCGCCCGCGGTCGCCAAGACGCGTTTGGCGGCCTGCACCTTCACGGCAGCTTGCGCCGAGGCAAAGGTCACCGCCTTTTCAGCGGACAGCGTCATCTTGGCGTCCTGGCTATGCAAGCGCAGCTTGCCGCCCGCCGCATGCAGCAGCAGTCCCTGGCCTTGCACCGGGCTGTCGCCAGACGCCTTGCGGCCCAGCGTGAACAACACCGCGCCGCCGACTACCCCTACCGCCAGGTTGGCGCTGCTGATCCAGTTGACGTCCGGCGCCACCTGCGACAGCGTCGCGCCGGCCGCCAGGAATGCGTCGGCGGGTGTGTATTGGCCGATGCCGCTGGGCGCGCTCACCTGGAGCTGCGGTTCGCTGTAGGCGGCAACTGGCTTGCCCTCGGGCGCGTCCTGCTTGGCGTCGATCACCTCCAGGACGTGCTTCAGGGCGTCCTGCGCCGGCAGCGTTTGCGGATCGCCTTCCAACACGGCCTTCTGGCGCGTTGCCGCTTGCGCCAGTTCCTCCGCTGAACGCGTCGCCCGCTCAATCTGCTTGGCCGCTTCCGAGCTGTCCAGCAGCGCGCCCTCGGCGTTCCCGCGCAGGTCGGCGCTGATCAATAGCCCGGAACCGCCGCGCACCGCCACGGCCTCGCGAGTCGACAGTTCCGCACCGTGACCCAGGTCCTGCAGTCTTTCGTTGTCGCGCTGCTGCTTGATATGGCCCAGGTTCAGGCGGCTTTCGGCCTGCGTGGTCGACGCCGTCAGGCGCGACTGTCCGGGCGTGTCGTCATGCACCAGCTGGTTGTAGCCGCCGGTGCCCTGGCCGCTGCTGGCCAGCGCCTGCGTCTTGAAGCCGGACATCACCACATTGTGCGCATGGCCGTCGGCGCCGCCCGCGAACCAGGCGGGCGCGTTGCCGGTGGCGTTGGCGGCGCCGCCCTGCACCTGGTTGTGCGCGGCGTCCTCGGCGCCTGCGCCGTTGTAGAGCGCGCCCACCACCACGGGGCGGTCGATGTCGCCGTGCAGGAACTCGACCAGCACTTCCTGGCCGACGCGCGGCACGAAATTCCCGCCCCAGTCGCCGCCCGCCACGGACTCCGCCACCCGCACCCACGTGCCAAGTTCGTCCTTGGCGGGCGCGTTCTCGTCACCCGAAGGATGTTCCAGGCGGCTGCTGGAGGCCTTGCCGCGCTGCCAATGGAACTGGACCTTGACGCGGTGGTCGCGGTCGGTATGCACCGGCGCCTCGGCGCCCACCACCAGCGCGGTCTGCGCGCCGTACACGGTGGGCCGCGGATGCAGGCGCTCGCCGTGCCCGTCGCGCGTGGCCTTGCGGAATTCCGTGTCGATGCCGATGCAGGTAAAGGTATTGCGGTAGAAGTCGGCGTCGGCTGCCTGCGGACCGGTCTCGCCCAGCGCGTCGCGCACGGCGCGGCCCAGGTCCTCGTCGAAGTTGTTGCGGGCCTCGTGCCGCACGGTGATCGCCACATAGGCGGCCCCGCCCTGCTGGTAGTGCCCGGTCAGCTCGAAGCGCTGGCCCGGCGCCAGCGTGCGCACGGTGCCCGCGCCTTCGCAGCTATCCTGACCCGCGCGCAGCGCGGCCAGCGCGATGTGCGCCAGGCGCTCGCCCTGCGCGCTGTCCTCGTAGGCGTACTGGCCGGGATAGTCGTTGACGACCAGATCCATCGCGCCCTTCGCGGCGCCGCCATCGACCTGCGCCGCCACCGGCCTGGCCTGGGCGCTGCGGTAGTCCCAGCTGGCCATGCGCACCGCATTGGTCTGCCAGCGCGCGCGCCGGCTCCATTGCTGGATGCTGTCCTCGGTCTCCGTGACGTCGGCGCGCGCAAAGCGCACGCTGGCCTGCGGGCCGGGCTGGAAGGCGCCGTTGTGGTCGGCAATGATCAACGTATGGCTGCCGTCGCCTTCGCCGGCCTCGTGCTCAACCCAGTAGAACAGGCCCTCTTCAGCCAGCAGGCGCTCGACGAAGGCATGATCGGTTTCGCGGTACTGCACGGTGAGGCTGCGCTTGGGGTAGGCGGCGCGGTCCTTCACGACCCAACGCCATTGCAGCGCCAGCCCCCCCTGGTCCTTGTAGTCGCCGAAGACGCTGTCGACGATCTCAATGACCGTCTTGTCCTGATAGGCGAAGCTGTCGCGGCGCGCGCGCAGAAAGGCGAGCCAGGGCTCCAGCGTCAGCCCATAGCGCGCCAGGCCGCCGTTGGCGCCCTGGAACTCGGCCGCCATGATGTAGCCATTCCAGACACGGGGCTGTTCGCGGCCCAGCGCGGTCTGCAGACGCAGCGTCGCCGGCTTGCCCAACAGTTCAGACAAGGGGATGCCGGCATCGTCCGACAGCGCCGTCAGTTCCAGCCGGAACGCGCCGTCCGACAGGGTTTCCGTGGCGGACAGCGTTTCCGCGACGAGCCGGTTCGCGCCCAGCGGCGTGCGCAGGTCCAGCAAACGGTTGGCCTGGTCTACCGACGCGATCGACATTCGGGAAAGGCCGGCATTATCCATGGGCATGTCGGGCTCCGGCGTCAGGCAAGGCGATAACGGAAATCGCCGTTCTTGCCGGCGGTCACGCGGATGCGGGCGATGGCCTCGCCCTGCGCCATGCGGCCCAGCACCTGTTCAGCGATCTGCGGCAACAGCGTGCCGTTCAGGATGTGGTCGACGTTGCGCGCGCCGGTATCCACCTCGGTGCAGCGCGCCAGCACGGCCTCCACCAGCGCCTCGTCCCATTCGAACACGGCGCGGTGGTTGGCCTGGACGCGCTGCGCGATGCGGCCGAGCTTCAGTGCGATGATGCGGGCCAGCGCGTCGTCGTCCACCGGGTAGTAGGCGATGGTCTTCATGCGGCCCAGGAAGGCGGGCTTGAAGGCCTTGTACAGCTGCGGCGCCAACAGTTCCTGCAAGGCCTCGGGGTCGGGCCGTTCCTCGGCGCTCTTGTTCAGGCAGGCCTGCATGATGGCCGACGATCCGACGTTGGAGGTCAGGATGATGAGCGTGTTGCGGAAATCGATCTCGCGGCCTTCCGCGTCGTCCATCACGCCCTTGTCGAACACCTGGAAGAACAGCTCCAGCACGTCGGGATGGGCTTTTTCGATCTCGTCCAGGAGCACCACGCTGTAGGGCTGGCGGCGCACCGCCTCGGTCAGCACGCCACCCTCGCCGTAGCCCACGTAGCCCGGCGGCGAGCCCTTCAGGCCCGATACGCTGTGGGCCTCCTGGTACTCGCTCATATTGATGGTGACCAGCTTGCGTTCGCCGCCATACAGCATGTCGGCCACGGCCAGCGCGGTTTCGGTCTTGCCCACGCCCGACGGGCCAATGAAGAGGAACACGCCCTTGGGCTTGTTGGGGTCTTCCAGGCCGGCGCGCGCGGTGCGCACGCGTTGCGCAATGGCGTGCAAGGCATGGTCCTGGCCGATGACGCGTTCGGCCAGCAAGGGCTGCAGTTCCAGCACCGTACGGATTTCGTCATTGACCATGCGGCCCAGCGGGATGCCGGTCCAGGCGGACACGATCTCGGCGATGACCTGCGCGTCCACGAAGGCCGGCACCAGCGGCGCCTCGCCCTGCAAGGCGCGTAGTTGCTGTTGCAGTTCGGCCAATTGCGCCTGTCCTGGCGTGGCGGCTGGCTCGGCCGCCTTGCCCGAGCGGCGCTTGCCGGCGGGCTCCGGCGCGGCTTCCACACCCGCCGCCTCCAATTCCTCGCGCAGCGCGTGGATCTGCCTGACCAGCTCGCTTTCCTGCGCCAGCCGCGATTCCGCTTCCGTCAATGCGGCACGCGTGGCGTCCATTTCCTGATCCAGCTCGCGCAGGCGCGCGGATTGCGCCGCGCCCGCCGCGGCTTCGCGGCGCAAGGCGGCGCGCTCGGTCTCAAGGCGCGCGAGGCGATGACGCGCGTCGTCGATCAGCGCCGGCGTAGCGCTGCGGCCCAGGGCCACGCGCGCGCAGGCCGTATCCAGCACGCTGACGGCCTTGTCCGGCAGTTGGCGGCCGCTGATATAGCGGTGCGACAAGCGCGCCGCGGCCACGATGGCCTCATCCAGCACGCGCACGCCGAAATGCTGTTCCATCAGCGGCGCGATGCCGCGCAGCATGCTCGCGGCCAGCTCCTCGCTGGGTTCTTCCACCTTCACGACCTGGAAGCGGCGCGCCAGCGCGGCGTCCTTCTCGAAGTACTTCTTGTACTCGCTCCAGGTGGTGGCGGCGATGGTGCGCAGCTCGCCGCGGGCCAATGCCGGCTTGAGCAGGTTGGCCGCATCGTTCTGCCCGGCCTGCCCGCCCGCGCCTATCATGGTGTGGGCTTCGTCGATGAACAGGATGATGGGCGTGGAGCTCTGCTTGACCTCGTCGATCACGTTCTTCAGGCGGTTCTCGAATTCGCCCTTGACGCTGGCGCCGGCCTGCAAGAGGCCCATATCCAGCGTGCGCAACGCCACGCCCGCCAGCGCCGGCGGCACGTCGCCCGCCACGATGCGCAGCGCCAGCCCCTCGACCACCGCGGTCTTGCCCACGCCAGCCTCGCCGGTCAGGATGGGATTGTTCTGGCGGCGGCGCGTCAGGATGTCGATCATCTGGCGGATCTCGGCATCGCGGCCGATCACCGGATCAATCTTGCCTTCGCGCGCGCGCTCGGTCAGGTTGGCGGTGTATTGGTCCAGCGCCGGCGTCTTGGAGAGGCCGGCAGCGGGAGCCGCGCCATCCTGCCCTGCGTCGCCCGCCGGACTGTCGCCCAACGCCACCGACTGGCCCGCCTCTTCCGAGCCGGCCGTCAACGCGGTGAAATCATGCTTCAGTTCATCCAGCCTGAACGATTCGAACAAACGCGACCCGCGGCGCGCCAACTGGGCCAGGTCGGGCTCGGTCAGCAGGGCCAGCAGCAGATGGCCGGAGCGGATGCGCGTGGTGTGCGTGTCCAGCGAAGCGATCAGCCAGCCATGTTCGAACAACCGCGGCAGATGCGGCGAGAACACCGGCGTGCGCGTGTTGCCATTCTTGAAGCCGCGGATCTCGGCATTCAGGTCCGCTTCCAGCACCGAAGCCTCGATACCGCTGCGCCGCGCCACGATGCTGAAATCGCTGGCGGGCTTTTCCAGCAGCGCCAGGAACAGGTGCTCCAGGTCCACCTCATAGTGCCCCTGGGCCATGCACAGGCTGGCGGCGCGCTCGGCCGCCTGGCGGCAGGTCTGGTTGAGCTTTCCAATCAGGGTCTTCAAGGGTGTGGCCATATTCCAGGTCGTCTAGTCTCAATGGATGGTGTGCAATTCGTAGCTGGCGTCATCGCGGTCCGACGCCACCGGCTCGGTGCAAAGAAAGGAGTTCCAGCCCAGGCGCGCGCCGCCGCCTTCGCCCAGCACGCTGCCGCCCACGTCTTCCTTGGCCATCACCAGCCGCACTTCGTACTCGAAGCTCATGCCGCCGAACATGGTCAGGAGTTTCTCCAGCGCCTGAGCGCGCGCACCGCCGGGCAGGAAATCAGTGAAAGCGTCCTTGGACAAAGGGCCGATCCACAGCCGGATGCGCATGTCGCGCTGCCAGATGCGGTCGCCGGCCATGGCCGACACGCCCAGCACCGCGCCGGGCATGCCCAGCTGCGTGCGGTTCTGCGGCGGCACGTGATACCAACGCCCGACGAACTGCTCCACCCGCAGCGGCACCTGGAAGTAATCCGCCAGCACGCGCTGCAGGTAGGCCGCCGATACCGGCCGCTGGCGCGCGGCCGCGGCATAGTGCGCCAGCGATTCGTCGAACACCCGGCCCTGCCCTGACTGCAGGCGGTCGCGCAGCGCTGGATGGCCGATGCCGCCCAGCGCCAGCAGCAGTGGCAGATAGTGATGGTCCTGTTCGGTCTCGTGCCGCACGGGCATGCGGTACTTCTTCCAGGCCGCATAGAACAGCGCCGCCGCCCGGTTTGAGAAGATGTCGAAGAAGGCGCGTGCGCCGCGGTCGCGCCGCGAGCTCTCGCGCGTGCTCAGGATCTCGGTGTAGTGCAACGGCATGGCGCCCTGCGCGCCCAACAGGCCAAAGAAGGCTGGCTCGATCTCCACCCGCCCCAGGTTGCCGGCAGCCAGCGCCGCCAGCCGCGCTTCGGTGTCTTCCAGCGCCTGGCCCTGCTTGTCATAGGCTGTCAGCGCGGCGATCTCGCTGGCGGGAAAGCCCAGCGAAGACGAATTCAGGAAGCGCAGGTGCGCAGGCACCGCATTGCGCGCGCGGCTGCCTTCCTGCCGCGCGAACCACGATTCCAGCACCCGCACGGCCTGGAAGAACTTGAAGCGCTGCGGCTCGGCCAGCAGCGATTCGATTACGCTAGGATCGCGTCGCCGTTGCATGGAGCGCACCGTAGGATTTCTTCCGCGCCGCGGCGCGACAGCACGACCAGCTGCACGAAGCTGTTGGCATGCACGTATAGGCCAAAGAAGCGGTTGATCACCGCCACGAAGGCATGCAGGCTGGTGCCGACGAAGTTGTCTTCGTTGATGGTCAGCCGGATCTCGATGCCGCGCACGAAGGTTGCGAATGGCTCGCCGGGCATCCAGTGCGTGGCAGGCTTGTAGTCCAGGCCGACCAGCCCTTCTATCTGGCGCGCCGCCACCGCGGAATGCGACAGGTCATACAGCCGCAGCGTCTCTTTCAACGCCGGCAGGCCGCTGTGGACCAGCGACAGGTGGTTCAGCGCCAGATGCGAAATAAGGCGCCAATGCGCCGCCCGCCCCTGCTGGAAGCGATGGGTGTGCGTCGGCCGGCGCAGCATGCGGATCTCGCGCGCGATCGAGCCGCCCTCCAGGAACAAGTCTCCGCCCGGCTGCCCCACCGCCAGATGCGAAGGCAGATCGCGATTGGTGCAGGTCAGTTCCAGGCTCAAGGTCTCGGTCTGCGGCAGCGAGGGATCGAAATCGATGTCGACGATGGACAGTTCCATCTCGTAGCCCGGACTGCGCTCGGCCACCATCGCATTGCGGCGCGCCGTCCAGTAGTGACCAGCCCCTTCCGGCGTCTCGCCATGGTGCAGCGAATAGAACGGCCGGAACTCCACCACCGAATCGCCCTGCGCGTTCTGCCGCACCTGGCGCACGCGGTCGATCGAATAGATCTCGTAGCCATAGGCGCGGCGCGCGTCGGCCACCACCGGATAGGACGCCTGCGCATGGGTGACGCGGATGGGATCGGCGCGCTGCGCGAACAGGTTGACCACGGGGGTGCAGCCCAACCGGAAATTGTCTGCGGAGGCCGACTCCAGCAGGCGCGCCGTGTTCGAATCCGCGCGCACGCCCTTCAAGGCCAGATGCAAGGTGATTTCACGCACCGGACCCGCCGCGCGCCTGAGCGCCGCGAGATCGATGTCCACGAAATTGAATTTCTCGGAGAACGCGAAGTACTCGGCCAACAGCCGGTAGGCAGGGTGCGAGCTGGCCGGGAAGTCGATCAGGGCTTCGTCCTCGGACAGCCCCACCTCCGCCAGCGGTACGTCCTGCATGCGATTCCAGCGGCCCGGCTGCGTTTCCAGGTAGGCCGCCGCGGTGCGCAGGAACAGGCAATCCCGCAGCGCAGCCACGAACGAGGGCTCGCCGTGCAGGTAGACGCGCAAGCGGTCCACCGCCAGGGTGGAGAAATTTTGGGTTTCAGCCAGGCAGGCCAATGTCAGCGACAGCCGGCCCGTCACGCCCGCAGGCAGGCTGGCCGCGGATGGCGCGTTGGCCGTGGCCGCAAATACGGCCTGGCGGATGCTCACCGGCGCCAAAGTCACGTCGTACGCCGTACGGAAACGGCAGGCCACGCCGCGCACGGGATGCGATTTCAGTTCCGTGCCGCGCGCCATGCGCACCGGCGCGGTCAGCTGCGAGGCCATGCCGCCCATGTCGAACTGCGCCACCGAGCACGACGGGAACGGGCGCAAGTAGTGCGGGTACATGACCTCGAACAACGCTTCCGTGAATTCCGGATAGTCGTCGTCCAGTTTCTTGTTGATGCGCGCGCCCAGCAGCGCGAACGATTCGATCATCCGCTCGACATGCGGATCCTCGCAGGTTTCGCCAGACAGCCCGAGCCGCGCGGCGATCTTGGGATAGCGCTGCGCAAAATCGCGCGACGAACCGCGCAGAAAGCCCAGTTCGCGTTCGTAGTAAGGCAGCAGTTCTTCCATCTTTCCCTTCTTCGCCGGCGGCGTGCCGCCGGCGCCCGCGTGCATGGTTTGTTATCAGGCGGCCGCCGCGGCCTTGGCCCGGCCCTTGCTTACCGAGTACTGCAAGGTGGACGGCTGCAGCGTCGCGTCGAACGTGACCGGCTCATGCGCAGGCCCCACGTCCAGCATCGCGGTAATCGCGAAATACAGCACCGAGGTCGCGCGGCTGTCCACCTGCAGCAACACCCGCACGTGCGTCAGGCGCGGCTCATGGCGGGCGATCGCCTGCTCCAGCGACCGGCAGATGAACTCGCGGTCATAGTGACTGGCCAGGCTCAGGCCGGAAAAATCCGACAAACCGTAGGTCAGGATGGACCGCTGGCAGTTCGGGAAACGCTTGAGCGAGTCTTCGGTGAAGACCATGCGCGTGTTGAGCAGGGCCTCGATGTCGCGCGCGACCGTTTCCTTGATTTCTTCCACCGACAGGCGTCGCAACGCATGCGGTGTCTGCCCGTCGCCGTCGAACAACTTGTCGAACAGGCTGGGTTCGAATCCCTTCATCGCGGCCTCATTGAGCAAAGGCGCCGGACCAGCCGGGGCCTTTGCCGTTCATGCGGTCAGGTTCAGACCGAGTACGTCTTGTCGTTCTTGGTGAGGCTCCACGCACCTTGGGCATTCCCGCCCTGGTTGCCGCCCACCTTCTGCTGCGTGTACTTCCACTGCACGGCGGCGTACTTGAGCGAGAACGACTCGTGCGGCAGGCCTTCGCTGACGACTTCCGGCGCCACGCGCGAGATGATCACGTACTTGAGCTTGATTTCCAGGTACTTGACGCGGTTGCCTTCGCCGTCGGCGCGCAGGAAATCGATGGTCACTTCGTCGAACGTCGTGCCGCCGGATGCGTGCTGGTACAGCAGCG
The DNA here is from genome assembly GCF_048541815.1 of Achromobacter sp. PD1. Lineage (NCBI taxonomy): Bacteria > Pseudomonadati > Pseudomonadota > Betaproteobacteria > Burkholderiales > Alcaligenaceae > Achromobacter > Achromobacter sp. PD1. Next base: position 5,150,111 of record NZ_CP183349.1, read on the forward strand.
GGCTGACCACGTCCAGGTCCTTGGTGAAGACCATCTCGCCATGCTCGGTGCGTTCGGCGGTGTGGCCACCGGAGGTGGAGGCCGTAGCCGAACGCGGCTGGATGATTTCATGGCGCCACGATCCGACTTCGATCCAGTCCGGATGGTCCTTGTCCTGCGACTCGCCCTTGAGCGCGGGGTTGCCGAATTTGACGTAGATGTCCTTCATTAATAGCCTCTCTGGTTAAAAATCGTCGAATCCGACGGTGGTCACGATTTCTGGGCTTGGGCCGGGAGTTCCGCAACCAGGCGCAACGAAATCGAAAGCTCATCGAGCTGAAAATGAGGCCGCAAAAACGCCACGGCCCGGAACACGCCGGGACGTCCCGGCACCTCGGCAACCTGCACCGATGCTTCCCGCAAGGGGAACTGCGCCTTCTGCTCCTGGCTCGCGTTGTCGTCCAGCAGCACGTACTGCGAGACCCAGCGGTTCAGGAAGCTCTCGACAGATTGCGCGGAGGCAAAGCTGCCGATCTTGTCTCGCATCATGGCTTTCAGGTAGTGCGCCACGCGCGATACCGAAAAGATGTACTGCAGCTGCGCCGACAGCACCGCGTTGGCGTTGGCGCTGTCGGTGTTGTACTTCTTGGCCTTTTGCACCGATTGCGCGCCGAAGAACGCGGCGTAGTCCGAGTTCTTGCAATGCACCAGCGGGATCAGGCCGAGGTCGCTCAGTTCCTTTTCGCGCCGGTCGGTGATGGCGATTTCCGTCGGGCACTTCAGGGCGATTTCGCCGTCGTCGGTCTTGAAGGTGTGGGTCGGCAGGTTTTCGACCAGGCCGCCGCCTTCCACGCCGCGGATCGCCGCGCACCAGCCGAAGTCGGCAAAGGCCGCGGTCAGGCGCGCGCCAAAGGCCCAGGCGGCGTTGCACCACAGGTACTTGGCATGGTCGGTGCCGTCCACTTCCTCGACGAAGTTGAAGCCTTCCACCGAGGTGCCTTCCTTCGGGTCGTAGGGCAGGCGGCCCAGGAAGCGCGGCATGGTCAGGCCCACGTAACGCGAATCTTCCGAATCGCGGAAGCTGCGCCACTTGGTGTATTCCACGGTGTCGAACACCTTGGCCAGGTCGCGCGGACGGCCCAGGTCGGCAAAGCTGTCCAGGCCCAGCAATTCGGGCGAGGCCGACGCGATGAAAGGCGCGTGCGAGGCCGCGGCCACGTGCGACATCTGCTCGATGAAGTACATGTCCTCGGGTTGGCGCGTGATCTCGAAGTTGCCCAGCAGCGCGCCGAACGGCGAACCGCCAAACGTGCCGAACTCTTCTTCGTAGACCTTCTTGAACATCAGGCTCTGGTCGAAGTCGATGGCGGTCTGGAAGTCGCGCACCAGATCGCGCTTGGTGACATTGAGCACCTTGATCTTCAGCATCGGGCCGGTGTTGCTCTCCTGGCACAGGTAATGCAGGCCGCGCCAGGTGCTTTCCAGCTTCTGGAACTCGGCGCCATGCATCACTTCGCTCAGCTGGGCCGAGATCAGGCGGTCCAGCTCGGCCACGCGGGCGTCTAGCATCGCGGACAGGTTGTCCGAGACCACGACGGTGCCCTTCATGACTTCGCGGGCCAGCTCGCCGATGAGGTCCTTGGCGCGGTCGTGTTCCGCCGTGGACTTGGCCACGCGGCTCTGTTCGACGATCTGATCCAGCAGGCCCGAGTCGGCCTCGGCGGCGGGCGCGGATACGTTCTGCGCGGCGGCGGAATTACTCATTGCTGCCTCCCTTGCCGTTCTTGCCGGCTTCGCTGGTCAGTTGCTGCAGTTTTTCCGTGCTGCTGAGCACTTCGCCCAACAGGTCTTCCAGCTTGTCGTTGCCCGCCAGCTTGTTGCGCAGGTCGGCCAGCTTGGTGCGGATGTCCAGGAGTTCCTTGAGCGGCTCGATCTGCTGCACCACGGCTTCGGGACGGAAATCCTCGACCGAGCGGAACTTGAGATCCACGCCGAAGGTGCCGCCTTCGTCGGTCAGGCGGTTCTTCACGCGGTAGGCTGCGCGCGGCTCCAGGCCGCGCATCACGTCGTCGAAGTTGTCGACGTCGATGTTGACGAACTTGCGGTCCTTCAAGCGCGGCAGCTCGGCTTCGGACTGCGCGCTGAAGTCGCCGACCACGCCCACGACAAACGGCAGTTCCTTCTGCTCGATCGCGTCGCCCTTCTCGACGTCATAGGTCAGCTGCACGCGCGGCGGACGTACTTTCTGGAGTCTTTTCTGAACGCTTTCTTTCTTAGCCATGGGGGCTCCAAGCGAAGTGCATTGTGAAGAGGCCGTGGGCCCGATCAGGGTTTGAGGAGGTTGCCGAACGGATCCGGCGCGCGGCCGGCCGGCGCGGCGCCGGAAGCCGCGGGGGCCGTGGCCGGCGTGGCGGCAGGAGCCGTCGCAGCGTTCGCCGCGGGGTTTGCAGCGGGCGTTGCGGGCGTCGCAGCCTGCGTCGCTGCCGTGTTGGCGGCGGGCTTGGCCTGCTGCGCGGCCGCGCCCTGCGCGTCGTTGCGCCGCGGCTGGCGCGGGCGCGGCGGCTTGTAGCCCTCGGGGAACAGCACGTCCTGGCCCAGGGTTTCACGCATGGCGGCGGCCAGCGCCACCGCATCGGTACGGGCGTTGCCGGCGAGCAGCGCATTGGCGCGCAGGTCGGCCAGCGACTGCATGGCCACGCGCAGGCCGCCCACCGCGCGCACGGTCTTGGCGGTGAAGTCTTCGGGGTCGCGGTTCAGCGCTTCGTCGGCCGCCACGATGGCCTCGCCATACTTCTGCTCGTCGAAGCGGATCTTCGCGATGTAAGACCACGGTTCACCGCGCGCGGGATTGAGCAAAGCGATTTCCTGGAACTCGGCGACCGCCTGGTCGTTGCCCTTGGCAGCCAAGGTCTGCGTGGCGTGCGTCATCGACTGCTTGTATTCGGCGTCGGTCTGCGGCTTGGGGGACGTGGCGCAGCCCGCGAGGAAGGCCATCATTGCGCCGATGAGGAGAACCCGGGATATGTGCATATTTTTGGTATGTAGGAGGGTGTAACCAAGGCCGCGTATTTCAACAACCTTTTGTTAGCGCAGCACTACAGTGCATTACTTCATGTAACTCCACGCCAAACTTCGCTCATCGTGCCGTGATCTGTATGTTGTCGCAGGCTTCCGGTATAAAGAGCCATGTCAAAACATCTCTATTTTTCTCGGTGCATGGCAGCGGCGGCCATCATCGCGGCAAGCCCCGTAATCAGCGGTTGCGCAGCGGTTTCAGCGATTGGAGCGGTGGCTGGAATGACTGGCGGCGTGATGGATATGACGGGCCTGAAGAAGGACCCGAATGCGCCTGTGGATGTGAAACTGGCGATACACGCAGGAGAAAATTTGAATGCGAGTAGCGGCCAGCCCATGGCTGTGGTTACGAAAATATACTATTTGAAGAATGCCGAGGCATTTCAGCGCGCACCGCTCACGCAATTGGTTGATACTGACGCCGAAAAGGCGGCGTTGGGTGACAGCATCATCGCTGCACGCGAAGTCACACTGACGCCGGGACAGCGCTACGAGCACCTGGAAAAAGTGCCGAAAACCGCTGCCTACATCGCTGTCGCGGGCTTGTTCTACGCGCCCGCGCCGCAGCGCTGGAAATACGTTTTCGAAGTAAAGACCGCCGAGGACAGCGGCATCGTCATGGGCGCCCATGCCTGCGCGATGACCGTGGTCACCGGACAAATAGTGTTGCCGCCGGGCGTACCCGGCTTCGACCCGGCCCGCCTCGGCTCGGTGCAATGCCCGAACTGAACGCGAGCCAACTGCGTCTAGCCGACCGCGTCTCGCCGACCACGTCTCGCCGCAGTCATGCACGCCCTATCCATATAAGAAGCAAGAGCCAGCAAACGTGAGCCATTCAGCGAAGATACTGTGGGGAGAGGGGCTGTTTCTGCGGCCCCAGCATTTCCAACGCCAAGACGCCTACCACGAGGCCCGCCTCGCGGAAATGAGCCGCGCGCTGCATCCCTACGCATGGGGCCTGCGCGCGGCGCGCTTCGACGCCGCGGCGCTTGCCAACGGCATGCTGCGCGCCACCGAGCTATCCGCGATCTTCCCCGACGGCGAGATCTACAGCGCCCCCCATAACGACGACCTGCCGCCCGCGGTCGCGCTGGACGGACTGGACGGCGCCAGCACGGCGGTGTTCTACCTGGCGCTGCATCCGATGAAGGACATCGGCGGCAACTATCGCGATACGCGCCAGGAACAGGGTTTCGATGCGCGCTATGCGCACCAGGACAGCCCCGCGCCCGATCTCTATACCAACGCCAGCACGGCCGAGCTTGCCTTCCTGCGCAAGAACGTGCGCCTGCTGTCGGAGCACGAGCCGCGCGACGCGCTGCTGACCATTCCTGTAGCGCGCGTGCGCCGCACCGCCAGCGCCGGCTACGAACTGGACACCAGTTTCGTTGCCCCCAGCGTCACGGTGCAGGCGTGCAGCGCGCTGTTCGAGCAGCTGCGCCGGCTGCTGGACGCCCTGCAGGCCAAGGTCAACGCGCTCTATGGATTCCATCGCGAACCGAACAAGAACATCATCGAGTTCCGTTCGGGCGACGTGGCCTCGTTCTGGCTGCTGCACACCTGCAACGAAGCCTATTCGGCGCTCTCGCACCTGTTCCACAACCCGCAGCTGCATCCCGAGCGCCTGTTCCAGGAAATGCTGCGGCTGGCCGGCGCGCTCATGACGTTCTCCAAGGTGCATACGCTGGCGGACCTGCCGGCCTATCAGCACGACGCGCCGGGCGCGGCCTTCGCGCAGTTGGACGAGATCCTGCGCGACCTGCTCGACACCGTCATCTCCACCCGCTACTTCTCCATCGTGCTGGAAGAGCTGCGCCCCTCGTTCCACGTCGGCCGGCTGGATTCCGGCAAGCTCGACGAAACCACCGCGCTCTACCTGTCGGTGTCCGCCGCCACGCCAGCCAGCGAACTGGCCGAGACCGTGCCGCTGCGCTTCAAGGTCGGCGCGCCCGACGACGTGGAAAAGCTGGTGCTCTCTGCCATGCCTGGCGTGCAGCTCGTCTACACGCCGCAGGTTCCGCCCGCCGTGCCCGTCAAGCCGGGCGCCTGCTACTTCACCCTGCAGACCCGCGGCTCGCTGTACGACCGCATGCTGCAGGCGCGCAGCATCGCCATCTATGCCCCCTCGGGCATACCCGACCTGAAACTGGACCTCATCGCCGTCACCCGCTAGAGCCTGCCCATGACCGCCGCCGCGCCCACCCTGATGCCCGGAGCCTCGCTCCCTCCCCGAGCCGCCGATTTCTATGGCTCGCGCCCCGCGAAGTCCCTGCTGGACCTGCTGTACGACGGCTTCCTGATGCTGTTCCTGCTGAAAAGCGGCCAAGAGCCCGTCGACGCCGCCTCGTTCTCGGCGCGCGTGCAGCAGTTCCTGGCGGACTTCGAGCGCAGCGCGAAGAAGATGGACATCCCGGCCGAGGACGTCTACGCCACCAAATACGCGTTCTGCGCCGCGGTGGACGAGACCGTGCTGAACTCCGGCTTTTCCATCCGCGATGCCTGGATGCTGCAGCCGCTGCAACTGACCCTGTTCGGCGAGCAGCTCGCCGGCGAGAACTTCTTTGCGCGCCTGGAAGACCTGCGCGCGCAGGGCGCGCCGCGCCTGCAATCGCTGGAAGTGTTCTATATGTGCCTGCTGCTGGGTTTCCAGGGCAAGTACATGATCGAGGGCCAGGAAAAGCTGGGCTATCTCACGGCGCGGCTGGGCGATGAAATCACGCTGCTGCGCGGCAAGCGCGCGGGCTTCGCGCCGCACTGGCCCCTGCCCGACAAGATCGCCCACACGCTCAAGCGCGACGTGCCGCTGTGGAGCATCGGCGCGTTGTTCGCGCTGCTGGGGCTGCTGGCCTATCTGGGCATGAGCCACTTCCTTAACCGCGACATGCAGACCGCCATGGCTCCGTACCATGACATCGTCAAGATCGGCCCGCGCGCCGCGCACCTGACCATCTCGCTACCCTGACGGCCTCAGGCCGCCCCTCAGCACCATGACCGACCGTTCCCAAGCGCCCGCCGGGTTCAGCAGCCTGGATGTAGCCGCCCTCTCCCAGAACGCCCGCATGCTGCAGGTGCGCACGCCCCTGGATGCGGCGCTCGCGGTAGAGCGCATGAATCTGCGCGAAGGCGTCTCCGAACTGTTTGCCCTGACGCTGGACTGCCTGGCGTCCTCCGCCGAACTGGATGTGCAAGCCCTGCTGGGCCGCGAGATCAGCGTCAGCCTGCTGCTGGCCGACGGCAACAGGCGCCAATGGCATGCGGTGGTGGAAGGCGTGGACGCGCTGGGCGCGGACGGCGGCCTGGCGCGCTACCGGCTGCACGCCGCGCCCTGGCTGGCGGCCCTGGGCCTGCGCCGCGACAGCTTTCTGTTCCAGGACAAGTCGGTCACCGACATCCTGAGCGATATCTTCGCCGACTATCCGCAGGCGGCCTACTCGTTCGACATCGCCGAACCGCCCGCTCCGCGCGCGCTGCGCACGCAGTACCGCGAAACCGACCTGGCCTTCGTGCTACGCCTGCTGGCCGAAGCCGGCTTGAGCTTCCGCTTCGACCACCAGCAGGGCGAACAACAAGACGAGGCCTCGGGCGGCGCGCGGCACCGGCTGGTCGTGTTCGACACGCGCGCGGCGCGGCCGGCCTGCCCCGATGCCGCGCTGCGCTTTCACCGCAGCGACGCCACCGAAACCGAGGACAGCATCACGCGCTTCGGCGCGTCCCGCGCGGTACGGCCCAACGCCGTGACGCGCCTGGCCTGGGACGATCGCAAGCTGCTCGCACACGCGGCGCATGCGCAGTCCGACGTCGCAGCCGGCGCGGTGCCCCGCCTTGAAGACTACGACTACGACGGCCACGGCCGCCATGCCGACGGCGACAGCGCGGAACTGGCGGCTGCGCGCAGCCTGCAGACGCACGAAGCCCGCATGGTGCGCTTTGACGGCGGCGGCACGGCCCGCCAGATGATGCCCGGCCATGACTTCACGCTGACGCAGCACAGCCGCTACGCCGCGGGCCCTGGCCAGGCCGTCGACGAGATGGGCGGCAACCGCTACACGCTGCTGCACGTCGAACACGAAGCCGCCAACAACCTGGGCAGCCAGGCTGCCCAGGCGTTGGGCGATTCCGATCTGGAACACGGCTCATACCGCAATACCTTCGGCGCCCTGCCCGCGGCCGCGCCGCTTGCGCCCGGCTGGCGCGCCAAGCCCACTGCGCCCGAAGGCCTGGCGGCCATGGTGGTGGCCGCGCAGGACGCGCCCATTTCCTCGGGCCGCGATCTACGCATCAAGGTGCAATTCCCCTGGCAGCGCGGTGCGCGTCCGCTGCCGGGCGGCCTGGCGCACCGCAGCCATGGCGACGACACCGGCAATGCCCCGGGCGACGACAGTTCCGGCACCTGGCTGCGCGTCGCAGGCGCGCAGGCCGGCCCCAACTGGGGCGCGCACCATCTGCCGCGCAAAGGCACCGAGGTCCTGGTCGAGTTCCTGGACGGCGACATCGACCAGCCCGTGGCCTCGGCCCAGCTGTACAACGACGCCGACCTGCCGCCCTGGTCCGCCGGCGAGGACGCCGACGCCAATCATCCCGGCAGGCTCAGCGGCTGGCACAGCAAGGGCCTGGACGGCGAAGGCCACAGCCAATGGCTGTTCGACGACACGCCCCGGCAGATGCGCACGCGCCTGTCGAGCTCCATCGGCGCCACGCAGCTGGGTCTGGGCTATCTGGTCGAACAGGGCGCGGATGAATCCAATCGCGGCGCATGGCGCGGCACCGGCTTCGAACTGCGTTCGGACGCCTGGACCGTGGTGCGCTCCGGGCAAGGCATGCTGCTGTCCGCCAACGCACGCAAGGATGCACGCTCTACCCAGGCCGACTCGCAGGAAGCGCTGGCGCTGCTGCGCGGCGCGCAGAATGCGGCGCAGCGCCTGGATACCGCCGGCACGCAGCGCCAGGCGCGCGCGCTCGCGGCCACCAGCCAGTACGATGCGCTGACCCGCGCCATCGACCCCAGGGGTGACGGCCGCTATCCGGGCAGCGTAGGCGGCCAGCAGGCGATCAAGGCCAGCGGCGGCGAGCGCACCGGCACGGACGCAGTGGAGCGCATCGACGGCGCCCGCATGCTGATCGACGCGCCGTCCTCACTGAACTTCGCCACGCCCGCCTCGGCCATCCTGCACGCCAGCGAAAACCTGCACGTCACGGCGCAAGCCGACGGCCACGTGGCCGCGCGCCAGACCTTTGCCACGGCCTCCGGCCGCTCCACCAGCCTGTTCGTGCAGGACGGCGGCATCCGCGCCGTCTCGGCCGAATCGCCGGTGTCGATCCACGCGCATACCGACATGCTGGAGATGCTGGCCGGCCAGGACATCACCGTCACCTCCACCACCGACAGCATCGAGATCCTGGCAAACCAGAGCATCACCCTGCAGGCCGCTGGCGCCAGCATCGTCATGAATGGCGGCGACATCGTGTTCAAGGGGCCGGGGATGTTCTCGGTCAAGGGCGCATCCCACAACCTGATCGGGCCTGCCAGCGACGCGGCCGCGCTGCCGGCGCTGCCGTCCTCGCAAGTGGGCGATCCCATGCTGGTCACTGCCGAACTGGTGCACCGGCCCAAGGCCAAGCTGCACGCGCAAGCCGGCTCCGGCCAGGCGCTGAATGCGGCCGGCGCGACGGGCGCCGTGGCCGCGGCTCCCGCGACTGCAACCCCCACGGCAGCCGCGGCCGCTGGATCGCAAGGCTCCCTGCTGGGCAGCGCGGGCGCGGCGCTTGCCAGCGGCGCGACTGCCGTATCCAAGAGTCTGTCCGCGGCGGCCGATGGCGCGTCCGGCATGCTGGACCAGGCCAAGAGCACGGCCGGCGAAGCGCTCAAGCCCGTCCAGGAATTGGGCGCGATGGCCGGCAAGACCATGCAGGCAGCGGGCAAGGCGGGCTCGGAGCTGATGTCGGGCGCCATGACCAAGGCCGGCGGCATGGCGAAGACGGCCATGCAGAATGTCGCTCCGTCGCTGACTGGCGGCGCCACGCCTTCACTGGCGACCGGCGCCACGCAATCCTTGGCCAGCATGGCAACACCGTCGCTGATGGATGGCGGCCTCTCCACCATGAACATGGCACAGGGCGCTGGCGACGCGCTGGCCGGCGCGGTATCCATGCCCCAGGCGCTGACTGACGCGGCGGGCGCCGTGTCCAAGGCCAGCGGCATGGCTACGCAAGCGTCAGACGTGGCCTCGCAGGCATCCAGCCTGACCGCCGACGGTAGCGGCGGCGTGGGGTCCGCCATCGGCCCGGTCATGACCCAGGCGATGGGCGCCATGGGCGGCCGCCCCGCCGCGCTGAGCTCGGCGGTGAACTCGCTGCTGACCATGCCGGACGTCAACCAGGGCAATCTGCCCGCGGTGGCAGGCGCGATACTCAGCACGCCGGGCCTGACCAACTCCGCGATTCCTTCCGTGGTCGGCGCCATCCTGCAATCGCCCACGATATCCAACGTCACGCTGCCCAAGGTGGCGGAGGCGATCATGAACATACCCGCGGTGGCCAACTCGCCCTATCCCGCGATGGCCAAGCGGGTCATGGAAATGGCCGGCGTCAGTCTGCCAGGCCCTGTGGCGAGGCCCGCGGGCATGCCCGGCGGCCAGGACGCGGGCGGCTCCGCGGCGGCCGGGACGCCAGATGCCGGCGCGCCCACGCCGTCCGCCTACCGGGCCAGAAGCGGCGCCAAGCTCCAGTACGTCAACCTGAAGGAAGAGGACGAGGTCTGGAACGATGGCCAGGCGCTGGACAGCCTGGACCGCCAGACCAACAAGCCCAGGATCCGCGTGCGCTTCAACAAGGCCGGCCAGCATCGCTTCAGCGTCAAGGTCAGCCCGCGTCCGGGCAATGCGGTGTACTCCGCGCGCGAGCAAAGCCGCCAACCGCTGTACCGTGAGCCCAACCAGCGCTCCTACAGCTACGTGACCGACGCCGACGGCACCAAGGTGGTCGACAACATCACCCTGCCGGCCGCGGGCCTGAACACCTATATGTTCGAGGTGGTGAACGACAAGAACCAGATCATCTCCACGGAGCAAGTCGAGACCGCAAGGCGGCTGTATCTCCAGGAGATCATGCTGCCCGGCCCCGAGACGCTGGCGCGCCGCCACGGCTTCCAGCCGACCGCGACGGAATACGCGCGGCATGGCGTGGACGTGGTGCAATTGCCGCCGGTCAGCACGCGCGGCGACGCCAACATGGACGTGTTCACGGACGACGGCTATGAACGCCTGCGCCGGCTGGCTGCGTCCGTCTACCCCGGGTCGCAGGGCCCGGACCACGAGCCCTATACGCTCGTCGTCTGCCACATCGACCGGCTGGCCACGATGCTGCCCGTCCAGCCCATTTACGTGCAAGCCTCGGCCGGCCCCGGCGCGGCCGACAAGCAGGTGCAGTTCGTCAACGCCGACGGCACCCTCAGCTTCCTGTGGTATCACATCGAGCCTGGCGTGGACTGGTACGTCGAATGCCTGTTCGAGTACACCGACCCTGCGGCCGGCATCAGGCAGGTCCCCATCCCCAAGGATCGCATGACCCCGATGCCTTACGACCCAGCGAATCCCAAGGCCTGCGACAGCCTGAACATCCGCATGGCGGGCCTGGTGCCCGTGCCGACCTCGGGCAAGATCATCCTGAAGGTCCGGCTGCTGGAAAGCTCCGCAGGCGGCGTGGCGTTCCCTGGCACCAACCTGCTTGGCGTGGCGGCGATGAGCCCCTGGGAGCCCAACACGCTGGATTATCTGCAGCAGACGCTGGTGCACGAGATCGGCCACCTGATCGGCATGACGCCCAGCGGACCCGAGTGGGTACGGGCCCATCCGGACGAAGCCGACATGGACTCGTCCAAACTCGACAAGGGTCCGTATTTCTATTCCCAGTTCGGCAACCACTGCCACTTCGGCCTGCCCGCCAGCCAGGCCGATCCCAGCCACGTGGGTTCCTGCGTCATGTTCGGCGGCGACTGCGTCAGCATCCGCTTCTGCGCCAGCTGCGCCCAGGCCGTACGCAAGACGGACATGTCCAATGGCTGGCCCTCGTTCTGACGCGCGGCGCCGCCTGGCGCCGGCGCTGGCCCTGCTGCTCGCGGCCGCGATGGCCATGGCCGCGTCTGGCGCCGCCAGCGCCGCGCACCCTACCCCTCATACCCAGAAGACCACGATGAACACCGACTGGATCGATCCGCCTTCGTTCGCCACCGCACCCATCGGCACGGTGCGCGACCACGCCTGCATTCCGCCCAACCATGGCAGCGACGACCAGCTCAACATCGCCGCGCCGGCGCGCGTGCGCCCGCAGGCTTCCGGCGCGCTGGTCATTCCGGTCTGCGCGCAAGGCATCATCCCCGTATCGCAGAACCAGAAGCTGCCGCGCTTCGTCGCCGTCAATACGCAGACCAAGGCGGTCTATGAAGGCGTGGCCTACGAATACAAGCCGCGCAAGCGCCCCGGCATGGAAGTGGACGAGATCCCCGGCTCGCGTCCGCCCAAGGGCATTCCCATCAGCCCGGGCATCAGCGTCGGCACGCAGTTCAGCACCGACCTTGCAGCGCAGGTGCAGCTGCCCAAGGATCCGGCGGTCTACGAGGTGTATATCGAATCGAACGGCGTGCGCTCGAATACGGTGAAGATCGAAGTGCAGGCGGCCAAGTAAGCGCCCTGCTTGCAGCGGCCGCCTCAGCCGCCAGGCCGGCGCTTCCAGATCGAGCCGCCCCATATCCAGCCCGCAAGGGCCAGCGCCAGCATCGCGATCATGAATTCAACCCGGCGCTCCTGCGGCACTGGATTAAGGTGGGACAAGGTCAGGAAGGGTTCCACGGACAGCAGTTCGGTAGCCGCAAGCGAACTGAAAAACATCGCCAGGACCAGCCCCGTAAAGCGCGGTCGCACGCCGCGCGTCTCCTTGTCGCCCGTGATGAACCACAGCAGACGGATCAGCTGTACCGCCGTCGCGGCGAACGGCAGGCAGATGGCCAATGTCAGGGCGCCCAACGCAAGAAGACCGTAGATCGACATCATGCGTCCACCCTGGCGGCCGCTAAGAGGCGCGGGCCCCGATCATGCGCAGCACCCGGTCCCGGATCGACCGCCCATAGGCCCAGCACCAGACGGCCAGCGCCAGCATCGCAACGGTGAAGTAAGCCCTGGCCTCGATCGGCACCGGATTCATCGCCGAGATCGTCAGAAAAGGTTCATAGCCCACGAAATCGCTGGCGGCCAGGGTGCTGAAGATCAGCGCCAGCACCGGCCCCGTGAAATGCGGCCGCTCGCCGCGCGTGGTCTTGTCGGCCCAGAAGGACCAATGGATGAAACGGCTCAGCTGGATCGTCACCGCAAACAGCGGGATGACGACGGCGAGCATCAGGACGATAAGGGCGACGAGGACTTGAGGCGGAAGCATCGGGGGATTTTAGCGGCACATCAGGCATTGCCCTTTACCCCCTTGCACAACCGGTACCGGACCCACAGGCCGATCACGGACAAAATCAGCGCCGGTCCCAGATAGTAGGGAAAAAAGAACAGAAAATACCCATACCAACGGTCATAGTTCCGGGCGACGTAATAGACGAGCAGGGCACCCACGGCCGCAAACGCCCAGACGGCTACCATGGCCACGGCAAACCACTTGCGCGATGCTGCGGATCCCAGGGCTCCGAAACGGTTTGGGCGCACGTGGGCTGCGATCCCGAGAAGATAGAGTAGGGGCAGCACAAAACCCAAGGCTTTTGTGGCGTAGAGGATCATGTCGGTGGACCACATGACGAATTCACGCAAAACCGTCTCCTACGGATCGAACTTTCCGATGACCCGCTTCATCAAGGTTTATCTCTATCCGGACTTCTGACATGATCATCGATTCGACACCCAATCGTTCCCAGGGAGTTCAGGATCTACGTTGCCAGACGCAAGTCCAAGTGGCGTCGTGGCATAACGCGCCGCGACTTTTCCGTCCGGATAGAAACGCAACTCCAGAACCACCTGTCCAGAGGGGCGCCTAGGTTGCGGCAACGTCACCTGAAACGGATACACACCCTCAGGCGTGACATCCGGACCCGACGCATAGCGCCACAGCACATTCAAAGGCGCATCTGGCGACTCCGGCTTATATCCAAATGTCTGGGCTTCGGTACCCGCGGCGGCATTCGCGTCGACGATCATACGAAGACCCGGTGTTGCGGAATAAGCCACGTCATAGCGAGTAAAGTTGTACGGATAGACCGTCACAGCGCCTTCAAACGCGCCCCGCTGAACATTCGCCGTGTAACGCCGCTCCACACAGGCGTAAGCCGCCGCTGCCACGGCTATCACCGCCGCGACGCCCAGTGCGACCCATCGGCCGAGTTTCGAACGCCCCGTCTTCACTACGCCCCGATCAGAGATTCCCCGCATTCCTCTATCTCTCGTTGATCAATGAGGTTGCTTTGGCCGCCTTCTTAGGCGTTTCCGTAAACGTGGGCTGTCGCGTATCGTTGCCGTCATCGATGTAGCGGGAGCGGAAAAGCTGCGCATTGTTGGGCAGGCGTTGAATCGCCCAACCATCATCAGGCGGTTCCACCCGATCACACACACAGCCTGCAAAAATCCGCATGGCCTATTTCCTTCCTGCTGTCGCGACTCGTCATTGGCCTGTCACCCAATCATTCCCCGGAAGAGCGGGATCCACATTACTGAATTCCGATACCAGCGGGCGCGTGACATAGCGCGCGGCGGCCTTGCCATCAGGATAGATACGCAATTCCAGCACCACCGCGCCCGGTGGCCGCCGAGGCTGCGGCAACGTCACAACAAAGGGGTAATCTCCCTCTGCTGTTTCCTGAGGACCGGAGTCATAGCGCCACGATATCTGCATCGGAGCATCAGGCGTGGCCGGCTTGTAGCCGAATGACTGCAGATTGTTTCCCGTGGCGGAATTCGCTCGTGCGAACCAGCGAAGGCCGGGCATCAACGAATACGCCACGTCGTACTGCGTAAAGTTGTACGAGTAAACGGCCACCGATCCTTCCAACGCACTTCGTTGAATATCTTTTAGCTGGCTTCGCTCTATGTAGACATAAGCCCCTGCGGCCACGGCTATCGCGGCCGCGACGCCCGGTGCGACCCACCGCCCGAGTTTCGAGCGCCTCGCCTTCATGCCGCTTCGTTCAGACATTCCTGATGCCCCACTTGCTTCAGAAAAACCCGCATTAGCGCCAATGACTAGAACGGCAATCCCAATAGCAACGGATTCGGTGTCGCCATGTTGGAAAAGGTTGCGTCGGCCGCCTTCTTCAATTTTTCCGTAAACGTGGGCTGCCGCGTATCGTTGCCGTCATCGATGTAGCGGGAGCGGAACAGCCGCGCATTGTTGGGCAGGCGTTGAATCGCCCAACCATCATCAGGCGGATCCACTGGATCATGCATATAGCCCGAGAAAATACGCATAATCGCCGGCCCCACAGGCAGACGCTCGTTGTCCGGCAATGACGACACCTCCATGCAGGCACGTTGATAGTCGTCGGGAGGCGAGATGCGGGATCCCCCGTAGAACGTCACCTTGCCGGGGTGCTTGTGCATGATCTCCAGGCGCGCAAAGTCGATCGCGGCCTGCATCGCCGTGATGTACAAATACCCCGGAGCAGCGCCGGTTCGCGCGTCATTGAGCAACACCCGCAGCCAGGCCACGTAAACCATGCGGTGAAGGTAGAGTTGCCGCGCAAGCGTCTTGTCGCCTTCCATGCCATCGATCGCGTCCTGGGCATGCCGTAGCCCCAGCAGCTGTTGGGAAGGCCGCGCCAGCTGTTGCTGATAGCTGCGCAGATCATTACGTACCCTGGAGGTCGCGGCAATATCGAAATCAGCGCCGAAAGCCCTTGCATTCGTCTTGGTTTTTTCCAGTCCTTCGAAGGGCACGCCCGAAAGCCGGGCTATCCGCCACATTTCCTGTAGCGTTACGCGGCCGATACCGGGATCGCGCTGCTGAAATCCGGGCGGGTAGCACCCCGACAAGTCGGCGCCCAAACCTGGATATATACGTTCTTGGCGGGCGGGAGGCGACATAGGCGTGTCCATCAATGGCAGCAACGTCGCACCGCCCAGCGTATGTACACGCCATCTCAGCTCGTGTGCAGAGATAAAATGCGCCGCCTTCGCGAGCGCTCGCGGCAGCTCCTGGTCGTCGGCGGCAGTGTTGCGCAAGAAGCCGAATGGAGTTTTTGAAGCCAGGAAGCCGACGACAGAATTGTCGCGATACCCTACTGCATCGTAGAACCCGGCAAAGACCATCTTGAGCGGGACCTTGCGCTTATCCGCCAGCGTCCATTCCAGCTTGTCGCTATTGGCATCGCCATCGCATTCCTTGCACAGCTCATTGAGAAAAGCCCGAGCCAGCGCCGCCCCCCAATCGCAGCCAAAAACCGAGACCTGGATTTCCTCAAGCCTTATCTGAGACGAATCGATGATCGCCTTGAACCGCGTCACACCTTCGGAAATACGAGGCTGCACTCCCGAATTTATTGCCTCGAACATGAATCTCGAATCGCGTACCGGATCAAGTTGATCCAGGATCGCTCGTGTAATGTTCCCGGCCGCATCCTTGACTATCTTGACTCCAGTCCTGCCCGGATTTCGCACGGCCTCCCCGACATCCCGCCGCACCTTTCCCGGCAGCCCTTTCAACGTGTCGCCGATCGCGTCTCCCACGCGCTTGCCCTTCAGGATCTCCATGCCGACATCCTTGGCGGCATCTGTGGGAACCCCCTTTGCCGGATCCAGGGTCACGCTTTTCAGCATATCGCCGGAAATCGATCCAGCCTGGTCTTTCGCGAACTCATAGGCATTCACATTCATTTCCGTGCCGAGCCCAGAAATGTATACCCGCTGACGCAAAAGTGCTCCGAGAGCCCCCTGACCAAAGCCCCTGAACAATCGGCCTACGTTGGACGGAAGCGGAGAAGGCTCTTCGATACTCAGGCCGACCCCATCAAAAAACACGGCAATATGCATCTTGCCATGGCATCTGACTCCGTTGAGGGGCTCACATTGGAGGGCTCGCGCAGCCTCTCGCTCCTCATCCAACGATATTTCCTTCCAGCTGTCGTGACCTGTCATTGGTTTGTCACCCAGTCATTCCCAGGAAGAGCGGGATCCACATTGCTGAACTCCGATACCAGCGGGCGCGTCACATAGCGCGCGGCAGCCTTGCCATCTGGATAGATGCGCAATTCCAGCACCACGGCGCCCGCTGGTCGCCGAGGCTGCGGAAGCGTCACGATAAAGGGGTAATCTCCCTCTGCTGTTTTCTGAGGACCAGAGTCATAGCGCCACGATATCTGCATCGGAGCATCGGGCGCGGCAGGCTTGTAGCCGAATAACTGCATATGGTCCCCCCTGGCGGAATTCGCTTCTGCAAACCAGCCACGGCCGGGCATCAACGAATACGCCACGTCGTACTGCGTAAAGTTGTACGGGTAGACGGCAACCGATCCTTCCAACGCGCTTCGTTGAACATTTTGCGCCTGGCTTCGCTCTACGTAGACATAGGCCCCAGCCGCCACGGCGATCACCGCCAGCACGCCCAGCGCGACCCACCGTCCCAGTTTCGAACGCCCCGCCTTTCCTTGACCCCGCTCAGACATCCCCGACATCCCTCTATCCCTAGTTGATCATTGACTGACCCAGTCGCCGCTATTCCACACCGATTCCGGCGCATCCATGGGCTCTGGCATTTCTGTTTCCGTCGCAAAGCGGGCCTGTACCCGGTCCGGCGCGGTAAAGCGCAGCAACAACACCGCGGCATTTCCCGGACGTGGCACCTTCAATTCGGCGCTGTGCGGATACTGCTTCTCGCCGCCGTTGATGGCCCCCCACACGACCTGCACAGGTTTGCGGCGGCTGTCCGGGCCATAAAAGCAGGCGCCCGAAAGAGGCCCGCCAGGAGCTCCCGACGCTCTCGCGACCCGATCTCCCGGGAACGCGCCGGACGAGTCCTCCAGGCGATAGCCGATATCGACCTCCGTGTCGTTGCGGGCTTCGCAGATCAGCAATGGCGGCAAGAGTGCGACGTAGGCCCAGCGATAGAATGGCGGACCTGCGATGGCGCCAATGGCAACCAGGGCCAGTATCAGCACCGTCCAGGGCCACAGACGTTTGGACTTCATGCAACTCTCCTATGTGCAAACTCTGTTGGCAGCGGCTCAATGGCATAGCCTGCCGGAGCTTCAAACTCCGTCGCGCCATTCTGCATCGCCAACTCCGCCCTGACGGCGGCGCGCTCCTCGGAGGCAAGGCGCTCCAACGCACTATCCAGTGCTTCTCCATTCCGTAAACGCGCCTGGACCACCGAGCTGCGGTGCGCCATCGGATGCAGATCCAGCGCATCCAGCGCGTAGCAGAACTGGCGCTCGAAGGTCGTCAGCCCATGCGCCGCCGCCACCCGCGAAAGATGGCAAGCCAAGGCGTACGGCGTGGGGCGCGTCCAGGGGGCCAACATGGCCGGCACCCGCTGCATCAGCGCGTCGAGCAGAGGGCCGGGTTCGCACAAGCGCATCAGGGCTTCCGTCTGCGGCTGCGTCAGGATCCAGGGTGGAGCGCCTGGCTTCTCTACTGGCCCGTCCGACGTCGGCGTCAGGGAGCAGACCCGATTCCACGGGTCAACCCAGGACCAGCTTTCGCCCGGGTCCAACATGCCGCGCAGCACGTCTACTCCCATCAGCGTCAGCATGGGCTCCGCATGGCGGGGATCGTAGTAGCGCAGCAGGAAGTCCAGGCCATCGTCGGTCCGCGCATCCAGCCAAACCGCCAGATGCCGGGCCATCTCTTCCAGAGGCCGTTCGGTCCATATCCACGATACGGCATGATGCGCCTGTCCAACCCGCCACAGCCACTCCGCCTGCGGGAGATCGGGCTGCGCCAGCATCGGGCCGATCGACGCCGCCACGGCCTCGTGCCGCCGCGCGTAGAGCGAGGCATCGCCAGGCTCCCTGAAATGCCGCAACAATTCGGCGGGCGCGGGATCCCGGCAGCCATCCAGCATGCCGGGCTCGACCAGGGCAAAAAGATGGAGGTCCGATACCTGGACGCGAGCGCTGGCCTGGACCCTGGCGTGCAGGCCGTCGAGATCGGAATGCAGGACCAGCGGACGAACCTGATTGCTCATGTGCGAAACACCGCTGGCAATGCCTGCTTCATGGCGTTCTTCAGGCATTCGACGCAAACCTGCCCCGGCATGGAGGGAAACTGATAGGGCATCTGGTCCGGTCCGGCAAACTGCTTGTTCCCCGTCTTCACATCGATCCGCCCAGGCGCGGTGACCGTGATGTTGCCGCCTTCCAGCACGATGCTGGCGCCGGCCGCGGTGGCGATGCGGATGCGTTTGGGCGCGGCATACTCCACATTGGTTTGCGCGCTGCCGATGGTGATGTCCTTCTGCGCCTGCACGCGCAGGATGTCGTGCTGGGCCTGGACGTGCACGTCGCCGGTGGCGGAGATCAGGTCCAGGCCGGAGTCCGCGCCGCCCTGCTGCAAGCCGGCGACGATGCCCAGACCCTGCCCGGTGTGCACGCGCAGCGCGCCCATCACGGCCAGGTTCTGGTCCTTGCCGGCCGACCAGTGCACGGTCTCGCCGGCGGTGTATTGCATGTGTTGCCCGGCGACCTGCGCCAGCCCCGCGCGCGCGGCCATGAACACGACCGGATCGGTCAGGTGCGGCACCTTGCCCTCGGCCGCCTGGGTGTGCTTGGCCGAAGCATCGCCGCGCGCGCCGTCCAGGCTTTCGCCTGCTACGGTGCCGGACACGGCGCGATGCATGGCGGCCAAGGGCGCCTTGCCGTCGTCCAGCACGCTCGCCTCTGCTCCCTTGGAGCCCAGCGCGCTCGCCAGGCGCAAGCCCTGGTGCGCGCCGACCACGCCATCCAGCGAACGCGCCATCTGGTCGGCCTGGCTGGCCAGCGCCTGCAAGCCCGCGGCCTCGCCTGCGGGGCCGGCGCTGGCGCCGGTGCCGGCGTAGGTGCTGAGCAGCACGCCCGCGCCGCCGCGCACGGCGCCGTAGGCGTCGGTGCGCAGCTCGGCGCCCAGGCCGCGCAGTCCGCCGCGGTAGTTGCCGGCCTGATGGATCAGGTGACCCAGGTTCAGTTCGCTGGCGTCCTGGCTGCTCTTGATCTGCAAGCGCAGTTGTCCGTCGCTGTCGTCGAACACGATCTGGTTGTAGCCCGAGCCGCCGAACTCCTTGCTCTTGAAGCCGCTCAGCGCGGCGGCGTTGCGGTGATTCTCGTCGCCGCCCGCGGCGCCATGCCAGGCGGGCGCGTTGCCTGCCGCCAGGTTGGCCTGGGCGCTGGGCGCGGCATCGCGCGCGGCGGCGTAGACCTGGGTGTCGGCTTTGCCGCCGTCACGTCCGCCCGGCGTGGCGGGCGTACCGCCCTCGCCGCGGCCGTTGTACAGCGCGCCCACGACGATGGGCTGGTCCACGTCGTCGTCCAGGAAGCGCACCAGCACCTCCTGGCCAATGCGCGGCACGAAGCTCATGCCCATGCCTGCGCCCGATTGGCGCTGCGCTACGCGGGCCCAGCGGCTCTTGGCCACGCCCTCGGCATCGTCTGCCTGCCAATGGAACCGGATGCGCACGTCGCCGCGCTTGTTGCGCAGGATCTCGTCCTCGCCCTGCGCCTGCACCGCGCCGTCCGCGCCCGTGACGATGGCCGTGTGCACGCCATGGACCGAAGGCGCGCCGCTCAGGCGTGCACCGCGAGTCTGCGGCAGCGCCGGCCGCCATGGACGGTCGCAACGCACTGCCTGAAAGCGGTTGGCGTAGCCGACCTCGCGCGCTTTCGCCAACACCGCGGCGCCGGGCCGCGACGGATCGGTATTCGGACGCGCCGCGCCTGGCGCATCGGGGGCCTCGGCATCCAAGGCCAGATGCGCGTCCAGCCCGCCCAAGCGCTGCGACAGAGAGGCGCGGGTTTCAGGCGGCAGATTATTGATGCCTACATGCTCGACCCGGTCCAGCGCGAAGGCGGGCTCGAAGCCCTCTTCGCCTGCGGGTCCCAGTGGAGACATGTTCTGCAGTGTGAAGCGCGTGCCGGAACGGAAGGTGCGCACGCCGCCCTGGCCGACAAAGGTCTCCGCGCCGGCCTGCACCGCTTCCATCGCCAGCGTAGCCTGGCGCCGTGCCTCGGCCTCATCGGCAAAGCTGCCGTGGCCCGCCACTTCGTACCATTCCAGGCCGGTGTCGTCAGTGCCGTCGGACGGACGCGCCAGCGCCTCGGCCGCCACCGCGCGTTTGCCGCCGCCATGCCAGCCCAGGACGGTGACGCGGTCCGGACCGCGCCGCCACTGGCGCGACATGGCCTGCACGGTGTCACGCGACTCGGTCGCGCCGGCGCGGTGAAAGCGCACGCCGCCGCCTGCGGACTCGGCGTCTTCGGCCAGGCCGCGGCTGTCGGCGAAGATCAGCGCAACGTGCCGCGCAGGGACCTCCGGGTCTTCGACCACTGTCCAGCCCAGGCCCGCTTCGGCCAGCAGGCGGCTGATGAAGTCATAGTCGGTCTCGCGGTATTGCGTGGTGTAGGGGCGCGGCGCCGCGCCAGCCTGCGCGTCGGCCGCGTCGGGAGCCACGCGATGCACATAGCCTTCGTAGCCGCCCAGCACATGGCCGACGATGTCCAGCACCGAACGCGCTTCGAATACACGGCTGTTGCGCTGCTGCGTGGCCAGCCACAGCCAGGGCGCGACCGTCAGGCGGTAGCGCGCCAGGCCCGCGTCGCCCGACAGCAGCTCGGCTTCGCGGACCAGGCCGCTGCGGCCCGCGCGGCTGCCGTCGGCGCGCGTGGTCCACAAGGTCACGGGGCGTCCGATCATGTCGCGCAGGTCCAGGCCGGCGCTGTCGGACAGCGCGACCACGCGCGTCTGCCCGATACCCGACAAGGCTTCGCGCGCGATCCATCCCTCGACCTGCAGCGAGGCGAGCGCGCCCTCGCCTTCCAGGCTGTAGAGGCGGGCGTCGGAACTGAACAGGCCGGGCGTAGCAGTCGGATCCATTGCGGAAAAAAACCTTCTCTGAAGACTCAGGGTTCGACCTGGGCTTGCGGGTTGGGGCATTCGGGCGCGGTACCCCAATAGCCCGAGCACACCCGCAAGCGGCATTGCTCGCTTTCCAGGAAGCCCAGCTTGCGGCATTGCTCCAGGCGCGCCGCCAGGGGCGAGCCCGGCAGTTCGCGGACGAAGACGCCGTCGTTCTTGTAAACCTTGGTGCCAGGCGGCGACGCCGGTGGCAGGCCATAGGACATCAGCGCGGCCAGCAATGCGGCGTCGGAATCGTTGCGCGGCGTCTTGGCGCGCTGCGGCGCGGCCTCGGGCGGCGCTTTGGGCGAGGCTTGCGAGGTGTTCGCTCGAGGTACTGTGGGCCCGGCTGCCTTGGGCGCGGCGGCCTGCGCCTGCAACGCAGCGCGAGGCTGCGGCGGCGTAGCGGTGACGGCCAGCGCAGACAAGGGGTTCTCGGGCGCGCGGTCCTCATCGGCATTGGGAAGTCCCAATTGCGCCAGGGGGTGGTCTTCGATGATGGCAGCGGAAGAAGGCGGCGTATCGGGATCGGCAGCGGCCACGCGCGCACCCGCTGTCGGAGCGGCTGGCGCGGCGACGGGCTGCGCTGGCGGCGCGGCCGGGGGAGTCGATTCAGCAACCACGGGCAGCGGCGGCGTATCGAACACGCTATAGAACACCGCCCCCGCGGCGCCCGTCAGCAACAGCAGCAGCAAGGCCAGCGGCAAGCGGGAACGGCGCTTGGGCGCCAGGTGTTTGACCTCGGCGTCCGGCACTCGGCCCTCGAGCGCGGCGAGGATGCGCGATGCCGCGCGTTCATCCGGTGACGGTGCGCGTCCTGCGAGCAAGCTGGGAACAGAGGTCGGTGATCGCGATCTTTTTTCGTCTTCTGCCATGCGAAGTCCCGTGTCTGCAGAGGTCGTCTAAACCCCTGTAACCAAGGGGTTCGAGAATACCTGATGACTTCTTTCGCATCACCGTTTCTTGTTACGAGTTCTAAGCCACAGACGCGTTTTGCAACGTCCAAGCGCTTGCCTGAATCCCGAATAGAACAAAAGATTACGCCTTCGTAACTGAGGGACCTCCTTGCTTCTCCTGCTGCCTCTCTACTTTCTGCTCGCCATCGGCGTTTCCGCGTTGCTTGTATTCCCGTCCTTGCGGGAGGCCACGGCACGGGGAGCGCGCGCGCTTGCGCAGGGGATACGCCAGGGCATGGCGCGCGGCGCGGGACACGCCGGAGGGGCGGTCGGCGACTCCGCGCAGGCGCTGCGCACGGGCTTTGGAAAGGCCGGCGGCGCGTTTTCGGCGTACCGCTGGCACATCGCCGCGGGCCTGCTGGTTGTGTTGCTTCCGTCACTTTTCGCTTTCGTCATGCGACACAATCACACATTTGTTTACGAGGATCGGACAGCGGGTCCGGACCCACGCATCCAGGCTTTGCTGACCGGCGAAAGACTGGTCCCGCCGCCTCCGCTGCCGCCCGAAGCGTTCACCACGCGCGAAGTGGAATTGGTGCGTCCCAACCTGGGCGGCGCCAGCCGCGACTGGAACCTGCTGGACGCCGATTACCGCCAGCGCCTGCTGGCCGCGTACCGCGTGATGCGCGAAGAACACGGCTATGAGATGGTGCTGATCGAAGGCTATCGCAGCCCGGACCGCCAGGCTGAGCTTGCCAAGATGGGCTCGCACGTGACCAATGCCGGCGCCTACCAGAGCTATCACCAGTTTGGCCTGGCTGCGGACAGCGCCTTCCTGCGCGACGGCAAGGTGGTCGTGTCGGAGAAGGATCCCTGGGCGATGCGCGGCTACGAACTGTTCGGCGAAACCGCCGAGCGCGTCGGCCTGACCTGGGGCGGCCGCTGGAAGATGATGGACTTCGGCCACACCGAGCTGCGCCGTCCCGGCGTCATGCGGCGCAATGGCGGAGCCGCGCAATGATCAACTCCGCAAACGTCGGATCGCATCGATGACCCGCATACTCAAAACCGGGCTGCTGCTGGCCCTCGTCTTCGGCGTGGTCTGGCTCGCCGTCATCATCTGGTGGCAGGAGTCGCGCACGCTGCCCACGGGCGTGGACATCGGCCTCTATCTGTTCGCGCTGCCGCTGGCGCTGATCGCCGCCGCCTGGAGCGGCGCGCGCATCGTGCGTGCGCGCCGCGAAGCGCGCGCCGCGCCGGCGCAACCCGCGCAAGACGACGCCGTTGAGACCGCCGAGGCCGCACCCCAGGCCGCGCGCCTGCGCGTGCTGGGCAGCGCGGCCAGCGCCGCAGTCGGCAGCGAGCCCGCCGCGATCCACGCGGCGCTGGCCGCGCAGCAGCGCCCGGATCTGGATCCCTCCTTCAAGAACACGCAAGGCTTTCCGATCTTCAGCGCGCGGGCGCCGCAGCTCGATACCGATGCGCTGCGCGCCGCAGCGCGCGAGGCGCATGCTCCGGCCGCCGCGCTCGAAGAAGAACGCGTACGCGCAAGCTCCCTGCTGGCAGAGGTGGTGGAAGCGCTGTCGCTGGAGGCACGGGCCATCGTACTGAAGCAAGGCGAACCGCAACGCGACGAAGCCTGGCCGCTGCTGCAGCTGGAACTGCTGCTGCCAGCCGAATGGCCTGACGCCGTGCGCGACCACGCAGCCGACCAGGCGCGCGCGGCCGCGGCGTGGCCAGCCAGCCGCATCGCGCAGCGCCTGCACGCCGCGCCAAACGCGCTCGCCTGCGACGGCCTGCTGCGTCAACTCGCGCAGGAACCCCTGACCGCGCGCAGCGCCACGCTGCGCCTGGTCGCCGTCGCCGACTCTTACATCGATGCCGCGCGCGTCGAGCAATGGGACGCCGCCGGCCGCCTCATGTCGAACGCCAATCCTCAAGGCCAGGTGCCAGGCGAAGCCGCGGCGGGCCTGTTGCTGGACCTGGCCGCCCATGCGCCTGGCGGCGAGTCCGCACGCGCCGATTCCGCGCTGACCCTGATCCTGTCTGCACAAACACGGCGCGCGATCGACGCCGACGCGCGCGGCGCGTTGCATGAGCCCCGAGTGACCGAGTTGGCCACGCAGTTCCTGGCCGAACAAGGCCAGCCCGCCGATGGCGTGGCCGCGCTGATCAGCGACGCCGACCATCGCGGCAGCCGCCCGCTGGAAAGCGCCGGCCTGGCTGCCGCGCTGTTCCCGGCGCTGGACCCGAACCTGGACTGCCTTGCGGTAGGTTCCGGCTGCGGCCACACCGGCGCGGCCGCGCATCTGCTGACCGTGGCCGTCGCGGGCGTCGCCTGCGCCCAGGCCGGCGCGCCCGTGCTCGCCCTCATGACCCAGGACCCGGCGCTGCGGACGCTGGCGCTGGTGTCGCCTTCCGAAACCCTTCCCGCCTGACCCACAAGAACATAGCTCAAACCATGCGCAGCCCCTCCGATCTCCTATCCGGCGCCTCCCGCGCCATCAGCGAAGGCCGACATTGGTCCTCGCGCGCGCTGGCCAATCCGCGCACCTTCATGGCGCTCGGACTGGTGGCCCTGGTGGTATTCCTGTTCCTGTTCGCCGACACGGTGGAGATCGGCCTGGTCTGGGCGGGCATCGCGCTGGGCGTATGCGTGCTGCTGTGGCTGTGCGCCTATCTGTGGCGCCGGCGGCGCGCACGCAGCGCCAACAGGAACCTGGGCGACATGCTGGAGCAGCAGGTGCAGACGGGCGCCGCCGCCAACCGCAACGACGTGGAAGCGCTGCGCACGCGGCTCACCCAGGCGGTGCGCACCATCAAGACCTCGAAGATCGGCCAGACCTCGGGCAACGAAGCCCTGTACGAGCTGCCCTGGTACATCGTCATCGGCAACCCCGCGGCCGGCAAGAGCAGCGCCGTGATCAATTCCGGCCTGCAGTTTCCCTTTGCGGACAAGAACGGCGCGGCGGTGCGCGGCGTGGGCGGCACGCGCAACTGCGACTGGTTCTTCACCACCGAAGGCATCCTGCTGGACACCGCCGGACGCTATTCGGTGCATGAAGAGGACCGCAACGAATGGATGGGTTTCCTGGACCTGCTCAAGCGGCATCGTCCCAAGGCGCCCATCAACGGCATCATCGTGGCCGCCAGCATCGACGAGCTGACGGGCGCGGGCCCGGAATTCGCGATCAACCTGGCCAAGAACCTGCGCCAGCGCGTGCAGGAGCTGACCGACCGCCTGGAGGTGTTCGCGCCGGTCTACATCATCTTCACCAAGGCCGACCTGATCTCGGGCTTCAGCGAGTTCTTCTCCGACAGCGACCAGAGCGAGCGCGACCGCGTCTGGGGCGCGACCCTGCCCTACGGCGCCGAGGAAAACCGCGACGTGCTGGCGCTGTTCGACAGCCGCTTCGACGAACTGTATGAAGGCCTGAAGGAAATGGGCACGGCGCAGATCTCGTTGCGCAACAGCCGCGACCTGCCGCCCGGCCTGCTGACCTTCCCGCTGGAATTCGCCGGCATCAAGCCGGCGCTGCGCACGTTCCTGTCCACGCTGTTCGAGACCAATCCGTTCCAGTACAAGCCGGTGTTCCGCGGCTTCTACTTCACCAGCGCGCTGCAGGAGGGCGTGACGCAAAGCACTTCCACCGAACGGCTGGCCGAACGCTTCGAGCTGCGTCCCGCCGCGCGCGCGCAGTCGCGCAGCGTCACCTCCAACAACGGCTTCTTCCTGCGCGACCTGTTCTCCAGCGTGATCTTCGCGGACAAGAAACTGGTGCGCCAGCACGCCAGCCCCGCCAAGACGCGCATGCGCTACCTGGCCTTCTTCGGCCTGGTGCTGGCGCTGGGCCTGGTGCTGGGCGGCTGGAGCTGGTCCTATCTGGGCAACCGCCAACTGGCGCAGAACGTGCAGGCCGACCTGGACAAGGTGGTGCGCCTGCAAAGCGAGCGCACCGACCTGCAAAGCAGGCTGGAAGCGATGGAGATCCTGCAGGACCGCATCGAGCAGCTGGACCGTTATTCCTCCAGCCGCCCGTGGTCGCTGGGGTTGGGCCTGTACCAGGGCGACGTGCTGAAGGAGCGGCTGCTGGCCGAGTACTACAACGGCGCGCGCCAGTTCATGCTGACGCCGGTGAAGGCCAGCCTGGAAGACTTCCTGGCCAAGGTCGACACCTCCGCCGCCGCAGCCAGCGGCAGCGCGCCGCAACCGGCGCCGCAGCAAGCCCGCGCCGCGCACGCGGCCAATGGCGACACCCTGTTCCAGGACGCCTCGCCCACCAACGCCGACGACGCCTACAACGCGCTCAAGACCTACCTGATGATGGCCAACCATCAGCACGTGGACCCCACGCACCTGTCCGACCAGATCACGCGCTTCTGGCGCGGCTGGCTGGAAACCAACCGCGGCGCGATGCCGCGCGACCAGTTGATCCGCAGCGCCGAGCGGCTGATCTCGTTCTATGTCGGCCGCGCGCAGGACGAAGGCTGGCCGCAGATCGACACCAATCTGGCGCTGGTCGAAAAGACCCGCGGCAGCCTGCGCGCCGTGATGCAGGGCATGCCGGCGCGCGAACGCGCCTATGCCACGCTCAAGGCCCGCGCCGCGACGCGCTTCCAGGCCATGACGGTGGCGCGCATCGTGGGCGAGAACGACGCGGGCGTGGTCGCGGGCAGCTATGCCATTCCGGGCACGTTCACGCGCGAAGCCTGGGAGCAGTACATCCAGCCCGCCATCGGCGAGGCCGCCAAGAAGGAAGTGCAGACCAGCGACTGGGTGCTGGGCGTGAACGCGCGCGACGACCTGACGCTGGAAGGCAGCCCGGAGCAGATCCAGAAAAGCCTGGCGACGATGTACAAGACCGAGTACGCCGAGGAGTGGCAGAAGTTCCTGCGCGGCGTGACGATCAAGCCCTTCACCAGCTTCGAGCAATCGGTGGGCGCGATGAACCGCCTGGGCGATCCGCAGACCTCGCCCATCGCCAAGCTCATCAACACCACCTATGAGCAGACCTCCTGGGACAATCCCTCGCTGATCAACGCCGGGCTGCAGCAGGCCCAGAGCGGCGTGGTCGGCTGGTTCAAGCGCGTCATCCTGCGCCAGACGCCGCCGTCCGCCGCACCCGCCACCGCCGCCAACGGCGAAGCGATTCCGATGGGGCCGGTGGGACGCGAATTCTCCGATGTGGCGCGCCTGGTGGTCACGCGCGACAACCAGTCGCTGCTGGGCAACTACATGGGCGCGCTGTCGAAGATACGCACCCGCTTCAACCTGCTGAACAACCAGGGCGACCCCGGCCCCGGCGCGCTGACGCTGATGCGCCAGACGCTGGAAGGCAAGGACTCGGAACTGGCCGACGCGCTGAAGCTGGTGGACGAGCAGATGCTGGCGGGCATGTCGGCGACGCAGCGCGAGACCCTGCGCCCGCTGCTGGTGCGCCCGCTGATCCAGGCCTACGCCGTGACCATGCAGCCGGCGGAATCCGAGCTGAACAAGGTCTGGAACGCGCAGGTCTACCGCCCGTTCAACCAGACCCTGGCGGAGAAGTACCCCTTCGCCAGCCGCGCCAGCGTCGAAGCCAGCAGCGATGAGATCGGCCAGGTATTCGGCCCCCAGGGCAGCATCGCCAAGTACGTCAACGACACGCTGGGCCCGCTGACCGTGCGCCGCGGCGACATCCTCACGGCGCGCACCTGGGGCGACATGGGCGTAAGCCTGCAACCCACCTTTACGGCCAACTTCGCGCAGTGGGTGGCGCCGCTCTCGGGTGGCGCGGCCGGCAGCGGCGCGGCCAGCCAGCCGCAGACGCTGTTCCAGATCCAGCCCAAGCCCGCGGCCGGCGTGACCGAGTACACCATCGAGATCGACGGCCAGCAGCTGCGCTACCGCAATACCCCGCCGCAGTGGGTCAATTTCGTGTGGCCCAACGCCCAGGGCGCCCCCGGCGCACGCATCACCGCCACCACCTTCGACGGCAGCGTGGTCGAGATCGTCAACGAACCGGGCCGCTTCGGCCTGGAACGCCTGATCTCCACGGCCCAGCGCACCGCCAACGCCGACGGCAGCTTCAATATGAGCTGGGGCAAATCCAACGTGACGGTGCCGGTGAAGCTGCGCATCATCAGCAACGCCCAGGCGCCCGGCGCCGGCGGCAGCGAGCCCGGCGGCAGCCAGGGCCTGCGCAACCTGCGCCTGCCCTCGTCCGTGATCGGCGCCTCTTCCGAATCCTCCGCCCAGACGCAACCCGGAGCGCCGCAATGAGCAACCCGCAGTCCCCCTTGTTCCGCACGGCCTACTTCGGCAAGATTCCCAGCCGCGGCGACTTCGTGAAGAACACCTCGCATCCGCAGTTGATGGCCACGCTGGATGCCTGGGTCGCCAGCACCATGGAGATGCTGGCGCAGGAGCCGCACTGGAAGGCGCTGTACGACGAGGCCGAACCCATGCCGTTCGCCATCCTGGGGTCGCGCGGCAAGCTGGCCATCGCGGGGCATCTGCAGCCCAGCCAGGACCTGTCGGGCCGCCGCTACCCCTTCCTCTCGGCCACCTCGGTGGAAGTGCAGAAGCCGCTGGCCTTCATTGCCCGCAGCCCCATCGCCTTCAGCCGCATGTGGAACCGCATGAGCGGCGCCGCCGCCCTGCTGATGCAGGACGGCGATCCCGCCTCGGCGCTGCAGACGCTCAACGAACTGGAAGGCGAAATCCGCACGGCCGCCGACGACGGCTTCGATGCCTTCGTCGACCTGCAAACCGTGGAACGGCTGGAGGCGATGCTGCGCGGCAACGGCCACGCCGCGCGCGTGCACGACATCATCCTGGCGCTGGGCATCCTGCTGGAGCCGGTGATGTCCAGCGGCTCTTCGCAGCTGGACAAGGGACTGTCGCTGCCGCTGCCGGACGATCCGCTCTACATCAACCTGGTGGCCGCCTACTGGATGACGCTGATCTCGCCCTTCCTGTCGCGCGCGGACTTCGAGATCACCCTCTTCATCGGCCGCATTGCCGGCAAGCACCGGCTGGCCGTGGATTTCCGCGGCGCCTCGCCTCAGACGCTGGCCAGCCTGCTGTCCACGCCGCAGGCGTATGCCGAACAGCACATCGTGCTGGAGGACGCGCCCTGGGTCCGCAACCACGTGTCCGCCAGCCATGGCCTGGCCAAGCTGTCCAGCTACCTGGACCAGCCGCGCCTGTCCCTGCGCCTGGCGCTGGATACCTTTCTTGAAGTCTTTACCGGAGCCTGACCATGCGCCTTTCCTTCATGCTCATGGCGGCGCTGTATGCCTGCACGGCCGCGGCCCAGGACGCGGCCACGGTAGTGCCCGCCAACGTCATCCCCCAACCCGGCCAGGTCGTGGCCAGCGGCGCCGTGCCGGACGAAGCCGCCAAGGCCGACGTGCTGGCGCGGCTGCAGCAGGTGTACGGCGTGGGCAACGTGATCGACCAGATCGACGTGGGCGGCGTGGTCGCGCCGCCGAACTGGTCGGAACACGTCGGCAAACTGATCGGCCAGCCCTTGAAGCAGATCAACCGCGGCCAGCTGGAAATCGACGGCACCCAGATCCGGCTGCGCGGCGAAGTGCAGAACGAAGCCTCGCGCCAGCAAATCGCCAGCGCCTTCGCGACCTCGCTCAATCCCACCTACAAGATCGTCAACGGCCTGCGCGTATCCGCCAGCAAGGACGAACAGGGGCTGCTGGACCAGGTCCTGACCAACCGCGTGGTGGAATTCGAGACCGGCAGCGCCACGCTCACGCCGCGCGGCCGTGAACTGCTGGACAAGGTGGCGGACGTGGTGCCCAAGCTGCACAGCGACAAGGTGCAAATCATCGGCCACACCGACAGTTCCGGCAGCCGCAGCACCAACCTGGCGCTGAGCCAGGCGCGCGCCGATGCGGTCAGGACCTATCTGGTGGACAAGGGCCTGCCGCCAGCGCGCTTCGAGACGCTGGGCGCGGGGCCGGACCAGCCGGTCGCCACCAACGCCACCGCCGAAGGCCGCGCCAAGAACCGCCGCATCGAGTTCCGCGCCAGCCGCTAGGCGCCAGGGCGGCCCGCAAGGGCCGGCTCGCCAAGGGGACTTTTCGTTCAGCCGTTGTGGTCCGGCGGCTTGGGCACCCCCAACAGCTCTTCCAGGCCGGACAGCGCATCGCCGTTCTTGAGTACGGTGCGCAGCCACAGGTGCAGCGACATCTCGCCCCAGCTGGCGGCCTTGTCGGCCAGATAGGCCACGGGGCTGTGAGGCTCGGTTCGGCGGAAGAACTCCGCCACTTCGCGCAGCTGAGCCAGCGCCTGCTCGCGCGTTTGCAGCGGGCCGCGCGCGGCTGCGGGCGCGGCGGAATCAGGGGCGGCGGCGGACAAGGTCGGCTCCATCCGGGTGGCTGCGGGCGCAGCGGGGGCAGCGGCCGGCGCCGCGGCATCCGCGCGCACCAGCAGCCCGGCGTCGCGAGCGAAGCGACGGGTCAGCTCGGTGACGTCGCGCAACGCATCGCGCACCGGCGAGAAGGCAGGGCCCTCGTCGCCCAGGCGCTCCGCCAGCGTCTGTTCCAGCGTATCCAACGCCGCGAAGCAGCTTTGCAGATTTCCCTCCAGCTCGGAGTAGAAGGCCGGCGGCGTGTCGCGGCGCGCGGCGTCGAACTGGTCCAGCGTAAGCTTGCCGCGCGTGATCTCAGCCGCATTCTGCGGCGCGCGCTTGACCGCGTTGGCCAATTGCGAGGCGCTGTCCCACAGGGCCGCGCCATAGCGCCCGCCCTCGGACTGCGTCAGCGGCAGCTCGCGGATCAGCTGTTGCGAGCGTGCCAGCAGCCAGGCCAGATTGCCCACGCGCTGCTGCACGTCGCCTTCGTCCGGCACGGGATGCAGGCCGTCCCAGTAATGGCGGCACAGGCCGTCCACCAACAGATAGCCGTCGCGCAGTCCAACGAAGCCGCGCGTCTTGGCCCAGGCTTCGGCCAGCCAGGCCGCCACGCGCACATCCTTGCTCTGTTCTCGCAGCACGGTGGTGCAGATGCGGATGACTTCCGGCCAGTCGGCCTCCTTGATGTCGATGACCCAGTCGCCCTGGTCCAGGTTCGGATCATCGTGGCGGCGCGCTTCGCGGATGGCGTCGAATTCGGCGGAAAACACCATGTCGACGCCGCAGGGCGCCTCGCCCGCAATGGGCTGCAGCAATGTGTCGATATCGCTCATATATATCTGGTCGGATGGCAGGATCGCGGCCGCCGGGCCAGCGGCGGGCGGCGATAAGAGGACCGATCCTCCCATATCTGTAACGACGTTGCGTTTGAAGATGACACGTCCTATTACAAAACGCATCACGGACCCTGGATATCATGCGGGTTCCCCAGGACAAGGATGCGCGATGAACAAGTCATTCCACATGATGCCCGACGGCCGCTTCATCAATGGCAAGCCGCGCCGCTGCCCCGACGGCACCTACGTCGGCGACGGCGGGCCCATCACGCGCGCGCCGGACGGCACTTACGTTGCCGGCAAGCCGCAGCGCGCGCCTGACGGCCGCTACCTGGGCGGCGACGGCCCGGTCCGCATGGCGCCCGACGGCACCTTCGTCACCGGCACGCCGCGGCAGGCCCCGGACGGCACCTATCTGTAAGCACACATAACCAAACTGACAGGGCAACAGGCAGCCATGGCGCAGCTATCGGTGATACGCAAGGGCGACCGCACCTCACATGGCGGAGTGGTCGTCACGGGCGACGAAACAGTCATGATCTTCGGCCAGCCCATGGCCCGGCTGGGCGATCGCGTCACCTGCCCCAAGTGCAGCGGCACGCATACCATCGTCGAAGGCGCGGCCGCCGTCAGTTCGGACCGCCGCACCGCGCTGGAAGGCATGAAGACATCCTGCGGCGCGACGCTGATCGCAAGCCAGCAGTTCTACCGGCTGGAGCAGGGCTAGGCCGCGGACCGCGCAAGCACGCGCCGCAATCCCAGGCGCAACCCCAGCACGGCGAACGCAATCGGCAGCACCATGCGCCACTGCGCCACGAACAGTTCCATCGTGGCCTCGCCCGGCGCCCAGGTGTTGCCGAACACCTGAGGCTCGGGCGGCGCCAGATACAGCGCGACCAACGCGGCGGCCAGCGTCGCCGCGGTCCGCCATGCGGCCGAGCGGCGCACCCGCGCCGCGCGCTCGGCCAGCGCCAGCGTCAGCAGGCCCGCCAGCCCCGCCAAGGCGGCATCGACATAGAACTCGAATGGCCCGTACAGGTATGGCGCGTCGGGAATCATCCAGCCGTAGGCATCGGTCTTCAGCACCGAAGTCAGGCAAGCGCCGAACAGCGCCGCCGCGGCGGACAGCAGCAGGAAATCACAGAACCGCAGGAAGACTCTCGGCATCATGGAACAGGAATGCGCCGCATGCGGCGGCGGGGTGCGGGCGCAAGAATGCCACAGGACCGCGTCCGCCGCATCCGATCCTTCGCTGCCGCCGTGTTTGCGCGCGAACCAGCGGCACAACGCGTTCTCTGAGAGAATGCCGCCTGTCTCTCAGGCTCTCTCGCTCAGACCTCAAGCAGCACCCATGACGCTTCCGCAATCCAGGCTGTACCCGTTGCTATTGTCCGGCGCGCTCGCGCTTGCCCAGGCGGCTCTGCCGGCCTATGCCGCCGCCGGCTCGTCCTCCCGGAAACCCGCCACCCGCAGCACGCCCGCGGCCCCGCCCCAGGGCATGCCGCAGTATGGCAAGGGAGAACATGGCCGCTACCTGATCCTGAGGCTGGACAACAGCCGCGGCGGCGCCATTGCTCCCAATACGCCATACCGCCTGTTCCTGACAGATAAAGACCAGTCCATCGAGGGTACGCCCGACCACGACGGCATCGTGCACGGCGTCACCGACGCGCTGGGCCGCAGCGCCTGGATCTGGACCCGCGAGGCGCATTCCGCCGATGACTTCACCCTGATCCGGCGCATAGGCAGCGGCGCCTGGGGCAGTGTGTTCCAGCTGCAGCGCGGCGGGGATAAGGAGCCGCTGGGAGGTTGGCCTTACGTCACGACCATGCATGTGCGCTGGGGCGAGCAATGGGTGGACCTTGGGTACACCACCGCCCAGGGCAATACCGCCTATTTCACCCACGACCAGCCCGCTGCCACGCTGTCGATATCCACCGAAGCGAGCGCGGCGGAAAACCGCCAGTGCTTCGACGAGCTGGACGCCATCAACCGCAAGTTCAGCCAGGACGATGCCGAGGGCGCATTGCAGCTGGTGGATGCCACCGCCTGCGGCGCAGAGCCGCAGCAACAGCTGGACATGGCCAACCTGCTGCTGATGGCCGGCCGCGCCGACCTGGCGCGCCTATGGCTGGAACGCGCCCGCTCAGGATCCGCGCCCGTGGATCGCGATGTGCTGCGCGCACGGTTCAAGCTGGAACGCCTGCTGGGCATGCCCGCCCTGGCGCTGGAGGACGCGCTGGAATTGCAGCGCCGCCAGGCCGAGACGCCGCTGCGCGACGAACCCGACTGGGCCAACAGCATCGCCTATTACCTGGCGGATTTTCCCGATCACCTGGCGCAAGCCGAAACCCAAGCGCGCCAATCGATAGCCACCGCCGGCCCGCTCCCCTACAACTTGGGAACCCTGGGCTGGATCCTGGCCCTGAAGGGCGACATCGACGGCGGGCTGGACCTGCTGAAGCAGTCCTACCGCGAAATTCCGCGCGACGAGGAAATCGTGGCCGACTACGGCCTGGCGCTGTGGCGCCACGGCCAGCAAGGCTTGGCCACCCGGCTCTGGAACCAGGCCGAGGCGCAATGCGTGTGGGGCGGGCGCATGCACGACGCGCTGCGCGAAGCCCGCCATCCGCACCCCTACTTCCAGGCGGCGAGCTCCCGCGAGGTGCAGGCCTATCAGCAGCGCTGCGCGGCGCCGCAGACCAAACGCAAGACCAGGTCCGCCACTGGCGCCGAGGCGTAAAATAACCAAGACAGACCAGCAGCGCCCCGCAACAGCGGTACGCGCAGGAGACCATCATGAAATCCGCCCTGACCCGCTTGCTTACTCTCATGGCCACGGCCCTGGTCCTGGCCGGTTGCGCGCAAGGCAATGGCGGCCCGCCCCATCCCGGCGCGGTCAATCCGTACAGCGAGGGCGGCTTCCACGACGCCGGCCCCAACTACCCCGACACCGGCCGCTGACAAGCGCCAGCTTTAGGCTTCCCGCAGCGCGCCCGACTTCAGCAGGGGCGCCAGGATGCCGGCGGTGTAGACCCGCGCCAGGTTCACCAGGAAGTCAGTGAAATCGGCCTTCGCGGCGTGATCGGCCTGATCCGAAATCACCCGCAGCACCGCGAAGGGCACGCCAAATTCGTAGCAGACCTGCGCCATCGCCCCGCCTTCCATTTCCAGGCAGAGCGCATCGGGCAGGCGCTGGCGTAGCTGGTGCGCATAGTCATTGCTGTTGACGAAGACGTCGCCGGTGGCGATGAGTCCATGATGCACCCGCGGCAGCCGTGCGCCCTGCTCCGCCGGCAAGCCGGCATGGCCGCGCACGAACTGCCCTGCGCTTTCCAGCAACCGCCCGCTCAGAACCGGATCCGCATCGAAGCGTTCGCGCCCCAACAAGGGGATCTCATGCCGCCCGAACAGCGGCCGCGCGTCCATGTCGTGCTGCATCAGCCCGCTGGCCACGACCACGTCGCCCACCGCCACATCCTCATGCAAGCCGCCGGCCAGCCCGGTGAAGATCACCCGCGATACCTGGAACTCCTGGATCACGATGGAGGCGGTCGCAGCCGCGGCCACCTTGCCGATCCGGCTCAACGCAATCACGCAAGGCGTGCCCCACAAGGTGCCGACGTGGAAGTCGCGCATGGCAATGCGATGGATGGCGGCGCCCGGGTCCATCGCCGCCAGCAGGTCGGCGATCTCTTCGTGCAAGGCGCCCAATATGGCTAAACGTCCCATGTACATCTACTCAGGTAATGCGCGGCCCGCGGCCGCCCTGCCCGCAACATACTCCATGCGCGCCGAGGCCGCCAACGCATGCGGGCCTAGCCATGCTTGTCATGAGGATTGCAACTTTTGATGTAGTGAAACTGTCCTGCTGCACCCGCGCCGCCCTGCGAACCTGGCCGGGGCGATGGGATTGCTACCAATTAGCTAGTCAAAAAAGCGGTGTATGTCCGTTCAGCAGGGAAACCACGCACCCGGCGGCGTCTGAACGCCGTGCTAGCTTACCGTCGCGCACGACGCGGACCATGCCAGCAAGCAGATTCATTGCAAGACTCAATCTGTGGAGAACGATCATGGTGAAGAATCTAGCCGTATTCTTCGACGGGACCTGGAACGAACCCAATGACCGCACCAACGTCTACGAACTCTACAAGGCGGCGCCCGAGACCTCCACGCAGGAGACGTTCTACATCGAAGGCGTGGGCACGCAGGGCCAGGGCCTGTGGGCGGCCATCGACAAGTTCGCCGGCGGCGCCTTTGGCGCGGGACTGTCGGCCAACATCCGCGCGGGCTACCGTTGGCTTTGCCAACGCTACGAACCGCGCGACCGCATCTTCCTGCTCGGCTTCAGCCGCGGCGCCTACTCCGCCCGCAGCCTGGCTGGCATGGTGCGCAAATGCGGCCTGCTGAACGATCCTTCCGACAGCAACGTGGAACAAGCCTATGCGCTCTACCGCGACGACTGCATTCCCTCCTCGCTGGAAGCCGCGACCTTCCGCCTGAATTTTTCGCGCGAGACCGACGTGCATTTCGTCGGCGTCTGGGACACGGTCGGCAGCCTGGGCATACCGGTGGGCGGCATTCCTTTTCCGGGCTTCTCCAGGTTCTACAACTTCCACGACACCGAACTCAGCAACCACGTCCATCACGCCTATCACGCCATCGCCACCAACGAATTCCGCGAACCGTATGCGCCGACCCTGTGGACCCGTCTGGCCAACTCCGAGCCGCGCCCGCCCGACCATCCGGTCGAGCAGCGCTGGTTCATCGGCGCCCATTCGGACGTCGGCGGCGGCTACCGCGACGGCAGCCTGCAGACGCTGCCGGCTTCGTGGCTGCAGGAGAAGGCGCGCCAGGCCGGCCTGGCGCAACGCGTCGCCACGGACTACGACCAATGCGAGCCGCACGATTCCTACCGCGAGTTCACGGAGAAGGTGCTGATCCATGTGAAAAAGCGGCCCAGGCTGTGGGACGGCGCAACCGTGCTCAATCTGACGGTGGACGAACAGCTGCTCAAGCGGTTCGGGCGCAGCCTGGATTTCCTGAAGGAGTACCCCGACTTCAAGGACGCGCTGGAAAAGCTGCCCGTGGCGCGGCCGTGACCCGCCCGCCGCGCGCGGGCGGCGAACGCAATGTGATGACTCGCAATAGAGTGATGCAATGCGCTCGGAAATGAGACTATGCGATTTAAAGCGATACAAACTTCCACCTGTCGGAATGTGGAGGGGAAACAATGCTTATGCGTAGCGCATTTCAAGTAACCTCCGGCCACCAGTCATTGTTCCGAGCCGATGTTTACGCATGTTCCGCAATGTCTTTGCTCTCAAATCCCTTGAAAGGTATTTCCTGACACTGGCTGCAGGCGTAGCGCTGCCGGTTTCCATGCTGACCGTGATCGTGGTGCAGCAGAACTGGCGGTCGCTGGCCGCCACCGACGACGCCCTGAGAGGCTTCGTCGTGGTCCGCACGACCCTGATGACGATGGAGGCCGTATCCGCCGAACGCGGCCCCATGAACTCGGCGCTGGGTTCCGACCTGCCGGTCCCTGAAAACATCCTGCACGCGCTGGACCAAGCCCGCCAGCACACCAATGCGCAGATCGCCGACCTGCTTGCGCTCTACCGCGCGCCCCTCAATCCCAACGGCGCCCGCGAATTCACCAACATCCAGCGCATCCGCGAGTCCCTGTTGAACGCCCGCGCCAGCGCCGACGCAGCCATCGCCGCGCCCCGCGCCCACACCTCCGGCCACAACCTGTCGACAGTGGTCGGCGACATGGTCGCGGTGGTTCCCGAACTGCGCGCCGCGATGTCCGACGGCATCGGCCTGATCGCCCGGAACCAGGGCGAAGACTTCGACCTGCTGTCGCTGGCGCTGCTGGCGGGCGAACTGCGCGAACAGGCCGGCCTGCTCGGCTCCACGTTCGCGCCCGCCCTCAGCAAGCGCCGCACGCTGACCGCCAGCGACCAGCTGCGGATAGAACGCGTGATCGGCCGCATCGACCAACTACGCGCGCTGATCGACGCCAACATCGCCAGCATGCCGCGATACGCCTCCTCCCTCGCCTACCGCGAACTGCAGCAGCAGTACTTCGGCGACGGCATGAACTACCTCGACAGCGTGCGCGCCATGGCCGAACGGGTGCCCGAAGAATCCCTGGTATCGATGTACGAACTGGGCGCGAACTATGTGCCGCGCATGAAGTCCATCCTCCGGTTCCGCGACCTGATGCTCAATGAAGTGGAGCGGCGCATCGGCGAAAACCGCCAGGCCGCGATCCGCGTGCTGCTGACCACCCTGGCGGCCGCCGCGATGCTCACCGCCGCGTTGATCATCGGCTTGTCCATGTTCCGCAAGCGCGTCATCCGGCCTTTCGTGCGCGCCACGAACATCATCGGCGCGATCGCAAAAGGCGGCGACGTGCCGGCCATTCCGGCGGACCAATACCGCGGCGAAGTGAACGGCATGTTCAAGGCCTTGAACGTGCTCAACGACAACGCCGCCGCCGTGCGCAAGCTGGAGCTCGAACGCGACCGCCTGATTCAAGACCTCGCCATCATGGCCGAAACGGATTTCCTGACGGGCCTGCTGAACCGCCGCGCCTTCGAGAAGCGCCTGGAAGCTTCGCTGGACGACATCCGCAACGACGCGCAGGACGGCCTGGGCTTCATCCTGTTCGACATCGACCACTTCAAGTCCATCAATGACACGCACGGCCATGCCACTGGCGACGAAGCGCTCAAGACCGTGGCCCACCTGTGCCGCACGACCTTCCGCGAATCCGACGTGGTCGCGCGCGTGGGCGGCGAAGAATTCGCGGTGCTGTGCCGCAGCCGCAATCCGGACCGCGTCCGGGACATTGCGGAACGCATGCGTCTGAGCATCGCGCAAACGCGGATCCGCGCCGACGGCGGTTCCTCCTTCAGCATGACCGCCAGTTTCGGCGTCGCCCATGCCCGCGGCGGCGATACGGCGGCGCTGGAGAACCTGTCGCGCCGCGCGGACGAGTTGCTGTACAAGGCCAAGCTGACCGGCCGCAACTGCGTGCTGCTCGAACAGATGGCTTGACGCCACGAGCCACTCAGGCCGCCAGCGTTTCCCGCGCCGGTGCGCGGTACTGCTCCCACAGCCCGGCTTCCCGCGCGCGCGCCCCTTCGACGTTTTTCTCCTTGACATGGCCATAGCCGCGGATCGTGTCCGGCAGCGCGGCCAGTTCCAGCGCCGTGGCGCGATTGGCCGCGTCCAGCGTGCGCGAGAACTCCCCGGCCAGCGCCAGATAGTCGGCCGCCAGTTGACGCTCCATGCGGCGTTCGGCCGTCTTGCCGAACACGTCCAGCCAGGTGCCGCGCAGCCGCTTCATGGGCGCCAGCGCGCGAAACGCCAGCCCCATCCACGAACCGTAGACGCGCTTCTGCAGGCGTCCGCGCGCGTCGCGGCGCGCCAGCGCGGGCGGCGCCAGGTGATAGCGCAGCTGGTAGTCGCGGCCAGGCTCGCCTTCGAACTGCTGGCGCAGCCGGGCCTTGAAGGCGGGGTCCACGTACAGACGGGCCACCTCGTATTCGTCCTTGTAGGTCATGAGCTTGGCGAGATTGCGCGCGACCGTCTGCGTGACTTCGAAACGCTGCGGATCCGCCAACGTGGCCTCACGCGCGCGCAGCGCCGCCACCGCCTCCAGGAAGCGCGCGGCGTAGGCCTCGTCCTGGTAGGCGCGCACGTGTTGCGCCAGCCGCTGGATCTGGCCGTCCAGGGACTCCGGCAGGGCCATCACCTGCCCCCGCGGCGCCGGCTTGAGCGCGGCGGCGCCATGATGCGCGGCTTGCCGGCCCAGTTCGAAGGCGGCCAGGTTCTTCTCGACCGAGACGCCGTTCAGTTCGATGGCGCGCCGCAGGCTGTCCAGCGCCAGCGGCAGCCCGCCCTGCTGCCAGGCGTAGCCCAGCAGCAGCGGGTTGGCGTAGATGGTGTCGCCGAGCAGGGCCTCGGCCAGCGGACCGGCCTCGATGAAGTCGCAATTGCCGCCCGTGCTGCGCGCCAGCGCGGCTTCGGCCTGCGCGCCGGGAAACCGCCAGCTCGGCTGCGACAGGAAAGCCGCCGTCGGCGCGGCGCTGCTGTTCACCACGGCGCGGCCATGGTCCGGCCGCAGGCGCGACAGCACTTCCGGCGACGCCGCCACCAGCGCATCGCAGCCGATGACCAGATCCGCCTCGCCCAGCGCCACGCGCGTGGCATGCAGGTCCGCGGGACGATTGGCCAGCTGCACGTGGCTGAGCACGGCGCCGCCTTTCTGCGCCAGCCCGGCCATGTCCAGCACGGTCACGCCCTTGCCTTCAAGATGCGCGGCGGCTCCCAGCAGCGCGCCGACGGTCACGACGCCAGTGCCGCCCACGCCCGCTATCACCACGCGGTAGGCCCCTGGCGGGCGGATTTCCGCCAGGTCGGGCTGCGGCGGTTCGGCCAACGCGGGGAGATTCCTGCCCGTGCCCGGCTTGCGCAGCGTCGCGCCTTCCGCCGTGACAAAACTGGGGCAAAAGCCCTCCACGCAGGAGAAGTCCTTGTTGCAGGACGACTGGTTGATGCGGCGCTTCGTGCCCAGCGGCGTGTCCAGCGGCTCGACCGACAGGCAGTTGGATTGCACCGAACAATCGCCGCAGCCTTCGCAGACCGACTCGTTGATGAAGGCGCGGCGCTGCGGGTCGGGATACTCGCCGCGCTTGCGGCGGCGGCGCTTCTCGGTGGCGCAGGTCTGGTCGTAGATCAGCACCGTCGTGCCTGCGACGTCGCGCAAGGCGCGCTGCACGTCGTCCAGCGCCTTGCGGTGGTGCACTGCCACGCCCTGCGGCAGCGCGGCGGCGCCGGCGTACTTTTCCGGCTCGTCGGTCACCACCACGGTCTGGACCACGCCTTCGGCCTGCATCTGCGCGGCGATCTGCGGCACCGTGAGCACGCCGTCCACCGGCTGCCCGCCCGTCATCGCGACGGCGTCGTTGTAGAGGATCTTGTAGGTAATGCTGGCGTGCGCGGCGACTGCCGCGCGTATGGCCAGCAGCCCCGAATGGAAATAGGTGCCGTCGCCCAGGTTGGCGAAGATGTGGCGCTCAGTGGTGAAGTCCTTCTGGCCCAGCCAGGCAACGCCTTCGCCGCCCATCTGGCTGAAGGTGTCGGTCTTGCGGTCCATCCACATCGCCATGTAATGGCAGCCGATGCCGGCGACCGCG
Source organism: Achromobacter sp. PD1 (assembly GCF_048541815.1). Taxonomy (NCBI): domain Bacteria; kingdom Pseudomonadati; phylum Pseudomonadota; class Betaproteobacteria; order Burkholderiales; family Alcaligenaceae; genus Achromobacter; species Achromobacter sp. PD1. Next base: position 5,190,519 of record NZ_CP183349.1, read on the forward strand.
CGCGAGCCTTCGGGCACGCGGGTGGAGGTGTTATGCGGACAGCCCGAACAGAACCAGGGCTTGCGCTCTTCCACCAGCGTGGGGCGGGCAGCCTCGCGCTCCTTGGCGTCGATCACCGCCAGCCGCGCCGCGATGCGCGCCCGCAGCGCGTCCGACAGGTCGGCTTTCTCCAGGCGCGCGGCAATGGCGCGGGCGATCAGGGCCGGCGACAGCTCGTGGCGCGCGGGCAGCAGCCAGCCGCCGCGCGGCGTGGACCATTCGCCGCCGCCGTTGTCGCGTTCGTCGAACTTGCCGTAGACGCGCGGCCGCACGTCGTCGCGCCAGTTGTAGAGTTCTTCCTTCAGCGCGTACTCCAGGATCTGGCGCTTTTCCTCCACCACCAGGATCTCTTTCAGGCCAGTGGCGAATTCGCGCGCATCCTGCGCGTCCAGCGGCCAGATGCAGCCCACCTTCAACACGCGTATGCCGGCCTCGCGGCAGGCGGCCTCGTCCAGGCCCAGGTCATTGAGCGCCTGGCGCACGTCCAGATACGCCTTGCCGGCCGTCATGATGCCGAAGTGCGCCTGCGGCGAATCCAGCACCACGCGATTCAACTTGTTGGCGCGCACATAGGCCAGCGCCGCATACCACTTGTGATCCAGCAGCCGCGCCTCCTGCGCCAGCGGCGTGTCAGGCCAGCGGATGTTCAGTCCGCCTTCGGGCAAGGCGTCCTCGGGCAGCACAATCTGCACCCGGTCCGGATCCACTTCCACCGAAGCGCTGGATTCGACCACGTCGGTCACGCACTTCATCGCCACCCACAGGCCGGTGTAGCGGCTCATGGCCCAGCCGTGCAAGCCATAGTCCAGGTATTCCTGCACATTGGACGGATACAACACCGGTATGCCGCTGGCGATCAGCACGTGCTCGGACTGGTGCGCCACCGACGAGGACTTGGCGGCATGATCGTCGCCCGCCAGCATCAGCACGCCGCCATGCGCCGAGCTGCCGGCGGAGTTGGCGTGCTTGAGCACGTCCACCGACCGGTCCACGCCAGGCCCCTTGCCGTACCACATGCCGAACACGCCATCGCGCGCCGCGCCCGGAAACAGGTTCAGCTGTTGCGAACCCCATACCGCCGTGGCGGCCAGGTCTTCGTTCACGCCCGGCTGGAACACCACGTCGTTGGCCTGCAGGTGGCGCTTGGCCTTCCACAGCGCCTGGTCCAGCCCGCCCAGCGGCGAGCCGCGGTAGCCCGAGATGTAGCCGCCGGTGTTCAGGCCGGCCTGCAGGTCGCGCTGCTTTTGCAGCAGCGGCAGCCGTACCAGGGCCTGGGTGCCGCTCAGATAGATGCGCCCTTGGCTGCGGGTGTACTTGTCGTCCAGCGTCAGGCCATGGGTATCGGCCGCGCCTGCGGAAAGGGGGGTGTCCACGCTTGTCTCCTGCGTTCCGGTTCTTGGTGTTTTGCCGCAGTGTAGGAACCAGGCTGGTTATCGTATATTCATATATTCAGGTATCAGGTATGTGATAAACAGATGGCTAACGACGTCACCTTGCGGCAGCTGCGCTACTTCGCGGCCGCCGCCCGGACCGGCCGGTTTTCCATGGCCGCCGCCGACGAACATGTCTCCCAATCCGCGGTCACCAATGCCGTGCTGGCGCTGGAGGCGCAACTGGGCGTGCGCCTGTTCGACCGCCATCCGCATGGCGTCACCCTGACGCCCGAAGGGCATAACTTCCACCAGCGCGCACGTGAAGTGCTCGATTCGCTGGACGACGCCCTGCGCGAGCCCGGCTTCCAGCGCTATGCGCTGCGCGGCGCAGTGAGGATCGCCGCGTCCTACACGGTGCTGGGCTACTTCCTGCCAGATCTGCTGGCGCGCTTCCGGCGGCGCTATCCCGACGTGGAGCTGGACCTGGTCGACCTGGACCGGCCCGAGATCGAAGCCGCGGTGACCAGCGGCGAGGTCGAACTGGGCGTGGCGCTGCTGTCCAACGTGGAACGGCGCGAGCGCTTCGGAAACCAGGTGCTGGTGCGCTCGCGGCGGCAGCTATGGACCGCGTCCGGCCATCCGCTGGCGCAGGCGTCGGCGCCGTCGCTGGCCGATATTGCCGGCTATCCCTACATCCTGCTGGAAATGGACGAAGGCGAGCGCTCCACGCTGGCCTATTGGCGCGCCCATGGCCTGCAGCCTGACATCGCGTTCCGCACCCGTTCGATGGAGGCGCTGCGCGGGCTGGTTGCGCATGGCTTCGGCGTCACGATGCTGTCGGACATGGTCTACCGTCCGTGGTCGCTGGAAGGCCGCAAGATCGAGGCCGTACCCATTACCGACGCCGTCCCGCCCATGGAGGCCGGGCTGCTGTGGCATCCGCAAGCGCGGCTGGCCAAGCCCGCCGAGGCCTTCCGCCAGTTCATGATCTACGCCTGCGGCGTCTAGCGCCGCGGCACGCCTGGCCGCTATACCAGGATCGCGCCCTTGCGGCGCGTGAACTGGGCCAAGGAACGCAGGGCCAGCGCATGCATGGCCGCGACGGACGGCAGCAGCGTTTCTTCCTTGCGGGTCAGCACGCCGACGATGCGCTCGACCGTGGGTTCGGCCAGCGGCACGAAGGCCAGGCCGGTCGCGGCCGCCGGCCGCGCCAGCACCGGCAGCACGGTCACGCCCAGGCCGCTGAACACGCTGGCCAGCAACGACGCGCGGTTCGACACCACCATGAACGGGTCCTCGATGGCGCTGCCCAGTTGCCGGTTCTTCAGCGTGTCGAAGGTGGCATTGCCTATCAGGCGTTCGTCCGCCAACGCCGACCAGGGCACGGGGCCGCGCCGCCGCGCCAACGGATGGCTCTTGCGGCACACCAGGCCGAATGCGTCGCGCGCCACCGGCGCGAACGCCACTTCCGTGGTGCGCGGTACTTGTCCCGCCACCCCTACCTGGACCTCGCCGCTCAGCACCAGGCGGTGCACGTCCTGCGAGGACTCGTCGACGGCGCGGATGCGGATCGCGGGGTGGCTGCGCGCGTAGCGCTCCAGCAGGCGCGGCAGCCACTCGTCGGCCAGCGACGGCATCACCGCCAGCGACACCGGTCCCTGGCTGCCCAGGCCGAATTGACGCGCCGCGTCCAGCACCCGGTCGTGGGTGGACAGCAGTTCGCGGAACAGCGGGGCCACGGCGATGCCCAGGGGCGTGAGCTGCGCGCGCTTGCCGGGTTCGAACAGCGGCGCGCCCAGCTGCTGCTCCAGATCCTGCATGGCCGCCGACACGGCTGCCTGCGAGCGGAACGTGCCTTCGGCCGCCATGCGGAAACTGCCATGGTCGGCCGCCAACAGGAACTGGCGCAGATGCTGGATTTTCAAGGGCGCGGACATGGCTTGAAGGCTGCAGAAAATTCGGATTTTCCGAAATTAACTTGAGTTAATTTGGATTGTCAAAAATCCGCTTCGCCTTCAACAATGGCCGCGTCTTTCATTCTTACAGGTACTGGAGCAGCGGTTATGTCTTTGCAAGTGCGCAAGGTAGTCAGCTATGTGGAAAAAACCCTGGTCGAAGGCGGCCGCGAGGCCGAGCGCCCGCTGGTGATGGTCATCGCCGCGGCCGTGATCCGCAATCCCTGGGCCGGCCAGCCGTTCCAGGAAGACCTGAGGCCCAAGATCCTGGAAGCCGCGCCGCCGCTGGGCGAATTGCTGGTCGCGGAAATCCTGCGCCAGGCCGGCTCGGCCGACCAGGTTGAAGCCTATGGCAAGGCGGCGGTCGTGGGCACTGCCGGCGAAGTCGAACACGCCTCGGCCCTGATCCACACGCTGCGCTTTGGCAATGCCTATCGCGGCGCGGTCGGCGGCACCAGCTACCTGAGCTTCACCAATATGCGCGGCGGCCCCGGCTGCGTGATCACCGTGCCGCTGATGCACAAGCTCGACGAAGGCCTGCGCTCGCACTACCTGACCGTGCAGACCACCATCAACGACGCGCCCGCGCCGGACGAAATCGTGATCGCCCTGGGCGCGGCGACCTCGGGCCGTCCGCATCATCGGATCGGCAACCGCTACTCCGACCTGCAGGAACTGGAACGCGAGGCGCAGGCCAAATGAGCGCGCATGTTCGGCGTTCGGGCCGCGGCGCGCCGCTGGTGCTGCTGCATGGCGTCGGCCTGGACCACACCTTGTGGGACGATCTGGCGCCGCTGCTGGAACCGCATTTCGAGGTGCTGCGCTACGACATGCTGGGCCATGGCCGCGCCCCCGCTGTCGCCGATGGGGTGACGGTACAGGACTACATCGCGCAGCTGGACGCGGAACTGGACCGCGCCGGCTGGCAAAGCGCCAATCTGCTGGGCTATTCCATGGGCGGCCTGATCGCGGGCGCCTATGCCGCCGCCCGCCCGCGGCGCGTCACCCGCCTGGCCTTGTTGAGCACGGTATTCCGCCGCAGCGCGGACGAAACGCGTGCCGTGCTGGCGCGGCTGGAAGCGGCGGCCACGCAGGATCCCGCAGCCGCGGCCCAGGTCTCGCTGCAGCGCTGGTTCACGCCCGCGTTCCAGGCCCGGCGTCCCGAGCGCGTGGCCGGCATCGGCCAGCGCCTGCTGGACAACGACCGCGCCAGCTTCCTGGCCGCCTACCGCGTGTTCGCGCAGGGCGACCCGATCCTGGCGCAGGCCGCACCCGATATCGCCTGCCCCGCCCTCGTGCTGACGGGCGAGCTGGACGTCGGCTCGACCCCGCGCATGACGCGGGAACTGGCCAAGGCGCTGCCCCATGCACGGGCGCAGGTGGTGCCGGACCAGCGGCACATGCTGCCGGTGGAAGAGCCCGCCATCGTGGCGGCGGCGCTGCATGAGTTTTTTCTGCCGGCTGCCGGCGCGCCAAGCGCGGCCTAGCCCGCGTAGAGTGGATACGGAGACAAACAATATGAATCGCAGAACCATCCTGAAGAACATGGCAGCCCTGGCGCTCACGCCGCTGGGCGCCGCGCTCGGCGGCGCCGCCAGCGCGCGCGAAGCCCCCTTGCGCGTCATCGTGCCCTTCCCGCCCGGCGGCGGCACCGACGTGCTGGGCCGGGTGATCGCCGCCACGCTGGAAGGCGCGCTCGACCGCCCGGTGGTGGTTGAGAACAAGCCCGGCGCCAGCGGCATGCTGGGCGCCGACTACACCGCCAACGGCGCCAAGGATGGCAGCGTGCTGCTGTTCGCCGGCCTGGTGCCCTCGGTGCGCTACTACGCCAAGCCGCCCGAGGACGTACTCAAGCAACTGGCGCCCGTCTGCCCGATTGCCCGTTCGCCGTATATGGTGGCGGTCAACGCCGACCTGCCGGCCAAGACCCTGGGCGAACTCGTCGCCCAGGCCAAGCGCGAGCCCAAGGGGCTGACCTTCGGTTCCCCCGGCAACGCCACGCCGCAGCATCTGGCCACCGAATTGCTGCAGGCCGCCTGCGGCATCGACATGCTGCACGTGCCCTACCGCGGCACGGGCCCGATGATGACGGACCTGCTGGGCGGACAGATCCAGGTGGTGGTCGCCACCGTGGCGGCGGTGGAACCGTATCTGCAGGGCGGACGCCTGCGCGTGCTGGCCGTGACCAGCCCGGAACGCCTGCCCAAGTACCCGGACATCCCGACGGTGGCGGAAGGCGGCTACCCCGGCTTCTCGGCGCAGATCCAGTTCGGCACCTATTGCGCGGCCGGCACGCCGGAAGCCGCCATTGCGGCGCTGAACCAGGGCATCAACCGCGCGCTGCAGACCGAGACGGTGCGCGCCAAGCTGGGCGAACAGGGCTTCCAGCCCACCGGCGGCACGCCCGCGCAGCTGCAACAGGCGCTGCTGGCGGAAATCCGCGACGTGGCGGGGCTGGTGCAGGCCGGCAAGGTCAAGGTCGACCTGTAGCGTCCCCATACGTTCCGATGCTGGATAACCAGCATTTACAGGCATGTCGTCCTCTGTGCATGCTGCCCGTTGATCCGGCGCAGATCGGGCGCAACATGGAGACGACATGCCTAGTCAGGAATCCCTGCACTCCGCCCATATCCGCGAGATCGAACAAGTCGGCCAGGGCCGCCCCACCCAGCGCGACGCGCACGTGGTCAGCAGCTGGCTGCGCTGCCTGGACCAGTACCGGCTGGATCCCGCCCAGGCCTGCGAGGCCTACATCGTGCCGGATGGCCGGCTGCGCGAACACCGCCAGCAGTCCGAAGCGCTGATTTCCATTGCACGGTCCGGCCTGGACCATCTTTTCCGCCAGGTCGCCGGCCAGAACTACGTGCTGCTGCTGGCCGACCGCCAGGGCGTCACCGTGGAATTCCTGGGCGATGCGCAGCAGACCGCCAGCCTGCGCAAGGCTGGACTGTATCTGGGGTCGGAATGGTCGGAACGCCGCGCCGGCACCTGCGCCGTGGGCGCCTGCCTGGAAAGCGGCGAAGCCCTCACCATCCACCAGACCGATCACTTCGACAACACCCACACCCCCCTGTCCTGCACCGCCGCGCCCATCTATAACGCCGACGGCGAACTCGCAGCCGTGCTGGACATCTCGCTGCTAAGCTCACCCATCCTGAAAGCCAGCCAGAACCTGGCGCTGCATCTGGTCACCAGCACCACGCGGCGCATCGAGATGGCCAACCTGATGGCGCGCACCAGCAACGAATGGGTGCTGCGCTTCGCGCGCTCGCCGGAATTCCTGGACGTGGATCCGGAGGCCGCGATCTCGCTGGACGGCTCCGGCCGCATCCTGGGCATGACGCATACCGGCGCCAAACTGCTGGCGCGCGCCGCCGGCCTGGACTGGCGCAATCCCGCCGGCCTGATCGGCCAGCCCGTCACCCGTTTCTTCGACCTGCAGCTCGATGACCTGCCGCGCTACACCCGCGCCCATGCGCCGCAGCAACGCCTGATCGCGGCCCGCGACGGCAACGCGCTGTTCGCGCACGCCATCGAACCCAACCGGCACGCGCGCGGCGCCTCGGTCGCGGTGCGCGGCGCGCCGTCCGCGCTGCGCGGCCTGGATGGCGGCGACGCCCGCATGGCGGCCCTGCTGACGCGCGCAGCCAAATTGGCCCGGCAGGGGCTGCCCCTTCTGCTGCAAGGCGAAACCGGAGTCGGCAAGGAATACCTGGCCCGCGCCATCCACGACGGCAGCCAGCGCGCCGGGCGCTTCGTCGCCGTGAATTGCGCGGCAATTCCCGAATCGCTGATCGAAAGCGAGCTGTTCGGCTACCTGCCCGGCGCCTACACCGGCGCGGCGGCCAAGGGCCGCAAGGGCCTGATCGAGGAATCCGACGGCGGCACGCTGTTCCTGGACGAGATCGGCGACATGCCGCTGGCGCTGCAAAGCCGCCTGTTGCGCGTGCTGGCCGAATCCGAGGTCACGCCCATCGGCGCGAACGCTCCGCGCGCCGTGCGCCTGTGCCTGGTGTCGGCCTCGCACCGCGACCTGGCCGCGCTGGTGCGCGAGGGACGCTTCCGCGAAGACCTCTATTACCGCATCAATGCCGCCACCCTGACGGTGCCGCCGCTGCGCGAGCGCGCCGACCTGGAATGGCTCATCTCCCGCCTGCTGGCGCGCCACCAGGACGAGTCCGGCGCCCCCGTGCTGGCGCCTGCCGCGCTGATGGCGTTGAAGGCGCATGCCTGGCCCGGCAACATCCGCGAACTCGCCAACGCCATCGCGGTCGCCGCCGCGCTGTGCGAAAACGGCGTGATCGAACCCGCCGACCTGCCCGACGCGCTGGCGCCCGCGGCGGCCGCCGCCAGCCCCGCGGAGGCGGCCTTGCGCGCCATGCTGGCCAGTTGCGGCGGCAACGTCTCCGAAGCCGCGCGGCGCCTGGGCGTGGATCGCTCCACCGTGCATCGCCAGATGCGGCGCCACGGCCTGGCCTCGCGCTCCTGAGGCCCACGGCCGGGCGCCACAGCTGGGTGCCACACCCGGGCGCCACACCCGGGCGCCACAGGTGTGGCGCAACGCCACGGCATCCCGCCCCCGTCCTCCTGTGCGCCGGGGCTGGCATGCCGATTGCTTGATCGTTATCGACGCCCACCGGCCGGCACAGGCCGGGGCCGCCAGCGGACCATGCCCCGGTCCGCCACGACAACGATCGCCCGCCACGGGCAAGGAGACTAGACATGCAGACCGATCAAGCCGGCGCCGCCCTGGACGCCGTGCTCGCGCGCCTGAACACGGCGCTGGGCAACAAGGACATCGATGGCGTCGCGGCGCTGTTCCAGGACGACTGCTACTGGCGCGACCTGGTGCTGTTCACCTGGAACATCCGCACGCTCGAAGGCCATGGCCAGATCCGCGACATGCTGCAACACCAGCTGCCGCAAGTGGAGCCGGTGCGCTTCAGCCTGGATCCCAAGGAAGCCGTATCGGAAGACGCCGGCATGCTGCAAGGCTGGATCGAGATCGAGACCAACCGGGCCCGCGGCTACGGTCACATCCGCGTCCAGGACGGCAAGATCTGGACCCTGCTGACCACCATGTCCGAACTCAAGGGGCATGAGGAACCCAGCGGCCTGCGCCGCCCCAAGGGCGCCGAGCACGGCAGCAGCCGCACTCGCCAGAGCTGGCTGGAAAAGCGCGAGCAGGAAGCCGCCGAACTCGGCTACCAGACCCAGCCCTACGTGCTCATCATCGGCGGCGGCCAGGGCGGCATCGCGCTGGGCGCGCGCCTGCGCCAACTGGACGTGCCGACCATCATCATCGAAAAGAACGAACGTGCCGGCGACAGCTGGCGGAAGCGCTACAAGTCCCTGTGCCTGCACGACCCGGTCTGGTACGACCACCTGCCCTACATCCCCTTTCCCGAGAACTGGCCCGTCTTCGCGCCCAAGGACAAGATCGGCGACTGGCTGGAGATGTACACAAAGATCATGGAACTGAACTACTGGACCTCCACCGTCTGCCAGTCAGCGCGCTACGACGAGCAGAAACAGGAATGGGAGGTCACGGTGCTGCGCGAGGGCAAGCCCGTGGTGCTGCGGCCCAAGCAGCTGGTGCTGGCCACCGGCATGTCCGGCAAGCCCAATGTACCCAGCTTCCCCGGCCAGGATGAATTCCAGGGCGAACAGCAGCACTCCTCGCAACACCCCGGCCCCGACGCCTACCGCGGCAAGAACGTGGTCGTCATCGGCGCCAACAACTCCGCGCACGACATCTGCGCGGCGCTATGGGAAGGCGGGGCCAACGTCACCATGGTGCAGCGCTCGTCCACCCATATCGTGCGTTCCGACACGCTGATGGACATCGGCCTGGGCGGCCTGTATTCCGAGCAGGCGCTGGCCAACGGCATGACCACGCGCAAGGCCGACCTGACGTTCGCCTCGCTGCCCTACAAGATCATGGCGCAGTTCCAGATCCCGCTCTATGACCAGATGCGCGAACGCGACGCCGGGTTCTACGCCAAGCTGGAAGAAGCCGGCTTCATGCTAGATTGGGGCGATGACGGTTCGGGCCTGTTCATGAAGTACCTGCGGCGCGGCTCCGGCTACTACATCGACGTCGGCGCTTGCGACCTGATCATCGACGGCAGCGTCAAGCTGCAGTCGCGCACCGACGTCAGCCACCTGACGCGCGACGCCGTGGTGCTGAAGTCCGGCGTCACGCTACCCGCGGACCTGGTGGTCTACGCCACCGGCTACGGCTCGATGAACGGCTGGGCCGCCGACCTGATCAACCGCGAAGTCGCCGACAAGGTTGGCAAGTGCTGGGGCCTGGGCTCGGACACCACCAAGGACCCCGGCCCCTGGGAGGGCGAGCAGCGCAACATGTGGAAGCCCACGCAGCAGGAGGCGCTCTGGTTCCATGGCGGCAACCTGCACCAGTCGCGGCACTACTCGCAGTACCTGTCGCTGCAGTTGAAGGCGCGGCAGGTCGGCATGCCCGTGCAGGTCTATGGTTTGCAGGAGGTGCACCACAAGCGGTAGGCGCCGTCGTGCGCCCCATCGGGGCGGGCCGCGCTTGCGCCCGCCCTGCCCTCGGGGTAAATTGTTGACAATCTTGCGCCACGAGGCGCTTTTTTTCGAATTTTTCTTCCCGTAGCGGAAAGATTGTCAACACAATGAGCAAGGTGCTGACCCTGCCTGGCGCCGTCCCGGGCGATAACGAGACGCTTGCGGAACACATCTTCCGCAAGATCCAGTCCGCCATCGTCAAGGGTGAAATCGCCCCCGGCAGCAAGATTTCCGAGCCCGAGCTGGCCCGCATCCACGGCGTCAGCCGCGGCCCGCTGCGCGAAGCCCTGCACCGGCTCGAAGGCCAGAAGCTGCTGGTGCGCGTGCCCCATGCCGGCGCCCGCGTGGTGTCGCTGTCGCAGCAGGAACTGTCCGAACTCTACGAAATCCGCGAATCGCTGGAAGGCATGGCCTGCCGCCTGGCCGCCGAACGCATGCCGCCCTCGGAAATCGCCGAGCTGCGCGCCGTGCTGGAAGCGCACGAGCGCGATGAAGCCTTCCAGGCCGGGCTGGGCTACTACCAGCAGGAAGGCGACTACGATTTCCACTACCGCATCGTCAAGGGCAGCGGCAACCAGATGCTGTTCCGCATGCTCTGCGACGAGCTCTACCAGCTGGCGCGGATGTACCGCATCCAGTATTCGACCACCCCCAACCGCCCCCGGCAGGCTTACGCCGAACATCACCGCATTCTGGACGCCATCGCCGACGGCGATGGCGAGTTGGCTGAAATCCTGATGCGCCGCCACATCCGCGCATCCCGTCTCAACATCGAACAGCAGATCGCGCAGGGCAACCTGCAGCGCACCGAGGCATGAACCAAAACTACCGCAAGCCCCTGCCCGGCACTCGCCTGGACTACTTCGACACCCGCGCCGCCGTCGAGGCGATTTCGCCCGGGGCCTACGACCGCCTGCCCTACACCTCGCGCGTACTGGCGGAAAACCTGGTGCGCCGCTGCGATCCGGCCATGCTGACGGACGCGCTCAAGCAGCTGATCGAGCGCCGCCGCGACCTGGATTTCCCGTGGTTTCCGGCGCGCGTGGTCTGTCATGACATTCTCGGCCAGACCGCGCTGGTGGACCTGGCCGGCCTGCGCGACGCCATCGCCGACAAGGGCGGCGACCCCGCCAAGGTCAATCCGGTAGTGCCGGTGCAGCTGATCGTCGACCACTCGCTGGCCGTGGAGTACGGCGGCGACGATCCCGACGCCTTCGCCAAGAACCGCGCCGTGGAAGACCGCCGCAACGAGGACCGCTTCCATTTCATCGACTGGACCAAGCAGGCCTTCCGCAACATCGAAGTCGTGCCTCCGGGCAACGGCATCATGCACCAGATCAACCTGGAGCGGATGTCGCCCGTCATCTACACGCAGGACGGCGTGGCCTTCCCCGACACGCTGGTCGGCACCGACAGCCATACGCCGCACGTGGACGCGCTGGGCGTGATCGCCATCGGCGTGGGCGGCCTGGAAGCCGAGAACGTCATGCTGGGCCGCGCCTCGTGGATGCGCCTGCCCGACATCATCGGCGTGGAGCTGACCGGCCGCGCCCAGCCCGGCATCACCGCCACCGACATCGTGCTGACCCTGACCGAATTCCTGCGCAAGGAGAAGGTCGTGGGCGCCTACCTGGAGTTCTACGGCGCAGGCGCCGCCAGCCTCACGCTGGGCGATCGCGCCACCATCTCGAACATGGCGCCCGAGTACGGCGCCACGGCCGCGATGTTCTCCATTGACCAGCAGACCATCGACTACCTGCGCCTGACCGGCCGCGAGGACGAACAGATCGCCCTGGTCGAGAACTACGCCAAGACCACGGGCCTGTGGTCCGACAGCCTGAAGCACGCCGAATACGAGCGCGTGCTGCGCTTCGACCTGTCCAGCGTGGTGCGCACCCTGGCCGGCCCGTCCAATCCGCACCGCCGCCTGCCGGTCAGCGACCTGGCCGAGCGCGGCATCTCCGGCGTGGTGGAAAACAATCCCGGCCAGATGCCCGACGGCGCCGTGATCATCGCCGCCATCACCAGCTGCACCAACACCAGCAATCCGCGCAACGTCATCGCCGCGGGCCTGTTGGCGCGCAACGCCAACCGCGCCGGCCTGACCCGCAAGCCCTGGGTCAAGAGCTCGCTGGCGCCCGGATCCAAGGCCGTCTCGCTGTACCTGGACGAAGCCGGCCTGACCCCGGAACTGGAACAGCTGGGCTTCGGCGTCGTCGCCTTCGCCTGTACCACTTGCAACGGCATGTCGGGCGCGCTGGATCCCGTCATCCAGCAGGAAATCATCGATCGCGACCTCTACGCCACCGCCGTGCTGTCCGGCAACCGCAACTTCGACGGCCGCATCCATCCCTATGCCAAGCAGGCCTTCCTGGCCTCGCCGCCGCTGGTCGTGGCCTATGCCATTGCCGGCACCATCCGCTTTGACATCGAGCGCGACGTGCTCGGCACGGACGCCGCCGGCCGCGAGATCCGCCTCAAGGACATCTGGCCCAGCGACGAAGAGATCGACGCCGTGGTCAAGTCGGCGGTCAAGCCCGAGCAGTTCCGCAAGGTCTACGCTCCCATGTTCGGCATCCAGGACGACCGCAAGGCCGCCGTCAGCCCGCTGTACGACTGGCGCGCACAGAGCACCTACATCCGCCGCCCGCCGTACTGGGAAGGCGCGCTGGCCGGCGAACGCACGCTGCGCGGCATGCTGCCGCTGGCCGTGCTGGGCGACAACATCACCACCGACCACCTGTCACCGTCCAACGCCATCCTGATGGACAGCGCCGCCGGCGAGTACCTGCACAAGATGGGCCTGCCCGAAGAGGACTTCAACTCCTATGCCACCCATCGCGGCGACCACCTCACCGCGCAGCGTGCCACCTTCGCCAATCCCAAGCTCTACAACGAAATGGTGAAGAACGAGGACGGCACGGTGAAGCAAGGCTCGCTGGCCCGCGTGGAACCCGAAGGCAAGGTCATGCGCATGTGGGAAGCCATCGAAACCTACATGGACCGCAAGCAGCCGCTGATCATCGTGGCGGGCGCCGACTACGGCCAGGGCTCGTCGCGCGACTGGGCCGCCAAGGGCGTGCGCCTGGCCGGCGTGGAAGCCATCGTGGCCGAAGGCTTCGAGCGCATCCACCGCACCAACCTGATCGGCATGGGCGTGCTGCCCCTGGAATTCAAAGCGGGCGTGAACCGCAAGACGCTGGGGCTGGACGGCACCGAAAGCTATGACGTCATCGGCGAGCGCAAGCCGCGCGCCGACCTGACGCTGGTGATCCACCGCCGCAACGGCGAAACCGTCGAAGTCCCCGTGACCTGCCGCCTGGACACCGCCGAAGAGGTCTCGATCTACGAAGCCGGCGGCGTGCTGCAGCGCTTCGCCCAGGACTTCCTGGAAGCTTCCGGCGCCGACAAGAAGGCCGGCTGATCCGCCATCGGCCGGGCGGGCGCCGCGGCGCCCGCCCCAACACCCATCATCAGGACTGCCCCATGACCCATGCACCCCAGACCAAGATAGCCGCCACCTACATGCGCGGCGGCACCAGCAAAGGCGTGTTCTTCAAGCTCGATGACCTGCCCGAGTCCGCGCGCACGCCCGGCGCCGCGCGCGACGCGCTGCTCATGCGCGTGATCGGCAGCCCCGATCCCTACGGCAAGCAGATCGACGGCATGGGCGCGGCCACTTCCAGCACCAGCAAAACCGTCATCATCGGCAAGAGCACGCGCCCGGACCACGACGTGGACTACCTGTTCGGCCAGGTCTCCATCGACCAGCCCTTCGTGGACTGGAGCGGCAACTGCGGCAACCTGTCCGCGGCCGTCGGCCCGTTCGCCATCACCAACGGTCTGGTCGACCCCGCCCGCGTACCGCAGGACGGCGTGGCCGTCGTGCGCATCTGGCAGGCCAACATCCAGAAGACCATCATCGCGCACGTGCCCATGACGGGCGGCGCGGTGCAGGAAACCGGCGACTTCGAACTGGACGGCGTGACCTTCCCGGCGGCTGAGCTGCGCCTGGAATTCATGGACCCGGCCGAGGAAGGCGACGGCGGCTCCATGTTCCCCACCGGCAAGCTGGTCGACGACCTGGAAGTGCCTGGCATCGGCACCTTCAAAGCCACCATGATCAACTCCGGCATCCCCACGATCTTCCTGGACGCCGAGGCCCTGGGCTACAAAGGCACCGAACTGCAGGACGACATCAACGGCGACGCCGCCGCGCTGGCGCGCTTCGAGACCATCCGCGCCCACGGCGCGCTGCGCATGGGCCTGATCAAGACGCTGGAAGAGGCCGCCAGCCGCCAGCACACGCCCAAGGTCGCCTTCGTGGCGGCGCCCAAGGAATACGTGTCCTCCAGCGGCAAGAAGATCGGCGCGGGCGACATCGACGTGCTGGTGCGCGCGCTCTCCATGGGCAAGCTGCACCACGCCATGATGGGCACCGCGTCCGTCGCCATCGCCACTGCCGCGGCGGTGCCTGGCACGCTGGTCAACCTGGCGGCGGGCGGCGGCGAACGCGACAACGTCTGCTTCGGCCATCCGTCCGGCACCTTGCGCGTCGGCGCCGAGGCCAAGCTGGTCGACGGCGAATGGAAGGTCACCAAGGCCATCATGAGCCGCAGCGCCCGCGTGCTGATGGAAGGCCGCGTCCACGTGCCGCGCGAGGGCTTCTAAACCGGCCGGCGGTCGGCGGCATGAAAAACGGGGCTTGAGAGCCCCGTTTTTTTGCGCGGCGCCCCCGCCTCAGCCCTTCGCTCCCGCCGCTTCCAGCAGACGCACGACCTCGGTCTGTCCGCGTTCACGCGCATGGCGCAGCGGCGTAATGCCCTTGCCGTCAGCCAGGTTGACGTCGGCGCCGGCTTCGATCAGCCGCTTGACGATGGCCTGATGGCGCGCGCCGCCATCGCCCAGGATCACGGCTTCCAGCAGGCCGGTCCAACCCAGGTTGTTCACATGATCCGCGTCCACGCCGGCGCGCAGCAGCATGTCCACCACTTCGACGTGGCCGCGCTCGCAGGCAGGAATCAGCGCCGTGCCGCCGTAGCGATTGGTGCTTTTCAGGTCGGCGCCGTGCGACAGCGTCAGCGCCAGGATCTCGCGATAGCCACGGGCGCCAGCCAGCAGGTAGGCGCTGTCGCGGATCGCGTTCTGCGCATTGACGTTGGCGCCGGCCTCGATCAGGACGCGCGCCGCTTCGACATGATTGCCTTGGGTCGCGCGCAGCAGCGGCGTATTGCCGTCCGCATCGCGCGTATCCACGGCAGCGCCCTGCCCCAGCAGCTGCTTGACGCGGGCCGCGTCGCCATTGCCCGCGGCGGCCAACAGCGCGGCGTCCGGGCCCGCGCCCGCGGCCACGCCCCCCATGCCCAACAGGAATGCCGCCAGCCAAAGCCGGCCCGCACGAAAGATAGACATTGGTATTTCCTCCAGATCAATAGCCTGAGGCTCGCCGCATCGACTCGCGGCCTCGTGAGATTCCAAGTATGGCGGCCGGCCCAAGTATTATGAAATTAATTGGCTTGATAGATTCGAGTGGACATCCCAATGCTAGATCCGGTTCTGCTGCGCAGCTTTCTTACCGTCGTGGACACGGGCAACTTCACCCGCGCCAGCGAACACCTGCACCTGACGCAATCCACCGTCAGCCAGCATGTCATCCGGCTGGAAGAGAACCTGGGCTGCCGCCTGCTGGACCGCACGCAGCGCCATGTCCTGCCCACCGAGGAAGGCGAACGACTGCTGGGCTATGCCCGCAGCATCCTGCGGCTGGCTGAGGAAGCACGCGAAAACGTGGCCGCTGCCCAGGCCAGCGCCGTGGTGCGCGTGGGCGCGCCCGAGGATTTCATGGGCGCCACGCTCATGCCTACCCTGGCCGCCGTGGAAGCGGCCTATCCGCGGCTGCGCGTGGAAGTAGAAGGCGGCCTCAGCCATCAGCTGCTGCGGCGCTACCGCGATGGCGAGTTGGACCTGCTGCTGGTCAAGCAATGGGAAGTGGACGCCGATTGCGATGCGCACTGGCCCGAACCCCTGTGCTGGATCACCGCCCGAGGCGCACCGCCGCCCGCGCCCGACACCGCAGTGCCGCTGGTGGCCTTTCCGTCCGGCGCGCTGTACCGTCAGGAAATGACCGCCATGCTGGAAACCAGCGGCAAGCCCTGGCACGTGCGCTTCTCCAGCCCCAGCCTCCCCAGCCTGAGCGCCGCCGTCGCGGCGGGACTGGGGATCAGCCTGCTGCCTGCCGCCTGTGCCACCGCCGAACACCGGCTGCTCACGCCAGAAGAAGGATTTCCGGCGCCGCGCGGCCTGCACTTGTCGCTGTATGCGCGCTCACGGCTCAGCGACGCGGGCCACGCGCTGCGCCGCGCGCTGACGGACTTTTGCACACAGCGCGCCGCGCAGGTCACGCCGCCGGCGTGACGCTGGCGTAAGCTTGCGCCGCCTCGCCCACGGGCTCGCCCTTGCGGAACAGAAAGCGCTGCGCCGGCACCGCAGCGACCGCCGCCGCGCCGTTTGGCGCGGGCATCGCCACGAAGTTCGCCTCGTTGCCCGCCCGCAGGCCGTAGCCGTCCAGGCCCAGCACCGCCGCACCCGCATGCGACGCCATGTGCAAGGCCGTCAACAGGTCGTCGTCCGTGTAGAAGCCCGAGCGGTAGCCGATCAGCATCGCGCGCTGCAGCATGTCGCCATTGCCATAAGGCCACCAGCAATCCTGGATGTTGTCGTTGCCCGTGAATACCTGCACGCCCGCCGCGCGCAGCGCCAATACCGGCGGAAAAGCCCGGTCGCCCGGCGCGTTCGTCATGATGGCCACGCCGGCGTCGGCCAGCTTGCGCGCCACGTCATCCAGCGCCCCTTGGTCGACGTCGCCCAGCGCATAGGCGTGGCTGATGGCGACCCGGCCCGCCAGGCCCAGCGCCCGCGTCCGCGCGGCGATGCGGGCAATCTGCGCGACGCCCGGTACGCCCGGCTCGTGCAGGTGCATATCGATCTTCGCGCCCAGCCGCTCGGCAATGCCGAAAACGCAATCCAGCTGGCCTTCGGCATCGCCATCCAATGTCGACGGATCGATGCCGCCCACCACCTCGGCGCCTTCGCGCACAGCCGCCTCCAGCCATTGCGGCGTGCCTGGACAGGACATCACGCCGGCCTGTGGAAAGGCCACCAGTTCGATGTCGACGATGCCGCGCCATTTCTCGCGCGCCGTCATGACGGCATGCAGATTGGCCAGTTCGGTCGTAGCGTCCACGTCCACATGGCAGCGCATCGCCATCGTGCCGAATGCCGCGGCTTGCGCGATGAGGGCATCGGCGCGCCCTTCGATGGGCGGTGCGGCGGCCAGTTCCTGCTTCTCGATGGCCAGCCGTTCGCGCAGGCTGGTTGCGGGCCGGTGCGGCCGCCAGCGGTCGCCGACGAAACTCTTGTCCAGGTGGATATGGCCGTCGACAAAGCCCGGCAGCACCAGGTGTCCGCGCAGGTCGGTCACCTGCGCTGCGCCCGCGGCAGGCGGCTCGGCGCCCAGCGCCAGGATGCGGCCATCGCGCACGTGCATGAATAGGGGATTGCCGTCTGCTCCCACGGCGTTGAGGTATACGCGGTCAGTCATGTGTCGTCTCGGTCTTGCGCGGCCATGCCGTACGCATGGCCCGGGCTTGCGTACACCTTATCGGAGGACTCGCGCCGCGGCCAATTAAGTGTTGCGATACTCGTCAATGCGAATCGCGATACCCGCGCATGCACACCTGATGGACGCATGCTGGACTAGCGCGGGGTATGTCCCTATACTTTGCGCCTGTTGTAGTTCATTACGCATGCAGCCAGACGATGCACATCGCTGGAAGCATCCATCACACGGCCGCGCACAGCGGCCCGGCGTGTAACGCCGAAACACCCATACCCAGCCGTAAAGGCTGCGGAACAAAACTCCTGCTTACCAGGCAGGACCATCGCTCGCCGCATCGGGCAACGTAAAAAAGCAACCAGCGTTCTGCGCTATGCGGCAGCAAGACACCTATACGGTGTGCCTTATTGCTGTCCGTCCGAGGGCGTGTCCAATCACGTCCGCGCCGGGCAGGCATGCGATCGCGCCTACGGCCGCTCGCCTGGTGTTTCGGCTGCGTCACAGGGGTTTGCCGCCCATCGCATCCCGCGGAAACGGCCTTCATGCAGCCATGACTGTCCGTCATGAACACGCTGTCAAGGAGAAAGGACGAAGACGATGCAAGAGACAGAATTCTTTCAGCTATCCGCCACCACAGCCATCCTGTTGCTGGTGGGGTTCTATGGGGCGACGTTCCTCATGTCGCTGCTGATCAGCCAGAAGAACGAGAACGTAGACGGCTACATGGTGTCGAACAATGCGGTCGGCTTCGGCCTGTCCACCGCCAGTATGATCGCCACCTGGATCTGGGCCGCGTCGTTCTACGCCAGCGCCACCTCGGGCTACAAATACGGCCTGTCCGGCCCGCTGCATTATGGCTTCTGGGGCGCGCTGATGATTCTCTTCATCTATCCCTTCGGCAAGCGCTTCCGCAAGCTGGCGCCCAAGGCCCATACGCTGGCCGAGGTCATACACGCGCGCCACGGCACCTCCAGCCAGATGATCATGGCGGTGTCGAACATCGTCGGCAGCTGCATCAGCCTGATGGTGAACTTCACTGCGGCCGGCGCGCTGGTTTCGATCCTGAGTCCGCTCAGCTTCATCCAGGGCGTGCTCATCGCCGGCCTGGGCGTGCTGTCCTACACGCTGTGGTCCGGATTCCGCACCTCGGTGATGACGGACTTCGCGCAACTGGCCGCCATGATCATCGCGGCGGTCGTCATCATCCCGCTCATCTTCTTCAACGCGGGCGGACCCGACGTGCTGTCGGCAAACATGTGGCGGCTGAGCGCCGACCAGGCGGACTTCTATTCCACCCGCGCCATCCTGGAACAGGGCGCGCCCTACTTCGTGGCCGTGCTGGCCTACGCCATCGGCAACCAGACCATCGCGCAGCGCCTGTTCGCGGTACGCGAAGACTTGATCAAGCCCACCTTCCTGACGGCCACGGCGGGATATGGCGCCGTCGTGATCGGATTGGGCATGCTGGGTCTGTTGGCGCTCTTCGTCGGCCTGGAACCCGCCAACGGCGACATGAACAACATCATCCCGCAGATGGCGTCGACCTATCTGCCGCCCTTCGGCATCGCGCTGTTCTTCCTGCTGGTGGTGGGCTCGCTGTCCTCGACCGCCGACTCCGACCTGGCCGCGCTGTCGGCCATCGTCATGACCGATGTGTACGCCAAGAACCTGGCTGGCGGCCGCCCCGATCCGCGCCGCATGCTGTGGTGGGGCCGTATCACCATGATCGTCGCCACGATGGTGGGCGTGATCTTCGCCAGCCTGCGCCTGGATATCCTGGTCATGCTGGTGTTCGTCGGCGCGCTGTGGGGCGCCATCGTGTTCCCCGTCATCGCCAGCTTCTATTGGGACCGCGTCGACAACCGCGCCTTCGTCAGCGCCGTGCTCAGCGCCGTGGTCCTGTTCACCGTCGTGCGCTTTGAATTGCTGCCCATCACCGGCGCCGTCGCCGTGTTCTTCGAGATCTGCTCGGCCATCGGCGGCGGCGTGGTGCTGGGCCTCATGACCTTCGGGTTCTTCGGCCGCTCCGCGGCGCTCGCCGTGGGCGCCCTGGGCATGCTGGTCATGCTGCCCCTGTTCGTGGGCACTTTGCGCGAATACATCGTCCTGATGGGCTCGCTGACCGCCTACGGCGTCAGCGCCACGGTCTGCGCCGGCCTCAGCCTGCGCAACCAGCAACGCTTCGATTTCAGCCTGCTGGCCGACCGCGTGACTTCCTTCCAGGAAGCGCAGGACGCCCTGTCCGCCCCTGCCGTGCAACGCCCCGAAGTCCAGCCAGCCCAAGGCTGAGCATCCATCCCGCAACAAGGAGACCGATATGTGGTTGACGTTCTATTTTCTGGTGTGGCCGGCCATTTCCGCCCTTATCCTGGCGCTGCTGTGCGTGACGCTATGGCAGGACATCCGCGCGGCCAGGCGTAGCGGCAAAGCGATGGTCTGAGGCCGTGAGCCAGGGTCCGTTGCCATTCACGCCAGCCGCAACGGACGCTGGGCCTGCGCCCGCGCCTCGAGGTAGACCGCGTGCGTGTCCGCCACGAAGCGCGACAGGGCGAAGTCCCGCAGGGCTTTCTCCCGCGCCGCGCGCCCCATGGGTCCCAATAGCTGCGGTTGCGCCAGGATCTCGCGCAGCACGCCTGCCACGGCCTCGGGTGCGCGCGCCGGAACCACCCAGCCGTCCAGCCCCGCATGCACGTTCTCGGCCAGCCCGCCGGCATTGCTGACAACGACCGGCACGCCCATGGCCATCATCTCCCGGCACGCGAACGAGATGGTCTCCATCTCCGAGGACAGCACAAAGCCCACGTCCAGCGCGGCCACAAAGGACCGCACGTCATCCAGCAGGCCTGCGAAGATCACTTGATCCTCCATGCCCAGTTCGCGCACCCGCCGGCGCTGATGTTCACCGGGCGGCTCGCCAGCGATCATGACGACGATGCGCGCGCGCAACTGGGCAGGCAGCAAGGACACCGCCTCGACCATGTCCGGCCAACGCTTGTAGTCCGCGGTGCCTGCATTGCTGCCGACCACCAGGCGGCCAACATGCGCGGCCGGCAGCCAACGGCGGCGGGCTTCATCCACCGCTTGCGGCGAGGGCGGACTGAACCGCTCCACGTCCACGCCGTTGCGCACGGTGCGCAGGCCGCAGCGCCCGAATGCGCTGCCCGCCAGCTTGCGGCGCGTGTGCTCGCACACGCAGATGACGCGGTCCGTCGCCAGCCGGGCGCGCAGCATCGTGCCCAAGCTGCTGGCGGTACGGTCGTTGTGCTGCGTGTACACCACCGCGGGGCTGTCCGCTCCCAGACCCAAGCCCGCCAGCATGCACACGCGGTGGTCGGCAGAGCCGTTGACGTGCGCGATGTCGAAACGCTCCTGCACCAGCAGCCGCCGCAGGCGGCGCGCATTGGGCAGGGCGGCCAGCAGGCCGCCGCGGAAATCCAACGCTTCGGCCCGCACGCCTGGCATGGCCAAGGCCGCGTTGAACAACCGGCTGCCTGGCGGCGCCGCCACGACGATATCGTGCGCGCCGCGCAGCGCGCGGGCCAGCGACAGTACATACGTGGTGTGCCCGCCGCCGTCGCCGCGATGGAAATTGGTGTACAGGATCTTCATCGCGGAACGCCTGTTCAGATCCTGGACGGACCAGCCCCGCCGGCAGGCATCCGCGCATATCGCCATGCACATTTTGGCGCGCAGGATGCATAATGCGCGGCAACGGCAATTTCATCGTTGGCCGTTGCCAAGCTCTTCGAGAAAGATTTTCGAGCACTCACGGATCGTTCCTTGCATTTCAGCGCCGCCAAGCAGGAACTTGGCTGACCCACTGAACTCTACGCAGTCGGCAATTACAGAAGCCGGACCGACTCATTACATTTATGCAAGGAAAGCGAGGCGCCCCATGCGTATCCTCTTGATCGAAGATGAAAGAAAGCTGGCGGACTACGTCCGCAAAGGATTGACCGAGCACAACTACGTGGTCGACATCGCCCGCGACGGCGTCGACGGACGGCATGCCGCCATCGAAGGCGACTACGACGTGGTGGTGCTGGACGTGATGCTGCCGGGCGTCGACGGTTTCGGCGTGCTGGCGGACCTGCGCAAGCACAAGGAAACGCCGGTCCTGATGCTGACCGCGCGCGACAAGGTGGAAGACCGCGTGCGCGGCCTGGAGGGCGGTGCGGACGACTACCTCGTCAAGCCCTTCGCCTTTTCCGAGCTGCTGGCGCGGATCCAGGCCCTGTTGCGCCGCGGCCGCGGGCAGGAATCGACGCTGCTCAGGCTTGCCGACCTGGAGATGGACCTGGCGCGACGCAAGGCGCAAAGAGGCGGCATGCGCCTGGACCTGACCGCCAAGGAATTCACGCTGCTGACGCTGATGCTGCGCCGCCATGGCCAGGTGCTGTCCCGTACCGTGCTGGCCGAACAGGTATGGGACATGAACTTCGATAGCGACACCAACGTCATTGAAGTCGCCGTGCGGCGCCTGCGGGCAAAGATCGACGATCCGTTCGAAACCAAGCTGCTGCATACCGTGCGCGGCATGGGCTACGTGCTGGAGCTGCGTGAAAAATGAAGCTGCCGCGCATCGCGTCCATGGAAATCCGGCTCACGCTGCTGCTCGGCGTCATTGCGCTGGTGGTGTCCAGCGTCGCCGGCTACACCTTGTTCTGGGCCTTGAAGCGCGAGGTGCAGCGCCAGGAGATCACCGAGGTGGCGGGCAAGCTGGAGCTCATCAACCACCTCATCGGCATGCAGACCACGCTGGCGCAGATGCAGGATCTGCGCGGCGCCCTGGACAACATCATGGTCGGTCACGGCAACCTCAAGACCTGGATCACGCTCGCCGACGGCAGCGTGTTCTACGGCGACGCGCCGCCCGTGGACGTACGGCCCCTATCCGGCCGCGAGATCAGGCTGCACTCCCAGGACGGCTGGAACATGCGCGGACTGCGCGTGCCGCTGGAAGGCACGCTGCTGCCTGGCGCCGAGCTCACCGTGGCCGTGAACCTGCGTCCCGGCACGCAGTTCCTGTATGCCTTCGCCACCGCGCTGGTCCTGATCTGCGCCATCTGGGTCGGCGCCACGCTGGTGCTGTCGGCGTGGGCCGTGCGGCGCTCGCTGTCGCCCATCCGCCGCCTGTCGCAGCAGGCCGCCCGGATCCAGCCGGACAATCTTGCCGTGCGCCTGCCGGAACAGGGCATAGACCGCGAGCTGCGCGAATTTACCCATACCTTCAACGGCATGCTGGGCCGGGTGCAAACGGCCTACCAGCAGATGGAAGGCTTCAACGCCGACGTGGCGCACGAACTGCGCACGCCCCTGGCCACGCTGATCAGCGGCGCCGAGGTCATCCTGTCGTCCCCGCGTTCCGAGCAGGAGCTGCGCGAGGTGCTGGAATCCAACCTGGAGGAACTGGAAGGGCTGAAGGCGCTGGTCAACGACATGCTGTTCCTGGCCCGCGCCGACGGCGGCGAACCGGCGGGGGACCTGCAGGAAGTGGACGTGCGCCGGGAGGTCGCCCGCGTGGCCGAATACTACGAGGCCGCGCTGGACGAAGCCGGCGTTTCCCTGACCGCGCACGGCGCCGCCACCCTGATGGCCAACCCGCGGTTGTTGCGGCGCGCCATCGCCAACCTGCTCAGCAACGCCATCCGCGCCACGCCCCACGGACGCGGCATCGACCTCTATTGCATCACCCGGCAGGACGAGATCGAAATCAGGGTCAGGAACCCCGGCGCGCCGATCGCAGCGGAGGCGCTGCCGCGCATCTTCGACCGTTTCTACCGGGGCGACGACGCCCGCAGCCGGCGCGCCGACGGGCACGGCCTGGGCCTGGCCATCGTCCGCGCCATTGCCCGCATGCACGGCGGCAACGCGTTCGCCCGTTGCGGCGGCCAGGGCACCGAGGTCGGCTTCACGCTGTCCCGGACGCCGAACATTACAGGAAAGTAATCCTCCCGACAGGTTGCGGTGTGGAGCGCGTCACTAAAGTGGCGCCTCCTACCCCCAATTCGAGTCTAGAGGATACGCATGAAGAAACTGGTGAAACTCGCGCAGGGCGCCGTCGCCGCGGGCGCCCTTTTGCTTTCCTTCGGCGCCATGGCTGCCCCCGGCCACGGCGCGGGCCACGGCGGCGGCCATGAAGCCGCAGCCCCCATCGGCAAGCCCGGCAACCTCGCCAAGGTCTCGCGCACGATCGTGGTCGACATGACGGATGCGATGCGCTTCACGCCGGACAAGATCGACGTCAAGGCAGGCGAGACCATCCGTTTCAAGGTCAGCAATTCCGGCAAGATCCGCCACGAAATGGTGCTGGGCACCACGGCGGACCTGAACAGCCACTACCAGATGATGCTCAAGGATCCGGGCATGCGCCACGAGGAGCCGAACTCCGTGTCGCTGGAAGCGGGCAAGGCCGGCGACATCGTCTGGACCTTTGACAAGGCGGGCACCGTCGCCTTCGCCTGCCTCGAACCCGGACACTATCCCGCCGGCATGAAGGGCGCGGTTTCCGTCAAGTAATCCACAGCCGGGATGCCGGTCCGGCTACCGGGGAGATAGAGCATGAGTAGAGCAGTTTCGAATCCGCGCCGCCGGTTTGTGCAGGGCCTGGCCACGGGCGGCGCGCTGGCCGGCATGGGTCTGTGGAGTCCGTCCTCATGGGCGCAGTCCGGCGCCGCCCGGCAGAGCGTGCTGTCGGGCACCGAGTTCAACCTGGAGATCGGCGAGAGCCCCGCCAATTTCACTGGCGCTCCCCGCATCGCAACCACGGTCAACGGCATGCTGCCCGCGCCCACGCTGCGCTGGCGCGAAGGCGACCGCGTCACGCTGCGCGTCACCAACCGCCTGCGCGAAGATACCTCGATCCACTGGCACGGCATCATCCTGCCCACCGGCATGGACGGCGTGCCCGGCCTGAGCTTTCCCGGCATCGCGCCAGGCGAAACCTTCACCTACCAGTTCGACGTGGGCCAGAGCGGCACGTACTGGTATCACAGCCATTCCGGCTTCCAGGAGCAGACGGGACTGTACGGCGCCATCGTCATCGATCCCAAGCGCCCGGACCCGGTACGCGCGGACCGCGATTACGTCGTCCTGCTGTCCGACTGGACCGACGAGGACCCCATGAGCGTGTTCCGCAAGCTCAAGGTGATGCCCGACTACTACAACTACATCCAGCCCACGGTCGGCAGCCTGATGGACGACGCCGAGAAATCCGGCTGGAAGAACGCGCTGAACGAACGGCTCATGTGGCAGAAGATGCGCATGAACCAGACCGACCTGGCCGACGTCTCGGGTGCGACCTACACCTTCCTCACCAACGGCAAGTCGCCAGCCGGCAACTGGACCGGTCTGTTCCGTCCGGGCGAACGGATCCGCCTGCGCTTCATCAACGGGTCTGCCATGACCTACTTCGACGTGCGCATCCCCGGCCTGAAGATGACGGTGGTGGCCGCCGACGGCCTGGCCGTGCGCCCGGTGGAAGTGGAAGAATTCCGCATCGCGGTGGCCGAGACCTATGACGTCATCGTCGAACCTCAAGACGAGCGCGCCTACACGATCTTCTCGCAGGCCATGGACCGCTCCGGCTATGCCCGCGGCACGCTGGCGCCGCGCGAAGGCATGCAGGCCGAGATCCCGGCGCTGGATCCGGTGCAGGTGCTGACCATGATGGACATGGGCATGGCGCACGACATGCCCGGCATGGACATGGGCGGCTCGCAGGCCGGCGGCATGGACCACGGCGCACAGGTCGCGATGAACCATGGCGCCCAGGGCGGCATGAATCATGGCTCCATGGCAGGCATGGACCATGGCGCGGGCGGCAACGAAGGCGGCATGGTCGAGGTCAAGCACCCCTACCCCGCCGAATACAGTCCCGCCAACTCCATGGTGCCCGACATCGTTTCGACCCGGCTGGACGATCCCGGCGTGGGCCTGCGCAACAACGGCCGCCGCGTGCTGACCTATGCGGACCTGCATTCCATGGTCGAACCCGCCGACAACCGCCCGCCGACCCGCGAGATCGAGCTGCACCTGACTGGCAACATGGACCGCTACATGTGGTCGTTCAACGGACTGAAGTTCACCGAAGCCAAGCCCATCGTGCTCAAGTACGGCGAGCGCGTGCGCTTCGTGCTGGTCAACGACACCATGATGACGCACCCCATCCACCTGCATGGCTTGTGGAGCGACCTCGAATCCGCCGATGGCAATTTCCAGGTGCGCAAGCACACGATCAGCCTGAACCCGGCGCAGCGCCTCAGTTACCGCGTCAGCGCGGACGCGCGCGGCAACTGGGCCTATCACTGCCACTTGCTGTTCCACATGGAGGCCGGCATGTTCCGCGCGGTCGTCGTGGAATAGGAGGAATAATGAGAACAACGACTTCCAGAAAGCACTGGCCCGGGCTCGTCGCGGGCGCCGCCCTTCTTTCCGCCGCATCCGGACTGGCCGTGGCGCAGACGCCGGCGGGAACCATGAGCGGCATGGACCATGGTTCGATGCAAGGCATGGATCATGGATCGATGCAAAGCCAGGCGCCAGCCGCGAAGCAGAGCATGGATCACAGCACGATGCCGGGTATGGACCACAGCTCGATGCCCGGCATGGATCACAGCGCCATGCCCGGCATGGACGAAGCCCCGCCCAAAGGCCCGCCGGTGGGTTCGCTGCCCTCCAGCGACGGCAGCACGGAGCAGCGCTACGCCGCCTATCGCATCCATCCGCACATGATGGACAACGTCGTCACCAGCCACCTGCTGTTCGACAAGCTCGGCGTCGCCTACGACCGCAACGAACAAACCAGCCTGCAATGGGACGGCCAGTTCTGGATCGGCCGCGACCTGAACAAGCTCTGGATCAAGAGCGAAGGCGATCGGCTGAACGGCAGCACGGACGCCAAGATCGAGGCCTTCTGGAGCCACACGATCTCTCCGTTCTGGGATCTGCAGCTGGGTGCGCGGCGCGATTTCGGCACGGGTCCGAAACGCAACTGGGCCGCGTTCGGCGTGCAGGGCGTGGCGCCCTATGGCATCGAAACCGAGATCACCGGTTATGTCGGCGGATCCGGCAGGACCGCGTTGGCGCTGAAGGCGGAATACGATCTGCTGCTTACCCAGCGCCTGATCCTCACGCCCGAGATCGAAGCCAGCTTGTACGGCAAGAATGACGAAGCGCGCGGCGTGGGTTCCGGACTGTCCGACGCCTCGTTCTCCTTGCGGCTGCGCTACGAAGTCACGCGTGAGTTCGCGCCCTATGTCGGCGTGTCGTTCGGACGCAAGTTCGGCAAGACCGCAAGCTACGCCAGCGAAGCCGGAGAAAGCCGTTCCGAACGCGCGATCCTGGCCGGCGTGCGCATCTGGTTCTAAGCATCGCCGGCGCCGCGATTCGCGGCGCCGGTCAGAACTTTTTCAACTGCTACGCCCGCATCCGCGCAAGCTGTGCTGAAACACGGCCATTTCCGCTCGAACATTACAGGAATGTAAACCGCCAGCAATCTGGCGGTCAGACGCGCCTCCCTATAGTTTCCCCTTTGTCCACACAGCGGCGGGGCGGCAATGCTTGAAGCGATGGATCTGGGTTGCATGCGCGCTGAGCGCCCGCTGTTCAAGCAGCTGACCCTGCGCGTGGCGCCCGGCGAATGCCTGTTCGTCCACGGACGCAACGGCAGCGGCAAGACCAGCCTGCTGCGCATTCTGGCGGGTTTGGCGCGGCCCGCCCGCGGCAAGGTGCTGTGGCAGGGGCTCGGCATCTCGCAATCCGGCAGCAGGTATCGCAGCCAGTTCTTCTATCTGGGCCATGCCGACGGCCTCAGTGGCGAACTCAGCGCCATCCAGAATCTGCGGGCGCTGCAGGCCACAAGCGGAGACGCGGACCGTCCCGCGGCGATTGCGTCTGCGCTGCGCGAGGCAGGCCTCGAAAGCAGGCAGCATCTTCCGATCCGTGCCCTGTCGGCTGGCCAGAGGCGGCGGGCAGCCCTCGCTCGCTTGCTTGCCGATTTCCGCCCCCTCTGGATTCTCGACGAACCCGTGACCGCCCTGGACGCCGCCGCCCACTCATGGCTGGCACGCGCCATGGATCGCCATCTGCGCGATGGCGGCGCGATCGTGGCGACGAGTCATCAGGAGATCGCGCTGGACCATGCGCACCAGCAGATCCGG
Source organism: Achromobacter sp. PD1 (assembly GCF_048541815.1). Lineage (NCBI taxonomy): Bacteria > Pseudomonadati > Pseudomonadota > Betaproteobacteria > Burkholderiales > Alcaligenaceae > Achromobacter > Achromobacter sp. PD1. Next base: position 5,218,213 of record NZ_CP183349.1, read on the forward strand.
CTTGGCCCCTAGCGCATGAGTTCCATGACGAAATCGTTCGCAGCCATTGCGCTGCGCGACCTGCGCATCGCCCAACGGCGCGCCAGCGACACGCTGACACCGCTGGCCTTCTTCCTGGTGGCCGCCAGCCTGTTCCCCCTGGCTGTCGGCCCCGAACGGGAAATGCTGCGCGCCATTGCGCCAGGCGTGCTCTGGGTGATGGCCTTGCTGTCCTGCCTGATGTCGCTGGGCCGCCTGTTCGAGGCAGACCATCGCGACGGTTCGCTGGAGCAGTTGATCCTGTCCGCCGCGCCCTTGCCGGTGATCGTGCTGGGCAAGGTCGCGGCCCACTGGCTGCTGTCCGGTTTGCCGCTGACCCTGCTTGCGCCTGTGCTGGGCCTGCAATTCGGCCTGGATGCCGCCGCCCTTCTGATCCTGACGCTGGGCCTGGCCATCGGCACGCCCGCGCTTGGCCTGATCGGCGCCATAGGCGCGGCGCTCACCCTGACCGCGCGCGGCGGCGGCGCGCTGCTGGCCCTGCTGGTGCTGCCCCTCTTCATTCCCATTCTGGTATTCGGCGCGGGCGCGGTACAGGCGGCCCAAAGCGGCCTGGGCGCGAATGCGCACCTGTCGCTGCTGGGCGCCGTGCTGGCCTTGTCCCTGTTCCTCGCGCCGCTGGGCGCGGCGGCCGCCATACGCATCTCGCTTGAATGAGGAGCCCATGATCCGCTGGTTTCACTATGCCTCGCCCAAGGCCTTCTATCCCCTGGCCGGAAAAGCGATCCCCTGGTTCGCCACGGCCGCGGTCCTGCTGGCCGCGGCCGGCCTCTATATCGGCTTTATCGCCGCGCCTGCCGATTTTCAGCAGGGCCAGGGCTACCGCATCATCTTCGTCCACGTCCCGGTCTCCTGGATGTCGATGTTCGTTTATCTGGTGATGGCGTTCTGGGCGCTGATCCACCTGGTTTTCAACAGCAGACTGTCGGCCATGATGATCGCCGCGCTGGCGCCCACCGGCGCGCTGTTCACGTTCCTTTCGCTGTGGACCGGCGCACTGTGGGGCAAGCCCATGTGGGGCGCCTGGTGGGTCTGGGACGCGCGTCTGACCTCGGAATTGATCCTGCTGTTCCTGTACGCGGGCTACATCGCGTTGAAGGCCGCCATCGACGATCCGCAGCGTGCCGACCGCGCCGGATCGGTGCTGGTGCTGGCCGGCGTGGTCAACATTCCCATCATCTATTTCTCGGTGCAATGGTGGAGCACCCTGCACCAGGGCGCTTCGGTCTCGCTGACCGCAGCGCCCAGCATGGCCGGCATCATGCTCGCCGGCATGCTGCTGATGTCCCTGGCCGCGTGGATGTACAGCATCGCAACGGCGCTGGCGCGCCTGCGCTGCATCGTGCTCGAACGCGAGCGGCACGCGGCCTGGATCCGCGAACAATGGAGTAGCGAATGATGCACTGGTCCAGTCTGGGCGAGTTCCTCGCCATGGGCGGTTACGCGGTTTACGTGTGGGGATCGCTGCTGATGACGGCGTTCCTGCTGGGCAGCGAGCAGCTGCTGCTGGCGCGCCGCCGCCGCGCGATCCTGGCGGGGCCGCACCCCGCTGAACGGCGGGAGGACAACGATGAATAAGCGGACGCGGCGCTTGTGGCTGGCCCTGGGCGGCCTGGCTTCGGTGGGCGTGGCCAGCGCCCTGGTGCTCAACGCCTTCCAGAGCAATCTGGTGTTCTTCTACACGCCCACCCAGGTCAGCAACAACGAAGCGCCGGCAGGACGCGCCTTCCGCGTGGGCGGCATGGTCGAAGCCGGCAGCGTGCAGCGCACGCCGGGCGCGCTGACCGTCCGTTTCGTCGTGACCGACACGGCCCACACCGTCCCCGTGGCCTATGAAGGCATCCTGCCGGACCTGTTCAGCGAAGGAAAGGGCGTCGTGGCGCAGGGCCGGCTGGACGGCGATGGCCTGTTCCGCGCCGACGAAGTGCTGGCCAAGCATGACGAGAACTACATGCCGCCCGAGGCGCAGCACGCGATCGATCAGGCCGTATCGCAGGCCGCACCGAAGACCGCCCCCCAGGAGGCCCGCTCCCGATGATTCCGGAACTCGCTCATTTCGCCCTGATCCTGACGCTGTTCGTGGCACTGGCGCAAGGCGCGCTCGCGCTGCGGGGCGCGGCCCTGGACCGTGCGGACTGGATCGCCATTGCCCGGCCCGCCGCACGGATCCAATTCCTGCTGGTGTCCTTCAGCCTTGCGGCGCTGGTCTGGTCGTTCGCGGCCAAGGACTATTCGGTGGCCTATGTGGCGTACAACTCGAATTCCCAATTGCCCTTGTTCTACCGCATCGCGGCGACCTGGGGCGGGCATGAAGGCTCGCTGCTGCTGTGGCTGTTCATGCAGACCGGCTGGGCCTGCGCGGTCAGCCTGCTGTCGCGGCAATTGCCGGACGCCATGGTCGCGCGCGTGCTGGGCGTGCTGGGCTTGATCAGCGCGGGTTTTCTGCTGTTCGTGTTGCTGACGTCGAATCCGTTCGAGCGCCTGGTCCCGGCCCCGGCCGACGGGCTGGACCTGAACACGCTGCTGCAGGACATCGGCCTGATCTTCCACCCGCCGCTGCTATACATGGGCTATGTGGGCTTCTCGGTGGCGTTTGCGTTCGCCATCGCCGCGCTGCTGTCGGGCAATCTGGACGCGGTCTGGGCCCGCTGGTCGCGGCCTTGGACCACGGCGGCCTGGCTGTTCCTGACCCTGGGCATCGCGGTCGGCAGCTGGTGGGCCTACTACGAGCTGGGCTGGGGCGGCTGGTGGTTCTGGGACCCGGTGGAAAACGCCTCCTTCATCCCCTGGCTGGCCGGCACGGCGCTGATCCACTCGCTGGCCGTGACCGAGAAGCGCGGCAGCTTCAAGAGCTGGACCGTGTTGCTGGCGATCGGCACGTTCTCGCTGGCGCTACTGGGCGCGTTCCTGGTGCGCTCGGGCGTGCTGACCTCGGTGCACGCGTTCGCCACGGATTCGGCGCGCGGCGTGTTCATCCTGGCTCTGTTCACGGTCACGGTCGGCAGTTCCCTGTTCCTGTATGCCTTGCGCGCGCCCCGGATAGGTCACGGCGGCCAGTTCGCGTTCGTATCGCGCGAGTCGCTCTTGCTGGTCAACAACGTGCTGCTCGCGGTTGCCGCCGCGAGCGTGCTGCTGGGTACGCTGTATCCGCTGATCATCGACGCGCTGGGCCTGGGCAAGCTGTCGGTCGGACCGCCCTACTTCAACGCGGTCTTCGTGCCGCTGATGGTGCCCGCGCTGCTGCTCATGGCGGTGGGGCCTATCGCCAACTGGAAATCGGCCGATGCCGCCAGCCTGCTCAAGCGCCTTGCGATTCCCGCATTGCTGGCCGTGCTGGCGGCCGCGGGCGCCCCCCTGCTCTTCGGCCGCTGGTCCGCGGGCGCGGCCTTGGGGCTGGGACTGGCCGTGTGGTTGGCGGCCGCCATCGCCGCAGACGTGGCCAAGCGCATCCGCGCGACCCGCGACCGCTGGTGGCGCCAGCCTCGCAGCTGGCTGGGCATGCATCTGGCTCATCTGGGCGTGGCGGTATTCGTCGCCGGGGTTGCGCTGGTGGGCAGCTACGAGACCGAACAGGATCTGCTGCTGCAACCCGGGCAAAGCGCGCCGGTGGCCTCCTACCGCGTCGAGTTCAAGGGCGTGGCACGCGTGCGCGGCCCGAACTACGAATCCGATATGGGTACCTTCGCGCTCTACCGCGGCGAAAAGCGCCTGCGCGACCTGCATCCCGAAAAACGCACCTATGCGTCCTCGGCGCTGCCGATGACGGAGGCGGCCATCGCCGCCAACGGCCTGCGCCACGTCTACGTCGCCCTGGGCGAACCCATGGAGCAAGACGCCTGGAGCGTGCGCCTGTACTACAAGCCCTTCGTGGACTGGATCTGGGGCGGCTGCATCCTCATGGCCCTGGGCGGCCTGCTGGCGATCAGCGATCCGCGCTACCGCCTGAAACGCCGCGAAAAAAAGCAGCCGCAACGCACAGTACCGCAGGCGCCGGCGGAGGCCCGGCCATGAGCCGCTACATCTGGCCCCTGGCGGGCTTCGTGGTGCTGGTGTTCTTTCTGGGAATAGGCCTGACCCTCAACCCGTCCGAAGTGCCGTCTCCACTTATCGACAAGCCCGCGCCCGCTTTCGCCCTGCCCGAACTGCATGAACCCCGCAAGACCTTCACGCCTGAGAGCATGAAAGGCCGGGTCTGGGTGTTGAACGTCTGGGCGTCGTGGTGCTATGCCTGCCTGACGGAACACCCCTATATCCAGGAGTTGTCATCGCAGCACGGCGTGCCTGTCATAGGCTTGAACTACAAGGACATACGGGACGAAGCCATCGCCTGGCTGGCGCGCAACGGCGATTCCTACGAGGCCTCCGTGTCCGACACCGACGGCAAGGTCGGCATCGACTATGGCGTCTACGGCGTGCCGGAGACCTTCGTCATCGACCAGGCCGGGACCATCCGCTACAAGCACATCGGCCCGGTGACGCGCGAATCCCTGCGCGACACCCTGCTTCCGCTGATCCGGGGGCTGCAATGAAGATACTCCTGCGCGTATTCGCGCTCTCGCTGGCGCTGGGCCACGGCGCGGCCGCCCATGGCTCGCCCGAGGACCGCCGCGTCACCGAGATCGCCTCGGAACTGCGCTGCCTGGTCTGCCAGAACGAATCCATCGCCGCCTCGCGAGCCGACCTCGCCGTCGATCTGCGGCGTCAGATCCGCCAGCAACTGGACGCCGGCAAGTCCGAGGCCAACATCCTGGCCTATATGGAGGCCAGGTACGGCGACTTCATCCTCTACCGGCCGCGCCTGAAAGCCTCCACGCTGCTGCTCTGGTTCGGCCCCGCCGCGCTGCTGGCCGCCGGGCTGGCCGCGCTGGCCCTGACCTTGCGCCGGCGCAGGCTGCGCCAGCACCGCCCCGCGCTGACGCCTGCGGAGCGCCGAGCCGCCGACGCCCTGCTCGGCATCGACGCTGAAAAAGGACCTGGAACATGATGCAGTTTTTCTATCTGTCGGCCGCCTTGATGGCCGCCGTCGTGACCCTATGGTTGATCGCCGCGTTGCGGCGCACGCCCGCCGCCAGCGCCGCGGACAAGCGCCGGGCGGCGAACGTGGCGGTGCTGCGCGACCAGCTGCACGAACTTGAACGGGACCGCGCAAACGGCATCCTGTCGCAAGACGCCTTCGTGGAAGCGCGCACCGAACTGCAGCGCCTGGCGCTGGAAGAAGCCAGCCAGACGCAAGGGCATGCACCCGCGCCCGGCCGCGGCCGTCTGCTGCCCGCCAGCCTGGCCATCGCGCTGCCGCTGGCAGCCATACTGGTCTATGTCGCCCTGGGCAATCCTGGCGCCATCGCGCCGCCCCCGGCGCCTGCCGCCCAGCCCCAAGTCACCGCCGCCGACATCCAAGCCATGGTGGCAAAACTGGAGGCCCGGCTGGCCGCCAATCCCGACGACTATCAGGGATGGCTGATGCTGGCCCGGTCCCACCGCTACTTCGGCAGGCACGCCGACGCGGTCCAGTCCTTTGCCCGGGCCGCGCCGGTGGTGGACAACAACCCGGCAGCGCTGGCCGAATACGCCGAATCCCTGGTGCTCAGCGCCAACAGGGGCTTCGGCGGGCAGCCTGACCAGCTGTTGCGGCGCGCGCTGGACCTCAACCCCGAGGAGCCGTTGGCCCTGATGCTGGCGGGCGCAAGCCGCTTCGACCAGCGCGACTTCCCGGCAGCCATCGATTTCTGGCAGCGCCTGCTGGCCAGGCTGCCTGCCGGCAGCGACATGGCGCGCACGGTCAACGAGGGCATCGCGCTGGCCCGCGAGCGCCAGCGCGAAGGCGCGGCGCCATGACCGCGGCGGCGCGTCATGCTTGACCTGTCCCTCATCGGTTTCGCCACTGCCTTCATCGCGGGGACCGCGTCGTTCCTGTCGCCTTGCGTGCTGCCGCTGGTGCCAGGCTACCTGTCCTACATCGCGGGCGGATCCGGCGCGTCCGCGGACGATGGCCGCACGCTGCGCTGGCGCATGCTGGGGCTGGCGGCCTGCTTCGTGGCCGGCTTCTCCGCCGTCTTCGTCATATTCGGCGCCAGCGTCACGGCGCTGAGCCGCCTGCTGCTGTCCTACCGCTACGAACTGAACCTGGCCGCAGGCGCCATCATTGCGCTGGCGGGCCTGATGCTGCTGGGCGTGCTGCGCCTGCCCGCCTGGGCCCAACGCTACTACCGGTTCGATCCGGCGGGCAAGGGCAGCCCCGGCAGCGCCGCTGTTCTGGGCCTGGCGTTCGGCTTCGGCTGGACCCCTTGCATCGGCCCGATCCTGGCCGGCATCCTGGCGCTGGGCGCGGCGTCAACCAGCGTGGGGCAGGGCGTGGCCCTGCTGGGCGTCTACGCGCTGGGGTTAGGCGTCCCCTTTTTAGCCGCAGCCTGGTTCATGAGCCCCTTCCTGCGCCGCATGCAGGGTTTGAAACGCGCCGGCCGGATCCTGCGGATCCTGACCGGGCTGATCCTGATCGTGATGGGCTGGGCCATCGCCACCGGCCAATTGGCCCGTTTCGCCATTTGGATGCTGCTGACCTTCCCCGCCTTGGGCAGGCTGGGCTGAGCCAGGTCAAAACCCGTCCGATCAAACGCTTGACCTTGACATCATTGGAATCTTTATAGTGACACCCATCAGCAGGAAATTCCAAGTTTTCAAGGAGCGGATATGAGTGCCATCCCAGCAGACAGCGTCGCGGTCAGCCTGCCTATCGAAGGCATGACCTGCGCCTCGTGCGTGGGCCGGGTCGAAAAGGCCTTGAAGGCCGTGCCGGGCGTCAACCAGGCCAGCGTCAACCTGGCGACCGAACGCGCCGACATCACGTTTGCAGGCACGCCGGACGTTGCCGCCGCCGTGCAGGCGGTGCAGAAGGCGGGTTATGCCGTCGCCGAAACCACGATCGAACTGTCGGTCACCGGCATGACCTGCGCCTCGTGCGTGGGCCGCGTCGAAAAAGCCCTGAAGGCGGTGCCCGGCGTCAGCAGCGCCAGCGTCAACCTCGCCACCGAGCGCGCCAGCATCACCGCAGCCGGCGGCGTGCCCGCCAGCGCCCTGATCCAGGCCGTGGCCAAGGCCGGCTACGAAGCGAAGCCGCTGGCCGCCGAAGCCAGCGACACCGACGCCGTGGCCGAACGCCAGGCCGCGGAACTGAAGTCGCTCAAGCGCGCCCTGACCGTGGCCACGATCTTCGCGCTGCCCGTGTTCATCCTGGAAATGGGCGCGCACATCGTGCCGGCGTTCCACCACGTCATCGCCGAAACCATTGGCACGCAGAACAGCTGGTACCTGCAATTCGTGCTGGCCAGCATCGTGCTGTTCGGCCCCGGCCTGCGCTTCTTCAAGAAGGGCATCCCCGCGCTGCTGCGCGGCGCGCCCGACATGAACTCGCTCGTCGCGGTGGGCACCTCCGCCGCCTATGCCTATTCGGTGGTCGCCACCTTCGCGGCCGGACTGCTGCCCGCCGGCACCGTCAACGTCTATTACGAGGCCGCCGCGGTCATCGTGGCGCTGATCCTGCTGGGCCGCTACATGGAGGCGCGCGCCAAGGGCAATACGTCCGAAGCCATCAAGCGCCTGCTCGGCCTGCAAGCCAAGACCGCGCGCGTCGTGCGTAACGGCACGACGCTGGAACTCGCCATCAAGGAAGTGGTGGCGGGCGACCTGATCGAAGTCCGCCCCGGCGAGCGCATCCCGGTGGACGGAGAGGTCGTGGAAGGCAACAGCTACATCGACGAGTCCATGATCAGCGGCGAACCCGTGCCGGTCGAAAAGCAGCCCGGCTCCGAAGTGGTCGGCGGCACCGTCAACCAGAATGGCGCGCTGACGTTCCGCGCCACCAAGGTCGGCGGCGACACGCTGCTGGCGCAAATCATCCGCATGGTCGAACAGGCGCAAGGCTCCAAGCTGCCGATCCAGGCCTTGGTGGACCGCATCACGATGTGGTTCGTGCCTGCCGTCATGGCGGCCGCCGTCCTGACCTTCATCATCTGGCTGACGTTCGGCCCCGAACCCGCCCTGACCTTCGCGCTGGTCAATGCCGTGGCCGTGCTGATCATCGCCTGCCCCTGCGCCATGGGCCTGGCAACGCCGACCTCCATCATGGTGGGCACGGGCCGCGCCGCGCAGATGGGCGTGCTGTTCCGCAAGGGTGAAGCGCTGCAGTCGCTGAAGGACGCCCAGGTCGTGGCCGTGGACAAGACCGGCACGCTGACCAAGGGCCGCCCCGAGCTGACCGACCTGATCGTCGCGCCGGGCTTCGAACGCGCCGCCGTGCTGGGCAAGGTCGCCACCGTCGAAGCCAAGTCCGAACACCCGATCGCGCAAGCCATCGTGGACGCGGCGCGCGCCGAGAACATCGCGCTGGGCACGATCTCGCAATTCGAATCGATCACCGGCTTTGGCGTCAGCGCCCGTGTCGACGGCGACCTGGTCGAGATCGGCGCCGACCGTTTCATGCGCGAACTGGGCCTGAGCGTCGAATCCTTCGGCTCGGACGCCGCGCGCCTGGGCGACGAAGGCAAGACGCCGCTGTACGCTGCCATCAACGGCAAGCTGGCCGCCATGATCGCCGTGGCCGACCCCATCAAGGAAACCACGGCCGCCGCCATTCGCGCCCTGCATGACCTGGGCCTGAAGGTCGCCATGATCACCGGCGACAACCGCCGCACCGGCGAAGCCATCGCCCGCCAGCTCGGCATCGACGAAGTCGTCGCCGAAGTGCTGCCCGACGGCAAGGTCGCGGCGGTGCAGCGCCTGAAGCAGCAGTACGGCCCCATCGCCTACGTGGGCGACGGCATCAACGACGCGCCGGCCCTGGCCGAAGCGGACGTGGGCCTGGCCATCGGCACCGGCACGGACATCGCCATCGAAGCCGCCGACGTGGTGCTGATGTCGGGCGACCTGGGCGGCGTGCCCAACGCCATCGCCCTGTCCAAGGCCACCATCCGCAACATCAAGCAGAACCTGTTCTGGGCCTTCGCCTACAACGTGGCGCTGATCCCGGTAGCGGCGGGCCTGCTGTACCCGGTCAATGGCAGCCTGCTGTCGCCGGTGTTCGCGGCGGGCGCGATGGCCCTGTCCAGCGTGTTCGTCCTGAGCAACGCGCTGCGGCTGCGCCGCTTCGCGGCGCCCTTCCCGGCCCGCGGCTGAGCGGGACTTCCCGGCAGGCGCCAGGAAGCGCCCTTCCTGCTGGTTCTACTGCTTCGGCGCGCTGGCCACCAGCGCGCCGAATTTCTTGTCCAGCTCCGCCAGCGCATCATTGATGTAGGCGCGGCGCGCCTTGATCCAGGCGTCCTGCTCGGCCAGCTGCGCGCGCGCCTCCTTCAGCATGCGGTCCATTTCCGCCGGCTGCGGACCGCCCGAAGTGGCGCGGTTCTTGACGATGGCCACGGGGTCCAGCGTCGAGCGGAACTCCGCCTCGCTCATCGGCAGTTCGTTGCCGTACTTCGAGTCCTTCATGGCGTCCGCATAGATGCGGCGCGCCTGTTCGTACGGAAAGTCCAGCGGCTTGATGTTGTTGGTCTTGGCGTAGCTGACGACCTCGGACGCGAAGTGGTGGCCGTCGCGGAACGGCAGCTTGTACTTGCGCATCAGCACGTCGGCCAGTTCCTGCGAGGCGGTCCAGTCGCTGTTCAGTTCCTCCAGCGCCCGCTCGGGGCTGAGAACCATCGCTTTCAGCACCCGGTCCCAGCGCTTGAGCGCCGAAATGCCGGCGTCCACCATGGCGGAATTCTGCTTCACGTCCTTCGGGTCGCTCATGCCGGGCGTGATGTTGTGCGTCTGCACCACCGGCCCCATGGCCAGCGTCACGGCGGTGGACGCATCGCTGCGGGTGTCGTTGAGCAAGCCGGGATTACGCTTCTGCGGCATGGCGCTGGACACGTAGGTATTGCCGCCGCCCTCTTCCAGCAGGATCCAGGGACGCGGCTGGGCGTACTGCGTCATCACGTCCTCGACGAAATTGCCCGTGCGCAGCGCGATGCTGGCGACGATGGACGCGACTTCGACGGGCTGATCCATGGACGAGATCTGCGAGGCGTCATAGGCGTTGTCGACCAGCGCGGCAAAGCCCAGGTATTGCGCCATGCGCTTGCGGTCCAGCGGCCAGCTGGTGCCGTTGAGCACCGTCGTACCCATGGGCGAACGGTCGATGCGCACATAGGCTTCGCGGATGCGTTGGGCGTCGCGCGCCAGGCCGGCGGCCTGCCCCAGCAGATAGTGGCCATAGCTGTTGGGCTGCGCGGCCACGCCGTTGGTGTAGTTCGGCACGATGGTCGCGGCATGCTTGCCCGCCAGTTCCACCAGGGTGGTGGAGGTGGCGTTCAACTGGGCCGCCAGGTCCAGCAGCTTGTCGCGCAGGATGGCGCTGCGGTAGGTCGCGTGCATGTCCTGGCTGGAGCGCCCCGCGTGCAGCAGCGTCACGTCCTCGCCCGCCGCCTTGATCAGCAGCGGCTCGAAGGTAATGACGCTGGCCGGCCGCTTGGCGCCGGGCTGGTTGCCGTCGTTGATCACCTTGGCCACGCCGGCCGCCAGTCGCGGCGCCATGGACTTGTCCAGCAGCCCCTCGTCCGTGTTGATGACGGCGGTGGCCTTGTTGATCTCGCCCAGCCAGAAGAACGGATCGCGCGGCACGGAGGCCGCGGGCTGGGCTTGCTGGGCCGATGCCTGCGCGCCGAGCGTAAAGGCAAGCGCGGCGCCCAGGGCGGGAAGTAGATGTCTCATGGCTGTCTCGTTAGGATGGCGAGCGGCCAGTGTATCGGCGGGCCTGGCGGCGGGAAATGGCGGATTTCACCGAGCCATCCGCCCGCATGTGCCGGCAGGATCTTCAGGACTTGGTCAGCCTGACCAGCATCTTTCCCGTGTTGGCGCCCTTGAACAGCCCGATGAAGGCCTCGGGCGCACGCTCCAGCCCATCCACCACCGTTTCCCGCAGCTGCACCTGTCCGGCCTTGATCCACGCGCTCATCCGGGGAATGAATTCCGGCAGTACGTCAATGTGATCGGATGCGATCAGGCCCTGCAGCTTGATGCACTTTTCAATGGCCGAAAACAGGTTGCGCACGCCGACGGCCGGCTTGCCCTCGTTGTAGCCCGAGATCATGCCGCACAACACGAAACGCGCGTGATCGCGAGCCAGCGCCAGCGCGCTGTCCAGGTGGTCGCCGCCAACGTTGTCGAAATAGATGTCGATGCCCTGCGGCGCGGCCTGCGCCAGCGCCGCGGTCAGGTCAGGCGCGTTGCGGTAGTCGATGACCGCGTCGGCCCCGGCCACGTCGCGCAGCCAGCGCGCCTTGTCCTCCGACCCCGCGGACGCCACCACGCGCAACCCCATCCGCTTGGCCATCTGGACCACCACGCTGCCGACCGCGCCGCTGGCTGCGGACACGAAAATGGTCTCGCCTGCTTGCGCGTTGGCGATCCGCGTCAGCCCCACGTAGGCCGTCAAGCCCGGAAAGCCCAGCGCGCCCAGATAGGTCTGCAAGGGAATGCCGTCGTCGGCGACAGGGGTGGCGTGCGCCGCGTCGATCAGCGCGTGCTCGCGCCACCCGGCGAAATGCACCACGCGGTCGCCTGTAGCGAAGCGCGGATCGGCGCTCTGCTCGACCACGCCGACCGCCGCGCCGTCCATCACCTGATCCAGCGCGAACGGATCGATGTAGCTCTTGCGTTCATCCATGCGGCCGCGCATGTACGGATCTACCGACATCCACAGATTGCGGACCAGGATCTGCCCCGGCTTGGGCGCGGGCAGCGTTGTTTCGACCAGCGCGAAGTCGGCTGGCGTGGGCAGCCCCGTGGGGCGATGCTTCAAGTGGATTTCCCGGGTGGCGATGGACATGGCGGACCTCATTGAAAAGAGTAGGAAGAGAAAGGGTCAGCGCGCGGCTCGTGAGCCAGGCGCCGCGTACGACAAGCCGAGCGCGTGCGCATCCGACAGGCCGCGCACGCGCGCCTCGTCGTCACCGCTCTCGACATCAAGAAACAGGTGCGTGCGCACATCGCTCACGCCGCTGTAATGGAAGACCCCGTGTTCGATCTGCGTTGCAATCGCGGCGCGGTAGCCGTGTCCGTCATAGGCTTGCGCGCCGGCGCCGCCGGTCGCGATCAGGCGCACGCGCTTTCCGGCCAGCCGGCCGGGCTGCCCGTCGCCGACGCCGAAAGCCCATCCCTTGGTGAACACGCGATCGATCCAGCCCTTGACCAGCGCCGGCATGCTCCACCAGTAGACCGGGAACGCCAGCACGATCAGGTCGGCGGCCTCCACCCGCAATTGCTCACGCCGCGCGTCGCCGGGCAAGTTGCCGTTGCCGCGATAGAAGGCCAGGTCGGCCGCGGTCATGCGCGGGTCGAAGGACTCCGCGTCCAGGTCCGCCCAGACGACGCGGGCCCGGCCGCCAGCCTGGACGCCGGCCACGTAGCGCTCGGCAAGCGTGGCGGAGTAAGAGCCAGCAGGCGCGCTGGCGGCGATAACCAGGATGTTCATGTTGGCCCTTTGTGTCGCGATGACGATGAGCCATTGAATCATCTACCCATCAGATAAAATAGTTCAATATTTCGTTAAAACCTATCTAACCGGTAGATATATATGCCGCCTCGGATTTCGCTGGAGCAATGGCAGGCCCTGGTCGCCGTGGTGGACGCGGGCGGCTATGCCCAGGCCGCCGACGCGCTCAGCAAATCGCAGTCGACCATCAGCTACGCGATCCGCCAGATCGAGGAGCGGCTGGGCGTGGCCGTGTTCGCCATGGACGGACGCAAGGCCTTGCTCACGGACGACGGCAAGATCCTCTACCGGCGCGGCAAGTCGCTTGTGGGCGAGGCCCAACGCCTGGAACGGGCGGCGGCCAATCTGGCCAAGGGACGGGAGCAGATGCTGACGCTGGCCGTGGAAAGCCTGTTTCCGACGGACCTGCTGTTGCGCTGCCTGGACAGGATTGCCGGCGAGTTCCCCGAGACACGCATCGAACTTCACGAATCAGTGGTCGGCGGCACGGATGAACTGTTGCTATCGGGCGAGGCCGACCTCGCCATCTGCGCCGACCACATTCCGGCCGGCCATGTCGGCGACGCGCTGCTGCGCTATTGCGCGATCGCGGCGGCCGCGCCGTCGCATCCCCTGCACCAGATGAACCGTCCGCTGTCGCTCGAAGACCTCAAGGCGCATCGCCATCTGGTGATCCGCGACAGCGGCCGCCAGCGCGTGCGGCCCAGTGTCTGGGACGTCGCCGAGCAGCGCATCACCGTCAGCCACAAGAGCACGTCGATACGCGCGGCGTGCATGGGCATGGGCTTCGCGTGGTATCCGCAGGACTGGATCCGCGAACAGTTGGCCTCGGGCGAATTGAAGCCGCTGCCGCTGCTGGATGGCGCGCAGCGCTGGGGCGCGCTGTACCTGGTCTACCCCGATCCCGACGCAGCAGGACCTGGCGCGCGCCGCCTGGGCCAGATACTGCGCGAGGAGAGCCAGAAATCCGAATGAAACCGCGGCGCGGGCAGCCCGTCCGCGTCCTTTGGCCTTAACATACCGCCCAAAAACCACACCATGCGCCCATGCCCCGTCCGAATCTGACCAACGCCGAAACCCTGTGCCAGATCGCCAAGCTGGGCAGTTTCCGCGCCGCAGCCGAACGGCTGCACACTTCCCAACCCGCCGTCTCGGCGCGCATGAAGGAGCTGGAGCAGTCGCTGGGCTTTCCTCTCTTCGAGAAGCGCGGCCGCCGGCTGGAACTTACGGTGCCCGCGCGCCGTTTCGTCGAACGCGTGGAACCGCTGCTGCTGGCAGTGGAAGACGCCTTCACCGACGCGGAGGCCGTCAATAACGCTGCCGGCACGGTGCGCATCGGCATGGGCGAGATTTCCATGACCTGGTTTTCACGCGTGGTGCCCGAGCTGCGCCGCGCCCTGCCGCGCGTTTCCTACGAGATCGAGCTGGACCTCGCGGTCAAGCTGCAGGAGCACCTGACGTCCGGCGCGCTGGACATCGCGATCATGGCCAATCATCTGCGCGACGACCAGTTCATCTGCGAGTCGCTGGGTACGACCCGCATGTCGTGGATGGTCTCGTCCCGGCTGCTGAGCAACGCTGAAGGCCAGCCTCGCACCATGCAATCGCTACTGCAAACCGAGCCGCTGTGGTGCGTATCGCGCCCGTCGGGTTTCTTCGGACCGGCGCAGGACGAGCTGCGCGACATGGGAGCCAACCTGGACAACATCTGCAGTTGCAATCGCCTGAACAGCCTGATCGAAGTCGTCGAGGCGGGCGGCGGCATCGCGCAGTTGCCGGAAATGATGGTGGCCGAACAAGTTCGCGCCGGCACTCTGGTGCTGGTGGACCCGGCGCAGACGCCGCTGACGCTGGAGTTCACCATCGCCATCCACCGCAACCAGGGCCAGTCCGTCGTCCATCAGGTCGCCGAAGCCCTTGCCCGCCTGGGCAAGGCGGCTACCGGCCACGCCTGATGACTCGCGGCCGCGTTCAGGCGTCGAGCAGCGCGCGCTTCTGCACTTTGCCGCTGGCGTTGCGCGGCAACTCAGTCATGAACTGCACGTGCTCGGGTACCTTGAAATATGCGAGCCGCCCGGCGCAATAGGTCTTGATGGCATCCGCATCCGCCTGGTGCCCGGCGTGCAGCACGACGAAAGCCTTGACCGACTGGTCGCGCACCGGATCGGGTATGCCCACCACGGCCACGTCGCGCACGGCGGGATGCCCCATCAAGGCCTCTTCCACCTCCGCCGCCGAGATGTTCTCGCCAGCCCGCTTGATCACTTCCTTCTTGCGGCCGAAGAAAAAGAAGTTGCCCTTGGCATCCTGGTAGCCGAGGTCCCCCGTGTGCAGCCAGCCGCCCTCGAACACGGCCTGCGTCGCCGCCGGGTCGCGGTAGTAGCCCAGGGTCAGCGTGCGCCCAGGACGTCCGCGCACCACGATCTCGCCGACTGCGCCCACGGCCACCGGCCGGTTGTCGTCGTCGACCACGAACACTTCGCGGTCGGGCGTGGCGCGCCCGATGGACGGATAGGCCGAGGGCGAGGCATGGGGCTGCAAGGTGATGTAAAGCATGGTCTCGGACTGCCCGTAGCCGTTGCGCAACGGGATACGGAAACGCTCGATGAACGCCGCGATCTCGGCTTCCGAAATATTGATGGCATAGCCCGCGTACCGCACCTGATGCGCCGTATCGAAAGGCGTGGGCGGCTGGTTCAGCAAGGTGCGGCACAGCATGCCGGACAGGCTGCATATCGTGATGCGGTGTTCGATGAGCTGGCGCAGGTAGCGCGTGGCGCTATAGCGTTCCCCGATCACCGCGGTGGCGCCCGCGGTCAGGCAGGACAGCACGGTTTCCTGGCAGTTGGCGTGGAACAGCGGCTTGTTGTTGAACACGCGGTCAGCGCGGCCTATGCCGCTGTTGGCCGCGCCCGCCTGGCCACACCAGAGCAGGTTGGCGTGCGTGAGCATCACCCCCTTGGGCCGCGCCGAAGTACCCGACGTGTACAGGATCTGCGCAAGGTCGTCGCTGCATAGCTCGGGCTCGCGGTAATCCGCGGACGTCGCAGCCAGCGCGCCGCTCACGCCTTCCGGCCCCAGGCTGCCGCGCGCCACCGGCACGATTTCCGGGCCTTGATCCATCGCGTCGCGGACTTCGCGGATCAACGCTTCGTGCGCGGGCTCGACCAGCGCCAGCGCGGGCTGACAATGCTCAAGCTGATAGGCTACTTCCGGCGCAGTGAGATGGATGTTGCCGGCCACGATGACGGCGCCCGCCAGCATCAGGCCCATCCACAGCGGCACGTACTCTGCGGTGTTGCCCATGAAAACGAATACGCGGTCGCCCGGCTGCACGCCGCGCGCCTGCAAGCCCGCGGCGAATGCGCGGGCCGCCTCGCGCAACTGGATGAAGCTCATCTGGCTGATGTCGCCGTTCTGGTACTCATGCACGATCGCCAGCTTATGCCCGTGGCACAGCGCCTGTTCATCGAGCAAATCCGTGATCCCGCGGTTTCCTGCTGCGTCCATCCAGCCTCCGGCTATTCTGATTTTTCAACGGCGCGCCGGCTCCTTGCGGCTGCGCCCATGAGTAGGAAAATCAGTATAGGTAGCGGCATTTCGCGGCACTAGCTAAACGTTTTTATGCATATCCATCAAGGTTTTTCATGCATGCCGGCAAGGCTGAATGATTGATGGGATTTATGCTTTTCCATCAAAACGTTTGCTTAGTCGCCAGCTGTCGGAAAACCTATACTCCGGTTCAAAGAGGCCACGCAGCAGAAGCGCCGGCCAGACCAAGAAGAATGCAAAACTGGAGGAGCTGCCGTGCAAGAGGCATCGATCAAGGACCAGGTTTCGGCCGAGGAATGGGCAGTGCGCGTAGACCTCGCCGCAGCCTATAACCTGGCTGTCGAAATGCGTATGACCGACCACATCTATACGCATATCTCGGCGAGGGTTCCCGGCGCCCAGCCGCACTTCCTGATCAATGCCTACGGGCTGATGTTCAACGAAATCACCGCGTCCAACCTGGTCAAGGTGGACATAGACGGCGGCATCCTGCTGGACCAGACCGGCCTGGGCATCAACCCCGCCGGCTTCGTCATCCATAGCGCCATCCATCGCGTCCGCCACGACGCGGCCTGCGTCATGCATACGCATACCGCAGCCGGCATCGCGGTATCCGCGCAAGAGGCCGGCCTGCTCATGATTTCGCAGCATGCCATGCGCTTTCACAACCGCATCGGCTACCACGACTACGAAGGCGTCGCGCTCGACATGGACGAACAGCAGCGCCTGATCGCCGATCTCGGCCCCCACAGCGCGATGATCCTGCGCAATCACGGCCTGCTGGTCTGCGGCGCCAGCGTGCCAGACGCCTTCGACGCCATGTTCTATCTGGAGCGCGCCTGCCAGGCGCAGGTCGCGGCACTGGCCGGCGGCCTGCCGCTTGTAACACCCTGCGCCGCAGTTGCCGAGAAGGTCGGCCGCCAGTTCGACCGCCTCGACCGTCCGTCCCGCCACAAGCACTGGCCTCCCCTGCTCCGGCTGCTGCAACGCATCCGGCCCGAATACCAGGAATAGCGGCAACCGCGCCGCCCCCTGGCGGCCACTTTTCGTAGAGTAGAAATGGAAGATGCTCATCAATGCCGCGTCGCGGTATATGGTGCGGGCGCGATCGGCTGTCTGCTCGCCGCGCGCCTGGCCCAGGCTGGCTGCGAGGTGACCATGATCGCCCGCGGACAAACGCTGGCCGCCCTGCGGCAACATGGCGTCGGCTTGACGGCTGACGGCGCCACGCGCCACTACCCGGTGCGCGCCACCGACGATCCGCGTCAGGTGCGCGGCGCGGACTACCTGATTCTTGCGGTCAAGCAACAGGCGCTGGACGATATCGCCGCGCACCTGGCGCCGATGCTGGCGCCGCAAGGCGCCGTGGTGCCGGCCGTAAACGGCATCCCCTGGTGGTATCTGCCCACGCTGGACAGCCCGCTGGGCAACATGCCGCTGCAAACGGTGGATGGCCGCGGTGCCCTCTGGCAAGCGCTGCCATTGGAGCGGGTGCTGGGCGCCGTGGTGTACATCGCAGCGAACGCCACCGCGCCTGGCATCACGGCCCAGAACGCACGCAACACTCTCATACTCGGCGAACCGGACGGCTCCAGGTCTGCGCGGGCCGACCGGCTCGCCGGACTGTTGCACGCTTCAGGCCTGCAATGCGAGGTCAGCGGCGACATCCACCAAGCGGTCTGGGTCAAGGCGATGGGCAATGCCACCTTTAACCCCTTGAGCGTGCTGGCCCACGCCACCATGGAGGCCATGGTTCGCGATCCCCATCTCGGCAAACTGGCGCGCGCCATGCTGGGCGAGTACCTGGCGCTGGGCCAGGCGCTCGGGCTTGCGCTGCCGGTGACGGTCGAGCAACGCATGCAGGCAGCCGCCAGCGCGGGCGCCGCCCAGACCTCGATGTTGCAGGACGCGCTGCAAAACAAGCCGTTGGAAATCGACGCCATCGTCGGCGCCATGATCGAGATCGCAGCAAAGCTGAACCTGGACATGCCCCACGCCAACACGGTCTGGGGATTGATCCGGCACCGGAACCTCAGCGCAGGCGCCATCTGAACACCCCACCTAGAAAACCACAGGAGACAATCCATGAAATGGCTATCGCATTGCCTGGCCGCAACCCTGATCTGCACGGGCGCAGCCGCCCACGCCCAGGACTATCCCAACAAGCCCATCAACATCGTGGTGCCCTTCACGCCGGGCGGCGTCACCGACGTGATGACCCGGCAGGTCGCAGCCAAGCTGCAGGCAGATCTGGGCCAACCGGTGGTAGTGGTCAACAAGCCCGGCGCCGGCACCATGATCGCCTCGGCCTATGTGGCCAAGGCGCCGGCCGACGGCTATACGCTGCTGATGGCGGCATCGTCCCTGGGCATCGCTCCCAGCCTGTACAAGAACACCGCGAACTATGACCCGGTCAAGGATTTCCAGCCCGTTTCGCTAATCGCCAGCGTGCCTCACGTGCTGGTGACGGGCAAGCAGGTGCAGGCGTCCAGCGTGAAGGAATTGATCGCCACGCTCAAGAAAGACGGCAAGTCGGCGACCTTCGCCTCTTCCGGCAACGGCACGTCCAACCACCTGGAGGGCGAGCTGTTTGCCGCGCTGACCGGCCTGAAGATGACCCACATCCCCTACAAGGGCAGCGTTCCGGCGCTGACCTCCTTGGCAGGCGGTGAAGTCGACATGCTGTTCGTGGACATCGCGGCCGCGCAGCCCTTTCTCGACAGCGGCAAGGTACGGCCGCTCGCCGTCACCACCAAGACGCGGTCCTCGGTGCTGCCCGACCTGCCCACGGTCGAGGAATCCGGCCTGCCCGGCTACGACGCCATGCCCTGGCTGGGGATCGTGGCCCCGGCCGGCACGCCGCCCGCGGTCGTCGCGAGGCTGCAAGCATCCCTGCAGAAGATGAAGGCGGCGCCCGACGTGCAAGAGCAGTTCAAGAAAATGGGCCTGGACGCCCTGTTCACCAAGCCGGGCGATTTCGGCGCCTTCATCGTCAGCGACAGCGCCAAATGGGCCGAGTTGATCAAGAAGTCCGGCGCAACCGCCGAGTAGGCCGACACCCCCAACCCCCACGCCATTCCAGGAAGGACCCTTACATGCATCGCGATACTCCGGCCCCGGCAAAACCGCTCGGCAACGACGTGTGGGAGGCCACGCTCAAGCGCGCGCTGGCCAGCGCCAACATCCCCACCTTGCTCATGGTGCTGGTGCACCTGACGGGCGACACGCAGTGGCTGTCCGAACGCTACCAGTGTTCGCGCATCCGTGGCCTCGAAGACAACGACCCCGGCGGGCTGCCGCAAGCCGTGCAGGAGGAAATCCGTGAAGCCGCGTACTCGGCCATCCTGCGCAGCCGCAGCGGCCACCCGCCCAGACTGCCCGCCCCCACGCACGAACAGCTGGTCGCGATGCTGCGCACCAGCATCGGGGAAACCGTTCCCGACTCGTACGGCCCCATGATCGCCGCCTGGCTGGGACTGGATCCGGACTTCGCGCTGGAGCAACGCCATGCGTTCCGGGTGCCGCGAGGCTATCGGGTCCTGGTCATCGGCGCCGGCGTGGCCGGCCTGTGCGCCGCGATCCGCCTGCAAGGCGCGGGCATTCCTTATGTCGTGATCGAGAAGAACGCCGAAGTCGGCGGCACCTGGTACGAGAACCGCTACCCCGGCGCGGGCGTGGACACCCCCAACCACATCTACTCGTACTCGTTCGCCAAGCACGACTGGTCGCGCTACTTCGCCCTGCAAGGCGAGATCCAGGGCTATTTCGAAAGCGTCGCCGACCAGCATGGCGTACGCTCCAACATCCGCTTCAACACGCGCGTGGAGTCCGCCCGCTACGACGAAGCCGCACTGTGTTGGAACGTACGCACGGTCGGGCAGGACGGCCAGGTCCAGGACTACGTGGCGGACATCGTCATCAGCGCGGTCGGTCTGTTGAACGTACCCAAGCTGCCCCCCATACCCGGCCTGGAGAGTTTCAAGGGCCCCTGCTTCCATACGGCGAACTGGCCGGAAGGCCTGGACCTGCGCGGCAAGAACGTGGGCATCATCGGCAACGGCGCCAGCTCCATGCAGGTCGTGCCCGCCATCGCCGACCAGGTCCGCTCCCTGACCGTGTTCCAGCGCTCCAAGCAATGGGCCGCGCCGTTCGAGAAATTCCAGAAGCCCGTGCCAGAGGACGTCCGCTTCCTGCTGCGCGAGGTACCGTATTACCAGGAGTGGTATCGCCAACGCCTGGCCTGGATCTTCAACGACCGGGTGCACGCGACGCTGCAAATCGATCCGCAATGGCCGCACCCCGAGCGCGCCATCAATGAGATCAACGACAAGCACCGCGAACACTTCACCAGCTACATCAAGGCGGAACTCGGCGAACGCCAGGATCTGCTGCCCGACGTTCTGCCCGACTACCCGCCCTTCGGCAAACGCATGCTGATGGACAACGGCTGGTTCCGAACCATGGCGCGGGACCATGTCGAGTTGGTCACCGGCGGCATCGCGCGGGTCACGGAAAACGCAGTGGTGAGCGACAACGGCCAGGCGCACGAACTGGACGTGCTGGTGGTCGCCACCGGTTTCGACGCGATCAATCTGCTGTCCTCGTTCAAGCTCTACGGCCGCGGCGGACGCTCGATCCGCGAGGCCTGGGACGAAAAGGGAGCCGAGGCCTTCATGGGAGTCGCGGCGCCCGGCTTTCCCAACCTGTTCATCCTGGCCGGTCCCAACACCGCGCTGGGCCATGGCGGCAGCGTCGTCGCCCTGCTGGAGACCCAGGTGCGCTATGTCATGGGCCTATTGCAGCAAGGACTGGACAAGGCCGGCGGACGCTTCGAGATTGAAGTCCGCAGGGACAGGCACGACGCCTATAACGCCCGCGTCCAGGCCGCCCACGACCGCATGATCTGGACCCACAAAGGCATGAGCAACTGGTATCGCAACGCGCATGGCAAGGTGGTGGCGCCCACCCCGTTCCGCAACGACGACTACTGGCACATGCTGCGCAAGACGGACATGGGCGACTACCACTACCGCCCGGCGTCTCGCGTGAATGAAGCCGAGCCGTCCGCATCCGACCGCGTCGAGATTGCCTGAATGCCACAAGCGCAGAAGAAGCGTTGCCTGGTGCTGGGCTGCGGCGGCGTGACAGGGCTGGCCTGGGAGATCGGCATTCTGGCGGGCCTGGCGCGCCACGACGTCGACCTCTGCTGCGCGGACTTGTTCATCGGTTGCTCCGCCGGTTCCGTCGCCGGCGCGCAACTGGCGCTGGGCGTCCCGCCCATGCAGCTGCTGGCGACGCAGCTGTGCGGGACAGGCGCCGAACAATACCGTCCGTACTCGCAACAGGCGGCTGACGACAAGAACCGCGAGCTGTACGGCAAAGTGGGCGCTGACCTGGGGCAGGCGCGTCGGCGCATCGGCGCCTATGCGCGGCGCTCCGCCACGCCCACACTGGCAGAACGCCGCGCCATCATCGCCTCCCGTCTGGGCGCAAGCGACTGGCCCTCCCGTCCATTGCTGGTGGTCGCGGTCGACACGGCCACCGGCGAAGGGCGCAGTTTCAGCGCCGCCGACCAGGTCGATTTCATCGATGCCATCGCCGCCAGCTGCGCCGTGCCGGGCGCCTGGCCAGCCGTGCCCATCGGCGGCGCGACCTACATGGACGGCGGCATCCGTTCCATGACCAATGCCGATATGGCGGCCGGCTACCAGCAGGTCGTGGTGCTGGCGCCGCTGGGTTATCGGGAAGGGAATCCTGTCAGCGGCCATCTGCGGCGCGAACTGCAGACCCTGTGCGAGGCCGGCAGCCTGGTCCACGCCGTGCTGCCCGACGCGGCCAGCGTACAGGCCATCGGCGACAACGTGCTGGACCCTGCGCGGCGCGCCGACGCCGCCGAGGCCGGGCTGCGCCAGGCATCGGCGATCGCGCAAGCCCTGCGGCAAGCGTGGCGCTGATCCTGTCCCGCATTCCGCCCAGCGCTGTTCCCGTCAGAAAGCGGTCTGCTCACTTTCCTGAATGTGGCAGGTATCGACATACCGCCAGCACCCTAGACTCCCCGTTCAAGCCCGGCCGCCACGCGGCCTGGCCCCACCACGAACGCGGAGTGAACCATGAACGCATCACCGGCTGGCCTTAGACCCGCCGACTTCTTTTCCCCCACCGTCGCAGCCCTGATCTCGGTGCTGGTGAACTACGGCGGCACCTTCGTGCTGGTGTTCCAGGCGGCGGAGCTGGCCAGGCTGACGCCGGCCCAGACCGCGTCCTGGGTGTGGGCGGTTTCCATCGGCGTCGGCATCACCGGCGCGCTGCTGAGCTGGCGCTACAAGGCGCCCGTCATCACGGCCTGGTCCACGCCCGGCGTGGCGTTCCTGGCGACCGTGATGCCGTTCACGCCCTACGGCGAGGTCATCGGCGCCTACATCCTGTCGGCGCTGGGCTTCATCGTGCTCGGCCTGTCCGGCGCATTCGAGAAGCTGGTGCGCATGATTCCGGGCGGCATCGCCGCCGGCCTGCTGGCCGGCATCCTGCTGCAATTCGGCGTCAATGCCTTCGGCGGGGCCAGCGCCGATCCGCTGCTGGTGATCGTGCTGGTCATCTCCTACGCCCTGCTCAAGCGCTACACCTCGCGCTTCGCGGTGGTCGGCATCCTGGTCATTGGCCTGGGACTGCTCATCGCGCAAGGCCGCATCGACTTCTCGGCGGTCCACCTCAGTCTGGCCGCGCCGGTATTCGAGATGCCGCGGTTCTCGCTGCAGGCGCTGCTGGGCGTCGCCTTGCCGCTTTTCATCATCACGCTGACAGGGCAATACATGCCCGGCATGCTGGTGTTGCGCAACGACGGCTACCAGACCAGCGCGAATCCCATCCTCACCGTCACGGGCCTGGGCTCGCTCATCATGGCGCCCTTCGGCGCGCACGCCTTCAACGTCGCGGCGATCACCGCCGCGATCTGCACCGGCCGGGATGCGCATCCGGATCCGGCCAAGCGTTACCTCGCGGGCCTGGCCTGCGGCGTGTTCTACATCCTGGTGGGCACCTTCGGCGTCACGCTGGCGACCTTGTTCATGGTGCTGCCCAAGGCGTTCATCACCACGCTGGCCGGCCTTGCCCTGCTGGGCGCGATCGGCGGCAGCCTGGCCAATGCGATGGCCGACGCCCGCACCCGCGAAACCGCGCTCATCACCTTTCTGGCCACTGCCGCCAACGTCACCCTGCTGGGCGTGGGCGGCGCGTTCTGGGGCCTGGTCGCCGGCCTGACCGCGCACCTGCTGATCCATGGGGGCCAGCGAGCGCTGGCCGCCAATTCTTGACCTCCCGTCGCCACTTGCCAATCGAAACAGGAACCACCGTGACGAACACCGATCTTCCCGACAGCCTCGCGCTGCCTAGTGTCAACGCCCAGCCCCTGGCGCAGGCCGATCCCGGCATCTGGGGCGCCATCGACGCCGAACGGCGCCGGCAGAGGCACTCGATAGAACTCATCGCCTCCGAGAACTTCGTCAGCCGCGCGGTGCTGGAAGTCCAGGGCTCCGTGCTGACGAACAAGTACGCCGAAGGCTACCCCGGCCGCCGCTATTACGGCGGCTGCGTCAACGCCGACGTGGCCGAGGAAATCGCAATCGAGCGCGCCACGCGTCTGTTCGGCGCCCGCTACGCCAACGTACAGCCCCACTCCGGTAGCCAAGCCAACCAGGCGGTCTACCTGGCGCTGCTGGCGCCCGGCGACAAGATCCTGGGCCTGGACCTGAAGGCGGGCGGACACCTGACCCATGGCTCCAAGGTCAACATGTCGGGACGCTGGCTGCAGGCGCTGAGCTACAGCGTCGATCCCGCCACGCACCGGGTGGACATGGACGAGGTCGAGCGCATCGCGCGCCAGGAAAGACCCAAGCTCATCATTGCGGGCGGCTCGGCCTACTCGCGCACGCTGGACTTCGCACGCTTTCGCGCCATTGCCGATGAGGTGGGCGCGATCTTCATGGCGGACATGGCCCATTTCGCCGGCCTGGCCGCGGCCGGCGCGTATCCCTCGCCGGTGCCGCATGCGCACGTCACGACCACCACCACCCACAAGACCTTGCGCGGTCCGCGCGGCGGCATGATCCTGACCAACGACAGCGAGCTCGCCCGCAAGATCGATGCGGCCGTATTCCCGGGCCTGCAGGGCGGTCCGCTGATGCACATCATCGCCGCCAAGGCCGTGGCCCTGGGTGAAGCGCTGCAGCCCGCCTTCCGCACCTACGCCCACGCCGTGGTCGAGAATGCGCGCGTTCTGTGCCGCCGGCTGGCCGAAGGCGGCCTGTCCATCGTGTCTGGCGGCACGGACTGCCATCTGGGCGTGGTCGATCTGCGGCCCTGGGGGTTGGCCGGCAATACCGCGGAGCAAGCGCTGGAACAGGTTGGCATCACCTTGAACAAGAACGCCGTCCCCAACGATGCCGCCAAGCCTGCCGTCACCTCCGGCATACGCGTGGGCAGCGCCGCCTGCACGTCGCGCGGCATGGGGCCCGCCGAATTCCAGGAAATCGGCGACATGATCCTGGCCTTGCTGGGCGGCGTGCGCGCCGGGGCCGTCGACGCCCGCACGGAAAGCGCCATCCGCGAAGGCGTGGCCGGGCTGGCCAGGCGCTTCCCGCTGCCGTACTGAAGCGCCCTAGCGCTTCAGTGCATTCGACAGCCGCAGCACCGCGGCTTCGATCTCGTAGGCCGTCAGCGAGGCATAGCCCAGCAGCCAGCCCTGCTGCTTGTGATCGCCCGCATAGAGCCGGCTCAGTCCGGGCAGCCGCAGGCCTGCGGCCTCGGCCTGGCGGATGGTCTGTTCCTCGGACCATCCGCGCTCGAGCAGGCATGGGATCTGCAACCCTCCGGGAGGCCTGTAGGCCTGCACGACTCCGCCGAGCTGCTTGCCCAGCGACTCCAGCAACACCTGCCGCCGTCCCGCGTACAGTTTTCGCATGGCCCGCACGTGCGAGTTGTAATGGCCGTCGTCCATGAAGCGCGCCAGCGTCAGCTGCAGGATTTGCGGCGTATGCCCGTCCATGATGCTGCGCGCTCGGGCAAAGGCATCGACCAGGCCGGGCGGCAGCGCCATGTATCCCATCCTGAGGCCCGGATACAGCGTCTTGCTGAACGTGCCCAGGTAGAGGGTGCGCTGGTGCATGTCCAGCCCCTGCACACAGGCTGTAGGCAGGCCGTCGTAGTGGAATTCGCTGTCGTAGTCGTCCTCGATGATCCACTTGCCGTGTTCCGCCGCCCAGCCGATCAGATCCAGCCTGCGCTCAAGCGACAACGTCACGCCGGTGGGGTATTGGTGCGACGGCGTCACGTACACGCAGTTGGCGCCGCTGCGGTCCGCGCGCAGCAGGTCCATGCGTATGCCCTGCGCGTCGACGTCAATGGGCACGATGCGCGTTTCCGCGGATTCGAAGGCCTTGCGGGCGCCGAAGTAGCCGGGGTTTTCCATCAGGATGGGCTTGCCGGCGTCCGCCAGCAATTGCGCGCACAGGAACAGGGCCTGGCGGGTGCTGCTCAACACCAGCACCTGCTCGGGCAAGACCTTGGCCCCGCGCTCCAGGTTCAGGTAGGCGGCGATGGCGCGGCGCAAGGGCTCGGCGCCCTGCGGGTCGCCATGCAGCAGCACATGGCTGCGGTAGTCCTTCAGGACCTGGCGCTGCAGCCGTTCCCAGACGTCGGTGGGGAAGGTACGGGTTTCCGGCAGCCCCGTGGCGAACGCCTTGATGACCTGCTGGTCCGCGACCCCGCCGCTGTCCAGGATCATGCGCCCGCGCCGGCTCAGCCCCGCCCCAGGCGGTAGCGCGCCCAGCTTGCCATCCAACTTCGCACGCCTGCGCGCGGCGCCGCGCAGTTCGGTGCTCACGGTCTGCGACACGTAGCTGCCCGAGCCCTCGCGCCGCACGATGTAACCGTCGCGATGCAACTGCACATAGGCGTTCTCCACCGTATCGCGCGCCACCCCCAGCGATTTGGCCAATCCGCGGGTCGCGGGCAGCCTGAGGCCGGGCTCCAGCGCGCCGTCCAGGATCAGGGCGCGCAGCGCCCGCTGGATCCTCTGATGCAGCTCCAGGCGCTGGAGCTCCGCATCGTTCATGCGCATCTTCAGTGTATCCAGCTCGAAGGTCTTAGGCATGCGGTCTGCTCACAAGAAGAAAACTGGCCTGTCCGGGCCGGCCATTCTATCCGTAGACTCACCCCTTCGCCACGACAACCGCGGGCGCAACCATGCAGGAGCCCGCGCCAGGCGCGGCAGGATCGGGAAACATGGCAAGGTCATACAACTTCAGCGCAGGTCCGGCGGCGCTGCCGCTGGAAGTGCTGCAGGAAGCGCACGAAGAGTTCTTCGATTTCGCGGGCACCGGCATGTCGGTGATGGAAATCAGCCACCGCTCGCGCGTGTTCATCGATATCGCGCGCCAGGCGGAATTGGACCTGCGGGCCATCCTGCAAATCCCCGACCGCTACAAGGTGCTGTTCCTGCACGGCGGCGCTTCGCTGCAGTTCTCGCAGGTGCCGATGAACCTGCTGCGCGGCAAGGCGTCGGCGGACTATCTGCACACTGGACTCTGGTCCGGCAAGGCCATCGAGGCGGCGCGGCGCTACGGCAAGGTCCGCGTCGCGGCCAGCAGCGAGGCATCGGACTTCGACCGCATCCCCGCGCCCGGCGAATGGCGGCTTGACGCCGACGCGGCCTATCTGCACTACACGGAGAACGAGACGGTGCATGGCGTGCAGTTCCAGGCCGCGCCGGACGCATCCGTCCCGCTGGTGTGCGATGCCTGCTCCAGCCTGCTGTCCAAGCCGATTGACGTGTCCCGGCATGGTCTCATCTACGCCGCCGCGCAGAAAAACATGGGGCCGGCGGGCGTCACGGTCGTGGTGGTGGACGAAGCCTTGCTGGACGGCGCGCTGCCCATTACGCCCGATGTGCTGAACTATGCGCACGCCGCGCGGGCGGACTCGATGCTCAACACGCCCGCCACCTTCTCCTGGTATCTGACCGGGCTGACGCTGCGTTGGATCCGCCGGACCGGCGGCATGGAACGCATCCATCAGGCCAACCAGGCCAAGGCCGGGCTGCTGTACCGCGCCATCGACGCCAGCGGCGGCTTCTACCTCAACAAGGTCCGGCCGGAATTCCGGTCCATCAACAACGTGCCGTTCTTCCTGGCCGATTCCACCCTGGAGCCCCTGTTTCTGCGCCAGGCCGAGAGCGCCGGGCTGATGGGGTTGAAGGGACACTCCCACACCGGCGGCGTCCGAGCCAGTCTCTACAACGCGGTCGACCTGCCGGCGGTGGCCGCGCTGGCCGATTTCATGACGGACTTCCAGCGCACGCGAGGCTGAAGCCGGCGCGGCAGTCCTAAAAAAGACACGGGAAGACTGGCATGGATTTCAGGCAGCTCAGGCAGTTCGTGGTTCTGGCCACGGAATTGAACTATCGCAAGGCGGCCGCCCGGCTGCACATGACCCAGCCTCCGCTCAGCGTCGCCATCAAGCGGCTCGAAACCGAGATCGGCGCGGACCTCTTCGAGCGGGACCGCCTGGGCGTGCGCCTCACCGTCGCTGGCGGCGCCTTTCTGCGCGAAGCGAAGCGCCTGCTGGAAGGCGCCGACGCCGCACTGCAGGCCGCACGCGATGCGGCCGAAGGACGCATGGGTACGCTGCGGGTATGCGCGGTGCCCAGCGCCGCGTTGAACCTGCTGCCGCGCATCCTGCCCGAATTCGCACAGCGCTTTCCGCACATACGCCTGCGACTGACCAGCGGCAGCACCGTCGGCATCCTGGCGGGATTGCAGCGCGGCGAGCTGGACGCGGCATTCCTGGTGCCGCCCGCGTCCGGGGTGCCGGGCATCGCAATCACGGCCTTGCGGCGGGAGAGGCTGACGCTGGCCGTGCCTGCCGGCCATCGGATGGCGGGCATGAATAGCGCCAGGCTCTCGGACCTGGCGGACGAAACGCTGGTGACCCTGGCGCACTCCGACAGCCCGGGATTCGCGGGAGAGATCGTCGCGGCCTGCCAGCGTGCGGGATTCCATCCCCGAGTCCTGCAGGAATCGCCCCACGCCCTCATCAGCCTGCCGCTCATCGCCGCGGGCCTGGGCGTCGCCATCGTCCCGGCGGCGCTGCGCCGGATCGCCATCGACAACGTGGCTTATGTGGACCTCATGGACGTGGCCGGCGCGCCCTTGACCTACGCCATGGCGCTGGCGGCGCCCGCCGAGTCCATGAATCCGGCGGTCCGCTGGTTCATCGACGTGGCCCACGAGGTGCTGGGCGCGCAATCAGCCTGAGGCCCCCCCGGGGCTTACTGCGCCGGTCGCGAAAGAATGCCCGCCCACTTTTTCTGTTCGGCCACGACCCGCTGCTCGAACGCCGCCTGCGATCCATCCACGGGTTCGCTGCCGCGCGCGTAGATCTTGTCCTGCACAGACGGGCTTTTTGCCACCGCGGCGATGGCCGTGTTCAGGCGCGCAACCACATCGGCCGGCGTGCCTTTGGGAACGGCAATGCCCGACAGCGACCCGCCTTCCACGTCCTTGCCCAGCACCTCCTTGACCGTAGGAATGTCAGGCAGGTTGGCCAGGCGTCGCGACGACGTCACCGCGTAGGGCCGAATCTGCTTGGCCTCGACGAATCCCACCGCGGTGACGGCGGAAACGGCCGTCAGATCCGTGTTGCGGCTCATCACCGCCGTCATGGACTCCGATCCGCTCTTGTAAGGCACATGCAGCATCCTCACTCCGGTCGCCTGTTGCAGCAGCTCCAGGACTTGATAGTTGTCGGAACCTTCACCCGCCGTCGAAAACGCGATCTTGTCGGCCTGGGTCGACGCGGCCTTGATGATTTCCGGCAGCGACGCATACGGGCTGTCCGCGCCCACGGCCAGCACCGTGGGCGTATTGGCCAGCATGGCGACGTAGGTGAAGTCCTGGTTCGGATCGTAGGGCAGCTTCTTGTAGATCAGCGGATTGACCGCGACCATGCCGTTGGTGATCACCAGCAGCGTGTAGCCGTCGGCGGGCGACTTCGCCACCGCGCCCGCGGCGATGGAACCGCCCGCGCCGCCGCGGTTCTCCACCACCACCGGCTGGCCCAGTTCGCGCGTCAGCCCCTCGGCGAAGACCCGCGCCGTGGTGTCGGTCACGCCGCCCGCGCCGAACGGCACGATCAGGCGTATGGGCTGGTCGGGATATGGCCCCGCCCATGCCGCAGCCGGAAGCATTACACCCAACACAGCCGCCATGCAGCGGCGCAATCCCTTGTTCATCGCGTTATCTCCATTTTTTTGAGGATTTCAAGAAGCCGTCGTTCCAGGTCCGGGGCCAGCGGCGCCAGCGGCGCGCGCAGATGGCCGCTGTCCAGGCCGCGCAAGCGCAGGCCTGCGGCCACCGTCCGCGGCAGACCGTGGTCCATGAGAAAGTTCAAGAGATCGATCTGGCGGCCGAACCATTCGTCCGCGCCGCGCGCGTCGCCGGCCATGGCGCAGCGATACAGGTTCAGGGCGAATGACGCGCTGACGTTGGCCGACGCCGTGCACCAGCCCGCCGCCCCCTCCGCGAACCCGGTCCGCGCCATGCAATTCAGGCCGATGTACACCGCTGTCCGGTCCGGGCAGGCCGCGCGCAGCCGCGCGATCTTGGTCGGATCCGGACTGCTTTCCTTGATCATGGTGACGTTGGGCAGCTCGGCCAGCCGGGCCAGGAACTCCACGGGCAGGTCCATGCCCGTGGTGAACGGATTGTTGTAGACCATCACCGGTGTGGAGACCGATACGCAGACCTCGCGGTAGTAGGCGTGGATTTCGTCCTGGGTCAGCTTCCAGTAGGTGCTGGGCAATAGCTGCAAGGCTGCGGCGCCCGCGCGTTCGGCGTAGCGCGCGTGGCGCACCGTGCTGACGGTACTCAGGCTGGACACGCCCGCGAGCACGGGCAGCCGCCCGCGCGCCGCCTGGATAACGGTGTCGATGACGGCCTCGCGCTCGCCGTCGTCCAGGTAAGGCAGGCAGCCGACGCTGCCCAGCGGCGCCAGCGCATGCACGCCCTCGCCGATCAGGCGCTCTACGTGCGCTTCCAAGAGCGCGTGGTCCACCCGCCCGCGTTCATCGCAAGGCGTCAGCAGGTAGCCGATGATTCCCTTCAAGTGCATCGCTCGTTCTCCATGTCGGCTTGCAGTCTAGGGAGGCCGCCCCGGCCGGTCCAATACCTATTTCCAGGGCGCCTGATAGCTCCCGCCCGCGCTGCCGCGCGGGCGAATCTTGTATCCAGTAATTCCCGCGCAAGGCCGATAGACTTTCCCGGCCACTCACCAAGGAGCAAGCCATGAGCAGCAATGACGTTCTCGACCACGCGCAGACCCACCACATGCCGGAGTACCGCAGGCCGGAGGACATGGAATGGGAAATGGGCCGGTTCAAGAACAAGACGAAGTTCCTCTTCCACACGCGGGCAGAACGCCCCACCGAACCCAACGCGGGATTTCTGCGCTATGAACCGGGCGCGGGCTTCCGTCTGCACAAGCATGACTTCGCCCAGGTCTGGTACGTGATCGAAGGGGAATTCAACATGGGCGGAAAGATGTACGGCCCCGGCACCGTGGTGTTCCATCCGGACCCGCACATCGAGGAGGCCCTCAGCACCGAGACGGGCGGCACCTTGTTCTTCGTCCAGTATCAGGGTCCCACGACCGGCGGCCGGCCGGTGTACGAAGGCCGCATGAACATCAAGGGCGAGCCGCCCGCGATCACCGCGCAGGATCTGGAGCACTGATACGCGGTTCCCCGGGCGGCAGCCAGGACTGGCAGCCGCCCACGGCAGGACTGTCAAGACCGGCCCGCCCACCAAGAAATAGAACATTCCAAGGAGACAACCCTCATGCACGCACGATTTCTGCGCGCCAGCCTCGCGTCGTTGACGTTTTCGCTTGCCGCTCAGGCTCAGGCCCAGGCCCAGGCAGTAGTCGACTGGCCCGAGCGCCCCATCACGCTGGTCGTGCCGTTCGGCGCCGGCGGCATCACCGACCTCACCGCCCGCACCGTGGCCAAACAGCTGCAGGCCGAGCTCGGCAAGCCGGTAGTCGTGGAGAACAAGCCCGGCGCCGGCGGCAACATCGCCGCCGACATCGTGGCCCGGGCCAAGCCCGACGGCTACACGTTGATGGTGATCACCAACGGCATGGTCGCGGTCAATCCGCTCATCCACAAGCAGCTGAACTACGACGCGCTCAAGGATTTTGCCTACGTCTCCATGATCGCCAATACACCGCTGGCCCTGGTCGTGCCCCAAAGCTCGCCGATCCAGGACCTGCCGGCGCTGGTGGCGCGGGCCCGCAGCCGGCCGGATGCCGTCTCCTTCGCCAGCGCCGGACAAGGCACCTCGATACACCAGGTATTCGCCCTGATGCAGCAGCAGACCGGCACCACGCTCATGCACGTGCCCTACAAGAGCGGCGCGGAAGCCGCCACCGCCCTGCTTTCGGGGGTGGTGCACGTGACGGCGGTCGAGACCGTGGTGGTCGGGCCGTTCATCCAGTCCGGAAGGATGCGCGCGCTGGGCGTGACCTCGGCACAACGGGTGTCGAACCTGGCTGACGTGCCCGCGGCCCGCGAAGCCCTGGGCGGCGATTTCGATGTAGGCTCGATATCCGGACTGGTAGCCCCCGCCGCCACGCCGCAGAGCATCCTCGACAAACTGGAACAGGCGATGCAGGCGGTGGCGCAAAGCGAGGGCATGGCGCAGCTCCATGCGCAAGGCAGCCAGCCCATGCCTGCGGGATCGCAGGTCTTTCTGGAGCGCATGCGCCAGGAACAGCAGAAGTGGCGGCTGGTATTCTCCGCGGAGCCCGGGAAGTAGCCCGCGGAGAATAGCCGCAGCCGTCAAGAACAGGGGAGTCGGGCCATGGATCGCATATATCCCGCCGCGGAAGAACTGGTGCAGCATCTGGTGGAGTCGATCTCCGCGAAGATCTTCAATGGCGCCTACGCGCCTGGGCAGAAGCTGCGGCAGGAGACCCTGGCCGAAGAATACGACGTCAGCCGCACGCCGGTGCGCGAAGCGTTCCGGCAGCTGGAGACCAAGGGCCTGATCGTGCAGCAGCCGCGCTACGGCGCCACGGTGGTGGCGCCGACCCTCAAGGACATAGGCGCGAATTACTGGCTGCGTGGCGAACTGGAGGGCATGGCGGCCGAGCTGGCGGCGCGCTGGATATCCGACGCCGATCTGCAAAGACTGCAGGCCGCGCACGCCGAATGCGCCGAGGCGGTCGCCGCGCTGTATGCCGAGGTCAACGCCGGCGGCGCGGCCGCGCCGCGCCAGGCCGCCGCGCCCATGCGGCATTGGGTGGTCAAGAACCAGGAGTTCCATGCCCTGATCTTCCGCGCCGCCGGCAATCCGTCGCTGGAGCGCATCATCAAGGACCTGCACACGGACTACACCAAGAACATCCTCAACATGACCGTGCTGGGCATGTACGAGACCCGCATGAAGAAGAACGTCGAACATCATGCCACCATCGTCGAGGCGCTGACGGCGCGCGACAGCGCAGCGTCGCGCGCAGCCATGCGCACGCATATCCATGAGTCCGGCGAGTTCGTGGTGGACTGGCTGCAAAAGCGTCCCGCAGGCCGCAAGCCGCCACGGTAGCTGCGCCCTCGATTCGGCCGAAAGCCACGTGCTACCATGCCGGCGGAAGGGCGCAACGCAGACGCCAGGGACACGGATCAGCCTGGCCACCCGCAAGCCGTGGAGCGCCTGCCGACCCGCACAGGAAGCGACACGGATTCGAGCATGAGCGAGACCAGGAACACGTCTAGATCCTCGATCGAGATTTCGGAAGAAATTCTGCGGCGGATCAGGAACGGGCAATACCTGCCCGGCGATGCCTTGAGCCAGTACGAGCTGGCGACCGAGTTCGAAACCAGCCGCACCCCCATCCGCGAAGCCTTGCGGTTTCTCGAAGCGCGGCGCGCCATCACGCTGACCAGTACCGGCCGCGCCGTGGTCACCGTGCCCTCCATCCGCGCCATCCGCGAAGCCTTCCAGATCCGCGCCGAACTCGAAGGGCTGGCCGCGCAACTGGCGGTGGACTGGATCGACGACCATGACCTGGAGCTGCTGGCGCAGCACCAAAAGCACTACGCCGATGCCCTGCGTTCGCGCGTGCGCAGCGAAAGCGGTTCCGACTGGCTGAAGTTCAACGCCAAATTCCACAGCCTGATCACCCAGGCCAGCCACAACGAACGTCTGCACGAGCTGGTCGCCGAGTTGCAGGGCAGCATCGTTTCCAACGTGCTGGGGTTCGCCTCGAAGATGCCGCCCCGCCTGATGGAAGAGAACATCAAGCAGCACGAGGACATCATCGCGGCGCTGACCCTGCGCAATGGCCCCGCCGCTCGCGAAGCGATGGCCACGCACATATCCCGGACGACCGAACTCGTCATCGAATGGATGGAGTCGCGGCGCTAGCCAGCTTTGCGCCGCTCGCGCCTTGCGGCTTCCCATAGGGACGCATCAACACGCCGCACGCCGCCGCGACCAATCCCAGTCCCGCCAGATACAGCACAATGAACCGCGGCGATCCTCCGCCCAGGGACAGCAGGTACGTCGCCACCAACGGCGCGGTGCCGCCGCCTATCGCCCCGCCTATCTGCACGGCCAGCGAGATGCCGGTATAGCGGACGTCCGGCGGGAACATGCTGGAAAAGAGGCTGGATTCCTGCGCATACATCGCGGCGTATACCAAGCCGAACGCCACCAGCATCGCGATGTTCGTGTGATAGGCCGTCTTCTCATCCAGCAGCGAGAAGAACGTCGCGCTGAACAGCGAGATTCCCAGCGCGCCGGCGATGAATATCGCCCGCTTGCTGATCATGTCGCCCAGCAGCCCGAACAGCGGGATGGTGAACAAGGCCCCGACCGCTCCCCAAATGACACCCGTCAAGATGGTTTCACGCGGCAGCCCCAGCGTACCCACGGCATAGGTCAATGAGAACGTCGCCAGCGTATAGAACCAGGTCTTTTCGGAGATGCAGGCCACCAGCGCGGTCAACACGGGAACCTTGTGCTCTCGGAGCACCGTCTTCAAGGGCAGCGCGTCCTGTTTCGGCTGGGCCTGCGCCTGCTTGAATTCCGGCGATTCGCTGACCTTGGCCCGGATGTACCAACCGACCAGCAGCAGGAACACGCTTGCAAGGAATGGCAGCCGCCAGCCCCAGCTCAACATGTCCGCCTCCGGCAACCTGGAGACCGCGCCCATCGCCAGCGACGAGAGGATCAGGCCGGGCGCGACCCCGACCTGCGGCAGGCTGCCGAACAGGCCCTTCTTGCCTTCGGGCGCATGCTCCACCGCCATCAGCACGGCTCCGCCCCACTCGCCGCCCACCGCCAGGCCTTGCAGGAAACGGAAGAAGACCAGGGCCACCGCGCCCCAGTAGCCGATCGTCTCATAGCTGGGCGTAAGTCCGATCAGGATGGTGGGCACGCCCATCAGCATCAGGCTGATCATCAGCATCGACTTGCGGCCGACGCGGTCGCCGAAATGCCCGAAGACGATGCCGCCCAGCGGGCGCGCAATGAAACCGACCGCATAGGTGCCAAAGGCCGCCAGCGTTCCGCTGATGGGATCGATCGCGGGAAAGTAGATCTTGTTGAAAATCAGCGCAGCCGCAATGCCGTAAAGAAAGAAGTCATACCACTCGATGGTGGTCCCGATCATGCTGGACAGTCCCGCGTTCACGTAATGCTTCTTCGAGCGCGAGGACGGCTGTTGTGAGATGGCGTTCATCCCGGTCTCCCTTGTTTTCTTTTTTTGCGCCCGACTACACGGCGGTGGTCTCTTCCGCCAGGCTCTTGCGCTCGCTGACGTTGAAGCGGCCGTCGTAGATCGCGCCCTGGCGGGTGTGCGGGCCGACGTACTGCACGTACAGGATCGTGCCGGCCTCGATGGTTTCCAGCTTGCTTTCGAAATGGGGATCCGGATGGAAGATCATCGAACCCTTGCCGTGGAGCTTGCCTTCGATGAGGAACTTGCCGTTCAGGATGTACCAGATCTGCGCGAAGTAATGGTTGTGCAGCGGGTGTCCCGATCCCTTTTCGTAGCGCACGATGCCGGCGTTCGGAATGGTCGGATCCTCCGCCGTCGGATGGAACATCATCTTCGCGAACTGGCCTTCGTAGCGCAGGTTGGTCCACTCGAGGTCGTCCTCGTGCCGGGCGCGCATGCCCTGATGGTCCTCGGTCAGCGGACCGCCGCGGCCGCCCTCGTTGATGATCTTCTTGCCTGTGATGGTGTCGATGCTGCTCATGTGCTGTCCGTCCTGAAGAAAGAAAAGTGACAAACACAAATGGGATCCCATTTGTATAAAACGGGATCCTATTGATCGCATGCCAAAGCGGCTACTGGGTTTAACCCTTAGATTCAGCGGGAGAGATGGCGAGCGGAAGAAACGCCGAGAGCCGCGGGCCGCGGCGGGTTGGAACGGGGCGCGGCGCGGCCCTTGCGCCTATGCAAGGCTACGGTTGCGAAGCGCCCTGGCCGCCGGCAGGCACCAGGGCATGGGACGGACTCAGAGCTGGTCCAGCCATTGCTCCATCGCCTGGCGCGCGACGTGTTCAAGCTGGGGACCATAACGCCGCGCGTCCTCGCGGATGACCGCGGGATCGATCTGGCGCAGGCTCAGTTCGCAGGCATGGCCGATCAGCCAACGCTCGATCTGCGCGGAATCCGCCTCCAGGTGGAACTGCAGGCCCAGTATCCTGGGTCCCAGCGCGAACGCCTGGTTCGGAAAACCCGGCGTTTCGGCCAGGCGCGCCGCGCCTTCGGGGATGGCGAACTGGTCCCCATGCCAGTGCAGCACAGGCACGGACTCGACCGCGCTCAGCACGGAATCCTGCCCTTGCGGCGTAAGCGTCAACGGCGCATAGCCGATCTCGGCGCGGCCGGTGGACACCACGTCCGCGCCCAGCGCCGCCGCCATGAGTTGCGCGCCCAGACAGATGCCCAGGGTCGGTTTGTCCTGGCGCAGACGCTGCGCGATGGCGCGCAGCTCCTGCTCCAGGAAGGGATAGCGGCCGGTTTCATAGACGCCGATGGGGCCGCCCAGGATCACGACGAGGTCAGCGTTGGCCAGGGTGGCGGCGTCAATGGCGTCGACGCCGGCCTCCAGGTATCGCACGCTGTAGCCGCGATCAGCCAGGACCGGCGCCAATATGCCCAGGTCTTCAAAGGGAACGTGGCGGATCGCCAAAGCGCTGAGGCTCATTCCAGGGACTCCTATTGCGGGCTCGGATGGCGGTCCAGCCCGCCCAGCAAGCCTTCGGGGGTTGAGACGAACAGGTTTTCCGACGCCAGCAGCCGTATGCCTTGCGGCGTGCTTTCCAGCAGGCGCCGTTCGCCTTCGGCAACCTGCAAGCTGAGCTGATAGCCGTCCTTGGCCGGCAGGCGCGCCGCGATGTCGCGGCTGTCGTCCAGCGCGGACGCCGCAGTGGACTCGAAATGGCCGATCAGGCGGCCGTCACGCTTGATGATGAGTCGGTACACCGGCATGCGCGCTACTCCTGGGAGCCGGACGCGCGCGATTCCGCGCCGTTGTCGGTCGGCCAGTAGTAGGAATCGGGCGTGTTGCGCGCGCCGAAGATGGCTTGACCGACGCGGACCACCGTGGCCCCTTCCTCGATGGCAATCTCGTAATCGCCCGACATGCCCATGGACAAATCATCCAGGCCGATGCCCGCCGGCGCGTCCTGGCGCAATTGGTCGCGCAGCGTGCGCAACAGCACGAAGCACTCGCGCACGCGCGCGGCTTCGGCCGAGAACAGGGCCAGGGTCATCAGGCCGCGCACCCGCAGCCCCGAGAATGCAGGCAGTTCGCGCAGGAAGGCCGCGGTCTCGTCCGGCTGCAACCCGTACTTGCTGGCTTCGCCCGAGGTGTTGACCTGCACGAACACGTCCAGCTGACGGCCTTCCGCTTGCAGCCGGCGGTCCAGCGCTTCGGCGACCCGCAGGCTGTCGAGCGCCTGGAACTCGGCCGCATAGCGGGCCACGAGCTTGGCCTTGTTGGTTTGCAGGTGGCCGATGACAGACCAACGCAGATCGGTCAGGTCGGCCATGGCTTCCCATTTCCTCGACACTTCCTGCAGCTTGTTCTCGCCCAGATAGCGGCAGCCGGCCTCGTAGGCCAGCCGGATGCGCGCTTCCTCCACCGTCTTGCTCACGGGCAGCAGCCGCACCGTGGCCGGATCGCGCCCGGCGCGGCGCGCGGCATCGGCGATGCGTCCGTTGACCGTGGCCAGATTGCGGCGAAAGTCCTCGACCGACTGCGCCTGCGGCCAGCGGCCATGCTGGTCATGCTGTGTCTGGGTGTCCTTGTCTTGCCCAGGGTCTTGCTCGCTCATGCCTGAACCTCGCGGAGGAACAACGGCAGGCGTTTTCCATTACGCTTATGCCGTCTTAAGTTTTGTCATAGGTCAATATTATCACGCCGGCGCGAAGCGGGCTGATGCTACGCGTTGGCGGCCAGCCACTCGCGCGGTGAAACCCCCATCCGCTGCCGGAACGCCTTGGACAGGGAAGAGGCGCTGGCAAACCCCAGTTCCGCCGCCACCAGCTTGACCGCGCGGCCAGACCGCATCATGGACGCCGCAAGGCTCAGGCGCCAGTCGGTCAGGTAGGCCGCAGGCGTGGCGCCGGTAGCGTCCTTGAAGGCTGCCGCAAAGGCGCTGCGCGACATGCCCGCCATCGCCGCCATCCTGGCCAGGGACCAGTCTTCATACGGCGAGCGGTGCAACGCCACCAGCGCCCTGGCCAGACGGGGATCCGACAGGCCCATCACCAGGCCGCTGGTCACGCCCACCTCCTCCGGATGGTCGAGTATCCACCGGAGCAGCTGGATCAGGACCACCTCGAACAGGCGGTCGGCCAACAGGCGCGAGCCGCAGCGCACGTGATCCGCCTCGGCGAACAGCAGGTCCAGCGCGGGCCGCAAGCCTTCGACCGCGTCCAGCGGGATCCGCACCACGGACGGCAAGGACTGGACGATGGGATTTCGTTCGCCGCCGTCGAAATCCAACGCCGCGCAGGTGAAATCGGAACCGTCCCGCGGCGGGTTCACGAACTCGTGATGCACGGCGCGCGGGTAGAACAGCAGGGTCGGCTCGGCCAGCCGCAGGCGTGGCGTGGCGGTCTCGCCCGGCCGATGCCGTACCTCCATCTCGCCCCGGCGCAGCACGTGCAGAAAGCCGCGCCCCGGCACGGCTTCGAAGGCCTGGGTGCCGCATAGCGCACCGGTGTGGAACAGCGTGGCACGCACCCGGAAACGGTCCAGCAGCGCCGACAGCCGGTCAACCTGGAGAGGAAGAGGATCGCTCATATCTTGGACGAAATGACAATTTTTCAGGATTAAAAAACACCTTTCGTCCAGGCATTCTACGTACGATTTCTCCAGCCCGTCCGAAACCGGCGGCCTTTTTTTCATTTCCAGGAGTTACCGACATGTCCCGAGTCCCTCTTATCGATGCCAGCAGCGCCAGCGCGGACCGCAAGGCGCTGCTCACGCAGATCCACGGCGCCTTTGGCGCAACGCCGAACATGTTCAAGGCCGTGGCCAATTCGCCGGCGGCGCTGCAGAGCATGTGGGGCGCCTTCGGCGCGCTGGGCGGCGGCGTCATTCCCGCCAAGCTGGGCGAACAGATCGCGGTGGCGGTAGCCGACCGCAACGCTTGCGAATACTGCCTTGCGGCCCATACGGCCCTGGGCCGCAAGGCCGGCGCCAGCGCCGAAGAAATGGCGGCCGCGCAAGGCGGCGACGCCGCCGATCCCAAGACCGCCGCGGCGCTGCGCTTTGCGCTCAAGCTGGTGGAAGCGCGCGGGCAAGTAAGCGACGGCGACGTGCAGGCCGTGCGCGCGGCAGGCTACAGCGACCAGGAGATCGTCGAGATTCTGGCGCACGTCGCGCTCAACCTGTTCACCAACTACGTCAACGTGGCGTTTGCCGTGCCGGTGGATTTCCCGGCCGTGAAACTGCGCCGCGCCGCGTAGCAGGGCAACCGCGGCCGGCGGCGCGTGATTGCTCCGCCGGCCGCCTCACTGGAGTCTTCTGATGCCACGATCCGACACCCACACCGACGCACTGCCCCCGCCCTTGCAAGCGGACGAATGGCTGAATGCGGATGGTCCCATCGACCTCGCCGCCCTGCGCGGCAAGGTCGTGCTGCTGCATGCGTTCCAGATGCTATGCCCCGGGTGCCTGTCGCATGGGCTGCCCCAAGCCGAACGCGTGCACCGGATGTTCCGCGGCCAGGATGTCGCGGTCATCGGCCTACATACCGTGTTCGAACACCACGACGTCATGGGTCCGGCCGCGCTGCGGGCCTTCAATCACGAGTACCGCTGGAGCTTTCCCATCGGCATCGACCGGCCAGCGGCGACGGGCTCCATCCCAATGACCATGCAAGCCTACGGCTTGCGCGGCACGCCCAGCCTGGTCCTGTTGGACCGCCAGGGACGCGTGCGCTTGCAGCACTTTGGCAGCATCGACGACCTGGCCCTGGGCGCGGCCATCGGCAGGCTGCTGGCGGAGAACGATGCTCCTGCGGAACATGCGGCCGCATCAGATGATCCCGCCCGCGACGAGTGCAACGCGGAAAGCTGCCCCGCGCCGCGTCCGCAATAGGCACCGCGGGCCCCGCCCGTGCGGCTATGGCTGGACCTGGGTGCGCAGCGCGCGCACCAAACAGGCCGCCTGCTCCTCGGTACCCACGGAAATGCGCAGGTATTGCTCCACGCGCGGCCGCGGAAAATGGCGCACCAGTATTTTCGCGTCCCGCAGGCCGGCCGCGAGCGACCGCGCGTCGAAACGCGGATGGCGGACGAACAGAAAGTTCGCCTGTGACGGCAAGACCTCGAAGCCCATCAGCCGCAAATGCGCGCAGAGCAACGTACGGGTGCCGATGATGGCCTGCCGCGTCTCCTCGAAATAGGCCCGGTCCTGAAACGCCGCTGCGGCGCCCGCCTGGGCCAGCCGCCCGAGCGGATAGGAATTGAAGCTGTTCTTCACCCGCTCCAGCGCGGCGATCAACGGCGCCTGTCCCATGGCGAACCCCACGCGCAGGCCGGCCAGCGCCCTGGACTTCGACAGCGTCTGAACCACCAGCAGATTAGGATATTGCTCCACCAACGCAATGGCGGATTGCCCGCCGAAGTCCACATAGGCCTCGTCGACCAGCACCAACCGGCGAGGCTGGATCTCCAGCAACCGCTGCACGCGATCCAGCGGCAGGCACTCTCCCGTGGGCGCGTTCGGGTTGGCGATCACAATGCCGGCTATGCCGGCATCCGCAGCGCCCAGCGCCGCGAATCCGTCCAGGTCCAGCCTCAAGCGCTCGTCCACCGCGATCTGCGCACAGCGTATGCCGAACAGGCGGCAATACACCTCATAAAAGCCGTAGGTCACGTCCGCCATCAGCAAGGGCTGGACACCGTGCTGGAAGAACGCGCAGAACGCCAGCGCCAGCACTTCGTCGGAACCGTTGCCGGCGAAGACTTGCTCCAGCGGCACTCCGTGGTACTGCGCGATGGCCGCGCGCAAATGCGCGGCCTGCGGGTCCGGATAGCGCTCCAGGCCATCGGCAGCCGCCGCGGCGATGGCCGCTATCGCGGCCGGTGACGGCGGATAGGGATTCTCGTTGGTGTTGAGCTTGATCCATCCGTTTCCCGGAGCCTGCTCTCCAGGCACATAGGGCGACAAGGTTTCAACGCGCGGGCTGTGTAGGGAAACCATGTTGTTGCGGCAGCGGCCTCTCGGTAAGCGATCGACGGGATTCTTACTGTGTATTTTGTCCTATGCCATACTACACTATGATTCAGGACAATATCCGCCATCACGCACAGCCGCGAGTTTCATGTCGACCTCTCTTTCCCTGTTTGTCCACCGCATCGCGCCCAAGCGCTGGCTGACGCGTTGCGCCGGCCGGCTGGCCTCATGCCGCCAGCCATGGGTAGCCCAGCCGCTGATACGCGGCTACGCCAAGTGGTACGGCATCG
Source organism: Achromobacter sp. PD1 (assembly GCF_048541815.1). Classification (NCBI taxonomy): domain Bacteria; kingdom Pseudomonadati; phylum Pseudomonadota; class Betaproteobacteria; order Burkholderiales; family Alcaligenaceae; genus Achromobacter; species Achromobacter sp. PD1. The sequence continues at coordinate 5,259,374 of NZ_CP183349.1, forward strand.
ATCTGAACGAAGCGCTGCACGCCGACCCGAAGGCCTATGCCAGCTTCAATGCCTTCTTCGCGCGCGCCCTGCGCCCGGGCGCGCGCAAGCTGGCCGATGCGGACTGGACCAGCCCCGCGGACGGCACCGTCAGCCAGTTCTGCCGCATCAGCCTGGGACAGCTGATCCAGGCCAAGCAGCGCCGATACAGCGCGGCTGCGCTGCTGGCCGATGCGGACCTGGCGTGCGCGTTGGGAGGCGGCTGGTTCACCACGATCTACCTGAGTCCGCGCGACTATCACCGGGTGCACATGCCCTGCGAGGGACGCCTGCTGGGCATGCGCCATGTGCCAGGGACGCTGTACTCCGTCCGGCCGGAGATCGTGCAGGGCATGGATGGCCTGCTGGCGCGCAATGAGCGGCTGGTTTGCTGGTTCGAGCATCCCCTCCATGGCGTCTACGCCATGGTGCTGGTGGGGGCCGCCATCGTCGGCAGCATCGCCACGGCCTGGCATGGCCAAGTGGCGCCGCATGGCCGGCGCATCCAGCAATGGGACTACGGCAGCCTGGCTCCCTTGCGCTTGCCGCAAGGCGCCGAGATGGGCCATTTCCAGTTGGGGTCGACCGTGGTGGTGCTGATGCCGGGCAGCGCCTGGCGCTTCCATCCCGGCTGGAAGACAGGGCGCGCCGTCAGATTGGGACAAGCCATGGCCGACCGGCGTTGACCCCGGCCGTGGCTAGAGCATGCTTTCCCGGATATCCCGCGCCAGCTTGCGGCACTGGCCGGGTTCGATCGCCGAGATGGTGATGCGCAGGCCCCTGACCGGATCCTGGACCCCGAAGGCATCGCCGTGGCGCACCAGCCAGCCGCGATGGGCCAGAGCCAGCGCAACCGCCTGGTCGTCGGTATCCAGCGGCACCCACAGGTTCAAGCCGTCGCCGTCCGCGGCGCACGGCACGCCTTGCTCCAGCAAGGCGCTTTCCAGGGCCTTGCGCCGCTGCGCGTAATCCTTACGGGCCTGGGTCATCTGCTTGGCCACCTCGGGCCGACCCAGCGTGACCTCGACCATGTCCTGCAGCAGATGGCTGACCCAGCTGGTGCCGGAAGCCAGCCGCAGGCGCAACTGGCGCGACGTCGCGGCGTCGCTGGCCACCATGGCCAAGCGCACGTCGGGACCCAGCGTCTTGGAGAATGAGCGCACCAGCGCCCACCGCTGCGTTCCCGCAGGCAACACCGAGTGGTATTCCTTGCCCGACAGCAAAGCGTAGTGGTCGTCCACGATGACCATGGCATGCGGATACTTGGCCAGTACCCGCGCCAGCGCCTTCGCCCGTTTTTCGCTCAGGCTGCAGCCCGTGGGGTTATGGGCCCGCGGCGTCAGGATCACGGCCTGCGCGCCCTTGGCCAGAGCCACCTCCAGCGCTGCCGCCTGCATGCCTTCGGCGTCGACCTGCACGCCCAGCGCCTGCAGGCCGGCGATGCGCAGCATGTTGATGCTGCTCAGGAAGCAGGGATTCTCGACCGCCACCTTATCCCCAGCCACCAAGTGCGAGCTGAGCAGCCGTTCAATGGCGTCCACCGCGCCGTGGGTCAGGTTGATCTCGAAAGGCGCCGGGCAGTCTCTCGCGAACCAGGCGCGGGCATAGCTTTCCAGCCCCGCGTTGACTGTGGGTTCGCCATAGAGACGCGGCTGATAGGGCCGGATGGCGAGGGCGGCGCTCAGGTCCGGCAGCCAGGCCGGATTGGGATTGCCGCTGGCCAGGTCGGCCAACGGCGAGTCCGACAGCGCGCCCTCCTGTTCGCCCGGGCCAGACTGGTCGCGAATGATGGTGCCCAGGCGGCCTTGGGTCAGCGCGATGCCCGCCGTCACCAACCGCTTGTAGGCCGCGGCAACCGTATTACGGTTGATATCCAGTTCGACCGCCAGATCGCGCACCGGCGGCAATGCCTGGCCCGGCGGCAGCTGGCCCGATTGAGCCAGCCCGCGCACGCAATCGAAGATCTCAGCGGCGGTCTTTCCTTGTATTTTCATAGCGTCCTAAGACAATTCCGTTCCTGGCACGGACAGCGGCCGGGCCGCGTCAAGTCAATGGGGCCGACTCCTGGCCGGGCCAACTCCTGGCCGGGCCGACTCCTGGCCGGGCCAACTCCCCGCGTAAGTTTGACATGGATTCCCGGTCCGCATAAAGCGTGCCTACCGCACGCAATCCACGTAATAGCGCAGGTTTCCGTCCGCGTCGCGCAGCTCCACGAAGCCATGGATGTCCGTGCCGAACCCCGGACACTCCCGGTTCAGCTCGCGCGAGAACTTCAGGTAATCGACGATGGTCCGGTTGAATGCCTCGCCCGGGACCAGCAAAGGTATGCCCGGGGGATAGGGTGTGATCAGACTGGTGGTGATGCGGCCTTCCAGATGGTCGATCTCCACCCTCTCGGTGCGCCGCTGGGCGATGCAGGCATAGGCATCGCAGGGCTTCATCGCGGGAGTGACGTCGGTCAGGTACATGTCCGTGGTCAGCCGGGCGATGTCATGCCTGGCATAGGTCGCATGAACATGCTGGCACAGATCGCGCAAGCCCATGTTCTCGTAGCGGGGATACTTGCGGCAGAACTCCGGCAGGATCCGCCACATGGGCTGGTTGCGCCCGTAGTCGTCCTTGAATTGCTGCAACGCCGTCAGGAGCGAACTCCAGCGGCCCTTGGTGATCCCTATCGTGAACATGATGAAGAAGCTGTACAGCCCGGTCTTCTCCACGATCACGCCATGCTCGGCCAGGAACTTGGTGACGATGGAGGCCGGAATGCCGCTGTCCGCGAAGTTGCCATCCAGGTCCAGCCCGGGCGTCACGATGGTGGACTTGATCGGATCCAGCATGTTGAAACCGTCCGCCAGCGCGCCGAATCCGTGCCAGGACGAATCGCCATCGCCGCCGCGGATGATCCAGTCCTCGGGCGAGCCTATGCCCTCCGGCGCCAGCGTCTCCGGCCCCCAGACCTTGAACCACCAGTCGCCGTCGGCGAAATGCGTGCCGACCTCCTGCATCGCACGCCGGAAGTCCAAGGCCTCGGCGATGCTCTCCTCCACCAGCACCGTTCCGCCGGGCGGCTCCATCATGGCCGCCGCCACGTCGCAGCTGGCAATGATGGCGTACTGGGGACTGGTGCTGGTATGCATCAGATAGGCTTCGTTGAAAAGATGCCGGTCCAACTGCCGCGTCAGGGAGTCCTGCGCCAGCACGTGGCTGGCCTGGCTGATCCCGGCCAGCAGCTTGTGCGTGGATTGCGTGGAGAAAACCAGTGATTCCCTGGGCCGCGCGCGCTGCTTGCCCATGCAGTGGTAGGCGCCATAGAACGGATGGAACACCGCATGCGGCATCCAGGCTTCATCAAAGTGCAAGGCGTCCACGTAGCCATCCAGCGCCGCCTTGATCTCCTCGGTCTGGTAGATGATGCCGTCGTAGGTCGACTGCGTCAGCGCCATCACCCGCGGGCGGACCTCATCGGCGTCCAGGTGCTTGAGCAGCGGATGGGCGCGGATCTTCTCGCGGATCGCCTGGACGTCGAACTCGCTGCGCGGAATCGGACCGATGATGCCGAAATGGTTGCGGGTGGGACGCAGGAAGACGGGAATCGCCCCCGTCATGACGATGCTGTGCAGGATGGACTTGTGGCAGTTGCGGTCCACCAGCACCACGTCGCCCGGCGCCACCATGTGGTGCCACACGATCTTGTTGCTTGTGCTGGTCCCGTTCGTCACGAAATAGCAGTGGTCCGCATTGAAGATGCGCGCGGCATTGCGCTCGCTCGCGCCGATGGCGCCATTGTGGTCCAGCAGCTGCCCCAGCTCCTCCACCGCATTGCAGACGTCCGCGCGCAACATGTTCTCGCCGAAGAACTGATGGAACATCTGGCCCACCGGACTTTTCAGGAACGCCACGCCGCCCGAATGGCCCGGGCAGTGCCAGGAATAGGAACCGTCCTCGGCGTAGTCCAGCAACGCCTTCAGGAACGGCGGCTTGACGCCTTCCAGATAGGCCCGGGCCTCGCGGATCAAATGCCGCGCCACGAATTCCGGCGTGTCCTCGTACATATGGATCACGCCCTGCAGTTCGCGCAGGATGTCGTTCGGAATGTGCCGCGCGGTCTTGGTTTCGCCGTACACGTAGATCGGCACGTCGGCATTACGCCGCCGCACTTCGCTGATGAACTCCCGCAACGCCAGCAGCGCAGGCGCAACCCCCTCTCCATGGGCGAGTTCCTCGTCGTCGATGGACAGGATAAAGGCGCTGGCGCGGCTCTGCTGCTGCGCGAACAGGCTGAGATCGCCGTAACTGGTCGTTCCCAGCACATCGAAGCCCTCGGCCTTGATGGCCTCGGCCAATACCCGGATGCTCAGGCCGGACGTGTTTTCCGAGCGGAAGTCCTCGTCGATGATGACGATGGGAAACTGGAACTGCATTGCTTTCCTCTGTCTATGGGTTGCCGCTTGCGCTTTAGTCTGTACTCGAACATAATTATATATGTCCTAGGACAAAATAAACGGCGCGGTGGCAGAGTGGCTATGCAGCAGGATTGCAAATCCGCAGAGGTTGGTTCGATTCCAGCCCGCGCCTCCAGTTTTCCTGGCCGCGGGCGCGGCGCGCTAGGCCGCGTGATCGCGCAGATGCTCGCGCAACGCGTCAGCGAATGAAAGCGCGATGACCGAAGACGGCCAATGCTCGGGCCATACCAGGCTGAGATCGAACGAGGCGCCCGGCTCCAGCGGCCGCAGTTGATCCAGTCCGCCCGGAATGCGCGCGGCGGTCAGCCGGTCTACCAGCGCGATGCCCACGCCGCGCATCACCAGCTCCATCGCCACCGAGGTCCAGAACACCTGCACGCGCCGCCGCGCGTAGACCTTCTGCTGCTCCAGCAGCGCTTCCAGCCAGAAGCGGGTGTGGTCCAGGTTGTCGTAGATGATGAGATCGCGGCCTGCCAGTTGTTCCACGCGGATGGTGTCGAACTTTTCCAGAGGGTCGCCGGGAGGGATGGCGCAATATAGCTGCAGGCTCACCAGCGGCTCGGCCACGACGCCCGGATGCTGCCCCCCGTAGAAGCACACGCCCATATCCACCTGGCGCGCCGCCACCCATTCGACGATGCGCGCCGAACTGCGCGTCTGCAAAGCCACGGAGATATTCGGCCGGTCCGCCATGAAACTGGCGAGCACATCCGGCATGACGGTCAAGGACAGCAAGGGCAAGGACGCGACGGTCAGGTGGCCCTGCTTTTCGCTGCCCAGGTCCTTGATGAAGCTATCCAGCTGCGAAAGACCGGAAAAAAGCCGGTCGACCTGGCCGTAAAGCGCCCGGCCTTCGGGCGTGGGCAGCAGACGCCCGCCCTTGCGCACGAACAGCGCCACGCCCACGCGGCGCTCCAGCTGGGCGATGTACTTGCTGGCCGCGGGCTGTGAAATCAGCAGCACCTGCGCCGCCCGCGACACCGAGCCTTCGCGCATCACCGCCCTGAAGATCTCTATCTCTCGCACGTTCATGCGCAGACTATAACTATTTAGCTATAGACATGGCAATTATTGGTATTAGGCAGTTATGTAGATTGTTCCTAGGATGAACGCTCGACTTTCATCCAGGACCCATCGTGTCGGAAAACTACGCACCCATGGAATTGCCGTTCGGCCCGGAAACCTATGCCGCGAACCTCTCGCTGCTGGCACGGGACATCCAGGCCCAGGGCCTGTCGGCGGCCATCCTGTTCGACCCTGAGAACATCTACTGGCTGACCGGCTACCGCTCCATCGGCTACTTCACCTTCCAGTGCCTGGTGGTCTCGGCCGACGGCGGCATTGCCATGGTCTCGCGCCAGGTCAACCACGCCGTGGCGACCGGCAACCGCAACATCGCGCGCTTTGTCGCCATCGATGACATCAGCGATCCGGTCGAGGTGCTGGCCAGCTATCTGAAGGACATCCTGCCCAGCGGCCGCGTCGGCCTGGAAACGGCCTCGGGCTACCTCAGCGTGGCCGCCTACAAGCAGCTGCAAGCCTGTCTGGGCGCGCGCCTGGCCGACTGGCAAGGTCCGATGGAAGAGGCGCGCAAGATCAAGACCCCGGCGCAGCTGGGCTTCATGCGCCAGGCCGCGGACGCGGCGGTCGCCGGCATCGATGCGGCGGTGCGCGCGATCGCAGTCGGCGCCACCGAAAACGACCTCGCCGCCGCCATGCTGCACGGCGCCACCAAGGCCGGCAGCGAATACACCCGCGTGCCGCTGGTGGCCGTGGGCCGCGCCAGCGGCGTCTGCTTCACCACCTGGCAGCGCCGCGAGATCAAGCAGGGCGACCTGGTGTTCCTGGAGGCCGCCGCCAACATCAACCGCTATCACGCCATGATCTCGCGCAATTGCGTGGTGGGCCGGGCCTCCGAGCGGCAGCGCTTCCTCGCCGGCACCGTCATCGCCGCGCTGGACGCCGCCATTGACGCCATCCGACCCGGCGTCACCTCCGCCCAGGTGGACCAGGCCTGCCGCGCGGTCTTCGAACGGGCCGGGCTGGGGCAGTACTTCGATCACCGCACCGCCTACGGCATCGGCATCGGCTTTCCTCCCAACTGGGCCGAAGGCCGCTTCCTGGCGCTGCGTCCGGGCGATCCCACGGTGCTTGAGCCCGGCATGACCTTCCACCTGGTGCCGTCGCTATTCATGCCCGAAGGCGGCTTCATGGCCAGCGAAAGCGTGGCCGTCTCCGAGGACGGCTGCGAGGTGCTCACCCGCTATCCGCGAGAGCTGATCGAAATCGACGCCTGACAACAAGACCGGCGCGCCAACAACATACAAGGGGAATTGCCGTGTTGAAGAACTGGATGTATCCAACCACCGCGGTCATGGGAGTGCTGCTTCTGTGGCATTTCGCGATACCGCTGTTCGGCCTGCCGGCCTACCTGCTGCCGCCGCCGCTGAGCGTGCTCGAACGGCTGTGGACGGACTGGGCATTCCTGGGCCATCACTCCTGGGTCACGTCCGTCGAAACCCTGGGCGGCTTTCTGCTGAGCATCGCCGTCGGCATACCGCTGGGCATCCTGCTGGTGTGGTCGCGCCCGCTGGAGCGCGCCATCATGCCGCTGCTGGTGGTGTCGCAGGCGTTTCCGAAGGTGGCGGTCGCGCCGCTGATCATCATCTGGTTCGGCCTGGGCCTGTTTCCCAAGATCCTGATCGCATTCTCGGTGGCCTTCTTCCCCATCGTGGTCAGTACGGTGGCGGGCATGCGTTCAGTGGACGCGGACCTCAACGACCTGGCCCGCTCGATGCGGGCGGGCGCCCTGCGGACCTTTCTGCGGATCCGGCTGCCCTATGCGCTGCCGCAGATCTTCTCCGGCCTGAAGGTCGCCATAGCCTTCGCCACGGTCGGCGCGGTGGTGGGGGAATGGGTGGGCGCCGAAAGCGGCCTGGGCTACGTGCTGCTGTCCGCCAATGCCAACCTCGACACCACGTTGCTGTTCGCCGTGCTGGTCGCGCTCATGCTCATCGGCCTGGTCTTCTACTACCTGGTCGAGTTTTCCGAACGCTTCCTCATTCCCTGGCACATCAGCGTGCGCAGCGACGCCCTGCCCTCTGTCTGACCCCGCCCTCCGGAGACACCACCATGAAATTCACCACCCGACTTGGCTGGACCCTGGCTTGCCTGCTGGCCGCAGGCGCGGCCAGCGCCCAGGAAAAACTGAGCCTGCGCCTGGACTACAGCATCTACGGCACGCACGCACCACTCTACTACGGCATAGAAAAAGGCCTCTACAAGGCCGAAGGCATAGACCTGAGCATTGGCGAAGGCAGCGGCTCCAGCAACACCGCGAAGCTGGTGGCGCAGGGCATCGATCCCATCGGCTTCATGGACTACGGCACCATGCTCAAGGGCGTCGCCGCGGGCATGCCGCTGAAGGCCATCTTCGCCGTGCACCAGCGCTCGCCCATGGTCATCATCAGCCACGCGGACGCCCCGGTGCGCGCGCCCAAGGACCTGGAAGGCAAGGTGCTGGGCATGAGCGCATCCGAGTCGACGGCGCAGATGTTCCCGGTGCTGGCCGCCCTCAACGGCGTGGACCAGAAGAAGATCAATGTCATCGCCCCCGCCGTGGGCACCAAGACCGCCTTGTTCCTGCAACGCCGCGCGGACGCCATCACCGGCGTGACCTACTTCCATATCCCTCCGCTGGAAGCGCAGGGCGCAAAGGTGCATTACTTCTTCTATGCCGACTTTGGCGTCAACGCGCTGGAAGGCGGGCTGGCAGCCAATACCAAATGGCTGGAGGCCAATCCCGACACCGCGCGGCGCTTCCTGCGCGCCACGCGCAAGGCCTACGAGGCCGCCCAGGCCGATCCGGCCGCCTCGGTCGACGCCCTGGTACGCCAACGGCCGGAACAGGCGCGCAACCGCGATCAGCTGGTGCGCCAGCTGCAGCTCTCACTGCAGGCCGCAGGCACGCCCAACACCAAGGGACTGCCGTTCGGCGTCTCCGCGGAAAAGGACTGGCAGGCCATGGTCGATCAGTTCGTGCAATCGAACCAGATCGCGAGCCCGGTGCCGACCAGCACGCTCTACACCAACGACTACAACAGGGAATAGACATGGCACAGCACGCAGCCCTGGCGCTCGCTCCCGCAGCGGGCGCGCCCGATACCGCGATCGACATCCGCGGCATGGTCCAGCGCTTCGGTTCCTATGTCGCGGTCGACGGCATCGACCTTGCCATACCCGAAGGCCAGTTCCTCTCCGTGCTCGGCCCGTCCGGCTGCGGCAAGAGCACCTTGATGCGAGCGGTCGCCGGCCTGACGCCGCCCACTGCCGGCGAGATCCGCGTGCTGGGCGAGCGCGTGACCGAGCCGGGCGCCAACGTGGGGATCGTGTTCCAGCGTGCGGCGCTCCTGCCGTGGCGCGACGTCGTCGGGAACATCTCGCTGCAGCTGGAGATGCGCAAACTTCCGGCCGCGCGCCATGAGACCCGGCTGCGCGAACTGATCAAGCTGAGCGGACTGGAGGGCTTTGAAGAATGCCTGCCGCACCAGTTGTCCGGCGGCATGCAGCAACGCGTGGCGCTGTGCCGCGCGCTCATCCACGACCCCGACATCCTGCTGATGGACGAGCCCTTCGGCGCCCTGGACGCGATGACGCGCGAAGCCATGAACCTGGAGCTGCAGCGGGTATGGCTGGAAAGCAAGAAGACCGTCATGTTCATTACCCACAGCATCTCCGAAGCCGTGTTCCTGTCCGACCGCGTGGTGGTGATGAGCAAGCGGCCGGGCCGCGTGTCGCTGACCGTCGACATCGATCTGCCGCGCCCGCGCAACTACGCCATGGTCGGACACCCCAACTTCGTCAAGGCGGCCACCGTCATACGCGAGTGCTTCGACGCCGCGGGGATGACGGAATGAATCCCGTGCGCTACGACGCCGGCCCCTACCCCCGCGCGCGTCTCGCCTTTCTGTGCGTGGCCAACGCCGGCCTGACCGAGGGCGAGATGCACGCCATGGCGCCCGAGGGCGTGGGCCTGAGCTTTGCCCGCGTGGCCATGGCAACGGCCTGCACCGTGCAAAGCCTGGCCGGCATGGAAGACGGACTGCTTCAGGCCCTGGACGGCCTGGCGCCGGGACGCCGCGATATCGACGTGGTCTGCTACAACTGCACCGCGGGCAGCTTCGTGATCGGCAACGACAAAGTGCGCGCGCTGCTCGCGCAGGCCCGCCCCGGCGCGGCCGTGGCCACGCTGCTGGACGGCGTCACGCAGGCGCTGGCCGCGGTCGGCGCGCGCCGCCTGGCTGTTGCCACCGCCTATGACGATGCCGTCAACCAACTGGAGCGCGCTTACTTCGAAAGCATCGGCCACGAAGTCGTCTCGCTACAGGGGCTGGCCCTGCCCGATGACGAGACCATGAACCGTGTCTCGCCTGACTATCTGTACGAATTCGCCTGCGCCGTGGATCGCCCCGATGCCGACGCCGTCTTCATCAGCTGCGGCGCGCTGCGCTCCACCGCCGTCATCGAGCGTCTGGAGGACAGGCTGGGCAAGCCCGTGATCGGCAGCAATCAGGCCAGCATGTGGCATTGCCTGCGGCTGGCGGGGATCCACGACCGGATGGACGGCTACGGCCGGCTGTTCCGGCAGCATTGAAAGCGGGACCTGTCATGGATGAAATCGATACCCGACTGATCGGCATCCTGCGGCGCGACGCGCGCACGCCGCTTTCCGTTTTGGCCAGCAAGGCCGGCGTGTCGCGCGGCACGGTCTCCAACCGTCTGCGCAAGCTGGAGGCGGACGGGCTCATCGCCGGCTACACGCTCAAGCTGCGTCCCGACTCCGATCAAGGCGGCCTGCGCGCCTGGATGGGCATTACCGTCGACGGCAACCAGACGCGCGCCGTGCTGGCCAGCCTGCTGGGCGAGCCGAGCGTTGAGCAGCTGCACGACACCAACGGCCGCTGGGACCTGCTGGCCGAAATACGCGCAGATTCCACCGCCGATCTGTCCAAGGTGCTGGAGCGCGTGCGCCTGATCAAGGGCATCGCGGCCACCGAAACCAGCATCCTGCTCGCGACGTACCGCTGAAGCCTGCGCGCTAGGCCGGCACCGGCTCGCCCCGCAGCCTGATCTGCGCGACAGTTCTGTCCCCGCGCTGCTCCAGCACGAACTGATGCCTGTCCGGATACCTCAGCGTCAGCCGCCGGCACAGGTTTCCCAGCCCGCCTCCGCCGCTGGCCAGATCGAAAGGCGCGTGCAGCCGGCCGGGGTTGTCCACTTCAATGAGCAGTTCGTCGCCCTGCAGACGCGTGCGTATGCAGATCGGAAAATGCGCGTGTTCCGAACGCATGCCGTGCTTGATCGCGTTTTCCACCAGTCCCTGCAGCGTCATGCGCGGAACACTGATCCGTAGCGTGGCCGGATCGATCTGGCTGCGCAGTTCAAGCCGCTGGTCAAAGCGCAGCGCCTGTATGCGCACATAGGCTTCGGCGGCCTCGATCTCCTCCTCCAGTATGGACAGGCCGCGCCCGCGCCGGTCCAGCGAATAGCGCAGGTACTCGGCCAGGCTGCGGGTCATTTCCTCCGCGATGGCGGGACGTTCGGCGATCTCGGCCACGATGGTATTGAGCGAGTTGAACAGGAAGTGCGGCTCGATCTGCAGCTGCAGATGTTCGAGCTCCAGCCTCAAGGAGCGCGTCTCGGCCTTCATCTTGGACAGGCGCTCACTGCGCGCGTTTAGCTCGGCCGACACGCCGAAATAGATCAGCGTCCAGATGGAGAGCATGCCCATGTAGTAGAGAAAGCCCAGCCGGTACTGGTTGCCCGGCAACACTCGGATCGCGCCGGGCAGAAACAGGCTATGGATGCCGTAGGCGATCGAGGCCAGCAAGGCCGAGGCGGTCAGGCAGAACAACACCGCGCAAACCAGCACCAGCAAGGGCGGATCGCCTTTGCCCGCACGGCGGCCATGCAGCACGGCCGCCCCGCTGGTCAGGACGAAGGCCAGCGGCTCCAGCGCCACGGTAAGCCAGAAGGCCGCGGTGGCATTGCCGAACACCGCCAGCCGGATGAAGAAACCCACGATCGCAAGAAAGAGCCAACCCAGCGTCTGCGCCCGCCAGAAGCCAAGCGAGGACTCCCCTGGGCTCAAGCCCTGGCCGATCGATGCGAACTTCATGGATGCGCTCCCCGGACGGGCAAAGGGTTCTCTGGAAACTGCATAGGCCTTATATTTACCCGCGTGCCAGACCGGACGACTATACCCGCCACACCATGGCGCCAGGGAGGAAAATGCTGCGTGTGCTTGTCATCGACGATGAAGCCCCGGCGCGGCGCTACCTGCGCCGGCTGCTGGAAGCCTCGGCCGACGTCCATGTCGCGGGCGAAGCCGACAGCCTGGAACAGGCGCGAGCGCTGATCCGCGAGCATCGTCCTGATGCCCTGTTCCTGGACATCGAGCTGACGGCCGCCACCGGCTTCGATCTGCTGGACCAGCTGGACGCTCCGCCCGCCGTCGTCTTCGTCACCGCGCACAGCGACTACGCCGCCCGCGCCTTCGACGTCCAGGCTGTCGACTACCTGCTCAAGCCCGTGCGGCCGGGCCGGCTCGAACAGGCGTTGGCGCGGCTGCGCCCGCGCGCTGGTGGCCACCTGACGCTGCGGACGCGCAACGGCACCAAGCTCATCAAGATCCATGAACTGACCATGGCGCAGGCGCAAGGCGACTACGTGATGCTTTGCAGCGCCGCGCACGCCAACGAGCTGATGCACATCACCTTCAAGCGCCTGGCGGCCCAACTGCCCAGTCCGCCCTTCTGCGCCTTGTCTCGCTCGGTGATCATGAATCTGGAACATGTCTCCCATCTGTCGCAACTGCCCGGCGCGCAGACCGAGGTCGCGTTCAACAACGGCGTTGCCCCCGTCGTGCTGGGACGGGTCGCGTCGCAGCGCCTGCGGCGCGCGGTGGCGCAGCGCTGACGCGACGGGCCAGCCCCGGGATAAGACCGCTGTAGCATCGGTTCGGGCCGGAAATGTGCCGATTGTCATCAACCGGCCCCGAGACATCACGCAGTTTTCGACGAAACGGGGATTTTCCTCGACCAAACATCGTCCAGGAAGACGGCGTCAATAGCCCATGGGGTAGCCGTCCTTGCGATGATCCGACGCGGCCAGATAGCCTCCCTGTTCCAGCCGGTAGGCCATCTGCGCGCTGCCGAACTCCAAATCGAAGCGCGGCGCCACGTCGACCCTGTGGCCGCATGCGCGCAGATGCTCGATAGCTTCAGGCGGGCAGTTCCATTCCACCGCCACGCCCACGTTGTCATCCTTGATGCGCCAACGCGGCGCATCGCTGGCTGCCTGCGGATTCAGGCCGAAGTCGGCCAGCCGGCTGGTCACTTGAAAATGGCCCTGCGCCTGCATGGAGCCGCCCATGACGCCAAAGCTCATCAAAGGCTGTCCGCCTTTCATCAGGAAGCCGGGAATAATGGTGTGGAACGGCCGCTTGCCTGGCGCCACCACATTGGGATGCCCCGCCTTCGTCGAAAAGCCCCAGCCCCGGTTCTGCATGGCAATACCCGTTCCCGGCACCACCACGCCGGAACCGAATCCCTTGAAGTTGGATTGAATGAACGACACCATGGTGCCGTACCGGTCTGCCGCCGTCAGATACACCGTTCCACCGCTGTGCGGATTGCCGGCCCGGGGTTCGCCCGCCCGGTCCGGATCGATGAGTTTCGCCCGTTCCGCCAGATAGGCGGGATCCAGCAGCTGCTCACTCGACACCTGCATATGGGCCGGATCGCCCACGTGTTCGTACAGGTCCGCGAACGCCAGGCGCATGGCTTCGATCTGCAGGTGCAACGCACGGCCGCTGTCGCGCCCGCAGCCCGCCAGGTCGAAACGTTCCAGCATGCCCAAGGCCATCAATGCGCCGATGCCCTGGCCGTTGGGACCGATCTCGTAGAGTTCCAGGTCGCGGTAGCGCATGCCTATCGGCTCCACCCAGTCGGCCGTATGGCCGGCCATGTCGGCCTCGGTGATATAGCCGCCCGTGTTGCGCGCGTGGGCGGCAATCGCCGCGGCCAGCTCGCCGCGGTAGAAGCTCTCGCCCTTGCTGCGGGCGATGCTCTCCAGCGTGGCGGCCTGGCCGGGGCTGCGGAAGCGCTCTCCGGGCAAGGGCGCGCGGCCCCCGGGCGCAAAGGACTCGGCAAAGCCCGGCTGCCCGCTCAGGCGCGGCACCTGCTTCTGCCACTGGCGATGCACCGTGGGCGAAACCAGGTAGCCGTCCCGCGCGTAGCGTATGGCGGGCTCGAACAAATCCTCGAACGGCAGCGAACCGAATTTCTCCCAGATCGCGCGCCAACCCGACACGACTCCGGGTACCGTCACGCTGCCCCAGCCTATCGGGTCCATGCCATCCAGATGCGCGAACCTGGCCGTCTCCCAAGCGGCCGGCGCGCGCCCCGACGCATTCAGCCCATGCAGGCGCCCGCCATGCCAGACGATGGCGAACATGTCGCCGCCGATCCCGTTCATGCACGGCTCCACGACGGTCAGCGCGATGGCCGTGGCCAGCGCCGCGTCGATCGCGTTGCCGCCCCTTGCGTACATCTGCAGGCCGGCAGCGCTGGCCAGCGGCTGCGACGTGCTGACCACGTTGTCCGCGAGCAAAGGCATGCGTTGCGATGCGTAGGGCAGCTGCCAGAAGGGATCGTTCGGAATGGGCATGGGAGTCGGGTCGGAAGTTTGGGACCGGCCGCCCGCGGGCGGCCAGGAAGAAAGCCGGGGCGGCCGCTACTTGCCTGCGGTAATGTTCAAGGCCTTGACCTTGTCGCGCCAGAACGCCTGCTGGTCCAGGATGAACTTGGGCAGAGTCTGGGCCGGAATCTCGCTGATCTGGAAGCCCTGCGCCTCGATGGCCTTGCGGAATCCTGCATCGCCCTGCGCCTTGGACAGCGCGCGGGCCACAATGTCCAGGCGGTCCTTGGGCGTTCCCTTGGGCGCCATCAACGCGAACAGGTTCTCTGCCTCCAGGCCCTGTACGCCCAGTTCCTTGAGCGTGGGCACGTCCGGCATGACCGGCAGACGTTTGGCGGAGGCCACGCCCAGCACGTCGATGCGGCCGCCCTGCTTATGCGGCAGCGAGCTGGTCACGCTATCGAACATGAAGACCGACGCGCCCGAGATCACTTCGGGCAAGGCCTGGCTGCTGCCCTTGTACGGGATCTGCAACGCGTCCACGCCCGCCTGCTCCTTGAAGATCTCGCCCTCCAGGTTGGACAGGGTACCCGCGCCCATCGACGCGTAGTTGTACTTGCCCGGCGCCGCCTTCAGATAGGCCACCAGGCTGGCATAGTCCTTGATGCCCAGCGTCGCCGGCGTGACCAGGATGTGCGGGGCGCTGGCTATCGCGCCCACCGCATCGAAGTCGCCGTCCAGCGACACCTGCTGCTTGCCGTTGAGCGCTTCGTAAATGGAGTTGGACATCACCGACGAGATGTACAGCGTGTAGCCGTCGGCTTCGGAACGCGCAGCGGCCTGCATGCCGATCAAGCCGCCCGCGCCGGGGCGGTTCAACACCACCACAGATTGGCCCAGCGAGTCGCCCAGCTTCTGGCTGAGTTCGCGAGCGAGCACGTCGGTCGCGCCGCCCGGTGGAAACGACAGGATCAGCTGGAGCGAGCGCTGCGGAAAATCGGCCGCCCCCGCCCCGGTAGCCGCCGATAACGCCAGCGCGGCAAAGGCGCGCTTCAGAATGCCGAGTCCCTGCGGGCGCGCGGCGGCGCGGCCCGATTTGCATACAACACTAGCCATGCGATTCCCCTTGGTTGAAGAGCCGTCGGCCGGGTCTGTTGCCCATGTGTCCTGGCGGCCCTGACCGGCCCATTCTAGGAATTGCCTTTGCGGCAATCAATATCAATAATTAGCACGCCAATTGCCATTTTGAGAATCAATATGCTCAGCACCGCGCACCGCTATTTCCTGGAAGTCGTACGCGCAGGCAGCATCAAGGACGCCGCGGCCACCCTCCACGTGGCGCCTTCGGCAATCAGCCGGCAAGTCGCCAAACTGGAGGATGACTGCGGCGCGGCGCTGTTCGAACGCCGGCCTCACGGCATGGAGCTGACCCGCGCCGGCGAAATGCTGGCCGACTATGCACGCCGCGTCGCCATGGATGCCGAGCACGTGCTGCGCGATATCCGCAGCCTGCGTCACGCGGAGCTGACCACCATCCGCATAGGCTCCAACGAAGCCGTGGCGCGCAACGTGCTGCCGCCCATCCTGGGCGCGTACCGCGCCCTGCATCCCGATGTGGCGTTCCAGGTACACATCGCTTCGCCCGGCGTCGTGACGCAACGCCTGCGCGACAACAGCATCGACGTGGGCCTGGCCTTCAGCCTGAACGCGGGCAACGGCATCGCCGTGCGCTACGAAATCGTCTCGCCCGTTCGCGCCATCATGGTCCCGGGCCATCCTCTTGCCAAACGCGCCAGCGTGTCCCTGGACGACCTGCGCCGCTACCCGATCGCGCTGACCGACTCCGGCACCACCGTGCGCCTGTTGTTCGACAGCTCGGCGGCAGGCAACGACGGGCCGCCTTTCGACATCGCCTATTCGAGCAACTCGTCATCGGTCATCCGCGCCATCGTCGAGGCCGGCCATGCTGTCACGCTGGCCGGCGAGATCACACTCGCCGAGCCGCTGCGCAGCGGCGCGCTGGTGGCCGTGTCCTTGCAGCAAGCCGTCTTCGCCGAACGCACGCTGCAGGTGCAGACCGCCAGCCACGCCCGCTTGCCCGAGGCGACGGCCGCCTTCATCGAGCACCTGATCGAAGCGCTATCCGCGGGCGCCCGTTCACGCGATTCTTGACTTGCCGCAGGCTTGCCGCAAAACTGAAGTTCTACACGCGCCCAGGCTTGGCCAAGCGCGGAAGGCCCCGATTCAATGGTCAGAGTGAATGATTGAAGGAGCTCCGCATTGACCACTGCCGCGATGCCCAGACTGAAGCTGCGCCGCCTTGTCACCGTGCTGGCGCTCGCGAGCGGACTCATCGCCTTCGTCAACACGCTGTACGCGGCCTACCTGGTGCAGCGCGAGCAGTTGATCGCCAACACCCTCGAGGCCAACCGGGCCTACGCGATCAAGCTGGCGGAAGTCACCGACATCTACATCGAATCCATACAGCGGCAATTGCTCCTGTCCGCCGAGCGGGCGCCGGGCCTGCTGGGTTCGAAACCCGCCATGGAAGACGAGCTCGCGCGCCTGGTGCAGCAGACCGACGGCGTCATGACGGCCGCCATCGCAGACAGTAGCGGCACCATCCTCGCCACCGCTCCCGCCGACGCGGGCTTCGAAGGCAGGACGCTGGTACGCCAGCAACTGACCACAGGCGCCCAACATCTGAAGGGCCACATATCGACGCCCTACGTGGGCATGGAGGGCCGGCTGATACTGGCGTTCTCCGAACCTTTCCGTGATGCCAAGGGCAACCATGCCGGCACCATCCTCGCGGCCATCTACCTTCGGCAGGGCAACGAGTTCGACAAACTCGTGGGCGAGCACTTCTACCGCGACGGCTCCTACCTGTATGTCGTCGATGGCGACGGCACCATCATCTACCACAAGGACAAGGATCGCATCGGCACCAGCGAAAGAAGCAATGCCGTGGTCGAAGCCGTGCTGCGGGGCGAGACCGGTGCGATGCCCGTGGTCAACACCCGCGGCGCGCACCTGTTGGCCGGCTACGCCGCGCTCAAGAACGCCGGCTGGGGTGTCGTGGCGCAACGCCCGCTGGACGAAACGCTGCGCCCGCTGCAAAGCCTGACCAGCAGGATCGTGCTCTACGCCTTGCCGGTGGGGCTGATCATGTTCCTGGCCATCTACCTGCTGGGCCGCTGGATCTCGCGGCCGCTGGAGGAGCTGGCCCAGGTCATCGAACGGGATCAGCCCGGCGCGTCGGCTGGCGACCTGCACCGGATCAAGGGCTGGTACTACGAGGCGGCCCGCCTCCGGAACGCCGTGACGATGAGCCAAAGCTCCCAGACCCGGCGCCTCGATAAGCTGAACACGGACACCATCACCGATCCGATGACGGGCCTCTTCAACCGCAGGGGCCTGGCGCTGCAGATCGCCACGCTGCGCCAGACCCAGCAGCCTTTCGCGGCGCTCGCGCTAGACCTGGACCACTTCAAGCGCGTGAACGACACCTACGGGCACGCGGCCGGCGATCAGGTGCTGATCGCGCTGGCCGCCATCCTCAAGACCTGTGTGCGGGCAGAAGACGCGCCGTGTCGCGTCGGCGGCGAAGAGTTCCTGATCCTGATGCCCAACGCCTCGCGCGACACGGCGGAAAGGGTGGCCGGACGCATCCGGGCGGCGACGGCGAGCCACGCCATGCCGCAGGCGGTGGGAAATGTCACGGTGTCCATCGGCATCGCGCTGTGGCCGTCGGATGATGCCGACATCGACAAGGTCATGGCAAAGGCCGATGAGGCCTTGTACCGGGCGAAGCATGCGGGGCGCGATCGGGTGGAGGTCTGGTCGGCGGCGAGTACCCAGGCCTAGCCTTCGTCCTCAGGACGCCGCGCATACCCCGCAGCCAAGGCATGCGCGACCCTTTCGGCGTATCGCTGCATGATGGCAGCCAGTGCCTCGAGATTCTTCGACTTCAAGCGCTGCAGAGGCCCGGTTACGCCGAGGCTGTAAATCACTCCCAGATGCGGCAGATGCACCGGCACGCCCAACGCCGCCAAGCCTTCATCGATTTCGCCGATGCAGGTCGCGTAGCCCTGTTGACGGACCTGGGCGTACTCGTCCCTGATGCGGCGGCTATCCACGCAGGTATGCGCGGTCAGGCGCGGTAGCGGTTCCGCCAACGCGGCATCAATGACCTTGGGCGCTTGAAACGCAAGAATGGCTTTGGCCGATGCGGCCGCATGCGGCGCCATGCCCTTGCCCGGCAATACGAATCCGCGCCAGGGCGTATCGGGCGCTTCCATCAACACGGATGACACCTGGTGACCGCTGTGCAGCTTCGCCAGGTAGCAGGTTTCATCGGTCTCGGCCGCCAGGTCCGCCAAGTGCGGGCGCACCACCGCCCCAATCCACTCCGTATCCGCGCTGGCGTATGCCAGCCGCTTCACCCGCGCGCCCAACACATAGGTGCTTGCGGCCAGGTCCACCAATTGGGAGTCCTGCATGGTGCCCAGCAGGCGATGCGCGCTGGTCTTGGGCAAAGCCAGCATGCGCGCGATTTCCGTGAGGGCCAGGCCGTCGGGAAAGGAGGCGAGCAGTTCGAGGATGCGCGTATAGCGCTCCAGCGGGGGGAGTTTGGAATCTTGGCTCATAGGCGTTCCTTGGTCGCGCATTGTAGGGCGGCAGAACGCCCATGCCGGGAAAACCCGGTCTTGCTGTCCATGCCGGCTATTTTTTATTATACCGAAAAAAGGAACGTTGTACCGATTTTCGGAACGACAAAAAGCCATCAAGAACCCTGGGGAACGCCGCCCCGCCTTCAACGTTGATCGTTACAGGAGCGCAGCATCATGTCTTTCAAGAACATCCTCATCCTTGCCCGCCGCGTTTTACCGGCCGTCGCCCTGGCAGGCTTTGCCAGCGCGGCCTGCGCCCAGAACGTGGTGGTGGGCGCCACGGTGCCCCTCACCGGCCCCTTGTCGCTGACCGGAAAGCAGTACTTCAATTCCCTCAAGCTGGCCGAGGACGACATCAACAAGGCGGGCGGCCTGCAAGGGAAGCCGGTCAAGTTCGTGTTCGAGGACGCCCAAGCGTCCAACGGCACGGCCGTCAATGCCTACGTGAAGCTGGCGCAGGAGAACAAGCCCGCCTTCACCTTTCTCACCAGCTACAGCACCCAGAACATGGCCGTCGCGCCGGAAGTGGCGAAAACCGGCATTCCTGCGATGTACGCCGGCGGCGCCGATGCCGTCGCGGATCTGCGCAATCCCTGGCTGTTCCGCATCCGCCCGCAGGACAGCACGGCGGCCGTCGCCATGGCGCGCTTCGTCAAGGACGAGCTCAAGCTGTCCAAGCCCGGCATCCTCTACATCCAGAACGATTTCGGCCAGGGCGGCGCCAATGCCGCGGCGGCCTTCCTGAAGGACCAGGGCATCACCCCCGTCGGCACGGAAGCGTATGGCCAGAACGACAAGGACATGTCGGCGCAGATTCTCAGCCTGAAGAACAAGGGCGCCGACGTCATCCTGGCCTTCGTCTACCCGCAGGACGGCGCGATGGTGCTGCGACAGATCAAGATGCTGGGTCTGAAGCAGCCGGTGGTGGCATCCTCGGCCGCCTTTGTCCCGGCCGCCATGCAACTGTTGTCGCCAGCCGACCTGGAAAACGTCTGGGGCGTAATCGATACCTACCTGCCCGCGACCGACAAAGGCAAGAACTACGCGGAACGCTTCAAGCAACGCTTCTCCATGGACGCCGATCCCTACGGCGCCGCGTACTACGACGGCGCGATGTTGATGGCCCAGGCCATCAACGCGGTTGGCGCCGACCCCCAAAAGCTCCAGGCCTATCTCAAGGACCTGAAGGGCTACCAGGGCGTTTCGCACGTCTACAGCTTCGATGCCAAAGGCAACGGCGTGCACGATGTCGCCATCGTGAAGTTCGCCAAGGGAAGCAAGGACATGCAGTTCATCAGCACCATCAAGGTCGACTGAGCATGGCCGGCGCCACAAGGGGAACTCCATGCAGGAAATGATCCAACTGCTGGTCAACGGCGTGGCGCTCGGCAGCGTCTACGCCCTGGCCGCGCTGGGCTTCGTCATCGTGTATTCGGCCACCAGCGTGGTGAACTTCGCCGCCGGCCAGTTCGTCATGCTGGGCACTTTCTTCGGGGTCAGCACCATCATCCAGGCGCAGTGGCCCGCAGCCCTGGCCTATCCGGTAGCCATCGCGATGATGGCGGCCTTCGGCCTGTTGTTCTATGCCCTGGTCCACTTGCCGCTGCAGAACCGTCCTGTCGTGACGGTCATCATCGGCACGGTGGCCGCCGGAATCGCCATGCAGAACGGCGCGTTGCTGGTCTGGGACGCCTGGCCCTTCCGCATGCCCTCGCCTTTCGGCGATGGCACCATCAGCCTGGCCGGCGGCGTCATCACGGTACACGCCCTGGCCACGATCATCATCACGCTGCTGTTGATTGCCGGTCTCTACGCGCTGCTGCACCGTACTTCCATCGGACGTTCGATGCGGGCGGTGGCGCAGGACGTCGAAACCGCAAGGCTGATGGGCTTGCCGGTGCGCCTGCTGCTGGGCTTCGCCTGGCTGCTGGCGGCGGTCTTCGCGGGCTTTGCCGGCCTGCTGGTGGGGCCCATGTGGTTCGCCGACGTCAACATGGGCGATGCCGTCGCGCTCAAGGCCTTCGCCGCCACCATCATCGGCGGATTCGGCAGCGTACCCGGCGCGATCGCGGGCGGGCTGGTGGTGGGCTTGATAGAGATCCTCGGCGCGGCATACCTGTCCTCCACCTACAAGGACCTGCTGGCCTTCGGAATCATGATTCTCTTCCTGCTGCTGCGGCCGCAGGGCATCTTCGGCGAACGCATCGCCGATCGGGGCTGACCATGAAACGATCCCATCTGCTCTGCGGTCTGGCCGTCCTGGCGTTGGCCGCCACCCTGCCCCTCTATACCCAGGGCTACGGCAACCGTCTTGCCAATACCGCGGTCATCTCGGCCATTGCCGTCATCGGCCTGAACTTCGTGTTCGGTTATGCCGGCCTCATCTCGCTCGCGCACGCCGCCTTCATGGGCGTGGCCGCGTATCTGGTGGCCGTCCTGACCACGTCCCACGGCTGGAATCCCTGGCTGGCGGCGCTGCTTGCGATTGCCGCCACCTGCCTGACCGCCTATGTCACAGGCCGCATCCTGCTGCGCCTGAAGGGGCATTATCTGGCGCTGGCGACCCTGGGACTGAACGTGAGCTTCACCATCGTCGTATCGAACTGGATCGACATCACGGGAGGGACCAATGGCATATCCGGCATTCCGCCGCTTGCGCTCGGAACGTTCTCGCTCGACAGCGAAGCCAGCTTCTACCTGTTCTCGCTGGCGGTCCTGACGTTGCTCGCACTGTTGGCCGCCCGCATCCGCCATTCCCACGCAGGCCGCACGCTGATGGCGGTGCGCGACGATGAGCTTGCCTCGGCCATGACCGGGCTGCCGGTCACCAATGTCAAGGTCGCGGCCTTCACGCTGGGCGCCGCCTACGCGGCCGTGGCCGGCTGCCTGTTCGCCTTCCACATCCGCTTTGTTTCTCCCGAGGACTTCAACTTTTCCCACTCCATCATCTACCTGGCCATGCTGGTCGTGGGCGGCGAAGGCAGCATCGTCGGCGCGATCCTGGGCGCGGTCAGCGTGACCCTGCTGCCGGAACTGCTGCGGGGCGTCGGCAACGCCTATCTGCTGGTGTTCGGCGTTCTGGTGCTGGTCATCCTGATCGTGCTGCCGCGCGGCCTGATCAGTCTGATCGACCCGGCCACCTACCGCCGGCGCGCCAAACGCGCCAGCCGCCGCGGCGTGGTCCATGGAGGCAGCCTGTCATGAGCCTCATGCAAGTACGGAACATCAGCAAGCACTACGGCGGCGTGCAGGCGCTCTCGAATGTCAGCCTGGAGATCGGCGCCAACCAGTTCTACGCCATCATCGGCCCGAACGGCGCCGGCAAAAGCACCCTGCTCAATGTGATGACCGGCCTGGTTCCACCCACATCCGGACAGGTCAGCTTCGACGGCAAAGTGCTGACCGGACTGCCCACGCACGCGATCATCCACGCGGGCATAGGCCGGATTTTCCAAAGCGGCCGCCTGTTCACGCGCCTCAGCGTCCTGGAAAACGTCATGCTGGGCGCCGCCATGCGCGACCCGCGCTCGCTGAGCGCGCTGCTGCTGCGCCCCCGATCCACGCGGGAGCGCGAACGCGCCGCCCGGGAAGCCGCCTACGAAACCCTGCGCCAGTTCGACTTGCACACGCTGGCCGACCGCAGCATAGGTTCGCTTTCCTATGGCAACCGCCGCCTGGTCGAAATGGCCAGGGTCATGGTCGCCCGGCCACGGCTATTGCTGCTGGATGAACCCGCGGCCGGACTGAATTCCGGCGAGGTCGAGCAGTTGATGGACCTGTTGCGGCGCCTGCGCGAACAGCACCGGCTGTCGGTCGTGCTGATCGAGCACAACATGGGCATGGTGATGCGGCTGGCCGAGAACGTGGCGGTGCTCAACTTCGGCGCCAAGCTGGCCGAAGGCACGCCCGCCGAGGTGCAGTCCGATCCCGCGGTGCTCGAAGCCTATCTTGGAGGAGGCTACCAGCATGTTGCAGTGTAGAAACCTGGGCGCGGCCTACGGCGACATCGTCGCATTGCGCGGCATCGATCTGGATGTGCGCGCAGGCGAGGCCGTAGCGCTGATCGGCGTCAACGGCGCCGGAAAAACCACGCTGCTGCGCGCGATCTCCGGATTGCTTCCCACCACGGGAGAACTGAACTTCGACGGCAGTTCCCTGGACGCGCTGCCCATCCAGCGCCGCGTAAAAGCGGGCATCGCCCATGTCCCGGAAGGCCGCCGGATATTTCCGGGCCTCACCGTGAAGGAGAACCTGGAAGTCGGGGGCTCGGTGCGCGGCGGCGGAAGCAGCGATGACTTCGACCGCGTCTACGACCTCTTCCCCCGGCTGAAGGAGCGGGCCAGCCAGCTGGGCTGGTCCCTGTCCGGCGGCGAACAGCAAATGCTGGCGATCGGCCGCGCCTTGATGGCACGCCCCCGCCTGCTCCTGCTGGATGAGCCGTCGCTTGGCCTGGCGCCCCGCCTGGCCGAAGAAGTCTATGCCCGCATCGCACGCATCAATGAGGGCGGCATGACCGTCTTGCTGGTCGAGCAGAACACCGTGCTCGCGCTCGGCGTGGCCGACCGAGGCTATGTCATCGAAAACGGCAGCATCGTATTGACCGACACGGCCGCGACCTTACGTCTACACCCGCGGGTCCGGGACGCCTACCTGGGCCGCTAATTCCTGCTTGAGAGAAACCATGTATCCCGATCCTTCTTCCCGTTCACAGGCGTTGCACACGCGCGCCAAGCGCACCCTGCCCGGCGGCAACACGCGCACGACCGTTTACCTGTCGCCCTACCCCGTCTACGCGGCGCAAGGCGCCGGCTGCCGCGTCCATGACGTCGACGGCAACGAGCTGATCGACTGCATCAACAACTTCACGGCGCTCATCCACGGCCATGCGCACCCGGTGCTGGCCGCGGCGGCGCACCGCCAGATCGACCTGGGCACCGCCTTCGGCATGCCGACGGAAAGCGAAATCGCGCTGGCCGAACTGCTGGCCGAACGCGTGCCGGGCATCGAACACATCCGCTTCACCAACTCGGGCACCGAGGCCGTAATGATGGCGCTGAAGGCCGCTCGCGCCTACACCGGCCGGCCCAAGATCGCCAAGGTCGAGGGCGCCTACCACGGCTCCTATGACCACGCCGAAACCAGCCTTGACGCAAGCCCCGCGAACTGGGGCGAGGCCGCGGCGCCCGCCTCGGTCGCGCACTCGCAAGGAACGCCGGCGGGGGTGACGGCGGACGTCGTGATCCTGCCCTTCAACGACTGCCAGGCCACCGAAGCCCTGCTGCGCACGCACGCCAGCAGCCTGGCCGGCGTGCTGATCGACCTGCTGCCCAACCGGGTCGGCTTGATTCCCGCCAGCGCCGAGTATCTGCGCATGCTCCGCCGGGTCACGACGGAACTGGGCATGCTGCTGATCGTCGACGAGGTCATCACGCTGCGCCTGGCGCCAGGCGGCGCGCAAGCGCGGCTGGGCGTCACGCCAGACCTGACCACCGTCGGCAAGATCATGGGCGGCGGCTTTCCCGTCGGCGGCGTGGCCGGACGCGCGGATGTGATGGCTGTCTTCGATCCCAGCGCCGGCCGTCCGGCGGTGCCCCACGGCGGCACCTTCTCGGCCAACCCCGTCAGCATGGTGAGCGGACTGGCCGCCATGCAATTGCTGGACGAGGCGGCCTATGCCCAGCTCGACCGCCACGGCGACATGCTGCGGCAGGGGCTGAACCAGGCCTTTGCCGACACCGGCATCGCCGGCCAGGCCACCGGACTGGGATCGCTCGTCAAGCTGCATCTGAAGGCGGAGACGTTGACCAGCTACCGGGATGCCTACCCCAGTCCGCAACAAGCCCAGGCCATGGCTCGCTTCAACCGCGAAATGCTGAACCGCGGCGTCCTGATGGCCAGCTATGGCCTCATTGCCCTGTCCACTCCCATGCGGGACCAGGACATCGCCCAGATCATCGAGACCGCGCACGATGCGCTCAATGTCTTGCGCCGTGTAGAGGTGTTGGCATGACTGTCACCGTAGGCATAGACGTAGGCGGCACCTTCACCGACCTCATCCTGGTGGACGACGAATCCGGCGCGGTGCGCATCTCCAAGGTTCCCAGCACGCTGGAGAACCAGGCCTTCGGCGTGCTCGAGGCGCTGCGCCGCACCGAAGTCCCCCTGGAACGGGTGGACAGCATCGTCCATGGCACCACCACCACCACCAACGCCGTACTGGAGCGCAAGCTCGCCAAGGTCGGCCTGATCACCACCGACGGCTTCCGCGACGTGCTCGAACTCGGCCGGCGCACCCGGCCGCATGCTTACGGGCTGACGGGCAGCTTCGTGCCGCTCATTCCGCGCGAACTGCGGCGTGAAGTTCCCGAGCGCATGGACGCCCAAGGCAATGTGCTGACGGCGCTGGACGAAGAGGCATTCGTAGCCCGGGTGCGGGAACTGGCGCAGACCGGCGCGGAAGCCCTGGTCATACATTTCCTGCACAGCTACGCCAATCCCGCCCATGAGCTGCGCGCCCTGGAACTGGCGCGCCAGCACTGGCCAAACGACTACATCACCGCCGGCCACACCATCATCTCCGAGTTCCGCGAGTTCGAGCGCGGCACCGCCGCCGCGGTCAACGCCTCGGTCCAGCCTATCCTGGACCGCTACATCGACCGCTTGCAGAGCAGCCTCACCGCGGCAGGCTTTCGCAACGACCTGCTGGTGATGCAAGGCAACGGCGGCACCGTGTCGGCGCGCACCATCGCGCGTGCGGCCATCAACACCGTCATGTCCGGACCGGCGTCGGGCGTCATGGCCGCGGCCTATTCCGGCCGGATGTCCGGCTATCCGAACCTGATTACCTACGACATGGGCGGCACGTCTTCCGACGTCGCACTCATTGAGAACAGCGTGCCCAAGGTATCCAGCGAGCTGGAGCTGGAGTACGGCATGCCCCTGCACGTGCCGATGGTCGATGTTCATACCGTCGGCGCGGGCGGCGGCTCCATCGCCCGAGTGCAGGCCGGCGGCATGCTGCGCGTCGGCCCCGACAGCGCAGGCGCCCGCCCCGGCCCCATCTGCTATGGACGCGGCGGCGAACTGCCGACATTGACCGACGCCAATCTGGTGCTCGGCCGCCTCGACCCCGACCGTCTGCTCGCCGTGGACCGTGCGGTCACCGTGGACGAAGTGGCCGCGCGCATCGAGGAACACATCGGCCGCCCGCTGGGCCTGGACGCGGTGCAGGCCGCGGCAGCCATTCTGCAGATCGGCAACAACAACATGGCCGGCGCAGTGCGCCTGGTCAGTCTGGCGCGCGGCTACGATCCCCGCGATTTCGCGCTCTTCGCCTTCGGCGGCGCCGGACCGCTGCACGCCGTCGCACTGGCGCGCGAGCTCGCCATACCGACCGTGCTCATTCCCGTGCGTCCGGGGCTGACCAACGCCCTGGGCTGCCTGGTGGCCGACGTGCGGCATGACTTCGTCAAGTCATTCAACCGGCCGCTCAAGGATCTGACGGACGCCGATCTGCAAGCTTGCCTGCGCGATCAGATCGCCCTGGGACACGCCGCCATCGAGCGCGATGGCATTGCCGTCTCCGACATCGAGATCTTCCATCACGCGCAGATGCAGTTCCAGGGCCAAAGTCATCTATTGACGGTCGCCGTCGAGACCAGCTCCGCCACCGTCGCGCAGTTGCAGGAGGCGTTCGCCCGCGCCTATTGGCAACGGTTCCAGGTCGAACTCTCCGAGTTGCGGCCGGTTCTGGTGACGCTGGACACCAGCCTGGTCGGCAAGCGCCACGCCATATCGCTGGACTCGCTGCGCAGCACGGGAACGGCCGCTGCGCCGCCACGGCGTCGTCCGGTGTGGTTCGCGGAAACTGGCTGGACCGACACGCCCATCTATGCGCGGGAGCACATCCCCGCCGAAGGCCTGAGCGGACCCGCAATCATCGAACAACTGGACGCCACCACTGTCATCGACCCCGGCGCGCATGCGCGCGGGGATGGCTACGGCAACCTCATCATCACTCTCTAGGGCAGATGCACTCCCATGACCCACATCGACCCCGTCACGCTGACCGTCATCCAAAGCGGGCTGCACCAGGTATGCAATGAAATGGACCTGGCGCATTGCCGCGCCGCCTTCTCGCCCATCATTTCGGAATCGCAGGACCGCTCCAATGGCATCTACCACCGCGACAGCGGCGAACTGATCGCCCAGGGAGAGCTGGGCCTGCCCATCTTCGTGGGCACCATGCAGTTTTCCACCCAGGCCGTGATCGCACGGGCCAAGGATATTGCCCCCGGCGATATCTTCATGGTCAACGATCCCTATCTGGGCGGGACCCACCTGATGGACGTGCGCTTCGTCAAACCCTACTTCTATCGCGGCAAGCTCTACGCCTGGCTCGCCAATACCGGACACTGGCCCGACATGGGCGGCATGGTTCCCGGCGGATTCTCCGCCCATGCCACCGAAATCGAACAGGAAGGGCTGCGTCTGCCGCCGGTCAAGCTCTACAAGAAGGGGGAACTGGATCCGGAAATCCTGTCCATCCTGATGTCGAACATCCGCATATCCGAGCAGCGCATCGGCGACATCAAGGCGCAGGCCGCCGCGCTGGCCATCGGCGAGCGGCGGCTGACCCAGCTGCTGGACCGATATGGCCAGGATACCGTCGACGCCGCCGTCGAAGAACTCAAACGCCAGGCCTCCGTCCAGACGCGCGCCGTGATCGCCGCCATTCCCGACGGCGAGTATCTCGGACAGGCGTTCCTGGATTCCGACGGCGTGCAGGACCAGCCTCTGAAGGTGGCGGTGCGCATCCGCAAGGAGGGCGAGCTCATGCACTTCGACCTCAGCGAATCCAGCCCGCCCTGCGCTGGACCGATGAACAGCGTCATCGCCACGACGCGCTCCTCCATCTACCTGGCGATCAAGCACGTTTTCCCCGAACTGCCCATCAATGCGGGCCTGTTCGAACCGCTACGCATCGAGGATCCCGACGGCACCTTCCTCTATGCTAAGTACCCCCGGCCGGTGTCGGGTTGCGCCGCGGAAGTCAGCCAGCGCATTGCCGAAGCCGTGTTCGACGCCTTGCAGAAGGCGATCCCCGAGCGTCTGTTCGCAGCGCCCGCCGGCACCACCGCCAATCTTGCCATCGGCGGCGATGACCCCATGCACGGACGCTCCTACGTCATGTACGTTATCTCGGGCGGCGGCTACGGCGGTCATCCCGCAGGCGATGGACTGACCAACGGCTGCTCCACCATCGGCATCTCCAAGGCCGCGCCGGTGGAGGTCCAGGAGCAGTTGTATCCGGTGCTCTTCGAGCGCTACGCCATCCACGAAGGATCCGGCGGACTGGGCGAGTTTCGCGGTGGCATGGGCATCCATTACCGCATCCGTCTCAGGGCAGGCTCGGCGCGCGCTTCCATGGTCATGGACCATGGAAAGTTCGGCCCACCCGGCGCGGCAGGCGGCCAGGAAGGCGGCCGCACCCGCGTAACGGTCTATCGCGACGGCGCAGCTTATGTGCCTGCCCATGTATCGAAGGATCAGGGGATCGTCATGCAGGCCGGCGACGTCATCGAGGTCTACACGCCCGGCGGCGGTGGCTATGGTGATCCCGCGCGGCGCTCGGAGCGCGCCCGCGAGAACGATATCCGGCAGGGCTACTATCCCGGCTGAAGCGCCATCCCGCGCGGGACGGCCGTGGCGCCCGCGGACTTCGCTCCGCGGCGCCATTCCTATTTTTATAATTCCTATTGGCTTTCACCCGATGACTAATCTTCATTAGACGGTTTTCACCACACGCCTACAATCCTCGCCAGGGTCAATTCAAATAAAAAGACCGTGGAGACAAGATGAAGACAGCCGTTCCCGGCGGGGCCGCCCTGATAACCCGACTCAAGTACCTGGCGTTGGCCGGCCTGTTCATGGCCGCCAGCGGCCACGCGCAGCAGCCTGCAAAGCTGGTCGTCGGCCTGCCGGCCGGCGGCTCGTTCGACACCATAGCCAGGATCGTGGCCGAGAAGCTTCCCAGCCATCTGGAGCGGCCGGTGGTGGTGGAGAACCGCCCCGGCGCGCAGACGCGCATCGCCATTCAGGCGGTCAAGGGCGCGGCGCCGGATGGCAACAGCCTGCTGGTGGCGCCAGGCGTGGCCATCTTCCTCTACCCGCACCTGTTCCGTCAGCTCGGCTACGACCCTTTCACCGACCTCAAGCCGGTGACGCAGCTGGTGAGCTGGGACATCGTGCTTGCCGTGGCGGCCGACAGCCCCATCACCTCGTTCGAGGGATTCCGGACCTGGGCCAAACAGAATCCGGACCAGACGTTCTACGGCACATCCGGCACCGGCAGCCTGCAGCATTTCCTGGGCGTTTCGCTGGCCAGGCGCCTGGATACGCCGCTGGAGCACATCGCGTTCAAGGGCGGCAAGGATGCCGTCACCGCGCTGCTGGGCGGACACATCAATGCCATCGTGATGGACGCCGGCGAAGTCGTCCCCCTGGCGCAGGCTGGCAAGCTGCGCGTTCTGGCGACCTTCAGCGCGCAACGCGAACCGGCGCTGCCGCAAACGCCGACCATGCGCGAACTCGGGCTGGGCGAACTCGAGACCTCGGGCTGGGCCGGACTGTATGCGCCGGCCGGCACCCCTGAGCCGGCCGTCCGCAAGCTGAACACGGCGGTGAACGAGATCCTGGCCCTGCCTGACGTGGCCAAGCGAGTCGCCGAGCTGGGCATGCGGCCGGCCGGCGGCACACCGCAGGCCGTCGATGCGCTCGCGCGGGAGCAGTTCGACCAGTGGCGCGACACGGTGGCCCAGTCCGGCTTCGTCATCGACTGAGCGACGCCTCTCTTTCCCATCTCACCGGATCAATACCCATGTTTGCATTGACCACTCTCGACGTCGCCTCCCGTCCTGTCGCCTGCCTGGAGATCGATGGCAGCCACTATCCCCTTGCCGCTTGCGCGAGGATCCTTGACCTGCCGGCGCTGGACGCGTCCGTCCGGGAACTCTTCGAGGACTGGCCGCGCTCGTTGGCATTGCTGGAGCAAGCGGCAGCCCGCCGCGCGGCGCTCGCCGGTCACGAAGTCGCCGGTCCGGTCCGCCATCTGGCGCCGCTGCAGTATCCAGGCAAGGTGCTGTGCGCGGGGGCCAACTACCATGATCATCTGGCGGAAATGAACGTGCCGAATGCCGCGGACAAATCCGCGCAGCGCCTGTTCTTCTTTTTCAAGCCGCCGCGCCAGGCCGTGGTCGGCGAGGGCGCAACGGTACACATGCCCATCGGTTGCGAACGCCTGGACTGGGAAATCGAACTGGCGCTGGTGATAGGCAAGACCGCCAGGAACCTGCGCCTGGAAGACGCGCTCGACCATGTGGCGGCGTATACGGTGGCCGTGGACATGTCGGCGCGCGATCTCAACAAGGCGCCCGACACCTTCTACAAGCTGGACTGGGTAGCCGGCAAGGCGCATGACACCAGTTGCCCCCTCGGCCCCAGGCTGGTGCCTGCGGCGTTCATCCGCGACCCCATGGATCTGAGATTGACGCTCAGCGTCAACGGCCAGTGCAAGCAAGACGCGCGCACCAGCGGCATGGTCTTCGACATCTGCGAGCAGCTGGTGACCCTGAGCCGCATCATGACGCTGGAGCCCGGCGATCTGGTACTGACAGGTACGCCCGCCGGCGTGGGCGCGCCGCAAGGCACGTTCCTCAATGTCGGCGACGAAATCAGCGCAACGATCGAAGGCATCGGTACGCTGGCGGTGCAGATCCAAGCGCCACGCTGACATCCTGGCCCGCCGCGGCCGCATCTTCCTCATGAGGCAGCTCCATGCAGTCCCTTTTCTCCCCCCTGCCCGCTGCGGCCGGCGATACGATCTTCGCGCTGGTTGAAGCCTTCCAGAACGATCCGGCTCCGCACAAGGTGAGCCTCAGCATCGGCACCTACTTTGCCGAGGATGGCACCATCCCCGTGATGCGCGCCGTGCGCCAGGCGCGCGACATGCTCGTGCAGGCGGACAAGCCGCATCCGTACCTGCCCATTCCCGGATCGGCGCCGTACCGCAACGCCGCCAGAGAACTGGTCCTGGGCGCCGATGGCCCTGCACCTGAGCGCGTGGTGACGGCCCAAAGCGTCGGCGGCACCGGCGCCTTGAAGCTGGGCGCGGACTTGCTGCGCCAAATCCGCCCCGACGCGACGGTCTGGGTCAGCGATCCGACCTGGGAGAACCATGCCCAGATCTTTCGCCAGGCAGGCTTCACGGTGCATGAGTACCCTTACTACGACGCCGAAACTGCCACCGTGCGCTTCGCGCAGATGCATGACGCGTTGCAGGCACTGCCGGCCGGGTCCATCGTCGTGCTGCACGCCAGCTGCCACAACCCAACGGGCGTGGACCTGTCCGCGGATCAGTGGGAGGCACTGACCGAACTGTTTGCGCGCCAAGGCCTGATTCCCTTTTTCGACCTGGCGTACCAGGGGTTTGGACTAGGCCTGGACGCAGACGCCGAACCAATCCGTGCAATGGCGCGTGCTGGCGTGGAATGTCTGGTCGCCAGCTCCTTCTCGAAGAACTTTTCCCTGTACGGCGAACGCTGCGGCGCCCTGAATATCGTGTGTCGCGACAAAGCCGCCGCGGACCGCGCGCTGGGCCAGCTCAAGTTGCTGATACGCGGCAACTATTCCACACCTCCTACGTTTGGCGCTGCCTTGGTCGCCGCCGTTCTGAGCGATGACGCGTTGCGGCAGGTCTGGACCGAAGAACTGGAGCAGATGCGGACACGGCTCGTCAGCCTGCGCACCCGCCTGTCCGGCGCGCTGACGCAACTGACCGGCGCGCCCGAAACCTGGGACTACATCGAGCGGCAGCAAGGACTGTTCAGCTACATGCGGTTGAACCCGCAGCAGGTCGAATCGCTGCGGCGCGAACATGCCGTGTATCTGCTGAAATCCGGCAGACTCTGCGTGGCCGGCCTGACCGACGGCAACATCGACTACGTCGCAGGCGCCATCGCGGCCTGCGCCCGGCGCTGAGAATTTCTCCCTGGCCCGCAGATCCGAGGCGACCCACTGATTGGAGCAAGGCATGCCCCTCCTCAACCGGCTTATGGCCGCGAGTTCCGGATTGATGCTGGGTCTGACCCTGGCTCCGTCCACGCCCGTGGCCGCCTCCGGCGCCGGCCTGCTGCAGGAAGCCCTGCAACGGGCGGACCAGACCGAACCTGAAGTGATCGCATGGAGACGCCACATACACCAGCATCCGGAGCTGTCGTACCAGGAGACGGAAACGGCGAAATACATCGCCGACGCCCTGCGCGCGATGCCGGGCATCACCGTCGAGACCGGCGTGGCGCGTACCGGCATCAAGGCCGTGCTCAAGGGCGGCAAGCCGGGGCCTGTAGTGGCAT
Organism: Achromobacter sp. PD1; assembly: GCF_048541815.1. NCBI lineage: Bacteria > Pseudomonadati > Pseudomonadota > Betaproteobacteria > Burkholderiales > Alcaligenaceae > Achromobacter > Achromobacter sp. PD1. The sequence continues at coordinate 5,291,639 of NZ_CP183349.1, forward strand.
TGCGCGCCGACATGGACGCCCTGCCCGTCGAGGAACGCAATGACCTGCCATTCCGCTCGCAGGCCAAGGCCGTCTGGCGCGGAGAGCAGGTATCGGTTTCCCACGCCTGCGGCCACGACACTCATGTCGCCATGCTGCTGGGCGCGGCCAAGGCCTTGTCGGCGATGCGGGAGGAACTGCCCGGCACGATCGTCTTCCTGTTCCAGCCCGCGGAAGAATGGGGCCCCGACAAGGAGCCCAGCGGCGCCAGGGCCATGATCGCGCAGGGCGTGCTGGAGAATCCCAAAGTCGACGTGGTCTTCGGCCAGCACATCGGCGCCGGCGCGCCCTCCGGCACCATCGCCTATCGCGCCGGTCCCACCATGGCCAGCGGCGACCGCTTCGAGGTCTCGCTGCACGGCAAAGGCGGACACGGCGGCCGCCCATGGACCGCCAATCCCGCGCTCGTACCCGCGGCCGAACTGACATTGGCGTTGCAGGGCATCACCAGCAGCAAGGTGGATCAGTCTGACGGCGTCACCGTGCTGTCCATCGGCATGTTGCAAAGCGGCCGGCGCGCAAACATCCTGCCCGAAAGCGCCGAACTGGCAGGCACGGTACGCTCGCTATCGTCGCACAACCAACGCATCGTCCACGAGGCCATCCGCGCACGCGCCGAGCATATTGCGCTGGCCTACGGCCTGAGCTCCAAGGTGAACATCTACACCGGCTACGAGGTCGTCGACAACGATAAATCCCTGACCGGCAACCTGATACCAGCATGGCAGGCAGCGGCCGGCGCCGGCAAGACGGTTGAAATGCCGGCGCCGTCCACCGGCAGCGAGGACTTCGGCGCCTATGGCGTCAGTGGCAAGGTGCCCTCGGTCTTCTGGTTCATCAATGCCTCGCCGTTCGGCGACAAGAGCGGCGCGCCCAACCATTCGCCGGAGTTCGCCATCGACGAGAGCGCGCTGCGCGTGGGCGCGCGCGCGCTGGTGGCTTCCGCGCTGACGTATATGGACAAGCAGTAGGCAGCGAGGATCGGATCCGACGCTGCCGACGCGCCAACGCATCGGCAGCGCCGCCCTTCAGAACTTCGGCGCGCGCTTCTCGATGAATGCGGTGACCGCCTCGCGGTGTTCGGCGGTCTTGTGGGCCAGGGCCTGGTAACTGGCCGACAGCTCCAGCAAGGACGCCAGGCTGCTGTGCTGGCCTTCGCGCAGCAGGCGCTTGGTCATGCGCATGACGCCGCCGGGATTGGCGGCGATCTTCGCGGCCAGCGTCCTGGCGGCGGGCAGCAGATCGGCGGCTGGAACCACCCGGCTGACCAGGCCCCAGGCCAGCGCATCCTGCGCGCTGATGGCCTCGCCCGTGTAAGCCATTTCGCTGGCGCGGGCCATGCCCACCGCGCGCGGCAGCAGCCAGGCGCCGCCGTCGCCGGGCACGATGCCCACGCGCACGAAGCTCTCGGCAAACGTGGCCGTGTCGGCCGCGATGCGGATGTCGCACATGCAGGCGATGTCCAGGCCGGCGCCGATGGCCGGGCCATTGACCGCGCAGATGACGGGCACGTCCAGGCCATGCAGCGCAAGCGGAATACGCTGGATGCCCTGCCGGTACTCCTCGCAGATGCGCTCGGGAGTCAGCGCATCGTCGAAAAAGCGGCGCATGTCCTTGACGTTGCCGCCCGAGCTGAAGATCGGCCCGGCGGCGGTCAGGATCAGCACCTTCACGCCGGCGTCCTGGCGGATGTCCGCGCACAACTGCACGATCTCTTCGATGGCGGTGTTGCCGGTCAGCGCATTGCGTGTCTCCGGCTGATTCATGGTGGCGACGACAATGCCGCGGTCGCGCTCTATTTGCAGAAAAGCCATGCAAGTGTCTCCTGAAAGCCAGGCTTACGCCGGGACGTCGGTAATCGTGCGCACCAGGTCCAGGGTTGGCCCTGCGTGCGCGAACAGCGCCTCGCCCGCCACGTCCTGCCAGTAGGCCTCGCTGCCCGCGGTCTGACGCCAGGCATGCAAGCGGCGCGTGTAGAGTTGCAGGTCGTATTCTTCCGTGAAGCCGATCGCGCCATGTACGGCGTGCGCAAGCTCGGACACCACCAGCGCCGCCTCGCTGCAGCGCGCCTTGGCGACCGCCACCCGCAGCCGGTCCGGCGCCACGCCGTCGGCATGGCAGCCGACCTGCGCCGCCATGCGGGCAGCGCAGACGTGTTCGCTCATGACGGCCAGTTGATGCTGGATGGCCTGGAACTTGCCGATGGGCCGGCCGAACTGCTGGCGCTCATTGGCATATTGCAGGGTGCGCTTCAGCACGCTGCCCAGCGCGCCCGCCATCTGCGGCGCGACCACGCTGGCCTGCAGGGTACGGAGGTCGATAGCCGCGTCCATCGGCGCCGGCGACGCTGCCGCGACCTGGACCGACGTCCAGCTCATGGCGGCGTCCAATGCCAGCGCTTGCGGCTGCTTGCGAGCCTGCGCGACGTCCAGCAGGCGCCAGGCATCACCCGTCTGCACCAGCACGCTGTCAGCCACCGCGCCGCCGCGCACCAGCGCGCAATGCCAGGCGCCATCCGCCTGTTGCACGCCGCGTGCCAAAGCAATGCTGCCAGCCGGCCGCAGCGCCGCCGGCAGCAGCGCGCGCCCGATCATGGTTTCGCCCAGCAACAAGGGCAGCGCGTGGGCGCCGCATTGCTCCAACACGCCGAATACTTGGTCCAGGCTCAGCCCGGAGCCCCCCTCTTCCTCGCCGACCAGCGCGTCGGCCAGGCCAGCATCCTCCAGCTGTTGCCAGAGCCTGCCGGCGGCGTCGCCGCCTGCTTCGATATCGCGCACCGCCTGCGGCGTGCAATGGTCCGCCAGCACCTGGCGCGCGGCATCGGCGTACAGATCGTTGTCGCTCATGTCATGCTCCTTCAACGCAGGCCCAGGCCGCGCGCGATCATGCCGCGCAGGATCTCGCGGGTGCCGCCCCGCAGGGAAAACGAAGGCGAAGCCTCCGTCACGTATTTCAAGGTCATCAGCAATTCCACCGGAATGTCCTCGGCCTCGCGCGAATACAGGTCTTCCGCGATCCAGGCGGGGATCATCTGTTCCAGCGTGGTGCCCAGCTCCTTGACCAGCGCCGCCTCCACGATGGGGCTGGCGCCGCGCGTCAGCTTCTCCTGCACCGATACCGACATGGCCCGCAGCGGCGTCAGTTGGCCCAGCACCTTGCCGGCCAGCCGCTGGGCCGAGGGCGTGCGATTGGCCGGCTGGCGCGCATAGTCCAGCCATTGATCGAACAGCACAATGCTGGAGTACAGCCGTTCCGGACCGCTGCGTTCGAACGCCAGTTCGGCCGTGACCTGTTCCCAGCCCTGCCCCTCGTCGCCCACCAGCGCATCAGCGTCCAGCTGCACGTTGTCGAAGAACACTTCGCAGAAGTGGCTGTCGCCCGACAAGTCCTCGATCGGCCGCACCGTCACGCCGGGCAGGGACAGGTCGACGATCACCTGCGACAAGCCCTTATGCCGGTCCTCCGGTCCGCCCGAGGTGCGCACCAGCGCGATCATGTATTGGCAGTGATGGGCATTGGTGGTCCAGATCTTCTGGCCGTTGAGCAACCAGCCGCGGTCGTTCGGCACCGCGCGCGTGCGCACGCTGGCCAGGTCCGAGCCCGAGTTGGGTTCGCTCATGCCTATGCAGAAGAACGACTCGCCGCGGCAGATGCGGGGAACGTGGAAGCGCTTCTGCGCTTCCGTGCCGTACTTGAGGATGAGCGGCGCGCTCTGCCGGTCGGCAATCCAGTGCGACCCGACAGGCGCGCCGGCATTAAGGAATTCTTCCACCAACACATAGCGCGCGAATGCGCTGCGTCCGCCGCCGCCATACTCGCGCGGCAGGGTCAGGCCGATCCAGCCGCGTTCGCCCACGCGGCGGCTGAACGCGGTGTCGTAGCCGCCCCAGGAGCGCGCCCGGACATGCGCCGGCATGTCGCGCACCGCTTCCTGCAGGAAGGCGCGGACGGCGGGGCGCAGGGCCTCGTCTTCGGGAGGAATGCGCGTCAGCGGCAACGCCAGTGAATTCAGACTGCTCATCCCAGGACTCCATTGATTCGATGCGTGTGCAGGGTATCCGCGCTCAGGCCCAGCAGGCGGGCCAGGACGGCGTCGGTATGTTGGCCCAGCTGCGGCGGCGCGTGGCGGTAGCTGACCGGCGTATCCGACAGGCGGATGGGGCTGGCGACCAGCGGCACTTCGCCCGCCTGCGGGTGCTGCATGCTCATGCGCAGGCCGCGCGCCTGGACCTGCGGATCCTCGAACACGTCCGCGACGCTGTTGATGGGTCCGCAAGGCACGCCGTGCTGCTCCAGCAGCGCCACCCAGTCGCGCGTGCTGCGGGTGACGGTGATGGCGCGCAAGCCATCGATCAGTTCGTCGCGATGAGCGATCCGCGCCGCATTGCGCGCAAAGCGCTCGTCCTCGGCCCATTGCGGCCGCTCTATGGCGGCGCACAGCCGGGCGAATTGCCCATCGTTGCCGACGGCCAGGATCATGTGCCCGTCCGCCGTGGGAAAGTCCTGATACGGCAGCGTATTCGGATGCGCGTTGCCCATGCGGCGCGGCGTTTGCTGGCCATACAGATAGTTCATCGCCTGATTGCCCAGACAGGCAACGCCCACGTCCAGCAAGGCCAGATCGATATGCTGGCCGCGCCCGGTGTGCGCGCGCGCCTGCAACGCGGCCAGGATGGCGGTGCTGGCATACAGTCCCGTCAGGATGTCGGTCAGCGCCACGCCCACTTTCATGGGACCGCCTCCGGGCGTGCCATCGGGGTGGCCCGTGATGCTCATCAGGCCGCCCATGCCCTGGATCAGGAAGTCGTAGCCGGCCCGGTGCGCATACGGGCCATCCTGGCCAAAGCCGGTGACCGAGCAATACACCAGCCTGGGATTCAGCTCGCTCAGCGAGGCATAGTCCAGGCCGTATTGCGCAAGCCCGCCGGTCTTGAAGTTCTCGATCAACACGTCGCATTGCTGCGCCAGCTGCCGCACCAGTTCCTGCCCCTCGGGCTTGGTGAAATCGATGCCGACCGACTGCTTGTTGCGGTTGGCGCACATGTAGTAGGCGGACTCGCCCGTGGGCTGCCCCGCCGGATCGGTCACGTAAGGCGGCCCCCAGGCGCGGGTATCGTCACCCGTACCCGGCCGCTCCACCTTGATCACTTCCGCGCCCAGGTCGCCCAGCGTCTGGGTAGCCCAGGGGCCGGCCAGCACGCGCGACAGATCGAGCACCTTCACGTTCTGCAGGGCTTGCGACGTCATGCTCGCCTCTTCCTTCATTGTTGGGGAACGTTCGCCTTCTTGACGATGCGCTGCCACAGCGCGATTTCCTTCTGCTGGAATTCGTGCATCTGCGCGGGTCCGCCCGTCATCGGCGTGGCGCCCAGGCGTTCATAGAAAGCACGGGTTTCGGGCATTTTGGAGATGCGCGTGAACAGCTCGGCCAGGCGCCCGGTCTGTTCAGCCGGGGTCTTGGCGCTGACCATCGCGCCAACCCAGGTATAGGCTTCGAATCCTGGCAGGCCGGCCTCGGTCGCGGTCGGCACGTCGGGTGAAGTCCCGACACGCTGGTCCGACGCCACCGCCACCACCTTCACGCGGCCGTCCTTGGCCAGTTCCTGCACCGCTGTCACCTCGGCGAACGTGTAGTCCACCGTGCCCCCGGCCACAGCCATGATGGCGTCGCCGGCGCCCTTGAACGGCACATGTACCGTCTTCAGGCCGGCGCTGTCGTTCAGTAATTCGCCCATCAGCTGATAGCCAGCCGAACCGGCGCCGAAGTTCACCTTGCCGGGATTGGCCTGGGCGTAGGCGATCAGATCCTTCAGGGTACCGTACGGCGCCTGCGGACTGACGGCCAGCATGGCGGGCGAACGCATCATCATGGTCAGCGGCGCGAAATCCTTGACCGGGTCGTACGGCAGCGCCTTGAACAGCGCCGCATTGACCGCCAGCGTCGAATTGCTGCCGATGAACACCGTGTAGCCATCCGCCGGCGCCGACAGCACGTTCTTCACCGCGATGAAGCCATTGGCGCCCGGCTTGTTCTCCACCACCACCGGTTGCCCGGTCAGTTCCTGCAGCTGGCGGGCGAAATAGCGGGCCGACGTATCGGTGCCGCTGCCCGGGCCGAACGGCACGACGAACTTGATCGGCCGGGACGGGAAGGTCTCGGCGTGCGCGACGGGCTGATGGCCGGCGGCGCCGAGCAAGGCCACGGCCAACATGGCCGTCAGCATTTGTCTGCGGTGCTGCATGGAAGTCTCCTTTGCGTGGATGGCCGGCCGCTCTAGGTGGCGGTCCTGGCCGTATGGTCCAGCGGATGACTTTAGGCGTGCTTCGCAGGGCTGTCTAATATTAAGAATTTGAGAATTGATATCGAATGAATATCAGAGGCCACCGATATCCACCCGCCATCAAATAAGCCCGCTGATCAATGCGCCGCCACGCCCAACTCCTTGATCAGCCCCGGCACAACCGAATACTCCTCCCGATACTCCTTCAGGAACTCCTCTGGCGTATTGCCCACGGCGTCGAAGCCGATGTTCTCCAGATACTTGCCGAACTCTGGATCCCGCACCACCTGCTGGGCCGCCGCAGCAAGCTTCTGCACAACGTCCGCAGGCATGCCGGCAGGGCCGCTCAGGCCGACCCAGGCCTTGTTCTTGAATATGAAGGCGTCGTATCCCGCTTCGGCGAAGGTCTGGACCTCAGGCAGCAGCGCCGAACGCCTGTCGCCGATGACGGCGATGGCCTTGACCTTGCCGTCCGCGATCATGGGCGCCGCAATGCTGGTGGACGTGAAGGTAAACGCCAGTTGTCCGCCCAGCAGATCGGTCATCGCCGGCGGCGAGCCCTTGTAGGGGACTTCGATGAACTTCACCGTAGACTGCCTGGCCAGGCTCTCCATGATCAGTTGCGGGTATGAGCCCGGGCCATATGACCCATAGGCCAGAGGGACCTGCGCCGCCTGGGCCTCCTTGACCGCCCCGGCCAGGTCGCCGGCCGGCATGGACTTGTTCGCGATGAGCACAGGACCTGATGCGGCAATCTTGCTGATCAACGTGAAGTCGCGCTGCGGGTCATAAGGCACCTTCATGGTCACGACCGAAGAAATGAGCGCGTCGCCCACGCTCAGCATCAAGGTGTAGCCGTCGGGCTTGGCCCGCGCGACTTCCGTAGCGCCGATGGTGCTGCCGGCGCCGGGCTTGTTTTCTATCACGATGGACGCGCCGAGCCGCGCGGACATGAGTTCGCCCAGCTTGCGTCCGATGGCGTCGATAGGCGCGCCGGCCGGCGAGGGAACGATCCAGCGGATGGGCCGGTTCGGATAACCGGTTTGCGCCATGGCGGCGACGCTGGCCAGCGCCATGACGCCAGCCAGCCCGAATCCCAGTGTTTTCTTGATGGCAGCCATGTTGTCTCCTTCTTGCAGGATCAGGAACTAGTTGTGTGCGTCCAGGAACTCGAGCACCACGCGATTGAATTCGTCCGGCGTTTCGAAGTAAGGAGAGTGGCCTGAGCCTTCAAAGGTGTATTTGCTGCTGCCAGGCAACAGCTTCGCGACCAGATGGTGGCTTTCCGGAGTCAGGAAATCGTCGTGGCTGCCACCGGTCATCAAAGTGGGTACGCGGTAGCCCTCGAACTCGGCGGGATGGATCTTGACGTCGTCGGCCTGCATGGTCAGCGCCAGGAAACCCTTGGGGTTGAGCGCCTTGATGCAGCCGTACAGGTGCAGCATCTCGGGCCGGGCCTCGACGTTCTTGCGGTTCCAGCCGATGCTCTTGCTGCGCAGGTCGTGGCGCCCGTCGTCGAAGGTCTTGCCGGCCTTGCGCAGGATTTCCCAGGTCTCGGGCGAATAGGCCGGCGTCGGCGAGCCGCTGATGAACAGCGTCTGGACGCGCTCCGGATGCTTCACGGCCAGCGGCAGGCCGGCCCATGCGCCCAGCGACTGGCACACTAGGTTCACGTTGCTTATGCCTTCCTGGTCCAGTATGGCCAGCACGTCTGCGGGGTAATGCCGCGGATGGTTGCGTTCCGGCGCGCAGGGAGAGTTCTTGAAACCCCTCAAGTCCATCACGATGACCTTGTACTTCCGGGCGAAGAAAGGCACCTGCTGATACCAGCAGATGGTGTTGCCGCCGCCGCCATGGATGAACAGGACGGGTGCGCCCTCGCCATAGGTTTCGTAGTAGATGCGGGTGTCGTCGGACGCGGTTGCATAGGGCACGGATAAGCTCCTTGGAGGACGCGGTTGATCTAATATTTGCGTGTTGATTTTGTTCGATCCTCCGCGGAAAGACCGCGCTCCAAACAGACATCATGGGTGCCGCTCCAGACAACTACCCTCTGCATGTGGAACTGCTGCTGCCAGCCGGCAGATTGAACGGCCCCATCCATGCCGCGATCGATACGTTCCGCACCGCCAACGGCATTGCCCGCAGCCGCAGCGGGCAAGCGAGCGGCCATGTGGTGACGTGGCGCTGCGCGGAAGTGGACCTATCGGCGGAAGCGGAACACCTATGCTTCATGCCGCCGGGCGCGCCGGACTCGGCGATGGAGCGCGCCATCTTCGTGCCGCCCCTGGAAACGGTCTCGGTGCCGCAGCTGCGCGCCAGCGTGGCAAGCAACGAAGCCGTGCTGCACGAAATCCGTAGCGCCGTGGCGGACAAACGCTACGTCTGCGCGGTCGGCACCGGCGTCTGGCTGGTTGCGGCGGCAGGCGTACTGGACAAGATGCAGACGCCGGTGCAATGGGCGTACCAGTCCGGCTTCGCGCGGACCCATCCGGACCTGGCCATCGCCAACGATCCGATTGTCTGGGCCAGCGAGCGAATCCTGCTGGCCGGAACGCCTTCATTGGCCTATGACTGCGTGCTTGAACTGATGGAGCGCACGGGCATCGCCGGACTGGCCGGCGCATCGCGCGACAAGCTCGTCTTCGATCCCACGCGGCAGATCATCGCGTCGACGCTGCCCATAGAGAAGGTCAGCGGCCTCACCCGGGACAGCCCGCTCTATCGCGCCGTGCAGTGGTTGTTGGCGCATGCGCAGGAAGCCGTGACGATAGGCGGCGCCGCGCAACATGCGGCGGTCAGTGAAAGAACCTTGGCACGCCTTTTCCGGACGCATTTGGCGATCACGCCGCATGAATTCCTCACCGATATACGGATGAGAAAGAGCCAGATGTGGCTGGAAGTGACACTGCGTTCGGTGGAGGACATAGCCAATGACTGCGGCTATCTGGACGTCGCAGCCTTTCGCCGCGCCTTCAAGCGCAAGTTCGGCGTAACGCCGGCGGATTATCGGCGCGAATACACGCAGCGGGGGCCGCGGGCGCGGTGGAAGATGGAGCAGTATGGAAGCGAGGCCTAGAGACTGGTTGCCGAGAACGCCAGGAGTATTCGTGGAATACTCAGGGAACTTCAAGCGCGATGGGAATTACTGCAGTGGCTAGTCACAAACTGCGTATGCTGTTCGGCGCGGCAGCTTCGATCGTCTTTGCCTGGTACTGCTTCCATGGATTGTCGTGGCTTGCACGCGGTGTCGGAATCATTCCGATCGTGCACTACGATCCGCCGGTAGACCAATGGATTCTGATCGGCGACCCGATGCTTCAAAGCTGGCACAAGGTCCGCGTATCCGAGGACTTTACGCTTGCTGGCATCGCACTCATTTTCCTGACCCTGGTGCTGTCCTATTACGTCGCACGCGTGGCCTATCACCTCAGTTTCGCGAAGGTCTTCACCCGCCACGACCGTTGGTTTGTCGCGGGATGGATGATCGGCGCGCCATTGATGGCCGCGCTGGGGCACGTGTTCGTCCTCCTGGTGTTCGAGCAGTCCTGGGCTGATCGATGGCCCACGCTTGCTGGCGCGGCCGTGCTGATCGCTTTTGCCGTGTCGGCGAAACTGTTCGCGGATGCCTGGCGGTGGATCATGCGCAGGCGCAGGGTTCATGCGATCTGACACGCCCCTGCGGCCTTGCAAGCGACGCCCGTTCCCGGCCTGCCCAGCATCCATCCGCATTCCGTCCTAAAATGCCGGGTTTGCCGAAAGAACCGTCATGGCCATCGCCATGAAGGGCTTTCATCCTTTACGAATGAGTGTGGTGAAGATGAACAAGCCTTTCATTTCGCTGTGCCCGGAAATTACCCGGACGCACGCGCTGACGCTGATGGATTGGTTGGAAGACGAGCGCGTCACCTGCTATCTGAGCGATTCGCGCAATGTCTCCCGCTTCATCGAGCAAGCCATCGATCGGACGCAACTGCCGATCCTGACCCATCTGTTCAACCAGGGCGGCCGCTTCTTCATGGCCTATGACAGGCGCGACGTCCCGGTGGGCTTCGTGCGCCTGGTCAAGACCGGCCCCGACTGCGAAATCGTCCTGGTGATCGGAGACTGCGACAACTGGGGCCGGAACCTGGGGGCAAGCACGATCCGCGAAGGCATGAAGCTGGCCTTCCTCGACATGCGAGCCGAAAAGCTCATCGCCAAGATCCACCCGGACAACGCACGCTCGCTGAAGACCTTTCTGCGCAGCGGCTTTCTGCTTGAGACCGAAACGCCGACACTGAAGTCGTTTTCCATGACCGCGGGGCGCTATCTCCGGCTGTTGCGCGAAGGCGTCGTTGTCGACTCCACGGATATCTACGTCACTGAGATCGACAAGGCACGGCTCAAGGAGCTGATCGAACTCGAGCAAGGCCCGGCTGTTGTCGAACTCGAGCACGAGCTTGAACGAGCCATCGTCGTCGCGCCGCAGCAGGTGGCACGGAATGTCGTCACGATGAACTCCAGGGCCTTGCTGCAGCTGGACGACGAAGAAATGGAAGTAGCCCTGGTCTACCCGGAAGACGCCGACAGCAGCGCCGGAAAATTTTCCGTGTGTTCCGACGTCGGCGCCGCCATCCTGGGCTATCAGGAAGGGGACGCCATCGACTGGCGGATTTCAGACCGGACTCGCCGGATCGGAATCAGGAAAGTGCTTTACCAGCCGGAAGCCGCGGGCGATTTCCATCTGTAGACCGCTGGGAGGCTGGGGCGCCTGCGCATAGGCGGCCACAGCCTTCAATCAGGGTTGAACCGTCAGCAGGTTGGCGTCGCGCGCAAGCCGCCACTTGCCGTCGGACTCTTTACGCAGAAGCGTCAGCGTGTATCCCGAACGCCGCACGGAGTTTCCGCCGGGCGGCGTGGCCGTCATTTCGATGCGGTTACGGATGAACGCCCAGTCTCCCAGCAGCTGCAACTCGACGATCTGGTTCGTACCCTCGATCTGCATGTCGCCCATGCTTTGAGAGAGCGCCGCAAACGCCTCTTTGCCAAACGGCTCCTGCCCCGGCACCGAGAACACCACGTCGTCGGTCATCAAGGTCAGAACGGTTGCGAGGTCGCCTGCCTTGCTCGCAGCCATCCAGGTCTCTACAACCTGCCGGATCGCTTTTTCGTCGTCGGTCATTGCGGGCACCTCGATTCTTGGGCGTCAGACCTTGGGACCGATCCCAAAATCACAGTCGAATATCGGAGGAGAGAGATGGAGCGGGTGATGGGAACATCATCGTGTTCCCAACTCGTTGATTGATAACGAGTTTTCCGCACTCGGCGAACCGAGATGGACATAATTATGGACTGAAAAACCACGCTTGGTCAACGCGCGCTCCGAGCAAGTCCAGTGCGAGCCATGGACAGCCAGCAGTAGCCAATGTACCCGAGCGCTCAACGTCACGAGGCCGGTTCATCTCCCTTTGGCAGGAACTCCTCGCGGGCGCGCTGCAGAAACCGCTTCATGGGCTCAGAGGGTTCGGCGCTGCGGCGCAGCAGGTAGGTGGACAGCATGGGCGGCGTGCCGGCCAAGGGGCGAACGGTTATGTCGGGGCGGTTCAGGGTCTGCACCTGCGAGGCAATGGCGAAACCTAGGCCATAACCGGCACCGACCAGAGTCAGCATCACGCCTAGGCTCGTCACCTGATCTACCAGCTTGAGTGGCTTGGACGCACCTTGAAGCACCGCCTGGATCTGGTGGTGGCAGCCCGATCCCGCGTCCGGATGGCACAGTACCAACGGAAACTTCAAGGCTTCATCCAATGGCACTTCCGCGTGCGCCAACAAGGGGTGGCGCACGGGCACGATCACCGACAGAGGATCGGTCCACACGGGCTCGGCGACAAGGCCTTCACTCACCGCGTCCGACAGCGCAAAACCGATGTCCAGCAGATCGTTGTGCAGGCCCTTGAGCTGCTGCGCGAAAGGCAGCTCGAAGACGCGAATCTCCAGTTCGGGCTCTTCCTCGCGGCTGCGCGCCAGCAAGGTGGCAATGTGGGGCTGCGCCAAGCTGTCGCAGATGGCGATGCGCAGATAACCCTGATAGCCCTGCGCCGCCGCCTTTGCGGCACTCACCGCCTGCTCCACGGTGGCCAGCACGCGCCGGCACTCACCGAGGAACACTTGACCGGCCCAGGTCAGTCGCGTCTGGTGCGCGCTGCGGTCGAACAACTGCACGCCGAGCGTGGCTTCGAGATTTCGCATTGCGCGCGACACAGGCGATTGTTCTACGCCAAGGCGCTCGGCCGCTCGCGCGAAATGCAGTTCTTCCGCGACCGCAACGAAATAGCGCAGTAGTCTGAGTTCCAATGCGGCCTCCTGTTTGCCTCGTTCCTGGCCTGCGTCCACCTCATGCGGATTGCGCCTCGCTTTCTCCTTCGATGATTGGCAAGAGGTTCCGGCGTTGCATGCTTGCCTATTCGGATAGGCAGATCGCATCCGAAAATTACGGAGGTTGAGGCGGAACGCTACCTGGCCGAAGACCTGAGAACCTCAATCGCCGCGACGCTGCACTACCGCCTGATCCACAGGTTCAGTTCAATCAATTCCCGGGTTGCAGCTCCACACGCACCTCGCGCGATTTGCCGGCCCGCTCCACTGACAAGACCACCACATCGCCGACCTTCCTGTCGTCTAGCCGCGCGAGCAGCTTGGCCACATCGTCCGTCGCCTGGCCATCAACATCGATGATGCGGTCGCCCGGCACGATGCCTTGCGGCGTGACTTCGACACCCGCGAGGCCGGCCTTGTGCGCTGCCGAACCAGGGGTAACACGCAACACGAACACGCCCTTGCTTCCAGTCAGCGCCAGCAGGCGCTGATTGAGCTGTTCGTCCACCTCAATGCCCAGCGCCGGACGGATGTACTTACCGGTCTTGATGAGTTGCGGGACTACGCGCATGACGGTGTCCACCGGCACGGCGAAACCAATCCCGGCCGAGGCGCCGGAGGGGCTATAGATCGCCGTGTTGATGCCGATGAGCCTTCCTGCCGAATCGAGCAGCGGCCCACCGGAGTTGCCAGGGTTGATGGCGGCGTCGGTCTGGATCAGGTGATCGATGGCCGGGCCGCCCGCTTCTCCGGGTAACGAGCGGTCGAGCGCGGAGACGATGCCGGTGGTGAGCGTCCAGTCCAGGCCGAAGGGGTTGCCGATAGCGAACACCTTCTGACCCACCTTGAGGTCGGCACTGGTGCCGACCGGCACGGCCGGCGGGCGCTTGAAACCGACGCCGATCTTGAGCACAGCGATGTCGTGCGCGGGGCTCGTCCCCACCAGTGCGGCCTGGTAGTCGCGGCCGTCGGCCAGTTTGACGGTGGCTTCGGACGCGCCCTGGATGACGTGGAAGTTAGTGACGACGTGGCCGGCGTCGTCCCAGATGAAGCCCGAGCCAGTGCCGCGCGGCACGGAGAAGACGTTGCGCGTCCAGACATCGCGTACCAATTGTGCGGTAGTGATGTAGACCACCGAGGCGCGCGATTTCTCGAACAGTTCGATGGTGGCTTTCTCGTCCGCCGCCAGATCGCCACGCGCCGTCACAGTGCGTTCTGCCGCCTCGCGCGGACTGAACCAGGCCTCGATGGCGGGCAGGAACTGCCACAGCAGCATGAGCGTGGCAATACAGGCGGTGATGAAGAGCCAGCGCCGGATGAAGGGGTCCGGTGCGGGGCGTGGGTACGGGTCGGGGTAGGCCATGAGAAGTCTCCTGTTGATAGGCAATCAGCGCCACAGCCCGCTCGGGTGCCAGCGCGGCGGGCGCGGCGTCACAGCGGATTCCGGCAAGAAATGGGGCGCGTGGAATGGCAACGCTGATGCTGGCCCAGGCGCCAACGTCAGCAGGCGTGCGATACGCTCTTGCGTTGCCGGATGCGTGCGCAAGCAGGAGGGCTCGGGATTGCCCCATCCCGGCCACAGCCAGGCACGCCAGGAGCGGCTGACCCGCTCGATTTTCGCCAGCGCGGACGCCAGCCCCTGCGGGTCGCCCGTCAGTTCCGCCGCGAGGCGGTCAGCGTCGAACTCACGCACGCGAGACAAGCCGAGCTGTGCGAGCAGGGCCAGCTGGGGCGATGCGGCCAATAACAATAAACCAGGCCAATAGACCTCCGCCGCGCCAACCAGCAGCGCGGGCAGGCTCAGCAGGATCGCGATCTGTCCCATAAGGGCCAGTAGGCTCGTGAAGCGACTGACGGAATCCGCCAGCCCCATGACGCGCAGATCCTCACTGGCGATGTGCGCGATCTCGTGCGCGAGCACACCCGCCAGCTCGCGTGGGCTCAGGCTGCGCAGCAGGCCATCGGTGAGGGCGATCGATGCCTCCTGCTTCGATCCGGTGGCGAAGGCGTTGACGACGGCACTGGGCACATAGTGCGGCACCGGCGTGGCGGGCAAACCGGCACGGGCGGGCAGCTCGCGCAACAGGGCCCACATCTCGTGGGCTTCTTGCGGGTGCAAGGCCCGTACGCGGTACAGGCGCAAGCTCAGCGCCGACGCGGCTACCGGTTCCAGCAGCAACGCACCTGCAACGGCAAACAGCGCGAGCCACAGGCCGCCTTCCCCAAACGGCAGTCTCCCTGCTACGGCTGCGATCCCGACCAGGGTCAGGACCAACAGCCCGGTCTGCAGGCGGTTGAGCCAGCGGTGTTGCAACAGCGCCGTGCGCGGATCACTGGGATGATGACGGGTCATGCTCAGAGGTCTCGGCGGCGCGGTCGTCGCGCTCGCGCAGCAGCCAGTAAGTGGCACCAAGCGCCAGCGTGGCGCCTGCAAGCGCGGCGATCTTGCCAGGGCTCGCCTCGGGGTCGAGGATCACGAACTTGCGCGCCAGCGCGATCAGGCCGATGAGGATCACGGTCTTGACCTGGATGATGCTGTCCCGACGCAGCGCCACGCGCACGATGGAATGCTTGAACTCCATCGCGATCAAGAGCGTCATGATCATGCCGAACACACTCTGGAATACCTTGTGATCCAGGGGATTGAAGGCATCGAGAACCAGCAGCGTGAAGACGATGGAGATGAGCTGGAACAGCGACACCACGATGATGACGGCAATCACCGCCGACAGCACGAGCGCGACGACCTGCTCGAAGCGCTCGTAAAAACTCATGATGGCCAATTGGTCGCGCAAGACCTGAAATGAGTTAAGGCGTGTTGATTTCATGACGATGAACTCCCTGGAAAACGGCTGCTGTCGAGACGGCGGCGCATTGCGCTGATGTGTCCTTCAATCAGCTCGGTCGACATGCCAAGCGTCGACATCACCTGTTCCGCCAGCCCAATAGCTGCGGCAAAGGATTGCTGGTACACGCGCACGTTGGGCATGGCGCGAAATGCATCGGCCGCGGTCGTACTTCTGCATGACACCCACAAGGTCAGCGCCGGACGGCGCTCGGCAATCGCCTGGGCGATGCGCAACGCTTGCTGGGCATGGGCGAACGTCAGCACCACCATGTGCGCATGCGTCAAGCCGGCAGCCAGCAAGGTATCGGGCCGACTGGCATCGCCATGGAACACCGGCGCGCCGGCGGCACGCGCGGCCTCGACCTTCTGCGCGTCCGCCTCCAGCAGCAGATGCGCCACGCCGGCGTGGCGAAGAATCTCACTGACGGTCAGGCCAAGCTCGCCCGCGCCGCAGATGATGACGTGGTCTCGATATCGCGCTGTCTGCGCGGTGATCTCAACTTCTTCAGCCTGGGGTGGCTGAATGACGCCGCCGGTGCGGCTCAAGAACCGGGCAAGTACATCGTGATGGCGGATCAGTAGCGGTGCCAGGGCCATGCTGAGCACCAGCGCAACTAGCATGGGTTGTACGACGGTCGCGGGGATCAGATGCTGCTGCAAGACCATGCCCAACAACAGCAGGGCGAACTCGCCGCCATGCCCCAACGCTATGCCCGTGCGCCAGGCATCGAGGGCGGACAGGCGCGTCGCCCGCAAGGCCAGGGTGTTGAGCCCGATCTTGACCGGTACCAGCACTGCCAGCCACGCGAACACCGCCAGTGGTGCCGAAAGAATCTGCGCTCCGTCCAACTGCAGGCCGATGGTCACGAAGAACACCCCCGACAACACATCGCGAAACGGTTTGAGGTGGCTTTCCATGTGGTGACGGAAGTCGCTCTCGCCCAGCACCATGCCGGCCAAAAACGCACCCAGGGCGGCGGATACGCCGACCGCGTGTGCAGCAGCGGCGGCAGCCACCACCACGCACAAGGAAACCAGCACGAAGGATTCTTCGTGGCCCTGCCGCGCCACCCAGCCCAGCAGGCCATGCAACAGACGACGGGAGGCGAGGGCCGCTGCCGCGAACAACATCAGCACGCCCAACACTTCGAGCAGCATGCTCTCGACCTTCGGCGACTCGCCGCGCGCCCAGATCGCCAGCAAGGCCAACAGGGGCACGCTGGCCAGATCCTGAAAGACCAGCACGGCGATGGCGCTGCGGCCATGGCGTGTGGTGAGTTCACCCTGGTCGGCCAACTGCCGGCTGACCAGCGCCGTGGACGACATGGCCGCCGCAGTGCTGAGCAACGCAGCGCTCTGAACTGGCTGTCCCAGCCACATCAACATCAAGGTCAGTGGCGTGGCGACAGCGATCATCTGCAAGCTGCCGGCCGCCAATACGGTTTTACGGGAAAGCCAGAAGTGCCCGAGGGAGAACTCCAGCCCAACCATGAACAGCAGCAGGGCCACGCCCAGCTCGGACAGAAAATCAAGCGCTTCTCCCGGCGCGACTACACCGCTGACCGACGGGCCCAGCAAGGCGCCGACGGCGAGGTAACCCAGCAAGGCGGGTACTCTGAACGCCGCCGTCGCCACCGCCGCGAGGCTGCATGCCGCCAGCAGGATCAGGGTGGCGCCGAGCAAGTCCTGCATCGGTCAGCGCCCCACCTGTGCAGATGCCCAGCGCACGATGTCCTGCGCGCCCAAGGCGCCGGCCTGACGCCCGATCTCCCGCCCACCCTGGAACAGGGCGAGCGTCGGAATGCTGCGGATGCCGAACTGCGCGGCCAGGTGGGGTTCTGCCTCGGTATTGACCTTGGCCAGCCTGACCCTGGGTTCGAGCTGGCGCGCCGCTTGCTGGAACTGCGGGGCCATCATCTTGCACGGCCCGCACCAAGGTGCCCAGAAATCGACCAACAGTGGCAGGTCGCTGCGCTCCACGTGGCGCGAGAACGTCGCCGTGGTCAACTCGATGGGTTCGCCCGTGAACAAGGGCTGCTGGCAGCGGCCGCAGTTGGGATGTTCCGATAGCTTCGCAGTCGGTACGCGGTTGATGGACTGGCAATGCGGACAGACGAGGTGAAGATCATTCTTCATGGTTCGCCTCCTTGGACCACAGTGAGGCTGCCGCGCTTCGGGTCACAGACAATGCCGACCAATCAACGCCTTGGAGCCAATCGTTCCCGTCTTTGCTTACTCCGGCCTCTTCCAAATGAGCAGCGATGAACGCTTCGGCCTGCATGAGCCACCTTTGGACAGTATCTTCCTTACTAGGAATCAGCAGGATTTCAGAGACGCTGCTGGCATCCAGCCCGTCCACACGGATAAGCAGAAAAATGCGCCGCCACAAACGCGGCATGTCCTTCAGCAGGTCGAATGCAAAAGCGAACTCGCTCGACCGATCAACTAGCTCCTCCTGTTCCGCGATCGTTGCGGCATCGGGATGCTGACTGTCAGCGATGATATCGGCCAGCCTGAGTGTGTCATCGGGCTGATAAAATTCGAAGACTTCCTCTTCCACCATGGCCTCGGCGACGTCTTGGGCATCCGGTTCGACCGGCGCGTCCAGAGAAACGAATTCGCCAAATTGCCGGCTGCTTGCCACTTCGTTATCCAGGACGGCGAACAGATGCTTCAAAAGACCGGTGTAAGCCTCTTTTTCCCCCGGCACGGATTGCCATTCCACCTCAGCTCGGACAATCGCTTCATCCACCACGTCGCGCAGCGTCGGATAATCGCGCGGTAAATCGCCGACGGCCCGCAGATAAGCCAGCTCACGCCTTGCGACAGCCTCAAGTTTCGACAGTAGAGGCATTCGGGTCGCCTCGGCCTCATGGGCGGCTGATGCGGGTTTTGCGGCAATCCGCACCTTGAGCTCGCGCAAGCGCTCGCGTCGTGCTTTGCGCTTGATTTGATCCTGAGCATGCAGTCGGTCAAAATGCTTCTTGGCCTGACGGAACAACGACTGTGCGAGCATCTGCGCGAGGGGCGTCAGCTCGTCATGTGATGCAGTAACGCTGACAGTCTTTTTGCCGGGCAGGTGCATATAGCCACTGGCCAGAAATTGCCGCTTGATCTTGTCGCGATCAAGGACGATTTGAAGTTGCGCTGAATCTTTAGTGTGTTTGTCGAGCAATGGCTTGAGGGCGTGCTCGATCACATTTCCCAAAGCTCTCTGCCAAGGTTCATGAAACTCTTTGTCGATAGCTCGATAGCTATATTGCATCTGCATGTATGACTCCTTCGATGTCATTTCTATGGAGGTATGAATCGAGGATGCTCATATCCATAGATTTAGCTTTCTTGACTTTTTTTGTGGGAATCTTGTCAATGAGTCCCCCGAGCTAAGTAGCTCCGCTTTCATGAACAGCTTTACCCCAAGTGATATAGATACTGCGGGCGGGTTGAAGCGGTGCAGAGTTGTCCACGGCGGCGGTCGGCGCTTGCGACGAACCGGCCGACGCTGTGGGCAACTCGGGGCGCACCAGGGATTTTCATTCTAGGCGGCCTCCCGCATTGTCGGCAGTAGTGCCCAGTAGGTCCGATCCTGCGTCTCGTCTCCCTGGCTGCTGTGTTGTTGCTCGGTGTTGTACCTGTCTATGAAATGCGCAATGTCCGCCTTGGCCGCACTCACGTCGTCGCAGGCACGCAGGTACACCCGCTGGTACTTGATCGTTCGCCACACGCGCTCGACAAACACGTTGTCGCTCCAGGCCCCCTTGCCGTACATGGCCAGGTGGCAACCGCGCGCGAGGACAGCCCGGGTGAAGTCTTCGACTGTGAACTGGCTGCCCTAATTGTGTTGACGATCTCGGGCACCCCGAAGCGGGCATATGCCTGCTCGATGAATTCGCAAGCGTGGCAGGCTTTCAGCGTGATGGCCACCTTTTGGGCCAGCACCCGGCGGTTGGCTACATCGACGACGGCGGTGAGGTACACGAACCCCCTGGCCATGCGGATGTAGGTTGTATCCAGAGCCCAGACCTGGTTGGCGCGACAGATGTCCGTAAGCACCCGGCAAACCCATCTTGCCGTCTCGCTCAGGCGCGGTCGGCCGGCTGCCAGCGATGCGGCAGCAACTCCCCAATCCGGCTGTAGGGCTGGGTCGGCAACCGTTCGAGCACATCCTTCAGGTACGCAAAGGGCTCGTGGCCGTTGAGGCGCGCGGACTGAATCAGGCTCATGACCGCAGCCGCGCGCTGGCCCGCCCGCAGGCTCCCCGCGAACAGCCAGTTCTTGCGCCCGAGCGCAATGGGCCGGATCTGGTTCTCGATCCAGTTGTTGTCGATGGGCACGCGACCGTCGTCGACGTAGTGCGTGAGCGCGGCCCAACGCTTGAGGCTGTAATCGATGGCGCGGGCGATGCCCGAGCCGTTGGGAACCTGGGTGCGCCGCGCGAGCAGCCACCCATGCAGGCGTTCGAGAATGGGTCGGGCTTTCGTTTCCCGTAGGTGCTGCCGGGCATCGAGGTCGAGTTCAGCCGCTTCGCGTTCGACACCGTACAGTTGGCCGATGGCTTCAAGTGCTTCGCTGGCGATCTGGCTCTGGCCTTGGGCGGTGAGATCGAAGAACTTGCGTCGCGCGTGCGCCATGCAGCCGGCTTCGGTCACGCCTAGCGCGATCAGCGCCTTGTAGCCGGCGTAATCGTCGCAGATCAGCGTGCCGCGCCACTCGCCCAGAAACGCCTGGGCATGGCGGCCCGCGCGGCTGTCGGCGAAGTCGTAGACCACCGCCTTGATCGGATCGAACGCGCCGACGCTGTAGGACCACAGATAGGCGCGGTGCGTCTTGCCCGCACCCGGGTCGAGCATCGCCACCGGGGTCTCGTCCGCGTGCAGCACGGGGTGGCTCAGCAGATCGGCCTTGAGCGCATCGACCAGCGGCTGCAGATGCACGCCGCTTTTGCCCACCCACTGGGCCAGCGTCGATTGCGGGATCGCCAGCCCGGCCCGGCTGAAGATGCCTTCCTGACGGTAGAGCGGCAGATGGTCCTGGTATTTGGCCACCAGCACTTGGGCCAGCAGCCCGGCGGTCGGGATCCCCTTGTCGATGATGTGCGCGGGCACCGGCGCCTGCACCAGCGTCTCGCACGCCGCACACGCCCACTTGCCCCGGATGTGGCGCTCGACGGTAAAGCGGCCCGGGGTGTAGTCGAGCTTCTCGGCGACGTCCTCGCCGATGCGGCGCAGCTCACAGCCGCAGGCGCAGGTGGTCGAATCGGGTTCGTGACGGATCTCGGTGCGCGGTAGCTCGGGCGGCAGCGGCTTGCGCCGGGGCTGACCCTTGGGCGCCGACGTGCTGACACTGGGTTGCAGTTGCTCAAGTTCTTCGCTCATCGCCGCCAGGTCGGCCTCTGCGGTTTCCTCGAAGAGCTGCACCTGCTCGACCGACAGGCGCTCGGCCTTCACGCCGAAACGATGACGCTTGTGCAGCGCCAGCTCATGCGTGAGCCGCTCGATCTTGGTCTGACGCCACACGAGCTCACGCTCCTGCTCGATGAGCAGGCGGCGCAAGGTGTCGGCATCGAGTTGGTCGAGGTCGGCGGGCAGCGGCATGGATCGATCATGTCCGATGCGCGCATCCGCCGCCATCCGGGCATCCGCCGATGGCGCGCGCTCAGAGTGTCCGGATCACACCGCCGTCACCCAGGCGCTGCCACGGCAGCCCGAGCACCAGCGCGTCGAACTGCGCCCGGTTAAGCGCGACACCGCCCTGGCCCTCGGTCCAGTGAAACCGGCCCTGGTTCAGGCGCCGGCATGCGAGCCACACCCCGAAGCCGTCATGGACCAGCACCTTCAAGCGCGTGCCGCGCCGGTTACTGAAGAGGTAGGCGTGATGCGGCTGGGCCTCGCCGAACACGCGCACCACCTGCGCGAGCAGCGTGTCCATGCCGGCGCGCATGTCCAAGGGCGCGGCTGACAACCACAGCGCCTCGATGCGGATCATGCGAGCCACTCGCGCAGCCACGCCCCACATGCATCGGCGGCCTGGAGCGGCCACTCGAGCTTGACGCGGGCGTTGCCACGCTGCGCCTCGAGGCGAATCACCGGCGCCTCGATGGCAGGAGCGAGCTGCACCGGCACAAAGCCTGGCTCAGCCAATGGAGTGAGTCCTACGCCGACCGGCTTGCGCTGGCTCGGCGGCTCAACGCCGCGCTCGCGCATCCAGCGATGGACCTGATTGGCGTTCAGGCCGTTGGCCAAGGCCACGCCGGCCACCGAGACGCCCGGCTCACGACACGCCGAGATCACTGACTGCTTGAATGCTTCCGTGTGCGTGCGCCGACTCCGGCGCGGGATAACCACATCCATCGTGTCCACCACCGAAAATTAGTGGACACGATCTTCAAGGCGCTAAGCGGCTCGCGGAAGGTGGGTTCGCCGGGGGCTTACAGATGTCCACCTTGCGCAGCAGGTAGGGGTTGACCTTATGCTGGGGGTTGCGCACGCTGGTACCCGGCTCTGGACATAGGACTTCGATGCCCATGCGTTGCATGAGCGTGCCCAGCTGGCGCCGGCCGACCCGCACGCCCTCTCGCAGCAGCATGCGAACACCCTTGAGGGGCGGCAGCTTCGGGCCGCGAAGCCGGACGATCGCAGTACCCCTCGACACCGGTCTTCGAAGCCGTCAGCCGGCGACTCGTTTCGTGAAGTCGGTTGTAAATCGTCGATGGCTGTAGTCGCTACACAGCGGCCCTTCGGGTCACGAAGTCCGTTCTAGGCTGATAGCGGAAATCCAGGCTTACCACGGTGAACGTCCGCTGCATCGCATTCCATTCGCTGACCAGCCCAAAGAGCATGGTTGCGATCGATATCAGCTTGCAAGCGCCCGGCAGCGACTGCCCCATCAGCTTGATATCACTACTAGAGGATGGTTTGTGACGGTGCGGAGAAAGAGGCTCGTAGAGCCAAGAATGGCAAGGTGGTCATTCTCGATGCCCGCCTTGGACAGCCCCGGTTGAACAATACCGACGCGAAAGACAACGTACTTACGTCGCGACGCCTTTCTCAGCACAACGAGCCTGTCCAGACTTCCGCGAACAAAGCGCGTCGGGCGACCCGCACGATGCTTGGTCTCACGCTCTGTGAGATGAGCAACCAAATTGGGAAAATTCCATGTCCACTTGGTCGATTTTTGCGCTTGGCCGCAGACCTCGTAGAGGTCTTTCACGCGGTTTCCAGGCGCGGCTCCAGAGGAATACTTGCAGTGCCACAAAGTCACAGTGATGGTCTGCTCCCCATCTTCAATAGCTACTACATCCGCGCTTTCCCCGGCATCGTCGTCATCAATGATGAACGCCGAAGGCCCTTGCTCCAGGTGCTCGATAAATTTTTGTTGAATAGAGCGGGGCCGAAGCGCGCCATCTTTCCATCGGCTTTCCTGATTTTGGAGCGTGTCGCCCCACGCCAGCGGAGCGATCAACTCTTGGTCATAAACCTCCGCTAGTTCTACACGCGGTTTCAGCAGTATTTCGCCCGAGAGTTGCGAGCCATCTGCAAGTCGTACGAGAGGTGGGTTGGTAGTGAAGAAGTTAACCGCCAGATCAGTCTTATTGAAGGCCTCGATGCTGACATCAGGTCCTTCGACCCGCACAATCGAATAGAACAGTCCCTGAGCTTCTCCTTCGGGAACTAGCGTCATCTTGAACACGGTCTCGACTTCACTGCCAGCCTTCAGCTTGAACGTAAACTCGTTACCTGCCGGGGTCCACTCGACAAGATCTAGCTGACACTCATGGAAACTGTATTTGTTTTCTCCATGCACAACCGTGATCTTGAAACTCGCCAACTCGAAGAGCTGATCGGGCCAGTCGATCATCATCGCGTGCTCATCGGGAAGCACGCCGCCTTTGCGTAACTCAGGGACGAGGGTGTGCTTGAGGAAGTCGTTGGGCTCGATGTTCTCGTTTGAGAGCTTGATCCCCAGGTCTCGGCACCAATCTCTCCAACCGGCCAGTGAGTCCGTTTGAAGGGACCAAATTTTTCCTTTACGTGAGCACCCAATGCTCACCCTCTTTCCGTCTTCGTAGCCAACGCCCATGACGTTCGACTTCATCTTGTCCTGCTGCAGCACGGGATCGATAGCGTCACGGACATCGAGGCCAGCAAACATCTGGTATCTGACATTCCGGCTCAAGCCCGTCAAACCCACGCTGTGCAGCGTCATTCGTCGCAGATTGCTGAAAGCCCTGAACACCTCCTCATCGCGAACCGGTTGCGGGTCAGTCGAGAGACTTTGAGCCAGCTTCCATGCGAAATACTTGCGGGAACTGTTAATGAAGAGAAGGTCTTTTTCCTCATCATAGAAGGCGATAAAAAGGTCCCAGGTATCGATGACGATGTCACGGGAGTCTGTCCAGTCAACCTTGTCTTCCTGATTGACAATGAAGACCAGCATCTTGTCTTGCTGACTGAAGATCGGCTGATAAATGACCTGGTTTGGTCGAAATGCATTTGCATACCCGGTGTGGTCGAAGTCCGTGACGCGAAACACCTCCGTGCTCAGCTTCGGGTTCATCGTGAGCGTAGATATCTCCAGTTCCGTCGCAACTTCCTCCAGTGGTTGAAGGTTTTCCACAAGCTCCGACAGCCTCGCTTGCGGGTCGATTGCGTCATAACTCAAGTCCGACAGCAGGTTGTTCCAATCAGCATCTTCTTGATAGAGGCTTTCAAGTGCTTCAGGCACGCCGTCTTCAGCAGTATTTGCCACGAAACTTGCGTCCCCGACATTGTCGGCCGCACGAGCGAAGCGACCAATAAACTGCAGCGTGATGCCAAGGCTCTTGTGGACGGAGTGCAGCGCGGCCACTTTGAGTTGTGGCAAGTCAAATCCTTCGCCGAACATATCCACACAGATCACGATCCTGTGCTCACCGCTTCGGATATTCCGAAGAACCTGTTCGCGGCCTTTCGTGTAGCTGTGGACGAGGACCGGGTTCAGGTCCGGAAACTCTGCGCTGTAGATGTTGTCAAACAGATCCTTAGCTTGACCAATCGTGTTGGCTCTCGCCAGCAGCATGTGGTCTAAGCCGCTTGCCAGATCGGCCCTCAGTCTCTCTACGGCTTTCCCGGCGATCCGAAGATCGGCCACAGAGCTGTCCGGCTCAAAGACTTGAAGGAACTGGATCGGCTTGAAGAACTCGTTCTCCTGGGCAAGCTGAAGTGGGTAGTTGTAGATGATCTTCCCGTTCAACGCCTTGCCGTCTTCCCGGAATGGCGTAGCGGTGAACAACAGCATTCGAGCATGAGCGCAATAACTTGAGAACCTGTTCCAGGTTGTCGCTTGCGCATGGTGCGCCTCATCGAAGAAGACTTCACTGAAGAGCGCTGCAAACGCTTTTTGCTCATTCTCATCACCTCGGCTGATGGAGGCCATCGTGGTCACCACAATGTTGCAGCTTCGGAGCGCGTCGAACTGGGCCGCGGTGGGCTTTCCTGTCAGCACGCCCACGACCGGATTGAGCACGTCAGTGACGATGCCCAATT
The DNA here is from genome assembly GCF_048541815.1 of Achromobacter sp. PD1. Lineage (NCBI taxonomy): Bacteria > Pseudomonadati > Pseudomonadota > Betaproteobacteria > Burkholderiales > Alcaligenaceae > Achromobacter > Achromobacter sp. PD1. The sequence continues at coordinate 5,316,688 of NZ_CP183349.1, forward strand.
TCCTCAGGAGCCCGTACTCCCTGAACTTATCTGCCGTCTGCTGCCGCAGAGCGTCTGTGGGCACTATGACCAAGATGCGATCACCGCGCGATTCGACGGTGATGGCCAGCATGACCTCCGTCTTCCCCGTCCCTGTGGGCATCACAATGATGGCCGGGTCTTTGCTCAAACTCCAGTGCGCCGCTATCGCGTGGAGCGCGCCGATTTGAGGTGCGCGCAAGCCAGGCCTAGCGGCGTGCCCCTCAACTGCAACAAGCTCGGAGACGTAGTTGATCCCGCCTCGCCATGATGCATGGGCCTCAGCCCTCAGCCGGTTGCCTTCAGCCAAGCTGTCTTCGACTTCCCGGAAGCGCGCATCCGCGATTTCAAGTATTCCGTCTATAACCTCACCATCAGTCCCGCGTAGCACCCCGGCGGGAGCCAGATCGGTGAAGTCAAATCCATTGACCATCAAATCGATGGCGTAGACAGCGCCGTCTTCAGTGGTCGCCTTGAGGCGTTTGAAATTCGGGCCTCGGGATCGATGGGCAACGACGGTGGCCGGATAAACCGCGCTCGCACGCCCGATGCAAGAGGCGTCGATTACGCCGTCCCGGTTCTGGAAGGCATATCTTGTCGGCAGGCGCAAGCGTGTTGCCTCAGCGAAATCCGCTTCTGTGACCATTCCCCTGCCTCCGTTCTGTATTCGCGCATCGTACTCATAGCGAGCAAAACTCATCAATCTTACGTAAGTCCATGCGCTGCCTGGTGCTGGACGGGGTGTAGCGGTGCGGCGCCAATGGCGCACCCACTTTCATCGAGGCGGCTGCGTCCACCAACGAAGAGTTGCACACGCTGCTGCAGACCGTCATCGCCCGGTTCATAAATGTGCTCACGCGCCGGGGCGTATTGGTCTAGGAGATGGGGCAGACCCAGCGACGACCTCACCTTCTGCATGCTGTCGACCGATAGCGCGGTGTTCTGAACGTCCGCAACGTAGCGCATGCAGAACGAACGTTCGGCGCCCGCTCCCAGCAGACCGCACTCGCTGCAAAGATAACTGGGAGGACTTGCGCCGGCCGAACCTACTGCACTGCGGCAGTAAACTGGGTACTGCACAGACCTACCAAGCGAGCGTCTCAGACGGTCAATGTAGCGTTCGCGACGTGCTGGCCTCTTCGTAGCGGTTCAGGCGTGGGGCGTTCGAGAATGAATGTTCACTCAGTGAGAGCGCATGACGATTGTTGTAGCCGGATTCGACATCGACCCGCCGTCTTCATACCGTAGGTTCGTAGGTCTCCTAGACGACGAGCCGACCACCCAGCCTGCTCCGACCAAAGCGGAACTGGCGGAGGAGGAACGTCAGCTCTACGCCGAGGCGCTCAAGAAGCCAACGAAGGCATTTCTCTTCGCAGATTCTTTGTTGTCAAGAGCTGCAGATGGCCGTCGTCAGGCGGTAGCGGGCGAAGCCGAGAAGCTTTTCGAGCTAGAGATCAGTCTTTCGATTCCTGATTTTTCTCCACATGGCTATCCGTCTCGAAGATTCACGATCCTGCGCAAGACTTCGTGCGGAGTCGCTTATTCGGGAAGTCCACACATGTGGCAGTTCACCGTCGAGCGCTTCAGGGAGGAGATGCGCAATCTGCACTACACCTGGGCAGGAAGCGACTATGGAGTTCCCGGGCACTACGCCATCTGCAAGGCTAACGACCCGGAGGACATGGCTTTCGCGAAAGGCACGTTCGACGAGAGCATTAACTTTGACTCGAGAGAGCTCCCGCCTCTCGAGGGCGCATTCGTGGCGGACGTGTTCGCTTCTTGCTTCGACGCTGCGCTCATGGATCACTTCCCGAAGGAGTACGACAACGAGGGACAGCCTGTCAGCTTCGAAATACCGATCGAATTTCTCTTGCAGGTGTATTGCGAGAAAGATAAGGCACCAAAGATCTACAGGTTCGGTTGGGAAGACGACAGAGGGCAGTTTCCCACGGGGTACAAGTCTGTTCGCGCTGAAGTTCAGTGCGACGAGGTGGCAGTTCTTGGCCAGGTCAGTTGGTGGCCACCCTTGGTACAAGTCCGACAGCAGGCCATCGCCGAAGGAAAGTCAGTACAACGCGCGATGGAGCAGAAGCTCGTCTCTTTAATAGTCGCGAACGCTCAGGCTAACTATGTCGGGGGTCGACTTCGTGCCGGGACACTTTCATGCAGAGGCTTTGAAAAGCGCAAGTTGCAAACGGGGAACTGTGCGACATCCTCTGGAACCCAAGCATGACCACGCCACCACGGATCTGGCAGCCGATGCCGAACGGGATGTTTTCGCAGTGTTGGGAGGATGGCGCGCACCGTCTTGATGCGATCGGACGGCAATTCGAGGGACATAGTCGAAACGCAGGCGGCGGTCAATCCAGTTCCAGTACTGCCTTCTCGGAGGCAGCCATGCAGCGGTAGCGGACCTCCGGCCCCATGTCCTGAGTGACGGCTCCAGTTAAGGCTTGTGTGACACCTGCCCAGCCGCACAGGCGGTCGAGCACCCTCACTGCTGTCGGGCAGGTGTTGCATAAGCCTCGAGGGAGGAAACCGCGGCGACCGCTACGGTAGCTGTCGAACGCGGTGGCTATGGCGATTGCTCTACGCGCGGGTCGCGAGTTGGCAGCCTGCAACTGAGCATCGACACCGCATCGATGACCGCAGGCGCCCATCTGTGTGCCACTTCGATGCGGCAGGAGCTCTTGGCCGAGCCTGCGCAGACGCTGACCAGGCGACACACGCAGCAGCCCACCGGGCGCCATGTCCAGCGTCGAGTTGATCGGCGGTGTTCGAGTGTGGTCATGGTGCCGGCGGCGCCCGAATCGAGCAGTCGCGCAAGAAGACCTGCAGCACCACCATCGCGTTGCCGCAATGCGCACAGACGAAGGTCGGACGTGGTGAGTCCGACCCATCGTCGGCCACCGCTTCAGGCGGTAGCGGTATCACCTGCAACAACTGGCGCGCCAGCGCCAGGTTATCCCGCCGGTTGCTGTTGGCCAGCAGGCCGTAGTGCCGGATCCGGTGGAAGCCGCCCGGTAGCACATGCAGCAGGAAGCGGCGCATGAACTCCTGCGGGCTCAGCGTCATCGCCTTGTGACGCGTCTTGCCCTTGGCGCCGTCCTTGGCTCGATAGTCCTTCCAGTGGAAGGTGACGCCGCGCTCGTCCATCGCCAGCAGCCGGCTGTTGGAGATGGCCACACGGTGCGTGTAGCGCGACAGGTAGGCCAGGACCGCCTGCGGTCCGGCGAATGGCCGCTTGGCATAGACCACCCACTCGCACCTGCGCAGCGGCGCGAGCCAGGCCTTGAATGCAGCGGCTTGGGCCAGTGCTGCGTGCTCGCCGAAGAACCTGAGCTTGCTGCCGTCGTGCAGCCGCTGCAGCTCCTCCAGGAAGCGGCGCCTGAACAGCCGGGACAGCACGCGCACCGGCAGGAAGAACCCCGGGCGGCAGGCGACCCAAGTCCTGCCGTCGGGCGCCAACCCGCCGCCTGGCACGATGCCGTGCACGTGGGGGTGGTGGGTCAGTGCCGAGCCCCAGGTGTGCAGCACCAGCGTGGCGCCGATGTGGGCGCCCAGGTGCTTGGGATCGGCCGCGATACGCAGCAGCGTCTGGGCGGCGATGTCGAACAGCAAGCCGTACAGCGCCGCCTTGTTCTGGTACGCGATGTCGGCGATCGGCGCCGGCAGCGTGAAGACCACGTGGTAGTACTCCACCGGCAACAGATCGGCCGCTCGCGCATCTAGCCAGCGCTTAGCCGCGCGGCTCTGGCACTTCGGGCAGTGCCGGTTGCGGCAGGAGTTGTACGAGACCTCGTCCTGGCCGCAGCCATCGCAGCGCAGGACATGGCCGCCCAGTGCCGCCGTGCGGCACTGGGTGATGGCCGACATCACCTTGAGCTGCGCCAGGCTCAGGTGACCGCGCTGGGCGTCACGCCAGGCGGATCCATGGGCACGGAAGATGTCGGCGACCTCCAGGGCGGGTCGCGCCTGCACGATGGCGTACCACTACAGGGCTGGTGGCTGCGGTGCAGGTTCGGGCGCTGGTTCGCCAGCGGGCTTGGCGGACGTGTGATCCAGAGGGCTGATGACCCGGCGCAGCAGGTCGGTGGCCACAGCAGCGTACAGGGTGGTGGTGTCCAGCCGCTTGTGCCCGAGCAGCACCTGGATGACGCGGATATCGACCTTCTGCTCCAGCAGATGGGTGGCAAAGGCATGGCGCAGACCGTGTGGCGTGATGCGCTTGTCGATGCCGGCGGTGGCGGCGGCCAGGTGCACGGCGCGGTTGAGCTGGCGCGCGGTGACGTGATCGGTGGGGTCCAGGCCCGGGAACAGCCAACCACCGTGGCGGATCTTGCCCTGGGCATGGCCCAGCCTCCACCAGGCGCGCAGCCGCTCCAGCAGCACCGGGCTGAGCATGGCGTAGCGATCCTTGCGGCCCTTGCCCTGCTCCACGCGCAGGGTCATGCGCTCGCCATCGATGTCGCCGACCTTGAGCGAGACGACTTCGCTCACGCGCAGGCCCGCGCCGTAGGCCACCGACATGGCGGCCTGGTGCTTGAGGTTGGGCGCAGCGGCGATCAGGCGGCCGACTTCCTCGGGACTCAGGATCACGGGCAGCTTGCGAGGCACCGCCACATGCGTCATCTTGAGCATGAGCTCGGGCCGGCCCAGCGTGATGTCGAAGAAGAACTTCAGCCCGGTGATGGTGGCGTTGATGGTGACCGGTCCAGTTCCGGTATCCACCAGGTGCAACTGGAAACGGCGCAGATCCTCGGCGGTGGCGGTGTGCGGCGAACGGCCCAGGAAGCTGGCGAGCTTGCGCACGGCGCGGATGTAGCCCTCCTGCGTGTGCTCGGCGAACTGGCGCATGCGCATGTCGTCGAGCATGCGTTGGCGCAGCGGCGAGACGGCCGCGGATGGGGTCGGGGTGGAGATGTCCATGATCCTGCTCCTGTCGGTGACCGAGGCGGATTGCCTCGATCGCCAACATCGCAGAATCACGGGCGTAACGAAACGCCACCAACGTAGCCGGAGCGTCTACCGCGCGAGCGGTTTAGTCCATCGCTGCATTACCGACATCGACATCACCTGCATTGCTCGGATGGCGGCCGCGGATGACTGTCGTTCGAGCTACGCTCCCGCGTTCTTTCGTCCACAGCTTCGCTACTCGACACAACCAACTCAACTGGACCATACCCCGCGTAAACAGTCTCGCCATCGGTCAACCGAGTGACCATCCACCATCCATGGTGCTGCTGCACGAGATAGTCAATCGGCATCCCCTTCAACGGAATTTCTCGCAGGCGCACCGCGCCGCGCAGGTCAGGTACACGTAGCCGCGTGGCGTAAATCGTTTCCACGGTCATGCCCTTGCTACAGGCACATCCGCCAGACAGGTGGTGTAGGCCGGCGTGCGCCGCTCCTGCTTCATGGTCCATACCCGATTCACCCCGAGCTTGCCGGTCCCGCCCGAGTGAATGGTCCCTTTGCCGAAACGGGTGTTGATCACATCCATGGCGGTCATGAGTCTTGTGCGATCACGCGTGGCCGGTGCATCGTTGGGATCGTCAAGCTCCAGCTCCCTTTGATGGACATTCGCTGATTGCAGGTCCACCAGGATGACACCGGCCTTGATGAACTGGTAGCCGGCCAAGTACATGAAGCGCATGCCGTCGGTGGCAGCCTTGGTCAGCGCCAGGGTGTCGTCGGTGGGTCGGCGCAGCGGCACGACCACACTGCGCGAACACTGCGGCCCTGGCCGATAGGGTGAGGTGTGCATGAATACCAGCATCTCGGTCGCCAGGCTCTTCTGCTTTCTCAGCTTCTCCGCGGCACGGGCGGCAAACTCGCTCACCGCTTCGATCAGAGGCGCCAGCTGATGCACCGGCTTCCCGAATGAGCGCGTGCAGGCGATCTGCTGCTTGGGTCCCGGCGCGTCGTCCAGATCGACGCAGGGCTGGCCCTGCAGTTCACGCACGGTCTTCTCCAGGGTCACGCTCCAGCCCCGTCGAGCAGTGGCCGGATCCATGCGGGTCAGGTCCAGCACGGTCCGGATGCCGCCGTCTCGAAGCTGCGCGGAGATCCGGGGCCCCACACCCCAGACATCGCCCACTTCGGTGGCCTGCAACACATCGTCCAGGTCCTGGGCAGGCAGGGCAGCCAGGTTGAACACCTGGGCAAATTCCTTGGGATAGCTGCCCGGCTTGCGCTCGGTGGTCTTGGCAATGTGGTTCGCCAGCTTGGCCAGCGTCTTGGTTGGCGCCATGCCGATGCAGGTCGGGATGCCCGTCCACTGCAGGATGCGCTCCCGCACCTTGCGACCGCGGGCCACGAGATCACCGCGCACGCCATGCAGGCCGATGAAGCTCTCGTCGATCGAATAGATCTCCTGCGTCGGCCCAAGCCCGGCCGCCAGGGTCATCATGCGGTCGCTCATGTCGCCGTAGAGCACAAAGTTGGCCGACAGCGCCACCAGCCCAGCCGACTCTTCCAGATGACGGATCTTGAACCAGGGCGCGGCCATCTTGATGCCCAGGTCCTTGGCCTCGTTGCTGCGCGCGATGGCGCAACCATCGTTGTTAGACAGGACCACCACCGGACGCCCGTTCAGGCTGGGCCGGAACACCCTTTCGCAGGAGACATAAAAGTTGTTGCCGTCGACCAGCGCGTACATGGCGGCATTCCTCGCATCGGATGACCGCTCAAAGCACGAAGCGCTTGATGCTGGACGTGACCACACCCCAGACCTCGATGGTCTGTCCTTCCTTGGGCACGATGTCCGGGAACGTGGGGTTGGCCGCCTTCAGGCGCATGCGACCAAGGCGCTGGGAGAGCTCCTTGACCGTGAATTCCCCGTCGACGGTCGCCACCACGATGTGGCCGTGAACCGGGCGCACGGCGCGATCCACCACGAGCAGGTCACCGTCGTCGATGCCTTTCTCCCGCATGGAAATCCCGCGTGCGCGCCAGAAATAGGTCGACTGGGGGTGCTGGATCAGGATCTGGGTCAGATCCAGGCGGTTGACCTCGAAGTCTTCCGCAGGAGACGGAAACCCCGCACGGATGTACCCGGCAGCGATGGGCAGCATCAACGACGCGGCCGACAACGGCACGGGTTCGGAGAAATTGCCAATACTGTTCATATGTACAGTATACGGCTTTGATCATCTGCACACCAGAATGTCCGCATGTGCTCCAACTACGATGCCTGCACCAGCACCGAGCGCCTGAGGCTGCACTTCGGTGTCGAGCTGCCCGCCGGGGTAAACCTGCGGAAGGACGTCTGGCCGGCGTACCAGGCGCCGTTCGTTCGCAGGCACCCCAACGCCGATGTGGGTGACGATGCCGTGCCGCCACGCGAATCGCTGGTGGGACTATTCGGGATGGTGCCGCACTGGAGTGGTGACGTGGCCTTCGGCCGGCGCACCTACAACGCCAGGTCAGAGACTGTGGCAGAGAAGCCCAGCTTCAGGGACGCCTGGCGCAACGGGCAGCACTGCATCGTGCCGGTGGAGGCGATCTATGAGCCCGACTGGCGCAGTGGATCCGCGGTGCCAACGCGCATCCAGCGCAAGGATGGCCACCCCATCGGCATCGCCGGTTTGTGGACCAGCAACCGCAAGGCCACGGGGGAAGAACTCTTGAGCTTCACCATGCTCACGATCAACGCAGACGACCACGAGCTGTTCAAGCACTTCCACAAGCCCCAGGACGAAAAGCGCATGGTGGTAATCCTGCACGAGCACCAGTACGACGAGTGGCTGAAGGCGCCGGCGGCGAAGTCGATGGACTTCATGCGGCAGTATCCGGCACACCTGCTGATCTCGACGCCGGATCCAGACCGCGGGAAGAAGAAGCGGTAGTCAACAGGACAGCAATAGAGAGAGGAGAAACATCAAATCAAGCGGTCTAAACCGACCTTGGCGAAAACAGATGGCACAGAAAAAGAATAGCCCGCCAGAGCGGGCCGAACCTTGGATGCTGTCACGCACTCAAGGAGGATTGGACTGAAATGGTGCCAGTTGTTATCCAGGAATGCATCCTCAGAATGAGGTAGTGGCGCAAACGACAGAACGATATGCTGAGGGGGCCACCGCGGGTTTCGTTGAATCGTTTAGAGGATCGCCATCGTCGAGATTCACCCGGCCTCGCTGCCAGAGCCCACACAGCAACTCCCCAGGAAGCAAACCTCTTCGATGCTGCGAGCACAAGGCCTACGAGCGCGCAATAGACTCTTCTCCAGGGCGCTCCCCACTTCCTAAGTAGCGCTTCGCTTTTTCGCGGACCTTCTCTCTTGTTCCGCACGCCGGACGATAGTTCGAGTGAGCTCCACCACTTCGACCTCCAGAGCGTTAGCTAGTCGAAAAAACACCGCCAAAGAAGGCTGAGTCTCAGCAAGCTCCAGCCTCGCCACAAAGCTCCTGTGAACGTCAGCACGATGAGCAAGCTCCTCTTGGCTGATGTTGATCTCCGTGCGCCGAGCCTTGATCGCTGTCGCCGCAGCGAGAAGTACCGGCAGATCTTGCACTTTGCGCATGCCCGCGACTCTTAACGGGAAAGCGCATTTATGCACCCGCATATATGGTACAAATTGGATGCGTGGAAGACCCGCTACTTTTGTTTTCAGGAGCCGTATGTTGACCCTCGCCAGCCTTCGTCCGGACGCGCCAACCGATCTGACAAACCTGTCCAAGGTGCTTCAGAAGCAGAACGCCGGAACAGCAGCACTCCCTGTTGCCGGCTCCCTGATTCCGCACAAATCTGGCGTCGTTAAACGGCGTCGTCGAGTGGGCGCCGGCGGCGCCGTAAACGGCACGAGGGCCGCGCGCGTCGGCCCTCGTTGTGCTGGGGGGCGGGGCTCGATCAGAACGACGGATCGTCGAACGGCAGCTCGGCCTGCGTGAGGCGGTCCTGGCGGTAGTGCTCGAACAGGGCGAGCTCGTAGTGCGCCCAGATGCGCTCGCGCAGATCGTCGAGCAGCTCGATCACGGCCCGGGCCTGCTCGGGCGTCCAGTCGGCGTCGATGAGCAGGTCCAGGCCGCGCAGCAGCCCGGACGGCGGGTGGTCGGTCTTCATGCGGGACTCCGTGCGGATTTGCGTTTGCGGGCGTTGGTGGCGGCGCGCTCCTGGGCTTCCTTGTGGCGCCAGGACGGGCCCTTGAGGGCGATGATCTCGGCGTGATGGATCAGGCGGTCGATGAGCGCGACCACGCAGGCGGCGTTGGGGAACACCTCGGACCATTCGGCAAAGGACTTGTTGGTGGTGATGAGGGTGCTCTTTTTCTCGTGGCGACGGCTGATGAGCTCGAAGAGCAGATCGGCGTGGCGGTTCGAGTAGGAGAGGTAGCCGACCTCGTCGATCACCAGGAGCGTGGGGCTGGCGTAGTGGCGCAGGCGGCGGCGCAGCGCGGAGTCGGAGTCGAGCGCGGCGAGCTCGCCCAGGAGTTGGCCGGCGGTGGTGAAGAGCACGGTGTGCCCGCGCAGCACCGCCTGGTGGGCGATGTTCTGCGCGATGGTGGTCTTCCCGAGCCCGGAGGGGCCGACCAGCAAGGCGTTGGTGGCGGTCTCGAGGAAGCCGAGTGTCATCAGCTCGGCGATGGCGGCCTGGTCGCACTGCTCGGGCCAGCGCCAGTCGAAGTCGGCCAGCGGCTTGAAGCGGCCGATGTGCGCGCAGCGCAGCCGGCGCTCGAGTGAGCGTCGGGCGCGCTCGGTCTCCTCCCACTCGATGAGCGGGGCGATCCACGGGGCCTGGGCGCACTCGGCCCAGTGGCTCACCACCCCGTGCAGTTGCAGCGCACGGGCGCGCGCGAGCAGCGGTTCAGGCGTCGTCATGGTCGTCCTCCAGCAGGCGGTCGTAGCCGGCCAAGGGGTGGGCGCGCACGGTGACGTCGCGCGTCTTCAGATGCGCGGGCAGCGGCACACCCAGTGGCGGGGGCGCCTCGCGCCGACGCTCGAGCGCCAGGCGCACCGCGTTGGGATGCGGCACGCCGCGCGCGAGCGCCTCGTCGACGGCAACGGCCAGTTCGCCCGCGCCGTAGCGGTCGAGCAGGTCGGTGAGCGCGCGCGTGGTGCGCCCGAGCGGCTCGCCGCGCTCGGCGGCCTGGGCGAGCAGCGCCTGGCAGGTGGGCACGGCCGCCGTCAGGCGGTCGGTGGCGCGGTGCGCACTGGCCGCGTGCTTGTGTGCGACGAGCGCCTCGAGGTGGGCGTCACACTCGATCTGCTGGCGGCGGTCGTAGCTGCGCGCATGGGTGGCGATGACGTCCTCGCCGTCGAGGATGCGCACCCGCAGCGGGTCGGCGAGCACGGTGAGGGTGCGCCGTACATGGGTGTGGGGGATCGAGTAGTCGTTCAGGTCGAAGCGCACGTACGGGGTCTTGCCCGCCGACACCGCGCGCAGCTCGTCGGTCGGAAACGGTGTCTCGGGCCGCGCGAGCAGGCGCTCGCGCTCCGCCGCGAAGGCCTCGGCCACCGTCATCGAGGCGTCCTCGGGGCAGCGCCGCGCACCGGCGGCGCCCTCGCACCAGGCCTGGGCCTGCGCGTTCAGGTCGTCCAGATCGGCGAAGGCGCATCCGGCGAAGAAGGCCTCGCGCACGTAGCGGATCGCGCGCTCGACGCGCCCCTTCTCGTTGCCGCGCGCCACCGCCACCGGGCGCGGCTCGAAGCGGTAGTGGCCGGCGAGCGCGAGCAGGGTCGGGTGGAAGCGGATCGCGTTGCCGCAACGCTCGAGCACCGCGCTCTTCAGATTGTCGTAGAGGGCGATGCGCGGCACCGCGCCCCAGCACTCGAAGGCGCCGACATGGCCGCGCAGGAAGTTCTCCATGCGCGCATCGAGGAAGAAGCGCAGATAGATCTGGCGCGACCACGACAGCACCATGACGAAGGCCATCAGCGGACGGCGCGCGCGCCCGATCGTCAGGTGCCCGAAGTGCCCCCAGTCGACCTGGGCCTGCTCGCCGGGCAGGGTGCGTAGCCGCAGGTAGGCCTCGGCGCTCGGGCGCGGGCGGTGGCGGGCGATGAGGTGGCGGAAGTGATCGGGGCGCCCGGGGTAACCGCGTGCGCGCACCATGTCGTAGAGCCGCGCGGCCGTAAGGCGCGGAAACTGCGCGAGCGTGTCGTGGATGAAGGGCAGATAGGGGTCGATCGCCGAGGCGCGCTGCACGGGGCCGTGCCGGGGCAGGCCGGCCTGGGCGAGCACGCGCGCGACGGTGTCGCGGTGCAGCCCGAGCTGCACGGCGATGGTGCCGATGCGCCAGCGCTCGGCGTGGTAGTAGCGCAGGATCTGCGCTTCGTGTTCAGGGGACAGGGCCATGGCGGGGCGGACTCCGTTCGGATCGCGGACAGGGGCGCCGAACCGGGGAGTGCAGGAAGTCCTGACGCACGAACGGGGACAGTGCGCGGTGGCACAGGTGGCACTGCCCGCTCGCGGACGGTACGGACTCGGGCACGGTCGGCGCGGTCCTTACTTCAACAGGCGGGGCCGGCGGCGGGGAACCCTGATGCGTCACTTCCTGGCGTCGCGCGCGGTAGCGGCGCTGGCGTTGCGCGTGCGCCAGGCGCCCCGCAAAGCTCGCCTGGTAGCGCGTGCCGGCTGCCCGCAGCGAGGCCGCGCGGGCACGCTGGGCGCAGCCGGCGGCGCAATAGCGCTGCCCCCGATCACAGTGGCTGCAGATCAGCACTGCCGCGCGGCACGCGGCACAGAGATAGCGTCGTCCGGTCGACTCCATGGGCCTTGAGGCCCGTGGGAGACTCGACGCCAGCGCCCACTTCGTGAAAGACTACGGGCGCAACGACCGCGCAGCCTTGCGCGGGTGTGGGGCGCGACACTGGGGATGACTTGGCGGTTTGAGCCGGTGTCGCGCCTGCGTTGCCACAGGCCGAGCCCGATTGTGCGCGCATCGGCCACTCGGGTGCCAAACGCCCTCCCTCCCGATTGCACGAACACCCCGCCCGCCATCGGCGCGCTGGGGTCAGGGGCGTTTCCAGTCGCCCTACGGGCGCCTTCCAACGCCCCTGACCCCATCAAGCAAACAGCCGCTATCCGCTCACCAGATCAAGGTCATGCTGTGCCGTGCCGGCGGTGGACGCCGGATTTGTGCGGGAATCGACCGCCGTTAACACTCCCGAATGCGCTTCCTGAACCACTTCTGATTTCAGTGGCGCGCGACCTGAGATCGCTGGAAGCCTTCGACGAAGATTCAGACAGCGGGCAAGCGACTTTGGCCGCACCGATGATGCTGGTGTTTTCCCTCCTCCTCGGATCGCCAGGGCAGAACGCATCGCAGCTTTCGATTGGAGGTCGAGCCATGTTTGAGTCTCTCAAGTCGTACCAATGGGCGGTCGAAAGAGAGATCGTCACGAGGCTCACGGGCATTTCGGGATGTGACGACATGGATGTACTCATAGATCGTCTGACCGAAATCAACTCTGACGACAGCCCTTCAGATTCGACGGCCCTTTAGACACCACCGACCTTTCCTCCAGAAGCTCAAGAGGAAGATCAGGAATAGTCTTTGCCCATCTGAGTATGAATATCACTGAAAGCAGCAGTTTCACGGAGGACTTCCTCGAACCTGGCACAACACGTCTGTCTGCTTCTGCCGTCGCGAAACTGTTTGACATGAGGCCGCAAGATCTGGCCGAGTTCGCTGGCGTCCAGATTGTCACGCCGCTCCCCCTCCCAGAGTCGGAAAAATTGCAAGGTGTTCTGCGTGAACTTATGCGCCTGGTGTCATTGGCCACCAGGGTGGAGCCGGATTTGCAACGCTCGGTCGGCCTCATCAAAGGTGCCTCGATTTCGGCGCTCGGTGGCAAGACGTTGATGCAACTGGCTGGCGCAGGCCGGATGGATGACGCAGTTGGCTATCTTGAATCAATCAGGTCCGGGTACCTTGGGTAACGAGTAACACGCCTTGCGTCGCCATGCTGAAATACATCCTCGCTTCGAGTGTTGATGCCGACCGGAAGCAGGCAGATGGATGAACCTGACGGGCAGTACCGATGCGGGAAACGGAGGACGTCATGACGATGCCAAATGAACGCGCGCGGGCTCTCCGCTTGGCCGGTGAAATTCTGCGGAAGATGCTTGCAAGGGACGACATGCCTGAGAACCTTCGTTGCCTGGCAAGGGTTGCGTTGCGCCACTATCCGGATCCACGCGAGCTCGAACAGATGATCGGTGATATCGATCGCCTGCCGCACGGGTTTCTCGATCAGCGATGGCTTGCCCCGGAAGAGACCGTCAAAGATTATGCGACCGGTACCGTGTCAGGAAATGGCGCGAGAAGCCGATCGACGATGACCAAGAACGTGAGAAAAGCTATGCAATCGGCTCCTGAGTCGTCTGAATGGGGTTGCGTCCGGCCAGTAGGTCGAGAGTTCGGCAGTCCGGACTCCGTCCCCTGAATGAACCGCCCCGGGTTTTGAAGAGGCTCTTTTCCCTGAGAGGATAGAGCCATGAGCAAGAATTCGAACCAATTTTCACCCGAGGTGCGAGAACAAGCCGTTCGCTTGGTGCGCGAGCACCGAGGCGAGTACCCCTTGATGTGGGCCGCCATCGAATCCATCGCCCCCATGATCTGCTGCGTTCCCCAGACCCTCAACGAATAGGTCAAGCGAGACCAGATCGATTCCAGCGAGCGCGACGGCATCACGACATCCGAGCGTAAACAGATGAAGGCGCTGGAGTGCGAGGTCAAAGAGGTGCACAAAGCCAATGAGAGATCCTCAAGCTGGCCAGCGCGCTTTTCGCCCAGGCGGAACTCGACCGCCGTCTGCAGTCCTGAACAAGTTTGTCGATCAGCGTCGACAGGCCTACGGGGTCGAGTCGATTTGCGAAGTGTTGAAGATCGCCCTGTCAGGCTATTGGCGCCATGCTGCTCATCAGCGCGGTCCTCAGCTGCGCTGCACGCGCGCCCAACGTGACGACAATCTGGTGCCGCACATGGAACGCGTGTGGCACGCCAACATGCAGGTCTACGGCGCCGACAAGGTCTGGAGACAGCTCAACCGCGAAGGCATCACCATTGCCCGCTGCACAGTCGAGCGGCTGATGCGGCGCCTTGGCTTGCAGGGCGTGCGCCGTGGCAAGGTGGAGCGCACCACCATCAGCGACGCTCGGGCACCGTGCCCGCTGGACCGGGTCAACCGGCAATTCAAAGCCGAGCGGCCCAACCAGCTGAGGGTCTCGGACTTCACCTACGTTTCAACCTGGCAAGGCTGGCTGTACGTGGCCTTTGTGATCGACGCGTGCGCCCGGCGCATGTGGGCTGGCGGGTGAGCAGTTCGATGCGTACGGACTTCGTGCTCAATACGCTGGAGCAGGCGCTGTACGCACGCAAGCCTGAGCGCGACGGCGGCTTGGTCTGTCACTCCGACAGGGGGCGCAATATGTCAGTATCCGCTACACAGAGTGACTGGCCGAGGCCGGTATCGAACCCTCTGTGGGCAGCAAGGGCAACAGCTATGACAACGCGCTGGCCGAGACGATCAACGGGCTGTACAAGGCCGAATTGATCCACCGACGAGCAACGTGGAAGACAAGGAATCGGTGGAGTTGGCCACCCTCGAATGGGTGTCATGGTTCAACCACCACCGGCTGCTCGAACCCATCGGCTACATCCCGTCCGCCGAGGCTGAGGCAAACTACTACCGGCAACTCGCCAGTCAGGTCTCCATGGTGGTGGCCTGACTTAAACCAACCGGCCTCCACGATTCCCGGGGTGGTTCACCATGCCCATGAAAATCAGAACGCCAAGTTTGCGCAAACAAACGGGGGCATCCATACCAACAATAAGGCTGAACTCCAGCACCAAGGATTCTCTTGAGGCTTTACTGCGAGAGGTCAGAGCCTGCAAGATATGTTCCGCAAGTCTCCCGATGGACCCACGGCCAGTACTTCAATGTCATGGATCTGCACGTATCCTCATCGTCGGACAAGCACCCGGCCGGAAAGTACATGAATCAGGCATTCCGTTTCAAGACGCCAGCGGCGAGCGGCTCCGTTCTTGGCTTGGGGTTACATCTGAAATCTTCTATGACGAACGTCGAGTCGCCATCTTGCCCATGGGGTTTTGCTTTCCCGGAACTGGTGTTTCGGGCGATCTACCCCCACGACCTGAGTGCGCTCCAGCATGGCGAAATGAACTTCTCAAGCACCTAAAGTCCATCCAACTCACCTTGGTCATTGGGCAGTTTGCTCAAGACTACCATCTCCCCAATGCAGGCTCATCGGTGACGGAGGTGGTTCAGTCTTGGCGCATGCACCTGCCAAGCGTCATTCCACTTCCTCATCCAAGCCCGAGGAACAATCGATGGCTTGCACAAAACCCCTGGTTCGAAGCTGAGCTATTGCCTGTACTAAGGAAACGTGTCGCCCTCTCACTCAGTGATGCCTAACAAGTCACTTGTAGGCTCCCTCTGAGTCACATCTTAAGGACACGTATCGTGTTTCCTAACAGCGCACCCGTCCTTGATGGACGGCTCCGAAGATACATCTCAGAGAGTCCACAAACCGTCTACTAAAGCCATTTGAGCCAGCGAAAAACCGCTAACAACCCAACACTCATTAGTAAGCAAAGACCTACCAACACCCAGAAACCGTTGGTGGCATCTGCGAACGGCAGTCCCAGAAGATTGGCGCCAAACAGGCCAGTGACAAAGTTCAAGGGCAAGAAGATTGTGGATACCACGGCAAAAACATAAGAGCTTTGGTTCAGCTGTCGCTCCTGAATGCGGTTTGCCTGGTCACTGAGGATATCGATACGGTCACGCAAATTCTCCAGCGTTTCGAGCAACCGCAACAGCTGGTTCAGGTGCTCCTCCAGTCGGCCTCGATGATTGGTATTCAGCGGCGGGACGACGAGGGTTGTCAACGTTTGAAGAACGGCCCGCTGGGGGCCAAGATGACGCAGAAAGCCAGAGATCGCGGTCTGGGTATTGGCCATGCTCGGGCATGCCGCTTCCGTCTGGTGTTGAACCAGAAGGCCGCCGATCAGATTCACCCCATCCTCTAGCATCTCGACCTGCTCGGAAACTTCCGAGAGGTGCTCTTCGATGAGATCGCAAAGGAAGTCACCTGGCGTTGCCGAGCCCCGCCCCTGAGAGATGTCTTCCGCAAGTTCGAGGATGGGATCCACATCCTCCTCGCGGGTCGTGATAACCCGACGCTCATCAATCCAGATTCGCATGGACACCATGTCCTCCGGATGCCCCACTCCATCAGCTCTCAAATGCATCGCTTTGAGCAAAACCATCACGCCCTGCCCGTGGACGCGCAACCGCGAGCGGGTATCTTCAGACACCATCGCTGCGGCGATCAGCTTGTCCAGGCCGGTCACGCTTGAGAGAAAACTCTCCGTCTCGCGGTGGTGGATGCACATGTGCAACCACGACGCACCGCCGGTCATCTGGAGAAGATGGAGAAACCCAGGCGTACGCTCTGCTTCGATCATGGCTATCAACCCACGGTGGATTCAACCTCGAAGTTAACGGTATCTCCAACCCGTAGCACGCCACCTACGACGATCCGTGCCGTGGCGCCCCCGTGACCGCGCAGCGCGGCGTAACCGCCTTCACCGAGTTCGTCCTCCATGCGTGAACAAGGAGGACATGGCCCCGTGATTTCAATGCGGACCGATCCGCCAATTCGCCAGACAAAGCGTTCTTCCCGGAAGGGTGAATGCATTGCGGCGACGTTGATGCCCGAGATCACAAGGTTGCGCCGCAAACGCTCCGGGGCAATTGGAGCTTGCCCCGTCCAGACCCCGAGCAAGCCAAGGTGCTCAGCTTGGATCAGACTCAGCTCGCGATGGCGTTGCGCATCCGACTGACGAAGCTTCAGGGAGCGGTGATCGCCAATCAGCCCGAGACCCGGTTCGGCCCTGGCCTCCTGCACGGACACTGCGTCCTTGAGGCGATCCGGGCGCAGAACGATGGCATCAAGCCGACCTGTGCCATGAAAGCGCCGGACCAGGTCGCGCAGCGTGCTGCCCATCGTTCAGACTCGAATGAGGTGCATCACAAGACTTCCTCTATGTGCAGTTCGCGTTGCCGGAAGCTGACAACATCACCGGCTCGGGCATCTGCGATCGCTGCGTAGATGGGCGCCTGGGTGGAAATTCCCATGTAGGTGTTGCCGTCGCACTGGAAGGCATCGCTGGCAACCGCAATCACGAACCAACGCCCGTCGATGCGAACCACGGCGCCTGTCTCCACCGAATCCCGGGGACCGAAATCGATCTGACGCAAGACTTCCAGGGCCTCCTGGTGGTCGTGAATGGGGCATTCGAACGCCTGCGCCAGAGCAGCATTGTTGACGGCCCGCGACGCCGCATCGCTTTCACTGGGTTCATCTCCGCGGCCCGCCGCACCGACCAGGTATTGCGCATAGGTCTGTTCGGCAAACCGCAGGCGCCCTTCGGCAAGGTCCAGCATGGTCTGGCGCAGATGGGTCTTGTTGCTCATTAGGACTCCTATGTCAGGTCGACGTTTGTTGCGTTGGGGTGAACGGTAGCCGGTGCCAGACGGTGATGGCGTACCAGCCTCGGGGGTCGGTCAGGGTGCAGGTGTTGTCAAACCCGCTTCGGCCTGCGAGGTGTTCGATCGAAGCCAGGGAGTATTTCTGGGATTGCTCTGTATAGATGGTCTCCCCGGCATGGAATACGAACCCTCGGTCAAGGGTTCTGCTGTGGACCACCTGGTCAACCTGGCTCACCAGAAAGCTTCTGGCCACGTGTTCCAGCGGACAGTAGCTGGCGTAGTGCCGAAATTTCGTCAGATCGAAGTCCATGCCCAACTCGCGATTCAGCCGCGTCAGCAGGTTCAGATTGAACGCAGCAGTCACGCCCTGGGAGTCATCGTAAGCTGCGCGCAACACGGCCGGGTCCTTGACCAGATCCAGACCAAGCAGCACAAGGTCACCTGGGCGCAAATGCGAATGCACCCGTTGCAGCAGCTTGACGGCACCGTGTTCGTCCAGGTTGCCCAGATTGCTGCCCAGCAACATTGCAACCTGGCGTCGCCCTTCGGCAACCTGAGGCCAATGCTCGAAATAGTCTCCCAGCACCGGTTCGATGGCCATGCGGGGGAGGTACGTGTCAAAGCGGCGGCTCAGATCCGCTAGGGCGTGTGCGGACACATCCATAGGCCTGTAGATGCAATCCACTTCACGTTGCGCCAGTGCCTGGCACAGCGACAGCGTTTTGGCCCCGTCGCCGCTGCCCAGTTCAATCAGATCGATCGGGCTGCACCGAGGATCTATCCACCGGGAAAGCTCATCCGCGCGTGAGCGCAGCAGCTCGTGCTCAAGGCGTGTGAGGTAGTACTCGGGCAGCGCCATGATCTGCTGAAACAGGCGCGAGCCCTCATCGTCGTAGAACCAAGCGGATGAGAGCGCCTTCTGTGGTCGCGTCAACCCTTGCAGAACATGCTCCGTCAGTCTGTCCCGATCAGTCATGCGGACTCCCGCGAGCGAACAGGACGGATGCCCGTGAACTGCCAACGCAACGGAGCGTGAAAGAAGTTCCGGTATGTCAAACGGGCGTGGCCCGGCGATGTGGCCCAGGACGCTCCGCGCAAGACCTGCTGGTTCACCATGAACTTCCCGTTGTATTCCCCCACCGCGCCCTCGCTGCGGGCAAAACCGGGATAGGGCTGATAGGCGCTCCGCGTCCATTCCCATCGACGCCCCCAGCCGAACAGGCTTGCCGCTGCCTCCCACTCGAACTCGGTGGGCAATCGCCACCCCGCCCAATCGCAGAAAGCGTGTGCCTCGTAGTAACTGACGTGCGTCACCGGTGCCTGACTGGTCAGCGGCATCACACCCTGGAGCGTGTAATGACCCCATCCTTCAGGCTGGTTAGGGTCGGGCTGCCAGTACATCGGCGCACGGTGTTCGAGCGTTTGCACCCAGTCCCAGCCTTCCGCATGCCAGAGCGAATGGCGCTGATATCCTCCGTCGCGCATGAACTGAAGGTATTCATCATTGGTGACTAGCGCCACACGGATGTCTACCCCTTGAATGAGCGCCAAATGCGATGGCGACTCGTTGTCGAAGGCGAACCCTGGCCCCTGGTGGCCGATGCGAATCGTCTGCCCTTCGACGCTAAGCCAATCGTCCAGGGGTGGGCAGGTTCCATCATGTTCGGCCGTCACATCTTGGGGACCGATGCCCAGAGGGTCATACGCCGGATGCAATGGGTTGTGGCCCAGGATGTACTTGATGTCTGTGATCAGCAACTCCTGATGCTGTTGTTCATGCTGCATGCCCAGCTCTACCAAAGCCGCGACTGCGGGCTCCAGTGGTTCCTTCAGCAGACGGCGCATGGACTCGTCCACATGCGCGCGGTACGCCATCACCTCAGCCACCGTCGGGCGACTCAAGCTTCCTCGCTGCGGGCGTGCCAGGTGAGCGCCCTCCGATTCGTAGTAGCTGTTGAACAGGTAGCCATACAGAGGATGGAACAGTCGATAGTCCGGCTGTTGTTTCGCGAGGACAAAAGTCTCGAAGAACCACGTGGTGTGGGCCAAGTGCCACTTCGGCGGACTGACGTCGGAAACCGGTTGGGGAATATGGTCCTCGGCGCTCAGAGGGGCACACAGCCGTTCGCTGCGCGAACGGACAGAGACGTATCGGGTTAGGCGGATGTCTTCAGGTGTCACGGCAGATGAGAAAAAAGAGAGTCAACTTCCGAAGCGCTCGGTGCGGATGGAGACCTCGGGCACATTTAGCCCGGTGACCATATGAACGATGGACTCGACAAAGTCATTACGCCCGCAGATGAAAACCTGCGCAGATTCGGTCGCCACATCACCCAATTGCTGCAATGCCCAAGCAACATCGGCCTCATCAATGCGGCCAACGTGGTCCTGTGCGCGCGGGGCACAGGTATCCCGCGAGAGCGCCAGTCGGCTGCGAAACCGCGGCGTAAACGCTTCCCATCGCTGCAGGGTGGGCCAGAGCAACACTTCGTCCAGATGACGTGCGGCAACCAACAGCGTTGTATGCGCTTGGCTGTATGCACCCACGCGTTGCGCTGCCATGGACAAAAGGGGAACAACGCCAGATCCTCCCCCAATCAGCAAGGCTGGTCGTGTGTTCGACTCGTCAAGCACAAAATGACCACCAACCGGCCCGAGAATTTCAATCGTTTCGCCGTGCTGGGCCCCATCGTGAAACCAGGTGGATACTTCGCCATCGTCCAACCGCTCAATGCCCAGCTCATAGAGCCCGGTACGTTGAGGAGGTGAGAGGAGCGAATAGCTCCGTTGTGCCTGATAGCCATCTTCTGCTGTCAGTCGGACATCCAAATGCTGGCCCGGCCTCGGGCGAACCCATCTGTCAGGACGCAGCACCACCCGCATGACGCGTGGGGTCAGTGCCTGCAACGCTTCGATGCGTGCGGACTGCCAGCTCAGCCGTTGCTGACCAACGGCCTCATCCATAGCGCTCTTCCTTGAAAGGGTCGCCTCGCATGTGATAGCCCCGCAGTTCCCAGAACCCGGCCTCGTCGCGCTCGTTGAACTGCAGCGCATTGACCCACTTGGCCGACTTCCAGAAATAGAGATGCGGCACCAACAGGCGTGCCGGTCCCCCGTGCTCGGGCGCGAGCGGTCGGTCGTCGTAGTGCGTTGCGATCATTGCGCGCCCTTGTGTCAGATCGGCCAACGGCACGTTGGTGGAGTAGCCGTCCTGGGAATGCGCCAGCACCCAAGGCGTGGGCGCTTCCAGTCCGGCCGCCTGCAACAAGGTGTCCAACGTCACACCGCGCCAGCGGGTGTCGAATTTCGACCAGGTGGTAACGCAGTGGATGTCGACCACCTGCTCGGTCTGGGGCAGGGCCTGGAATTCGCTCCAGGTCCAAACGCGAACCGGCCGCACACCGACCTTCAAGGTCAAGCGCCAATCGCCAAGCGCCAAGGCTTTTGGGGTGGGGCCCGCAGTCAGCACGGGAAAACCTTCCGTCAGGGACTGTCCTGGCGGAAGTCGACCGCCGTGGTTGTGGACATCGCGATTGCGGCCGCTGAATGAGCGGTTGATGGGCATGGTGTGGGTCCTCCGGCTCACCCAGGACTTGCGGTCAAGGGCTTGCGTCGATCAATGATGGTGGGCAGGAACTCGGTGACCGTCGGGTGAACGGGCAATGCATCCCGGACCACCTTCCAGGTGCCGCCACTGGCCATCACCAGACCGATCGCCTGGATGATCTCGTCCGACTGGATCCCGAGCATGGTCGCTCCGAGGAAATGACCACTGTCCTCATCGATGAGGAGCTTGATCTTGCCCACGGTTTCGCCTTCTTCCTTCGCGCGACTGACGTCCTTCATGGCGTGAACCGCCTGGGAAATGCGTCGCCCTTCGGTCACGAGTTTTCGCGCGTCGGCCTCATAAAGACCGACGTGGGCCAGCGGAGGATCGGTAAACATGGCATAAATGCCGACGCGCGCGGCGGCGCTGCGTTGCCCTCCGGCCAGGTTCTCCGCCACGATGTCCTGATCGTGGTAGCTGGTGTGGGTAAAGGCCCCGCGCTGATTGATGTCACCCAGCGCCCAGATGCCGGGAACCGCGGTTTCGAGCCGGTCGTTGGTGACCAGGTAGCCTCGCGCACTGACCTCCAGGCCCACCGTTTCCAGGCCCAGACAGTCGGTGTTCGGTATTCGCCCGGTGGCCACCAGCAGGTGGCTGCCATCCACGCTGCGGCCACCAGCCAACTGCACCCGCACGCCAGCGTCGTTGTCCGCCTTGCCGACCCGCTCAATGCGCACGCCGGTGTTCACTTCGATGCCTTCCGCTGTCAGCATTCCGGTCACAGCGGCTGCAATGTCCTCGTCCTCGCGGGCCGTGAGGCGGGGCCCTGTTTCCAGAATGGCAACCTCACTTCCCAGCCGCCGAAAGATCTGAGCCATCTCCAGGCTGATGTATCCACCGCCGATGATCACCAGCCTGGACGGTAATTCACGCAGCGCCAACAGCCGTTCGTTGTCCAGGAACGGCAGCTCGTCCAGCCCAGGCACCGGCGGAACAAAGGGACGTGTGCCGGTGTTCAGCACCACCTTGGGCGCCACCAGCTGATGCTCGCCGGCCAGCACCACGAACTGTTCGCCGTCACGGCCCGCCAGGCGACCGCGCGCCTTGATGATGGTGAGTCCTTCCAACTGGCCCAGCCAGGCCTGCAGGCCAGAGCGAGCCTCCTCCACCCGGCGTTGCATGCGCTCCATCGCTGCCCTGAAGTTGACCTGGACCGACCCGGTTTGCACACCGAATTCGCTGGCCCGGCGCGCCATGTGAGCCACACGAGCCGACTTGCGTAGGGTCTTGGTTGGGGTGCAGCCCCGATTGACACAGGTACCACCCAGGTCACGCTCCTCGATGAGCGCCACCTTCATACCCCGGGCAACGAGTGTCGCGCCCAGAAAGGGACCGGCCTGACCGGCTCCGATCACGATCGCGTCGAACCTCTGTTCCCCGCTCATGGCCGCACCTCGACACCGCGCCAGAACGCCACCCTGCCGGTCACCGCCTCCGCACCAGCCTTGGGCGACGGGTAGTACCACGCCGCGTCAGCGTTCACGTCTTCGCCGACCACCACGTCGTAGTAGCTGGCCCGCCCCTTCCATGGACAGGTGGTGTGCGTATCGCTTGGTTTGAAATGTTCCGGGCGCAACGCGTCGAGTGGGAAATAGGCGTTGCCTTCAACTTCCACGATGTCATCGCTCTCAGCGATGGTGGTGCCTTTCCAGATGGCTCTCATGCTCCGTCTCCTTCGTTTGTGTGTGGTTGGGATCAGTCCCGAATCAGTGTGGTGGTGATCACCGGATGGTTCTCCAGCGTTCGATGCACGGGGCAACGATCGGCGATGCGCAACAGGTCCTGTCGCTGGCTTTCACTCAACGGTCCGCTCAGCAGGAGCTGCCGCGTGACGTGGTCAACCTGTCCCGAGCGATCCCCGCACTCCTGGCAATCGGTCGCGTGCGCGCGCTCATGACGCAACCTGACCTGGACATCCTTGAGCGCATAGCCTTTTCGCTTGGCGTACTGGCGCAATGTCATGGACGTGCAGGCGCCCAGCGACATCAGCAGAAGTTCATAAGGATCGGGCCCGCGTTCGCCACCACCCACTTCCTTTGGCTCATCGGCGTCGAGGTGGTGCGGACCTGCTCGCATCGATCGCCAGAAGGCGTGATCGTGCTCCCCCACCCACACCTCGCCCGCACGAAGGTCCGACGGCGCATCGTTTCGCTCGGCTCGCATCGGCAGAAACCGCGAGGCCCAGGCGCCAATCAGGTCAGCCGCATACTGCGCATCGGCCGGGCGCGTGAGCAGATGGTCCGCATCGTCCAGGCTGATGAAACTCTTAGGATGTCTGGCCGCCTTGAACAGGTCCTGTGCCTCGCCGATGTCCACCACCGCGTCACTTGGCGCGTGCATAACCAGCAAGGCCGCGCGAAGCCCCTTGACCGGGTTCTCGTGGGCTTGGGCCTGGAGCTCTTCAATGAAGGCCGGCGCGATCCTGAACGCCCGGCCGCCCAGGTCGACCTGGATCTGCCCATCCTCTTCGGACTTGGTCGGACCGAAGTGACGAAGCACATGGTCGGCCGTCGCGGGTGCGCCCAGCGTGCAAACCGCCCGTATGCCGTCGAGGCGGGCAGCCGCCGCGATGGCCGCCGTCCCCCCCAGGCTGTGTCCGACCAACAGTGCAGGCATGCCGATCGTGCTCTGCATCCAGTGCACCGCCGCCACAATGTCCGCCACGCTGGACGAAAAGCCACCGCGCCCGAAGTCGCCTTCGCTCTCGCCCAGACCGGTGAAATCAAAGCGCAGCGTGGCGATGCCCTGCTGAGCCAGCGCCCGGCTGATGCGGGTCGCGGCGAGAGAGTTCTTTCCGCAGGTAAAGCAGTGGGCAAACACCGCCAGGGCTTGTAACGGTGCATGGTCCGGGCGTTCCAAGACACCCACCAGCAGACCCTGGCTGCTGCCAGCGAAGCCTACCTTTTCGCTGCTCATGCTTTCTCCAGTGCCAGGGCGTTGATGCAGTAGCGCAGACCGCTGGGCTTGGGTCCGTCGGGAAACACGTGACCCAGGTGGGCGTCGCAGACGTTGCACGTCGTCTCCACCCGCACCATGCCGTGGCTGTTGTCTCCGTGATAGCCCACCAGACCCGGGGCAATGGCCTGCGTGAAGCTGGGCCAGCCGCTGCGGCTGTCATATTTGGTCGACGCATCGAATAGTTCAGTGCCGCAGCACACGCACCGGTAGATCCCGGGCGAAAACAGCGTACACATCGAGGAGCTGTGCGCCCGTTCGGTGCCCTTGAGCCGCGTGATTCGGAACTGCTCGGGCGTCAGCTGTTGGGCCCACTCGGCTTCGCTGCGCTCAACTCGGCGCGGTGGCGTCGGGTTGCCCGTTTCCACCAGTTGAATCACTCCTTTCCAAGTCAACATGTCGGGCCCAGGCTCCGGTGCCGCCGGTTCGTTTTCCAGCCGCTTGAGAAAGGTGACGAGCTTGTCGGCGTCGATTCGGAAATGGTTGTAGACCACTCTGCCATCGGGATCGATCAGAATGAACCAGGGTGTGCCGCCGTTGCGGTAGCGGCGCATCAGCTCCGAACCCGCGCCGTCCTGTTCGTCACCGGCGTCGTGCCCGAAGGGAATGCCCAGCGCGTAGCGGGCGTGATTGGCCAGCATGCGCTCCCAGGTGTTCGAACCGAAGTCCTCGAACACGGTCTGGACTGCGGCGAACCCGACGAAGTCGCTCCCCCGAAACGCGTCGACCACCCGGGCAAGCGCCGGAAAGCCGGTCGCATGGCACCCCGGGCAGGCGTCCTGAAAACAGAAGATGAGCTTGAACCGGCCGGGCATGCGGTCCAGGTCGAAGTGTTCCAGCGCCTGGCCCGACGCGTCCACCCACCGGGTCACACCCAGGGGAGCGGCCGCCTCGCCAAGGACACCGGGTTCCTGTTTCATTGTGGTCATGCGAAGTCTCCTTTCAGAAATCGTTGGGTACCCCAATCAGGTGCCGCAGAAGGTGCGGTGGGCTGCGGCCACTTCGGGCGAGGCCGGCAGCGTGAATGGCCGCGCGGACTCCACCGTCTCGTACGGCCGCCCCAGCACCGCCAGCAGGCGCTCGAACGGACCGAGGTCGGCCTCGTCCACGGCACTCGACAGCGCCGCCTCCACCTGGTGATTGCGCGGGATCACGAAGGGATTGACCGACCACGCCGTTGCGGCGCAGTCCTGCAAGGTCCTTCCCTCCCGGGCCATGCGCTGGCGCCAGCGCGCCAGCCAGTCCGAGAGCGCCGGGCGCTCCCGTCCGAACAGGTCGTGCAGTGCGGCATCCGGCCCCGTGATGGCGTCGGACAGGAGGCGGAACGCCAGCGTGAAGTCCACCTTTTCCCGCTGCAGCAGCTGCAGGAAGTCGTCCGCCAGGGCGCGGTCGTCCGGCTCTTCAGCGGCCAAGCCCAGCTTGGCGCGCAGCTGCCCGGTCCAATGCCGGTCAAAGCGCACGGCAAACCCGGCCACCACCTGTTCCACCCGTTCCACGACGTCGATATCGCGGGCGTCCAGAACCGGCAGCAACGCTTCGGCCAGACGGGCCAGGTTCCATTGCGCCATGGCCGGCTGCTGGCCGTAGGCATATCGCCCCTGACGGTCGATCGAGCTGAACACCGTGGCCGGATCGAAACCCTCCATGAACGCACACGGACCATAGTCGATGGTCTCGCCCGAGATGCTCATGTTGTCGGTGTTCATCACCCCGTGGATGAAGCCCACGCCCATCCAGCGTGCAATCAGCTGCGCCTGCCGCTCACAGACGGCCTCCAGCATCGGAATGGGCTTGTCGGAAAGCTTGGCGAGGGCGGGGTCATGCCGCGCCACGGCATAGTCGAGCAGCCGCCGAAGCATCACCTCCTCCTCCCGCGCCGCGAAGAACTCAAAAGTGCCCACCCGCAAGTGGCTGGCCGCCACGCGCACCAAGATCGCCCCGGGGGGCGAGCCCTCGCGGTTCACCCGCTCACCGGTCCGGATCACCGCCAGCGCACGCGTCGTGGGAATGCCCAACGCGTGCATGGCCTCGCCCATGAGGTACTCGCGCAGCGCCGGGCCCAGTGCCGCCTTGCCATCGCCACGGCGCGAAAACGGCGTACGGCCCGACCCCTTGAGGGCCAGGTCCCGACGCTGTCCTGCCGTGTCGATGAGTTCCCCGAGCAGCAAGGCGCGGCCATCCCCCAAGTGTGGCGAGAACTGGCCGAACTGGTGCCCCGCGTAGGCCTGCGCCAGCGGCGCCGCCTCAGCCGGCATTTCCACGCCGGACAGCCACGCCAGACCGGTCGCAGACTTCAGCACCGCCGGTTCCAGCCCCAGCTCCAGCGCCAGGGCGTCGTTGAACTGCACCCAGGCCGGGGCCGGGGACGGCTCGGGCTTCCAAGGCACATAGAACCCCTGCATGTCCCGGAAGAAGCTGTTGTCAAACGGCAGCCGAAACGCCGGGCCCGTCCCCGGCGTCTTCGGCTCCGACACGGACTTTGGTGTGGAAGCACGCATGGCTTCAGGCCGCCTTGAGACCATCGTTCGAAGCGCCGAACGCCCCGATCAGCTGCCGCTCGTCGAGCTCGAAGTCGCTGTAGAGCACCTCATCCAGCGGATCGATCACCAAAAACCACGGCGTGCCCCGCGTCCCGTAGTCGGCCATGAGCGACGACGCCCGTCCGATCGCAGGGTCGTGTCCGAAAGGAATGTTCAAGCCGTAGCGCAGCTGCGTCTCGCGCAGGCGCTCGAAGGTGTTGGACTCGACGCCCTCGAACACGGTCTGCACCGCGGCAAACGCGAAGCCGCGATCACCCAACGCCTTGATCAGCTTCTGCAGGGTCGGAAAGCCATGGCTGTGGCAGCCCGGACACCAGTGCTGGAAGCAGAAGATCACTTTGAACCCGTCGCCCAGATCGGCCAGCTTCAGCGGTGCCATGCTGCGCCCTTCGCCGTCGATCCACCACGGCACCCGCAGCTCGGGCGCCCGTTGAATGCACTGGGATTGCATCACCATCTCCTCAGGAAGAAAACAGACACACCGGGTCGGCCCGCCCGCTGGCGCGCCGACCCCCACCGTTCTTGAGCGTTGACCGTCAGCCGATCTCGCGGCGCGGCAGCTTCCAGCCCGCGCGGGGGTAGTGACAGGTGTAGCCGTTGGGGTGCTTGACCAGGTAGTCCTGATGCTCGGGCTCGGCCTCCCAGAACGGCCCCGCGGGCGCGAGCTCGGTGACCACCTTGCCCGGCCACAAACCCGAGGCATTCACATCGGCAATGGTTTGCTGCGCCGTGGCCAGCTGCTCGTCCGAGGTGTAGAAGATGGCCGAACGGTAGGAGCTGCCGCGGTCATTGCCCTGGCGCCCCGGGGTGCTCGGATCGTGGATCTGGAAGAAGAACTCCAGCAGGTCGCGAAAGCTCGTCTGCGTGGGGTCGAACTCCACCTCCAACGCCTCGGCGTGGGTGCCGTGGTTGCGGTAGGTGGCGTTGGGCACATCGCCGCCGCTGTAGCCCACACGGGTGCGCAACACGCCAGGCAGCTTGCGCACCAGGTCCTGCATGCCCCAGAAACAACCGCCGGCCAGGACTGCTTTTTCGCTCGGGTTCATCGTGATCTCCTTCAAAGTTCTGCCTCAAGGCATTGAACCTGAAGTCGGGTCCGTTCGGCACAGCACAACGGCATTCGGCGTCCGCATCACGCCACCGATCGTCCAGAACCAGGGCGCGATGGACCTACGGCTGACTCAGATGCTCCATCTGCCAAGCGCTGGGCGATTGCCCCGAGGCCCGTTGAAACGCTCGCGCGAATGCGGTGGCATTACCGTAGCCCACCTGAGAGGCCACCGCCTTCACTGCCTGCCCTTGCGCGAGTAGGTTGCGGGCAACCGCCATGCGCCAGTGGGTCAAGTAGGTCAACGGCGGTATGCCCACCACCTGGACAAAGCGCAGGGCAAAGGCAGACCGGGACAGGTGCGCCAGCTCCGCCATGCTGTCAAGCGTCCAGTCGTGCTCTGGCGATTCGTGCAGCATGGACAGCACCACACCCAGACGGCTGTCGACCATGGCCTCCAGCACACCGCCGGACAGCAGTTGCCGATCAATCAGGTGACGCACAAGCACCACGAAGGTGTATTGCAGCAGGCGGTCGATCGCTGCCCGATAACCAAAAGCACGTGCCTCGGCCTCCTCGAACAGCAGCTCTACCGGTCGCTGCAGCGATGACGTGGCGGTCAAGTCAATCACCGTGACGTCCGGCAAGATCATGTCCAGCGGCGGCGCCAATTCACTGAGGGTGGCGCACATCAGGTCCACCCCCTGCGGCCCTGAGCCCTGAACCCAGTGCTCCAACGCGCGGGGAAGCAACAGCACGCTGGGCGCCCGCACGTTCAGCGGCGCAAAGCCCTTGCGCGTCAGTTGCAGCTCGCCGCGACTCAGCAGGTGCATCGTCCCCTGCTTGAGGCCGTCAGCCTCGGATCCCTGCGTCAGGGTACAGAGATTTCCCGAGAAAAACATGCGCGCCGTGGGAGTGAACCGTAACAGCTGGTTCAGCAGAGAGGCGTTCGGCAAGGGAGTGCTTTGGTTCAAGCGCGTGACACCTGTTGTGGGTTAGACCTTGATTATCTTGGAGCTTCCGCCTCTCCTTAGCCCGCATTTCTCACAGATAGGAGGCGCATCGCGGCCGGAAATATGAGAAAGTTGTTTTGCGAGAACGACTTAACCATACTCCGGAGGAATCCGCGATGCCGACACAGTGTACCGGACGAAGTCCAGGTGCGGAGCGTATTGAGGGCCGCCAGGTGGCGGTTGATTTCGACGGAGGGCAGATCAGCTCGGATGCGGGCGCGCTGTTGCTGCGCGAGGTCGATCGCACGTTGCGACTGACCGAACGGGTGGCGGCCTGCTTCGAGGATGGGCGCGATCCGGAGCTGATCGAACACACCGTGCACACGCTGGTGATGCAACGGATCGTGGGGATCGCGCTCGGCTACGAGGACCTGAACGACCACGACCAGTTGCGCCGTGACCCGGTGCTGGCTACGCTGGCTGGCAAGCTCAGCGCTCGGCGCAAGGGCTGCGAGCCTCTGGCGGGCAAGTCGACCTTGAACCGGCTCGAACATGCCCCCGACACCAAGGACGGTTCGCGCTATCACAAGATTGCTCACGATCCGGCGGCCTTCGAGTCGCTGTTCGTCGCGTGCTTCATCGAGGCGCACGAGCAGGCACCTGACGAGATCATCCTCGATCTGGACGCCACCGACGACCCGCTGCACGGCCAGCAGGAAGGGCGCTTCTTCCATGGCTACTACGGCGGTTACTGCTACTTGCCGCTGTACATCTTCTGCGGCCGACATCTGCTCGCCGCCAAGCTGCGCCGGGCCAACACGGATGCCTCGGCGGGCAGCATCGATGAACTCGAACGCATCGTCACCCAGATCCGCCGCCACTGGCCGAAGGTGCGCATCGTGCTGCGTGCCGACTCGGGCTTTGCGCGCGATGCCTTGATGAGTTGGTGCGAGGAGACGCACATCGACTTCGTCTTCGGGCTGGCCAAGAACGACCGACTCAAGGCCCAGATCGACACCGAGATGAGCGAGGCGCAGGCCGAATGCACCCAGACCGGCAAGCCCGCACGGCGGTTTCGTGACTTCACCTACCGCACGCTGGACAGCTGGTCGTGCAGCCGACGAGTCGTCGGCAAGGCCGAGCAACTGCCGGGCAAGGCCAATCCGCGCTTCATCGTCACCACCCTGGACGCCCAGCGCTTGCCAGCACGCGAACTGTATGAGGCGCTGTACTGCGCCCGCGGCGAAATGGAGAACCGGATCAAGGAGTGCCAGCTTCATCTGTTCGCCGATCGCACCTCGACGGCGACGATGCGGGCCAATCAGCTGCGGCTGTGGTTCGCCTCCTTTGCCTACGTGATGCTCGAAGCGCTGCGTCGCATTGGGCTGGCCGGCACCGAACTGGCCGATGCCACCTGCGAGAGCCTGCGCCTGAAACTGCTCAAGATCGGCGCACGGGTCAAGATCAGCGTGCGCCGCATCCACGTCAGCATGGCCAGCAGTCATCCGTTCCAGACCACCTGGCGCCTGGCCCAGGCCAGACTCGCCCCCGGCTGATCCGCCACGCCACCATGGCCCTGCTGATCCGATCGCGCTCCCGTTCGCGCGAGGCGGTCTCATGCCCGAACAGCGCCGCTTGCCCCCTCAACGCACCTGGCCGCTCGCAGAACCTCACCCGCCTGCCCTCGATTGGCCGCTCGCGGGCCTGAACCCTCGCGGTCACGGCGACGCGTGAAGCAAAAAGCCGCGCCACCGGGGGCCGAACCGTGAGGGTGTGAGAAATGCGGGTTAGAATGACTGCATGCCCCCCCCGTCCCTTTCGTCCAGCATCTCTCGACACCACCAAGCTCCCGCAGAAATAGAGGGCCAGGCGCTCAGGACGTCAAACTTCCTGCGCCAGATCATCGAGAAAGACCTCGAGACGGGCACCTACGCCCAGCGTCAGTGGGGAGGTGGCCCGGGTGATGCCGCCTTCCACGCCGCTGGCCAGCCCGACCCGGCCAAGATCCGTACCCGCTTCCCGCCCGAGCCCAACGGCTACCTGCACGTGGGCCACGCCAAGAGCATCTGCCTGAACTTCGGCCTGGCGCGCGACTACGGCGGCGTCTGCCACATGCGCTTTGACGACACCAACCCCGAGAAGGAAGAGAAGGAGTACGTGGACTCCATCCTCGACGCGGTGCAGTGGCTGGGCTTCAACTGGGAATCCAGCTTCAACGGCAAACAAGAGAGCCACCTGTACTACGCGTCGAACTACTTCGACTTCATGTACCGCGCGGCCGAATACCTGATCACCGCCGGCCACGCCTATGTGGACGAACAGACCGCCGAAGAAATGCGCGTCAACCGCGGCGACTTCGGCAAGCCCGGCGTGGACAGCCCCTTCCGCACCCGCACGCCCGACGAGAACCTGGCCCGCTTCCGCGAAATGCGCGACGGCAAGCTCGCCGACGGCGCCGCCGTGCTGCGCGCCAGGATCGACATGGCCTCGCCCAACATCAACATGCGCGACCCGGCGATCTACCGCATCCGCCGCGCCACGCACCACAACACGGGCGACGCCTGGTGCATCTACCCGATGTACACCTTCGCGCACCCCATCGAGGACGCGCTGGAGCAGATCACCCACTCCATAGCCACGCTGGAATTCGAAGACCAGCGCCCCTTCTACGACTGGCTGATGGAGCGCCTCATCGAAGGCGGCCTGCTCAAGGCCCCGCCGCCGCGGCAGTACGAATTTGCGCGCCTGAACCTGACCTACGTCATCACCAGCAAGCGCAAGCTGGCGCAGCTGGTGAACGAGAAGAAAGTCAGCGGCTGGGACGACCCGCGCATGCCCACCATCGTCGGCCTGCGCCGCCGCGGCTACACGCCCGAGGCCATCCAGCTATTTGCCGAACGCATCGGCGTCACCAAGAGCGATTCCTGGATCGACTACAGCACGCTCGACGGCTGCCTGCGCGAGGACCTGGAAAACAAGGCCCACCGCGGCATGGCCGTGCTCGACCCCGTCAAGCTGGTGCTCACCAACTGGGCCGAAGTGTTCGGCTCGGACGGCTACACCGAAGACTGCACCCAGCCCGCCCTGCCCCACTCGGCAATAGCCGAAGGGCAAACGCCCCCGCCCGACCGCGTGTTCAAGATCGGCAAGGACGTGTGGATCGAACGCGAAGACTTTGAAGAAGTGCCGCCCAAGGGCTACAAGCGCCTGTTTCCCGGCAACGTGGTGCGCCTCAAAGGCGGCTACGTCATCGAATGCTCGGGTTGCGCCAAAGACGCGGACGGCAAGGTGACCGAAGTGCACGCCAAAGTGATCGCCGGCACCAAGAGCGGCACCCCCGGCGCCGACAGCGTCAAGGCCAAAGCCGCCATCACCTGGGTGGGCGCAGCCGACGGCGTGAGCGCCGAAGTGCGCCTTTACGACCGCCTGTTCACCGACCCGCAACCCGACGCGGGCGGCAAGAACTTCCTGGACGCGCTGAACCCCGACAGCCTGAAGGTGGTGACGGCGGTCGTGGAACCCTCACTGGCCGCAGCGAAGCCGGACCAGAAGTTCCAGTTTGAGCGCCACGGCTACTTTGTGGCCGACCGTGCGGACCATGGGGTGGGCGGGAAGGTAGTGTTCAACCGAGTGACGGGGTTGAAGGACGGCCGGAGTTGATCACTAATCCCACACTATGCTTGCTTGATGCTCCGTACAAATCGCTTGTGTTGATGACGCCGTCCGAGGATACCGAACCGTTCGGTTACAGAGAGAGCCGGCATGATGAACGCCGAATGGGCAGGAGCATGTCGTGAAGAAGAGCAAATTCGCCGAGGAGCAAATCGCTTTTGCCCTCAAACAAGCTGAGCAGGGTACCCGAGTGGAGGAGGTCTGTCGCAAGTTAGGCATCAGCTAGGAGACCTTCTACGTCTGGAATAAGCGTTACGGCGGAGTTGGTCCTTCCGAGTTGCGCCGCTTGCGCTAGCTGGAGGAAGAAAACCGCAAGCTCAAGCAGATCGTGGCCGATCTGAGCCTGGACAAGGCCATACTGCAGGCGGTGGTCGAAAAAGCTCTGTGGCTCTCCCTGCGACGCGAGTTGGTGCCCGAGTGTTGATTTCCACCGAATCCTGACCCACCGTTTCCATCCAATATTGACCCACCCTGGATAGTGCCCTGCAGGGCTCACGGTGTGGATAACTTCTTCGGTTTGGACTCCTTCTTGAGGGGTTGAGCGGAGCTGTTTTTGAACCGGTAGCTGTCGTTGCCGGTTTCAAGGATATGGCAGTGGTGCGTGAGGCGGTCCAGGAGCGCGGTGGTCATCTTGGCATCGCCGAACACGCTGGCCCATTCGCTGAAGCTCAGGTTCGTCGTGATGACCACGCTGGTGCGCTCGTAGAGCTTGCTGAGCAGGTGGAACAGCAAGGCACCACCTGAAGCACTGAAGGGCAGATAGCCCAACTCGTCGAGTACCACCATGTCCATATGGGCCAGGCGGTGAGCCATCTGTCCGCTTTTGTTGCAGACCTTCTCTTGATCGAGCAAGTTGACCAGCTCGACCGTGGAGAAGAAGCGCACCCGGCGCCGATGGTGCTCGACGGCCTGCACCCCGATGGCACTGGCCAAGTGCGTCTTGCCAGTGCCAGGGCCACCGACCAGCACCACGTTCTCAGCCCTCTCCATGAACTCGCAGCGGTGCAGCTGTCGCACCAGGGTCTCGTTCACCTCGCTGCTGCTGAAGTCAAAGCCTGCCAAGTCCCGGTACGCCGGTAGCTTGGCCTGTTTGAGCTGGTAGGCCACGGCACGCACTTCTCGCTCGGCTGTCTCGGCTTTGAGCAACTGCGAGAGCATCGACTGCGCGGCCTCGAAGGCTGGCGCGCCTTGCTCGGCCAACTCTGAGACGGCCTGCGCCATGCCGAACATCTTGAGTTCGCGCAGCATGATGACGATGGCTGCAACGGCGGGGTCATGACGCATGGCGCACCTTCCCTTCCGACGCACGCAGGTCGTCATAGCGGCTCACGTTGGCCAGCGGTTCGTGAACCAGGCGCAGCGCCTGCGGTGCGGTCACTGGTGGTGGCGCGGCCTTGCTGTCGAGCAGCCGGTGCAACACATTGAGTACATGCATCTTGGTCGGCACGCCGGCCTCCAGTGCCAGCTCGACGGCGGTCAGCACCGCCTGTTCTTCGTGGTGCAGCACCAGTGCCAACACCTCGACCATCTCGCGGTCACCACCGGGCTGCTTGAGCAGAGCGGCCTGCAGTTGCCGGAAGGCCGCTGGCAGTTCGGCGAACGGGGCGCCGTTGCGCAGCGCTCCGGGCTTGCGTTGCAGCACCGCTAGGTAATGGCGCCAGTCGTAGACGGTGTGGCCTGCGCTGTCGTGGCGGCGGTCGATGACGCGCGGGTGCTCGCAGAGCAGTTGACCCTCGGCCGCCACCACAATCCGCTGGGCATAGACGCGCAGGCTCACCGGGCGGTTGGCGAAAGAGGCCGGCACGCTGTAGCGAACACGCTCGAAGGTCACCAGGCATGTGGGCGAGACGCGCTTGGTGTACTCCACAAAGCCATCGAAGGGGCGTGGCAGCGGCATCAGAAGTGCCCGCTCCTGCATCCAGACGTCCGCGACGGTGCCCGGCAGTTTGCCGTGGTCAATCTCGTGCCACAGGGTCATGCAACGCGCCTCCAGCCAGTCGTTCAAGGCCGCCAGCGTGACGAAGGCTGGCACGTGCTGCCAGAGCCGGTGGCGCGCATCGCGCACATTCTTCTCGACCTGGCCCTTCTCCCAGCCTGAGGCCGGATTGCAGAACTGCGCCTCGAACAGGAAGTGGCTGACCATGGCACCAAAGCGCGCGTTCACGTCGCGTTCCTTGCCACGGCGAACCTTGTCAACGGCGGTCTTCATGTTGTCGTAGATGCCGCGTCTGGGTACGCCGCCGAGCACGCGGAACGCGTGGTTGTGGGCGTCGAACAGCATCTCGTGCGTTTGCAGCAGGTAGGCCCGAACAATGAAGGCGCGGCTGTGGCTGAGCTTGGTGTGGGCCACCTGCAGCTTTGTGCGCTCGCCGGCGACGACGGCCCAGTCTTCGCTCCAGTCGAACTGGAACGCCTCACCAGCGCCAAAGACCAGTGGCACGAAGGTGCCGCGGCCGGTGGTCCGCTCTGCTTCCTGCCGTTTGGCCTGCCAGTCGCGAGCGAAGGCGGCCACGCGGTTGTAAGAACCGTCGTAACCCAGCGCTGCCAAGTCGGCATGCATCTGTTTGACCGTTCGCCGCTGCTTGCGCGACTTGCCGGTCTCGGTCTTGAGCCAGCCTGCCAGTTTGTCTGCGAAGGGGTCGAGCTTGCTGGGGCTCACGCGCTTGGCATAGCGCGGCTCGACCGCATCGGCCCGAAGGTACTTCTTGATGGTGTTTCGAGACAGGCCGGTACGGCGCGCTATCTCGCGCAGGGACAGATGCTCTCGCAGTGCCCAACGCCTGATGACACTCAATGTCGCCACGTCAATCACTCCTGTACTCCTGCCACTAAAAGCAGCAGGTTAGGGTTCTTACGTGTCGCATCCCGGATGATTGCGTAGACCCCAGGAGATATCCGTTGCTGGCCGCGCGCGAGGCGATGCGCCAGTTGGTGGATGATCTGCTGGGTCGTTCAATCCTCGCCCCGGGAGCCTTCTCATGATGATTGCGCTGCACAAGAACGCTCGCACCACCCCAGCGATTCGAGCCGAGATTGCCGCCAGCGGCGACAGTGCGGCGGCCCTTGCCCAGCGCTTTGGCATCACCGAGGCAACGGTTTACAAGTGGAAGAAGCGCACCAGCGTGCACGACGCATCCCACACACCGCACCGGCTGCAGACCACCCTCACGCCCGCGCAAGAACGTGTGGTGGTTGAACTGCGCCGCACCTTGCTGCTGCCCCTGGATGACCTGCTGGCGGTCACCCGCGAGTTCATCTGCCCCAAGGCCACCCGCTCGGGCCTGGATCGCTGTTTGCGCCGCCACGGCGTGGGCAACCTGGGCGACCTCAAACCCGCGCAGCCCGCGCCGGTGAGCGAGACGTTCAAGGCCTACGAGCCGGGCTACCTGCACGTGGACCTGAAGTACCTGCCGCAGATGCAGGACGAGAACAGCCGGCGTTACCTGTTCGTGGCCATCGACCGCGCCACCCGCTGGGTGTTCGTGCAGATCAAGAAGAACAAGACGGCGGCCAGCGCCAAGGCGTTTCTCAATGGGGTTCTAAGCCGGAACCGCCGAAAATTCCGTCAGCCGATCAACGTGGCTTGTCCCGCGCCCGGTCGATGGGGTAGACCCAACAGTCGTGTCACTAGCCGCCATTTCGATCACGGCAATGCCAGCCGGACGTCACGTCCAGATTGTTCCGGTCTGGATGAGGCCGACTGACGTCTCGGATGACGGGTGGCATACAACTGCTGTGAGTCCTGCAGGGGGGCAGCTGCCTGACCGGACGGCGAGCATCAGCCCATCTCATGTATTAGTCATGTCAGCTTTGACACTGCGCACGCGACGGCACCCGACCCGTTGCAGACCCCCAGACATATGGAAAGCTGACGCTCAACGTGGAGTTAGCCGGCGCGGCGCGGCTTCATCGCGCAGCGTCCGTGTTGATGGATGGGTTAGAACTCTCTGGGGCACACATTTGAGAAAGACTATTTTTCAGCCAACGCAAAACCCGCGTTGCCAGATGCAACCACTGAGACAAATACAAACGGCACTGGACTAGTATTTAGAGCGCCATGCACTTGGCCAGGTTTTGCTATGGCAATATCTCCAGCCTTTAGATGAGCGACTTTGCCGCCTCCTTGGTAATACTCAGCCTCTCCAGAGATAACCGTCCAAGTATCTTGGCCGTCCGGGTGAACATGAGCGGTTATTTCTTGCCCAGGATGGGCATGCCAAACAACAACTGCTGAGTCCTTGGTTTCCAGAACCACTGAACGAATTGGTTCGCCGTCAGACGGACGAATATATTCTGTTACCGAAAATATTCTTGATTCCATTTCCATATCCACTCCAAAAATCAATTTGGCTTGAGAAGTTATTACAGAACAACTGTATCCGAGAGTTCTACGTTGCCGATAACCGGCCCGAAACGGCGGCGCAACGCGCCGCTGTTGGGGGTCCGTGTTCATCGGCGGGTTAGACCTGTGCTTGCGTAAGACGAATATCGACTTCTCGGTCGACGTATTTCCATTCCTCTGACGCACGCAGTTCGGAAAGCAGCCTGTTGAACTCAACCTCATGAATTGGCGCGTATTCGAACCAATTCAGAAAATCGAACGGTTCATTCTCTGAGAGGTCGCGGCAGTGGTGGAGCTTGCGCGCTACTGCAGGCAAATACTGAAGCCCGATTTGGACGTGCTTCGACTGTTCGAAAACGCTCCGGCGTTCGTCTTGCGTGAGCTCCCACCAAGCTGCGTTCTTCCGGATCGGTATTAGCGCACCGCACGTTGCTTCTGGGCGCGCCAGACCTTGCTGCTTCGCTACAATTTCATTCTTCTCTGCGCGCATGACATATCGTTCATTGCTGGTTATTCCACGAAGTATCCAGGGTGCATTGGTTTCAGACTGCAACTCTGAAGCGGATACGACGTTGAGCCTTTTGGCTTCAGGCAGGGGCTCGCCAACTCTCGTTTCGGCCCTGACAATCCGCCAAGGGCCAATGTCTGCGCCGACGAAAGCAAATAATCGTGTATCCATTTCAATCTTTCATGTGTGAATGTTTTAACTCTTGCAGCTTCGAAGAACCTATCTGCCGATCCCGTGCTTGTGCATCATCGCCTCCGCGCAACTGCGACGACCGCCCGCAGCAATCACATTGAACTTTCGAATCGAAACTGCTGAAGCGAACCTACGCGGACGTACGGCCGCAGTCTGTGCGCTGCCGGACGGAGCGCTGCCAATTTGCGCCTACTGGCAGGCTGTGAGTGCGCGGATGGGCCAGCGACCTCCCTTCATAGAGGGAGCGAAGCAGGTCAGAGACACTATTGAACGTCCGCTACCGGGAAGATGCTTGACCGTCCGCAACTGGCCGCCTGCCGCCGACCGCGGTCTGGCTCGAAAGCAGTCTGTCAACGCGCCGTTTCATTGTTGCCATGATCATATCTTAATCGCGCACAGGCGGCCACAGGCGGGCAGTATGAACCAGCGTCAGTATCCACACCGTTTCGCCGTCGATCTGATACACCAGGCGATAGCTTTCGTGCGGGATCAACTCGCGGGTCCCGGGAATCTTTCCCGGCTTGCCCAGCATGGGGTGCTGGATCAAGCGGGCGGCCGCGTCGCTGAAAATCTCATCCATCCGGGCCGCCGCGCGCGGATTGTCGGCTGCGATGTAGTCCCACACATCGGCACGGTCTTGCTGCGCTTCGGGCGTCCAAACAACCCTCACGCCTGGCTCGCCACACTGGCACGCCGTGCGGCGAATTCGGCCTCAACTTCATCGTTCGACCGCCCCAATCCAGCGCGCATCGAAGCCCGGCCGGCTTCGACCTTGCGGCGCAGGAACTCGTCGTACTCGCGCGACTCGCGCTGGCGCTGAACGAACTCGCGCATCAGCTCGCGCAGCACTTGCGACGCCGGGCGATGGGCCGCCTCGGCTTCGGCCATAAACTCGGCGCGCAACTCAGGCTCCAGCTTCATCGTGAAAACGGCTTGTTTTGACATGATCGGGGCCTCCTGCCACTTGATACTAACAAAGTATATACGCCGTCATTACTAAGCGCTATTCACAGAACGCTGCAAGGCGGGCGTGCGCTAGGCCAAGGCCTGTCGGAAAACATTTGTTTTTCGACAGGCCTTCAACGGTCCTCTGCACCAACCTCCGAGTGGCCGCAAAATTGTGCGGAAAACTCTGTCGCCAGACGCTACCATACGGAAACCTCGTCTTAATGGTTTTCCGCTTATGTTGGTAGGTTACATGCGCGTGTCGTCGGACTCCGACCGCCAGAGCACGAACTTGCAGCGCGATGCGCTGCTCGCCGTCGGCGTCGATGCGCGGCATCTGTTCGAGGATCATGCTTCCGGCGCGAAGGACGACCGCGCGGGCCTGGCGCGGGCGCTCGAATTCGTTCGCCCTGGCGACGTGTTGGTCGTGTGGAAGCTCGACCGGCTCGGCCGTTCGTTGTCGCACTTGCTCGCCATCGTGACCTCGCTCAAGAAAAAGCAGGTGGCGTTCCGCTCGCTGACGGAGAACCTGGATACCACGACGCCCTCGGGCGAGTTTCTGTTCCAGGTGTTCGGCGCGCTCGCGCAGTACGAACGCGCCTTGATCCAGGAACGTGTCGTCGCCGGTCTGGCTGCCGCCCGCAAACGCGGCCGGATCGGCGGCCGGCCG
Organism: Achromobacter sp. PD1; assembly: GCF_048541815.1. Taxonomy (NCBI): domain Bacteria; kingdom Pseudomonadati; phylum Pseudomonadota; class Betaproteobacteria; order Burkholderiales; family Alcaligenaceae; genus Achromobacter; species Achromobacter sp. PD1. Next base: position 5,355,600 of record NZ_CP183349.1, read on the forward strand.
CAGGCGATCACCGGCGAGAAGCTGGAGGCCATCGTCGCTGCGCTCGATGGCGGCATGTCCAAGGCGGCGGTGTGCCGCAACTTCGGCGTCAAGCGAACCACGCTGATCGAGACCCTGGCACGGGTTGGTTGGACGGGCTCTCGTGGAGCGTCATCGCGATGACGACCAAGAGCGAACGATTGACCGTCCTGTCGGACGCCGAGCAGGAAGCCCTGTACGGCCTGCCGGACTTCGACGACGCCCAGCGGCTGGAATACTTGGCGTTGACTGAAACCGAACTGGCGCTCGCCAGCAGCCGGCCTGGTCTCCATGCCCAGGTCTATTGCATCTTGCAGATCGGTTACTTCAAGGCCAAGCATGCCTTCTTCCGCTTCGACTGGAGTGAGGTCGAGCACGATTGCGCCTTCGTGCTGAGCCGCTACTTCCACGGCGAGTCCTTCGAGCACAAGCCAATCTCCAAGCACGAGCACTACACCCAGCGCGAGTGGATTGCCGATCTGTTCGGCTACCGGCCGTGGGCGGCCGAGTTCCTGGCGCAGCTCGCGCAGCAGGCCGCGCAGACCGTGCGGCGCGACGTGATGCCGGGGTTCATCGCCGCCGAGCTGATCGTCTGGCTAAACGAGCACAAGATCATCCGGCCCGGCTATACCACCCTGCAAGAGCTGGTGAGCGAAGCCCTGTCCGCCGAGCGTCGGCGGCTGGCTGGCCTGCTGTCGGAAGTGTTGGACGAATCGGCCAAGGCCGCGCTGGGTCGGCTTCTAGTGCGTGACGACACCCTGTCGCAATTGGCGGCGCTCAAGCAGGACGCCAAGGACTTTGGCTGGCGTCAGATGGCCCGCGAACGCGAAAAGCGCGCCACGCTGGAGCCGCTGCACCGGATCGCCAAGGCGCTGCTGCCCAAGCTCGGCGTCTCGCAGCAGAATCTGCTGTACTACGCCAGCCTGGCGAACTTCTACACCGTCCACGATCTACGCAACCTGAAGGCCGATCAGACCTACCTCTACCTGCTTTGCTATGCCTGGGTGCGCTACCGGCAGCTTTCCGACAACCTGGTCGATGCGATGGCCTACCACATGAAGCAGTTGGAGGACGAAAGCAGTGCGGGCGCAAAGCAATCCTTTGTCGCCGAGCAGGTGCGCCGTCAGCAAGACACACCGCAGGTCGGCCGCCTGCTGTCGCTTTACATCGACGACAGCGTGCCCGATCCCACGCCGTTCGGCGATGTGCGCCAGCGCGCCTACAAAATCATGCCCCGCGATACGCTGCAAACCACCGCGCAGCGCATGAGCGTGAAGCCGGTGAGCAAGCTGGCTTTGCACTGGCAGGCGGTGGACGGCCTGGCTGAGCGCATCCGCCGCCATCTTCGGCCGCTGTATGTCGCGCTCGACCTCGCTGGCACTGATCCGGGCAGCCCGTGGCTCGTGGCGCTGGCCTGGGCCAAGGACGTGTTCGCCAAACAGCAGCGCCTATCGCAACGGCCGCTCGCCGAATGTCCAGCGGCCACGCTGCCGAAACGCTTGCGACCGTACCTGCTGACCTTCGATGCCGATGGCAAGCCGACGGACCTGCATGCCGACCGCTACGAGTTCTGGCTGTACCGCCAGGTCAGGAAGCGCTTCCAGTCGGGTGAACTCTACCTCGACGACAGCTTGCAGCACCGGCATTTTTCCGACGAGCTGGTTTCGCTGGATGAGAAGGCCGCCGTGCTGGCGCAGATCGACATCCCGTTCCTGCGGCAGCCACTCGATGCCCAGCTCGATGCGCTCGCGACCGAGCTGCGCGCTCAGTGGCTGGCCTTCAACCGCGAGCTGAAGCAGGGCAAGCTGACGCACCTAGAATACGACAAGGACACGCAGAAGCTGACATGGCGCAAGCCCAAGGGCGAGAACCAGAAGGCGCGCGAGAAGGCGTTCTACGAGCAACTGCCGTTCTGCGACGTGGCCGACGTGTTCCGCTTCGTCAACGGCCAGTGCCAGTTCCTGTCGGCGCTGACGCCTTTGCAGCCGCGCTATGCGAAGAAGGTCGCCGACGCCGACAGCCTGATGGCGGTCATCATCGCGCAGGCGATGAACCACGGCAACCAGGTCATGGCACGCACCAGCGACATCCCGTACCACGTGCTGGAGAGCGCCTACCAACAGTACCTGCGCCACGCAACGCTGCACGCGGCCAACGACTGCATCAGCAACGCCATCGCCGCGCTGCCGATCTTCCCGTACTACTCGTTCGACCTCGATGCACTGTACGGTGCCGTCGATGGTCAGAAATTCGGCGTCGAGCGGCCGACCGTGAAAGCGCGCCACTCGCGCAAATACTTTGGGCGCGGCAAGGGCGTGGTCGCAAAGTAGGCAGCCAACTCGTCGAGTGTGAAGATCGCCTGCTGGCGCGCTGTCATACCACCCCCACTATTTCCGTCGTCACGCGGCCTCGCTCGAGGAAGTTCTTGCAAGACTTTGCTGGATGTTGCACCTAAGGATGGTGTTCAAAACACGTTTGACGATGGACGCTGAGGCGAGATATTCCACATGGTGACGAATCCGGCGGTTTTCGGGGCTCAAACAAGGGCATTTCACCCTTGTGGACGGTCCCTTGCCCGCTTTCGGACGCACTCATCCCTGCAGTCCCTGCAACAGCCGGTGCCGCGCCATCCACAGATTGCTCAACGCAAACAGCGTGTGCAACTGTGCGGTGTTCTTGGCCAGACCGCGATAGCGCACTTTCATGTGTCCGAACTGGCGTTTGATGACCCGGAATGGGTGCTCCACCTTGGCGCGGATACGTGCCTTGACGTGTTCAAGCTGGTCGAGCACAGAGCCCATGGGGCTGTGCTTGTCCAACGCGCGGCGTTTACCCGGGCGCATGGCCACATGCCAATTGGCTTGGATGCCTTGTACTTCTTCTCTTTTGGTCACACCCTGATAGCCCGCATCGGCGAACACATCCATCTCTTCGCCATGGACGAGCGCACTGGCCTGCGTCACATCGTTGACGTTGGCAGCCGTGCCGACCACGGTGTGAACCAGCCCGGAATCGGCATCAACGCCAATGTGTGCCTTCATGCCGAAATGCCACTGGTTGCCCTTCTTGGTTTGGTGCATTTCGGGGTCGCGTTCCCCGTTCTGGTTCTTGGTCGAGCTGGGCGCGGCAATCAAGGTGGCGTCCACCACCGTGCCTTGTTTGAGCATCAATCCTTTGTCGGCCAGGGTGGCGTTGACCACGCCCAGTATCTGCGGGGCCAACTGGTGCTCTTCGAGCAGGTGGCGAAAGCGCAAGATGCTGACCCGGTCGGGGATGCGCTCGACACTGGAGAGGCCAACAAACTCGCGGTACAGCGCGGTCTCGAACAGGACTTCTTCCATGGCCAGGTCACTAAGGCCGAACCATTGTTGGAGGAAATGAATGCGCAGCATGGTCGCCAGCTCAAAAGGCGGGCGACCGGTCTTGGCGCGTGGTGTGTGCGGCGCAATCAGCGACAGCAACTCCGTCCACGGCACCACCAGGTCCATCTCGTCGAGGAACACCGCCTTGCGCGTGCGCCGCGTACTCAGGTTCAGGCCAAGTTCTTGCTGGGTCATGACGCCATTGTTCCTGCCGCACTTCGCTTACGCCATCCGGGCTTGACCGGGGTTTTGAACATCATCCCTAACATGCAGAAAGTCAAGAGCCAACATCCAGCGATCTGCTGGCCGATCGATGTGAATCAATCGTAAGCAGCGAGGAAACAAATGTTGGCTGCCGCCGCGATGGTGCTCCCCAAGTCGTCAATCTGTAGCCATGTGAAGGGGAAGTCCATGAACGAGATTGCGCGAGTCGGGGTGGATCTGGCTAAGCGGGTTATCTAGGTGCATGCGGTGGATGCGCGCGTGGTGGTTGCCAAGGCGCTGGCCGCTGACAAGTTTGCGGCCTGGTGCGCGGAGCTGCCTCCCGGCTGCCTGGTGGCCCTGGAGGCCTGCGGCGGTGCGCATCACTGGGCACGCAAGCTGCGCGGCTATGGGCTGGATGCGCGGCTGATTGCAGGCCACTTCGTCACGCCCTACCGCATGGCCGGCAAGGGTCGCAAGAACGATTCGGCCGATGGGCAACCCGCCCGCACATGCGCTTCGTGCCGGTGAAGACGCCGGCGCAGACGCTGCTGACCACCCATCAGCTGCGCAAACCTCCCGATTCACTCACGCAGCTGATTCCTGCTTGCCTAGGGACGACCATGTAAGCCGCAGATGGTCGGAGTCCTTTGCGACCAGCACCTACGTGAGCAGCCCGGAGGTGGGGATGCCCTTGGCGATGATCTCCGCCGGGACTGGCGCCTGGGTCAGCGTTCGGCACCTGTGCGCAGGTCCACTTGCCGCGGATGTGGCACTCTACCGTGAATACGCCCGGTGTGTTGTCCAGCTTCTCGCTGATGCGCTTGAGCGCACAGCCGCACGCGCAGCGAGTGTTCTCGGGCTCGTGGTGGCAGTCCACGCGCGGCAGGTCCGCCGGCAAGGCGGTGCGCTTAGGCATCGCGCCAGGCGTAGCCGGCGGCTTCTTCTTGCCCAGCAGTTCCTGGAGCTGCGCCTCAGCCGCGGCAAGGTCGGCGTCCAGAGCCTCGTCGAACAGCGCGCGTTGTTCGGCATCGAGCTGCTCGCTATTCTTGCCGAACTTCAGGCGTCGCAGCTGGGCGATCTCGAACGAGAGCTTCGCCGTAGGCGCTGACATGGGCGAAAAGCATCCGAGCATCACCCCCCAGGATGGCTCTCATCTCGATACAGAGGTGAATCCTCCGCACTATTCGGCTCCCTACGATGATATGGACTGATCACATCGGTAGGGAGAAAGCATGAACTTACGCCATCTTCGCTGCTTCATCGCCGTAGCCGAGGAACTGCACTTCGGCCGGGCTGCTCGACGGCTGCACATCGAACAGTCTCCACTGTCGCGCACGATCCGCCAGATGGAGGCGGATTTAGGGGTGCCGCTGCTCAACCGCTTGCCACGCAGTGTTCGTCTCACACCGGCGGGACAGGTCTTCCTCGAAGAAGCCCGGCGCGTACTGCTGGCCTTCGAGCAAGCGCAGACCAAGGCACGCGCCGCAGCGAACCAGCGGAACACGCTGCGCATCGCACTATCTGGTGACATGGGGCAGGCCCGCTTGTCGGCGTTGCTTGCGCTTTGCCGCGAGGAGGCACCACAGGTCGGCATTCGGATATTTGAAACGCCACTGGCGCAGTTGGTGACTGGACTGCGCAACGACTTGTATGACGCAGGTTTTGCATTGGCTGGTGAAATGGACGCCGGCATCGTCGCCATGCCGGTGTGGCGAGACCCGCTGGTGGTGGCTTTGCCCGCCAGGCATCCGCTGCTGGCTTTCAAGGAAGTGCCGCTGGAGGAAGTGGCGAGCTATCCGCTGGTGCTGTGCGATCCCCAGGTCTGCGAAGGTTGCAGCCGGCAGCGCGAACGGCTGCTCCGCACGGTGGATGCGCAGCCGACGGTAGCCGAGTACGTCAAGACCCATTCCCTGATGCTGGCCCTCGTGGCCGCCGGCTACGGCGTGGGCTTTTCGAGCGCGGCGCATCTGGCGGGTTGCCATCAGGCCGATGTCGTCGTGCGGCCGCTGGCCGACGAGACCGCTTCGCTGACGACCTATCTACTGCGACCCGAAGGCGAAATCATGGAGCCGCTGCGGCAGTTCATCGACCGCGTGGAGCGTGTCGGACGCCCGCAAGGCACCGATCAACGCCCGATGTGACGCGGGGATTTTGGACGGTACGATTCCCTTTCGGTCTGGACCTTGACCCGCATTGCATCGGCGGCCGACCTTTTGCGTCACGGGCATGGATGGCGAATCGGGCCTATCCACCCGGCATCAAGCAAGGCACCTTCAAGCTGTCGAGGTCACAGCAGTGACGCAGAACGCATGAGCCCTTGCTGGATGCAAACCGGCTCAGCCGGAAGTCGCATTGGCGCTTTACCCCGCCCGTATTCCTACGAAAACTTTGCCCTGGTTTTCCGGTAAAGCGCGGCATCCCTTCCTGATCGAACTTGGATGCGCGGCTTTTCAGACCGTTGCGCCGGTAACAAGATTTTTCGCAGGTGCATTATGGTTGAGGTGTAGCGGGCACCGCAAGGAGGTTTGCCCCCTGCGTAACGCTCGGCGACATCGCCGCACCCAACGTCCACCACGATGCCGACCGGCTCGCGCTTTATCGGGTTCTTTGGGCAATCGCTGCGCCCATGTGGGCCGCGCGCGCTTGCCATGTGTCGATCCGACGATGGGAAGAGCGCGTTATGCCGAAATCGAGCAGCCACGCCTTTGGCGCAAAGACGTACTACCGACCGATCGAGGCGGCCGTCCGCTGGTGCGGTCTCCTGCGCTTCGAGCAGCGTATTCTGGAGGCGCTGGAGCAGCGTGCCATGCCGGAGCCCGGCGAATTCCCGCGCTGGCCGCTGCTGCGCCTGTATGCCGAGCGCATCTTCGACGCGCTGACGCATGGCGAATTGCCCGGTGGCAAGGCCGGCATCGTGCTGGACTCGCAGCGGCCGGCGCTCGACGACCCCGAGTTGACCGTGCGCCACGTGGACTTGAAAGCGTGGATGTCGCAGTTCTACCCCGGCGATCGGCCGGGGTTTTTGTTTGACGGCATCGAACGCGCGGTGCATCCGGCGGTGAGCGTGGACACGCTCAACATTCTGCTGGCCGATCGCGAAGCAGCGAAGTCGCAACTTGCCGAACTTGCCCTGGTGCATGAAACGCTGCGCACCGCGCACGAAGCACTGGCGAAGGAACATGCCACGCGCGCGGCCAACGACGAACAGGCGCGCGAGCCTGGCCTGCGCAGCGAGACGACTTACCTCAACATCATCGGCGGACTGCTGACGCTGCTGCTGGGCAATTCGCCGTCAGGCGCGGCCTATTCGTCGTTCCGCAGCATGGATGCCGTGGTCAGCGCGCTGATCGCACACCATGAGGGGCGGCCGGGTCTCAGCGAGCGGACGCTGTGGAGCAAGCTCGCGCAGGCGCGGCGCCACCTGGAGGCGTCGCGCTGACGACGCGGCCAGCATGATGCCGATGCGGCGCACTGCAATTGCAGTCGCTGCTTCTGCAATTGCAGTGATTTCGGCGACCGCGGTGTATTGAATACGAGGCACTTTCCGAACAGCGCCAGTGAGCGTCAAGGAGTGTCTCTCATGTCTTCGCAGACCACCGCGCCGGCAGTGCCGGCCGAGCACCGCATCCTGCGTCGCGCCGAAGTCGAGGCCAAAACCGGCTTCAAGCGCGCGCACATCTACAGCCTGATGAAAGAAGGCAAGTTCCCCAAGGCGCTGCGCTTGGGCGTGCGCGCCGTGGGCTGGGACTCGGCGGAGGTCGAGCAGTGGATCGCCGATCGCCTCGATGAGCGCGCCTGACGCTTTTCCTCGGTACATGCCATTCAACCGGGAGAGGCCCATGCAGGTGGTGTCCATCATTTCGACCAAGGGCGGCGTCGGCAAGACCACGACGGCGGCCAACCTGGGCGGCTTCGCAGCCGACACCGGGCTGCGCGTGCTGCTGCTGGACCTGGACGTGCAGCCCACGCTGTCGAGCTACTTCACGCTGGCCGAGCGCGCGCCGGCCGGCATCTACGAGATGCTGGCCTACAACGAGCAGCGCGCCGAGCAACTGGTGTCGCGCACCGCGATCGAGCGGCTTGACCTGGTGCTCTCGAACGACGACCGCGGCGAGCTGAACACGCTGCTGCTGCACGCGCCCGATGGCAGATTGCGGCTGCGCCACCTGCTGCCCACGCTGGCGCCGCACTACGACCTGCTGCTGATCGACACCCAGGGCGCGCGCAGCGTGCTGCTGGAGATGGCGGTGCTGGCCTCGAACTTGGCGCTTTCGCCGGTGACGCCGGAAATCCTCGCGGCGCGCGAGCTGCGGCGCGGCACGCTGCAACTCATCGAGGACATCGCGCCGTACCGCCACCTCGGCATCGAGCCGCCGCCGCTGCACCTGCTCATCAACCGCGTGCATCCGGTGTCGTCGAATGCGCGGCTGATCCAGCAGGCGCTGCGTCAGGTATTCCAGGAGCAGCCTGGCGTGCGCGTGCTGGACACCGACGTGCCGGCGATTGAAGCCTATCAGCGCGCCGCGACGCGCGGACTGCCGGTGCATCGGGTGGAATACCGCCAGCCGGCGGGCCGCACGGCACCTGCCGCATTGGAGACCATGCGCGCGCTGGCCGGCGAGCTGTTCCCGGCGTGGCAGGAGCGCTTTGCGCTCGTCACCGGCCGAGGCGACGCGGGAGGGGCCGGCCATGGCCAGCGCACATGACCTGGCCCGCGGCCACAAGCGGCTGCGAGGGCTGATCGAGTTCGCCCTGGGAGAAGGTTGGAAGGTGGTGCGCACCCGCGGCGGGCACCTGCTGTTCACGAAGCAAGGCTGCGCGCCGATCTACACCAGCTCGACGGCGAGCGACCACCGCGCCGAGCGCAACGCCCGTGCGCAGCTTCGCCGCGCCGACCGACAGGCGGCCCAGGGTGTTGCAGCATCTCAGGAGAATGGCCGTGGCTGACCTGACGCCGCAGGACATGGCCGCCAATCTGCTGGCCTCGGGCTTCGAGCGCAACGGCCCTTCGGTCGCGGCCCTGAGCGACCCCATCGCCGACACGCCGATGGTGGTGACGCTGGACCAGTTGCGCCCCTACGACCACGACCCGCGCGTGACGCGCAACCCGGCCTACGAGGACATCAAGGCCTCGATCCGCGAACGCGGGCTCGATGCGCCGCCCGCGATCACGCGCCGGCCCGGCGAACCGCACTACATCATCCGCAACGGCGGCAACACGCGCCTGGCGATCCTGCGCGAGCTGTGGAGCGAGACGAAAGACGAACGGTTCTTCCGCATCCCCTGCCTGTTCCGCCCGTGGCCGCAGCGCGGCGAAGTGGTGATGCTGACCGGGCACCTGGCCGAGAACGAGTTGCGCGGCGGGCTCAGCTTCATCGAGCGGGCCTTGGGCGTGGAGAAGGCGCGCGAGTTCTACGAGCAGGAAATGGGGCGGGACAGCGGCCAGCCGCTGTCGCAGAGCGAGCTGGCGCGGCGGCTTACGGCCGATGGCTTCCCGCTGCCGCAGTCGCACATCAGCCGCATGCAGGACGCCGTGCACTACCTGCTCCCGGCGATCCCCACGCTGCTGTACGGCGGGCTCGGCCGGCATCAGGTGGAACGGCTCGCGGTGCTGCGCAAGGCCTGCGAACGCACCTGGGAGCGGCGTGCCCTGAGGCGCAACCTGTCGATGGACTTCGCTACGCTGTTCCAGGACGTGCTGGCGCAGTTCGACACGCAGCCCGACAACTTCTCACCGCAGCGGGTGCAGGACGAGCTGGTCGGCCAGATGGCCGAGCTGCTGGAAGCGGACTACGACACGCTGAGCCTGGAAATCGACGACAGCGAGAGCCGGCAGCGCGCATTGACCAGCGATCCTGCGCCGCTGCAGGCGGCAAGACCTGCGGTGCCGGCCGGGCCACCGCGACCACCGTCACCGCCTTCGCTGCCGCCCGGCCCCTCGGTGCAGTCGTCGGAGCCTGGCCCTGGCCAGGCTGCGCAGGCCGGTTCCACGCCGGCCGCCAGCGACAAGGGCATGCAGCAGGATGACGAACGCCTGCAGGGTCACATCGTGTCCCCGGCCCCGACCACCGAACGCCTGCAATCCATCCAGCGCATGGTGGCCGATCAGATGGGCGACAAGCTGCCCGACTTCGAGGCCGACGCGCTGCGCGCGATCCCTGTGCAGGCGGGCGGGCTCTACCCCATCTCGGATGTCTGGTACATCGAGCCCGGCCTGGATGTGCCGGATCGGCTGCGGGTGCACATCGCGCAGTTCGCGCGCGAGATCGCCGAGGAAGCCGACGTGGCCGGGCAGGTCGAACCCAGCGAAGGCGGCATGGGCTTCGTCTGCGTGGCGCCCCCGGCGGTGCGCGCATTGCCTCCGTTCGCGTGTGCGGTGCTGACCTTGCTGCATGCGCTGTGCGCCGCGCCCCGACCCGCCCCCGGCTTCGATGGCGCCCGGCTGGCCGACGACCTGGCGGCCTTGCTGCATGGCGGCGGCGCATATCCGCGCCTGAGCGATGCCGGGCTGGTAAAGCTGTTCCGGCTGCTGCGCATGGCGCGCCGGCTGCTGGATCTGGAGACCGGCGCGGCCTCCAGCAACCCCGGCCACGGCGCCTGAGCAGAGGCCATCATGTCGGCACCGCATCCGCTCAACCAGGCCGTCATCGCACAGGCGCTGCACGACCTGCGCAATGGGCAACTGCGGCGCTGCAAGGCGATGGGCTTCGGCGAGGAGGAGCTGGACGCGCTCAAGCACCCCGAACTCGTGAGCATGCTGGTGAACGCCACGGTGTCGTGGTGTTCGGTGTCGGTGAACCGCGATGTGCTGAAGCGGCTGCTGAGCCAAGTGCACGACGTGGAGCGAGAGATCGCGACGGTCGACCGCATGCTGCGCCTGGGCGCCAGCACGGAGATGGTCAGCCGCTTCTACGGGCTTACGCACCAGGAGGTGGCCCTGCGCCGCGACATCCTCGGCCTGCCCAAGCGCAAGGGGCGGCATCCGGTGCTGGACGAGGCGCAGGACACGGCGCTGTGGAAGCAGTGGAAGGCCGGCGTCATGGAGCGCGGCATCGCGCTGGACGATGAGGTGGCGATGCTGACGCTGACCATGGACCTGGCCGAGACCTTGAACCTGCCGATGTCGGTGATCTGGTCGGCGATACGCAACTGGATCGACCAGGGGCTGGTGTAGGCCATGGCGACCGGCGGCGCACCCCGGCGCGATGGCCCCGTGGCGCTGTCGGCACTGTTCGACGACGCGCTGCGGGAACTGGTGCCACGGGCACCACCGACACCGCCAGCCCCGCGCGGCGCTGCTGCTGCATCGCCGGCCGCGCCGGTCAGCGACGGCTTCCTCTACAGCGGCAACCGGCACGAGAGCGTGCCGCGTGCGCTGTTCCTCGACCGGCGCCTGACGCCGCTGGAGCGCAACGCCTGGCAGGTGCTCCGCCTGCAGCTCCAGAGCGACGGCGTGACGGCGTTCCCGACCTACGACCAGCTTCGCCCCTACCTCGCCTCGATGCCCTGCGCGGCGCAGGCCTCGCACGAGACCGTGGCGCGCGCCTTGACGCTGCTGCGGCTGACGCGCTGGCTGAGCCTGGTGCGACGGCGCCGCGACCCGAAGACCGGGCGCATCCTGAGCAACCTCTACATGCTGCACGACGAACCGCTGACACCCTTCGAGGCGATGCAGCTCGACCCCGACTACCTCGGCCTGGTCGGCCAGGCGCTGACCCATGCGGCGAAGGCGGTGCAGATCGTCGGCATGAACACCCTGCGCGAGATCGCCGAAGACCCGATGCTCAACGGCCGCACGCTGCCCACGCGGCTGCAGGTGCTGGCACAGCGCATGGCGCGCAACGAATGGGCGGACGCGAGTTATCCACAAGCGCCTGTGGATCACGAATCCGAAGAAGGCCAGGACGGCCTGCTTCGGAATCTCGAAGGCCCGTCTTCGGAATCCGAAGCAGGGCTGAAATCCGCGCCAGACGGCTCACTTCGGAATCCGAAGGAGGACCGTACTGTACGTATGGATCGTATAAATCAAGTACGTACAGTACCGCGCGCGAAGTCGTTGCAGCACCTGCGCCTGCCCGAGCGCCTGCTGCGCTTGAAGGACGAGCAGCAAAGCGGCGCGATGGTGGCCTTGCAGCAGGTGGACGAGTCGCTGCGGCAGGCGGTGTTGGACGAATGGGATGCGCGCTGCCGCAACAGCGCGGTACGCAACCCGGCCGGCTATCTGTTCGGCATCATCCAGAAGGCGATCCGCGGCGAGTTCAACGCCTGGGCCGGCGAAGGCGGTTCGCCATCGACGCCGCCTGCGCCGCCGCCACGGCCAGCCGCACCGGCACCGTCTGCACCGCCACCGCCCGCGCCGAACGGCCCTGGCCGCGAGGCAGCGCGGGCCTACCTGGCGAAACTGCGTTCAACCCTGGGCGATTCCTGAGCAGCTATCCCCAGGGGATAGCTGGGACACGAAGCCTTCCAGGCATCGGCTTCGGTTCTGTCATGCGTCGCACGGTCGCAGCCCGGCGCGGACCTATCCCCTGGGGATAGACGGAACACGCGACCTTCCGGGGCGACAACCGGGAGCGCACCCGCTGCGGTTTGTTGACTGACGCCCTTCCGGGCGATGCCGATGCTGGCGGCTCGTTCCCGTACCGCGAGTCGTCACCATGGCCAATGAATCCCAGCCGCCCCTGCAGTTGAATCTCGGATCGCTGCGCAGCGCGATGTCGCTGACGCTGCACACCCACCACGCTTCACGCATCTGGCATGGCCGAGCGCCTGCCGAGGGCCGGCCCGGGATCATCGGCCTGAACGGATACATCAGCGTGATGAACAAGATGAAGCGCGGCGCCGAGCAGGACGATCCCTACTCGGATTTCTGGATGCTGCGCATCGAGGACAAGCTGACGCAGACCAAGGACAGCTTGCAGGCGCTGCGTGAGCAGGTGGACCAGGCGCTGGCCGACGTGCCGCCCGCGCTGTCGCTGGGCGAGAACATGAACGTGCAGCCCGTGAAGCTGCCGCTGTTCGTCAATGCGCAGCTCGGCTTCATGGCGGTGTACCTGCTGGCCGACTACGACGACCTGGCCCGCAAGCTGATCCTCGCCCACCACACCGCGCTGATCGACCGCAGCACGCTGGAACGCTGGCTCAACGACGGCGCGCATGCGCTGCGCAGCCTGTTCTCGCTGGCACAGCAGTACCGCTACTCCGGCGCGACGCGCGACGACTTCGCCTCGAAGAACGCGGTGGCGCGGGCGGCGCTGGAGAAGTTCGGCGAGTTGCCGCAGGACGTGCTCGAAGGCACGCGCCGCTCGCGCTTTGCGCCACCGATCGCACGGCGGTCGGGCAAGCCTGGTACAGCCGCGGATGCCGCACCCAGCGCTGGCGCAGCCGACGTGGCGGACGACGACCACGACCATGACGGCGAAGGCACGAAGGCATGACAGCATCGTCTTCCACCGGCCAACCGGCGCGCTTCCTGCCGCTGGAACAGGCGGACTTCCAGCGCCTGGAACACGGCTCCTACCTAAAAGGCCTTTTACAGCCTTTTAAAGGTAAGGGGAGTCTGGAGGCCTGGGCCAACCAGTGCACGGCGCTGCGCGACGACTTAATCGGGCTGGCGCAGCGGCGCGTGCTGCAACAGGCGCGGGCCTACCCCTTCTCGCTGCTCGACGTGCAACTGGCCCAGCAGACCACTGGCGCAGGCACGACCTTCCTGCGCTGGCGCAACCACGACCGTTCTTCCATGGGCGTGGCGCTGTGGGAATCGCTGCTCGACCGCCCGGCGACGCCGGCCTCGCTGATCGACGACCTGTACGCGATGGAGCTGCAGCGCATCGCTTTGAACATGCAGATCAGCCTCCTTCACACGCTGGGCCGCCAGGCCCAGGAGTGCGCCAGCAAGGCCGCGCAGGCCGAAGCGGCTTACCTGCGACGTGTCCACGGGCATGCCGCGTCGGTTCCATCCACCACCCCCAAGGAGTCTCCATGAGCACGCACTTCGTCGGCGAGGGCAACATCGGTTCCGCGCCGGACTATCGCGAATTCCCTAACGGCAACGACGAGCCGCGCCGGCTGCTGCGCCTGAACGTCTACTTCGACAACCCGATCCCAAAGAAGGACGGTGAATTCGAGGACCGCGGCGGCTTCTGGGCGCCGGTGGAGCTGTGGCACCGCGACGCCGACCACTGGAAAGACCTGTACCAGAAGGGCATGCGCGTGCTGGTAGAAGGCCGCACGGTGAAGGACGAGTGGGAGGACGCCGACGACAACGAGCGCACGACCTTCAAGATCGAGGCCCGCCGCATCGGCATTCTGCCGTACCGCATCCAGGCCGTGACCCTCAGCGCCAGGACGCTGGAACCCGAGGCCGCAGTACCGCCGCCGAAGGAGACCAAGGGGACGAAGGCGTCGAAGGAAACCAAGGCCAAGGGCTGATTCCCCGCAGGGGGCGGCTGTAGCAACCGTCAGACGCCCGCCATGCACCAGCTATCCCCAGGGGATAGCTCCAGGGTGTTCCACCGGGTTCCAGCCGCCCTCCCGAAACGACGCTCCCGCTGCGCCAGCCGTTGCGGCTTCGCGCATGCCGCTGCGGCAACGCATCGCCTGCCGATCACAAAGCGGTGTCTGCGCCAATCGGCTTCCTTGCTGCCGTCATCCGCTGGCCCGGCCAAGCTGGGGCCATCCGATGACCGCACACTTCCAAGGAGGCTTCATGCGCGTGTTCCTGTGCGAGAAGCCGTCCCAGGGCAAGGACATCGCCCGTGTGCTGGGCGCCGGCCAACGCGGCAACGGCTGCTACAGCGGTGCGGGTGTCGTCGTGACCTGGTGCATCGGTCATCTGGTCGAAGCGGTTCCGCCCGAAGGCTACGGCGAGCAGTACAAGCGCTGGGGCATCGAGCAACTGCCTATTCTTCCCGAGCGTTGGCGTGTCGAGCCCAAGGCGGCGACCGCGGCGCAGTTCAAGGTCGTGCAGCAGCTCGTCGCCAAGGCGGGCGAACTGGTGATCGCGACCGACGCCGACCGCGAGGGCGAGATGATTGCCCGCGAGATCATCGAGCTGTGCGGCTACCGCGGCCCGATCCAGCGCCTGTGGCTGTCGGCGCTCAACGATGCGTCGATCCGCAAGGCCCTGGGCACGCTCAAGCCGTCCGCCGAGACACTGCCGCTGTACTTCTCCGCGCTCGCCCGATCGCGTGCCGACTGGCTGATCGGGATGAACCTGAGCCGCCTGTTCACGCTGCTGGGCCGCCAGGCCGGCTACAACGGCGTGCTGTCGGTCGGGCGCGTGCAGACGCCGACGCTCAAGCTGGTCGTGGACCGTGATCGCGAGATCGCACGCTTCGTCTCGGTGCCGTTCTGGGCCATCGAGGTCGCGCTCTCGCATGCAGGCCAGTCCTTCGTTGCAAGCTGGACGCCGCCACAGGGCAGCACCGACGACGCCGGCCGCTGCTTGCAGCAGCCGGTGGCGCAGCAGGCCGCCGAACGCCTGCGCGCGGCCGGCACCGCCCAGGTGCTGTCGGTAGAGACCGAGCGCGTGCGCGAAGGCCCGCCGCTGCCGTTCGACCTCGGCACCTTGCAGGAAGTGTGTTCCAAGCAGTTGGGCCTCGACGTGCAGGAGACGCTGGACATTGCCCAGGCGCTGTACGAGACGTACAAGGCAACGACCTATCCGCGCTCGGATTCGGGCTACCTGCCCGAGAGCATGCTGGCCGAGGTGCCGGCCGTCCTCGACAGCCTGGTCAAGACCGATCCCGGTCTGCGGCCGCTGATCGACCGCCTGGACCGCCAGCAGCGTTCGCGGGCCTGGAATGACGGCAAGGTCACGGCGCACCACGGCATCATTCCGACGTTGGAGCCGGCCAATCTCTCGGCGATGAGCGACAAGGAGCTGGCCGTCTACCGGCTGATCCGCGCCCATTACCTCGCGCAGTTCCTGCCGCACCACGAGTTCGACCGGACGGTGCCGCAGCTCACGTGCGGCGGGCAGTCGCTGGTGGCGGTCGGCAAGCAGATCGCGGTGGCCGGATGGCGCCAGGTGCTGGCGGCGCCTGAGCCCGAGGACGGTGACGGTGACGGTGACGGTGAGGATGCACAGCGCGGACAGGTGTTGCCGGCGCTGCAGACAGGTGCCGCCTGCCAGGTCGGCCAGGTCGAACTGAAGGCGTTGAAGACGCTGCCGTCCAAGCCCTACACGCAAGGCGAGCTGGTCAAGGCCATGAAGGGCGTCGCAAAGCTCGTGACCGACCCGCGCCTGAAGCAGAAGCTCAAGGACACCACGGGCATTGGCACCGAGGCCACGCGCGCCAACATCATCAGCGGGCTGCTGGCCCGCGGTTATCTGTTGAAGAGGGGTCGGTCCATCCGCGCGTCGGATGCCGCCTTCACGCTGATCGACGCCGTGCCTGCGGCCATCGCCGACCCGGGCACCACGGCGGTGTGGGAGCAGGCGCTGGACATGATCGAGGTCGGCCAGATGACGCTGGACACCTTCATCGCCAAGCAATCGAGCTGGGTCGCCCAGCTCGTGCAGCAGTACCGCGGCGCCACGCTGAACCTCAAACTGCCGCCCGCACCGAGCTGCCCGCAGTGCGGCGCACCGATGCGCCAGCGCAGCGGCAGGAGCGGCGCGTTCTGGTCTTGCAGCCGCTACCCGGACTGCAAGGGCACGCAGCCGGTCGAAGATACCGGAGCAGGCAAGCGCGGCGCATCCAGCCGTGCATCAGGCCCACCGCGTCGGCGCCCCAGGGCGAACTGACGCCCCCATCTCCCTCTGCCACGCCGGCTGCTGCCGACGGCGGGGCAAACCTCCCGCGCCTCGCGGGACTCCCCAGCGCGCGTTCCCTTCTGCAACGGTGTGCGCGTCCTGCACGGGCCGATCACGGCTGGCAGGGCGAGAAGGTCATTGTTCCATCGAATCGCGCTCGCCGCGATTCCGCTGATCGACGTGCTTCCGTCCATCCGCGAGCGGTCTCCTGACGCCTTGGCCCGCAAGGCTGCGAGGTGTCAGGAGACCGTTTGCGGTCGACGGTATTCGGTGCCGGTGCCCGCCGGCGGAACAACGGGTTCCCTTTGTGTGTGGATACACGCCAGAGGATGCCGGCCCCAGCCACGAAACGGGCCGGGTGAGATTGCTGACGCAGCGAATGGCTTTGACGATGGCCTGGCCTGCTTGCAGCCCACAGGTGGATTGATTTCTCTCCAGCCGAAGCCTTGCGAGGCTTCGGCGCCTTTGTCGTGGGCGAACGGAATCGTGCATCGCTGCTCTTGCCAGCGCTCGGCCCAAACTGGACGGCGTTCGGTTCCGTTTGATCAGCGACGGAGTGCCGCCGCGCTTTCATTCTTCCCGCATGTGTCGCTGACGGTCGTCAGCACCATGCCCTGGCAGCCCCGGTCCTCAAGGCTGCAACGCGGTTCGCCGCGTTGACCGATCCAGTCCGCTTCGCACCGACCACCGCGGACGCGCGTCGCCACGACGCGGGTGCTTTTCATGTTCAACCCTTCGGGAGGTATCCGCTCCCGTCAGGGCGTGGTGCTCCCGGTCTTCAACCAACAGGAGAAAACCATG
This sequence comes from Achromobacter sp. PD1, assembly GCF_048541815.1. Taxonomy (NCBI): domain Bacteria; kingdom Pseudomonadati; phylum Pseudomonadota; class Betaproteobacteria; order Burkholderiales; family Alcaligenaceae; genus Achromobacter; species Achromobacter sp. PD1. Next base: position 5,372,745 of record NZ_CP183349.1, read on the forward strand.
TCCCTTGCGCTCGCATCGGCACCTTTGAGTGCTGAACAGGCCCGAGCCGAATCCATCGGCTACCAGGCCCTGGCCTGCGTCGGCAAGCGCCTGCCCCTGCAAGTGCTGTGCAGCGCAGCCGGCCACTACATCGGCACCGCCGATGCGGACGGCCCGGTCTCGCGGGAGTCGGTCAGCTACTTCCGCTCGCACCACGCCGCCGAGCACGCCCTGCAAACGGGCCGCTGGCAGCAGCGCCTCCACCCGTGATGTCCAACCACCAGGAGCCCATGTCATGAACCGTGCCCTGCCTCAAGAGGTACTTGATCAGATCGAGCTGGAACACCAGCACTTCGCCGCCGCGCCCCAAGCCTTCTTCGAGGCGTGGAAACGCGGCGTCGACATCGCCGGAGCCGAATGGTTCGGCGACGGCACCCGCGAAGGCCTGCAGCGTGCCACCACCAAGTGGGATCTGCGGCCGAAGCTGCTGATGCTCAACGATGCCCTCGGCGTCCTGAGCAGCGGCCAGCGGATGTTCCTGTCCGCGATGGTGAGCTTCTACAACGCCCGCGAGGGCGGTGCGATGCTCAAGCGTTGCGGCTTCGAGGGTCTGTCCGACCTGGGCGGCCTCGACCTGGAACGGCGCAAGGTCGTCGCCGACCTGACGCTGAACTACAACGGCTGGTGAGCCGCGCTGCGGCCTGCCGACGTTCTTCTTTTCTTCCCACCCCACGAGGGACATGCGTCCCTGCATGGGGCCATGTCCCTCCTTTTCTTGAAAGGAGTGATTCATGTCCCCTGACTTTTCCATCGGTCTGCTCGTGACCGACGACGACATCGATGCGGTCATCCTTGAAGGCTGGCCGGCCGACGTGCGCAAGCCGCGCATCGTGGTGCTCGACTACGCCGGCAATGATGTGCCCGACGAGTATGTGCTGCATGTCAGCAGCGGAACCCCGAATACCGGATTGACCGGGCGCGAGGTGTTCCCGGTCGAGTACGGACCCGACTGCCGCTACCCATCGCCCGCTGAAGTCCTTTCGGTGCTCGATGCACCTAAGCCGGCCGGAAAACCTTCCGCGCTGAGCATCGCCCGCAACGTGCACCAGAGCATCCTCAACCTGGATGCGCGGCTGGATCGCCTGGAGCAGGCGCCGACCGGCGACGACTACAACCGCCTGTACCAGCTTGCGAATGGCGGCCTGCTCGACCTGTTGAAGGCGCTGGGCGACCCGTCCTCTACCGCTGCCGACTGACCGGCTGCCACTTTATCCACCCGCTGGGGTTCAATCCCCAGCAGGGGATCGCCTCGGCCATCCTCTGCTGGAGAAATCCCATGTCCTACTCGAACAACAATCCCTTTATCCGCGGCTACGATGGCCTGTCGGTCGAGCGGCTGCTCGCCATCTCCTACGATGACGACTGCCCACTGACCTACCTGCCGCTGCATCCCTCGCAGTCGAATCTACCGGACAGCCAGATCGAACGGCGTAGCTGTGTCTTCTCGGACGACTTCGCGCTAATCACCGAAGACCAGGCCGTGCCTGCCGAGCTGGAAGCGCAATGCCGCAGTCACGGCCTCGCCCGCAACGTGGTCTATGCCGTCATGGCCGAGGAAGAAGGCAAGCCGCTGCACGTGGGCGATACCTACTCCGAGGAATCAGCCCGCGAAGTCGTGCAGCGCCTGCGCTTCGAGACCGGCTACTACAGCCGGTGCTGGGAGATCAGCAGCGCGCACCTCGACGTCGACGCGCATCGCTTCCTCGCCGAGCTGGCGGACATCGCCACGCCGACGCTGTTCCTGTTCGTCGCCTTCCGCATCCCGTACAGCCCGGCCATTGGGTTGAAGCTGATCGCCACGCCCTGGACCGACGAGAACCTGCGTGTGGTCGAAGGCATCACGGCCAAGCGGCTGATGCAGGAGCATCGCAAGAAGGGCATGCCGGAATCCCTCATGCACGTGCTGCACCTGGCCGCGCTCGCCGACGTGCGCATGCTGGTCTTCGATGCCGATGCGCAGGTGCTGGACGGCCTGCCGATCTACGACGACTGACACCACCTTTCGAGCCCCCACGCGGGGCTCGTATTCTTTCTGGACGAAGCCGGTGGACGCGCAGTGCCGATTCCCCCGCGTCGCTGGCCCACGCCTGACGCACGCTGCTCGCATGTTCGCTGGCGTTGCCGGCAAGCATGCCCAGGCAGTCGAGACCTTCGAGGCTGCGGCACGGTTCGCCGTGCTGGTTGCTATTCCTTCTCCGGGCGCATGTCGCGTCCATCCACCTCACCCCCAAGGGACACACCTCCCTTGCGGGCGGAAGTCCCTTGGTTGCCACAAGGAGTCTTCCATGGATACCCAAGCCATCCGCGCACAGATGCCGACGCTGGTTCGCGGCCACGTGCCTTCCAACGTCCGCAGCTTCAAGTTCAACATCTTCGACGGCCAGCCCAAGGTTTCGACGCTGGGCTTCCACGTTGATCCCAAGCCCTTCGAGGGCAAGGTCATCGCCACCACCGACGAGGCCATCGTCGTCAAGACGGGGCGGGCCGAGTTCGCGGTGCTCGACAAGGCCCTCGTCACCGACGTGCCCGACGAAGGCGCCAAGGTGCAGGTCGAACCGTATGCGCGGCGCCGCTTCGACGGCTTGCGCGCGGATACGCCCGAGGAGAGCACTGAGTTCACCGCCGACGGCCAGCCGTACACGGTGAAGCGGCTCATCCTGGGTTCCGCGCCGGCCAAGCTGCCGATCCCCGAGCCGCAGTGCCCCGAGCTGCAGGAGCTGATCCACCAACTGGAGCAGTTGCCCGCGCCCGATGGATTCCGCCGCATCACGCACCTGCTGGTGGATGCCGGCGCGCGGGACTTCACGGTGGTCGATCCGAGCCCCAGCAACATCATCGCCACGCCGCCGGCCATCGGCTTCACCGTCGCTTCGGCGAAGTTCCAGGGGCGCGTCACCGTGCTCTACGAACGCGGCCTCGACACCTACGCGGTGGAGCTGCATCGCGAAGGCGAGCTGGTCGAGCGGGTCGATGAAGTGTTCTTCGACACCTTGGGCCAGGTGCTGGAGCGGCTGATCGACGACGGGAGCTGGCGCCTCATCCGCGTACAGCGCCTGTCCGGTCGCAAGCCCGTCCAGCACTGATCCCCTCACGTCCCCAAGCGGCTTCCCGTCCTCGCGGCGGGAAACCTTCTTCCTTCACCGTTGGAGACCACTTCCATGACTGTTCGATTCAAAGGCACCGAGCTTCGGCCCGTGCTTGCCGAGGCGGCGGCCAACCAGTGCCGCGTCATCCTGGTCAAGGACCAGGGCGTGTATTTCATGGCCGAGCACGGCGAGAGCCGGCCCGATGGGCGGCGCAAGACCATCGCCTACGCCGTGGGCTGCAACCCCGATGTCGATGCGTTCGACGACTGGTGGGAACTGGCGCGCGCCGAATTCGGCGGCGACGACTTCGGCGAGTTCTTCGCCCTGCAGGAACGGGTCCTCACCCGTATCCTGCACAGCGAGGACGACCTCGAAGTGTCGGCCACGGTCACGCACCTGTCGATGCAGGCGGTATCCGCTGCACCGGCCGGCCACTGACCGTACTGCTTCCCAGCCCCCTTCACGGGGGCTTCTCTTTATCTCGTGCCGCGGCCCATGGCCGCATCGCACGCGCTCGTCTCCAGTCCGGCTCGGGCCGCTCACGCCGGCATCTGCCGGTGCCACCGCCTGGTGACGCCTGCATGCGAGACCCGTTCAAGATCGAGCAACCGACCTGCATCAGCTTCAGCGGCGGCCGCACCAGCGCGTACATGCTCTGGCGCGTGCTGCAAGCCAACGGCGGCCTGCCCGCAGATGCCGTCGTCTGCTTCGCCAACACCGGAAAAGAAGTGGAAGCCACCTTGCGCTTCGTGCGCGACTGCGCCGAGCACTGGCAAGTGCCGATCCACTGGCTGGAGTACCGGCCCATCGAACCGGGCTTCGTGGTGGTGGACTTCGATACCGCCAGCCGCGCGGGCGAGCCCTTCGAGATGCTGGTCCGCAAGCGGCAGTACCTGCCCAACCCGGTGGCGAGAGGGTGCCACTAATGCGGACAGCCGCCGGTGCCGATTGCCGCTCGCGCGGGCGCGCGCCTGGCGCCACGCTGCCGCCATGTTCCGCTGACGCCCGTCAGCAGCATGCCCAGGCAGTCTCGATCTTCAAGACTGCGACGCGGTTCCGACCGCGTTGATCAACCAGTTCGCTCCGGCATCCCAGCGCGAACAGCCATCGGTTCTCCCGATGGTGATGCCACCCAAGCTGTTCCTTCAACCCACGCGGGGGTTCCACACCTTCCCCGCCTTGGGTCGGGTGTGTCTCCGCCTCATTGTTCTCAGGAGATTCACCATGACCACTTCCACCGACAAGTCCTACTTCGACCTGCACATCACCGGACTCGGGTATCTCAATCGCATCCGCGAAGTGAAGCCCAAGAAAGGCGATGCGTTCCTGGCCTGCGACATCGCGGCGCTCAACGGCCCCAGCGATGACGTGGCCTACGTGCGTTTCGACACGCGCGTCTCGGGCTCCGAAGCGCAGCACCTCGTGCGCCGCTGCATCCAAGCGGTCGATGCCGAGAAGAAAGTGATGATCGGCTTCCGTCTGGGCGACCTGTGGGCCGACACCTTCACCTACTCCAAGGGCAAGCGTGCCGGCGAGCAGGGGGTGAGCTTCAAGGCCCGCCTGCTGTTCGTCAGTTGGATCAAGGTCGACGGCAAGCTCGTCTACAAGGCCGAGCCCAAGCCGACCGATGCCGACCAGCGCGACGAACGCGACGTGCGTAACACGGATGTCCCCGCGACGTTCGCTGAGCCGCAAGCCGCTGCGTTCGAGCCCGCCAGGCCCGCCGCCGAAGCTGCCGACGAAGCCACTGCCGATGCGCCTGCATTGGAAGTTGCCGAGTCGTTCTGATCCGCAAGGCCCCGTCCCCTGGGGCCTTGTCTTCTTCCCACTCGCGTGCGCATGCGACCGTCGCCATGACGGCCGTGTGCGTGATCGCAGCTTCGTCCGCAGGAGTTCTTCATGATCACCATTCCCGGCCAATTGGCCATCAAGACCATCCACGGCCGTAACGGCGACTTCAACGTCGGGCGCCTTGCGACCTCCATCGGCGAGTTCGTCGTGAAGAACGCCGAACTCGACCAGTACGCCGAAGGCAAGTACGAGGGCGATTTCGCCATCGCGGAGATTCGCCCGTCCACGTACACCGCCAACGGCCGCATGGTCATTGAGATCCGCGCCCTCCTGGGTGGGATGACTTTGTCCAACATCGACGCCCTGAGCCGTGACGACGCCCGCCGGCTGAGTCCGCAGGAAGTCGATCCGATCGACGAGGAAGCGCAGACCGCCACGCCGACGCCGACGACCGCCCCCAAGGCGGCCGGCCGGAAGAAGGCGCGCAGCTCGCGCGACCCGCTGGTCGATACCACGCCGTTCGGCAGCGAGCCGGCTGCTGCGTCTGCCGAGGCTACGGCCCATGCGGACGACGACGGCGACGCGGCGCTGTTCGGCACACTCTGGCCGCTGGGCGATGTCGTCAAGCTCGATGCCACCGTGGATCGGCGCGTGCTGCGTCAGCAGCGCGACCGCCTCGGCGACCTGGGCTACGAGTTCGCTCCGCTGTCCCAGGACTGGCACCTCACCAGGGTCTGATCTCATCGCCATTTCACGCCGCATGCCTGCGGCTTTCCACCACCCGCCGGGGCTCCTTCCCCGGCGGGAGGACTCCGGCCCTTTCTCACAGGAGTCATTCCATGGGCTGGACATTCGTTCGATTGACGCGCGATCAGTTGATCCGCGAGCTGACCGCAACCGAGGAAACCGAGCGGTCGCGCAGTGAGGTCATCGACCACACGCTGGTCGGCAACGTGCTGTGGACGGTGGCGCGCGTCACCGCCAAGCAGGCCGGCGTCCTGGGTCTCGCACCCGGCGAGTCGGCCACCTTGATCGGCTGCCATCTGCTGGAAAGCGAGGGCCGCGAATGGGGCTACAAGTTCCTGGTCGAGGCCGAGCACCCGTACTACTACTCGTGCCCGCTGCGCTATCTCGACATGGCGCCGCAGCGCTGCGCCACCTGGCGCGCAAGGGTGCATGCCTTCCACCAGCAGCCGACGCGCAAAGCGGCCGGCGATGCAGCCACCGACTGAGGCGAACATGGACACCCTCATGTCGTCCTTGCCGCCCGAGCTGCTTCGCTTCGTCGAAGACCAGTTGGCCAACAACGAGGTTTCCGACGACGACGAACTGCGCGAGCACTTCATCGCCAACGGCCTGAGCGAAGAACAGGCGTGGCAGGCACTGACCTACCGCGCGCTGTACCTGCGACACGTCTTCCTCGACGGCTTCACGCCGATCCTCAAAGGCCAGGAAGCGCTTTGCTTCAACCCGCACAGCCGCGGCTGGGAGCCGGTTCCGAACCCATAGGCCGGCCTTCACGCGGCGCACTTCTTCATCCCTTTCATCAGGCCCTGTTCAGCAGGGCTTTTCTTCGTCCTACGCAATCGCGCGCATCCGGCCTCGGCCGCTGGATGCCGATTGCTCCATTCCGCAAGGAGATCATCATGCAACTCGCATCCCGCTTCGCCCCTCGTTCCCCGGTGCTGCGCGCCGACCATCCGTTGTCGGACGATCAGATTCGCACCGTGGCCCCATCCATCTTCGCGGACACCCCGCACGAAAGCCGCTCCGAACGGTACAGCTACATCCCCACGGCGGCTGTGCTGACCGAACTGCGCAGAGAAGGTTTCCAGCCGTTCATGGTGTGCCAGACCCGCGTGCGACACGAGGATCGCCGCGACTACACCAAGCACATGCTGCGCCTTCGCCACGCCAGCCAGATCAACGGCGCCGAGGCGAACGAGATCATCCTGCTCAACTCGCACGACGGCACCAGCAGCTACCAGATGCTCGCGGGCATGTTCAGATTCGTCTGCCACAACGGTCTGGTGTGCGGCGACACCTTCGCCGACGTGCGCGTGCCCCACAAGGGCAACGTCACCGATCACGTGATCGAAGGCGCCTACGAGGTGCTGCACGGCTTCGAGCGCGTGCAGGACTCGCGCGACGCCATGCGCGTCATCACCCTCGACGACGGCGAGGCCGAAGTCTTCGCCAGGTCGGCGCTGACCTTAAAGTACGACGAGTCGGGCAAGGCCTTGCCCATCACGGAGACGCAGATCCTGCGGCCTCGTCGTTTCGACGACAACCGTGCCGATCTTTGGTCGGTCTTCAACCGGGTTCAGGAGAACCTTGTCAAGGGCGGCCTGACCGGCTGTGCCGCCAACGGGCGCCAGCAGCGCACGCGACCCGTTCAGGGCATCGACCAGAACGTCCGGCTCAACCGGGCGCTTTGGCTGCTCGCGGATGGCCTGCGTCAGCTCAAAGCCTGACCCACAAGCGGATCGTGCCTCGCGGCATGGTCCGCTTTTTCTTTGGCGGCGCTGTGCTGCCAGCGCACCACGTTCAGTTTGGCTCGGTGTAACCCTAATGCGGCAATTCGCTGCCGCCGCGAAAATTGCGGTTCGACTGCATACCTCCCTGGCTTTTCCTCCCTGAGCCAAGCAGTCATCTTTGCCGCCTCGGTGTCCCCGGGGCGGTTTTCTTTTGTGGCCGTCCTTCCGGCGCCGCGGGCGATGCGCCAGAGCAAACAGGGTTGCGCGCCGGGTCGGTTTTCCGCTCCCGCGACACGCGCACCTTAGCGCAGGCTATGTCCCATGTCCGTCGGCGTTGCCGACAACATGCCCAGGTAGCCCAGACCTTCAAGGCTACGGCGCGTTGCGACGCACGGTCTGATTCTTCACCACGACGCTCACCGCGTCTTCTTCCATCCCCCTGGGGCAGTGACTGCCCTCGCGGGCGGTGCTGTCTCCGCTCACTTCGAGGACATCACCATGCCTGCACCTTCTTCCCCTAAGACGCTCTATCGCATCGACGAATGCCCCGACCTGATGGCCGATGGCGTCGTCGGTGACGAGAACGGCAACCTGGTCTTCATCTCCCTCTGGGCGCGCGACACCGCCGTCCAGGAATTCCTGGCCCGCCTTACCCTGGGCCGGGACGAACAGGGACTGGATCAGTTCCACCTCATCACCGAGCAGGGCGCGAGCATTCCGATCTTCGTCAGCAACGTCGAGAACCTGGAAAAGCGCAGCGCACGCGCCTACCGACGCACGCTGTTCGGCTCGCTGACCAACATCTGGCTGTTCGATCGGCGCTGCGTCAAGCCCGACAAGGCCAACGCCAGCGCGCTGGCGCTCCTGCCTCGCGATTCCACGCACCGGCTCGACCGGCTGTGGAAGCTGGTGCGGGATACCTGCCCGCTGCCGCTTCTTGATCCCTGGCGCGAACCCGTGCTGGAGCTGCTGCAGGCGAAGTCGATGCTGACGCGCCTGCCGTTCGCCCTCGGACCTCTGGAGGGCCATCGACTCGCCATCGACGTGCCGACGCTGACCCAGGTGCTGGGCGGCCTGATCCGCAGCGGCGCGCTCGTCGCGGGCACACCCGCCAGCCGCACCCCTTCGGCACGACCGCTCGAAGCGGTGGCTTGAGGTTTTCGCATCGGACATGCACGCGCGCATGTCCGCATCCCTTCATCTTCAATGCCAGGAGATTCCCATGGCCCTCATGTTCCCGCGGCTCGCCCGCAACTTCGTCAAGAACGGGTACTTCCCCACGGATGAACCCACGCTCGAAAGAGCACTCGCCGCACTGGCGCCCGCCGAATCCTCGAACGGGCCGCTGTGCATCATCGATCCCTGCGCCGGCGAAGGCGTGGCGATCGCCGAAGCCGCGCACGCCCTCGGGCGCGAGCAGGTCCAGGCCTTCGCCGTCGAGTACGAGGCCGAGCGTGCGCACCACGCCCGGCAACTGGTCGATCGCTGCATCCACGGCGACCTGATGGACACGCTGATCAGTCGGCAGAGCTTCGGCCTGCTGTGGCTCAACCCGCCGTATGGCGACCTGGCCAAGGACACCAACGGCAACGTCGGCTACCAGGGCCAGGGCCGCGCGCGGCTGGAAAAGCTGTTCTATCAAAAGGCGCTGCCACTGCTGCAGTACGGCGGCGTGCTGATCTACATCGTGCCGCACTACGTGCTCGATGCCGAGCTGGTCGGGTGGCTGACCCGGCACTTCGCCGATCTGCGCATCTACCGCGCGGTGGAAGCGCAGTTCAAGCAGGTGGTGATCTTCGGCCGCCGTGTTCGTCAGCGCGACCAGGCATCGGATTCGGTCAAAGCCACGCGCGCGCTGCTGCTGCAGATCGGGCAAGGCGACGCCGAAGCGGAGGAGCTGCCGGTCGAATGGCCGTTCCTGCCGTACACGGTGCCTGCCAGCCCGGCCGAGCCGGAGCACTTCTACCGCGTGACGATGGAGCCCGAGCAGTTCGCCGATGAAGTCGGCCGGCTGCAAGGGCTCTGGCCGACGCTCGACACGCACCTGGGCGCCGCGCAGCAATCGCTGCGGCCTCCGGCGCGGGCCTTGTCGCACTGGCATCTTGCCTTGGCGCTTGCTGCCGGCGCGATCTCCGGCGTGGTGAAGTCCAAGACGGGCCGCGTGCTCGTCGTCAAGGGCGACACCCACAAGGAGAAGACGCTGCAGACGGAATACACCGAACGCGACGACGGCTCCGTGGCCGAGACGCGCATCCTGACCGACAAGTTCGTGCCGGTCATCCGTGCCTGGGACATGACACCAGGCTCGCCGACCTGCGGCGAGGTGTTGACCATCCGCTGATCGCTGTTCCCTGACGGTTCGCCGTCGATCTGTTCTTCCACTGCGGCTTCGCGCCGTTCCCCTCTTCCCACCCCGGGGCATGCCATCGCCCCGCAGGGGAGTTGCATGCCCCATTTTCTTTGGAGCATCACCATGTCCCTCGATACCGACGTTGTTCCCGCCGCCGACAGCACGCCCATCCAGGGCGACCTGCTCGAAGCGGCCGCTTCTCCCTTGGCCTTGAGCCTTCAGGATTTCGTCGCCGAGTTCGGCGACGAGCTGCTGGATTCGCTCAACCGCGCCAACCCTCCCGTCTACACCGGCCAGGCCCGGTCGCACCGCCAGCTCGTGCTGGCCAGTCTCAAGCGCAAGCTGTTCCAGGCGCAGGCCGAGGTGGTACATGCCGTCACCGAGCTGTTGGCCGACCGTGGCGAACGCGCCGCGATCGTCAATGGCGAGATGGGCTGCGGCAAGACGACCGTCGGCATCGCCACGGCCGCCGTGCTGCACGCCGAAGGCTACCGCCGCACTCTGGTGCTGTCGCCGCCCCACCTGGTCTACAAGTGGCGCCGCGAAATCCAGGAGACGGTGGCCGGTGCCAAGGTCTGGGTGCTCAACGGCCCGGACACGCTGGTCAAGCTCATCAAGCTGCGCGAGCAGTTGGGCGTACCGGCGCGCGGCCAGGAGTTCTTCGTGCTCGGGCGCGTGCGGATGCGCATGGGTTTCCACTGGAAGCCCGTCTTCAACGTGCGGCGCACGCGGCACGGCGAAGTAGGCGCATGCCCGGACTGCGGCCAGGTCATCACCAACCTCGACGGCGAGCCGATCAACCCGGTCGAACTCGAAGCCGAGGACTACCGCCGCCGGTGCAGCCATTGCGCCGCACCGCTGTGGACGCTGATGCGACCGAGGAGCCTGTCCGCCAGCGACCAGTCCACGGCCGTCTTCAAAGCCTTGCAGCGCATCCCGACCATCGGGGAAGTCACCGCGCAGAAGCTGATGCGCAAGTTCGGCGACTCCTTCCTGGCGTCCATGCTCGGCGACAACATCCACGAGTTCATCAACCTCATGGATGCCAACGGCGAGCTGGTCTTCTCGGATCGCCAAGCGCACCGCATGGAGCGGGCGATGGCGAACATGGAGTTCGGCTTCGGCGAGGGCGGCTACCAGCCGTCCGAGTTCATCAAGCGCGTGCGACGTGAAGTCGCCTGAGTAATTGTTCCAACGGGGGCAACCCCGCCGAGGAACCTGATGTTCCGTCATCAGTAGCCTACCGGCACATGCAGGACTGGTAACGGTCTTGTGTGAAGCTGCCGAGACAATGTAGCTGGGCCTTCGGGCCGCACCGATGCCGTGAGGCAAGGTGTTACCTGCGAGCATCAATGCGGTTACAGCGCTAGGCTGGGTGGTATGACCAACGCAAGTGAACTGCTGTTAAACACCGTTATGAACAACAAGCCAAAGATGCTGACAGGCTTGAACCAAAAGGTATGCGGTCGGTTGCCCTTTATCCGTTTTGGGGGCACACGGACATCATGACCGCCGGTGGAAAGGCAGGGTCTAACCCATCTCGTTACTCAGGTGAAACACGGTAAGCCCGTATCGCTGCCCTTCGGGGCAGGCAGACCGCAAGGAATGCTGTTGGCGGTGCGGGTAAAGGAATGTGGAGAAAGCGAATGCCGTCCTGTAATGGGGCGGATAGGGGTTGAGCCGCAAGGCGACATCACCCCACGCGAAAGCGGGCAGACTTCCACTTGGTCTTTCTCTACGAGAAAACTTGTCCAACCTTCTACAAGAGGGAATGCAGATGACTACGCAAGAAATTGCTTGCGCGGGTGCGCCCTCACACGAATCGGTCACATGGCACAGCATCGACTGGGCTGCGTGTCACCGTGAGGTGCGAAGGCTCCAAGCGCGTATCGTAAAGGCGACACGGCAAGGAAAACACGGCAAGGTGAAAGCCCTGCAGTGGATTCTGACCCACTCGTTCAGCGGCAAAGCATTAGCCGTCAGACGAGTCACCGAGAACCAAGGCAAGAAGACGCCGGGTGTGGATGGCATCACGTGGTCCACCCCGGAAGCCAAGTCTCAAGCCATGTTGTCAATCAAGCGGCGCGGGTATCGTCCCCAACCGCTGAAGCGTGTCTATATTCCTAAAGCCAATGGGAAGATGCGACCGCTGGGTATCCCGACCATGAGAGACAGGGCGATGCAGGCGCTATACCTGCTGGCTCTTGAACCCGTGGCCGAGACCACAGCGGACGGACGCTCGTTTGGGTTCCGACCGGAGAGATCCACGGCGGACGCCATCGAACAGTGCTTCACGGCACTGTCCAAGAAGGTGGCACCGCAATGGGTTCTCGAAGGCGACATCAAAGGCTGCTTCGACAACATCAGCCATGACTGGCTCATGGGTCATGCACCGACGGATCGCGAGATCCTGAAAAAGTGGCTCAAGGCCGGATACATGGAAGATCGGCAACTTTTTCCAACTGAAGCCGGTACCCCGCAAGGGGGCATCATCTCGCCAACCCTGGCGAATCTCGTCCTCGACGGACTGGAAGCCAAACTGGATGCCGCGTTCGGAAGAAAGCGGTACGCCAACGGTGTACAGACCCGTTTGATGGTCAACTATGTGCGGTATGCGGACGACTTCATTGTGACGGGACGCTCGAAAGAGCTACTGGAGCAGGAGGTCATGCCGATCATCAAGGACTTCATGCGGGAACGGGGGCTCACGCTCTCACCCGAGAAGACCAAGATCACGCACATCGACGAGGGCTTCGACTTCCTCGGACAAAACGTGCGCAAGTACAACGGCAAGCTGTTGATCAAGCCGTCGAACGCGAACGTGGCGACCTTCTTGGAGAAAGTGCGCTCGGCTGTCAAAGGCAATAAGGCGCTGGATCAGCCTCGGCTGATTCGGATGCTCAACCCAATGATCCAAGGCTGGGCGAATTATCACCAGCACGTCGTGTCCAAAGCGACGTTCGCGCGTGTCGATCATGAGATTTGGCGTGTGTTGTGGCAGTGGGCCGTTCGTCGGCATCCGCAGAAAAGCAGCGTCTGGATCAAGCAGCGCTACTTCCACTCCGTAGGCACCCGTAACTGGGTATTTGCGGCGGCAACGGGTGAAAGGTTCCCTGATGGGAATCCCATCCTGTCGTCACTGCGGAAGGCAACGGATACGCCCATTCGGCGACACCGGCCAATCAAGTTGGAAGCCAATCCATTCGACCCGACGTGGGAGACGTACTTTGAGGAGCGTGTAAGCCTCAAGATGCAGAACTCACTGAGGGGCAGGAAGAAGCTCATCAACCTCTGGTTGGAACAGGATCGTCGTTGTCCGATCTGCCAAGAGTTGATCACGCAGGAGACGGGGTGGCATGTCCACCACATCATCCGGCGGGTCGATGGCGGAAAAGATGGGAACACCAATCTCATCATGGTGCATCCGAACTGTCATAACCAGATTCATGTCAATGGTCTCAAGGTGGTGAAGCCGGTTCGCGAAAGCGGGCTTTGAAAGGCTTGAGCCGTATGAGGGGAAACTCTCACGTACGGTTCTTAGGGGGGGATGGGCCAGCAATGGCCTGTCCCTACCCGACTACCTGCCGCAAGGCACGTTCGACCTGCTCATCGCCGACGAGGCGCACGAGTACAAGAACGGCGGCTCCGCACAGGGCCAAGCGATGGGGGTGTTGGCGGCCAAGGCACGCAAGACGCTGCTGCTCACCGGCACGCTGATGGGCGGCTACGGCGACGACCTTTTCCACCTGCTGTTCCGAGCCCTGCCGGGGCGAATGATCGAAGATGGCTACCGCCCGACCAAGAGCGGCAGCATGACCTCGGCCGCGATGGCGTTCATGCGCGATCACGGCGTCCTCAAGGACATCTATTCCGAGAGCACCGGCACGGCGCACAAGACGGCCAAGGGCAACAAGATTTCGGTGCGCACCGTCAAGGCGCCGGGCTTCGGCCCGAAGGGCGTGCTGCGTTGCGTGCTGCCGTTCACGGTCTTCCTCAAGTTGAAGGACATCGGCGGCAATGTGCTGTCGCCCTACGACGAGGAGTTCCGCGAGGTGGCGATGGACACGGCGCAAGCCGCGGCCTATCGCGATCTGTCAGGTCGGCTGACCACAGCGATGAAAGAAGCGCTGGCGAAGCGCGACACGACGCTGCTCGGCGTGGTCCTCAACGTGCTGCTGGCCTGGCCGGATTGCTGCTTCCGGTCGGAGGCGGTGGTGCACCCGCGCACGCGCCAGACCTTGGCCTTCGTTCCGGCTCAGTTCAACGAGCTGGAGGTGATGCCCAAGGAGCGCGAGCTGATCGAGATCTGCAAGCAGGAGAAGTCTGCGGGTCGCAAGACGCTGGTCTATTCGGTCTACACCGGCACGCGCGACACCACGTCGCGCCTGAAGGTGCTGCTGGAGCAGGAAGGCTTCAAGGTGGCGGTGCTGCGCGCAAGCGTGGATGCCTCCCGCCGCGAGGACTGGATCGCCGAGCAGTTGGACCGCGGCATCGACGTGCTGATCACGAACCCGGAGCTGGTCAAGACGGGTCTCGACCTGTTGGAGTTTCCGACGATCGTGTTCATGCAGTCGGGCTACAACGTCTACAGCCTGCAGCAGGCGGCCCGGCGCTCATGGCGCATCGGCCAGAAGCTGCCGGTTCTCGTGATCTACCTCGGCTATGCGGCTTCCTCGCAGATGACCTGCCTGGGGCTGATGGCGCGAAAGATCATGGTCTCGCAGAGCACGTCGGGAGACGTGCCCGAGTCGGGATTGGACGTGCTGAACCAGGACGGTGATTCCGTCGAGGTAGCACTGGCCCGGCAACTCGTCGCGGCCTGATCCACCCACCCACGCCGGCTGCCCTTCGGGGCGCCGGCTTCTTTTTTCCGTGCATCGATGGCGCGCGATGAAGTCGGGCGCCTGCCAGTTCCCTTTGTTTGCTGCCCGAACGCTTCGCGGCGGCGATGGTGAGGGCTCCGTGTTCCAGGGAACTTGCCCCATGCAACCACTCACCTGCGTCGCCCACCGCCTGGCTGTGCCTGCATTGCTCGCCGGCTGCGTACTGATGGCCGGCTGCGCCACCACGGGCGTGGCGAATCCCCCGACGGCCGCTGCCACCGCGCCCGAGCCTTCGGCGTTTGTCAGGGCCATCGCCCCGGAGTCTGAGCCGAACCTGATCCCGGTGGCGCGCTACGGGCGCTACACGCTGGTCGAGATGGTGCCCGAGCCGGCGCAGCGCGACCTGCTGCGGCAGGTGATCGAGATTTCGATTCCGCCGACCTTGGACGCGAGCGTCGGCGATGCGCTACGGCACGTGCTGCTGCGCACCGGCTACCGCCTTTGCGACGCGCCGGACGCCGCTTCGCTGTTCACGCTGCCGCTGCCGGCGGCGCATCTGCGGCTCGGGCCACTGCCGTTGCGCGATGCCTTGCTGGCGCTCGCCGGGCCGGCCTGGGAGTTGTCCGTCGATGACGCTGCGCGCGCGGTGTGCTTCGCGCGCGTGACGACTGCGCGTGCGCCGAGTGCAAGCCCGATTCCCGCGCCTCCGGCACCGAGCGCGCCGGCCGACGAACCCGCCGATCCCCATGTGCCCCAGGAGGCCCAGCCATGACCATCCCGCAGCTTCCCGACGAGAATGCCGGCCGCGCGCGCTGGTTGAAGATCACAGCGGCCGCGTGGCTGCTGCTCGTGAGCATCCTCGCGGTGGTCAACAGCGTGGGCCTGTCGCGCCTGAGCGAGCAGAGCCAGGCCAGCGCCCAGGACGCGCACGTGCAGGCGCTCAACACGCGCGTCGCCGAACTCGAACAGCAGGCGGCGACCTCGAAGAATCAGCCCAAGCCTGTCACCCAGCCCGACTTCGAGGCCACCCGCAAGGCGCTGGACGAACGCCTGGCACAGGTGGAGCAGGCCCAGGCCACAGACGCCCATGCCGGCGACGTGCAGGCGCTGCAGGCCCGCGTGGGCGACATCGAAGCCCGCATGAAGCGAACCGCCGCGCCTGCCGCAGCACCCCAGCGCACCGCCGAGCCGGCCAAGCCCAAGGTGCCCGAACCGCCATTCAACGTCGTGGGTGTGGAGCTGCGCGGCGGCGAGCGCTTCCTGTCGGTGACGGCACCCAAGGCGTCGTCGGTGCTGGACGTGTGGCTGCTGCGCGAAGGCGATGCCGTGGGCGCGTGGCATCTGCTGGCGATCGAGGCACGCGCCGCCGTGTTCCGCGTGGACGGCCAGACCCAGCGCCTCGCGCTGCCGTAGGGGCCGGCCATGAAGCACGCCGCGATCTGCTTCGCCGCCATCCTCGCCGCTGTCGCAGGAACGGCAGGCACGGCCTCGGCACAGTCGGCGCCGGTCGCGTCCTCGCGCACGGTGCCCGCCCAGATTCAGAACAGCAGCGACGCCGCGCTGGACGAACGGCTGGCGCGCGATTGGGGCCTGCGCTCCGATGAGTGGGCGCGCTACCGCCAACTGATGCAGGGGCCGCTGGGCATCTATTCCCCGAACCTCGATCCGCTCACGGCGCTGGGCATCGAGGCGCGCAGCGACGAGGAACGCAACCGCTATGCGGAGCTGCAGGTGCAGGCGGAATCGAAGCGCGTGGGCAAGACGCTGGCCTACCAGCGGGCCTACGACGCGGCGTGGAAGCGGCTCTATCCGGGACAGCAGCGCGTGAACATGCCGGGTGCGAAGGCGCCGGGCGCCGGCAACCGGGGCTCGGGCCGGCTGGCGGTTTTCGTGAAGGCCGAGTGCCCGTCGTGCGAGCAGCGCGTGCGCCAGCTGCAGGTGGCCGGCACCGCCTTCGACCTCTACATGGTCGGCAGCCGCCAGGAGGACGCCCGCATCCGCCAGTGGGCGACGCAGGCTGGCATCGACGCCGGCCGCGTGCGCTCGCGCGCCATCACGCTCAACCATGACGCCGGGCGCTGGCTGTCACTCGGCCTGCCCGGCGATCTGCCCGCCGTGGTGCGCGAGGTCAACGGCCAATGGCAGCGCCAATAGCGGCATCGAGTTTGGCTCGCCGCGCCGGCCGCGCGGCAGTGGCCCTGGTGCTCTGCGCCTGCACGGCCATCGCCTTCGGCCAGGAGGTGCCACCACCCGCCTACCAGCTCGCCGCCCAGCAGGCGGGTGTGCCGTCGCCGGTGCTGTACGCGGTGGCGCTGCAGGAGA
Source organism: Achromobacter sp. PD1 (assembly GCF_048541815.1). Taxonomy (NCBI): domain Bacteria; kingdom Pseudomonadati; phylum Pseudomonadota; class Betaproteobacteria; order Burkholderiales; family Alcaligenaceae; genus Achromobacter; species Achromobacter sp. PD1. The sequence goes on from NZ_CP183349.1 coordinate 5,389,633, forward strand.
GCGGCGCGCGGCTGCGTGGCCGCCTGATCCCCTGGCCTTGGACGCTCAACGTCGCCGGCCGCGCCGAACGCTACGCCACACGGGCCGGGGCCTGCGCCGGCATTCGCCAGGCGCTCGCCCGCGTGCCGGCCAATCGCATCGACGCCGGACTCGGCCAAGTCAACCTCGGCTACCACGCGCAGCGCTACGAGCATCCCTGCGAACTGCTCGACCCGTACCGCAACCTCGCCATCGCCGCGGAAATCCTGCAGGAGCAGCACACGCCGGGCGAGGACTGGTTGATCGCCATCGGCCGCTACCACCGCCCCGCGGGCGGGGCGCCTGCCGCCCGCTACCGCCGCAGTGTCCACCAGCACCTGACCCGCGTGCTCGGGCCGGGCGCTGCACTTCCCACTGCCCGGAGCCCCATGTCATGAACCGCATCCTCCTTGCCGCCATGGCGGCACTGCTGGCCGCCACGGCCCACGCACAGGGCCGCGGCCCGGTCATCAAGAGCAGCTCCCCGCCGTTGATCGTCGTCGAGGACAAGGGCGGCAGCTCGGCACTGCCGCACTACCGGGCCTTGAACCCGCAGGATGCGCAGCCCAGTCAGCCAGCCACGCCGCAACCAGCGCCGCAATCCAGGCCGCGCATTGGCGGCCCGACCGATGCCGAGGCGGCCATGCTGCCGGTGCGCTCGATGCGGCTGACACCCGGCGACGAGCCGCGCCGCGTGATCCGCGCGCCGGGCCTGACGCCGCTGTTCCTGGTCGGCGACGACGACCGCTCGCGCGACTGGCTCCAACAGCGGGGCAAGGACTTACAGGCGCTGCGCGCCGTGGGGCTGGTGGTCAACGTCGCGACACCCGAAGCACTGGCCGCGCTGCGCCGCCTCGCGCCGGGCTTGGTGCTGTTGCCCGTCTCGGGCGACGACCTGGCGCAACGCCTGGGCATCAAGCACTACCCGGTGCTGATCACCGCCACGGGCATCGAGCCCTGACGTGACGTGAAGCGCCCGCCATGGCCCAGTCCCAAGCCGTCGAAGTCCTGCTGCGGCCAGCGGTGGAGCTATACACCGTCGCGGTCTGTGCGGGCGCCGCGTTTCTGTGCCTGGTGGCCCCGTGGTCGCTCGCGCTGAGCCCCTTGCTGGGCCTGGGCAGCGCGCTGGCCTTCCTGACCTTCGGCGCGCTGCGCTTGCACGACGCCTGGGCCATCTTGCGCTACCGGCGCAACATCCGGCGCCTGCCGCGCTATGTGATGACCAGCCGCGACGTGCCGGTCAGCCAGCAGCGGCTCTTCGTCGGCCGGGGCTTTCGCTGGGACCAGCGCCACACGCACCGGCTGATGCAGACCTACCGGCCGGAGTTCCGACGCTACGTCGAGCCGACGGCGATCTACCGGATGGCGCGGCGCATGGAAGAGCGCCTGGAGTTCGCGCCGTACCCGTTGTCCAAGATGGCGAAGGCCCTGGCCTGGGACAACCCGCTCAACCCGGCGCGTCCGCTGCCGCCGGTGGGCGGTATGCCGCGGCTACACGGTATCGAACCGCACGAGGTCGACGTCACGCTGCCATTGGCCGAGCGCGTCGGCCATAGCCTGGTGTTAGGTACGACCCGCGTCGGCAAGACGAGGTTGGCCGAGCTGTTCATCACCCAGGACATACGGCGCAAGCTCAACGGACAGCACGAGGTCGTGATCGTCTTCGATCCCAAAGGCGATGCGGACCTCCTGAAGCGCATGTACGTGGAGGCCAAGCGTGCCGGGCGCGAGGGCGAGTTCTATGTGTTCCACCTGGGCTGGCCGGACATCTCCGCGCGCTACAACGCGGTGGGACGCTTCGGGCGCATCTCGGAAGTTGCCACGCGCATCGCCGGCCAGCTTTCCGGTGAAGGCAACAGCGCGGCGTTCCGCGAGTTCGCCTGGCGCTTCGTCAACATCATCGCGCGGGCGTTGGTCGAGCTGGGGCAGCGGCCCGACTACCTGCTGATCCAGCGCCATGTCATCAACATCGATGCGCTGTTCATCGAGTACGCCCAGCACTACTTCGCCCGGAACGAGCCCAAGGCCTGGGAGGTCATCGTCCAGCTCGAAGCCAAGCTGAACGACAAGAACATCCCGCGCAACATGATCGGCCGCGAGAAGCGCGTCGTCGCGCTGGAGCAGTACCTGTCGCAGGTGCGCATCTACGACCCTGTGCTCGACGGCCTGCGCAGCGCGGTGCGCTACGACAGGACGTACTTCGACAAGATCGTCGCATCGCTCCTACCGCTGCTGGAGAAGCTGACCACCGGCAAGATCGCGCAGTTGCTGGCGCCGAACTATTCGGACCTCGCCGACCCACGCCCGATCTTCGACTGGATGCAGATCATCAGGAAGCGGGCCGTGGTCTATGTCGGCCTCGATGCACTGTCGGACGCGGAAGTCGCGGCGGCGGTCGGCAATTCGATGTTCTCCGACCTCGTATCCGTCGCGGGTCACATCTACAAGTTCGGCATCGACGACGGCCTGCCGGGTGCCGCGACGGGCATCAAGGTGCCCATCAACGTCCATGCCGACGAGTTCAACGAACTCATGGGCGACGAGTTCATACCCATGGTCAACAAGGGCGGCGGCGCGGGCGTCCAGGTCACGGCCTACACGCAGACCCTCTCGGACATCGAGGCGCGCATCGGCAACCGCGCGAAGGCGGGCCAGGTCGTCGGCAACTTCAACAACCTGTTCATGCTGCGCGTGCGCGAGACCACCACGGCCGAACTGCTGACGCGCCAACTGCCCAAGGTCGAGGTCTACACGACGACGGTGATGAGCGGCGCCACCGACAGCTCAGACCCGACCGGCAACACCGCCTTCACGTCGAACACGCAGGACCGCATCAGCAGCAACAGCGTGCCGCTGATCGAACCAGCGCACGTCGTGGGCCTGCCCAAGGGCCAATGCTTCGCGCTGATCGAGGGCGGCCACCTGTGGAAGGTGCGCATGCCACTGCCGGCGCCCGACCCCGACGAGGCCATGCCCAAGGATCTGCAGGAACTGGCCGGCTACATGCGGCAGCACTACGTCGAGGCCGGCGAGTGGTGGGACAACAAGGGGCTTCCCGGCCTGCAGGACCAGGCGCTGCCCGACGATCTGCTGGCCGACTTCAAGCAGATGGCCAGCGCGGATGAAGGGGCCACGGCATGAGCGACCCCGCCGTCGCCGTCCAGCGCCAGCAGGTTCGCCAGCAGGGCCTGATCGCAGGCCTCATCACGCTCCCGTTCCGGCTGTTCGGGGTGTTGGCCGGTTCGCTGGTGCTGTGCATCGCGATCGAGTGCATCGGCATGCACTTCTTCTGGCCCGAGCAGGGCTGGCGCCATGCGCAGGGCATGCTGAACTACGAGCTGTCGCAGGTCTCGGAGCATTTCACGCAAAGCGTGCTGGTGCAGGAGCCGGGGCGCAGCGCCCTCCAGCTCGTCGAGTGGGCCAACCAAGGACTGTTCGTGAAAACGGGCCTGCTGGACTGGATACGCGACGCGGCGGCGCAATCGCGTGCCGGCGCGCGCAGCCAGGCGCAGGACTTCCGCTACTACATCGGTCAGCTCTACGTGCATGTCGAGAGCTACCTGATCGCCTCGGCGTACACAGTGCTGGTGTTCCTCGTGCGGCTGCTGGTGCTGGTCCTGACCTTGCCGCTGTTCCTGATGGCGGCCTTCACCGGCCTGGTGGACGGGCTCGTGCGCCGCGACGTGCGCGGCTTCGGCGCCGGCCGCGAATCGGGCTTCGTCTACCACCGGGCGAGAGCCAGCCTGATGCCGCTGGCGGTGCTGCCCTGGGTCACTTACCTCGCGCTGCCGGTCAGCGTGCATCCGCTGCTGATCCTGCTGCCCAGCGCGGCGCTGCTCGGCGTCGCGGTGTGCATCGCGTCGGCGACGTTCAAGAAGTATCTGTGAAAGCGGTTCAAGATAATCTCCGTCTCACTCTTCATGGCGACTCATCGACACCAAACATCTTTTGACCTTTGACACTGCATCCACCCTACATCTTCGAGGCCATGTGGCCACTCAGACACACGAACGCAAATGGCCTCAGCGGCGCCTGCTGCGTCCCGGCCACGGTAGCTGCCCAGTGAGTTCAGCCAAGCCACCGTCGTCCTCGACGCGTACACCGAAGCGGTTCACTTCGACCTCAGGTAAATCGTCGCTGTCGAACCAGAGCAGCGAGGTCGTGGTGTCAGTACGTGCGTAGTGCCTGGAGAGTTCCCAGAGATCGAGGCCCTTTTCCCAGTTGTCGAACCAGATGTCTTGTGCAACCTCATCTGTGTCGGCAGCACTGCTGCCTGAAGAACGGAGACGGTGAGCCACAGAGCCGACAGGAATGGCAGACCTGGGAGATATCCAAGCCCCAGCCTGTCGCAAACTGGTGGAGCGTGCCGCGTAGCGCACTGCACCGCGCTCCATGGTGACGAAGGCGCAAGGGATGTCGCTGAGGGAGGCGAACCGCGACGCAGCGGCGGGAAATGATGTGCTGAAAAGCGCCGCCATGCCCTGGATCAGCTCCAGCGAAGGTTCTTCCTTGGGCACAAGCGATAGCCATTGCTGATACGGCATCAGCAACTCGGCGGCGAAAGTGTCGCATGCGATTTCGTTCGGATGCCGCTTCGCATAGGACCAGGACGGCACCTCTTCGTGGCTCGATTCCAGCGCAAGGACGATATGCGCAATTTCGTGGCAGATGGTGAAGCGTTGGCGTTCTTCTGTCTCCAGCGAATTCACCGTGATCACGTGCTTGCCATTCGGCTTGGTGATCGTGTAGCCGGACTCCCCCTCACTAAGGCTACGCTGAACAAGTCCAGGGGTGGCGCGAGGTTTGCATGTATTGATGCACCCGAGACAAGAAGGTGAAGATGAAGCAACTGACCCTGGCGATGGCAGCCGATCAAGGCGACGGATTCGAGCCCTACCGTAAGCCGACCAAGCGCGATGCGTTCCTGGCGACGATGGAACAGATCGTGCCGTGGCAGGCGCTGTGCTCGGTCATCGAACCTCACTACCCCAAAGCCGGCAACGGGCGCCCACCGATCGGGCTCGAACGCATGCTGCGGATGTACTTCGTGCAGCACTGGTTCAACCTGGCCGATGAAGCCTGCGAAGAGGCCCTGCTCGACAGCACGGCGCTGCGCCGCTTTGTGGGCATCGATCTGGGGCGGGAGCGTGTGCCTGACGGGACCACGCTGTTGAAGTTTCGCCGCCTGCTGGAGCAGCACAAACTGGGCGAGGCATTGTTTGCCAAAGTGGGGGAGGTGCTGCAGGCGCGAGGCTTGAAGGTGGGCACCGGCACCATCGTGGACGCCACCATCATCGGCGCGCCCAGTTCCACCAAGAACGCGGACAAGCAGCGCGACCCCGAGATGCACCAGACGCGCAAGGGCCAGCAGTGGTATTTCGGGATGAAGATGCACATCGGCGTGGACAGCCGCACCGGGCTGGCGCACAGCGCTGTGGTGACAGCAGCCAACGTGCACGACAAGCACCCGCTGCCCGATCTGCTGCACGGCAATGAGCAGCGTGTGTATGGCGACAGTGCCTACGCCAGCCAGAAGTCATTGATCGAATCGAAGGCCCCCAAGGCCAAGGACTTCACCAACCAGCGCGTGCGCAGGGGTGGCGATATCGACGAGGCCGAGCGCTCCAGAAACCACAACAAGTCCAAGGTCCGCGCCCGGGTCGAACACGTCTTCGCTGTGGTCAAACGGCTCTGGGGCTTTGCCAAGGTGCGCTACCGGGGCCTGGCCAAGAACGCCACGCGCTCGTTCGTGGTGCTGGGTCTGGCCAACATCTACCTGGCGCGTCAGCGCCTCGCGGTATGAGTGCGTCCGTTGCGCACGGTGGGTGCGCGAGCACGGCTGGTATGTCCAGCGAACGCGGTCGAATCGCGCCGCTTGCCCGCGTCGGCAACCCTTTGCGCAGCGGGCCACTCAATTCGGCTACTTGTTCAGCGCAGCCCTAAGCTCCTCTTTCTTGACTTTGGCGTTGGCCGCGACCACATAGGGCGTCAGGTCTTCTCGGATGCCGGACACATCAACCTTCGCAACAAAGGCCCGTGCTTTCTGTGTGACATCCGCTTCATCCATATTCAGTCGTCCTCGTCCTCGAATGCTCGCTGTATCCGGGCGATCAGTGTCGCGGGATCGGGCCTTGTATTTCCACGATGCCTCACGCCTGCTGCAGCCGAAAAGATGTCGATGCTGATGGAAGGATCGTTCAGCACGAATTCAACAAGGCGGGGATCGGCCTCCGCATGGTCGACAAGCCACATCACCAGCGCAGCATCTCTTTCACCTGGTTTGAGAACCTTCAGCAGCTTCTCGACTAAGTCCACTGACGGATTTGTCTTTTCGCCGGACTCCAGCCGGTGGACATAGGCATGGTCCACCGAAGACAGTTGACCGATTTCGCGCAATGAGAGGGTTCTGCGCTCGCGTAGCGTCTTGAGGGCGACGCCCAGGCCTGTTTGTGACATCCGTTCCGTTCCTTGTGGCTGCGGCGGACAACGGTGTGTGTCCGGTCCGAAGCAGTTGCGTTCTGCGGCACCAAGCCCACCATTTGCAGCTTGGCACCAAGTCTGATACATTGTTGTCCAGCCAGACAACAGAAGTGAGTTCTACGACTGCAGCAAGTTGATTTGGCTTGACTCGCCCGTTGTCTGCAAGAGCAACGAATTTTGCTTCAACCGGTGGTCATTGGCAACCCGGCCGGCTGGCCGGGGTCTCGATGGTTCAACTTTAGGAAATTCGCCATGACAGGCAAAAATCAGCATGTAGTTCCTCACCAGGACGGTTGGGCCGTCAAGGGTGCCGGCAATCAACGGGCAACCTCCGTGCACGATACGCAGCAGCAGGCCATTGACGCGGCGCGGGACATCGCACGCAACCAGCAGTCCGAACTGGTCATCCACCGTCCGGACGGTCGCATCCGTGACAAGGACAGCCACGGTAACGACTCCTTCCCGCCGAAGGGCTGAGTGCCATGATGGGCGTGCCCACCTACCATGTGCTCGCCCTGTCTGGGGGCGGCTATCGCGGCTTGTACACAGCGACGGTTCTTGCCGAGCTTGAAGCCGTGCTAGGCCGCCCCATCGCTTCGCACTTCGACCTGATCTGCGGCACCTCTGCAGGCGGGATGCTGGCCTTGGGGCTGGCCGCGGAAATCCCCGCCATTGAACTCAAAGCCTTGTTCGAACGACAGGGCTCCCGCATCTTTGGTTGCCGAAGTCTCGCTCGGCGCCTTCTGGGCTTCTGGTTGACCGCCAAGCACGACTCCGCAGGGTTGCGGGGCGTGCTGACCGAGCGCTTTCAAGACGCCACGATCGGCAACTTGAAGCACCGCGTTCTCGTGCCAGCCGTCAACTACTCGACGGGGCGCGGCCAGTTCTTCAAAACGCCTCACCATCCCTCATTTGAGATGGACCACCGCATGAGGATCGTGGATGTGGCGTTGGCGACCGCCGCTGCGCCCGTTTACTTTCCGCTAGCGCGCAACGATCGTGGCGTCTTTGCGGATGGAGGACTGGTCGGCAATGCGCCAGGACTGTTCGGGCTGCACGAAGTCAATACGTTCCTCGCGCCGAAACAGAATGCACTGGTCCGGGTGCTGTCCATCGGCACGATGACGATCGGTGCAACCGTCCGTGGCGGCGCCAGCCTCGACCGCGGATTCGGCAAGTGGCGCGGAGGGCTGTTCGATCTGGTGATCTCTGCCCAGGAGTCGTCGGTGGACTACATGCTGCGCCAGTCGTTGGGTAGCAACTACTTCCAGATCGACGACAAGGCCACGCCCGATCAAAGCAAGGACGTAAAGGCGCTGGACCGGGTTTCCATCGGCGCCACGAATACGCTGAAGGACCGCGGCAATCATGCAGCGCAGCGCGCGCTTGGCGACCCTCTTTTCCAACCGTTTCGAGCGCACCAGGCCGGCGCACCCACCTTCTATCACGGCCCCAACAAGAATGTGCCGGAGGCCGAATGCTGAACCTGAGCCCGCTTTTCTTTACCACCGTCGATGACGAATCCTGCATGCATGACGAGCTGGATCTGTCGCCCGAGCAACGAGCCTGGATCGCCAGCGCCCGAAATGATGTCAGGAACTGCCTTCGCACCGGAATTCCGCGCGTGCTGCGCGAACGCGGGTACACGGACGACGTGCCTCAGCCACGCTTCTTCACGCAAGGATCGTGGGCGTACAAGACCTTGAACGGCCCGGCACAACGGCCCCAGCAGGCGGATGTCGATGATGGTTGCTATCTGCCGTTGAGTTTTGTCTCGCAGACGAAGCGTCCCAGCAGGGCCACAACGGTGTTCTTTGCAGCTGCTGAAGAAGCCTTGAGGCTGTTGGTCGAGGAGAAGCACTGGAAGCTTGTCACCGACAAGCCGACATGCATCCGGATTGTCATTGCGGCCTATGCCCACATCGACATTCCGTTGTACGCCATCCCCGACGAAGAATTCGTCACGCTCGCGAAAGCCTCGATGGAGCGATACGGCTATGACTCGCTGACGGAGGCGGTGAACATGGCAGAGCGGGATGCCTGGACGGCATTGCCCGCTGATAAAGTGCTCCTGGCTCACCGCGAGTGCAACTGGATGCCCTCCGACCCCAGGCCTGTGAAGGAATGGTTTTTGGGCGAGGTGGAGGCCAAGGGCGAACAGTTCCGCCGCGTGATTCGCTACTTGAAGGCGTTTCGCGATTGGCGGTGGTCGAGCGGTGGACCGGCTTCGATTCTGTTGATGGCCGCTGCGGCTCCGCTATTCGAGAAGCGGGATCGGCGCGACGACCTGGCGTTGCTGGATGTCGTCGCGGCATTGCCGGCCCGGCTGCGCGCGGGGGTGAACAACCCCGTTGATGAGTCGGAGTCGCTTACTGCACGCCTTGGTAAAGAGGGCGTCGAAGAGGCTGCGAAAGCGTTCGAAGCATTCGAAAAAGTGCTGCGCGGAGCCACCAACGCCGGCAGCCCTTCACAGGCCTGCGTCTGGATGCAAGGCGAATTCGGTCCGCGTTTTCCGAACGAGCCGGACCGGGTCAAGGTGGTATCCGTTGTCGCCACCATTGCCGCAGCGCCGGCTACGGCTGGTCCGAGCGAATTGGTCGGGCGCACGAAGGCCGGATGAGCAGCGTCGCCGTGGTCTCCGATGTGGTCGAAGCCTTCAGGCTGCAAGGCTTCGAGTTTGTCGGCAAGACGGACGACGGCTGGTTCAAGCTGAGGGGGCCGTTGATCCCGTGCGGCGCGGACGATGGCATTCCATGTGAGGTTCAGCTCGACCCTACCTTCTTCGACCTGCCTCGCATTCGGCTGCTCGAAATTCCGCCTGAACTGCCCAATGCAGTTCCTCATCTTGGCGCGGAGGGCGGCCTTTGCTATCTGGCCAAGGGAACTGTCGTGCTGGACATCTACGATCCTGTAGGGCAGTCCTTGGCGTGCCTGCAACGGGCGGCAGCGGTGCTCGGGCAGATCTTGAAGGGCGAGATGATCGAAGATCTCGCCGAAGAGTTCTTTGCCTACTGGAACGGCTGGCTTTGTTTTGTGGACATGCAAGGCGAAGATCTGGGGCGACAAAACTGTATCGTTGCGCAAGCCAATGGGAATCCACTCTGGTTCATCACCGACAACGAAGATCGAACAACAAGAAAGTTGCATTCACTCGGCTACCAGGTCACTGATAAAACGGTGCTGACATACCGGGTCAAGACCACCGCGCAACCCCGCCCACTAACCAGCCACTGGCCCCCCGAAACGGTGGGGGACGTCTTGGCTTGGCAAAGCACCCTGGACCCACGGTGTCGGCGCAAGATTCACGAACGAATCAAGGAAGGGCAAAGCAAAAAAGCAAATGGCGTCCTGATCATCATCGAATCGCCACTGATGACCTACGGCTTTGCCGTGCTCTTTGACCACCAAGTGAGTCAAAAGACCAAGCTTGCTGATCGCAGGGATTCGAGTTTTGGGCTGAAGGTAATGCCCGTCTCAGTGATCAGGATCGATGACCGGTATCTGGCCCAGCGCAACATCCCCAAGTCGAAAACGTTGGCGGGGAAACGAATCGCACTTGTGGGTTGCGGCACGATCGGCGGATACCTCTCGGACATGCTGGTCAAGGCCGGGGCAGGATCATGCGGAGGGAAACTCACGCTGGTGGATTTTGATGGCCTCCTTCCACAGAACATCGGACGGCATCGGCTCGGCTTCCCGGACCTGTTGTCGAACAAGGCTGAGGCGATGGCGAAGGAACTCAAGCGCTTGTCGCCAGGCGTCGAGGTTCATGCGCTCCCCGTGGACGTGAGACAGGCCCAACTGGGAAAGCTGGACCTACTCATCGATGCCACCGGCGAAGAATCCCTCGGGCATTGGCTGTGCGGCCGCTACAGGGCTCCCACGCCCATGCTTTCTGTTTGGATCGAAGGGCCGGGAACGGCTGTGCGTGCGCTCCTGAGAACGAACGCATCGGGTGCGTGCTACCGATGCCTATGGCAGAGCCACAGAAGAGGCGAACTTCGCTCGACCATTGATGCTCTGCCTAACATCTTGGCAGGCCACGGGTGCGAGGGCTTGTATGTGCCATTTCCGGCTTCGGTGTCGGTGCAGGCAGCCAGCTTGGGTGCTGAGATGGCCCTTGATTGGGTCAAGGGCGTCCACTCTCCTGCATTGCGGACCCGGCTGATCGACCAGACCCATCATCTGGCCACGCCTGACTGCGATCCTCTGCGAGATCATGATTGCCCTCTATGCAATTCCTAGGGTCCTGGGCAACTGGCGACAAGAGCAGGTTGCTGCATTTTTCGACCCAGACGCTGGAGACATTCAGTCAGCATATCCAGGCTAGTGATGCCGACTGCGAAGCGGGCGGACTCTTGCTTGGTTCTGTACATGGAGCCCATTTGCTCATTGAGCAGGCGACGGTTCCTACCGCGTGGGACAAGCGGTTTCGCTATCTGTTCGAGCGGATGCCGTTTGGTCATGAGGCTATTGCGTTGTCGCGATGGACGGCGAGTCAGGGAACTGTCCGCTATTTAGGCGAATGGCATACCCACCCGGAAGACCATCCCCAGCCTTCTAGCCTTGACAGATCTGAATGGACTTTGTTGGCAGCGCAGCGTCGGGACAAGCGGCCAGTGCTCGCTGTCATCATCGGGCGTAGATCTCTGTATGCAGAGTTGGTGCCGAGATCAGGCGAAGGGTCGATATTCTTCCCCGTGGAGTAGAGCACTAGCGCAACAACCATCATCGTCTTGACTTGCACCTCCACTCAGACGGTAGTGCATTAAAGACGACGTCATCGGGGAAATTCCTTCCTCTGCAGCGGAGTTTGCCGCGGAAAGCGGTGGCTGGCCGGTTCCGATTGATTGCGGCGCCGGAAGACCGGCCGTTTGAGCATCGAGCCATCCGCATCCCTCGGAGAACGGCTCGATGGAAACCACTCGCAATCCCGCGCAGGTTCGGCGCTTCGCCGTCGAGGCACCCTGGGCCGTGCGTGTTGCCGCGCTGCTGCTTGCCGCTGCCGGATTGCAGCCCGCCATCGCCGCTGACGCCTCCGACAACGCTGCGGAGCGCGAGATGCTCGCCGCGGTAACGCGCCAGCTCGAACTGCTGGACCGCCTCGCCGAGCACGCCGCCACCACCGCGCCGCAGGAGCGCGCCCGCTACCACTTCGACTACGCGCGGCTGCGCGCCGACCTGGAGCGCGTGCGCACCGGCGTGCGCGACTACCTCGTTCCGCAACGCGCCCAGCCGCGTGATCCCGTGCCGCTGGCCGGTGACTACACGCGCAGTAACGCGGCGCCTGCGACGTCGCCCAAGGAGGCGCCGTCGCCATGACGCCTTCCGCCGATCAGGTCGCCGCCTTCACGGCCAACGGCGGCTTCGCGCCCGGGGCCGTCTCCACCGTCGTGCTCGGCTTCGTCTTCGCCATCCTGCTGCTGTGGGGCGTGTGGGCGATGCGCACTGCCTATGTCGGCTGGGCCGAGCACCACCTGACCCAACGCCAGTTCCTCGGCGTCATCGTGCGCTTCGTCGCGATGTACCTGGTGCTGGGCTTTTTCCTCCTGTCCTGACCCCATGAAAGGTACTTCGCCATGAACGCTCCCGCTACTTCTCGCCGTCCCACGTCGCGGCCCGCCGCGCGCATCGCCGCGCTGCTGATCCCGCTGGGCATCGCCGCCACGCCGCTGCCGTCGTTCGCCGACCTTCCCACGCTGGAAGACCCGTCGCGCGGCACCGGCAGCGGCATCATGCAGACGCTGCAAAACTACGGCTACGACATCGTGCTGCTGATCGCGCTGCTCGTCGTCGCCTCGATGTTCGTCGGCGTCTGCTACCACGCCTACACGCGCTACGCCGAGATCCACACCGGCCGCGCAACGTGGGGGCAGTTCGGGTTGACCGTCGCGGTGGGCGCGATCCTGCTGGTCGTCGGCATCTGGCTGCTGACCAAGGCTACCGGCGTCCTGTAAGGCCCGGCAACGATGGCCGGCGCCCTGGAGAGTCCGTCGCGCGACGGGCTCGTGACCTTCCTGCCGCACCGCCTCAACCGCCACCCTGTGGTCGTGCGCGGGCTCACGGCCGACGAGCTGTGGGTCTGCGCCGGGCTGTCCGGCGCGGCCGGTCTCGTGGCCGGCGTACCGCTGGCCTGGCTGACGCACAGCATCGCGATGGTGCCCACGCTGATCGTCGCCGGCATCGGTGTCGGTGTCTTCGTGGGCGGCGGCCTGCTGCGGCGGTGGAAGCGCGGCCGGCCCGACACCTGGCTGTACCGCCAGCTCCAGTGGCGCCTCGCGCTGCGCTACCCCGCGCTGGCTGCGCATGCGGGCGGGGGCCAGCTCATCACCCGGTCGGGCTGGTGGTCCACGCGGCGCCTGCGGCCCGATCCGTCCCTGCGTCGAGGTAGACCATGAGCCGATTCAAGAACGAGGTCGCGCACCTGCAGGCGCATGTGAAGACCTTGCGCCTGGCTGGCGCCGCACTGTTCGTCGTGGCGCTGCTGCTCGGCTTCGGCTGGTGGAGCGCACCCAAGAGCCTGACCATCCACGTGCCACCCGACCTGCGCTCGGGCAGCACGCGCAAGTGGTGGGACGTGCCGCCGGAGAGCGTCTACGCCTTCACCTTCTACATTTGGCAGCAGGCCCAGCGCTGGCCGACCAATGGCGAGCAGGACTACCCGCGCAACCTGCATGCACTGTCTGCGTACTTCACGCCGAGCTGCCGTGCCTTCCTGCAGCAGGACTACGAATTCCGGCGCAGCAACGGCGAGCTACGCCAGCGCGTGCGCGGCATCTACGAGATTCCCGGCCGCGGCTACGGCGACGAGCCGGCCATGCGCGTGCGCACCGTGTCGGCCAACAACTGGATCGTCACGCTGGACGTGAGCGCCGACGAGTACCTGGGCGCCGAGCAGGTCAAGCGCGCGCTCGTGCGCTATGCACTCAAGGTTGTGCGCATGGACGTGGACCCCGAGCGCAACCCCTTCGGCCTGGCGCTGGACTGCCATGCACGCGCGCCGGAGCGCATCGAGACCCCGCCGCCTGCGGCGCCGCCCGGCCGGGCCGCAAGCGCCGGCTCCAACTTGCAGGGAGACACCCCATGAAGTCCCTCGTGAAGCGTTCATCTGCGGCGGCCCTGGCTGGCCTGCTGCTGTGCCTGGCCTTCGTGCCTGCGGCCCATGCCGTCGAAATCCTGCGCTGGGAGCGCCTGCCGCTGGCGGTGCCGCTGGTGGTCGGCCAGGAGCGCGTGGTGTTCATCGAGCGCAACGTGCGCATCGGTGTGCCGCCCACGGTTGGCGAGCAGTTGCGCGTGCAGAGCGCTGGTGGCGCGATCTACCTGCGCGCGAGCGCGCCGATCCCGCCCACACGGCTGCAACTGCAGGACGTGGAGTCGGGCGCGCTGATCCTGCTGGACATCGCGGCCGAGCCGGCGAAGGCGGGCCAGCCTGCACTCGAACCCGTGCGCATCGTCGAAGGCGACGTGCCGGCGACGCGCTACGGCGAGCCGGCCAAGCCGGCGGACGACGATGCGGAGCGCACCGTACCCGCAGCGAAGCGCGCCACGCCGGTGGCGGTTGTGCTCACGCGCTATGCGGCGCAGAACCTCTACGCGCCGCTGCGCACCGTGGAGCCCGTTCCCGGCCTCGGCCGCGTCAATCTGCGCCGTGGGCTGGAGCTTTCCACCTTGCTGCCCACACTGCCGGTGCGTGCGCAGGCGCTGGCCGCTTGGCGGCTCGAAGACCAGTGGGTGACGGCGGTGAAGCTCACCAACGCCTCCGGGCGCTGGCTCGACCTCGATCCCCGCGCGCTGCAGGGCGACTTTCTCGCCGCGACCTTCCAGCACCCGAATCTGGCGCCGGCCGGCCGCGCCGCCGACACCACGGTGGTCTACCTCGTGACCCGTGGCCACGGCCTGGCCGAGTCGCTGCTGCCCAAGCTCTCACCGATCGACGCGACGGTGAACCTGCCGCCGGCCGCGGCGGCCGGCCAGGCCGAAGGAGGTGCCCGCCATGAAAAGTAACCCCCTCCTGAAGTGGCTGCTGATCCCGATGGCGCTGGTGCTGCTGTTCGTCGGCATCAAGATGTTCTCCGGGGATCGCGGCGCCAAGCCCGTTCCGGCCGGCAGCGCCAACTCGCTCACGCCCGAAGAGATGAAGGCGCTGGGCATCGAGGGCGACACGCCGCGCGATACCGTTGCCACACTGGTGGCCCAGGTCAAGCAGTTGCGCAACGAGCTGCAGACGGCGCTCAACGACAACAAGAACCAGAAGAGCGAGAACGAGCGTATGCGCGCGCGGGAAAGCGCGATCGACCAGCGCATCCAGTCCGCGCTGGATGGTGAACGCGGCCGCCTGCAGCAGGACCGCGAGCAGTTGGCCGGCGACCGCCAGCAGACCCAGGGCCTGCTGCAAGACCTGCAGCGGCGCCTGGATGGGCTTTCCGGCAAGGGCGGCCAGGCCGATCTGCCGGTCGGGCTCGGCCTGGAGGACGGCGACGGCAAGGGCTTCAGCGGCAGCCAGGGCGGCGCCGCGCGCAGCACCAGCGGCACGCGCTGGGTGGAACCGGACGATGCGAAGCCTTCGGCGAAGAACGGCAGCAGCGGCGGCCTGAACTTTCCGACCAGCTTCGGGCCGGCGCAGAAGACGCTTTCCGACACGGCCGACAACGTGGCCAGCACCGTCGCGGATGCAGGCAGCCGCGCCGTGGGCACGTCGTCCAAGCCGGTCTACACGGTGCCGTCGAACTCGACGCTGATGGGCTCCATCGCGATGACCGCGCTGATCGGCCGCGTGCCGATCGACGGCACGGTCAACGACCCGTACCCCTTCAAGGTGCTGATCGGCCCGGACAACCTCACCGCCAACGGCATCGACATTCCCGACGTGGCGGGCGCGGTGGTCAGCGGCACGGCCTCGGGCGACTGGACGCTTTCCTGCGTGCGCGGGCAAATCCGCTCGGTGACGTTCGTCTTCAACGACGGCACGGTGCGCACCATGCCGGAGGACGGCAACCGCAACCAGAACGGCGGCTCGGGCGGCAACGCGAACAGCACCACGCACGGCGGCCTGGGCTGGATCAGCGACCCCTACGGCGTCCCCTGCGTCAGCGGGGAACGGCGCAGCAACGCGCAGCAGTACCTCGGTTCGCAGGCCCTCATCACCGCGGCCGGTGCCGGTGCGGCCTCCCTCATCAAGTCGGACAACGGCAGCGTGGCCGTGGTCGCCAACAGCAACGGCTCGCTCGGCACGGTGGGCATTACCGGCAACGAGGCCATGGGCCGCATCCTGGCCGGCGGTGTGCGCGACATGGCCGATTGGGTCAACAAGCTTTACGGGCAGGCCTTCGCCGCCGTCTACGTGCGCCCCGGCGCCAAGGTCGCCGTGCACCTGGAGCAGCCGCTCAACATCGACTACGACGCCAAGGGGCGCCGGGTCAATCACCGCATCGGAGGCAAGCATGCGTCGGATTTGGATTGAATCGGCCGTGGTGCTGTGCGCGGTCGTGGTGCTGGGCGGCTGCGCCACCAGCAAGGACAAGGTACTCCCGCACGGCGACTACACCATGCTCGACGTGTGGAACCAGGAGACGGGCGGCAGTGCCGGCGGCGGGCAAGCGGCGCGGCAACTGCTCGATGCACGCCAGGGCCTGCGCCGGCCGCTGACGGAGGCCGACGTGCATGCGGCGCCCGCCGCCGCTACCGCCTACACGCGCACCGCGGCCAACGAGATCTACCGCCAGTTCCACCGGCTCCCCAACCCCGATCTGGTCATGTACGTGTTCCCGCACCTGGCTGGCAGCGATCCGGTGCCAGTGCCTGGCTACACCACCGTCTTTCCCCTGTATCAGAGGGTCCAGTACGCCATGCCCGGCGAACGCCTGGAGGACTACTGATGGCCTGGACCTTGCCCTGGCCGCGCAAGGCCCTCGCATCGGCTGGCCCTGAGCTGCACGACGAGGATGCCTGGTCGCGGCATGTGACGACACTGGCGGCACACGGCATCCCGGAGCCGGGCACCGTCGCGGATGACCGGCTGCACCGTCCTGCTACCGAGGCGGACCAGCAGGCGCTCTACGGTGTGGCGCCGTCCTTCGCCGACCTGCTGCCTTGGGTGGAGTACCTGCCGGGTTCCAAGAGCATGCTGCTGGAAGACGGCCAGTCGGTGGCGGGCTTCTTCGAGCTGGCGCCGGTGGGCACCGAGGGCCGCGAGATGGCCTGGCTGTGGCAGGCGCGCGATGCGCTGGAGAACGCACTGCAGGACTCCTTCGACGAACTCGACGAGAACCCCTGGGTGGTGCAGCTCTATGCCCAGGACGAATCGAGCTGGGACAACTACCTGCGCGGGCTGGCCGACTACGTTCGGCCGCGCGCCCAGGACAGCGCCTTCACCGACTTCTACCTGCGCTTCTTCGGCCATCACCTGCGCGCCATCGCCAAGCCCGGCGGCCTGTTCGAGGACACGACGGTGACGCGCCTGCCGTGGCGCGGCCAGGTGCGGCGCGTGCGCATGGTGGTCTACCGGCGTGCGAGCGCTACGACCGCATCGCGGCGCGGTCAGTCGCCCGAGCAGGCACTGACGACGATCTGCGACCGGCTCGTGGGCGGCCTCGCCAACGCGGGCGTGAAGTCCCGGCGCATGGCGGCCGACGACATCCACGACTGGCTGCTGCGCTGGTTCAACCCGCACCCGACGCTGCTCGGCCCCAGCGCCGATGACCGCGAGCGCTTCTACGAGCTGACCCGTTACCCCGAGGAAACCGAGCAAGGCGAGATCGAGCTGGCCAGCGGGGACTTCGCGCACCGCCTGTTCTTCGGCCAGCCGCGCTCGGACATGGCGAACGGCACCTGGGTGTTCGACGGCATGCCGCACCGGGTCATCGTGATGGACCGGCTGCGCATGCCGCCCGCCACCGGCCACGTCACCGGCGAAACCCGCAAGGGCGGCGATGCGGTCAATGCGCTGTTCGACCAGATGCCCGAGGACACGGTGATGTGCCTGACGGTCGTCGCGACGCCGCAGGACGTGCTCGAAGCTCACCTGAACCACCTGAGCAAGAAGTCGGTCGGCGAGACGCTGGCCTCGGAGCAGACACGCCGCGACGTGCAGGAAGCGCGCGGGCTGATCGGCAGCGCGCACAAGCTGTACCGCGGCGCGCTCGCCTTCTACCTGCGCGGGCGCGACCTGGCGCAGCTCGACGCCCGCGGCCTGCAACTGGTCAACGTCATGCTCAACGCCGGTCTGCAGCCGGTGCGCGAGGAAGACGAGGTGGCGCCGCTGAACAGCTACCTGCGCTGGCTCCCGTGCGTGTTCGATCCGGCGCTGGACAAGCGCCAGTGGTACACGCAACTGATGTTCGCGCAGCACGCCGCGAACCTTGCGCCGGTGTGGGGCCGCAGCCAGGGCACGGGGCATCCGGGCATCACGTTCTTCAACCGCGGCGGCGGGCCGATCACCTTCGATCCCTTGAACCGGCTCGACCGCCAGATGAACGCGCACCTGTTCCTGTTCGGGCCGACCGGCTCTGGCAAGTCGGCAACGCTCAACAACATCTTGAACCAGGTCACGGCCATCTATCGGCCGAGGCTGTTCATCGTGGAGGCTGGCAATAGCTACGGTCTGTTCGGCGACTTCGCCACGCGGCTCGGCCTCAAGGTGCATCGCGTGAAGCTCGCGCCCGGCGCCGGCGTCAGTCTCGCGCCGTTCGCCGACGCGCACCGGCTGGTCGATACGCCCAGCCAGGTGCAGACCTTGGATGCCGATGCGCTGGACGAGGACCAGGAGCCCGCAGCGCAGGCGGCGAGCCGCAGCGACGAAGTGGACGAGCAGCGCGACGTGCTCGGCGAGCTGGAAATCACCGCGCGGCTGATGATCACCGGTGGCGAGGACAAGGAAGAGGCGCGCATGACGCGCGCCGACCGCAGCCTGATCCGCCAGTGCATCCTCGATGCGGCCCAGCGTTGCGTGGCCAACCAGCGCACCGTCCTGACGCGCGACGTGCGCGATGCGCTGCGCGAGCGCGCCCGCGATACGGCACTACCCGAGGTGCGGCGCGCGCGGCTGCTGGAAATGGCCGACGCGATGGATATGTTCTGCCAGGGCGTGGACGGCGAGATGTTCGACCGGCCCGGCACGCCCTGGCCCGAGGCCGACATCACCATCGTCGATCTGGCGACCTTCGCACGCGAGGGCTACAACGCGCAGCTTTCCATCGCCTACATCAGCCTTATCAACACGGTCAACAACATCGCCGAGCGCGACCAGTTCCTCGGCCGGCCGATCATCAACGTGACGGACGAGGGGCACATCATCACCAAGAACCCGCTGCTTGCGCCCTACGTCGTCAAGATCACGAAGATGTGGCGCAAGCTCGGCGCCTGGTACTGGCTGGCGACGCAGAACATCGACGACCTGCCCAAGGCCGCCGAGCCCATGCTCAACATGATCGAGTGGTGGATCTGCCTCTCGATGCCGCCCGACGAGGTGGAGAAGATCGCGCGCTTTCGCGAGCTGAACGCGGCGCAGAAGGCGCTGATGCTGTCGGCCCGCAAGGAGGCCGGCAAGTTCAGCGAGGGCGTGATCCTTTCCAAGAGCATGGAAGTGCTATTCCGCGCGGTGCCGCCCAGCCTGTACCTGGCGCTGGCTCAGACCGAGCCGGAAGAGAAGGCCGAGCGTTTCCAGTTGATGCAGCAGTACGGCATCGGCGAACTGGACGCCGCTTTCAAGATCGCCGAGAAGATCGACCGCGCCCGCAGCATCGAGCCGCTGGTGCTCGATGCGCTGGCGTGACGGGGAGTCCACGATGCGCATCCCTCGCTTCGCGCCGTCCCGCACCGTCCTTGTCGTCGCGCTGCTGATGGCCGCGGCCCTGACAACGGCCGCATGGCTCGGCCTGCGGCCGCAGTCGCCGCCCGCC
This sequence comes from Achromobacter sp. PD1, assembly GCF_048541815.1. Classification (NCBI taxonomy): domain Bacteria; kingdom Pseudomonadati; phylum Pseudomonadota; class Betaproteobacteria; order Burkholderiales; family Alcaligenaceae; genus Achromobacter; species Achromobacter sp. PD1. The sequence continues at coordinate 5,409,027 of NZ_CP183349.1, forward strand.
GAACCCGATTTTCCTTCGGCAGAAGCAACGCCTGCGCCGGCAACGGCACCAGCCGGCCCGCCCTGGCGCTATGGCCGCGCCGATGCGCGCTTCACGGTGGTCGAGTACGCCGACCTCGAATGCCCGTTCTGCCGCGCCTACTTCGCAGTGCTCAAGCGCTGGATCGACGCGCACCCGGACGTGAGCTGGCAATGGCATCACCTGCCGTTGCCGTTGCACGAGCCGGCCGCGTCTGCCGGTGCGCGCCTGGTGGAGTGCGTCGGCGAGGCCGGCGGCCAGGCCGCGTTCTGGCAGGCCGCCGAGTGGGTCTACACGCACACCCGCGGCGACGGTCAGGGCCTGCCCGAGGGCCTGCGCTATCCCGACCTCACGCCGGCCGCGCAGCAGTGCCTCGACAGCGACCGCCCCGATGCGCTGATCCGCGCACAGTCGGCGAGCGCGGCGCAGGAGGGCATCAAGGTCACGCCCACGCTGCGCCTGCAGGATCGCCAGTCCGGCAAGACGCTGCTGCTGCACGGCCCGGTCGAAGGAGATGCCTTGCTGTCCGCGATCGACCTGCTGGCGGCCAGTGCAGCGGCCGAGCCCGCATCGAAGGAAATGCCTGCCGAGTCTCTCGGAGACATGCCCAGGTAGCCACGATCTTCAAGGCTACGACGCGGCTTGGCCGTGCTGATCGACCCCGTTCGCTGCGCATCCCTGGACGCGAACAGCCACTGTGCATGCGGTGGCGGATGCCCGCTCTTCTGCCGCTTGTTCTTCATCGTCCCCGGAGGGTTTGTCCCTCCCGGGACAGGCGTCCTCCGACTTCATCCCGTGGAGGTTCGCCATGTCCTATGTCGTCGCCGACTCGCGTCCCGAGTCGCTCAGCCTGATCGCCGCCCAGCACGAAGACTGGATCATCCGCCAGGCCATCGCCTTGCTGGAACAACGCATCTTCAAGGCCGGCCCGATGCTGAACAGTCCCGCCGCCGTGCGCGACTACCTGCATCTGAAGCTGGTCGCGGAGCCCAACGAGGTCTTCGCCGTCGTGTTCCTCAACTCTCAGCACCAAGTCCTCGCCTACGAGCCGATGTTCAAGGGCACGGTCGATCAAACCTCGGTGTACCCGCGGGTGCTGGTGCAGCGCGCCCTGGCCCTCAACGCCTCGGCGGTCATCCTGGCCCACCAGCATCCATCTGGCATGACCGTGCCTTCGGCCGCCGATCAGGCGCTGACCGACCGGCTCAAAGCCGCCCTGGCGATAGTCGATGTCCGGGTGGTGGATCACTTCATCGTCGGCAAGGGCACGCCGTACTCCTTCGCCGAATCCGGCCTGCTGTAGCGCCGCTGACCGCCTGGTCCCCGCGGGAGCCTCGGCTCCCGCTTTTCTTTCGCCTGTCTGCCCAAAGCGGAGCGCGCGCGGTGCGCATTCCTTGTCGCGGTTGGACTGCCTTCGGCGTTCGACTAGAGCCTTGCTCTCATTCCCAGGACGCCCGCCATGACGGCTCCCTTCTTGAAACCCATCCCGCGGCTGCGGTGTACGCGCATCGCCTGCGCGGGAGGGCTGCTGCTGTGCCTGCTCGGCCAGGACGCATCCGCAGCCGACGTGCTGGTCGTGACCGACAGCCGCCATCCCGTGCAGTCCGCATCCGGCGCGCGCGTGATCGAGCTGGATCTGCCCGAGCGCATCGAGGCCGAACTGGCCGCGGGCCTGCCTGCCGATCCGGGCCGCGCGGCCGCGCTCGTGCAGCAACGCCTGCGCGATGGCAGCCAGGCACTACAGCGCCGCATCGGCAGCGCCTACCAGGGCGTCGCCGATGCCTGGGGCTTGGGGCTGGCCAAGGTGCCTGCCGTGGTGGTCGATCGCCGCTACGTGGTCTACGGCGAGCCCGATGTCGCGCGCGCCGTGGCACGCATCGAATCACATCGGAGGGCACAGCCATGAACCGCCTGCTGTCGGCGTCGTCGCGCCGGGCCCGCCTTGCCATCGCTTCGGTGCTGCTCGGCGGCGCCGCTTCGAGCTTCGCGCTGAACACGGCTACCATCGTGTCCTCGGCCCTGTCGCCCGACTGCCTGGAATATCGCGTCGTCGGCATCTGCTACTGGCTGTTCTGCACCTGGACGGGCTGCACGGTGCGCACCTCGGTGAAGGTGCGCCACTACATTCCCGACGCGGTGGTGTCGAGCTACAGCAACACCGGCGAGAACCCGTGGATCGAGGTGCGCGCCATGAGCATGCCCAATCCCACGGCGCAGGCCGGCGGCGACGGGACGACGAACCACGACAACGAGAACAACCTGGCGAAGTTCAAGAACGCCGACGTGATCGGGCATCCCGGCGGTTCGGTGTTCAGCCAGTTCGCCAGCGCGTCCGGCTACGCCTGCCAGGGCGCAGGCACGGCCTTCATGCCGTACCTGCTGAGCACCCTCGACACGCTGGCCTGGCGCTACAACGTCCCGGAGATGGTGTACCCCGAGGCGGTGATCCCCGGCATGCGCGAGATCGGCGGCCGCACGACGCTCAACCTGTGGGGCAACGTCTATCCGCGCGGCGGCTTCCTGCATCAGACCGACGACTACAAGAGCGGCGCCGTCGTCGCGCAGCGCGCGGGCGATGTCGTCACGCGGCGCATGCAGCCGCACGTCTACCAGCCGCTGCTCGCGAGTTCGAGCGACGGCTATTGGCCGGCCGGCGCCCTGGTGGAGAGCGATGCCTCCACCGGCAAGTGGCAGGAGCTGACGCCGACCCTCTCCAACTCCTGCGCCGTGTTCCCCCACTCCAACACGCGCGTGCAGGCCCAGCAAGGCGACTACGCCTGGGCGCTGTGGCGGCCCTATGCCTGCTGCCAGCGCCGCGGGCAGGTCTTCCTCGGCAGCGTCGATTTCCTCTGAGGTATTCCGATGAAAGCGTCTCTCTCCCGTTTCGCACAGCGCGCCAGGCCCTACGCGCTCAGCATCGCGCTCGCCTGCGCCGTCACGGCCACAGCCGGCGTCGCGTGGGCGCAGACCCGCATCAGCCCCACCGGCGTCGGCGTGAGCGGCAGCGTCATCGGCGACGACGTGCTCTACAGCATCGGCGGCGGCCGGGCCGTGTCCATGGGCGGCGCCGGGAACATGCAGAGCATCGGCGTGGGCATCGGCTGGAACAGCAACCTGATCTGCGGAAACATGAGCATCACGACGACGCTGCAGAACCAGTTGAACGGCCTCACCAATGGCTTTCTGCAGATCATGTCCTCGGTGATCCAGAGCGCCACCAGCGCCGTGGCGTCGCTGCCGGCCCTGATCATCCAGCGCGCCGATCCGGGCCTCTACAACCTGCTGACCAACGGCGTGCTGCAGGCTCGGCTCGATTTCGACCGCAGCAAGTTGACGTGCAAGGCGATGGCCAACCGGATGGCGGACATGGCCGGCGGCCAGGCCGGGTGGGATCAGCTCGCCGAAGGTTTCGCGCTGCGCGATGCGGTGAGCAGCACCGATGCGGTGTCCGCCGTCGAGCAGGCCGAATCGAACAAGGGCAACAACGGCGTGCCCTGGGTGGGCGGCGGCAACGCGGGCGGCTCGGGCCAGGGTTCCATCAAGGTGGTCGGCGACGTGACCCGTGCCGGCTACAACCTGCTCAACAGCCGCGGCGTCAGCGACACCTCATCCATCCCGCGCGCGTCCTGCGGCAACCGGCTGACCTGCCAAACCTGGTCCTCGCCGCAGGCCGCAGCGGACTTCGCAACCCGCGTGCTCGGCGAGCGCGAGCAACGCACCTGCGAGACCTGCACCAAGACGCAGACCACGCCTGGCGTCGGCCTGACGCCGGTGATCCAGGAAGAGTACGAGACCAAGCTGCAGGCACTGCAGGGCCTCGTGACGGGCTCGACGCCGATGACGGTGGCAAACCTCGAAGCCGCCGGCAGCAACTCGCTGCCGATCACGCGCGGCGTGATCGAGGCGCTGCGCGACGAGCCCGATCAAGACCTGCTCGGCAAGCGCCTGGCGTCCGAAGCCGCGCTGTCGAGCGTGCTGGAGAAGGCCCTGCTGTTGCAGCGCACGCTGCTGACCGGCAAGAAGGAGCCGAACGTCGCCGCCAACGAGCTGGCCGTGAAGGCGGTCGATCAGGAGAACAACGCGCTGGAGCAGGAGATCAACAACCTCAAGACCGAGCTGGAGCTGCGGCGCACGCTGGCCGGCAATTCGGCGATGGCGATCGTGCAGCGCCACGGCACCCGCGCCGCGGGCTCGCGCGGCATCTTCGAGGGCGACACGACGCGCGACCGGCTCAAGGAAGTGCAGAAGCCGCGGAGCGGGCCATGACCAGCCGGGCCTGGCTGCGGCCGGCACGGCTGCTCGGCCGCCGCGTCGGCATCGTGCTGCTGTGGGTGCTGCTGGTGGCGGGCATCGCGGTCGGCGTGAACGTCGTCGGCCTCCACATCGTCGGCAGCATCGACGGCTGGGAGCAGTGGCTGCGCGAGCACTCGGTCCACTTCCTCGTCTGGCGGCTGCTGCTCTACGCGGCGACGGCCTACGGCTGGTGGTGGATGCGTCGGCGCCTGCGCGAACGCGAGCCATTGGCCGAGACCCATCAGCGCCTGCTGCGCGCCGAGATCGCGGCCGTCGCCACCCTCGTGCTGCTCGAAGGCAGCCAGCTACTGCGCAATGGCTGAGCCCTGGAGAACGCCATGACGCTCAACACAACGGACTACCTGGAGTATTACCTGACCCTGGTCGGGTGGATCGTCAGCAACGGCATCTGGAACATCCTCGTGGCCAGCGGCGTATTCGCGCTGCCCTTCGTGGTCATGGTGGTGCAGGAATGGCTGCGCGCGCGGGCCGAGGGTGCGGACGAGGGCAACAAGGGGGTGCTGTCATCGATGCGCATCGAGAACCGCGTGTGGGTGGCGATCGTCGTCATCCTGTTCGCCGGCATCCCCTTCATTCCGGTCGACCTCAGCACCATCAAGTTCGACACGACGCGCTCCGCGCAATGCCAGGTCAGCGTCCCGCAGCCCACCGACACGGGCTGGTCGAACGCCTACACCACGCTCAACAACCAGAGTGCGCTGGTGCCGGTGTGGTGGTTCTTCATGCACGCCATCTCGAAGGCGGTGACGGGCGGCGCGGTGGCGGCCATCCCCTGCGGAACGGATCTGCGTCAGATGCGCATGGACGTGGATGCCACGCGCATCGATGACCCGGTGCTGGCCCAGGAGGTCGGCGACTTCGTGCATGACTGCTACGGCCCCTCGCGCGCCAAGCTGTTCATGTCTCGGCCCACGCTCTCCGACGAGCAGATGAATGACGTGACCTGGATCGGTTCGAGCTACTTCCTGAACAACGCGGGCTTCTACGACACCTACCACTCGAACACGCCACGCACGGCCTGGCCCTACGACGCGACGCGCGATGCGGGGCTGGCCCAGGTGGATAGCGGCGGGGGCTACCCCACGTGCCGGCAGTGGTGGTCGGACGGCGGCAGCGGCCTGCGCGCGCGCCTGCTGGCCCAGGTCGATCCCGACCTGCTGACGCGCATCGGCCGCTGGGCGGGCTTCCTGTCGCAGAGCGAGGTGAACGACTCGGTGATCCGCGCCGTGGTCTCGCCGCGGCAGCAGAAGATGAACCAGGGCTCGGTCTACACCGACTACGGCGGCCAGATCGAGAAGACGCTGCCCAACGTCGTGACGCGCGGCGCCGGCGACCTGGGGCTGACCATGGGCTCGCTGGGCTTCTTTCCGGCGATGGACGTGGTACGCCAGGCGCTGCCGATGGTGCTGTCGCTGCTCAAGATGGCGCTGGTGATCTGCATCCCGCTGGTGCTGGTCTTCGGCACCTACGAGCTGAAGGCGCTGGTCGCGGTGAGCTGCGTGCAGTTCGCGCTGTTCTTCGTGGACTTCTGGTTCCAGCTCGCGCGCTGGCTGGACAGCACGATCCTCGACGCGCTCTACGGCTGGGGGTTCGGCGCGAACCGGCCGCACAGCAACTTCGATCCGCTGATCGGCCTGAACAACGCCTTCGGCGACATGCTGCTGAACTTCGTCATGGCGACGATGTTCATCGTGCTGCCTACCTTCTGGGTGGCTGCGCTGGGCTGGGTAGGCGTGCGCGCGGGAACGGCAATTCAAGGGCTGGCGGCAGGAACCAGGGATGCCCAAGCTGCTGGCGGCAGGGGTGCGGGTGTCGCTATGAAAGCAGCGAAGTAACGCCTCTAGGCTTGCTCGTCTTCTGGATCGTGGGGGTCGATCCGGTAATCGTCATGGGTGTAGAGGCCGTACCCGGCAGGGCCGTATCGCCATTCCGGCTTGTGTTCCTCGTCGTAGCTCCCATCGTCGTTGCGGACTACCCAGGCGCCGACCAGCGCGAACGCAAGCAGCAGTGCCAGCCAGAACGCGGTGTAGAGCAGGACACCGATCGCAGCGAGCTTGACGGCCAGCAGCGCGGCCTTGGCAATGCCAGGCGCCCATCCCTGCGCGAGCAGCCAGCCCTGCGCCCGCCGATCCAGACGCGCGCAGCCTCTCCACGCCCGGCCCAGTGTCCGGCCGAGGCGTTCTGCGAAGGTGGTCTGTGCGGCGGTCTTCATGGTGGCTACCTCATGTTCATCCTGTCGTGTGGCTGTGATCCCTGTCCGTGTCGCGATTGAAACCTGTGCTGTTCTTCAACCGCGGTCTAGCCCGCATTTCTCACACCCTCACGGTTCGGCCCCCGGTGGCGCGGCTTTTTGCTTCACGCGTCGCCGTGACCGCGAGGGTTCAGGCCCGCGAGCGGCCAATCGAGGGCAGGCGGGTGAGGTTCTGCGAGCGGCCAGGTGCGTTGAGGGGGCAAGCGGCGCTGTTCGGGCATGAGACCGCCTCGCGCGAACGGGAGCGCGATCGGATCAGCAGGGCCATGGTGGCGTGGCGGATCAGCCGGGGGCGAGTCTGGCCTGGGCCAGGCGCCAGGTGGTCTGGAACGGATGACTGCTGGCCATGCTGACGTGGATGCGGCGCACGCTGATCTTGACCCGTGCGCCGATCTTGAGCAGTTTCAGGCGCAGGCTCTCGCAGGTGGCATCGGCCAGTTCGGTGCCGGCCAGCCCAATGCGACGCAGCGCTTCGAGCATCACGTAGGCAAAGGAGGCGAACCACAGCCGCAGCTGATTGGCCCGCATCGTCGCCGTCGAGGTGCGATCGGCGAACAGATGAAGCTGGCACTCCTTGATCCGGTTCTCCATTTCGCCGCGGGCGCAGTACAGCGCCTCATACAGTTCGCGTGCTGGCAAGCGCTGGGCGTCCAGGGTGGTGACGATGAAGCGCGGATTGGCCTTGCCCGGCAGTTGCTCGGCCTTGCCGACGACTCGTCGGCTGCACGACCAGCTGTCCAGCGTGCGGTAGGTGAAGTCACGAAACCGCCGTGCGGGCTTGCCGGTCTGGGTGCATTCGGCCTGCGCCTCGCTCATCTCGGTGTCGATCTGGGCCTTGAGTCGGTCGTTCTTGGCCAGCCCGAAGACGAAGTCGATGTGCGTCTCCTCGCACCAACTCATCAAGGCATCGCGCGCAAAGCCCGAGTCGGCACGCAGCACGATGCGCACCTTCGGCCAGTGGCGGCGGATCTGGGTGACGATGCGTTCGAGTTCATCGATGCTGCCCGCCGAGGCATCCGTGTTGGCCCGGCGCAGCTTGGCGGCGAGCAGATGTCGGCCGCAGAAGATGTACAGCGGCAAGTAGCAGTAACCGCCGTAGTAGCCATGGAAGAAGCGCCCTTCCTGCTGGCCGTGCAGCGGGTCGTCGGTGGCGTCCAGATCGAGGATGATCTCGTCAGGTGCCTGCTCGTGCGCCTCGATGAAGCACGCGACGAACAGCGACTCGAAGGCCGCCGGATCGTGAGCAATCTTGTGATAGCGCGAACCGTCCTTGGTGTCGGGGGCATGTTCGAGCCGGTTCAAGGTCGACTTGCCCGCCAGAGGCTCGCAGCCCTTGCGCCGAGCGCTGAGCTTGCCAGCCAGCGTAGCCAGCACCGGGTCACGGCGCAACTGGTCGTGGTCGTTCAGGTCCTCGTAGCCGAGCGCGATCCCCACGATCCGTTGCATCACCAGCGTGTGCACGGTGTGTTCGATCAGCTCCGGATCGCGCCCATCCTCGAAGCAGGCCGCCACCCGTTCGGTCAGTCGCAACGTGCGATCGACCTCGCGCAGCAACAGCGCGCCCGCATCCGAGCTGATCTGCCCTCCGTCGAAATCAACCGCCACCTGGCGGCCCTCAATACGCTCCGCACCTGGACTTCGTCCGGTACACTGTGTCGGCATCGCGGATTCCTCCGGAGTATGGTTAAGTCGTTCTCGCAAAACAACTTTCTCATATTTCCGGCCGCGATGCGCCTCCTATCTGTGAGAAATGCGGGCTAGTCCTTGTCTGCTGCGCGCCAGTCGGCCTGGCTTGCGGCCACCAGCGCCGCCCAATCGTCCGGCGGGTTGCCGCGTCCCAACATCTTCTCGAACACCGCATAGGGGTCGGACTTGCTGCCCGACGACCGCAAGGTCTGCTCGTCGTTGACCCAGGCGAACACGATCGCCTTGGCCTTGGAGTCGAAGCGGAAGAACAGCCGGAACCGCCTCCCGATCTTTGCGCGCCGCCAGTGCCGGTAGGCCGGCCCCAAGGTGTTGCCCTGGCGGAATTCGTCGCGCGCAGGATCGCTCGGCACGACATCCATGATCAACTGGCTCAACGCCCGGAACAGCTTGACGTTGGCGTTGCTCTCGAACCCCTGCGGGTCGTTCTGTTCGGCCCGTTCCGCGGCCGCGTGCAGCTTGCGCAACTGCTCGATCACGCCCTCGTGGAACAGGAGCGTCCAACCGTGCCGCTGCATCAGAGCGCCACTTCGCCTTCGATGTCTTCATCGAGGTTCACCGCGTGGTGCGCGTTGGCCAGCATGGCCCGCGCCAGATCGTCCGGCAGGGACTGGACGTGCCGCCCGGCCCGGATGTCCGCTTCCAGCAGCCCCAGGAAGGCGCCGATGGCCGGGTCTTCATGGTCGGCGTCGGCGCGGGTCACGACGACTTCGCCGCCGCGCAGGTCGAACGCCACCTTGCCGCCGGTGTCCACGCCCAGCGCTTGCCGGATGGACTTGGGCAGCGTGATCTGACCCTTGGAGGTCAGCGTCGCGACTTCGTGGATTTCGGGCATGGCGGCACTCCTGATGGCAATGCCTGGATGGTAAGGAAATTTCCTTACCTTGTCAATCTGGGTGTGCATGGTGCTCCGTCCGGTCGATGAAACGGCTCCATCGTAGGGGCGGCACAGCCAGCCTTCCCGCATCAATCCGACTTGGGCCAAACCCGCATTGGTTGTGGTTCGGCAGGCGTCGTTGCCCTATATCCAAAGGTTTCCGTAAAGGCCAAAGGGCTGGGGAAGGGGCAAGGGAATGGGGCCAAGGGGAAAGGCCCTACCCGAAAAGGCCAAAAGGCTCTCCCGACCGGCCCGCCGTCTGGGGTTCGCCATGCTCTCGCTGTTCCAACGCAAACGGGTGCCACCTGCCGCCAGTGCGCCACCGCCCAAACCTCCCGCCGAGCCCGGCAAAGGGCTGATGCGGCCGGAGCCGGCCGCATCGCTGCTGGCGACGCCGCGCCGGCAGAAGCTGCTGGAACACATCTGGCAGCGCACCTCGCTGTCGCGCCGGCAGTTCGCCACGCTGTACCTCGCCCCGCTGGAACGCTACGCCGAGCTGGTCCAGCAATTCCCCGCGTCGGAGGCCCATCACCACGCCTATCCGGGCGGCATGCTGGACCACGGCCTGGAGATCGTCGCCTACGCGCTCAAGCTGCGGCAGTCGCATCTGCTGCCCGCCGGCGCCACGCCGGAGGCGCAAGCCGCCCAGGCCGAGGCCTGGACCGCAGGCACCGCCTATGCTGCGCTGCTGCACGACATCGGCAAGATCGCGGTCGACCTGCACGTCGAGTACGCGGACGGCACGGTCTGGCATCCCTGGCACGGCCCGCTGCGGCGGCCGTACCGCTTCCGCTACCGCAGGGAGCGCGAATACCGGCTGCACAGCGCCGCCACCGGGCTGCTCTACGCCCGGCTGCTCGATCCGGGCATCTTCGACTGGCTCGCCGACTACCCCGACCTGTGGGCCGCGCTGCTGTACGTCCTGGCCGGCCAGTACGAGCACGCCGGCATGCTCGGCGAACTGGTCGTGCAGGCGGACCAGGCATCCGTCGCCCAGGAACTCGGCGGCGATCCGAGCAAGGCCCTGGCAGCGCCCCGGCACGCACTGCAGCGCAAGCTGCTCGATGGCCTGCGCTACCTCCTGAAGGAAGAATTCAAGCTGAACCAGCCCCAGGCCTCGGATGGCTGGCTGACCCAGGACGCGCTCTGGCTGGTGAGCAAGACCGTCTCGGACAAGCTGCGCGCGCATCTGCTGTCGCAGGGCATCGACGGCATCCCGGCCAGCAACACGGCGGTGTTCAACGTGCTGCAGGATCACGGCATCGCCTTGGCCACACCGGACGGCAAGGCGATCTGGAAGGCCACCGTCACCAGCGATGCCGGCTGGTCGCACAGCTTCACCTTCCTGAAACTGTCTCCGGCCATGGTCTGGGATGCGGCCGACCGGCCGGCGCCGTTCGCGGGTCGCGTGCAGGCCGACGAGGAACAAGGGGCGCCGACACCGCAGGCACCGGCATCCGAAGCGCCAGGCTTGGAAAGCGCCGATACGGCGCCACCAAGCATCGCGCCGACCGTCCCTATGCCCACCGACAACGGCGTGGCTGCGCTGCTCGATCTGCTGAGTGACACGGCCCCACCCGTAGCGCCGGAGGCCCCGAGCGAACCCGAGCCTGCCTCGCCACCGGCGCCTACGGTGCTGCCGCAGATAAGCCTCGCGCCATTTCAGGATCGGCCGGAGCCATCCGGCGAGCATTTCATGGCCTGGCTGCGTCAGGGCATCCAGACGCACAAGCTCATCATCAACGACGCCAAAGCCTTGGTGCACAGCGTCGCCGGAACGGCCTACCTGGTGAGCCCCGGCGTCTTCCAGCGCTATGCGCAGGAACATCTGCAAATCGCCGCACTGGCGAAACCGGAGAACCTGGAGGGATGGCAGTGGGTGCAGAAGCGTTTCGAGAAGCTAGGCCTGCACCGCAAGCAAGCCAGCGGGCTGAATATCTGGACCTGCGAAGTCACGGGGCCGCGCAAATCCAGGCGACTGCACGGCTACCTGCTGAGCGCTCCCGAAGCGCTGTTCCAGGAAATGCCTCCGGACAATCCATACCTGCGCCTCCTCTCCGAGGCCGTAAAGCGCGAAAATTCAGCCGCCGGTAATAAGAACGACAACGAACAGGGGTAGACAAGGAGCCACGGCGCGGGCCGGCTTCAGTCCGCTGATTTAGGCGGAGCCGTCTCTGCCAGCTTGGCTTCAGTCAGCGCCATCAAGTGGGCAGAACTGCATTTCAGCGCACGGGCGATTTTGAGAATGAGGGGGAGCGTGGGGACATGCTCGCCACGCTCGATCTTTCCCATGTGCGAACGCTCGATTCCTGACAGATGAGCCAGCGTTTCCTGGGCGATGCCTTGACTGGTTCTTTCTTCGCGCACGGAGGCCCCAAACGCGATGGCTGGTTCCGCTTCGTAGGTTGTTGTCCCGGTGGGCCGGCCTCTTTGAATCGAACGCTTTTGCATTGCCAAAAGCGTCGAGGATTGACACGATATAAACCACGTTAAACTTAACTCAATAGAAGCGACTTCATCGGTCGCCGCGAGTTCACTGCCTGGAGGAACTGGACGTGAAATCGAGCGATGCCTCCACTGAAATCCGGGTGGCTGTGCTCGGCGAGTGGGTGCCTTCACCGCTTGCCGACTTGCTGGCGTTGCAGCGCGCCGAAGAGCCAGAGACCGCCACCGCCTTGATCGGATGCAGTTCCACAGCGCAGGCGCAGGAACTGCCGCACGATAACTTTGACTTGGCCCTGTCCACAGCCGCCTGGGAGTGGCCAGGCTGGGTGTGCGAGCCGTTGTGGCATGACACGCTGGCAGTCGCCGTCGCCAAGCGCTCGCACCTGCTGTCCTACCGTGAAGTGCCTCGCCAAGAGCTGCTCAAGCAGCCGTTGATCTGCGCGCAGTCAACGGCCGACGAGCCGTGGCGCGCGGTGGCGCATGGCCTGGTCGAGGATGCACCGCAGGGCCATGAGCAGACCGTCAGCACCTTCGACATGGCGATGACGCTCGTCTCCGCGGGCTACGGCATTGCCGTCGCACCCGCCGCGAGACTGACCTGCTACCTGCGTCGCGGCATCGCCGCGCGGCCATTGGCTGGCGCACCCATCATCGTGATGGCCTACCTGCTTCGCCCGTCCTCGTCCTTGACCGAGCCCCAGGAAAGATTCGCCCGCCGCGCGCGCTCCGTGTCCTGAGACAGGGGCGCGCACTGCTGGGCGCTGGCGCGCTACGCAAACGCCACCTGCTGCGGGGACCACTCGCTTTCCTTCACCGTCGTGCTCACCGCCATGATGATCTTGTCGAGATTTGTGGCACTGACGCTTTCCAGAGCCGAGCCGCCGCGCAGCTTCGCGCGCGGCTGCAGGAGCGCGTTGTAGATCTGCCAAGGGTCGGCGCCCCTGGTCAGCTTGAGGACCGCCTGGATCAGCGCGTGCTTGACCGGATCGAGATGCCAATCCGGCACGCGCTGACCACGGTTGCCCAGGTTCAGCGCCAGCAGGTTGCCGGCCTTGATCTCGTAGCTGATCCACCGGCGGGACTTGCCCGCCATCTTCGCGTACTCGGCGACTGGCAGGTTGTGTGGTGCCTCGAAGACATCGACCAGTTCCATCCGCTGGCGCTGTATGTCGGACAGCGGTTCCTCCATGACGGAACGCGGCAACGGCACTGCGGGCAGCCGATGCGTCTCGGCTGACACCAGTGGCATCGCGTCTCCCGGCCTGGTCACGATCAGGAGCGGCGCCGACGCGGCCGCTGGTTTGGGTGGCGCACTCGCGGCTTCCTCATCCGAGAGGACGGGCACGCCCTCCAAATGAATGGTGAGCGGCATGCTCGCTGCCTCGACCATGTTCTGCTCGAAGAGATCGAGCCGGTCGGCCCAATCCTGCATCATCCGCCGCCGCTGCTCGACGTACTCGGCGTGGTTGTAGGTGGCACTGACCTTGTTGGGATCGACGTGCGAGAGTTGCGCGTCCACCCACACCTTCGGGTAGCCGATCTCGTTGAGCGCGGTGGACATCGTGCCCCGGATGCCGTGCCCGGTCAGCAGGTCGCGATAGCCCATGCGCTTGAGCGCGCCGTTGAGCGTGTTCTCGCTCATGCGCTTCTTCAACTCGCTGTCGTGGCGGAACAGATAGTGCTGGGCCGGTTTGAGCTGTTCGAGCAGGTGCCGGACGATCTCGATGGCCTGCACCGACAGCGGCACGATGTAGGGTGGAATGTCCTTGGGCAACTGGCGCTTCCTGCGCATGTCCACCTGGAGCTGCTTCACGACCTCGGGCGGGATGATCCAGAGGCCGCGATCGAGGTCGAACTGATCCGGCGTCGCCAGGCGCAGCTCGCCCGTGCGCACGCCGGTGAATAGCAGCAGCCGCAGACCGAGCTGGGTCTGCAGCCGGCCACGATACTTGCGCAGGCGCTGCAACAGCTTCGGCAACTCGGCCATGCGCAGGAACGGGTTGTGGTTCACCGGGGGCAGCGGCAGCGCCACCACGTCGAGGTCGGAAGCCGGGTTCTGCTCCAGGCCCGGCACGACCACCAGCGCGTAGCGGAACATCTGGTTGAACCACGTCCTGACTTTCTCGGCGACGGAGAGCGCCTTGCGCCGCTCGATCCTGGCGATCACTTCCAGCAGGTCAGGGCGTTTGATGTCGTAGATCGAGCGCTTGCCCAGCAAGGGCAGCACATCCTTGGCGAAGACGCGAGGGAGGATCGAGAGGGTGGTCTGCCGGCCCTTCTTGAGGCCGAGTTCGCGGTGGGCAAGCCACTTCTTGTAGATCGCCTCGAAGGTGTTTTCACCGGCGAGTTTGACCGCGGCGCGCTTTTGCTTGCGGTGAAGGCGCGGGTTGATGTCCTTGGCCACCAAGGCGCGCGCCTCGTCACGCAGGGCGCGTGCCTCACGAAGGGACACCTCGGGATAGGTGCCCAGCGACATGCGCTTGGGCTCCTTCATCCAGTAGTAACGGAAGTGCCAGCTCTTGCTGCCCGTGGCCGTCACGGCCAGGGAGAGACCATCGATGTCTGGAAGTGTGTAGGCCTTGCCGGTGGCTTTGGCTTGGCGGACCACCAAGTCTGAGAGTGCCATGCTCTAGCTCCTGAACATGAGTCAGGAACCAGATGCTTAACCCATCGACCTCAGCGCCCTAGCAACAATCCGGAAGCCGTCGTGCCCGCAAAAATGGACACAAAAATGGACATAAACGTCGTGGCTTCAGGTGGATTTCCGTGGAGCCCACTGGAACATCGAGGTGTCGAAAACTCAAACAGAATCAACGACTTACGATGCCTCTTGGACTTCCTCAGAATTCCCTGGAACGATGCAGTGGAGCGGGTGATGGGAATCGAACCCACGCTTGAGGCTTGGGAAGCCGCCGTTCTACCATTGAACTACACCCGCTCGGGTGTCGTGCCCTCGGCGCAAAGCCGAAGCAGAGGCGGCGATTATAGCGCGCCTTTTTTCATCGCCGCCGCCTGCCGTCGGCCTGCCGCAGGGGCCCTCAGCCTCAAGGTTGTAAATATGTCCCCAATTTAGTGCATCTGGGCGACAGCGGCGCGCCGGGCCTGCCACTACAATTCGGGCTATGAATACGAACACCCCCGAAAACAACCCCGCAGCCGCCTCGGCCCCGGCTGCCGCAAGCACCCCCGCGACGCCTGGCGGCGAACCCTCGGCTACCGCCGTTTCCCCGGAAACGCAGGCTGCGCTGGCCAGTACCGCCCACGCTCCCAACAGCCCCGGCGCGACCCATATCCGCAGTTTCGTGCACCGCCGCGGCCACATTACGCAGGGCCAGCTGGCCGCGCTCGAGCGCCTGATGGGCCAATGGTCCATCCCGTATGCGCCGCGCCGCCTGGATCCCGCCGCCGCCTTCGGCCGGCAGGCGCCGACGGTGCTGGAGATCGGTTTCGGCATGGGCGAGACCACCGAGAAGATCGCGCTGGCACGCCCGGGCGACAACTTCCTGGGCGTGGAAGTGTTCAACGCCGGCGTGGGCTCGCTGCTGCGCCGCATTGAAGACTCCAGCATCCCGAACCTGCGCATCATCCAGCACGACGCCGTGGAAGTGGTGCGCGACATGATCGCCCCCGATTCGCTGGCCGGCGTGCACATCTACTTCCCAGACCCGTGGCCCAAGAAGCGCCACCACAAGCGCCGCCTGATCCAGCCCGCGTTCATCTCGCTCTTGGCCAGCCGCATCGCGCCGGGCGGCTACATCCATTGCGCCACCGATTGGGAAGACTACGCGGTGCAGATGCTGGAAGTGCTGGGCAACGAGCCGCAGCTTGCGAACACCGCGGACGGCTACGCCCCCCGCCCCGATTACCGCCCCCTGACCAAATTCGAGAACCGCGGCCTGCGCCTGGGCCACGGCGTCTGGGACCTGATCTTCAAGCGAGTCGCCTGATGCTATACCCGCCCATCGAACCCTACCGCCAAGGCACGCTGGACACCGGCGACGGCCACCAGATCTACTGGGAACTCTGCGGCAATCCGCAGGGCAAGCCCGCCGTGTTCCTGCATGGCGGCCCCGGCAGCGGCTGCTCGCCCGTGCATCGGCAGCTGTTCGATCCGCAGCGCTACAACGTGCTGCTGTTCGATCAGCGCGGCTGCGGCCGTTCGCGGCCCCACGCCAGTCTGGAAAACAACACGACCTGGCATCTGGTATCCGACATCGAACGCCTGCGCACCGAGGTCATGGGCGCGGAAAAGTGGCTGGTGTTCGGCGGGTCCTGGGGTTCGACGCTGGCGCTGGCCTATGCGGAAACGCATGTATCGCACGTGAGCGAGCTGGTGCTGCGGGGCATTTTCGGGCTGCGCAAGGCAGAAATCCGGTGGTTCTATCAGGAAGGCGCGTCGTGGCTATTCCCCGACCGCTGGGAAGAATATCTGGCGCCGATTCCGGAAGACGAGCGCGGCGACCTGGTGGCCGCGTATCACAAGCGCCTGACGGGCGACGACCCGGCCGAGCAGTTGCGCGCGGCCAAGGCCTGGAGCAAGTGGGAAGACAGCACCATCACGCTGCTGCCCAGCCCGCGCCATCAGCAAAGCCATGCCGCCGACCGCGCCGCGCTGGCATTCGCACGCATCGAGAACCACTACTTCGTGAACCACGGCTTCATGGAAGAAGGCCAGTTGATCCGCGACGCGCACAAGCTGCGCGGCGTTCCGGGCACCATCGTGCAGGGGCGCTACGACGTCTGCACGCCTGCGCGCACCGCCTGGGACCTGCACCGAGCCTGGCCCGAAGCCGAATTCCACCTGGTCCCGGATGCGGGCCATGCGTTTGACGAACCCGGCACGTTGGCGCGGCTGATCGCCGCCACCGACGGCTATGCGCGATAACTGAGGAGACCTGCATGCACATCACCCTGAACGGAGACGCACGGGAGTTTCCCCTGGACACGACCGTGAACGAACTGCTGGAGGCCCTGGGCTATGCCGGCAAGCGCGTGGCCGTGGAACGCAACGGCGAAATCGTGCCCAAGAGCCAGCACGCGCAGACCGCGCTGACGGACGGCGACCAGGTCGAGATCGTGGTCGCCGTGGGCGGCGGTTGAAGCCCGCGCCGCACTGAAAGCTGCAAAGACAAGGGCCGCTGCGATAGCGGCCCTTGTCGCATGTAGCCGCGCGCCCGATGCGGTTTAGACCGATCGCGGCGCATTCCCTGCAAACTGACCAGCATTCTTGCGTAGTCTGCCAACAGGCTAGCAACCTGTTACACGTTAACCCCTCGTCGCGCGGGGAATGTGCGAGTCATAATCGTTCCTGCTGGTTTCGTACTCTCTTGTCTTGCTGTTGTTCTAGCGTTGCACATCGCCCTCGCGGGGCAGAGGAGGCATCATGAACACCGCAGTCATCATCAACCTGATCATCCAGCTTGTCGCCGGCGCAGCCGGGGGCAATGGCCTGGGAAAGATGCTCCAGCAGTTCAATCTGGGTCCGTTGGGCAACACCATCGCAGGCGCCATCGGCGGCCTGGCTGGGGGTTCCTGGCTGGCTCCGATGATCACCGCAGGAGCGAACGCGGTTGCAGCGGGCAATACGGGACTGGATCTTTCCGCGATCGCCAGCAGCGTGGTCGGCGGCGGCGTCGGTGGCGCCGTGCTGACCCTGATCGTCGGCGTCGTGCGCAAAATGTTCATGGGCCAAAAGCCCTGATGGCACTTGTTTCTCTCACCGCAACATAGATAAAGGAAACACTATGGGTCTGCTCAATTTCATCAAGGACGTTGGAGAAAAGCTCTTCGGCGCCAGCGAGGCCAAGGCCGCGACGGCGGACGAACTGAAGAAAGAGCTCGATAAGCACGGCCTGAATGCCGACGGCTTGCAGATCTCGGTCGATGGCGACAAAGTCACGGTGGCGGGCGAGGCCCTCAGCACGGAAGCGGCCGAGAAGATCACTCTGGCGCTGGGCAACACCGTGGGCGTGGCCCAGGTGGACAACCAACTGAAGGTGAAGCAGGCCACCCCGGAAGCCAAGATGTACACCGTACAGAAGGGCGACAACCTGTGGAAGATTGCCGAGGCGCAATACGGCAAGGGCCAGGGCGCGAAGAACAACCTGATCTTCGAAGCCAACAAGCCCATGCTGACCAGCCCCGACAAGATCTATCCGGGCCAGGTGCTGCGCATCCCGCCCCTGTCCTGATCATTGCGATAAATCGGACAGGCCGGAAGGCACCCATGCGCTTTCCGGCTTGCATCGCGGCAGGCGCCCCCTGCTAGCCGCGATTACTTGGCCAGACGCAACGTCTGGCCATTTTTTTGCCCGTCTCTCCAATAAAAAATGCCCCAACAGGGGCATTCCAGTCCGGCGCAAGAAGGCCTTTTTCCGCCGGGCCGCCCCAAGGAAAAAGAGCCCCCTCGGGGGGCAGAGAGCTCACGCAGTGAGCGAAGCGTGGGGGGCACCGCAAGCGCACGCAGTGCGCGCGCCGCGGGGGGCCTCACTTCATTCCAAAGCGGCCCAAGCCCTTCATGCCGCCCATGGCGCGCATCATCTTGGCCATGCCGCCCTTTTTCATCTGCTTCATCATGCCCTGCATCTGGTCGAACTGCGCGAGCAGGCGGTTGACTTCCTGCACCGGCACGCCGGAACCGGCCGCGATGCGGCGCTTGCGCGAGGCCTTGATGAGTTCGGGCTTGGCGCGTTCGGCCGCGGTCATGGAATTCAGGATGCCTTCGGTGCGGCGCAGCTGCTTTTCAGCCTGCCCGCCCTGCAGCTGGCCCGCGGCCTGCTGGAACTGGGCCGGCAGCTTTTCCAGCAGCGAGCCCATGTCGCCCAGCTTCTTCACCTGGCCGAGCTGGTCGCGGAAGTCGTTCAGGTCGAACTTGTTGCCCGACTTGATCTTCGCGGCCAGCTTCTGGGCTTCGGCGATGTCGATGTTCTTCTGAGCCTGTTCGACCAGCGACACGATGTCGCCCATGCCGAGCACGCGCTGCGCCATGCGCTCGGGGTAGAAGGGCTCCAGGCCATCGAGCTTTTCCGAGACGCCGACGAACTTCAGCGGCTTGCCGGTGACGTGGCGCACCGACAGGGCCGCGCCGCCGCGGGCGTCGCCGTCCAGCTTGGTCAGCACCACGCCGGTCAGGGGCAGCGCTTCGGCGAAGGCGCGCGCGGTGTT
This sequence comes from Achromobacter sp. PD1, assembly GCF_048541815.1. Lineage (NCBI taxonomy): Bacteria > Pseudomonadati > Pseudomonadota > Betaproteobacteria > Burkholderiales > Alcaligenaceae > Achromobacter > Achromobacter sp. PD1. The sequence goes on from NZ_CP183349.1 coordinate 5,427,800, forward strand.
GACCGCGTCCTGGCCCTGCATGGCGTCGACCACGAACAGCGTTTCCACCGGCTTGACCAGGTCATGCAGCGCGCGGATTTCGCGCATCATGGCCTCGTCGATGCCCAGGCGGCCGGCCGTGTCCAGGATCAGCACGTCATAGTGATGGCGGCGCGCATGGTCCACCGCGTTGCGGGCGATGTCCTCGGGCTTCTGGCTGGGGTCGGACGGCAGGAAGTCCACGCCAACCTGGGCCGCCACGCTCTTCAGCTGATCGATAGCGGCCGGGCGATAGACGTCGGCGGACACCACCAGCACTTTCTTCTTGCCGGTCTTGCGGCCGTGCTGGGTGTGCTGGCCTTCGCTGAGCCAGCGCGCCAGCTTGCCGGTGGTGGTGGTCTTGCCGGCGCCCTGCAGGCCTGCCATCAGGATGACGGCGGGCGGCTGCACCGCCAGCGACAGTTCGCCGGAGTCGGCGCCCAGGTCGCCGCCCATCAGGGCGGTCAGCTCCTTGTGGACCACGCCCACCAGGGCCTGGCCCGGGCTGAGGCTGCTGGCGACTTCTTCGCCCAGCGCCTTTTCCTTCACGCGCGCGACGAACTCGCGCACGACGGGCAATGCCACGTCGGCTTCCAGCAGCGCCATGCGCACTTCGCGCAGCATCTCCTGGGTGTTGGCCTCGGTCAGGCGGGCTTCCCCGCGCAGCGTCTTGACGACGCGCGACAGGCGTTGAGTTAGGTTATCGAGCATGAGAGGCGTTTCCGCTTAAACTAGTTGATTGAACGGTGGCCGCAGGCGCGGATTCTGCGCTTTCGGGCGGCATGCGCCCCAAGGCCCCATCCAGACAACGGTTTCTATGTCACTAGGCATTGTATTTCACACGGCGGCTGCCTTGGCGTACGCGGTGCTCGGGGGGTCGCTCTGGATCCGCCTGGCCGGCGCCGGCGGCGTGGAACAGACGGGTAAAATCGCCCGCCTGTGCCTGCTGGGAGCCCTGGTTCTCCATGGAATCGGGCTGCAACAATCGATGCTGGGCACCCAGCACCTGTTCATAGGCTGGGCGCTGGCCCTGTCCGCCGCCATCTGGCTGGGCATGGTGGTGTTCTGGCTGGAAAGCCTGCTGGTGCGCATAGACGGCCTGCAATTGCTGCTGCTGCCGGCAGCCACCATCGCCAGCGGCCTGGCCGCCATCTTCCCCCAGGGCCAGTTCGTGCCCCACGCCAATGACGCCTGGCTGCGCGTCCACCTGCTGATCGCCCTGGCGGCCTACGGCCTGATCACCATCGCCGCGCTGCACGCCATGATGATGGCGCTGCTGGACCGCCACCTGCACCGTCCGCTGGACGCCCCCGCCGAACGCAGCATCATCGGCCGCGTGCTGGACTCCCAGCCGCCGCTGCTGGTGCAGGAACAGCTGCTGTTCCGCATCATCTGGATCGGCTTCATCGTGCTGACGCTGGCCGTGGGCACGGGATCCGTGGCGTCCATGAAGCTGACGGGCAAGATCCTGCCGTTCGACCACAAGACCGTGTTCACGCTGTTGTCATGGCTGACCTTCGGCGTGCTGCTGGCCGGCCGCCACATCTGGGGCTGGCGCGGCCGCGTCGCCCTGCGCTGGACGCTGACGGGTTTCGGGTTCCTGATTCTGGCCTATACCGGCAGCCGGTTCGTGCTGGAAATGATTCTGCATCGAGGTTGAAGTGGGCAAGTTGCTGTTCTGGATTGTTCTGATCATCCTGGTGCTGTTCGTGGCCCGCCTGGCCGGCCGCATGGCAGCCGCGCGGCAAGCCGGCCAGCAGGGCGCGAAGAAGCCCAAGACCGATGCGCGCGGCCCCAAGCCGCTGGAGTCCATGGTGCGCTGCGCCCACTGCGGCATCCATCTGCCCCGCTCCGAGGCCTTGCAGCAGAACGGCCAGACCTGGTGCAGCGCGGAACACGCGCGTCTGGGCCCGGCCCGGCACTGATCCGCCTGATTAGAGGCTTGCCGCCCCGCACGGCATAATGCGTGTTGGAAACCACACGCATGCTCTCTTCCCATGGCCTTGCTTCTGGATCGTCATGGCTGGCTGGCGCCAGCCCCGGGTGTTTCGCTCATGCCCTCCCCCAACCGCGATGCGCGCCCCGCCGGCGCGCAGGCGTCGCTGCTGGTGCTGCACAACATCAGCCTGCCGCCGGGCCAATTTGGCGGCCCTGAAGTCGCCGGGCTGTTCCTGAACACCCTGGACTACGGTTCGCATCCCTGGCTGGAAGGGCTGCGCGGCCTGCGCGTGTCGGCGCATTTTTTCATCCGCCGCGATGGCAGCATCGTCCAGTTCGTGTCCACCGACGAACGCGCCTGGCATGCGGGCGTGTCGCGCTTTGCAGGCCGCGAACGCTGCAACGATTTTTCCATCGGCATCGAGCTGGAAGGCACTGACACCTTGCCCTATGCCGAACCCCAGTACCTGGCCCTGCGCAAGCTGACGCCGGTGCTGCGCGCGCGCTATCCCCTGGCGGCAGCCTGGGGGCACGAGCACATCGCCCCCGGGCGCAAGACCGACCCCGGGCCCGCTTTCAACTGGACGCGCTTTGCGCGCGACAGCGGCTTTGCACGGCGGCAGCTGCCGCCCGTCTGACACTACAAGGAATGGTTATGTTGAAGATCTGGGGACGCCTGACTTCCGTCAACGTTCAGAAAGTCATGCTGGCGGTGCGCGAACTGGCGCTGCCACATTCCTTCATTCAGGCGGGCGGCCCGTTCGGCGTGGTCGACACGCCCGAATTCGCCAAGCTGAATCCCAACCGCACCGTGCCGCTCATCGACGACGGCGGCTTCGTGCTGTGGGAGTCGAACGCCATCGTGCGCTATCTGGCCGCGCGCTACGGCGCGGGCAGCCTGTGGCCGGAAGACGTCTGCATGCGCGCGGATGCGGACCGCTGGATGGACTGGCAGGCCACCGAATGGCAAGGCGTCATGGGGCCCGCGTTCCTGGGCATGATCCGCACGCCCGAGGATAAGCGCGACCGCGCCGCCATCGAAAACTCGGTCAAACGTTCAAATGCGCGCGCCCAGATCCTGGACCAGGCCCTGCAGGGCCGCGAGTTCATCGCTGGCCGCCACCTGACCATGGGCGATATCGCCCTGGTCTGCTCGGCCCACCGCTGGCTGGCCCTGCCGATCGAACGGCCCGACACGCCGGCGCTGTCGGCCTGGTACCGCCGCGTCATGATGCGTCCGGCCCCGCAGGGCGTGCTGACGCTGCCGCTGGAATAAGACGCAGGGCCGCGGCCTCAGCCGCGGTCCACCTTCCACCCCAGTTCCGCTGAAATCCCCGCCGCGGCGCCCTGCACCACGGCGACCATGTCGCGCATGCGCTCCAGCGACATGTAGGGCACCGTGCTGGACACGCTGATCGCCGCGACGATGCCGCTGGAAGCGTCGCGCACGGGCGCCGCCACGCAACGGATCGACGGCTCGTTGTCTTCCAGATCGAACGCATAGCCGTGGGCGGCATAGTCGCGCATGCGGTCGCGGAAGGCCTCCCAGGTCGGGCTGCCGCCTCCCGCGCGCGACGACACCGGCGCGCCGACGCGGTACAGCGCTTTCCATTGCGGCTCTTCGGTATCCAGCAGCAAGGCCTTGCCCACGCCGGTGGCGGCCAGCGGCATGCGGTGCCCCACGCGGGAGCGCATCTCCAGCCCCTTCTTGCCGGGGATCTTTTCCAGGTACAGGACTTCGTCGTTGTCGCGCACGGCCAGGTGGATGGTGTCGCCCGTCTGCTCAGCCAGGCTGTCCAGGTAGGGACGCGCCAGCGTCGCCATCGGAAAGGCTTCGCGCGCCTGGAAGCCCAGTTCGATCAGCTTCGGCCCCAGCACATAGCCCACGCCGGGCAAAGACCGCAGATAGCGTTCCTGCACCAGGCAACTTGCCAGCCGGTGCGTGGTGCTGCGCGCCACGCCGATGCGGGCGCAGATTTCCTTCAGGTCGCGCGCGCCGCCGGACACGGCCTGCACCACCGCCAGGCCGCGCATCAGCGTCTGCGTGCCCGCGGGCGCGGCGGCATCGGGATCCAGGGTGGGCGTACGGTCGGGAGTCTGCGTGGAGGTCATGAAAGCGGGGCCGGGCAACAAGAGACGAGTGCAAGCATAACCGCCGCGATCGCGGCGGGATGCGGGGATAAGACGCGGATTGCGGGCGATTCCCGCAAAGAACGCCGAGGAGGTGAAACAAGCTTCACCGCCATTTATTCCCTATATATGGGATTTAATTCTATATTTTGAGATTTTTCAAGCGCTGATCTAGAATTTTTCCCATCGCCCGCCGCGCGCTCACCTACGCCCGGCAGGCATGAGACAACAAGGTCCGCAGAACCCTGCCCCGCGCCAGCCTCACCGCGCGTCCGCAGCCCGGTTTGCGGCCGGAAACGAGACAGCTTCTGATGACTACCGGATCTCCCGCCCGCGCGGCGCTTATCGCGCTGGATTGGGGCACCTCCTCGCTGCGCGCCTACCGGCTGGATGCCGCCGGCCGCACGCTGGATACGCGCCATCTGCCCTGGGGCATCATGCGCCTGCCGCAGCCGCTGCAGGACGGCGCCGCCACCACCGCCCTGTCGGGCTTCGAACTGGCTTTCGAACAAGCCTGCGGCGACTGGTTGCGCGCCGAACCGGCCCTGCCGGTGATTGCCTGCGGCATGGTCGGCAGCGCCCAGGGCTGGAAGGAAGCCGCCTACCTGGACGTGCCGGTCGACCTGCAGCGCATCGGCACGCTGCTGACCAAGGTCGAGCGCGAGGGCGGCCCCGCCCTGCACATCGTGCCCGGCCTGATCCAGCGCCACGGCCTGCCCAACGTCATACGCGGCGAAGAAACCCAGGTCGTCGGCGTGATGGCGGACCAGGCGACCCGCAGCGCAGACAGCGTCCTGATCGGCCTGCCCGGCACCCATTCGAAGTGGGTCAGCGCCCGCCGCGGCCGCGTCACCCACTTCGGCACCTTCATGACTGGCGAGGTCTACGCCGCGCTGCGCGGCCACACCATCCTGGGCCGGACCATGGCCGACGCCGCCAGCGCCGACATGGCCGCCTTCGAACGCGGCCTGAAGGTCGCCGGGGCGCCGGCCGGGCGCGCGGGCGTGCTGTCCACCATCTTCAGCACGCGCGCGCTCGGCCTGACTGGCGAACTGGCGCCCGAATCGCAGGCCGACTATCTGTCGGGCCTGCTCATCGGCCATGAAATCGCGGCGCTGGCCGGCATGCTGCAGCAGCAGGGCGAACTGCCCCGCATCGTGCTTTGCGGCGACGCCGCGCTGTGCCGGCGCTACATCCAGGCCATGCAGCACTACGGCCTGGGCACGCCCGAACAGGCGCAGAACGCCACCGAGCGCGGCTTGTGGCACCTGGCCGTCTGCGCCGGGCTGGTCGCCTCGCCCTCCACGGAATAGGAATCGAACATGAACCATCCCGGTCTGCAAACCGCCATGGCCCACTGCGGCCTGATCGCCATCCTGCGCGGCATCAAGCCCGCCGAGGCCGAAGCCATAGGGCTGGAGCTCTACGCCGCCGGCTTTCGCCTGATCGAAGTGCCGCTGAATTCGCCCGACCCGCTGGACAGCATCCGCGCGATGCGCGCGGCGCTGCCCCCCGACTGCCTGATCGGCGCGGGCACCGTGCTGGACCCCGAGGACTGCGCCCGCGTCCAGCAGGCCGGCGGCGAACTCATCGTCATGCCGCACAGCGACGCCGCCGTGATCCGCGCAGCCAAGGCGCTGGGCATGGCCTCCTGCCCCGGCGTGGCCACGCCCACCGAAGCCTATGCCGCGCTGGCCGCAGGCGCCGACGTGCTGAAGATGTTCCCGGCCGAGCAGCTCGGCCCCGCCGTGCTGAAGGCCTGGCGCGCCGTGCTGCGTCCGCCGATCGCGCTGGCGCCCGTGGGCGGCATCACGCCCGACAACATCGCCATCTACGCCCAGGCGGGCGCCAGCGGCTTCGGCCTGGGCTCCGCCTTGTACAAACCCGGCCTGTCGGCCGCCCAAGTCGGCCAGAACGCGCGCGCATTCATCGCGGCCTGGCAACGCGCCTATCCCGCCCAGGAGACCCAAGCATGAAGATCACCAAGCTCACCACCTACATCGTGCCGCCGCGGTGGTGCTTCCTGAAGATTGAAACGGACGCCGGCATCGTCGGCTGGGGCGAGCCCGTGGTCGAAGGCCGCGCCCATTCGGTCGCCGCCGCCGTCGAGGAACTGTCCGACTACCTGATCGGCAAGGATCCCCGCAACATCGAAGACCACTGGACCGTGCTGTACCGCGGCGGCTTCTACCGCGGCGGCGCCATCCACATGAGCGCGCTGGCCGGAATCGATCAGGCCCTGTGGGACATCAAGGGCAAGGATCTGGGCGTGCCCGTGTCGCAGCTGCTGGGCGGCAACGTGCGCGACCGCATCCGCGTGTACTCGTGGATCGGCGGCGACCGCCCGGCCGACACCGCGGCGGCCGCCAAGAGCGCCGTGGAGCGCGGCTTCACCGCCGTGAAGATGAACGGCACCGAGGAACTGCAGTACATCGATTCCTTCGACAAGGTCGAGAAATGCCTGGAGAACGTGGCCGCCGTGCGCGACGCGGTCGGCCCCAACGTCGGCATAGGCGTGGACTTTCATGGCCGCGTGCACAAGCCCATGGCCAAGGTGCTGATGAAGGAGCTGGACCCGTTCAAGCTCATGTTCATAGAAGAGCCGGTGCTGAGCGAACACTACGAAGCGCTGAAGGAACTGGCCCCGCTGACCTCCACCCCGATCGCGCTGGGCGAACGCCTGTTCTCGCGCTGGGACTTCAAGCGCGTGCTGTCCGAGGGCTATGTGGACATCATCCAGCCCGATCCCTCGCACGCCGGCGGCATCACCGAAACCCGCAAGATCGCGGCCATGGCCGAAGCCTATGACGTGGCGCTGGCCCTGCACTGCCCGCTGGGCCCGATCGCGCTGGCCACCTGCCTGCAGATCGACGCCGGTTGCTACAACGCCTTCATCCAGGAACAAAGCCTGGGCATCCACTACAACGCCGCCAACGACCTGCTGGACTATGTCAGCAATCGCGAAGTCTTCGCCTACGAGGACGGCATGGTCGCGATTCCGCAAGGCCCCGGCCTGGGCATCGAGGTCAACGAGGAATACGTGAAGGAGCGCGCCGCCGTGGGCCACCGCTGGCGCAACCCTGTCTGGCGCCACGCCGACGGCAGCTTCGCCGAATGGTAAGCCGATAAAAATCAGCCGATAAAGAGAAAGAGGAGACATCCCTTGTCCACAGCCACCCACGCCGGCCTGCAGAGCGCCCAGCGCCCCACGCGCAGCCGGTATCTCATCATGGTGATGCTGTTCATCACCGTCGTCATCAACTACCTGGACCGCAGCAACCTGTCGATCGCAGCACCCGCCCTCAAGGACGAGTTCGGCCTGGACACCGTGCATGAAGGCCTGATCCTGTCGGCCTTCGGCTGGACCTACGCCGCCATGCAGATCCCCGGCGGCTGGCTGGTGGACCGCGTATCGCCGCGCCTGCTGTACGCAGCCGCGCTGATCCTGTGGTCGGCAGCCACGTTCTTCATGGGCTTTGCCGGCAGCTTCGTCATCCTGTTCGTGCTACGCCTGGCCGTGGGCGCGCTGGAAGCGCCCGCCTATCCAATCAACAATCGCGTCGTCACCACCTGGTTCCCGGAACGCGAACGCGCCACCGCCATCGGCTTCTATACCTCGGGTCAGTTCGTCGGCCTGGCGTTCCTGACGCCGGTGCTGGCCTGGCTGCAGCACCACTATGGCTGGCACATGGTGTTCGTCAGCACCGGCCTCCTGGGCATCGTGTGGGGCGTGCTGTGGTTCATGATCTATCGCGAGCCGCGCCAGTTCAAGGGCGCGAACGCGGCGGAAATCGAGCTGATCCAGCAAGGCGGCGGCGTGGTCGACCTGGACCGCAGCGTCAAGGAAAAGAAGGCGCCGTTCAACTGGAACGACCTGGGCCTGGTCATGAGCAAGCGCAAGCTGTGGGGCGTGTACCTGGGCCAGTTCTGCCTGACGTCGACGCTGTGGTTCTTCCTGACCTGGTTCCCCACCTACCTGGTCAAGTACCGCGGCATGGACTTCATCAAGTCCGGCTTCCTGGCCTCGGTGCCGTTCCTGGCGGCCTTCGTCGGCGTGCTGTGCTCGGGCGTGCTGTCCGACTTCCTGATCCGCCGCGGCGCCACCGTCGGCCTGGCGCGCAAGCTGCCCATCATCCTGGGCCTCTTGATCTCCACGTCCATGATCGGCGCCAACTTCACCGATTCCACGCCCTGGGTGATCTTCTTCCTGGCCCTGGCCTTCTTCGGCAACGGCCTGGCATCGATCACCTGGTCGCTGGTGTCCACGCTGGCGCCGGTGCGCCTCTTGGGCCTGACCGGCGGCGTGTTCAACTTCGTCGGCAACCTGTCGTCGATCTGCACGCCCATCGTGATCGGCTTCCTGGTGACGAAGGAAAGCTTCGCGCCTGCCATTGTGTACGTGTCGTCGCTGGCCTTGCTGGGCGCGCTGTCGTACATCCTGCTGGTGGGGAAGGTGGAGCGGATCGAGGCTTGAAACGCTGCGGTTCTCCGGCATGAAAAAGGGCGCCTGCATGCCACAGGCGCCCTTTTTGCTTGCTGCGCGTCGCGCGCTCAGCAGCCCTGCATCGCCACCTTGCGCTGGCGCTCGTTGCTTGCGCGCTGCCACAGCACCAGGCCCAGGCCGGCCGCGGCGATAACGGCGCCGGCTACAGGCACCGCGGCATAGCCCATGCCCGCCGAGATCACGCCCCCGCCCGCCGCCGCGCCCAGCGCGTTGCCCAGGTTGAAGGCGCCCACGTTCACCGACGAGGCCAGACCTGGCGCATCGGTGGCGGCGCGCATCACCCGCATCTGCAGCGGCGGCACCACGGCGAACGTGCCGAAACCGAAGATCAGCAGCGCAATGGCTGCGCCGGTCTGCGTCGTGGCCAGCCACGGGAATGCCAGCAGGTCGGCGATGATCAGCACCAGGAAGGCGATCAGGCTGCCGTCCAGCGAACGGTCGGCAAAGCGCCCGCCCATCGTGTTGCCGAGGGTGAAGCCGATGCCGATCAGCACCAACATCGCCGTGACGAAGTTGGGCGAAGCGCCCGTCAACTCCGCCAGGGTCGGCGCCACGTAGGTGTAGAGCGTGAACATCGCGCCCGCACCCAGCACCGTGGTCAGCAAGGCCACCAGTACCACCGGGCTCTTCAGCACGGCGAGTTCACGGCGGATGTCGGGACGGCGACCTGCCTCACCCGCCGGCAACGCGAACCATAGCGACAACATCGCGATCAGGCCCAGCACCGAGGTCGCGGCAAACGACATGCGCCAGCCGATGACCTGGCCCAGCCAGGTGGCTGCTGGCACCCCGCCGACGTTGGCGATGGTCAGCCCCAGGAACATGGTGGCCACGGCGCTGGCCTGCTTGTGGCGCGGCACCACGCTGGCCGCCACCAGCGAACCCAGGCCGAAGAACGCGCCATGGTTCAGACTGGTGACCAGGCGCGCGAGCAGCAGCGTCGTGTAGTTGGGCGACAGCGCGGACAGCACGTTGCCCACCGTGAAGATCGCCATCAGCACCAGCAAGGCGTTGCGGCGCGACCAGCGCGACAGGGCCAGCGTCATCAGCGGCGCGCCCACCATCACGCCGATGGCGTAGGCGCTGATCAGCATGCCGGCGCTGGGAATGGACACGCCCACCCCTTCGGCGATGACGGGCAACAGGCCCATGGGAGAAAACTCGGTCACGCCGATGCCGAAGGCACCGACGGCGAGCGCCAGCAATGGCAGGCCGGCCTTCACCGGCTGGGAGTCCTGGGGATTCATGTGGTTTCCTTGGGTTCGATTGCGCCGACCAGGGACCGGGCCGGCGCGAAGGGCCGGAGCGCGGGACAACCCGATCGGAAGGCAGGCGGCCAGTATGCCGCCGTCATCCTTGCGGAAAAAGGCAGGAAACAGCGAAACACTTTTGACTTGGAGTCACGAATCCGGGCGGCTAGCCGAGTCGTCTCAGGCCAGCCCGAGCAGCCTTTCCGTCTCGCGCGCCAGGGCGACCAGCCGCGGGCCGATGTCGGCTGCGCGCTCGCGGTAAGGCCCGTCCTGCGCCGGCACGCCGCAATTGAAGACGTACAGCAACGACTGATAGGGCCTGCCCAGCGGCGCGGCAAAGCCATAGGCGTCCGGCCGCCACTCCAGATTGTTGCCGCAATAGCCTTTGCGCTCCAGATCGCGGCGCGCAGCCGCCAGGCTGGGAAAGTGGACCTCGTAGTGCCGGGGATCCGCCACGCGCAGCTGGTTCAGGACGACCGCCCTCTCCTCATCCGACGCCCGCGCCAGCCACGCCTTGCCGGCGGCGCTGGACAGCAGCGGCAGCGACGCGCCTATGTCGGGCCGCGTCTGCAAGGCCTCGTTGGAGCGGGCGGTTTCCACGTACACCATCTGCAGGCGGTCGCGCACCACCAGCGACACGGCGCCGCGCGCGTGGTCGGCCAGCTGCTTCATCAACGGCCGCGCCAGCTGCCGGATCTGCATGCTGGCCAGCAAGGGATAGCTCAGCGCCAGGACCGAGGCACCCAGCCGGTAGCGCGCGGGCTCGCCTACGCTCTGCAGAAAACCCAGCTCCACCAGCGTGTGGGTCAGCCGCGCCACGGCACTGCGGGACAACCCGGTCTGCTGCGCGAAGTCCTTGTTGGCCAGCACCGGCCGGTCGGCGCGAAAGCACGCCAGGATGTCGATGCCGCGCGCCAGCGTGGTGGTGAATTCGCGGTCCTGGTCATGCGTCATGCTGGCGCTCCAGCATTTTTTCCACGCGCGCCACCAGCGTCAGCAGGCGCGGCGCGATGCGGCCGCGCAAGTCGCCCGGCCGCAACCGCGTCACGGGCACGCCGCAGTTGAACACCAGCGCCTGGCCGTCGACGGGGGTGCGCATGGGTACCGCCACCGCATGCACGTCGGAATGCCAATCGCCCTGCCCCACGCAATAGCCGTGTTCGGCGTAGTCGCGCTGAGCCTGCTCCCAGTCCGGCGCGTGGCGTCGCCAGATGGCGGGATCCTGGCGCCGCAACGCCGCCAGCAAGGGCTCCGCCTCGTCCGCCGGCGCCTGCGCCAGCCAGGCCCGTCCCATGGCCGAAGGCAGCAGCGGCAGCAAGGCGCCGATATCCGGCCGGAACGACACGGCGTCGTGTCCGCGGCAGGTTTCCACGTACACCATGTTCAGGCCGTGATGCATGCCCAGCGAGGCCGAGCCGCCCGCCGCGTCCGCCAGGCGCTTCATCAACGGGCGCGCCAACTGGCGAACCTTGATGCTGGCCAGAAGCGGATAGCTCAGCGACAGCACCGCCGTGCCAAGCCGGTACCGCCGCAAGCCCCCGTCGTAACGCAGCAAGCCGCGCTGCATCAGTGTGGTGGTCAGGCGTGAAATCGTGGCCTTGGACAGGCCGGTGCGGTCCGCCAGCTCGCGGTTGCTGAGCGCGGGTTCGCCATGCCGGAACGCCTGCAGCACCGACAAGCCGTGCGCCAGCGTGGTGGCGAAGGCGGGGTCGGCATGGCGCTCGCCGGGGCGGGTGGTCATGGTGGAGGTCCTGGGCGCGGAATGCGCGGTCTGTCCCTGCCGATCATAGAGCAGCGACGGCTCGCCATGCATTCAAGATATCGAAACACTTGTCTCAAATCCCTTGGCCTTTTGCTAGCCTGGATTCAACACGGCGCGGCACGCATCAGCGCCCATGATGAAACGGAGACTAGCCATGATCAGGGACCCCGACGGATTCCCGCAATTCCTAGCATCGCTGCGCCGCTACGTGCGAGAGCAACTGGCGCCGCGCGAAGCCGAGATCGCCCGCCTGGACGAGGTGCCGCAGGATCTGGTCGCCAGCATGGCCGCGCAGGGGCTGTTCGGGTACTCCATTCCCGAGGAATACGGCGGCGCGGGCATGACGACCGAGGAGCTGATCCTGGCCGCCATGGAACTGTCGCAATGCTCGGTGGCGTTTCGCGCCCGGGTCGGAACCAATACCGGCATCGGCTCCGAGGCGCTGGTGGCCGACGGCACCGACGCGCAGAAGGCCCGCTACCTGCCGCGGCTGGCCTCCGGGGAACTGACCGGCTGCTTCGCCCTGACCGAGCCGCAAGCGGGTTCCGACGCCACGGCCCTGCGCACCACGGCCGTGCGCGACGGCGACCACTACGTGCTGAACGGCGAGAAGTGCTTCATCACCAATGCGCCGCTGGCGGGGCTGTTCACCGTCATGGCGCGCACCGATCCCGATGCGCCTGGCGCCAAGGGCATCACCGCCTTCATCGTGGAGCGCGGCACGCCGGGCCTGTCCACCGGCCAGCCCTACGACAAGATGGGCCAGGCCGGATCGCCCGTGTCCGCCGTGCATTTCGAGGACTGCCGCGTGCCGGCCGACTGCATCATCGGCGGCCAGGAAGGCTTGGGCTTCAAGACCGCGATGAAGGTCCTGAACAAACAACGCATCCATCTGGCCGCGCTGTGCATCGGCCCGGCGATCCGCATGCTGGACGACACGCTGCGCTTCGTGGCCGAGCGCCAGCAGTTCGGCAAGCCGTTGATGGACTTTCAGCTGATCCAGGCCATGCTGGCCGACTGCCAGACCGAGATCCAGGCCGCCCGCGCCCTGGTGCTGCAAACCGCCCGCGAGCGCGATGCCGGCGCCGACGTGACGCTGAACGCCTCGATCTGCAAGTATTTCGCGTCCGAGATGTGCGGCCGCGTGGCGGACCGTTGCGTGCAGATGCATGGCGGCTACGGCTACATCGCCGATCACGGCATAGAACGCTTCTACCGCGACGTACGCCTGTTCCGCCTGTACGAGGGCACCAGCCAGATCCATCAATTGAACATCGCCCGCCATACGCTGAGCCAGGCGGGCTACACGCCCGGCCGCTAGGGCAATACAGGGACCGCAGCCGCAAGAAGCCGGCGGCCCGCCAACCAAAGGAGACTTCCATCATGCTGCACAAGCACCTGCCGAAGTGGATCGGCGCCATGGCCGCCGCCTTCGCCTGCGCGGCGCTGCCGCCGCAAGCCGCGGCCGCCTATCCCGACAAGCCCGTGAGGCTGATCGTGCCGTTCGCCCCCGGCGGCTCGACCGACATCCTGGGCCGCCTGCTGGCCGAAGCGCTGCATCCCATCCTGGGCCAACCCGTCATCGTCGAGAACAAACCCGGCGCCGGCGGCAACATCGGCGGCGACTTCGTTGCCCGCGCCGCGCCCGACGGCTACACGCTGCTGTTGGCGGCGGCCGGACCCACCGTCATCAATCCCAGCCTGTACGCCAACATGCCGTTCAATCCGGCCAAGGACCTGGCGCCCATCACCTGCCTGGAGCGCGAACACAATCTGATGGTGGTGACCAAATCCATGCCGGTGAAGACGCTGCAGGAATTCCTGCAGTACGCGCGCAACAACCCCGGCAAGCTGTCCTTTGGCTCTCCCGGCAACGGTTCGCCGGCGCAGCTGGCCGGCGAACTGCTCAAGCAGCAGACCGGCATCCAGGCCGAGCACGTGCCCTACAAAGGCACCGGCCCCGCCGTCACCGACCTGGTGGCCGGCCACATCGATTTCATGATCGACAACATGCCGGCGCTGCTGCCGCAGGTAAAAGCCGGCGGCCTGCGCGCGCTGGCGGTGCCCAGCGACCAGCGCGCCACCGCGGCGCCCGACATCCCCACCTTCGATGAAGCTGGGCAGAAGGGCTTTGTGGTGATGGCCTGGAAGGGGTTGATGGCGCCTGCCGGCACCGATCCGGCGGTGATCGAACGGCTGCACGCGGCAGTGGTCAAGGCGCTGCAGGACCCGCAGTTGCGCACCCGCTTCCAGGAGCTGGGCGCGGAACCGCTGGCCAGCACGCCGGCCGAGTTCGCCAAGCAGATCGCGGACGAAACCGCCTGGTGGGGCAAGCTGGTGCAGTCCACCGGCACCCGCATCCAGTAGGCCCGCCGGGAGACCGCCATGCAAATCCTGATCCGAACGCTACGCGCGCTGTGCGCCGTCGCCCTGCTGGGCGCGGCCGGGGCGGCACAGGCCGCCGCCTATCCCGACAAGCCGATACGCCTGATCGTGCCCTACGCGGCCGGCGGCGGCACCGACACCGCGGCGCGCATGATTGCCCGCAAGCTGGCCCCCTTGCTGGGCCAGCCCGTGGTGGTGGAAAACAAGCCCGGCGGCGCGACGCAGATCGGCACCGCCTTGGTCGCCAGCGCCGCGCCCGACGGCTACACCCTGCTGATGGGCACCGCCAATCTGGCGACCAACAGCGTGCTGTACGCCAAGCTGCCCTATGACGTGAAGAAGAACCTGACGCCCGTGGTCTGGGCGACGGACGTGCCGGTCTACCTGCTGCTGCCCGCCGCCAGCCCCATACGCAGCCTGGAAGACTTGAAGCGCGCCGCCGCGCAGCAGCAGGGCCTGACATTCGCCACGGCGGGAACGGGCAGCATCCCCCATCTGGCGGGCGAGCAGTTCGCCCACCAGACCGGCATCGGATTGCGGCACATCCCCTACAAGGGCAGCAGCGAAGCCGCCACCGCGCTGGTCGGCGGCCAGGTCCAGATGAGCTTCGACAACCTGCCGCCGGTGTATGCCCAGGTCAAGGCCGGGCGTCTGCGCGCGGTCGCCATCGCCTCGCAAACGCGCAATCCCGAGCTGCCCGACGTGCCCACGCTGGCTGAACTGGGCGTGCCGTTGTCGGCCTCGTCCTGGTGGGGCGTGATGGCGCCCGCCGGTACGCCGAAGGACGTGATCGCGCTGCTGAACCGGCAGATCAACGTCGTGCTGGCCGATCCGGAAGTGCGCAGCTACTTCAACGGGCTGGGCATGCAAGCCACCGGCGGCACGGCCGAAGCGTTCGGCCGGCACATCGCCGACGAAACCGACAGATGGCGCGCCGTGGTCAAGCAGGCCGGCGTCAAGATCGAGGAATAAGCCATGCAGTCCAAGCAAGAACGCAACGGCGGCGACGCCCTGCAAGACGTATGCGCGCGCGTGCGCCGCTTCGTCGACGAGGTGGCGATACCCGCCGAGTCCCCCGCCATTGCCCGCGACGTGGCCGCGCTGGATCGCTGCGTCGCCCAACTGCGCATACAGGCTCGCGAGGCCGGCCTGTATGCGCCGCAGTTGCCGCGGGAATGGGGCGGGCTGGGACTCGGCTGGCGCGCCCTGGCCCAGGTGCTGGAAGAAGCGGGGCGCGGCTTCCTTGGACCCGCGGCGCTGAACTGCGCCGCGCCCGACCAGCCCAACATGCTGACGCTGCTGCGCCTGGGCAACTCCGCCCAGCAGGAACGCTTCCTCGCGCCGCTGGTGCGCGGCGAACAGCGAGCCTGCTTCGCCATGACCGAGCCCGCGCCCGGTGCCGGTTCCGATCCGTCCATGCTGCGCACCCGCGCCGAACGGCGCGGCGCGCGTTGGGTGCTGAACGGCCGCAAGCAATTCATCAGCGGCGGCGTGGGCGCGGATTTCGCGCTGGTGCTGGCGCGCACCGATACCGGCGCCACACTGTTCCTGGTGCCGGCAGACACGCCGGGCTACCAGGTGGTGCGCGACATCGGCATGGTGACGGGCTACCAGATCGGCGGCCACGCCGAGATCCTGCTGCAGGACTGCGAGGTCGACGATGAAGCCGTGCTGGGCGAGCCCGGACGCGGCCTGGAGTATGCGCAACTGCGGCTGGAGCCTGCCCGGCTGTCCCATTGCATGCGCTATATCGGCCGCGCCCGTCGCGCGCTGGAGACGGCGCAGGCCTATGTGATGCAGCGCGAATCCTTCGGCTCACGCCTGGCCGATCTGCAGCAGATCCAGGCCATGGTCGCGGACTCCCACATCGACCTGCACGCCAGCCGCCTCATGACGCTGGATTGCGCAACCCGCATGGACGAGGGCCTGTCGGTGAAGCAGCACAGCGCCATGGCCAAGGTCTTCGTGTCCGAGGCGGTGAACCGCGTGGCCGACCGCGCCGTGCAGATGATGGGCGCATCGGGCCTGTCGGGCGACACGCCCGTGTCCATGGTCTGGCAGGAGATGCGCCCCTTCCGCATCTACGACGGCGCCAACGAACTGCACCGCGCCACGCTGGCGCGCCGGCTGCTGGCCTGAGCCCTCAAGGAGACGAACATGGAAAACCTCGAATTCCAGGCCTACCGCCTACATGCGGGCGCAGCGGGCCAGCCCCCGCAAGGCCGCTACGAAACCTTGTCCGCGGACCAGCTGTCCGCGGGCGACACGCTCATCAAGGTGGCCTATGCGGGCCTGAACTACAAGGACGCGCTGGCCCAGGCCGGACGCGGCGGCATCATCCGCGAGTATCCGCGTATCGGCGGCATCGATCTCTCGGGCACCGTGGTGCATTCCGCCGACCCGGCGCTCGCGCCCGGCCAGGAGGTCGTGGTGCACGGCTTCGGCATCGGCGTGGACTGCGACGGCGGCTACGCCGAGTATGCGCGGGTGCGCCATAACTGGGTGCTGCCGCTGCCCCCAGGCATCGGGTTGCGCGACGCCGCCGTGCTGGGCGCGGCGGGCTACACGGCCGCGCTTTCGCTGCACTGGATGGAACATTGCGGACTGACGCCGGAACAAGGCGAGGTGCTGGTCACCGGCGCCACCGGCGGCGTTGCCGGCGTCGCCATCGACATCCTGAGCCAGCGCGGTTATCGCGTCTGCGCCATGTCCGGCAAGCCGGCTGCGGCGGACTATCTGCGCTCGTTGGGCGCGCAGGAGGTGATCGCTCCGCCCGACCTGTCGGCCGGCATCAAGCCGCTCATGAGCGCGCGCTGGGCGGGCGTGGTCGACTCCGTGGGCGGCCCGCTACTGGCCCACGCGTTGGCCAGCCTGAAGCCCGACGGCGTGGCCGCCGCCTTCGGCAACGCCGGCGGCGCGGAACTGCCCACCACCGTCATCCCTTTCATCCTGCGCGGCGTCAAGCTGCTGGGCATCAACGCCAACAGCCCCATGCCGCTGCGGCGCCAGGTATGGAACAAGCTCGCCGCCGAATATCGCCCCGCGCATCTGGACCTGATCGCGCGCGTCATCGAACCCCGCGAGCTGCCGCTAGCCCTGGCCGCCATGCTCGAACGCGGCAGCACGGGCCGCAGCGTCGTGCGCTACTCCTGATTCTTCATCGCCACATCATGACTGACTCCTCCCTGTCCCGCCTCTTCAATCCGCAAGGCATCGCCATCGTTGGCGCCTCGGCCACGCCCGGCAAGATCGGCGCGATGCCGGTCAGGTTGCTGCTCCAGCACGGTTACGGCGGCCGCATCGTTCCCGTCAACCCGCGCGCGGACGCCATCGCCGGCCTGCCGGCCCTGCCCGGCCTGGACGCGCTGGACGCGGACGTGGACCTGGCCATCCTGGCCGTGCCTGCCGCCCATGCCGCGCAGGCGCTGGAACGCGCCCGGCCCGGCCAGGTAGGCGCCGCCGTGGTGTTCACCTCGGGTTTTTCCGAGACCGGCGCGCAAGGGACCGCGCAACAGGAACGGCTCTGCGCCATCGCGCGCGAACGCGGCATCCGCCTGCTGGGACCGAATTGCCTGGGTTTCATGAACGTGCGGCGCAACGTCTACGCGACGTTCTCGCCCGCCCCCGCCAACGGCATCGTCGCCGCAGGCGGCATCGGCATGGTGTCGCAGAGCGGCGCATTCGGCGCTTATGCCTACAGCATGGCGCGCGAGCGCGGCCTGGGCCTGTCGCACTGGATCAGCACCGGCAACGAGGCCGACATCGACGTGGCCGATTGCATCGAATGGCTGGCTTGCGACGCCGATACCCGCGTCGTCATGGCCTACATGGAAGGCTGCCGCGACGGCGCCAAGCTGCGCCGCGCCCTGGCCGCGGCGCGCGCGGCGGGCAAACCCGTGGTCGTCACCAAGATCGGCCGCACCCAGGCCGGCGCGCAAGCCGCCGCCTCGCATACGGCAGCGCTGGCCGGCGACGACGCCGTGTACGACGCGCTGTTCCGCCAATATGGCGCCCTGCGCGCGCGCACCATCGAGGAATTCTTCAACCTGGGCTATGCGCTGGACACCTGGAAACGGCCGCCGCAGGGCCGCCGGCTGGGGATCTTCACCATCTCCGGCGGCGTGGGCGCGCTGATGGCCGACGAAGCCGAGGACACCGGCCTGGCGCTGCCCGAGCCCGCCGCCGAAGCTCAAGCCCGCCTGCTGGAGCGCGTGCCCTTCGCCAGCGGCCGCAATCCCGTCGACGTCACCGGCCAGGCCGTGTCCGAACCCGGACTGCTGCTGGCCACCGCCGACGACATGCTGGCCGATGGTCGCTACGACGCGCTGGCCGTCTTCCTGGCCGCTGCTGGATCCTCCGAAGCCTTGTGGCCTACCTTCGAGGCTTTCGCAAGGCAGATGCAGGCCCGCCATCCGGACGTGCCGCTGGCCATCAGCGCACTGTTTCCGCCCGCACGCCGCCGCGAGCTGGAACAGCTGGGCTGCCTGGTGTTCACTGATCCCAGCGCCGCCATCCGCACGATAGGCGCGGTGGCCGGGCTGGCTGCTCATACGGGTAGCGACGTTGTTGACGATGCTCCCACGATGCCCGCGGCGCACACACCGCCATTGCTGGACGCCTACAACGAAGTCCAGGCCATGGCGCTGCTGCGCCAGGCCGGCTTGCCGGCCTCGCCCTGCATGCTGGCCGCCGACGTGGACGCGGCAGTGCGCGCCGTCGCCGAGCTGGCTGCTACGAACGGCGACGCCGCTCCCGTCGTGCTCAAGGTGGTATCGCCCGACATCACGCACAAGAGCGACGTAGGCGGCGTAAAGCTCAACATCCGCGGCGAAGACGCCGTGCGGCGCGCCTACGCCGACATCATGGCCGCCGTGCGCCAGCACCGGCCCGACGCCCGCATCGACGGCGTGCTCGTCGCGCCCATGGCGCCCAAGGGCGTGGAATGCATAGCCGGCGTGCATTGCGACCCGGTGTTCGGCCCGGTCGTCATGTTCGGGTTGGGCGGCGTCTTCGTCGAAGTGCTCAAGGATGTGAGCTTCCGCCTGGCCCCCTTCGGGCGCGACGAAGCCCTGGCGATGATCCGCGAGATCAAGGGCTACGCGCTGCTGCAAGGCGCGCGTGGCGCGCCTCCTTGCGACGTCGACGCGCTGGCCGACGCGCTGGCGGCGCTATCCCGCTTCGCCCACGCGCGGCGCGCGGACTTCAGTTCGGTGGAGATCAATCCCTTACTGGCTTTACCTGAGGGTAAGGGGGTGGTGGCGCTGGATGCTGTAGTGATACGCGGCGAGGGGGCCGCGCAGACGGTCTAGCCGATGGGGCCGCGGACGGCTACGAAGCGCAACGGCCGCTCGTCGAACAAGCGGCCGACCTTGCGGTCCGCGTGATAGATGTCCAGCGCATCGGCGACGGTCATGGCAGACTCGGGCGCTTGGGCGCTACCTGCACTTCCAGGCCCAGCAGATCCAGCATGTCCAGCACCTTCTGCAATTGCAGCGTGGGCTTCCCGCGCTCCAGATCCACCACATAGCGGTTGCCGGTGCCGGACAGGCCAGCCAGATCCGCTTGCAGCAAGCCCTGCGAGCGCCGGACGGCCTTCACCAATTCGCCCAATTCGGTCGATGTGCGAATCGTTACGCCGGCCCCGCCTGCGAGCGCGGCAGGAACATCGTTCGAGGCCATGTCCACCCCCAAAATTACCGATCGGTAATTTTTAAGCCACTGCTTGTGAAGCGTCTTCCTGACGAAAAAAAGGCGCCAGAGGCGCCTTTCCTTCTTCAAACGGATGCGCTGCTTACTTCAGCAGCAACGCATTCAAGCGCTTCACGAACGCGGCCGGGTCGGCGATCTGCGCGCCTTCGGCCAGCAGCGCCTGATCCAGCAGCAAACGCGCCCACTGGCCGAACTCGCCGTCTTCGGCGGCGCGGATGCGGGCCAGCAGCGGGTGCTCGGGGTTGATTTCCAGCACCGGCTTGACGTTGGGCGCTTCCTGGCCGGCGGCCTTGAGCATGCGCAGCAGATGCGGGCTGAGTTCGTTCTGGCCCACCACCACGCAAGCCGGCGAGTCCACCAGGCGCAGCGTCACGCGCACTTCCTTGACCTGGTCTTCCAGCGTCTTCTGCAGGCGCTCGACCAGCGGCTTGAAGTCCTCGGCCACTTCGGCCTGGTGCTTCTTTTCTTCCTCGTCGGCCAGCTCGGCCAAGTCCAGGCCGCCCTTGGCCACCGACACCAGCGACTTGCCGTCGAATTCACGCAGGTAGGACAACATCCATTCGTCCACGCGATCCGACAGCAGCAGGACTTCGATGCCCTTCTTGCGGAAGATTTCCAGATGCGGGCTGTTGCTGGCCGCGGCGAAGGTATCCGCCGTGACGTAGTAGATCTTGTCCTGGCCTTCCTTCATGCGCGACACGTAGTCGGCGAACGACACGGTCTGGGCCTGGTCGCCCGTGTGGGTCGAGGCAAAGCGCATCAGCTTGGCGATGCGTTCCAGGTTGGCGTGGTCTTCGCCCGCGCCTTCCTTCAGCACCTGGCCGAACTCGGACCAGAACGTGGCGTAGTCTTCCGGCTTGTTCTCCGCCATGTCTTCCAGCAGCGACAGGATGCGCTTGGCCGAACCCTCGCGGATGGCGCGCACATCGCGGCTTTCTTGCAGGATCTCACGCGACACGTTCAGCGGCAGGTCGGCCGAATCGATCACGCCGCGCACAAAGCGCAGGTACGAAGGCAGCAGCTGATCGGCGTCGTCCATGATGAAGACGCGCTTGACGTACAGCTTCACGCCGCGGCGGCCGTCGCGGTCCCACAGGTCCATGGGCGCGTGCTTGGGCACGTACAGCAGCTGCGTGTATTCGCTGCGGCCTTCGACGCGGTTGTGGGTCCAGGCCAGCGGGTCGTCGTAGTCGTGCGACACCGTCTTGTAGAACTCGCGGTACTGGTCTTCAGTCACGTCCGACTTGCTGCGGGCCCACAGCGCATTGGCCTGGTTCACCGTTTCCAGTTCTTCGGTCTTGACCTGCTCGCCCTTTTCCTGGTCCCACTCTTCCTTGGCCATGCGGATGGGCAGGGAGATGTGGTCCGAGTAGCGGCGCAGGATCTCGCGCAGCTTCCAGCCGTTGAGCAATTCGTCTTCGTCGGCGCGCAGGTGCAGCGTGACGTCCGTGCCGCGCGTGGCCTTCTCGGCCGCGGTGATGGTGAATTCGCCCTGGCCGTCGGATTCCCACTGGATCGCGTCCGTGGCGCCGGCGCGGCGGCTGACCACCGTGACCTTGTCGGCCACGATGAACGAGGAATAGAAGCCCACGCCGAACTGGCCGATCAGCTGCGCGTCCTTCTGCTTGTCGCCGGTCAGCTGCGAGAAGAATTCCCGCGTGCCGGAGCGCGCGATCGTACCCAGGTTGGCCACCGCTTCTTCGCGCGACAGGCCGATGCCGTTGTCGGAGATGGTAATGGTGCGGGCAGCCTTGTCGTAGCTGACCGTGATGGCCAGTTCGCCATTGCCTTCCAGCAGCTCGGGCCGGTCGATGGCCTCGAAGCGCAGCTTGTCGCAGGCGTCCGATGCGTTCGACACCAGCTCGCGCAGGAAGATTTCCTTGTTGCTGTACAGCGAATGGATCATCAGGTGCAGCAGCTGCTTCACCTCTGCCTGGAACCCCAGGGTTTCGGACGTGGAAGGCGTGGCGGTTTGGCTCATAGTTCTACGTGGCTAGGTAAAAAATTAGGGACGGTTATTGGCTGCCGGGACTTCAGGCCCGCGCGGCCGCCGGGAAACCCTACTGATGTGGGGGCCAATGGCGCATTTTCAAGGGCGGGCAGGAAAACCCCAGCCGGCCCCAACCTCCCATTTTGGGGAGTGGCGGCGGCGCCTCAGAAAATGGAGAACACCTTCCGATAACGTGTCTTGGCTTCCAGCACGGTTTCATACTGCGGCACCGCCAGCTTGCCGGCCCGGACCAGCTTGCGGATGTCGGCAGCCGTGATCTGCCGAGTTTCTTGCGAGCGCAGCAGGAAATCCGCCGCGCTGCGGTCCATGATCTGATAGATCGAGTGGGAAATCAGCTGCGAGGGTCCAAGCTCGTCGAGGTAATAGAGTTTCTCGCCCTTCTGCCAGACCGTGCCGAAGTTGTGATAAACCACGCCGCGCTTGATCCATTCCCCAGCCGGCGCATCCGTCAGCTGATTGACCAGCGTGGAACGAGACACCAGCCCGCCGCCCCCGCCCCGCGAGTTGCGAGCCCAAACTTCCTGCGCCTGCAGGAACAACGTCTGTTTGCCGTCCGTGTACACGTATGGCGACAGCTCGGTGAAGGATCCCGAAGCGAAGGGGTCGTCCCCCGCCCGTTCCACCTGCCGCGTCTGCGTGTTGTAGAAAAAGATGCCGTTCTTGCTGCGGAACAGCGCCTGGTACACATGCCGGCCGTGCTCGTTCAGCAGGCGATACGGCGCATGCGCCGCGTCGAAGGGCTGCGCGCCCACGTACACCATGCCGTCGCGCGGATCTTGTAGATAGGGCTGGCGGTACAGGTCGCCCACCATGAAGGTGTACAGCGCGGGATCATCCGACAGCGGCAGTAACTGCTCGTGGAAATAGACGCGGCGGCCGTCGGCGAAAAAATCGTCGCTGGAACGGACATCGCCATCCCTGCCCGCGGGCAGGCGGCGCAACGAAGCCGGCGCCGCCTGCGGCATTTCGCGGCCCCGGTAGTACACGCGCACATCGTCGGTGGCCAGCTCGCGGTCCAGCAGCGGCCGGTAGGGCCGGGCGCTGGCCGGCAGGACGACGAACGGATACAGGTAGGTCTGCGGCTTGGGGCCGGCGTCCGCCTGGTACTGGATCTTCTGCCAGAACTCGTCCAGCATGCCCAGCTTTTCGTTGCGCACGCTGTGCATCGAACAGAAAACCGTGACCGCGCCATCGCTGAAATAGCTGTTGCCCAGGTAGCGCGCGGACGCGGGCTTCATGTCCGGCAAGACCTGGTTGCCGCAATACACGTGGCGCTGGTCCCTGGCCGCCTGCCTGCCGTCGAAAGCCCCGGTATCGAAGGCCGTGAAACTGGCTGGATCGGCGTCGTCCATGCGGTAGTAGCCGTTGCTGGGGACGGCGGCGTAAACGCCGCCCTGATAGTTCTTATAGATGCTGTTGCCGTAGGACTGTCCACGGTCGACGGCCGCGAAGTCGTCGCCGTCCATCAACCAGAACAACAGGAACATCGGCAGCGCGGCGATGATCAGGACCAGCGAGATCACGGCCCATTTGGCGCGTTTTTGCATGGAGTGGCGGGGCTGACCTGCCGTTGATTGGCGACCAGGGATTCTAACCAGCGGCCGCAATCCCGGCCCGGGTCTGCGGCGCATCCGCGCCCGCTCCCGGTCCGTCCCCGGACGGCGCGAGGCCTTCCCCGCTAAAATCCCGCACTTTCCCCCCTACCCATCCCTGGCCGGCCCATCCGCCATGCAACCCGCCTCCCTGACCCAACCCGCCCCCCACGGCTCATCCGACGCCGACCCCAGCCCTGACCTGGTCTACGGCCCCGACGACCGCCCCGCGCCTCCCGTGGCCTTCGTCGCCGCCCTGCAGCACCTGCTGGCCATCCTGGTTCCCATCGTCACCCCCGGCCTGCTGATCTGCCAGGCCCTGGGCGTGAGCTCCCGCGACACCACCCTGATCGTGTCCATGTCGCTGGTCATCTCAGGCATTGCCACCTACGTCCAGTGCAAGCGTTTCGGACCCCTGGGCGCCGGCCTGCTGATCGTGCAGGGCACCAGCTTCAACTTCGTCGGCCCGCTGATCGCGGGCGGCTCGGTCATGGTCAAGCAAGGCACCCCGGTCGAAGCCGTCATGGCCGCGATCTTCGGCGTCGTCATCGCCGGCTCCTTCGTCGAAATGGGCATCAGCCGCATCCTGCCCTTCGTCAAGCGCCTGATCACGCCGCTGGTCACCGGCATCGTCGTGCTGCTCATCGGCCTGACCCTGATCAAGGTCGGCCTCATCAGCATGGGCGGCGGCTATAGCGCCATGGGCAACGGCACCTTCGCCAGCGCCGAGAACCTGACCCTGTCGGGCCTGGTCCTGGGCACCATCATCCTGCTGAACCGCGTGCCAGTCGTGTGGGTGCGCAGCACCGCCCTGGTACTGGCGCTGGCCGTGGGCTACATCGCCGCCGCCTACATGGGCCGCCTGGACTTCACCGGCGCCCGCGAAGCCGCCCTGTTCCAGATCCCCACGCCGCTGCACTTCGGCCTGGGCTTCTCGTGGGCGCTGTTCGTGCCCATGCTGATCATCTACCTGGTCACGTCCCTGGAAGCCATCGGCGACGTCACCGCCACCAGCAAGGTCTCCAAGCAGCCCGTCGAAGGCCCGCTGTGGATGCAACGCATCAAGGGCGGCGTCCTGGTCAACGGCGCGAATTCGCTCCTGGCCGGCGTCTTCAACACCTTCCCCAGCTCGGTCTTCGCGCAGAACAACGGCGTGATCCAGCTGACCGGCATCGCCAGCCGCCACGTCGGCGTGTGGATCGCCGGCATGCTGATCCTGCTGGGCCTGTTCCCGGCCGTGGCCGGCATCCTGCAGGCCGTGCCCGAGCCCGTCCTGGGCGGCGCCGCCATGGTCATGTTCGGCGCGGTCGCCGCGTCCGGCATCAACATCCTGGCCGGCATCCACCTGGACCGCCGCGCCCTGCTGATCATCGCCGTGTCCCTGGCGCTGGGCCTGGGCGTGTCGCAAGTGCCGGAAATCCTGTCGCACCTGCCCCATGCCGTGAAGAGCGTGCTGGAGTCGGGCGTGGCTACTGGCGGCATCTGCGCACTGGTGATGAACTGGTTCCTGCCTGAAAAAAAGTAAGGCGGCGGATTCCTCGGAAAGCCGGTCCCTACCTGCCCCTGTGTGCAGAGGGACTGGCCCCTGTCAGATGGCTGGATCCAGGGCCGCCTGACAATTTTTCCCAGACCGCATATAATCGCCGTCTTCGCTTCTCCCGCGACCGTCATCTGGACGTGTCCGCGACCTCCTAGCCCGGGTGGTGAAATTGGTAGACGCAGGGGACTCAAAATCCCCCGCCGCAAGGCGTGCCGGTTCGATTCCGGCCCCGGGCACCAGAATTCAAAAAGCCGTTGACGTTTGTCGTCAACGGCCTTTTTCATGGCAGATTGCCGCACGCGGCGCTTCGCACATATTCATTTCGACGCTCCGCGCGCAACGGGCGCTCTCAAATGCGTGCAACGTATACGCCCCAAGCTAGCGGACAATATCGGGACTTGGACCAAATTGCGGCCGATAGAGTTTCCTCGCAACAAGGTTGGTTCCGTCCCCCGACCGCGCGGTGCAAGCCTACCCTGACAAGCTGGAGGTTCGATGGCAATCAAGGCCGTAGCATTCGACGTTTTTGGAACATTGGTCCGCATAGAACGGCCCACCCGCCCGTTCCGCAAGCTGGTCCGCCTGCTGCATGAGGCGGGCCGCCGGCGCCAGAGCGACGACGGCATCCGGGCGATGAGCAATGCGATGGACCTGAGACAGACAGCCCGCTTGTTCGGCGGTATGGTCAGCGAAGAGAACTTGCGCTCTCTGGAAGCCGAACTGCATGAGGAAATCCAATCCATCACGCTATTCGCTGATGCAGCCCCGACTCTGGCCGCCTTGAAAGATCAAGGAATCAAAATAGCGCTTTGCTCCAACCTCGCTGCGCCATACGGACCTCCGGTATTGGACTTGCTACCCATCCAACCGGACTTTTGCGCCTGGTCATACGAAGCCGGCGCCGTGAAGCCACAGTCTGAGATCTACCGATACCTCTGCGATGGTATTGCGTGCCAGCCCGAAGAGATACTCATGATCGGCGACACCATAGAAGCCGATATGCTCGGGCCTCGGAAATTTGGCATGCATGGGTACCACTTGGACAGACACGCGACGGCGACGCGCTCATGTGAATCGGTGGACTCACTGAATGACGTACTGACTATCCTGGCTGCTCGCTATTGATGAATTGCTTACGAGTACAGGCAGGCGGAAAGGCCGGCCCATGTCGCGTTGATGACATGTCGCAGGATGAACTGCTACCGAACTGATCTGAGCGAGAGATGCAGGGGCTCATCCGGCCTGAGTGCCACTTGCTGCACTGGACGCGGTGATTTCATGCCGGCGGGTATGGACAATGTCCACCGCTGCAAGATCATAGCTGCCATTACCTTCATTTCCGCCGTTGCAAGATGTTGCCCGAGACAAACACGCGGGCCCAACCCAAATGGCGCATACGCGCCCCGAGGGGGACGTCTTGGCTCGTCATTGAACCGATCCGGCCAATAATCCTGCGGATCAGTAAACCAACTTGAATCCCGCTGCATTAGCTGTATCGGCAGCATGAATAGCGTGCGCTGCGGAAACTGCCATGGGCCCAAGCTCACGGGCTTGACAGCGCGACGGGTCATGAGTACTGGTGCGGCAGGGTATAGGCGCATCGTTTCGTCCAGTGTCCGCGCCAGATAAGACAGTGCCGGAAGTGCTTGCATCGTGGGCGCTTCGCCCTGCAACACTTGTGCGACTTCAGTCCGAGCCTTTTCCTGCATGGTTGGATTCGAAGCCATGCACCAAGCCCACCAGGTTAACGTTGCCGCGGTTGTTTCATGTCCGGCGAGGAACGTCGTCATGCATTCATCGCGAATATCCTTGTACGACCATTCGGACGGATTGGTCTGTTGCAGACGCAACAGACGGGACAGCAAATCGTCTGGCCAGCTTTTCTCGGGTGCTTGTAGCCGCTCTTGCATGTGGCGCTCGATCAATTCATCCAACTTTTGAATTGCCCGCCTCTTGCCTAGTTTCCATGGCACCCAGTCGGGCCAATTTACTAGCGAGAAGAATTCGGCATCCATCACCTTGCCTACAACACGAACAGCCTCTGCCGCTTGCCTGGCCTCGTCGCCAACTTCGGTCGAGAACATTGTTCGGATGATCGCGTCCATGGTCAGTGAAGTAAACGCACTCTCTATTGGCCAGCGGTCATCGTTTGGAGGCCAGGAATCAAGAGCATCTCGCGTTGCACCGATGATGGACGGTATCGTGCTTTGCAGCGCTCTTGGGGTGAAGTTCGGCTGCATGACTTGGCGCTTCTGAATCCATTTCTCACCCTCAGCTATGATCACGCTATGTCCGTGCACTTTTGCAAAGACACGAATGCCGCGTTCCCAGCGAATTAGCGCGTCGTGGTGATTCACAAGTAGTTCACGGGCCAACTCCGGATCCGTGAGAACTATGAAATTCTCGGGCCAAATCCGCAGATGAAACACCTTGCCAAAGGCCTGTTTCCATTCAGATAGCGTCTCGAGCATGTTGTGAGACATCTTTCTGGACAGACTCCAACCAGTGACGCCTGATGGCGGACCGGGAGGCCACTCTCCCGCTTCAAACTGTCGCGGGGATAGGGGAGAATCAGACTGGCCGGTCGATTCGAAAGGGCATGAGAAGGGGGCATCTTTTTTCATAGGCAGTACTACATGCCAATTTGCCGGAGACGTCTTGTATCGAAACGACATCTTAGGTCCCGAAGCGATTCCACACCCAGCCTCGTAGTCCCATGGATTGCCAATCAAATCAGATTTTTGTTCCCGCCTTCAGCGCGCGAGCCCCTCGTGTGGAGACCGGAACCCAAGACTCTCTGGCGCAACTATATCCAGCGCCTAAGGCACTGTCTGGCGCCATTGTGGCAGTGGTTAGTCGAAACACCTGCGGTATCGCTCTTAGCGATGCACAGCGCCTCTCTCATTTCCCCGCATCGCCGTTCGTCTGCCTCTCTTGGCACAGCAATACCGACTTCGGTCTTGTGGAGCGAAACAACCATGGGACGGAATGGCGCCGCTTTGACGCCGATGTCTTGATTTCAGGCAGTCAATCAGGACCGACAGCAAGTTGGTCTAGGGGAAGTGGCCGCGGCGGAATGATTTACTTCCCTATAAGCGCGGCGACGGAGTTGTTCCAGATAGATGTATCCATGATCCAAGACCGGGCTATTTGCGCCCGCCAGATACTTGGAACGACATGGCTTGAGATGCTTGACGCTCTGGTTGATTGCGATGACGACCAAGCTACCCTGGAAATTATCGAACGCTATCTTGAACCGCGTTGGCGGCCATCACATCCACGCAACGCCACAATAGGCATCTTGAGAGGGGCGGGCCGTCAGTGGGTCGACGGACTAGCCCGACAAGCAAATGAATGGCAGCGCAGTCGTGGCATTCGACAGGTCGAGCGTCGCATTAAAGCAATCAGCGGGCGATCTCTGCGCGAATGGCAGTCACTTGTCGGCACTGAACAAGCCTTCTTTGCAGCGCGAGATCGTCAAGAGTCTATAAAATCGCTGGATTGGGCTGCTTTTGCACTGGAAGCAGGATTTGCAGACCAAGCCCATCTAAGTCGGGCAGTAAAACGTATAACTGGATTTCCTCCGGCCGAGTTTGCTCGGCGCTTCATTGAGGACGAATCGTTCTGGATCTATCGACTCTGGGTCTAGCCCCCCGTCGCAATGAGACAAAGAGGCGTCCGCCAGAACCCAAAAAGCCGTTGACGTTCACCGCCAACGGCTTTTCTCATGTCCGACCCAGGCACAGTCTGCGCAGACGATTAGCAGGCGATGCCAGTCCCGTGCCCAGTTTCGCGCGAAGTGATCAATTAACCGTCACGCCCGCCTCGCGCACCACATCGCCCCACAAGGAAATCTCCTTCACGATCTGACCGCGAAAGTCCTGCGGGCTACCCGGCGCGGCCTCTTCCCCGGTAGCCTTCAGACGATCAGCCATCTCGGGCATGACAACCGCGGCATTGATCGCGGCGTTGAGCTTGGCCTGCACCTGCGGCGGCACGCCCTTGGGCGCGATGATGCCGTACCACACCGTCACGTCATACGGCACGCCAGCCTCGCGCACCGTCGGGATGTCGGGCGCCGAGGACACGCGCTGCGGCAAGGTCACGGCCAGCACCTTCAGGCGCTTGTCCTCGCGATAAGGCAGCGTCGAACCCGCCGTGGTCAGCATTACGTTGACCTGGCCTGATACCGTGTCCGTCAGAGCCGGCGCGGACCCCTTGTAGGGGATGTGGACCATGGTGATACCGGCCGTCTTCAAGAAGGCCTCCATCGCCAGATGCGATATGCCGCCCGTGCCGGACGAGGCATAGGTCAATCCGCCCGGCTTCTTCTTGGCCAGGGCCACCAGATCGCCCAGGCTGTCCGCCGGCACGCCGGGATTGACCGACACGAAGAAGGGGGCACGCGCGATCATGCCGATCGGCGTCATGTCTTCCACCGGATCGAACGGCAGCTTGTACAGGCTGGGGTTGACGGAATAGCTATTGGAAATCAAGGTCAGGGTGTAGCCATCGGGCGCTGCCTTCAGGCCCTGCTCCACGCCCAGCTTGCCGCCCGCGCCTGGGCGGTTCTCCACCACCACGGGCTGCTTCAGGCCATCGGACAGCAACTGCCCCAGAAGACGCGCGATCCCGTCATTGCCGCCTCCAGCGGCAAAGGGCACGATCAGCTTGATCGGCTGTGAAGGGTAGTCGTCCGCGTGCGCATTGGAAACCGATGCGGCAAACGCCACGGCAGCCAGCGTCATCCCCAGTACCGCCTTGCCCAGCTTGGCGCCGGATAGCATCGTCATAGTTATCTCCTCTCTTATCGGCCGCTGCGCGGCCACGTTTATTGGCGAAAAGGCGCAAGACTACAACTTAACGAGTGAAGTTGCAGTCTTGCGCCCTGCTTTCCGCGACGCTCGGTTGCGTTGGCCGGTCTTTTTTATGTTGCGTGCGTGGCCTGAAACGCATGATCCCGAAACCGCTCCACCAGGGTTGCCACGGCGGATTTGTCCAGCGCTTGCACCGCATAGCAAAGCCCGATGCGCCGCGACATCTCCAGCCCTTCCAGCGGCCTGGTCTCCACGCCGGCCTGACTGCGAGCAAGGGACTCCGGCGCCACGCATATGCCTGCGCCGGCCGCCGTCAATGCCAATGCCAGGCGCAGCGATCCTGCGTGGGCGGCCGGCGTGTTTGCCCCGACGCCATAGTAGGGAAGCAGACGCTGATGCGTCGGATGATCCGGGCACACGATCCAAGGCAATGCGGCTTCGGCGCCGCTGCCTGCCGGTCTGGCCAGCACGTAAGGATCGACGGATAGCGGCAGGAACAGCTCGTCCTCGCAGCGCTCGTCTTCGGTCGCCAGCCGGGCATCGCCCTGACAACCCTCAAGCAGGCTCACGAAAAGCGTCGGCACAGCCTCCCGCGCCGCGCGCATGAAGGCGGCGATGTCCTGTCCCGCGATATCCGCCTCCACGCCGATCTCGATGCGCGACGCAGACGAACCCTGGCGAAACTGATGCGTCATCGAGTCCGTTTGCGACAGGATGCGGCGCGCCTGCGGATACAAGATGCGGGCGTCCTCCGTCACGGCCACGCCGCGCGCCTGGCGCGCGAACAATTGCGTGCCCAGCAAGTCCTCCAGGCTCTTGATCGTGCCGGACAGAGCGGGCTGGCTCAGGTGCAGACGGCGGGCAGCGGCCGTGATGTTGCGCTCTTCGAAGACGGCGACAAAGGCCTTGAGCTGACGGCTATCCATAAGTTTTTCCGATTTCTTCCAAAGGAATAAACCATTTCTCAGGGAACACCCCTGGGAATAGAATGATTCCCGACACTCAAGCATACATAAAACCGATACCAGGAGTCCGCCATGTCTACCTTGAAAAAGTCCCTCGTCATCATCACGGGCGCCAGTTCCGGCATAGGCCTGGCCACCGCCCGCCTGTTCTCGGCCCATGGCCACCCGCTGCTGCTGCTGGCCCGCCGGCTGGAAAAAATGCAGGCGCTGAACCTGCCCGACACCCTGGCGCTATCCGTGGACGTGACCGACCGCGCCGCGCTGGCCGCCGCTGTGCAGGAAGGCGAGGCGCGCTTCGGTCCGGCCGATGCGCTCATCAACAATGCGGGCGTCATGCTGTTGGGCGACATCACGCGCCAGGACCCGGATCAATGGGACCGGATGCTGGACGTGAACGTCAAAGGCGTGCTGAACGGCGTGCATGCGGTCGCGGCGGGCATGGTCCAGCGCAAGCGCGGCAGCATCATCAACATCAGTTCAGTGGCCGGGCGCAAGACCTTCCCCAATCACGTGGCTTACGTGGGTACCAAGTTCGCCGTGCACGGCCTCTCGGAAAACCTGCGCGAGGAACTGTCGGCGCACAACGTGCGCGTGACCACCATCGCGCCGGGCGCCGTGGAAACCGAGCTGCTGGGCCATACCACCGACGCGGACATCAAGACGGGCTACGAAGCCTGGAAGGCCGAGATGGGCGGCAAGGTGCTGGCCGCCGAGGACGTGGCCAACGCCATCCACTACGCCTATGCACAGCCGGACGGCGTGTGCGTGCGTGAAATCGTGCTGGCGGCCACGCGCCAGCAAGCGTGAGGCATCCGTTGCCGTGACCGTATGACGTTCAGCCCTGCGCCTCCGCGCGCAGCGCGGCCCGCACCGCAGGGCGCTCTCCGATGCGCGCGGCGTATGCCGCCAGGGAAGGCCAGCGATCCAGGTCGATCGCGAAGAACCTGCACCACCCCAGCACGGTAAACAGATAGGCATCGGCGACGCTGAACTGCTCGCCCATCAAGTAGGTGCTTTCGGCCAGGATGCCGTCCAGGTAGTCGAAGCGCTTGTAGAGCCGTTCGCGGAAATGCGCCTTGGCGGCTTCGGGCAAGGCAGTCTGGAACAAGGGCGCCGAGCCCGCGTGGATCTCGCCGCTCACGAAATTGAGCCATTCCTGCAGGCGTGTACGCTCGCGCGTGCCGTTGGGCGGCGCTAGCTGCATGGCGGGCCGCAGGTCGGCAAGGTACTGAACGATGGCCGGCCCTTCCGTCAGCACGTCGCCCTGGTCCAGTTCCAGCGCGGCGACATAGCCTTTGGGATTGATGGTGCGGAAATCGCGGCCGTCCGCGGTCTGCTTGGTCTGGTTGTTTACCTTGACCAGTTCGAATGGCAGCTCCAGTTCGCGCAAGACGATATGCGGCGACAGCGAGCAGGTATGCGGGGCGTAGTAGAGCTTCATGACATCTCCAGGGAACAACAGGGGAGCAGTCTCTCGCGCCGCGACACACATGTAAAATTAATGCTCCATTCTCTTATCATTAGCTCAGCTACTTAATATGTTGAACCTGGGGCATTGGCGCCTGCTCGTCGCGACGGCCGACACGGGCAACATCTCGCGCGCCGCCGAGCGCGTGGGCATTACCCAGTCCGGCGCCAGCCAGGCCATTGCGCAACTGGAAGCGTCGCTGGGGCTCCAGGTTTTCACCCGTTCGCGCAAGGAAGTGGCGGTAACCGCGCTGGGCGAACAGGTCATCGATCACGCCCGCGCGATGCTGTCTCACCTGGAGTCCATCCGCGCGCTTGCCGACGACAGCCAGGGGCTGAGCCAGGGCCGCATCCGCCTGGGCAGCTTTCCTTCGGTCATCTCGACGCTGCTGCCCTCCCTGCTGCATAGCTTCCGGCAGCGCCACCCCGGCATTGAGGTGGTGGCCTTGGAGGGTACGGATGAAGAGGTCGAGGATTGGCTGTCGCGCGGCGCCATCGATCTGGGCGTGGTGATGAACCCGACAGAGCCAAGGCAAGCCCTGATCCTGGGCCGCGACCGCTGGATGGCGCTGCTGCCCGGCGCACACCCATTCAGCCGCCGCGCGTCGTCGCGGGGTATTGCGCTGGCCGACTTGGCCGATGAGCCGTTCATTCTGGCGACCGGCGGCTGTGCCGTGAATGGCCTGAGCCTTGCGCGCAAGGCCGGGCTGGAGCTCAACGACATCCGCGTTACGGTCCGCGATTGGGCCAGCGCCTGCGCGTTGGTGCGCGAGGGCATGGGGGCCGCGGTGGTTCCCGAGTCCACCCTGCCCTCGGACATGCGCCAGCTCCGGGCCTTGCCGCTGACGCCGGCGGCGCGCAGGGAGTTCGGCCTGGTGCGCTCCGCGGCCAGCCGGAAATCCGCGGCGGTGGACGCGCTTTGGAAGCATGCAGCCCTCGCCTCCAGCCCAAAGGCTTCGGCCAAAGTACGTACCCGCTGAGACGAACCGCACGCGCATCCCCCTCCCCCGGCAGTGGAAACTCCGCGCTACGATCTGGTTGTCGTTCCATCTGGATTCGCGAAGCGCTGCCCTAGGGAAACAACGCGCCATGACACCCCGCCTGTACGCGCTCACCCTGCTCTCCATGCTCGCCTTCGCCGGCAACTCGCTGCTGTGCCGCCTTGCGCTCAAGCACACCGCCATCGATCCCGCCACCTTCGTGGCCATCCGCATCGCTTCCGGCGCATTGGTGCTGTGGCTGGTGTTGCGCCTTCGCAAACCGGCGAAACAGCTGGAAGGCAATTGGCGTGGTGCGTTGGCGCTGCTGGCCTATGCCGTGGCCTTCGCCTATGCGTACACGCAGATCTCGGCTGGCACGGGCGCCTTGCTGCTGTTCGCGTCGATCCAGATCAGCATGATCCTGTATGGTTTCTTCATCGGCGAGAGGCTGAGCGCCACGCAGGGGCTGGGCATAGGACTGGCGTTGGCCGGCCTGGTGATCCTGATGCTGCCCAGCGTCAGCGCGCCGCCGTTGCTCCACGCCTTGCTGATGATAGTGGCCGGCATCGCGTGGGGCGCCTATTCGTTGCTGGGCCGCGGCGCCAAGGACGCGGCGTCGGCGACGGCAGGCAACTTCATCCGCGCCACGCCTGTCGCGTTGCTGCTATTCCTGCTGCATGGGTTGAGCTCACGCGTGAGCTACGATGCCGCGGGCGTGGCATATGCCGTGACTTCCGGTGCGGTGACCTCAGGCCTGGGCTATGTCTTCTGGTACGCGGCGCTCAAAGGCCTGAAAGTGACTCACGCCGCCACCGTGCAGCTCAGCGTGCCGGTGTTGACGGCATTTGGCGGCACCCTGTTCCTGGATGAGCCTGTGACCGGCATCCTGGTAACGGCGTCGGTACTGATCCTGCTCGGCATCGCGTTGGTGGTGCTGGTCAAGAAGCAGCCCCCCTGAAAGCCCGCCTCAATTCACCCGCTTGGGCAGCACCGCCCGCATCCAGCGCGACAGGCGCGGCCGGATGCGCTGGTTGTGCAGCAGCACCGCGCCCACGGCGCCGATGAATGCGCCGACCACCGTATCCAGGAAACGCGCCTCGATGACGGCCGCGGGATAGCCCTGGCCCAGGTGCGGCGCCTCGGCCAGGAAGATCGTCAGGGGCGTGATCAACACCACGGCGCTGGCGTAGTGGCGCACCACCAGCGTTTCGATGCCGAACGACAGCGCCATCATCACCAGGCTCAGCGTCCACACGTTCAGCGGCAGGCTCAACAAGGCCCATGCCACGCACAAGCCCACGGCGGTACCCAGGATGCGATGCAGCTGACGGTTCCACGCCGCCATCAAGGTCGCGCCCTGGATAATGGCCAGGCAGCTGACGGGCACCCAGTACGGGCGCGGCAATTGCAGCAGCTCGGCCACCAGCAGCGACACGCCCACGAAGAGACCGATGATCACGGAGTCGTAGACCACGAAATCGAACGTGGGCCTGGGCAGCGCGGTTTCGGGCGGCGGCGGCGCGACCCGCGTCATGTGCAGGGAATACACAAACGCCACCAGGCACGCGACCAGGCTACCCAGGGCCACCATGCCGACGCGTGTGGGAATTTCTTCCACGCGCCCCGGCGTGTAGGCCGCGATCGCGGTCGCCATGATGTAGAACAGGCTGCCCGGCGGACCCAGCCGGTAGCAGCGGCAGACCATGTTCACCACCATGGCAATGAAGGTCAGCGCCACCAGCATGACCGCGGGCCAGAACTGCGTCAGCGCACCCACGGCATAGCAGGCCACCATGCCGAAGGACGCCGCCAGCAGCATCATCATGCGGTGCTGCAGCGAAGAATTGGGCAGGCTCAGGAACACCATTCCGCCCAGGCTGGACATCAGGCCGTAATCCATGCGTCCGAAATAGGCGCCCACCAACAAGGGCAGCCCTGAGGACAGGGCCGCGGCCAGGGGCATTTCCCAGGGCCGGTCGCTGGCGTTGACCCGGATCAGTTCGCGCCACACGCCCAATAGGCGCGCCTTGGCCCAGCTGTACCCGCGCCATGCGGCGGAGCCGCGCTCGGAGGGTTCTTCGTTATTGTTCATGGACAGGCCTGTAGAAAATTCCGCCGGACGGATTTAACGGGAATTCCCTGATTCTCCCCCCTTATGCCGCTGGCTACCATTCGCCGCACCTCAGCCTTCGGCTGATCGCTACAAATGCGCCGGATGGCGCGGAGACACCCATGAAAGCACTCAAACTGGCCGCGGCAGGCACCGCCTTACTCATTTCGTCCTTGACCGCCCACGCCGGCGCGACTTTCGAGGCGGTCAAGAACAAGGGCTTCGTCCAATGCGGCGTGTCCACCGGCGTCGCCGGCTTCTCGGTGAACGACAGCAAGGGCGGCTGGATCGGCCTGGACGTGGACCTGTGCCGCGCGCTGGCCATCACCATGTTCGGCGACGCTTCCAAGGCCAAGATCATGGCCGTCAGCGCGCTGCAACGCTTCACCGCCCTGCAATCCGGTGAAGTCGACGTGCTGCCCCGCAATACCACGCTCTCGTTGACCCGCGACACCACGCTGGGCCTGATCGGCGTGGGCGTGAACTACTACGACAGCCAGGGCATCATGGTGAACAAGTCCCTGAACGTGAAGAGCGCCAAGGAGCTGGACGGCGCCACGGTCTGCGTGCAGCCCGGCACCACCACCGAACTCAACCTGGCCGACTGGTTCCGCTCGCAGAACATCGTCTTCAAGCCCGTGGTCGTCGAGCGCCTGGACGAGATCATCCGCGCCTTCGCGGTGGGCCGTTGCGACGCCTTCACCGGCGACAAGTCGCAGCTGGCCGCGGCGCGCAGCAACCTCGAAAACCCGGAAAAGTACGACATCCTGCCGGAGAACTTCTCCAAGGAGCCGCTGGGTCCGATGGTCCGCCAGGGCGACGAGCAATGGTTCAACGTCGTGCGCTGGACCCTGTTTGCCATGCTGGAAGCCGAGGAATACGGCATCACGTCCAAGAACGTCGACGAAATGCTCAAGAGCACCAATCCCAATGTGCAGCGCCTCTTGGGCGTGACGCCGGGCATGGGCAAGAACCTGGGCGTGGACGACAAGTGGGCCTACAACATCATCAAGAACATCGGCAACTACGGCGAGAGCTTTGAGAAGAACCTTGGCCCCAGCAGCCCGCTGAAGCTGCCGCGCGGCCTGAACGCGTCTTACCGCGACGGCGGCCTGATGTACGGCTGGCCCGTGCGCTAAAGCCACGGCAGGCCCGCGCCAGGCATCGCCCGCTACGGCTTCGCGCCGTGGAACAGCGGCGATGCCTGGATTTTTTCCAGCATGCCTCTTGCGGCGCTGGTCAGCGGCCGGTTGGCACGCACGATCAGCCGCGTCTGCGCCGCTTCGAAGATGGGATTGGTGGTGCGCAGCGCCACCAGCTCGCCTCGCGCGACCTCTTTCACCACCGAGTTCGCCGACGTGAAGGTCAGCCCCAGACGGCTTTCCACATAGCGCTTGAGCGTCACCACCGAGTTGGCGATGAAGTTGGGCGACAACACGATGTTCTCGGACAGCTCGGCCATTTCGATCAGCTGGCGCAAACCGAAGCCCGGCCCCATCAGCGCGATCGGATAGCGCGCCACGTCCTTCAGCGTCGGCCGCTTGCGCTGCCGGGCCAGCGGATGATCCGGCCACGCGATCACGCACAGCGGATGGTTGCGCGTGTGCACCACGCGTATGCCGGGGTCCGCCGGCGCGCCGAACACCACGCCAATATGCGCGTCGTCGTGCACCACAGCGCGCACCGCATCGGAAGCGCCGGCCACTTTCAGCGAAACCCGCACGCCAGGATGCTGCCGGCAGAACGCATCCACCACGCCGCTCATCAGGATATCGACGAAGCCCTCGCTGGTAACGATCTGGATGTCGCCGCGTTGCAACCCGTTGACCTCATCCAGCCGGGCGCGCAAGGCCTGCTCGCTGGCCTGCCGGTCGCGGCAGTGATCCATCACAATCGCGGCCATGTCGGTGGGCACGATACCGCGGCCCTTGCGCTCCAGCAGCGCCACGCCCAATTCCGTCTCCAGCAGCTGGATCTGGCGGCTGACGATGGAAGGCTCCACGCCCAGGCGTTCCGCCGCCCCGCGCACCGATCCGGTGGTGACCGCCTCGAAGAAGTACTGCAGGCGCCGCGCGCTCAAACCCCCGTCCATACTTGTCCCCATTTCTATGATTTCTTCAAATCGTTGCCTTTTTAGCAACAAACTTCCCCTCAGCTTACATTGATTTACAGGGCGACGATTGCGAATAATGCGCGTACTTTCAAATCCGCTCGGTTGCGAGCCGCAAGCTGGAAGCCAGCAGCGGCGGCAATGCGAGGTAACGCCCATTTCGAGCCTTAAAGCATGAAACTCTTCGCTTCGATCCTCGCTGCCGCAACCCTGAGCGTATTCAGTCAGCAAGCCGCGGTCGCTTCCCCGGAGGCCGCCTACCCGAGCAAGCCCGTCAAGCTCGTGGTCGGCTACGCGCCGGGCGGCTCGTCCGACGCCGTGGCGCGGCTGATCGCCGGCCGCCTGTCGGACAAGCTGGGCCAGACCTTCGTGGTCGAAAACCGTCCCGGCGCCGCCAGCAACATCGCCGCCGCCACCGTGGCGCGCTCGCCCAACGACGGCTACACCATCCTGCTGGGCTCGAACGCCAGCACCATCAACGTGTCTCTGTACAAGGAACTGTCCTTCGACTTCCAGAAGGACTTCGCGCCGGTGGCGCTGCTGACGCGCTTCCCCAACATCATGGTGGTGAACAACACCGTGCCGGCCAAGACGGTGCAGGAGTTCATCGACTACGCCAAGGCCAACCCCAAGAACATCTTCTTCGCCTCGTCCGGCGCGGGCTCGTCCACGCGCCTGTCGGCGGAACTGTTCAAGATGATGACCGGCGTGCAGATGGAGCACGTGCAGTACAAGGGCAGCGCGCCCGCCCTCACCGACCTGATGGCCGGCCGCATCCAGGTGATGTTCGACACCGCGCCTTCCGTCATGCAGCTCATCCAGGGCGGCAAGCTGCGCGCGCTGGGCGTCACCAGCGCTACCGTGCAGCCTTTCGCGCCCGAGATCCCCACCATCGACGCCACCGTCAAGGGCTACGAGATGACGTCCTGGTACGCGCTGTTCGCGCCCACCGGCACGCCCGCGGGCATCGTGGAAAAGCTGAACAAGGAAGTCAACGCGATCCTGGCAGAGAAGGAAATCCAGGAAAAACTCGCCGGCATGGTCGCCACGCCCGGCGGCGGCACGACTGAAGAACTGCGCCAGCACGTCGCTTCTGAAATCGCCAAGTACGCCGACGTGGTCAAGGCCTCCGGCGCCACCGCGGACTAAGCACTCGTACCATGCGCGTTTTCACCGGTTCGCTGTCCACGGAAACCAATACATTCGCTCCGCTGCCCACCTCGCTGGATGACTTCGCCGACCGGGGCTACTACCCCGCCGGCACCCATCCTCCCGAGATGACCATATTCAGCGGACCCCTGTGGGCAGCGCGCCAGCGCGGCGCGCAACACGGCTGGACCGTGATCGAAGGCATGGCCGCCGGCGCCCAGCCCGGCGGCATCACCACCCGCCACGCTTACGAAACGCTGCGCGATGAACTGCTGCGCGACCTGCGGCAAGCGCTGCCCGTCGACATGGTGGTGCTGGGCCTGCACGGCGCCATGGTGGCCGACGGCTACGAAGACTGCGAAGGCGATCTGCTGGCGCGCATACGCGAAATCGTCGGCCCCGAGGTCGTGGTGGGCGCGGAGCTGGATCCGCACTGCCACCTGTCGGACGCCATGGTCGCCAACGCCGACATGCTGGTCGCCTACAAGGAATATCCCCACACCGACATCCGCGAACGCGCGTTGGAATTGGTGGACTTCTGCGCGGCGATCGTCGATCGGCGCATTGCTCCTGTGGCCGCCATGGTCGACTGCGAGATGGTCGTCACCATCCGCACGCCACAGGAACCGGCGCGCAGCTACATCGACCGCATCAGCGCGCTGGAAGGCCGCGACGGCATACTCTCCATTTCCTTGGTGCACAGCTTCGCCTGGGGCGATGTGCCAGACATGGGGACCAAGCTGCTGGTCTATGCCGACGGCGACGCGCAGATCGCCCAGCAGCTGGCACGGCGCCTGGCTGACGAGCTGATAGGCATGCGCGAAGTTTTGACGCCCGCCTACCCCAAACCGGACGAAGCCATCGACCAGGCTTTGGCATACGGCGCCACGCCGGTCGTCATCGCCGATGCGGCCGATAATCCGGGCGGGGGTGGTGCGGGCGACTCCACCTTCCTGCTGCGGCGTCTGTTGGAAAGGGGTGTGCGCAATGTGGCTATCGGCCCCATGTGGGACCCCATCGCCGTCCGCATCGCTTTCAGCGCCGGCGTAGGCGCGCGCTTGCCCTTGCGCATCGGGGGCAAGATCAGCCCCCTGTCCGGGGACCCGCTGGACCTGATCTGCACGGTCAAGGCGCTGGTGCCGGACATGGTCATGACGGGACTGTCCGGATCGCCGGCTGTCGTAGGGAATTCCGCCCTGGTCGAGGCAGATGGCATCGAGATCGTGCTGATCACGGTACGGGCCCAGGCCATGGATACCGATGTCTTCACCCAGCTGGGCTGCCGGTTGGAGGAGAAGACGCTGATCGTGGTGAAGTCGGCGCAGCATTTCCAGGCGTCGTTCGCCAAGGTGGCGCAACATGTGGTCTTTGCGGATGCGCCCGGGTCGGCGACGCTGGATTTCAGGGGGTTGGGGTATCGAAGGGCGGGAAGGCCGAAGTGGCCGATTGACGCATAAAGAGCCTGTCAACGCATACTGACGGGATATTGACGGGCGTTCTCCTGGGAATGTCCGCCAATTGCATTGTGACATCAAAGCCGCTTTCCCTCGCTGACGATCCAAAAGCCTCAGCCCCAACGGTATTGGCTTTCCTTTCGTTCAACTCGTGTAAGACCGAGTAACATGTGTCCCTAGATCAAATATCGGACTAAAGGAAGGCTGTGAAGGCTATCAGCGACCAAAAGTCTGGCGAACTCCTGATCGATATCGCACGCCTCAGCGCAGCGCAAGACAAGTTCGCCAAGGACCGCGACTGGGAACAGTTCCACTCCCCCAAAAATCTGGTCATGGCTTTGACCGGGGAGGTTGGCGAGCTGTCCGAAATCTTCCAATGGATGACCGAAGCGGATTCAAAGGCCGCTGGCACAAACCCCTCCACCGCGGAAGCCGTCAAGGACGAGCTCGCGGACGTACTGCTCTATCTCGTTCGGTTGTCATCTGCGTTGGGTGTCGACCTTAACGAAGCCGTCACCCAGAAACTGCTGAAGAACGCGCAGAAGTATCCCGCGGAGAAAGCCAAAGGCTCCAGCAAGAAATACAACGAACTCTAAGAAGAGCCGTGACTCGCGGTAGAAAACAATGATCGTTTACGAAGCAGACAAGAAGCAGTTTTTGTTCGATAACGACCACAATGACATTGAAGACGTCATTCTGAGCCGCTACAAAGCGGCAACTGGAAGATCCGTTAGAGATAGCGAGATTCAATCCTGGAAGGGGTCTCTAGGAGATATCGCAAAGGTCTTGCGCGACGAGGATATACCTGACGGCCTCGGCATAGCTGTGGAATTGCATATCCCACAATCAGGAAAGCGCATTGACGTAACACTGACGGGCAAGGATAGCGCTGGCAGGAAAAAAGCAATCCTCGTCGAACTCAAGCAATGGCAGACCGCGTCAGCCACTACGAAGGATGCCATGGTAACCACGCTGTTGGGAGGCGGGTTGCGTGAGGTGGTGCATCCCTCCTATCAGGCTTGGTCTTATGCAACGCTGCTGGAGGGCTTCAATGAAGCCGTCTATGCTGGCGGCATTTCGATTCTCCCCTGCGCCTATCTTCACAACTATATCCAAGATGGAATCATCGATTCTGACCACTACGCTGGATATCTAGCTAAGGCTCCCCTCTTTCTGAAGGGCTCGGAAGAGCGGAATCGCCTGCGTCAATTCATCAAAGACCATATTGGCTGTGGTGACGGAAAGACCGTACTGCATGAACTAGCCAACGGGCGTATACGTCCATCCAAAGCGCTCGCAGACGCACTCTCAGGGCTGCTCAAGGCTCAGCCCGAGTTCGTACTGATCGATGAACAAAAGGAAATCTACGAGGCTGCTCTCGCGGCTGCCCGAACGGCATCGTCCGATCGTCCTCGGGTAGTAATTATTGAAGGCGGGCCCGGAACGGGAAAAACGGTGCTCGCCATCAATCTTTTGGTGCGGTTGACTGGGCTTGGCCTGGTTGGC
Organism: Achromobacter sp. PD1; assembly: GCF_048541815.1. Classification (NCBI taxonomy): domain Bacteria; kingdom Pseudomonadati; phylum Pseudomonadota; class Betaproteobacteria; order Burkholderiales; family Alcaligenaceae; genus Achromobacter; species Achromobacter sp. PD1. Next base: position 5,469,197 of record NZ_CP183349.1, read on the forward strand.
AAGTACGTATCAAAGAATGCGGCTCCCCGGAAAGTGTATGAATCCCGCCTCGCGGGTTCAATCACACGCAGCAAGTACGGCACCATGTTTTCCGGATCGGGGAATTTCTTTGAAGTTGAAAAGAATAGGTTTGACTTTCTCGTCGTAGATGAGGCGCACCGCCTCAACGAAAAGAGTGGGCTATACGGCAACCTCGGCGAGAATCAGGTGATGGAGCTGATCGAGGCTTCCAATTGCGCCATTTTCTTCATCGACGAAGATCAACGAGTCACGCTGAATGATATCGGAAGTAAGCGCGCGATCCGAGACTTCGCCGAAGCCAAGGGCGCGACGGTCGAAGAGTACCAACTTAGCTCGCAGTTTCGTTGCAGTGGCTCAGATGGGTATCTGGCCTGGTTGGATAACACCTTGGATGTCCGTCCAACCGCCAATGAAGTTCTGGATGCTTCTGAATATGAGTTCAAGGTATTCGACACAGCGGAAGAACTACACGCAGCTATTGAAGCCAGAAACTTCCAAAATAAGGCGCGTGTCGTCGCCGGCTACTGTTGGCCCTGGAAAAGCAAGAAGGTCTCCAAGGCGTTCGACATTGAAATCGGTGAACACTACAAGCGGAAATGGAACCTCGACACCGACGGCAGTCTTTGGATTGTTGCCCCAGAGTCCATCGAGCAGGTTGGGTGCATTCACACGTGCCAAGGGCTTGAAGTCGACTATATCGGCGTCATCATCGGCCCAGACCTGGTCGTGCGTAACGGTGCGATCTTTACGACACCAGAGGCGCGCGATCGCCACGACAAGTCAATCCGTGGCTACAAGACCCGCCTCAAAACCGAAGGGCTTCATGTCAAGGCGGAAGTAGATCTAATTATCAAGAATACGTACAGGACTCTCATGACGCGGGGCATGAAAGGATGCTACGTCTTCTGTACCGACGAGGAAACCAGAGAGTACTTTCGGCAGCGAATCGGTGTCACGCCCGAGACAGTATCGCGAACGGTCAAGTATGCGTAATCCACCTTGGTCAAGAGACGAGCTGATCCTCGCCCTGGATCTCTACTTGAAGCATCGGTCCTCCCTGCCTGGACACGAAAGCCCTGAGGTCATCGAGCTATCAAAATTGTTGAACAGAATGGCTGGAGCGCTAGGGCGGCCAAAGGCTGATACGTACCGAAATGTCAACGGTGTCTATATGAAGCTGATGAACTTTCGGCGCCTAGATCCTTTGTACATTCATTCTGGAAAAAAGGGCCTCACGCGCGGCAATAAGGACGAATCTGTAGTTTGGGATCTCTTTGCCTCGAACGCAGCCCAGTTGGCTCAGGTCTGCAACGCTATCCGGAAAGGATCTAGCCGCGACGACACTCTACAATTGGAAGACGAGGAAGCCTGTGACGCCCCCGAGGGCCGCATCCTGACTCGCTTGCATCGCTATCGCGAACGAAATAAGGAATTGGTCCGGAAAGCAAAGCAAGCAGCGCTCAAGAAACATGGCCGACTTGCCTGCGAAGCGTGTGGTTTTGACTTCAGTGCTGTTTATGGGCCAAGAGGCGAGGGCCTGATCGATGCACACCACACGAAGCCACTACACACCGTAGCGGATGATCACCGCAGCAATGTTGAAGACCTCGCCCTGCTCTGCGCGAACTGTCATCGCATCGTTCACGCTCGGCGTGAGTGGCTTACGATGCAAGAATTGCGAAAACTAGTGCGTACCAACACGTGAAAAAATGACTTGCTTGTTATCTACTAGAAATTCAGCCATTCCCGATTGTGAGCTTGTTCAAGAGGCACCGGGTACTAAGGTTCAAATCGGCCACCCACCCCGACCCATAAATGCCACGCTCCAAGATCAGACTGCTTGCCTCGCAGTACGCGAGGCTATGTCACATTTCCTGTGCGCATCGGCTCAAGTGTTACACGATTGAGCAACGTAGTTGAGGTACGCTAACCGCGTATTCCCCTCAAATGCGTTACTCTCCCCCTCCCCAATTCAAGTCCGCAAGGAGCCCCAAATGGCACAAGCCTCCGCCCGCCACATCCTCGTCTCCACCGAAGCCAAGGCTAACGAACTGAAGACCGCCATCGAGAACGGCGGCGACTTCGCTCAGCTGGCCAAGGAAAACTCCAGCTGCCCGTCCTCGCGCGACGGCGGCAACCTGGGTACGTTCGGTCCGGGCCAGATGGTCAAGGAATTCGACACCGTGGTGTTCAGCGCCCCGGTCGGCGTGGTCCAGGGTCCGGTGAAGACCCAGTTCGGCTACCACCTGGTTGAAGTGACCAGCCGCAAGGACTAAGTCCCGCTGCTGCACGCGAAAAGGCCGCCGCCAGAAGAATCTGGCGGCGGCCTTTTTTTGTCTGCTCGAAAGAGCGAGCCAGGAATCTATTCCTTGCCCGTCATCACCATGTGCGCCAGCGCATCCGCGTCCAGCCCGGCCACGTCGCGCTCGATGACCTTGGTCCCGCTCTTCAGGATCGCAACCCTGTCCGCCAACGCCACCACGTCGGCCATATTGTGGCTGATGAGGATCACGGTGCGCCCTTCCTCGCGCAGCTTGCGCACCAGGTTCAGCACCAGCGCGGTTTCCTTGACGCCCAGCGCGGCGGTGGGTTCGTCCATGATGACGACGCGGGCGTCCCAGCGCAGGGCGCGGGCGATGGCGACGGCCTGGCGTTGGCCGCCGGACATGCGTTCCACGGGCCGGTCCATGTCGTCGATGGGCACGGACAGGCGCTGCAGGTAGCCGCGCGCATCCTGCGCCATGCGGCGCTTGTCCAGGACGCTGAACGGACCCACGCGCCGCACCAGTTCGGCGCCCATGAAGATGTTTTCCCAGATGGACAAGCGCGGCGCCAGCGCCAGGTCCTGGTAGATGGTGGCGATGCCTTGCACCAGGGCGTCGTGGGGCGAGCCGAACATGACCTGCTGGCCGTTCAGGCTCATCGCGCCGCCGCTCGGTTCCTGCGCGCCCGAGATGATGCGGATGAGCGTGGACTTGCCCGCGCCGTTGTCGCCGCAGATGGCCATGACTTTGCCCTGGGGCACGTCCAGGTCCACGCCCTTCAGGGCTTCGACGGCGCCATACGACTTCTTGATCTGGCGTAGCGACAACGCGGCGGTCATGGCTGCTGGCTCTTACTTGGCGGGTTGCAGGAATTTCTGGACGTTGCTGGCGTCGACCAGGACGGAGTCCATGAACAGGTAGGGGCCGGCGGCGATGGTTTCCCTGGGTTCCTTCTTCACCACGATGCGGTCGATGGCGTAGATGGCCTTGGTGCCCATCTGCTCGAAGGGAATCATCATGGTCGCGGTGATGAGACTGTTGGGATCGGCGATGCGGCGGTAGGTTTCCGGGCTGCCGTCGACGGACACCAGCGTGATGTCGCCCTTCTTCATGCCCTGGGCCTGCAGCAGATCGTCGATGACATAGGCCTGGCCGTCGAACGAGGCCCAGATGCCCTTGAACTGGCCTTGATGGCGCAGCAGCAGGGCCTGCATGCCGTTACGCACATCGTCGCGCCAGCTCTGGGTGCGGGCCATGCTGAACTTGGCCAGGTCCTTGACGGCGGTGTTCTCGGTCAGGACGGCGTCCAGCATCTTGCCGCGGATGCGGGTGCCGGAATTGCCGTCGAAGCGGGCGGACAGGATATTGCCCTGGTAGCCCATCTTGCCCAGCAGGTAGAGCACGGACTGGGCGCCAGTGGCGTATTCGTTGACCTCGACGTCGAACAGCATGTGGGGGCTGGCGCCGGACATCACGCCGACGACGGGTATGCCCTTCTCTTTGGCGGCCTGCAGCTGCGCATCGGTTTCGACGGGCTTGCCCATGGCGATGACGATGGCGTCGACCTTTTTGTTGACCAGGGTGTCGAGCTGTTCGGCCAGCTTGGGCAGCGACCCTTCGGCGTTCAGCTGGGTCACGGTCCAGCCCTTGGAGCGGGCGGCTTCGGCAGCGGCGTTGGCGACGCGCGCGTGGGTTTCCGAAGACATCTGGAACGCGACGATGCCCACATCGAAGGCGTGCGCGGCCGCGCCCATGGCCAGGGCCTGCACCGAAAACGCGGCCAACAGCAGATTGCGCATCAAGGATTTACGCATGGTTCTCTTCCCCTTCCGATCAGAATTTGAAGGCCGCTTTCTTCAGCACGGCCGATGACACCGCGACGGACGCGATGATGATGAAGCCCAGAACGATGTCCTGCACGTAATACGGCGCGCCCATGAGGACCAGGCCGTTGCCCAGCACCTTGAGGATCAGCGCGGCCACCAGCGTGCCAGGTATGTTGGCGTGGCCGGGGTTGAACATGGTCATGCCCAGCAGCACCGCGGCGATGGCGTACAGGAAATAGTCGCCAGCCATGTTGGGCGCGGCCGAAGACAGGCTGGATGTGAGCAGCACGGCCGCCAGCCCCGCGCACAGGCCGGACAGCGCCAGGCCTATGCTTTTCATGGCGCGGATGTTGATGCCGGCCAGCCGCGCGGACTCACCGGCCTCGCCGGTGGCGGTCATGCGGGCGCCGGTGCGGGTCCATTTCACCAAAAAGTAGGCAAGCAGCACGGCGCCCAGCATCCACAACACCAGGGCGGGAACGCCGAAGGGCTTGCCGCGCGCGAGGTCCGTGAAGACGGCGGGCCAGCGGCCGACATAGGACACGCCATCGGTCAACATGAAGGCGAAGCCGCGCGCCATGGCCGCCATGCCCAGCGTCGCGATCAGTGAGGGCACGCGCAGCCGCGTGACGGCGATGCCGTTCACGAGGCCGCACAAAAGGCCTACGCCCAGGCCCGCGCCTATCGCCAGAAGCACCGGCTGACCGGTATGCACCAGGGCGCCCGTGACGACCGCCGCGAGGCTGGCGACGTCGGCCACGGACAGGTCCAGTTCGGCCGTGACCAGCGCCAGCGTGAAGCCGATGGCGATGATGGCCAGGAAGCTGGTTTCCTTGGCGATGTTCAAGAGATTATTGGGTGCCGCGAAATTCGGGGCCGCCAATGCGAAGAAAACCACCAGGACCAATCCCGCGATTGCCGTGCCGTACTTTTCCAGGATGCCGCGCATCGACTCAACCCTTGCTGCGTTTTGCTTGTTATGTGGGCGCGTCGCTGCGCCCCGCTGATGGCGAGGTAGTTTATACCTGGGCCATCAGCCCATGTCGATGCCGGCCAGCGCGCGCGACACGGGCGCCAGCGCGGCTTCCGCGGCGCGGAACTGGCGGTACATGCGGCGATAGGCATGCGCCCGCTCGGTCTGGGGCTCGTAGCGTTGCGCCACGCGCACCAGCGCGTCCTGGGCGGACGCGAAGCTGCCGTAGCGGCCCAGGCCGGTCCAGGCGGCGACCGCCGCGCCCAGCACGCCGGGCTGCTCGGCCTGGCCTACCACCAGCGGACGTTCGCAGATGTCGGCCTTGACCTGACACCATTGGGCATTGGACGCCGCGCCGCCGCCAAAGCGGATTTCTTCCACGGGACAGCCCAGCGCGCTTTCGGCGCGCTCCAGCACGATGCGGTTGAGAAAGGCCACCCCTTCCAGCACCGCCCAGGCCAAGTCGCCGGGGCCGTGGCGGCGGTTCAAGCCCAGGAAGGCGCCGCGCAAGTGCGGATCCCAATACGGCACCCGTTCGCCTTGCAGATAGGGCAGGAACAGCGCCGGCTGCGGATCACGCGGCGCGTCGAGCAAGGCGTCCATGGCCTCGCCCACCCCGGCCATGCCTTCGTCGCCCAGGCGGCCCAGCAGCGGCAAGAGCCACGCCACCGTATCCGCGCCATTCTGGCCTGGTCCGCCAATCTGGTGATGCCCGCCGCCCCAGTCCACCGTCATCAGGCCTTGAGCCTGCACCGGCTCCGCGCCCACGGCGCCAAAAACTTCGGTGGTTCCGGAGATGTTGTAGGCGTAACCCGGGCGCAATGCGCCCAGGCCAGCCACGGCCGCCCAGGTGTCGTTGGCGCAAGCGACGACAGGACGTCCCGACAGACGCGCCAACGCGCCCGGCAGGCCCGCCTGCACGGCGCCGACGACCTCCAACGGGTCGAGCAGGCGCGGCACCCAGGCCGGATCGGCTCCCGCCGCCGTCAACAGGTCGGCGCAGTCGGGCCCGGCCGTCGCCGCTGCCGCCAGCCGCGCCATCGACACGGTGTCGCTCACGGCGCGTCCGGTCAGGCGGAAATTCAGGTAATCCTTGGGTTCCAGCACCAGCCGCACCCGCGCCGCGTGTTCGGGTTCGGCTTGCAACAGCCAGGCCACGCGCGCCCACGGATGGAAGGCGTTGATCTGTCCATGTTCGGGATGCGACGACGGCACAGACGCGAGCCATGCTTCCACGTCCGCCGCCGCGCGCGTATCGCGCCAGGTGATCGCCGGCCGGATGGCGGCGCCATGCGCATCGATGAAGACCTGCGTGCGCGTGACGCCGCAGATCGCAATGGCCTCTACCGCGTTGAAAGCGGCGTCCGCCTGCGCCGCCAGCGCATCGGCCAGGGCTTGCAGCCCTCGCCACCAGGCATCGGCGTCGATCTCGTCCCACCCCGGATGGGCGGCGGGACTGGCGCACGCGGGGCTTTCGATGAAACACGAATGCGCGATGCCGCCGCGATCGTCCACCAACGCGGCGCGAAAGCGCGTGCCACCAAGATCCACCGCCAGGACGTAGCTCATGCCGGCACCTGCATCAGGCGGATCTGGCCGCACCCGGGCTGCATGGCCCGCAGCGGGCGGAGGGTCTGGATATCAAGCATGGGAGGCGACTTCTGCGTGATCGGATGGCCGTCGGAACGGGCGTTCCGGCACAGGCAAATTGTAGTCCTGTCAGGGCTCGCGCGCAGCGTTCGCGTCGGGCGTCGCTGCACCGCAGCACCGGAAATCCTATCAATTGATTATTTCTGTTCAGGTGACATGGGCGGCGGGCGTGGGACAGAATGGCCCACACCCGGAGGAGACAGCCGGGGCCATGAAAACCATCAAGAACGCATGCGCAAGCGCGCAGCCCGAGGCCCATGAAAAAGTCCAGGAACAAGGTCATCATCACCTGCGCCATTACCGGATCGGTCCACACGCCGTCGATGTCGCCCCATCTGCCCGTCACGCCCGACGAGATCGCGCAATCCGCGCTGGATGCCGCCCAGGCCGGCGCCGCCATCGTGCATCTGCACGCGCGCCAGCCCGATACCGGGCAGCCGACCCAGGATCCCGCGCTGTATGCGCAGTTCCTGCCCCGCATCAAGAACGCGTCGGACGTGGTGATCAACATCACCACGGGCGGCTCGCCCGTGTTGCCGCTGGCCGACCGCATGGCGCCGGCGCTGCAATTCAAGCCCGAGGTCGCCTCGCTGAACATGGGGTCGATGAACTTCGGCATGTACGAACTGCTGGAGCGCTTCAAGGAGTTCAAGCACGCCTGGGAACGTCCCTATCTCGAAGGCAGCAACGACCTGATCTTCAAGAACACCTTCAAGGACATCGAGCGCATCCTGACCTCGTGCGGCGACAACGGCACGCGCTTCGAGATCGAGTGCTACGACATCGGGCACCTGTATACCGCCGCGCACTTCGTCGACCGCAAGCTGCTCAAGCCTCCATTCCTGATCCAGTCCGTGTTCGGCATACGCGGCGGCATCGGCACGCATCCCGAAGACGTGATGATGATGAAGCGCACCGCGGACCGCCTGTTCGGCGACGACTACATCTGGTCGGTGCTGGCCGCCGGACGCAAGCAGACGCCGCTGGCGACGATGGCGGCGACCCTGGGCGGCAACGTGCGCGTGGGCCTGGAGGACTCGCTGTGGGACGGGCCGGGAGAACTGGCGCGCTCGAACGCGGACCAGGTGCGGCGGATCCGCCGCATCCTGGAAGACCTTTCACTACAGATTGCCACGCCCGACGAGGCGCGCGAAACGCTGCAATTGAAGGGCCGCGACAACGTCGCGTTCTGAACCAGATCCATTCAGTGGGGAGACCAGACATGAAAAAGACATTGTGCGCAGCCGCGCTCGCGACGCTGTTGGGGACTGCCGGCATGGCGCAAGCCGACGACGGCGTGATCCGCATCGGCTTCATCACCGACATGTCCGGCCTGTCGGCGGACGCCGACGGCCCGGGCGGCGCCGAAGCAATCAAGATGGCGGTGGCGGACCTGGGCGGCGTGGTTGCCGGGAAGAAGGTCGAGGTGCTGGTGGCAGATCACCAGAACCGGGCCGACATTGCCTCGTCCCGGGCGCGTGAATGGCTGGACCAGAAAGGCGTGAACATGCTGATTGCGGGCGCCAATTCGGCGGCGGCGCTGGCGATGGCGAAAGTGGCCGAAGAAAAGAAGACGCCGTTCTTCGTGGTGAGCGCGGGCGCCTCCGAGCTGACGAATTCGCAATGCACGCCCTACACCGTGCACTATGTGTACGACACGGTTTCGCTGGCGCGCGGCACGGCCCGGGCGATGATGAAGGAAGGCAACAAGGACTGGTACTTCCTGACGGTGGACCATGCCTTCGGACACGCGCTGGAGCGCGATGCGTCAGCGGTGGTGCAGGCCGACGGCGGCAACGTCAAGGGGCGGGTCCGGCATCCGCTGAACGCGGCGGATTTCTCTTCCTTCATCCTGCAGGCGCAGGCATCCGGCGCATCGGTACTGGGGCTGGCGAACTCGGCCAGCGACACCAGCAATGCCGTCAAGGCCGCCAATGAATTCGGCCTGACGCCGAAGATGAAGATCGCGGGCCTGCTGGTATTGATCACGGACGTGCACGCGCTGGGGCTGCAAGCCGCGCAGAACATGTACCTGACCACGGCCTGGTACTGGGACCAGGATGATGCCTCGCGCAAGTGGGCCACGCGCTTCGAAACCACCATGAAGAAAAAGCCGTCGATGCTGCAGGCCGGCGACTATTCCGCCGCCACCACCTATCTGAAGGCGGTGGAAGCCACCAAGAGCACCGATGGCGACACCATCATGAAATGGCTGAAGGCGAATCCGGTCAACGACTTCTTCGTAAAGGACGGCAAGATCCGCGCCGACGGCCTGATGGTGCACGACATGTTCCTGATGCAGGTAAAGAGCCCGGCGGAGTCGAAGGCGCCCTGGGATTACTACAAGCTGGTGGCCCGGGTGCCGGGCGACCAGGTCTATACCTCGCCGGCGGAATCGACCTGCCGTTTGATGAAGCCCTGAGGCGTAACGACAAGGATCTGGCATGACTGTGAAGAACGCTGTTCCCGGGGACATCTCCGCGTTGCCCGTGGACCTATCGGGCAAGCGCGTCATCGTGACCGCGGGCGCCGCCGGCATCGGCGCGGCAATCGCCGGCGCATTCGCGGACCGCGGCGCCAGCGTACACATCTGCGATGTGGATGAGCAGGCGCTGGCGGCCAGCCCTCACCCTTGGTCGCGCGCCGACGTGAGCCGGCGCGAAGAGATCGATCGCTACATGCAGGAAGCGCTGGCGCAGCTGGGCGGCCTGGACGTGCTGGTCAACAACGCGGGCATCGCCGGCCCCACGGCGGGCATCGCGGACATCCACCCACAGGAGCTGGATGCAACGCTGGACATCAATCTGGCATCGCAGTTCCACACGGTGCGCCATGCGCTGCCGGCGCTGCGCGCGTCGGGCGGCGGCAGCATCATCAACATCAGTTCGGTGGCTGGCCGCATGGGCATCCCCATGCGCACGCCCTACGCCGCGACCAAGTGGGGCGTGGTGGGCTTGACGCGTTCGCTCGCGGTCGAGCTCGGCGGCTATGGCATCCGCGTCAACGCGTTGCTGCCGGGTTTGGTGGCCGGGCCACGGATCGACCGCGTGATCGAGGCGCGCGCCAGAAACATGGGCCTGACCGTGGAAGAGGAGACCCGGCTGGAGTTGGCCGGCGTCAGCCTGCGGCAGTTCGTGCGGGCCGCCGACATCGCCAACATGGCCTTGTTCCTGGCCAGCCCCTTCGGGGCGATGATCAGCGGGCAGGCGATCAGCATAGACGGCGACCTGCAATCGCTGCCCTGGCAGCCGCCGGCCGAGTAAGGCCGTGGCCTACTCCAGCAACTGGACCGTATGGGCATAGACGCCCTGGCGGCGGTCCTGCGCCGTGGCGCGCAGGGCGTCCAGCAGCCGCGCGGCCAGGTCCTGGCCGCGCTCTTCCTTGCGGGTGATGAGGTAGAAATCGAACCACTGCCGCGAGGCCAGAGGCCGGGCCACCAGATCGGGATACGCCATCACGATGTCCCAGGCGGACAGCGCATTGACCAGGCTGATGCCCCGGACCGCCCGCACCGTGCCCGGCAGCAGAGACATGTGCGCCCGCATGCCGGAGCTCAGCAACAGCGTGTCCGCGATGTCGCCCTGGGCCACTACATAGTCGGACCACAAGGGTTTCACGTAGGTGTCTGGCGGAATATCGGCCGCCGCGATGGTGTCGCGCGCCGCCAAGGGATGATCGCGATGCGCGATGGCCATGACGTCGGCTCGCAGGAACGGCGTGAACGCCAGGCGGGCGCTGTCGCGTTCCACCGCGCCCAGGCCGAAGTCCGCGCGCATGGTTTCGACCGCGCTGATGGCCTGCACGGATGATTCGATATCTATGGAAAAAGGCCGGGTGCCGTTGGCGTCCAGGTAGCGCCGCACCGCGTCGGGCGCGTAACCCAGCGCCAGCGCGGGCGAAGACGCGATGCGCAGGCCGCGCCCGCCGAATTGTTCAATGCTGTGCAGGGCCTCGTCGATGCGGACCAGTTCATCCAGCACGAACTTGGCCTCGCTGTAGAGGTACTGGCCGGCCTCGGTGGGGCGCAAGGTCTTGTGGGACCGGTCGAACAGCTGCACGCCGGTCGCGCCTTCCAGGCGGGATATCGCGTGACTGACCGCCGGCTGCGTCAGGTGCATGGACTGCGCAGCCTGCCGGGTCGATCCGGTCATGACCACCGCGTAGAAAATGCGCAGGTCGTGAATATTGAAATTGCGCTTCATGCGGCGCGAGCCTCCCTGGGTGGTCGGTTGCCCGACTGCGCCCGGCCGGGCGTCGATGGCCGGCCTGCGCGAGGCCTTCTTGTAGCCCAGACCGCCGCTAGTGTCGAACCTGGAGCGGGGACAGCGCGGGCCTGGCCTGCGGCGCCTGCCGGACCCGTTCAATCTGCGGCGAAGTCCATTTGCCTTCCAGCAGCGCGGGCTTGGGCCAGTAGTACCGCAACGTGACCATGAAGGGCCCGGCCGGCGCGGGCAGCCAGTTGGACTCCTTGCCCTTGCCTGGCGACTCCGGCTGGATGTAGATCGTGATGCCGCCATCGCGGTCGCGCTTGAGCGACGGCAGCATGGACGAATTGATCAGGTAACGCTTGAGCGGATTGGATGCCAACAACTGTTCGGGCAGGCGATACATGGTCATGGACCAGAATGCACTGACGGGCGGCAGGCTGCGCGGGGCGAAGCGCAAGGTGTATTGGTTGCGGCCGTCCAGCGGCTGGCCTGTGCTGTCGTTCTCCAGCACGGGATAGAGCGCTTCCTCGCGGCTGTTGCCGCCGATGCCGACCTGCGTGCCGGTGGCGCGCGCGAGGTAATCGTTCTTCAGTGTGTTGCGGTCGCCGAACAACCGGTCGGTCTTGCCGTTCAGGGCCTCGCGGTTCTTGTCGATGTCGTTCTGGCCGTCGTGCATGCCTTCCCGCAAGGCGCGGCGCAATGCGGGATTCATGCTGCTGAAGTCGAACTCCTGGCCGGGTTCCAGGCCGATGCTGGAAAAACGTTCGCGCAACGATTGTTCCGAAGGATGGGCCGGCGCGAACTGCAGCAGGAAGGCAAGCTGGTTGTAGAACTCCAGCGAACTGCGCATCTGCGCGGCTGGCTCGGGCGCTATCCAGTCCACCGCCGGCGCCGGCTCGGGCGCGCGCTGCTTGCGGTAGGCGGACAGCGTCTGGATCTTGTAGCGCGACTGGATGCGCTTGACGTTGGGCAGGTCGCCCGCGTTAAAGAGTTGCGTGCGCCCGACCAGATTGACCAGGTCGGTCTCCGACCTGATCACCTTGGTTATGCCGGCCGGCGCCTTGCCCTTCCAGCGCGGGCCGGCCACCAGGAACCGGCCGCCGCCATTGCCCGTGCTGCGGCTGCCGATGTAGGCGAAGTTGTAGGTGTACAGGTCCATCAGCTGCAGCACGAAGTAGCGGCGCGGCTCCATGGCGGGCACAGTGATGACCACGGGCTCGGTCCGCAGATCCAGGACCGCAAAGGTATACGGTGTATCGGCGTTGGGCGTGACGAAGGCGGTATCTTCAGGCGTGAAAACCCGCGCGACGTTGTTGACGGTATTGAACGGGCCTTTGTACTGAGGGTTGTTCTTGTCGATGCTGAAAGCATGCATGGTCTGGTAGCTTGCGACCATGGGCGTGCCGTAGAGATAGGCCTCGCGGGCGATGCCGCGCGCCTGCTGCGCCGTGACGCCGTCGATGCCGACCGATTGCGAGCCGCTCGCATCGTGGGAGTTGAATACGCATCCCGCCTGTCCGCCCGCCAGCGCGGCCGCAACGGCCAGGCGCGCCAACATCAGCGCCGGACCGACGCTGCGGCCCTTGGTGGAAAATCCAGTGCTACTCTGGCTATCGCGCATCCGGTGCTCCAACACAACACTGCGTGAGGTTGGCGACGCCCATGCGGCCGGCATCGCATTCAAAGCGTAAATTCCGGGGAATTCTGGCATATTTCCCAGCGATGTAGAAGAAACGGCGAGCCCGAACAGGAACAGCACCAGCCTATGCATACGCTAGATACGGCCGCGGAATACCCGCAGATGAACATACGCGCGTCCTCTTACTTCGTGCTGCAGGCGGCGCATACGTGCACGCGATGCGGCGAAGAAACGCCGGTGCACGCCCTAGCCGTGCCGCCCGGCCACCAATGCACCGAAGCCGACATCGAGCTGGATGAAGCCGATGCCGACAGCCCCGGGCTGAGCCCCGCTGCATTCAGCACATGGCTGTTCAGCCCGCCGCAATGGCTGGATATTGCCGACCCCGCGCTGATTTCCCAGACCTGGCTACTGTCGCCCACAGTGACGCAGACCATGCAGGCGCTGTCTCCCGGCTACCGCCAGAACCCCGACAACCAGGGGCAATGGACCAACTTTTGCGCCCATTGCGGCAGGCCGATATGGGAGGGCGATCTGTATCCGAAACCGGGCCAGGCTTTCAGCCCCGCGGACGCCGAGGCCGCCGCGCGGATCCAGGTCCGCACGGTGGACGAACCATTCGAGGCCTACTACGGCATGTGCTGGACAGCCAACTACCGCAACAAGTGGCCGCTGTTCGCCCGCCTGGGCTACGAATACAGCGAGGCGGACTGACGACGGGCACGGCCCGCCCTGCCTAGCGAGACGCCTTGCCCGCCACGAACTCCAGCCCCTGTCTGGCCACGTCGAACGCAGGATAGGCCAAGGACTGCATCTTGATCATGGTGTCCAGCACCGCCGTCAGCACGGGTTGCCCGCCACCGGCCTGCGTCCAAGCCTGATAGGTGGGATGCGAGGTCAGCGGCGTGCTGATGGCCACGCGCGCCAGCAGGCAGACCAGCAGCACCGCGGCCAGCAGCGCACCCGCCTTGAGCAGCGGACTCCTGAAGCGCCAGCCGCTCGCAAGCTGCGCGAGCAGCAGGCCGGTCTTGCCGATGTGGACCAGCGCGCCCAGCAGCGACAGCGTCAGGGCGAACACGGGTGCGATCATGGCTTCATAGGCCTTCCTGCCTTCGGCCTCGCGCTTGCCGCCGGCGCCGTAGTCGCGGGCCTGGCTGCGGTAGTCCTGCAGGCGGTCCATGGTGCGGCCGGCCAGCACCGGCTGGTAGTAGCGCTTGTTGAATTCATCCGCCGAGATCACGGCCAGCGTCAGGCGCGCCACTTTGTCCGGATAGCCCAACCCCGCGCGCCATTTCTTCTGCACGACCGGATGCGCGGCGAACGCCTCCAGCCCCAGGTTGGGCGGCATGCCTTCCAGTTCGCGTTGCAGCGCCTCGTTCATCTGCTTGCGGTACTTCTGCTGCGCCAGGCGCACGAAGTAGGCCTTATCGCCGGTGCGCCAGGAATCTGGCACGTCCAGTCCCATCTTGCGCACTTCGTCCCGCACGCGCGGCGCCACGAAGCCGGGCACCAGCTCGCCGCTGCGGTCGCGCAGGCGGGCGCGACCCCACTTGCGGTTCTTGGCGTCCAGCCGGTCCAGGTAGCGTTCCCAATCGCGCTCGGCGCGCGCCGGAATTTGCGCCAGTTCTTTCTGGTGGTTCTGGATGCCGCGCTCGTAGAAGTATTTGTGGCGGCCGCGGATATCTTCCTGGCTATCGACGAAACGCTGGTACTCCGCGTCCCGCCCGCCCACGTTCTGTTCGATCACGGCGCGCACCACCTCGGGCGCGATCGCCATGGTCTGCCGGCGCGCCGCGTCGGATTGCGCGGCCATGTAGGACACTACGCCCACGAAAGCCTTGCCGGCCACCGACTGCGCGTTCTCGTCGGCCCAAAGCCCATCGAGCATGCTGGCGCTGACGGTGCCGGTCGCCAGCCCTTGGCGCAGCAAGGCGCCGGTGACGGCGGCTGCACGGCTTTCGGCGGTGGAGCTGTCCACCAGGGCGTCGATCAGCTTGCGCTCCCCCTGATACACCGCGGTGATGATGGCCAGCGACACGACGATCAACAACGGCACTGTGACCCGCCATCGGCGGGTGCGCGCGAAGATGACGGGCCAGACCAGCAGGGCCACCGCAAAGCCGGAAATCAGGCGTCCCCATGCCTCGGCCGTGTCCACGCGGTTGCTGGCGTTTTCGGACATCACGTCCAGCAGCCAGGCGCTGAAGCTGAATTCGATGTAGAGATACAGCAGCGTGACCACGGTCAGGACGCGCAGGCCGCGGGCCTTGGGATCGCGCGTCAGGAAGCGCTGGCGCAGGCGCTGCCAGCGGGTGGGCGGTGGACTGGGGGTTTGGGTGGCCTGCTTTATCTTGGCTGCGAGATTTCGTCTCAGCGCCTCGATCGACACTTCACTCATGGGGAAATTCTTGGGTTGCTATGACCGGAGGCGGCAGTCTGCCATCCCGCCTGCCTGCCGGTAAGCGGGAATACGCCGCGACTCGCGGCGAAGATCAGCGTTTAGGCGGCCTGAGCCTGAGCTTCGAGCCGTTGGACCGGAATCGCCACGATGGCGCTTTCGCTGGCGGAAGCATCCGTGGTCAGGTGCTGGATCAGGTCCACGGTGGTGGACCGGCGGGTCAGCATCAGGCAGGTGACTTCCTCGTCCGTGACGCGCGTGGCGTGCCAGCAGCCCGGACGCATGCAGACGCCCTGCCCCTGCGGCACGCGGAATGCCGCCAGCGTGGCCAGGTCCGGACTGCCGTCAGCCGCGCTGCGCGCCACGACCTGGATGATCTCGCCCGTCAGCGGCACGATGGCCTGCTGCGTCAGCAGATGCTTTTCCAGGCTGGAGATTTCAAAGGACTGGCTGCGATAGTTGACCCACAGCAGCTCGGCGTCGCCGCCGGCGCCGGTATTGAACTGGTGCTCCTGCCAGAAGTCGGTGTCCTGGTTGGAGAACAGGGGTACGCCGTTGCCGTCCGGCATGGGCTTGCCCAACATCCAGCCGTAGGCCTTGAAGGCGTCCGGTGTCAGATCGTTGATGTCCAGCTGTTTTTCGCTCGTCATGCGGAACCCTGTGATGGCTTGGTCGCGCCGCCGCGCTTGGGAAACTCGGCGTCGTAGTCGAATTCGCCGCGCGCGATGGCCTCGAGTATGGCGGCCCGCCGGTCGGCGGCGCGCTTGAGGTTGGCAGCGGTGGGCTTGACGCGGATGCGTTCGACGCAATGCCGGCCTTCATAGAAGAAGCCGATCTCGATGGAAGACTCGGACGCGGGCCTGACCCCGTCGAATCCCTGGCGCATCGCCCTCTCCTGTTATAGCCGATGAAGATGCACATGATATCGCTTTACACTGGCCCGACCTCCCTCACCCCAGGAAGCGCAACATGACTACCAATCTGTCGTCGCACTATCTCCTGCTGGACGCCTCGGGCACTTGCTCCGCCGTCGAAGGCGGAAACGCCTTCTGGTCGCAACCCGAAAAGGAACTGGAACGGTTCGGCCTCGGCTGGCTGGTGTCCGAGTACGCCTTCGAGAGAGACTGGCCGCAATGGGAAATGCACCCGCAGGCCGACGAGGTCGTGCGCCTGATCGAAGGCGCCGCGGAATTGCGGCTGGAATGGCCGACGGGCGAGCAAGCCGTGCGGATGCAGGCGGGCGACGCCTATGTGATCCCCAAGGGCATCTGGCACACGCTCAAGGTGGCCGGTCCCTGTCGCATGCTGCACATCACCATGGGCGCGGGCACGCAGCACCGGCCGCTGTAGGCCGCCCGTCGTAGGCTGCCCGCTATCCGGCCGCGCCCGCGGCGCGCACGCGGGAAATCTCGCGGTCGTCTATCGGCCAGTGCAGCGCCGCCGACAACACGCCCAGCGCCATCGCACCCAGCCAGATCAGGTCATAGGACCCGGTGGCCTCGAACACCACGCCGCCCAGCCACACGCCCAGGAAGGAGCCGAGCTGGTGGCCGAAGAACACGAAGCCGAACAGGGTCGTGATGTAGCGCACGCCAAACACCTGCGAGATCAGGCCATTGGTCAGCGGCACCGTGCCCAGCCAGACAAAGCCCATGACCGCCGCGAACACGTATACGGTCCATGACGACAGCGGCAGCAGCACGAACAGTGCGATGGCGGCCGTGCGCAGCAGGTAGATGCCGGCCAGCAGGTACTTGCGGCGGTGGCGTCCGCCCAGGACGCCGCAGACATAAGTGCCCATGACGTTGGTCAGCGCGATGATGGCCAGCGCCGCCACCGCGTCGGACGCGCGCAGGCCCTTGTCCATCAAGTAGGCGGGCAGGTGCGTGCCGATGAAGGCCAGCTGGAAGCCGCAGGCCAGGAAACCCAGGTTCAGCAACCAGAAGCCAGGTTGGGCAAAGGCTTCGCGTATGGCTGCGGACATGGACAGCCCCGCCTCGCCCGCGGACGCGCCCTGCTCCCGGCCGGGAGACTCCCGCAACGGCCAAGCCAAGGGCAGCAGCACGGCCAGCGCCAGCGCGAACGACAGCAAGGCCGCGACCCAGCCCCAGCCGCTGATCAGCCATTGCGCGGCCGGCACCATGGTGAACTGGCCCAGGCCGCCCACGGCGCCCGCCACGCCCAGCGCCCAGCTGCGGCGTTCGGGCGCCACCAGCCGGCTGAGCGCGCCGTAGATCGCGGCGAACGCGGTGCCGGACAGCGCGATGCCTATGCATACTCCTGCAGTCCACAGAAACCCTGCGGGCGTAGCGGCATGCGCCATGCCCACCAGCCCCAGCGCATAGAACACCAGCCCGCCCGCGATCACCTTGGCCGAGCCGTAGCGGTCGGCAATCATGCCGGTAAAGGGCTGGGCCACGCCCCAGGTCAGGTTCTGCACCGCCAACGCCATGGCGAAGGTCTCGCGGCTCCAGCCCCGGTCCATCGTGACGGGCAGCAGGAACAGGCCCTGCACGTGGCGCACGCCCAGCGCCAGGCCCATGATGACGCCGCCTGCCAGGACCAGCAGCAACAGCTGAGAAGCATCCAGTGAAGACTTGCGCAGGACGGGCATGGCGAACCTCGGCAGTGGAACGTCGCCTGCGTGCAAGCAGGCACCGGCGTCCATTACAGGGCCGCCGGGCGCACGCATCAACCGATTATTTTTTGTCCGCTGCATGCATGGCGGGAATGCCATCGCAGTGCTGAAACCGCGCTTTCCGGGCAGCGGCAGCGGTGTTGTTAACGGTTTGTTTTCTACAGTTACATTTGCCGTGCAATTGCAGGCTGACGCTGGTTACAGTGCTGCCTTTCCCATCATTCTTGGCAGGCATACGACCATGTGGCACGCCCAGCCCGGCCTTTACGCTTGCGCGGTTGCACCCCGCGCCGCTGCACGATGAAGACCCCGCTCGCCCTCAAACCGCTGGCGCTGGCCGTGGCGCTGGCCGCCCTGCCCGCCGTCCCTGGCGCGGCGCAAGCCAGGTCCAACTGGATCGACCAGTGCGCCCCTGGCTACAACGAATACAACGGCGCCAACCTGGAATGCCAGCAGGCCTTCCATGAAGGCCTGGCCGCGGTGCTGACCGGGTCGGCCGATGACGACGCCGGACGCTGGGGCTATCTCGACAAGCGAGGCCGCATGGCCATCGCGCCGTCCTTCCGGGAGGCCAAGTCCTTTCAGAACGGCCTGGCCGCCGTGAACCAGGATGGGCTATGGGGCTATATCGATACGCAAGGGCAATGGGCGATCAAGCCGCGCTTTTCCGAGGCGACGGGCTTTAACGCCGAGGGTACCGCGCTGGCCGAGGAAGACGGGCACGACGTGCTGATCGACCGCAAGGGCAACATCGTCAAGACCTTCGAGCTGGGCACGCGTTCCTGGGGCTTCCAACGGGGGCAGAAGCTGGCATCGATGGAGATGCCCATGCCGCCGCGCCTGTTCAACACTGCAACCGGCAAGGCGACGGCGCTGCCCGCCGGCGTCATGGCGCTGGCTGCGCCCAGCGGCGGCTACCTGCCTGCCCAGTTGCGCGATTCGCGCTACAGCGGCTGGTGGGGCCTGCTGGACGAGCAGGCCCGCTGGGCGATCGCACCGGACGTGTTGCGCGCCCGCGAACCCGCGCTGCGCGACGGCGACGTGCTGGCGGTGAGCCGCGACGCGGGCTGGACGTTCGTCGATCCGCGCGGCAAGACCATCCACAAGCAGCGCTACGAGCACGTGCAGCTGGCGGGGCCGGGGCTGTGGCTGGTCAAGCAGAAAGGCGCGGGCAAAG
The DNA here is from genome assembly GCF_048541815.1 of Achromobacter sp. PD1. Taxonomy (NCBI): domain Bacteria; kingdom Pseudomonadati; phylum Pseudomonadota; class Betaproteobacteria; order Burkholderiales; family Alcaligenaceae; genus Achromobacter; species Achromobacter sp. PD1. Next base: position 5,487,991 of record NZ_CP183349.1, read on the forward strand.
CGCTGCTGTTGAACGGCAAGCTCGGCGTCCAGCATGCATTCAAGGGCAATTACATCGGCCTGGATGAACGCGAGGGCTGGCGCGTCATGATCGATGACGACGCCGTACTGCTGATCGACCCCGCCGGCAACTTCCGCAAGATAGACGCGCGCAATGGCCGCGTGCAGCTAAGCAACGGGCAGGCCTGGGTGACGGCATCCCTGCCTCCGCGCGCCGAGGATATGGCGGTCGATGCTGCCGCGGCAGCCGATGCCGCAGCAGCCGGCGCCGCCGCGGTCGCTGATGATGGCCCCGGCGAGGCGGTGGAGGCCTCGGCCGACGCCGCAGTTGCCGCGCAGGAAGCGGTCGCCGCAGCAGCCGCCGCCTCGGAAGCCGAGACCGTGGCCGTCGACGTCGCCACGCCTGCCGCAATGGACGTAGCAGCCGCTGCAGTGGACGCCTCCGCAGCCGCCATGCAAGCGACGAGCGCGGATGCCGCTCCCGACACCGGCGGCGGCCTGCTGCAGATCTATACGCGCGAAGGCAAGCCGCTGCTGGACGCAGACACCCTCGCTCGCCTGCAGGATTACGACATCAGGCCTTTTTCCGCCCGCGAGTCCGCCCACGGCCGGGCCAGCGCGGACAGCCTGCCGCTGGCCCTGCTGCGGCCGCTGGACTATACGCAGCCTCTCGGCATCCTGACGGCCAAGGGCAAGATCGTGACCAACCCGGACTGGGAGGACATGTCCAGCTACGACGTGTCCATGCCCTTGCCCGTGCGCGCCGCCAACGGCAAATATGGCGCTATCGATGCCGACGGCAACTGGTCGGTGCCGCCCCGCTACAGCGTCATCCGTCCGTTCCGCGGCGGCTACGCGCAGGCGGCCTCGGGACGCAGCCGCAGCGACGGCGACCAGCTGATCGACGCCCGCGGCAAGGCCGTCGCGGTCCCGGCCGAGGTGCTGGACGGCGCCAGGTACTTCGACGGCGAACTGATCCAGTACCGCGCGCCGGACGAAAACCGCGAGAACCGCTGGGGCATCTGGAACGTCGCCAAGGGCGCGCCCGCCGTCAAGCCCGTGTACGAAAGCATGGAGAAGTTCGAAGACGACTGGGCCAAGGTCCAGCAGCAGGATCGCTGGGGCGTCATGAACCGCGAGGGAAAATGGGTGGTGCCCGCCACGCAGGAGAGCTCGTACAAGCTCGAGTATCTGGGCAACGGCCTCATGCTGGTCGAGGACAACGCTTCCGGACAGCGCGCCCGCAGCTCTTTCGATACCACCTACCGCTTGGTGAACCTGCGTACCGGCAAGTCCAGCGAGCCCGTGACCGGCAAGCCGGAGCGCCTGAAGGACGGACGCTACCTGGGCGCGCTGGCGAGCGGAGGAACCATGGTGTTCGACGCACAGGGCGGCGCCACGCGCGTCTCCGACGGCCGGGCCAAGCGCACGGAGCTGTACCAGCACTGGCTCTACATCGAGCATGACGACCGCGAGGGCGCCATCGACGCGCGCGGCAACATGAAGGTCCCGGCCATCTATGGCGAGTTCAATCCCTTCTTCGCGCAGCCCGAGGGACTGGCGCGCGCCTACACCGGATCCAGCTACCGCGTGATCGACCAGGACGGCAAGACCGTGCTGGGCAAGCTGGGCGACGGCTCGCCGCTGGCAACCATGCAGCGCATCGTGTTCCACGACTCGGAAAATTCCGTCAGCATCATGACGGACCTGCAAGGCCGCGAGATCACGCGCATCGACGGCACCTACAGCGTGGAAGACCGCAGCGCCAACGAAGGCGTGGCGCCCTATCGCAGCCGCTCGGGCAATGGCAGGCATGGCTTCATCGATGCCAGCGGCAAGCGCATCGTGGGACCGCACTTCGACACGCTGGGCCCTCTGAACAACGGCCTGGCGGTGGCGCGCCGCCTGCAGTATTCCGGCACGCTATATGGCTACATCGACCTGACGGGACGCTATGCGATTCCGCCCGTCTTTACCTGGGCCGGCAACTTCAGCGAGGAACGCGCGCTGGTCCGCAGCAACCATCAGGGCCGGAACACGCAGTACATCGACACCAAGGGCGTGCCCATCGCCACGTTCACCGAGGTATGCGACACGGTAACTATCCTGGACGACCAGGGCAGGATCACCTGGCCGCAGCAGAAAATGGATTGCCCCGTGGCCGACAAGTTCGAACTCGCCCCCGACAACGCCAAAGCGAAACAACCATGAAGTCACGCGCGATACGCACCACCCGCCTTGCCTGCGCCCTGGCCGCGCTGGGCGCGTCCCTGTCGGCGCATGCGCAATACTCGTACTGCATCGATGAGAAGCCGTATAGCGTCGCGGCCGACGACGATATCAGCCCCTACGCCAACGGCTGCATCCGCACGCTGGCGGACCAGCGCGCCGCAGTGCTGCTGCCGTCCGCGCTGGTGAACATCGACCGCGTGCCGCGCGATCATTCGCTGCGCCGCCACGCCTGGGGCTTCCTGGACCAGAACGGCCGGCTGGCGATTTCGCCCATCTTCGAGGCGGTGGGCGATTTCCGTCACGGCCTGGCCGCGGTGAAATGGAAAGGCAAGTGGGGCTTCATCGACACCAAAGGCCGGATGGCGGTGCCGCCGCGCTACGACGCCGTGCAGGACTATGCCGAGATCGGCCTGACCGTGGCCGTGCTGGACGGCCGCTATCTCTTGATCGACCGCAAGGGCCAGCCGGTGGGCGAACCGATGGACGAAGGGGTGCAGTCCTTGCACGTGGGCGCGGGCGTGCCGGCGCTGGCGACGGTGGAGTACAAGCCGGAATACCGCTCCAGCACCGGCGAACGCCGCTACAGCGACGCCGATGTCAGCATCTTCAAGTCCTATGGCAACGGCCTGTATATCGCCATCAACAAGGAAGGCCGGTACGGCCTGGTGGACCGGGACTGGAAGTGGGTGATCGAGCCCAACTATCAGGACATCTCGGTGCCGGGCGAAGACGGCTCGATGGCCGTCGCCTATGGCGACGGCGATGCGCTGCTACTGGACCGCGACGGCAAGCCCGTGGGCGCGGACCAGGGCTACCGCAGCCTGAGGCCCGTGACCAAGGCATTCTGGAGCGCCGAGTTCGGCCGCAATTCCTATGTCGTGCTGGACAGCGGCGGCAAGCCCGTCGTCACGCTCACGTCCGCCGAGGCCCAGGAATCGCAGCGCCACGGCGACGCCATCGTCTACCCGTCTGGCGGCAAGCAGATGGCACTGGTTCCAGGGCGCGCGGAGCCGCTGACGCTGGGCGCGGGCCTGTTCGTGGCCGAGGACCAGAACGGCTACGTGCTGTTCTCGAACGAGGAACGCGTGCCGGTTGGCCTGTTGACGCCGATGGGCAGCTGGCTGCATGGCGACACGGCTCCCGCCTGGCTCAAGGACACCGGCAGGATGGTGGTCAGCCAGGGCAAGCTGTGGCTGTTCAAGCAGGAAGGCGAACTGCTCAACGTGCTGAACGATGAAGGCCGCCTGCTGCTCAAGCCCGAAACCGTGGAAGCCGCCAAGAGCCGCTCGCTCAAGGAGCTGCCGCTGGACATACCCGGCAGCGCGCTGGGCCTGCTGGCCCAGGACCACTGCCAATGCACCGAGGACGGCGCCGGCCTGCTGCTGGCCGACGGCGGCATTGCCTCCGACCCGGCCTGGCGCAGCATCATCCCGCTGGACGGATCCGACGAGGATTACGACACGCAGGCGGATGCGGAAGCCGCAGGACTCAAGGCGGAGCAGTTGCGCTACGCCGCCCAGACCGCCGCGGGCCTGCTGCTGCTCGATGCCATGGGCAAGCCCATGGATCTGCCCGCGCAGCAGCACATCGGGCCGTTCCGCCATGGCTATGCGCCGGCCTACGCCGATGGCGTGAGCCGCATGCTGGACCGCAACGGCAAGACCTACGACCTGCCCCGCGATTTCTTCGAAGCGCAGATCGTCGCCCCCGGCGTGGTCCGCTTCCTCAAGACCGCGGCCGAGGGCTCGCCCTGGGGCCTGTACGACTTCGTCGCCGGCAAGGAAATCGCCGCGCCCGCGTTCCAGGACATCGGCCTCTTCCTGGACGGCCAGGCGGTCGCCTCGCTGGGCCAGGACCGCGTCGGGGTCATCGACCTGCAAGGCAAGTGGATCGTGCCGCCCAGCCACCACAGCGCCGAACGCATCGCCGCCAAGATCTGGAAGCTGCGCCAGGCCGGCCCGCAGCAGGAAGAGTACGAACGTCCCGCCGCCGTCTTCAACGCCGAAGGCCGCGCACTGACCGCCTTCCGGCCCAAGCTCTCGGTCGGCGTGGACAGCGACGGCGCCATTGCGGCCAGCGACGACAAGCACCGCTGGACCATTGCTCCTGACGGCTCGGAAGCGGTCGACATGGAGGACGCGGACTACGTGCGCATGGGCGACTGGACGGTGCTGCGCCGCCAGCCGCGCCAGGGCTATCTGGACAGTCAGGGCCAATGGCAGATCGCACCGCTGTCCGCCACTGCCGGCACCTTCCGCGGCGAGCCCGCCCGCGCCCTGCTGACGGGCGAAGACGGTCCGCGCCTGATCGACGACCAAGGCAAGACCGTGACCGCGCTGCCCGCCGGCGAATGGCGCTGGCCGCAGGGCTCCGACATGCTGCTGCGGCATTACTACGCGGGCAACCGGGAGATGACCGACTACACCGGCCTGGACGGCAAGAAGCGGCTCTCCGTCGAGGGTCTTGCGTCAGCCTATTCCGAAGGCCGCGCGGTAACGCGCGTGTCCAACCGCGGCATGCGCGCGCTGGACGGCAAGGGCGCCCTGGCCGGTCCCGCGTTCGACGCGCTGGGCCCGCTGCGCGAGGGCCTGGCGCCGGTCGGCATCGATAGCGGCTACGGTTACGTGGACGCGCAGGGCAAGCTCGCGATCGCCGCGGATTACCGGGCGGTCGCGCCGTTCAGCAACGGCCGCGCGGTGGTGTCCACGGTGGAGCAGTCGATGATCATCGACGCCTCCGGCAAGCAGGTGGCGCGGGTGGAAATGGTATGCGGCATGCGCACGCTGTATGGTTCGCACAACCAGCGGCTGTGGCCGCTGAGCCTGCCCAGCCGCTGCACCCGCTAGCGCCGCGCGCCTACTGCGCGTCCAGCGCCAGGTAGCGGCGCGTCTGCACGATCTCTTCCCGCTCCTTGAAGCTGGTGAGCTGATCGGCCAGCGCGCTGCTGTCGCCCGTCTGCTTGATCGCCGCCAGCGTGGCCTGCATGGCGTGGATGGCGGCGCGCTGCAGGTCCGACGGAATGATCGCCAGGCGGTAGCCCATGGCCGCCAGGTCGGCCAGCGGTGTGAGCGGCGTCTTGCCGCCGTAGAACATGTTGATGAGCTTTAGGCCCGGCAGGCGTTCGGCGATGGCGCGGATCTGCTCCAGCGTCTCGGGCGCTTCCACGAAGATCATGTCCGCGCCCGCCTTCAGGTAGCGTTCGGCGCGCGACAGCGCGGCCTCGAAGCCTTCGACGGCGATGGCGTCGGTGCGGGCGATCACCAGCGCATCGGGGTCGCTCAGGGTCTGCCGCGCGATGTGCACCTTGCGGCACATTTCCTCGGCGGGAACCAGGCTCTTGTCGTCCAGGTGGCCGCAGCGCTTGGGAAAGGACTGGTCTTCGATATGGAAGGCCGCCACGCCGGCGCGTTCCATGATGCGCACCGTGCGCTCCACGTTGGCCGAGCCGCCGAAGCCGGTATCGGCATCGGCCACCACCGGCAAGCCGCTGGCGTCCACGATCTTTTCCACGCGGTCCATGACCTCGGTAAAGCTGAGCAGGCCGATGTCCGGATAGCCTGCCGCGCGGGCGATGGCGCCGCCGCTGGCGTAGACAGCGGAAAAACCCGCGGCGGCCACCAGACGCGCGGACATGCCGTCATAAGCGCCGGGCGCCACGACGATGTCGCGGGCCAGGTGCTGGCGCAACAGGGTGCTGGGTTTGATGGGGGCATGCATGCGGATTCCTTTGCGGGTGTCGTCGATGTATGCATGATCGGCGCGTCGCAATAGAATGTCCAATATATGGAAAATTTATAATCAATACTTTAAAAGTACAGATATGGAACTGCGCCATCTGCGTTACTTCGTCGCCACCGCCGAAGCCCAGCACTTCACCCGCGCCGCGGAACAGCTGGGCATGGCGCAGCCGCCGCTGTCGCAGCAGATCCGCCAGCTGGAGCAGGAAGTCGGCACGCCGCTGTTCGATCGCACCGGCCGCGGCGTCGCGCTGAACGATGCCGGACGCGCCTTCCTGGTCTGCGCGCAGGATATCCTGCAACGCGCCGAGGCCGCCGTGCGTACGGCGCAGCGGGCCGCGCGCGGCGAAGTCGGCGAACTGACATTGGGATTCACGGAGTCCGCGTCCTTCAGCGGCGTGGTGACGGAACTGATACGGCAGTACCGGCAGCGCTATCCGGACGTGGAAATGACGCTGTCGCAGGGCGATAGCGAAACGCTGGTGGCGCAGCTGCGCAGCGGCGCGATCGACGCGGCCTTCGTGCGGCCGCCCTTCGCGCTCGACGGCGGCCTGGCGTTCACGCAACTGGCGCAGGAACCGCTGGTGGTGGCGCTGCCGCTGGGCCATGCATTGGCGCGGCGCAAGCGGCTGGCGCCCGCCGATCTGGAGCAGGAACGCTTCATCCTGTATTCGCGCAAATCCGGCTATGGACTTAGCGCCGACATCATGGCGGCCTGCCGCCAGCATGGACTGAATCCGCAGATCGGCCAGCGCGCGCCGCAACTGTCGTCAGCGGTGAACCTGGTGGCGGCGGGCATGGGCGTGGCCATCGTGCCGGAATCGCTGCGCCATCTGCGTCCCGACGGCGTGGTGTATCGCCCCTTCGCGCTGGACTGGCCGCGCGCGGTGCTGGGCCTGGCGGTGCGCGAGCAAGGCGCGGGCGGGCGCGTGCGCAACCTGCTGGCGTTGGCTGGCGGCTGAAGGTCTTTATCCCCTTGCCAGCCTACGCATCGATTCAGCCTTCGTGCGATTCGTGCACGGCCACGGCGCCGCGTTTCCAGTAGCTGGCGGCGCGGATGCGGCTCTTGTCGACGCCGTGCTGCGCCACCATGATTTCCCGCACCGCCTTGGCCGCGGCTGATTCCGCGGCCACCCAGGCATAGCCCTCACCCGGCGGCAGCGTCAGCTCGCGCGCGGCTTCCAGCAACAGGGTGCTGTAGCCCGGCGCGGTGCCGTTGCGATGCAGCCAGCGCACCGAAGCCTGCGCCGCGGTGGCCAGCGGGATTTCATTGGAGGCATCCGGCACTTCGATCAGCACCAGCGCCTGCGCGCTGGCCGGCAACTCTTCCAGGCGGCGGGCGATGGCGGGCAAGGCGGTTTCATCGCCGATCAGCACATGCCAGTCGAAGCCCGTCGGCACGACGAAGGAGCCGCGCGGCCCGCCTATGCCCAGTTGCTGGCCGGGTTCGGCCTGTTCAGCCCAGGTGGACGCGGGGCCATCGCCGTGCAGCACGAAATCGATGACGAGTTCCTTGCGCGCCGCGTCGAAAAAGCGCGGCGTGTAGTCGCGGGCGGCGGGCTTGGGCGCGCCTTCGGGGAACTTGATGCCGTCCGGAGTCACGACCGGCAGCGCCGGCGGCAAGGACGGATCGGCGGGAAAGAACAGCTTCACGTGGTCGTCGAACGAGGCGGACACGAAGTCCTGCAGCTCGTCGCCGGTGAAGGTGACGCGGGCCATCAGGCCGGCCACGCGTTCGACGCTGGCCACGGTCAGCGTGCGCATCTTCAGGTTGTGGCGGACGCGTTCGACATTCAGGTCGTTGCGGGTCATGGATACTCCAGGAATAAGGTCTTCAGGAACAGGCCTGGCCATTGATGTCCTCAGTGGCGCGGGCCAGGATGGCCGCGATGCGCCGCTGCTCCGCCGGCGAGGCGTCGGTGCGGTCCAGCAGCGCGCGCTTGAGCGCCTGGCGCGCGGCCACGAATTCGGGCAGCCAGCCGGTGGCGGTGTCTTCGCCTTCGGGGCCCACGTTGCGCGGCTGGCCGCTCCAGGCCTGGCGCATCCAGTCCATCTTGCGCGCCACGTGCTTGAGCTTGTTGAACATCAGCGCCAGGCGTTCGCGGTTGCCGTCCAGATGCGCGCGGCCCGGCTCCGCCAGGTGATAGCGCTTCTTCGTGCCCTCTTGCTCGACGGTGGCGTAGCCCAGCTCTTCCAGATAGGTCAGCGCGGGATACACCATGCCGGGGCTGGGCGTGTAGAAGCCGTTGCTGAGCGCGCCCAGCGCCTTGATCAGCTCGTAGCCGTGGCTGGGGTTCTTTTCCAGCAGGCCCAGCAGCATCAGCTGCAGGTCGTCGGCGCTGACTTTGCGGCTGCGGGTCCAGCCGCGGCCGTCATCGCCGAAACCGCCGCCGAAGCCGCCGCCTTCGCCGCGCTCGTCGGCCGGACCGGAGAACCAGTCGCCGCCCGCGCCGGCATGGCGTTGATGGTGGCCATGGCCCTCGCCGTGATGGCGGTGGTGCGCATGGGGATGATGGGAATGGGAATGACCGTGGCGGCCCTGCGGCTTCTGGCGGGCTCGGCGCACGAATGCGGTAAGGAATTGGGCATCACGCATGGTTTACCTCCGGTGTCTATCGCACGAGTTATATCTTACGACATATATCTTACGATATACCTGCGATAGTCCAGCCGTCAAGCGCGACGTTCGATCACCCCAGCCGCGATCCCTCCCACAATGAGCGCCATGCCCGCCAGCAGCGAGGCGCTGACCGGCTCATCCAGGAACACGGCCGCGCATAGCAGACCGAATACGGGCACGCCCAACAGTCCGATTGCAGTCACGCCCGCGGGCAATGCTCGATTTACATTTACGGCAGCCCAATGCGCCACCGCGATGCCGAACACGCCGGCATACCCCAGCAACCACGCCAGGTCCGCGCTCCACACCACTCGCGGCGGGCCTTCGGCGGCATAGGCCACGGCCGACAGCACAACCGAAGCCAACAGGGCTTGCCATAGCGCGAGTTCGAACGGCGGCGTGACCCAGCGGTGCGCGCGCACGTAGACGATGTTGGCCGCCCAGCACAGCGCCGCCAGCAGGATCAGGCCATTGCCCAGCAAGGCATCGCGATTGGTCCAGTCGAAGGTCAGCGGATTGAAGATGACGGCCAGACCCAAGAGGCCCAGCGCCAATCCGGCTTGCCGCGCGCGGCCCACGGATTCACCCAGAAAGAGCCAGGCTCCAGGGATCACCCACAGCGGCGTGGTGTAGGCCAGCACGGCCGAGCGGCCCGCCGGCACGTACAGCATGCCCAGGCTGACCAGCGCGGCGAAGGCGCCCATATGCAGCAGCCCCACGCTGAAGATCACGGGAAGGTCGGCCTTGACCGGCCGCGCCACGCGGCGCAGCGCGAGTCCCAGCGCCAGCAATGCGGCCGTGCCAGCGATGCTGCGCACGGCCGCCGCCCAGATAGGCGTCATGTGCTGCAACAGCAGTTTGTTGACGATCCAGGTAAAGCCCCAGGCCAGCACCACCACGCCCAACAGCAGCAAGGCGTGACGGCGGGAAAGCGTGGCGGTGGACATGGGCGGGGGATGCGTCCGCCAGGACGCAGGAATGCGGCGAAGACCCGACTATAGGAGCCGCGCGCGGCCGCGCCGTAGACCCACGGCGCGCCTATTCGCTGGTGCCACGCGCGGCCTTGGCACGCCGCGTCGCCGCGGCTCGCAGCCAGCGTTCGAAATCCGCCGCCTTCGGTTCATCCGGCGCGGGCGCGTACACCACCAGCCGCAAGTGCCGGCTTTCGTCCACCGACAAGGTGGAATGCTCGAACGCCAGCGCGCCCAGGGCCGGCAGGCTCAGGCTGCGCAGCCCCATGCAGGAGCCGTGCACATCGTGTTCGCGCCACCAGGTCTTGAAGTCGGGCGACACGCGCTCCAGTTCGTCCACCAGCTCCCCGACGTCCGGCGCCTGGCCGGCGCTGGCGAAATCCCGCCGGAACGTGGACAGCATGGCGGGCGCTTGCGCCGGCCAGTCCACGAACAGTTCGCGCATCGCCGGACCCGCGAACAACATCCACAGCAGATTCCTGCGCCCCGGCGCCTGCGCGGAAAAATTGAACACGCGGTCCGCGGCCGCGTTCCACACCACCACATCCCAACGCAGATTGAGCACGTAGGCGGGGCGCGCGGGCAGGTCGTCCATCAGGCGGCGTACCTGCGCGGGCACCGTGCACCAGGTGCGGCCCGGTTCCGACGGCGGGCGCTGATGCGCCAGCAGGTAGAGGTGGCGGCGTTCGGCCGCGTCCAGCTTCAGCACGCGCGCCAGGTTTTCCAGGAAGCCCGCCGACACGCTGATGTTGCGGCCCTGTTCGAACCAGGTGTACCAGGCCAGGCCCACGCCGGCCAGCGCGGCGACTTCCTCGCGGCGCAAGCCCGGCGTGCGCCGGCGGCCGCCGGCGGGCAGCCCCAGTTCGGCGGGACTGAGCCGTTCGCGGCGCAGCCGCAGGAACTCGGACAGATCGGCGCGGGTGCGCTCCAGGCGCTTCGGGGCTACGGTTGCGGTCATGAGTCTATTGCACCCAGTAATAGCATAAGCAGCTAAATTGTATAAGGCTAAAAGCCTCTCCAGAATAGCGCCCATTCAGATTCCGATGGCGCTTTCCATGTCTTCCTCCACACTCCCCTGCCCTGGTTTGCACGCCGCGCGGCAGCAGCCCGTCCTGGGCCGCCTGGGCCTGGCCGTGCTGCTGTCGGGCGGCTTCATCACGATCTTCGACCTGTTCGTGGTCAACGTCGCCATCCCCAGCATGCAGTCCACCCTGTCCGCCAGCTTCGCGCAGATCAGCTTCATCATCGCCGCCTACGAACTGGCCTATGGCGTGCTGCTGATCGCCGGCAGCCGGCTGGGCGACCGCCACGGCCGGCGGCGCCTGTTCATGCTGGGCATGGCGGCATTCGCGCTGGCCTCGGCGCTATGCGGCGTCGCACCCACCGCGGACACATTGATCGCCGCGCGCGTGCTGCAAGGCGCCGCGGCGGCCATGCTGTTTCCGCAGGTCTATGCGCTGATCCGCGTCAGCTACCAGGGCCGCGAACGGCAGCGGGCGTTTGGCCTGCTTGGCATGACGTTGGGGCTGGCGGCCATCGCGGGGCAAGTGCTGGGCGGCGGGATCGTGCACGCCGACCTGTTCGGCCTGGCATGGCGCGGCATCTTCCTGCTAAACGTGCCCTTGGGCCTGCTGGCGTGGCGCCTGGCCCGCCATATCCCGGAATCGCGCGAGCCTTCGGGCGCGCGCATGGACTGGCCCGGCGCGGCGCTGGCGGGAACCGGGCTGACCTTGCTGTTGCTGGCGCTGATCGAAGGCCCCTCGCGGCACTGGCCTGCGTGGACCGTGGCTTGCGGCACGGCTGCGGTCGTCGCGCTGGCATTGTTCGCGCGCATGCAGCGCCGCATCGCGGCCCGTGGCGGCGCGCCCCTGGTCGACATGGCCTTGCTGGCGCAACCGCGCTTCGCGGCGGGCTGCCTGCTGGTGCTGCTGGTGTTCTCCACCGCCAGCGCCATGTTCCTTTGCTACGCGCTGCTGATGCAGACGGGCTTCGGGCTGGACGCGCTGACGGCCGGCCTGATCTTCGCGCCAGCCAGCGTGGGTTTCATCGCCGGGTCGATAGCCGCGCCGCGGCTGGTGGCGCGCCTCGGCACGCGCGCCATCGCGCTGGCTGCGCTGCTGTACGGCGGCGCCACCGCGGCCTTGATGCTGCAAGTGGGCGCGGCCGGCGCCAGCCTCGCGCCGTGGTCGTTGCTACCCGCGCTGGTATGGCTGGGCGCGGCCCAGGGCGCGGTCAATACGCCGCTGGTGAACCTGGCGCTGGGCTTCGTCGAGGACCGGCAGGCCGGCATGGCGGCGGGCGTGGTGTCGACCTTGCAGCAGGTGGGCGCGGCGCTGGGCGTGTCGGCGGCGGGCATGCTGTTCAGCGCAACGTTGGAAGCCTACGCCGGCGCAAGCGCCGCCGAACGCCATGCGCAAGCGTTCGCCAGCGCAATGCAATTCAATGTCGCGGCGATTCTGGCCGCGGCGGCGCTGCTGTGGCGGCTGGGCCGCCGCGCGCAAGCGCCAGGCCGCTACTGATAGCTCATCGTGAAGGTGGCGCGGGCGTTGGCGGATCCTGGCGTCACGACCGATTCCGTCTGCACGTAGCGTGCCGTCAAAGGTATGGAAAAGACGCTGGTCCCGGGAGACACGGTGCCTGCCTTCCACTGACCCGGGTTGCCAAGCTCATTCGAATCCGCGCCATATCCCAGCACCGTGGTCCCGCTCAAGACTTCGACCCCGACGCCTTTGGCCCCAGATTCCGGCGACAGCGTCAATACAGTGGAACGGTTGCCGGGATCGGAGGCGTCCGTCAGCGTGACGTACGCATCCATCGGTGTTACGCCATCTCCGCCCTTGCAGCTCAGATCAATCTTGAAGGGCCGTTCAGGCGACGTGGAACCGACACCCCTGAAACTGCCCGCGGAGACAGTGGCCAATGAAGCCTGAATACTGCTGTTCGATGGAAATGAGCAAGTCGGCTGCCTCTTCATTACTACGGAGACTCCCGCTGCAAATGAGAAATATATGTACGGAGCTTCGGGGAACGGGAGGTCAAAGAGACCTACCCCCCCCCCGCAGCACGGAACTACCGCTGGGCGAAACGGCCCGATCTTGATCAGTTCGATGTAGAGTTCGATCGGCCCTGGGTCATCCTTAAGGGTCAATTTGCAAACTACCGGCCAGTAACCCTGAGGGCAATTCCTAAATTTCGCTTTGAAGCGTGCGCCTACTCCCGGGATTCCAGAAGAGTAGACACCCACCGGCTGACCCGACTCCTGACCGCCGCGGAAAGTCAGGGTGCTTTCGCCGCTCGAGGAGCACTCGCCTACTCTAAGTACCGGAGGGACAAATGTGCTTGACCACAGCACCTCACCGTTAGCCGCGTTGGGGTCGAGCTCAAGTTCGGCGGGAAGGACCACCCCCATTTGCCAGTTCCTGAAACAACTGGTACCAGCGGCGGCGTTGGAGGAAAAGACCAACGCCAGTAGCGCGGCGCCAAGTAAAAGCAGCTTTCGAAACGTGTTCATTTTGCGATTCCGATCGACGATAGATATAGAGAGGAACTGCTAATTGCAGCGGGTTTCGACCTGCCAATAGCCGTCGGAACGCGTGTCTTTTTCCATGACTGGCAGCTCATAGTTCATGCGGCAACTGTCGTCAGGCTGCTCGCCCCATTTGACAGTCAATTGGCCCATGTCCTGCAGACCGCGGGCCAGGATACGGCTGGCCTGCCCGACCAGCCCGACCTCGACGCCGTGCTCGTCCTGCACGCTGGCACCGAAGGGCAGCGGCTTGCCGTCGGCCCGCAGGACCTGCAACATCGCCGACCGGCCCGATACCGTGGCGTACCGCAGCATCGCGACCGCGCCTGCGCGCGGTGCCACCTGTTGGCTGGTGACCTGCAACTCGACGTCGGTGGACAGACCCTTGGGATCGATATCCACCGCGTTCATGCGATACGGCGTCAGATGCGGCACGACGGCATAGCCGCGGCTGTTGACGCGCACGCCGGAGGCGTTGAGCAGGCGCGCGCCTTCCGCATCAGGCGCTTCGACGATGCCGAAGGTTTCCGACAGCGGCTGGGACAGCGTGAGGCCGCCCGGATGCGCGACGACCGCGCCGCGCATGCCGACCGAGCTTTGCGAATAACCCGTCCCCACACCCGCGCTGCCCATGAAATCGGCGACAGGCGCGCGGTAAAGCATGCTGGCGCTGCCGCCGTTCATGCTGCCGCCCGAGCCGCCGGAAGCGTGGTCGGCGCTGAAACTGTATGACAGCTGATGATCCTCGCCCGTGGAGCCGGACAGCGTGCTTTGCAGCTGCATGCGCCCGTTGGAATCGCGTCCAGCATTGGTCGACAGACTGAGCGGGCTGCTCTTGCCCAACGGAATGCTGAAGGTCGCGTACACCGCGGTGCCCATCTGCTGGCGGCTGTCGCGCTGACGCTGGACGGTCAGGTTGTAGCCCATGCTCTTGTAGGTGTTGGCGTAGGCAATGCTGTAGTTCACGTCGCGGCGGTCGCGGTTCCAATGGTCCACGGCCGAGCCGGTAAGGTTGATGCTGCCGCGCTCTCCGCCCAGTTGCTGGCTAATGACAAGCGAGGCGCGGTTGCGCTCGCGCACCATGCTGCCGGAATAACGGTACTGGCCGTAGCCGTATAGCGAATTCATGGCTTCGTTCAGGCCGTAGAAGCCGCCGGTGGAATAGCGGTACGCCGCGATGGAGACGTTGGTGCCCGTGGCGGGCAGGCTCTTGGCATAGCTGGCCCGCATGCTGGTGCCGGTATGCGTGGCGCCATTCATCGACAGGCGCGACTGGGTCGCGTCCAGGCCCACGGCGCCGAAGGACGTATTGAGGGTGCCGCCCAGCAGTGCCGAGGTGTAGTTCTGCGCCACCGTGGCGCCGGCATAGCCCGTCACCAGGTTGGACAGGCCGCGCTGGTAGGTGGCCTGCACGAAATGCGGGCTTTTGGACAGCTGCTTGTTGCGCACGGCGCCGCCCGCCACGCTGTAGCGGCTCACGCCGGGACGCAGCGACATTGGCACGGCCGCGTAGGGCACGGAGAACGTGCGCACGCTGCCATCGGCTTCCTGGACCGACACGTCCAGGTCGCCGCCGTAGCCGGTGGCGTACAGGTCGGTGATTTCGAAGGCGCCAGGCGCCACCGTGGTTTCGTAGATGATGGCCGAGTTCTGGCGGATGGTGACGCGCGCGTTGCTGTTGGCCACGCCGCGCACCACCGGCGCGTAGCCGCGCAGCGAATCGGGCAGCATGCGGTCGTCGCTGGCCAGGCGCACGCCCTTGAAGGGCGTGGAGTCGAACAGTTCGCCGCTGGTGTAGGCTTCGCCCAGGGTCAGCTGGGACGACAGCGCCACGATCTCGCGCTGCGCGTAGGTCGAGACGTTCTGATATTGGCGGCGGCCCTGGGAATCGAAAGAGTAGGAGCCATTGTGGCGCAGGCGCCAGTCGCCCAGGTTGGCGCCCGCGCGCAGGCCCAGATAGCCCTGCCGCTGCGTGCCGCCAAAGGCGTTGTTGCGGTAGTTGTACAGATTGAAGTCGTAATTCAGCATGGCCGCATTCACGCCCGAGTCCCACAGTTCCGGACTGACATAGCCGCGGGCGTGACGGCTCATGGAGGCCTGGGGAATGCTCAGGTCCAGGCGTTGGTCGCCGAAGTCGAAATCACTGCCTGCGCCGGCGGCGATGTCGTTCAGACGCAGGCTGTCGCCTTGCGCCAGCTTGTCGGTCGCCTCGGCGGACAGCTTGCCCAGGTCGACGCCGATGCGTTGCAGCAGCTGGCGGTCGAACACGGGCTGCGCCGCCGCCTCGCCGGCGACCGGCGCAAACGGCATTTCCACGCGGCCGACATAGCCCTGGTTGATGAACAGGTCCACCGAATAGTTGCCGGGCGCCGCCGCATTTCCCTTGGCAAAACGCGACAGGTCGGTACGCTGGCCCGCCCCCCCCATCAGAAAGGCGTCCTCGAACTCCACCGAGGCCACCATGTTCCCGGATGCGGCGGTGTCGGCGGCGCGCGCCTCCTGGTCATGCGCGGCCAAGGCCACCAGCAGTGCCGCGCACAGGGGCGTCAAGCGCAGGCTGGCGCAATCTCGCGTATACAGGAGCTTTGAAAGGATTTGCTTCATGATGGCGGCGTTGAAAGAGTGGAGTCGGTGAAAACGCTGGGCAAAACCCTCCCCGGGATGCCGTTGCCGGCATCCGTCGCAAAGAGGTTTTCTGGAAGGTGGCGCCGCGCGCTTGCGCGGCGGGTCGGCTTAGCGCGCGGCGGACGCGGGCCCCGACGTCAAAGGCAGCGAACCTTCGACATTGGCGCCCCAGTCATTGATGCTGTTGAACTTGACCTGCGCGCCGGCGGCGGGCGCGGACGTCATCCCCGCGATGGGGAAGAGCGCGGACTCGCCCGGCTTGACGTAGCCGGCGCCGGCGTCGAAGGACTGGCCGCCCGACTGCAGGCTCACCTTGCCCAGATTCACGACGTAGGGCGTGGGATTGCTGGCCTTCAGCGCGTAGCCCTTGCCCGCCGCGGCGGGAGCGACCTCCCAACGCAACTGCGCCGGCGCCTCTTCCGCCAGGCCCGGCAGGCCTTGCGGGCGGTACATCACCTTGATGCGCGTGCGGAACGCGATCTGCAGGCGGTTGGCGTCCTCGCCGGCCTGGGCCTTGGGCGGGACTTCCAGCACATTGAGCCAGTACAGGCTTTCCTTGTCCTGCGCCATCGCTTCCTTGGTATGGATCAGGCGCAGCGTCTGTCCCTTGCCCGGGTCCACGCGAAAAATGGCGGGCGTCAGCATGAAGGGAACCTTCAGCTTTTCCGGAGCATCCGTGATGTTGCCGTCATCCAGCCAGGACTGGATCAGCGCGGGCGTGCGACCGTCGTTGCTCAGCTTGATGGTGACCTCGCGCTCTTGCGCCGGATAGATCACGCGCGTGCTGGCGATCACGACGCTGGCTTGCGCCTGGAGTGCGAAACAGCCCGCTGCGAGCGCTGCGGTGGCCATCAGGGTGCGGCGTAGATTTTTCATGATGTAGCCCTTGGTGGTGGATGCTGCGTGTATGGTCGGTTTCCTTCCAAGCCGTCTCGGGGAGCGGGGTGAGACGGCTTGCAGGGAAACACCTGTCTCGGCGGCCCCGGGAAGCGGCCGCCGAGCCGGCGCATTACTGGTAGGAGATCGAGTACTGCACGCGCGAGTTGGCTGCACCAGCGGTGGCGTTGCCCAGCGAGTGGTATTCGACGAAGTAGTCCAGGTCAGCCTTGCCGCTGGCCAGGTTCACAATCTGCGAGTTCTGCTGGCCGATGGCCGCGCCGGCCTTGATTTCGCCGAACGAGTTGTTCAGCAGGCCCAGTTCAACTTTTTCTGCGCCGCCGGCGTCAACCATGAGGCGACCCGTTTCCTGCGAAACGGTGGGGCCGCCTTCGAAGTGCACCGAAACCGGCTGATCCGAGGTGCAACCGCTCAGCGCGATCTTGAACGGCGTGCGGCCGGCGGTGGCGCCCGCGACTTCCAGCGTCTTGGACGACACCGTGGGCAGCGCCACGGTGAAGTTTTCGCCGCCGTTGCCGCCGTTGATGGAGCAGGTATTGGCGGTGATGTTGCCGGTGAATTCGATGGTGCCGTCAGCGGCGTGGGCGCTGGCGAAGGTGGCGAAGCCGGCGATGGCCAGGGCGGCGGTCAGGAGGGTCTTTTTCATGATGAGTCTTTTGAGTTGGGGTTTTGAGGTGAGGAGAAATCGCCGTTTCGGGCAGTTCCTTGCTGCGTACACTCCGGATGCCGGGCCGTTGGGGACTGGCCTTTTTCAGTTCGCGTACTCAACAACTGCATCGTAGATTTCGCCGCTTTGGCCGCCCATCGGGCTAGTCCGCTCCTATCCGCGCAAGGCATAGGACTAGGCCCATTCTGTAAATGCGGCCCTGCCAGCCCCGTGGAAAGGCGTCCGCGATCAGTCCCGCCTGAAGCAAGACGCGGAAGAAAAAGAGGGTCACTGACCGTCCAGGCGCGAGTCCGGACCTAGGTAAGGATCAATTCATGAGTGGCCGCACCCGGCGCAACGGCGGGTGGGAAGATGGCGCCGCGGCTGCGGCCCAGGATAGGCAGGGCAGCGCCGCTGAACGCGGCGCTGCCCAATTACGTCAGGCTGCCTTGGTAAGCAGCGGCACGCCAGGCTGGCTGGCCGAGCGCGTGCCCGGCAGCGGGTGACAGGACTGCGGATGGTAGGTGTGCACCAGCGACAGCTTCACGCGATCGCTGGCGTTGCCTTGGGCCGCGTGCAGGGTGCGGCAATGGAAGAACACCACGTCGCCCGCCTGCAGTTCCGGACACACCGCGCGGGCGATCCATTCGGCATTCTGGGGCGCGTCGTCGCGGAAGAACTTCTGCTGGTCGAACTGTTCCGGCGTGAAGGCGGCGGCGTGCGAACCCGGGATGAAGGACAGGCCGCCGTTGGCGCGGGTTTCCGGGCCCAGCGCCAGCCAGGTGGACACCAGGTCCGTGTCGGAAAACGACCAGTAGCGGATGTCCTGGTGCCAGCCGGTCAGGCTGCCATAGGCGGGATGCTTGGTCATCACGCAGTTGTGGTGCACGGTGGACAACACCGGCGTTTCGCCGAAGTAGCGCCCCAGCCACTGGCCGATGCGCGCATCGGTGGCCCATTGCGCGAACAAGGGATCGCGGCCGTAGGCGCCGAGCAGGCGGCGCACGGTCAGCCCGCCCTCGGCGGCGCGCGACTCGGGCGCGCCGGGATAGCGCAGGTCGGCTTCGTATTCGATGGGCGCGGCGTGGTCGCGCAAATGGCGTTCGGCGAGGGCGCGCAGCGCCGCTACCTGTTCCGGGCTGGCGAACTGGCGCGCCACCACGAAGCCCTGCTCGCGCAGGACGGCTATCTGATCATCAGGCAACAACATGGCATTCAAGCAGCAGGGGGTTGAGCGGGAGGATTGATGCGGGCGGCATCGCGTTCCTGCACCTCATGGTGCACCCATTCGCGCCACACGGCCACCAGCAGGGCCATCAGCACGGGACCGACGAACAGCCCGACGATGCCCATCGTCTTTACGCCCCCCACCAGCCCGAAGAAGGTCGGCAGGAAAGGCAGCTTGACCGGTCCGCCCACCAGGCGCGGGCGCAGGGTCTTGTCGACGATGAAGAGTTCCACGCTGCCCCAGACCATCAGGGCGATGCCCGCCACCAGATGGCCCGAGCCCACCAGGTACAGCGACACCAGGGTGAACGACAGCGGCGCGCCGCCCGGTATCAGCGCCATGAAGCCGGTGACCACGCCCAGCAGCACGGGCGACGGCACACCCGCGACCCAATAGGCGATGCCCAGCACCACGCCTTCGCCCAGGGCGATCAGGCCCATGCCGGTGACGGTGGAATTGATGGTGGCCGGCACCACGCGCGAAAAGCGCTGCCAGCGCGCCGGCAGGATGCGTTCACCCAGCACATCCAGCTGGGCCACCATGCGGATGCCGTCCTTGTAGACGAAGAACAGCGTGATCAGCATGAACAGCACGGTCAGCAGCAGCTGGAACACGTTGCCCGTGGCCGCCAGGACCATGCGGTAGATATTGCCCAGATGCTCGCCGCTGACGGCCTCGACCAGGGCGCCCAACGCATGCGGCTGGCCGATATAGGATTCCCAGTACTGGCCCAGGCGCTCGCCCACCACGGGCATGGAGGTGATCCAGTTGGGCACGGCCACGCCATGGCGGTTGGCGGCGATGGCCCAGGCGAAGAAAGTGCTGGCTTCCTTGATGGCGTAGGACAGCGCGAACGACATCGGCACGATCAGCACGACGATCACCACCAGCAGCGCCAGCGAGGCGGCCAGCGCGCTGCGGCCGCCGCAACGGGTGAGCAGGCGCTGGTACAAGGGCCAACTGGCCAGGCCGATGATGAGTGCGGCAAGCGCGGGGACCAGGAAACCGCTGAGGAAGTACACCCCCGCCAACAGCACGAGCAACAAAAGCCAACGGGCGATCAGATAAGCGGGTAGTACAGGCTGCATGGAGCGGATCGACAGTAAGGACGTTGTAGGCTTTGACTGTCGGACTATACAGACGTTTCGTGGAATTCGAGGGACGCAAGGTCTGTATTTACTACGGGGTTTCCCGTGATTCTCCAGGCGGAGGGCGGATCCGCCCCCCACCCCATACGCTTACAAAGCGTATTCCGCGGCCTCTTCGCGCGCAGTACGGCGGCGCGGCGGCAGGTACTCCTCGAGCGCCGGCCTGGGGGCTGCGGACGTCTGGATGGTCGCCTGGCCGGTCTGGCGCGCGTACACGCCGCAGCTGGCGGCGGCGGGGTCGGTCTCGTCGCGGCCGCTCAGCAGCGGGCAGCTGGCGAACAATTCGGCGGCCCAGTCGGTAAAGGCGCGCACCTTGGGCGACAGCTGGCGGCTTTGCGGATACAGCACCGAAATCGCGGTGGCGCTGGGCTTCCATTGCGGCAGCACTTCGATGAGCTCGCCCGATTGCAGATGCGGCAGCGCCATGTAACGCGGGGTCTGGATCAGGCCGAAGCCCTTCAGTCCGCAATCCAGGTAGGCGCCGGACTCGTTCACCGACACCACGCCCTTCATTTCGACTTCCTGGTGCTTGCCGTCGACGCGGAAGTCCCAGGCGCAATTGCGTCCGGTGCGGCTGGAGAAATAGTGCACGGCGTGGTGGTCGCGCAGTTCGTCGATGCTCTGCGGCAGGCCATGGCGCGCCACATAGGTGGGCGAGGCGCAGGTCACGCTCTGCAGGGTGCCGATGCGGCGCGCGACCAGGCTGGAATCCTCGAGGTCGCCAGCGCGGATCACGCAATCCACGGCCTCCTGCACCATGTCGACCGGGCGGTCGCCCAAGCCCAGCACCAGCTCCACGTCGGGGTATTTGTCGTGGAAATCACACAATGAAGGGATCAGGATCAGCCGCCCGATGCAGGTGGGCGCATCGATGCGCAGCCTGCCCTTCAGGCGCAGGGCCGCTTCCTGGAAGCAGGCCTCGGTTTCCTCGACGTCGGCCAGGATGCGCACGCAGTGCTGGTAATAGCCGGCGCCGTCAGGCGTGAGGCCGATACGGCGCGTGGTGCGGTTGAGCAGGCGCACGCCCAACAGGCGTTCGAGGTTCTGGATGATGGTGGTGACGGTGGTGCGCGGAAGCGAGAGGCTGTCGGCCGCCCGGGTGAAGCTATTGGCGTCCACGACGCGCACAAACACCTGCATAGCCTGAAAACGGTCCATGGCGACGGTGTCCTTTGGGGAAATAGTCGGTGTGGACGGAGCATAACCCGATTTCGATGCTGATTAGTCGATCCTTACGACTAGTGTTGCCGAAACATCAGGGTTTATCCGACCCCCTAAACCGCTCAGAATGCAAACCATCTTGAAGTGCCCTTGCCGCCAGGCGCCATCAAAGGGCATGCCTATCCTCAGATTCCGGCAAAGCAAAGACCCGCCCCGATCAGGCGCCTTTGCCTGGGATGCGCAGCAGCATTTCATGCTGCACCGCAGCATTTCCGCCAGATCCTGAAGACAGGCCTGCCCCAGGCCGCCGCAGCCGCCTCCCGCCCCCAGGCTCATCCAGGCAAGCGCGCTTTCGCCCCATCATCTCTCAAGGAAACACCATGGTTTCGCGCAATCGTATTGCTGTGCTCGCCGTCTTTGCCGCCATCATCGCCGCCGGCGGCGGCTATGCCCTGTTCCGCGCTCCCGCTGGCGCCAATGCCGCACAGGCGCAGACCGCCCCCTCGGCGCCCCCGGTCGAAGTGGCCGAGGTGCTGAACAAGACCATCGTGGACTGGCAGCGCTACTCCGGCCGCCTGGAAGCCATCGACCGCGTCGACATCCGCCCCCTGGTGTCGGGCACCCTGACCGCCGTGCACTTCCAGGACGGCAGCATCGTCAAGAAGGGCGACGTGCTCTTCACCATCGACCCGCGCCCCTACGCGGCCGAGGTGGACCGCGCCGCCGCCGCCCTGACCGCCGCGAAGGCCCGCGCCTCGTACACCGCCAGCGAACTGGCCCGCGGCCAGCGCCTGCTGACGGACAACGCCATCGCCCGCCGCGATTTCGAGGAAAAGCAGAACGCCGCCCGCGAAGCCGCCGCCAACCTGCAAGGCGCCCAGGCCGCGCTGGACTATGCCAAGCTGAACCTCGGCTACACCCGCATCGAAGCCCCCGTGGACGGCCGCGTGTCGCGCGCCGAGGTCACGGTAGGCAACGTGGTGGCGGCCGGCGCCGCGTCGGTGCCGCTGACCCGGCTGGTGTCGGTCTCCAAGATGTACGCATCGTTCGACGTGGACGAACAAACCTTCCTGCGCTATGTGAACCCCGCGCGCAGCGGCCGCGCCGGCGCCGTGCCGGTGGAGCTGGGCCTGGCCAACGAGGAAGGCTATTCGCGCACCGGCGTCGTGCAGTCCGTGGACAACCGCCTGGACACCACCTCCGGCACGATCCGCGTGCGCGCCGAGTTCGACAACGCCGACGGCCAGCTGCTGCCCGGCCTGTACGCCCGTGTCCGCCTGGGCGGCAGCGAACCGCGCCAGGCCGTGCTGATCGACGAAAAGGCCATCGGCACCGACCAGGACAAGCGCTACGTGCTGGTGCTGGACGACAAGAACCATGCCGTCTATCGCCAGGTCAAGCTGGGCGCCAACCAGGAAGGCCTGCGCGTGGTCGATTCGGGCCTGGCCGCCGGCGAACGCATCGTCGTCAACGGCCTGCAGCGCATCCGTCCCGGCGATGCCGTGACCCCCACCGTCGTCCCCATGGTTGCGGCCCAACGCAACCCGGTCAAGACCGCCTCGGCCAAGCTGAACTGAGCCGGCGCGTCTAACGAGAACGTCCATGAATATCTCGAAATTCTTCATCGACCGGCCGATCTTCGCCGGCGTGCTATCGGTCCTGGTGCTGCTGGCGGGCCTGCTGGCCATGTTCCAGCTGCCCATCTCCGAGTATCCGGAAGTGGTGCCGCCGTCCGTGGTCGTGCGTGCGCAGTATCCGGGCGCCAACCCCAAGGTCATCGCCGAAACCGTGGCTTCGCCGCTGGAGGAATCCATCAACGGCGTCGAGGACATGCTGTACATGCAGTCGCAGGCCAACAGCGACGGCAACCTGACCCTGACGGTCAACTTCAAGCTCGGCGTGGACCCGGACAAGGCTCAGCAACTGGTGCAGAACCGGGTGTCGCAAGCGCTGCCGCGCCTGCCGCCGGACGTGCAGCGCCTGGGCGTGACCACGGCCAAGAGCTCGCCCACGCTGACGCTGGTGGTGCACCTGATTTCGCCCAATGACCGCTACGACATCACCTACCTGCGCAACTACGCGATCCTGAACGTCAAGGACCGCCTCGCCCGCATCACCGGCGTGGGCGAAGTGACGGTGTGGGGCTCGGGCAACTATTCCATGCGCGTCTGGCTGGACCCGCAGAAAGTCGCCCAGCGCGGCTTGACCGCCAGCGAAGTGGTCGCTGCCATCCGCGAACAGAACGTGCAGGTCGCCGCCGGCGTCATCGGCGCCTCCCCCACGCTGGGCGACGTGCCGCTGCAGCTGAACGTGAATGCCCGCGGCCGCCTGCAGACCGAAGAGGAATTCCGCGACATCATCCTGAAGACCTCGCCCGACGGCGCCGTGACGCACCTGTCGGACGTGGCCCGCGTGGAACTGGACGCGCAGGAATACGGCTTGCGTTCGCTGCTGGACAACAAGCAGGCGGTGGGCATGGGCATCATGCAGTCGCCGGGCGCCAACGCGCTGGACGTGTCCAGCCAGGTGCGCGCCGCCATGGCCGAGCTGTCGCAGGACTTCCCGCCGGGCGTGGAATACCGCATCGAATACGACCCCACTCAATTCGTGCGCGCCAGCATCAAGGCCGTGGTGACCACGCTGCTGGAAGCGATCGCCCTGGTGGTGCTGGTGGTGATCCTGTTCCTGCAGACCTGGCGCGCCTCCATCATCCCGCTGCTGGCAGTGCCCGTTTCCATCGTGGGTACCTTCGCCCTGCTGCTGATGTTCGGCTACTCCATCAACGCGCTGTCGCTGTTCGGCATGGTTCTGGCCATCGGCATCGTGGTGGACGACGCCATCGTGGTGGTGGAAAACGTGGAGCGCAACATCGCGGCGGGCCTGAGTCCGCGCGATGCGACCTATCGCGCCATGCGTGAAGTCAGCGGCCCCATCATCGCCATTGCGCTGACGCTGTGCGCGGTGTTCGTGCCGCTGGCCTTCATGACGGGCCTGACCGGCCAGTTCTACAAGCAGTTCGCCATGACCATCGCCATCTCGACGGTGATCTCGGCCTTCAACTCGCTGACCCTGTCGCCCGCGCTGTCGGCCATCCTGCTCAAGAGCCACCACGACAAGCCCGACTGGCTGACCCGTGGCATGAACCGCGTCTTCGGCCGCTTCTTCAACTGGTTCAACAACATGTTCGGCCGCGCGTCCGAGTCCTATGGCACGGGCGTGACCCGCGTGATCCGCCGCAAGGCCAGCGCCATGGGCGTGTACGCCGTGCTGGTGGCCGCCACCGTCGGCGTCTCCTACCTGGTGCCCGGCGGCTTCGTGCCCGCGCAGGACAAGCAGTACCTGATCGCCTTCACGCAGCTGCCCAACGGCGCCTCGCTGGACCGCACCGACTCGGTGATCCGCCGCATGAGCGACATCGCCCTGAAGGAACCCGGCGTGCAGAGCACCATCGCGTTCCCCGGCCTGTCCATCAACGGCTTCACCAACAGCTCCAGCGCCGGCATCGTGTTCGTCATGCTCAAGCCCTTCGAAGAGCGCAAGAACGCCGCGCTGTCGGGCGACGCCATCGCGGGCTCGCTCAACCAGAAGTTTGCGGCCATCCAGGACTCGTTTATCGCCGTGTTCCCGCCCCCGCCCGTGATGGGCCTGGGCACGCTGGGCGGTTTCAAGTTCCAGATCGAAGACCGCAGCGCGGCAGGCTACGCCGAGCTGGACAAGGCCAAGCAAGCGTTCCTGGAAAAGGCCCGCCAGACGCCTGAACTGGGCCCCGCCTTCTCCAGCTACGAGATCAACGTGCCGCAGCTGGACGTGGACCTGGACCGCGTCAAGGCCAAGCAGCTGGGCGTGCCGGTGACGGAAGTCTTCGACACCATGCAGATCTACCTGGGCTCGATGTACGTCAACGACTTCAACCGTTTCGGCCGCGTCTTCCAGGTGCGGGCGCAAGCCGACGCGCAATTCCGCGCGCACGCCGACGACATCCTGCAACTGAAGACCCGCAACGTTGCCGGTGAAATGGTGCCGCTGTCCTCGCTCGTCACCGTCAACCAGACCTTCGGCCCGGAAATGGTGGTGCGCTACAACGGCTACACCGCCGCCGACATCAACGGCGGTCCGGCGCCCGGCTACTCGTCCGACCAGGCCCAGGCCGCGGCCGAACGCGTCGCAGCCGAAACCCTGCCGCGCGGCATGAAGATGGAATGGACCGACCTGACCTACCAGCAGATCCTGGCGGGCAACGCCGGCCTGTGGGTGTTCCCGATCAGCGTGCTGCTGGTGTTCCTGGTGCTGGCGGCGCTGTACGAAAGCCTGACCCTGCCGCTGGCCGTGATCCTGATCGTGCCGATGAGCATCCTGGCCGCGCTGACGGGCGTCTACCTGACCGGCAACGACAACAACATCTTCACGCAGATCGGCCTGATGGTGCTGGTGGGCCTGTCGGCGAAGAACGCGATCCTGATCGTGGAATTCGCCCGCGAGCTGGAAATGAACGGCCGCAGTCCCCTGGACGCCGCCATCGAGGCCAGCCGCCTGCGTCTGCGCCCCATCCTGATGACGTCCATCGCGTTCATCATGGGCGTGGTGCCGCTGGTGCTGTCCTCGGGCGCGGGTTCTGAAATGCGCCAGGCCATGGGCATCGCCGTGTTCTTCGGCATGCTGGGCGTGACCCTGTTCGGCCTGTTCCTGACCCCCGTGTTCTACGTGCTGCTGCGCACGCTGGGCGGCAAGACCCTGCACTCCGCCGCACCGCACGAGGCTCCCGTGTGCGTACCGCACCTGGACCCGAACGCGCCGCCGGCCCCGCAACATCACGCCTGAGCCGGACCACCAGAGTAGCTAGACAGCGCCTTCCGCCCCGCAGGCGGGAGGCGCCCACAAGAGAATAGTCATCATGATCAAAAGACTGACCCGCGGTTCCGCCCTGCTTGCCGTCCTGCTCGTGCTGGCCGGCTGCGCGGTGGGCCCCACCTACGAACGCCCCTCGGCCGCGGTGCCCGCGGCCTTCAAGGAAGCCGCCCTGCCCGCTTCCGAGGCCGGCACCTGGAAAACCGCCGAGCCGTCCGAAGACGCGTTGCGCGGCGCCTGGTGGAAGGTATTCGGCGACGAAGGCCTGAACCAGCTGCAGGAAGAAGCCCAGAAGGCCAACCAGAACCTGCAGGCCGCCGCCGCCCGCCTGACCCAGTCGCGCGCGCTGCAACGCGAAGCCCGCGCCGGCTTCTTCCCCAACCTGGACGCCGCCTTCGGCCCCAACCGCCAGCGCCCCTCGGCCGTGTCGCAGGGCTTGCCCGACGGCACCCCGACCAGCCCCGTGACCACCTGGCGCGCCCAAGGCGCCGTGTCCTACGAAGCGGACCTGTTCGGCCGCGTCGCCTCCACCTACGACGCCGCCAGCGCCGATGCCCAGCAAAGCGAAGCCCTATACC
Organism: Achromobacter sp. PD1; assembly: GCF_048541815.1. Classification (NCBI taxonomy): domain Bacteria; kingdom Pseudomonadati; phylum Pseudomonadota; class Betaproteobacteria; order Burkholderiales; family Alcaligenaceae; genus Achromobacter; species Achromobacter sp. PD1. The sequence continues at coordinate 5,514,204 of NZ_CP183349.1, forward strand.
GTTCCGTGCTGCTGGCCCTGCAGGCCGACGTCGCCACCACCTACTTCCTGGTGCGCGAACAGGACGCCGAATCGCAGCTCTACCGCCAGACGGTCAAGCTGCGCACCGACACCCTGCAACTGATCCAGCGCCGCTACGACGCCGGCGACATCAGCGAACTCGACCTGGCCCGCGCCAAGGCCGAACTGGCCAGCGCGCAATCCGAAGCCCTGGGCATCGACCGCCGCCGCGCCGCCTCCGAACACGCCCTGGCCGTACTGCTGGGCCGCGCCCCGTCGGACTTCGCCATGCCCGAGCAGCCCATCCAGAAGGTCGCGCTGTCGATCCCCGCCGGCCTGCCCTCGAGCCTGCTGGAACGCCGCCCCGACATCGCCGCCGCCGAACGCGCCATGGCCGCCGCCAACGCCCGCGTCGGCGCGGCCAAGTCCGCCTTCTTCCCGCGCCTGGACATCACCGGCGCCTTCGGCTACGAATCCTCGGACCTGGGCAACCTGTTCCAGTGGTCCAGCCGCACCTTCCTGCTGGGCCCCCTGGTCGGCGCCGCGCTGTCCATGCCGATCTTCGACGGCGGCCGCCGCCAGGCCGGCCTGGACCGCGCCCGCGCCGTCTACGAGGAAGACGTGGCCGTCTACCGCCAGACCATCCTGAACGCGTTCCGCGAAGTGGAAGACAACCTGGCCAACCTGCGCATCCTGGCCGACCAGACCAAGGCGCAAGACGCCGCCGTCGACGCCGCCGCCCGCGCCGCCAAGCTCTCGCACACGCAGTACCGCGAAGGCTCCATCAGCTACCTGGACGTCATCGAAGCCGACCGCAGCGTCCTGCTGCAGCGACGCGTCGCGGTGCAGTTGAGCGGTGAACAAGCGCGCTCGGCCGTAGGCCTGATCCGCGCAATTGGCGGCGGCTGGGAGAACCCGGTACCGCCGGAAACGGTAGCGTCGAAGTAAGAAGCGGGCGCACCGCCGGCAAGACATGGCGCCCCGTGACACCAGCTTGCAGCGCCGGCGACAGCAACCGCAGCCGCCGGCGCAGCCGCGGGCGCTGGCGCGGGCGCAGTAGCAGCCGCAAGACCAAGCGTATGCGCCAGATCGGCCGCCCGCGCGGCCGATCTGGGGCGGGCCCCGCAAGACCTTCCGCCAACCGCCACCGGCGCCAAGAACGCCAAGCAAACCACCCGCCCCAGCGCCCGTAAAGTTTCAACCGACCGAGCCAGTCGCGTCGGGGGCCGGCGGGGCGCGGGGCGTCGATAAGCCCGACGGAATCCGAAGGAACCGCCGCAGGCGGTGACGAGGATGAGGATGGGGTAGTCCGGAGCGAACGCTCCGGACCGCAATCGTTGCCCCGCGCCCCGCCGGCCCCCGACGCGGCTGGCGTCTTAAGAACCAACGGAAGCCACAGAAGCAGCAGCAGCAGCAGCCAAAAAACCTACGGCCGCCCCCGCAACCACTCCTCAAGATCAGCAGCCGGCAACGGCGGCGAAAACAAAAACCCCTGCCCCGCCGCACACCCCTGCTCGATCAAGAACCGCCGCTGCTCTTCATTTTCAACGCCTTCAGCCACCACAGGCAGGCTCAGGCTCTCGCCGATACGAATCACCGCGCTGGTCAACGCCCTAGCCGCGTCATCGCTCTCCAGCCCCTGCACGAAACTGCGATCCAGCTTCAGTTCATCCACGATCAGTCGCCGCAAATGCCCCAGGCTGGAATAGCCAGTCCCGAAATCGTCCATCGACAGCCGCACCCCCAAGCGATGCAGCTCGGCGATCGTCCGCAACGTACCCGCCGTCGCGTCCAGCACCACGCCTTCCGTGATCTCCAGCATCAGATCCGCCGCCGCCAGCCCAAACTCGGCCAGCGTCGCCTCGATCAACCGCGGCAGATTCAGATTGTGGAAATTCGTCGCCGACAGGTTCACCGACACCGACGGCACCCGCAGGCCCTTCGCCCGCCAGACCGCCAGCTGCGAACAAGCCTCGTGCACCGCCCAGTCGCCCAGGTCGCCGATCAACCCGCATTCCTCGGCCAGCGGCACAAAGCGCGCCGGCGAGATATCGCCCAGCGTCGGATGACGCCAGCGCGCCAGCGCCTCGACGCCGTATAGCTGGCCGTTCTTCAGCCCCACCTGCGGCTGATAGTGCAACCGCAAGGCCTTCGCCTCCAGCGCGTCGCGCAAGGCCGCCTCCAGCGCCAGGCGCTCCTGCGCCTGCCGGTTCATCTCGGCGCTGAAGAAAGAGATGCGGTTGCGCCCCGCCGTCTTGGCCTGGTACATCGCCATGTCGGCATGGCGCAGCAGCGTATCCATGTCGCGCCCGTTCTCCGGGAACACGCTGATGCCGATGCTGACCGAAGGATTCAGCGTGATGCCGCCCACCGAGAATGGCTGAGCCAGGGCGACCAGCACATGCTCCGCCGCGGTCGTCAGGCGACCGTGTTCGAAGTCCGGCATCAGCATCACGAACTCATCGCCTGACAGGCGGCCCACGATGTCGGTCGCGCGCGCCAGGCGGCGCAAGCGTTGCGCCACGTCGCGCAGCAACGCGTCGCCTATGGGATGGCCCAGCGTGTCGTTGACCTGCTTGAAGCGATCCAGGTCCAGGAACAGGACGGCAACACGCTTGCGCTCGGGTTCGGCGCGCGCGATGGCCTGCTCGGCCTGCGCCAGCAGCAGGTTGCGATTCGGCAGACCGGTCAGTTCGTCGTAGAACGCCAACTGGCGGATCCGGGCGCGAGCCTCCTCGCGCTCCAGCGCCAGCGCGCACAGGTACACGCACACGTCCACCAGCCGGTGGTGGAAATCATCGGGCAGACGCCGCTCGCGGAAATAAAAACCGAAGGTGCCTATGACCCGGCCGTCGCTGGACTTGATCGGCGACGACCAGCAGGCCTTCACGTCGTCCGGCAGCGGCAGGTGGCGATAATCGTCCCACAGCGGATCGGTGGAGATGTCCGGCACGATCACCGGCCGGCCCAGGAAGGCGGAGGTGCCGCAAGCGCCCGCCTGCGGCCCGATGGCCACGCCGTCCAAGGCGTCGGTATAGGCTTGCGGCAGGCTGGGCGCGGCCAGCGGCCGCAGCAGCCCGGCGTCATCCACCCGCAGGACGCTGGCCGCGACTTCGGGCGCCAGGCGTTCGACCTCGCGGCACACCATGTTCATGACCTCGACCACCGAGGCCTCGTTGACCATGGCTTGCAGCACGCGGCGCTGCAGGACTTCGTGCACCTTGGTGGGCGTGATATCCGTCAGCACGTCCACGATATTGACCAGCGCGCCGCGTTCGTCGAACACGGAGTTGGCCATCACCGACACCCACAGCGGGCGGCCGGCGCGGTCGTAGACCAGCACGTCCTTGTGGTAGCCCTCGCGGCAGGCGATGCGGCGGCCCAGCTCTTCGCGCGTGCCGCCGTCCGGCCGGCCGCCGGCCAGCAGTTCGCCCAGCTCCTGGTTCACGGCGTCGCCGCGGGCAAAGCCCAGCATGCGCTGGAAGCCGTCGTTCACGTAGAGGATGCGGCCGTCTTTGCCCGACACCGCAACGGCGTTGCCGGTTTCGTTGATCCCCAGCAACAGGAGGCGGATCTCTTCCTGGCGATCGGCGTCCGCGATGGACTTGCGGGAGATGACGGATATGCGGACGACCTCGCCGGCTTCACCGGCGATGGGCATGTCGGTGGCTTCGATCCAGACAAAGCCGCCATCCTTCTTGCGGTAGCGGCAGGTGCCGGTGAAGTGCTTGCCGCCCAGCAGCCTGGCCCAGACCTGCTCGCCGCCGACGATGCCCTTGCCTTCGTCCATGCTGTCGCACAGCATGTCATGGCGCAGCGCCAGGGCCTCTTCGCGGGCGTAGCCCACCAAGGCGAGAAAATTCGCGTTGGCGTTCAACAAGGAGCCGGCCGGGTTGAAATCGAACAGCAACAGCGCCCTATCCATGGACGCCAGGTATGTGCCCGGATGCCATGCGGCGCCTTGCGGGCGCTCGTCGGTAACGCCTGGATAAGAATCAAGCATATGGGGCTCCATGCCGGATAACAGCTGATCCGGTTTCATCTGCGCTTCGGAAACCCGAGTTCGACGCGGTCGCGTCCGTCCTGCTTGGCCAGGTACAGGGCCTGGTCCGCGCGGCTAAGCGTTTCAGAGAAGGTTTCTCCCAACTGGTGGTATGCCATGCCTATGCTGACCGTCAATCTCAACACGCCATCCCCCACCGTGATCGCCAGGGCGCGCACCGCGCCTACCAGCCGGTCCATGACGCGCTGGGCGTCCTCGGGCTGGGTGCTGGGCAGCAGCACCAGGAATTCCTCGCCGCCCCAGCGGCCGCACAGATCGTATTCACGCAAGTTGTTGCCCAGCGCACCGGCCAGTTCCACCAGCGCGCGGTCGCCTGTTTCATGGCCATAGCGGTCGTTGACCGACTTGAAGTGATCCACGTCCAACATCGCCACGACGAAAGTCGAACCGCCACGAGACACGCGCAGGACCTCCTGCTTGATCATTTCCATCAAGGCGCGCCGATTCAAAAGGCCGGTCAGGGGATCGCGATTGGAGGTTTCCTGCAATGCGGAGTTCAGGTCCCGCATCATGTTCTGGTAATGGTCCGAGATGCGCGCGATGCGGGTCAGGCGGCGCAATTGCCGGTCGAAACGGTCGCACAGGCCCAGCTCGCGCTCGTGCGCCATGCTCTGGTAGGCGTCCGACAGTTGGGTCACGCGCTCGATGCGCGCCATCTGCTCGGCCGTATGCCGCCAGAGCGCGTCCAGCGCTTCATGCAACGGATGGCCCTGATAGGCCGGGTCCGCCAGCAATTCGGCGATGCGCTTGTCCAGCTGGGCGGCGTCGGATTTCATTGGCGGCCGACAACCGAAAAGGGAAACGTGCAGTCTTCCTTGAATTCCTCGGCCAGTTCGCCGACGCGCTCATTGCGCATGTCGTAGAACCAGGTGACGCTGACCTCGCGGCCCTTGTTGTGGGCAGCCTCCAGCAGATCGAAGATGTCCATGACGGACTTGATGCTGCTGGTGTTCAGGTAAAGCAGTTCCAGTTCCAGCTTCAGGGGTACGGCGCTGCTCAGCAGATAGGCTTCGACCCATTCGATGACGGGGCCGAACAGCTCGAAGGAATTCTCGGGATAGGAGTCGCCGCGCATCGCCAGCACGCCCGCTGCGGTGTCGGCGGTGATGGCGGGCGTGGACTGGGTCCCGGGAATGTTCAAATCGTTCATTAGTTGCTCCAAATATATTCTTGGCCGGGCACGCCTTCAGATCACGACGCTCAGGCTGAAGAAAGCCTGTCCGGGCGCCGTGGCGGGCGTCAGGCTGGCCTCCAGCGGCGCACCGGCGCGGCGGGCGATATCGATCAACCCCAGACCGGCGCCCGAGGCGACGCCCTGGGCGCGCGGCTTGTGCAGCTGCGCCTTGTACTCGGCCTTCAGCGCCGCCTTGTCCAGCGCGGCCAATTCCTGGATACGGGCGACCAGCGCCTCGCCGTCCTCCGCCTTGACCAGATTGCCTGCGGACACCACGTAGCGGCTTTCATCGCGGCGACCGATCACCACGGTGGCCGAGGCGTCCAGGTCGTCATGCAGCGCGGCGTACTGGCGGATGTTCTGGATCATCTCGATGTAGACGGAGAAAACGTCCATGGCCTCGGCCGGCCGCGCGTGCTCCGCGTTCAGATAGTTCTTGAGCGCATTGCCGATTTCCTCGATCAGGCTGCGGGAAGTCGGTCCGTTGAAGCACAACAGAGTGCGATTCTGGTTGAACCGTTCGCCCAATGCGTAAAGATCGGAGGCATTCATGGGGGTAACCGCCCTGATAACGTTTATTCGAAACGGAACGACAGCAAGGTGATGTCATCACGCTGCGGCCGACCGCCTTGGTACTCTGCCAGCGCCTGGGTAAAGGCGGCCGCCTGTTCGGTTAACGGCCGGCGCGCGTGCGTCTTGAGCATTTCCGCAAACCGCGTATTGCCAAAGCCAAAGCCGTGCTCGCCTCCCGCCTGGTCCAGGAACCCGTCCGTGACCAGGTAGTAGGTCCAGCCGGGTTCCATCCGCAGTTCGATGTTTTCGTAGATCTCGGTGCGCTTGTCTCCCAGCGCCCGCTTGCCGCCGGGCACCTCGCGCAGTTCCTCGCCGTTGCTCGTGTACAGGCTGATCTTGGCGCCCGCATAGCGCAGCCGACCGGCCTGGCGGTCAATATAAACCAGGGCCGCATCGGTATTCGTGGCCAGCGCACGGGGCAATTGCGCGTCCGCAAGCATGGCGCGGATGGCGCTGTCGGTGCGGGTCAGGATGGCCGCCGGGTCGGCCGGGCCGGCCTCGGCGATTGCCAAGTCGATGGCCGCGCGGGCCAGCATGGTCATCAGCGCGCCGGGCACGCCGTGGCCGGCGCAATCCATGATGCCCAGCAGGCAGTTGGCGCCGTCGGAGCGGAATACGTAGAAGTCGCCGCCCACCACGTCGCGCGGTTTCCACAGCACGAAATGGTGCGCGCCCAGGGACTGGGTCAGCTGGCGGTCCGGCAGGATGGCGCGCTGGATCAGGCTGGCGTAATCGATGGAATCGTCGATCTTCTTGTGCGCGGCGGCCATGGCGCGATTGGCGTCCTCGAGTTCGGAGGTGCGCTCGCGCACCTTGGTTTCGAGTTCGGCGGTGTGCTGGCGCACCTTGTCCGCCATCACGCCGAAGGCGCGGCTGAGATCGCCGATTTCGTCCTGGCCGCCCGGAGGCAGGCGCACGTCGTAGCTGCCGTCGGCGATGGCCCGCGCCGACTGCTGCAGGCGGCGCAAGGGGCGCAGCATCAGGCGTTCGATGGCGTAGCCGAAGCACAGCAGCATGGCCGCGAACAGCACCACCAGACCGATCGCCGCGGGCCAGAGCCAATCCGTGTCCAGCACCCGGGCCGCGCCCAGGTCCACCACCGTCAGCACGTGCCAGTGCAGTTCCGGCATGTAGGCCACCGAAACCAGCTGGCGGATGCCGTCCATCTTGACCCAGGCGGACTGCACCGACTGCGGGTCGGTCCGCGCCGCCTTCATGGCCGCGGCCAGCTCGGCGCGGCCTTCGCCGCCGTCCAGCAGGTTGAATACCGTGCCGCGGGCAACACCGCCCGCGCCAGAGTTGTAGGCGATGAGCGAGGCGTCCATGTGCGCCTGGATCGCGCCTTCCTCGTCGACGATGATGGGCGTGACCCCGGGCTGGCCGCTGTTGACGAAATCACGCAGGAACCCGCCTACGTCCAGACCGGAACCAGTCAAGCCGATGACCCGGTCGCCGTCGCGCACCTGGACGTTGATCCAGACCTTGGTGGTCTTGAGCTTCAGGTCCGGGTTGACGTTGATGTTGTATTTGGCGGGCGACGCCAGCGTCAGGTAGAACCAGGCGTCGTCGGCAGCGCCTTTGCTCAGCGTGTAGCGTGGTGTCTCGGACAGGGGCTGGTCGTCGTTGAAGTAATAATTGCCCGAGGCGGCGCTGGCGATGAAGTAGGCGCGTCCCAGCAGATCGCGGCGGTAGCCGTCGGCTTCGCGGAAGAACAGCTCGCGCGCGGCCGGATCGCTTTCGTGCCGCAGCCAGCGGCGCGTGACCTCGCTATCCGCCAGCCGCAGCGACAGGGCCAGTTCGCGGGACACCGGCGCCAGGATGCGCTGGCGGTTCAATTGCGTGAAGTTGTCGGAGAAAGCCCGTCCGAAGTGCTCCCTGACCCCGTCCAGCACCTGCCAGCCGATCAGGGCCGCCGGCGCCAGGGCGACCAGGCACGCCAGCAACAGCGCCATCAACGATTTTCTGCGCAAACCCCATTTCGCCATGCAAAGTCTTCCTTACTGCCTGATAAGACGTAACGTGCGTGAAGGGGACGCATGGGTAGGCTTTCGTTGTGTAACGATGTTTCGCCGCGCGCTTGCCCCGCTAGTCCAGCCATGAGCCTGTTGCTGGCGTACCCGCGAGGCACGTCCGGCGCGACAAGTGTAGAGAACAGTGGTTCCAATTGAAACAGGAGCAAACGCTTGTAAGACGCCTGGGCGTCCTAAGTTGCACTGTTGCAATGTAAATGTCGATTTATTGCTTTTTATGTCACGACTGCCGGCATTTGCCTGTTTACATTGCAGCTTTCTTGCTACACGCCCAGATAGCGTTCCCAAAGGCCGCGATCGGCGTCCAGCGCCTGCGAGTCTCCGGTCCACACCACCTTGCCGCGCTCCAGGATCACATGGCGGTCGGCCAGGCTCAGCAGCCGTTCGACGTATTTGTCGATGACCAGGATGGTCTGGCCGGCTTGGCGCAGGCGCGCCAGGCAATTCCAGATTTCCTCGCGGATCTTGGGCGCCAGGCCTTCGGTGGCCTCATCCAGGATCAGCAGCCGCGGATTGGTGACCAGCGCCCGGCCAATGGCCAGCATCTGCTGTTCGCCGCCCGAAAGCTGGTTGCCCATGTTGCGGGCGCGTTCGTGCAGACGGGGGAAGAGTTCGAAGACGCGCTCCGGCGTCCAGGGTTCGCCGATGTCCGGATTGCGCGCAGCGGCGAAGGCCGTCAGGTGCTCGCGCACCGTCAGGTTCGGGAAGCACTGCCGCCCTTCCGGCACGATGGCCATGCCGACCCGCGCGATGCGGTCCGGACTCCAGCCGCTGATGTCCTGGCCCGCGAACTGGATCTTGCCGCCGCGCAGGGGCAACTGGCCGAACAAGGTGCGCAGCAGCGTGGTCTTGCCCATGCCATTGCGACCCAGCAAGGTCACGACCTGGCCCGCGCCGATCTGCAGGTCCACGCCAAACAGCACCTGGCTGGCGCCATAGCCGCTCTTGGCGGATTCGATGGTCAGCATCACGCGGTCTCCTCGTCGCCCAGGTAGGCTTGCCGCACTTCCGGGTTGGCGCGGATTTCGCCAGGGGTGCCGGTCGCGATGACGCGGCCGTAGACCAGCACCGACAAGCGGTCGGCCAGGCGGAACACCGCCTGCATGTCGTGTTCGACCAGCAGCATGGCGGCGCGGCCGCGCATGGATTCGATCAGTTCGGTCAGGCGCACGGTTTCATCCGGCCCCATGCCCGCCATGGGTTCGTCCAGCAGCAGCACGGCCGGCCGTGCGGCCAGGGCCAACGCGAATTCGACCTTGCGCTGTTCGCCGTGCGGCAAGGTGCCGGCCGGGCGTTCCAGCAGGCTGGCGTCGATGGCGCATTCCCGCGCCAGCTCGCGCGCCTGCTCGTACAGGGCCGATTCGGCGGCGCGCGGCTTCCAGAAGCGGAAGCTGCTGCCGGCGTGCGCCTGCACCGCCAGCACCAGGTTGTCGAGCACCGAGGATTGTTTGAAGATGTTGGTGATCTGGTACGACCGCGATAGCCCGGCCGCGACGCGCTGGTGGGCGTTCATGCTGGTGACGTCGCGTCCGCCCACCGTCAGCTTGCCCGAGTCCGCCGTCAACGTGCCGGACAGCAGATGGATCAGCGTGGACTTGCCCGCGCCATTGGGGCCGATCAAGGCGTGGATCTCGCCCGGGTTCAGGGACAGCGACACATTGTCGGTGGCGACCAGCGCGCCAAAGCGGCGCACCAGTCCCGTGGCCTGCAGGGCTGGCGTTACAGCTGCGTTCATGATCCCGCCTTGCCGGATTGGGTGGCAGCGGCGCGGCCGCTGAACAGGGGGCCGAACAGCCCGACCAGGCCGCGCGGCGCGCCGAACACCACGCACAACAGCAGCACGCCCAGGGGCAGATGCCAATATTCGGTCCACAGGCGCAGCACTTCCTCCAGGGTCAGCATGACCACGGCGCCGGCCACGCCGCCATAGCGCAAGCCGATGCCGCCCACCAGCACCATGATCAGCAGGTTGGCCGACTGGGTCCAGTGCATCAGGCTGGGCGAGATGAAGAGGTTGTGGTTGGCCAGCAGCGCGCCGGCCAGGCCGGCCACCGCGCCGCTCAGCGTGAAGGCCATCAGCTTGATGCGATAGACCGGATAGCCCATGGATTCCATGCGCGATTCGTTCTCGCGTATGCCTTGCAGGGCGGTGCCGAAGCGCGAGGTCACCACGCGGCCGAACACCCACATGATCAGCGCGAACAGCGCCAGCACCAGGTAATAGAAACTGACGTCATTGGCCAGGTCCAGGCCCGGCAGGCTGGAATAGCCCGGCAGGTTCAGCCCGTCCTCGCCGCCGTACTGGCGCAACGAGATGAAGATGTAGAACAGCATCTGCGCGAAGGCCAGCGTGATCATGATGAAATACACGCCGCGGGTGCGCAGCGAAATCGCCCCCGTGATGCAGGCCAGCACCGCCGCCAACAGCATGGCCACCGGCCAGACGATCAAGGCGGACGTCACGCCCGACATGGCCAGGATGCCGACCGCGTAGGCGCCCGCGCCGAAGAAGGCGGCATGCCCCAGCGCCACCATGCCGCCGTAACCCAGGATCAGATTCAGGCTGGTCGCGGCCAGCGCATAGATCAGCACGCGCCGTACGAAGGAAATATAGAAGTCCAGGCCCAGCGCCGGCGCGACCAGCGGGAACACCGCCAGCGCGGCCAGCAGGACCACGGTCCAGATCATGGATTTCATGCTCAACCCCGCGCCGGAAACAAGCCGGAGGGCCGGAACACCAGCACTGCCGCCATCAATACGTAAATGGCGATGGCGGCCAGCGTCGGCCCGACGCTGGAAGCCACGGCCGGAGAAAAGACCTGGCGCAGCAGCATGGGCAGGAAGGCCCGCCCCGCCGTGTCCACCATGCCCACCAGCAGCGCGCCGACAAAGGCGCCGCGAATCGATCCGATGCCGCCGATCACGATGCACACCAGCACCAGGATCAGGATTTCCTCGCCCATGCCCACCTGCACCGAAGTGATGGGGCCGAGCAAGGCGCCGGCCACGGCGGCCAGCATCGCGCCCAGCACGAACACGCCCAGGAACAGCAGCGGCACGCGCACGCCCATCAGGGTGGCCATCTGGCGGTTGGACGCCCCCGCCCGCACCAGCACGCCCGCGCGGGTGCGCGTCACGAACCAGTACAGGCCCGCGGCGGCGGCCACGCCGAACACGATGATCATCAGGCGGTAGGCGGGATAGAGCAGGTCGGGCAGCAGCCGGACCGGGCCGGACAGCGCGGCCGGCATGTTCAGCATGACCGGGGCAGGCCCCCAGATCATCTTGACCAGGTCATTGGCGATGAGGATGACGGCGTAGGTGCCCAACACCTGGGCCAGGTGGTCGCGCAGCGCCAGGCGGCGGATCAGCGTAAGTTCCAGCACCACGCCGACGATGCCGGTGGCGACGGCCGCCACCAGGACGGCGGCGGTGAATGAACCTGTGCGCTGCATGGTTTCGGCGGCGACATAGGCGCCGGCCATGTAGAGCGAGCCGTGAGCCAGATTCATGATGTCCATGATGCCGAACACCAGGGTCAGCCCGGCCGCGATCAGAAACAACATCAACCCAAACTGCAGACCGTTCAGCAATTGCTCGACGATCAGCGTAAACGTCATGAACACTTCCCCCTGCCGCGAATTGCCAATGGCCTGGTTCGCGGCCTAATCATTAAAGCCATCTGATTGCGCATCGCGTCCGCGCACCAAGCACGACGCATGCTGCGGTGCCACCCGATCCAGATGCCGCGGATCCGGCTCCGCCGGTCCGCAGGCATGCCCCCTTGAGGGGGAAGCGCGCAGCGCTTCGGGGGTGGGTCTTTCCCTCTACAACTTGCACTCGCCGACGTAGACGTCCTGGTACTTGTCGAACACCTTGCCCACCAGCTTGTTGGTGATGCGGCCGCTGCCGTCCTTGTCGACGACGCGCAGATAGTAGGACTGGATGGGATAGTGGTTCTTGCCGTAGGTGAAGCTGCCGCGCACCGAGGGGTAGTCGGCCTTTTCCAGCGCGCGCACGATGGCTTCGCGGTCGGAGGCCTTGCCGCCGGCCTGCTTGACGGCGGCGTCCATGGCCATGATCACGTCGTAGGCCTGGGCGGCGTACACCGAGGGGTAGCGGCCGTTGTATTCCTTGCGGAAGGCGTCGACGAAGGCCTTGTTCTGCGGCACGTCCAGGTCATGCGCCCATTGTGCCGTGTTGTACATGCCCAGCATGGGTTCGCCCACGGCCTGGATCACGTCCTCGTCGGCCGAGAAGCCCGGGCCGATCAGCTTGACGCTTTGCGACAGGCCGGTCGAGACAAACTGCTTGACGAAGTTGATGCCCATGCCGCCCGGCAGGAAGATATAGACGGCGTCCGGCTTGGCGGCGCGGATCTGCGCCAATTCGGCGGCGTAGTCGATCTGGCCGAGCTTGGTGTAGACCTCGTCGCCCGGGGCGGTCTTGTAGCCGCGCTTGAAGCCGTTGAGCGCATCCTTGCCGGCCGGATAGTCCGGGGCCATGATGAACATCTTCTTGAAGCCGCGATCCGCCGCGACCTTGCCGGCCGCTTCGTGGAAGGCGTCGTTCTGGTAGGACGTGCCGAACCAGTACGCATTGCATTGCGCGCCGGCGAACTGGCTGGGGCCGGGGTTGTTCGACAGGTACGGCACCTTGGCCGCGAACAGCGCGGGGCCCACGGCCAGCGCCACGTTCGAGCCGATGGGGCCGGTGAAGAAATCGACCTTGTCGCGCTGGATGTAGCGCGTCACCAGTTGGCGGGCCTGGTCGGGGTTGCCGCCCATGTCGGTCTGCACGAATTCGGCGGGCTGTCCGCCCAGCTTGCTACCCAGTTGCTTGATGGCCAGGTTGAAACCGTCGCGGGCTTCGGCGCCCAAGGCGGAGAACGGGCCGGAGATGTCGTTGGCGATGCCGACCTTGATGGTGTCGGCGCCGGCCAGTGCCGGCACCAGGGCGGCGGCGGCCAGAAGGGAAGTGATCAAACGCATGGTGGTGTGCTCCGTGCGCGAGCCCGCGCAGAGGGTGTTCTTTTTTGAAATCGCGATTCGAAAAACTTCGTGCAGCACAGCCAAGGCTGGCGTGCTTCATAGTTTAGGTTTAAAGTATTCGGCAAAACAAGTCTAGGGTTTTTACCAAAGGGTTTTTACTAATAAGCTACCGCCATGGTTACCCTCCACCCAAACTATGAACACGCCGTGCCGGCTACCCGGCGCGACGTTCGCGCGACAGTACCCGACATCCCGCCGATACTCAAGAAGCGCGCCGCCGGCCACGCCGCGGCCCGCCTGCCGATCCTCGATCGACAGCATCTGGCGCCCGCCCCTCATTCCCGGTAATTTCCATAGCCATGACCGATACCCCCGACCTGGAATCCCGCGCCGCGCCCGACGATCACCATGCGCTGCGCCTGTGGCTGCGCATGCTGACCTGCGCCAATCTCGTCGAGAGCGAGATCCGCAGCCGCCTGCGCAATGAATTCGACACGACCTTGCCGCGCTTTGACCTGATGGCGCAATTGCAGCGCGCGCCCAAGGGCATGAAGATGGGCGAACTGTCGCGCCACATGATGGTCACCAACGGCAATATCACCGGCATCACCGACCAGCTCGAAAAAGAAGGTCTGGTGGTGCGCACCAAGGTCGAATCCGATCGCCGCAGCTCGCTCATCAAACTTACGCCGCTGGGCAAGAAGAGCTTCGCCCGCATGGCCCGCGCCCATGAATCCTGGGTCAAGTCCATGTTCGGCGACCTGCCCGAAAGCACCCGCAACGCGCTGTTCCAGGCCCTGGGCGAACTCAAGCTGCAAGTGGTGGCAACCCGCTCCGAATCCGCCAAGAACTGAACGCCCGCAGGCGCCCATGTCCGCCTGCGGATTGGCGCATAATTGCCGCCATGATTCCGGTTTCTCTCCCTGGCGGTAATTTCTACGTGCTGATGGCAGCTTCGCTGGCCTGCCTGGCTACGCTGTTGACCTGGCTGGCCGTGCTGGCCACCACCCCCAGCGCCCGGGAATGGCTTGGCGGCCACCGGCGCGGCGGCGCCATCCTGATGGCCTTGCTTGCCATCGTCGGCACCATCTTTCCCTATCAGCAGTTCAGCCTGTGGTTCTCGGCCCGGCAAAGCGCCCAGGCCGACGCCGACCGCAAGACCGTGCTGGCCCAGTCCACCCAGCTGGCGGGCGTGGAGATGCCGGCCGGAACCGTGCTCAGCCTGGCCAAGCCGGGCGATCTGGCATCGTTCGATCTCGCCGTCTTCCCCGAAACCCACCCCGCCTCCATCCAGGGGGTCGCGGCCACGCGCATGTTCCGCTACCCGGCCAGCAGCAAGCAGGCCGAGACCCTGTCGGTGGAGATCGCCCGCGACCAGGCGCAGGACGGCTGGCTGTGCGCGCATGGGCACCGCCTTGAATTCGTGCTGCACGACGGCCGTCCTCGCTTTGCCAGCTGCCATCTGGCCATCGGCAATACCCTGAACCAGCAACCCGTGCCGCCCGGCGCCTGGCTCAAGGTCGTCAATGGCGGCAGCGCCGCCGGTGCGCCGCGCTGGCTGCTGCGCACCGAAGGCAGCGAGGCGCTGGAGGTGGCCCGCATGCCCATGCTCAAGGTGGACATGCAGCTGGACAGCCAGCGCCGCATGCTGGATTTCGAAGGCCTGCTGGCCCGCGAAACCGTACTGGGCGACATGACCTACCAGCCCGGCACCCGGGTGCTGGCCGCCAACGCCCGCCTGCCGGGCGCCCAGCCCGGCGATATGCTGTTCTCGCCCTCGCGCGGGCGTTCGGCGCGCCGCGCGGGCGGCGAGGACGTGCCAGCGGGCAAGTCGGTGCTGCAGGCCCCGGACGGCGCCGTGCGCAGCGTGCTGGGCAACCGCGAGGCCGGCGTGCTGGACGTCGCGGCCATGCGGATCGGCCCCTGACCGGACGCTGTCCCAATCCGGTGGGATAATACGAAGCTTTCCCCCGCGCGCCGCCTCGCCTGGCGGCGATTCCGTCCTGCTCATACATGAGACGAAGTCATGGCCGTTAATCTGCAGATCCCCTCCGAGTCCGAAATTTTTCCTGTTGCCGGCGTTGAAATCGGCGTTACCGAGGCCGGCATCCGCAAAGCCAACCGACGCGACCTGACCGTGTTCCGTTTCGCACAGGGCACCAGCGTGGCCGGCGTGTTCACGCGCAACCGCTTCTGCGCCGCGCCGGTGCAGGTCTGCCAGGCCCACCTGGCCGCCGGCGGCCCGATCAGCGCGCTGGTCATCAACACGGGTAACGCCAATGCCGGCACCGGCGAAGAAGGCCTGCAGAAGGCCAAGGACACCTGCGCCGCGCTGGGCAAGCTGCTGGGCGTGCCCGCGGCCGAAGTCCTGCCCTTCTCCACCGGCGTCATCCTGGAGCCGCTGCCGCTGGACCGCCTGGTGGCCGGCCTGCCCGCCGCCATCGCCGACCTGGGCGCCGACCACTGGTTCAGCGCCGCCCACGGCATCATGACGACCGACACCCTGCCGAAGATTTCTTCGGCCAAGGTGCAGATCGACGGCAAGACCGTCACCTTCACCGGCATCAGCAAGGGCGCCGGCATGATCCGGCCCAACATGGCCACCATGCTGAGCTTCCTGGCCACTGACGCCGGCATCGCCCAGCCGCTGCTGTCCAAGCTGGCCGGCGAAATCGCCGACGCCTCGTTCAACCGCATCACGGTCGACGGCGACACCTCCACCAACGACTCCTTCATCATCGCCGCCACCGGCAAGTCGGGCGTCGAAGTGAATGCCGAATCCGATCCGGCCTACGCCGCCGTGCGCGCAGCCCTGACGGCCGCCGCGCTGGAACTGGCCACCAAGATCGTGCGCGACGCCGAAGGCGCCACCAAGTTCATGACCATCCGCGTCGAAGAGGCCGGCACCACCGAGGAAGCGCTGAAGGTGGCGTACGCCGTGGCCCACTCGCCGCTGGTCAAGACCGCTTTCTTCGCGTCGGACCCCAACCTGGGCCGCATCCTGGCCGCGGTGGGCTACGCCGGCATCGACGACCTGGACGTGTCCAACATCCGCCTGTGGCTGGACGACGTGCTGGTGGCCAAGGACGGCGGCCGCAACCCCGCCTACCAGGAAGCCGACGGCCAGCGCGTGATGAAGCAGGCCGAGATCCAGGTGCGCATCGCCCTGGGCCGCGGCCAGGTCAGCGACACCGTCTACACCTGCGACTTCTCGCACGAATACGTGTCGATCAACGCCGACTACCGCTCCTGATCCGAAACTTCCGGGACTTCAGACGTGACCGCAACCGAGTTCTCCACCCTTATCCAGCGCGCCGAGCGCGTGCTGGCGCAGCTGGAAGCCTGGCTTCCGCCCGCAACGCCCGAAATCGACTGGACCGCCCATGCCTACCGCTGGCGCAAGCGCGGCGCGCGCGGCTGGCTGGACGCCGTGCGCCACGTGGCGCGCATCGACATGGCGGACCTGCAGCACATCGAGCGCCAGAAGGGCATCATCGACCGCAACACGCTGCAGTTCCTGGAAAAGAAACCGGCCAACAACGTGCTCATGACCGGCGCCCGCGGCACCGGCAAGAGCTCGCTGGTCAAGGCCATGCTGGCCGCCTATGGCGAGCGCGGACTGCGCCTGATCGAAGTCGACAAGTCCGACCTCGGCGACCTGGCCGACATCGTCGAACTGGTCGCCTCCCGTCCCGAACGCTTTATTGTGTTCTGCGACGACCTGTCGTTCGAGGAAGGCGAGGCCGGCTACAAGGCGCTGAAGTCGGTGCTGGACGGCTCGGTCTCGGCCTCGGGCGACAACGTGCTGATCTATGCAACGTCCAACCGGCGCCACCTGATGCCGGAATACATGAGCGAGAACCTGGCGGCCAAGCATCAGCCCGACGGCGAGATCCACCCGGGCGAAACCGTCGAGGAAAAGATCTCGCTGTCCGAGCGCTTCGGCCTGTGGCTGTCGTTCTATCCCTTCAAGCAGGACGACTACCTGGACATCGTCTATCACTGGCTGCGCGAACTGGGTTGCCCGGAAGCGCAGATCGAACCCTCGCGCACCGAGGCGCTGCAATGGACCATCGAGCGCGGCTCGCGTTCGGGCCGCGTGGCGTACCAGTTCGCGCGCGACTGGGCGGCCCGTCATGTCTGAAAAGATCGTCGACGTCGCCGCCGGCCTGATCCTGCGTCCGGACGGCATGCTGCTGCTGGGACAGCGCCCTGAAGGCAAACCCTGGGCGGGCTGGTGGGAGCTGCCCGGCGGCAAGCTCGAACCCGGCGAAACCGTGCTGGAAGCCCTGGCGCGCGAACTGCAGGAAGAAATCGGCATCCGCGTCACGCAGTCGCGCCCCTGGGTCACCTACGTGCACGCCTACCCCCACACCACGGTGCGCCTGGCGTTCTGCCACGTCACCGGCTGGGAAGGCGAACCGCGCAGCCTGGAGAACCAGCGCCTGGAATGGGTCAACCCCGCGCAGGCCGCGTCGGTGGGCGATCTGTTGCCCGCCACCCTGCCCCCGCTGCGCTGGCTGCAGTTGCCCACGTCCTACGGCATCAGCTCCGTGGGTTCGCGGGCCGGCGTGGCCGCCTTCCTGGGCCGGCTGGAAGCGGCGCTGGCGCGCGGCGTCAAGCTGGTGCAGTTGCGCGAACCGCAATGGCCGGACGGCGTGGCCTCCCCGTCCTTGCATGAAGTGCTGCAACAGGTGCAGAAGCGCTGCCGCGCCGCGGGCGCCCGGGTGCTGGTCAACAGCGTCCATCCCGCCGCCTGGTGGCGCGAGGCCGACGGCGTGCACCTGCGCGCGGCCGATGCGGCCAAGCTCACGGCGCGTCCCGAACTCCCCGCGGGCGCGCTGGTCGGCGTATCCGCGCACGACAACGCCCAGGTCGTCCATGCGCGCGAACTTGGCGCCGATTTCGCGGTGCTGGGCCCAGTGCTGGACACGCCCAGCCATCCCGGTGCGCCGACGCTCGGGTGGGAAGGCTTCGTGGCAGGCAACCGCGACGCCGGCATCCCGGTGTTCGCGCTGGGAGGCCAGTCCACCCAGACCGTATCGCAAGCGCTGCGCCATGGCGCGCACGGCATTGCGGGGATACGCGGCCTGATCTGAACCGCGGCGGCTTTGCTGAAAGCCGCCACCTGCCGGCGGCGCGGGAGCATCCAGCGGCTCCCGCTGGGGCAGCCTCCGGCCCTCACAGGATTGACGCTACTCCGCGACTCCTTGCGGAACGCCAGCATGCGCCCTGCGCCGCGACACGCTTTCCCACGCCGCCACCAGAATCATGATCAACGTGGTCAAACCGCCCACCATGAGGTTGTCGGTCACGAAAGCCACGGGCGCCAACACCGCCAGCAGCACCAGCCCCACGACGTGCGACAGCGGAAAGCGGCCGTAGACCACTGTCTTGTAGATGCCGTTGCCTGCCAGGTATAGCGCCGGCCCGCCGATCAGCGCGGCAGCCGCCGGCATGGCGATACGTCCGTCCGGATGCAATATGACCAGCTCGTTGGCCACGGCGGACACGATCACGCCGGCGATCAGGATGACGTGCACATAATGGAACCAGGCGCCGATGCGGCCCGGATCGTCGCTATGCACGATGGCCTCGCTGCCATCGCGGCTGCTGGTGTCGAAGTACACCCACCACATGGCGGCCGTGCCCAGGAAGGCCGCCAGCAACGCGATCAGCGCGGGTGCGTCCCAGCGCTCCAGGCCAGCCAGCGTGGCGCCGGTGATGAGCAGGGTTTCGCCCAGCGCCACGATGACGAACAGTTGGCAGCGTTCGGCCAGGTGGCCGCCCTCGATCGTCCATTCGCTGGTCGCGGAACGCCCCAGGCCGGGAAAGCGGAAGCCGATCATGGGCGACAGATACTCGCAGGCCACCGCCAGCGCCCACAGCGCCAGCCGCGCGCCGTCCTGCGAGAGTCCGCCGGCGATCCACAGGACCGCCGACACGCACAGCCAGGCCAACATGCGGCGGAAGTTGGGCGCCAGCGGATGCGCAGGCCCCAGGTGCAGCACGATGAACAGCGTGCGCCCCACCTGGATCAGCGCGTAGCTGACGGCGAACACCAGCCCGGTGGCGCCGAACGCGCCCGGCAGGGCGGCGCCAAAGACCAGGCCGGCCAGCATCACGGCGAACAACATGACGCGCATGGGCACGGCGTCGGGATCGAACCAGTTGGTGACCCAGCAGGTGTATTGCCAGCCCAGCCAGACGGCGAACCACAGCACCAGGGAGTGGAGCGCGCCCATCAAGGTCAGATCATGCAGCAGGCTGTGGGATATCTGGGTGACCGCGAAGACGTACACCAGGTCGAAGAACAGCTCGACGTAGGTGACGCGGGCTTCGTGTCCGTCGCGGCGGCGCAGCAGGTTGGCGCTTGCAAGAAAGGTCATGGCGTGGGCCTCGCCTGGGGATGATGGCGCAGCCAGATTAGCGCAAGGCTGGTGGTGCCGGACCGTCAAGAAATGCAAAGCCTGGCGGGCGTGGCGGCGGCGCCACGCGCCGGATCTGTGCAGCCTGACCGCCGCTCGCAACTGCACGGAAGCCGGCCCAAGCCGAACAAGGCTGGCAGCGATTTGCGGTAAGCCGTCATAGGCGGGAGACACGTGGCGCGCTATAAAAAACGGGCGTCATACACCAGTCGAGGAGAGCGCCATGAAATCAGAATCCATCTATAAAACACCCCATCGCCGCCCAGCAAACCGACGCAAAACCGCCGCCCGGCCAGGCAGTCCGGCACTGGGGTACGTCGCCGCCATCAACCAACGGCCAACGCCGGCGCTGGCGCCCGCCGACAGGTCCTGGGACGCCTGGTTCGCAGGCGAGTCCGTCACGGCCGACTTTCTCAACGACCGCGATCAACCCGTGGCCAGGGCAAGAGGCCGCTCATGCCGCTGAAGTTCGTGCTGGACACGAACACCTGCATCTTTGCCATCAAGAACAAGCCAGACGCAGTGCAGCAGGCGTTCAACCGGCGGCAGGGCCAGCTATGCATCAGCGCGATCACCGCCATGGAGCTCGCCTATGGCGCGGAAAAGTCCGCCGCCCCCACGCGCAATCACGTCGTTGTCGACGGTTTCCTGCAGCGCCTGGAAGTGCTCGACTATGACCATGACGCGGCAGCAGATTCGGGTCAGCTTCGCGCGGAACTGGCGCGCGCCGGAACCCCTATCGGCCCCTACGACGCCATGATCGCCGGCCACACCCGCTCGCGCGGCCTGGTACTTGTTACCAACAACACGCGTGAATTTTCCCGCGTGCCCGGATTGCAGCTGGACGATTGGACGCTGAAACACTGAAACTGGGTCCCGTCGCCCCGCTGTCGTGCCCGTGTCGTGCCCCTGTCGTATCGCTGCGCCGCCCTATCGGCTACCTTGGTGATTCCGAACCAATGGGAATCGAACCATGCTGATTCAAAAGCTACGCCTCAAGCGCGGATGGTCCCAGCAGCAGCTGGCCCAGGCCAGCGGCCTGAGCGCGCGGACCATCCAGCGCATCGAAGCGGGCCAACCCGCGAGCGTGGAGACGCTCAAGTCCATTGCCTCGGTTTTCGAAGTCGATTTTTCCACCCTGAATACGGAGGAAACAGCAATGGATACGACAATGACAGCCGCCGAGGAGGCGGAACGGGAAGCCTTCGCCCACGTGCGCGCCTTGCGCGGCTTCTATATGGCCAGCTTGCGGTACGCACTGATCGCGGCGGCGCTGTACGCGATCAATCTGCTGACCTCGCCCCAGCGCATGTGGTCATACTGGGTGATGCTGGGCCTGGGACTGGCCCTGGCGGCGCGCGCCATCTGGGTCTACGCGCCGTACCGGCTGTTCGGTCCCCAATGGGAAAGGCGGCAGGTCGAAAAGCGGCTGGGACGGCCGCTTTGACCCGAAGTCAATCGATCTTGTAATCCATCCACGACGCAACCATCTCGCGCAGCCCGCCGCCGTCATCGAAGGCTTCGCGCCCGCCCTCGGCCTTGTTGCGGCCCAGCTCCAGGATGTACATGTAGTCGGACACCTCGGCGCAGCGGCGCACGTTCTGGTCCACCAGCACCACCGTCATGCCCTCATCGGCAAAGCCGCGGATCAGCGTGTAGATCTCCTTGGAGATCTTGGGCGCCAGCATGGCGGTGGGCTCGTCCAGCAGGATGACGGACGGCTCGATCAACAAGGCCCGTCCGAACTCCACGAAGCGCTGCTGTCCGCCGCTCATGCTGGAAACGGGGTCGTCGCGCTTCTGCGCCAGGATCGGGAAGCGGTCGTAGACGGAATCGATGCGCTGGCGCACCCGCGCCTTGTCCTTGCGGAACGGCCAGCAGCCCAGCAGCAGGTTGTCGTGCACCGACAGTTCGCCGAACAGGCTGCGGTGCTGCGGCACGAAAGCCACGCCGTTGCTGGCGCGCTCGTGCGAGGGCTGCGCGCTGATGTCCGCGC
Organism: Achromobacter sp. PD1; assembly: GCF_048541815.1. Lineage (NCBI taxonomy): Bacteria > Pseudomonadati > Pseudomonadota > Betaproteobacteria > Burkholderiales > Alcaligenaceae > Achromobacter > Achromobacter sp. PD1. The sequence goes on from NZ_CP183349.1 coordinate 5,535,458, forward strand.
CCCGCAGCGTAATGCGGCCGGTGCGCGGCGGCAGGAAACCGAACATGGTCTTCAGCACCGTGGACTTGCCGGCGCCGTTGGGGCCGATGACGCCCGTCACCTTGCCTGCGCGCGCCTGGATATTTACGTGGTTCAGGATGGTGATGTCGCCGTGGTAGGCCACGGTCACGTCTTCCAGCGCGAGTATCGACGTGCTCATGTCAGGCTCCCAGATAGGCTTCGACCACACGGGGGTCGGCGCGCACTTGCTCGGCGTTGCCCTGGCTCAGGATGGCGCCTTCGTTCATGACGATGATGTGATGAGACAGCTGGTAGATCGAGGTCAGGTCGTGCGACACCAGCACCACCGAGCAGTCGTGCTCGCCCGGCAGTTCGCGGATGACCGAGATCAGCAGCTGCGCCAGCGCCGGGTTGACGCCCGCGAAGGGCTCGTCCAGCAGCACCACCTTGGGCCGTGCCACCATGATGCGCGCCAGCTCCACCAGTTTCTGCTGCCCGCCGGACAGCTCCTCGGCGTAGTTGTGGCGCAGACGATGCAGCTCCACCTTGTGCAGCCAGTACTCGGATTGGGCGTAGCGCTCGTCGGCGCTGCGGCCGGTCTGCTGCTGCGCCACTTCCAGATTGTCCAGCAGGGTCAGCTGGCGGAAGATGCGCGGCACCTGGAAGGTGCGGCCCACGCCCAGCCGGGCGACCTCGTGGATCTGCTTGCCGGCGATGTTCTGGCCGTCGAGCTCGATGCGGCCCTCGTCCGGCGTGTAGATGCCGTTGATGCAGTTGAGCATGGTGGTCTTGCCCGACCCGTTCATGCCGATGACGCCCAGGATCGAGCCGCGCGGCACGTCCAGGTCCACGCCCTGCAAGGCCACCAGCCCGCCGAAGCGCTTCTTGAGATTGCTGACTTTCAACATGTGTCCGGCTCCTGTTAGCGCAACGCCTGGCGGCCGAAGAGTCCGCTGGGCCGGATGAAGATGGTGGCGACCATGAGCGTGAAGCCGCAGATGGTGGCGATGGAGGGATTGAAGAACACCACCGACACCTGCTCCGTGACGCCGAACAGCAGCGCGCCGACCAGCGCGCCCACCGGGTGGCCCAGGCCGCCCAGGACGATGACGATGAAGCCGATCAGCGTGTAGTCGTTGCCCATGAACGGCGAGAACGCCGGGAACACCATCGCCACCAGCACGCCGCTGGCGGCGGCCAGGCCGATGCCCAGCCCGAAGGCCACGGCCGACAGGCGTTCGGCGTTGATCCCCACGATGCGCACCGCGTCGCGGTTCATGATGATGGCGCGCAGCGCCTTGCCCAGCTGGCTGCGGTACAGGAACACCGTCAGCGCGCCGATGATGGCCAGCGCAATCACCAGCGCCAAGAGGCGCACGGTCGGGATCAGCACCGGTCCGAACTTCAGGAACACGGGTTCGATCTCATAGGGCAGCGAGCGCGCGTCGGCGTCGAACACCAGCAGCATGATGGCGCCCAGCATGATGGACACGCCGAACATCAGCAGCAGCGAACTGATCTCGGGATCGTCCGCCTTGGACAGCCGCGGAATCAGTACGAAATAAAGCAGATAGCCCGCCAGGAAGAACGCGGCGAAGGCCAGCGGCAGCGCCACCAGCGGGTTGATGCCGGCGTACTCCATCAGATAGAAGGCGAAGTACGCGCCCAGCACCAGGAACTCGCCGTGCGCGAAGTTGACCACGCGCAGCACGCCGAAGATCACGTTCAGCCCCACGCCGATCAGGCCATAGATGGCGCCCAGGATCAGGCCGTTGATCAGCCCTTGGATAATCAGTCCGGTCATGGCGGTTCCTCAGGCGATGTAGCGGCGCAGTTGCGGCTTGCGTTTGATCAGGCTGCCGACGATGCCGCGCGGCAGGAACAGCATCAGCAGCACGATGATCAGGCCCAGCAGCAGCAGGTTAACCACCGGGAATTTCTGCCAGATCATGTGGTCGATGCCCAGGAGCGCCAGCGTGCCGACGACCGGCCCGAGGATGGTGCCGAAGCCGCCCGCCATCGCGTAGATGATGCTCTTGGCGGTGATCAGCACGTGGAAGGCGTACTCCGGATCCACCACGTTCGTGTACCAGGCCTCGATGCCGCCGGCCAGCGCAGGGAACAGCGCGGCCAGCAGCCAGGCCTTGAGGCGGGTGTTGGGCACGTGGATGCCGACGCAGGCGGCCGCGCCGTCATCGTCGCGGATGGCCTTGAGCGCGCGGCCCAGGCTGGACACCGACAGCCAGGTGACGGTGGCCAGGGTCGCGCCCATCACCGCCAGCATGGCGTAATAGCTATGCGTGGGATTGTTGGCGTTGGACAGGATGATGCCCATGCTGCCGCCGGTGAAGGACTGCGGCAGGTTGGAGATCACCAGCTTGACGATGGTGGCCAGCGCCAGGCTCACGATGCCGAAGTACACCCCGCGCAACCTCAGCGTGGGCGCCAGCAGCAGCGCGATCGCCACGCCCACGCCGCCCGCCGCCAGCAGCGACGGCAGGATGGGCCAGCCCAGGATCTTGTAGCAGATGCCGGTGGCGTACGAGCCCACGCCATAGAACACCACGTAGCCGAACGGCAGATAGCCGGTGAAGCCGACGCAGATGTTCATGGCGCTGGCCATGGTGATCCACAACATCAGGTAGAACGCGAACGAGATGTTCGACGTGGCCATCGGAATCAAAGCCAGGCCCGCGGCCAGGCCGGCAAAGACGATGATGGCGATGCGGGTGCGCAACCGCACTGCGCGCTGATCCTGCGCGCGATGCGAGGCGGCGCCCGCCGCCAGGACGGGACTGCTGCTCATATGTCTTCCTCCGGGCCGTTTCCGGGTTGGACGGCCGCTTTATTTGGAGGCGATTATGAACAGTTCAAACCATAACTGCAAGTTAAGGACTAACCCTTATTTTCGACCGGAAAGGCCTCGGCAAGCACCCCGCGCAGCTCGTTGATGAACTCCAGCGCGATGACCGAGGGCTCGCGATTGCTGGCATAGACGGCCGAGATATTCAGGGGAATGCGCTCAGCCAGCGGCACGATGACCACGTCCGGCATGGTGTTTTGCATGACGGTGAATTCATCCACGATGGCGATGCCCACCCCGGCGTTGACCAGGGCGCAGGCCAGCTGACTCCAGGGCACGTCGGCACACATGCGGCACGGCAGGCCCGCCTGCTCGAAGGCGCCCAGCACCAGCATGCCAAAGGGCATGCGCGTGCCCACCACGATATGCGGATGCGGCGACAGATCGGCCAGGCTTACCTCGGCACGAGCCGCCAGCGGATGCGCCCTGGGTATGGCGGCCACCATCTTTCCCACGTGCAGGGGCTGGGACGTCAGGAAGGGGTGATCCGCCTGCATCACCACCAACCCCAGCTCGGCCTCGCCCTGCAATACGTCGGTGATCAGCGTGGGCAGCGCCGTCGTGTTCAACCGCAACAGCAGCTCGGGATGGCGCTGCTGGAAGCGCGCCACGGCGCGCGGCACCAGGAACTGGGCCAGGCTGGGAATGGACGCCAGCCGCAACACCCCGGTGCCGTGCTCCGCCAGCGCGTCGGCCAGGTCGTTGACGCGCTGCATCATGCGCTGTGTTTTCTCGATTTCCTCAAACAGGCTCTGCACTTGCGAGGTCGGCCTGAGCTTGCCGCGGACCCGCTCGAAGAGCGTGACACCCATGGCTTTTTCCGTATGCGCCAGCATCCGGCTGACGGCCGGCTGGGAAATGTTCAGCAGCCGGGCGGCGCCGCTGATGGACCCGGCCATGACGATGGCCCACAACATTTCGGTCTGTCGGTAATTCAATTTATTCAAGGCGTGCGCTCCATGCCTATTTGTTATACGCTATCTCGCATGTTGAGCAAACATTGCCCAACATATGGCCTGTGTCCGATGGTCCGCCACGGAACGCGGGGCCGCATACCAAAAACGATAGGAGACCTCCCATGCACGCTAGACCCTGGCTGTCCCGCTTACCGGCGCTGGCCCTTGCCGTCGCCGCCCTGACCCCTGCCCTGGGCGCCGCCCAGACTTCGGACAAGATCCGCGTCGGCATGACGGTATCGTCGACCGGCAGTTTCGCGCTCGCCTCGCAATCGGGCGTGCGCGGCGTCGAACTGTGGGTCGACGACGTCAACCGCCGCGGCGGCATCGAAGTCAAAGGCAAGAAATACCCCGTCGAGCTGGTCAAGCTGGACGACCGCAGCGACAAGCAGATGGTGACCCGCGTTTACGAACGCCTGATTGTCGATGAAAAAGTGGATCTGGTGTTCGCGCCCTTCGGCTCCACGCTGACCGCCGCGGCCGCCACGGTGACCGAGCGCCTGGGCAAGTACCTGATGGTCTGGTCCGCCGCCAGCGACGACCTGTACAAGCAGGGCTTCAAGAACATGGTGTCCGGCACGCAGATGCCGGTGTCGGCGATGCTGCGCGCCAACATGGAGCTGGCCGCCAACCAGGGCGTGAAGAAGGTCGCCATACTGTATTCGGACGAGCCGTTCCCGGCAGGCCTGGCCGAAGGCGGCAAGGAACAGGCCGCCAAGAATGGCATGCAGGTCGTGCTGTTCGAGAAGTACCCCAAGGGTCAGAAGGACTTCAGCACCATTCTGCAGAAGGCCCGCGCGGCCGGCGCCGAGGCGCTGGTGCCGACCTCGTACGAGGGCGACCTGATCAGCATGACGCGCCAGATGAAGCAGCTGGACATCAACTTCCCGTATGTCTTCATGGTCTATGCGTCCACGCCGCAATTCCAGGCCATCGGCGCGGATTCCAACTACATCTACAGCCACACCAACTACCACCCCGCGATCAACTGGAAGGTCAATGCCGGCATGACGCGCGAGCAGTTCGCCGCCGCCTATGACCAGCGCTTCCCCAAGGCCGAGTTCCCGCCCGATTTCCAGACCGCGCTGGCCTATGGCGCGGGCGCGTTGACCGAGGAGATCGTCAAGCAAGCCGGCAGCACCGACGCCGCCGCGCTGAAGAAGGCCTCGCTGGACCTGTCCGGCAAGCTCACCGTCATGGCCGGCCCCTACGCCATCGACGAAACGGGCAAGCAGCTCTTGATGCCCTTCCCCGTGGTGCAGCTGCTGCCGGGCAAGGGCATGGTCCCGGTCTGGCCCGCCGACGTGGCCACGCAAAAGCCGGTATACCCGGCCCCCGACTGGAACAAGCGCTGATCGCGCAGGCAGGAAGGCGGCGCGCGGCAACCCGCGCGCCGCGCTGACATCACCCGAGGAAAACATGTCTGACATTGCATTTGCCACGCTCGGCGAACTTGCGCAGGGCCTGGCCGACGGCCGCTACAGCTCGGTAGAGCTGGCGCGCCACTACCTGGACCGCATCGACCGCGCCAATCCGGCGCTGGGCGCCTACGTCAGCGTCGACCACGCGGGCGCGCTGCGCCTGGCCGAAGCCGCCGACGCGCGCCGCCGCGCGGGCTACGGCCTGCTCGGTCCGCTGGACGGCCTGCCCGTGGCCGTCAAGGATCTGTGCGACATCGAAGGCCAGATCACCACGGCCGGCTCGCAAGCCTGGCGCGAGCGCCGCAGCGCAACCACCGCCACGGCCGTGACCCGCCTGATCGACGCCGGCATGGTGGTGCTGGGCAAGACCCACATGGTGGAGTTCGCCTTTGGCGGCTGGGGCACCAACCCCGTCATGGGCACGCCGCGCAATCCCTGGGATCTGACGCGCGCACGCATTCCCGGCGGCTCCTCCAGCGGTTCCGGCGTGGCCGTGGCTGCGGGCCTGGCGCCGGCCGCGCTGGGCTCGGACACCGGCGGCTCGGTGCGGATTCCCGCTGCATTGAACGGCATCACCGGCCTGAAAACCACGCGTGGCCTCATCAGCCTGTACGGCGCGGTGGCGTTGTCGCACACGCTGGATTCCATCGGCCCGCTCACCCGCGACACCCGCGACTCGCTGCTGCTGACCGAAGCCATGTCCGGTCCGGACCCGCGCGACCCCGTGACGCGGGGCATACCCGCCTACCGCTACCGCGATCCACGCGCGGGCGCGAAGCCGCTGGCCGGCACCCGCATCGCCGTCATGCCGCAGGCGCAGTACCCCATCGCCATCGACGCGGCGGTGCAAGCTGCGCTGGACGACACGCGGCGCGCGCTGGCCGACCTGGGCGCGGAATGCGTGGAAGCCCCCTTCCCCTTCGATTTCCACGACATGATGTTGCGCAACGGCCTGATCATCGCCGCTGAAGCCTACGCCCAGCACCGCGATTACATCGAGGATGACAGCCTGCCGCTGGGCCGCTATGTGCGCGCCCGCGTGCTGGGCGGCAAGCACACCAGCGCCGCCGACTACGTGCTGGCGCTGCAGGCCCATGCGCGCGCCTGCGCGGCCTGGCAGGACTGGATGCGCGACTACGACGCGGTCCTCGCGCCCTGCCTGCCGTTTGCCGCCTGCCCGCTGGAAGACGTGGACGAGGCCGCGACGCCGCTGGCCGCCTTCACCCGCCCCGGCAACTACGTCAACGCCTCCGGCCTGGCCCTGCCCGCGGGCTTTTCCGCTGACGGCATGCCCATCGGCGTGCAGCTGCTGGGCAAGCCCAACGGCGAAGACGCGCTGGGCCGCATCGGCATGGCCTTCCAGGCGGCCACCGACTGGCACCTGCGGCGTCCGGACCTGTCGGCGATCCAGTTGTAAACCCCGCGCCGCAGTTCTCGCGCCAGCAAGGCCGGCCCGTCATGGCCGGCCTTTTTCATGCCCTCAGGCCAGGCTGCAGGCTGGCCGCAGCAGCGCCTCCAACCAATCCGCGAACACCTGCACCCGCCGCGACGGCTGACGCCGCTGCGGATACAGCAAGGTCATCGGCATGGGCGCGGGCCGATGCTCCGGCATGACCTCGACCAATTCCCCCGCGGCGATCTGCGGCTGCACGTCGTAGGCGGGGATCTGGATCAGCCCCAGTCCCGCGATGCAGCTGGCGATATAGGCTTCGGCACTGTTGACCGTGACCCGCCCGCGCAACGGCGCGGTCCGGGACGCACCGCCGTCCAGCCATTCCCAGGGCGCCAGCCGGCCGGTCGACGGCGAGGCGTAGTTCACGCAAGCATGCCCCGCCGCAAGATCGTCCGGCGTGCGCGGCACGCCATGGCGCGACAAATAGGCGGGGCTGGCGACATTGATCAGGCGCAGCATGCCTATGGGCCTGGCCACCAGGCCCGAGTCCGGCAGCACGCCGACCCGCAGCACGCAGTCCACCCCCTCTTCGATCAGGTTTACGGCACGATCCGTCACGCCCAGCGTGACGTCGATCTGCGGATAGGCTTCCAGGAAAGACGGCAACGCCGGCGCCACGATCAGGCGGCCCACGCGTCCGGGCACGTCCACGCGCAGCATGCCGCTAGGGCCCACCGAACTGTGGCGAAACAGGTTTTCGGCCTCTTCCATGTCGGCCACCAGGCGCAGGCAGCGCTCATAGAAAGCCGCGCCCTCCTGCGTGGGCGCCACTTGCCGCGTGGTGCGGTTCAGCAGCCGCGCGCCCAGCCGGCCCTCCAATTCCTGCACGGCGGCGGACACCGTGGAGCGCGGCAGGCCCAGCGTATCCGCCGCACGAGAGAAATTCGCGCACTCGACGACACGGGCGTAAACCCGGAACAGGTCTATGCGGTCCATGGGGCGGTTGGCTCCTGCGAGGGCGGGCCTCACTGTTCGTAATTTCTGGATAGAGATGCCAGAAATAGTAGTTTTATGCGGATTTTGTGGAATATATCATCGTCTGCACTAGGGCTCGCATCCGGCGGCCCGATAGCGGAGAGGACCATGGCAGACCACGGAATCAAAGGCAAAACCGTCATCATCGCGGGCGGTGCGAAAAACCTGGGCGGACTGATCGCGCGCGATCTGGCGCAGCAAGGCGCGCGCGCGGTGGCGGTGCATTACAACAGCGCGGCCACCAAGGCCGATGCGGACGCGACGGTCGCCGCCATCAAGGCGGCGGGCGCGCAGGCCATTGCCTTGCAGGCCGACCTGAGCTCGGCCGGCGCGATGGAAAAGTTGTTCGCCGACGCGGTGGCCGCGGTGGGCCGGCCGGACATTGCGATCAATACCGTCGGCAAAGTGCTGAAGAAGCCCTTCACCGAAATCACGGAAGCGGAATACGACGAGATGGCCGCGGTGAACTCGAAGTCCGCCTTCTTCTTCCTGAAAGAAGCCGGCCGCCACGTCAATGACAACGGCAAGATCTGCACGCTGGTCACATCGCTGCTGGGCGCATTCACGCCCTTCTACGCGGCCTACGCCGGCACCAAGGCGCCGGTGGAGCACTACACCCGCGCCGCCTCCAAGGAGTTCGGCGCGCGCGGCATTTCGGTGACGGCGGTAGGCCCCGGCCCCATGGACACGCCGTTCTTCTATCCGGCGGAAGGCGCCGACGCGGTGGCGTACCATAAGACCGCAGCCGCCTTGTCGCCATTCTCGAAAACCGGGCTTACCGACATCGAGGACGTCGTCCCCTTCATCCGCTTCCTGGTGTCGGACGGCTGGTGGATCACCGGCCAGACGGTGCTGATCAACGGCGGCTACACCACCAAATAGGAGGGGCGCCATGCACGTACTGTTGACTATCGTCGGAGGCCTGCTGCTGCTGGCCGTGTTCGCGCTGTTCGGCAAGCAATGGGGCGGCGACGCCGCCGGCTCGATCGCCGCGGCCAAACTGTTCCTGCCCGCGTGGCTGCTGATGGCTATCGTCAACATGTGGGTCGGCGTCACGCGCGCCGGCTATACGGTACGCGAGGAACTGCCCATCTTGCTGCTGGTGTTCGCGGTGCCCGCCGCGGCGGCCTGGCTGGTCATCGCCTTCCTGCCGCGCGCTTGAAACGCTGGCGTTGACCGCGCCGGCGCTCCATCACGCATCCGCGCGGCCCGACCTCAGGGCTGCGCGGGAGCCGCTGCCGCAGGCGTCGCCTGATTGTCCGCGCGCGCTTGCGCTCCCGCGGCAGGCAGCCCTTCCCAGCCACCGCCCAGGGCCACGATCAGATTGACGCTGGCCGCGAAGCGGTTGCCCAGCAGGCTCAGCGCATTGCGTTCGCTGTTGAGCGCGGTGGCGTCCACCACCGCCACGCTCAGGTAATCGACCAGACCCGCCTTATATTGATTCTGGGTCAGGCGCAGCGATTCGCGCGCCGCTTCGAGCGCACGGCGCTGCACCACCTGCTCGTTCTCCATGACGCGCAACTGGATCAGATAGTCCTCGACCTCGCGCAGTCCGGTCAACGCCGTCTGGCGGTAGGCGGCCGCTTGCGCGTCATAGGACGCACGCGCCTGCTCCACCTGCGCCTCGCGCGCGCCGCCATCGAATATCGTCAGCGCCAGCGCCGGTCCCAGCGACCAGAACCGTGCCGGCGCCGTCAGCAGTTCCGCGAACTGGCCGTTGCGGAAACCGCCATCGGCCGACAGCGTCAGGCTGGGGAACCACGCGGCCTGCGCCACGCCGATCTGCGCATTGGCGGCGGCTGCGCGGCGCTCGGCCGCGGCCACGTCGGGCCGACGTTCCAGCAGTTCGGACGGCAGGCCCACCGGAATCTGCGGCAGTTGCAACGCGAACACCGTGGGCGGCAGACTGAATTGCGACGGCGCCTGGCCCATCAGCACGGCGATGGCATGTTCGAGCTGGCCACGCTGCCAATCGAGGTCGATCGACTGCGCGCGCGTGCTTTCCACCTGCGTGCGCGCCACGGCCACGTCGGCCTGCCCCGCCACGCCCACGGCGTAGCGGTTCTGCGTCAGTTGCAGGGATTTCTCATAAGCCGCCACCGTAGCGTCCAGCAGGCGCTTCTGTTCGTCCAGCACCCGCAATTGCAGATAGGCCTGCACCAGCGCGGCCTGCGCGCTCAGGCGCGTGGCGCCCAGGTCGGCCAGGCTGGCCGCGGCGCTGGCTTCCGAGGATTCCACGCTGCGCCGCACCCGTCCCCACAGATCCACTTCCCAACTGACGTTGCCGGTCAGCGAGTACTGGTTCGAGACGTTGCTGCCGGACGACGACGTCGAGCCGTTCTGCCCGCCGCCGCTGCCCGAGCGCGTCATGCCCGCGCCCGCGCCTACCGTGGGGAAGAAGCCGGCGCGCGCGCCGCGCACCAGGCCCAGCGCCTGCCGGTAGTTGGCCTCGGCCTGGGCCACGGTCTGGTTGGACGCGTTCAGGCGTTCGACCAGGCCGTTCAAGGTCGCGTCGTCATAGACCTGCCACCATGCGCCGCGCTCGGCCTGGTCCAGCGGCCGGGCGGGCTTCCAGCCGTCGACCTGGTCCTGGCCTTCCTTGTAGGCCGTGCCCACGTCCAGCGCCGGGCGCTGGTAATCGGGGCCGACCGCGCAAGCGCCCAGCAGCGCGCACAGCGCGGCCACGGCGATGCTGCGGGGAAGGAACAGGTTCGGAACAGACTTGGCGTTGCGCATCATGTGGGTTCTATGGGAGCGGAGGACCCGTTCCTGGAAGCGCGCTTGCGCGCGGCCCAGAGACGGAAGCGGTCCAGGTAAAGATAGACCACGGGCGTGGTGTACAGCGTGAGGATCTGGCTCAGGACCAGGCCGCCGACGATGGTAATGCCCAGCGGCTGGCGCATCTCGACCCCGGCGCCGGTGGCCAGCACCAGGGGCAGCGCGCCGAAAATGGCGGCCATGGTCGTCATCATGATGGGGCGAAAGCGCGTCAGGCACGCCTGGAAAATCGCATCGCGCGGGCTCATCCCCTGAGTGCGCTCGGCTTCCAGGGCGAAGTCCACCATCATGATGGCGTTCTTCTTGACGATGCCGATCAGCAGGAACACCCCGATCAGCGCGATCAGCGTGAAGTCATAGCGCACCAGCAGCAGCGCCAGCAGCGCGCCCAGACCGGCGGACGGCAAGGTCGACAGGATGGTCAGCGGATGCACGAAGCTCTCGTACAGGATGCCCAGCACGATATACATGGTGACCAGCGCCGCGAGGATCAGCCAGGGCTGCTGCGCCAAGGTCTGCTGCAAGGCTGCGGCGGTGCCCTGGAAGCCAGCCTGGATCTGGTCTGACGGCAGCCCGATGCGCGCCACCGCCGCGTCGATGGCGCTGGTCGCCTGGCCCAATGACACGCCGGGCGCCAGGCTGAACGAGATGGTGTCGGCCACGAACAGCCCCTGGTGCTGCACGCTGAGCGGCGCGTTGGCGTTTTCCAGGCGGGTGAAAGCCGACAGCGGCACGCGCGCGCCCGCCGCGGTGATGACCTCTACCTGCCTGAGCGATTCGATGTCCTGCGCGAACTTCGGGTCCACGCCCAGCACCACGTGGTACTGGTTCAACGGTCCGTACATCACCGACACCTGGCGCTGGCTGAAGGAGTTGTTCAGCACCGTGGAAATGGTGGACATGCTTACGCCCAGGCGGGTCGCGGCCTCGCGGTCAATCACCAGGTTGATCTGGCGGCCCTTGTCCTCGACGTCGGTGTCCACGTCGGTGATCTCGGGAACCTGCGCCATGGCCTGCTGCACCTTGGGCATCCAGGTGCGCAGCAATTGCAGATCGCCCGACATCAGCGTGTAGTCGTACGAACCCTGGCTGGCGCGCCCGCCGATGCGGATGTCCTGCTGCGACACCAGGAACATGCGCGCGCCCGGCATGTTCTGCAGCTTGCCGCGCAGCCGGTTGATGACCACGTCCGCCGAGACCTTGCGCTCTTCCAGGGGCTTTAACTGGATCTGCATGAAGCTGCTGTTGCTGCCGCCGCGTCCGCCCGCGTAACCCGTCATGCTCTGCACCGCCGGATCGGCCAGCACCACCTTGCGCAGCGCCTCCAGCTTGGGCAGCGTGGCCTGGAACGAGGTGCCCTGGTCGACCCGGAAAAAGCCCAGCAGTTGGCCCGTGTCCTGCTGCGGGAAGAAGCCCTTGGGCACCGCGGTGTACAGATAGACGTTCAGGCCCACGGCAACCGCCAGGATCAGCATCATCAGGCGGCTGTGCGTCAGCGCCCAGCGCAGACTGCGGCGATAGCCGTCCAGCATGGACTCAAAGCCGCGCTCCGACCAGCGCGCCAGCCGGCCCGGCGGCTTCTCGTCGGGAGCTTCCTGTCGCAACAGGCGCGCGCACATCATCGGCGTCAAGGTCAGCGACACCACCAGCGACACCATGATGGCGGCCGACAGCGTCACCGCGAACTCGCGGAACAGCCTGCCGACCACGCCGCCCATCAGCAGGATGGGGATGAACACCGCCACCAGCGACAGGCTCATCGACAGCACCGTGAAGCCCACTTCGCGCGAACCGCGCAGCGCCGCGCGCATGGGCGACATGCCCCGCTCCACATGGCGCATGATGTTCTCCAGCACCACGATCGCGTCGTCCACCACGAAGCCGGTCGCCACGATCAGCGCCATCAGCGAAATGGTATTCAGCGTGAAGCCGCAGAGGTACATGATGCAAAAGGTGCCGATCAGCGACACCGGCACCGCCACGCTGGGAATGATGGCCGCGCGCCAGCGCCGCAGGAACAGCAACACCACCAGCACCACCAGGCCCACGGCAATGATCAGCGTCAGCTCGGCCTCGTGCAGCGAGGCCCGGATGCTGGGCGTGCGATCCTGCGCCACCGTCATGTTGACGTCCGCCGGCATCAACGCCTGCAGGATGGGCAGCTGGGCGCGCACCGCATCCACGGTTTCGATGATGTTGGCGTCCGCCTGGCGCCGCACGATCATCAGGATGGCCTTGCGCTCGTTGAAGAAACCGGTCTGGTACAGATCTTCGACCGAGTCTTCCACGCGGGCCACGTCGGAGACGCGCACCGGCGCGCCGTCCTTCCAGGCGACGATCAGCGGCCGGTATTGCTCGGCGCGGCTGAGCTGGTCGCTGACCATGATCTGCCAGTGATAGCGATCGTTCTGCAACACGCCCTTGGGGCGGTTGGCGTTGGCATTGGCCAGCGTGGCGCGCAGCTGGTCCAGCGACACGCCGCGGTTGGCCAGCGCACCCGGCAGCACGGTAACGCGCACCGCCGGCAGCGAACTGCCGCCCACCGTCACCTCGCCCACGCCGTCCACCTGCGACAGCTTCTGCGCCACGATGGTCGAGGCGATGTCGTAAAGCTGGCCCTGGCTGAGCGTGTCGGACGTCAGCGCCAGGGTCATGATGGGCGCCGCGGAGGGATTGGCCTTGTGGTACGTGGGATTGCTGCGCAGGCTGGTCGGCAAGAGCGAGCGCGCCGCGTTGATGGCGGCCTGCACGTCGCGAGCCGCGCCGTTGATGTCGCGCGACAGATCGAACTGCAGCGTGATGCGGGTCGAGCCCTGCGAGCTGCTGGACGTCATCTCGGTCACGCCGGCGATGCTGCCCAGCGAACGCTCCAGCGGCGTGGCCACGCTGGACGCCATGGTTTCCGGACTGGCGCCCGGCAGGCTGGCCGACACCGAAATGGTGGGAATGTCCACTTGCGGCAACGGCGCCACGGGCAAAAGGAAGAACGACAGCAAGCCTGCCAGCACGACCGCCAGACTCAGCAGCGTGGTCGCTACCGGCCGGGCGATGAAGGGTGCCGACAGGATCATGACGCGTCCCCCGCCTGCGCCTGATCCACGCCGCGCCAGCGGCGCGACATGCGGTCGAACATCAGGTAGATGACCGGCGTGGTGAACAGCGTCAACACCTGCGACAGCAGCAGCCCGCCCACCATCACCAGGCCCAGCGGCTGGCGCAGCTCGGCGCCCGTGCCGGTGGACAGCATCAGCGGCAGCGCCCCGAACAGGGCGGCCAGCGTGGTCATCAGGATGGGCCGGAAGCGCAGCAGCGCCGCCTCATGTATGGCCGCGCGCGGGCTCAGGCCGCGCTTGCGCTCCGCGTCCAGCGCGAAGTCGATCATCATGATGGCGTTCTTCTTGACGATGCCGATCAAGAGGATGATGCCGATGATGCCGATCATGTCCAGCTCGGTGCCGCTGATCAGCAAGGCCAGCAGCGCCCCCACGCCGGCCGAAGGCAGCGTCGACAGGATGGTGATGGGGTGGATATAGCTTTCGTACAACACGCCCAGCACGATGTACATCGTCACGATGGCGGCCAGGATCAGCCACAAGGTGCTGGACAGCGAATTCTGGAACGCCAGCGCCGCGCCCTGGAAGCGCGTCTCGACGCCCGTGGGCAAACCGATGTCGGCCTCGGCCGCGATGATGTCCTCCACCGCGCCGGACAAGGAAGCCCCCGGCGCCAGGTTGAAGGACACGGTCACCATGGGGAACTGGTCCAGACGGTTGACGGCCAGTATCGTCTTGCCTTCGCTGATGTGCGCCACCGACGACAGCGGCACCTGCGCGCCAGTCGAGGTAGGTACGTGGATCTGGCCCAGCGAGGCAGGCGTCACCTGGAATTGCGGCTCGACCTCCAGCACCACGCGGTACTGGTTGGATTGCGTGAAGATGGTGGAAATCAGCCGCTGGCCGAAGGCGTTGTAGAGCGCCTCATCGATCACCGCCGCCGTAATGCCCAGCCGCGACGCGGCGTCGCGGTCGATCTCGACCCAGGTCTGCAGGCCGTCGTCCTGCAGGTCGTCGGTCACATCCTTCAGCCCGGGCACCTGGCGCAGGCGGTTCACCAGCTTGGGCGTCCATTCGCTCAGCACCTTCAGGTCGGGATTGGACAGCGTCATCTGGTACTGCGTGCGGCTTACGCGGTCCTCGATGGTCAAGTCCTGCACCGGCTGCATGTAGACGGTCAGGCCGTCCTGCTTGGCCAGGGCCTGCTCCAGGCGCCCCATCACCGTGCGCAGGTCGCCGTTGCGCTCGGCTTGCGGCTTGAGCGCGATCTGCATGCGCCCGGCGCTGAGCGTGGCGTTGCTGCCGTCCACGCCGATGAAGGACGATACGGCCTGCACGTCGGGATCTTCCAGCACCAGGCGCGCGGCCGTGCGCTGGCGCTCGGCCATGGCCGGGAAGGAAATCGACTGCGGCGCCTGCGTGATGGCCTGGATCAGGCCGGTGTCCTGCTGCGGGAAGAAGCCCTTGGGAATCACCAGATACAGCAGCACCGTCAGCGCGAAGGTCGCCAGCGCCACCAGCAGCGTCAGCGGCTGATGCCGCAGCACGACCTGCAACCAGCGGTCGTAGCCGGCAATGACGCGGTCGATGAAGGCGCCGGTGACCTGATGGAAGCGGCCGTG
This sequence comes from Achromobacter sp. PD1, assembly GCF_048541815.1. Lineage (NCBI taxonomy): Bacteria > Pseudomonadati > Pseudomonadota > Betaproteobacteria > Burkholderiales > Alcaligenaceae > Achromobacter > Achromobacter sp. PD1. The sequence goes on from NZ_CP183349.1 coordinate 5,550,579, forward strand.
CTTCTGCTCCGACTCGGCGCGCAACAGGCGCGCGCACATCATGGGCGTCAGGGTCAGCGACACCACCAGCGATATCAGGATGGACACGGCCAGCGTGATGGCGAACTCGCGGAACAGCCGCCCCACCACTTCGGTCATGAACAACAGCGGAATCAGCACCGCGATCAGCGAGAAGGTCAGCGAGATCAGCGTGAAGCCGATCTGCGAGGCGCCCTTGAGCGCGGCCTGCAGCGGCGTTTCGCCTTCCTCGATGTGGCGGGCGATGTTCTCGATCATGACGATGGCGTCGTCCACCACGAAGCCGGTGGCGATGGTCAGCGCCATCAGGGTCAGGTTGTTGATGGAGAAACCGGCCAGGTACATGATGCCGAAGGTGCCCACCAGCGACAGCGGCACGACCACGCTGGGGATCAGCGTGGCGGTCAGGCTGCGCAGGAACACGAAGGTCACCATGACCACCAGGGCCACGGCCAGCATCATCTCGAACTGCACGTCGGCCACCGAGTCGCGGATGGTCTGGGTGCGGTCGGACACCACGCTCACGTCCAGGGTCGCCGGCAAGGCGGCGCGCAGCTGGGGCAGCAGCGCCTGGATCCGGTTGACCACGTCGATCACGTTGGCGCCCGGCTGGCGCTGGATATTGAGCAGGATGGCGGGCTTGTCGCCGGCCCAGGCCGCCTGGCGCGTGTCCTCGGCGCCTTCGACGGCGCGCGCCACGTCGGACAAGCGCAGCGGCGCATTGTTCTTGTACGCGATGATCAGGTCGTTGTAGTCGGTGGGCGTCTTGAGCTGATCGTTGGCGTTGATGGTGGTGGAGCGCTGCGGCCCGTCCAGATTGCCCTTGGGCTGATTGACGTTGGCGCCGACGATGGCCGTGCGCAAGTCCGACATCGACAGGCCGTTGGCCGCCAGCGCCTGCGGATTGACCTGCACCCGCACCGCCGGCCGCTGGCCGCCCGCCACGCTGACCAGGCCCACACCCGGGATCTGCGACAGCTTCTGCGCCACCCGTGTATCCACCAGATCGCGCACTTGCGGCAGGGGCATGGTGGGGGAAGTGATCGCCAGCGTCAGCACTGCGGCGTCCGCCGGATTCACCTTGTTATAGGTCGGCGGCACCGGCAGGTCGCTGGGCAGCAGGTTCGAGGCGGCGTTGATCGCCGCCTGCACCTGCTGCTCGGCCACGTCCAGCGGCAGGGTCAGGTTGAACTGCAGGGTGATGACCGAGGCGCCGCCCGAGCTGGTGGACGACATCTGGTTCAGGCCCGGCATCTGTCCGAACTGCCGTTCCAATGGCGAGGTGACCAGCGAGGTCATCACGTCGGGGCTGGCGCCGGGGTACAGCGTCACCACCTGGATCGTCGGATAGTCCACTTCCGGCAGGGCCGAAACGGGCAGCAGCCGGTAGGCGATGAAACCGGCGATCAGGATGGCCACCATCGACAGCGTGGTGGCCACCGGACGCAGAATGAACAGGCGCGACGGACTCACGGCAATTCCTGGCTTACTTCGACGGCGGCGTGGTGCCGGCCGGGGCGCCGGCGCCCAGGTTCTTGTTGGGGGAGGCCGGGACGGTCTCGGCGCCGCCGACCACTTCCACCTTGGCGCCCGCGCGCAGGCGGTCGGTGCCTTCGACCACCACCCGGTCGCCGGGCTGCAGGCCTTCGTTGACGGCCACCATGCCGTTGTTGACCGCGCCCAGCTTCACCTGGCGCACCTGCACGGTATCGTCCGCCTGCACCAGGAACACGAAGGCACCGGCCGAACCCTGCTGGATGGCGGCGGTGGGGATCGCGGTCACGTCCTTGCGCGTCAGCACGTGCAGGCGCACGTTGACGAACTGGTTGGGGAAGAGCGCGTCGTCGGCATTCTCGAAGCGCGCCTTCATCTTCAGCGTGCCGGTAGTCACGTCGATCTGGTTGTCCAGCGTTTCCAGCTGGCCGGTGGCGATGCGCCGGGTGTCGGCGCGGTCATAGGCGTCGACGGTCAGCGTCTTGCCCGCCGCGATCTCGGCGCGCACTTCGGGTAACTGGGTCTCGGGCAGCGTGAACACCACGGAAATCGGCTGGGTCTGGGTAATCACCACCAGGCCGTTGGCATCAGAACTGGACACCAGATTGCCGCGGTCCACCTGGCGCAAACCCAGGCGGCCACTGATCGGCGCGGTGATGCGCGCGTAATCCAGCTGCAGGCGGGCGTTGTCCACATTGGCCTGGTCGCTCTTGACCGTGCCTTCGTACTGGCGCACCAGCGCGGCCTGCGTGTCGACCTGCTGCTTGGCAATCGAGTCCTGCTTGAACAGCGCCTGGTAGCGTTGCAGGTCTCGCCGCGCGTTCTCCAGCTGGGCCTGGTTCTGCATCTGCGTGCCGCGCGCCTGGTCCAGCGCCACCTGGAAGGCCCGCGGGTCCACCTGCGCCAGCAGATCGCCGGCCTTCACTTGCTGGCCTTCCTGGAAAGCCACTTCCACCAGCTCGCCGCTGACCCGGCTGCGCACGGTGACGGTGTTGTAGGCGGTGACCGTGCCCAGCGACTTCAGGTAGATGTCGATGTCCTGCTTGGCGGCGGTGGCGATGCGCACCGGCACCGCGGGGGTCATCATGGCGCCCGCTGGCGGCCGGCCGCCGGGCCGCCCCCCCGGGCCGCCTGCGGCGCCCGGCTTGGCCGCGGGCCGCAGCACCAGCCAGGCTATGCCCGCCACAACGAGCAATACCAGCGCCAGCCCAAGCAGGCGGCGGCGGGTCCAACGGGTGGGCGGAGATACGGGACGGCTATCAGGCATGGAACAGTTCCGGCACAGGCGGAGAAAGCCGTATTGTCTACTAGACCGTCCCGGTTTCCAGTCTCGCCACCCCTAGTTGAAACTGGCCGCAACAAGAATCTGGCACGGAGGCAGGCGGGGACGAAAGCCTGGTGAAACAAGGGGACGGGTCGTGGAAATCATGGCGATGGGCCGGGTCGCCATGGCGGAACCGTGGGAAAACGGTGGCCGCGGCCCGGGGGCTGCCCTGCCGAAAAATCGGGAATAGATACGGCACCGCAGGATGGGTTGCGCGCGTTCGGCATCCGCGTTCTAGCTTAAGAACGCTCGCGCTTCACCCGTCCTACGAACTGCACAGTGTCATCTGGAAGGGCACGTCGCGGGCGACCTGCTGGGGCTTGAATTCGCCGTCCTGGGTGGAAAAACGTATCCAGATCATGTACTTATTGGCGCTGATCTCGGGGAATACGCCCTGGGCGGGGTCCAGCCAGACCCGCAGCAGCTGGAACTGCTTGCCGCCCAGCATCTGCTGGTAGGCGCCCTGCTCGCCCACGATGTCCGACTTGCGGCCGGATTCGCGCAGCAGGCGCAGGGCCAGGGTCAGGCCGTCATACAAAGGAATGAAGGGTGCCACCCAGGCCTGCAGGTCGGCGCAGCGGGCAGCTTCGGATTTGTTCTGCCAGGCAAAGTACGACGGCATGTCGACCTGAGTGGCGCTGCCCGGCACGGAAAGGCGCCCGCGCAGGCTGGTCAGCCATTCGTTTTCGCGCAGGGACTGCCCGGTCTTGCCGGGCGCGGCCAGCGCCGTGGTCACCTTTTCCATTTCGCGCAGCATGGCTTCGAGCGCATCCTGCGCCACGCCCGGATGATCGCGCAACCCGACCAGCGCCATGCGCTGGCGTTCCAGGTCTTGCAGGACCGCGCCTTTCACATCGGTGCGCTCGCAGGCATCGAGCAGGTCGAACAGGGAGGTGACGGCAACCTGGTGCAGGCGCGAGTCCCCCTCGCGGGCAAAGAAGAACAACCTGTCGAACAGGTATTCCAGCCGCAGATAAGCGCGGATGCGCTCATTGAAGGGGTATTCGTAAACGATCACGCTTCTTTACAGGCCCATCTGTGTTTGGCCGGCGGGGCCAATGTTATTCAGGGGTGCCGGCCTTGCCGGTCCGTCGTGCTCGCCAGCGCCAGCCAGCGGTCATGCAGGGTCTTCGCCTGCGCGCGCAGTTGTTCCGGCGTAGTGCCTGCGTCATTGACGATGACGTCGTCGGCGACTTCCAGACGGCTTGCCCGCGCAGCCTGTGCCGCCATGATACGCCGTATGGCTGGCTCCGTCAGCCCGCTGCGCTGCCGCACCCGCGCCACCTGCGTTTCCGGGTCGCAGTCCACCACGCAGATGCGGTCCAGGCGCGCGCGCCAACGCGGCAACGACTCCACCAGCAGCGGCACCACGAAAACCAGATAGGCGCCGGTCGCAGCCGCAGCCTGACGCTCGGTCTCCTGCCCGATGGCGGGATGCAGCACGGCCTCCAGCCGCAAGCGCACCTGCGGATCCGAGAACGCCTGGTCCCGCATCCACGCGCGGTCCAGCGCCCCGTCCGGCGTCAATGCGCGCGGGCCGAATTCGCGTTCTATGGCAGGCATGGCTGCACCGCCCGCGGCGGTCAGCTCGCGCGCGATCTCGTCGGTATCGACCAGCGTGGCGCCCCACTCTGCGAGCATGTCCGCCACCCGGGTCTTGCCCGACCCGATGCCGCCCGTCAGACCTATCTTCAACATACCGCCCATCCCATGGAGGACATGAACCGCCCTATTGCAAAAACTGCCCCAAGCCCTGCTCGCCGCCCAGCAACAGCGTCACGACGCCCGCCAGCGCCAGATAGGGACCAAAGGGCAACGGCTGCCCGCGGCTGGCGCGGCCGCTCAAGGTCAGCGCGCCGCCGATCAGCACGCCCAGCAACGATGCGCTCAGCAGCAGCGTCGGCAGGGCTTCCACGCCGAACCATGCGCCCAGCGCGGCGAGCAGCTTGAAGTCACCATAGCCCATGCCCTCGCGCCCCGTCAGCAGGCGAAACACATGAAAGATAACCCACAGAAAGACGTAGCCCGCCACCGCCCCTACCACCGCCATCTGCAGGCTGGCATAAGCGTCGAACAGATTGACCAGCAGCCCGGCCCAGAGCAGCGGCTGGGTCAATGCGTCGGGCAACAGCGTGGACTCGAAATCGATCCAGGCCAGCGCCACCAGCATGGCCGACAAGCCCATGGCGGACAGCGCCAGCGGCGTGGCGCCGAAACGCCAGGCGCATGCGGCGAACAGCGCGCAGGTCAGCAGTTCGATGGCCGGGTAGCGCCAGCCTATGGCCGCGCCGCAAGCGCCGCAGCGGCCCCGCAGCAGCAGCCAACCCAGGAGCGGCAGCCGCCGCCAGCCGGTCACGGCGGTGTCGCAGGCGGGACAGTGCGAGGCCGGCGACCACAAGCCATAGCGGCCCGCCGCCGACGGCTTGCCCGAGGCTTCCTGGCAGTGCGCTTGCCATTCCTGCTCCATCATGCGCGGCAGCCGGTGGGTCAGCACCGTCAGCCAGTTGCCCACGAACAAACCCGCCAGCGCCGCCAGGCCAATGAAGGCGCCCAAAGGCAGATCAAAGACATGCCGCATCGCCGTCATCCGATCGCGCGGCACCGGGCCGCAGCGGCGCCGCGCCAGGAGCTGGCGACAGTGCGCGGGGCAAGCTGGCGGCGGCCGTGTCGTAAATAGTGCATAAAGTGTTGAGGATGCCCAAGTGCGGCTAAGGGGAACGTATCGAATCTTCGCATAAGTGCGTAAAATCGGAGACAGACTCACCACACGGATAAGCTGCCATGACCGCGCGCGTAGAAATCGGTACCCGCTCCCGCAAACTCAGCGTCATGGGGTTGCTGCTCGCAGGCACCGTGCTGGGCGCAGCCGGCTGTGCCCAACAGAAAACCGAAGGCTATTACGACCCGCCCGCCGAAAGCACCGTGACCGACGCCCAGTACCAGGGGTCGGGCGCGGGATACCGCAGCATCATCCGCGCCCCGTCGCAAGTGCAGATCGCCCTCAAGCCGGACGCTCCCCGCAAGAATCAGAATCAAGCCGCACAGGCTGCAGGCGGCCAGACCACGGAAGACGGCCAGGCCGTTCCGGCGGAAACCGAACACACGGCAACGACGGCATCGGCCGCGAGCGCTCCCGTCGCCGCAAACCCGGCCGCGCCCAGCGCAGCCGTGCATAGCCTGGTGCCGCAACCGCAAACCTACATGGGCACCCTGCCTTGCTTCTCGCCCGCCATGCAGTGCACCGCGCAGCGCGTGACGCTGACACTGGCGCCCAATGGCCGTTGGCGCGGCCGCGTGGCCTACCTGGAAAACGATCCCAAGAAAGGCCCGCCGGTCACCGAGCAAGGCTGCTGGGACGCCACCGAAGAACGCCCGCCGCGCGTCATCCTGATGGACAGCCAGGGCAACGGCCGCGCGGAATTCGTTGTTGCAGCCAACAACGTGCTGCGCGTGCGTTCCATCGATGGCCAGACGCCCAACCTGAACTACAACCTGACCCGCCAGCCGGATTTGGACCCGATCGACGAACTGGCCAAGGCGGCAGCGCCCAAGTGCCCTTGAAGACCGGCGGCGGCTGAATACGCCGCCACGCAGCCTCTACCCCCAGGCCCGACGGACATCTCGTTCGCCGGGCCTGGTGCTTTTGGGCTACCCGGCATCGGGATCCGGATCTACGCCGGAATCGGCACGCAGTGACGCGGGACTCGCCAGACATCGGTGATACTCCGGCCCTGGCGGCTCATGCAGCGTGTAGCTCGGACTGTCGATGAGCTTCCGAGGCATCGGAATCAGTGCATGCGCGCGGTCCGGTCCGGCCGCGCCAGGCACGGGCGAGGCGCCGGAACGTCCGTGTTCGCAAAGCCGGCAGGCCAGTTGCATGGCATTGCGGACTTGCAGCTTGGTGAAAATGCGGGAACGATGGGCTTCTACGGTGCGCAACGAAATGCCCAGGTCTATGGCGATGACCTTGTTGGGACGGCCGGCGGCCACGTAGGTGACGATTTGCCGTTCGCGCGGCGTGAGAGAGGAAAGAACGGTTTCCAGGTCGGGACGGGGAGCTTGCATGGGGCGGCTCGCTTGCAATGTAGGATTGCGCCGAGTCTGATCCGCCGCCCGTCACGACGTAAGCTGGTAATTCTTTCAGGGGTGGACATGAACGCCACCCCTGGGGCCCTGCCGCGTCAGGCCGTGTAGGCCAGCTCCAGATTGTCGATCAGGCGGGTCGTGCCCAGCTTGGCCGCCGCCAGCGCCACCAACGGTTCGCCGGCCTGCAGGTCGGCGGCGTCGGGACGCTTGAGATCGCGCTGGCGGCGCAGGGCCACGTAGTCCACCTGCCAGCCGCGCCGGGTCAGGGTCTCGACGGCTTCGCGCTCCAGCGCGGCGGCATCGCGTTCGCCCTGGGCCAGACGCTCGTTGGCGTGCCGCAGCGCGGCATACAACGCAGGCGCCTCGGCGCGATCGGCGTCGCTGAGGTAACGGTTGCGGGAGGACAAGGCCAGGCCGTCGTCGGCGCGCACGGTCTCGTGGGCCAGCACTTCGACGGGCAGCTGGAACTGGCGGCACATATTGCGCACCACCATCAGCTGCTGGTAATCCTTCTTGCCAAACACCGCCACCCGCGGCTGCACGCAGGAAAACAGCTTCAGCACCACGGTGCTGACGCCTTCGAAGAAGCCCGGGCGGAATTCGCCTTCCAGGATGTCGCCCAGATCGTCGGGAGGCTGGACGCGGAAGTTCTGCGGCTCGGGATACATCTCGCGCTCGTTCGGCGCGAACAGCACGTACACGTCGCGCTCGCGCTCGAGCTTCTCGATGTCGGCGGCGAGCGTGCGGGGATATTGGTCGAAGTCTTCGTTGGGGCCGAACTGCAGGCGGTTCACGAAGATGCTGGCCACCACCGGGTCGCCATGCTGGCGCGCCAGCTTCATCAGGGACAGATGGCCTTCGTGCAGATTGCCCATGGTGGGCACGAACGACACGCGATTCTGGCCGCGCAGGTGATCGCGCAATTCCTGGATGGTGTGTACGACTTTCAAGGAGTTTCTCCGGGGTTGGGGGCAGCCCGGTCAGGATCAGGCCGCGACCGCCGCCACGCTGGTGTAGGCCAGGCGCACATAGATGGGAGCATAGGGCTCGGCCTGCGTAATTTCCAGCAAGGACTCGCGCGCCAGTTCCAGCATGGCGATGAAATGCACGACGACCACCGCCGCGGGCGCGCCTTCGCGCACGCGTTCCATGAACAGGTCGCCGAATTCCATGAAACGCACGTCGTTCAGGCGCCGCAGGATGTGCGTCATGTGATCGCGCACGGACAGCTGTTCGCGCGTGATGTGATGGTGCTGGTTCAGCTTGGCCCGCTTCATGATGTCGGCCCAGGCCGCGCGCAGGTCGTCCACGCTGACCTCGGGCAGCATGCGCTCCACGCTCAGGTCGGCCACCGCCTGGCTGCTGACGAAGTCGCGGCCCAGCTGCGGCATCGCGTCCAGCTTCTGGGCGGCCAGCTTCATCTGCTCGTATTCGAGCAGGCGGCGCACGAGTTCGGCGCGCGGATCTTCCGGCTCTTCACCGGTGTCGGTCTTCTTGACCGGCAGCAGCATGCGCGACTTGATCTCGATGAGCATCGCCGCCATCAGCAGGTACTCGGCGGCCAGCTCCAGATTGTGGATGCGGATCTGCTCCACATACGACAGATACTGCCGCGTGACATCCGCCATGGGGATGTCCAGCACGTTGAAGTTCTGTTTGCGGATCAGGTAGAGCAGCAGGTCCAGCGGCCCTTCAAACGCTTCCAGGAACACTTCCAGCGCATCCGGCGGGATGTACAGGTCCGTGGGCATCTGGAACAGCGGCTCGCCATACAGGCGCGCGAACGCCACGCTGTCGATCGTGTCAGGGGTGCTGTCGACGGGCGGTTCCACTAGCGCGGCCAGGGCGTCGCCCGGGACGGAAGCGTTTTGGGCCATGATTGCCGCAATGGGCTCAGTCGGCTTGGTAGACGTACGGCTTTTGCGGCACACGGGCCGCGCGGAAGCCTTCCAGCAGCTCCGAGTCCTGCGGTTTGTCCCAAAGGCGGGCGCGGCCCTCGCGCTGGCGCTCTTCGGTGCCAGGATGCGATTTCTTGTAGTCCTTCAGGAAAAGGGTGATCTCGGATTCGTAGTTGGTCGCCATGGCACCAATTTCAATGGGTTTCGGATGTTGGGAGTTTACTTCACGGCGGCCGACCCCCCGGCGTTACAATCTCGCGGCACCCATCGCCCCCGCCCGCCATGTCCGCAGAAACCGCAGCAGCAGCCCGTCCCGCTCCTCTTTCCAATGAGCAAGCCGCGCGCGCGGCGCGCATGATTCCCTTCATCGTAGGCTGTGCGCTGTTCATGCAGATGCTGGACGCCACCGTGGTGGCCACCGCCCTGCCAGCCATGGCCCACGCCCTGGGGTCGACCCCGGTGCGGCTGAACGTGGCCATCACCTCCTACCTGCTGTCGGTGGCGGTATTCGTGCCCGTCAGCGGCTGGGCGGCCGACCGCTACGGCGCGCGGCGGGTGTTCGTGGCGGCGATCGGCCTGTTCACGCTCAGCTCGGTGGCCTGTGCGCTGTCCCAGGATCTGCCGCAACTGGTTCTGGCCCGCATCGTCCAGGGGATGGCGGGCGCAATGATGGTGCCAGTGGGACGCATCATCCTGCTGCGCACCGTGCCCAAGCAGGACTTGCTGAAGGCCATGTCCTTCCTTTCCATTCCGGCCCTGCTGGGCCCCGTGATCGGACCGCCGCTGGGCGGCTTCATGGTCACCTATATGTCCTGGCACTGGATCTTCCTGATCAATATCCCTATCGGCGTCCTGGGAATTTTCCTGGTGCTGCGCTACGTCGCGGAGATCCGCGAGGAAACCGCCCCGCGCCTGGACTGGCCGGGCTTCCTGCTCAGCTCAATCTGCCTGGCGGCCCTGGTCAGCGGTTTCGAGGCCATCGGCCGCGACGTCATGCCGCTGTCCATGCTGCTGGGGCTGATCGCGGTGGGCACGGTCTGCGGCCTGCTCTACGGCTGGCACGCCAAGCGCACCGAGCACCCGATCATCGACCTCTCGCTGATGCGGATCCCCACCTTCGCCATCTCCACGCTGGGCGGCAATCTGTGCCGCTTCGCCGTGGGCGCCACCCCCTTCCTGCTGGCCATGCTGCTGCAGGTGGGCTTTGGCCTGACGCCGTTCGCGGCCGGCCTGATCACTTTCGCCAGCGCCGCGGGCGCACTGCTGATGAAGTTCGTGGCCACCCCGATCGTGAAGCACTTCGGCTTTCGCCGGGTCCTGACCGTGAACGCCGTGCTGGCGGGTGCGTTCATCGTGGTCTGCGGCGCCTTCACGCCCGCCACGCCGGTGTGGCTGATGATCGCGGTCCTGCTGGTCGGAGGCTTTTTCCGTTCGCTACAGTTCACCGGGGTAAATACGCTAACCTATGCCGACATCCCCCCGTCCAAGATGAGCCGCGCCAGCAGTTTCGCCGCGATGGCGCAGCAACTGGGCATCAGCCTGGGCGTGGGCGTGGCCGCGGTGACGCTGAACATCAGCATGTCCTTGCGCGGCGCGGAAACGCTGGCGATCCGCGATGTCGTCGCGGGCTTTATCGTCGTCGGCTTGCTGTGCATGGCTTCGACCTTCTCCTTTAGACGCCTCGACCCTCTGGCCGGGGCACACCTGAACGGCGCTAAACAAAGTGACGACGAATGAATTTGTCCTAGCCCTGGACCAGGGCACGACCAGCTCCCGCGCAATCGTGTTCGACCGTGAGGGCGTGGTGCGCGGCGTGGGCCAGCGCGAATTCCGCCAGCACTACCCGCGGCCGGGCTGGGTCGAGCACGACGCCAGCGAGATCTGGCACAGCCAGCTGGACGTGGCGCGCGAAGCCCTGCGCAATGCCGCCGCGACCGCCGCCGACATCGCCGCCATCGGCATCACCAATCAGCGCGAAACCACCCTGATCTGGGAACGCGCCACCGGCCGCCCGCTGGCGCGCGCCATCGTCTGGCAGGACCGCCGCACGGCGCCGCTATGCGACCAGCTGCGCCAGGACGGCCACGCCGCTTTCCTGCAATCGCGCACCGGCCTGGTGCTGGACGCCTATTTCTCCGGCACCAAGCTCGCCTGGCTGCTGGACCACGTGCCGGGCGCGCGCCAGATGGCCGACCGCGGCGAACTGGCCTTCGGCACGGTGGACACCTGGCTGATCTGGCAACTGACCGGCGGCGCGGTGCACAGCACCGACCCGAGCAACGCCTCGCGCACCATGCTGTTCGACCTGCACACGCAGGACTGGAACGACGAGATCCTGGCGCTGCTGAAGATCCCGCGCAGCGTGCTGCCCAACATTGCGCCCAGCAGCGCGGTGGTGGGCGACGCCCTGCCAGAGTGGCTGGGCGGCTCCATCCCGATCGCCGGCAACGCCGGCGACCAGCAGGCGGCCACCTTCGGCCAGGCCTGCTTTACGCCGGGCATGGCCAAGAACACCTACGGCACCGGCTGCTTCATGCTGATGAACGTAGGCGAAAAACCGGTGCAATCCCACAACAATCTGCTGTCCACGGTGGGCTGGGGCCTGCCGCAAGCCGGCAACAGCGGCTGGCGTCCGACCTACATGCTGGAAGGCGGCGTGTTCGTGGCCGGCGCCGCGGTGCAATGGTTGCGCGACGGCCTGGGCATCATCCAGCGTTCGGAAGAAATCGAATCCCTGGCCGCCAGCGTGGCCGACACCGACGACGTCTTCATGGTCCCGGCCTTCGCCGGCCTGGGCGCGCCGCACTGGGATCCCTATGCGCGCGGCACGCTGGTGGGCCTGACCCGCGGCACCACCCGCGCCCACATCGCCCGCGCCACGCTGGAATCCATCGCGCTGCAAAGCGCCGAACTGCTGACCTGCATGAACGGCGACAGCGGCATCGCGCTGACCGAGCTGCGCGTGGACGGCGGCGCCGCCCGCAACGACCTGCTGATGCAGATGCAGGCAGATTTGCTGGGCGTCCCGGTGGTCCGTCCGCGCGTGTCGGAATCGACGGCGCTGGGGGCTGCGGGGTTGGCAGGGCTGGCGGTCGGGTTCTGGTCGGGGCTGGATGAATTCGCGTCGAAGTGGCAGGCGGAGCGGACGTTCGAACCGACCTGGCCGGAGTCCGTGCGGGCGGCGCGGATGAAGCGGTGGCGGCAGGCGGTGGAGTTGTCGAAGGGGTGGGCGGATAGCGCTGGGAAGTAGGCGGGCTTTGTAGCTTTCTGGTTTTGAGTGCGCCCGAGGCTTCTCGTTGGCAGGGTTTCGGGGTGCCGGTCCTGTGCTTCGTCGGCCGCTCTGCTTCGTAGGCCGCTCTGCTTCGTAGGCCGCTCTGCTTCGTAGGCCGCTCTGCTTCGTAGGCCGCCCGTCGGCGCGGACGCCTGAGTGGCGGGCGCCCGCACCGACGGGCTACTTGAATCTTGGCTTGGTGCACCGCTGGAGCCGTGGTCGGGGACGAATCCTGAGCTGCCCGTCATTCTCGGCCGCGCGGGCGGCCAAGAATGACATACGTGATTCCTTGAATTTCAATTGTGTTCGCTTGCGCGCATGCGGCGAGTGGTTTGCTAATGGTCGCCATATCATTGGGGGATGGGCGGTGATGGGTGGCGCGCGGTGACGAACTGCTTGCGCATGCCGACCGTCACGCGCGCCACCCATCCGGCACTGGCGTTGGAATGACGATTGTTGGCCGACCGACCTGCTTCAGCGCCCTGCGTACCAAAATTCCCCCCAGCGCGCAGCGTCATCACCAGACGCAAGACACCGCGTAAGCCCCAAAAGGCCGCCCGCGCGGCCGGCCTGGGGCGGGCCCCGCAAGACACGCCAACTTCCCACCGCCCGTGGCCAGAGCGCCAATCACGCCGGCCGTCCCCGCGCCCCGCAGGCCGCCGACGCGACAGGCGTCTTAAGAACCAAGCCCGCGCCCGCATCAAGACCCACAGAACCTCCACAGCCCTATAAACTCCCCCCCGAAAGCAACAAAAGACACGGAGGCAACACATGCGCATTTTGCTGGTCGAGGACAATCTCGATCTCGGCGATGCCGTGGAAAGCAAGCTGCGTTTTGCCGGCCATAGCGTGCAATGGGTGCGCGACGGCGTGGCGGCGCTGCGTTGGGGCCTGGACGAGACCTGGGATGCCCTGGTGCTGGACATCAATCTGCCCGGCAAAGATGGTTTCACCGTCATCCGCGAACTGCGCGCCGCCGGGCTGGAAGCCCCCGTGCTGGTCATGACCGCGCGCGCCGAAATCGAAGACAAGATCGACATGCTGGACCTGGGCGCCGACGACTATCTGGTCAAGCCCTTCGATCTGCGCGAACTCGAAGCCCGGCTGCGCGCGCTGATGCGCCGCCCCGCTGGCCAGACCAGCAGCGTCACCGTCTACGGCAACCTCAGCCTGGACCTTGCCAACCGCAATGTCAGCGTGGCCGGCGCGCCGCTGGAGCTGGGGCGGCGTGAATTCCGGCTGCTGGAGATCCTGCTAGGCAAGCTGGGCCAGACCGTCGCCAAGGAACGCCTGATGAACCAGCTCTTCGACCTGGACGACGGCACCCTCAATGCGCTGGAGCTGCTGATATCGCGGCTGCGCAAGAAGCTGACGGGCGCCTCGATCGATATCGTCACCGTGCGCGGCGTCGGCTATCAGGCCCGCAGCCATGAAGAACCCTGAGAACTTTTCCATCCGCCGCCGCGTCTTGGCGCTGGGGGTGCTGCTGCTGGCCTGCGCGCTGATCGGGCTGGTGTTCTTCCTGCGCGGCTACGCGCAGCGCGCGGCGGAACAGGCTTTCGACCGGCTGCTGGCGGCCTCGGCGCTGACCATTGCCGGCTCGGTGCAGATCGAAGACAACAACGTCACCGTCGAACCGCCGGTGTCCTCGCTGGCCATGCTGTCCGGCGGCGAGCGGGTGTTCTACGAAGCCCGCACCTCGAACGGCCGCCTCATCACCGGCTACGACGACCTGGCGCCCGGCATGCCGCTGGCGCAGTCGGCCACGCCGGTGTTCGCCTATCTGCGCTATCACGACGAACCTGTCCGCGTCGCCACCGTGGGCCGGCTGGTGTCCGCCAGCCAACATGCCGGCTGGGTCACGGTGCGCGTGGCCGAGACGCTGGGGTCGCGCGAAGCGCTGGCCGACGAGATCCTGGGACGTACCGCGCTGCCGCTGGTGGTGGTGTCCCTGGTGGCGCTGGGCCTGCTGTGGTTCGGCGTGCAGCGGGCCTTCGCGCCGCTGGCCGTGGTGGAGCGCGAGTTGCGCAGCCGCGCGCCCGACGACCTGGCGCCGCTGGTGACGCCCGTGCCGCGCGAAGTGCGGCGGCTGGTCGAAGCGCTGAACGCCTTCATGCAGCGCCTGTCCGGCGTCATGGGTACGCTCAACACCCTGGTGGCGGACGCCGCCCACCAGGTCCGTACGCCGCTGGCCTCGCTGCGCGCTCAAGCCGAAGTCGCCCTGGAGGAAACCGATCAGCAAAGGCTGCACGCGCGCCTCGAACGCATCCATCTGAACGCCACCCATGCCAGCCAGTTGATCAACCAGCTGCTGATGGACGCCACCATCACGCACCGCCTGGGCAAGGGATCGCGCACGCTGGTGGGCGTGGCCGAGACCGTCAACGAAACGCGCCGCCGCATCGGTCCGCTGGAAACGCAGCGGCTGCGCATCGAGATCGCGCCCGAGGTCCGCCGCGCCCGCATCGCCGGCGACCGCGTCGCCTTGCGCGAGATGCTGCGCAACCTGGTGGACAACGCCCTGCGCTATGCGCCCGACGGCCCCGTGGACATCCAGGCCACGCCCGTGGCGGGCTTTCGCGTTGCGCTCACCGTGTCGGACCGCGGGCCGGGCGTGGCCGACGACGAAAAGGACGCCGTGCAGCAGCGTTTCACCCGCGGCCGCGCCGGCGAAACACAGCCTGGGTCGGGGCTGGGGCTGTCCATCGTGCGCTCGGTGGCTGCCGCCCACGGCGGTTCGCTCTGGCTGCAAGACCGTCCGGGCGGCGGCCTGACGGCGCGCGTGATCCTGCCGCTGGCGCGTTCCGCGCCGGGACGCGCGGCAGCCGCCTGCCTGGGCGCGTTGTGCATGGCGGGCCTGCTGCTGGCCTCGGCCCCCGCCGAGGTACGCGCCGCCGACATCGCGGCAATCGTCACCCGCTACCCCGCGCCGCAGCCCACGTCCCGCGTCCTGACCATTGCCGGCCCCACGGATACGCCGGTGGTCGCGCCGCTGATCCAGGGCTTCCAGTCGCAACGGCCGGACGTCACCGTGGTGTACCGCGAGATGGGCAGCCGCGAACTCTACGAAGCCGCCATCGCCGGGCAGTTGAAGGATGTCGACGTGCTGATGAGCTCGGCCTCGGACCTGCAGATCCGGCTGGCCAACGACGGCTATGCGATGAGCTATTCCTCGCCCTATGCCGCCAAGCTGCCCTCCTGGGCCATCTGGCGCCACGAGGTCTACGGTTTCACCTTCGAGCCGGCCGTCATCGTCTACAACCCCAAGCGCTATACCGAAGCCACCGTGCCGCGCTCGCGCCAGGACCTGCTGCGCCTGCTGGAACGCGACGCCGCGAAGCTGCGCGGCCGCATCGGCACCTATGACATCGCGACCAGCAGCGTGGGCTATCTGCTGGCCGAACAGGACGAGCTGGTGTCGTCGAACTTCTGGGGGCTGGCCAACGCCATGGGCCAGGCTGGCGTGCGCCTGTCGGCCACCAGCGCCGAGATTCTGGACGCCATCGAGAGCGACCAGATCGACATCGGCTACAACATCCTCGGCTCCTACGCGCTGTCGCGACAGGCGGCGGGCGCGCCCATCGGCGTGGTCTTTCCACAGGACTATGTGCTGGTGCTGGCGCGCTCGGTGCTGATCGCGCGCACCGCGCCCAGCCCGGAACTGGGCCGCGCGCTGGTGGACTGGCTGCTGTCTCCGGCCGGCCAGCAGGTGGCGTCCAGCCATGCCGCGCTGGGTTCCATCATGGAGGACACCCCCGGGCGCTGGACCTCCGAAGCGGTGCTGGCGCGCTCCCAGGGCATCGTGCAGCCAGTGGTGCTGAGCCCGGCCCTGCTGGTCGGCCTGGACCAGCGCCGCCATTCGCGCTTCGTGCAGAACTGGATCCGGCTGGTGACCGACACGCCCGCGCGGCCGTAACGTTTTTGGGCGCGCCGCGCCCACCCCGCCCAGGGATTTCCCCTAGTCGCGTCCTGCCGCCATGACAGGACGACGACAGACGCCGGCTCCTAAGATGCCCGCAAGCTGGACACGGATCCCGCTCCAACCACAAGACTCATCGGAGACACACCCATGCTTGCCAAGTCCCAACTGGCGGCCGCCTGCGCCGCTGCATTCGCCCTTGCCGCCGGCAGCGCCTTTGCGCAGCAAGTGCCGGCCGGCTATCCGGCCGACTACCAGAAGATCCTGGACGGCGCCAAGAAGGAAGGCAAGGTCGTCATCTATTCGACCACCGACACCAAGGCCGCCGGCCCCGTCATCAAGGGCTTCGAAGCGCTGTACCCGGGCATCAAGGTCGAATACAACGACATGAACAGCACCGAACTCTACAACCGCTACATCAGCGAGCAGGCGGCCGGCGGCACCAGCGGCGACGTCGTCTGGAGCTCGTCGATGGACTCGGCCCTGAAGCTGGCCAGCGACTACGCCCTGCAATACAAGTCGCCGGAAGTCGGCAAGCTGCCGGCCTGGGCGGTGTGGAAGGATTCCGCCTACGGCACCACCTATGAACCGGCCGTGTTCATCTACAACAAGCGCCTGATCCCCGCCGCCGAGGTGCCCACCACGCACGGCGCCCTGGCCAAGCTGATCGCCAGCCAGCCGGACAAGTTCAAGAACAAGGTCACCACCTACGACATCGAGAAGTCGGCCGTGGGCTTCATGCTGGCGGTGCAGGACAAGGTCAACGACCCCAAGTACTTCGAGACGCTCAAGGGCATCGCCGCAGGCGGCCTGATCGTGCAATCGTCCACCGGCACCATGATGGAACGCGTGTCCTCCGGCGAAAACCTGATCGGCTACAACATCCTGGGTTCCTACGCCGAAACGCGCGCCAAGAGCGACCCGTCGCTGGGCGTGGCCTACCCGACCGACTACGCGCTGGTTCTGTCGCGCGTGGCCTTCATCAGCAAGAAGGCCAAGAACCGCAATGCCGCCAAGCTGTGGATGGACTACCTGCTGTCGCAGAAGGGCCAGACCATCCTGGCGAACCAGGCCGACCTGGCCTCCGTGCGCGACGACATCGAAGGCGACAACGACGTCGACGGCATGACCAAGAAGCTGGGCGCCTCGCTCAAGCCGATCCCGGTCAATGAAACGCTGCTGGACTACCTGGAGCAGAACAAGCGCCTGCAGTTCATCAAGGACTGGCGCGCCGCGGCAGGCAAGTAATGCCGCGCAGCCCGGAGCCACGGTTCCGGGCCGCCTCGCGCGCAGAGGACGGCGGCGCGCCGCCGTCCGCCTGACCGCCGCCGGGGCGGTCGCCCCCGACCCGGCCGCGCGACCTCCGCGCCATTCAAGAACACAGGATTCCCCATGCAGTCATTGCGCTCGAAATGGCAGTCCCTGCCCCGCGGCGTGGTGGTGCTGATCACGGCTTTGGCCATTTATGTGCCGCTGTCGTTCATCATCATCCAGAGCTTTCTGTCCGCGCCCTTTTTCTCGCCGTCCAAGGTCTTCAGCCTGGACGCGTTCCGCTTCATCTTTGCGGATCCCGATTTCTACAAGGCCCTGAAAAGCGGCTTCATCCTGGCCTTCGGCCTGGCCGTCATCGCCATCCCGCTGGGCGGCATGCTGGCCTTCCTGATGATACGCACGGACCTGCCCGGCCGCCGCTGGATCGAGCCGCTGATCCTGGTGCCGGTGTTCGTGTCGCCCATGGTGCTGGGCTTCGGCTACGTTGTGGCGGCGGGTCCGGTCGGCTTTTTCTCGACCTGGGCGCAAAACATCCTGGGCTTCGTGCCCTGGAACGTCTATTCGCTGACCAGCATCGTCATCATCGCCGGCCTGACCCACGTGCCGCACGCCTACCTGTACATCTCGTCGGCGCTGCGCAGCATGGGTTCCGACGTCGAGGAAGCCGCGCGCGTGTCCGGCGCCTCGCCGCTGCGCGTGATGGTGTCGGTCAGCCTGCCCATGGTGCGTCCGGCCATGCTGTACGCCACCGTGCTGCTGTTCTTCCTGGGCCTGGAAGTATTCGGCCTGGTGCTGGTGCTGGGCGATCCGGAAGGCAACCTGGTGCTGGCGACGTATCTGTACAAGCTCACCAACAAGCTGGGTATCCCGTCCTATCACCTGATGGCCGCCGTGGCGGTGGTGCTGATCTGCATGACGATTCCGCTGGTGATGCTGCAGCGCCGCCTGATGCGCACCGCCAACCGCTTCGTCACGGTCAAGGGCAAGGCCTCGCGCGCCCGCGCCCTGCCGCTGGGCAAGTGGCGCTGGGTGGCCGGCGGGGTGGTGGCGTTCTGGCTGCTGGTGACCATCGTGGTGCCGCTGTTGGGCGTGCTGCTGCGTGCGTTCGTGTCCAACTGGGGCATGGGTGTGTCGCTGCTGGACGTGCTGTCGCTGGACGCGTTCCGCACCGTGTTCTCGCAGCCCAACCTGATGCGCGCCATCGTCAACTCGGTGGCCATCGGCGTGTTCGGCGGCGCGCTGGCCGTGTTCTGCTACATGTTCGTGGGCCTGGCCATGCACCGCAAGCCGGACAACGTCACCCGCTTCATGGACTACAGCGTGCTGGTGCCGCGCGCGGTGCCGGGCCTCCTGGCCGGCCTGGCGTTCCTGTGGGTGTTCCTGTTCGTGCCGATGTGGCTGGACAACGCCCTGGACGAAGGCGGCTGGCTGTCGGCCCTGCCCTTCGCGGAATGGCTGCGCGAGAACTTCATCGAATGGCTGCGCGCCATGCGCAGCACCATCTTCAGCGTGTGGCTGGCCTACACGGTGGTGTGGATGGCCTATGGCCTGCGGCTGATTTCCTCGACCTTGCTGCAAGTAGGTCCGGAACTGGAAGAAGCCGCCCGCAGCGCCGGCGCGCGCCGCGGCCAGGTCACCCGCCACGTCACGGTGCCGCTGGCCAAGTACGGCCTGATCGGTTCCTGGCTGCTGATGTTCCTGATCTTCGAGCGCGAGTACTCCACCGGCGTCTATCTGCTGTCGCCCGGCACCGAAACCATCGGCTCCATGCTGGTGTCGCTGTGGGCCTCGGGCGCCATCGACATCGTGGCCGCGCTTTCCTTCATCAATATCGTTCTGGTCGTGATCGGCCTGGGCGTCGCCCTGCGATTCGGAGTCAAACTTCATGATTGAGCTTTCTGTAGAAGACCTGCACCTGGATTACGGCGACAACCCGGT
Source organism: Achromobacter sp. PD1 (assembly GCF_048541815.1). Lineage (NCBI taxonomy): Bacteria > Pseudomonadati > Pseudomonadota > Betaproteobacteria > Burkholderiales > Alcaligenaceae > Achromobacter > Achromobacter sp. PD1. Next base: position 5,569,799 of record NZ_CP183349.1, read on the forward strand.
GCTCAAGGGCGTGTCGATGCAGCTGCGCCAAGGCGAAGTGGTGTCGCTGCTGGGTCCCTCGGGCAGCGGCAAGACCACGCTGCTGCGCGCCGTGGCCGGCCTGGAAGGTCCCAAGCGCGGCCGCATCACCATCGGCGAACGCGTCGTCTACGACGGCGCGGCGAAGAAGGAGATCCCGGCCGAGGAGCGCAACCTGGGCCTGGTGTTCCAGTCCTACGCGCTGTGGCCACACAAGACCGTGTTCGAGAACGTGGCCTACCCGCTCAAGCTGCGCAAGGTGCCCGGCGCCGAGGTGCGCGAACGCGTGCAGGCCGTGCTGGACCAGCTGGGCCTGGGCAAGCTGGGCCAGCGCCATCCGCACGCCCTGTCCGGCGGCCAGCAGCAGCGCGTGGCCATCGGCCGGGCGCTGGTGTACAGCCCGCCGGTCATCCTGCTGGACGAACCGCTGTCCAACCTGGACGCCAAGCTGCGCGAGGAGGCCCGCGCCTTCCTGCGCGAGCTGATCATCCGGCTGGGCCTGTCGGCCTTGATGGTGACGCATGACCAGAGCGAAGCCATGGCGATTTCGGACCGCATCCTGCTGCTGAACAACGGCAAGATCGAACAACAGGGCACGCCGCAGGAGATGTACGGTTCCCCGTCCACCCTGTTCACCGCCGAATTCATGGGCAGCAACAACCGGCTGGACGGCAAGGTCACCGAGGTTCGCGACGGCCAGGCCCGCATCGAAGGGCGCGGCTGGTCGCTGTGGGGCAAGGCCAGCCCGGGGGTGGCCCAGGGCCAGGACGGCACCGCCGTCATCCGGGTGGAGCAAGTGCGGCTGGCGGACGACCCCGACGGCAACCACGTGGACATGCCGCTGCTGACCAGCATGTATCTGGGCGACCGCTGGGAGTACCTGTTCCGCACCCCCGACGCCGACCCGGCCCATACCCTGGCCCTGCGCGCCTATGGCCCCGAAGGCCGCGAGCCCGGCCCCTGCCGGCTGTCGCTGCCGGCCAGCAAGGTCTGGGTCTTCCCCCGCACGGCCGCCTGAAGCGCCGTCCGGATTCCGCCCCGGGGGCTATTGCAGACCCGGGGCCAGGGCTTACGCACGTCAGGCCTAGGCTTTCCGTGTGAACCGCCACGGGCGCCCGGCGGACCTGGACTCGCTCTACAATGCGCAGGTGCAACGCCTCGCTGATTCCCCCTCCTCGCTGAGCCGTTACCTGCGGTGGCTGGGCGCACCCGCCCAGCATTACCTGCGCATCGGCATCGCGATATCGCTGTTGGTGCACGCCGGCGCCCTGGCGTGGCGCTTCGGCGCGCCCGCGCTCTCGCGCCCGCCAGTCACCAGCCTGGAGGTCGTGCTGCTCAATGCCCGCAGCGAAACGCCGCCGGAAACGCCGCGCGCGCAGGCCCAGAACCAGATGACTGGCGGCGGCAATGCCGAGCGCGGCATGTCCACCACCCCGCTGCCCCGCACCGGCGAATCGGCCGAAACCATCGTGCTGGAGGCCATGCGGCGCCGCCAGGTGCAATTGGAAGCCGAACAGACCCGCCTGATGACCCAGCTGCGCGCCGCCGACAAGGCAGGCGCCGAGCGCCAGGCCGTCAACCCCTGGCCCGACGGCGCCGACCTCGGCCGCGACGCCGAGGACCAGGCCAGCGTCATCCAGAGCGCCCAGGTGGCCGCGCTGGCGGCGCGGGTCCAGCAATACAGCGCCGAACCGCGCAAGCAATTCGTGGCGCCTTCCGCCGAGGCCTCGCGCTACGCCGCCTACCTGGACGCCTGGCGCACCCGCATCGAAACGGTCGGCACCCAGCATTACCCGGACGAGGCCCGCGGCCGCATCTACGGATCCCTGCGCATCACGGTGTCGGTGCGCGCCGACGGCAGCATCGCCAATGTCGAGATCGACCAGCCCTCGCCGCATGCCGTGCTGAACCAGGCGGCCCGCCGCATCGTCCAGCTGGCCGCTCCCTTCCCGCCGTTCCCGCCCGATATCGCGCGCGACACGGACGTGCTGGTCATCACCCGCACCTGGCATTTCGTCAACGACACCCTGGAAACACAAGCCCCATGACCGAGGCGCCCCCTCTCGCCAGATACGCCGTCATCGGCAACCCCATCGCGCACAGCCGCTCACCCCAGATCCACGCCATGTTTGCCGAGCAGACCGGCAAGCCGCTGCGCTACGAGCGCCTGCTGGCCCCGGTGGACGGCTTTGCCGAGGCGGTCGCCGCCTTCGTCGCCGAGGGCGGGCTGGGCCTGAACGTAACGGTGCCCTTCAAGCTGGACGCCTACACCCTGGCCGCCGGCCGCCTGTCCAGCCGCGCCCGCCTGGCCGGCGCGGTCAACACCCTGTCCTGGCGCGACGGCGCCTGGCATGGCTGCAATACCGACGGCGTGGGCCTGGTGTCGGACCTGTTGCGCCTGGGCGTGCGCCTCACCGGGGCGTCCGTGCTGCTGGTCGGCGCGGGCGGCGCAGCGCGCGGCGTGCTGCAGCCGCTGGCCGAGGCCGGCTGCGCCCGCATCCACATCGTCAACCGCACCGCATCCAAGGCGGAAGAACTGGCTGCCTCCTGGCACGAGAGCGGCGTGTCGCCGCAGACGGCTGTCACGGGCGGCAGCCTGGCGGACGCCGCCCTGGCCGGCGGCTGGAACCTGGTCATCAACGCCACCGCCAGCGGCCTGCAGAACGCCGCCCCGGACCTGCCCCCGGGCCTCTACGCGCCCGGCGCCGCCGCCTACGACATGATGTACGGCGCCCAGCCCACCGCCTTCATGCAGCAGGCCCAAGCCGACGGCGCCGCCCTCACGGCCGACGGCCTGGGCATGCTGGTGGGCCAGGCGGCCGAAAGCTTCTACATCTGGCATGGCGTGCGTCCCGACCCCGCCCCGGTGCTGGCCGCGCTGCGCGAGGCCCTCAAGGCCGGGCAATAGACCGCATGGCGACGCGCAAGGGCCGCTCCTGGTTCCGGATCATCAGTGGCGCGCTGATGGCGCTGGTGTGCCTGGTGCTGCTCTACCAGTTCTGGCTGTTCGCCCAGGTGGTTTGGTACAACTATCGCCCCCCGGGCAGCAGCGCGATCATGCGCGAGGAACGCTCCCGCCTGAGCGACGGCAACCCCGATTTCGAGCTGAAGTACGAATGGGTGCCCTACGACAAGATCAACCGCAACCTCAAACGCGCGGTGGTGGCGTCCGAGGACTCCAACTTCACCGAGCACGACGGCGTCGAGTGGGACGCCATCCGCAAGGCCTGGGAATACAACCAGAAGCAGCAGGAAGCCGGCCGCAGCAAGATGCGCGGCGGCTCCACCATCACCCAGCAGCTGGCCAAGAACCTGTTTCTGTCCAGTTCCCGCAGCTATATCCGCAAGGGCCAGGAACTCGTCCTGACCTACATGATCGAACACGTCATGAGCAAGGAGCGGATTCTGGAGCTGTATCTGAACGTGGCCGAATGGGGCGAAGGCGTATTCGGCGCCCAGGCTGCCGCCAAGCACTATTTCAATACTTCCGCCGCCAACCTCGGGGCCAGCCAGTCGGCCCGGCTGGCGGCCATGCTGCCCAACCCGCGCTTCTATGACGCCCACCGCAATACCCGGTACCTGAACTCCCGGGTCGGCGTCCTGACGCGGCGAATGCAGATGGTCGACATTCCCTGACACGGATCCGGCGCTCCGGCCCCCACCCTCGGCGGCGGGATTTGTTAAGCTTTCGGGTTTAGGCGTTCCTCCATTTCTTCATGCGTACCGCACGTCGCTACCTGGCCCGCGAGATCTATCGCTCTTGCGCAGTGGTCCTCATGGCCCTGCTGGGCCTTTTCACGTTCTTCGCGCTGGTGGACGATCTGGACAACGTCGGCGACAAGTTCTCCATGATGGCCCTGCTGTACATGCAGGCGCTGGCGATCCCGACCCGTCTCTACGACCTGCTTCCCATCGGCCTGCTGATCGGCGCCATTCTGGCGCTGGCGGGCCTGGCCCAGCGCAACGAGCTGGTCATCCTGCGGGTATCCGGCGTCAGCGGCATGAAGCTGCTGCGCATGCTCTGGATCGTCACGATTCCGCTGATGATAGGCGCGGCCCTGCTGTCCGAGTACGTCACGCCCTGGGCCGAAATCAAATCCGGCGAGGCCAACCTGCTGTTCCGCGGCAAGGCCGGCGGCGACCGCCTCAAGAGCGGCTACTGGTTCAAGGAACCCACCGCCGACGGCGGCACCCGCATCATCAACATCGGCGAACTCAAGGGCGACGGCCAGGTCAGCTCCGTCATCCTCTACGAGTTCAAGAAAGACCTGACGCTGTCCGCCCTGTCCACCGCGCCGACCGGCCTGTTCACCCGCGGCGATCTGCTGCTCAAGGACGTCACCGAAACCCGGCTGGACGACGAAGCCGCAGACGCGCTGGCCAACGCGCGTCCGCCCAAGCACCCGCCCGCCACCGTGGTCAAGGTCCCCGAGCGCAATATCGACACCACCCTCAGCGCCGAACGCCTGCTGGCCCGCGTGCTGACGCCTGAACGCATGTCCATCGCCACGCTGCTGGACTATGTGGATTATTTGCGCAACAACCAGCTGCAATATGGTCGACAGGTCGTCGCCTTGTGGCGCAAACTGGCGTATCCGTTCACCCTGCTGGTCATGATCACCATTGCCGCTCCGATCGGCCTGATGCAAACGCGCCGCGGCGGCGTAGGCGCCAAGGTCTTCATCGGCATCCTGCTCGGCGTGGGCTTCTTCATGCTGAACCAGCTGGCCCTGAACGTGGGCATGCTGGGCAAATGGCCAGCCTGGCTGACCGCCCTGGGTCCGAACATCGGCGCCATGATCGTGGCGTTGGGCGCCATGAGCTACATGGAGTACCGCCACACCATCACGCGGATCGTGCAACAACGTTGGCCTTGGAGCAAAAGTCCCGCATGAACGGCAGTATCTGGATGATCGGCGACGTGCAGGGCTGCTGCTCGCCGCTGGATCGCTTGCTGTCCCATCCCGAACTGGTCGGCGACCCCCAGTCGCGCTTCTGGTTCGCCGGAGATCTGGTCAACCGCGGCCCCGAGTCGCTGGAAACCCTGCGCCGCATCATCGACCTGGGCGACCGCGCGACCTCGGTGCTGGGCAACCATGACCTGCACCTGCTGGCCACGGCCGCGGGGGTGCGCAAGCCGTCCAAATCGGACACCCTCGAGGGCATCCTGCGCGCGCCGGACGCGGCCGACCTGATCAATTGGCTGCGCTTTCGCCCGCTGGCCCACTTCGAACAGAACCACCTGCTGGTGCACGCCGGCACGCTGGCCAAATGGGACGTGGCCAAGACGCTGGCGCTGGCTGGCGAAGTCCAGGACGCCCTGCGCGGACCGAACTGGCAGAAGGCGCTGCAAAAGATGTATGGCAACGAGCCTGCCACGTGGAAAGAAGACCACAAGGGCGGCAAGCGCATGCGGGTCATCATCAACGCGCTGACGCGCATCCGCCTGTGCACGCCCAACGGTCACATGGAATTCGCCACCAAGGTGACGCCGGGCGCCTGGCCTACCGGCCTGGTGCCCTGGTTCGACGTGCCCAACCGCGCCACGCGGAATGTCACGACGGTGTTCGGCCATTGGTCGACGCTGGGCCTATTGCAACGGCCGGATGTGATCTGCCTGGATACGGGGTGCGTTTGGGGCGGGTCGCTGACGGCTTTGCGATTGCAGGATCGGAGGCTGGTGCAGGTCAAGTGTTCGCAGTTTCAGGATCCGTTGTCTGAGTAGGTTTGAGGCTTTCTCGGTCGCACTGGATGCTTCCGTAGGCGGTTCTCAGTCGCACTGAATGCTTCGTAGGCCGTTCCCAGTCACACGGGATGCTTCGTAGGCCGCCCGTCGGCACGGGCGCCTGAGTGGCGGGCGCCCACGATCGCGGTCCGGAGCCTTCGCTCCGGACTTCCCCTTCGTCATCTTCGTCCAGGCCTGCGGCCTTCCCTTCAGATTCCCTCGGGCGCATCGAGGTTGCCCGCCACTCAGGCGCCCGCACCGACGGGCTACTTGAATCTTGGCTTGGTGCACCGCTGGAGCCGTGGTCGGGGACGAATCCTGAGCTGCCCGCCATTCTCGGCCGCGCGGGCGGCCGAGAATGACATACGTGATTCCTTGAATTTCAATTGTGTTCGCTTGCGCGAATGCGGTGAGCCGTTGACTAGTGGTCGCCAGCTCGTGGGGGATGGGCGGTGATGGGTGGCGCGCGATGGCGAACTGCTTGCGCATGCTGACCGTCACGCGCGCCACCCATCCGGCACTGGGGTTGAAATGACGATTGTTGGCCGACCGACCTGCTTCGGCGCCCCACGTACCAAAATTCACCAACCACCAGCGCGCAGCGTCATCACCAGACGCAAGACACCGCGTAAGCCCCAAAAGGCCGCCCGCGCGGCCGGCCTGGGGCGGGCCCCGCAAGACACGCCCCCAACCACTGCTCTAGCGGCGCAACAAGCCAAGACGCACGTAGTCCGTCGGCGCGGGCGCCGATGCGGCGAGCAACCTCGATGCGCCCGACGGAATCCGAAGGAGTCGCCGAAGGCGAGGACGAGGATGAGGATGGGGCAGTCCGGAGCGAACGCTCCGGACCGCAATCGTGGGCGCTCGCCGCATCGGCGCCCGCGACGACGGACGACCTACGAAGCGCTCTAGCCTTAGCTACAGCACACTCAAAATCGCATCCCGGGCCTGATGCGAAAGCTCCAGCCGCGTAGGCAGGCTCCCGTCCGGGTGTCGCGCCGCCAACGGCGGCAGGAACACCACTTCGACGGCCAAGCCCGTCACGCCCAGCACCCGCCAGAGATTCGCGACCAAGGACTCCTCTCCCACGAACGCCGCATAGCCGCTGCGCTTGCCGTGCTGCAGGAAGCGCAAGGCCACCGGCTGGATCTCGACGGCGGCCGAACGTGCCGGTTCGAACAGGCTGGCATGGAAGGGCAATAGCTCGAAGCCCTCGCTGGTCGTGCCTTCGGGAAACAATCCCACCGCATCGCCCTGCTTGAAGCGGGCATGCATGGATTCACCCATGGCGTGCACCGCATGCCGCTGGCCGCGTTCGATGAAGAGCGTGCCGGCGCCGGCCACCAGCCAACCGATGATCGGCCAGCTGCGGATTTCGCTCTTGGCGACGAAGGAGGTGGCGCGCGCCGAATTCAACACGAAGATGTCGATCCAGGACACGTGATTGGCCACCAGCAGCACCGGACCGGTCAGGCGCGGCTCGCCCTTGAGGACAACCCGCAGGCCACAGAAGGCCATCAGGCAGCGCGACCAGCGGCGATTCAGCCAGGCCCGTGCTTTGGGGCCGATCAGGGGATACACCAGGCCCACGCACAAGAGGCCGAAGAGAATCCAGGGCACCACGAGGAACAGCCTAAGAACAAAGCGCAGCAGCTTCAAACCGGAGTCTCCCAGGCCAGGCTGCCACCTACCACGGTGGCGCGGACGCGGCCGGGCAGCATCATACCCGCGAACGGGGTATGGCCGCTGCGGCTTTGCAGCGCGCCGGGCATCACCAGCCATTCGGCTTCCAGGTCGGCCAGGCACAGGTCTGCTGGCGCTCCCACGCCCAGATGGCCCGCGGCTGCGGCCAGTGGCGCAACGCTGGCCAGCACCGCGGCGGGGCCGCAAGTGACGCGCGCCAGCGCTTCGGCCAGGGGCCGGCGGTGATCGCGCGCCCACTTCAGGGCCAGGGACAGCAGCAGCTCCAGCCCGGTAGCGCCGGGCTCGGCCAACGGGAACGGCACGGCTTTGGCGGCGTCGTCGATCGGATTGTGATCGGAGCACAGCGCATCGATCGTGCCGTCGGCCAATGCGGCCAGGATCGCGTCGCGGTCGCGCTGGCCGCGCAGCGGCGGGTTCAGGCGGAAGTCCGTGTTGAAGAAGCCGATGTCGACGTCGGTCAGGTGCAGGTTGTGGACGGACACATCGGCCGTGACCGGCAAGCCCTCGCGCCGGGCGGCGCGCAGCAGTTCCAGTCCGGCGGCCGAGGACAGTCGCGTCAGGTGCACGCGCGCGCCGGTGACGCGCTGCAATTCGAAAATGGTGTGCAGCGCCACGGTTTCCGCCTGCGGCGGCAGCCCTTCGAGGCCCAGGCGCTCGGCGTAGGCGCCGCTTGCAGCCACGGCGCCGCGCGCGAGCCACGGATCCTGCGGACGCAGCCACAGCGCCAGGCCCATGCCGCCGGCATAGCGCATCGCGCCCCACAGCACGCGCGTATCGGCGATGCCCTGCTCGCCCTGCGTATAGGCCAGGCAGCCGGCCTGCGCCAGCAGGCCCATCTCGGCCAGCGTTTCGCCGGCCAGTCCCACCGTCATCGCGCCCAACGGATGGACCCGGCATTGCCCGGCCTCGGCGTGGCGCATCAGGGCCTCGGCCTTGCCGGGCTCGTCCAGCGGCGCGCCGGGATCCGGCGGCAGCACCAGCCGGGTGACGCCGCCAGCAAGCGCCGCGCGCAGTTCGGCGGCGGCGAAGGCCGCCGCGCCCGGTTGCGTAACGCGCGCGGACAGATCGATCAGGCCCGGCAGCACCGCCAGCCCGCTTGCGTCCAGGGAGCGATCCGCTTGAAAACCGTCGGGCGCGCGGCCCACGGCGACGACGTGGCCGTCGGCGATGTAGAGATCGTGCCGTCCGTCCACCGCATTGGCGGGATCGATCAGCCGGCCATTGGCGATATGCAGCCTCACGATGCGTCTCCGGTCAGCAATTCCATGGCGGCCAGGCGCAAATGCTGTTCGATATCCGCCAGCCGCGCCTCGATGGGCGCCAGGCTGGCCGACACATCGCCGTCGACCTCGATGCCGGGCGTCAGCGCGCCCGCCGGCAGCAACAGGGCATCGGCGCGGGCCGCGGCCAGGGCCTCCGGCGTCAGGCCGTAGGCCTGCGCGTATTCGCGGGCGGAAGGCAGTTGCGCGCCGCTGATCCCTTCCACATGCAAGGGCAGCGCGATGACCACGTCCGCATCCTGCAAGCCTTCGCGCAGCGTGGCGCAGGCGCGCACGCCGAGCTGCGGCAGTCCGTCAGGCAACAGGGTGCGCGGCGCGGCGGCGCGGACTTCGGGCACGCCCAGCGTGGTCATGGCATGGATGACGGAACGCGCCACGCGCGAGTGGCGGATGTCGCCCACCAGCGTCACGGCCAGATTGGTCAGGTCCTGCCGCGCGTCGAGCATGGCTTGCACCAGCGCCAGCGCGGGCAAGGGATCGGCGTGGCTGCCGTCACCCGCGTTAAGGATGCGCAGGCCTGGCGCCGCGTGCGCGGCCGCGCAATGCGCCGCGCCGCTGGCGCCATGGCGCAGCACCAGCAGGCCCGGGGCCAAGCGCGCGACGGTTGCGGCCAGCGCGTCGCCGGCCTGCGGATCCAGGGCCACCGCAGACAGCGACAAGCGCTGCGCAGCGGCGGTGTAGGCGTCGCGGTCCCGCGCGGACTCGTCGGGCAGGCACAGGAATACCGGCATCGCGGGCGATGGGCAGGCCGGCGCCGCCCCCGCGGCATCGCCGCGCGCCGCCCAGGCGCGCGCCGCCCAGGCGCGCGCCGCGTCCAGCAGCCGTTCGACGTGCCGGCGGGGCAGCCCTTCGGTGGTCAACAGGTGTATCAGTTCGCCGCGGCGATCGAGTTGCGGATTGAGCATAGGCAGTCCGGACCGCGCGCCTCAGGACGCAGGCAGGGTGTCCAGGTATCGTTGCAGGATAACGGCAGCCGCCATCGCGTCGTCGGCGGCATGGGTGCCGAGCAGGCGCTGCGCCTCCATGCTGGAGCCGCGTTCGTCGACCAGTTCGACGGCCAGGCCGAAGCGGCCGTGCAGTTGGTTGGCGAAGCGGCGGCAGCGCGCGGTGGCGGGCTGTTCGCCGCCGTCGGCGTCCAGCGCCAGCCCCACCACGACGCGGTGGGGCTGCCACTCCTGCAGCAGCGCCGCGATGCGGCCGAAGCGCGCCTCGCGGACTTCGCTGAAGATGATTTCCAGCGGACGCGCCTGGCGCGTCAGCGTATTGCCGATGGCGATGCCGATCTTCTTCTCGCCAAAATCGAAGGCAAGCAGGGTCTCTTCAGGCATGTCCGGCATCGCCCGCCAGCATCACCGGATCGATGCCCAGCAGCTTCAGCGCGGCCGGATAGCGTTCCTCGGGGGGCACGTCGAAAATGATGTTGTCGTCGGCGCCCACGCTGAGCCAGGCGTTCTGCGCCATCTCGCTTTCGAGCTGGCCCGCACCCCAGCCGGCGTAGCCCAGCGTGACCAGCATGCGGGCCGGCCCCTTGCCGTCGGCCACGGCCTGCAGCACGTCGCGCGAGGTGGTCAGCGCCATGTCGCCCAGCTTGATGCTGGAGCTGTAGTCGCCGGCCGGCGCATGCAGCACGAAACCGCGGTCGGTCTGCACCGGACCGCCAAAGAAGACCAGGGTGTCCTTCACGGGACCGATTTCGAGCGTCAGGTCGATGCGCTCGAACAGGGTGCCCAGCGTCAGGTCGGTGGGCCGGTTGATGACCAGGCCCAGCGCGCCACGTTCGGTATGTTCGCAGACATAGATGACCGAACCCGCCAGGCTGCCTTCAACCATGCCGGGCATGGCGATCAGGAATTGGTTGGCGAAATTGGCTGCCTGCGTCGCGGCGTCTTCGTGATGTTTTTCCGTCATGGCAACCCCTACATGGGTAATCTGAAAGAACCGTGGGGAGGCCGCGCGTACCCAGCAATCATCATGCCTGGCGGCAGGTCCGGCCCACGGTTGCGAAGGATGGGGCGTAGCCCCATCTTACGAGCCTTGGCGGAATATGTCGGCGCTGTGGCCTCAGATTTCCATCAATTCGAAGTCCTCTTTGCGGGCGCCGCATTCAGGACAGACCCAGTTTGGGGGCACGTCTTCCCAGCGGGTGCCGGGCGCAATGCCTTCGTCGGGCAGGCCGGCCTCTTCGTCATAGACCCAGCCGCAAATCAAACACATCCAAGTACGCATAGTTCTCTCTTACATCAATCCAGGCCCTTGCCCGGCATCAGGGCAAAGGTAAGGGGCTTCCATTAGAATGGGGACAATCTTACCGAAACCCAATAGGGGTTCCCCTGATTCACCGCAAATGAGTCCGGGCGCCCCTCCACTCTAACGCTGTCCAAGTGGCCCCCGTTACTCCCCCTCTCGTTTTGGTCTTCGGTCCGCTCGATCCCTCGGGCTCCGACGGCTTGCCGGCAGACGCCGTCACTTGCGCCAGCCTGGGTTGCCATGGTCTGGCGGCCGTGACCGCGCTGACCGTGCGGGATACCGCCGGCATCGAAGAAATCCATCCCGTCACGCCTGACCTGCTGGACGACCAGGCGCGCTGCCTGCTCGAAGACATGTCCGTGCAGGCCATCAAGGTGGGCGGACTATACACCGCGGAAACCGCCAGCGTCGCGGCGCAGATCGCCGCCGATTACAGCCAGGTGCCGCTGGTCCTGCATCTGGGCCAGCGCGCCCAGCCGCCGGCCGACGCCGCCGACGAGGACGATGCCGACGACCTGCTGGCCGCCACCCTGGAGCTGGTGCTGCCGCAGACGGACCTGCTGATCATCGAGCACCTGCGCCTGGCGCAGTGGCACGCCGACGGTGACATTGATATCGGGGACGCACCGACGCCCATGCATGCCCTGCTGGCGGCGGGCGCGGAATGGGTCCTGGTCCTCGGCAGCCCGCAGCGGCCCGGCCACTACGCCAACATGCTGCTGGGACCCAACGGCCAGACCTCCATCCTGCCATGGCATGCGCCCCCGGACCGCAACGGCGACGCCGGCGGCGTGGCCGCCGCTGCCATTGCGGCCATGCTGGCTCGCGGCCTGGAAATGCCGGAAGCCGTGCGCCAGGGACTGGCGCACGCCGACGCGGCAGTCGCCGCCAGCTTCCTGCCGGGCATGGGCCGGCGCATTCCCAACCGGATTCCCTCCCAATGAAAGCGCTGCGCTTCCCCACTGGCCTCTATGGCGTCACCCCCGAATGGGACGATACCGAGCGCCTGCTGCTGGCGGTGCGCCAGGCCGCCGCGGGCGGCATGCGCTCGCTGCAGCTGCGCCGCAAGAACGTGCCCGACGCCGTGCGCGCCGCCCAGGCCCGCGCGCTGGCGCCGCTGTGCCGCGAACTGGGCGTGGTCTTCCTGATCAATGACGACTGGCGCCTGGCGCTGGAAGTGGGCGCCGACGGCGCGCACGTCGGCCGCGAGGACGAAAGCCTGGCGCGCATCCGCGCCGAGGCCGGCCCCGACCTGATCCTGGGCGGCTCCAGCTACGACGACCTGGGCCGCGCGCGGGAACTGCTGGCCGCGGGCGCCGACTACATCGCCTTCGGCGCCATGTTTGCCTCCACCGTCAAACCCGATACCGTGCGCGCGCCGCTTTCGGTCCTGACCGAAGCGCGCCGCCTGACGGACAACTGCGATGCGCCCCGGCCCGCGGTCGTCGCCATCGGCGGCATCACGCCCGACAACGCGCCGCTGGTGGCGCAGGCCGGGGCCGACTCCATCGCCGTCATCACCGCGCTATTCGAGGCGCCCAGCATCCGCGCCGCCGCGGCCGCATGCTCCGCGCCGTACTCCGACAACCCCAACCGCAAGCCTTGAACGCCATGTCCAGTAACGCCCAGCTTTTCGAACGCGCCTGCCGCAGCATCCCCGGCGGCGTCAACTCGCCCGTGCGCGCCTTCCGCTCCGTGGGCGGCACGCCGCGCTTCATCAAGCGCGCGCAAGGCCCGTATGTGTGGGACGCGGAAGACAAGCAGTACATCGACTACGTCGGTTCCTGGGGCCCCGCCATCCTCGGCCACTCGCATCCTGAAGTAGTGCGCGCGGTGCAGGAAGCCGCGGTCAACGGCCTGTCCTTCGGCGCCCCCACCGAAGCGGAAATCGAGCTGGCCGAAGTGCTGATCTCGCGCCTGCCTTCGCTGGAGCAGGTGCGCCTGGTCAGCTCGGGCACGGAAGCGACCATGACGGCCATCCGCCTGGCCCGCGGCGCCACCGGCCGCGCCAAGATCGTGAAATTCGAAGGCTGCTACCACGGCCATTCGGACAGCCTGCTGGTCAAGGCCGGCTCCGGCCTGCTGACCTTCGGCAGCCCCAGCTCGGCCGGCGTGCCGCCGGAATTCGTCTCGCACACGCTGACCCTGGAATACAACAACCTGGACGCCGTGCGCGAGGCTTTCGCCCAGCATGGCGCCGACATCGCCTGCATCATCGTCGAGCCGGTCGCCGGCAACATGAACCTGATCAAGCCGGCCCCGGGCTTCCTGGAAGGCCTGCGCGAAGTCTGCACGCAGCACGGCGCGCTGCTGATCTTCGACGAAGTCATGACCGGCTTCCGCGTCGGCCCGCAAGGCGTGCAGGGGCTTACCGGCGTCAAGCCCGACATCACCACGCTGGCCAAGGTGATCGGCGGCGGCATGCCGGTGGGCGCCTTCGGCAGCAGCGCCGAGATCATGAAGAACATCGCCCCGCTGGGCGGCGTCTACCAGGCCGGCACGCTGTCGGGCAACCCGGTGGCCGTGGCCGCGGGCCTGGCCACGATGCGCCTGATCGCCGCTCCGGGCTTCTACGACAAGCTCGCAGCCCAGACCGCCAAGCTGGCCCAGGGCCTGCAGGAACGCGCCCGCGCCGCCGGCCTGGCCTTCTCGGCCGACTCGGTGGGCGGCATGTTCGGCATCTACTTCAGCGATAAGGTCCCGACCTCGTTCGCTGAAGTCTCGGCCTGCGACACCGCGGCGTTCAATCGCTTTTTCCACGCCATGCTGGACCACGGCGTGCATTTCGCGCCGTCCGCCTTCGAAGCGGGCTTCGTCTCGGCCACGCACGATGATGCGGTGATCAAGTCCACCCTGGACATCGCCGAAAAGGTCTTCGCGTCCATGTAACGACGCCGGGGAGCCGGCCTGCGGCCGCTCCCCTTCAAGGCGCCTTGTAGTGCTCGTACAAGGCGGTCACATCCCGCACGTACGCCTGGGTTTCCGCATAGGGCGGCACGGCGTCGTATTTGCGCACCGCTCCTTCCCCCGCGTTATAGGCCGCCAGCGCCAGATCCAGGCGGCCGGGATACTGGTCGATCAGCCGGCGCAGATGGCGCGACCCCGCGTTCACATTGGTCGCAGGATCCACCAGCGCCGTCTCCACGTCCGTCACCGACAACAACGGCGCCGCGGTGGCGGGCATCAGCTGCATCAAGCCCAGCGCCCCCTTGGGGGAGCGGGCGTCGCTGCGAAAGCCCGATTCGATCGCGATCACGGCAGTCAGCAAGGCCTGATCCACGCCCGACTCCCGGGCTGCCCGGGCAATCAGCCCGTCATGCGCCTGCGGTACCTTCAGGTCTCCCCAGCGCTGCGCGCGCGACGCGGAGGCCAGCGTCACCAGGCGTGCGCCATCGCCGGACTTGGACTCGCATTCCAGGCAGACCTTCATGCCGCTGCCGCGCCAGGCAGTCCTGGCCTGCGCCCGCTTGTAATACTTGGCGTAGCCCGTGGGCACCTTCATGGAACGCCACACGCCGTAGGGATCCTTGTAGCGGTAGATGTCGGCCGCCTGGGCGGAGCCGGCGGGCGCCAGCGCCAGAATGCCGGCCGCCAGGGCTGCCAGCGCCGCCATGCCCGCGGCGCGCGCCGCGAGGGCGCGCAGGGCCGGCAGGACAGAACGGGGATGGCGGTGCATGGGTGGGCTCCGGCGGCGTCCGAAGACGTGTAATCGAGCTCCTATGCTGCTGCCGCAACGCCCATTTGTCGCTAGTACCGACGCCCTAGTCCTGGCCGAACGGTCGCCGTCCCAGGAGCAAACAGGGGCAGAACTAGGGCATGCGGTGGAATTTTCCCTGCCTACTTTCCAGTAGCCCATGGCACTTACGCTAGAATATGACTTAATATTTCCTATAATTACTAAATAATTTCACCTAACAGAAACACCAGGCTGGAGAGGCAAGATGGACGCAGAAAACACGCTCCAGCTGACGCTGGACGCCACGACCAACGTCCTGACGGCGGTCTACACGCCGCCCGCACGTCCCGATGCAGCGGATTCCGCCCTGGCGTCCGCCTCGCCGGCCGAGACGGACGGGGCGGCCGCCCTCGAGGCCGAGGCCAGCGTCGCGGTCGCGGACGACGACGAACCACGCCCCCAAGCCAATGCCGACCTGCCCAGCTGGGACACGCTGGCGACGGTGGCCGTCGCTCAAGGCTGGGGCGCCGAAGCGCTGGACAGCCAGGCCGTCCTGACCTTCATCGACCTGTGCCGCCACGCCAACGAACCCGTGCGGGCCCCGGTTGGCCAGGTCGTCGACGGTTCGCTGGAACTGGAACTGGACGCCGAGCGCATGTCCGCCCTGCTGACCCTGCTTCCGCCCAAGGGGGGCAAGCCCGTCACGCTGGAAGCCGTGCGCCAGGTGCTGGCCGAGCGCGGCATCGTCCACGGCATCCTCGAACAGGAGCTGATCGACACCGTCACGCAAGGCCGCCGCGAAACCACGCAGATCGCCCGCGGCACGCCGCCCACCCGCGGCACCCCGACGCGCTTCGAAAGCCTGCTGGACCGCCTCAAGCCCCGCGGCCAGGACATCGACGAACTGGCCCAGGTGGACTACCGCGACCTGGGCAGCCTGTTGCTCGTCACGCCCGGCATGCCGCTGATGCGGCGCACGCCGCCCCTGCCCGGCGTCGACGGCAGCACCGTGCTGGGCGAACCAATCCTGCCCGACGAGCTGCCTGACACGCCGTTCGCCAGCGACCTGTCCGGCGCCGCCGTCGACCCGGAAGATCCGCTGCTGCTGCGCGCCACCATCGCCGGCACGCCCACCCTGGTCAGCCACGGCGTGCAGGTCAATCCCCTGGTCGAGGTCGACGCCGTCAACCTGAGTACCGGCAATATCCATTTCGAAGGCTCGCTGCTGGTGCGCGGCGACATCGCCGCCACCATGGAAGTCCACGTGACGGGCGACGTAATGGTCAACGGCACCATGGAAGCCGCGCTGGTCGAGGCCGGCGGCAACGTGACGGTCAAGGGCGGCGTCATCGGCCTGGCCGAAGCCCTGCAAGACGCCACCGCCGCCGCACGCACCGCGCGCGTCGTCTGTGGCGGCGCGCTGCGCGCCAAGTTCATCGAGAACGCGGTCATCAGTGCAGGCAAGGACGTAGACGTGGAGCGCGAAGTCCGCCAGAGCAGCATCGCGGCCGGCGGCAGCGTCAACGTCGGCCCGCCCAACACTCAGCAAAGCGCCATCACCGGCGGCCAGACCCGCGCCATGCAGGCGGTGCGCGCCGGCACCATCGGCTCGCCCTCGGGTATCCCGACGCTGGTGCAGGCCGGCCTGGATCCGCACGCCGACATCAAGCGCTCGGCATTGGCGCGCAAGCGCCAGAAGATGCACGAGGAAAAATCCAAGCTGGAACAACTGCTGATGTTCCTGAAGGCCAATCCTCAGCGCGCCCCGGGCGACGTCGCCGACCGCGCCCGCAACACCCACGTCAAGCTCAGCCAGGACCTGCTGGCGCTGGACGCGGAGGAAGCCCAGCTGGTGCTGGACCTGCAGCCCCTGGCCAGCGCCACCATCCAGGCCGCGCGCCGCTTCTGCGGCGGCGCGACGATTCAGGTGGGCAACAAGGTGCAGGAATTCCTGGAAGATCAGATCGGCGGCAAGGCCGCCGTCGAAGAAGGGCAGATCGTCATCCGCTGACGCCGCCCGCTGGCGCCTTCAGGGCGCCAGTTCCTTGAACCAGGCGCGCGGCGAAATGCCGCGGTCCGGCCCCAGGATGGAAAAGCCGCCGTCCACGGGTATGTCCACCCCCGTCATCCACGAAGCCGCGTCGGAGCAAGCGAAGCACACGGCCGCGGCGATCTCCTCGCCCGAGCCGACCCGCCCCAGCGGATGGAAATGCGCTCCCACCGCGTCCGCCGCCGGACGCGAACCGCCCGACAACTGTTCCACCGACGGCGACCAGGTCCAGGCGGGCGACACCGCCAGCACGCGTACGCCAGCCGGCGCCAGTTCCACCGCGAAGTTCTTGGTGATCTGCAGCAGCGCCGCCTTGGACGCCGGATAAAGCGCGCGCCCTGCCGCGCCGAACTTGCCGCCCGTGCTGCCCATGTTCACCACCACGCCGCCGCGCGGCAGCAGCGGCGCAGCCATTTGCGTGAAGATGGCCGCCGACACCAGGTTGGTGTCCAGCGTGCTGTGCCATTCCGCGCGCGACGAGGCCAGGCCCCGGTCCGCGTACTGGCAGGCGTTGTTGACCACGATATCCAGCCGCCCGAAGCGCGCCACGGCGGCGTCGATGCAGCGCTGTATCTGGTCGTCCTGCCCGATGTCGGTTTCGCAGTACAGCGCGCGGCCGTCCAGCTCGTTTTCGAGCTTGCGGCCGGCCTCGGCATTGCGCCCGACCAGCACCACGTTGACGCCGGCCGCGGCCAGGCCGCGCGCGATGTCCGCGCCCAATCCCTGGGTGCTGCCGGTGACGATGGCGGTCTTGCCGGCCAGCCCTGGAAAGCCTGTGAAGTCCATGATGAATCCTTGATCAATGAGGCGCGGCGGCCCAGCGCACAGCTTCCGCCACCGGCCCGGTTTGCGCAATCAGGCGCATGCTGGCCAGCGACGCGTCATGCACCGCCGGGTCGGCGGACGCGCAGGCGTCCTGCGCCACCATGACTTCGAAACCGATGTCGGCCGCATGGCGCACCGTGCCCTCCACCACCGAATGCGTGGCGACGCCCGCCACCACCAGCCGGCGCGCGCCCAAGAGCCGCAGCGTCTCTTCCAGCGGCGTGCCGTAGAAGGCGCTGATGCGGGTGTGCTTGACCACGAACTCGCGCGCGCTGCCCGCCAGCGGCTGCAGCCCCTCGTAGAAGGCGCTGCCCCATTGCCCCTCCGGCACCGCGCCGATGGCGGCCACGTTGCGGAAGATGGGGCAATTGGCCATCAGGTCGGCGTAGTCCGGCCGGAACGCGATGCGCACGTGCACGATGGGCAGGTCATGCGCCCGCGCGCCCGCCAGCAGGGCCGCCGCATTGTCCAGCAGGCGCTGGCGCGCCCCGCTGTCCGCATCCAGGCCTACACGGATCTTGCCCTCGGGGTGCAGCACGTCGTTCTGGAAGTGCAGCGCCAGCACCGCGGCATCGGTCGTGGTCACACGAACACCTCGAACACGTCGTGCACGTCGTCGCAATTGACCAGATCCACCCGCTTCATGCGGATACGCCAGCTATCGCCCTCGGCGGCCAGCTTGTGGGTATAGCGGCCCGCCAGCTGGCGCGGCTGGCGCTTGCGCCATTCGGTCATCTGGAAGGTGGAATGCACCACCAGGTTGCCGCCCGCGTCCACGCCCTCGATCTCCACCGCGCCCACCAGCCGCGCGCTGCGCGTGGGCGGCTGCTGCGACCAGTTGCGCGGATGCTCCAGCCGGCGGATGCGCACGTCGCGCAGCATGCGGTCTTCCCAGAACAGCGAGATGTGGTCATACGGACTTTGCTGGCCCGGCACGCGCGGCATCCAGTACATGCCGTCGGCGGTCCACAGCGCCTGCCAGTCGTCGTAGCGGCGCTCGTCCAGCAGACGAGCCTCGCGATACAGGAACTGCGCGATGCGGTGGTAGGCGTCGGCCGGCACCTCGGCCGGCGACAGGCCTTCCGTGCTCACGTCGAAATCAAGGTCTAGCAGCATGAGCGGTCTCCGGTGGCGGCGGCTTCCGTGGCAGCGGGGCCGGCTTCCATATAGGTCTTCCAGGCGTCGAACTGGTTGCGCATGGGCAGTTCGCTGGTGCCGTTGACCGACACCAGGCCTTCGCTATCGCTGCGGTCGCTGCCGTGGTAGCGGTGCATGCTGACCCATTCGCCGCCGCGTGTGGCATTGCCTTCCTGGCAGCGGTTGTAGAGTTCGATGTCGTCCGGCATGACGTTGGACGAAGGCGAGTTGATGACGTTGGCGTACAGCATGGCGCGCTTGAACACCCCGTCCGGCGCGCCCTTGCAGCGGAAGGTCTGGATCTCGATCATGGTGCGGTCCACGGCGATGGGGCGGATCACGCGGAACTGCTGGAACACCGTGTGGGGCGAGCCGCTGCCGTAGATCACCGTGTTGTGGCGGTTCATGCCCAGGATCTCGCGCGCGCGCGTCTCGCCGTAGGCGGCGGTCAGGGTTTCGAAATGCGCGCGCGACACCGGGTCGCGCTCGGCCGCGCCCGGATTGAAGATGCCTTCCATGTAGCCGTGGCCGTTGGGATAGGCGCGCAGCTCCAGCTTTTCCCAGAATTCGTAGGGTTCGCCGTTGCCGTCCATGATGTGCAGCTCCAGCGGCATCTCGCCCATTTCCTTGGCCTCGTCGCGGGCCGCGGCATATGACGATTCATGCGTGACGCGGGCATGCATGGTGTCGTGCAGGTTCTCGTAGAACACCTTCCAGTTCGAACGCTGCATGACGCGGAAGATGCCGCCGGCCACTTCCACCTCGCCCACCGGCGAACGGTCGCAGAGGTTGTCGATCGACGAGCGCACGCCGCCCAGGAAGTCTTCCAGCGCCGGGCCGTCCTTGGCCTGGCTGGCGAACACGAAGCCGCGATAGCTTTCCACGCGCGCCACCCGGCGCATCGAGAAGGACGGATCGGCGGGATCGTAGGCCGTACCCTCCAGCCCCTGCTTCAACGGCACGCCCAGATGGCTGCCGTCCAGCTTGAAGGTCCAGGCGTGGTAGGGGCAGCGGAAGAACTTGCCGACACAGCCCTCGCCGTCGGCCACCACCTTGGCGCCCTTGTGCGGGCAGCGGTTGTACAGCACGTGCACGCGGCCGTCGGTGGCGCGCACCATCAACACGTCCTGGTCGCCCAGGCGCGTGGTGTGGTAATCGCCCGTCTTGGGCACCTGGCTTTCATGCCCCACGTAGATCCAGGCGCGGCCATAGATCCGCTGCATCTCCAGGTCGAAGATGGCGGGGTCGGTGTAGACGCCGCGGTGCACGCTGTCGCCGCGCACCATCGCGGCCAATTGCTCTTCGGTGTATGACATGTCCGGCTCCTACTTGTTCTCGCTTTCTTTCCAGCGCGCCATCAACGTGTTCGACGGCAAGGTCTCGTCCAGCAGCTTGGCGGCGGTCTCGCGGCCGGCCACGGGCAGGCCCTTGGGGTCCAGCAGGCCCACCTGCACCAGCACGCTGGCCTGGTCCCAATAGATGTGCTCGTGATAAAGCTTGTCGCCGCGGAACTTGACGATGGCGATCAGCGGAATCTCCACATACTTGCCGGTGGGCTTCACGCCCGGCAACAGCCAGTCGATCTCGGTGGTGTGCGTGAAGCAGAACAGCAGCTCGTCCACGATCTGCGTGGCGCCCACCGTGCGCGACAGCGGCACCAGGCGCGTGTCCGGCGGATTGCTGTTGACGAAGTGGTGCTGGTAGAAGCGGCTCAGTTCCTTGTGGCCCACGCCGCCGGTCATGGTGGGAATGTGGTTCACGTAGGGTTCGGCCACCATGGTGGCCATCGTGGCCGCCACGTCGCGCGTGCCGAATTCGTACTCGCAATGCTTGTCCCAAAGGTACGAATAGTCGAATTCCGGCCCGATGGCGCGCTGCAAGGCCGCCATGCTGCGCTGGTGTGCCATCAGCGCCGACGGCTTGTCGTAATGGTCGCCGCCCGTGCGTGCGAACGCATGGTCCATGCCCGGATAGACGTAGATCTGCACCCCGGGCTTGTTGCCCAGCGCCTCCAGGATGCGCTGGCGCGCCTCGGGCGGACAGAAGCCGTCCTGCTCGGCGATGTGCAGCACCAGGCGGCCGCGCAGTTGCGACGCTTCGTCCAGGCTGTTCTCGATACCCACGCCGTAGTAGCCGATGGCCACATCCACGTCGGTGCGGCAGGCGGCCAGGTAGGCCAATTTTCCGCCCAGGCAATAGCCCAGCACGCCGACTCCGCCCTGCTGCTCGGACAGCCCGCGCAGCGCGGCGATGGTGGAAGCGATGTCCTTCAGGCCCAGCTCCACGTCGAATTTCTGGTAGAGCTCGAAGGCGCGCGGCATGTCGGCCGGGCCGTCGGTCAGCTGGATGCCCGGCTGCTGACGCCAGAACAGGTCCGGCACCAGCACCACATAACCTTCCTCGGCCAGCAGTTGCGCCGCGCGGCGCATGAAGTCGTTCACGCCGAAGATCTCCTGGCACAGCACCAGGCCCGGGCCGTGCCCGGACGCCGGCACGGCCAGATAGGCGCCGAAGGACTTGCCGTCATGCGAGGCCACCGTCACTTCGCGCGTCGTGATGTTCTGGGTCATACGTATCTCCTTGTTGCGGATGTCCGCCCTACTTCATCTGGCAGGCTGCGGCGAAAGGGTCCTGGTACTGGGTCAGCACCGTGCCCGACAGCTTATTGGACAACTTGCCCCCCGCCCCCGCCTCGACGATGCGCAGGTAATAGTTCTGCACCGGATACTGGTTGCGGTTGAATTTGAAATCGCCGCGCACCGACTTGAAATCCGCGCGCCTCAGCGCCGGACGCAGCGCATCCGCCTCCAGCTTGCCGCCGGTCTGGCGCACCGCGCTATCCAGCAGCATGGCCGCGTCATAGCCCTGCGAGGCATACAGCGTGGGGCTGCGGTTGTAGGTCTTCCGGAAATCCTCGACGAACTTGCGGTTGGCCGGGTTGTCCAGGTCCGATGCCCACTGCGAGGTATTGCGCATGCCCTCGATGGGCGCGCCCACCGCCGCAATGGTGTCCTCGTCGCCCGAAAAGCCCGGCGCCAGCAGCGCGATCTCCTTGGACAGGCCGGCGCCGTTGAACTGCTTGATGAAGTTCACGCCCATGCCGCCGGGCAGGAAGAAGAACACCGCGTCCGGCTTGCTGGCGCGCAGGCGCGTGATCTCCACGCCATAGTCCAGCTGCCCGAGCTGGGTGTAGATCTCTTCGGACAGGCCGCCCTTGTACAGGCGCTTGAAGCCGTTGAGCGATTCGCGCCCGCCCGGATAGTCCGGCGCGATCAGCGCCACGCTCTTGTAGCCCTGGTCGGTGGCGTATTTGCCCATCGCGGCCGGGATGTCCTCGTTCTGCCAAGCCACCGCGAAGAAATTCGGATTACAGCCCGCGCCCGCATAGTTCTCGGGGCCCGTATTGGTACTGAGGTAGATGGTCCCCGATTGCAGGATGGCCGGCATCACCGGCAGCAGCACGTTCGAGAACACAATGCCCGTCATGACGTTCACGCGGTCGCGCTTCAACAGCCGCTCCACCGCCTGGCGGCCGGTGTCCGCCTTCTGCTGGTCGTCCGCCACCACCACTTCGGCCGGCAGTCCGCCCAGCTTGCCGCCGGTATGCTGCAGCGCCAGATTGAAGCCATCGCGGATCTCGTTGCCCAGCGCCGCGCCCGGCCCGGACAACGTGGTCAGCAAGCCGACCTTGACCTTGTCCGCCGCCACGGCGCTCGCCGCCGCCGTCATGCACACCAGCGCAGCCAGCGCGCGCCGGCTCCATAGCTTTTGATTCATGAGCCACCCCGTTTTTCCCGCCCGGCCTGGCCGGCGGAAAGCTGACAGAACCCGTCTGCCGTCGGTTAACGCATGCTGCCGAACAACGCCGCCAGCTTACGCGCCGCGGCGGCGCCCTCCAACCAACACGCGAAGGGCCTGCCGGCTAGATTAGGCTGCCCCAGGGAGCCGCTCTATCCGGATTCCGTCAGCCTTATCCGGGAATCACTTAATTCCAAGTCCTTGACGTTTAAAGTACCCTCGCCAATGACACGGGAGCGTTCCCGTCCCGGAGGCATCCATGCACGGCTGGTCCCGACTCACGCTTGCGCCCCTGTTCAAGCGGCGCGTCTTCAGCTCCACCCAGCAGGACGAGACGCGCACCCTCGTCTCCGAAGCCCTGAAAGAGCACCGTCTCACCTGGAAAGGCGGCCGCGTCGATGCCGAGCTGAACCGGGGCCGCTTCGGTTCGCTGACAGTCTGTACGCTGCGCTACGGCGCCGAAGTCCACATCGAACCCGACCGCCTGCAAGACTTCATGCTGGTCCAGGTCCCCCTGAGCGGCCGCGCCTGTATCGAATGCGGCAACGACCGCGTCGACGCCGACCCCGACTGCGCCGCCGTCATCGCCCCCAACCGCCCGCTGAAACTGCATTGGGAAGCCGGCTGCGAACAGCTGCTGCTCAAGATCCCCCGCGGCAAGCTCGAAGCCATCGGCCAGCGCGCCTTCGGCGAGGCCGCCACCCGGCCGCTGGACTTCAGCCCCGCCCTGCGCCTGGACAACCCGGTCGGCGCCGTCTGGCGCAGCATGGTCGAAAGCCTGATCCACCTGCTGCCCACCCTGGATGACGGCGCCCCGCGCCCGCCCGCAGCCTGGCTGGAGCACCTGGAAGACACGCTGGTGCTGCACCTGCTCTACAACCAGCCCAACAGCTGGCAGGCGCATGCCGGCATCGCCCCCGCCGTCCCGCGCCGCCTGAGCGCGGCGGAATCCTATATGCGCGACCACCTCGCCGTCCCGCTGACCCTGGCGGACATTGCGCGCCATGCCGGCGCCAGCGCCAGCGCGCTGACGCGCCTGTTCCAGGAACACCGCAACACCACGCCCATGAACGCGCTGCGGGCGCTGCGGCTGGACGAAGCCAGAAGCCGGTTGCGCACGCAGGCAGGCGCCAGCGTCACGGAAGTGGCGCTGGGCGTGGGGTTCGGACATCTGGGGAGGTTCTCGGAGTATTACCGGGAACGCTTCGGGGAACTGCCGCGCGAGACGCGGCGGGTGATGGAGTGACGGGGATGGAATGACTCAGGCCACCCGCGCTCCTCCAATGGAAACCACCGTCGCACTGAAGTCCTTCAGCAACGCCTCCCTGCGCGCAGCCACGCTCTCCATCGCGGCCTCCTTCACGTGGCCATACCCCCGGATGTCCTCGGGCAAACTCGCCAGCGCCACTGCACGGTCCAGGTTCCCGCGATTCAGCTTCGACAGGATCGCCGTGATTGTCTCCCGGTACTCGCGGATCAGTTCGCGTTCGGCGCGGCGCTCGGCCGTGTAGCCAAACGGGTCCAGTCTCGTGCCGCGCAATCTGCGCATCCGCGCCAGCACCCGGAACATGCGCAACATCCCCGGGCCATAACTGCGCTTGATCAGGTGGCCGTCCTTGTCGCGCCGCGCGAACAGCGGCGGCGCCAGGTGGAAACGCAGCTTCCAGTCGCCGTCGAACTGCGCTTGCACCCGCTTGAGGAAATCGCCGTCCGAATACAGCCGCGCGACTTCGTATTCGTCCTTGTAGGCCATCAGCTTGAAGTAGTAGCGCGCCACCGCCAGCGCCAGCCGGTTGGTGCCCGTGGCCTCGCGCTCGGCGCGCGCCACCTTGTCCACCAGTTCGGTGTATTGCAGGGCGTAAGCCTGGTTCTGGTAGTCGGTCAGAAACGCCTTGCGCACCGCCACCACCCGCTCCAGCTCGCCCGTCGGCTTCTTCAGTTCCAACACAGGCTTGTCGGCGCGCGGACGCTTGAGCTCGATGATGCCCTCCGGCCGCGACGGCGCGCCGCCGTTGGCGATCAGGCGCTTCACGTCCGCCAGGTCATGCGCGGCGCGGCGGCCCCAGGCGAAGGCGGCGAGGTTGTTCGGCACCTGCTGGCCGTTCAGTTCGATGGCGCGCAAGAGCGCCTGCTGCGACAGCGGGATCCAGCCCTTCTGGTAGGCGTAGCCCATCATCAGCGGATTGGAGTAGATCGCATCGCCCAGCAGGCCCAGGGCCAATGCGGCGGCATCGACAGTGGCCAGGTGCTCCTTGCCGCAGGCGGACGCCAGGTCGGCGGTCAGGTTGGCGCCCGGCAGCGTCCAGTCCGGATTGCTGACGAAGGACGCGGTCGGCGCGGTGTCGCTGTTGAGCAGCACGCGGGTGCGGTCGGGATTCACCCGCGCCATGGATTCGGCGCTGGTGGCCACCACCAGGTCGCCTGCCAGCAGCAGGTCGGCCTCGCCCATGGCGACCCGCGTATTCAGCAGGCGGTCCGGCGTCTGCGCCAGCACCACGTGCGAGTACACCGCGCCGCCCTTCTGCGCCAGTCCCGCCATGTCCAGCACCGAACAGCCCTTGCCTTCCAGGTGCGCGGCCATGCCCAGCAGCTGGCCTATGGTGACCACGCCGGTGCCGCCCACGCCGGCGATGAAGACGCCGTAGGGCTGATGCAGTTCGCGCGCTGCCGGCTGCGGCACGTCGTCGTCGATGGCGCCGTCCTGCGCCAGCGCGCCCGGCTTCTTGAGCTTGCCGCCTTCCACCGTCACGAAGCTGGGGCAAAAGCCCTTCAGACAGGAGAAATCCTTGTTGCAGCTGGACTGGTTGATCGTGCGCTTGCGGCCGAACTCGGTGTCCAGGGGTTCCACCGACAGGCAGTGCGATTTCTGTGAACAATCGCCGCAGCCTTCGCACACGCGTTCGTTGATGAGCACGCGGCGGGCCGGGTCCGGGTAGGCATTGCGCTTGCGGCGGCGCCGCTTCTCGGTGGCGCAGGTCTGGTCATAGATCAGCACCGATACCGCGGGATGCTCGCGCAATTCGCGCATGACCGCGTCGAGCTCGTCGCGGTGCCGTACCGGCACGCCGGGCGCCAACCCCTCGACATGCTTGTACTTGTCGGGATCGTCGGTGACGACGATGATTTTCTCGATGCCCTCGGCCGCCACCTGGCTGCTGATCATGGGCACGCTCAAGGGTCCGTCCACCGGTTGCCCGCCCGTCATCGCCACCGCGTCGTTGAACAGGATCTTGTAGGTGATGGGCACCTTGGCCGCCACCGCCGCGCGTATGGCCAGCAAGCCCGAATGGAAGTAGGTGCCGTCGCCCAGGTTGGCGAACACGTGTTTTTCCTCGGTGAACGGGGCCTGGCCCACCCAGGGCACGCCCTCGCCGCCCATCTGCGTAAAGACATCGGTGCTGCGGTCCATCCAGCGGACCATGTAGTGGCAGCCTATGCCTGCCATCCCGCGCGAGCCTTCCGGCAGGCGGGTCGAGGTGTTGTGCGGACAGCCCGAACAGAACCAGGGCTTGCGCTCTTCGACCACGCGCGGGCGCGCCAGCGCCTGTTCGCGGCCGCTGATGAAAGCCAGGCGCGCCTCGATGCCGGCGCGCACGTCCTCGGGCAGTTCGAAGCGCAACAAGCGCGCGGCGATGGCGCGCGCGACCATGGCGGGCGAGAACTCATAATGCGCCGGCAGCAGCCAGTTGCCTTGCGGCACCGACCATTCGCCGCCGTCCTTGTCGTCGAACTTGCCGACCACGCGCGGAATCTTCTTGCCGCTGCCGATCCAGCTGAACAGTTCTTCCTTCAGCTGGTACTCCAGCACCTGGCGCTTTTCCTCGACCACCAGGATCTCGTCCAGGCCTTCGGCGAAATGCTGCATGCCGGTGGACTCCAGCGGCCAGACCATGCCGACCTTGAACAGCCGCAGGCCGATGCGCTGGCATACGGTCTCGGACAGCCCCAGGTCGTACAGCGCCTGGCGCGTGTCCAGATATGCCTTGCCCGAGGTCATGATGCCGAAGCGCGCATCGCGCTGCGGCACATGCCAGAGTTCGCGGTTGAGCTTGTTGGCGCGGGCATAGGCCAGCGCGGCATAGAGCTTGTAGTCCAGCAGGCGGGCCTCCTGCTGCAGCGGCGTGTCGGGCAGCCTGATGTTCAGGCCGTCGGCCGGCAGCAGGAAGTCCTGCGGCAGCAGTATCTCCACGCGATGGGGATCCACGTCCACGGAAGCCGAGACTTCGACGATATCGGTGATGCACTTCATGCCCACCCAGACGCCCGCGTAGCGGCTCATCGCCCAGCCATGCAGGCCGTAGTCCAGCACTTCCTGCACGCTGGACGGAAACAGCGCAGGGATCATGCAGGCCTTGAGGATGTGGTCGCTCTGGTGCGGCAGGGTCGAGGACTTGGCGGGGTGGTCGTCGCCCGCCACCACCAGCACGCCGCCATGGCGCGAGGTGCCGGCGGCGTTGGCGTGCTTGAAGACGTCGCCGCAGCGGTCCACGCCAGGCCCCTTGCCGTACCACATGCCGAACACGCCGTCGTACTTGGCGCCCGGGAACAGGTTGACCTGCTGCGAGCCCCACACCGCGGTGGCGGCCAGGTCTTCGTTGATGCCGGGCTGGAACTCGACGTGATGGGCCTTCAGGTACTTGGCCGCCTTCCACATGTTCTGGTCCACGCCGCCCAGCGGAGAACCGCGATAACCAGACACGAAGCCCGCCGTATTCAGGCCGGCGCGCGCATCGCGCACGCGTTGCATCATGGGCAGGCGGACCAGGGCATGGATGCCGCTCATCCAGGCGCGCCCGGATTCCAGGGTGTACTTGTCGTCCAGCTGGACGGATTCAAGCGCGGCACGCAAGGCAGGCGAAGCAGGAGCGTTCATGTCGACTCCAAGGGATCCAGGATCCCCGGCCGGCGACGCGCGACACCCTCTTGAAGCGCACGCGGGCGAGCAAGGGACGTGAATTGCGGGCGCTGGCGCGCTTCTGTTTCCATTGTTTGTAACCGCTAGCCCCACCCCGGGCAATAGGGCGATGCGATAATTGCCGCCATGGACTTCGCCCCTCGTATCGTCGACTGGCAGCGCCGTCACGGCCGCCACGATCTCCCCTGGCAAAACACCCGGGATCCCTACCGCATCTGGCTTTCCGAGATCATGCTGCAGCAGACGCAGGTGGCGACGGTCATCCCCTATTACGAACGCTTCCTGCAGCGCTTTCCGGACGTGGCCGCGCTGGCGGCGGCCGCGCAGGAAGACGTAATGCCCTACTGGGCCGGACTGGGCTACTACGCCCGCGCCCGCAACCTGCACCGCTGCGCGCAAGAAATCGCGCGCGACTGGGGCGGACGTTTCCCGCCCACGGCGCAAGCCATCGCCACGCTGCCCGGCATCGGCCGCTCCACCGCCGCCGCCATCGCCGCGTTCGCCTACGGCGAGCGCTCGCCCATCCTGGACGGCAACGTCAAGCGCGTGTTCACGCGGCACTTCGGCATCGCCGGGGACCCGACCAAGCGTGAAGTCGAACAGAAGCTGTGGGCGCTGGCGGATGCGCAGGTCGAAGCCGCGCCCGGCCTGGACATGGCCGCCTACACGCAGGGACTGATGGACCTGGGCGCCACGCTATGCACGCGCGGCAAGCCTGCCTGCGAGGCCTGCCCCGTGGCGGACAGCTGCGTGGCCAAACGCGAAGGCCGCCAGGCCGAACTGCCCACGCCCAAGGCGCGCAAGACGATCCCCGAACGCGAGACCTGTATGCTGGTCCTGCGGCATCAAGGCGCCTTCCTGCTGCAGCAACGGCCCGAACCCGGCATCTGGGGCGGACTGTGGAGCCTGCCCGAATTCGACGTGTCGCAAGACCCCGACAGCGCTTCCCGCGCGCTGGGCCTGGAGCCCGAACAGCGCTTCGAGCTGGCGGCCTTCGCCCACACCTTCACGCACTACCGCCTGCACATCCGGCCCTGGCTGGTGCCGGTGCGCGCGACAGGGCTGCACGAGTCCGCAAGGCCGGAACGCTGGGTGCCGGCGGACGAACTGCCGTCGATGGCGCTGCCGGCGCCGGTGAAGAAACTGCTGCAGGGGCTGGTCGACGCCGGGATGCAGGACAGCCTGTTCAAGGGCTGATCTTTCAGGGCTGCGCGCCCCCGCCCAGCAACATCACCAGCTTCAGGTCCGGATGCGTCGCCAGCCGGAACGTGATCTGCTGGTAGGCCAGCTTGCCGCGGCCCGGATGCTGGAATTCGCGCAGGCCGCCTTCACGCTCGACCACCGCATGGCGCGTCCACCAGTGGGCGAACACCGGGCTTTGCCGGTTCAGGTTGTCCAAGAGCGCCAGCACGGCCGGCTCGTCCAGGTGCGCGCCGGCGTCGGCGCGGAATTCCGCCACCACGCGGCGGGCGCGCTGGTCCCAATCCACTACCAGTTCGCGCGCGGCGGGGTCCAGGAAGATGTAGCGCAGCAGATTCGGTTCGGCATCGCGCGCCGGCCAGTTGTCGAACAGGTCGCGCAGGGGCTCGTTGTAGGCCAGCACGTTCCAGGCCCGGTCCAGCACGTAGGCCGGGGCGTTGATCGCGTTCACGCATTCCTGCAAGGGACCTGGCGCGCCGGCGTCGTCGCGGCCGTGCTGCGGATCGGCGCAGTCGGCCAGGTCGAACAGATAGGCGCGTTCGGCGCGGGCCAGTTGCAGCACGCCCGCGATGCGCGACCAGACCGAAGGCGATACCGACACTTCCCGCCCCTGCTCGATCCAGGTGTACCAGGTGACGCTGATGCCGCAAAGCTGGGCCACTTCCTCGCGCCGCAATCCGGGGGTGCGGCGGCGCATGCCTTCGGGCAGGCCGGCCATCTGGGGCGTGATGCGGGAGCGGGCGCTGCGCACGAATTCGCCCAGCGCCTGGCGGCGCAGGGGGGAGCCTTCGTGGCCGGCGGCGCCGGTCTGGGGGGAAGTAGTCATACCAGGATGAGCAATGGACTTGTACGTGTATGGACAGCCGCCTATCTTAGCGCCTGGGCCGCCGCTTCCACCTGCTTTCCACCCCCGTACCGGCCCCAGCCACCCAAGGATTCCCATGACCGCCAGTACCCATGACGCCGCCGTCGACCGCCAATTCAGCCCGCGCGCGACCGCCTATCTGACCAGCGCCGTACACGCCCAGGGCGAAGACCTGCTGCAGATGGCCGACATCGCCGCGCGGCATCCCGAAGCCCGGCTGCTGGACCTGGGCTGTGGCGGCGGCCACGTGAGCTTTCACGTGGCGCCGCAAGTCAAACACGTCACCGCCTACGACCTGTCGCAGCAGATGCTGGACGTGGTCGCCGGCGAGGCCGCCAAGCGCGGGCTGGCCAATCTGGCCACCCGCCAGGGCAAGGCGGAGTACCTGCCCTTCGGCGACGGCGAGTTCGACCTGGTGATGTCGCGCTATTCCACCCACCACTGGCAGGACGCCGGGCGCGGCCTGCGCGAAGCCTTCCGGGTGCTGAAGCCGGGCGGCATCGCCGTGTTCGCCGATGTGGTGTCGCCGGGCGAACCGCTGCTGGATACCTGGCTGCAGACCATCGAAGTGCTGCGAGACACCTCGCACGTGCGCGACTACTCGGTCGCCGAGTGGACCCGCATGCTGACCGAGGCCGGCTTCACCCTGCAGGGCCTGACGCCGCGCCGCCTGCCGCTGGAGTTCCAGTCCTGGGTCGTGCGCATGCGCACGCCGGACACGCTGGTGGCGGCCCTGCGCCATATGTTCGGCATCGCGCCGGACGTAGTGCGCGCGCACTTCGACGTGCAGGACGACGCTTCCTTCACCAGCGACACGGCGACCATCGTGGTGAGGAAGCCGGGCTGATTCCTGGCGCGGCGGCGGGACCTGCTCGACAGCGCCCGCTTCCCCCTGTATAGGTACGGGTTCGACAGAATCCCGCACAGGTAAGGAAGCGTCATGTCCGATACGTCCAAACAGCCATTGCCCGCCGCGTCCCCTGCGGACCTGACCGTCACCGAGGCCGCGGCCCTTATCCGGCAGGGCCGCCTCACCAGCGTTGCGCTGACCCAGGCCTGCCTGGACCGCATCGAGGCGCGCGCCGATCTCAACGCCTTCATCACCGTGGACCGCGCAGGCGCGCTGGCCCAGGCCCGCGCCCGGGATGCCGCCCGCGGCCAGGCGGACCAGGCCGCGCAGCCGCTGGCCGGCGTGCCCATCGCCATCAAGGACAACATCCACGTTGCCGGCCTGCCCAACACGGCCGGCACGCCGGCCTTGAAGCATTTCCGTCCGGCCGAGGACGCGCCGGTGGTGCGGCGCCTGCGCGAGGCGGGCGCCGTCATCGTGGGCAAGACCAATATGCACGAACTGGCCTTTGGCGTGTCGGGCTACAACACCGCCTTTCCCGGCGCGCACGGCGAGGGCACGCGCAACGCCTATGACGCGCGCCTGATCGCCGGCGGCTCGTCCTCGGGCAGCGGCGCGGCGGTGGGTGCACGCCTGACGCCGGCCGCGCTGGGCACGGACACGGGTGCCTCGGTGCGCCTGCCTGCGGCGGTGAACGGCGCGGTGGGCTTTCGCCCGTCGGTGGGCCGCTACGACGGCGCCGGCATCACGCCGATCTCGCACACCCGCGACACGCCTGGACCCATCGCCAACAGCATGGACGACATCGTGCTGCTGGACGCGGTGCTGACGGGCGACCGCCAGCCCTTGTCCGCCCTGCCGCCTGCCGGCATCCGCCTGGGCCTGTGCGACTACTTCTGGAAGGACCTGGACCCGCAGGTGCAGGCCGTCATGGATGCCGCGCTGGCCAAGCTGCGCGCGGCCGGCGTGCAACTGGTCGAACTGGACATGCCGGGCCTGGAAGCCAGCAACGCCGCAGTCGGCATGCCGGTCTGCCTGTACGAGCAGAAGGGCGACCTGACGGACTATCTCAGCCGCTACGGCACCGGCCTCAGCTTCGAACAGGTGGTGGCGCAGATCTCCAGCCCGGACGTCAAAGGGATTTTCGACGGCCTGATCGTGCCTGGCGTGCTGCCCCTGCCCACGGGCGAGGCGCTGCCGCTGCAGCCGCTTTATGAACGCGCCATGGCGACGCACCGCGACGAGCTCATCGGCGTGTACCGCCGCGCATTCCAGGACCATGCGCTGGACGGCCTGCTGTTTCCCACGGTGCCGATCCCGCCGCTGGCCGCCACGCCCGAAGCCAGCAGCTTCGAGAGCTTCGGCCGCCTGGCGCGCAATGTCGATCCGGGCAGCAACGCCGGCCTGCCGGGACTGAGCGTGCCCGCCGGCCTGTCAGCGGACGGACTGCCGGTGGGATTGGAAGTCGACGGGCTGCCAGGCGAAGACCGCAAGGTGCTGGCGGTCGGGCTGGCGCTGGAAAGCGTGCTGGGACGCTTGCAGGGGCCGGGACGTTCCGGCGGCTGAGAGGCGCCTCATGCCAAAAAAATCGCCAGCCCGTTTCAGGGGCTGGCGATTTTTCTTCGCGCCATGCCGTATTGCGTCGGCGCTAGCCTTTCAGGCAGGTGCTCATGAAGGTCTTGCGCTTGTCGCCGGTCAGTTGCTGCGAGGTGGCCTTGGCGTTGCAGTCCTTCATCTTCTGCTGCTGCGGCGTGAGTTCCTTGGCGGGCGCGGCGGTTTCGCCCTTCAGGCAGCTGCTCATGTAGGCCTTGCGGTCATCGCCCTTCTTGCCTTCGGCGGACTTGTTGCAGTCGGCCATGCGCTGCTGCTGCGGCGTAGGCGTCTTGGCGGTGGCGGGAGCTGCGGGCGTCTGGGCAAGGGCTGCGCCGGCGAAACAAGCGGTCAACAGAAAGGCCGAGGCCAACTGGCTGGTACGGGAAAGCATGGATTCCTCCCTTGGCGCCCGCGCGCCTGGACTCAGTCGCAAAGGCGGGCCGCACGATCCGCCGGCCCAATCGCCGGCCCGGTCATGATCGAACAAACCCGAACGCTGCGCAAGAGTGCGGAAAGTCAAGAATCGCCAAGGCCTTACACGCCCCTGAAACCGCCGCAGGCTTCCCTCGTGGACATGCCCCCACGCAGGCGAATTTGCGACCAATCCAAGCACCCTGTTACCCATTCATCCCTTTGCCCCGTTGTGTACATGGCGGGAAAGGTGTGAGATAAGCATGCCCCCAAGGTAGAGGAGGCATTGACCGCCCTGCGGACCCGAACGGCATCCGACTCCGCGGCTGCACAGGAGACCATGATGAAACTTGCCCTTGCCTGGTTCGCGCTGCTTGCCGGCCTGTCCGGCGCCGCCGGCGCGCAGAGCCTGGTCTACGGCGTCACGCTGGGCAACGTCCAGGCCGTGCGCGACGTCAACCAGAACGTGTCGGCCATCACCGGGCTGCTGTCCAACCAGTCGGCGCGGCACATCAACAGCGCCATGCTGACCTTCGTGCTGTACGACGCGCAGGACCGCGAGATCGGCCGCGTGCGCGACGACGTCATCGGCCCGCTGGCGCCCGGCCAGATCAAGCAGATCCGGGCCGTCACGCCGCTGCAATTCACCCGCGTCACCGCGCTGGACGTCGACGCCCGCTAGGCGCCGGCTAGACGCCCGTTACGGCCCACCTGCCAAAAAAAACCCTGATTACTTCAGGGTCTAGACAGCGTGGCGCAAGGTCAAATATGGGAAAATTCGGTTTGTCGACTCAATAAAAGGGGCTTCCACACGAAGCCCCTTGTTGCGTGCGCCGACACGCCAGCACGCCTGGCTCCAGCTACGAGGAAGAAAAGATCATGTTTCCAAAAAGACTTACCGAAGGCTATCAATCTTTCCTGGGGGGCCGTTTCCCTTCGGAAAGCAGCCGATACCAGAAGCTGGCCGAATCGGGACAAAACCCGGAAATCCTGATCATCGGGTGCTGCGACTCCCGCGTGTCGCCCGAAGTCATCTTCGATGCCGGCCCCGGCGAGATGTTCGTCGTGCGCAACGTCGCGAACCTGGTCCCGCCCTGTGACCCTGACTCGGAATCCTCGTACCACGGCACCAGCGCCGCGATCGAATTCGCGGTCAACGGCCTGAACGTCAAGCACATCGTGGTGCTGGGCCATGCCTCCTGCGGCGGCATCCGCTCCTTCTTCGACGACGCCAAGCCGCTGACCAAGGGCGATTTCATCGGCAAGTGGATGTCGCAGATCGAGCCCGTGGCCGAACGCCTGGGCCCCGGCACCGGCGACCGCCAGGCCAACCTGAAGCGTCTGGAACTGGCCGTGGTCGAGCACAGCCTGAACAACCTGATGACCTTCCCGTCCATCCGCCGACGCGTGGAAAAGGGCGAACTGGAACTGCACGGCACCTACTTCGGCGTGGCCACCGGCCTGCTGTACCTGCGCGACCCCGCCACCGGCGAATTCAATCCCTGCCTCGAGGCGCCTGCGGCCGCGGCCTGAGGTTGGAGCGCGGGCGTGCCTTACACCCGGTACGCCTGCGCCAGCCTTTCGTAGTTGTTCTTCAGGATGATGCCCGCGTAGTACACGTGTTCGCGCATCAGATCCTCGGCCCGCGCACCGTCGCGGGCGATGATCGCATTGACGATGCGGTGATGGTCGTCATGCGACCGCAGGATGATGCCGTGGTCTTCCCACAGGATGATCCGGTCCGAGGCGTAGGGAATCGCCTGCGCCTGCGTCGCGAAGCGCCGCACCCAGGGGTTGCCCGCCGCTTCCAGGATGCCGTTGTGCAAGGTGATGTTCACCTGCTGGTACGGCAGATGGTCCTCGGCCAGCAACACGCCCTTGCCCAGTATCCGGTCGCCTTCGTCCAGGCAATTCTTCAGCACCGCCACGGCATCGTTCGATAGCCCGCGCAAGGCCGCCTGGCGGCAGGCCAGCCCTTCCAGCGTCGCCCGCACCTCATAGGCCGCCACGATTTCGCCGATGTCATAAGCGCGCACCGTGTAGCCGCGCTTGGGCAGATGCTCCAGCAGACCTTCATTGCCCAGCGTCGCCAGCGCCGCGCGCACCGGCGTGCGCGACACCCCCAGTTTTTCCGCCAGCGGGATTTCTTCCAAGCGGGCGCCGGGGCTGAACTTGCCGTGCAGCACCCAGTCCCGCAGCGTGTCGGTAACGTGTTGAGATAGCGTGTCCATAGCCACATTGTATACATGAAGAATACATAGGGGCACCAGGCACCGCATAGGGTTTCGGAGAATCTTCGTAAAACACGATGTATATCAAGCAACACCTCGGGTAATCACCTATACCTGACGCCCACCCATGTATACATAATCGCAAAAAATTCAAACCAGCGGCTCGGTCGCGCCCCAGGCGGACAGCACGCCACCAGGAGACAAAATGTCCAATGTATCCACGCCGGCCGGCACGGGCCCGGCTCCCCGTCTTGCGCTCGTCACGGGCGGCGGCGGCGGCATAGGCGCCCGCATCTGCCAGGAACTGGCCAGCGCCGGCTTGCGCGTCGTGGTCTCGGACGTGGACGCCGGGCGCGCCCGGCGCGTGGCCGACGAACTGGGCGCGCCGCACGCGTCGCACGCCTTCGACGTCAGCGACGAGTCCTCGGTCGAGAACGCGTTCGAACAGATCGAAGCGCAGCATGGCCCCATCGCCGTGCTCGTCAGCGCCGCCGGCCTGCTGCTGTTCCAGGAAAACGGCGAACGTCCGCTCATCAAGGACACCTCGCTGGACATCTGGGAACGCAGCTTCGCCGTGAACGCCCGCGGCGTGTTCCTGTGCGGCCGCGCCTACCTGCGCCGGCGCGAGGCCGCGCCACTGGCGCACGGCCGCATCGTCACGTTCACCTCGGTTGCTGCGCAGCTGGGCGGCTACCGCTCCAGCGCCTCATACATCGCGGCCAAGTCCGCGGTGCTGGGCCTGACCAAGGCCATGGCGCGCGAATCCGCTCATCTGGGCGTCACGGTCAACGGCATCGCGCCGGGCCTCATCGACACCGACATGCTGCGCAGCACCGTCACCAGCAGCGGCGCGCTCGCTGCCGCCGCACAAGCCATTCCGCTGGGCCGCATCGGCACCGTGGACGACGTGGCCGCCGCCGTGCGCTTCCTGGCGTCGGAGGAAGCCGGCTACATCACCGGCAGCGTCATCGACGTCAACGGCGGCTACCGCATGCAGTAAGGCATTCCGGCGGCCAGGCCGGCAACGCAGCAAAGCGCCCCACCCAAACAAAGGCGCGCATCAAAAAAGAACGGGAGACAAAGATGAAGAAAAGCAGTCGCTACGCAGCCGCCGCCGCGCTATGCGCATGGGCGCTGAGCACGGGCGCGCAGGCCCAGCAGGAGCCGGGCATCACCGACAAGACCATCAAGATCGGTCTGTTCGCGCCCCTGTCCGGCAGCGGCATGGCCTACGGCTTTGACGTGCTGAACGCCGCCAAGATGTGGTACGCCAAGGTCAACAAGGAAGGCGGCGTGCACGGCCGCCAGATCGAACTGGTGATCGAGGACGACCGCTGCAACGCCAACGACCTGGTCGCCGCGGTGAAGAAGCTGAACGAGCAGGACAAGGTGTTCCTGCTGAACGGCGGTTCCTGCTCGGCCGCGGTGGTGGCCTCGCGCGAATACGTGGAGCGCGAGAAGGTGCCGCTGGTCATGCTCAACGCCTCGGGCGACGGCGCGCTGTATCCGCCGTCCAAGTACATCTATGGCGCCTTCTCCATTTCCCAGCACGCCGTGGGCGGCTCGATGGTGCAGTTCGCGGCCGAGCACCTGAAGGCCAAGAAGATCGGCTACATCAACCATGACGACGCCTACGGCGGCTGGAACCTGGAAGCCGCGCAGGCCCAGGTCAAGCAGCTGGGCGACCCATCGCTGCAAGTCCAGTCGGTGAACCCGAACATCACCGACGTGACCGCGCCCATGCTGAAGATCCGCGCCGCCAACGCCGACGTGCTGCTGCTGACGACCTACGCCCGTCCCGCCGCGCTCATCATCAAGAAGGCGCAGGAACTGGGCTGGAGCAAGCCCATCGTCCTGGCGGTGAACGGCACCGCCGACCTGAAGCAGCTGGTCGAGAACGTGGGCAACAAGGACGCCTTCAAGAACGTCTACATCCAGGAAGTGCTGTCCGACGTGCCGGGCGGCGCCAAGCTGACCTGGGTGTATGACATGTACAAGCAGGCCTACCCCGATCTGGCCGCCAAGCCGGGCCACCCGCAGACCTACATGCCTTACGGCCTGCCGCCCGCGATGGCGGTGGTCAACGCGCTCAAGGCCGCCGGCCCCCAGCCCACCCGCGAGAAGGTGCTGCAGGCGCTGGAAACCATGAAGTTCGACTCCGGCGTCATGGCCGGTCCGATCGAATTCGGCCCGAACGACCGCGCAGCGCAGGAATCCGCCATCTACATCAAGTTCGACGGCACCAACATGTCGCTCGTGCCTGGCGCCTTCAAGAGCGTCTGGCAGTACCAGAAGTAAACCAGCGGCCCGCCATGGGCCTGGCCCGCGCGTTGGCGCAGCAGCGCGCGGGCTGCGGGAGAACATCATGAGCTTTGCCGATATCTGGCTGTTCCTGCAGCAGGGGGTGCTGTCGGGACTGGTGACGGGCAGCGTGTACGCGCTGCTGGCGGTCGCCGTAGTCATCATTTTCAAGACCACCGACGTGCCCAATTTCGCCCAGGGCGAGATCTTCATGGTCGGCGGCTACATCGCCCTGTTCCTCACCCTGGTGATGGGCTGGCCCTATCTCGTCGTCATTCCCATCACGCTCGCCGCCGTGGCCGTCCTGTCCGGCCTGTTCCAGCGCGTCGTGATGGAACGCGTCATCGCCTCCAAGGGCGTGGGCGTGCAGATGGTGATCGCCACGCTGGGCCTGGCCTATGCGCTCAAGGGCCTGGTGCGCCAGACCGGCCTGGGCGACACGCCGCGCTCGTTGCCGCCGCTGGCCTCGACCGACGCCATCATCATCGGCGACGCGGTGCTGACCCAGCTGGACCTGGTGATCTTCGCGGTCGCAGTGGCGGTGATGCTGCTGCTGTTCGGTATGTTCACCTATACCCGGGTCGGTCGCGCCATGCGCGCCGTGGGCATGAATCCCAAGGCCGCCCGCCTGGTCGGCGTGAACCTGACCCGCATCCGCATGCTGGTGTGGGCCCTGGCCGGCTTGATATCGGCGGTCGCGGCGCTGCTCATCACGCCCAAGATCCTGATCACGCCCGACATCGGCCACATCGCCATCCTGGCCTACGCCGCGGCCATCGTGGGCGGCATCACCAGCCTGCCTGGAGCGGTGGTCGGCGGCTTCGTGATCGGCGTGGCCGAGAACCTGGTGGGGCTGTTCATTTCTACCAATGCCATCGTGGTCGCGCCCTTCGTGGCCATCATGGTCGTGCTGCTGCTGCGTCCGCAAGGGCTCCTGGGCGGCAAACTGCAGGTGAAGAAAGTATGAGCAAGAAAATCGACCATGCGCTGCTGGCGCTGATGGCCATCGTGCTGGCGATCCTGCCTTTCGCGGCCAGCGGCTATGTCATCTATGTGGTGAACCTGCTGATGGTGTTCGTGGTGCTGGCGCTGGGCCTGCACCTGGTCATCGGCGAAACCGGACAGTTCGCGCTCTCGCACGCGGCCTTCTACGGCGTGGGCATCTATACCGCCGGCCTCATCAACAACCTGTGGCATCCGCCCTTCTTCATCTCCATCATCGCGGGCGGGCTGCTGGCAGCCGCGCTGGGCTATGTGATCGGCGCGCTGGCGCTGCGCATGCGCGACATCTACCTGGCGCTGTCCACCTTCGCCTTCGGCGAGGCGATGCAGTGGGTGTTCCTGAACTGGCAATCGGTCACCAATGGCTCGAACGGCTTCCGGATCTCGCCGGCCACGCTGTTCGGCTACGAACTGGTGTCGGACGCGAAGGCCTATCCCTTCGTGGTGCTGATCGCCGCGCTGCTGCTGTGGGCCACCGTCGCCCTATCCCGTTCGCAGCTGGGTTCGGCGTTTCGCGCCGTGCGCGAGAGCGACGTGGCGGCCCAGGCCATGGGCGTGAACGTCAACGCCATCAAGCGCACGGCCTTCACGCTTTCCGCGGCCTACGCCGGCATTGCGGGCGGCATGTACACGACCTTCGCTTCCTTCATCCACCCTGAGAGCCTGGGCTTCCAGACCACCATCCTGATCCTGACGATGGTGGTGGTCGGCGGCATCGGTTCGGTGCGCGGCGCCATCGCGGGCGCGCTGGCCTTCGGCCTGATCTCCGAGCTGCTACGCCAGGCGTTGTCGTTCCAGGAAATCATCTACGGCGTCATCCTGATGGGCTTCATGATGTTCGCGCCCAAGGGCCTGTTCGCAGGCCGCGGCGCGCGCGGACGGGCTCCGGCGCCGGCCGCGCCCTTGCCTTCCGCCACGCGCCCGGCCGCGGCCAAACCGACCCAAAGGAGCGCCGCATGAGCAGCCATCCCTATCTGGACGTGCAAGGCCTGACCGTCAAGTTTGGCGGCCTCACCGCCATCAACGGCCTGTCCATGCAAGTGGAGCGCGGCCGCATCCATGCGCTGATCGGCCCCAACGGCGCCGGCAAGTCCACCACCTTCAATTGCATCTCGCGCTACTACCGTCCCAGCAGCGGCAGCATCTTGTTCGACGGCGCCGACATCACCCGCAAGAAGCCGCACGAAATGGCGGCGCTGGGCGTGGCGCGCACCTTCCAGAACCTGGAGCTGTTCGGCGCGCTGAGCGTGCGCGAAAACGCCCTGCTGGGCACCTACGCGCATGGCGCCAATAGCCCAGGCAAGCTGCTGCGCCCCGCGGCCGCGCAGACGCGCGAGCGCGTCGAACACCTGCTGGAGCGCGTCGGGCTGGCCGACTTCCTGGACACGCCGGCGTGCAGCCTGGACTTCGGCCGCCAGAAGATGCTGGAGCTGGCGCGCGCCCTGGCCATATCGCCCAAGCTGCTGTTGCTGGACGAGCCCGCGGCCGGCCTGCGCAACCGCGAAATCGAAACGCTGGACCGCCTGCTGACGGAGCTGTGCGAACGCGACGGCATCACGGTGCTGCTGGTGGAACACGTCATGCAGCTGGTGATGTCGATCTCGCATCGCATCACCGTCATGTCCTTTGGCGAGAAGATCGCCGAAGGCACGCCCGCTCAGGTACGCAGCAACCCGCGGGTCATTGAAGCCTATCTGGGCAAGGGAGCCGCCGGTGGCTGATCATCTGCTTGAAGTCGACGCGGTATCGGCCGCCTACGGCAATATCCGCGCCCTGCAGGACGTATCGCTGAAAGTGCCGCAGGGCGCCATCGTGGCGCTGCTGGGCGCCAACGGCGCGGGCAAGTCCACCACGCTGAACGTGATCTCGCGCCTGGTGGCGCCCACCGCGGGCAGCGTGCGCTTTGCGGGCGAACCCATACACCGCCTGGCAGCGGACGCCATCGTCGGGCGCGGCATCGTGCAGGTGCCGGAGGGCCGCGAGATCTTCCGCGACATGAGCGTGCGCGAGAACCTGGAGATGGGCGCCTACCTGCGCACCGACCGAGGCGCGGTGCGGCAGGACCTGGACATGGTGTGCGACACCTTCCCGCGCCTGCGCGAACGCTACGAACAAAAGGCCGCGACGCTGTCCGGCGGCGAACAGCAGATGCTGGCCACGGGTCGCGCCATGATGGCGCGCCCGCGCATGATCCTGCTGGACGAACCGTCCATGGGCCTGTCACCGCTGGTGGTCGAACAGATCTTCGACATCGTGCTGCGGCTGAACCGCGAGCAAGGCATCACCATCCTGCTGGTGGAACAGAACGTGAAGCTTGCGCTGTCGGTGTCCAGCTACGCGTACATCCTCGAAAACGGCGAGATCGCGCTGGAAGGCGAGTCCGCCGCGCTCGCCAGCGACGAAGGCGTGCAGCGCGCCTATCTGGGCGCCTGAGGCGCCGAAAGGACCGACCATGATATCGATGCAAGACAAGCGGGTGCTCGTCACGGGCGCGGGCCGCGGCCTGGGCGCGGCCATCGCGCAGGGCTTCGCCAGGCAAGGCGCGGCCGTGATCGTCGCCGACGTGGACGCCGCACTGGCCGCCGCCACCGTGCAGGCCATCCGCGCCGCGGGCGGCAAGGCCGCGGACGCGGTGCTGGACGTGACGGATGCCGCCGCCGTGCGCGACTTTGCGCAACGGTCCGCCACCGAACACGGCAATCTGGACATCCTGATCAACAACGCCGGGATATCGGCGCGCGCCCCGTTCGACGATCCCAAGACGCCCGAGATCTGGGAACGCCTGATGAGCGTGAACCTGCAGGGCACGTTCAACGTCACGCACGCCTTCGTCGAACAGTTGAAGGCCACGCGCGGCGCCATCGTCAACCTGTGCTCCATCGTGGCCTACGGCTGCAGCATCTCGACCGCGGGCTACGTGGTGTCCAAGGGCGGCGTGCGCTCGTTCACCGAGGTGCTGGCGCGCGACCTGGCGCCGCACGGCGTGCGCGTGAACGCCGTGGCGCCCGGCCTGATGGAAACCGAGATGACGGCGGGCCAGCGCGCGCAGGCGCAGGGCACGGATTGGTACATGCAGCGCGCCCCCATGGCGCGCGCGGGACGGGCCGACGAGATCGTGGGTCCGGTTCTTTTCCTGGCCTCGGACATGGCCAGCTACGTGAACGGCGTGGTGCTGCCCGTGGACGGCGGCTACCTGGCCGTGTGAGGAAACATCATGAATCAGGGCACGGCATTGGTCACGGGCGGCGCCAGCGGCATGGGTCTTGCCATCGTGGAACGGCTGGCGCGCGACGGCTTTCGCGTCGTGATGGCCGACCGCAACGCGGAACTGGCCGCGAAAGAGGCCGAATCGCTACGGGCGCAAGGGCTGGACGTGGAACACCGCGTGGTGGACCTGACGGACGAAGCCGCCACCCGCGCGTTGGCCCGGTCGCTCGCGCCGCTGGCCGCATTGGTCAACAACGCGGGGCTGTTCGACGAACGCAAGTTCTTTGAAGTGGGCAGCGCCGACTACCGCCGCGCCTTTGACGTCAACCTGCTGGCAGTGGCGACCTTGACGCAGGAGGCCGCGCGCGACATGGCGCCGGGCGCCAAGATCGTCAACATCGCCTCGCGCGCCTACCTGGGCGCAAAGAATCATCCGCACTACGTGGCCTCGAAAGCGGCCTTGGTCGGCTACACGCGGGCCTCGGCCATGGAACTGGCCCCGCGCGGCATCCTGGTCAATGCCATCGCCCCCGGGCTCATCGATACACCGCTCTTGCGCAACCTAACCCCCGAACGCCTTGCGGCCCAACTGGCCCTGCAGCCCACCGGCCGCGCCGGCCAGCCGCAAGACATCGCCTATGCCGTGTCCTTCCTGGCCGCGCCGCACATGGACTTCATCACCGGCCAGGTCATCTTCGTGGACGGCGGCAAATCGCTGGGCGGATCGGGAGCATAGGCAGCATGGAAGGCATTACTTGGGACAAGGAAGTCGACGCGCTGGTGGTCGGCTCGGGCGCGGGCGGCATGGCCGCGGCCCTGACGGCGCGCGAGGAAGGACTGGACGTGCTGCTGGTGGAAAAGACCGGCCGCATCGGCGGCTCAACCGCGATCTCCGGCGGCGCGCTGTGGATACCGCTGAACGCGCAGACGGACGCCGCCGGCCATCCGGACAGCTACGAGAAGGTCTGGACCTATCTGGAACAAACCGTGGGTGCGGCGGCGCCCGACGACATGAAGCGCGCCTACCTCGAAGCCGGACCGCGCATGATGGATTACCTGGTGTCGCGCGGCATCCTGGACCTGGCCGCGCGCACCGCCTCGCCCGATTACTACCCCGACCTGCCCGGCGCCGCGATGGGCGGGCGCTCGCTCGACCCGCTGGAGTTCGACGGCCGCAAGCTCGGCCGCGACTTCCGCGTGCTGCGCGATCCCCTGAAGGAATTCACGGTGCTGGGCGGCATGATGGTCAACATCACCGATGTGCGTCATCTGCTGCGCGCCACGCGTTCATTTGCGGCCTGGCGTCACAGCATGAAGCTGGTGCTGCGCTATGCCGCCGACCGCGCGCGCGGCTATCACCGCGGCACCCGGCTGCTGCTGGGCAATGCGCTAGCCGCGCAGCTGTTCCACGGCATGCTGGCGCGCAGGATCGAGTACTGGCTGGACACACCCGCGCTGGCGTTGCACCGCGACGCGGCGGGCCGCGTGCAGGGCGTCGCGGTCCGGCGTAACGGCAAGACGCTGAACATCCGCGCGCGCCGCGGCGTGGTGATGGCCACGGGCGGCTTTCCCTGGGATCCGGCGCGCCGCGCGCAGAGCTATCCCCAGCCCACCGGTCTGTGGTCCATGTCGCCGCGGGACAACGCGGGCGACGGCATCCGCCTGTCCGAAGCCGCCGGCGCCGCGCTCGGCTCGGGCCACGCCAGCCCCGCGTTCTGGGCCCCGGTCTCGCTGCTGGAATCCGCGGACGGCAAACCCCTGCATTACCCGCACCTGGTGTGGGACCGGGCCAAGCCGGGTCTCATCGCGGTCAATGGCGCGGGCCAGCGCTTCGTGAACGAATCGGCCTCGTACCACGAGTTCGTGCAGGCCATGTATCGCAGCCATGGCACGACGCCCAGCATTCCCGCCTTCCTGATCTGCGACCAGCGCTTCATCGACACCTGGGGCCTGGGCCTGGCGCTGCCGGGGGGCCGGCCGCGCCAACATCTGATCGACGCCGGCTATCTGCTGCAAGCCGGCACGCTGGCGGCGCTGGCGGCCCGGCTGGGCGTACCCGCCGATGCGCTGCAGGCCACGGTGGAACGCTACAACGCCCACGCGGCCCAAGGCCAGGATCCGGATTTCGGCAAGGGATCGACCGCCTACAACCGTTACCTGGGCGATCCGGAACACGCTCCCAATCCCTGCCTCGCGCCGCTGGCCGAGGGTCCCTACTACGCGGTCAAGGTCTATCCCGGCGACATCGGCACCGCTTGCGGCATCGCCGCCAATCCGCATGCCCAGGCCCTGGACGGCGCGGGCGCGCCCATTGCTGGCCTCTACGTGGCCGGCAACGACATGCAGTCGGTGATGGGCGGCGCCTATCCCGGCCCCGGCATCACACTCGGTCCCGCCCTGACCTTCGGCTGGATCGCTGGACAACATCTGGCCCATGCACAACACTGACGCCTCTCCACCGACAAGGATCCTCATGAAAATCTTCTACTCGCCCGCCTCGCCCTTCGTGCGCAAATGCATGGTCATCGCCCATGAGCTCGGCCTGGCCGACCGCATCGAGAAGCTGCCGAGCGCGGCTGGCCCCGTCGCCCGCGACCAGACCATCATCCCCAGCAACCCGCTGGGCCAGGTGCCCACCTTCATCACCGATGACGGCCAGACGCTGTACGACAGCCGCGTGGTCTGCGAATACCTGAACGAGCTGGGCGGCGGTTCGCTGTTCCCGGCCGGCAAGACGCGCTGGCAGGTGCTGACGGAACAATCCATGGCCGACGGCATGCTGGGCGCGGCGCTGCTGGCCCGCTACGAAACCGTGCTGCGTCCGGAAGCGCTGCGCTGGGACGGCTG
Organism: Achromobacter sp. PD1; assembly: GCF_048541815.1. Lineage (NCBI taxonomy): Bacteria > Pseudomonadati > Pseudomonadota > Betaproteobacteria > Burkholderiales > Alcaligenaceae > Achromobacter > Achromobacter sp. PD1. The sequence goes on from NZ_CP183349.1 coordinate 5,613,681, forward strand.
GGTCGAGGGCCAACTGGGCAAGGTCCGCGACGGCCTCGCGCTGGTGGAAAAGAACGCCGCCGCGCTGGCTGGCCGCCTGGACATCGGCACCATCACCATCGGCTGCGCGCTGGGCTATCTGGACTTCCGCTTCCCCGACCTGGACTGGCGCGCCGGCCACCCCGCCACCGCCGCCTGGTACGAAACCTTCAGCCAGCGTCCGTCCATGCAGGCCACCAAGCCCTGACCCGGTTTGGGCAGGCGCAGGGCCGGGAGAACCCGCCGGGCTCCCTGGCCATCACCTGCCTTGGTACGGCGCGGCCCCGAGCAGCGTCGCTAGGCCCCTGACGCGTGCAGGGGCCTTTTTTTCGCCCGCATCGCCCCCAGCTGTTACAGTGAAGTCGGCAGGCGGGCCGATCCGCCGGCCATCACCAGAAGAGGCCCAGCATGAACGTCGCTGCGATCTCCGCCATCCACCGGGCTGACGCGCCCTATCCCGCGCGCTCCGCCGCGCTGGACGCCGCCCGCGCATTTCCCGAAACCCAACGCGTGGCCCATGTCCACGCGGCCCGGGCTGCGGCCGCCGGCCACGCGGCGCAAGCCGGCCGCGAACGCGCCAGCCTGCCATTGCCGCTGACCTCCTTCGACGCCTCGAACGCGGACGCGCTGCGCGACCTGCACGCGGCATCGCGCATGCGCCGCGCCGTTGAGGACTTCACCGCGCAGCCCGACCCCGTGGCCCAGCGCGCCGGCTCCGCCAACGACCTGGGCACGATCGAAGGCCTGATGCCATTGCAGGCCTATCGCCTCGCCATGGGTAATCCGCAAGTCCAGGAACTGCAGACCGCCGTGGCCATGAAGGCGGCGGGCCTGGGCGTTCCCAAGGTCGCCAACATCGGCGCGACCGAGAACGTCACGGACAACGCGCGCTACCGGCCGGGTTTCGCGCCCTGACCAAAAAAAACCGCCTGACAAAAAGCATCAGGCGGTTCTTGATTCGGGAACGGGCCGCGATCAGTGGAAGAATTCCGCGATCATGGTCGCACCCAGGAAGGTGCCGGCGTTGGCGGCCAGGGACACTACCACGATCTTCCAGCCCAGCTTGCGGAACGCCGGCAGGTCCTTGAGGATCGACAGGCCGGCCATGGCCAGGATCACGGTCGTGAACGGCAGGAAATTCACCTTGCCGACCATCGCGATGATCTGGTCCGAGTACGGCAGCACGCCGGGGCAGCCCGCGGTCATGGCGATCAGCGACAGCACGAACACGGCCGGCAGCTTGGGCACCACGCGCAGCACCAGGTCGGTAAGGACGACCAGCAGGATGATGATGCCCATGCCCGGCAAGGCGTCGGCGAACGGCACGTTGTAGCCCAGGCGGTTGCCCACCAGCGCGAACAGGCCGCAGATGACATAGGCGGTCAGGCGGTCGCCGAAGCCCATCTTGACGCCGTGCGCCGGCGCATCCTGCGTGACCTCGTCATCAGCGGCGGCGGTCTCGGCCTTGCCGCGCGAGAAGCGGCCCAGCACGGGCTCCAGCTTGCCATACAGGAAGATGGTGGTCGGCAGCGAGATGAAGAGCGTGAAGTACACGCCCACCACGGTGGTCAGCAGGTTGGCGGCGGCGGCCAGCGCGGCCACCTGGTGCGCGACTTCGGGCGTCTGCTGGGATGCGATCGCGCCCACGCCTGCGGCCATCATGCTGCCCGAGCCCACGCCGGCGCCCATGGCGAGCGAGCGCGGATCGAAGATGTTCAGGCTGGTGATGAAGCCGGCCATCAGGGCCACGAACAGCGCGCCGATCACGGTGCCGGTGATGTATTCGGCCATCACGCCGCGGCCTTCGGGCGAGTTCATGCCGTAGCGTTCGCCGATGATGGCCAGGCTGGGCTCGCGGCCCACCGAGAAAGTGGCGCCGATGGCCTCGCGCTTGATGCCCAGCAGCAGGGCCAGCGGCAAGCCGACGGCCATGGTGCCGAAGAAGTGGCCGAACTCCTGGAACACCAGGGCCCAGCCGGCTTCGCGCACCTGCGGCAAGGCGCCACCCACCATCAGGCCCAGCTTGGCCAGGAAGGGCAGCAGCGCGTATTGCAGATAGCCGCTGATGCGGGTCTGCATGGCGGTGTCGATGTTCAGGCCGGCCGGCATGCGCTGGCCGAAGGCGGCCACGATGGCGCCGATGAAAATCGCCCACAGCATCGGCTGCAGGATGATCTTGCCCGGCCCCACGTTGAAGGTGGCGCTGCCGATCGCTTCAGAAATGACGACCACCAGCAAAATGGCGGCGAGCATGCGGATGCGCCCGGATAGCGGCATGGAAGGCGCGGCCAGGCTTGCGCTGGCGTGAGACATCGGATTCCCCTGATGAACGTGAATAGTCGTCGTGGCTGCCCGCCGCAATCCCGGCCGGCCGGCGCCCGCAATGGGCGTCGCAGCGCGGCGGCGGCGACGGCGCGCGCAGCAGGGCCGATTTTCGCCGGCGGCCTTACGCGCAACCATGACAGGGCTGGCGTAGAAACGTTGCGTAAAATGCAACGGATAGGCTTTTCCAGGGAAAATTTTGCATGATCTCGCACCATGCAAGGGTAAACCCTAGATTGTATCTGTGGATCTGCCGCCGCACTCCCGCCACGGAGCCCTCGCCATGGACGAAAAACTCGACGCCCGCCGCACCCACTATTTCATGCAGGTCATGAGCCGCGGCTCGGTGCGCGGCGCCGCCGAAGTGCTGGACATGGACCCGTCCGCCGTCAGCCGCGCCATCGCCGCGCTGGAACGCGACTGCGGCATCGCCCTGTTCGAGCGCCGCGGGCGCGGCGTGGTGCCGACCGACGCCGGCCATATCCTGGCGCGCTACATCAAGCGCCAGCAGGACATCCAGGAGAGCTTCTTCTCCGAGATCGACAGCCTGCGCAAGGCCGAACGGGGACACATAGACCTGGTGCTGGGCGAAGGCTTCGTGGAGCTGATGTTCGAGCGCGTGCTGCCCGGCTACTGGCGCAGCCACCCGGAGGTCACGCTGGACATCGACGTGGCGCGCACCTCCGAGATCGTGCAGCGCATCGTGGATGACCGCGCCTATATCGGACTGGTGTTCCAGCCGCCCAACGACGCCCGCCTGCGCACCCATTACTCACGGCCTGAGCCCATCCGCGCCATTGTCCGCGAGGACCACCCGCTGACCCTGCTGCGCCGTCCCCTGCTGCTCACGGATCTGGCCGACTATCCCGGCGCGTCCATGCAGGAGGGTTTCGGCGTGCGCCAGCACATCCAGGCCGCCGAAATCAGCGAACAGGTCAGGCTGCGCAACGTGCTGACCACCTCGTCCTTCAAGGCGCTGTGGCAGTTCGCCGCCGCCGGCATCGGCTACGCGCTTACGCCGCCCATCGCGGTCACGGCCGACCTGCGCGCCCAGCGCCTGGCCAGCCTGCCGCTGGCCAACCCCATCCTCAACCAGGGCAGCCTGCACGTGCTGAGCCGCGCCGGCCGCCATGTGTCCCCCGCCGCGCGCGAACTGCTGGACCACATCGTGCGCGGCATCGGCGCCCCCGCCGGTCCGGCGTCTGATACGGTCAGGTAAGGCGGATCTGCATCTGTCTCCGCGGACGGCGCCGGCCTACATTTGCAGCATCGCCACGACGCCAGGAGGTCTACATGCTCAGTTTCTTGCGCACGGTCAAATCCGTGCTGTGGGGATTCTTCGGCGTGCGCCGCGGGCGGGGCTACGATGCCGACATCGCCAACAACAAGCCGGCGCCATTGATATTGACCGGGCTGCTGATGGCGGCCTGTCTGGTGGTCATTCTGGTCGTGGTAGCGAAGTGGGCGGTGAACGCGGCGTTGTAAATCGGCTGTTGAATCGACTGTCCCACAAGAATTGCCGTCCCGCCGCCGGGCCGTCCCAAGGCGGGACAGCCCCCTCGGGGGGCAGCAAGCGCGCGTCAGCGTGCGCAGCGTGGGGGTATACATCGGCCGTCCCGCCGCCGGGCCGCCCCAAGGCGGGACAGCCCCCTCGGGGGGCAGCAAGCCCGCAAAGCGGGCGCAGCGTGGGGGCCCCCATTATCTTATTACCAGAATGACTTAGACGGTCGCCGCAGCTGCCTGTTACGGTTATGAACCCCTTTCCCCTGCCGCATTGCGCCAGGCGAGCGCAAGGGCTCAGACCGAGAAGACTTCAAGGGCAGTAGACATGTACGTGTATGACCCCGTCGACCAGCAGCTCGTCGAGCAACGCGTGGCGCAATTCTCCGACCAGACGCGCCGCTTCCTCGATGGCCAACTAACGGAAGATGAATTCCGCGTTTTGCGCCTGCAGAACGGCCTGTACATCCAGCGCCACGCGCCCATGCTGCGCGTCGCCATTCCCTACGGCATCCTGGCGTCGCGCCAACTGCGCACGCTGGCGCACATTGCCCGCAAATGGGACCGCGGCTACGGCCATTTCAGCACCCGCCAGAACATCCAGTTCAACTGGCCCAAGCTGGAAGACGTGCCGGCCATCCTGGCCGAACTCGCCACGGTGCAGATGCACGCCATCCAGACCAGCGGCAACTGCATCCGCAACACCACCACCGACCACTTCGCCGGCGTCGCGCCGGACGAGCTGGTGGATCCGCTGGTGTGGTGCGAGATCATCCGCCAGTGGTCCACGCTGCATCCCGAATTCGCCTTCCTGCCGCGCAAGTTCAAGATCGCGGTCAGCGGCGCGGTGCAGGACCGCGCGGCCGTGGGCGTGCACGACATCGGCCTGCAAGCCGTCGAACGCGACGGCAAGCTGGGCTTCCGGGTCTGGGTCGGCGGCGGGTTGGGCCGCACGCCCATCGTCGGCAAGCTGATCAACCCCTTCGTCGAATGGCAGGACCTGCTGACCTATCTGCAGGCCGCGCTGCGGGTCTACAACCTGCACGGCCGCCGCGACAACAAGTACAAGGCGCGCATCAAGATCCTCGTCAAGGACCTGACGCCGGAAGTCTACGCGCAACAGGTGGACGAACAGTGGCAGCTCATCAAGGGCGGCCCCGACACCATCACCCAGGAATTCGTCGACAGCATCAAGGCCCGCTTCGTCTGGCCGCAATACGACGCCACTGCCGCGCAGGACGTGGACAACACCGCCGCGCTGGCCGCCGCCGATCCGCGCTTTGCGCGCTGGCTGCGCACCAACGTGCATCCGCACAAGGTAGCCGGTTATGCCGCGGTCACCGTGTCGCTCAAGCCCACCGGCGTGCCGCCGGGCGATATCACCGCCGACCAGATGGACGCGGTGGCCGACCTGGCCGACGACTACGGCTTCGGCGAGCTGCGCGTCTCACACGAGCAGAACCTGATTCTGGCCGACGTGCGCCGCGCGCGCCTGCATGAACTCTGGACCACGTTGCAGGCGCTGAACCTGGCCACGCCCAACATCGGGCTGCTGACCAACATCATCGCCTGTCCGGGCGGAGATTTCTGCGCGCTGGCCAATGCCGTCTCCATCCCCGTGGCCGAAGCCATCCAGCGCCAGTTCGACAACCTCGACTATCTCTTCGAGATCGGCGAGCTGGACCTGAACATCTCGGGCTGCATCAACTCCTGCGGCCACCATCACGTGGGCCATATCGGCATTCTTGGCGTCGATAAGGCCGGCGAGGAGTGGTATCAGGTCACCATAGGCGGCCGCCAGAACGGCGCCGCCAAGCCGCTGCCCGACATCGAATCCACGCGCGGCGGCGGCGCCGCCATCGGCCGCATCATCGGCCCGTCATTCGCGCGCGAGCAGGTCGCGGGCGTGGTGGACCGCCTGATCCGCACTTACCTGGGCCTGCGCGACAGCGAAGAGGAACGCTTCATCGACGTGGTAGACCGGGTCGGCATCGATCCCTTCAAGCAGGACGTCTACTCCGATCCCGCCTTCGCCAAACCCGCGCAGCAAGCCGAGGCCGCCCATGTCTGAAATCTATCCGCACGACGCCCCCGGCCCGCACCTGATCCGCAACGGCCGCCTGGAAGCGGACGCCTCGCGCGCCTTCACGCCTGAACCCGAGGTTCCCGCCGAGGGCCAGGTGCCTGGCGACGCGCCGGGCTGGATCGTGCCGCTTTCCGTCTGGAAGACCTCGCGCGCCACCTTGCGCCGCCACCAGCATCCCGTCGCGGTCCTGCTCGCCCCCGACGCGGATCTGCGCGACCTGGCCGAAGCCGACGGCACCCTGGACCCCGCCGGCATTGCCTTCATCGCCGTGGATTTTCCGATCTACACCGATGGCCGCGGCTATTCGCTGGCGCAGCTGCTGCGCACGCGCTACCAGTGGCAAGGCGAACTGCGCGCGGTCGGCGACGTGATGATCGACACCATCCATTACCAGGCGCGCGTTGGCTTCGACAGCTTCCTGGTCAAGCCCGGCCACGATCCGCACAAGGCCCTGGAAGCCTTCAGGACGTTCACGGTGCATTACCAGAAGACCTACCGGGTGCCGACGCCGGCAGCCGCCTAGGCAGCCGGAAACCCCGGCAACGCCCAGCGCTGCGTCCTGACCTCGTCCTGCGCCAGCTGGGCGCGGATCAGGTCGGCGATATTGCGCTGGCGCGCCGCCTGCATGCGGCTGATCAGGCTGGACACGCTGACGGCCAGGCGCGGATATCCGCCTGCATCGCACAAGGCCACGCCCACGCCTAGCACGCCGGGCACCGCCGCGTTGCCCACCACCGACCAGCCGCGTCCGCGCGTGTTCTCCACCAGGCGCCGCATCTGCGCCACCGTCATGCCGCCGTAAGCGCGCAACGCCTGCTCGTTCTGCGCAATCACCTCTTCCGACTCGTCAGGCGGCAGCGCGGCCAATAGCGCCAGCCCGGCCGCCCCCACGCCCAGCGGCTGGCGGTGCCCCACCGTAACCGCCAGCACCTGCACGGGATAGTTGCCCACTTCACGGTGCAGGCAGAGCGAATCGTTGCCCGCGCGGCAGATGAGAAAAGCGGAATCGCCGCTGACGTCGCTGATCTGCCGCAGCACCGGCCGCAGGCTGCGCACGGCCTGCGCATGCGGATCGCCCGCCATCATCACGCCCAGCTCGGCCACGCGCCAGCGCGGCGCTTCGGACTCGCGCAGGGCGTAGCCCTCCTGAACCAGCACGTCGAGATAGCGGTAGGCCGTGGTCCGCTGCATGCCCGCCGCGCGCGCGATGTCGACCACGTGCATGCCCGCCGCGCCCGCCTGCCGCAGCACGCCCAGCACGCGCAACCCGCGGCGCAATACGCGCGGCCCGGAGCCTTCGGATTCTGGCTTGTTCATTTTTTGGACAGCTTGCGTTGATGAGGCCCCTATCAAAGCCCAATATGAATCCGGGCAGACGCAGAGCTGTCCAAATATTAGACAAACAGGACGGAGACAACAATGAAGATGCAAAGCAAGCGGTGGGCCGCCGCGGCGGCCGCCCTGGGCGCGCTGCTCGCGGCCCCGGCCCTGGCGGCCAAGCCCTATCCCGAGCGTCCCGTGACGCTGGTGGTCGGCTACGCCGCCGGCGGCGCCACTGACATCGTGGCGCGCCTGATGGCGAAGTCCCTCTCGGAAGAACTGGGCCAGACTTTCGTGGTCGAGAACAAGACCGGCGCCAACAGCAACATCGGCGCGGAAATCGTCGCGCGCGCCGCGCCCGACGGCTACACGCTGTATGTGGGCTCCATCGCCAACACCATCAACCGCACGCTGTACAGCCAGCTCAACTATGACTTCGTGAAGGGCTTCGAGCCGGTGGGCCTGTTGGCGACCATTCCGAACATCCTGGTGGTCAATCCCAAGCTGCCGGTCAAGACCGTGCAGGAATACGTGGCTTACGCCAAGAAGAACCCGGGCAAGCTGACCTGCGCCTCGTCGGGCAGCGGCTCGTCCATCCATCTGTCGTGCGAACTGTTCAAGATGCAGACCGGCACCGACATCCTGCACGTGCCGTACCGCGGCAGCGGCCCGGCCGTAGCCGATCTGCTGGGCGGCCAGGTGGATTCCATGTTCGACAACCTGCCCTCGTCGCTGCCGCACGTGCAGGCCGGCAAGCTGCGCGCCATCGGCGTCACCTCGCCGCAGCGCCTGCCGTCCGCCCCCGACACGCCCACCCTGGCCGAATCCGGCTTGGCCGGCTTCGACGTCGAATCCTGGTTCGGCGTGATGGCGCCTGCCGGCACCCCCAAACCCATCGTCGAGCGCCTGAACCAGGCCATCAACAAGGCGCTGGCCAGCCCGGCGCTGCAGGCGTCCTACCAGCAGTCCGGCTTCTACGCACCGCAGCAGCCCAACACGCCCGACACCTACGCCAGGAAGATCGCCAGCGAGATCGATAAATGGGGCAAGGTCGTCAAGAGCGCCAATCTCAAAGCCAACTAGGAACACCAGGATGTACCCGATAGATTTCTTCTTCCGCGCTGCCGAGCAGTATCCGGACCGCATCGCGCTGGACGGGCCCGAAGGCCAGGTCACGTACTCACGGTTGGCCGCCGACACGCGGGCGCTGGCCGCGGCCTTGCAGGAACTCGATCCTGCGCCGCAAACGCGGGTGGCGATCTGCGCCGGCAATTCCGCTCGGCACATCCTGGCGCTGCTGGCCGTGCTGGCCAGCGGCAAGGTGTGGGTACCGCTCAACTACCGCAGCACCGAGCGCGAGATCGGGCGCATCCTGGACGCCACCGAGCCGTCCATCGTGATCGTGGACGGCGTGGGCGCGCCGCTGGCGCCCGAGGCCCAGGCGCCGCAAGGCCGCCGCCACATCCATCTGGAAGACGCGGCGGCGCCGCTGGCGCTGGACGCGCTGCTGGCCCGCTGCGTCGGACGCGAACCGCAACGCCATGCGCTGCCGCGCGACGCCATCCAGGCCATCAAGTTCACCGGCGGCACCACCGGCCTGCCCAAGGGCGTGATGCAGCCTTACCACGCGTGGAACGCGGGCATCATCAACCAGATCATGAGCTGGGGCCTGACCCACGAAGACCGCTACGTCGTGGCAGCCCCCATCACGCATGGCACCGGCACCTACCTCTTGCCGGTGCTGGCTTGCGGCGGCGCCCATCTGCTGCTGGACGGCGTCACGCCGGCCAACATCACCGCCGCCTTCCGCGAACGCGGCGGCACGCTGAGCTTCATGCCGCCCACGCTGATCTACATGATCATGGCGCAACCCGGCGTCTCGCGCGCCGACTTCCCGCGCCTGCGCAACCTGATCTACGGCGGCGCACCCATGCCCGTGGAAAAGATCGACCGGGCGCGCGACTTCTTCGGCCCGGTGCTGGGCACCACCTACGGCCAGACCGAGGCGCCGCAGATCATGACGGTGCTGCGGCCCGCCGATCTGGAAGCCCCGGAGAACCGCGCCTCGGTCGGACGCGTCACCTGGCTCAGCGACGTGGCCATCATGTCGCCCGAAGGCGCGCTGCTGCCGCGCGGCGAGATCGGCGAGGTCGTGGTGCAGGGCGACCTGGTCATGTCCGGCTACTGGCGCCTGCCGGAGAAGACCGCCGAAACGGTCGTGGACGGCTGGCTGCATACCGGCGACACCGGCCTGATCGACGCGCGCGGCTATCTGTTCCTGAAGGACCGGCTGCGCGACGTGATCATCACGGGCGGCTTCAACATCTACCCGGTGGACGTGGAGAACGCGCTATCCGCGCATCCTGCGGTGTACGAGTGCTCGGTGTTCAGCCTGCCCGACGACAAATGGGGCGAAGCCGTTCACGCCGCCGTGCAGTTCCATCCCGGTGCGCAGGCCAGCGCGGACGAGTTGAAGACCCACGTGCGCGCCCTGCTCGGCCCCGTGGCCACACCCAAGCAATTCCACATCCATGACAGTCTGCCGCGCTCCAGCGTGGGCAAGGTGCTGAAAAACGCCGTGCGCGACGCGGCCCTGAAGGAGACCCCATGAAAACGCCCGAAACCCGCCTCTGCGCGCATCACCTCACCGGCATGTCCTACCGCGACGTGGACCTGGTCGAGGACCTGATCGGCAAGAAGACCTTCACCGAAGTCATGATCATGCAGATCCTGGGCCGCGAGGCGCGCCCGGTGGACCTGCGCATCGTCGACGCGGTGCTGGTCACGCTGATGGAGCATGGCCTGACGCCCAGCGCCATCGCCACGCGGCTGATCTACATGAGCGCGCCGGAAAACCTGCAGGGCGCGGTGGCGTCCGGGCTGATGGCGGTGGGCAGCCAGTTCGTCGGCACCATGGAAAACTGTTCGCGCCTGCTGGACCGCATCCGCCAGGCCGACGATGGACGCACGGAAGCCCTGGCGATCGCCCGCGAATTCCGCGAATCGCGCAGCGCGTTGCCCGGCTTCGGACACCATCTGCACAAGCCCGACGACCCGCGCTCGATCAAGCTGCTGGCGCTGGCCGAGGCCGAACCAGAGCTCAAGGGCGACTCGCTCAAGGCGCTGCGCCTGCTCTCGGCCGCCATCGACGAGACCTACGGCAAGCACATCACCATCAACGCCACCGGCGCGGTGGCGGCGCTGCTCAGCGAGATCGGCGTGCCGACCGAACTGATGCGCGGCTTCGCCGTCATCTCGCGCGCGGCCGGCCTGGTGTCGCACGTGGCCGAGGAACAGCAAAGCCCGTCCGGGCGCTACATCTGGGAAACCATCGACCACGCCATTCCCTATGTGGGCCGTGGCAAGACGCATCAGGACGCAGAGCAAGCGTAACGGCACAGCCGCATGGACGGGGGAATGGCCGGCGAGTACGCCTGGCCGCTACCCCGGCAGCGCTCAACCCAGGTTCGGCGCCAGGGTGCGCTTCAGGTCTTCGATGCTGCGGCCGCTGCGGGCCGCATAGTCCTGCAGCTGGTCTTCGCCGATCACGCCCACGTTGAAGTACTGCGACTGCGGGTGGCTGAAGTAGAAGCCGGACACGCTGGAAGCCGGGTACATGGCGTAGCTGTCGGTCAGCATCATGCCGATGTCGGCGCCGTCCAGTACGCGGAACATGTCGGTCTTGATGACGTGTTCCGGGCAGGCCGGATAGCCGGGCGCGGGGCGGATGCCCACGTATTTCTCGGCGATCATGTCCTCGTTGGACAGGGCTTCGTCGGGCGCGTAGCCCCACAGGTCCTGGCGCACGCGGGCATGCAGGCATTCGGCGAAGCCTTCGGCCAGGCGGTCGGCCAGCGACTTGAGCATGATGCTGGAGTAATCGTCCAGCGCCTTTTCGAATTCCGCTTCCTTCTTTTCGATGCCCAGGCCCGCCGTGACGGCGAACATGCCGATGTAGTCCAGCTTGCCGCTGGACTTGGGCGCGATGAAGTCGGACAGCGACTTGTTGCTGACGCCTTCGCGCTTGGCGCCCTGCTGGCGCAGGTTGCGGTAGGTGAACAGCACCTCGCTGCGGGTCTCGTCCTTGTAGACCTCGATGTCTTCGTCGTTGATGCTGTTGGCCGGATAGAAGCCCACCACGCCGTTGGCGGTGAGCCAGCGGCCTTCGATGATGCGCTTCATCATGGCCTGGCCGTCGGCGTAGACCTTGCGCGCCTGCTCGCCCACGACCTTGTCGTCCAGGATGGCCGGGAACGGGCCGAACAGGCTCCAGGTCTGGAAAAACGGGCCCCAGTCCACGTACTTGGCGATCTCGGCCAGGTCGTAGCTCTTGAACGTGCGGCGGCCGATGAACTTGGGGCGCGGCGGCGTGTAGTTGTCCCAGTCGATCGCGGGGCGCGAGGCGCGCGCTTCGGCCAGCGGCAGGATGGGCGTGGCCTTGCGGTTGGCGTGGCGGCGGCGCACCTCTTCGTATTCCTGGGCCAGATCGGCCAGGTAGGCTTCCGACTGATCCGACATCAGGCTGGTGGCCACGCCCACTGAACGGCTGGCGTCCGGCACGTAGATCACCGGGCCTTCGTAGTTGGGCGCGATCTTCACGGCGGTATGCACGCGGCTGGTGGTGGCCCCGCCTATCATCAGCGGCAGCTTGCGGCTGCGGAAGTATTCGTCGCGCTGCATTTCGCTGGCGACGTAGGCCATTTCTTCCAGGCTGGGCGTGATCAGGCCGGACAGGCCGACGATGTCGGCGTTCTCTTCCTTGGCCTTTTCCAGGATCTGGGCGCAGGGCACCATCACGCCCATGTTCACGACTTCGAAGTTATTGCACTGCAGGACCACCGACACGATGTTCTTGCCGATGTCGTGCACGTCGCCCTTGACCGTGGCGATGACGATCTTGCCCTTGGCGCGCACGTCGCCGCCGGCGGCCGCGATCTGGCGCTTTTCTTCCTCGATGAAGGGAACCAGGTGGGCCACGGCCTGCTTCATGACGCGGGCCGACTTCACCACCTGCGGCAGGAACATCTTGCCCTCGCCGAACAGGTCGCCCACCACGTTCATGCCGTCCATCAGCGGGCCTTCGATCACTTCGATCGGACGGCCGCCGCGCGCGGCGATCTTCTGGCGCACTTCCTCGGTGTCCTCGACGATGAAGGCGGTGATGCCATGCACCAGCGCGTGCGACAGGCGGGCCTCGACCTCAGCGTTGCGCCAGGTCAGGTCTTCTTCCTTCTTGGCGCCCGAGCCCTTCACGCTGTCGGCGAACTGCACCAGGCGTTCGGTCGGCGTGCGCTCGTCGTCGGCGTCCGTCTTGCCCACGGGCTCGGCGCGGTCCAGCACCACGTCCTCGACCAGGTCGCGCAGCTTGGGATCCAGGTCGGCGTACACGCCCAGCTGGCCGGCGTTGACGATGCCCATCGTCATGCCTTCCTTCACGGCGTAGTAGAGGAACACCGTGTGGATCGCCTCGCGCATCGGCTCATTGCCGCGGAACGAGAAGCTGACGTTGGACACGCCGCCCGAAATGCGGGCGTAGGGCAGGTTTTCGCGGATCCAGCGCGTGCCTTCGATGAAGTCCACGGCGTAGTGGTTGTGCTCGTCGATGCCGGTCGCGACCGCGAAGACGTTGGGGTCGAAGATGATGTCTTCCGGCGGGAAGCCTTCTTCCTCGACCAGGATCTTGTAGGCGCGGCCGCAGATTTCCTTGCGGCGCTCCAGCGTGTCGGCCTGGCCCAGTTCGTCGAACGCCATCACCACCACCGCCGCGCCGTAGCGGCGGCACAGGCGCGCATGGTGGCGGAAGGGCTCCAGCCCTTCCTTCATGGAGATCGAGTTCACCACGGGCTTGCCCTGCACGCACTTCAGGCCTTCCTCGATGACTTCCCACTTGGAGCTGTCGATCATGATCGGCACGCGCGCGATGTCGGGCTCGGAGGCGATCAGGTTGAGAAAGCGCCGCATGCAGGCCACCGAATCCAGCATGGCCTCGTCCATGTTGATGTCGATGATCTGCGCGCCGTTCTCGACCTGCTGGCGGGCCACGGCCAGCGCCTCGTCGTATTTCTCTTCGCGGATCAGGCGGGCAAACATCTTGCTGCCCGTCACGTTGGTGCGTTCGCCCACGTTGACGTAGAGCGTGTCTTCGTCGATGTTCAGCGGTTCCAGGCCCGACAGGCGGGTCTTCACCGGGATGTCCGGCACGGCGCGCGGGGTCAGCGACATGACCTTGGCCGCGATCTCGCGGATGTGGTCCGGCGTGGTGCCGCAACAGCCGCCCGACATGTTGACCAGGCCAGCACGCGCGAACTCTTCCAGCAGCGCGGAGGTGTCGGCCGGGGTTTCGTCGAAGCCGGTTTCGGCCATCGGGTTGGGCAGGCCGGCGTTCGGATAGACGCAGACGTAGGTGTCGCAGATGCGGGCCAGCTCGGCCACGTAGGGGCGCATCAGCGCCGCGCCCAGCGCGCAGTTCAGGCCGATGGTGATGGGGCGCGCGTGGCGCACCGAGTTCCAGAAGGCTTCCACGGTCTGGCCGGAAAGGATGCGGCCGGACGCGTCAGTCACCGTGCCCGAGATCATCACGGGCAGGCGCACGCCGCGCGCCTCGAACACTTCCTCGGTGGCGAAGATGGCCGCCTTGGCGTTGAGGGTGTCGAAGATGGTTTCGATCAGGACGATGTCGATGCCGCCATCCAGCAGGCCGTTGAGCTGCTCCACATAGGCGACGCGCAGTTCCTCGAAGGTGACGTTGCGCGCGCCCGGATCGTTCACGTCCGGCGAGATCGAGGCCGTCTTGGGCTGCGGGCCCAGCGCGCCGGCCACGAAACGCGGCCGCTCGGGCGTGCTGTAGGCGTCACAGGCCTCGCGCGCCAGGCGCGCGGACACCAGGTTCAGTTCGTAGGCCAGTTCCGGCAGCTCGTAGTCGCCCTGCGCGATGGTCGTCGCGCCGAAGGTGTTGGTCTCGATGACATCGGCGCCCGCTTCCAGGTATTGCCGGTGGATCTCGGAGATCACGTCCGGGCGCACCAGCGACAGCAGCTCGTTGTTGCCCTTGACGTCCTTGCCGTGGCCGGCGAAGCGCTCGCCGCGGAAGTCCGCCTCGCCCAGCTTGTAGCGCTGGATCATGGTGCCCATGGCGCCATCCAGAATCAGGATGCGCTTGCCCAGCAGGCGGGCGAATTCACCGCCATGGGTATAGGCTTCGGGCGGGTAAGGCAGGCGGGGATACGACACGGGCAGGTCCGGATGGAGTTGGCGATGGCGGCGCAATGTGGCGAAAAAGCGAAAAACGCCGCAAAAACAAGCCCTGATCGTAACAAAATGGGCCTATCCGCGCCTCCCGGTGATACAGTTTCGGCCCCGAACCGGTGCTTTCGGCGCACAGGGCAGGCAAGAACGCAACACTTGCCGCACCGCGCGCGAAAGGTAAACGGGAAACAGGAAGAACCTCCCAGGACTGCCGCCCCACAAGGCGCCGGCAACCCCTGGCTCCAGCCTGTGCTGCCCCCGCAACGGTCCCCATGCGCGCAATGCGCCCATGGCAGCCCGATACCGGCCTGTTCGATCGTCAGGAAGTCCATGCATTGCCGCCAGGCCTACACCGGCCCGCCGCGGCTTGGGCATCCTCCCCATCGTGAATGGCCTGCGGGGTCGCGGGTCGCATCGAGGTTACGTAGATGAAAACCCGCTCCATCCGGCGCTATGCCGGCGCCCTGCTCTGCTCCGCCCCGGCCATCGCCGCCGCCCAGCAAGCCGCCTCCTCCACTCCCCAGCTCGACGCCATCACGGTCACCGCCCAGCGCGTGCCGACCGACGGCCGCACGCTGCCGGTGTCGATCTCGGTCATCACCGCCGAAGACATCGCCGCGTCCAGCGCCCGCACCATGCAGGACGTGCTGTCGACCCAGGCCGGCATCCACCTGATCAACACCAGCAGCTCGAGCGACAACTCCATCGTCGACCTGCGCGGCTTCGGCATCACCGGCGCCAGCAACACGCTGATCCTGATCGATGGCGTCAAGCAGAACACCAACGACCTGTCGGCGCCCAGCCTCGGCGTAGTGCCGCTGGACCAGGTCGAGCGCATTGAAATCGTGCGCGGCAGCGGTTCCGTGCAATACGGCGGCGGCACCACCGGCGGCGTGATCAACATCATCACGCGTTCCGATTTCACCAAGGAGCCGGTCGCCGCCCGCGCCACCGCCACCTTCGGCAGCTATGGCCTGCGCCAGTACGACGCGGCCGTGTCCATGAACAATGAAAAGGTCGGCGTCGACGCCTACATGCAATCGCTGCACAGCGACGGCTACCGCGACCACAGCGGCGAGCGCCGCGAGGGCGGCGGCGGCGGCATCACGTTCCGCCACGACGACGGCTCGATCCGCCTGTACGGCCGCACCACCACGCAGAAGCTGGAGTTGCCCGGTCCGCGCACGATCAACCCCAAGACCGGCCTGAACGAGTACCAGGACGATCCGCGCGGCTCGAAGAACGACGTCGATTACGTCAAGACCACGACCACTACCTTCGGCCTGCAGCTCGAGCAGGCGATCGGCGCCGGCACCCTGTACGCCGACCTGTCGACCCGCGAGAAAAAGCTCGACGGCCTGACCTACGACGGCTTCGGCGACATCCTGCGCGACCAGAAGCTGGAAGAGAACATCGCCAGCGTGCGCTACCGCCTGCCGATCAACGGCGGCCACAGCATCGTCTTCGGCGCCGACGGCCAGGAAGCCAAGACCACCGCCAACCAGAACGCCTACTACGACTTCCAGCCCTCGAAGTGGCAGTCGCGCCAGCACCAGTACGGCCTGTTCGCCGAAGGCCAGGTGCGCGCCACCGACAGCACCTACGTGACGGCCGGCGTGCGCCGCCAGTACGCCTCCGACGACCTGGACGTGATCTCTGGCTCGGGCACGGCGTCGGACCGCAGCAACCACCTGACCGCCTGGCAGCTGGGCGTGCGCCAGGACCTGCCCGCCGGTTTCGGCGTGTACGGCAAGGTCGGCCGCAGCTTCCGCCTGCCCAACGCCGACGAACTGCTGTCGGTGCAGACCCCGCTGGCGCCGCAGACCTCCACCGACAAGGAAATCGGCGTGACCTGGCAGTCGGCCAGCAGCAGCGCCCGCCTGTCGTACTTCCGCTATGACCTGACCAACGAAATCCAGTACAACCCGCTGGCTGATGGCATCTGGGGCCCGGGCACGGGAGCCAACACCAACCTGGACCCGACCCGCCGCCAAGGCATCGAACTGGAAGGCCACACCGCGATCTCCAGCAGCGTGTCGCTGGACGCCAACCTGACCTGGATGGAAGCGCAATTCCGCTCCGGCACCTACGCAGGCGTGGACCTGGCGGGCAAGACCGTGCCGCTGGCGCCCAAGTGGCTGGCCAACGCCGGCGTGACCTGGCGTCCCACCGACGCGTTCCTGTGGAACGTGACGGCGCAATACGTGGGCAAGTCGCGCATGGACAACGACCAGGCCAACCAGTTCGCCAAGGAACTGGACGCCTACGTGCTGTTCAACACCAAGGTGGCCTACAAGTTCACGCGCAACATCGAAGGCGCCATCGGCGTGAACAACATCTTCGACCGCCAGTACGCCACCTACGGCATCCGCGGCGGCAATGCTTCGTTCGAGATGCTGGGTCCGGTCGCCAATTACAGCCTGTACCCCGCCCCGGGCCGCAATTTCTACGCGTCGCTCACGCTGCGCTACTGATCGCGGCATTCCGATATAGTCGGCGTTCCCCGCTGGCTATATCGGCTTCCTGCATGCCCCTCGCACGTACCCACCCTCGCATCGCTCCGGGGCTGTTCCTGGCCCTGGGCGCGCTGCTGTCCGCGGGACTCGCCGCAGCAGGTCCGGCGACGGATACCGGGGCGGGTTCCGCCGCCGGCGCGGTCATCCAGATCCGCGACGACCAGGGACGCCAGGTCTCGCTGGCCGCTCCCGCCCGGCGCGCCGTCACCCTGGCCCCGCACGCCACCGAGCTGGTCTTTGCCGCCGGCGCGGGCGACCGGCTCATCGCCACCATCCGTGGCAGCGACTATCCGCCCGCCGCCCGCCAGTTGCCCATCATCGGCGACGGCACCCAGCCCGATCCCGAACGCGTGGCTGCCGTACGTCCGGACCTGCTGATCGCCTGGCAGCCCGCCGCCGCCGCGCCGCTGGCGCGGGTGATGGACAAGTTGGGCGTGCCGGTGTTCTACAGCGACCCGCAGACCCTGGCCGCCATCCCCGACGCGGTCGAACGCATGGGCGCGCTGTTCGGCACCGAAGCGCAGGCGCGGCCTGCCGCCCAGGCCCTGCGCGCGCGCCTGGACGCCCTGGCCGTCCGCTATGCCGGCCGCCGCCCCGTGCGCGTCTTCGTGCAGGCGGGGCTGGACCCCATCTACACCTTGAACGACAGCAGCATCGTCAGCGACGCCCTGCGCGTCTGCGGCGGCGTCAATGTCTTCGGCCAGGCGCCCGTGGTGGCGCCCCAGGTCACGCTGGAAAGCGTGCTGGCGGCGCGTCCCGAGGCGGTGCTGGCCGGCATCTCCCGCCCCGAAGACGGCGTCCGCAACCTGGCCGCCTGGCAGGCGCTGGGACTGCCCGCCGCGCGGCTGGGGCATGTGTACGGCGTGGATGCCGACGCGCTGTACCGCCCGGGTCCGCGTTTGATCGACGCCGCCGAGGCGATCTGCGCCGACCTGGACCGCCTGCGCTGAACGTGTCCGCACCACGATCTGCAAATAGTGGAACGCCGCATTTCACCGAGCACGTCTGCCGCGCGGCGCCGTGCTTTATCATTCGTCCAACGTATCGCCAGTCCCCGCGGGTCTCGCATCGTGCGCACCCGCCCTTTGAACCTCCGCCATGACCACTCAAGACACTCTCACCATCGCCGGCCGCGCCTACTCGTCGCGCCTGCTCGTCGGCACCGGCAAGTACAAGGACTTCGAACAGACCCGCGCGGCGTTGGACGCCAGCGGCACCGAGATCGTCACCGTCGCCATCCGCCGCACCAATATCGGCCAGAACGCCGGTGAACCGAACCTGCTGGACTACGTCCCGCCGTCCAAATTCACGCTGCTGCCCAACACCGCCGGCTGCTACAGCGCCGACGAGGCCGTGCGCACGCTGCGCCTGGCGCGCGAACTGCTGGACGGCCACGACCTGGTGAAGCTGGAAGTGCTGGGCGACCCGCAGACCCTCTTCCCCAACATGCCGGAGACCCTGAAGGCCACCAAGACCCTGGTGGACGAAGGCTTCAAGGTCATGGTGTATTGCACCGACGATCCCATCCAGTGCCGCATGCTGGAAGACCTGGGCGCGGTCGCCGTGATGCCGCTGGCCTCGCTGATCGGCTCGGGCATGGGCATCCTGAATCCCTGGAACCTGCGCCTGATCATCGAGCAGGCCCGCGTGCCCATCGTGGTGGACGCCGGCGTGGGTACCGCGTCGGACGCCGCCATCGCCATGGAGCTGGGCTGCGACGCCGTCCTGATGAACACCGCCATCGCCGGCGCGCGCGATCCCATCCTGATGGCCAGCGCCATGAAGAAGGGCGTGGAAGCCGGCCGCGAGGCCTTCCTGGCTGGCCGCATGCCCAAGAAGCTGTACAGCGGCGCCCCCAGCTCGCCCAACGAAGGCCTGATCACGGCGGGCGCCCCCAAATGAACGGCCGCCAGCAGGCCGCCAGCGGCCGCCCCATCCCCAACGCGCTGACCATCGCTGGCGTCGACCCCTCCGGCGGCGCCGGCATCCTGGCCGACGTCAAGGCCATGAGCGCGCTGGGCGCCTACGGCTGCGCGGTGATCGCCGCGCTGACGGCGCAGAACACCCAGGGCGTCACCGGCATCTCGGCGGTCCCGCCCGCTTTCGTCGGCCAGCAGATCGACACGCTGTTCGCGGACGTGCGCATCGACGCGGTCAAGATCGGCATGCTGGGCCAGCAGCCGGTGATCCAGGTGGTGGCCGAGAAGCTCGCCAAGTGGGCACCGGCCCACGTGGTGCTGGATCCGGTGATGGTGGCCAAAAGCGGCGACCTGCTGCTGGAACGCGACGCCGTGGGCGCCATGCGCGAGTCCCTGCTGCCGCAGTCCACCCTGCTGACGCCCAACCTGCCCGAAGCCGGCGTGCTGCTGGAAGAGCGTCCGGTCGAGACCGTCAAGGAAATGCGGCGCGTGGCCGAACGCCTGCGCAACAAGCTGGCGCATTCAGGTGAGCGCTGGGTGCTGGTCAAGGGCGGCCACCTGCCCGGCAGCGAGACCATCGACCTGCTGCATGACGGCGACCGCATGATCGAGCTGCCCGGCCACCGCATCGAGACCGTCAACACCCACGGCACCGGCTGCACGCTGTCGGCGGCGCTGGCCGCGCTGCTGCCGCAAACCGGGGACGTGCCCGAGGCGGCGCGCCGCGCCAAGGCCTACCTCACGGAGGCCATCCGCCACGCAGAGCGCCTGTCGGTGGGTTCGGGCCACGGCCCGGTGCACCACTTCCACGCCTGGTGGTAGATCCGGGCGGCGTCTGAAACATCTGTCGGCGGGGTCGGGCGTCACAGTACGCTACGAATCGGTACAATGGTCTGTTGATTCCTCTGTTTTTTCTGACCGTCATGAACGCTTCGACCCTGCCCGACGTAGAACAAGCCCGCTTCAACATGGTGGAACAGCAGATCCGCCCGTGGGACGTTCTGGACGCCAACGTGCTGCAAGCGCTGTTCGATGTGCGCCGCGAACAATTCGTTCCGCCGGCCCTGCGCGCGCTGGCGTTTTCCGACCTGGAACTGCCGCTTGAGATCAACGCGGTCAACACCCGCCAGAACATGCTGGCGCCCAAGGTGGAAGCCCGCCTGGCGCAAGAGCTGCTGCTGACCAAGTCCGACTGCGTGCTGGAAATCGGCACTGGCTCCGGCTACCAGGCCGCGCTGCTGGGCTACCTGGCGCAGCAGGTCACCTCGGTCGAAATCGACAGCCGCCTGGTGACGTTCGCGCAGCAGAACCTGCAGATGAACAACGTCACCAACGTCAAGGTCGAAACCGGCGACGCCCGCAACGGCTGGGGCTCCACCGAATACGACGCCATCCTCGTCACGGGTTCCGTGCCGACCGTCCCCGACGCGCTGAAGTACCAGTTGCGCGTGGGCGGCCGCCTGGTCGTGATCGTGGGCCAGGCGCCCGTCATGACGGCCTGTCGCATCACCCGCACCACCGCGGCCAGCTTCGAAACGGTGAACCTGTTCGAAACCGTCATCAAGCCGCTGCGCGGCGTCACGGTATCCCAGTTCAAGTTCTGATCCCCAACCCTGCCGCCCGGCGCCTGCCCCTCTGACAGGGCCGCCGCGCCCCGGGCGGCCCGGCGTATCGTTGACCACCATGCGTTTCCGATTGCTAACGGCTTTACTGGTTTTTACCTGCGCCGCAAGCGTCGGCCCGACGCTTGTCCGCGCGCAGAACCTGATCCAGATCTGGCAATCGGCGCTGGGCAATGACCCGATCTACGCCGCCGCGCGCGCCAACTACCGCGCCGGCCTGGAAAAAGAACCCCAGGCCCGTTCCCTGCTCCTGCCCCTGATCTCCGCCGAAGCCGGCGGCGCCTACCAGGAAACCCGCAGCACCCGCGGCATGGGCATCGCCTACAGCGGCGGCCGCGGCGTCTGGGACCTGTCCCTGACCCAGCCGCTGTTCGACTGGGGCCGCTGGCAGAATTTCGAGCAATCCAAGCTGGTCGTCGCCGACGTCGAGGTGCAGCTGCAACAGGCCTATCAGGACCTGCTGCTGCGCGTGGCCGACGCCTATTTCAACGTGCTCTACGCCCAGGACACGCTGACCGCCACCGAGGCCGAAAAGGCCGCCGTGGCCGGGCAGCTGGAGTCCGCCAAGCGCAACTTCGAACTCGGCAACGCCACCATCACCGACACCTACGAGGCGCAGGCGCGCTACGACCTGGTGGTGGCGCAGGAACTGCGCCTGCAGAACGACCTGGAAGTCCGCCGCGACGAACTGGCCAAGATCATCGGCACGGCTCCCGGCGCCTTGTCCGAACTGCCCTATGGCGTGCAGCTGCCCGCGCCGCAGCCCGCCCGCGTGGCCGACTGGAGCAACCAGGCGGAGTCCTCCAGCCTGGACGTGTTGCGCGCGCAGCTCCTGACGCGCATCGCCGGCCGCGAGATCCAGATCGCCAAGAGCGGCCATTACCCGACCCTGAACCTGCGCGCCAGCAGCGGCAGCGCCAGCGACGCCGTGATGCGCAATGCCGCGCCGGGCAAGCCCATCGACAGCACCATCGGCGTGGTGCTGTCGATCCCGCTGTACTCGGGCGGCGGGGTCTCGTCGCAAGTGACTGAAAAGGTCCAGCTGGAACAGAAGGCGCGCCACGATTACGAGGCGGCGCGCCGCCAGGCCGTGCAAGCCGCACGCCAGTACTACACCGGCGTCACCAGCGGCCTGGCGCGCATCCAGGCGCTGGAGGCAGGCGAAAAATCCAGCCGCGCCGCGGTCGAAGCCAACCGCACCGGCTACGAGGTCGGCGTGCGCATCAACCTGGACGTACTCAATGCCCAGCAGCAGCTCTACGCCACCCAGCGCGACCTGGCGCTGGCGCGCTACAGCACGGTGCTCGCCAGCCTGCGCCTGAAGGCCACCAGCGGCATCCTGGCCGAGGCAGACCTGGAAGCGATCAACCGCCTGCTGCGGGAACCGCGCTGAGTCCGCGAAGGGACTCGGTTTACTTGTTCTGGATTTTCTTCACGAGCGCCGTGGTCGAGCGCTCGAACTCGAACGGAATCGCCACCGCGCGGCCGCCCCAGGTCTTGACCAGGGCGGTCTCGGGCAGCTTTTCCATGTCGTAGTCGCCGCCCTTGACGATCAGGTCGGGCTTGAGCTGGCCGATCAGGGCCTCGGGCGTGTCCTCATGGAAGGACGTGACCACGGTCACGAAGCCCAGCGCGGCCAGCAAGGCGGCGCGGTCTTCCATGCGGTTCAGCGGGCGTTCGGCGCCCTTGCCCAGGCGGCGCACCGACTCGTCGGTGTTCACCGCCACCACCAGGGTCGCGCCCAGCTGGGCGGCCTGGTCGAGGTAGGTTGCGTGGCCCCGGTGCAGGATGTCGAAGACGCCGTTGGTGAACACCAGCGGCCGCGGATAGCGGCCGGCGGCGACGGCGGCGACGCATTCGTCGCGGGACAGGACCTTGGATTCGAAACGGGCGGCAGGCATGCGGCGATTGTATCGCCCCGGCTCAGGCGCCGCCCAGGATGATCTGCTTTTCCTTCGGCACGATCAGCGCCGTCATTTCCTTGCGGTAGCGGTTCAGGTCCTTCACCGTTTCGAAGCTGCGGTCCATCAGCTTGGACAGGATGTGCAGGATGCGCGTGGCGACCTTCTGCTCCCAGACGCCGTCAAAGCGGATCTGCGTGTCCAGCCAATGCTCCAGCCAGCCGGGTTCCGGCAGGCGCGACTGCACCGTGTCGTTGGGGAACAGGTCCTTGTTCACGTGCAGGTTGGTCGGGTGCAGGGCCTGCTGCGTGCGGCCGGCCGACGCCATCAGCACGCCGATCTTGGAGAACGCCAGGCGGGCCTGCTCGCTCGTGTCCTGGCCGCGGTCGTGCAGCGCGCGGCGCATGTACTGCAGATAGGCGCCGGCGTGGCGGGCCTCGTCCTGGGCCACCGTCTTGTAGATGGCCTTGATGACCGGCTCCGTGTGCCATTCGGCGGCGCGGCGGTACCAGTGGTTCAAACGGACTTCGCCGCAGAAATGCAGCATCAGGGTTTCGAGTTCGGGCGCGGCGTCGAACTCGAAGCGCACGTTGTGCAGTTCTTCCTCGGTGGGCACCAGGTCCGGACGGAAGCGGCGCAGGTATTCGATCAGCACCAGCGAATGCTTCTGTTCTTCAAAGAACCACACCGACATGAACGCGCAGAAATCGCTGTCGCCGCGATTGTCGCGCAGGAACATTTCGGTGGCCGGCAAGGCGGCCCATTCCGTGATGGCGTTCATCTTGATCGTGTGGGCCTGCTCGTCCGAGAGCTTGCTGCGATCGAAGTCGCCCCACGGGATGTCATGCGCCATGTTCCAGCGCACGGCTTCCATGGTCTTGAAGAGTTCAGGATAAAGCATGGTCTGCCCTTGTATTCGTCCCGCTAGTGGGGCTATAGATATAGAAATTAAGAATGGCGCGCGCGCTGCCGGCGAGGGCGCTGCATTCATCCACCGCAGCGCTATTTTTCGCCGTGTACCGCGAAGCTATGATGACCGTTTCATGAATGAAACATGACAGATACCGTCTAGATCATCGCGCCGCCTATCGGGTCAAGGCCCATATCGCGACCCCGATGGCAACCGCGGCCACCCCAACCAGCGCTGCAACCAGCCGGTTGTTCTGTTCCTGGGCCCGCCGCAACTGGATCATCTCGGCCAGCAAGGCGGGCGAGACGTTGGGACGGCTCAGGTGGTCATGGACCAGCCTGGGCAAAGCAGGCAGCATTTGCGACCACTGCGCGGCTTCTTTTTCCAGGCTCTGCCGCAGCCCCTTGAATCCGACGCGCTGACGCATCCAGCGTTCCAGATAGGGCTTGGCGGTCTTCCAGAGATCCAGGTTGGGATCGAGCTGGCGGCCCAATCCTTCAACGTTCAGCAGGGTCTTCTGCAACAGGACCAGCTGCGGCTGGATCTCCACATTGAACCGGCGCGAGGTCTGGAACAGCCGCAAGAGCACCTGCCCCAGCGAGATCTCCGACAACGGCCGGTCAAAGTACGGTTCGCAGACGGCGCGCACGGCGCCCTCCAGCTCTTCTTCGCGCGTATCGGGCGGCACCCAGCCCGATTCAATGTGCAGTTGCGCCACGCGGCGGTAATCGCGGTGGAAGAAGGCCAGGAAATTCTGCGCCAGGTAATTCTTGTCGAACTCGGACAGCGAACCCACGATGCCGAAGTCCAGGGCGATGTAGCTGCCCAGCGTTTCCGGACGGTCCGACACGTAGATGTTGCCCGGGTGCATGTCGGCATGGAAGAAGCCGTCGGTGAAGACCTGCGTGAAGAAGATCTCCACGCCGGTGCGCGCCAGCGTCGGGATGTCGATGCCGGCCTGGCGCATGCGCTCCACCTGGCCTACCGGCATGCCGTACATGCGCTGCATGGTGAAGACCGTGGACGCCGTGTATTCCCAGATCACCTCGGGCACGATCAGCATGTCGCCGCGGCCGGACTCGGGGCCGAAGTTGCGGCGCAGCTGGCTGCAGTTGGACGCTTCGCGCACCAGGTCCAGCTCGTCGTGCAGATACTTGTCGAACTCGGCCACCACTTCGCGCGGCTTCAGGCGGCGGCCGTCGGCGCCCAGGCGCTCGATGATGCGCGCCACCACTTTCAGCAGCGACAGGTCTTTCTCGATGATGCTGAGCATGCCCGGACGCAGCACCTTGACCGCGACCTCGCGGCCGTCGTGCAGCACGGCGAAGTGCACCTGCGCGATCGAGGCCGAGGCCACCGGATCCACTTCGAACTGCGCGAACAGCTTCTCGGGCGGCGCACCCAGCGCCGCCTCGATGCAGGCAGCGGCCTGCGCCGAGGGGAACGGCGGCACGCGGTCCTGCAAGAGCGCCAGTTCGTCGGCGATATCGGCGGGGATCAGATCGCGGCGGGTGGACAGCACCTGTCCGAACTTCACGAAGATGGGCCCCAGCGATTCCAGCGCCAGGCGCAGCCTCAAGCCGCGCGGCTTGCGCGGACGCGTGCCCAGGCGGATCACACGTAAGAGGCAGGTGGCCAGCGGATGGTTCAGGCTGGAGAGCACCAGCTCATCCAGGCCATAGCGCAGCGAAACCAGAATGATGCGGAAAAGGCGCAGCAGGGGGAACATGTATCAGGCGCCCCGCTTTGCGCTGGCGGACGCCAGGCGGGTTTGCAGCGCGGTGGCCGAACGGGCCAGCGCATCGGCGCGGGCGTTCAGCTCGGCCAGGTCCAGGCGCCACTGTTCCAGCGCCGGTCGGCTGGCCAGCATGCCGCTTTCCTCGGACAGGTATTCGGACACGTTCTCGGCCAGGCGCAGGCTGGCCGTGCGCGCGCCGCCGGCGGCCGCGCGCGCCCCGCCCACCAGGCGCAGCGCGGCGATGTCGCCCACCACCCGGGCCAGCGCGTCCTCCGGATCCCAGCGCAACTGCTTGGAGAGGTCCGACACCACCTGCGCCAACGCCGCGTCGCCCGAAATATGGGTCGCCTCGGCGAAATCGGGGCGCTCGCGGTCCGCGCCCAGGCGCGGCAGCGGCAGTTTTTCAGGCGCGACCGTCAGGGTCACGTCGGGCACCACGGCCGCATCGGCCTGGGCCGCCAGCCCTTCGCTGTCGATGGTGAGGCCCAGGCTGAAGCCGCCCAGCGCGAAACGCACCGTCTTGCCCGCATGCCGCACCAGGCGCGCGCGCGCCCAGTCCTCGCGCCGCAACAGGGCGTTGAGCGCGCTTACAGCCAGTCGCGAGGGGGTGGGCAGGAACGGAAGAGGCAGCATGGCGGTCTGCAACGGCCCCGATTGCGGGGGTTGCGGAAGTTAGTGGGTAAATCGGGAGTGTAACGGGTTAGATGGATGGGTGTTTTGCGCAAGCACATGGAAAAACCGGCCCTGTGAGGGCCGGTTCAAACAGATGCCTTGCGGCATCCGCAACGGAGGTGGGGATCGGCCCCGGCCGGCCAGGCTTAGCTGGCGAGATCCACCGGGATCTGCTGGATGCCTGCGAGCAGCCAGCCGCCATTGGCAGGCTTGAACAGGTTCCAGACTTCCTCGAAGCGGAAGGCCTCGGCGCCCGGCGCTTCGCGCAGCATGCCGGAGAAGCGCACGCTGGCCAGGTGGCCGTCGGACACGGTTTCGATGCCCAGCATTTCAGCGTTCAGCAGGACCACTTCGGTCTTGTTGGGCGCCGCGCCGCGCTCGGCCAGCTGCGGCTTGAGCTCGGTGATCAGGTCGTCGGTCAGGAATTCGCGCAGGCCATCGGTGCTGCCGCTGTCCCAGACGGCCTGGATGCGCACGAACTGCTCCTTGGCCTGCTTCAGGAAGTTGGGCGTGTCGAAGTCACCCGGCACGAACCAGTTGTTGTCGTCGCCCATCTTGGGCATCGCGGCCGGCGCCGCGGCGGCGGCAACCGGAGCTGCTGCTGCAGCGGGAGCCGCCGGCTTCAGCGTTTCGCGCCACATCGGCTGCTGTTGCTGCTGGCCCGGCGCGTTGTTGGCGCCACCTAACGCGCCCTGCGTGGCAGTGCGCGGACCGGCGCCGCGCAGGCGGCGGATGATGAACATGACGGCGAACACGACCGCGGCGATCAGCAGCGCGGAGCCGAGGAACTCGGCGAAAGCGCCCGACAGGCCCATGCTGGAGAGCAGCGCGGCGATACCCAGGCCGGCGGCGATGCCGGCGATGGGGCCGAGCCAGCGCGACGCGCCGCTCTTGGCGGCGGCGCCCGCGGTTGCTGCGCCGGCCGTGGCCGCGCCGGCGGCTGCCGGAGCAGCGGTGGCGCCCGCCGTGTTGTTGGCGGCGGCCGGCGGCGTGGTCGCCTGGCGCTGCTGGGTCACGTTGGAGGATTGTCGGCCGACGCTGCTGCCGCCACCGGCACGGCGGGCTTCGGCGTCAAACGACGCCGTCACCAGTGCCGCGCCGGAAACGGCGATCAGCGCCGCGGCGACAAACCGCGAAAGACAGAATTTGGACATAGGTTTGCTCCCTCGTACTCGCGCCCCTGCCGCCCCGAGCAGCAGGAAGTCCCACGGACCGCGGGACCTTCGTCGCGACTTTTCTTACATTAATCTGAATACCGTAAGAATAACGGACAAGACGCCGCCCCACAAGTTCCCGCAGGGCGGCGAAAAATCCGGATGGCCGGCGCGGATCAGCCCAGCTTGACGCCTTCGTGCAGAGCGGCGATGCCGGCGGTCAGGTTGAAGTACTGCACCCGTTCCAGTCCGGCCGTGCGCAGCATGTCCGCCAGGGTTTCCTGGTCGGGGTGCATGCGGATGGATTCGGCCAGGTAGCGGTAGCTGGCTTCGTCCTTGGCGACCTTCTTGCCCAGCCAGGGCAGCACATTGAAGGAATACCAGTCGTAGGCGGGGGCCAGCGGCTTGGCCACGCGCGAGAATTCCAGCACCAGCAGCTTGCCGCCCGGCTTCAGCACCCGGGTCATTTCAGCCAGGGCGCGGTCCTTGTGGGTCATATTGCGCAGGCCGAAAGCCACGCTGACGCGGTCGAAATAGCCGGTGGGGAACGGCAGGCGCTCGGCGTCGCACACGGCGGTGGGCACCAGCAGGCCGGCATCGGTCAGGCGGTCGCGGCCCACGCGCAGCATGGAATCGTTGATGTCCGTGAGCCAGACCTCGCCGGTAGGACCGGCGCGCTTGGCGAACGCTTTGGCCAGGTCGCCCGTGCCGCCGGCGATGTCCAGCACCTTCATGCCGGGGCGGATGGCGGCGCGGCCGATGGTGAACGCCTTCCAGACGCGGTGCAGCCCGGCCGACATGAAATCGTTCATGACGTCGTAGCGCTGGGCGACCGAGTGGAAGACTTCGGCGACTTTGCGGGCCTTTTCGCCTTCCGGCACCGTCTGGAAGCCGAAATGGGTCGATTGCGAGGCGGAATCCGCGGAATGTTGCGATTCGGAGGGGTTTTGCATGGTGAATTCCCGATATATCGTTCAATGGTAGCCTATCGGGCTCCCGCGGGCGGCCGGCGGACGCAGACGATGATGCCCGGCGGTCACATACCTGAAATATTGCGGCCATACTATCGCAATGTTCGCGCCGCGCCGGCGCTCAGAAGTGTGCCCAATCCGCCATGTCCAGCACCATCCTCGTCGTCGAAGACGAACCCGCCATCCAGGAACTGATCGCCGTCAACCTGTCCTTCGCCGGACACAAGGTGCTGCGCGCCTTCGACGCCGACCAGGCCCAGACCCTGATCCGTGCCGAGCTTCCCGACCTGATCCTGCTGGACTGGATGCTGCCCGGCACCTCCGGCCTGGCCATGGCGCGCAAGCTGCGCAACGACGAGCGCACCCGCGCCGTCCCGGTCATCATGCTGACCGCCAAGGGTTCCGAACAAGACAAGGTGGACGGCCTGGAAGCCGGCGCCGACGACTACATTACCAAGCCCTTCTCGCCCAAGGAGCTGATGGCGCGCATCAAGGCTGTGCTGCGCCGCCGCGCGCCCCAGTTGACCGACGACGTGATCGACGTGGGCGGCCTGAAGCTGGATCCGGTGACGCATCGCCTGTCGGGCAACAGCCAGTCGCTGCAGATCGGCCCCACCGAATTCCGCCTGCTGCATTTCTTCATGACGCACCCCGAACGCGTGTTCTCGCGCTCGCAGCTGCTGGATCAGGTCTGGGGCGACCACGTCTTCGTCGAAGAACGCACGGTCGACGTGCACATCCGCCGCCTGCGCAAGGCGCTGGAACCCAGCGGCCACGACGCGCACGTGGAAACGGTCCGCGGCAGCGGCTACCGGTTTACTGCCCAGCTCCCGACGCGGTAAAACTCCCGCACGATGATCTGGCTGCGCACTCTTTTCCTGGTCGCCCTGTGGGCGGTTGCCGCATTGCTGGCCCAATGGCTCATAGGAGACCCGGCGGGCTGGATACTTTTCTCCTTCGCGCTGGCCGCCATGCTGCTCTGGCGCAGCTGGCGCCTGCACCTGGTGTCCCACTGGGCCAACCATCCCGATACCTCGCCGCCCGCTTCGGTCGGCCCCTGGGACGATATCCTCGCCCCCTTGTACCGCTACACCCGCGCCCGGGCCCGCGAACTGAACGAAACCCAGAACACCATGCAGGGCATGCTGGCCGCGGCGCAAGCGCTGCCGGACGGCGCGGTGACCCTGAACGAGGATTTCCAGATCGACTGGTGCAACCGCATGGCACGCCAGCACCTGGGCCTGCGCCTGCCGGCCGACCGCGGCCATAACCTGTTGAACCTGCTGCGCGCTCCGGAATTCGTCGAATACGCGCACCGCCCATCCTGGCCCGAACCCATCCTGGTGCGCCTGGGCCAGCAAGGCCAGGAACGGCTGATGATGATGCAGTTGACGGCCTACGCCAGCAACCAGCGCCTGCTGATCACGCGCGACGTCACCCAGATCGAACGCCTGGAAACCACGCGCCGCGACTTCGTCGCCAACGTCTCGCACGAGCTGCGCACGCCGCTGACGGTGCTGGCGGGCTTTCTGGAAACGCTGCGCGACATGCCCGCCGACGCCCTGCCCGCCGAACAACGCGAGCAGTACATCGACATGATGCATGAACAGGCCCAGCGCATGCAGGCCATCGTCGAAGACCTGCTGACCCTGTCCACGCTGGAATCCTCGCCGGGCAGCGACCCGCGCGCGGTCAACATGGGCGCGCTGCTGCAGAAGGCGCGCCAGCAGATCGAGGCCCTGTCGGGCGGCCGCCACGTGCTGGAATGGCATATCGACGAATCGCTGGACGTGCTGGGCGCCGAAACCGAGCTGACCTCGGCCCTGTCCAACCTGCTGACCAACGCGGTGCGCTACACGCCCGACGGCGGCACCATCACCGTGCGCTGGGCGCGCGAGGAAGACGGCGGCGCGCGCTATAGCGTGCAGGACACCGGCATCGGCATCCCCGCGCGCCACCTGCCCCGCCTGACCGAGCGCTTTTACCGCGTGGACCGCGGCCGCTCGCGCGCGGTGGGCGGCACCGGCCTGGGGCTGGCAATCACCAAGCACATCGCCATGCGCCATGACGCCGAACTGCTGATCACCAGCGAACCCGGCAAGGGCAGCGTGTTCGCCCTGCGCTTTCCGCCCGACCGCATCGCCATCGACAGCCCGGCCTGAGCCTGCGCAAGGCGGCTGCCGCCATGCGCGGGCCCAGGCGCCGCGCGAATGGTAAATTTCCTGCCATGCGCATCCTGGTCATCGAAGACGAACCCAAACTGGCCGACTACCTCAAGAAGGGATTGTCGGAGCAAAGCCACGTCGTGGACCTGGCGCGCGACGGCGTGGACGGCCTGCATCTGGCGCTGGAAGGCGTCTACGACCTGATCGTGCTGGACGTGATGCTGCCGGGCGTGGACGGCTTCGGCGTGCTGGCCGCTGTGCGCGAACAGAAGGACACGCCCATCCTGATGCTGACCGCGCGCGACGCCGTCGAGGACCGCGTGCGCGGACTGGAAGGCGGCGCCGACGACTACCTGGTCAAGCCTTTCGCCTTTTCTGAACTGCTGGCGCGGGTGCAAGCGCTGCTGCGCCGCGGACGTTCGCAAGAACCCACCCTGCTGCGCCTGGCCGACCTGGAACTGGATCTGGCCCGCCGCCGCGCCCAGCGCGGCGGCCGCCGCCTGGACCTGACTGCCAAGGAATTCAATCTGCTGGCCCTGCTGCTGCGCCGCCAGGGCCAGGTACTGTCGCGCACCACCCTGGCCGAACAGGTCTGGGACATGAATTTCGACAGCGACACCAACGTCATCGACGTGGCGGTGCGGCGGCTGCGCAGCAAGCTGGACGACCCCTACGACACCAAGTTGCTGCATACCGTGCGCGGCATGGGCTACGTGCTGGAATCGCGCCCCGCGGATAGCCGCCCCGCATGAAGCCGCTGCGCATGCGTTCCATGCAGGCGCGGCTGACGCTGCTGCTGGGCGCCATCGCCTTGCTGGTGTCCAGCCTGGCGGGGGCCACGCTGTTCTGGGCCCTCAAGCGCGAAGTGGAACGCCAGGAGATCACCGAAGTCAGCGGCAAGCTGGAATTGATCGATCACCTGATCGACATGCAGAACAACGCCCGCGGCCTGAAGGACCTGGCCGCCACCTTCGACGACATGCGCGCGGGCGAAGGCCAGCTGGGCATCTGGATCGTCGATGCGCACGGCCATTCCGTGTACGGCGGCCCCGCCCCCGAAACGCTGGCGACGGGCGACGGCAGGCAGGTCGTGCTGCAGACCGCCGACGGCGGCCGCATGCGCGGCCTGCGGGTCGCCATGAATGACCGCATCCTGCCCGGCGCGCAACTGACCGTGGCTGTCAGCACGCGCACCAGCTCGCAGTTCCTGTATGCCTACGGCACCGCGCTGGTGCTGATCTGCGCGCTGTGGGTGGGCGCGACCGTGGTGTTGGCGGCCTGGGCGGTCAGGCGCAGCATGGCGCCGGCGCGCAGGCTGTCCGAACAGGCCGCCAGCATCCAGCCCGACAACCTGGCGCGGCGCCTGCCGCTGGAGGACACGGACCGCGAACTGCATGACCTGGTCCGCTCCTTCAACCGCACGCTGGAGCGCCTGCAGGCCGCGTACCAGCAAATGGAAGGCTTCAACGCCGACGTGGCGCACGAGCTGCGCACGCCGCTGGCCACGCTGATCAACGGCACGCAGGTCATGCTGTCGTCGCCGCGCGACGCGGCCGAACTGCGCGACGCGCTGGAATCCAATCTCGAAGAACTGGAAGACCTGAAGCCCCTGGTCAATGACATGCTGTTCCTGGCGCGCGCCGACCGCGGCGAACGGGCCGCGGACCTGGCGCCGGTGTCGCTGGCCGCCGAAGCGCGGCGCGTGGCTGAATACTACGAAGCCACGCTGGAAGAAAGCGGCGTGCATCTGCGCTGCCTGGGCGACGCCATCGTGGCCGCCAACGCCGGATTGGTGCGGCGCGCGCTGGCCAACCTGATTTCCAACGCCATCAAGGCCACGCCTCGGGGCGGTGAAATCGTGCTGACCTGCTCGGTTTCACCCACCGGCGCGCGGGTGGAAGTACGCAACCCCGGCCCCCCCATCCCGTCGGCCGACCTGCCCCGCATCTTCGACCGATTCTTCCGCTCCAGCCAGGCGCGCGCGCCGCGCAGCGAGGGCCATGGCCTGGGCCTGGCCATCGTGCGCGCCATCGCGCGCATGCATGGCGGCGAGGTCGATGCGGCTTCGGGCGCGCACGGCACCGTGGTCGGCATCACACTGCGCGCGCCGGACGGCCACACGTCTCCGGCCAACATTACAGAATCGTAATGTGCGGGACAGAATGGGGTCACTCCCGTTCTTCTACAGTACGCTTGCAACCACATCGTCCCGCAACGGAGCATCATGAACCTTACCCGCCTCACGCGCCGCCTGGCCCTTGCCGCAGCCCTGTGCGCGCCCGTATTCGCCACCGCCCAGACGCCCGTCAAGGTCGAGGTCTGGAAGACCCCGACCTGCGGCTGCTGTGAAGACTGGGTCAAGCACATGCGCGACAACGGCTTCGCCGTCACCACCCATGACGTCCAGGACACCGGCCCCATCCGCCGCAACGCCGGCATGGCCAACTATGGTTCGTGCCACACCGCCGCCGTCGAAGGCTATGCGATCGAAGGCCACGTGCCGGCCAGCGACGTGCGCCGCCTGCTGCTCGAAAAGCCGGACGCCGCCGGCCTGGCCGCGCCCGGCATGCCGCTGGGCTCCCCCGGCATGGACGGCCCCGAATACGGCGGCCGCAAGACGCCGCACGACGTGGTGCTGGTCGACAAGCAGGGCGGCGCCAAGGTCTTCCAGGCCTATCGTTAACGCGAATCTTCAGGTTCTGTTCGGGCATCGCTCTTTGTGGCGATGCCCGAATCATTTGCGCGCCTGAAACAATTCATCCATGCCGCCTCAATGGCTACTCCTTGCACTGCAGCAAAAATGGGCCACAATCAATAAAACGGATTCCTCACCCACCCCTCAGGCTGTCATGGCACAAATCGTCCTGTTCGAGAACATCCACCCGAGCGCCCGCGCTGTTTTTGAAGCCGCCGGCTACTCCGACATCGTCACGCATGCCGCCGCCTTGCCGGCGTCGCAACTGAGCGACGCCCTGCGCGGCGCTCAGGTGGCGGGGATCCGTTCTCGCACGCACCTGGATGCCGCCCTGCTGTCCGGCAACCCCGACCTGCGCGTCGTGGGCTGCTTCTGCATCGGCACCAACCAGGTCGACCTGGACGCCGCCATGCAACGCGGCATTCCGGTGTTCAACGCGCCGTTCTCGAACACCCGCTCGGTGGCCGAGCTGGTGCTGGGCGAAGCCATCCTGCTGCTGCGCCGCATTCCCGAAAAGAACGCCCGCGTGCACCTGGGCCACTGGGACAAGAGCGCCGCCGGCGCATTCGAGACCCGCGGCAAGACGCTGGGCATCGTGGGCTACGGCAACATCGGCTCGCAGATCAGCACGCTGGCCGAAGGCCTGGGCATGCGCGTCGTCTATCACGACGTCGAAGCCAAACTGCCGCTGGGCAACGCCCGGCCCGCCGCCACGCTCAACGAGCTGCTGGAGCAGGCCGACGTGGTGACCCTGCACGTGCCGGGCGGCAAGACCACCGAAAAGATCATGAACGCGGACACCATCGGCCGCATGCGCCGTGGGGCCATCCTGATCAACGCCTCTCGCGGCACCGTGGTGGATATCGACGCGCTGCACGCGGCGCTGAAATCCGGCCATCTGGCCGGCGCCGCGCTGGACGTGTTCCCGACCGAACCCAAGGGCGCGGACGAACCGCTGGCCAGCCCGCTGATCGGCCTGCCCAACGTGATCCTGACGCCGCACATCGGCGGCAGCACGCAGGAATCGCAAGAGAACATCGGCCGCGAAGTGGCCGAGAAACTGGTGCGCTTCCTGCAGGCCGGCACCACCAAGGGCGCGGTCAACTTCCCCGAACTGCCCTATCTGGAACCCGCCGGCGGCACCCGCATCCTGCACGTGCACCGCAACGCCCCGGGCGCGCTGGGCACGCTGGACAACCTGATGGCGCAACACGGTTTGAACATCGTCAGCCAAACCCTGCAGACCCGCGGCCAGATCGGTTACGTGATCACCGACGTGGAAGGCGAAGTCAACGACGTCGTGATGTCCACGCTGCGCAGCCACCCCATCACGGTCCGCTGCGACCGGCTGTAAACCACCGCCGCCATGGCGGGCGGCGCGTCATGCGCCGCCCGCCAAACGGCTCAAGGCTCCGCCGCGGCGGCCGCCAGGCATTCCGCCATCTTCTCCTGCACGCTGCCGGCATCGAACGGCAGCCGGCCTATCAGGCCGATCTCGCGGTGGAACGCGGCCTCCCCCAGCGGCAACAGCCGCAAGCCCGTCATGTCCAGCCGCCGCAGCTGCGGCAACAGCGCCACGCCCAGCCCCAACCGCACCATGTTGGCGATGGCGTCGATCTCGTCCAGCTCGACAGCCTCGCGCACCGGGATGCGCTGCTTCTTCAGGAACAGGTCCACCACGCGCCCGCCGAATGACGCACGGTCGTAGCGGATGAAGGGCTGGCTTGCCAGCAGTTCGCGCCAGGGCGCGACCGGCATGGACGCGGGCATGGCCAGCATCACCGGTTCGCGCAGCAACGGCTGCCAGCCGAGTTCTGGCGGCAAAGCGAAGGGCGGCTTGATCAGTATCGCCATGTCCACCTCGCCCGCATCCACCTGTCCCAAGAGCGACAGCGAGACACCGGGCACGATGCGCACCCGCACGTCCGGATAGACCGCGCGGAATCCCCCCAGCGCGCGCGCCAGCAGGTCCTGCTGCACGGACGCGATGGCACCGATGCGCAACAGGCCGCTGACATGGCCCGCCCCGCCGGCGGTAATCATGCGCTCGGCCATGGCGACCAGCTCTTCCGCCTGCGGCAGCACTTCGCGGCCATGCGCGTTCAGCACCGCGGCGCGCGCGCTGCGGTCGAACAGCGGCCCGCCCAGGTAGTCCTCCAGGCGCTTGATCTGGGCGCTGACCGCGGACTGGGTCAGGCCCAGCCGGGTGCCGGCGCCGGTAAAGGTGCCGTCCCGCGCCACGGCGATGAAGGTCTTGAACTCTTTGATCACGATCAATTATTTCGATGCTAACTAGCAAAAAATATCGTTTTTCAATCAAAAAAACAATACCTAAACTACCCATCGATGCTAGGCCGTCCCAGCTTGCGATGGCCCGCAATCTGATTGATCATTTTTTCTTTGCCTGACCCGGAGCCTTCCATGACCGCTCAAACCAACCTGCCGCCGTTCCACCTCGCCTTCCCGGTCCGCGACCTGGCCGAAGCCCGCGCCTTCTATGGCGAAAAACTGGGCTGTCCGGAGGGCCGCAGCTCGCCCGAATGGATCGACTTCAACTTCTACGGCCACCAGATCGTCGCCCACCTGGCGCCCGGCGAATGCGGCCACAAGGCCACCAGCGCCGTCGATTCCCACAATGTGCCCGTGCGCCATTTCGGCGCCGTGCTTTCCATGGAACAATGGGAAGCGATGGCGAAGCGTCTGACCGACGCCGGCACCGAATTCGTCATCGAGCCCTACATCCGCTTCAAGGGTGAAGTCGGCGAACAAGCCACCATGTTCTTCCTGGATCCGTCGGGCAACGCGCTGGAATTCAAGGCGTTCAAGAACCTGGATTCGCTGTTCGCCAAGTAATCCGTCTCTACAGGTTTCGTGTCGTTGAACGCAAATTCAGAACCTCCTTCTCCGGCCGAAACCTCCTGGCGCATCCTGCCCCAGGGTGACCGCTGCCTGATCGTTTCCTTTGGCGACCAGATCGACGCCGACGTAGGCAGGACCTGTCTGGCCGCGGCCGGCAAGCTGCGCGACGCGCGGCTTCCCGGCGTGACCGACGTGGTGCCCTCCTTCGTCGCGGTGGCGGTGCATTACCGCCCCGGCGCCAGCGGCGGCCCCACTTATCCGCAACTGGCTGAGCGCATCGGACAGCTGTTGTCCGAAGGCATCGCCGCGGACACCCTGGGCGGACGTGAGATCGACATCCCGGTCTGCTACGGCGGCGCACACGGCCCCGACCTCGACGAAGTGGCCGAAGCCGCCGGCCTCACCCCCGAAGGCGTCATCCAGCTGCACAGCCAGCCGCGCAGCATGGTCTTCATGCTGGGCTTCGCGCCCGGCCACGCCTATCTGGGCGTGCACGACGAAAAACTGAATATCCCGCGCCGCGCCTCGCCACGCACCTCGGTGCCGCCCGGCGCCGTGGCGGTGGCCAACCGGCAGACCGTGATCTACCCGAACCGCCTGCCCGGCGGCTGGAACATCATCGGCGCCACGCCGCTCACCATGTTCGACCCGGCCCGCGAACCCGCCGCCCTGCTGCAGCCCGGCGACTCGGTCCGCTTCGTGCCCATCAGCCCCGAGGAATTCGACCGCATCCGGGGAGCCCGGCCATGAGCGTGACCGTGATCAAGCCCGGCATGCTGTCCAGCTTCCAGGACCGCGGCCGCGAGGGCTACCAGCACCAGGGCATCCCGGCCGCCGGCGCCATGGACGAGCGCGCGCACCGGCTGGCCAATGCCCTGGCTGGCAACCAGGACGAACACGCCACGCTGGAAATGACCCTGACGGGTCCGACCCTGCGCTTTGACGCGGCCGCCTGTTTCGCGCTGGCCGGCGCCGACCTCGGCGCCACGCTCAACGGCCAGGACATCCCGGTCCACCGCCCGCTGGTGGCGCGGGCCGGCGACACGCTGGCCTTCGGCGCCCGGCCGGCCGTGGGCGTGCGCGGCTATCTCGCGGTGCACGGCGGCTTCGCGCTGCCGCGCGTCATGGGCAGCGAAAGCACCTACCTGCGCAGCGGCTTCGGCGGCTTCCAGGGGCGCGCGCTGGCCAAGGGCGACCAGGTGCCGCTGCATGCGCCGCTGGCCGCCGGCCGCGACCTGGATGCCTTGCAGGAAGCGCTGTGGAACCAGCGCGTCTACCTGCCCGCAGCGCTGGGCGCCAAGCGCCGCGAGTTCATCCGCTTCCTGCCGGGCCTGCACTGGGAGGAATTCTCCCAGGCCACCCGCCAGGCCTTCGGCGGCGGCGCCGAATTCCGCATCAGCCCGCAGTCCGACCGCATGGGCTACCGCCTGCTGGGCCCCGCACTGACCATGAGCCAGCCGCGCCAGATGCTGTCGGAGGCCGCCTGTTTCGGCACCGTGCAGGTGCCTTCGGGCGGCGAGGCCATCATCCTCATGGCCGACCGCCAGACCACTGGCGGCTACCCCAAGATCGCGCAGATCGCCACGGTGGACCTGCCCGTCCTGGCGCAGTGCGCGCCGGGACAGACGCTGCGCTTCCAGCAGATCGAACTGGAAGAGGCGCAGCGCCTGGACGGCGAGCGCGAGCGCGCCTTCACGCAATTGCAGGACGCGCTGGCGCCGTTGCGCGCGCTCCTGGCCTAGAAAGGAATTTGCCATGACCACCCGCATCGACATGAACTGCGACATGGGCGAAAGCTATGGCGCCTGGACCATGGGCAACGACGCAGCGGTGCTGCAGTTCGTCAGCTCCGCCAACATCGCCTGCGGCTTCCATGGCGGCGACCCGGCCACCATGCGCAAGACCGTGGCGGCCGCGCTGGCGCGCGGCGTGGCGCTGGGCGCGCACCCCAGCCTGCAGGATCTGGCCGGGTTCGGACGCCGCATCATCCAGATCAGCCCCGATGAAGCCTACGACATTGTGGTCTACCAGATCGGCGCCTTGGCCGGCGTGGCCGCCTCGCAAGGCGCGCGGCTGCACCACGTCAAGGCGCACGGCGCGCTCTACAACATGGCCGCCAAGGACGAAGGGCTGGCTCGCGCCATCTGCCAGGCCGTCAAGGACGTGGATGCCTCGCTGATCCTGTACGGACTGGCCGGCAGCAAGCTGATCGACGCGGCCCGGGCCATCGGCCTGGCCGCCGCCAACGAAGTCTTTGCCGACCGCTCCTACCAGGACGACGGTTCGCTTACCCCGCGCAGCCGCGCCGGCGCGATGATCGAAGACCTGGATCAGGCGGTGGCGCAGGTAGTGCGCATGGTGCGCGACGGCAAGGTGCGTTCGGTCGACGGCAAGGACGTGGCGGTGCAGGCCGATACGCTGTGCATCCATGGCGACCAGCCGAACGCGCTGATCTTCGCCGACGGCATCCGCAAGGCGCTGGAACAGGCCGGCATAGAAGTCCGCACCCCGCCGAGGGGATAGGCGCGGCCGGCTCAGGCGCGGCCGGCTCAGGCGCGAGCGTAGCGCGGCTGCGGTTCTTCCGCGTCCTGCAGCGCGGCCTGGCGATATGCCTGCGCCACGCTGGGCAGCACGTCCGCCAGATAACTGCGCGTCAGATTGGCGGCACGCTCGACGTCGCGGCCGGCCAATGCTTCGATGACGCCGCTGGTGCAGGTCTGGATGCCGGTGAACGGCAGCGCCTGCCTGGCCAACAGGTAGCGCAGCGGTTCGATCTGTTCGTAAAGCTTGCTGAGCATGCCGGCAAGCGGGGTATTGCCCGTGCTGCGGGCCGCAGCCAGATAGAACGCGCAGGCCGAAGCAATGGCGGCGCGCCCATCGCCCGAAGCCAATGCCGCCCCGACGGCGGCGTCATGGAAACGCAGTTCGGCCAACAGCGGCGCCAGATCGGCCGCATCCGCCGCCTGGCGGATGCAATAGGCCTCGAGTTCGGCGCGCAGTTGGTACAGATGGCGGATCTGGGC
Source organism: Achromobacter sp. PD1 (assembly GCF_048541815.1). Taxonomy (NCBI): domain Bacteria; kingdom Pseudomonadati; phylum Pseudomonadota; class Betaproteobacteria; order Burkholderiales; family Alcaligenaceae; genus Achromobacter; species Achromobacter sp. PD1. Next base: position 5,652,317 of record NZ_CP183349.1, read on the forward strand.
CTCGGTGTACAGGGTGACCCTGAAGCCCTTGCGCTGGATATGGGTGACCAGACCGCTCAACTCCAGCAGGCGCAGCGCTTCGCGGATCGGGCTGCGGCTGGTGCCGAAACGCTGTTCCAGCTCCTGTTCGCGCAGCGGCTGGCCCGGACGGATGGTGCCGTCCACGATCAATTCACGAATCTGTTCCTGCAGGAAATACGGAATCGTGGCGGGCGCTTTGACGTCCAATCGGCTCCCCTTGTACTGCGCAATGCATGGTATGAGACCTAGTGAAGATACTAGAAATTTCTTGAAACATAAATAAGAAAATTGTTGCAGAGCGCCATGCCGCCCTGCCCCTCAGTCCCAATCGTCCCGGTACACGAACTTCGGCATCTGCCAATTGAAGCGCAGGGCCAGCAGGCGCACCGCCAGGCCCGCCGCCAGCGCGATCGGCACCGCGGCATTGGCGGACAAGCCCAGGGCTTGCGAACCCAGATACAGTCCGCCGGTCACGAAGGACACGCTGGCATAGAGTTCCTTGCGGAACAGCAGCGGCACCTCGTTGCACAGCACGTCGCGCAGCACCCCGCCGGCGCAGCCGGTGATCATGCCGCTGATCAGCACCACCGTGATCGGCAGCTGCATCAGCTGCGCCACCTGGCAGCCGATGACCGTGAAGGCCACCAGGCCCAGCGCGTCCGCCAGCAGGAACAGGCTGCGCAGGCGCCGCATGACGGGCGCGATCAGGGCCGTAAAGATCGCCGCGCCCGCCGTCATCCACAGGTATTCGGGATGGACAACCCAGGTCAGCGGGTAATGCCCCAGCAGCACATCGCGCAGCGAACCGCCGCCCAGCGCCGTCACGCAGGCGATGATGCAGACGCCCATCCAGTCCATGTCGCGCCTGCCGGCCGAGAGCGCCGCGGTCATCGCTTCCGCCACGATGGCGACGAGATACAGCGTGTGCAGCAAGACGGGAGACAGATCCGGGAACATGGGCAGACAGGGAGTGGAACTGGCCCCATTGTATTAAGCCGGCGGCGCGGCGGGCGGCCATTGCCTGCGCGCCCGCCATCCCTTACGCTCGACTTTGCGTTGATATCTATCAAGTCCCCCTCCGCGCAGCCGCGGGACAATGGGGATAAGGCCCGCGAGGGCGGAACGGCTGGAGCGCACGCACGCGGGAGTCGGCAGTCCAGCCACAACCGGGAGAGAACGTATGACACAGCAAACTGGCCCCATCCTATTGGCGACCGACCTGAGCGCGCGCGGCGACCGCGCCCTGGACCGCGCGCTGCAGCTGGCCAAGGAACTCAACACCAAGCTCATCGTCCTGCATGTCATGGAATCCCATGCCACGCCGGCCCGCCTCACCACGCCCGTGTGGCGGCGGCTGTCGACGGACCACAAGGCGCTGGCCGAGCGCGAGCTGGCCGAGGACCTGGCTGCCGCCGACGTGCCGACCGAAGTGGTGGTGGTCAGCGGCGATCCGCTGGTCCGCATCATGGAAACCGCCGACAGCTACGGCTGCTCGCTGATCGTCACCGGCACCGCGCGCGATGAAACCCTGGGCCGCCTGCTGCTGGGCACCACGGTTGAAAAGCTGGCCCGCCAGGCGCGCCAGCCCGTGCTGGTGGTCAAGACCCGTCCGCGCCGGCCCTACCGCGATGTGCTGGTCGCCACCGACTTCTCCGCCGGCTCGCGCCAGGCGCTGCGCGCCGCGCTGCAACTGGTGCCGAACGCGGACCTGACCTTGTTCCACTCCTACGACGTCCCCTTCCAGGGCAAGAACACGCCGGATGACGCCATCACGCGCAGCTTCTACAAGGGGGCCGAGCAAAGCGCCCGGGACTTCATCGCCGAAACGCCCGAACTCGCCCAGGTTGCCGCCCCCAAGGTGGTGCTGGAATGCGGCCAGCCGGAAACCGTGCTGTCGGAATACTCGTTCAACCACCGGTCCGACCTGGTCGTGACCGGCACCCATGGCCGCACCGGCATTCTGCGCACCGCCATCGGCAGCGTGGCCGAACGGCTGCTGGAATCCCTGCCCAGCGACGTGCTGATCGTCAGGTTGCTCGGCGACGAATAAGTCCGTCCGGCCATGAAAAAACGGCGCCTCGGCGCCGTTTTTTTGTATGGCCCCGGCGCCAGGCGCCGGCTTCCGAGCCTAGGCCTGCTCGCCCTGCTTCTCCATGGTTTCTATCGTGCCGCGCAGCAAGTGCAGCAGCACCAACCCCGGCAGCGCGATCACAACCGTCAGCAGGAAAAAGCCTGGCCAGCCCATCGCCTCGACCAAAGGAGGCGTGAGCGGGCCCGCCAGATACGTGCGGCCCACCGCCGACAGCGCCGACAGCAGCGCAAACTGGGTCGCCGAAAACTGCTGGCGGCACAGCGCCATCAACAGGCCGACAAAGGACGCCGTGCCCAGGCCACCGCACAGGTTCTCGATGCCCACGCCCGCAGCCATCAGCCAGAGGCTCTTGGGGCTGACGGCGATCAGCCAGTAAGCCAGGTTCGATACCGCCTGCAGCAGCCCGAACGCCATCAGCGACCGGTACAGGCCCCAGCGCGACATGAGCGATCCGCCCGCCAGCGCGCCGATGATGGTGGCGGCCAGTCCCAGCACCTTGTTCACCGTGCCCACTTCCGTCGGCGTGAAGCCCGCGCCGCGGATCAGGAAGGTGGTGGACAAGGCCCCCGCGAACGCGTCGCCCAGCTTGTACAGCACGATCAGCAGCAGCACCGCCAGCGCCCCGCGCCGCGTGAAGAACTCGCGCAAAGGCTCGCCCACGGCCTCGCGCAGCGTGCGCGGCGGGCGGGCGACGTGCTCGGGCTCGGGGGCCCAGATGGTCGCCAACGCACACAGCAGCATCAGCCCGCCCATCAGCACATAGGTATTGCCCCAGCCTATCCACTGGTCCGCCAGGATCAGCGCCAGCCCGCCCGACACGATCATCGCCAGGCGGTAGCCCATGACCTTGATGGCCGCGCCGGCGCCGCGCTCATCCTTGCGCAGCACGTCCGTGCAATAGGCGTCGAAAGCGATGTCCTGCGTGGCCGACAGAAACGCCACCAGCACGGCCAGCAGGGCCAGCGTCTGCAAGGCGGAAGAAGGCGACAAGGCGCCCATCGCCATGATGGCCACGGCCAGCAGCAACTGCGTCAGCAGCATCCAGCCGCGCCGGCGCCCCAACAAGGGCGGCGCATAGCGGTCCACCAAGGGAGCCCACAGGAACTTGAGGGTATAGGCGCTGCCCACCAGGGTCAGGAACCCGATCTGCTGCAGCGGCACGTTTTCCACCGTGGCCCAGGCTTGCAAGGTGCCGCTGGTCAGGGCCAAAGGCAATCCGCTGGCAAATCCAAGGACCAGCAAGGGGGCCACGCGGGGGCTGGTGTAGACGTTGGATGCAGCGGTAATAACGGTCTCCTGATACGCGCCAGCGCGCCGGCCAGGCGCCGCAGACTTGCGGCATTCTAGGCCTTGGCGACCCTGCGTACAAATAGGAAACGTACCAAAACGTCAGGGCGACGCGAAGCGGTACACCGCCAGGGTGCTGCGCCAGCTGGGCAGCAGCTTGACCTCGCGACCTTCGTTGAAGGTGGCGCGTTCAAGGATGGAGAGGCGCAGTTCGCCGGCCAGCTGCTCGAAGTCGCGCAGCGTGCACAGGTGGATGTTCGGCGTGTTGTACCACTGGTAGGGCATCTGCCCCGTCACCGGCATGCGGCCGCGCAGGATGGCCCAACCGTGCGGCCAGTAACCGAAGTTGGGAAACGACACCACGCCGTAGCGCGCCACCCGCGCCATTTCGCGCAGGATGTGCTCGGTCCGGTGCATGGATTGCAGCGTTTGCGACAGCACCACGGTGTCGAACTGCTTGTCGTCGAACAGCGCCAGCCCGTCTTCCAGGTTCTGCTGGATCACTTCCACGCCGCGGCGCACGCAGGCGATGACGCAGTTGTCGTCCAGTTCCACGCCCGCGCCGCGCACCTGCCGGTGGTCGCGCAGGTGCGCCAGCAGCGCGCCGTCGCCGCAGCCCAGGTCCAGGACGCGGCTGCCGGGCTCGATCCAGCTGGCAATGCGCGCCAGGTCGGGCCGCAGGACGCTGTGCGCGGGTCGGGGAGTCACGGGAGTCATGCGGAACGTCCTTCGGTCTGGGCGGCAACGCCGAGCCCGAGCTCGCGCGCGATGCGTTCGTAATAGCCGCGAACCACGGCATGGTAGCGGGCGTCTTCCAGCAGGAAGGCGTCGTGGCCATGCGGCGCGTCGATCTCGGCGTAGGTCACGGGGCTGGCGTTCTTCAGCAGCGCGCGCACGATTTCGCGCGACCGCTCCGGCGGGAAACGCCAATCGGTCGAGAACGATACCAGCAGGAAATCGGCCTTGGCCGGGGCCAGCGCGCGCGCCAGGTCGCCGCCAGTGGTGCGCGCGGGATCGAAATAGTCCAGCGCGCGCGTGATCAGCAGATAGGTGTTGGCGTCGAAATAGCGGGTGAATTTCTCGCCCTGGTAGCGCAGGTACGACTCCACCTCGAACTCGACGTCGTAGCCATAGTGGTAGGCGCCGTTCTCGGCCGGTGCGCGCTGGGCGCGGCCGAACTTCTCGGCCATGTCGTCGTCGGACAGGTAGGTGATGTGGCCAAGCATGCGCGCCACCGACAAGCCGCGGCGCGGCACGGTATCCTGCGCGTAATAGTCGCCGCCGTGGAAATCCGGATCGGTGATGATGGCGCGGCGCGCCACCTCGTTAAAGCCGATGTTCTGCGCCGACAGGCGCGGCGTGCTGGCGATCACCACGCAATTGGCCACGCGGTCCGGCAGCGTGATGGCCCAGCTCAGCGCCTGCATGCCGCCCAGCGATCCGCCCATCACGGCGGCGAACCGTTCGATGCCGAAGTGGTCCGCGACCCTGGCCTGCGCCCTTACCCAGTCCTCCACGGTCAGCACCGGAAAAGCGGCGCCCCAGGGCTTGCCGGTTTCCGGATTGATGCTGGCCGGGCCGGTCGAGCCGAAGCAGGAGCCCAGGTTGTTGACGCCGATGACGAAGAAGACGTTGGTGTCCACCGCTTTGCCGGGGCCCACCATGTTGTCCCACCAGCCCACGTCGCTGGGATTGTCGGCCGCCTGCCCCGCCACGTGGTGCGAAGCGTTCAGCGCGTGGCAGATCAGGACTGCGTTGCTGCGCTGGGCGTTGAGCGTGCCGTAGGTCTCGACCGCCAGTTCGTAGGCAGCCAGCGACTGGCCGCTCTGCAAGGACAGGGGCTCATCGAAACGGATGAAGGTGGGGGCAACGAGACCGACCGAACCGGGATCAGCGGAAGCGGAAGTCGTGACGGTTGCGGGTACGAACCCGCTGGCCGAATCACCGGCCAAATTTTGGGCAGGAGTGGTCATACGGACCTCTTTAGCTGGATTTATTGGAAGGCGCCCGCAAGCGGATCAGGCAAATCGGCGCCGAAAAATTTTGTACTGCGGCAGGAATTCTAGCACTGCTGAAGCGCGCCGCAACGGCGGACGGCCTATCCGGCCCGCCTGGCGCGCGCGGCGGCCCCTCAGGCGCCGGCCTCCCAGGGTTCCTGGCCCAGGTACTCGTAGCGTTCGGTGTTGACGCGCGAGATGCGCCATTCCACCGCTTGCCGCTTGTAGGAAAACGCCACGCGGCGGATCTCCAGCAAGGGGCTGCCTTCGGCCACACCCAGCGCCCGCGCCTGCATGCGTTCGGCCACGCAGGTGCGCAGCCGCTCGTCGGTGGCGATCACGTTGACGCCGAAGACGTCCTGGTACAGCGCATACAGCGTGCTGGCGCGGTCGCGTAGGTGCTCTTCGGTCATGCCCGGAAAGCACGATTCCGGCAGGCAGATCTCATCCATCATCACCACGTCGCCGTTGAGCGACAACAGGTTGAGGAACTCGAACACCATGGCGCCGGCGGGCAGGTTCAGCTTCTCGCGCGCGATGGCCGAGGCCCGCACGCGGCGAAAACGCAGCAGCTCGGTCGCTGGATAGGACTTGTCGCCGTCCTGCCGCACGATACGGAAGAACTTGAAGAAATGGTGGTTGCGCGTGTGCACCGCCACAAAGGTGCCGCGGCCCTGATGCCGCACCAGGATGTTCTCCGCGGCCAGTTCGTCGATGGCCTTGCGCAAGGTGCCAATGGATACCCCGAAGCGTTCCGCCAGCAGCTTCTCGGGCGGGATCGCCTCGCCCTGCTTCCATTCCCCCTGCGCCAGCGCGGCCAGCACGGCCTGCTTGACCTGCGCGTACAAGGGACTGCCCAAAGGCACGGTCGAGGACAGGCTGGTGTTCATGGGTGCATCGCAAAAATCAGGAGTCCACAGTGTAGCGGCGGGGACGGAACCTGCTCAAGTCATACAATTCATATATATGATTTAGTTGACATACATGAAACACGGTCCTAAGATTTCCTGGCCGTAGCGATCCGCGCCCTGCCGCCGTACCTGCCGGGCGCCCCCAAGCCCAAGAGAGGAAGACAAATGATTCACGCCGTATTGCACGATGCCAAGGACACGGTGGCGGTCGCCGTCGTGGAAGGAGTCACCGCCGGAACCGAACTGAACGCCTGGATCATGGATGAAGACAAGATCATCCACGTGCGCGCATCGCAGGACATACCCATCGGCCACAAGGTGGCGATGAAGGACATGGCCGTGGGCGACACCGTCTTCAAGTACGGCGTCGATATCGGCCGCGTGGTGGAGCCCATCAAGGCCGGCCAGCACGCCCATGTGCACAACATCAAGACCAAGCGCTGGTAAGCCCTCCACCCCGCACAGGAATCCGCCATGTCCATCATCACCGCCTCGACCACCTTCCAGGGCTACCGCCGCGACAACGGCCGCGTCGGCGTCCGCAACCACGTCATCGTCCTGCCCGTGGACGATATTTCGAATGCCGCAGCCGAAGCCGTGGCCAACAACATCAAGGGCACGATGGCCCTGCCTCACCCTTATGGCCGACTACAATTCGGCGAGGACCTTGAGCTGCACTTCCGCACCCTGATCGGCACCGGCTGCAATCCCAACGTTGCCGCGGTGGTGGTGATCGGCATCGAAGAAGGCTGGACCAAGCGCGTGGTGGACGGCATCGCCGCCACCGGCAAGCCGGTCATGGGCTTCAGCATCGAACTGCACGGCGACCACGACACCATCATGCGCGCCTCGCGCTGCGCCAAGGAATTCGTGCACTACGCCACGGCGCTGACGCGCAGCGAGTGCCCCATCGCCGACCTGTGGGTGTCGACCAAATGCGGCGAATCCGACACCACCTCGGGCTGTGGCGCCAACCCCACCGTGGGCAACGCCTTCGACAAGCTGTATGCGCTGGGCTCCACGCTGGTCTTCGGCGAGACCTCGGAGCTGACCGGCGGCGAACACATCGTGGCCGAGCGCTGCGCCAACGATGCGGTGCGCGAACGCTTCATGTTCATGTTCAACCGCTACCAGGCCATGATCGACCGCTGGAAGACCAGCGACCTGTCTGAATCCCAGCCCACCAAGGGCAACATCGCGGGCGGGCTGACCACCATCGAGGAAAAGGCGCTGGGCAACATCCAGAAGATCGGCAAGCAATGCCGCGTGGACGGCGTGATCGACAAGGCCGAGATCCCCGACGGCCCAGGTCTGTGGTTCATGGACTCGTCCTCCGCCGCGGCCGAAATGGTGACCTTGTGCGCGGCCTCGGGTTATGCGGTGCACTTCTTCCCCACCGGCCAGGGCAACGTCATCGGCAACCCGATACTGCCGGTCATCAAGATCTGCGCCAATCCGCGCACGGTGCGCACCATGTCCGAACACATCGACGTGGACACCAGCGGCCTGCTGCAGCGTGACATCGACCTGAACCAGGCCGGCGACAAGCTGCTGGAATGCATGCTGGCCACCGCCAACGGCCGCTGGACCGCGGCCGAAGCGCTGGGCCACCGCGAATTCGTCCTGACCCGCATCTTCGAAAGCGCCTGACCGCGCCTGTCGTCCCCGGCAACGGCGTGTCCGCAAGCAGGATTGCGGACACGCCGTCCTGCCGCCAGCATTTCCCCGCAGCATCGTCTCAGAACCACACCAGCAGACCCGGGCGACATCCGCCGCGGCAGCACAGGCGGTTGCATTCCTACCCGGGCGTCCCCCAAGGAGGAAGACAGATGAACAGCGAACACGATCACCATCCCGACGCCGCGCAACGCCGGCGCCTGCTTGCCGCCCTGGGCGCCGCCGGCCTCTGTGCCGTGGCGCCGTGGCAGCGCGCGTTGGCGCAGAAAGCCTGGCCCGAACGGCCCATCAACTATGTGGTGCCGTTCCCGCCCGGCGGCCTGACCGACGTGGCCGCGCGCCAGGTCGGCAAAGCCCTGAGCGACGCCGAGCGCTGGAACGTGGTGGTGGAAAACAAGCCCGGCGGCAGCGCCAACATTGGCGCGGCGCACGTTTCCCACGCCGCCCCGGACGGCTACACCTGGCTGGCGATCACGCTGTCGCATGCGGCCAACGCCACGCTCTTCGCCGGCAAGGCGGGCTACGACCTGACGCGCGACCTCACGCCGCTGGCGGGACTGGCGTCCTCGCCCATCATGGTGGTGGTCAACGCCAAGAGCGACATCAAGAGCATGGCCGACCTGGCCAAGGCCGCCCGCTCGAAGTCGCTTTCTGCCGGGTCCAGCGGCAACGGCACGCCGCCGCACCTGACCCTGGCGCTGTACCAGAAGCTCACCGGCGTGCCGATGATGCACATCCCCTACAAGGGCGGCGCGCCCTCCCTCACCGACCTGATAGGCGGCCACCTGGACGTGGTGTTCTCCAACTACCCGGAATCGCTCTCGCACGTGAAGAACGGCTCCTTGCGGGCGCTGGCCATCACCACCCGCGAACGCAGCGCGGACCTGCCCGACGTGCCCACCGTGAAGGAGGCCGGCCTGCCCGACCTGATCGTCGAAAACTTCACCGGCGTGCTGGCGCCTGCGGGCACGCCGCCCGAGCTGGTGCAGCGCATCGGCGACGCCATCGTGCGCCAGGTTTCGCAGCCCGCCATGAAGCAGGCGCTGCTGCAGCTGGGCTTCGTGCCGCAGCCGCGCGGCCCCGCGGAGTTCGGCGCCTACCTGAAGTCCGAGGTGGAGCGCTGGGCCAAGATCATCCGCGACGCCAACATCCAGATCGCCTGACCACCGTGGAGTCCCCACCGATGCATATCCTCATTTCCGAGTTCATGGACGCGCCCGCGGTCGACGCGCTGCGCCAGCGCTTCAAGGTGCGGTACGAGCCTGAACTGGTGGAGCAGCGCGAGGCCCTGCTGGCCGCGGCGGCCGAGGCCGACGCGCTCATCGTGCGCAACCGCAGCCAGGTGAACGCCGCCCTGCTGCAGGCGGCCCCGCGGCTGCGGGCCGTCGGCCGCCTGGGCGTGGGGCTGGACAACATCGACCTGGACGCCTGCGCCGCGCGCAACATCGCGGTCATACCGGCCACCGGCGCCAATGCGCGCGCCGTCGCCGAGTACGTCGTGGGCGCCATGCTGATGCTGCTGCGCGGCGCCTATGCGTCGACGGCCGAGGTCGCGGCGGGCGCATGGCCGCGCAACGCGCTTTCGCAGGGACTGGAAGCGCACGGCCGCATGCTGGGCATCGTGGGCTTCGGCGGCATCGGCCGGCTGACCGCAAGCCTGGCGCAGGCGCTGGGCATGCGCGTGGCGGGCTGCGACGCGGCGCTGCCGCCGGACCATCCCGCCTGGCGGGAAACCGGCGTCGCCCCCATGACGCTGGACGAGCTGCTGGCCCAGGCCGATGCCGTCACGCTGCACCTGCCGCTCACGCCCGGCACGCGGCGGCTGATGGATGCCGGCCGCATCGCGCACATGCGACCGGGCGCCGTGCTGATCAACACCTCGCGCGGCGGCATCGTGGACGAAGCCGCGCTGGCGGATGCGCTGCGCACGGGCCATCTGCGCGGCGCGGCGCTCGACGTGTTCGAAGCTGAACCCCTGCCCGCCGGCAGCCCGCTGGCGGGCGCGCCCAACCTGATCCTGACGCCGCATATCGCCGGCCTGACGCAAGAAGCCAACACCCGCGTTTCCGACATGGTGGCCGCCGGGGTGACAATGGCGCTTACGGGCGGCGACCGATGAAGCCACACGGCCCGGCGCAAGCCCATGAAGAGAAGGATATGGCTCACATCTATCTGGACGAATTGCAACATCTGGCAGCGGCAGGCCTGGCCGCCGCGGGCGCCAACCCGGCCATGGCCGACACCACGGCGCGCGCGCTGGTCTTCGCCGAAAGCCAGGGGCTCAGCTCCCATGGCCTGTCGCGCGTGCCTTTCTATGCCGGGCACCTGCGCGCCGGCCGCGCCATCGGTACGGCGGTGCCGCGCATCGTGCATGAGCGCGGCGGCGCCGCGCTGATCGATGCCGGCTCCGGGCTGGCCTTTCCCGCCTGCGCCATGGCGATCGAACAGGCCGGCCTGCGCGCCCGCGAGCATGGCGTGGCCTTCATCGGCGTGGCCAACAGCCACCACTTCGGCGAAGCCGGCTACCACCTCGAAGCCCTGGCCGACCTCGGGCTGGTGGGGCTGGCGCTGAGCAACTCGCCCGCCGCCATGCCCGCCTGGGGCGGCAAGCGCCCGCTCTTCGGCACCAACCCCATCGCCGCCGTCTTTCCACGGCGCGGCGGCGCCCGGCTGGTGATCGACCTGTCGCTGTCGCAGGTCGCGCGCGGCAAGCTCATGATCGCGGCCCGCGACAACCAGCCCATCCCCCTGGGCTGGGCGCTGGACGCCGACGGCCAGCCCACCACCGACCCCAAGGCCGGCCTGGCGGGCAGCATGCTGCCCGCGGGCGGCGTCAAGGGCGCAATGCTGGCGCTGATCGTCGAACTGCTGGCTTGCGCGCTGACCGGCTCGCACTTCGGCTTCGAGACCGAATCGTTCTTCGTCGACGAAGGCGGCCCGGCGCGGCTGGGCCAGGCCTTCATGGCGATCGACCCAGGCGCCCTGGCGGGCAACAACGCCTATCTGGACCGCGTCGAAGTCCTGGTTGATGCCATGCTGGAAGACGAAGGCGTACGCCTGCCGGGCGACCGCCGCCGCAAACTGCGCGACGAAGCGCTCAAGCACGGCGTGGAGATTCCCGATGCGTTGATGGCGCAGTTGCGCGCGATGTCGGGCGCGGCGTAACTCAAGCTCAGCGGGCGCCGGGTACGAAGCACGCAAGCGTCTGGACTTGCGGCCATCGCAATTGTCGCGACAGCGTCGCGACAATTGCCGGGCTCAAGCCCCGCGGCTGAACCAAAGTATCACCGGCGCCAGCAGCAGGAACGCCACGGTCGACACCAGCACCGCGCCCGCCGCGGTATCGCCCTGCGTCGTATAGCGCTTGACGTACATGTAGCTCACCACCGCGCAAGGCATGGCCATCTGCAGGCTCAGGGCCCCGGCCAGCACCGGCTCCAGATCCAGCGCCCACACCACCGCCAGCCCCGCTCCCAGGCCCACGGCCAGGCGGATGGCGGCGACCTTGGCGCCGTCGCGCAGGCCGTTGGACGGGATCAAGGCCAGCGCGTGGCCCAGGCTCAGCAGCATCAGCGGCACGGTCACCGCGCCCAGCATGCGCGAGGTCTCGATCAGCCATGCGGGCACCGGCACGTGCATGAGGCGCAGGGCCACGGCGACCAGGGAGGCCAGCAAAATCGGACTCTTCCAGCTGCCCTTGGTGTTCACGCCCGGCAACAGGCGCACCGCAATGGTATGCATGACAAAGGAACTGACGGCGAAGAACGCGACCGCCACTGACAGGCCGGCGTCGCCAAAAGCCATCTGCGAAATCGGCAAGCCAAGGTTGCCGGCGTTGGGCAGGAAGGCCGTGGGCAACAGCGTGCGCACCGGCAGCTTCCATGCCTTGAGCAACAGCGCGCACACCAAGGCGCACAGCAGCAGCGCCAGCAGCGTCGCCATCGCCACGTCGGCCAGCGCGCGGTCGTCCAGGTGGGTGGTGACGAATGTGTGGAACACCAGGGCGGGCGTGGTCACCGAGGTCACCAGCATGGTGATGAAGGAGCCGCCGAACGGCAGGTCCCGCTTGCCCCAGTACACCCCTATGCCTGCGCAGAAGAGCAAAGGCAGCATCAGCACGATCGATGAAAAATAGAACTGCACGACGGCGGACATGCGCTTATTCCGTTAGAGATAAGAGGTTTGATGCGTGAAGGCATCATCGCTTGCCGGACGGCCTGCCGGGGCGGCAGCATGGGGCAACTCGTCAATCGCCAGGCTTTTGCCCCCCACCGCCATGCCAGCCACCGCCCTTTCCGCCACGTCCCCGCATCTCGCCACAAACGCGGCCAAAAACGCGGCCACGAACCCGGCCGCAAATTCAACCGTGGATGCAGGGCCAAGTCCGGCCCGGCCCATCAAACCCCTGTCGGAACGCCAGGCCAGTTGCCTGCACTGGGCCGCCATGGGCAAGACCAGCTGGGAAACCGCCCGCATCCTGGGCGTCAGTGAAAGCACCGTGAATTTCCATCTGTGCAACGCCTGCGAAAAGCTCGGCGTGCGCGGCCGGCGCGCCGCGGTGGTCGCGGCATTGAGACTGGGCCTGATCGCGCCCGTCACGGCTTGATGACGACGGAACGCAGGAATTCATGCGCCCGCTCGGCCGGCAGGCTTTCCACGGTGCCGGCTGCCACGGCCTCGATCAACATGGTGTCGGTCACCCAGACCCTGGCGCGCAGCCAGCCCGGCTTGCCCATGGCCTTGCCCTGGACTTCGATGTCCTGCCCATAGGCAGGCCATTCGTTGGGCGGCGGCGACTGCATGTTGGCGTAGAGCGAATGCATCAGCGCCATGCCCAGCGCCTGCCTGGCGGCCGGATCCTTCGCGATGTCGGGCGGCAGCGGCGCCGACCCCACCGCAAAGACCGCCTCGCCCACGGTCGCGCTGGCCAGGGTAAAACGCAGGGTATGGGTATCCAGCTTCAGGTCGCGGGTATCGGTCGTGACCCGGTCCGGAAACGCGGCGCGCGCGTGGCCGTCGGCCACGTCGACTTCGCGCCAGTTGTAACTGGGCGAGCAGGCCGTGATCAGCAAGGCCAGCGCGACAATCGCGCCGGCTTTCTTGAACATGAAACGAAACAGCGATGAAATCGTCATTACCCGAGGACCTGGACTGTCTATTCATTTCGAGGAAGCCAGAAATTGTCGCCGATTTCGATGACCCCCGCGCCCGACGGCACGCCACTGGCCAACTATGTGTGGCCAGCCGCGCCCAATGTACCCCCGCCGATCGCCGGCCTGGGCACCCCCAGTATCTACCTGCTGCACGGACTTAGCGAGCATGCCGGGCGCTATGACCGCCTGGCGCGCTGGTTGACCGCGCGCGGCTGGACGGTGGGCGCCCACGACCACCGCGGCCATGGCCGCTCCGGCGGCCGGCCCGCGACCCTGAGCCGCGAAGACGATCTGGTCGTCGATGCGGTCGATCGCCTGCGGGCCTGGACCGCGGCGCACGGACGCCCGCCCATCCTGCTGGGCCACAGCCTGGGCGCCCTGGTCGCGGTGCGGATCGCCCTGCGCCGCCTGACCGAGATCGACGGCCTGGCGCTCAGTTCCCCGCCCTTCGTGGTGCATGTACCGCCGTGGGTGCGGCGCACCTTGACCTGGATGTCGCTGCATGCGCCCGACCTGCGCGTGCCCCATGGCCTGGCGCCCGCCCGCATTTCCCACGACCCGGCCGTGGTCAAGGCCTACCGCAGCGACCCGCTGGTGCGGCGCCAAATGACGGGACGCCTGGCGCGCTTCGTGGACGAAGGCGGCCGCGAGTCCCTGCGAGAAGCCCCGCTGCTGGCCTGCCGCACCCTGCTGATGGTGGCGGGCGACGACTCCATCGTCGCTGCCGAAGGCAGCAGACAGTTCGCCCAGCGCGCCCCCGCCGAACTGCTGACCCTGCGCTGGTACGACACCGCCTGGCACGAGATTTTCAATGAAACCGCCCCCATCGCCGACCCGGTCTACGCCGACCTGGACGAGTGGCTGGCGCGCACCGCCCAGGCATTGTCCCTGTCCCCAGTATTGACTCCCTCGGCACAGGAGGCCGGCACCCCGTAAAATCCGGCGACAGACCCAAACGAGAAGAACCCGTGACTGATACTGCCGCCAACCGCCTCTCCCGCCTGGAGGCCAACCGATCGCTGCTGACCCAGACCCTGCGGGGCATCGAAAAGGAAGGCCTGCGCGTGGACGAACAAGGTGTCCTGTCCCGCAAGCCGCACCCCGCCGGCCTGGGATCCGCGCTGACCAACGAACACGTCACCACCGACTACTCCGAATCCCTGCTCGAACTCATCACGGGCACGCACAAGGACGTCGACGCGCTGCTGGCCGAACTGACCAACACCCATCGCCACGTCTACAGCGTGCTGGACCATGAACTGATCTGGAACCAGTCCATGCCCGCCACGCTGCCGCCCGAAGCGGACATCCCCATCGCCTGGTACGGCAAGTCCAACACCGGCATGCTCAAGCACGTGTACCGCCGCGGCCTGGCCGTGCGCTACGGCAAAACCATGCAATGCATCGCCGGCGTGCACTACAACTTCTCGCTGGCCGAAGACCTGTGGTCCGTGCTGGACACGCAGCCCGGTAGCGTCCAGGACCGGCGTTCGCGCGGCTACATCGGCCTGATCCGCAATTTCACGCGCTATTCCTGGCTGTTGATGTACCTGTTCGGCGCCGCCCCGGCCTTGTCCAGCGACTTCCTGCGCGGGCGCGAACATCCGCTGAAAAAGCTGGATGACAGCACGCTGTACCTGCCCTATGCCACCAGCCTGCGCATGAGCGACCTGGGCTACCAGAACAAGGCACAGTCGCAGCTCAAGCTCTGCTACAACGACCTGGACACGTTCCTGGGCCGCTTGTACGACGCCGTTACCCAGCCCTGGCCCGACTACCAGAAGATCGGCACCCACCGCGACGGCGAATGGATCCAGCTCAACACCAACGTGCTGCAGATCGAAAACGAGTACTACTCGAGCATCCGCCCCAAGCGCGCCACCGGCCGCTGCGAACGCCCGATCACGGCCCTGGCCGAACGCGGCGTGCAGTACGTCGAAGTACGCTGCCTGGATATCGACCCGAACTCGCCGGTCGGCATCGACGCCAGCACCAGCCGCTTCGTCGACGCCTTCCTGCTGTTCTGCACCGCGTCCGACAGCCCTTTCTTCCCCGCCAACGGCTACTGTCAGCGCAGCGCCGACAACTTCTCGACCGTCGTCAAGGAAGGCCGCAAGCCCGGCCTGACGCTGGACCGCGAAGGCCAGCCCATCGGCCTGGCGCAATGGGGCCACGAACTGCTGGACCAGATCGCGCCATACGCCGCGCTGTTCGACTCCGCCCTGGGCGGCAGCGCCTATGCCGAGGCCCTGGCGGCCCAGCGCGCCAAGCTCGACCAGCCCGACTCCACGCCGTCGGCGCGCCTGCTGGCTTCGCTGACCGACAGCGGCCTGTCGTTCCATGACTATTCGCTGGACCTCAGCCGCAAGCATGCCGACGCGCTGCGCGCCCAGGCCTTGCCCGCCGACCTGGCGGCAGCCTATGAACAGGCCGCCGCGCAATCCACGGCGGAACAGCTGCGCCTGGAGCAATCGGACACCGAGGATTTCGATACCTATGTGGCCCGCTACCACGCCGCGCTGAAGGCCCCGCGCAAATAAGGCGTATCGTTAGGGTTTTGATCCGCGCCGACCGCCTGCCGGCCGGCGCGGACCGCTCTGTCACATCAGGAGGTTTTCCCCATGCGCCGCACCGCAACATTCCTGTTGGCCTTGGCCACCAGCGTGGCGGGGGTAGTCCATGCCGCACCGCCGCCCATGCAAACCGTGGAATCGGTGGACCTGAAGCGTTACGCAGGCATGTGGTACGAGATCGCGAATTTCCCCATGTTCTTCCAGCGCGACTGCGTGGGAGACACCACCGCTGAATACACCGCGCATCCCGACGGCACGGTCGGCGTGAACAACCGCTGCCGCACCAAGGATGGCGACATCGATTCCGCCTCGGGCACCGCCAACGTGGTGGAAGGCAGCAACAACGCCAAGCTGGAAGTCTCGTTCTTCAAGCCGTTCAAGGGCGATTACTGGGTCATCGGCCTGGACCCCGAATACCGCTGGTCGGTGGTCGGGACCCCGGACCGGAAATACCTGTGGATCCTGTCGCGCTCGCCGCAGCTGCCCAAGGAAGAACTGGACAAGGCCCTGGATGCGGCCAAGGCCCAGGGCTATCAACTGGACGAACTGCGGTTTACGCCTCAGAAGTAAGACGCGCTGCGGCGCTCTATCCCGCGTAGTCGCGTGCCAGCCGCAGCACCGTTACGCCCGGCTTCAGCTGCCGCAACGACGGCATGACCAGCGTGCATTGATCGTACGGCGTCACGATGGGCTGGCCGTCGGCCCAGCCTATCGTCGAACCGGCCCGCTCGAACGTCTCCAGGCCCGTCCAGGGCTGCGAGAAGCGCAGGTCCATGGACGGCGCAACCACCGCGTCCGTCACTTCCAGCACGCGCTGGTTTTCGGCGTCCGGCAACAGCCAGCCCGCCGGCACGTCCGCCGCATCCGCCACGCCCGATTCCAGCAACATGCGCGCCACCATGTCGCGCGCCACGTCGCGCGCAGCCAGCTCGCCATGGAAACCGCATTCGATCAGCAAGGCGCAGGCGTCTTCGCGGGCCGAATCGCCGAACTGGCCGAAGTCGCGCATGCGCACGCCGTCCTTGTGGCCCGCGTCCACGATCACGTGCTGCGGCGCCTTCAGCCTGCGCGCCAGCGCGATGTTGCGCGGCAGAACGCCGGTCAGCAGCAAAGGCGCGCCCGGTTCATGCATGGAGTGCAGGTCCAGCAGCCAATCCGCGCGCTCCACCCAGGGACGCAGTTCGGCGCCGCGCCGGCGGTCCGGCGTCGTGGGGTTGTCCAGGCGCTCGGCGCTCCAGACGCGGTTCATGTCCTCGGCGACGAAGCGCGACGCATCGTGGTTGGCATGGTCGAAACGGTCGAACGCATCGAGATTGCAGAACGCCAGCGTCAGGCTGCCGCGGCGCGGCCGCAGGCCCGCCGCCAGCAGGTCCTTCAAGGCCCAGGCGCCGCACAGCTCGTTGCCGTGCACCAGCGCGGACAGCATCAACGCGCGCCCCGGCAGGCCTGAATCGAAATGCCACACGCCTGGGGTGCCGGTATTGCCGGCGCGCTCGGCGCTCAGGTCGGGTACGGGAAGCTTGAATTCCATGGATGTCGTCCGCTGCGGTGCTAGGGTGTTGCGATGATCCGGTTTCGAATCACTGGGCTTCGATCTTGGCGGCCTTGACCAGCGCGCCGTACTTCCTGGTTTCCTCGGCCTGATAGGCCGCCGGGTCCAGGCCCGGTTGCGACAGCACGCCGCCGGCTTCCTGCATCTTGGCGCGGAACTGCTCCGACTTCAGCGTCTCGGCCAGCGCGCTGCGCAGCTTGGCCGCCACCGGCTCCGGCAGGCCGGCCGGGCCATAGAGTGCGAACCAGACGCTGATGTCCACGGATTCGAACCCGGGGGTTTCAGCCAAGGCAGGCAGGTCCGGCGCCACTGGCGAACGCTTCTTCTCGGTCACGCCCAGCGCCACGATCTTGTCGGCGCGCACTTGCGGCAGGCCCGAGGACAGCACCAGCATGCCGTAGTCCAGCTGGCCGCTCATCAGGTCCGTCACCAGCGGCGCCACGCCGCGATACGGCACGTGCTCGGCGCGCGTGCCGGTCGACTGGTTGATCATCTCGCCGGCCAGGTGCAGGGTCGTGCCCACGCCGGAAGAACCGTAGTTGAAGCTGCCGGGCGTGGCGGCGCGCAGCTTCTGCAGATACTCGGCGGCGGTCTTCACGCCCGAATTCTTGCTGGCGGCCAGCAGCATGGGCTGCGAGGCAATCACGCCCAACGGCGAAAAGTCCTTCACGCTGTCGTACTTGACCGCATTGTTGATCATGCTGGCGATGACCATTTCATTGGTGGAGCCCAGCAGCAGCGTGTAGCCGTCGGGCGCGGCGCGCGCCACGCGCTGCGCGCCGATGGTGCCGCCGGCGCCGCCCACGTTCTCGACCACCACGCTCTGGCCCAGGCGCTTGGCCAGCTCTTCGCCGAACAGGCGCGCGGTCAGGTCCACGCTGCCGCCCGCCGGGTAGCCGACCACCAGCGAGATGGCGCGTTCGGGATACTCGGCGTGGGCGGAAGACGCCGCGGCCAGCGCAGAGACGGCACAGATAGCGGCTAGCGCGCCGCGCAACGGATGCAGGACGGATTTCATGTTTTCTCCCTGGGGTGCTGAGGCGGACGGCGGCGCCGTCTCATTTGATGTTTCGGGAGCTATTCTCGGGCGTACACCAGGGATATTTCGTGCCGAATCGACACATTGCCGTGCGGATTCGGCACACGCCTGGCGCGCGACCAGCGGATTTCAGGCCTTGCGGCTGGCCGTGGCTTCCCAGGCCGCTTCGGCCAGGTCAGCCAGGCGCGCCCGCGACCGGTACAGCCGCACCTCGAACGAGATTTCCTCGCTGCGGCCGCCCAGGGCGGCCAGCGCGCCGCGGCGGCAATCCGCCGCCACCATGGACCAGGGCAGCCAGGCCACGCCCAGGCCCTTGGCAACCGCGCCATGCGCCGCGTCCAGCGAATCGCTGCGCAGAAATGGCGCCAGGGCGTAGGGCGTGGCCTCCAGGCGGTCTCCCACGATGCGCTCCATGGCCAGGCCGCCCGCATAGGTGATCAAGGGCACGGACGGACCGCCTTCCTGCAGCACGTAACGGGGCCGGCCGCGTGAATCCGCCTGACTGACGGGCACGAGCTTGTCGGTGCCCAAGGTCATGTAGCGGTAGCGTCCTGGACTCAGCTGCACGGACAGAGCCGGATGCTCATAGCAGCACAACAGGTCCACCCGGCCCTGCTCCAGCCGGGCCGCCATGTCCTGCATCATGCCGGTGGACAGCTCGACCTGCGTGCCCTCGGTCAACACCTTGGGCGTGCGGTGGCGCAGGCGCGCAATCCAGTCGGCCACCAGCGTCCGGGCCAGGCTGCGGCCGGTGGCGATGCGCAGCACCGCCTCGCCGCCTGCGCCGAAACTGCGGATGCGATGACGCACCTGCGCCATCTGCTCCACCACCTGCGTCGCAGTCTTGAGCAAGGCCTCGCCTTCGGCCGTCAGGACCACGGGCAGGCGCTGACGTTCGATCAATGGCGCGCCGGCCCAGGCCTCCAGCGCGCGGATGCGCCGTCCGAACGCAGGATGGGTGACGTGGCGCAGCTCGGCCGCACGCACGAAGCTGCCGGTCTGCGCCAGGGCAATCAGATCTTCAAGGAGTTTCAGGTCGGCCATGGACGTCAAGCTTACGCCATCGGCCGGCCCTTCACTTGGCGCCCAGCCCCATCATTGCCAGGGTGGCGCGGGTCAGATCGCTGTCCGGATCTTCCAGCTCATTGACCAGGTCGAAATGGTTGCAGTGCGGCGTCGGGATGCGGGTGGAAGCCAGCCCTGCGGCATTCCAGGCTGCTTCGTATGCCGCCGTCTGGTTCTTGAAGCCCTGGGTCTCCAACCCGCCCACGGCCAGCAGCATCGGGCCCGCGCGTTCCGGCAGATGGAAGATCGGGCTTTGATGCGCGGCTTGCTCGGGCGTGAGCTGCAGCCAGGTGTTGGGCAGGACGTCGCACAGCGGACGCAGGTCGAACAGCCCGCTCAACGCCAGCGTGCCCTTGATCACGTCGTCCGGCACGCCGTAGCGCGCCTGCCACGCCGGCGCGACCAGCATGCCGGCCAGATGGCCGCCCGCCGAGCTGCCGCTGACGTAGATCCTCTCGGGATCCACGCCATAGGCCGCCACGTTGCGATACAGCCAGGCCACGGCGGAACGCACCTCGCGCACCACTTCGCCCAAGGTGGCCTCGGGCACCAACGTGTATTCCAGGGTAGCCACCGCGGCGCCCGCGGCGTTGAAGGCCTCGGCCATTACCGGAGCGTCTTCCTTGCGCTGCGCGCGCCAATAGCCGCCATGGATGAACACGAACAGCGGCGCCGGCGCCTGCGAGGCGGCGGGCAGGAACAGGTCCAGCCGCTCGTCCTGGCCCATGCCGTAGCGCAGGTCCAGCACGCCGGGGCGGCGCGTGCGCACCCGCGCCGAGGACTCGGCATACCGGCGCACGCAGGCGTCGAAATCCGGCACCGATTCGCGCGCGTTGTATTGCACCTCGCGCTCGGCGATGGTGGGAAAGAAGAGATCGATGTCGGTGTTATGCATGCCTGGCCTGCGATGTGGGCTGCGATTGGGGCTGGGAAATGATGCGTTCGATGAACTGCGCGGTCTTGCGGTAGTGCGCGGCCAGCATGGCGACCGAACCTTCCACGTCACGCGCAACGGCGGCGTCCAGCAGCTGACGATGTTCGTCGTCGACGTTGCGCTCCGGTCCGTAGGCGGTCGCACCGGCGCGCGCCGGGCGGCGGTAGCGCTCAGTCTGCGCGTAGAGTTGGGTGGACAGGTCCAGCAGCCAATGGGAGCGGCAGGCGCCGATCAGCGCGTGGTGGAATTCCAGGTGGCGCGCCTCCAGCAGTTCGTCCAGTTCTTCCGAAGGTTCGGCGGCGGCCTCGGCCCGCTGCGCGGCCAGCGTCAGCGCATGGTACGCGCCGACCAGGCGCGTTTCCCAGGCGTCGTCGGCATTGGCCAGCGAGCGGCGCAGCGCGTCGCAATCGATCAGTATGCGGGTTTCACAGGCGTCCCACATTTCCTCGACCGACAAGGGCGCGATGCTGAAACCGCGCGATGTGGTGCTGATGACCATGCGCTCGCTGCGCAGGCGGTTGAGGGCTTCGCGGATGGGAGAGAAGCTGCTGCCGTAGCGCTGCTTCAGCAGTTCCAGCCGCAAGGACTGGCCCGGCGCGAAGGCGCCGCGCATGATGTCGCGCCGCAGCAGGCGGTAGACCTGCTCGGACAGCGTGATTTCCTCCACGCCGGCGCTCCCGTCCGATCCGGGATCGTCCTGGCGGGAAGCTTTGATTCTAGGCTTCAAGATGGTCTCCAGATGTCTGCAGCCGGGGCGCGTATCCGCGCGCGGCCCATTCTACCCGCGCCCCAGGGCCGCGCGGCCTGCTCAAATACCCAGGTAACGCTGCGCCAGCTCGGGCTGGGCGGACAGCTCGGCGGGCCGCCCCGACCAGGCTACCCGGCCCTTGTCCACGATGTAATGGCGGTCGACCAGCGTCGCCATCTCGGGCAGGTTTTTGTCGATCACCAGGATGGTCTGGCCTTCGGCCTTCAGCGCCCGCAGGCAGCGCCAGATCTCCTGGCGGATCAGCGGCGCCAGCCCCTCGGTGGCTTCGTCCAGGATCAGGAGCTTGGGGTTGGTCATGAGCGCGCGCCCCACCACCAGCATCTGCTGTTCACCGCCCGATAGCGTGCGCGATGACTGCCCGCGGCGCTCTTTCAAGCGCGGGAACAGCGTGTAGACGCGTTCCAGGTCCCATCCGCCCGGCGCGGCGCGCGAGGTCGCCACCAGATTTTCCTGCACCGTCAGTGAACCGAACACGCGCCGGCCCTCCGGCACCAGCCCCACCCCCAGGCGCGCCACGCTGCTGGGCGCGGAACGGCCCAGCGTCTGGCCGCGGAACTGCACCGCGCCGCCGGTGGCGGGCAGCATGCCCATCAGGGTCTTGATCGTGGTGGTCTTGCCCATGCCGTTGCGCCCGATCAGCGAGATCACCTCGCCTTCGCTGGCCTCGAACGACATGCCGAACAGGACCTTGCTGGAACCGTAGCCGCCAGTCAGCCCTTCAACCTTCAACATGTTCTTCTCCCAGATACGCCGCGCGCACCTCCGGATGGCGGCGCACCTCCTCGGGCGAACCGCTGAACACCACGCGGCCATAGACCAGCACGCTGATGCGGTCGGCCAGCGCGAAGACCGCGTCCATGTCGTGTTCCACCAGCAGGATGCCGTAGTCGCCCTTCATGCCTTGCAAGAGCCGCGTCATGCGCGCCGATTCCTCGGGCCCCATGCCGGCCATGGGTTCGTCCAGCAGCAGCAACCGCGGCGAACGCGCCAGCGCAACCGCCAGCTCCAGCTGCCGCTTCTCGCCGTGCGCCAGGTCCGCCGAACGCACGTGGCGCCGGTCCTCCAGCCCTACATGCTTCAGCCACTGCATGGCCTCGGTCTTCAACGCCGCATCATGGCGCGGGTTGGACCAGGCCTGGAAGGCGCGGCCGCCCTTGAGCATGCGCGACAGGATCACGTTCTCCAGCGCGGTGTATTCCTGGCACAGCTCGGTGATCTGGAACGAGCGGCCCAGCCCCAGGCGCGCACGCTCGAAGGCGCGCAGCCCGGTCACGTCCTGTCCGTCCAGGTGGATGGTGCCGGAATCCGGCCGGATCTCGCCGCAGATCTGCGCGATCAGGGTGGACTTGCCCGCGCCGTTGGGGCCGATGATGGCGTGGATCTCGCCGGCGCGCACGTCCAGGTCCACGCCGTTGGTAGCCACCACCGCATCGAAGGCCTTGCGCAGCTGCGTCAGGCGCAACAGGCTCGCGCTTGCGTCAGTCGGCATGGCGCGTCTCCAGCAGTTTTCCGAACAGGCCCTTCTGGCCCCACAGCACCACCAGCACCAGGATGGGCCCCATGTACAGCAGCCAGTGCTCGGTCAGGGACGACAGCATCTGCTCCAGCCCCAGGAACACCGCCGCGCCCGCGATCGGCCCCAGCAAGGTGCCCACGCCGCCCAGGATGACGATGGCCATGAGTTCGCCGGACTTGGTCCAGGCCGCCATGTCGGGCGTCACCAGCCCGGCATAGTTGGCCCACAGCACGCCGGCCAGCCCCGTGCCCACCGCCGACAGCACGAAGGCGCTGAGCCGGTACGGCGTGGGCGCCACGCCCAGGTTGATGGCGCGCCGCTCGCTCTGGCGCAGCGCCTGCAGCACCATGCCGAAGCGCGAGTTGGTCACGCGGATGCACAGCAGCGTCCACAGGGTCAGCAGCGCCAGACACACATAGTAGAAAACCATGGGGCTTTCCAGATTGATGCCGGGCAGCTCATTGCGCTGCGGAATCATCAGGCCGTCATCGCCGCCGTAGAACTGCAGCGACACCAGCACGAAGTACACCATCTGGCCGAACGCCAGCGTGATCATGATGAACTGCACGCCGCGCGTGCGCAGCGCCAGATAGCCGAACAGCCAGCCGGCCAGCGCGCACACGATGAGCGCTATCGGCCACACCACCAGCGCGGCGTTGCTGCCGGCCCAGCCGAAGATCGGGCCGGCTTCCGAAGTATGGAAGGCAATGATGCCGACCGCATAACCGCCCAGCCCGAAGAACATGGCATGGCCGAAACTGACCATGGCGCCATAGCCGATCACCAGGTCCAGGCTGACCGCCGCCAGGCCGTAGATCAGAAAGCGCGTCACCACGCCGATCAGGAACGGCGAGCCCGAGGCCAGCGCCGCGGCCGGCAGCAGGATCAGCACCGCCAGACCCGCCAGGCCCCAGCGGGCGCGGTTCGTAAGTGTGTATGCCATCTTCATCCTCGCGCCGGGAACAGTCCACCCGGCTTGGCAATCAGCACGATCGCCATCAATACATAGATGCTGGCGGAAGCCATGCCTGCCGCCAGCGGGTCCGCGGTGGCGGGCGAGAACATCGTCGACAGCAGTTGGGGCAGGAAGGCACGCCCCAGGCTGTCCACCATGCCCACCAACAGCGCGCCGGCCAACGCGCCACGCACCGATCCCACGCCGCCGATCACGATGACCACGAAGGTGGTGATCAGGATGCGCTCGCCCATGCCGATTTCGACCGCCAGCAGCGGCGCGGCCATCACGCCGGCCAGGCCGCAAAGCAAGGCGCCCAAGCCAAACACCAGCGTGTAGAGCTTGCGGATGTCTATGCCCAACGCGTCGACCATCTCGCGGTCGTCGGCGCCCGCGCGGATCAGCATGCCGATGCGCGTGCGGTTGACCAGCCACCACAGGCCCACCGCCACCAGCGCGCCTATGGCGATGAACGACAGGCGGATCAGCGGATACTGGAACCCCGGCGCCAGCGTCACCGCGCCTTCCAGGAAGCTTGGGATGCCCACCAGCGGCGGACGCCGGCCGAAGATCAGGCTGACCGCTTCGTTGGAGAACAGCAGCAGGCCGAAGGTGGCCAGCACCTGGTAGAGGTGATCCCGCTTGTACAGCTTGCGTATCACCACCACTTCGACGGAAATGCCATACAGGCCCGCCCCCAGCAACGCCGCCAGTACGCCCGCCAGGAACGAGCCGGTGGTGCCGATGGCGTAGGCCGCGCAATACGCCCCCACCATGTAGAACGACCCGTGCGTCAGGTTGACCACGCCCATGATGCCGAAGATCAGCGTCAGTCCGGCCGCCAGCATGAACAGCATGGCGCCGAACTGCAGCCCGTTGAGCAGCTGTTCAAACAGAAGCGTCATGACGGCATCTTGCAGAGTTGCGCGTAGGCGTCCTTGTCATCGGACACCAGCTTGCGGACCAGCTTCGGCGACAGGCTGCCGTCGCTATCTTTCTCGATGCGCATCAGGTACAGATCCTGGATCGGATGCTGATTGGTGTTCATGCTGAACTTGCCGCGCAGCGACGTGAACTCAGGCTTGCGCAGCGCGGCGCGGAAGTCCGCGGCCTTGGACAGGTCGCCGCCGGTGGCCTTCAGGCCCGCGCCGATCAGCTGCGCCGTGTCGTAGGCCTGCATGGCGTAGTCCGTCGGCACGCGGCCGTAGGCGTCCTTGAACGCCTGCACGAAGGCCTTGGATTGCGCGTTGTCGAAGTCCTGCGACCAGATGCCGGTGATGTAGGCGCCGGCCGAGGCGTCGCCCGTGGCCTGGATCATGCGCGCATCCATCGAGAAGCTGGGCATCAGCATCGGGATGCTCTTGTTCAGCCCGGCCGCCGCGTACTGCTTGACGAAGTTGATGCCCGTGCCGCCCGGATGGAACTGATAGATGGCGTCGGGCGCCAGCGAACGCAGGCGCGCCAGCTCCACCGAGAAGTCCGACTGGTCGAGCTTGGTGTAGATCTCGGCGACCACCTCACCCTTGTAGGTGCGCTTGAAGCCTTCGATGGCGTCGCGGCCCGCCTGGTAGTTGGGCGCCAGCAGGACGACCTTCTTGTAGCCCAGTTCGTTGGCCGCCACGCCGCCGGCCGTGTGGAAGGCGTCGTTCTGGTAGGACGCCACGAAGTAATTGGGATCGCACTTTTCGCCCGCGAAGTTCGACGGGCCGGGATTCAGGCTGACGTAGAACGCGCCCGACTTCACCACGCTGGGCACGACCGCCGCCAGCACGTTGGAGAAGTTCACGCCGGTATAGAGCTTGACGCCCGATTGCAGCAGGCGGTCGGCCGCCTGCTTGGCGCTGGCGGGCTTCAGGCCGTCGTCCTCGATCACCAGTTGCACGGGCACGCCGCCCAGCTTGCCGCCGCCCTGCTTGATGGCCAGGTTGAACGCATCGCGCTCGTCTTCGCCGATGTAGCCCGCCGGCGTGGACAAGGTGGCGATGAAGCCGATCTTGACCGGTTCCGCGGCATGGGCCGCTCCCATGGACGCCGCTGCGCCCAGCGCGACGGACAACGCGCCGCCCAGTATCTGTTTCTTGATCATGTTTTTCCCCTTGGAGACTGCGTTGCCCGCCGCCCGCGTCGGCGGCCGGGCGTTTTAGACCGCCACCACCGGATGGCGCAGCGTGCCGATGCCTTCCACGCAGGCCACCACCACGTCGCCCGGCCACAACCATTCCTGGGGCTTGCGTCCCGCGCCCACGCCTTCCGGCGTACCGGTGGCGATGATGTCGCCCGGTTCCAGCGTGATGCCCGCGCTGATGTCCGAGATCAGGAACGGCACCTTGAACAGCATGTGGCGCGTGTTGGAGCCCTGCTTCTTTTCGCCGTTGACCGTGAGCCACAGGTCCAGCACCTGCGGATCCGGGATCTCATCGGCGGTCACGATGCACGGGCCGAAGGGCGCGTAGGTGTCCATGCCCTTGGAATAGATCCACTGGCCGGCGCGGCGGCAATCGCGCGCGCTCATGTCCAGCATCACGCTGTAGCCGAACACGTACGACAGCGCATCGGCCTCGGCCACGCGCGAAGCGCGGCGGCCCATGATCACGGCCAGCTCCACTTCCCAATCCAGCTGCTGCGTGATCTTGGCGTTGTGCTCGATGGCGTCGCCCGGGCCGATGACCGTGGTGGGCGGCTTGGAGAAGATCACCGGCTGCTTGGGCAGGTCGGCCGAGGTATCCAGCGTGCGGCTGGATTCCTCCACGTGCTCCACGTAGTTCAGGCCGATGCCGAAGATGTTCTTGCGCGGACGCGGAATCGGCGCCAGCAGCTTGACGTTCTCCTGCGGCAGCGCGCTGCCCACGGGCCAGTTGCCGCGATAGGCCTCCATCAGCTTGCTGGCCTGCGCCACCGCCACGGGACCGAGGTCGATGAAAGCCAGCATGTCGTCAGGCAGGTCCACGCCGCCGGCGCGCCCCAGCAGGGCCAGGTCGATCACATAGCCTTCGGCCAGCGCGCCCAGGCGGGCAGCGGCGGTGGGGTGAGCGCGAAAAGTTACCAGGCGCATAAGAACTCCATTGATTCAGGACGAGTTGAGTCAAGCGCGCGGGCCAAGCCCGCGCGGCGGATGAAAATTCGGGAGGGAACGGGCGGCGCTAGATCAGCACTTGATGGCCGTCGTTTTCCTTGACCGCTTCTTCGCGGTAAAGCGCCAGCGCGCGCATCACGGGCAGGTCGTTGAAGCTGAACAGGCAGGCGTCGTCGTTCGATGAAAGATTGACGTGTTCATGGATGGCCCACGAGGGCACGCAGAAGATGTCGCGCTCGGTCCAGTCATAGCGCTTGCCGTCGATGATGGAATAGCCGCTGCCCTTGGCCACCTGGTAGATGAAGCTGCCGGTATGGCGGTGGGCCTTGGTGTGCTCGCCGGGCCGCAGCAGCTGCATGCTGGCGCCGATGGTGGGCATGACCGGGCCGCCCGTGGCCGGGTTGACGTATTCGAGCAGGATGCCGTCGTAGGGGCTGCCCGCAGTGGTGCGCGCATAGCGGCGCAGCGCCTCGTAGGTGGGCTCCCATTCGTACTTGAAGAGCGGCGAATAGGGCTTGGTCCAACCGGACACCTGGGGCCGTAGCGCCGGATTGGCCCAGGCTGCGCTGGTGTCGTCGACCGGATAGGTCACGGTCTGGTTCAAGTCGGGATGCACGGCATAGAAGCCGGCTTCCATGGCGTTGACCAGCGGGATGTCCAGGCCGTCCTGCCAGATGCAGGTGGTGCCGTCTTCGGCCACGCCATGCTCGTGCCAAGTGCCGTTGGGCGTCAGCACGAAATCGTTCGCGCCCAGCGTCATCTTGTGGCCGTCGACCACCGTGAAGGCGCCCCGCCCTTCCATGATGAAGCGCAGCGCCGAATGCGAATGCTTGTGGGCGGAAGCCAGTTCGCCCGGCTTCATGACCTGCAGGCCCGAATACAGCCAGCCCACGGCGGCGGCCACGTCGCGCCGGCCCGGGTTGTTCAGGTAGATCACGCGCCGGCCCGCCTCTTCGGGCGAAACCAGCTCGGACGAACGCAGCACGTGGCCGCGCAGGTCCTGGTAGCGCCACACCACCGGCACCGAGGCAGACCGCGGCGCCCACGGTTCGATCTTGTTCGCCACCGTCCACAGGGCGCCCGTCTCCAGGCGGGCCAGTTCCTGGTAGTAGGCGATCAGCTCGGGCGAGTCGGCCACATTGGCGCGGCCTATGGTGTCCTCGCGGTACGCGTCATAGCGGTTCGCTTCCATCCCTTGCCTCTTTTTATAAAAGTTCGAATATTTTCGAAAATAATAGAGGCCAGCTGAAAATCGGGCAACGAGTGCGCGCTAGGGGTTTTCCCAGGCCGCCTGAAAATTGTTGGCGCGCCGCCAAACAATACTGTACAAAAACACAGTACAACGTGATACATTTCGCTCGCCCAAAAAACTGTCGTCCAGGAGAACCCTGTGTCAGAAGCTGCCCATCTCGTCCAGTACATCGTCGTTCCCTACCGCGCCGCCGCCGATGGCGTCGCGCCCGGTGAAATCCGCGCCGCCAGCAGCGAGTTCGGCGCCATACGCATCGCCAACTCCATGGCCTCCAAGTTCGCCGGCGTCGCCGCCTACGAAGTACTGGTGGACAAGGAAACCGGCGACATGGAATCGCCGCGCATCCTCGCCCAGATCGGGACCGTACCGGCACTGGACGATTGAACGCGAGGCCGCCGTGCGGCGTCGACCCCGGCCCGGCGGCAACGACTGATCGCCGCTGGGCCGTGTCATGAATTTTCTTTGATTGGAATGAATATTTTCTAGCTTCACTAGGGCAAGGATGTCCGACAGGATGCGGGGTTACGTGCAAATCGCCTACCCACCTTGCCACCAAGAAGCCGCATGATCCGCCAACTCCCCTTGCTCCGCGCCACCACGGCCGGACTCCTGTCCCTGGCTTGCGCCCTGACGCATGCGGCGCATTCGCCGGAGTCCTCCGACTGGCCGACCAGACCCGTGACGCTGGTCGTGCCTTTTCCCCCAGGTGGCGGCAATGACGCAGTAGCGCGCCAGATCGCAGGCCCCGCAGGCCAGGCGCTGGGCCAGCTTCTGGTCGTCGAAAACCGGCCGGGCGCGGGCGGCACCATAGGCTCTGCGACCGTCGCCCGGGCACACCCCGATGGCTACACGCTGCTGCTCTGCTCGACCAGCAGTCTGGTCGTGGCAACAGCGCTCTATCCCAGCTTGCCGTACCGCGTCGAGGATCTGGCTCCGGTCGTCCATATTGCCGATACGCCGACGGTCTGGGTGGCCGATCCGGGCGTATCCGCTACCAATCTCCAGGAATTCATCGCGGCCGCCAAGCAGGCGCCCGGCAAATACGGCTACGCCTCGGGCGGCACGAACACCATGCCTCATCTTGCAGGCCGGACGATCAGCGCGCGCAATGGCCTGAACATGCTGCACGTGCCGTACCGCGGATCCACGCCCGCCTATGCGGATCTCGCCACGGGACGCGTGAACCTGATGATGGACAGCATCATTTCAGCGCTGCCCTTCATCGAGTCCGGCCGCGTCAAGGGACTGGGCGTCAGCGCCGATCAACGCCTGCCGCAGATGCCGTCCGTACCGACCTTGGCCGAACAGGGCCTGGACGACTTGGGCTTCGTGGGCTGGGTAGGTATTTGCGCGCCGCGCGACACGCCGCATGAGATCACCGCCAAGGTCGCTCGCAGCGTGCAGCAAGCATTGGCCCAGCCCTCGTTGCGGGAAACGTTTGCGAGGCAGATTGCGAAACCGGTAGGTAACGGCCCCGACGCGTTTGCGCAGAAGATACAGCGCGATACCGAGGCGTGGCGGCAGATCATCGCGGCGTCTCAAACGGGCCAGGATTGAGGCACAGGCAGCGCACGCCGAAGCCCGGCTGCGCTCAGGCGGCTAGCGTCGGCCCGTTCGCCATGCCATCCGAGACCAGCCTGGCGACCTCGCAAATGCAATCGACCATGGCTGCGCGCAGCGGAATCGAGGGCTGGTCGACATAAGCGGCAAAGTAGGTCTGCTTAGGAAATGGCATGGAAAATGGCAGCCGCACAAGCTTGCCCGAATCGAGCTCCCCGCGGATGAGCTCGATCGGCAAGACCGCGTATCCCGCGCCCGCAACGGCCAACCGCAGCATGACCGACAGCGATCTCAACACGATCAGCTTGAAGCCTTGCATCTGAGGAGACGAAAAATAGCTGGCGATGGCAGAGTACAACAGCGAATCCACCGGATAGGACAACAGAGGCAGCCGCTTCAAGTGGCTCACCGACGGCTCGACATCGCCGCGCATCAGGCTTGGGCTGCAGACCCAGACGTAGTCCAGCTCGAGCAACTGCCGGTTTACCACCATCGGCTCTTCGATGCTGCCCAGCAACAGCCCGATGTCGAGCGTGCCCTCACGCAATTGCTGCCGTATGTCCGTGCTGGTCAAAGACTGCAGGTGCACGGTGACATTCGGCCATTGTCTGCAGAGGGCGGCGGCCATGGGCTCGAGTATCGCTTCCGCAACGGTCCCGCTCATGCCGATGCTGATCTGGGTAAGCCTTACGTCCGTGGTCGCGAACCGGCTGGTGAAGGCTCTCGCATGTGCCAGCAGTTCTTCCGCAGGGCCAAGCATTTCTGCGCCTATCGGCGTCAAGCTCAGTTGCTTGCCCTTCTCCCGCACAAAGACCCTTACGCCCAGTTCTTCCTCGAAGGCCGCAATGCGGGCGGAAATAGCCGCCTGGGACGCGTGGAGTTCTTCCGCGGCCAAAGTCATTTTCTTGAGCCTGGCGGCTCGGACAAACGTTTCCAGAAACCGGAGATTCATGCGTGGATATCCTAAGCCTGAGATACACCCCTGTCCCACCGGCCAGCGGCGGAACAGTCCCGGTCAGTATCGGGATGGGTTATCAGAATCCGAAGGGGCTGGGCTCCCCTGCTGCGACGCACCAATACACTCGCCGGATTGGCGAACGACGGCCGACTTTGGAAGAAAAACAAGGACCGTTAACCCGTTTTTCTCATGGCCCGCAGACGTTGGTATACGCCGACGGGCCTAAATGCAAAGCGGGAGACGACGCTCCCGCTCATAATCCCAAGCGATTGATTTTAACTAAATTTCCGGACTTTAAACACGAAATACCCCTATCAAAACTTCGTGTTTTTTCTCGTATCCCGCCCTTGTGAGACTGCGTCAATCGGCATGCAACCATGAAACTCGACGGCTGCAGCATTCCGCATGTTTCACTGCAACAAATTTCGCCGTCATCGGCATCCTGATCCCGGATTCATGTCTCGCTTTATCAAGCATTTATGGATTTATGCGGACACCTCGTCCGGACAAATCAACGCAAGAGTCGCTGTCCAAATTTCCAATAATCAGCAATAAACAATCATTGCCTGAATTCGAAATTCGTCACGCGCAGAGTTAATCAAACGTATCCAAACCGGCCCCGGCCGTTGACCGGCCGCGGGCCAATGCGCGTCGCCGACGCCCAGCCTTTGCAGAATGGGCGTCTCAGCGCACTCAAAAATCCCAGATGACCGGCACCCAGCGGAACGCGTCGCCGTCAACCGCGACTCGCCCGAGGGACGGAAACGGCAAGTGGGCGGCGACCAGCAACCCACGGTTCTGCGCCAACTCCTGGAACAGACCGAGACGGACGCGGGCCGATTCCTCGGGGTCGTGCTCGAAGCCGTTGTGCCATTCGGGATGGTCGAATGCCACCGGGAACATGGCGTCGCCAGCGAAGGTCAGCCGTTCGCCGCCCGAGACCAGATCGACCACGCTGTGTCCGGGCGTATGGCCGCCTGTCATGCGCACGATGACGCCCGGCGCCACCTCATGCCGGTCTTCGAAGAGCCGCAGACGGTCGCGGTATTCGTTGTAGAAGCTGGTGGCGGTCGACTTCAGCACCGCAGGCACCGGCTTGGGCATGACGGTGTGCGAGAAATCCGGCGAAGTCCAGAACGCCACCTCGGTCGCGGACACGTGGATGCGCACATCCGCACGCAAGCGTTCCTTGACGCCGGGTACGAGCAGCCCACCCACGTGGTCCATGTGCATGTGCGTGATGATCACGTCGGTCACGGATTCCAGCGCGATGCCGGCGGACTCGAGCCGCTGGGGAAACAGCCCGGCGCGCGGAAAGCCCGCGAACTGCCCGCCCAGTCCCGCATCAATGAGTATGGTCTGATCGCCGCTGCGCGCCACCATCACGTTCAACGGCCAGTCGAACGCGTCGGGCGGCATGAACATGTGTTCCAGCCAGGCCGCGAGATCGGCGGGATCGGCATTGGTGGCCATCGTCGAGGTCGGCAGCGGCAGCACGCCGTCGCTGACGACCAGCGCGTCGATGTCGCCGATCTGCAGCGCGTAGCGCGACGGAACCAGGTCGATGGATTCGGTGTTTTCAATGGCAAACATGGCGGTATCTCCAGGAAGGTGCGCCACCAAGGTGGCGGCGCGGAGGCTTCTGCGCGTGGCGAAGTTGGGAGGATCGTAGGTCTGGCGCTTCAGGCGCGGTAGGCGTGTGCGGGGAAGCATGCTGTTGTGCGATCCGCACCAATTCGCGGCGGTTCCTTACTCTTGTTCTGCCCGCGCCGCTACGGCAAAATGCCCTGCCTCCCATCCTTCCCTCCAAGCGTTGGCCCATTCCATGACCGGCTCCGTGACTTTGTTCGACCGCCATCGCCCGCGCCTCCACGCGATCGCCTATCGCATGCTGGGTTCGGTGGCCGAGGCGGAAGACGTGGTGCAGGATGCGTGGCTGCGCTGGCATGGCGCCGACCGTGCCACGCTGGAGAACCCCGAAGCCTGGCTCGTCACCGTCACCACCCGTCTGGCGATCGACCGCCTGCGCGCCGCCCGTGCCGAACGGGAAAACTATGTGGGCGTCTGGCTGCCGGAACCAATGCTGATGGCCGCGCCCTCCACGCCCGAACAGATCCATGAACTCGCCGACGATGTGTCAGTGGCGTTTCTGTTCATGCTGGAGCGCCTGTCGCCGGACGCCCGCGCGGCCTTCCTGATGCGCGAGGTGTTCGACGCCGATTACGAGGACATCGCGCAGACCCTGGACAAGACCCAGGCCGCGGTCCGCCAGCTGGTGCGGCGCGCCAAGCAGCAATTGCGCCAAGGCACCCCGCGCGAGGCCGTGCCGCGCGCGACGCTGCATCGGCTGCTGCTGACCTTTGCCGACGCGATGGACCGCAGCGACTTCCACGGCCTGCATGCGCTGCTGAGCGACGACGCCGAACTCATCGGCGACGGCGGCGGCAAGGCCACCGCCTTTGCCAGCCTGGTGGGCGGCAAGCGGCTGGCGCAGCTGTTCTACGCCGGCAAGCGCCGCTACCGCGAGGCGCTGCGCACCGAAGTGGTCCAGGTGAACGGACAATGGACGCTGCTGCGCTTTATCGATGGCGAGCTTGAATCCGTGCAGTCCTACGAGACGGACGGCAAGCGCCTGACCCGGATTCTGGTGCAGCGCAATCCGGACAAGCTGGCCCGCATCGCGGCCGCGCTGGCGCAACGCTGAGGCCGCCCGCGCCGGCGTTGGTGCATGAGGGGCAACATGGTGATCCCTTGCACGGACCTACCGCCGCGCCGCCCGCGCTTCTACGATGGACCTGTCACCCATCCACTCAGGACAGGCCATGCCGAAACTCACCAAACTCGCGTTGTCTTTCATCGCCGCCGGCACGCTGCTGGGCCAGCCCGCCCATGCCGCATCGCACCACGCGGCGTCCGCCGGCAAGCCGGCGGATCCCATCGTCACCGAAGTAATGAGCAAAGACCTGCCGGACATCCCCGGCCGCGATGCCGTGATGCTCGTCGTCGACTATCCGCCCGGGGCGGCCGACCCCCTGCACCGCCATGACGCCTCGGCCTTCGTCTATGTACTGGAGGGCAGCATCGTCATGCAGGTCAAAGGCGGCAAGGAAGTGACGCTGACCCCGGGCCAGACCTTCTACGAAGGGCCGGACGACATACACACCGTGGGCCGCAATGCCAGCCAGACCCAGCCGGCCAAGTTCGTGGTCGTGCTGATCAAGAAAAAGGGCGCTCCCGCCCTGATCCCCGTTCAATAGGGGACACGCACTTATGCCATCCTGGCCAGCCCCGGGCGCCGCTCGCCCGAGGTTGGCCTATTTTTTTTCCGCGGCAGCGTCACAAAACCGGCCTGCCCCACGTCTTAGGGGGTAGGATCAACCAACTTGCGGCGCTGCCACCATGCCTACCCCTCTCCCCGCCTCCCCGGTTACCTCTCCCGCGAACGGCCCGGACTCCCTGGCCGACAGCTTCGCCACCAGCTATGCCGGCGTCATGGCCTTCCTGGCCGTCGCGGCCGAGGGCAACTTCGCCAAGGCCGGCGACCGGCTGGGCATAGGCCGTTCGGCAGTCAGCCGCAGCGTGCAGAAGCTCGAAGACCAGCTGGGCGTGCGGCTCTTCGTGCGCACCACGCGCAGCACCTCGCTTACCGCCGAGGGGCAGCGCTTTTACGAACAATGCCATCCCGGCGTGGAACGGATCATCCAGGCCCTGGACAATATGCGCGACCTGCGCGAGGGTCCGCCTTCCGGCCTGGTGCGCGTCTGTTCCACCGTGGGGTTTGGCCGCAAGATCGTGGCGCCCCTGCTGAAGGCGTTCCGCCAAGCGCATCCGAATATCTCGGTGGAGCTGCTGCTGGATGACGGCCCGACCGACTTCACCACGGACCGCGTCGACGTGTCGTTTCGCAACGGCCGCATGGAAGACAGCCAGGTGATCGCCAAGAAAGTGATTCCCATGCAGATGATGCTGTGCGCCTCGCCGGACTATGCCGCCAGGCATGGACTGCCGCTCAGCGTCGACGAGCTATCCAGCCATAGCTGCGTGAATTTCCTGCTGGCGTCGGGCCGCGTATTCGAATGGGAGTTCAAGGTCGGCGGCCATCTGCGCAAGTTCGCGCCGCCCGCCATGCTGACCTTCAACGATGCCGATCTGGTCTTGCAGGCGGTGCTGGACGGCCATGGCATCGCGCAGATGGCGGCCTATCAGGTCTGCGAGCATCTGCGCGCAGGCACGCTGGTCGCCTGCATGCCGCAGTACTCGCCCGACGACCGCGGACACTACTTATGCTTTCTGAGCCGCCAGCACCTGCCGGCGCGCATGCGTGTCTTCATCGACTTCATGACCGAAGGCATCCGCGCGCAGGATCTGCTGATCATCGACAGCCTGCTGTCGAAACAGGCCTGAGCGCTATTGGGTCAGGGCCACCACGCTCTGGATCCCGCCCTGGGCCATCTTGGCGTACGGACACAGGCGTTCCGTATTGCGCACCAGTTCTTCGGCGACCGGCGCAGGCACGCCTGGAAGGTGGATGTTGACGTCCGCCGTCAGCGCGAAAAAGCCGTCGACGGGGTCCCGGCCGAACGAGATGGTGGCCGTCACGGCAGCGTCCGGGATGGCCAGACCGGCACGTTCGGCCAGCATGCCGAGCGCGCCATGGAAGCACGCCGCAAAGCCGGCGGCGAATAGCTGTTCGGGGTTGGTGCCCCCGCCCGTGCCGCCCAGCTCCACCGGCAGGCGCAGTTCCACCACCAACTCGCCGTCGTCCGAAATGGCCATGCCGGAGGCCCGTCCATCCGCAGCCTCCCCGCCGCGCACCGTCACGCTGGTGGTGTACAGGGCATGGAAATCCTTCCCCCGGTACTTGTCCAGGAGACGCTGGGAAGGAGGCCGCGGTTTGCTCATGAAGGTCCTTGTGCCCGCCGCTACTTTCTTGCGCCCGAACGGCTGAACCAGGTTTCGAAGCCGATCTTGCCCAGCCGTGGGCCGGCTCCCGGAACCAGCGTGTCGTCGTGGAGCTGCGCGCCGAAGTAGCGCGCGCCGGCGTCCGCCCGCACGGTGCGCGCGTCGCCGATCTTGGCCATGTAGCGCTGCGCCAGCTCGGCCAGTCGCACCCGCTCGGGGCCGGCGATTTCCACGATGCCGTTCACTGGCGGCGCCAGCGTGGCATCGGCCATGGCCAGGGCCACGTCGTCCGACGCTATGGGCTGGACGTAGGCCGGCGACAGCCGCACCTCCGTCCCTTCGGTACCCGACTGCACGATACCGCCCAGGAATTCGAAGAACTGGGTGCTGTGCACGATGGTGTACGGGATGCCGGCAGCCACGATCAGCGCCTCCTGCGCGATCTTGCCGCGGAAGTAGCCGCTTTCGGCCAGGCGCTGCGTGCCGACCACCGACAACGCGACGTGGTGGCGCACGCCGGCGCGGGCCTCCGCCGCCAGCAGGTTGCGCCCCGAGGTCTGGAAGAATTCCAGCACGGCGCGGTCTTCGAACGACGGCGAGTTGGCGACGTCGACCACCGTGTCGACGCCGGCGAGCGCGGCATCCAGGCCCTCGCCGGTCAGCGTGTTGACGCCGGTAGCGGGGGACGCGGCAATTGCCTCATGACCGCGCTCAAGCAGCAGTTTGACCAGTTTGGAGCCGATCAGGCCCGTGCCGCCGATAACCAGGATTTTCATGATGGTTCCTCAGTTGAACTTGGCTTTATCCAGGCCATAAGCCTTGTCGGCCGAACCCGGCACGGTGCGGAAACCCACGTTCAGGCGGTTCCAGCCATTGATCGCCATGATCGCGAAGCTAAGGTCCGAGATTTCCTTTTCGGACAACTGCGTGCGGACGCGTTCATAGATCTCGTCGGGCACGCCCTGCGCGCCCAGCGTGGTCAGCGCTTCGGTCCAGGCCAGGCAGGCGCGCTCGCGCGGCGAGAATTCGCCGGATTCGCGCCAGATCGCCACGTGGTGCAGGCGCAGCTCGCCCTCGCCGTGGATCTTGGCATCCTTCACATGCATGTCCAGGCAGAAGCCGCAGCCGTTGATCTGCGAGGCGCGGATTTCGACCAAGCGCAGGATCGGCTGCTCGATCGCGCCGGACTTCAGCAGCATGCCGAATTCGACGAATTTCTTGAACAGTTCGGGCGATTGCGCAAAGGCATTCAGGCGTTGACTCATGGTGACTTCCTCGATGGGTTGAACGACGCCCAAATCGTAGGTCTGCCCGCAGAGCGGCAGTAGATCCGCGGAGGGGACCATGATGTTGCCGCGACGGCAACAATCGTCAACGCGCGCTGACGGCCATGCCGGGCATCAGGATCGCGGCTCGACCCCGAGCTGCTTCATGGCCCGGCCGATGGCCTGGGGCGCGTAATCGTCCCAAGGCTCGTTGCCCGCATCCAGGCGGGTGTGGATGTTGGCGATGGTCCATTGCGCCGACCCTTTCAGCCCCGCCAGTTCGTCCCAGCGGACGGGTACGGACACGCCCAGGCCGGGCCGGGCGCGGGCCGACCAGGCCGCCACCGTCGTGGCGCCGAAGCCGTTGCGCAGGTAATCGGCGAAAATCTTGCCCACACGGTTCTTGGGACCGCTCTTGGCGACGAACAGCTTCGGCAGTGTTTGCGCCAGATGGCGCACCATGGCTTCGGAAAAGTCCTTCACGGCGTCCCAGCCGTATTGCTTGCGGATCGGCACGACCACATGCAGGCCCTTGCCGCCGCTGGTCTTCAGCCAGCCGCGCAGGCCTAACTCCTGCAGCAGCACGCGCACCAGTTCCGCGCCCTGCTGCACCGCAGGCCAATCCACCCCTGCTCCTGGGTCCAGGTCGAACACCATCCGGTCCGGCTTGCCGATCGCGGTCTTGAGCGCATTCCACGTATGGAACTCCACGACGTTCAGCTGGGCGGCGGCGAGTATCGCCGCTACGTTCGATATTTCCATGAGCGGCGGATGCCCCGGGTACAGGCGTTCAGGCAGCGCAAGCACCCCCGGGATGGAAGACTCCGAATGCCGCTGGAAGAAATGCTCGCCCTCGATCCCCGCGGGCGCCCTGACGAATGAAACCGGGCGGCCGCGCAGGTGCGGCATCATCAGCGGCGCCACCAGCGCGTAGTAGCGCGCCAGGTCGAGCTTGGTCGCGCCTGAAGAGGGATCGATGACGCGATCGGGATTGGACAGCTTCATCCCCTTCGCAGACGTTTCAGCGCCCGCTTTTATGGCTTTGGCGGGGCGGTTGCGGGTGGATATCTTTTCAGCCGGCATGGCAACCTCGCGCGTGATCTTCTTGGGTGGTTTGTCAGTCCGCAGCCCGCGGAAGGTCGAATGGCGTACATGGCCGTCGCCAGTCCATTCTCCGAACGAAATCTCACCTACCAGCGTAGGCTGGACCCAGTGGACCTGCTTGAGGGCGCGCGGCTTGCCTTGGGTCAACGCGCTGGCTTTTTGTTCGATGCCGGCCAGCTTACGATGCAGGTCCTGCAGCGTCTTGTCGTCGAACCCTGTGCCCACGTTGCCGGCGTAGCGCAGCCCGCCATCCGGCTCATGCACCGCCAGCAGCAGCGCGCCGAAGCCCTTGCGGCTGCCCTTGGGCTCGGTGTAACCCACGATGACGAACTCCTGGCGTCTGGTGCACTTGATTTTGATCCAGTCGTCCGTGCGGCGCGACACGTAGGGCGCGGACAGCCGCTTGCCGATGATGCCCTCCAGGCCCAGCTTGCAGGCCGAAGCGACCAGGTCTGCCGCCGGCTTGTCGAAGGCCTCGCTGAACTTCACGTGCTTGTCCTGGCTCGTGGCGATGATCCGCCGCAGCAGATCCCGCCGCAGCCTGAGCGGCTCGTCGCGCAGATCGCGCCCCGTGACGTAAGGCAGGTCAAAGGCATAGAAGACGATGTCCGCCGTACTGGCGGCATCGAAGGCGTTCTGCAAGGCCTGAAAGCTGGGTACGCCTTCGCGCGTCAGCACCACGATCTCGCCGTCGATCCAGGCATTGGCGATCTGCAGCGCCGCCAGTTCCTGGGCCAGGCGCGGCATCCTGGCCGTCCAGTCGTGGCCGTTGCGCGTGTACAGCTTCACGCTGCCGTCGTCCAGCCTGGCCAGGATCCGGTAGCCGTCGAACTTCATTTCGTAGGACCAGTCATCCGCGCCCCGCGGCACGCCCTCGACCAGGGTGGCCAGCTGAGGTTTGAGCGATGCGGGCAGGGCGGCGGCCTTGCCCGGTAACGCTGCCACGGCTGCTGCCGCCTTCGCGGCGCGGATTGGCGGTTCGCTGCGCGCAGTCGCCGCCTTCTTCTTGCGCAACGGCACCACGCTGTCCGGTAGCTCGTCCACCACGCTGAAATCCCGCTCAGGCCGCGCGTACTCGTCGCTTTCCTTGATCAGCAGCCAGGGCGGCTGGCGCTCGCCCTCTTTGCCCTTCATGCGGATCAGCGCCCAGCGCCCGCGCATCTTCACGCCTTCGAGCGTGAACTTCAGATGGCCAGCCTTGTATGCCTTCCGGGGATCGCCGATCGGAGTCCAGCGCCCCTCGTCCCAGATGATCACCTTGCCGGCGCCATACTGTCCCTCGGGGATGGTGCCTTCGAACTGGTTGTATGCGATGGGATGGTCTTCGACCTGCACCGCCATGCGTTTGATGGAAGGATCGAACGACGGCCCCTTCGGCACTGCCCAGCTTTTCATCGCGCCGTCCAGTTCCAGGCGGAAGTCATAGTGCAGGTGGCTGGCCCAGTGTTTTTGAATCACGAATGCCAGGCCTTCACCGCCAGAATCGCCGCCGTCCGCAGGTTCGGGCGTGACGGCGAAATTGCGCTTCTCGCGATATTTCTTCAGGCTGTCTGCCATCGCTAGGCCGCCTTTTTCGCCTGCCTGGCGCTCTTGGCCGCCTTCTTCGCGGGCGCCTTCTTCACGGCGGCGCTGCGCGGCGCGGCTTTCTTCGCGGGCCTGGCATCGGCTTTGGCACGCCCCTTGGACGCCCCGCCGCGCAGGCTGCGCTGCAGCAGCTCGGTCAGATCGATCACGTTATCCGCATACGCCGGCGCTTCCTCCTGCGGCTCGACCACGGTTTCCGTCTTGCCCGCCTTTACCTTCTTTTCCACCAGCCCCATGATGGCCGCCTTGAATTCGTCCTGGTAATCGGCCGGGTTCCACTGCGCCGACATCTCGTCCACGAGCATCTTGGCCATCTTCAATTCGGCCGCGCTGGGCGACATGCTCTTGGCACCGGCCTTGGGCAGATCCAGGTCCTCCACGGACTTCACGTCGTCGCCCCAGCGCATCAGGTTCAGGACCAGCGCGTCTCCCATCGGAATCAAGGCCGCCAGATGCTGCTTGGTCTGGATCACGACCTTGGCAATGCCGATCTTGCCGCTTTTCACCAGCGTGTCGCGCAGCAGCGCGTAGACCTTTTGCCCCTTGTTGATCGGAGCAACGTAATAGGGACGTTCCAGATACACGAACGAGACTTCGGACGCCTCCACGAATTGCTGGATTTCGATGGTCTGGGTGGTGCGCGGATAGGCTGCCGCGATTTCATCGGGCGAGATGATGACGTACTGGCCGTCCTCGTACTCGACCCCTTTGACGATGTCCTTGGATTCGATCTCCTTGCCCGTGCGCTTGTTGATGCGCTTGTAGCCGACCGGGTCCATCGACCGGCGGTCCAGCCAGTCGAAATCCACGCCCGATTCCGTCGTGGCGGTATGCAGGCCCACGGGGATGTGGACCAGGCCGAAGGTGATCGCGCCTTTCCAGATGGTTCGCGTGGCCATGAGCATTCTCCCAGAAGATGGGCGCGCGGCCTCGCCTGCGGGCCCAAACATGCCGCCAGGGCTGTGCGGAGTAGGCTGAGCAGCAAATTCCGTGCCTGGGGCTTCGGCTTCGACCGTCCCGTTGTCTCTGGATTATGGCCTCATGGCGGCATGGCTGGGAACCATGCCGCCTGATCCCGCGTTCAACGATAGAAGCTCGCCTTGGTCACGGACGTGGCATTCACGCGCCCGCCTTGCGGCCCGGGAACCCCCGGTTTCTTGCCATTTGCGCCGCCGCTGACCGCCTGGATTTCCTCGGCGCTCAAGGGGCGGATCTGATCCCCGGCAGTCTGCTGCCGGTTCGTTTGCTCCGTTTTCTTCATGTCCTGCTCCTGCTGTGCTGACGAAAGAAGCCGCGCCAGCGTCGGCCAAGCCTCAGCGGACGGACCGCGCTGGCCTCCTGGCCCGAAGGACCGGAACACCGACGCGCCGGCCGTCGAACGGCCCGACGCGGACAGTAGCAGTGGAGCCGCAGCGCCGAATCGGTCTTTGGTCGTAGGCACGCAGGCGATCCGTCTCCCATCCCGGCCGGCGCGAAACCGTTCCGGTCAGATCGCCGGATTTCCGTCCCTACGACTAAAGACCGATGCGCCTGCACTGGTGCGCTGCTACTGTCCGCCCCGAGCATGCCAGTGTTTGGGAGCTTGGCTTCCCGTTTGCAGCGCATCGCGACGGGCGCCTCGTTTCGGACGATGCTCGGCCGACGCTGGCGCGGCTTCCTTCGTCAGCACGCAGCAGGAGATAGAGATGGAAAAAACTGAACAACCCGATCCGCAGCGCGACGCGGAACAACAGATCAGACCCTTGAGCGCCGAAGAAACCCAGGCGGTCAGCGGCGGCTGGGGACCGAACCGTAACACCATCACCTTTGCCCCCCAGAAAGGCAGCTTCCCCGCCGGCAAGACGGTTTACATGCCGAAGTAGTCAGTCGGAATCCCGGCCGCATCGGACGGATGCCCCGGCTGACATCCGATTTCATGGCGCGGCGGCGCGTTCGCCGCGGTTTTTTTCCACCATGCCGGCCGGCTTTTGCTCACCACGCTTTCCTGGGCTGCCTCCAACGCCGTGACGCTCTATCGCAAACAGGCGCTTGCCGCACAACGCTCCGTCGGGCTGGGCGATATCGTCCTGATCCGGCCGGTGTCGTTCGCACTGGTCACCGCCGTGCTGGCGGGTTTCGTGCTGGCCGTCTGTCTCTTTCTTGCCTTTGGCTCGTACACCAAACGCGCGACCGTGAGCGGCCAGCTGGCGCCGGACACCGGGCTCATCAAGCTTTACGTGCCGCAGGCCGGCATCGTGCTTGAACGCCGGGTCCAGGAAGGCCAGCATGTCGCCGCTGGCGAGGTGCTCTACGTAGTGTCGGGCGATCAGCAAAGCGCCCTGGGCGAAACCCAGGAGGCGATCAGCGGCCAGATCCGGCAGCGCGAAGAAAGCCTGCGGCTGGCGCGCCAGAAGACGCTATTGCTGCAGCAGGGCGAACACGACAACCAGGCCACGGCAATCGCCAGCCTGAAGGCCCAGCTGGCCGCCATGGACGGCCAGATCGAGGGGCAGCGCGCCCGCATCAAATTGGCCGAAGACAGCGCGCGCCGCTATCACGGCCTGATGGAAAAAGGCTATCTGTCCGCCGAGGAAGCCGACCAGAAGCGCGCCGAACTGCTGGAACAGCGCAATCAGCTGCAGGCGCTGCTGCGCGACCGCATCGGGCTGGCCATGGACCTGTCCAACCGCCAGGCCGCGCTGGCGGACCTGTCGTTGCGGCAACAGAACCAGCTGGCGCAGCTGGACCGGGACATGGCCGACATTGCCGTGGACCTCAGCCGCAGCGAAGCCAGGCGCCGCGTCGTCATCTCCGCCCCCCAGGCGGGCGTCGCGACCGCCGTCACCGCCGCGGCGGGCCAGGCCGTGGACGCCAAGCGGCCGCTGGCCACCATCGTCCCCGACGGCGCCCGCCTGCAGGCCGAACTGCTGGCGCCCAGCCGCGCCGTCGGCTTCGTCGCGCCCGGCGACCAGGTGCTCATGCGTTTCGCGGCCTACCCGTATCAGACCTTCGGACAGCAGTCCGGCGTGGTCCAGACCGTGACGCGCACGGCCTTGCCCGAATGGCAATTGAATGAAGCCGCCGCGAATGGCGATGTGCAGGAGGATCTGTACCGGATCAC
This sequence comes from Achromobacter sp. PD1, assembly GCF_048541815.1. Lineage (NCBI taxonomy): Bacteria > Pseudomonadati > Pseudomonadota > Betaproteobacteria > Burkholderiales > Alcaligenaceae > Achromobacter > Achromobacter sp. PD1. Next base: position 5,694,656 of record NZ_CP183349.1, read on the forward strand.
GGTGTCGCTGGATACCCCTGCGCGCGGCCCCCACGGAGAGGCGCTGGCGCTGCGGCCCGGCATGCGGCTGGAAGCGGACATCCTGCAGCAGACGCGCCGCCTGTACCAATGGGCGTTCGATCCCGCCCAGCGGCTGTCGGGGAAACTATGAACATGCTCGAACGCCTGACGCTGGGAGTCAAACGGCGCGTGCCCAGACTGCTGCAGACCGAGGCCGCCGAATGCGGCCTGGCCTGCGTGGGCATGATCGCGGGCTATCACGGCCATGAGCAAAGCCTGGCCACCCTGCGCGGCCGCTTTCCCGTATCGCTCAAGGGCGCGACGCTGGCCACCCTGATCCACGTCGCCAGCCAGCTGGGATTGGCGTCGCGGCCGGTCAAGGTCAGCCTGGGCGCCTTGGGCAAGCTGAAGCTGCCCTGCATCCTGCATTGGGAGTTCAATCACTTCGTGGTGCTGACGGCCATCAACGGCCGCTCGGCCACGCTGATCGATCCCGCCAGCGGCACGCGCAAATGCTCCATCGGCGAACTGTCCGCATCGTTCACGGGAGTCGCGCTGGAACTCTGGCCCACGCCCGACTTCCAGGAGGCCCGGGATCACAAGCGCGTGCGGCTGCGCGAGCTGACCGGCAGGGTTTCCGGCCTGGGCGGCGCGTTCTCGCAGGTGCTGCTGCTGGCGCTGGCGCTGGAAATCCTCACCGTGGTCCAGCCGTTCTTCCTGCAATGGGTGGTGGACCATGTGCTGAACACCGGGGATCGGGATCTGCTGACCACGCTGGCGCTGGCCTTCGGGTTGCTGATGATCATGAAGCAGCTGACTTCGGTGGCGCGCAGCTGGATGCTGATGGTCATGGGCACCACGCTGAACCTGCAATGGCGCACCAACGTCTTCACGCATCTGCTGCGCCTGCCGGTGGCTTACTTCGAGAAGCGGCACCTGGGCGACGTGGTGTCGCGCTTCGGCGCCATCGACGCCATACAGCGCACCGTGACGACGTCCTTCCTGGAGGCGTTGCTGGACGGCCTGGTCATGCTGATCACGCTGGTGCTGATGTTCCTGTACAGCCCGCCCCTGGCATGGATCGCGGTGGGCGCCATGGCCTTGTACGGACTGGCCCGCTGGTCCGGCTATGCGCCGCTGCATTACGCCACCGAAGAGCACATCGTGCACGCCGCCAAGGAGCAATCGCATTTCCTGGAAACCGTGCGGGGCGTCAAGGCGATCAAACTGTTCCAGCATCAGGACGACCGGCGCTCCCGCTGGCTGTCGCTGTTGGTCAACGAGATCAACGCCGACCTGCGCGTGCAGAAATGGACGTTGTTCTTCCGCACGTTCAACGGCTTGCTGTTCGGCCTGTCCTCCATCGCGATACTGTGGCTGGGCGCAAGACTGGTGCTGGACGGCCAGTTCACCGTGGGCGCCCTGCTCGCCTTCATCGTCTACAAGACCTTGTTCGACCAGCGCGTGGCGGCGCTGCTGGACAAGCTGGTGGAGGTGAAGATGCTGCGGTTGCAGGGCGAACGCCTGGCCGACATCGTGCGCGAAACACCCGAGCCGGTCGACGAAAGGTTGCCAGTGCAGGATGAGCACCCGCGCTCGCCCGTCATCGAAGTCCGCAATCTGCGCTTCCGGTACGGGCCGCAGGAACCGTATGTGCTGGACGACATCAGCTTCAGGATCGAGCCTGGCGAGTCGGTCGCGATCACCGGGCCTTCCGGCGGCGGCAAGACCACTTTGATCAACATCCTGCTGGGCGTCCTGACGCCGACCGACGGTGAAGTGCTGATAGACGGCGTGCCGGCGCGAGGCGCGGGCGCGGCCGCCCTGCGCCGCATCGCGGGCACGGTATTGCAGGACGACGTCCTCTTCGCCGGATCCATTGGCGAGAACATCAGCTTCTTCGATCCGCAATACGACCCTGACCGCGCCAGCCGCTGCGCCGCAATCGCCGCGATCCACGACGACATCAGCGCCATGCCCATGGGCTACAACACGCTGGTGGGAGACATGGGCACGGTGCTGTCGGGCGGCCAGAAGCAGCGGGTGCTGCTGGCGCGGGCGCTGTACAAGCAGCCCGCCATCCTGTTCCTGGACGAGGCCACCAGCCACCTGGACCTTGAACGCGAACGGATCGTCAACACGGCCATCGCCAGGCTCGACATGACGCGGGTGATCGTGGCGCACCGGCCCGACACGATCGCGGCGGCCGGACGCGAGATCTCGCTCGTGGCCGGCAAGGTCGCCAGCGACAGCGGACAGCCGCCTAGACAGGCTTCCCGAACACGCCGCCGCGCCGCGCCACTAGCGTCGCCTGCGTACGATTGAGCACGCCCAGCGTGCCCAGGATGGCCGACACGTGCGTCTTGACGGTCTTCTCGGTCATGTTCAGCCGTTCCGAGATTTCCTTGTTGCGCAGCCCGTCGCACATCAGGCACAGCACCTCGACCTGGCGCGGCGTCAGCGCGCGCAGCAAGGCCGCTTCGTCCTGGTCACCTGCGGACAACGCGCTGCGCTGCGGTGGCGCCGCCTCGCTGACCGCTTCCAGCGCGGCGGCCAACTCCTGGCAGCTGGCGGACTTGTTCAGGAAGCCCTGCGCGCCAGCGTCCAGCGCCCGGCGCATGTCATCGGGATCTTGCGAGGCCGACAGCACCAGAATGCGCAGCTGCGATCGGCGCTGACGCAAGCGTTTGAGCAGGTCGGCCCCGGCCATGTCGGGCAGATAGAAATCCATGATGACGTGCTGGATCGCGGTATGCCGGTCCAACACCTCCAGCGCTTCCTGGCCGCTGGCCGCGGGATGGATCGTCAAGCCGGGCACGCCCTGGCCCAGCGCCATCACCAGCGCTTCGCGGAACATGGCGTGGTCGTCAACCAATAACACTGCCGTCATTCGGCATCTCCGGTAAGGGACGCAGCCGCTCTGGCATGCAGCAGGCCCGTCACGTGCTCGCGCAGGGCCTGGACTTGCACGGGCTTGTGCAAGAGCGGCACGCCGCGCTCGGCGGCTTCCGTCAGGCGCGCCGGATCGGTGTCGCCGCTGACCAGCAAGGCAGGCAGATCGGGATCGTTGTATTCCTCGCGCAGCCTTTCGATCACGTGGATGCCGGTCTCGTGTTCGCGCAGCCGGTAATCGGTGACGATCAGGGCAGGCGTCTCGGCCAGCGGCAGCACGCGCTCGAACAGTGCATTGCCGCTGGTCGCGGCGATGACGCGGCAGCCCCAGCTTTCGAACAGCATGGACAGGCCCGCCAGGTTCTGCGCGTCGTCGTCCACCAGCAACGCCAGCTTGCCGCGCAGGCTGTCTTCGCTTGCAGGCGCCCGGGGCAGTCCTACATTGGCATCCGTGATCGAAAGGCCTGCCGCGGCCGGATCCGACAGCGGCGCCGTGACCGTGAAAACCGTGCTGCGGCCTTCTTCCGAGCGCAGCGCCAGTTCGTGGGCCAGCAGCCTGGCGGTGCGGCGCACGATGGCCAGGCCCAACCCCAGGCCCTTGCTGCGGTCGCGCTCGGGATTGGCCAGTTGATGGAACTCCCAGAAGACGCGCTCCTGCTCGGCCTTCGGGATCCCCGGGCCGTTGTCCCAGACCTCGATGCGCAATCGGCTTCCGCGCCTGCGGCAGCCCACCAGGACGCGGCCGCCGTCGGAGTGCACGATGGCATTGCTGATCAGGTTGCGCAGCATGCGCTCCAGCAGCACGGGATCCGAACGCACGCTGGCCGCGCACGCGCGCACCCGCAGCCGTATCCCCTTCTCTCCCGCCTGCGGCGCGTACTCGGCCTTCAGCTGGTCCAGCAGCGGCTGCATCCTGAACGTCTCGAAGCGAGGCTCGATGACGCCGGCGTCCAGCCGCGACAGGTTCAGCAAGGCGTCGAACAGATGGCCCATCGCCGACAGCGCGCTGGTGATGTTATCGACCAGATAGCGTCCGTGCCGGGACAAGGGCTCGTTGGCCAGCAGGCCCAGGAACAGGTTCACCGCGTGCACGGGCTGGCGCAGGTCGTGGCTGGCCGCCGCCAGAAAGCGGGACTTCTCCAGGTCGCTGCGTTCGGCGGCTATCTTCTCCTGGCGCACCTGTTCCAGCAGCGCCAGGTTCTCATAACCCAGCCGCAAGGCGTCCAGGTGGGTGCGGTTCATGCGATGGATGAAGGCCAGGGTCGCGATCAGATATGCGAGACCGCCCGTCACCAGCGCCAGATGGATGGCGGAAGGCTGCGCCGCCAGCGCGATGAACATCGGTGCGAAGGCCGGCACCTCGAACGCGTACATCACCGGCAGCATCATGTAGTTCGAATAGATGGCGCCGGTGCCCAGTCCGAACAGGATGACGATGAAGAACAGCTGGTACTCCAGCGGGACGAAAAAGGTCCAATAGGCGAACGGTAAGCCCCACAGAATGCCCGAACACAGGTTGCCGGCCAGCATCCGGCGCACCCAGCGCTGCGCCGCCGACGGATCGGTGTGATGGCGGTCGTAGGCCACCACTGCGGCCCAGCGCAGCGCGCCCACCATCAGCGTGGCGCCCAGCCATAGCAGGATCTCGTGCTGGGGCAGCACGCCGACCAAGGCGAATGCGGAAAAACAGGCGCTGATCAGCGACCCGGCCAGGGCGAACGGAAAGCTTCGGCGCAATGCGTCGACCTGCACCTGATGGATGCGGGCGGCATAGGACGAACTTGGCGGCGCGGAAGCGGAAGTCTGACCGATGGCGGGCTGCAATGGCGTGGGATGTTACGTGCGAGGGACCTGCCGCTTGTGCAGGCACGGATCGAAACGTGTGCGGATTTTAGACCGATCGTGTGGATTTCCACAGGGTTCTCGCGCATTTCTGGCGGCCTTGACATTCCAACGTTGGTAAGCCCCAGGCTTCTCTCACGCCACTACGCCTTCCTTTGAACAGGGAGACGTCCTTGAACAGGAATCAGATATGCCCAAGATCACCGTACTCCCACACGCAGAACTGGCGCCCGAAGGCGCCGAGCTGGAGGTGCAGGCCGGCGCCACGATCTGCGAGGCCTTGCTGGCCAACGGCATTGCAATAGAACATGCATGCGACATGAGTGCCGCCTGCACCACCTGCCATTGCATCGTGCGCAAGGGTTTCGAATCCTTGAACGAAGCGAATGAGTCCGAAGAGGATCTGCTCGACCGCGCCTGGGGATTGGAAGCGCAGTCCCGCCTGAGCTGTCAGGCGATCGTCGCGGAGGAAGACCTTACCGTCGCCATTCCCAAGTACACGATCAACCATGCCAAGGAGGAGCACTAGGAACCGTGCGGCCGAAGCGCCGCGCGCCCTATCGGCCGCCTGCTTCGTAAAGGTCCCACGCCTGCCTGGCGCTGGCGTCGTCATGGATCATGGCCATCAGCGCCCGCACCACTGAGGACGGATCGGCGTGCTGGTAGACATTGCGGCCGTATACCAGCCCCACCGCGCCTTCATCCAGCAATTCGCGCGACCGCTCGAAGACCTGGCGCAGGTCTTCGCGGCCGCCGCCGCGCACCAGCACCGGGCAGCGCGCCGCCTGCACCACGCGATGGAAATCGCGCGTGGCGGTGGTGGGGTCGGCCTTGACGATATCGGCGCCCATTTCACGCGCCAGCCTGACCAGCGTGACGATCTTCTCGGCGTCGCCATCGACCATGTAGCCGCCGCGCGCGGAGTGCGGGGCCATGACCAGGGGTTCGATCATCAGCGGCATGCCGTAGCGGTCGCAGTCCGCACGGACTCGCGCGATGTTGGCGACGCATTGGCGAAACAGGTCGGGTTCGTCCGGCAGCATGAACAGGTTGACCACCACGCAGGCCGCGTCTATCTGAACCGCAGGCAGCACCGGGTCCTGCTCGTTCTGCAGCACGGCCCACATGACGCGATGGGTCGTGGCGTTGTAGGGGTTGCCCATGTCCAGGCGCATGACCAGCGCGGGCTTGTCCCGGCCTGGACGCTGCTGCAGCAGGTCGGCCTGGCCGTAGTTCAGCTGGATGGCGTCGGGCCGCGCCGCGGCCAGCTGTTCCATCACGGCCGGCATGTCCTCCAGTCCGGACAGGAAGCTGGGTTCATTGCAAACGCCGTGGTCGACGGCGATGTCCAGGCAACGGCCGCCGTTCAGCAGCCGGTTCAGACGCGCTTCTTTTCTGTGCAGCATGGGAATTCCTTGTTCAATCCAGTGTTTGCAGGTGGCGCCCGGCCGCCTGGTCGATGGCGCCGAGGTCTTCAGGCGACAGTTCCAGCGCGGCGGCGCCGGCGTTCTGCATGGCCTGCTGCGGCGTGCGGGCGCCGCACAGCGCCACGGACACGCCGCCTGGGCGCGTGGTCCAGGCGATCATCAGCTGCGAAGCCGAGCAGTCCAGCCGCTGGCGCAGCGGCTCCAGTTCCGCGAAGAAGCCTTGCAGCCGGCTGCGGTTGGCGACGCTGAAGCGGGGGTTGCCGGCACGCTGGTCGTCGCCGGTAAAGCGGCGCTCTGGATCGATGGGGCCCCCCAGCAGGCCGAGCGCCAGCGAGGAGTACCCGAGGATGCCGACGTTGTGGCGGCGGCACAGCGGCATCAGCGTGGCTTCGATCTCGCGGTCGATCAGGCTGTAGCGTTCCTGGATGGCGTCGACCGGGCCATGGCGCAGGTATTCCGTCAAGGTGCCGGGATCCACGTTGCTGACGCCGATGGCGCGGATCTTGCCTTGCCGCTTCAGATCCAACAGGGCGTCCATGGTCTCGGCGACGGGCGTGCCGGCGTCCTGCCAATGGGTGATGTAGAGGTCGATATAGTCCGTCTGCAGCCGCGCCAGGCTTTGCTCCACTTCGTGGAAGATGGAGGCGCGGCCCAGGTGGCGGTGCACGGCCTGGCCCTCCTCGTCGAAGAAATGCTCGCCCTGGCGGGTGTGCCAGACCAGTCCGCATTTGGTGGCGATGACGGCTTGCTGGCGGCGCCCCTTGAGGGCCTGGCCGACCAGGCTTTCGGCATGCCCCAGGCCATAGGCAGGCGCGGTGTCGATGAGCCGCACGCCCGCATCGAGGGACGCCTGGATGGCGGCAATGGCGGCCGCGTCGTCCCCGCCGCCCCACATCCAGCCGCCCATGGCCCAGGTGCCCAGGCCGACGGATTCGCAGACGATGCCGGACGCGCCCAGTGTTGTAGTCTTCATCGGGAAACCTTTTTGACGTTCATGAGATGGTCGACGGTGACGGCGCCCAGCAGGATCAGCCCCTTCACGACGTCTTGCCAGTACGGCGACACGTCTAGCAGGATGAGCGAGCTGGTAACGACCGACAGCAGGGCCAGGCCCAACACCGCGCCCAGCACGGTGCCCGAACCGCCCTTGAGGCTGGCGCCGCCGATCACAACCGCCGCGATGACGTTGAGTTCCATGCCCACGCCGAAGTTGGGCGTGGCAGCGCCGAAGCGGGCCGTGTAGACCACGCCGGCGACGCCGGCCAAGGTCGAGCACAGCACCGTGACCCAGAACTTCACGCGGCCGGTGCGGATGCCGGCATAGAGCGCCGCCTTTTCATTGCTGCCGGTGTAGAACACCTTGCGCAACAAGGAGGCGCGGCGCAACGCGAAGTCGCTGACGACGACGATGGCTGCGAAGATCAGGATGACGGCGGGTATGCCCGCAATGGATCCCTGCCCGATGAACTTGAACTGCGGGGGCAATGAGAACAGCGATTGCGGCGTACCCTGGGTAATTGCCAGGCACAGGCCGCGCACGATCACCATGAACGCCAGCGACGCGATGAAATGGCTGAGGCCGATGCGCGTGACGCAGCCGCCGATAAGCGCGCCCACCATCGTGCAGACGGCGATCGCGGCCAGGCTCGCGGTCCATGGGTCCAGCCCCAGCAGGAAGAGCTTGCCGGTGATGACCATGGCCAGGCAGACCACCGAGCCCACCGACAAGTCGATGCCGCCGACGATGACCAGAATGGTCATGCCGACCACCACGATGCCTTCGATGGAAAACGACAGCAGCATGGCGCGCACGTTTTCCCAAGTCAGGAAATGCGGCGATGCGAAACTCATGACGACGCACAACGCGGCAATGATCAGCAGCAGTCCCGCTTCGCGGAAGCTGCCCAGCCGGCGCCCTGAGCGGGGCTCCGTCGGCAGGCCGGCGGCGGGAGGCATCAGGACCGCTTGCGCCGCCGGCTGGGTTTTCAGGTCGCTCGTCATGTGGCCTCCTCGGCGGTCAGGCCCGAGGCCAGCCGCAGCAGTTTTTCTTCCGTCATCTCGCTTGCCGCCAGTTCTCCGGCGAGCCTGCCGTTGCGTATGACCAGGGCCCGGTCGCACAGCCCGATGATCTCCGGCAGCTCGGACGAGATCACCACCACGCCCACGCCCTGATTGGCCAGGTCGCGCAGCAGGTGATGGATCTCGGATTTGGCGCCGACGTCCACGCCGCGCGTCGGCTCGTCCATCAGCAGCACCGAGGGGCGGGTCGCCAGCAGTTTGGCGATGGCCACCTTCTGCTGGTTGCCGCCCGACAGGCAACTGGCATCGATCGCCACGCCGTCCGACTTGAGCCTGAGCCGGGCGCCCAGCTCGACGGCCAGGCTGCGTTCCGCCGCGCGTTTGAGCAGGCCGAAGCGCGAGCTGATGCGGCGCAGCGCCATCGAAGACACGTTCTGCTCGATCGGCATGTCCAGGAACAGGCCGGCGGCCTTGCGGTCTTCGCTCAGGTAGGCGATGCCGTGGCGCAGGGCATCGGCGTAGCGGCGCAGCCGCAGGGGCTGGCCGCGCAGCCGCACGGCGCCTCGCCGCGCGCGCCGCAGGCCGCACACGGTTTCGGCCAGTTCGCTGCGGCCCGCGCCCATCAGGCCGGAGATGCCAAGGATTTCGCCCCGGCGCAGCGTGAACGAGATGCCGTGGACGGCGGCGCCATCGGCGAGGTCCTCGACTTCCAGCAGGGTCTCGGCCGGCGCATCGCCAGCCGCCTGCCGGGGCGGGTAATAGTTGCCCAGGTCGCGGCCCACCATGCAGCGCACCAGCGCATCCGGAGAAAGCGCCGCAATATCGGCGCTGTGCACGTCGCGGCCGTCCCGCAACACCGTGACGCGGTCGCAGTGCTCGAAGATCTCGGCCATGCGGTGACTGATGTAGACGATGCCGATGCCCTGGGCCTTGAGGTCATGCAATACGCGGAACAGCGCCACGGACTCCACTTCCGTCAACGCGGCGGTGGGTTCGTCCAGGATCAGCACCTTGCAGTCCAGCGTCAAGGCGCGGGCGATCTCGACCAACTGCTGGCTGGATATGCCCAGCGCATCGACCCGCAAGCCCGGATCGATGTCCTGGCCCAGCCGCCGCAGCACGGCCGCGGCGCGCTCTTGCAGGCCGGCATAGTCCATCCAGGCCTGCGCGCCGGCGCTGATCATGGGCATGAAGATGTTCTCGGCCACGGTCGCGTCGCCGCAAAGCGAGATTTCCTGGTGGACCAGGCCGATGCCCAGGCGCATCGCATGGGCCGGCCCATTGATGGCCACGCGCTCGCCTTCCAGGTAGATGTCGCCGCTGTCCGGCTGATGGATGCCGTCGATGATCTTCATCAGCGTCGACTTGCCAGCGCCGTTCTCGCCGCACAAGGCATGGATTTCGCCCCGGCGCAGCGTGAAGCGCACGTCGGCCAGGGCTTTGGACGCGCCGAACTGCTTGCTGATGCCTTGCAGTTCCAGCAGCGCTGCGGGCGCCTTCATTCGTTGATGCCCTTGGTGCCGCGACGCGCCAGGTACTTGTCCCAATAGAAGTCGTCGGCGTTCGCCTTGCTGACGATGGACAGGCCGTTGTCCAGGAACGGCACGGCCATGGGGTTGGTGCCGTTGCGCTTGGCGTCGTTCATCGGGTCGATCAGTTGCTGGTTGCGCGCCAGGAACAGCAGCATCATGCCCATGTAGCCCTGCACGCCCTGGTTCGGGTTGACGGAGCCAAAGACCTCGCCCGACTTGATCATGTCCAGGATCTTGGCGTTCACGTCGCAGCACAGGACCTTGATGTTCTTCTTGGTCTCGATGGAGGCCTGCGCCGCGCCCAGCGCCGAATTGGCTTCGGGCATGAACAGCGCGCCCAGGGCGGGGTTGGCCTGCGCCAGGCTCAGCGTGGCCTGGTATGCCTTGTTCGGATCCTGGTTGCTGGCCGCGCGGCCCACCAGCTTCATGCCGGGGTGCTGGGTCTTCATGCGATTGATGAAGGCGGCGACGCGGCGGTCATGGTTGTCCTGGCCGGGGTTTTCCAGCACCGCGTACTCGCCCTTGCCATTGAGCGAGGCCGCAATGGCGTCGGCGGCCTGCGCGCCTTCGCGGTCGTTGTCGGACGTGACAAACGACACGCGCTTGGAATTGGGCGAGTCGGCCGCGAAGGTCACCACCGGAATGCCCATGGCCGCGGCGCGGTTGATGGGTTCGATGAAGGGGTCGGGGTTCATGGGATGCAGCAGGATGCCGGCCGGCTTGCGCGCCAGTTCCTGCTCGAACGAGGCCAGCTGCTTGTTGACGTCGTATTCGGGCGTGCCCGAATAGCGGGTGCGCACGCCGAGCGAATGGCCCAGCTGTTTCATCATTTCGTAGACAGGAAACCAGTACTCCACCCCGGACACCATCACGTTCATCACGTAGACATCATTGGCGTTGCCGCGCAGCCCGGGGGCTTGCGGGGTGTTCTGCGCAAAGGCGTTGGCGCTCGCCAGGCCGGCGCCCGCCGCCGCTACGGTCTTCAAGAAATCTCGTCTCATGTTCCGCTCCTTTTTTCGCATCGTTCCAAGAACCCTGCAGCCCTCGGTGCCTGTTGTTCAACCTGTTTCGGTCGAATCGTTGTTATGACATCGCTGAACTATATTGCAGCCGGATTTTTTAAATTACTAGGGGAAACACTGCTATCCTGCGTGAAATTTCCGTAGACAATGTTATGACATGAGAACAGACATCTACCTCGGCATAGACATGGGTTCCACGGGCTTGAAGGCGGTTGCCTTCGAGGCCGGGAGCGGCGCCACACTGGCCGCATCGGGCGGCGCGCTGCCCTATCGGCAATTGGCGCAAGGCGGTTGCGAGCTGCCCGCGGACGCCATCCACACGGCGCTGGCGCGGGCCTTGCAAGGCGTGGCCGCCCAACTGGGTCCGCGCGTGGCCGACGTGCGCGCGCTGTGCTGCACGGGTCATGGCGCCGGCTTGTATGCGCTGGATGCCAGCGGTCAATTGCTGGGAGGCCGCGCGGTGGCATCGACCGACCAGCGCGCCGCCGCCCGCGCCCGGGCGCTGGGCCGCCGCATGGGCGACGCGCTGTATGACGAAGTCGGCTGCCGGCCATGGTCGGGGCAGTCGTCGCTGATCGCGGCCGAACTCTACGGCGCGGACGCCGGTCAACTCGGCCGCATCCGCCACCTGCTGTTCGCCAAGGACTATCTGGGGTTCCTGTTGACCGGCGAGATCGCCACGGACGCCAGCGACGCCAGTACGGCGGGCCTGCTGTCGCTCGATGCCGGGACTTGGTCCACGATGGCTTGCGAGGCAGCCGGCCTGTCCGGCCTGGCCGCCACGGCGCTGGCGCCCATCGCGCCCAGCGGCGCCGTGATCGGCCGGCTACTGCCAGCCCAGGCGGCCGCCTTCGGCTTGCCGGCCGGCCTGCCCGTGGCGCTGGGCGCAATCGATCTGCTCGCCTCGCTGAAAGCGGTGAATGCAGAACGCCAGGGCCATGCCGTGGCCGTACTCGGCACCTGGTGCGTAAATGCGGTGGTGGCGCCGGCCCGCGAACCGAAGCCGGAAGTTGGCGCCATCGTCAGCTTCGGCGATCCGGATCGCAGGCTCTATCTGGAAAACAGCCCCTCATCGATGGCGAACGTGGCCTGGCTGGCGCGCACCCTGCAGTTCCAGGATGCGGCCGCGGCGGTGAATTGCGCGATGGAGGTGCCCTTGGGAGCCGAGGGTCTGCGTTTTCTGCCCTTCATCAATGGCGGCAGCTGGCCGGCGGGAGCCAGCGCGGGATACGTCGGCCTGCAAGGGCATCACACCCGCGCGCACATGGCGCGCGCCGTGGTCGACGCCGTGGTGGCGTTGCACGCGCGGCATCTGAAACGCCTGGCGGCGCTTGGTCTGGGCGTGCCGGGCAGAGTGGCCGCGTTGGGCGGCGGCGCCCGGGACTTGCGCTTGGCGCGCCTGCTGGCGGGCTTTCTGGGCCACGCCGTGGAACGCTGCGGCGACGACGAAACCGGCGCGCGCGGCGCCGCCTTGTATGCCGCGCTGTCGCAAAACCCTGGCGGCGATGACTTGCTGCCCGCCCCATGCGAACGGGTCGAGCCCCTTGCCGCCGAAGCGCAGGCGCACGCCGACTTCTACGACAGCTTCCATGGCTTGGTGGACAGCATGGCCCTTGCTTTCGGCCATCTTGCGGGACCCGCCCGATGACCCCGCGCACCTCGCCTTTCGTGCGCCCGGCCTCCCTGGCGGGCCGCCATTTTTCCACCGTGATCGTTGGCGCGGGCATCAACGGCGCTGGCGTGTTCCGCGACCTGTCGCTGCAGGGCGTGGATTGCCTGATCGTCGACAAGGGCGATGTGGCCGCAGGCGCCAGCAGCGCGCCATCGCGCATGATCCACGGCGGCTTGCGCTACCTGGAAAGCGGATCCTTTTCCCTGGTGGCGGAAGCCACGCGCGAACGCAATCTGCTGCTGCGCAACGCGGCGCACCTGGTGCAGCCGCTGGAAACCGTGGTGCCGCTATCCAGCCGCTTCGGCGGCCTGTGGGGCAGCATGCTGCGCTTTGCCGGCCTGAACGCCTCGCCGGGCGCGCGCGGGCGGTGCGTGGTGGGACTGGGCTTGCGCCTCTACGACAAGCTGGGCCGCAACCAGCGCGTCATGCCGGAACATCGCATCGAACGCGTGCCGGCGGCGGACAGTACGCTGTTCGGCGCGGCGGTGCGCTGGACGGCCACGTACTACGACGCCTGGATACGGCATCCGGAATGGCTGGTGCTGGAACTGATCGACGATGCGCATCGCGGCCATCCGGCCTCGGTCGCATCGAACTACTGCAGCGTGACGGCTTGCCAAGGCCGCGTCATTACGCTGCGCGATGCGCTGACCGGCGAATCCGTGCAAGTCACTGCCGACACGGTGGTCAACGCGACGGGAGCCTGGCTGGACCGCGCGGCCGGCGCCCTGGAAGGCGATGGCTCGCGCGTCATGGGCACCAAGGGGTCACACCTGATCCTGGACCATCCGGCGCTACGCGCCGCGCTCCAGGGGCGCATGGCTTACTTCGAAGCGTCCGACGGCCGGGTGTGCATCGTCTACCCGTTCCTGGACCGGGTGCTGGTGGGATCCACCGACATTCCGATTGATGATCCCGACCTCGCCGCGACCGAGCCGGCGGAGATCGACTACCTGCTCGACGTGTTGCATGAGGTGTTTCCCCGCCTGCATTTCAGCCGCAAGGACGTGGTCTACACTTACGTGGGCGTCAGGCCGCTGGCCCAGTCGGATGCCGACAAGCCCGGACAGATATCGCGCGATCACGCGGTGGTGATCGACCCGCCCAACGCCCGGCGCGAGGTGCCGATGGTGTGCCTGGTCGGCGGCAAATGGACGACCTTCCGTTCGTTGGCGCAACTGGCGGCCGACGCGGTGCTGCAGCAGCTGGGCCGCGCACGGCGCCAGTCGACCGAGCAGGTGGCTATCGGCGGCGGGGCGGGCATGCCTGCCGATGCGGCGGGACGCCAACGCTTTCTGGACAGCATTCAGGCAGCCGCCGCGCTGGACCGCGGGCGCGTCGCCGAACTGTTCATGCGCTATGGTTCACGGGCAGGCGCCATGGCGGCGGATTTCGCCGCGGCGGGCGATAAGCCCTTGCGCCACGCGCCAGATCATTCAACCGCCGAGATCCGCTATCTGTGCCGCGAAACGGCTGTGCAGCACCTGGCCGACCTGGTGATCCGGCGCACCTTGCTGGCCATCCGCGGCCAAGTCACGCCGGCACTGCTGGCGGAACTGGCGGATATCGCCGCGGCCGAGCTGGGCTGGAGCCTCGCGCGCCGGCAAGACGAGTTACGAGCCTGCACCGCGACGCTGCGGGACCGGCATTGTGTTCAACTTCCTCCAGACGAGGCGTCCTGGGCAGAGCCCGCCGAATCCGCCTTGGCTACAGGTTCGATTTCAAACTCTTTGACGACATGAGCAGCCCCATCTCCACCGAAGCCATATTGGACCGCAGCGCCGGCGCCCCGCTTTGGACTCAGTTCCGCGACGTGGTGCGCGGCAAGATCCTGCAAGGCGAACTGGCCGTCGGCGACAAGCTGCCCACCGAGGCCGAGTTCGGCGAGCAATATGGCATTTCGCGCATCGTCGTGCGCGAAGCGCTGGCGGACCTGGTCCGCAACGGCCTGATCTACAAGATCCGCGGCCAGGGCGCCTTCGTATCGGCGCGCGAGCGCGACGAAGACTTCGTGTCCACCGTGCTGGGCTTTTCGGACGAAATGGAACGCAAGGGCCGCACGGTACGCACCCAGGTGCTGCTGCAGGAACTACGCGCACCCACGACGCACGAAGCCAGTTCGCTGGGGCTGGCCGAAGACAGCCAGGTCGTGGCGCTCAAGCGCCTGCGCAGCGTCGACGGCGAACTGCAATTGCTGGTGGAAACGGCCGTGCCCGCCGATCTGGTGCCGGGCCTGCACCGCACCCGCCTGGAAAACCGCTCGCTGTATGACGTACTGCGCAGGCAGTACGGCCTGCGCATCGTGCGCGCGGAACGTTGGATCGACGCGGTGCAGCCGGACGCCCAGACCTGCGAATTGCTGGGCATGAAGGAACCCGAACCCCTGCTGCGCATCGAGTCCATCGCCTATGGCGCCAACGGGCGCGCGCTGGAGCACTACCGCGCCTTGCACCGCTGCAAGTCCAGCCGGCTGCATGTGCAGACTACGACCTGAGACGGCAGGAAGCTTGCAGATTTGGCGATCGGATCAAGAGCGTTGGCAGTCCGCGCAAGGATCCGCGGCGGACTGGACTGCTCTCCTATGACCCCAGACTCTACGCGGCCAGATCAGAAAAATTGGTGATCTTGACAGCGCCATCCGGGAAACGAGCGACCACTTCAAGCTTGCCACCCATTGCCTCAATGTGGCTTCGTAACGTTGATATATACATGTCCGTCCGCTTCTCCATTTTTGCAATGGACGGCTGTTGAACATGCAACACCTCTGCCAGAACTTTCTGCGACAAACCTCGTGCCTGTCGCAGTTCCTGAAGCGGCATCTCTTGAAGCATCTGCTCTGTGGCAGCCTTGGCGCGAAGCTGTGATTCCGGCGACATGGCGGCGCGGAGCGTCCCAAATTTCCTAGCCATTTATCTGCCCTTCCTTTCGCAATAATCTCAAATGATCGTCATATAGTTTGTCTGCCAACGGCACAAACTCTTCATACCAACGATCGTTGCCCGTCTTGTCCCCGCCTATCAACAAAATTGCCGCTCGCCTTGGATCAAAGGCATACAACGTGCGCAGCGGGCGGCCTCCGGCTTGAGTCCCAAGCTCCCGCATGTGCTCGTGCTTGGAACCGTTGATGCCGCTGGAATGCGGGAAGCCGAGGGTGGTGCCACGAGCTTCCAGAAGACCAACGGTAGCGGCGACAGACTCCTGTTCTCGCTCCGACAGACCATTCCACCAAACCTCAAATTCGTCCGTGAACTCGACTTCCCAGGCCATCGCTCCCCCGTCAGCACGGCAACCGAATTATAGCCCCGAAGGAATATTCCATCAAGGGAATATTCCTTCTGCTTGAATCCTCAGAAGATTGCCTCCGGGGGAGTCGGTACAACTTCCGCCGCGAGTGGATGGCCGGCACCGCAGCCCTCGGAATCTGGAGATCAGAGTTGCGGGAGCTAGACATTCGGGAGCGCATACGCGAGGAGCTGCTCTTCGAGGTCTACTCGAAGTGGATCGACAAGATCGCAAATCAGCGAGGAGGAGACAAGATGCGGCGACTTGCTGCGCGGCACCTTCCGGAGAGGCCAATCAGACCTTCTGAACCGGAGTCGGAACAGCCACGTCAGGCCCAGTGTGGACCCAAGCCATTCTTAGTCTTGGAGTTGGTGGCGCGCCCGACAGGAATCGAACCTGTATCAAGAGCTTCGGAAACTCTCATTCTATCCATTGAACTACGGGCGCAGCGCAAGGAGGCGGTATTGTACCCAGTTTTCGCTGAACTGCATGAACTGGATCAAATCTTCCGTCAAACTCAGCGAAAACCCCGTCGGTTGCATTGGACTCGTGTCTATGACACCGTTATATAATCCAGCGTTTGCTTGCAAGGCGGGCTCTTCATGCCGCCGACTTGTGCAGTACTGATTTTCTGTTGCCGCCGCCAGGCGCCCCCGGTACCCGTTAGCAGGATTTGGTCATGAGCAACGAGCAGGAACACATAGAAGAGCACTCCTCCCCCATCAAGACCCCGAAGCAACTGATCGTCACGATCGTCCTGTCTTTCGTGATCCCGATCGCCATCATCATCCTACTGGTGAACATGGTGGTCTCGGGCACCAAGACAGGAGCGGGTTCGGACACGCTGTCCCAGGAAGCCGTCGCCAAGCGCATCGCCCCCGTCGCGGGTTTCCAGCTGGTCGATGCGAATGCCCCCAAGGTCTTCAAGACCGGCGAACAGGTCTTCGCCGCCGTCTGTACGGCCTGTCATACCGCCGGCGTGGCTGGCGCACCCAAGGTGGGCGATAACGCCGCCTGGGCGCCCTTCATCACCGCGGGCTACGACGCCATGATGAACGTGGCCCTGCACGGCAAGGGCGGCATGCCCGCCAAGGGCGGCAACCCCACGCTGTCCGACTACGAAGTCGCGCGCGCCGTGGTGTACATGGCCAACAAGTCGGGCGCTTCGCTGCCCGAACCCGCCGCTCCGGCTGCGGAAGGCGACAAGAAGGAAGCCGCTGCCGCTCCAGCCGTCGCAGCTGCGGCGCCTGCTGCTGCCCCGGCTGCTGCTGCTCCCGCGGCCGCGGCACCGGCCGCCGCGGCGCCCGCCCCTGCTCCGGCAGCCCAGGCCGCCGCGCCGCAAGCCGCGGCAGTCAACCCGGCCGGCGAAAAGCTGTACAAGAGCGTCTGTTTCGCCTGCCATGCCACCGGCGTGGCCAACGCCCCCAAGTTCGGCGACAAGGCCGCCTGGGATCCGTACATCAAGACCGGCATGGACGCGATGGTCAAGGTCGCCATGCAAGGCAAGCCGCCGATGCCCCCGAAGGGCGGCGCGGCCAACGCCTCGGAAGACGACATCCGCGCAGCGGTGCAGTACATGGTGGATGCGGCGAAGTAAGACTCGCCTCCCATGATGAAAAAAGCCCCTTGAGCAAATCAAGGGGCTTTTTCTTTGCGCGCGCTGGCACGCCGATTATTCGCGGATCAGGCCGATCGCCCTGGAAAACAACGCTCGCTGCTCCTGCAGATAGGCGCCGTACTCCTGCGGGCTCAGCACGCTGATTTCCGCGCCTATGCCGCCCAGGGTCTTGTTCACCTCATCGCCCTGCTCCGCCACGACCTTGCGGGCAGCCTGGTACAAGGCGTCGACCACCTGGGGCGGCGTGCCCTTGGGCGCCATCAGCCCGTAGATGGTGGGGCTGCCGACGTCGTAGCCCAGTTCGCGCAGGGTCGGCACGTCCGGATAGGCCACCAACCGCTTGCTGCTGAAGACGGCCAGTGGCCGCAAGCCGCCGGACTGAATATGCGCCTGCGCCGGCCCCACTGCGGACACGGCGATATCCGTGTGGCCGCCCAGCAAGGCGGTGACCGCCGGCGTGCTGCCCTGGAAGGGAATGTGGCGCAACTTGACCTTGGCCTCCGAGGCGAACGTTTCGCCCAACAGATGGCTGATGCCCATGGCTCCCGAGGTGCCGTAGGAGATGGCATCGGGACGCGCCTTGGCGTCGGCCACCACGTCGGCCAGGGTCTTGTACCTGGACTTCCCGGGCGCGACGATCATCATGCCGCCCAGGGATATCGCGGCGACCGGAGCGAAGGACTCCGTTGTGTACTTGATTTCCTTGTTGGCCAGCGGAACCACTACCAGCGCCCCCGGCGAACTGCCCACGATGGTATAGCCGTCGGGCGCCGCCGAGGCCGTGTATGCCGCGCCTATGCCTCCTCCCGCGCCGGGCTTGTAGTTCATCACGATGGGCTGGCCCAGGTATTTCCCCATCTTCTCGGTGATGGGCCGCAACATCTGGTCGGTATCGCCGGGCGCGAACGGAATGATCAGTTGCACCGGCTTTGCCGGATAGCCGGCATGGGCTGTCGCGCTCAGGGCCAGGCCCAGCGCAAGGGATGCGAACGCGCCACCAAATCGTTTGAAGCTGTGCATGCATGTCTCCTGTTTTCTTATTTACCGGCTGTGCAAGAAGCCGTTCATTCGTGGTCGATCTGTATCGCCTCCAGAAAGCGCGACACCATGTTGTACGCGGCCACCGTGGCCGTGATCTCAACGATCGCGCGGGCATCGAAAGCCTCGCGGATGGCCGCGAACGTGACGTCCCGGACCCGGATGTCGCGCGTCATCTCGTCGCAATACGCCATGGCCGCGCGTTCGCCCAAGTCCAGCGATGCGAAATTGCCGGTCTTCAAGCCCTGCACCTGATCTTCGCTGCAGCCCGCCTTCAAGGCGATCGGCAGATGTTGATCGAACTCGTAATCGGCCTGGTTCAGCACCGCGACGCGCAGGATGAGCATCTCCCGCAGTTTGGGCGCAAGCCCGCTGTGCTGGCGTATCGCCGTGAGATAGGCCAGCCAGCCTTGCGCCACCGGGGGGCTGTTGAGCAGCATCCGATAGAGATTCGGCAGGCTGGACCGCTCCCGTTCGATGCGTTCGACCAGCGGCCGGATCTCCGGCCTGGCGATATCCGCATATTCAATTCGCGCCATCGTGATTCTCCTCAGCTTGGTTTTCAGTCGCAGCGGGCGCTCATGCCCCCGTCCACGATCAACTCGGTTCCGGTGATGAAACGCGCCTCGTCCGAGGCGAGAAAGAGCACGGCATTGGCCGTGTCCCGGCCATCGCCGGAAAACGGCAGCGGAATGCGGCGCCGCCGCCGCTCCAGCAGGGCGTCGATATCGCCCGCGCTCTGCTGGCCAGCGAGGAAGGCATCGACCAGCGGCGTATGGAGCTGGCCCGGCAAGACCGTAT
This sequence comes from Achromobacter sp. PD1, assembly GCF_048541815.1. Classification (NCBI taxonomy): domain Bacteria; kingdom Pseudomonadati; phylum Pseudomonadota; class Betaproteobacteria; order Burkholderiales; family Alcaligenaceae; genus Achromobacter; species Achromobacter sp. PD1. The sequence continues at coordinate 5,713,801 of NZ_CP183349.1, forward strand.
TGATGCGCACCCCCTTGCTGGCGTATTCCACGGCGGCCACGCGGCCGAACTGCATCACGCCCGCCTTGGCGGCCGCATAGCCGACCTGCGGCGCGCCGGTCCAGCGTATGGCCGAGGTCGAGGACACGTTGACCACGGCGCCGGCGCCCTGCTCCTCCATGATGGGCAGGACGTAGTGGCAGGTCGTGTACACCGAGGTCAGGTTCAGGTCGAGCTGCCTATGCCAATCCGTTTGCGTAAGCGCCGCCGGACCGCCGGGAATGGGGCCTCCCACGTTGTTGACCAGAATGTCGATCCGCCCGTGCCGCCGCGCCACGGTTTCGACCAACGCGGCGACCTGGGCAGCGTCGCCCACGTCGCAGATGTGGGTTTCGATGCGGGACCGGTAGCGCCCAGCCAACTCCAGAGTCTCGGGCAAGGACTCCGGCCGCATGTCCACCGCGACCACCACAGCCCCCTCCTGGGCGAAACGCACGGCGATCGCTCGCCCGTTGCCCCATCCCGGTCCGACGCAACCTGCGCCGAAGATCAAGGCCACTTTGCCCGCCAGGCGCCCGGCGCTCGCTTGCTCATGCACATGCATCGCGACTGTCCTCCGCTCAACGCGTCGCCATGGTGATGCCGCCATCCACCACGATCTGTTGCCCCGTGATGTAGCGGCTCTCATCGCTGGCCAGGAAAGCCACGGCATGGGCCACATCCCAGGCGTCGCCCATGCGGCCCGCCGGCACCTGGGCATGGCGGTGGGCCACGAACCCCTCGTAATCGCCCTTGGCGTATTTCTGCGCCAGGCGCTCCACCAGGGGCGTGAACATCAGTCCCGGGACCACCGAGTTCAGCCGCACGCCGTCTTGCGCATAGATGACAGCCGTGGTTGCCGTCATCTGCATCAAGGCGGCCTTGGCGGCGGCGTAGCCGACCTGGGGTTTGCCCGCATAACGCAGCCCGGCGATGGATGAAATATTGATAATCGATCCTCCACCGGCGCTCTTCATGAGGGGGATGACGTGCTTGCAGCACAGGAAGGCGGAGGTCAGGTTCACCTGGATCTGATCGTGCCAAAGATCCTCCGGCATGGAGACCGGATCGCCCGGTTCCGAGCGGCCCACGTTGTTGACCAGCACGTCGATGCGGCCGTATGTGTCCATGCAGGCCCGCACCAGTTCCGCCACCTGGCCGCCATCCGTGACATCGCACTGCCGGACCGTAATCTTGCCGCCCTCGGCGGCCACGGCCTGCGCGGACTGGCGCGCCGCGTCGATGTTCAGGTCGCAACCGAAAATCGCCGCGCCCTGCCTGGCAAGCACCGCCGCGGCGGCCTTGCCATTGCCCCACCCCTCGCCCAGCGTGCCGCAACCGGTCACCAGGGCTACCTTGCCATCAAGACGAAACATCCCAGCTCCAGAGAAAGATCGTGATGTAGAGGCTAAGGCAGCCGGCTCCTCCGGTTAAGTTCCAATTTGAACGGCATTGATAGACAAGAAGAATGAATCTGACGACGAGACAACTGCGCATCTTCGTGCTGCTGGCAGAGACCCTGAGCTTCCAGAGGACCGCCGAAATGCTGCATGTGACTCAGCCCACGCTGAGCAAACTGCTGAAGGAAACGGAAGAGACGCTGGGCGTCAAACTCTTCGAGCGCACCACTCGCATGGTGCGCCTGTCGCGCGAAGGCCAGGACATCCTGGAGATCGCGCGCAAGATCACGGCACTGCACGAGAAAGGCATGCTGGAACTGGACCATCGGCTGCGCGACCGCAACAACCGCGTCGCCGTCGCGGCCTTGCCCACGCTTGCGGCGTCGCTCATCCCGCTATTGATCCAGAGTCTCGCGCGCAAGCACCCTCGGGTCCGCGTAGAGGTCTACGATCCCATCGCCAACGAAGCCCTGCAATTGCTGCGCGAGCGGCGGGTGGACATTGCCGTGACCACGATGAACGAGGAAGGCGCTACCGACCTGGTCTATCAGGAGTTGTTTACCGAGCCCTTCGTGCTGTTCCACAGCGTCCAGATCAAACCGGACGTCACGCGTTGGATGCCCACGGAACTGGCCCGGCTGCCCTTGATCAGCATGCCGCCTGGCACCAGCGTGCGCGTCCTGACCGAACGCGCCTTTCAGGCCGCGTCCCAGCCTTTCAATCCACTCTATTCCCTGCGGGACCTGAACACCATCGCGCGCTTCGTGCAGCACAACTGCGGCATTGCGCTGTTGCCGGAGTCGTCGCTGGACAACGCGACGCAGCGCGGCGTGCGCAAGACCCGCCTGCGGCAGGCGCTCTCGCGCTCGGTCGGCATGTATGTCCGGCGGGAGAGCGAGCCCTCGGAGTTGCTGCGCCACACGCTGGATGAATTGCGCCGCCTGGGCCGGGACCGCCAGTTGCGATCCGACTGAGCGGCTGGAGGCCTGTGTTCAGGTGCGGGCGACCCAGGCGCCGTCCACCGCGGCCAACTGGCTGCTGATCTGGCTGGCGGCGTCGATGACCGCCGCGCGGAAAGGCTCGAGACGGCAATGCTCGGTACGCACGATCAGGCTCAGTCCGGCCACCACGCGCTGCTCCAGGAAAATGGGCGCTGCAATGCCTGTGGTCCCCGGCGTGATTTCTGAATCGCTGACGGCGACGCCCGCCTCGCGGATGGCATCGAGTTCCAGGCACAGGTCCTTCAGGCTCTTCCAGTGCGAAATGGCGCGCACTTCCTCTTCATGGGCCAGGTACATGCGCTCCAGGGCGCGACGGCTCTGGTGCGCCAGGATGACCTTGGAGGTAGCGCCTCGGAACATCGGCATGGTGGCGCCGCGTTCATAGCGGCCGACGCGCGCGGCCGGATCGCCGATTTCCTGGTGGATGCACATGACCTTGTCCTGGTAGCTGCGCGTGAGCACCGAGGCCGACGAAGGCGTGGTTGCCGCCACCAGCCGCCGCATCAGCGGCTCCGCCACTTTGAGCAAGGGGTCGCCATGGCGCATCAGCAGATCGAAATGGGCAAACGTCGGCCCCAGCACATAGCGCGCGCCCATCACCGGAGTCAGGAAATCCGCGCGCACCAGTTCCTGCACGTCGCGATAGGCCGAGCTGACCGACACATCCATTTCAACGGCGATTTCCTCCACCGACCATGCGGCGCTCCTGTCATAGAGCTGCAGGATGTGCAGTATCCGGTTGCGCGTCCTGATTTCACCCGCCACGTCGCCCTCTCCCTGTCGTTACGCCTCTACGGCGCGAAATTTCGCATCCATTGCGAAATTTTATTCCCCCGCGATTCTAGCAGCGCCATCCTCCCGTCTGCTCCCCGGGCCAACGGTGCGAAATCGCGGGGGCTTGCCAAAGCGTCAACTCGATGCAAAAATCCATTTAATCGCAATAGTTGCGAATTTAATGTTTTTTGCAAAGGTGGATCATGGCAAACGGTGAGACCCCCGAACCGCGTATTCCGGTCACGTTGCTGACGGGCTTCCTGGGCAGCGGCAAGACCACCTTGCTGAATCATTGGCTGCGCGACCCCGCGCTGGCCGATGCGGCGGTCATCGTCAACGAGTTTGGCGAGATCGGCATCGATCATTCCCTGATCGCCAGCAGCAACGACAACACCATCGAACTGAGCACGGGATGCCTGTGCTGCACCGTGCAAGGCGATCTGGTGGAGACGCTGCGCGATTTGCGCGCCAAGCGCAGCGCCGGCCAGATTCCGGCCTTCGACCGCGTCCTGATCGAGACCACGGGCATGGCCGACGTGGTGCCGGTCATCCAGGCCTTGATGACATTTCCGGTGGCGCGCTCGTTCCGCCTGAACCGCGTGCTGACCGTGGTGGACGCCGTCAACGGTCCGGCCACCCTGGCCGCGCACCCGGAGGCCGTCAAGCAAGTCGCTGTCGCCGATGCCTTGATCGTCACCAAGACTGACCTGCCCGGAGCGCAACTCGCAGCGCTGATGGACACGCTTGCGCGCGTCAATCCGGGTGCCATGCGCGTGGCCTGCAACCTTGCGACCCGGCCGGATGCTTCCGTGCTGGAAGGTCCTGACGTCTATGACATGGACGTGCGCCCGGAGCAGGCCCGGCAATGGCTCAACGCCGCGCCCTACGCGGACGGGCACGGGCATCACCATGAACACGCGCATGCCCATGACCATGACCATGCGCGCATCGACAGCTTCTGCCTGGACTTCGCCGCCCCCTTGCACTGGCCGCAGGTCAGCGCCTGGCTGGATGCGCTGGTCATGGCGCACCCGGACGAACTGCTGCGCGTGAAGGGCATCCTGCACATCGCTGGCCACGAACGCCCCATCGTGCTGCAAGCGGTGCAGCGCCTGTTCCATCCGCCTGCCGAGTTGCCGCAATGGCCCGACACGGACCGGCAATCCCGCATGGTTTTTATCACCAAGGGCCTGAGCAAGGACTACGTCCTGCAGGTCTGGAACACGGTGCGCCAGCGCGCCCTCCCGCCTGCCGCCCGCGCGGCCTGATCGTTTTGGCATTCCCCATCACAAGGAAAACAGCATGGACACTTTGATCAAGAACGGCCTGGTGGTCACTCCCCAGGGCCAGGTGCGCGCCTCCATCGGCATCCGCGACGGCAAGATCGCCGGCTTGTACGAGGCCGGCAGCGAGCCCGACGCGCGCAACGTCATCGATGCCAGCGGCCTGGCAGTATTGCCAGGAGCCATCGACATGCATTCGCACCACCGCCAGGGTTCGCAGAAGGGATTCGAGTACAAGGACACCATCCTCACCGCCACGCAGCAATGCGCCGCGGGCGGCGTCACCACCAGCGTGGGCATGCCCAACGTCAATCCGCCGCCAAACTCGCTGGACCTGCTGGAGAAGCAGTTCGCCATCTACCGCAGCGATGCCGTGGTCGACTGGAACTTCAACCCGGCGCCGACGATAGAGTCGGAAATGGAAGCCATGACCGCCACGGGCATCGCCGCGTTCAAGATCTTCATGGTGGTAGACACGGGACGGGACTATCCGCACATGCCCGGCATCGGCGTGCATGACCACGGCAAGCTGCTGCGCATCATGCAGCGCTGCGCTGAACTGGACGTGCCCTTGATGGTGCATCCACACGACCAGGCCCTGATGGACGTGATCGAACAGACCTATTGGGACCGGGGCGAGCGCGACGCCCTCGCCTATGCGCGCGCCTACGCCGCCCACGACGGCGTGATCTGGGAAACCGCCATCGCCACCTTGCTGCGCCTGCAGAAGGCGGCCGGCTGCCATCTGCACATCCTGCACACCCAGACCGCCGGCAGTGTCCAACTCATCCGCGAGGCCAAGGCGGCGGGCCAGAAGGTCACCTGCGAAATCAATCCCTGGGCCTTGTTCCTGGGTTGCGAATGGTCGGCCATCCAGCGCCTGGGCTCGTATGCGCTGTCGTACTGGGTGCCGGAGAAGAACGTGCCGGGCTTGTGGGAAGGCCTGAACGACGGAACGATCGACATCATCGCCACCGACCATGCGCCGCACACGCGCGAAGAAAAGGAAGTGGGCTGGACCGATGGCTGGAAAGCCCACACCGGTACGCCGTCGACGCAGTTCTACCTGAGCATGTTCCTGACGGCGGCCCAGGAAGGCAAGATCAGCCTGGAACGCGTGGCCGAGGCATGTTCGGCCAAGCCCGCCGAATTGTTCCGGTTGCGCAGCAAGGGCGAAATCCGCGTGGGCCTGGACGCCGACCTGGTGCTGGTCGATCTGGAGACGGAATACGAAGTGCGCGACGAGGACGTGCTCAGCCTGGTGGGCTGGAGCCCCTATGCCGGCCGCCGCCTCAAGGGCAAGCCTGTGCATACGCTGGTGCGCGGCGCCACGGTGTATGCGGACGGTAAAGTGGTCGGCGCCAAGGGCGGCGGCCAGATGGCTGCCGCGGTACGCTGACGCCCAGGCCGCGCACCACTACGACACAAGGGGAAAACATCATGAATCGTCGTCAGTTCTCGCGACTGCTGGCCTCTGCGCCATTGCTGCTGCCCGCGTTGGTCCGCGCCCAGGACGGGACCGCCATCACCTTGATCGTGCCGTATCCGCCCGGCGGCAACACCGACTATGTGGCGCGCATTACCTCCGATTCGCTGCGCCGCACCTTGGGCTCATCGGTCGTGGTGAAGAACCAGGCCGGCGCAGGCGGCACCATTGCCACCGATGCGTTGATACGCTCGCGCAACGACGGCAACACGCTGATGGTGGGCTCCATCGGCCAGGTTTCGCTGGTGCGCTTTCTGTTCAATGTGCGTTACGACCCGTTGAACGATCTGGTGCCGGTCGCCAACATCGCCAGCAATCCACTGGTGCTCACGGTGCCGTCCAGCTCGCGTTTCCAGAACCTGGCGCAACTGATCGAGTATGGCCGGGCCAAACCGGGCGCGCTGACCGTCGCGCACGGCGGCGAGGGGTCGATGTCGCATATGTCGGTGCTGGTGTTTCTCAAGCGCGCGGGTATCGAGGCGACGCTGATCGGCTATCGCGGCGGTGCGCCCGCCCTGCTGGACACCATGGGCGGCACGACCGATCTCTACTCGGCCAACATCTCGGAGATCCTGCCGTACAAGGACAGCGGCCGCATCCGCTTCCTGGGCGTGTCCAGCCGCCAGCCCGTACCTCAGCTGCCCGGCGTCCCGGCCATCGCCGACACCATCTCCGGCCACGAGATCGAAACCTGGAATGGCCTGTTCGCGCCCCCCGGCACACCCGCCGAAGTGGTGGACAGGCTGGCCGACGCCGTGCAGGTCATGCTGCGCGACCCGGACGTGCTGAGCAAATTCGACGCTTCCGGCAGCCAGCCGCGGGCAGGCGAAGTGAAGGAGAAGTTTGCGCGCCGCATCCGCGACGACATCGCGCTGTGGACGCCGCTGGTGTCCCTGATCGGGGTCAAGCCGGCGAACTGAGGCGGCCGGCGTCGCAAAAAAAAGCCCGCAAGACACGATGTCTTGCGGGTTTTTTCTTGCGCATGCCAGGTCGGCGCCTGTCATGCTCATCGCATCACTGTTCGCCAGCCGCCTTGGTCAGCGACATGCCCAGCTGCACACGGCGTTGCAGCCACAGGCTGGGGCGATAACGCGGATCGCCGGTCACGCGCTGCATGCTCTTCAGGATTTCCAGGATGCGGTCGGCGCCGAGCTTGTCGCCCAGGGCCAGCGGACCCACCGGATAACCCAGGCCCAGCGTCACCGCCAGGTCGATGTCCTTGGGCGTGGCGATCTGCTGCTGCGCGATGTCGCTGGCAATGTTGACGATGGTGGCGACGATGCGCTGGGCGATGAAGCCAGGCGAATCCTCGATCACCGTGACGGGCACGCCGTCGGCAGCCAGCAGCGCGTGCGCGGCGTCGCGCCACTTGGCTTCAGTGGCGGGCGACACCATGATGGTGCGGCGCTTGGCGCTGTCAAAGGCGTAGAGCGTGTCCAGGCCGACCGTGCGGGCCGCGTTCAGGCTTTGCGCGGACACGGTGGTGGAGACGTCTTCACCGTAGGGCGTGACCAGGATGAGCGCGTCGGCGTCAGGCGTGGAGCCGGTCACCAGCGTGGCGCCCAGCTTTTCGACCAGCGCGGCGGCGCGGGCGTAGCCTTCAGCGTGCTTGGGGCTGACCCAGACCTTCAGGTTCTCGGGCAGCGCGGGTACGGGCGGCTCGGCCGGCACCTGCTTCTGGCCGTCGGCGTAGACGTAGAAGCCTTCGCCGGCCTTGCGGCCGATCAGGCCGCCGGCCAGGCGCACGGTGGTGATCGGCGAGGGACGGAAGCGCGGCTCGTCGAAGAACTGGCGGTAGATGGATTCCATGACGGGGTGGGACACGTCCAGCGCCGTCAGGTCCAGCAGTTCGAACGGGCCCATGCGGAAACCGGCCTGCTCGCGCATGACGGCGTCGACCTGGGCGAAGGTCGCCACGGCTTCCTGCGCCACGCGCAGGCCTTCGGTATTCATGCCGCGGCCGGCATGGTTGACGATGAAGCCGGGCATGTCCTTGGCGCGCACGGGCGTGTGGCCCATGCGGCGCGCCAGCTCGGCCAGCGCGTCGCCGACTTCGGGCGCGCTGCGCAGGCCGTCGATGACTTCGACCACCTTCATCAGCGCGACGGGGTTGAAGAAGTGGTAGCCGGCCACGCGTTGCGGCCGCTTGCAGGCGGCGGCGATGGCGGTGATCGACAGCGACGAGGTGTTCGACGCCAGGATGCAGTCTTCGGCCACCACGCCTTCGAGCGCGGCGAACAGATCACGCTTGACGTCCAGGCGCTCGACGATGGCTTCCACCACCAGCTGGCAGTTCGACATGTCGGTCAGCGCGGTGGCGGATTCCACGCGCTCCAGCGCCGCCTGCGCGTCGGCGGCGCTCATCTTGCCTTTCTGGGCCAGCTTGTCCCAGGTCTGGCGCAGCGACTCGCGCGCGGCCGCGACGGCGTCCGCGCTGGTGTCGTACAGGCGCACGCGCAGCCCGGCTTGCGCCGCGATCTGCGCGATGCCGCGCCCCATGGCCCCGGCGCCGACGACGCCGATGGTTTGAATCTCCTTCATCACCACTCTCCTGCTTTTATTGGATGGGGTTCAGGCCCGGCTTTGCGCCAGCGCCAGGATTTCTTCGGCCGACAGGCCCAGCTTCTCGGACAGCACCTGCTCGGTGTGCTCGCCCAGCATGGGCGGCGGACGGCGGTACTCGACGGGGCTGTCGGAAAACTTCAGCGGGCTGGCGGCGATGGGCACTGTGCCCGCGGTCGGATGCGGCATCTCGCGCTTCATGCCGCGCGCCAGGACCTGCGGGTCTTCGTAGACCTGGTCCAGCGTGTTGATGGGGCCGGCGGGAACGCCCACGCCTTCCAGCGCGGCCAGCCAGTGGTCGCGCGCGCCGGTGGCCATGCGTTCGGCCAGGAGCGGCACCAGTTCGGCGCGGTTCTTCACGCGCTGCGGATTGGTGGCAAAGCGCGGATCGGCCGACAGCTCGGGCAGGCCGATCGCGCCGCAGTAGTTGCGGAACTGGCTGTCGTTGCCGACCGCCACGATCAGGTGGCCGTCGCTGGCCGCGAAGACCTGGTACGGCACCAGGTTCTGGTGGGCATTGCCTGCGCGCTTGGGCGCCACGCCCGAGGTCATGTAGTTGAGGTTCTGGTTGGCCAGCATGCTGACCTGGCAGTCCAGCAGCGCCATGTCGATGTGCTGGCCCAGGCCGCTGCGCGAGCGTTCGTGCAGCGCGGCCAGGATGCCGACCGTGGAGTACATGCCGGTCATCAGGTCGGTCACGGCCACGCCCGCTTTCTGCGGACCGCCGCCGGGCAGGTCGTCGCGTTCGCCGGTGATGCTCATCAGGCCGCCCATGCCCTGGATCATGAAGTCATAGCCGGGACGGCTGGCGTAAGGGCCGGTCTGGCCGAAGCCGGTGATGGAGCAGTAGATCAGGCGCGGGTTGAGTTCCTTCAGGCTTTCGTAGTCCAGGCCGTACTTCGACAGGCCGCCGACCTTGAAGTTTTCAACCAGGATGTCGCTTTGCAGCGCCAGTTCGCGCACCAGCTCGGCGCCGCGCGGCGAGGCGATGTCCAGCGCCACCGACAGCTTATTGCGGTTGGCGGACAGGTAATAGGCCGCTTCCGTGGTGTCGTTGCCCGCCTCGTCCTTCAGGTACGGAGGCCCCCAGGCCCGCGTGTCGTCGCCCGCGCCGGGACGTTCGATCTTGATGACCTCGGCGCCAAGGTCGGCGAGGTTCTGGGTGCACCAGGGACCCGCCAGGACGCGGGTGAGGTCCAGCACGCGTATGCCGGTAAGGGGAGCGGGACGTTGCGACATTAGTAATCTTTTCGCTAGAAGAGAAATGAAAACGTCTGGCTTGCGGCGGCGCGCAAGCCAGACTGGAATTCCGTCATGCCGGCGGCGCGCGGCCGCTGGCGCGTCATATGCCGGCGCGGCCTGGGGCCGTGCGCCGGATCACCGTCAGTCATGCAGGATATTAGCCTCTTGCGCCGGGTCCGCGCTCAGGAATGCGCCTTGATGGTTTCGCGGGCGATCACCAGCTGCTGGATCTGCGAAGTGCCTTCGAAGATGCGGAACAGGCGCACGTCGCGGTAGAAGCGCTCGACCGCGTATTCCGACATGTAGCCGGCGCCGCCGTGGATCTGCACCGCGCGGTCGGCCACGCGGCCCACCATTTCGGTGGCGTACAGCTTGCAGCAGGCGGCCTGCATGGTGGTGTTCTCGCCGCGGTCGCGCATGCGGGCGGCGTCCAGCACCATGCAGCGCGCGGCGTAGAGTTCGGCCTGGCTGTCGGCGATCATGGCCTGGATCAGCTGGAATTCGGCGATGGGTTGGCCGAATTGCTTACGCTCAATGGCGTACTTCACGGCATCGCTCAGCAGGCGGTCGGCGATGCCCACGCACAGCGCCGAGATATGCAGGCGGCCCTTGTCCAACACCCGCATCGAGGTGCGGAAACCATTGCCCTCTTCGCCGCCCAGCAGCGCGCTGGCCGGGACGCGGCAGTTGTCGAACACCACGTCGCTGGTCAGGGCGCCGGCCTGGCCCATCTTCTTGTCCGGCTTGCCGATGGAGAGGCCCGGCGTGCCGGCTTCGACCAGGAAGCACGAAATGGAATTGGCGCGGCGTTCCGGCGCGGTGCGCGCCATGACGGAGAACAGGCCGGCGATGGGCGCGTTGGTGATGTAGCGCTTGGTGCCGTTGAGCACGTAGCTGTCGCCGTCGCGCACCGCAGACAGGCGCAGCGCCATCGCGTCGGAACCGGCGTCGGGTTCGGTCAGCGCGAACGAGCCGATCAATTCGCCGCTGGCCAGCTTGGGCAGGTAGCGGGCGCGCTGCTCGTCGGTGCCGGCCAGCACGATGGCTTGCGAGCCGATGCCGATGTTGGTGCCGGCCAGCGAGCGGAACGCGGGCGAGGTCTGACCCAGCTCGAAGACCACGCGCACTTCCTCTTCCATGGTCAGGCCCAGGCCGCCATGGTCGGGCGAGATGGACAGGCCGAACAGGCCCAGCTCGCGCATCTCGTTGACGATGTCGGGCGGCACCTGGCCGCTTTCGGCCAGTTCGTCTTCGGCGGGGATCAGGCGTTCGTGCACGAAGCGGCGCACGGCGTCCAGCAACAGGTTCAGGGTTTCGGTATCGAGGGCCATGATGGGAGTCTCACAAAAAGCGGGGCAAGCCGGGGACAGCCGCGCCTCAGGCGCGCATGCCTCCGACCAATAGATCGAAATAGCCGGCGGCGATGGCTTCGGCGCTGTCGCCCTGGCCGGGCTTGTACCAACGCACCATCCAATTCAGCATGGACAGCACGGCGCGGCCCGCAGCGGCCACGTCCAGCGCGCGGAACTCGCCGGCGGCGACGCCTTGCGCGATCAGTTCGCGCAGGCGCTTCTCGTAGCCGTCGCGCAGCCGGGCGGCGTCTTCGCGTTCGGTCAGCGCCATGCCGGAATAGCCGATCAGCATGGTGACGAACTCGGCGTGGTGCTGCTCGAAGTAGCGCGCGTGGCCCACCATGAAGGCGCGCAGGCGGGCCGTGGCGCCCTCGGCCCGCGCGACGTCCTGGGCGACGGCCTGCGTCAGGCCGCTCAGCACGGCCAGGATGATGGCGTCGTAGATGTCCTGCTTGGTGGTGTAGTAGTGGTAGATGGCCGCCTTGGACACGCCGAGCGCGCCGGCCAGGTCGGACACCGAACTGCCGTCGTAGCCGCTTTGGGCGAAGAGCTTGGCGGCTTCTTCCAGGATGCGTTCGCGCGGGGCCGCCACGGTGGGTGGGCGGCCGGCGCGGGCGCGTTTCTGGGCAGGAGGGGCGGAGGTCGCCATGGCAGCCTTTGCAGGGGCCGCGCCGCAGCTGCCGGAGGGACTCGCGTACCTCCATTGACAGCGATTCAGCGCATGCCGTTTAATAAGGATTAATTAATTACCGGACGGTCGGTAGGTAATTATAGGCACACCCGCCTAGGATGCTCAAGTCCCGATGTTCAAGTCCTCCAGTGACCTTTTTCCGCGACGACGCCATGCCCCACTCTCTTGTGACTGATTTGTACGGCCAGATGTCCCTGCCGGTCATCTGCGCCCCGATGTTCATCGTCTCCAACCCCAAGCTGGTGGTGGCGCAGTGCACCAGCGGCATCGTGGGGTCGTTCCCCGCGCTGAACGCGCGTCCGCAAAGCCTGCTGACCGACTGGCTGGACGAAGTCCAGGCCGGCCTGGCCTCGCACCGCGAGGCCAACCCCGGGGCGACGGTTGCGCCATTCGCGGTCAACCAGATCATCCACCAGTCCAACGACCGGCTGGAGCAGGACCTGGCCGTGTGCGCCAGCCACCGCGTGCCGCTCATCATCACCAGCCTGCGCGCCCCCGGAGACCTGGTCAAAGGCGTGCATGACTGGGGCGGCAAGGTATTCCACGACGTGACCACCATCCGCCACGCCGAAAAAGCGCTGGAAGCCGGCGTGGACGGCCTGATCCTGGTGTGCGCCGGCGCCGGCGGCCATGCGGGCACGCTCAGCCCCTTCGCGCTGGTGTCCGAAGTGCGCCGCTTCTATGACGGCCCGCTGATCCTGTCGGGCGCGATCACCTCGGGCGCGCACATCCTGGCCGCGCAGGCCATGGGCGCGGACTTCGCCTATATGGGTACGCGCTTCATCGCCAGCGAGGAAGCCAACGCCAGCGAAGGCTACAAATCCGCCATCGTGGATGCCAGCGCTTCGGACATCCTGTATACCCCGTTCTTCACCGGCATCCCCGGCAACTACCTGAAGGCCAGCATCGCCGCCGCCGGGCTGGATCCGGCCAACCTGCCGCAGCCCGACAGCGGCGCGTCGAATTTCGGCTCGACCCGGGTCAAGCCCTGGAAGGACATCTGGGGCGCGGGCCAGGGCGTGGGCGGCATCGCCAGCGTGCTGCCGACCCGCCAGATCGTGGACACGCTGCGCAGCGAATACGCAGACGCCAAGACCCGTCTGGCCAACGGTTTCGGCGCATGAGCGCCGGTCTGCAGGTCAGCCGCGACGGCGCGGTGTTGACGCTGACCATCAACCGTCCGGATCGCCGCAACGCGCTGGATACCGCCACCTATGCCGCGCTGACCGAACAGATCGCGCTGGCGTCGGCCGACACCGCGCTGGCTGCGGTCATCCTGACCGGCGCGGGCGAGCATTTCACGGCGGGCAACGATTTGCGCGACTTCCAGGCGGAGCGCGGCGCCGGCGACAGCGCCGGCCTGACTTTCCTGCGCGCGCTGACCATGGCGGACGTGCCCGTGGTTGCGGCCGTCGAAGGCTATGCCATCGGCATCGGCGTGACGCTGCTGCAGCATTGCGATTTCGTCCACATCGGCGAAGGCGCCACCTTGCGCATGCCGTTCGTGGCGTTGGGGTTGTGTCCGGAAGGCGCTTCCAGCCTGCTGATGCCGCGCCTGGCCGGCGCCCGCCGCGCCGCCGAATGGCTGTTGCAGGGCAAGGCCTTCACGGCGCAAGACGCCTGCGACGCCGGGCTGGCCACGTCGGTCACGCCCAAGGGCCAGGCGCTGGCGGCGGCGCAGGCCACCGCCGCCGACCTGGCGCGCCAGCCGCCGGCCGCGCTGCGCCTGACCAAGGCCATGCTGCGCCGCCCGGACCGCCAGGCGATCCAGGACACGCTGGACTACGAAGCCCAGCAGTTCCGCATCCGCCTGCAATCCGAGGAAGCGCAGGCGGCGTTCGCGAAGTTCTTCAAGAAGTAGGAAAGCCGGATTGCGCGCCCTGCCCCAACGCGCGCAATCCGCCGCCTCAGAACGGCGAATCCGGCCGGAAGTTCGGCGCGCGGCGTTCACGCAGGGACTGGATCCCTTCGCGTACGTCCGGGCCGCCAAAGCCCATGAATTCCAGGGCCAGCGAGGTATCGAAGCTCGGCCCCGCCATGCGCAGCCAGTTGTTCAACGAATACTTGGTCCAGCGGATCGCTGTCTGGGAGCCTGCGGCCAGCTTGTTGGCGACTTCGAAGGCACGTCCGATGAGTTCGGCCTCGTCCACGCACAGCGACACCAGGCCGATGCGCTCGGCTTCCTCGCCGGTCACGGTTTCGCACAGCATCAGGTAGTACTTGGCGCGCGCCATGCCGCAAAGCAGCGGCCAGACGATGGCGGCATGGTCGCCGGCCGTCACGCCCAGGCGGGTATGGCCGTCGATGATGCGCGCGTCGCGTGCGGCGATGGAGATGTCGGCCAACAGGCCGGCCACCAGGCCCGCGCCCACGGCCGCGCCATGCATGGCGGACACAATGGGCTTGTTGCAGTTGATGATGTTGTAGACCAGGTCGCGGGCCTCGCGCCAGACGCGGGTGCGCACGTCGAAATCGTCGGCCATCTGCTGCACCAGGTCCAGGTCGCCCCCGCCCGAAAAGCCCTTGCCCTCGCCACGGATCACCACCACCCGGGTGTCCGGATCGGTGTCGATATCGCGCCAGATGTCTGCCAGTTCGCGGTGCATGCGGTCGTCGGCGGTGGACAGCTTGCCCGGCTTGCCGCCCTTGGCCCCCATGATCACCTCCAGCACCCCGCCGGGGTGCCGGCGCAGTTTCAGGGACTCATAGGCGGAATAGTGTTCCAGCGTGATGTCGCTCATGTTCGTCTCCACGTCGTCTAGTCTTGAGCCGGACCGGATGCCGGCCGGTTTGGGCGCACTATAGTAGATACGCGCCTTCGCGCCACGCCGCCATCCCCAGGAGCCTCAGCCCATGAACACTACCGCCCCGTCCGCCGGCGGCGCCATCGACCGCGCCGCCCTGCCCGCCCTGTTCGCGCCGCGCGGCCGGGACACTCACAAGGGTAGTTTCGGCACGGTGGGCGTGGTGGGCGGCGGCCCGGGCATGACGGGCGCGGCGCTGCTGGCCGCGCGCGCCGCCCTGAAGACCGGCGCCGGCAAGGTGCTGGTCGGCTTCGCCCAGGACGCCGCGCCGCTGGCCTGCGATCCGCTGCAGCCCGAACTGATGCTGCGCGACGCCCGCTCGCTGCTGGAAGAAGACTGGGGCGTCACCGCCTGGGTGGCGGGATGCGGCATAGGCACGGGCGCCCTGGCGGCCAACGCTCTGTCCGAGCTGTTCGTGCTGCGCCGCGCAGCGCCGCTGGTGCTGGACGCGGACGGGCTGAATCTGCTGGCCCGCGGCGACATCCAACCCAACTGGGGCGAGGGCACCGTGGTGCTGACGCCCCATCCGGCCGAGGCCGGGCGGCTGCTTGGCGTGGATACGGCCGAGGTGCAGGCCGACCGCCCGGCCGCCGCCAGGAAACTGGCGCTACGCTACCGCGCCTGGATCGTGCTGAAGGGCGCAGGCACCGTGGTCAGCTCCCCGGATGGCGATCTGCGGGTCAACACCAGCGGCAATCCGGGGCTCGCCACCGCCGGAACCGGGGACGTATTAGCGGGCATGCTGGGTTCGCTGATCGCCCAGAAGCTGCCGTTGGACCAGGCCGTGGCCGGCGCCGTCTGGCTGCACGGCGCGGCGGCCGATGCGTTGGTGGCCCAGGGTGTCGGCCCCATCGGACTGACCGCCGGAGAGCTGGCGGACGCGGCCCGCGCCCTGCGAAATAGCGGCTAAGTCCCTGGGGAATAAACATTTTTACAACATATAGGGGTTTACCCTAAAAATAGCATTGCATCGACCCTAGGGTTATCCCTATAATGGTTTACACCAAGACGAAACGGACTGGAGCAAACCATGAGCGAACTGACCCTGAACCACACTGCCCGCCTGACCGACGCGCTGGAGCGCGATCTGCTCCGCGGCGCCCTCGAGAACCAACCGAATTCCCATCCGCTGACCAGCCTGAAGAAGGCCGGCCAAGCCGTAGTGGCAGCTGTTGCCGCCGTGTTTTCCTTCATCGACGAAGTGAACGAGTCGATGAACAAGGCCCGCGCCGCCAGCTCGCGCTTCTCCGGTTCGCAGTGGTAAGCCCTGCCGCGCCGGCCTGAGTCGCGATCGATCTCCCGCGATTCAGCCTGGCGCGACCCCGCCGCAACGCCCGCCGGCTTCCCGGCGCCCCTTGCGGCGGTTCTTCGGCGCCCAGTCCCTCACCCGGGCGCCATCGCGCCGCGCAGGCCTCCAGACGAGGCAGCGCGGCGCCCTCTTTCCCCCTCCCTCTCCGCGTTTTCCCTAGCGCCGCGCTTGCCATTGCGCATTGACAGTGCGCGAAGCCCCTACCGATAATCGGCCCCTTGCCGTCGTGCCCGGCGCCAAAACCCCCTGAGCCCCTTCCAGGCGACGCCGCCCGCGCGGCTGGCGCAGGCCGGTTTACACGCAGGCGCGATCCGGTTCGTTCCCCATCCGGAGTTGTCACCATGAAGTTGCGCACTACCCTGGCCCTTGCGGCCGCCGCCATTCCCCTGGCCGCCGCCCAAGCCCAGACGCTGAAGATCGGCCTGTCGGCCGAACCCACCTCGGCGGACCCCCACTATCACAAGATGACGCAGAACGACGCGTTCTCCGCGCACGTCTACAGTTCCCTGGTGGGTCGCAGCGCCGACATGAAGCTGGTGCCCGCACTGGCCACTTCCTGGAAGACGCTGGACGACCAGACCTGGGAATTCAAGCTGCGCGACGACGTCAAGTTCTCCAACGGCAAGCCGTTCACGTCCGAAGACGTGCTGTTCACCATCTGCCGCACGCTGAACAACGAAACCAACGTGTCGCAGTCCTACATGGACATGACCAAGCGCATCACCGACGTGCAGACGCCGGACGCGCACACCGTCATCATCAAGACCGGCGAGCCCTTCCCGCTGATGCCCGCCGAACTGGCGCGCTCGCTGCCCATCGTCTGGAACGGCATCGTCGAGCACGGCAAGCTGACGTTCGACCCCAAGAAGGGTTGCGGCGTGACCGGCGCCTGGCCCACCGTGGCCGACTTCAACAACGGCAAGGATGCCATCGGCACCGGCCCGTACACCCTGAAGTCCTACGTCAAGGGCACCGGCATCGAGCTGGTCCGCAATGAAAACTACTGGGGCCCCAAGCCGTACTGGAAGGAAGTGAAGTTCGTGCCGGTGCCGTCGGCCGGCCCGCGCCTGACCGGCCTCCTGTCCGGCGACTTCGACATGATCGAAAACCCCGCCGCCCGCGACCTGCCGCGCCTGAAGGACAACCCCAAGTTCGGCTTCGTCGCCACCCCGTCGACCCGCCTGGTGTTCTTCCAGCCGGACGTGGGCCGCAACCCGAGCCCCTTCGTCAAGAGCGCCGACGGCAAGAACCCGCTGCAGGACCTGCGCGTGCGTAAGGCCATCTCGATGGCCATCGACCGCAAGACCATCACCGCCCGCATCATGGACGGCATGGCCACGCCCGCCTTCCAGTACATGCCCGACGGCATGTTCGGCGCGCTGCCCCAGGCTCCGGAAATCAAGTTCGACCCGGAAGGCGCCAAGAAGCTGCTGGCCGAAGCCGGCTACCCGAACGGCTTTGAACTGACGCTGTCGTCGACCAACGACCGCTACGTCAACGACGGCCAGGTGGCGCAAGCCGTGGCCCAGTACCTGGCCCGCGTCGGCATCAAGACCAATGTGGACGCCATGACGGCCTCCATCTACTTCCCCAAGCGCGCCAAGCGCGAGTTCAGCTTCTCGATGGGCGGCTGGCCGGCGGAAACGGGTGAAGCCTCGGCGCTGTTCCAGCTGTGGGTGGCATCCCTGGATTCCCCCAACAGCCTGGGCACCAGCAACTACGGCGGCTTCAGCAATGCCGACTTCGACAAGGTCTACAAGGAAGCCATCGTGACGGTGGACGCGGCCAAGCGCGAGAAGCTGCTGCAGCAGTCCACCCAGATCGCATTGGACAACGTGCCGCTGATCCCGCTGCACTTCGAAAGCAGCATCTGGGCCTTCCGCAAGGGCATCACCTACGAAGGCCGTCGCGACCAGTACACGCTGGCCACCTCGGTCACGCCCGAAAAGAAGTAATCAGGTCCGCCTGAACGAAAACGGCTGCCCCAGGGCAGCCGTTTTTTTTGCACCCTTGGCAGACTATGCCGCCGCCCTGCCTTGCAACGCGTCGTCCAGTTCCCGCGCCAGCAGTTCGACGAAGGCTTCGGCCGCCGGCGGCAGCACCCGGCCCGGCATGACCTGGATCTGCAGGGTGCGCGATTGCAGCTCGGCGTTGGAAATCGGCACGGCGATCAGCTCGTCGCGCCGCAGGCTCCAGGCCACCGAGATATAGCCGCTGAGCATGATAGCGTCCGACCCGAAGACAAAGCCGTGCAGCGGCGAGGAATCGTTGCAGGTCAGCGCCGGCTCCAGCTGCACCGACTCCAGCGCGCAGCCCATTTCGAACAGCTGCCGCGTGGTGGTGCCGGGCCCGGTCAGGGCTAGCGGATACTGGCAGAGATCCTGCAGGCTGACGCTGGCGCGGCCCGCCAGCGGATGGTCGGCCGCCATCACCGCATGCACCGGCGCGCGGCGCGAATAGCGCGGACTGACCCCGCCTATGCGTTCGGCGATGAAGACCATCCCCAGCTCCACGCTGCCTTCGGCCACCCGGCGGCTGACCTCGGCCGGCGAACCCACGTGCAGGTCGAAGCGGATGTTGGGCCAGTCGCGGCGAAAACGCGCCATCACCGAGGGCAGGAAGATCCGCGCCACGCCCTCGACCGAGGCCACCCGGATCTCGTTGCGCGCGGCGCCCTTGATGGCGGCGATTTCCTGCAGCACGGAATCGGCTTCCAGCATGGTGCGGCGGGCATGCGCCAGCAGCAGCTGCCCCGCTTCGCTCAGGACCATGCCGCGCGCGGCGCGCTCGAACAGCGGCGCGCCCGCCTCTTCCTCCAGCTTGGCGATCTGCCGGCTGATGGCCGACACCGCCACATGCAGGCGCTCGGACGCGCCGCTCAGGCTGCCCGCCTGGGCAACCTCCAGAAAATACTTCAAGGCGATGCCGTGCACGTCAGCCCTCGCGGTTCTCAGGGATTGGGAATGGGGAACAAGCTTTGCCTTTTCTGCAAAGCTTGAGATAAATATTCTAATTGTAGAGAAAGCAGCCAAGCTCCTAGAATTCGCCCAATACTCAAAGGCGGCGCGCGCCTGACGCGCCCTATATATAAGGGAAAACCCGTGTTAGCAGCCTGTTTCAGCGCCCGCCGCGCCGCGGCGCCCGCTCATGCCGGCGGCTAGCCGCCACCCCAGCGCCATCGCCTATACAATCCCGTCGCTTCATCGGAGTTCCCATGCCCACGTCCGCCCCCGCGTCCACACCGCGCCCATTTCTACTTGCCTGTCCGAACTTGTCGGCGGAGCGGGTGGGCAACACGGATACCCCGGGGGTCTGGCATTTCGATTCGGGCGTGCCGGGCAAGCGCGTCATGCTGAGCGCGCTGATCCACGGCAATGAACTCTGCGGCGCCTGGGCGCTGAAGGACGCGCTGGCGGCAGGCCTGCGCCCGCGCCGCGGTTCGCTGACGCTGGCGTTCTGCAACCTGGCGGCGTTCGACCGCTTCGACCCCGCCAACTATGCGCCCGCGCGCTTCGTCGACGAAGACATGAACCGCGTCTGGAGCGACGACAAGCTGAGCGCGCCCGCCAGCCAGGAACGCCGCCGCGCAGCCGAGATCCAGCCCTGGGTCGAGCAGGCCGACTGGCTGCTGGACTTCCATTCGATGAGCAATTCCGACGTGCCGCTGCAGCTGACCGGCATGGAGCAACGCAATATCGATCTGGCGCTGGCGCTGGGCAACCCCGCCACCATCATCGCCGACGCCGGCCATGCCGCGGGCGTGCGCATGCGCGACTACGGCCGCTTCGGCGAAGCCGGCGACAACGGCACCCGTTCCCTGCTGATCGAATGCGGCTTCCATGGCGCGCCCGAGGCGCGCGGCGTGGCCGTCGACCAGATGGCGCGCTTCCTGGTGGAAGCGGGCACGGTGGACCGCGGCGACCTGCCCGCGGATTGGTTCGCCCCCGCGGCGCCCACGCAGCGCGCACTGCGCGTGACGCATGCGATCGCCGCCAAGAGCGCCGATTTCCGCTTCGCCCAGCCCTGGAAGGGCCTGGAAACGCTGGCCCGCGCCGGCGACCTGATCGGCTGGTCCGAGGGCGAGCCCGTCGTCACGCCTTATGACGACTGCGTGCTGATCATGCCGTCCACCGCCAATCTGCGGCCCGGCGTGACCGTCGTCCGGCTGGCGCAGCCCATCGCCTGAAGACCCGCGACGGCCCGCCAGGAACGCCGCCCTGCAACACCATAACCAATACAACAAAGGGACAAAATCCATGTCTGCCCAGACGCTCTACCGCAGCATGCTCACGGCCTTCGCCATGGCCGCCTGTACCACCGCGGCCATCGCGCAGGACGCCGCCGGCGTTCTGCGGATCGGCCTGTCGTCCGAGCCGACGTCGATGGATCCGCACTACCACCAGGCCACGCCGAACGATGCGATGACTTCGCACATGTTCGAGACGCTGGTGGGGCAAGATGCCAAGATGGACCTGATCCCGCGCCTGGCCACGGCCTGGAAGCCGGTGGACGACACGACCTGGGAATTCACGCTGCGCGACGGCGTCAAGTTTTCCAATGGCCAGCCCTTCACGGCGCAGGACGTGCTGTTCACCTTCTGCCGCGTGGTCAACAACGAGCAGTCCATCAGCAGCTCGTACCCTTCCATCGTGCAGAAGTTCGCTGACGTGCAGGTGCGCGACGGCAACACGCTGGTGATCAAGACGCGCCAGCCCTATCCGCTGCTGCCCAATGACCTGACCCGCATGGGCATGCTGTGGAACGGCATCGCCGAACACGGCCCGATCAGCTTCGACCTGAAGAACAAGTGCGGCGTCACCGGCGTCTGGCCCACCGTGGCCGACTTCAATACCGGCCGCTCCGTGATCGGCACCGGGCCCTACACGCTGAAGAGCTACGTCAAGGGCACCGCGATCGAGCTGACGCGCAACGACGCCTACTGGGGCGCGAAGCCCGCATGGAAGGACGTGAAGATGGTGCCGGTGCCGGCTGCCGGCCCGCGCCTGACGGGCCTCCTGGCGGGCGACTTCGACCTGATCGAAAACCCCGCCGCGCGCGACGTGAAGCGCATTTCGGAGACCCCGGGTTTCGGCCACGTCATCACGCCGTCGGTACGCGTGGTGTATTTCCAGCCCGACGTGGCGCGCAATCCCAGCCCCGGCGTCAAGGCCGCCGACGGCAAGAACCCACTGCAGGACGTGCGCGTGCGCCGAGCCATTTCCATGGCCATCGACCGCAAGACCATCGCCGACCGCATCATGGACGGCGCCGCCACGCCGGCCAACCAATTCCTGCCCGACGGCATGTTCGGCACCCTGCCCAAGCCGCCCGAGCTCAAGTACGACCCGGCCGCCGCCAAGAAGCTGCTGGCCGAGGCCGGCTACCCGAACGGCTTCGAACTGACCGTCTCGTCCACCAACGACCGCTACATCAACGACGCGCAGATCACGCAGGCGGTGGCGCAATACCTGTCGCGCGTGGGCATCAAGACCACCGTCGACACCATGACGCGCTCGGTCTACTTCCCCAAGCGCGCCAAGCGCGAGTTCAGCTTCGCCATGGGCGGCTGGTCGTCGGAAACCGGCGAGGCCTCGTCCTTCCTGCAATACTGGGTCAGCGCGTTCGACAAGGAACACGGCCTGGGCACCAGCAACTACGGCGGCTATGACAACCCCGAGTTCGACCGCGTGTTCAAGCGCGCCCTCGTCACCGTGGACCCGGCCGCGCGCGAGAAACTGCTGCAGGAATCGCTGACGCTGGCGTTGGCCGACCTGCCCAGCATTCCCCTGCATTTCGAAAGCAGCATCTGGGCGTTCCGCAAGGGACTGACCTATGAAGGCCGCGCCGACCAGTACACCCTGGCCATGTCGGCCAAGCCCGCCAAGTAAGACCCTACGCGGCGCCCGCAAACCCTGAGCCCACCAAGGAAATAATCTCGTGGCCTTGTTCATCCTACGCAGACTGATACAGAGTCTGTTCGTGCTGCTGGCCGTTTCGGTCGTGGTCTTCTTCGCGGTCTATGCCGTGGGCGATCCGATCGAACTGCTGGTCAGCCCCGAAGCCAGCCAGGCCGCACGCGAGGCGATGATCGCCCGCCTGGGCCTGGACCTGCCGGTATGGCAGCAATACACAGGATTCCTGTGGCGCGCGCTGCACGGCGACCTGGGCACCTCCTTCGTGCACGGCATCCCCGCCATCGAACTGATCGTGCAGCGCATTCCCGCCACGTTCGAGCTGGTGGTCGTGGCCATCATGCTGACCTGTGTGTTCGGCATTCCGCTGGGGCTGATCGCGGGCCTGTACCGCGACCAGCCGCTGGGCCGCGGCATCATGGCATCCTCGGTGCTGGGTTTTTCGCTGCCGAACTTCTGGCAAGGCATGATGCTGATCCTGCTGTTTGCGGTGTGGCTGGGCTGGCTGCCCGCCACCGGCCGCGGCGACACGGTCACCGTGCTGGGCGTGCCCCTGTCCATTCTGACTGCCGACGGCTGGTCGCACCTGATCATGCCGGCCATCAACCTGGCGCTGGCCAACATCGCGCTGGTGCTGCGCCTGACCGCGTCCGGCGTGGTCGAGGCCCGCAGCCAGGACTACGTGAAGTTCGCGCGCGCCAAGGGCGTCAAGCCCGGCCGCATCGTGCGCCGCCACATCCTGCGCAACATCCTGATCCCCGTGGTCACCGTGATCGGCATGGAATTCGGCACCCTCATCGCCTATTCCACCATCACCGAAACCGTGTTCGCATGGCCAGGCATGGGCAAGCTGCTGATCGACAGCGTCTACCAATTGGACCGCCCGGTCGTGGTGGCCTACGTGATGCTGGTCACCCTGATCTTCGTGATCATCAACCTGGTTGTGGACATCCTGTACGCCACGCTCGATCCGCGCGTGCAGCTCGTGACTCCCGCTCAATAATCCGCCATGGCTCAAACTCCGAATCCCGGCCGCACCCGCACCGTCCAGCCCCTGGCTGAGACGCCCCAGCGCGCCTCCATCCTGAAGAAACTGCACGCGCGCCCGACGGTGCGCGGCTCCGTCATCGCGCTGACCATCCTGATCGTGCTGGTGGTCTTCGCGCCCTACTTCGCGCCGCAGAATCCCTACGACCTCGCCAACCTTTCGCTGATGGACGGCCGCCTGGCGCCGCGCCAGGCGCTGATGGACGGCAGCATCGCCTGGCTCGGCACCGACGACCAGGGCCGCGACATGCTCAGCGCCATCCTGTATGGCCTGCGCATCAGCCTGATGGTGGGCCTGTCCGCCGTGGTGCTGGCCACCGCCGTGGGCGGCGCCATCGGCCTGGTGGCCGCCTATGTCGGCGGCGTGGTCGACACCGTGCTCATGCGCATCGTCGACTTCATCCTGGGCTTTCCGACCATCCTGGTGGCGCTGGTGCTGCTGGTGGTGCTGGGGCGCGGGGTCGACAAGGTGATCCTGGCCCTGGTGCTGGTGCAGTGGGGGCATTACGCCCGCATCATGCGCAGCCGCGCGCTGCAGGAACGCCGCAAGGAATACGTGGAAGCCGCCGCCAACCTGGGCTTCCCGGCCTGGCGCATCATGCTGTTCCACCTGCTGCCCAACTGCCTGGGTCCCGTCATGGTGTTCGCCACCATCCAGATCGCGACCGCGATCGCGCTGGAAGCCACGCTGTCGTTCCTGGGCGTGGGCGTGCCCATCACCGAACCGTCGCTGGGCCTGCTGATTTCCAACGGCTTCCAGTACCTGCTGTCGGGCGACTACTGGATCAGCCTGTTCCCGGGCATCGCCCTGCTGCTGCTGATCCTCTCCATCAATATCGTAGGCGACCGCCTGCGCGAAAGCCTGGATCCCAAAAGATGAGGCCCACCCCCGAAGCGCTGCGCGCTTCCCCCTCAAGGGGGCATGCCTGCGGACCGGCAAAGCCGGCTCCGCGGCATCCCGATGGAGCTATCTCCATTACATGCGCCGCGGTTGGCGCAATGGGCAACTGAAATGAGCGAAAACATTCTTGAAGTGCGCGGCCTGCGCACCGCATTCCATACCGAAGCCGGCGCCTGGCTGGCGGTCGACGGCGTCGACCTGACCGTGCGCCGCGGCGAGATCGTCGGCCTGGTCGGCGAATCGGGTTCCGGCAAATCCGTCACGGGCTTTTCGCTCCTGGGTCTGATCGACCCGCCCGGGGAAGTGGTGGACGGCGAAGTGAAGTTCAAGGGCACGGACCTGCGCAAGCTGAGCGAAGAGCAGATGCGCCAGTTGCGCGGCAACCGCATCGCCATGATCTTCCAGGATCCCCTGATGACGCTCAATCCGGTGCTGCGCATCGGCGAGCAGATGATGGAAGCCATCCTCACCCACGAAAACGTGCCGCGCGCGGAAGCCGAGGAACGCTGCCGCGAGGCGCTGGCCATGGTCGGCATTCCGTCACCCGAAAAGCGCCTGAAGAGCTATCCGCACGAATTCTCGGGCGGCATGCGCCAGCGCGTGGCGATCGCGATCGCCATGCTGAACAAGCCCGACCTGATCATCTGCGACGAGCCGACCACGGCGCTGGACGTCACCATCCAGGGCCAGATCCTCTACCGCATGCAGGAGATCTGCCGCGAGCACAACACGGCGCTGATCTGGATCACCCACGACCTGGGCGTGGTGGCCGAACTGGCCGACCGCGTGGCCGTGATGTACGCCGGCCGCATCGTCGAAAGCGGCCCGGTCGAAGAGGTGCTGGACGCGCCGCGCCACCCCTACACCAAGGGCCTGCTGGATTCGATGCCCGGCGCCACCCAGCCTGGCGCG
The DNA here is from genome assembly GCF_048541815.1 of Achromobacter sp. PD1. Lineage (NCBI taxonomy): Bacteria > Pseudomonadati > Pseudomonadota > Betaproteobacteria > Burkholderiales > Alcaligenaceae > Achromobacter > Achromobacter sp. PD1. The sequence goes on from NZ_CP183349.1 coordinate 5,738,495, forward strand.
CGCCTGCACCAGATCAACGGCATGGCTCCCAGCCTCGCCGGCCGCCCCTCGGGCTGTCCATTCCGCCCGCGCTGCACCAGCGCGGTCACGCGTTGCACCGAACAAGCCCCCACCGTCACCACCGAAGGCGCGCGCAACTACCGCTGCTACGTGCCGATTACCCGCGAGGCCCAGCCGGTATGAGCCAAGCCGATACTCCCGTCATCGAGCTCAAGAACGTCCACAAGCGCTTCGAGCAACGGCCCGACCTGGCCCAGCGCATCCTGGCCCTGACCGGCCGTCCCATCGACCGCCGCACCGTGTATGCGGTCAACGGCGTGGACCTGTCCATCAAGCGCGGCGAAGTCGTGGGCCTGGTCGGCGAGTCCGGCTGCGGCAAGTCCACGCTGGGCCGCGTCGTCGCCGGGCTGCACGGCCAGACTGAAGGCCAGCTGCTGTACCAGGGCCAGGAAGCCCGCCGCCTGCGCGGCGCCGACAAGCTCGCCTACACGCTGGGCGTGCAGATGATCTTCCAGGATCCGCAGGCCTCGCTGAATCCGCGCCAGCGCCTGCGCCAGATCCTGGGCGAATCGCTCAAGGTCCACAAGCTGGCGCCCGCCGCCCAGATTCCCGCGCGCATCGACCAGGCGCTGAAGGAAGTGGGCCTGGACCCCGAATACCGCGACCGCTTCCCGCACCAGATCTCGGGCGGCCAGCGCCAGCGCATCGGCATCGCCCGCGCGCTGATGGTGGCGCCGAAGTTCCTGGTCTGCGACGAGCCCGTGGCCGCGCTGGACGTGTCGATCCAGGCGCAGGTGATCAACCTGTTCATGGACCTGCGCGAACAGCACGGCTTCACCTACCTGTTCATCAGCCACGACCTGGGCGTGGTCAAGCACATCTCGGACCGCGTGGCGATCATGTATCTGGGCAAGATCGTGGAAATCTCCACGTCGGCCGAGATCTTCGCGCGCGCCAACCATCCCTATACCCAGGCCCTGATGGCCGAGGTGCCGGACGTGGGCCGCCGCGGCCGCAAGTTCACGCCGATCAAGGGCGAAATCCCGTCGCCGCTGAACCCGCCGCCGGGCTGTACCTTCAATCCCCGCTGCCCCCACGCCATGCCACGCTGCCGCGAGCAGGCGCCGGTCCTGAAAGAAATCTCGGCAGGCCACTGGTCGGCCTGCCACCTGAATGAGGCGAACGCCTGATGAAACCCTCCGAGATGTCCAACGTCGACCGCATCGCCATCGAACTGGGCCATGCCGGCCGCAACGCCATCCTGTATGTGGACGAGGACCGCAACTCCGACCGTCCCTTCAAGCTCCAGACCTACCGCCCCTACGGCTACACGCCCGACATGCCGGTGGTCATCGTGCAGCACGGCGTGCTGCGCAACGGCGACGAGTACCGCGATTTCTGGGTGGAAGCCGCCGACAAGCACAAGCTGCTGATCGTGGCGCTGACCTTCTCCAACGAGATCTGGCCCGGCGTGGAAAGCTACAACAACGGCCGCGTGTTTTCGGCCGGCGGCAATCCGCGCCACATCGACGGTTGGACCTACGCGCTGGTGGGCAACGTCATCAAGGACCTGATCGCCGGCGAAATTACCGACGGCCAGAACGTCTACCTGTTCGGCCATTCCGCGGGCGGCCAGTTCGTGCACCGCCTGATGAGCAGCCAGCCGCACGCGCCGTTCAAGGCCGTGACTGCCGGCAACCCGGGCTGGTACACGCTGCCCACGTTCGACTATCCCTTCCCCGAAGGCATGGACGGCGTCGGCCTGACCGAAGAGCACCTGGTCAAGCTGCTGGCCTACCCGATGACCATCCTGGCGGGCGACCAGGACATCGCCACCGACGACCCCAACCTGCCGTCCGAACCCGCCGCCATGCGTCAAGGCCCGCACCGCTTTGCGCGCGCCCAGAACTACTTCGAGTTCGGCCGCAAGGAGGCCGAGCGCCGCGGCGTGCCGTTCGGCTGGAAGCTGCAGGTCGTGCCCGGCATCGGCCACGACGGCCGCGCCATGTCCGCCGTGTGCGCCAGCCTCTGGTTCGACGGCAAGATGCCCGATGACGCCGAACTGGCCCGCCTGGCCGGCCAGCAGGTCGCCTGACCGCTCCCATTTTCTTCGTTGCAGATATCCGATACCGTCATGTCCAACACCCAGAGCACTGAACAGATCGTCGCCGGCATCAAGAGCTGGCTGCAATGCGAATCGCCCTCGAACTTCCCCGAAGGCATCGCCGCCATGGCGCGCATCATCGCCGACTACGCCGCGGCCGCCGGCCTGACGGTGGAACTGTCGTCGCTGGGCCCGACCACGGGCCCGCTGCTGTACGCGACCAACCGCGCCCCCGGCGACGCGCGCCCCGGCATCCTGATCCTGGCGCACATGGACACGGTGCATCCGGTAGGCACGCTGCTGGAGAACCCGGTACGCATCGAAGGCGACCGCCTCTATGGTCCCGGCGGCTACGACATGAAGGCCGGCATCTACCTGGCGCTGACCGCGCTGTCCGGCCTGGCTCGCCCCGGCGCGACCCAGCTGCCAGTGGATTTCCTGGTGGTGCCCGACGAAGAAACCGGCAGCCACGCGTCGCGCGCGCACATCGAGCGCTTCGCCACCAACGCCAAGTACGCGCTGGTCTGCGAACCCGCCCGCCCCAACGGCGGCAAGTGCGTCACGGCGCGCAAGGGCACCGGCATGCTGAACCTGAACGTCAAGGGCCGTCCGGCCCATGCCGGCATGCAGCACGAGAAAGGCCGCAGCGCCATCCGCGAAATGGCCCACCAGGTGCTGGCGCTGGAAGCCATGACCGACTATGACCGTGGCATCACCGTCAGCGTCGGCACCATCGCCGGCGGCACCGTGACCAACACCGTGCCGGCGCTGTGCCGCTGCGTGGTCGACTTCCGCGTGCCCGACATGGGCGCCGCCGAGGACGTGCTGCGCCGCATGCGCGAGCTGTGCGCCGTGGGTCCGGACGTGGAACTGGACATCGACGTGGAACTGAACCGTCCGCCCATGGTGAAGACCGAAGCCGCCGCCGATCTGCTGGCGCTGGTGCAGGGCTACGCCGAACGCGCCGGCTTCCTGCTGGAAGACGCACCCATGACGGGCGGCGGCAGCGACGCCAACTTCACGTCCGCCATGGGCATCCCGACGCTGGACGGCCTGGGCGCCGACGGCGACGGCGCGCACACCTTGAACGAGTACATCCTGGTTTCGACGCTGGAACAGCGCATGAAATTCTGGGAGCTGCTGCTGAAAGAACTGGCGTAAAAAGTCCTTGCCGCCACCGATAGCCGTGCGCCGGCAACTGCTGGCGCGGGCGCTCGCCATGCAAGCCCTGTGCGCGGCTGGCGCGGCGCACGCCCACACCGGACAGGCCGAACCGGACCACAGCCTGCTTGCCGATCGGCCGACCCGTCCCGCGCCGGCCCAGCCGGGCTGGCTCGTCGCCGTCGACAACTGGCAGACGCTGGAAGGCGGCGCCAACACGGCCCGCATCAAGCAACGCACCACCGGCGTGTATGGCGGCGGCGAATTCGATGCCGGCGCCGGCTGGCGCCTGGGCGGCGCGCTGGGCGCCACCCGCAGCCGGGTCCGCATCGACGCGGCCGATGCGCGGCTGGACGTGTACAGCTATACCGCGGGGATCTATGGCAAGAGGTCGTTCGACGCGGGCCCGGGCAAGCTGAACCTGCTGACGGCCGCCTCCTACACCTGGCACGACATCGACACCCGGCGGCATTTCGAGATGCCCGGCATCGCCCGGCAGACCTTGACCGCCGACTTCAGCGCCTACACCGCGCAGGCCTTCTCGGAACTGGGTTACGAGCTGGCACTGTCGCCACACGCCGCCATCGAACCGTTCGCCGGCTTGGCCGTGCGCAATGTGCGCACGCGCAGCTTCAGCGAATCGGGCGGTTCCACGGCGCTCTCGGGCGACGCGGGACGGATCCGGCAGACCACCACCACGCTGGGGCTGCGCGGCCAGACCGGCTTCGCGCTCGGCCCCACCTTCGGCAAGCTGCATGCGACGCTGGGCTGGCGCCGGGCCTTCGGCGACGTGCAGCCGGAAACCACCCTGGTGCTGGACGGCGGCAGCGTGCTGTCGGTGGCTGGCGCGCCCATCGCCCGGTCCGCCGCGCTGGCGGGCGCGGGCCTGGAAATCGCCGTGTCGCGCTCGGCCGTCATCGGCCTGGCCTACGGCGGCCAGTATGGCGGCGGCAACCGCGAGCACACCGGCTCGCTGAGCCTGCGATGGGCCTTCGGTAGCCTCTGAAAACCGCAGCCCTTTCGCCTTAGAATTACGCACTCAGACTGCGCCCTTCCTCTTTCATCATGGCCGACTCCCCCAAGCCCCTCAGCGCCATCGCCTATGGCGTCGCCACGCTGGCCGCCGACGGCGCCATCCTGGACACCTGGTATCCGCGTCCCTCGCTGGCCGACAACTCGCCGGCCACCGGCACCCGCCACCTGTCGCCCGAGGAAGCCCGCGCCGCGCTGGGCGAACACGTGCCCACCGCCCTGGTCCGCGACACCCGCCGCAAGGTCGACATCGTCGCCGTGCGTACCGCGATCTCGTCGCTGGACGAACCGCCGGTCGATGCGCACGACGCCTATCTGCGCCTGCACCTGCTCAGCCACCGCTTGATCCGCCCGCACGACGCCAACCTGGACGGCCTGTTCAATGTGCTGGCCAACGTGGCCTGGACCTCGGCCGGCCCCTGCGCGGTGGATCAGGTGGATGCGCTGCGCTGGCACCTGCGCGCCTCTGGCCAGATCCTGGAAATCCGCGGCGTGGACAAGATTCCCCGCATGACCGACTACGTCATGCCCGGCGGCGTACGCATCGCCGACACCGCGCGCGTGCGCCTGGGCGCGCATCTGTCGCCCGGCACCACGGTGCTGCATGAAGGCTTCTGCAATTTCAACGCCGGCACGCTGGGCGCGTCCATGGTCGAAGGCCGCATCAGCGCCGGCGTCATCGTCGACGACGGCAGCGACATCGGCGGCGGCGCATCCATCATGGGCACCATGTCGGGCGGCGGCAAGCAGGTGGTGTCCATCGGCAAGCGCTGTCTGCTGGGCGCCAACTCGGGCATCGGCATTTCGCTGGGCGACGACTGCGTGGTGGAAGCCGGCTGCTACATCACCGCCGGCACGCGCGTGCTGACGCCGGAAGGCGCGGTGGTGAAGGCCACCTCGCTGGCGGGCCAGCAAGGCCTGCTGTTCCGCCGCAATTCGCAGACCGGCGCCGTGGAGTGCCTGGTGCGCACCGCCGCCTGGGGCACCTTGAATCCCGACCTGCACTCAGGACATTGACCACTCGCCGCCGGCGTTGTCCTGCTCAGGCGTATTCCGCCGCCTGTCCCAACTGGTCATAGACCAGGTTCACGAACAGGTCCGAGCTGAGCATACGCATGGCCTGGCACGAAAACACGGTCTTGCCGTCTGCGTCCTGCAGGCTGATCGTTTCGGTCCATTGGTTCAGGTCGATGCGCTTGAGCGATTCGTACGGCCATGTGGCGTCGCCAATACGCAGGCCTTCGGCCGACAGGGCTAGCTCCTGCGTCTCCAGGTCCGGAAATTCGCCGCTGCGGATGTAGCGGAACGCGACTCGCGCACCGTCCGCGATCCTCTCTTCCAGTACCGGCAGTCTCTGTGCAACGTAGCGCGAACGGAATGCGTCCATCAGTTTGTTGAATTCGCCGACCTCGGCTGGCACCAGGGTCCAGCCGTGTGCCGCATCGGTGCGGTAGGCAAAATGATTGATCAGGCCAGCGGCTGCGTCTGGTCCGGAGGCGATCAGGCAAAGGTCCTGAATGTCCGCAAAGGCGGTGTAGGTGCGCGCGTCGCCTTGTCGGCTGACAACGCCATGCTCGTGCAACTCAAAGCAATCCGGGGTGCTCCCCGTGTGGTTAAACACCGCCAGCGCGACAGAGGCCTGCGGGGTTTTGCTATCGGTCATGCAACTTCCTTACTGGAATTAGGGTGCTTTCGCGGCCCAGGACGTCGCAAAGTCATGCGATCCGTATTCTCCCTTATATGGGAGATACGTGCTTGATGACCCCAATTCCCTGAATTTCCGGGGCTCAGCTCCCCGGCGGCACCGGCACAAAAGGATAATGCGCCACCGTGCCGCCGCCCGCGATGATGGCGGTGGCTTCGGGCACTTCCTCCCAGGCGCCGGGCATCTCGGTCAAGGGCTCCGACAGCAGCATGAAGGCGTCATCATCCAACGCCGCGATCTGCGGATTGTCGGGATACAGCTGGCGCAGATGGCGCACGCAGGTGTTGTGGAACAGCGTGCGCGAATCGGCCTCGCTGGAATAGCGCACGGCGATCAGGCGCTGGCCGTCCAGCGCGCAGACCGTCATGTTGATGGGCTGCGCCACGCCATGCCGCCTGCCGGTCTCTTCCACCGCGCCCACCATGCGAGCCAGCGCCGCCAGCGGGTCTTCCTCCAGGCCGAAGCTCAAGGCCAGCAGGAACATCACCTCGGAATCCGTGGACCCTTCCAGCGACCCGAAATAGGCCGGCGCGATCATCAGCATCAGGTCGCGCCTGAGCAGCGGATAGTCGCGGATGACGCCGTTGTGCACGAACAGCCACTGGCCATGGCGAAACGGATGGCAGTTGGTTTCCTGCGCGGGCGTGTCGGTGGCGGCGCGGATGTGCGCCACGAACAGCGGCGCATGGATCGCGCGCGCGGCCTCGCGCAGATTGCGGTCGTTCCAGGCCGGATGCACGCTGCGGTAGCGGAACGGCGGCTCGAGCGGCTGGCCTTCGTGTTGACGGCCATACCAGCCCAGCCCGAAGCCGTCGCCATTGGTGGTGGTGGCGCCCAGCCGCGAGTGCAGGCTCTGGTCGATCAGGGAGTGCTTGGCCTTGAACAGCACGCTCTCCATCTGTATGGGACTACCGGTATAAGCCAGCCAGCGACACATGGCGCGCTCCTTCGATCCACGGGGTTGCCGCGCCCCGGACCGCGGGGCGGGCGCAGTCCAGTGTAGGAGCAGGCCGCGGCTTTCCACAAGCCGCCGCCCCGCCCCTATTTCTTCAGCAGCGCCTTGAGCATGGCCATGCGCTCTTTGGGATTCATCGCGGCGGTGGCCGCGTCTTCCTGCATGCGCACATCGCCCAGGCCCATTTCCTCGATGAAGCGCGAAGGTTCGCGCACCAGGTCCTCGCGCGCCCGGCGGCGGCGCTTGCACCAGCTCAGATTCAGGCTGCGCTGCGCGCGCGTGATGCCCACGTACATCAGCCGGCGCTCTTCCTGGATGCGCGAAGCCAGGTTCTCGGCCGCGCGCGCCGGGTCGCCGACCTCGTCGTCCTTGCCCAGGTGCGGCAGCAAGCCTTCCTCGACGCCCGCGAGGTACACGTGCGGATACTCCAGCCCCTTGGAGGCATGCAGGGTGGACATCTTCACGGCATCGGGCTCTTCTTCCTCGCCGCGCTCCAGCATGGTGACCAGCGCCACGTGCTGCACCAGATCGAAGAGCGTCATGTTGTCTTCTTCGGCCTTGCGCTTGAGCCATCCGGTCAGCTCCAGCACGTTCTGCCAGCGCGTCTGCGCGGGCCGCTCTTCGAACAGCTCATACAGATGGCGTTCGTACTGGATGGCCTCCAGCAGATCGTCCAGCAGCACGCCCGCGGGCTCGGACGGCGCGGCGGTCTTGGCATCGGCCGCGCCGCGGCCGGCGCGCCATTGCATGCGGCGGATGAACTCGGTGAAGGTGCGCAGCGGCTCCAACTGCCGTGGCGCCAGCAGGCTTTCCAGGCCGGTCTCGGCCACTGCCGCCAGCAGGGACAGTTCACGGCTGGCGGCGTACTGCCCCAGCGTCTGCAAGGTGGCCTGGCCGATGCCGCGCTTGGGCGTGGTGGCCGCGCGGATGAAGGCCGGGTCGTCGTCGTCGTTGGCCAGGATGCGCAGATAGGCCAGCACGTCGCGCACTTCGGTCTTGTCGAAAAAACTCTGGCCGCCCGAAATCGTGTACGGAATCTTCAGGTTGCGCAGCGCCTGTTCCAGGATGCGCGACTGATGGTTGCTGCGGTACAGGATGGCGAAATCCTTCCACTGCGCCTGGCGCTCGAAGCGCGACGCCGACACCTTCATGGCGATGGATTCGGCCTCCTGTTCCTCGCCGTCCATGGCCGACACGAGGATGGGTTCGCCCACCCCCAGCTCGGACCACAGCTTCTTGTCGAACAGCTTGGGATTCTTTTCGATCACCTGGTTCGCGGCCGCCAGAATGCGCTGCACCGAACGGTAGTTCTGCTCCAGCTTGATGAGCTTGATGTTGGGGTAATCGGTGGTCAGTTTGGCCAGGTTTTCGATGGTCGCGCCGCGCCAGGCGTAGATCGCCTGGTCGTCGTCGCCGACCGCCGTGAACATGGCGCGCGAGCCCGTCAGCAACTGCACCAGGCGGTACTGGCACACGTTGGTGTCCTGGTACTCGTCCACCAGCAGATAGCGCACGCGGTTCTGCCAGCGGGTGCGCACTTCTTCGTTGTTGGCCAGCAGCAGCGCCGGGATGCGGATCAGGTCGTCGAAGTCCACCGCCTGGTAGGCGGCCAGCGTGGCGGCGTAGCTGCGGTAGACGTTGGCCGCTTCCACGTCGGCCGGCGTGATGGCCTCGCGCGCGGCATCGTCCGGTTCCATCAAGCCGTTCTTCCACAGCGAGATGATGCCCTGCACGTGGCGCAGACGGGCCTTGTCGGTAGTGTTCAGCAGTTCCTGGATGATGGCCATGGCATCGTCGGCGTCCAGGATCGAAAACGTCGGCTTCAGCCCCGCATTGCGCGCTTCCTCGCGCAGCATCTTCACACCCAGCGAATGGAAGGTGCTGATGATCAGGCCCTTGGACAGCTTGCGGTCCACCAGGGTCTTCACGCGCTCATCCATCTCGCGCGCGGCCTTGTTAGTGAAGGTCAGCGCCACCACGTTGCGCCCCATGTAGCCGCATTCGCGCAGCAGGTAGGCGATCTTCTGCGTGATCACGCGCGTCTTGCCGCTGCCGGCGCCGGCCAGCACCAGGCAGGGGCCGTCCAGGTACAGCACCGCTTCGCGTTGAGCGGGGTTCATGCCTTGGGCTATAGGTTCGCTGGCGGACATTTGAGTCAGGTGATCATGCATCGCGGCGGCCGCATTGAAGCTGCGGCCAGCAAGCACGGAGCTTGCGGCCGCCCGTCAGCGGGCCGGTAACACGCGAGAAAAAGGGGACGGGCGCAGCCGCCGCAGCGGGCCTGCCGCGCCGGCGCGATAGAGGAGAAAGATCATAGAACAATCGGATCGACGGCGCATTGGCCCCGGCCGCGGCCGATCAGATTTCCAGCGGATCGACTTCCAGTTGCCAGCGCACGCGCGCTTCGTTGGCCAGGTACGGCAGGTGATGCGACCAGGACGTCAGGAAGGCCTGCAAGGCCGGCCTGCTGCTGCTTTCGGCCAGCAGCTGCGCACGCTCGATATTGGCCACGCGTACCACGCGCAGCGGCACCGGGTCGTACAGCATGATGGCGTCCAGGCCCGGGAAGTCGGCCGCCCACTCGCCTTCTGGCAAGGCCCGCGCCCGCTCCAGGAACTCCAGCGCCACCTTCAGCTCGCGCGCCTCGGCGGTCAGCAGGGCTTGGTAAACGAAAGGCGGCAGGCCGGTGCTTTCCCGTTCGTGCAGGGCATGGCGGGCAAAGCCCGCGTAATCGTGCCGCAGCAACGCCTGGTAGACCGGCTGCTCAGGGTAGTTGGTCTGTATCAGCACCTCGCCGTTGCCTTGATGGCGGCCGGCGCGGCCCGCCACCTGCATCAGCTGCGCGAACAAACGCTCCGGCGCGCGGAAGTCGTGCGCGAACAGCATGGAATCCGCGTTCAGCACGCCCACCAGTCCCAGGCGCGCGAAGTCGTGGCCCTTGGCCACCATCTGCGTGCCGACCAGGATGTCCACCTCGCCGGCATGCACCGAGGCGAACAACGCTTCGGCGCTGCCCTTCTTGCGCGTGCTGTCGGCGTCGATGCGCAGGATGCGCGCCTCGGGAAACAACTCCGCCAGATGCTCCTCGACCCGCTGCGTGCCGCGTCCCATCGGCGCCAGGTCCTGGTCGCCGCATTCGGGGCAGGCGCGCGGCACGGGGGCCTGATAGCCGCAGTGATGGCATTGCAGGCGATGGCCGCGGCCATCGGTGCGGTGCAGGACGGTGAACGCGGTGCAGCGCGGGCAATTGCTGACCCAGGCGCAAGACTGGCAATGCAGCACCGGCGAATAGCCGCGGCGGTTCAGGAAGATGAGCGACTGTTCCTTGCGTTCCAGGCGCTGCCCGATGGCGTCCAGCAACTGCGGCGACATGCCCTGCTTCAGTTGCAGGCGCCGCGTGTCGATCAGGCGCATGGACGGCAGGCTGCTGGCGCGCGCGCGGCCCGGCAGGGTCAGTCGCAGGTAGCGACCGCGCTCGGCATGCTGCCAGGTCTCCAGGGACGGCGTGGCCGACCCCAGCACCACCGGGATATTCAGGTCATGGGCGCGCCACACCGCCAGGTCGCGCGCCGAATAGCGCAAGCCGTCCTGCTGCTTGTAGGACGCGTCGTGTTCTTCGTCCACCACGATCAGGCCCAACTGGCTCAAGGGCGCGAACACCGACATGCGCGTGCCCAGCAACATGCGGGCCTCGCCGCGCTGGGCGCGGGTCCAGGCCTGCAGGCGTTCGCCATCGGACAGGCCGCTATGCATGACCGCCAGGCCGTCCGGTCCGACCAGCGCCTCCAGGCGCGCGCGCAGCGCGCCTTCGAGCTGCGGCGTCAGGTTGATTTCGGGCACCATCAGCAACACCTGGCGTCCCGCCGCCAACACCCTTTCGGCCGCGCGCAGGTACACCTCGGTCTTGCCGCTGCCCGTCACGCCGTGCAACAGCACGGGCTTGAACCCGTCCAGCGCGCCGATGGCGTCCACCGCCTCGCGCTGGGCGTCGTTGAGTTCCGGCGGCTGATCCGCCTGGGCCGGCGCGCGCACCACCTTGCGCTTGCGCCCGTCCAGGCGCGCCACGGGTCCGCCGGCCGAGCGCTTGCCCTGGTAGGCCGTGGGCTTGCGCAGCGGCGGCGGCAGCGTGGGCAGCATCACCTCGCCCAGCGGCCGCTGATAGTAGTCGGCGGCAAAGCGGGCCAGACGCAGCCAGTCCTCGTCGAAAGGCGGCAGGTCATCCAGCACCTCTTCGATCGGCCGGATCTGCTTGGGGTCGAAAGACGGCTCCGCCGGGTTGTCCACCACCACGCCAATCAGCTTGCGGCGGCCGAACGGCACGATGACCCGCAGGCCCACCGTCACCGGCGCGTCGCTGCGGTAATCGAAGGGGCCGGGCAAGGGCACGTCCAGCGCCACCCGCACCCAGCAGACCGCTGGGGTCGTATTCGGCAGCGCTTCAGACATGGGAGCTAGGACGGAGCATGTAGACGGATGATCCCGGATGATGCCGGCGCGCCCCATTTTCCGCCTGTGGATAACTTTGGGGAAAAGGCTGGAGCAACATCGAAAATTGGAATTTGACAAGATTGCGCAAACTTGCGAAATCTTGTTGAAAACCCTAATTTAATCATTAAAAACAATGACTTATTAGAGCTTCCGAGATTGTAAACTAGCATCTAAAGGGTTTTCCCCGAGAGCAATCTTGCTGTGCACAAGTGTCCCCGGGGACCCTCCTGCTCCGGCCCTGTAGACCGAAGCGTTCACTCACTTACCCCCGCAGCGAACGGCTGTGCTGATGGACTTCATCAACCAATTCGGCTACGGCTTCTGGCGGAGTAAAACGGGAAATACCGTGTCCCAGGTTGAACACATGGCCGCCCTTGCCCACCGGTCCAAACGCGTCCAGCACGCGCCGCGCCTCGGCACGGATGGCGGGTCCGCCGCCGAACAAGGCCATGGGGTCGAGGTTGCCCTGGAACGCGACCGAGTCCCCGGTGCGGCGCCGCGCGGCGGCCAGATCCACCGTCCAGTCCAGGCCCACGGCATCGGCGCCGCAAGCGGCGATCTGTTCCAGCCACTGGCCGCCGCCCTTGGTGAAGACGATGGCCGGCACGCGGCGGCCTTCGTGTTCACGGGTCAGCCCGGCCACGACCTTGCGGGTGTAGGCCAGCGAGAACTGCTGGAACAGGCCATCCGCCAGCACGCCGCCCCAGCTGTCGAACAGCATCACGGCTTGGGCGCCGGCGGCGATCTGCGCGTTCAAGTACTGCAACGTGGCTTCGGCGTTGATTTCGAGGATGCGGTGCAGCAAGTCGGGACGCGCGTACAGCAGCGTCTTGATCAGGCGGTAGTCGTCGCTGCCCTGGCCTTCCACCATGTAGCAGGCGATGGTCCAGGGGCTGCCGGCAAAGCCGATCAGCGGCACCTTGCCGTCCAGGTCGCGCCGGATCGTGCGCACGGCATCGAACACGTAGCGCAGCTTGTCCATGTCCGGCACTGCCAGGCGCGCCACGTCTTCTTCGGTACGCACCGGACGGGCGAAGCGCGGGCCCTCGCCTTCGGCGAAGTCCAGGCCCAGGCCCATGGCGTGCGGCACCGTCAGGATGTCCGAGAACAGGATGGCTGCGTCCAGGTCGAAACGCTCCAGCGGCTGCAACGTGACTTCCGAAGCGTAGTCCGGGTTCTGAGCAAGGCCCATGAAGGAACCCGCGCGGGCCCGCGTCTGGCGGTACTCAGGCAGGTAGCGGCCGGCCTGGCGCATCAGCCAGATCGGGGTGTAGGGCACGGGCTCGCGCAGCAGCGAGCGCAAGAACACATCGTTCTTCAGTACGGAAGCGGACACGACTATCCTCGATGATCGGAAGCCGTGATTTTACTTCCCCTGGCTGACAAGTCGCAGCCAGGCTCTGCGCCGCACTTGCCGCCGCGCAAGCGGGGCGCTTTCCGGGGCAAGACGGCGCGCGTGACGTCCCGCTGGCTGGCCCCGCGCCGACCAGTTGGCCACCGCCCCGTCGTTTCAGGCTCCCCGCTCCTGCGCGGCCTGCCGGTACGGCGCCGCCTCGATGCCGTGCTTGCGCATCAGGGCCCAGAACGCCCGCCGATGCTTGCAGCACGCCCGCGCCGCCTGCGCCACGTTGCCGCCATGGCGCGACAGCGCATGCCGGATATAGTCGCGCTCGAAGCCGTCCACCACTCGCGCCTTCGCGATCCGGAAGGATTCGTGCGAAGGCCGCGGGTGCTGCTTGCGCATGCCCGACAAGGCTTGCTCGACCTGATCCGCCGGCACCCGCGAGCGCAGGACAGCGTGCCTCGACACCCCGTCCGTACCCAACTGGGGCTGCGCCTCGCGATAGGCCGTCGCGGGCTCGCGGATATCCGTCCGCGCCAAGCCTCGCCCTTGCGCCGCGCCGGCCAGGCGGCCGAGCCGCACCCGCATGCTCTCCAGGCAGGCCGGCTGCATGATGAAATCCGACGCGCCCAGGCTCAGCAGGTCTTCGATGGCGGGCGCCTTCACATCGGAGATCAGCAACAGCACCGGCGTGCTCAAGGCGCTGCCCGCTTGTTGCAGGGCCATCCGCGTCCAGGAGAGCGATGGCGGCGCCACCGGCAGGATGCAGCAGTCGTAGCGCCTGAGCGCCACCGCCAGCCGCGCCAACGCCTGCACGTCCGCTTCCTGGCCTTCGGCCTGCGCATGGGCATCGCTCTGCGCGCCGGATGCGGCATCGCGTGCCGCCACGCCGGGGGCCGCATAGCGCACCGGACTCAGCGACACCAGATGCAGCCGCACACGCGTCTGCCTGGCCGGGTGCAGCGCGACCAGGTCGCGCATCGGCCCATCGTGGCCGGGCGCCAGCAGTACCCCGCAATCCAGGACTTCTCGCACGCTTCCCCCTACGCTTGACTAGGAAGACTGAAGGCTACTGTTGCAACCGCCTTGCAGCTATTCGTAGTGATCGCATTGCGGCTCGCACAAAGGGCGACGCGGCGGACGTTCTCGTGGACATGAAAAACACGAGCATGAAAAAAGCGGCCCGGAGGCCGCTTCTTTCGATTCCGGAGCGAACCCCGGGGCACAGCTTCGCCGCTTAGTGCGAACGGCCGCCTTGGCGCAGCTTGCGCGCCGCGATGGCTTGCGCAGCCAGCATGGCGAGTTCCGCTTCGACCACGGCGATGTCCGCCTTGTCCTTGGCGTTGGCCAGGGCCTGTTCGGCCTTCTGGCGCGCTTCCAGGGCGCGGGCTTCGTCCAGGTCGGCGGCACGGATAGCCGTGTCGGCCAGAACCGTCACGCTGCCCGGCTGCACTTCCAGAATGCCCCCGGCGACGAAGATGTTTTCCTCGCCTTGGTCGGCACGAACGATCTTGACCGTCCCGGGGCGTATGCGCGAAATCAGCGGGGTGTGGCCGGGCAGAATGCCCAGTTCACCCGCTTCGCCAGGCAGCACCACGAACTTCGCCTCACCGGAGAAGATCGCTTCCTCTGCGCTGACGACATCCACATGCAGGGTAGCCATATCGGTTCCTTATTGCAGTTTCTTGGCCTTCTCGAAGGCCTCGTCGATCGAGCCGACCATGTAGAAGGCCTGTTCCGGCAGCGCATCGCACTCGCCGTTCACGATCATCTTGAAACCACGGATGGTTTCGGCCAGCGGAACGTACTTGCCGGGCGAACCGGTGAACACTTCTGCAACGTGGAACGGCTGCGACAGGAAGCGCTGGATCTTACGGGCGCGGGCCACGGCCTGCTTGTCTTCCGGCGACAGTTCGTCCATGCCCAGAATCGCGATGATGTCGCGCAGTTCCTTGTAGCGCTGCAGCGTTTGCTGCACGCCACGGGCAACGGCGTAGTGCTCTTCGCCGACGACTTGCGGGTCGAGCTGGCGGCTGGACGAATCCAGCGGGTCCACGGCCGGGTAGATACCCAGGGCGGCGATGTCACGCGACAGCACGACGGTGGAGTCCAAATGCTGGAAGGTCGTGGCAGGCGACGGGTCGGTCAAGTCGTCCGCAGGGACGTACACGGCCTGGATCGAGGTGATCGAGCCGGTCTTGGTCGACGTGATGCGCTCTTGCAGCTTGCCCATTTCTTCAGCCAGCGTGGGCTGGTAGCCCACCGCCGACGGCATACGGCCCAGCAGTGCCGACACTTCGGTACCGGCCAGGGTGTAGCGGTAGATGTTGTCCACGAAGAACAGGATGTCGCGGCCTTCGTCGCGGAACTTCTCGGCCATGGTCAGGCCGGTCAGCGCCACGCGCAGACGGTTGCCCGGGGGTTCGTTCATCTGACCGAACACCATCGCAACCTTGTCCAGAACGTTCGACTCTTCCATTTCATGGTAGAAGTCGTTGCCTTCGCGGGTACGCTCGCCCACGCCGGCGAACACCGACAAGCCGCTGTGCTGCTTGGCGATGTTGTTGATCAGTTCCATCATGTTGACGGTCTTGCCCACGCCGGCGCCGCCGAACAGGCCGACCTTGCCGCCCTTGGCGAACGGGCAAACCAGGTCAATAACCTTGATGCCGGTTTCCAGCAGTTCCACCGACGGCGACAGTTCGTCGAAACGGGGAGCCGCTTGGTGAATACCGCGCTTTTCGTCGTGCTGGATCGGGCCGGCTTCGTCGATGGGACGACCCAGCACGTCCATGATTCGGCCCAGCGTGCCGGTGCCGACGGGCACCGAGATCGGGGCGCCCGTGCCGGTGACCTTCATGCCGCGGCGCAGGCCGTCGCTGGAGCCCAGCGCAATGGTACGCACCACGCCGTCGCCCAGCTGTTGCTGCACTTCCAGCGTCAGACCCTTTTCGGCGAACGAGGAACCCTCGTCGGCCAGGGTGAGCGCTTCGTAAATCTTGGGCATGTGATCGCGGGGGAACTGAATATCCACCACGGCGCCGATGCACTGAACGATGGTTCCGTTGCTCATGTCGATTCCTTGCTTGATAGCTTGTGACGGGATGCTGCCTGCCTCAAACGGCGGCAGCGCCCCCTACGATTTCCGAAATTTCTTTGGTGATCGCGGCCTGACGGGTCTTGTTGTAGACCAGTTGCAGATCGCCGATGACCTTCTTGGCGTTGTCCGACGCCGCCTTCATGGCGACCATCCGGGCCGACTGCTCCGAAGCCATGTTCTCGGCCACGGCTTGGTACAGCAGGCCTTCAACGTAACGCTGCAGCAGGTCGTCGATCACGCTACGGGCGTCGGGTTCGTAGATGTAATCCCAGCTGTAGTCCGACTTCACTTCCGAGGTCTTGGCCAGGCTATCAGCGCCCGTCTGGTACGGATCATCCAAACCGCTGGCCAGAGGCAGCAGGCGCAAGAACAGCGGCTCCTGCTTCATCGTGTTGACGAAGCGGGTCGAAGCCACGTACAGCGCGTCGATGCGGCCTTCCAGGTAGGCGTCCAGCTGCACCTTGATCGCGCCCAGCAGGCGGTCGAGTTGCGGCTTGTCGCCCAGTTGCACTTCCTGGGAAACCAGTTTGGCGCCGATGCGCGTCAGCACGCCCACGCCCTTGTTGCCGAAAGCGGTCGCTTGCACGGCGATGCCGTTCTTCTCGAACTCTTTCAGCTTGCCCAACGTCACGCGGGTGATGTTGGTGTTCAAGCCGCCGCACAGGCCCTTGTCGGTCGTGACCATGATCACGCCGACCGCCTTGACTTCGCGTTCGACCAGGTACGGGTGGCTGTACTCGGGGTTGGCCTGCATCAGGTGCGCAGCAATCTCGCGCACCTTGGTGGCGTACGGACGGCCAGCACGCATCCGCTCCTGCGCCTTGCGCATCTTGGATGCGGCGACCATTTCCATCGCCTTGGTGATCTTGCGCGTGTTTTGCACGCTCTTGATCTTGGTTCGGATTTCCTTAATTCCGGGCATTGCGCTTTCCTGTGAAGACTGGCCGATGGGTTCCGCTGGCGCCTCATCCATCCGGGAAGGATGGGTGAGGCGTCGCGGACGCCTAACCCATCACTTTCTTAAAAAGCACCGTGCTTCTTGAATTCCTGGATGGCGGCGGCCAATTCGGCTTCGTCATCCTTGGACAGTTCCTTGGTGTCTTCGATGCGCTGGATCAGGGCCGCATGCTTGGCCTTCAGTTGATCCTTCAGCGACTTCTCGAACGACAGCACTTGGGCCACGTCCACTTCATCCAGGTAGCCGTTGTTGACCGTGTACAGCGTGACGGCCAGTTCCCACACTTGCAGCGGCTGGTATTGCGGCTGCTTGAGCAGTTCCACCACGCGCTTGCCGCGTTCCAGCTGGCGACGGGTCGCGTCGTCCAGGTCGGAAGCGAACTGCGCGAAGGCGGCCAGTTCACGGTACTGCGCCAGGTCGGTACGGATACCGCCGGACAGCTTCTTGACGACCTTGGTCTGAGCAGCGCCACCCACACGCGACACCGAGATACCGGCGTTGATTGCGGGGCGGACACCGGCGTTGAACAGGTCGGTTTCCAGGAAGATCTGGCCGTCGGTGATCGAGATCACGTTGGTCGGAACGAAGGCCGACACGTCGCCTGCCTGGGTTTCGATGATCGGCAGCGCGGTCAGCGAGCCGGTCTTGCCCTTGACGGCGCCGTTGGTGAACTTCTCGACGTACTCTTCGTTCACGCGGGCAGCGCGTTCCAGCAGGCGCGAGTGCAGGTAGAACACGTCGCCCGGGTAGGCTTCGCGGCCCGGCGGACGACGCAGCAGCAGCGACACTTGGCGATAGGCCCAGGCTTGCTTGGTCAGGTCGTCATAAACGATCAGGGCGTCTTCGCCGCGGTCGCGGAAGTATTCGCCCATCGTGCAGCCGGCGTAGGCGGCCAGGTACTGCATGGCGGCCGAGTCGGAGGCCGAAGCGGCCACGACGATGGTGTATTCCATCGCGCCGTGCTCTTCCAGCTTGCGCACCACGTTGTTGATCGTGGAAGCCTTCTGGCCGATAGCGACGTACACGCAGGTGACGCCCTTGCCCTTCTGGCTGATGATCGTGTCGACAGCGACGGCGGTCTTGCCGGTCTGGCGGTCGCCAATGATCAGTTCGCGCTGGCCGCGGCCGATCGGCACCATCGAGTCGATAGCCTTGATGCCGGTTTGCAGCGGCTGCGACACCGAGCGGCGGGCGATAACGCCAGGCGCCACTTTTTCGATGATGTCGGTGGCCTTGGCGTTGACCGGGCCCTTGCCGTCGATCGGCTCGCCCAGCGTGTTGACCACGCGGCCTTTCAGTTCGGGACCGACCGGAACTTCCAGAATGCGGCCGGTCGTCTTGACCTGGTCGCCTTCGGAAACGCCGGTGTAGTCGCCGAGAATAACGGCGCCGACGGAATCACGCTCGAGGTTGAGCGCCAGACCGAAAACGTTGTTGGGGAATTCGAGCATTTCGCCCTGCATCACGTCGGACAAGCCGTGGATGCGGGTAATACCGTCGGTCACGGACACGACGGTGCCCTGAGTACGGACATCAGCCGAAGCGCCCAGGCCCTCGATGCGGCTCTTGAGCAGTTCGCTGATCTCGGAGGGATTGAGTTGCATATTGACTCCTGGAATCCTGTTAGTTGCCTTAAGCGGCGAGCTGATCGCGCATGCGGGCCAATTGGGCTTGTACGGAAGTATCGAGCACCTGGTCACCGACGGCCACGCGCACGCCGCCGATCAGCGACGGATCAACGGTGACGCTGGGCTTGAGCTTGAGGCCGAATTTTTGTTCGAGCGCGCTGACCAGCTCTTTGACCTGGGCATCGCTCATTTCGAACGCGCTGGTAATTTCCGCCTGCGCCGTGCCGTCGTGACGATTCCGCAGCACCGCGAATTGCGCGGCGATGTCGGGCAGCAGCAGCAGCCGGTCGTTTTCGACCAGCAGCTCGATGAAATTGCGGGCGGCTTGAGGCAGTTCGGCCTTTACCAGGCCGGAGAACAGCTCGACGCGCTGCTTGTCGCCCAGACGCGGGTCGGCCATGGCCTCGCGCACGTCGGGGTTGGAGGCGACCTGAGCCAGTTCGCTGACCAGATCGGACCAGGCCGGCAAGCCGGCCTTGTCGTCGCGCGCCGCGCTGAAGAGCGCTTCAGCGTAGGGCCGGGCAACAGTGGAAAGTTCAGCCATGACGGTCCCGGATTAAAGCTGCGCGCGGAGCTGGTTGAGCAGCTCGGCGTGTGCGCGGGCGTCAACCTCGCGCTTGAGGATCTGTTCAGCACCCTTGACGGCCAGCGCAGCGACGTCGTCGCGCAGCAGGTCGCGGGCGCGCTGGACTTCCTGCGCGGCATCCTGGGCAGCCTGCGCCACGATGCGGGCGCGTTCGGCTTCCGCTTCACGGCGGGCCTGCTCGATCAGGGAGGCGGCTTGCTTCTCGGCCTCGATGATGCGGGCGTGGTTTTCGGACTTGGCAGAAGCCTCGATCAGACTGACGCGCGCCTGGGCTTGAGCCAAATCGGCTTTGCCCTTCTCGGCGGCGGCCAGGCCGTCGGCGATTTTCTGGCGGCGCTCGTCCATCGCCTTCGTCAGGGGAGGCCACACGAATTTCATCGTGAACCAGCCAAGAACGAAGAACACGAGCATCTGGAAAATGATCGTCGCGTTCAGATTCACGGTCGTTCCTTTAACACCTTGCGGCTCCGACCGCACCCGGAAAGGGGCGTCACGGAGCACTCGATACTTTGCTGGGCGGCGACGGAGCTTGCACCCGCACCGCCGCCAGCGTCATGACCCGCCTTTTCGCCGGCGGGCGGTGCCTTAGCCGACGAACGGGTTGGCGAAGGCGAACAGCATGGCGATACCCACGCCGATCAGGAATGCCGCGTCGATCAGGCCAGCCAGCAGGAACATCTTCGTTTGCAGAGCGTTCATCAGTTCAGGCTGACGAGCCGAGGCTTCCAGATACTTGCCGCCCATCAGTGCGATGCCGATGCAAGCGCCGATAGCGCCCAGACCGATGATAAGACCGCAAGCGAGGGCAACGAAAGCGACGTTGGTCATGACAACTCCTTGGTTAGAAATCTGAAGTCAAAAATTGAAAAATAAGGGGTACTGCTCAATGCAAGATAATCTTGCCATCCCGTGCTGGCCGGAGGGCCAGCACGGGAAATTCGGGGGATCAGTGGCCTTCGTGAGCCTGGCCGAGGTACACCAGCGTCAGCATCATGAAGATGAAGGCCTGCAGCAGAACGATCAGGATGTGGAAGATCGCCCAGATGGAGCCGGCCAGGATGTGGCCGATGCCCAAGCCGATGCTGGCGCCGTTGAAGCCGGTCCAGGCGCCGCCCAGCAGGGCGATCAGCATGAAAATCAGTTCGCCGGCGAACATGTTGCCGAACAACCGCATGCCCAGCGACACGGACTTGGCGGCGTATTCGATCAGGTTCAGCAGCAGGTTGAACGGGGCCAGCACGATGGCGCCGATGCCATGCGCGTGGAACGGCGCGGTGAACAGTTCTTTGACGAAGCCGCCCGGGTGCTTGATCTTGATGCCGTAGTAGAACATCAGCAGCAGCACGCCCAGCGACATGCCCATCGGCACGTTCAGGTCGGCGGTCGGCAGAATGCGGTGGTAGTAGAGCGGATCGCCGTGCTCGGCGCCCAGGCCGGTCAGGCGCCAGATGGAGGGCAGCAGGTCGACGGGCAGCAAGTCCAGCGCGTTCATCAGGATGATCCAGAGGAACACGGTCAGTGCCAGCGGGGCGATGAAAAGACGGCTCTTGGCGTTGTGGACGATGCCCTTGGCCTGATCGTCGACCATGTCGACGATCATTTCCACGAAGGCCTGGAAACGGCCCGGCACGCCACTGGTGGCGCGGCGCGCAGCGCGCCACAGGAAGAAAATGACGATCAGACCCATCAGGCCGGACCAGAACAACGAGTCGTAATTGATGATGTCGAACTGAGCGATAGCGCTCTGTTTCTCACCGGTATTGTTCAGATGCACCAGGTGGTGCTGAATATACGCGGACTGAGGCGACACGTCGCTGGCAGCAGCCATTTGAATCCTACCCTATTTGCTGTGCCCGGCCCTTGCGAACCGGACGATTCCACGATTTCGTTTGCCGCAAACCTGCTCGGCGCTATGACAACTTGCGGAACATCAAGAGCAGGAGATAGCCCTTCAATGTGAGTATCAGACCGAGCAACGCGGCAGGCCATACGAGGCTATCCTGCGCCACACGCGAAAGCAGCCACAACAGCAGCGCCGTTGCGAACAACTTGATCAACTCACCAGAGAGAAAGGTAAAGGGACTGGACTTACCGGCCCGTACGCTGACAGCCAGGCGCAATGCGAACAACGCATTGGGAATGAAATACGCTCCCGCCCCCGCCAGCGCCGACCAACCTGCCGCCGCCCCTCCGACAACCCCCGCAATTACTGCTGCTGCGAGCCCCATGGCACCTTGCGCTGCCAATGCCAACAGGAGCCCGCGACTGGCTTGAGCATTCAGCGCCGCGCGATCCGCGTCACTGAGAACCAGAACTTTATCCGCCATGTCGTGGTCAAACATTGCTTGCTGCTGACCCAGACCGTCAACCGGACCCTGCCGCACTTCATGCTGCATGGAGTTCTGTTGCATCAAACTTCCTCGCTTTGCTTCTTTGCCCCTATCAGAACCGGCGCGTCTCGCTGCCCGTAGCTGCCTCCCATAGCCGGCGCCAAGTCGTTGATTTCAAAAGGCTCATCAACGCCGTGCCCGCTACTTGTCAGCCGCTACGTGTTCTTATCCCGCAAGCGTCAAACCCGCAGAGTATAGCGTGATTCTTTTTACCCTAGCAAATGAACTTTCGGCCGTTTGTAAGGCGCAAACAACGCCTGGATCGGCCGAAATTAGGGACGCGAATCACCCCTCGCAGCATGCTGAGCAAACCCTGCTCAATGAAGCGCGGCCTCCGTCACGGAGGCCGCGCTTTATACCATCAAAACAGGATCAATCCTCCTTGACCGGCGGCGGCGCCCACAGTCCGTCCAGCGCCGTATCCTGCGGCGCGTACAAACGCATGCTGAGCAGGAACGGCGCATCGGCGGCCGGCGTGGCGATCCAGTTCGAGCGCTTGCGCTCGCCGGGGTCGCGGCGCTGGATGTAGATGTCCAGCGAACCGTCGGCGTTGTACTTCAGGCCGTCGGTGCTGCGCAGCACATAGCGGTTGGCCGGATTGTCGGCGAAACCGTGCTTGTCGTCGTAGACGTGCAGCGACCAGTAGGCGTTGACCGGCGGCAGCTGGCCCTTGTCGAAGTGCAGCACGTAGTCTTCATTGGAATTCAGCGCGCGGCCTTTGGAGTCGGACACCGTGACCGGGTACAGCACGTCTTCCGGGGTCGGCGCGCCCAGGCCCGCATAGGCGATGGCGGCGCGGCGCGTGTAGTCGGTGCCATAGGTGCCGATGCCGGACAGCACGGTGCTCCAGCCGTTCATGGGCGTACCCAGGCGCGATACGCCGTCGGCGATGCGCCGGCCCGCCAGCGGCTGGGCCTGCGCCAGCGCCTGCTGCACGGCGGGACTCAGGCGACCATACGAGAACGGCTGACGGCTGTCCAAACCGATGCGGCGCATGCGATCCAGAATGGGCGTGTCGTTGGCGTGCGGCGGGTTATTGCGCATTACGTCGAAGAACAGCGTGAAGAACGAGGCCGCGTCCATGCCGGCGGCCTGTTCGGCCGGCGTGCCGTCGGGCACGGTCACGGGCATGGGCGGCGGCAGGTCGCTGCCGATCGGCGCCGACCCCACGCCGGCCCCGGTCTGCGGATAGGCGCTGCGGGAACCGCGGTTGGCTGCGGGCCTGGCGGTGACGGGCGCGGCCATCGGGCTGGCGGTCATGCCGGCCTGGATCTGATTGACGGCGGCATAGTCCTGCGGACCGCCCGCCTGGGTCCAGCCGATCAGCCAGCCGGTAGCCGTAGGGCTGTGGATCACGTCCATGCCGGGGGGCACGCTGCCCTGCCAGCCAGGGCCGACGATGGCGAAGGACTGGGCGCCGCTACCGTTGGTGCGCGTGCCGCGCGAGGCGAATACGTCGCTCCACATGTCCAGCGCCGACAACACCATATAGCGGTCGCCGGTCGCGGGCAGGTTCACGATCAGCGGGGCGCGCGACACGTCGAACCACAGGCTCGAATAGAGCGCATCGGCGCTGGGCCAGGGCACGTCGCCCGCGCGCGGATCGGGGAAGGCGGCCTTGTGGCCGAACTGGTTCACCGGCGCCTTGCCGTCCAGCGGCGTCTGCACGGCCGTGGCCTTGCGCCGGGCCAATTCCATCAGCACCATCGGATAGGCATAGACATAGGCGTCGATGGCGATGTCGCGCAGCTCTTGCTCGCTCATCTGCGCCGCGGGCGCGGAGGCGGCCGGATACGGCGTCTCGGACACCAGGCGCAACGAGGGGCGCGGCGATTGCGCCTGGGCGGCGGTAACGAAGCAGGCGCTGAGCGCGCCGGCAAGGACCGCGGCGGACCAGCGGCGGGTAGCGATGGATGTACGCATGCAAGGCTCCTTATTGATTTTTTCTGCAAGCGAGCCGCCGCGCCGGACTTGCCAGTTCGGGCAAGCCTCTCTGGCGCGGCACCTCGCGGTGACGCTTTTTCAGGATAGGGCCGAACTCTGCAACAAGGTGCTGCCGAACCGTTTCAAGGCGCAACGCCCCTCATGCGCTTGAAGGCATGCAAAAAAAACGCGCCCTGGGAGGGCGCGCGGGGCGGATCCTGGCGTACCCGGGCTGGCCGCCCGGGCGTAACAAGGATTAACGGTGTTTGAAATCCGGTTTGCGCTTTTCGGTGAACGCGGCCATGCCTTCCTTCTGGTCTTCCGTGGCGAACAGCGAATGGAACACGCGGCGCTCGAACAGCAGGCCTTCGTTGAGCGAGCCTTCGAAGGCGCGGTTGACGCACTCCTTGGCCATCATGACCGACGGCAAGGACATGGAGGCGATGACGGTGGCCGCGTCCATGGCTTCTTCCATGAGCTTGTCGGCCGGCACCACGCGCGACACCAGGCCGGCGCGTTCCGCTTCTTCAGCGCCCATCATGCGGGCGGTCAGCGCCAGGTCCATGGCCTTGGCCTTGCCCACCGCGCGCGGCAGGCGCTGGGTGCCGCCGGCGCCCGGGATCACGCCCAGCTTGATTTCGGGCTGGCCGAACTTGGCGGTGTCGGCGGCGATGATGATGTCGCACATCATGGCCAGTTCGCAGCCGCCGCCCAGGGCGTAACCGGCCACGGCGGCGATCACGGGTTTGCGGATGCGCTTGAGCGTTTCCCAGTTGCGCGTGATGTATTCGCTGCCATACACGTCCATGTATGACCAGTCTTTCATGGCGCCGATGTCGGCGCCGGCGGCGAAGGCCTTTTCGCTGCCGGTGATGACCACGGCGCCGATATCGGCGTCCGCTTCGAACGCCAGCAGGGCCGCGCCGAGCTCATCCATCAGTTGATCGTTCAAGGCGTTCAGGGCCTTGGGGCGGTTCAGCGTCAGCAGGCCGACGCGGCCCCGGGTTTCGACCAGCACAAACGACTCGCTCATTGATGTCTCCGAATAAGTATGAAAGTAAGATATGGCCATGGAAAAAGACTACGCTTTGCCGCTACTTTACCGCCTCGCGCCCCATGATCCGGCCGGACACCGCTACCGGATAACCCTAAGCATCGCAGCGCCCTCCCCCGACGGCCAGCGCCTGTCGCTGCCGGCCTGGATTCCGGGCAGCTATCTGATCCGCGATTTCTCGCGCCAGATCGAATCGCTGACGGCCCATTCGGGCACGCGGCGCGTGCCTGTCGAAAAGATCGACAACCATACCTGGCAGGCTGCGCCCTGCGATGGTCCGCTGCGGGTGGAGTACGAGGTCTATGCCTGGGATCTGTCGGTGCGCGGCGCGCACCTGGACGAGACCCACGGCTTTTTCAACGGCACCAGCGTGTTCCTGCGGGTGCATGGCCAGGACCACCTGCCCTGCCTGGTGGACCTGGCGCCGCCGCGCTCGATTCCGGGCTGGAAGGTCTACACCAGCCTGCCGGAAGCGCGCGGCCACAAGGGCGCCGCGCGCCGCCATGGTTTCGGGCTGTATTTGGCGCCGGACTATGACGCGCTGATCGATCATCCGGTGGAAATGGGCACGCCGCAGGTATCGAGCTTCACGGCGCATGGCGCCGAACATGAACTGGTGTTCACCGGGGTTACGCCCAACCTGGACCTGGCACGGATCACGGAAGACGTGCGCAAGATCTGCGAAACGCAGATTGCGTTCTTCGAGCCGCGCACCAAGCGCGCGCCTTTCCTGGACAGCTCGGACCGCTACGTGTTCATGACCATGGTCACGGGCGACGGCTATGGCGGGCTGGAGCATCGCGCCAGCACGGCGCTGATGACGGCGCGCAAGGATCTGCCGGTGATGGGCCAGCAGGGCCAGGGCGAAGGCTATCGCGGCTTTCTGGGTCTGGTGAGCCATGAGTATTTCCATACCTGGAACGTCAAGCGGATCAAGCCGGACGCCTTTGTTCCCTACGATCTCTCGCAACCCGACCTGACGCGCCTGCTGTGGGTGTTCGAGGGCTTCACGTCCTATTACGACGATCTGCTGCTGTTGCGTTCGGGCGCGATCACGCAACCTGACTATCTGCGGCTGCTGGCCAAGACCATCACCAGCGTGGCGCGTACGCCAGGGCGGTTGAAGCAGTCGGTGGCGGAGAGTTCGTTCGATGCCTGGACGCGTTATTACAAGCAGGATGAAAATTCGCCGAATGCGCTGGTCAGCTATTACACCAAGGGTGCGTTGGTGGCGCTGGGACTGGATCTGCTGATCCGCCGGGAAACGGACGGTGCGCACTCGCTGGACGATGTGATGCGTCTGCTGTGGAGCCGCTATGGGCGTGATTTCTATCAGGGCAAGCCGCAAGGGTTGCCGGAGGATGGGCTGCCGGCGCTGATCCTCGAAGCCACGGGCGTGGATACACGGCGCTTCATCGCGCGCCATGCCTATGGGACGGCGGATGTGCCATTGGCGGAGCTGCTGGAGCCGCAGGGCATCAAGCTGCAATGGAAGACGGCGGCCAACATTCCTTCGCTGGATGTGCGTACGCGCAAGCAGGGGGAATCGCTGGTGCTGGCGACGGTGCTGGAGGGCGGCGCGGGGCATAAGGGCGGGTTGTCGGCGGGGGATGTGCTGGTGGCGGTGGACGGCTTGCGGGTGGATGCGCCGGCGGGGCTGGAACTGCTATTGGCGCAGTACCGGGCGGGGGATCGCGTGACCGTGCATGTATTCCGGCGGGATGAGTTGAGAGCGTTCCGGGTGCGGTTGGGTGCGCCGGAGGCTTTGGATTGCGTGTTGACGGGCTGAGTTGTTTTGCTTTGCTTGGTTTTCTTGGGGCCGTCTTTTTGTGAGACGGTCCCTTGTTTTTGGGGCCGGTCTTTGTGTTCTTAAGACGCCTGGCACGGCGGCCCGGCCGGTGGATGGGTGGTGTGTCTTGCGGGGTCCGCCCCAGGGCGGCCGCGCGGGCGGCCTTCTGGGGCTTGTGCGGTGTCTTGCGATCGGTGATGGCGCTGCGCGCTGGTTGATGCTGCTTCTGAATTTGGCGGGTCTCTCGGCGCGTCGAATGAACGCTTGCGGTTGTCACTCTTCCTTCATTTGCGCCGCCGTCTGCAAGAACGTATCCAGCGCGCGTCTCCTGCCTTGCCGGCGGGTGACGGCATAGACCATGGCGCGGGCGATGTCGGCGGGTAACGTGCAAACGGCAATGCGGTCGGTGGCGTGACGGCAGGCGGAACGCGGCACCAAGGCCACGCCCAGGCCGGCGGCGACCAGTGCCAATTGGGCGGGGACTTCGGCGACGGTTTGGGCGGCTGACAGCGGCAGGCCGGCGCGGGCGCAGGTTTCGGCCAGGGTGCGGGCGAAGGCGGAGGTGTCCTGGCGCAGCATGACGAAGGCTTCGCCGGCGAGGTCGCCGAGTGCCAGCCGCTTGCGGGCGGACAGCGGGTGGCCCTTAGGGAGCACGGCCACGACGGGATCGGGCCATAGGGGCATGGACTGCAGTTCCTCGTCGTCGACGGCGGTGCGCGAGATGCTGACGTCGATGCGGTGTCCGCGCAGCGCGTCCAGCTGCGCGGCGGGGTTCATTTCGTTGAGCAGGACCGAGACCTGGGGATGGGAGGCCTTGTAGCGGGCGATCAGCGCCGGCACGGGGCCCATGAAGTGCGAGCCGGACAGGCCGACCTCGATGCGGCCCGCCAGGCCCTGGTCCACGGCGCGAGCGCGGACGGTGGCGTCCTTCAGGCTGGCGAGGAGCGCGCGCACGTCGTTGAGGAAGGCTTCGCCGGCCTCGGTCAGGGTCACGCGGCGGTTGTTGCGGTCGAACAGCTTGACCTCGAGTTCGCGCTCCAGCTGGGCGATCTGCAGGCTGAGCGGCGGTTGCGAGATGTGCAGGCGCGCCGCGGCCCGGGTGAAGTTCAGCTCTTCGGCCAGCACGGCGAAATAACGGAGTTGGCGGATTTCCATGGCGGCCAGTTATTTGGGAAAGATATCAAACCAGATAAAAACTATATTGGAAAATATCGTTCCCGGCGACCAGAATAAGTCCTGCCGATAGAGCACACGACAAACATCCGGGGACCTGCCATGAGACCAGCGCTCGCCGCCGCAGGCACCGCCACCGGCTGACATCCGCATTCCGCATTGCCGAGTTCCCGCGCGCCGCAGCGGGCCGGCCCTCTTACGCCTTTCGAGGAGCATCGCCATGACCACATCCCCCCGCGCCCTGCGCATCGGCCAGATCGTCCCCAGTTCCAACACCACCATGGAAACGGAGATCCCGGCCATGCTGCGCCTGCGCGAGACCATCGCGCCGGAGCGCTTCACCTTCCATTCCAGCCGCATGCGCATGAAGCAGGTGACGGCGGCGGAACTGGCGTCGATGGACCGGGAGTCGGACCGTTGCGCGCAGGAGCTGTCCGATGCGCGCGTGGACGTGCTGGGCTATGCCTGCCTGGTGGCGATCATGAGCCAGGGGCTGGGCTATCACCGCGTCTCGCAGGAACGCCTGCACCAGGCCACGGTGGACAACGGCGCGCCGGCGCCGGTGATTTCCAGCGCGGGCGCGCTGGTGGAAGGCCTGCACGCCATCGGCGCGCGCAAGGTCGCGATCCTGACGCCCTACATGAAGCCGCTGACCAAGCTGGTGGTGGACTACATCGAGAACGAAGGCATCGAGGTGCAGGACAGCCTGTCGCTGGAGATTCCCGACAACCTGAAGGTTGGCGCGCAGGATCCGATGGCGCCGGCCAGCCATGTGGATCGCCTGAACACGCGCGGCGTGGACGCGGTGGTGCTGTCCGCCTGCGTGCAGATGCCGTCCCTGGCATCGATCCAGCCGGTGCAGGACCGCTTGGGTCTGCCGGTGGTGACAGCGGCCGCAGCCACCGTCTACCGCATGCTGAAGGTGCTGGACCTGGAAGCGCGCGTGCCCAATGCGGGCGAACTGCTGACGGGCAAGTACTGAGGCTGCGCGGCGCGTCCTACTTGCCCAGCGACAGGATTTCGTTGGCGTTGACGATGGCGCCGGCGATCTCTTCGGTGGTGACGCGCTTGTTCATGGCCTGCTCGCGGATCAGGTCGTAGGCCTGGTCCTCGGTGACGTTGCGCGTGCGCATGAGGATGCTCTTGGCTTCCGCGATGCGGCGCACGCCCAGCAGTTTTCCCTCCAGCTTGCGCAGGCGCCGGGCATGCGACTTGATGTCGTCGTAGACCTGGCGCGCCACCACCAATGACGACAACAGGCCGAACGAGCGCACGGGCGAAGGCAGCACCGCTTTCGCGCCGATGCGCAACACCGCCTCGACGATGGTTGGATTCTCGTAGGTGACGATGGCGATGACCATGGGCGCGTCTTCACTCTTGGCCCACTCGAAACCCAGGTCGATCACGTCCGGACGCACGGCCAGGAACACCGCGTCCAGCCCTTCGGGCAAGGTGGGCGCCGGAGGCCAGAAGGTCTGCACCTGGCAGCCGATCCGTTGCAGCTGCTGCGTCAATTGGCGGCCATCGGCATCGTCGGGGTGATAGACGGCGATCCGCAGCGTGCGCAGGTCCTTGAGCAGGGATGGCGTCGCGCGCTCCGCGCGCTGGCGGCTGGCGGTATCGCCCATCAGATATCCAGCGAACTCAGGGTGGCCGTCCAGTCGCCCAGCGAATGGGTGACCAGGTACGGATCGGGATGCACGGACCGCGTGGCCTCGCGCACGATGGTGAATTGGCCCTTGGCGTTGACCCTGCCGACACGCGGATACAGGCAGGTGTGGTGGTTGGTGGGGTCGATGCGCACGCGGCCCTGCGGCGCCTGGAATTCGCTTTGCAGCACGCGCGGAAGGATCTGCGCGATCTCGTCGGTGCCGGTGTCGCGAAAGGCGTTGGCGAAGATGTGCATCTGGAAGTACGCCGCTTCCCAGCAGAGGTTGGGCACGCAGTCATGGCCGAAGCGCCGCCGCAATCGTTCCAGGCAGCGCCGGTTGATATCGGAATCGATGGATTGGAAATACGGCGCCGAAGTGAAGTGGCCGGCCGCCACCTCGGGCTCCATCTGCGAGATCTCCGCTTCGGAGGTTGTCAGGCTGGCGATGGGCATGGTCTTCGGATCGAAGCCCGCATCCGCATAGGCGCGGTACAGGCAGGCCGTGGAATTGCCCACCACGGTGGAGAAGATGAAGTCCGGCCGCTTGTTGCGGATGTCGTCCAGGATCTCCCGGTAGTCGCGCTCCGTCGCGGTCAAGGGCACGTAGCGTTCGCCCAGCTTGGCGCTGTCCTGCCGCTGCAGCACCAGTTCGCCCATGATGCGGTTGGACTCGTAGGGATAGATGTAGTCCGAACCGATCAGGTAGACTCGCGCGCCGAAGTTTGCGGTCATGAATTCCGCCAGCTGCACGCTGTTCTGGTTGGGCGCGGCGCCGGTGTAGATGATGTTGTTCGAAAACTCGAACCCCTCGTATAGCGTCGGATAGAACAGCAGGCGGTTCCATTTCTCGACCACCGGCAGCACCGCCTTGCGGCTGCTGGACATGTAGCAGCCGAATATGACGTTGACGCGGTCTTGCGTGATGAGTCTTTCGGCCAGCACGCTGTAGGTGGCGGGGTCGGACCTCGGGTCGTAGCGCACCGGCACGATCTCGCGGCCATCCACCCCGCCCGCCTCGTTGATCTCGTCGATGGCCAGCAAGGTGCCATGCAGCTGGGACCGGCCTATGGTCGATGTGGCACCTGTTTCGGAAAACAACACGCCTACGCGGATAGGATCTTTGTTTGCCATGATCGGGAGGCCCGCTGGCGCGGACATCCATCCTTTGTCGAGTTCATCAGTTTCAGCACAGCCGCAGCCGCCGTCAACACGTGGATTCCTGGGGTG
This sequence comes from Achromobacter sp. PD1, assembly GCF_048541815.1. NCBI lineage: Bacteria > Pseudomonadati > Pseudomonadota > Betaproteobacteria > Burkholderiales > Alcaligenaceae > Achromobacter > Achromobacter sp. PD1. The sequence goes on from NZ_CP183349.1 coordinate 5,768,761, forward strand.
GTCATGCCGCCGTCCTGGCATAGGCGCGGATCAGCGCCTGCGGCAATGCCGCCGGGCTTGTCACGATCCGGTAACCGCGAAAACCGAACATCGCGCGCAGCTGCGGTTCGGCCTGCGCGTCCAACGCGACGCAATGCACGCTGACGCCTCGCCCGCGCAGTTCCAGCACCGCCTCGCGGGCATCGTCCACCAGATAGCGCGGGTCGTGCACGTCGATATCGGAGGGTTCGCCATCGGTCACGACGATGATGGCGCGCCGCTCTCCCGGCACCTGCAGCGCCAGCGCGCCGGCATGCCGCAACGCCGCGCCCAGGCGCGTCGAATAACGGGCCTGGGCCCCGCCTATGCGGCCCAACGCGGCCGCGATCGGGGCGCCGGCCTCCAGCAGGCGGTAGTAGTACACCGCCGCCCGCGTGTCCGAGCAAAAGCCGTGCACGGCAATCCGGTCGCCGTCGCCTGAGGTGGCCTGCGCCAGCAGCATTGCCGCGCGCTTCTCCAGGTCCAGCACCGCCGCCCCTGCGTCGGACGCCAGGTCGTTGGCCGACGCCGACAGATCCAGCAGCACCAGCGTGCTGCTGGCGCAGGGCTGGCTGCCGGGCCGCATGAAGAAGCGGGCGTCGGGGGCCAGGTCCAGGCGCCGGTCGATCAAGACCTCGATCGCGGCGTTCAGGTCGATGTCATCGCCCTCCCATTGGCGCCTCAAACGGCGCGCGCGGCTCAGGCGGCGCGACTGCGGCAGGGCCAGGCGCTGCGCAGGCCCGGCAGGCGCGGGCGGCGGCGTGCCGGTCCAACCCGGCAGCTTCTCGATCACGGTGCACCAGTCCGGCCGGCTGCGGCCCAGCTTGTAGTCCCATTCGGGATATCGGTAGCGTCCCAGCTCCGTTTCGTCGGCGGCTGGCGCCGGCTCGTCCTGGCCTTGCGGCGCGGCGTCGCGCCGCTCGGGCGCCACCCCCTGCGATCCCAGGGTCAGCTCAGGCGGCGGCTCTGCCGCGTCGCCGTAGTCCCACAGATAGGCGTTGTCGTCACGATAGGGCACGGGCACGGCGTACTGCTGCGGGTTGAAGCGCACCCGCATCTGGCCCAGGTCGTTGGCCAGCACCGACGCCAGGCGGCGAAAGGCCGCCGTGTCGCGCAGGTCGGCGGCTTGCGCCTCGAACAGCGCCCGCGCCTTGTTCACCCAATGGTTGTCGTCGTGCAGCGACGGATCCATCAACAGCCGGCTCATGCGCTGGATCAGCGCCGCGAATCCCAGGTCCGCCGGATCGGGCGGCGGCGGCACGAAGGGCCGGAACCAGCGGCGCACGCCGGGATAGTCGGCCGCCAGCAGCCGCTCCACCCGCGCATCCTCGATAGCCGACACCACTGCGACGCCCATGGGCTTGAGGCTCAGTACCGGCTGCGCGGCCGGCGAGTAGCGCAGATGGGCCGCGGCATGCGCCACGGCCGCGCGGTACAACGCCCGGCGGTCGGCGCCGTCCAGCACGGTATAGCTGTCCGGCACCAGCAAATGCGAAGGCGCGAGGATGGGGCGCGACGGCGGCCCGTCCAGCGTCGGACGCCGCAAGGCCTCGACCGCCATCGCCCTGCCAGCGAGGCCGCACAAGAGCCACGACAGCCCCGCCTGCGCGGCTTCCAGCTCCTGCGCGCCCGCTTCGCTGTTCAAGGCCTCGCGGGCATAGGCATCGCGCAGCTGGAAATACGCGCGCAGCGGACCGGGTTGGCGCTCGTAGCGTCGCAGGCCGGCCAGCATCCAGCGCCCCAGCCCGCCGGCCGTCAGCTTCGCCATCAACTGGTCGAAGCGCTCCGCCACCGCGGCGGCGCAATCGGGGTCTTCGCGGTGCAGCGCTTCGATCCAGCGCCGCGCTTGAACCGCCTGGTCCTCGCCGCCGCGCGCGGCCAGCCGGCGCAGCTTGTCGTCCAGCGTGCCGGCCAGGCGTGCGCCAGCGCCGGCCCCTTCACCCTCGGACAGGACGGCTCGCATGTTCATTCCAGGTTCGCGTCGACCAGCGACCGCAGCGCTGCCGCCATGTCGGGATCGTCGGTCAGCGCGCGCGTCATGGTCATGTCGCAACTTTCGGCGGGACTGACGCCGTCGCGGATGAGGATGCCGGCGTAGATCAGCATGCGGGTGGACACGCCCTCGTCCAAGCCGTGACGCTTGAGCTCGCGCGAACTGTGCGCGATGCGCACCAGCCGCTCTGCCAAGCCGGTGTCTATGCCGGCCTCATGCGCCACGATCTCGGCTTCGCGCCCGGGCTCCGGGTAGTCGAAATCCAGCGCCACGAAACGCTGCCGGGTAGAGGGCTTGAGATCCTTGGCGCTGCTCTGGTAGCCGGGGTTGTAGGACACCACCAGCTGGAAGTCCGGATGGGCCCGCACCACCTCGCCCTTCTTGTCCAGCGGCAGGATGCGCCTGGCATCGGTCAGCGGATGGATCACCACCGTGGTGTCCTGGCGCGCTTCGACGATCTCGTCCAGGTAGCAGATGCCGCCATGGCGCACGGCCAGCGTCAGCGGGCCGTCGTGCCAGGCGGTGCCGTCGGCATCCAGCAGGTAGCGGCCCACCAGGTCGGAGGCAGTCATGTCCTCGTTGCAGGCCAGCGTGACCAGCGGGCGTCCCAGCTTCCAGGCCATGTACTCCACGAAGCGCGTCTTGCCGCAGCCGGTGGGCCCCTTGAGGATCATGGGCAGCCGATGCGCGTACGCATGCTCGTATAACGCGGTTTCCCGTCCCGTGGGACGGTAGAAGGGTTCTTGCGCAATCCGGTAGGTTTCGAGCGGAGACGGCACGGTTCATGTCCTCGGAAGGCGTCCGTCCGGCGCGGCGGGCCGGACGGACCGGATGGTCGGCAGGCACGCCTAGCGGTGCTTGGCGTCCTCGTTGGGGATGCCTTCCATGGGGCACTCCGGCGTGCCCACGGTGGACCGGGTAAAGGACTCGACCATCTTGCGCGTGCCCTCCGGATCGTTGATCCAGTTGGCGTAGAAGTTGTACGGGCAGGCCGCGACGCCCGTGGCCTCTTCGCCGGAATTGATCTTGCCGGTGTAGCCGCGGTGCACCAGCTTGAACAGGTGGTTCTGCGACTGCATGTTCTTGCGCGCGTCGCGGATCAGGCTGGTGGACAACTCGGCGTATTGCACGCCCATTTCTTCTTCACCGCATTCGCCCAGCGTGCGGCCGTCGAAGCCTATGATGGCCGAATGGCCAAAATAGGAATACACGCCGTCAAAGCCCGCGGCATTGGCCACCGCCACATAGACGTTGTTCATCCACGCCATGGCCTTGGACACCATGACCTGCTGATCCTTGGCCGGATACATATAGCCCTGGCAGCGCACGATCAGCTCGGCGCCGCGCATGGCGCAATCGCGCCAGATCTCGGGGTAATTGCCGTCGTCGCAGATGATGAGGCTGATCTTCAAGCCCTTGGGGCCTTCCGACACATAGGTGCAATCGCCCGGATACCAGCCTTCGATCGGCACCCAGGGCATGATCTTGCGGTACTTCTGCACGATCTCGCCCTTGTTGTTCATCAGGATGAGGGTGTTGTACGGCGCCTTGTTCGGATGCTCTTCGTGGCGCTCGCCCGTCAGCGAGAACACGCCCCATACGTTGGCCTTGCGGCAGGCTTCGGCGAACACCGCGGTCTCTTCACCCGGGATGGCCGAAGCGGTTTCATACATCTCCTTGGCGTCGTACATGATGCCGTGGGTGGAGTACTCGGGGAAGATGACCAGGTCCATGCCGGGCAGGCCGCGCTTCATGCCCACGACCATGTCGGCGATCTTGCGGGCGTTCTCCATCACCTCCGCGCGGGTATGCAGCCGCGGCATCTTGTAGTTCACGACGGCCACGCCCACGCAATCGTTGCTGCTGGAGATATCTCCGTGTCTCATGACAATGCTCCTCGGTGGTTGACGGTCATACCGTCAGGAAAGATCTGACTTTGTCTTGGTCCAGGCTCTCGCGGCAGGCTTCGTGCACGATGCGGCCCCGGTCTATCACCAGGAAGCGGTCGGCCAGGTCCAGCGCGAAGCTCAGCATCTGTTCCGACACGACGATGGCGAAGCCGCGTTCCTCGCGCAGCGCGTTCAGGACCCGTGCAATGTCCTTGATGATGGAAGGCTGGATGCCCTCGGTGGGTTCGTCCAGGATCAGCACGCGCGGATCGGAAATCAGCGCGCGGGCGATCGCCAGCTGCTGCTGCTGCCCGCCGGACAGGTTGCCGCCCTTGCGCCGGCGCATCTCGTGCAGCACCGGGAAAAAGCGGTACAGGTATTCCGGCACGGCCTTCAGGCCGCTGCGCTCCGCGCCGGTCAGGATGTTCTGCTCCACGGTCAGGAAGGGAAAGATCATCCTGCCCTGCGGCACGAAGGCCAGCCCGCTGCGCACGCGCTGGTAGCTCTCCATGCCGGCCAGCTCCACGCCATCCAGCCGGATGCTGCCCGAACCCGACCGCAGCATGCCGATCAGCGCCTTGAGCAAGGTGGTCTTGCCCATGCCGTTGCGGCCCATGATGGCCACGGATTCCCGTGGCGCCACGTCGAAGCACACGTCGTGGACGACGTGCGATTCGCCGTAGCTCACGTTCAACTTGTCGATCTGGAACATGGCGCGCCCTCCTCTCAATGGCCCAGGTACACGTCCAGCACGCGCGGATCGGCCTGCACCTCGGCCACCGTGCCTTCGCTCAGCAAGCGGCCCTGATGCAACACGGTGACCTTGTGCGCGATGCGCTTGACGAAATCCATGTCGTGCTCGATGACCACCATAGACTTGCCGCGCGAGATGCGCGCCAGGAGCTCGGCCGTCTGTTCGCGTTCGCGCGGACTCATGCCGGCCACGGGTTCATCCAGCAACAGCAACTGCGGGTTCTGCATCAAAAGCATGCCGATCTCCAGCCATTGCTTCTGGCCGTGGCTCAGGCGGCCCGCCTTTTCCGCCAGGCGGTCCTGCAGAAACACCTGCCCCGCCATGTCCTGGATGCGTTCGCGGATTTCGGCCGTGCGCCGGAATCGCAGCGAGCGCACCACCCCGTGCGCGTTCGGCAGCGAGATCTCGAAGTTCTCCAGCACCGTCAGGTCTTCATAGACCGACGGCGTCTGGAATTTACGTCCGACGCCGGCCCGCACGATGTCGAATTCCGCCATGCGCACCAGGTCGCGTCCCTGGAACATCACGCGGCCCGCTGAAGGCCGGGTCTTGCCGCAGATGATGTCCAGCAGCGTGGTCTTGCCCGCGCCGTTCGGGCCGATGATGACGCGCAGCTCATCCTGCGCCACGCGCAGGCTCAAGCCGTCCACGGCGCGAAAACCGTCGAACGAGACCGTCAGGTCCTCGACGCTCAGGATGGCGCCGGGCGCCGGGCGGTCGCTGCTCATTTCCATGCTGGCGGGCTCCTGCAGGTCCAGGGTGGCACTCATCGCGCGCTCCCCGCGGCGCGGCGCGCCTGAATCTGGCCGAACACGCCGGCCAGGCCGTTGGGCATGACCACGACGACCGCAATGAAAATGGCCCCCAGGAAATACAGCCAGACCTCCGGGAACGTCTCTGACAGATAGGACTTGAGAAAGCCGATCAGCAAGGCCCCGACCACGGCCCCGGGAATCGAAAGCCGGCCGCCTACCGCCGCATAGATCACCATCTCGATCGACGCGACCACGCCGATCGCGCCCGGAGAGATCAGGCCCACCTGCAGCGTGAAGAAGGCGCCGCCGATGGAGGACAGGATCGCCGCCACGCAAAAGATGCAGGCCTTTACGTGCGCGGTGTCGTAGCCCGAGAACCGCACGCGGTCCTCGCGGTCGCGGATGGCGATCAGGATCTTGCCCAGCCGGCTGCGCACGATCGCCAGCGCCGCCAGCATCGCCACGACCAGCGCGCCGGCTTCGATGAAGTACAGCGCCTGCTTGCCTTCATCGCCGACGATGTCCCAGCCCAGCAGCGTGCGGAAGTCGGTAATGCCGTTGGCGCCGCCCGTGTCTCCCTGCTGGCCGATGATGAGCACGGTCAGCGTCATTGCCAGGGCCAGCGTGACGATGGCGAAATACACGCCGCTGACCCGCTTGCGGAAGATCGCCAACGAAAACAGATAGGCCGCCAGTCCCGGCAGGACCACAATCAGCAGCAGCGTCAACGTCAGCGAATGGAATGGCTGCCACCAGACCGGCAGGCTCTCCACGCTGCTCCAAACCATGAAGTCGGGCAGCTCCGGCGCGGACGCCTCCAGCTTCAGGAACATGGCCATCATGTACCCGCCCAGTCCAAAGAAAATTCCTTGGCCCAGGCTCAGCACGCCGCTGTAGCCCCAGGTCAGCACGATGCCTATCGCCACGAAGGCGAACGCCATGTACTTGCCGACCAGGTTCAGCCGGAACGGATCCAGCGACAGGGGCAGGACGGCCAGGATCAGTGCCGCGGCCAGCAGGATCGCGATCTCTTCGGTTTTCCGGTGCAGGGCCTTCATCGCATCACCCCCGAGTCTTGTTGGCGAACAGCCCGTTCGGGCGGAAATAGAGGACCAGGATCACCAGGACCAGGATCGTGACCTTGGCCATCGAGCCGCTCATCAGGTATTCCAGCGTGGTCTGCGACTGTGCGATCGCAAGGCCGGAGAACGCCGTTCCCAGCAGGCTCTGGACGCCGCCGAATACCACCACGATGAATGAATCGACGATGTAGAGCTGGCCCGTGCCGGGGTTGGTCGACCCGATCATGGTGAAGACGCAGCCGGCGATGCCCGCCAGGCCGGAGCCCAGCGCGAAGGTCAGCGCGTCCACGCGCCGCGTGTTGATGCCGACGGCGCCCGCCATCGCGCGGTTCTGGGTGACGGCGCGCACGCGCAGTCCCCACGCGCTGCGGTAAAGCAGCAGATACACGCCCACCGCCACCAGCAGCGTCAGGCCCAGGATGAAGATGCGGTTCAGCGGGAACTGCAGGTCGGGCGTGGGCTCCCACGCGCCGCTGAGCCAGGAGGCCAGCGGCACGCTGACCTCCTGCGCACCGAACAGCGAACGGTAGGCCTGTTGCAGGATCAGGCTCAGGCCCCAGGTCGCCAGCAGCGTGTCCAGCGGGCGGTTGTAGAACCAGCGGATGAAGCCGCGCTCCAGCACATAGCCGAAGGCGAAGGTGACCAGGAACGCCAGCGGAATGGCCGCGAACAGGTAGACGCCCATCCAGCCGGGGGCCCAATGCTGAAACGCGACCGCGACCAGGTAGGTGGTGTAGGCGCCCATGGCCATCAGCTCGCCGTGCGCCATGTTGATGACGCCCATCAGGCCGAACACGACGGCCAGGCCGATCGCCATCAGCAGGAGGATGCTGAACAGGCTGATCCCGTTGAACAGCTGCATTGCCGCGATGTCGATATTCATGGTCACGTTCCTGGCTGCGCCGGCGGCAAGGCCGCCGGCCAAGGGCTTGCGCACATCCGCAAGCGCGGGCTACAGCTTCGGGAAGGGATTGGGCTCGATCAGGTCGGCCGATTCCCAGACGATGTCGAACTGCCCGTCCGGCCGCGCCCGGCCCACCCGCACCTTCTTCCAGACGTGATGGTTGGTCTCGTGCACGCGCACGGTCCCCTCCGGCGCCTGCAGTGTCAGCCCGGCGGAGGCCGCGATCACCTTGTCGGGATCGAACGAACCGGCCTTCTCCACGCCGAGCTTCCACAGGTACACGCTGTTGTAGGCAACCTCCATCGGGTCGCCGATGACGCGGTCCTGGCCGTACTTGGCCTTGAAGGCCTTGACGAATTTTTCGTTGGCCGGATTCTGCAGGCTCTGGAAGTAACCCATGCAGGCGTAGTAGCCCGCCGCGTTGTCCTTGCCGATGCCTTCGATCTCGTTCTCGGACACCACGGTGGACAGCAGCACCACGCGCGTGCCGTCCAGGCCGGCGGCGCGCAGCTGCTTGTAGAACGCCACGTTGGAGCCGCCCACCACGGTGCTGTAGATGCACTCGGGCTTGGCCGCCTTGATCTTGTTGATGATGGAAGAGAACTCGGTATGGCCCAACGGCGCGTACTCTTCGCCCACCACCTTGGCATTCATGCGGGCAATGGCCGGTTTGGCGATCTTGTTGCAGGTGCGCGGATAGATGTAGTCGGAACCGACCAGGAAAAAGGTCTTGCCCTTTTCACGCGCCATCCACTCCACCGCCGCGATCACGGACTGCGTGGCTTCCTGCGACGGATAGAACACCCGCGCGTCCTGCTCCTGGCCCTCGTAGTAGGTGGGGTAGTACAGCAGGCCCTTGCTGCGCGCGAGCACCGGCAGCAGCGCCTTGCGCGAAGCCGAGGTATAGCAGCCCACGATGGCGGCGACCTTGTCGCGGTCGAGCAGCTTGCGCGCTTTCTCGGCGAACACGGCGTTCTCGCTCGCGCCGTCTTCGACCACGGGTTCGATCTTGCGCCCCATCACGCCGCCCGAGGCGTTGATCTCTTCGATCGCCAGCTTCTCCGCGTCCACCAGCGACGCCTCGGCGATGGCGATGGTGCCGGACAGCGAATGCAGCAGGCCCAGTTTGACTGTGTCTTGGGCGTAAGCCTGGCGGGGCAAGGCTGCCATCCCCGACGCGGCGCTCAGTAGGACCATGGAGCCGCTGTGCTGCAGAAAGCGGCGGCGGTTGTATACGCTCATCGTTGCGCTCCTGTGCGTTTCTGAAGGCAAGCCTCCGGCTAGGGCTTGCACGCAAGCCCTGAACTGCCCGGGATTGGGCAGGCGCCTTTGCCCACCACATCACGACGACTGCCGTCCGCCCGCTGCCTGCCACGTTTCTTCAGGCAAAGCTGCGCCCACGGCGCAGCGAAACGCCATTCGAAGAAAAGCGATGGACAAACGGAAAACGAAAAGGCCCGAGCCGGAAATTCCGGCTCGGGCCTTTTTGCCCTACGCCTGACTGGCAACACTGGCAGTCGGCGAAAATTTGAAGACGAACTTGCGTCTGGAAGGCATTCTGAAGAAGCGTGTGGCGCTATGCCATGCGTATTTTCCCTTAGCGGCCGCGGCTCGCTGCCAAGGCGCGGCGCAAGGCTGGCGCGGCATTCTGCAAGTAGTGCCACAAGCGGTTCGAGACCGGACCTTGCGCGCAGTCCGTGCGGCGCGCGGCGACCAGCTCTTCGACACTGCCCGGCAGATGGCGGTTGGCGATCGAGATCAGACGTCCGTCGCGCAGTTCGTCTTCGACGAGAAAACGCGGCATGTGACCCCAGCCCATGCCTTGCAGGATGATTTCCTTCTTCATCAGCTGGTCCGCCACCGTGCACTGGCGCGCGCCTTCCACGGTGAAGTAATCCTGCGGCGGCATGTGCCTGGCGGTGTCGCGCATGACGCATTGCGTGTAGTCGCGCATCAGCGCGGGCTTGATCGCGCGCGGCACGGGTTCACGCAGAAAGCCCGGCGCCACCACGGGTACGAAAGGCACCTTGGCCAGGTCGACCCATTCGATGCGGGCGTCGTTCTTGGCGACGCGATGCAGGATGAGGTCGGCCTCGCCGTCGTAGAGGCGTTCCTGCGGCCCGGACACGGCCTCGAAGTGCAGGTCCAGGCGCGTGGCCGGACAGCCCGCGAAAAAGCGGCTCAGCAAGCCCAGCACGTAGGGGCGCGGACAGAAGTCGCCGATCACGATGCACAGCTCGGTTTCCTCGCCCATGGCCAGTTGTTCGGCGTGCGCGCGCAAGGCGGTCAGCTCGCGCAGCAGCGCTTGCGCGCGCGCATGGAAGGACTGCCCCGCCGCCGTCAGGCTCACGCGGTAGCCGCTGCGGTCCAGCAAGGCCAGATCCAACTGCCGTTCCAGCTTGGCCACGGCGGCGAATACCGCCGGATGCGAACGGTGCAGCGTTACCGCAGCCGCCTGGAAGCCGCCGGCGCGCGCCACCGCGTCGAAGCATTGGAGATCGTGCAGCGTGAATTCGCTCATGTCTGTTTTTCCGACAATGATTGTGCAAACTTTGTAATTTTTTCTTTAATGGCGCGCAACTACGATTTGCCTCACACCAACCACCGCGAGGCCAAGCATCATGCAAGACATCTCCTACTACACCGCCGGCGACGGCGCGCGCATCGCCTACCGTTACGATGGCCGTGCGGATCTGCCCACGCTGGTGCTGGCGAACTCCATCGGCACCACGCTGCACATGTGGGACGCACAGATTCCCGCGCTGACTCGCCACTTCCGCGTGCTGCGCTATGACTACCGCGGCCATGGCGCGTCCAGCGTGCCGCAAGGTCCTTACTCGCTTGACCGCCTGGGCCGCGACGTGCTGGAGCTGATGGACGGGTTGGGCATCGAGCGCGCGCATTTCCTGGGGCTGTCGCTGGGCGGCATCGTCGGTCTATGGCTGGGCGTGCATGCGCCACAGCGCATCCATCGCCTGGTCCTGAGCAATACCTCGGCCTATCTGGGACCCATGCCGCAATGGGACGAACGCATCGCCGCCACGCTGCGGGCAGAGAACATGTCGGAAACGGCCGAGACCTTCCTGAAGAACTGGTTTCCCGCGTCCTGGCTGCAGCAGAGCAATCCCGCCGTCGAGCCGTTCCGCACCATGCTGCTGAACACCGACAAGCATGGCCTGGCGGGCGCATTCGCCGCCGTGCGGGACTTCGACCTGCGTCGCACCATGGCGCTGATCCCGAATCCGACGCTGGTCATCGCGGGCCAGCACGACACGGTCACCGCGGCCAGCCACGGCGAGCAGATCGCCGCCGCCATCCCTGGCGCCAAGCTGCTGACGCTGCCGGCCGTGCACTTGGCGAACATCGAATTGCCCGAGGCGTTCGAGGCCGCGGTGCTGGAATTCCTGCTCACGGCCTGAAGCCCGCGTCCCTACTCCGCGCCGCGCTCCCAGCGGCGCTGGATGGCCTTGGCCGCGACCACCCCGTCGGCCATGGAAGTAACCACGCAGGGATGCATGCGGTGTGCCACCTCGCCCACGGCATAGATATCCGGCACGCTGGTTTCGGCGGTGGCGAAGTCCGTGCGGATGTAGCCGCGCTCGTCGCGGGCCAGGTGCAGGCTGTCGGCAAAGCCGGCCTGGGGCTCCCAGCCGTAGAAGACCAGGATCAGGTCGTACTGCTTGCCGTCCACGCTGCGGGTGGCGGGGTCGACCTTGTACGGTCCGATATGCACGCCTTCGCGGCCGGCGCGCGTCACCCATTGCTGCTGGGCGCGGACGCTGCGGGCATAGAGATGCACGCTGCGGGCGCCGCGGTTACGCACGTAGACGTAGTTTTCGAAGGCGTTGTCGCCGCCGCCCAGCACCGCCACCGACAGGCCCGAATAGTCCTGCGCCACAATGGGCGAGCCCGGGCCGATCAGCACGCCGGGCCAGGATGCGCCCGGCGGATGGTCCGACAGCCCCTTGGCGCGCACGCCCGAGGCGATCACCAGGGTGCGCCCGCGCACCAGGGATTCGGCGCCGTCGGCGCCTGCCAGCGTGGCCTCGATGCCGCCCTTGCAGGGACGCACCCCCGTTACGCGGGTTTCCAGGCGCAGCGGCACGCCGGCCGCGCGCACGCTGGCGTCGATATTGGCGGCCACCTGCTGCCCGGTCACGCCGGGCAGCACGGCGATCCAGTCGTCGGCGAAGGGATTGTCATTGCCCAGCCCGCCCAGCCGGGGGCCAGCCTCGACCAATAGCGGGGACAGGCCCAGGCGCGCCAACCACAGGGCGCAGGAGGCGCCGGCGGGGCCGCCGCCTACAATGACCGAATCGTGCATCTGTTGCATTTCACCCCTTATTGACTGCGCCGGCGCCTCGCGGACGCCCGGACATGGCCGGATTGTAGCCAGCGCGCCGCCCCCGTTCCGCTGTCGCCTTACAATTCCGGGCTACCCCACCCAGGTTTTCATCATGCCTACACGCCGCATCATTCTTTCCGGGCTTGCGCTCGACGCCCGCATCGGCATCCTCGAGCACGAGCGCCGCGCCACCCAGCCCCTGCATGTCGACGCCGACTTCGACGTGGACATCCAGCGCTCGGTCGACGACCATGACATCCACAGCGTGCTGGACTACCGCCGGCTGCGCGAGGCCATCGTGGAAGAATGCACGCAGGCGCACGTGAACCTGATCGAAACCCTGTCGGAGCAGGTCGCGGCGCGCCTGCTGGCCGACTTCCAGGAAATCCGCGCGCTGCGCCTGCGCATCAGCAAGCCCATGGCCTTTTCCGACTGCGCGGCGGTGGGCGTGGAAATCCAGATCACTCGCTGACCATGAACGACATAGCTACCCCCGAGGTGCGCTTTCGCACCGAGGCCGAAGAAAAGGCCCGCCACGAAGGCAACAAGCTGACCAAGCGCCTGGCCCGCGAAACCACGCGCGCCCTGTCCGACTACAACATGATTGGAGAAGGCGACCGCGTCATGGTCTGCCTGTCGGGCGGCAAGGACTCCTACGCGCTCCTGGACATCCTGCTGCAGCTGCAGAAGCGCGCGCCCTTCAAGTTCGAGCTGATCGCGGTCAACCTGGACCAGAAGCAGCCGGGCTTTCCCGACCACATCCTGCCCCAGTACCTGACGGAACTGGGCGTGCCCTTCCACATCGAGACGCAGGACACGTATTCCATCGTCACGCGCGTGCTGGAAGAGGGCAAGACCATGTGCTCGCTCTGTTCGCGCCTGCGCCGCGGCATCCTGTACCGCGTCGCCTCCGAACTGGGCGCGACCAAGATCGCGCTGGGCCATCACCGCGACGACATCCTGGGCACGTTCTTCCTGAACCTGTTCTACGGCGGCAAGGCCAAGGGCATGCCGCCCAAGCTGGTGTCCGACGACGGCCGCCACACAGTGATCCGCCCCCTGGCCTATGTGCCGGAAACCGATCTGATCGCCTACGCCGAACTCAAGCAGTTCCCCATCATTCCCTGCAATCTCTGCGGTTCGCAAGAGAACCTGAAGCGCAAGGAAGTGGGCCGCATGATCAAGGAATGGGACAAGCAGCATCCGGGCCGCTCGTGGAACGTGTTCAACGCGCTGTCGCGCGTGGTGCCTTCGCACTTGATGGACCGCGACCTGTTCGACTTCGTGGGCTTGAAGCCTACCGGTCTGCCTGACGCCAATGGCGACACGGCGTTCGATGCCGAAGACCCGCAGGAAGATGCCGGCGAAGCCTGTGGCGATACGCCGCAAGCGCTGGAGCCCGGCGCCATCGTCGAGAAGAAGGTGACGTTCACGCGCAGCTGAAAACGGCGCGCGGGAATTGAAAAAGGCTGCCCAGGGCAGCCTTTTTCATTTGCAGGCGCTACGCCTACGCGTTCAGCACGCGAATCGGCTGGCCCGACTTCCACGCCTTCACCGCCTCCAGCGCGTTCTGATAGAAGGCTTCGAAGTTCTCGCGGCTGACGTAGCCCAGGTGCGGCGTCAGGATCACGTTGTCCAGGTCGCGCACGGAATCCGTGGGCGACAGCGGTTCCTCGGGATAGACGTCCAGGCCGGCGCCGGCGATGCGGAACTTCACCAGCGCGTCCATCAAGGCTTCCTGATCCACCAGGCCGGCGCGCGAGGTGTTGACCAGGTAGGCGGTCGGCTTCATCGCGGCCAGGGCTGCCGCGTCGACCACATGGCGGCTGCGTTCGGACAGGATCAGATGCAGGCTGACGACGTCGGACGTGGCGAAGAGCTCGTGCTTGTCCACCCGCTTCACGCCCGCCGCCTCGGCGCGCTCATCGGTCAGGTTGGGACTCCAGGCCACCACCTCCATGCCGAAGGCCAGCCCCACCTTGGCCACTGCGGCGCCCAGCTTGCCCAGACCCAGCACGCCCAGGCGCTTGCCCGCCAGCGGCTCGGGCATGCCCGTCTGCCACATGCCGCGGCGCATGGCGGCGTCTTCGGTGGGCAGATGCTTGAACAGGCCGAGGATGTGCGCCCAGGCCAATTCAGCCGTGGCGGTGTTGGCCTCGGCGCTGCCGGGCGCGCCGCACACGACGATGCCCTGCTCGGCGCAAGCCTGCATGTCGATGGCGTTGTTGCGCATGCCGGTCGTGACCAAGAGGCGCAGGTTCGGCAGCGCGCGGATCCGCTCCGCAGGGAATGGTGTGCGCTCGCGCATCGCGACGATCACCTCGAAGGGTTCGAGCGTGGGCTCGACCTGCCCCTCGGGAATGAAGTTGTTGAAGATCCGCACCTCGGCGTTGCCGCCCAGCGAGGTCCAATCCGCATAGCGCTTGGCTACGTCGTGGTAATCGTCGAGTATTGCGATTTTCAAGAGCTGTCTCCGGGGGCTTGGCGCCTGTGGCGCCAGCCTCCCGGCCGGCGCCGCGCGCCGGTCAGTTCAAGCGGGCTTTGAATTGCTCCAGCGGCAAGGCGCCGCTGACGCGCGAGCCGTCTGCAAAGAACGTGGTCGGCGTGCCGCGCACCATCAGCTTCTGGCCCAGGGCCAGCAGCTTGTCCTCGGGTACGTCGCAATTCGCGGTGGCGGGCTTCTTGCCGCGCAGCATCCAGTCGTCCCAGGTCGCGCCCGGGTCCTTCGAGCACCACACGTCGCGCACCTTGTCCTTGGAATCGGGCGACAAGATGGGATAGAGGAAGGTGTAGACGGTGATGTTGTCGACGTTTTCCAGCGTCTTGCGCAATTGCTTGCAGTAGCCGCAATTGGGGTCTTCGAAGATCGCGACCTTGCGCGAACCGTCGCCCTTGACCTGCTTGATGGCGAGGTCCAGCGGCAGCTGGTCGAACGACACGGCGCTCAGGCGCTCCTGCGTTTCACGGGTGACGTCGCGGCGCGTCATGGCGTCGATCAACGGACCTTCCATGACCCAGGTCACCTTTTCATCCGTATAGATCAGGTCCATGCCCAGCTGCACTTCGAACAGCCCGTAGGGCGTGCGGCGCACGGCCGTGACATCCATGCCGTCGAAACGCTGGCGGAAGCGGTCCTTGACCGCGTCCGCCACGGGATCGGCCGGCGCTACCTGGGTGGTGGAGTAGCTCTTGTCGCCCTTGCCGGGCTGGCCCACGGACTGGGTGGAGACGGACTTGTCGCCCTGGGCCGCCGCGCCGGCGGACATGCCCAGGCCCGCGGCCAGGAAACAAGCGGCCAAGGTGGCGGATATGCGGAAATTCATCGGTACTCCTGTACTTATCTATCGTGTTCTTGTGCGGAAAGGGTAACCGATCCGCGCCTGGGCGAATCCGGCCTGCACGGGCAGGCGCCCCCTATGAGTCAGACAATCCGCCCGCGGGCGAGGTTCCGCGGGACGGATCCGGCCCTAGTTGGCCGAAGCGCCGGTGATCAGGCGGCGCTTGATCAGAGGCGCCCGTTCGACCCAGTGCATGCCGGCATTGCGCAGCCAGACCAGCGGCGTCGCCCGCGACGCGAACAGCTTGTGCAGGCCGTCGGTGGCCAGGCGCATGGCCAGCACCGGCTCGGCGCGCGCGCGCTGGTAGCGGTGCAGCACGCGCAGGTCGCCCGCCGCACGGTAGGCTTCGCGGCCGGCGACGACGCGGGCCAGGGCCTCGACGTCGCCCAGGCCCAGGTTCAGCCCCTGGCCTGCCAGCGGGTGCAGGCGGTGCGCCGCGTCGCCCGCCAGCGCGATGCCGGGCGCAACCATCTGGGCGCGCTCCAGCGTCAAGGGGAATCCATGCAGCTTGCTGCGGACCTTCAGCGCGCCCAGGCGGCCTTCGGCGGCGTCGGCCAGCAGGGTTTCCAGGCGGGCAGCCTGCTCCTCGGGCGGCAAGGCCAGCAGCGCCTGGGCCAGTTCGGTGCGCATGGACCAGACCATGGAAACCTGCGCACCGGCGGAGGTATCGGGCAGCGGCAGCAGAGCCAGTACGCCGTCGTCGCGGAACCACTGGAAGGCGGCGCCCTGATGTGAACGCTCCGCGTCCAGATGCACCACCAGACCCGTGTCGTCATAGGACACGGATTCATGCTTCAAGCCGGCGGCCTCGCGCAGCGGCGACGCCGCGCCATCGGCGCCCACGAACAGCTCGGCCTCGATGCGCGTGCCGCTTTCAGTGTCGATGGCGCCGTCGCGGTAGCCCGTGCAGCGGTCCTCCAGCCAGGGAATGCCGAACATGCGGACGGCCTGGATCAGCACGCGCTCGATTTCGCCGGACTCGACGATCCAGGCCAGTTGCGGCAGCGCCGCCTGCCAGGCGCTCAGATTCACCTGGCCGTCGGCGTCGCCGTGGATTTCCATGGCGTTGACCGGCGTCAGCCGGGACGCGGGCATGGCGTCCCACACGCCGAGTTCGGCCAGAAAGCGCTGGCTGGCGGGCGAAATGGCGTAGACGCGCGGATGGTAGCGGTCGGGATCGGCCGGCGGCACGCTGGCGCGCGGCGCCAGCACGGCCACGCGTTGGCCGCGGCGGGCCAGCGCCAGGGCAGTGGACAGGCCGACGATGCCGGCCCCGCAAACGACGATCTGATGGCTCATCTTGCGCTCGGCTCCCCGGCCTGTTTCGGCCACAGCACCCACATCTGGCCGCGCTGCTTCATGCGGCCGGCTTGCTGGCCGGCGTCGTCGCCGTAGCCCCAGTAGAAGTCGGCGCGCGCGGCGCCGCGGATGGCCGTGCCCGTGTCCTGGGCCAGCACCAGGCGCTGCAGCGGCCGGTCGGACGCGGGATAGGTGGTGGCCAGGAATACCGGCGTGCCCAGCGGCACGAAGCCCGCGTCGACCGCGATCGAACGCATGGGGGCCAGCGGCACGGCGTAGGCGCCCTTGGGGCCTTGCTCCGGGTCGACCACCGCCTCTTCGCGGAAGAACACCACCGCCGGGTTGGCGTTGAGCATTTCCGGCACGCGCTTGGGATTGCGCTGGGCCCAGGCGCGGATGTTCTGCATGGAGGCCTGGTCGGCCGACAGCTCGCCCCGGTCGATCAGCCAGCGGCCAATCGAGGCATAAGGCTGGCCGTTATGGTCGGCGTAGGCCACGCGGATGGTCTTGCCGGAATCGGGGCCGTCGGTCAGCTGCACACGGCCCGAGCCCTGCACCTGCAGGAAGAAGTTGTCGACGGGGTCGTCCACCCACACCAGCACGGGCGGACGGCGGCCTGACGATTCGATGGCGGCGCGCGAGTCATAGGGCACCACCCGCTTGCCGTCCAGCTTGCCGCGCACGCGCTTGCCCGCCAGTTCCGGATAGATCGAACCCAGGTCGATGGTCAGCAGGTCCGCCGGCACGGTGTACAGCGGCCATTGATGGCTGCCGCCCTGGCGGCGCGAGCCGCGCACCAGGGGCTCGTAATAGCCCGTCACGGTATTGGCAGCCGGCTTGCCGTCGGCCGCGTTCAGGCGCCAGGGCTGCAGATAGGTCTGGAGGAAGCGGCGCACGCCCTCGCCATCGCCCGCGGCAGGCGCGCGGGACGGATCCGCGGCGGCGGCGCAGACCGGCTGCCAGGCCCGCGGCGTGGCGCGCGCCGGCGCGGCCAGGTTGCCGCTGGTCGGCCGCATCAGGCCGCGGCAATTGCGCAGGAACAGAGGCCAGAAGCGCGACAGGTCATCGTTGGTCCAGCCGGGCATCTCGGCCCAGTTCGCCGCCTTGTACTTGCCCGCCAGCGCGCGCGGCGGGGTATCGGGCAAGGACGCCAGCGACGGCACCACCAGCGGGCCGTCGGCTGCGGGCGCGGACGGGCCGGGGATGCCGGTCGAACCGGAGTCGGGAGGGATATCGGAGGGGGTGGAACATGCCGCCAGCAAGACGGACAGCACGGACAGACTGAGAATGCGCTTCATGAGCAAATGAAAAAACGTGCGACGGATAGCCGGGCCATTCAATGCAGGGTACGCGGCATGGCCAGGACGAATTCGGAGATCGGCACTTCGAACGGAATGCCGTTCTCGCCGACGCAGTGGTAAGTGCCGCGCATCGTGCCCACCGGCGTGGGCAGGGGACAGCCGCTGGTGTACTCGAAGGTTTCGCCGGGCGCGAGCAAGGGCTGCTGCCCGACGATGCCCAGCCCGCGCACTTCCTGCACGCGCTGGTTGCCGTCGGTGATGATCCAATGGCGGCTGATCACCTGGGCGGGATGCTCGCCGGTATTGGTGATGCGGACGGTATAGGCGAACACGAACTGCTGTTCGCCAGGATCGGACTGTTCAGGCACGAAGCGCGGAGAGACAGAGACGCTCAGGTCGTAAGGTTTCACAGTCCTTCCCTGTGTGGTGCTGGCGGGCGGCCGTGGTACGGCGCCTGACGCTGGAAAAGACACGGTTCCCGGACCCGCCGGGCCGGGCCATTCCCGGTACCGCGCCTCAAACTGCAATAATGGCACATTATGCCCTCCCCGATCCCGAACATCATGTCTACCCAACAGGCTTCCACCCGCATCACCCCCAGCATCCTGTCGGCCGACTTCGCCCGCCTGGGCGAGGAAGTCCGCAACGTCGTCGCCGCCGGCGCCGACTGGATCCACGTGGACGTGATGGACAACCACTATGTCCCCAATCTGACCATCGGCCCGATGGTGTGCGCGGCCATCCGCCCCCATGTCCAGGTGCCGATCGACGTGCATCTCATGGTGGAACCGGTGGACGACCTGGTGCCGATGTTCGCCAAGGCCGGCGCCGACTACATCAGCTTCCACCCGGACGCCAGCCGCCACGTGGACCGCACGCTGTCGCTGATCCGTGAAAACGGCTGTAAGGCCGGCCTGGTGTTCAACCCCGCCACCCCGCTGTCCTACCTGGACTATGTGATGGACAAGATCGACCTGATCCTGATCATGTCGGTGAATCCGGGCTTCGGCGGCCAGAGCTTCATCCCGGGTGCGTTGACCAAGCTGCGCGAGGCGCGCGCCCGCATCGACGCCTGGACGCAAGCCGGCGGCCAGGAAATCGTGCTGCAGGTCGACGGCGGCGTGAAGATCGACAACATCGCTGAAATCCGCCGCGCCGGCGCCGACACCTTCGTGGCCGGCTCCGCTATCTTCGGCAAGCCGGACTATGCCGGCATCATCAAGTCCATGCGCGAACAGATCGCCATCGGCGAAACCACCGCCATCTGAGCCGGGGAACCGACATGACCGCTTTTCGCGCCGCGCTGCTGGACCTGGACGGCACCCTGCTGGATTCGATTCCCGACCTGGCCTTCGCCGCCAATGCCATGCGCGTGGAACTGGGCATGTCGCCCCTGCGCGAAGACGTGGTGGCCACCTTTGTGGGCAAGGGCGTGGACAACCTGGTGCGCCGCAGCCTGGCCGGCAGCCTGGATGCAGCCGACCCCTCGGCCGCCGAGTTCGACGTGGCCCGCGCCGCCTTCTATCGCCATTACCACCTGTCCAATGGCGAAAAGGCGCAGATCTATCCCGGCGTCATCGACGGCCTGAAGCTCATGCGCGAGCAAGGGCTGAAGCTGGCCGTCGTCACCAACAAGCCCACCGAATTCACCCTGCCGCTGCTGCAGCGCACGGGCCTGGCGGGCTTTTTCGACGCCGTGGTCTGCGGCGACACCTGCGAGCGCCGCAAGCCCGATCCGGATCAGGTGGTGCATGCCTGCGACCTGCTCGGCGTCGCCATGCACGAAGCCGTGACCATCGGCGATTCGGTCAATGACGCCCAGGCCGGCCGCAGCGCCGGCACCCAGGTCCTGGTCGTGCCTTACGGTTACAACGAAGGCCGGGACGTGCGCGAGCTGGATGTCGATGGTATAGTTGACACGCTAGTCGCCGCTGCCCAGTGGGTCGCGCTCTGGAATCAAAACCAGAACGCGGCAAGAACAGGCTCCTGAACACCCGGCGGCGCACCGCGAATTCAATACTGAACAAAGCTCAATGAACGTTTCCATCCAGAACCAAATGCTCGGCGCCTCGTGGCGCTGGTGGCGTTTGTCTTCCGGGTGGCGATGATCCCTCCCGGCCCTGGACGCGTATGCCGCCTAGTGCCGTAGCTGTGTAAATAATCACAGAGCCAAGCCCGGAACCAGTAACCTGGACCGGGCTTTTTTGTTGCGCGCCTGGTCCGATAGCAGATAAATCGCTCACGAGACCCGACATGACCGAAATCGAATTCAAGGCCCTCGCCGCACAAGGCTACAACCGCATCCCGCTGGTCGCGGAAACCTATGCCGACCTGGACACCCCGCTGGGCATCTACCTGAAGCTCGCGCACGCCGGCCCCCAGGGCGGGCGCATGACCTGCCTGATGGAATCGGTGGTGGGCGGCGAACGCTTCGGCCGCTACTCCTTCATCGGCCTGCCGGCCCGCACGGTGATCCGCGCCAGCGGCACCCGCACCGAGGTGCTGCACGACGGCAAGGTCGCCGAGACCCATGACGGCGATCCGCTGGCCTTCATCGAGCAATACCAGAGCCGCTTCAAGGTCGCCCTGCGTCCCGGCATGCCGCGCTTCTGCGGCGGCCTGGCCGGCTACTTCGGTTACGACACGGTGCGCCACATCGAGCCCTGCCTGGGCCCGGCGGTCAAGCCATTTCCCGCCGGCATGGAAGGCGGCACGCCCGACCTGATGCTGATGCACGTGGACGAGCTCGTCATCGTCGACAACCTGGCCGGCCGGATCTACCTGATGGTCTACGCGGACCCGGGCCAGCCCGAAGCCTACAGCCGCGCCCAGCAGCGCCTGCACGACCTGCGCGCCCGACTGCGACGCCCGGTGGAAATTCCCTACAGCCACGCCAGCATGCAGACCGAAGAGCGGCGCGACTTCAAGAAGGAAGACTATCTGGCGGCCGTGCACCGCGCCAAGGAACACATCGCCGCCGGCGACCTGATGCAGGTGCAGATCGGCCAGGTCATCGCCAAGCCCTTCCGCGATTCCCCTCTCTCCCTCTACCGCGCCCTGCGGTCGCTCAATCCCTCCCCCTACATGTACTTCTGGAACTTCGGCGACTTCCAGGTGGTCGGCGCGTCGCCGGAAATCCTGGTGCGCCAGGAGCGCGTGGTGGAAAACGGCGAGCCCAAGTCGCAGATTACGATCCGTCCCCTGGCCGGCACCCGCAAGCGCGGCGGCACGCCCGAGGAAGACGCCGCCCTGGCCGCCGAACTGAAGGCCGATCCCAAGGAAGTGGCCGAGCACGTGATGCTGATCGACCTGGCGCGCAACGACGTGGGCCGCGTGGCCCAGGTGGGCTCGGTCAAGGTCAGCGACACCATGGTGATCGAACGCTACTCGCACGTGATGCATCTGGTGTCCAACGTCACCGGCACGCTGAACCCCGGCATGAGCAGCATGGACGTGCTGCGCGCGTCCTTCCCCGCAGGCACCCTGACCGGCGCACCCAAGGTCGAGGCCATGAAGATCATCGACGAGCTGGAGCCCGTGCGCCGCGGCATCTACGGCGGCGCGGCTGGCTACCTGAGCTACGGCGGCGAAATGGACGTGGCCATCGCCATCCGCACCGGCGTCATCAAGGACGGCACGCTGTACGTGCAGGCCGCCGCCGGCATCGTGGCCGACTCCAACCCCGAAGCCGAATGGGCCGAAACCGAAGCCAAGGCCCGCGCGGTGCTGCGCGCCGCGGAACAGGTGCAGCACGGCCTGGACGAACCCATCTGAGGCCCCGCCCCCACCGGACATATCCGGGCCGCCGGGCGGCCCCACAGGAGAATTAAATGCTGTTGATGATCGACAACTACGACTCTTTCACCTACAACCTGGTGCAGTACTTCGGTGAACTGGGCGAAGACGTGCGCGTGGCGCGCAACGACCAGATCACGCTGGAAGAGATCGCCGCCATGAATCCGGACCGCATCTGCGTGTCGCCCGGCCCCTGCTCGCCGGCCGAGGCAGGCATCTCGGTGCCCGTGATCCAGACCTTTGCCGGCAAGAAGCCCATCCTGGGCGTGTGCCTGGGCCATCAGGCCATCGGCGCGGCCTACGGCGGCGACATCGTGCGCGCGCAGCAGATCATGCACGGCAAGACCGTGCGGATCTCGCACACGGGCACGGACATCTTTACCGGTCTGCCCACCCCGTACACCGTGATCCGTTACAACTCGCTGACCATCGACCCCGCCACCCTGCCCGACTGCCTGGCCGTGACCGCGACCGCGCCGGACGGCGACATCATGGGCGTGCGCCACAAGACCTTGCCGCTATACGGAGTACAGTTCCATCCCGAGTCGGTGCTCAGCGAGCACGGCCATGCCCTGCTCCGCAATTTCCTGAACCTCGCCTAAGAAGGACGCATCGTGACTATTTCCCCCGCCGAAGCGCTGACGCGCTGCATTGAACACCGCGAAATCTTCCACGACGAAATGCTGCATCTCATGCGCATGCTGATGCGCGGCGAAATGTCGCCGCAGATCGCAAGCGCCTTGCTGATGGGCCTGCGCGTGAAGAAAGAGACCATCGGCGAGATCACCGCGGCCGCGCAGGTCATGCGCGAATTCGCCACGCCCGTGGTCACGCCCAACCCCGCCGACCTGCTGGACATGTGCGGCACCGGCGGCGACGGCAGCCACACCTTCAACATTTCCACCACTGCCATGTTCGTGGCGGCGGCGGCCGGCGTGCCGATCGCCAAGCACGGCAACCGCAGCGCCTCGTCCTCCAGCGGCAGCGCCGACGTGCTGGAAGCCCTGGGCGCCAACCTGGTGCTGACGCCCGAACAGGTGGCCGAGTGCATCCAGGCCACCGGCATCGGCTTCATGTTCGCGCCCGCCCACCATGGTGCCATGAAGAACGTGGCTGCCGTGCGCAAGGAACTGGCCGTGCGCACCATCTTCAACATCCTGGGTCCGCTGACCAACCCGGCCGGAGCCGCCAACCAGCTGATGGGTGTTTTCCACCCCGACCTGGTCGGCATCCAGGTGCGCGTGCTGGAACGCCTGGGGTCGCGCCACGTGCTGGTGGTGCACGGCAAGGACGGCATGGATGAGGCTTCGCTGGGCGGCGCCACCCTGGTCGGGGAACTCAAGGACGGGAAAGTCCTCGAATATGAAATCCACCCCGAGGACTACGGGCTATCCATGATGTCCAACCGGAGCATCAAGGTGTCCAATCGCGAACAATCGCGTGAGCTTGTCATCGAGGCGCTCGAAAATGTCGAAGGCACCGCCCGCGACATCGTCGCGCTCAATGCGGGACTCGCCATCTATGCTGGCAATAAGGCCGATTCCATTCCCGAGGCATTGGCTCTAGCATTTGAACTTATCTCCACCGGCGCGGCGCGAGCCAAGCTGGAAGAATTCTGCGCATATACCCGGAAATTCCTGAAATGAACGATATTCTCGCGAAGATCCTCGCCGTCAAGGCCGAGGAAGTCGCCGCCGCTCGCCAGATGCGCAGCGAAGCCGAAGTCCTGCGCGAAGCGCAGGCGCGGCAGGACGTGCGTGGCTTTGCCCAAGCCATCGAAGACAAGATCTCGCAAGGCAAGCCCGGCGTCATCGCCGAAATCAAGAAGGCCTCGCCGTCCAAGGGCGTGCTGCGCGACCCTTTCAATCCCCCGGAAATCGCCGCCACCTATGCGGTGCACGGCGCGGCCTGCCTGTCGGTGCTGACCGATGTGCAGTTCTTCCAGGGTTCCCACGACCACCTGCGCCAGGCGCGCGCGGCCTGCTCGCTGCCGGTGCTGCGCAAGGACTTCGTGATCGACCCGTACCAGATCATCGTCGCGCGCGCCATGGGCGCGGACTGCGTGCTGCTGATCGTGGCCGCGCTCAGCCCCGCGCAACTGCGCGACTATGAAACGCTGGCAATGGAACTGGGCATGGACGTGCTGGTGGAAGTGCACGACGCCCAGGAACTGGACGTCGCGCTGACCATGAAGACGCCGCTGCTCGGCATCAACAACCGCAACCTGCGCACCTTCGAGACCAGCCTGTCGAACACCCTGGACCTGCTGCCCCGGATCCCCGCCGGCAAGCGCGTCGTGACCGAAAGCGGCATTCTCAAACCGGAAGACGTGCAGCTGATGCGCCAGCACAAGGTCGACGCCTTCCTGGTGGGCGAAGCCTTCATGCGCGCCAAGGATCCGGGCGCGGAACTTGCGCGCCTGATGGGCTGACCGCAGGTCCGGGAGCCCATGGACACTACTTTCCTGCTCAATTTCATCCAAGTCATCGAGCAGGGTTCGATCGCCGAGGTCGCGCGCAAGAACGGCCTGACGCCGGCGGCGGTCAATCAGCGCATCAAGAAGGTCGAGGACGAACTGGGTTTCAAGCTGGTGGTGCGTTCCGGCCGCACCGTCAAACCCACGGTCGAAGGCGCGCAGATCCTGGCGCAGGCCAAGCACGTCATGGAAGAGGTACGCAACCTGAAGGCGGCCTCCCAGGGGCCTGTGGTGTTCGGCCACCTCACCCTGGGCGCGTTCGATTCGGCCATGACCACGCTGATGCCCACGCTGCTGGCGCGCCTCATCGACCGGCATCCCAACCTGGAAGTCAGCCTGGTCAAGGGCTATTCTGTCAATCTCTACAGCAAGATATGCGACGGCGAAATGGACGCGGCGCTGATATTGCAGCCGCAGTTCCAGATGCCCAAGAACCTGGAATGGCGGCGGGTGCGCGACGAACCGCTGGTGGTGCTGGCGCCGGCCTCGCTGACGGAAACAGACCCGCACCAGTTGCTGCGCGCCAATCCGCTGATCTGCTACGACCGCAAGCTGTGGGGCGGGCAGCTCGCCGCCAACTACTTCCGCCAGCACAGCATACGTCCCAAGATACGCATCGAAACGGCGTCCATCGAGGTTATCGCGCTGCTGGTGGGCCAGGGACTGGGCGTGTCCCTGGTGCCGGACGGCGCCGGCGAACTGCGCCCGGACTCCGGATTGCGCAAGATCCCCCTGCCGGGCGACGAGCATTTCCGCAGCGTCGGCCTGCTGTGGAACCGGCAATCGGTCCGCGCCGCCCTGATCGAGGAAATCTACGAGATCGCGCGGGCCGCTTGAGGCGGCCCTCAGCAGGTCCCTTCGGCGCCCAGGATGACCGTGGACTGGCTGGACAGCGTGCCGCCGTTGCCATGCGCCAGCGCCAGGCGGGCATCCCGGACCTGGCGCTCGCCCGCCTGGCCGCGCAGCTGGCGCACCGCCTCGATCACCAGGAACACCCCGTACATGCCCGGGTGGACGCAAGACAGCCCGCCCCCGTTCGTGTTCACCGGCAGCCTGCCGCCGGGCGCAATGCCGCCGTCGCGCACGAAGGCCCCACCCTCGCCCTTGGCGCAGAATCCCAGGTCTTCCAGGAACAGGATGGTGTTGATGGTGAAGGCGTCGTACAGCTGCGCCACATCGACGTCCGCCGGGCGATACCCGGCCATCTCGAACGCCAGCGCGCCCGACTGTCGCGCCGCGGTGGTGGTCAGGTCCTCCATCGCGGATATCTGGCGGTTCCATACGGCGGTGGCGCTGCCCAGGATGTAGGCGGGCGGCTGCGGCAGATCCCGGGCGCGGTCGGCCCGCGTCATCACGAAGGCGCCGGCGCCATCCGTCACCAGGCAGCAATCGCGGACCGTCAGCGGATCCGATACCCTGCGGGCGCTTAATACCTCATCGATCGATAGCGGATCGCGCGAATACGCCTCGGGATTGAGCTGCGCCCAGCGGCGCGCCGCCACGGCGACTTCGGCCAGGTCCTCGCGGCGGGTGCCGAACTCGTGCATGTGGCGCCTGGCGGCCAGCGCATAGGCGCTGGGCGGGTTCAGGGGTTCATAAGGCATTTCGTAGGGCTGGGGATCCAGCGCCTTGCGCGTGGCCGCAATCGCCGAGCGGCCGACGGTCGCGGTCTTCTGCGCGCTGCCGTAGCAGACCAGCAGGGCGTTGCACTGTCCCGAGTCCAAAGCATGGGCCGCCGCCAGGATGTAGGACATGAAGCTGGAACCGCCCAGGCAGGTTCCATCGATGTAGGTGGGGCGGATGCCCAGGGTCTCGATGACGGACATCGGCCACATGCTGGCCGCCACGCTGGAGGTGGCGATACCGTCGATGTCGCGCATCCGCAGGCCCGCGTCCCGCACCGCCGCATGGGCGGCCCGCACCAGCAGCTCCATGTCCGTATAGCCCGGCGCCTGGCCCAGGCCGAAGTGGCCGACGCCGGCGATGACCGTCTTGCCTCGCAGTTGCCGGTAGTTCATTGCCGCGCCTCCTCGAACAGCACGGCTGCCGCGCCGTCGCGCTCGCCGATCACGGCTCTTACCGCCATCCCGATGCGCACCTGGTCGGGCGGCATGCCCACGACGTTGGACATCATGCGCACGCCCTCCTCAAGATCGAGCAGCGAAACGTTGTAGTCGCCGCCGGCCTCGGGCTTGCGCGCTACGGTGGTGCAGCTGTAGACGATGGCCCGCCCCGCCGGCGCGACCCAGCCCAGCGCATCGCTGCCGCAATGCGGGCAGATCTCGCGCGGATGGAACACGTGGCGCGCGCAATCGGCGCAGCGCTGGATCAGAAAGCGGCCTTGCGCCAGATGGTCGAAGTACTGCTTCTGCGTGCCTGCATTGGCGGCTGCGCTGCTCATCGTGGTTCTCCCAGGCTTGCGGGCTGCTGCAGCGCCGCGATTTCGGTTTCGCTGCATCCGAGCCTGGCGCTCAGGACGCTCTGCGTATCGGCTCCCAGCAAGGGCGCCGCGTTGCGGTAGGCGACCGGGCTTTCCGAGAAGCGCATCGGACTGCGGACCTGCGGCACGCTGCCGCACACCGGATGCGGCAGCGAGAATTTCAGGCCGCGCGCGCGCACCTGCGGATTCTCATGGACCTGGGCGATGTCGTTGATCACGCCTACCGGCACGCCCGCGGCATCCAGCAGGCCGACCCATTCGTCGCGCCCCCGCGTGCGGAACAGACGCTCCAGTTCGGGAATGAGGGTGCCCTTGGCGAGCACGCGCCCGGTATTGGTCAGGTAGCGTTCATCCCCGGCCAGGTCGGGGCGTCCCGCGGCGGCGCAGAATTTCTGGAACTGGCCGTCATTGCCGACGCCCAGCACCACATGCCCGTCGGCCGCCTCGAACACCTGATACGGTGCCAGGTTGACGTGGGCGTTGCCTTCGCGCCGCGGCACCTCGCCCGACAGGAAGTAGTTGAAGTTCTGCACGCCCAGCGCCGCCACCTGGCAGTCCAGCATCGAGATATCGATATGCTGGCCCAGGCCGCTGCGGCTGCGCTCGTGCAGCGCCGCGAGGATGGCGCTGGTGGCGTACATGCCCGCCATCAGGTCGGCGGCGGCATTGCCGGCCTTCTGCGGACCGCCGCCAGGCAGCGCGTCCTTTTCACCGGTGATGCTCATCAGTCCGCCCAACGCCTGGATCACGAAGTCATAGCCGGGCTTTTCCGCGTAAGGACCGTCCTGGCCAAAACCCGTGATGGAGCAATAGATGAGGCGCGGGTTCAGCTCCCGCAGGCTGGCGTAGTCCAGGCCGTACTTGCGCAGGCCGCCCACTTTGAAATTCTCGACGAAGATGTCGCATCCGGCTGCCAGCCGGCGCACCGCCTGCGCGCCGGCCTGCGTGGCGATGTCCAGAGCCAACGACTTCTTGTTGCGGTTGGCGGCCAGGTAGTACGCCGACTCCTGCGTGCGCCGGCCTTCGGCGTCCATCAGGTTGGGCGGCCCCCAGCCCCGGGTGTCGTCGCCTGACAGCGGACGTTCTATCTTCAGCACTTCGGCGCCCAGGTCGGCGAGGTTCTGCGTGCACCAGGGGCCCGCCATGATGCGGGTCATATCCAGCACGGTGATGCCGCTGAGCGGCGGTTCTCTGTTAGACATAGGATGTGTGTACGTGGATGAGGGAAGGAAGGACCTCAGCGGGCATAGAAGGCGCCGCCATCGCGCGCCTGGGCGAGCAGCAGCGGCGCGGGCGTCCAGTACTGCTCGCCCGCCAGGCTGGCGTAATGGCGGATGCGTTCGCAGATGCGAGCCGCGCCGATCCGGTCCGCATGGAACATCGGACCGCCGCGGAACCGCGGAAAGCCGTAGCCATTGAGCCAGATGGTGTCGATGTCCTCCGGCCGGCTGGCGATGCCTTCCTCCAGGATCAGCGCCCCTTCGTTGATCATGGCGTAGAGGCAGCGCTCCAGGATCTCTTCGTCGGAAATCTCGCGGCGCATGATGCCGCGCCGTTCCGCGTTGCGCACGATAAGTTCGGATATGGCCGGGTCCACCGACCGTTTGCGCTGCGCGTCATAGGTATAGAACCCCGCGCCGGTTTTCTGCCCCAGCCGTCCCGTCGCGACGATTTCGTCGAGGATGTTGCAGGCCACCTCGCGTGGGCTCAGCCGGTCCAGCCGGCTTTGGCGGTTGCGCCAGGCAACGTCCAGGCCCGCCAGGTCGTTCAGCTGGAACTGCCCCATCGGAAAGCCGAACTCGCACAGCACGCGGTCGACCTGCTCGGGCAGCGCGCCTTCCTCCAGCATGAAGTAGCACTCTCGGGTGCGTCGCGCCAACATGCGGTTGCCGACGAAGCCGTCGGACACTCCCACCATCACCGCCACCTTGCCCAGACGCTTGCCCAAGGCCTGCGTGGTAGCCAGCGCGCGCGGCGAACTGCGCGCGCCGCGCACGTTCTCCAGCAGTTTCATGATGTGGGCGGGGCTGAAGAAGTGCATGCCGACGACGTTCTCCGGACGGCGCAGGCCCGCTGCCAATGCATCGATGTCCAGGAACGAGGTATTGGTGGCGATCAGCGCATCCGGCCGCAGGTTTTCTTCGATGCTGGCCAGCACCTGCCGCTTGACGTCCATGTCCTCGAAGACGGCCTCGACCACGAGGTCGCAATCGCGCAGCGCCTCGTACTGCAGCGTCGGCGTCAGCGCGTCGCTGCGCGCGCGCAGCGTGGCTTCGGTGATGCGTCCCTTCGCCATGTCGTTGCGGTAGGTCTTGCCTATGGTTTCGACGCTGGACGCCAGCACCTTTTCGTTCTGCTCGACCAGCACGACGGGGATACCCGCGTTCAGGAAACACATGGCGATCCCCGTGCCCATCGTGCCGGCACCCACCACGCCCGCCTTGCGCACCGGCGCCGCTTCCTCGGCCGGCAGGCCGGCGGGCTTGGTCGCGACACGTTCGGCGAAGAAGGCGTGGCGCAAGGCTTGCGCCTGGGGCGACGCCACCAGTTCCCGGAAACGCTCGCGGCCATAGGCCACGCCGTCTTCGAAACTCGAGGCGACGCTGCGCACCGCCACGTCAACGCAAGCCTGCGGCGCCACCTGGCCGCGATGGCTGGCCTGGAACCTGGCGCGCGCGGTCTCGAACAACTGAAGCCCGCAGGTCGGCGCCGGCAATTCCCGCGTGCGCCGCGCACCCTGGCCCTCAGCCAACAGGCGCTGGGCGAACGCAATGGCGGCAGCCCGGACATCCTCCTGCGCCAACGCGTCCGCCACGCCGGCTTGCAGCGCCTCGGCCGCGCCTATTGGTTTGCCGCCCGCGGCCATGTCCAGCGCCTTCTCGACGCCCGCCAGGCGCAGCAGCCGGGGAATGCCGCCAGCCCCGGGGATGATGCCCAGTGTGGACTCGGGCAGGCCCAGGCGGGCTTGCGCATCCACCACCCGGTAGTGGCAGCCCAGGGCCAGCTCCAGCCCGCCGCCCAGCGCCGAACCGTGGATCGCCGCGACCACCGGCTTGGCGCTGGATTCGATGGCGTGGATCACCTCCGACAGGTGCGGATCCAGCGGCGGCTTGCCGAACTCCTTGATGTCGGCGCCGGCCACGAAGGTGGCGCCGGCGCAGGCGATGACGATGGCATGGGTATCGTCATCGCCCGCCGCCTGCTCAATGGCGTGCAGCAGGCCGGCGCGCACCGCCTGGGAGGTGGCGTTGACCGGAGGATTGTCGATGACGATGACGCGGATGTTTCCGCTAAGCGTGGAAGTTACGGCTTGCATGGTTGTCCTGGAGTGATGGCGGCCTCGCCGCCGGCGTTCAGCGCGATTTCTGCAGCGGCACCTTGGCCGTCTTGATGACCTGGGCCCACTTGGCCTTTTCCTGGCCGATGTAGCGCCCGAAGCCCTCGGGCGTATCGGTCTGCGGCTCCATGCCCTGTTGCCGCAGCCATTGCGTGAAGTCGGGCTTGCCCACCATCTCGCGCAGCGCGGCGTTGAGCTGCGCCACGATGGGCTGCGGCGTGCCGGCGGGCGCGAGCAGCCCGTACCAGCCCGCCGCCTGGAATCCCGGATAGCCGGATTCAGCCACGGTTGGCACCTGCGGCAGCGACTGGATGCGCTGCGCGGTTTCCACCGCCAGCGGCACCAACTTCCCCGACTGGATCAGCGGCACCAGCGTGATTGCGTTGTCGCTGACCGCGGAGATCAAGCCCGACTGCACGTCGACCAGCGCGGCCGAACTGCCCTTGTAAGGCACGTGCAGCATGTCCACGCCCGCGGTCGACTTGAGCAGCTCCATGGACAGATGCTGCGTCGATCCGGTGCCGGCCGACCCGAAGGTCAGCTTGCCGGGATCCTTCTTCGCCAGGGCCAGGAATTCGCCCAGCGACTTCGGCCCGAGCTCGGGACTGACGGCAATGACCAGCGGCGATACCGCCACGATGGTGATGGGCGCGAAGTCCTCCACCGGGTCGTAGGGCAACTGCTGGTACAGCGAGGGATTGATGGACATGGCCCCCGAGAAGGTCATGCCCAGTGTGTAGCCGTCGGCGGGCGCCTTGGCAATGGCGGTCATGCCCACGATGGCGGCGGCGCCAGGCTTGTTCTCGATGACCACGGGCTGGCCGAATTTCTCCGTCAACCCACGGCCTATCATGCGCGCCAGCGTATCGGCGGCGCCGCCGGCCGCAGCCGGCACGATCATGCGAATGGGCTTGTCAGGGTACGGCGCGGCTAGCGCGACCGTCGCGCTCAAGGCCCCGCAGGAAAGGACCAGGCTTTGCAAGATACGTTTCAAGATTGTCTCCCTATGCTTGTTTTTTGTATTGCGGCCGACTTCAGCCGCGGCGGTGGGTGATGGTTCCCACCTGCACCTTCTTTCCATCAGGCAGCGCGCAGGCATACGCCAGCTCCAGCCATCCGGGTTCGCTGCGGGTCACTTCGAGCTCCACATCCACCTGGTCTCCCGGCCGCGTGAACGCCACGAACTTCGCCTCGATCTCACCGCCATCGAGCCACGCGCCGCCAAGCAGATCGGCGGCCATGTCGAGAACTGGCGCCATCACCAACGCCCCCTGCACGATGACGCCGCCGAAAACGCTGTTGCGCGCATATTCGGGATCGGTGTGCGTCCTGCCGGTGGTGCCGTGCAGCGCGCCGAAGCGGTTGATGTCTTCCTGTTCCGCGCCGCGCGCGGCACTGCGGAACTTGTCGCCTACCTTGAATTCCATGCGAGCCTCCTCAATTGGGCCAAACCAGACTGCGCTCCGCCACCAGAGCGATGCGCGCGTTTTCCAGCTTGCGGACGGTGATCTCCAGCACCACGAAGCGCTTGTCGTTCTTGAGGTACTTGTCCTTCACCAGCACGCTGGCCTCCAGTTCCTCTCCCGGATACACGGGCGCCAGCAGACGGACTTTCTCGCGGGCGTGCAGCACGCCAGTCGGCCAGGCAAAGGCCGCGTGCTGCGGCTGGAAACTGCCAACCAGGACTGGGTGCACGCTGCGCACGGGCGCGCCGCCGCCCTGCCGCGACACGGCGCGGCCGTTGCCGTCGAGGACCGGGGAATGTTCGAAGGTGCCGATGAACGCGTCGCTGTCCGCGGCGCCGATGCTGTAGCGGGTCGGAGGAAAGAGACGGCCTATTTCGAAGTCGTCGTAGAACAGCTCGTTGCTTGCCATGTCATCACCTGGGTTGAAGGGGATGGAGGCATCGTAAGCAGTTCTTGCCGTGTGCTGGGATAGTTAACCTATCTTCAAAAGATAGTTTTTGTGCACGCCCTGCGCGTGCATGGCAAGCGCCTGCGCGCCATGGCAGCGTCGCGCGCAGGGAGCGGAGAATGCCGCTAGGCCGGACGCGGCAAGCGGCGATAAAGCGTGCTGCGGTGCACGCCCAGCGCGCGCGCAGCGCGGCTGACATTGCCGCCATGGGCGGCCAGGGCGTTGTGGATCGCGGCGTCCGTCATGGCTTGCAGATTCGCAGGATCAACGTCTGTGCCTGCGGCTTGCGGCGCAGACGCCGCGCCGCAGATGTCGGCGGGCAGCATGTCGGCCTCGACAACGCCGGCAGGTCCCGCCAGCACGTGCAATGTGCGCAGCACGGCCGCCAGTTGCCGGTAGTTTCCGGGCCATGAATAGGCGGCCAGGATGGCTTCGATCTCGGCCGGCAGCACAGGGCCTGCGCCTTGCGCCGCCCACAAGCCACGCAGCAGCTCCAGACGGTCGGCGCGTGCACGCAACGGTTCCAGCGTGACGGTGTATTCGGCGATGCGGAAATACAGGTCCGGGCGCACCGGCGCGTCGGGCCCCTCGTGCGCCAGCGGCCGGTGCGTCGCGCACACCAGCGCGAAGTCCACGGACACCGGCCTGGCCGCGCCCAGCGGCGAGACTTCACGCGTCTGCAGCACGCGCAGCAAGCGCGATTGCAGCATCAGCGGCATGTCGCCGATCTCGTCCAGGAACAGCACGCCGCCGTGCGCCTGGCGCAGCAGTCCCTTGCTGCCCTGGCGCCTCGCGCCAGTGAAGGCGCCGTCTTCATAGCCGAACAGCTCGGATTCGATCAGGCTTTCCGGCAACGCCGCGCAGTTCACCGCCACGAACGGCCCGCAGGCGCGCTTGCTGCGCGCATGCAGCTGGCGCGCGAACACTTCCTTGCCCACGCCGGTTTCGCCTTGCAGCAGAATCGACACGCCCGCATCCGACAGGTGCACGGCGCGTGCCAGCGCGCCCAGGGTTGCGGCATCGAAACTCGGTTCGGCGGGGCGCGGGCCGGCCGCGGGCGGCAGCGCTGGCCGCGCCGGCGCCTGTGGCGCGCGCGAACGCGGCCAGCGCAGGCGCGCGTGGTAAACGGCGCCCGAGCGCGCCTGCACCCGGCCCGCCGCGTCCGGGCAGCGCTCCATGTCGCCATCGAATACGTCGGCGTAGCGGTACACGCCCAGTGCGGTGGGCGCCAGGCCCAGCGCCTGCAAGGCGCGGCGGTTGGCGCCGATCAGCAGGTCGCCCTGGAAGGCCAGCAGGCCCTCGCCGGGCGCGCCCAGTCCGGAATGGTCCACATGCAGCCGCAGCACGGCGTGCTGCTCGTAGGCTTGTTCAAACAAACGGTGCTCGATCAGGTCCACGGCGGCGCGCACCAGTTCCAGCACATCGGGCCGCAGGTCGCGCGCCGGGCTGGACAGGTCCAGCACGCCCAGCGTGCGGCCCTCGCTGTCGGTAATGGGGACGGCGGCGCAGGTCAGGATGCGGTTGGGTTCGAAATAGTGTTCCGCGCCATGCACGGCGATGGGCCGGCCTTCCACCAGCGCGGTGCCGATGGCGTTGGTGCCTGCCGCCGCTTCGTCCCAGGGCGCGCCGGGCATCAGCGCCACGCGCGAGGCACGCTGAGCGAAACCGGTGTCGCCGTCGGAGTCCAGCACCAGGCCTTGCGCGTCGGACAGGATCACCAGGCCGCCGCTGCCGCCAGCCTGGCGGCGCAGCAGGGATATGGCGGGTTCGGACAGCCTGCGCAGCGCCTCGTTGCGCTGCTGGGCCTCGCGCAACTCGCCCTGGGTCATGAGCTCGGCGCGGCGCACGCCGCGCATGTCGAAGCCCAGGTCGGCGCAGCGACGCCACGACCGCAGGATGGGCTCGGCGACCATGCCGCCGGGCACCGCGCCTTGCTGGTTGAACAGCAGGCGCGCTTGCGTCAGCGCGTGCTGACGGGAATGAGTGGCCATGCATGTCTCCTGGGACAGGCGTTCTGCGACACCTGTTCCGCGACGATGTCGCAAAAAGCGACAGGGAGCGAGCCCTCACGCCGCGCCCGCTACGCGGACTGCCTGCCCCCTGGGGAGCTGACCCGCCCAGGGGCGGCCCGGCGGCGGGCCGGCCCTCTGGGGCATTGCTGCACGTCGCCCCATTTTGGAAACCTACTTTCGCATGCAAGCCGCGGGCTGTCCAGCGGGGAAGCACCGACTGGCACGCTCCTTGCTTGATAAAGGACAGGCAGCCGACTGCCGCACCCCCACAATACCGGAGACAAGCATGGACATCGCGACCCGCATCACCCCCGACTCCTACGGCACGCGCCTGGACCTGAAGACCCAGTACGACAATTTCATCGACGGCAAATGGCAGAAGCCCTCCGACGGCGAATACTTCGACAACGTCACGCCGGTCACGGGCCAGGTGCTGACGCGCAATGCCCGCTCCAAGGAGCGCGACATCGAGCTGGCGCTGGACGCCGCGCATCGCGCCGCGCCGAAATGGGGAGCGACCCCGGCCGCGCAGCGCGCCCGCATGCTGATGCAGATCGCCGACGTGATGGAGGCGAACCTGGAGCGCCTGGCCACGGCCGAAACCTGGGACAACGGCAAGCCCATCCGCGAAGCGCGCGCCGCCGACATCCCGCTGGCGATCGACCACTTCCGCTATTTCGCCTCTTGCATCCGCAGCCAGGAAGGCTCGCTGTCCGAGATCGACCACGACACCGTGGCCTATCACTTCAACGAACCGCTGGGCGTGGTGGGCCAGATCATTCCGTGGAACTTCCCCATCCTGATGGCCGCGTGGAAGCTGGCGCCGGCCCTGGCCGCGGGCAACTGCGTGGTGCTCAAGCCCGCCGAGCAGACGCCGCTGGGCATCCTGCTGCTGATGGAACTGATCGGCGACATCCTGCCCCCGGGCGTGGTGAACGTGGTCACGGGCTTCGGCCTGGAAGCGGGCAAGCCGCTGGCCTCGAACAAGCGCATCGCCAAGATCGCCTTCACCGGCGAGACCACCACCGGCCGCCTCATCATGCAGTACGCCTCGCAGAACATCATTCCGGTCACGCTGGAACTGGGCGGCAAATCGCCCAACATCTTCTTCGCCGACGTGGCCGCGCAGGACGATGACTTCCTCGACAAGGCGATCGAAGGCTTCGTCATGTTCGCGCTGAACCAGGGCGAGGTCTGCACCTGCCCCAGCCGCGCGCTGATCCAGGAATCCCTGTACGACAAGTTCATGGAACGCGCCCTCAAGCGCGTGGCCGAGATCAAGCAGGGCAATCCGCTGGACGCGGACACCATGCTGGGCGCGCAGGCGTCCACCGAGCAGCTGGAGAAGATCCTGTCGTACCTGGACATCGGCAAGCAGGAAGGCGCCGACGTGCTGGCCGGCGGCTCGCGCGCGCAGATGCAGGGCGCGCTGGAAGGCGGCTATTACGTGCAGCCCACGGTGTTCAAGGGCCACAACAAGATGCGCGTGTTCCAGGAGGAAATCTTCGGGCCGGTGGTGGCCGTGACGACCTTCAAGGATGCCGACGACGCGCTGGCCCTGGCCAACGACACGCTCTACGGCCTGGGCGCGGGCGTGTGGTCGCGCGACGCCAACACCTGCTATCGCATGGGACGTGCCATCAAGGCGGGCCGCGTGTGGACCAACTGCTATCACGCCTATCCTGCGCATGCGGCGTTTGGCGGCTACAAGCAATCGGGCATCGGGCGCGAGAACCACAAGATGATGCTCAACCACTATCAGCAGACCAAGAACCTGCTGGTGAGCTACTCGCCGAAGAAGCTGGGTTTCTTCTGACCCGGTTGTGTGCCGGCGCCGGGCCGCGAGGCCCGGCGCGCCTCAAAGGAGCCTGACATGGCAGAGCAAACGCCGCGCGTGGTCGCCACCGACGAGGCGCGCAGCCTGATCGAAACGCTGCGGGCCAAGCACGGCCCGCTGATGTTCCACCAGTCCGGCGGCTGCTGCGATGGCAGTTCGCCCATGTGCTATGCCCAGGGCGAATTCATGGTGGGCGGATCGGATGTGCTGCTGGGCGAACTGGAAGGTTGCCCGTTCTACATGGGCGAGGACCAGTTCGCGTACTGGGAGCACACCCAGCTGATCATCGACGCCGTGCCCGGCCGCGGCGGCGCGTTCTCGCTGGACAGCGCGGAAGGCAAGCGCTTCCTGCTGCGCTCGCGGCTGTACTCGGACGAGGAGTGGGCGCGGGTGGCGCCCGTCAGCAAGGGCTGAGCCCCTAGCCGGCTGGTCGCGCGGGGTCCTAGCGCCCCCGCGGCCCGCCTTGCGGACCGCCCTTGTCCGGCGTGCCGGCATCGGCAGCCTGTTTCCACTGGAACGACACGCGCCGGATGCGCGCGGCGCGGAACTGCGTGAACGAACGGCCGCCCGGCATGGGCGCGCCGCGATAGGCACTGCTGGCGTTTTTCATTGCTGAAGTTGCGTTGACGAAAAAACTTGCTTGGGCAGCGCTCAAGTGCGCGCGGCCGATGTGCTCCAGGCGCTGGCGGGCGCCGCGCGGCGGGTCCATTCCAGCGCATCTTCGAGGCGGTCGTTGCCCCAGAACATCTCGCCGTCCACAAAGAATGTGGGCGCGCCGAACAGGCCCAGGTTGCGGGCACGGTCGACCTGGCGGCGCAGCGCCTCTTTGGCGGCTTCGGACTTGCCACGGGCGATCAAGGCGGCGGCGTCCAGCCCCAGGTCCGTCAGCAGCCCATGCACGACGTCCTCGGACTGGATGTCCAGGTCGTGCTGGAAATTGGCGCGGAACACGGCCACGCAGAAATCGCGGCCCCAGGGCTCGTCCTGCCCCAGCAGCGCGATGCGCGCGGGCAGCACGCTCATGCGCGGAAACAGGCGCGGACGGTTGTAGACCAGGCCGTACTTTTCAGCCAGGCGGGCAATGTCGCGCATCATGTAGGCGCCCTTGCCCGGAAACAGCCGGAACGGCGTGTCGTTCCAGCCCTGGGCCTGGAAGATCGGACCCAGCAGGAACGGCCGCAGATCCACCCGGACCCCGGCCTCTTGCGCCAGGGAGTCGACGCGTTCGATGGCCAGATAGCTGTACGGGCTGGCGAAATCGAACCACATCTCGATGCGGGGCGTATCGGGCAGGGGCGCGGTCATGACTGGAGCTCCGGGACAAGCTGCTACGAAATTAGCGCGACCTGCGCATCCGGCAGGCCGCTGAGAACGACATCGCGATCGCTGCCGACGGTGATGGAATCACCGGCTTGAAGCACGCTGTCATCGAAACGCTGATATTCGGACAGCCACAAGGTGCCGGCGTGACACACGATGCGGACGCCCGAGGCGCGCTTGAGCAGCATAGTCGAGCCGCCGGCCAGACGAAATGACATTCCCGCAGTGCAACATACCTGGATCATGGCGTACCCCTGGGCCGCGGCGGCGGCGATCGCGGCGGATGGCGGGGCTATGCGCCCTACACCCGTCGTCTGAGTCCTATTGAACGCCCTGGAGGTACTATTGCTCAAGCGACATTTCCGTCCGACACGCATGAGTTTTACGAATGCCATATCCGCTGGCCAAACTCCCGCCGCTTGATCTGGTCCGAGGCTTCGTGGCCGTGGGCCGCCGCATGAGCATCACCCTGGCCGCGCAGGATCTGCATGTGACCCAGTCGGCCGTGAGCCGCCAGATCCGGGCGCTGGAGGCCCACCTGGGCGTGCCCCTGCTGGTGCGCGGATTCCGCAGCGTGTCGTTCACCTCCGAGGGCGCACAGCTGTTCCGCATGGCCGACGTATGGCTGAGCCAGCTGGGCGACCTGACCGAGCAGCTGCGCGCCCCCGAGCGCCGCACGCCCGTTACCGTGACCACGACCATAGGCGTGGCCTCGCTGTGGCTGCTGCCGCGGCTGGGGGACTTCCAGGCGGCGCATCCGCACATCGACGTGCGCGTGGCGGCCGACAACCGGCTGATCGACATTGACCGCGAAAGCGTGGACATCGCCATCCGCTACAGCCTGCGCGACGGCGTGCCGGACAGCGCAACCTGGCTGTTCGGCGAGGCCGTGGTGCCGGTGGCCCACCCCTCGCTCAAGGCCCGCCTGCTGGATGCCGAGGAACTGCAACGCCACGTGCTGCTGGAATTCGACGACCCGACGCGTCCCTGGCTGCAATGGTCGGAATGGTTGAATGCGCGCGGCCTGGCCCGCGTGCCCACCCGGGGCATGCTGCGCTTCAACCAGTACGACCAGATCGTGCACGCGGCGCTGGCGGGCCACGGCATCGCGCTGGGCCGGCTGGCGCTGATTGCGCCGATGCTGGCGGACAAACGGCTGGAGGCCGTCGGCGGCCAGGCCGCCAGCGCCACCGAGCACGCCTACTGGCTGGTGCGCAATACGCGCCGCGCCACGCCGGACGCCGAGGTCGTCACACGCTGGCTGATCGAACAGGCCGAAGCCACCGCGCGCGACCTGACCGCGTAGGCGCGGCGCCGCGCTACAAAATTTATACAGATCTTCATAACTTGGGATGGTTGCTCCGGTAGATTGCGGCGCTGATCCGTAACCCTGCTCCCAAGATGTTGATTAGGCATTTCCGTCCGGCGCTCGGGTGGCAAGACTGGTTCGTCAATTTTCAGCGATCCTTCCTGGTCCTGCTGGCCCCTTGGCTGATCAGCGTCCTGGCGCAAAGCGCCGGACGCGTCTACCTGCTGCTGCGCTATGCCGCGCCGGGGACTTATGACGCGCTGCCGCAGGACGTGCGGCGCAGCCTGGCGACAGGGCTGCTGTTCGACATCAAGGTCGCCAGCATCGCCTGTTCGGCGCTGCTGCTGCTGTCCATGGCGGCGGCGGCCAGACCCGGGCTGCAACGGCGTTGGCAGCGCCATCTGCCGGGACTGGGCGCCGCCATGGCGACGCTGTTCGCGGCCATCACGATCGTCAGCGTCTTCTACTTCGCCACATTTTCCCGTTCCATCGACATCTTCGTGTTCGGGCTGGTGGACGACGACACCCAGGCCATCCTGATGACCCTGTGGCATGGCTACCCGTTGGCGCGGGCAGGCCTGCTGCTGGCGGCGGTGCTGGCGGGGACCTGGTGGCTCGGCCGCCGTTGGCGCGGCTGGGTGCAAGGCAGGCGGTTCAAGCGCCGCGCGTTCATTCCCAGCCTGTTGCGGTTTGCGCTGATCATAGGCATCACCGTGCTGGCCTGTAGAGGATCGCTAGGCAAGTTTCCGCTCAACAAGGACGACACCAGCATCTCGTCGCTGCGCCTGCTCAATGACATCGCGCCCAATGGCGTCTCGGCCTTTTCGTGGGCCCTGTCCGACCGCGGCAACGACAAGCGCTTCGAACCCGTCACCTTGCGCGAGGGGCGCTTGCTCTACGAGCGTTTTCTGGGCTGGCCGGACAACGGCCTGCGGCCATTCATGGCCACAACCGCACCCAACTCCGCGGCAGCCGCAAGACCGCCCCACGTGGTGCTGCAGGTCATGGAGAGCATGGGCGCGCATCTGAACGCTTATGACAATCCCGACCGCGACCTGCTCGGCGCACTGCGTCCGCACTGGCGCGAGGACTGGGTATTCGAGCGCTTCGTGGCCGAAGGCAACGGCACCATAGAATCCTTGAGCCTGCTGCTGGTGCGCAGCCCCATTGCCGCCGTCGGCCAATCGTCGGCGGTGGACACGCCATTCGCCAGCAACGCCTTCACGCCCTTTCTGCAACGCGGCTACCGGGTCGTCTTCGTCACCTCCGGCGCCGCCACCTGGCGCAACCTCGGCGTCTTCGCCACCAAGCTGGGCGCGCATGAATTCGTGGATCAGCAGACCCTCAGAATGCGTTATCCCCAAGCACGGACGGGAACCTGGGGCGTGCCCGACGAGTACATGTTCCGCTATATCGAAGAGCGGCTGGCGCAAGGCACCCAGGACGGCCAGCCGCTATTCATCGTGGCCTTGTCCACCACCCATCATCCTCCGTTCATCGTGCCCGATGGCGGCCAGCGCGGCGGCCTGCCCCTGGACGATGTGGCCAGCCTGCCCTACTTCAAGACCTGGGACACGCTGGCGGCCGCATTCGACACGCTGCGCTACGCCAACGATCAGTTGGGGGGCTTCCTGACGCGCCTGAAGGCATCGGACTACGCGTCGCGGACCATCGTCGCCGTGACCGGCGACCACAACATCCTGGGCATCGACTATCAGGATCCGAAGGACGCGGCGCTGGCGCGCGCCGTGCCGTTCTACCTGTATGTGCCGCCGGCCTACCGGACACAGGCGCGTTACGACCCGGCGCGCGTAGGCAGCCACAAGGACATCCTGCCCACGCTGTATCACCTGAGCCTCCCGGAGACTCCCTACTTCCGCAGCGGCTGCGACCTGCTGGCCGCCCAGCCCGATCCGGCCTGGTGTTTCGGCTTCAACAACAAGCACGTGCTGCTGACCGATGAAGGGGTGTTCCGGCAGGGCAAACCCGGCCGCATCCTGCCCTGGGCAGGTCCATCGGGACTGGCGCTGGAGGCGGAGCAGGACGCGACGGCGGAACAATGGGCGGAGCAGGTCCGCCTGAACGCCTACGCCGAGCTGCTGCACTGGCAGATCAACTACCAGGTGCAGGAATTGGGCCGCGCCGGCCAGGCGCGCTAGCGCCCAGGCCTGCCAGGGGTCTTCAGTCGACGCGCACTTCGGGTTCGCCCGCCCGCATGTCGCCGATGACGGCCGCTTGCTCGAAGCCGTGCTGGCGGAACAGGTCCAGCACCGCCTGCGCGGCGTCCGGCGAGCAGGCCACCAGCAGTCCGCCCGCGGTCTGCGGATCGGTCAACAAGGCCCGCTCCGTGTCGCTCACGCCCTCGCCCAGGCGCACGGACGCGCCATAGGAGGCCCAGTTGCGGCCGGACGCGCCGGTGATGACGCCGTCCGCGGCAAAGGCCTGCACGCCGGGCAGCCAGGGCAGCGCATCGCGCCGCACATGCGCCGTCAGTTGCGCGCCGCGCGCCATTTCCAGCGCATGCCCCAACAGGCCGAAGCCGGTCACGTCGGTGATGGCGTGCACGCCTTCCATGGCGGCCAGCGCCGGGCCGGGCCGGTTCAAGCGGGTGGTCTCAGTGATCATGGCGCGGTAGCCGGCGTCGTCCAGCCGGTTCTTCTTCAGCGCGGCCGACAGAATGCCCACGCCCAATGCCTTGCCCAGGATCAGCACATCGCCGGCGCGCGCGTCGGCGTTGCGCTTGATGCGGGCGGGATGCACCAGGCCCATCGCCGCCAGGCCATAGATGGGTTCAACGGAGTCGATGCTGTGGCCGCCGGCCACCGGAATGCCGGCGTCCTTGCAGACGGCTTCGCCGCCGCGCAGGATGTCGGCGATGACGCTGTGCGGCAGCACGTTGATCGGCATGCCCACGATGGCCAGCGCCATGATGGGCGTGCCGCCCATCGCGTAAACGTCCGACAGCGCGTTGGTCGCGGCGATGCGGCCGAAGTCGTAGGGGTCGTCGACGATGGGCATGAAGAAATCGGTGGTGGCGATGAGCGCCTGTTCGTCGTTCAGACGGTAGACCGCCGCGTCGTCGGCCGTCTCGGTCCCCACCAGCAGATCGGGGTAGCTGACCGCCGGGCCGAAGCGCTTGAGCAGCTCGGACAGCACGCCGGGCGCGATCTTGCAGCCGCAGCCGCCGCCGTGCGAAAGCGAAGTCAATCGCGGCACCGCCGCGCTGGCAACATCCTGGGTGGTCATCTCAATCTCCATAGGTCAGTGGAAAAGGATAGCACCGCCCCCGGGATTGGCCCTATGATGATCCAGCAGCACGCAGCAACGGACGGCCGCCCGGCCCCGGGCGCACCGACAGCCAATCTTCACCGTGAGTGAGGGCTACATGGATCGCCGACATTTCCTCCGTTTCTCGGGCGCCCTGTGCGCCGCCAGCGCGACCCTGCCCAGGGCGGCGCGCGCGGGACTCGCCCCCGTCAGCACCGGATGGCGCGCCTTCGAACTGACCACCGACATCACCGTGCAGGATCCGGGCGCGCACGCGCGCATCTGGATTCCGGTTCCCTACGCCACGGACACCCCTTACCAGCGCGGCGCACAGAGCGCCTGGCAGGTCAGCGGCGGCGGCGTCGCCCAGCTGACCCAGGCGCCCGGCTACGGCGTGCAGATGCTGGCCGTGCAATGGCCTGACGCGCAGGCGCCGCGCCAGGTCACGGTCACCAGCCGCTTCCAGACCCGCAACCGGCGCGTGGACCTGAGCCAGCCGCCCTCGGCCGACGCCCCCCGCGAAAGCGCCGCCGCGCTGCGCGAGTTCCTCCAGCCCACCGCGCTGCTACCCACCGACGGCATCGTCAAGAGCACCGCCGACCGCATCACGCGCGGCCACCGCGGCGATCTGGCGCAGGCCCGCGCCATCTACGAATGGGTGGTGGAGAACACCTGTAGGACCGCGTCCACCCGCGGCTGCGGCGTGGGCGACGTGCGCTACATGCTCACGGCCAACGATCTGAACGGCAAGTGCGCCGACATCAACTCCCTGTTTGTCGCGCTGGCCCGCGCCGCCGGCATACCCGCCCGCGACGCCTACGGCCTGCGCGTGGCGGACTCCGAGTTCGGCTACAAAAGCCTGGGCAAGGCTGGCGACGTCACCAAGGCGCAGCACTGCCGCGCCGAGTTCTATGCCGCTGGCTACGGCTGGGTGCCGGTGGACCCCGCCGACGTGCGCAAGGTCATGCTGGAGGAGCCGCCCGGCGAACTGCCGCTGACCGACCCCAAGGTGCGCGCCGCGCGCGTCATGCTGTTCGGCGCCTGGGAAATGAACTGGGTGGCGTACAACCACGGCCACGATGTGGTCCTGC
This sequence comes from Achromobacter sp. PD1, assembly GCF_048541815.1. Taxonomy (NCBI): domain Bacteria; kingdom Pseudomonadati; phylum Pseudomonadota; class Betaproteobacteria; order Burkholderiales; family Alcaligenaceae; genus Achromobacter; species Achromobacter sp. PD1. The sequence goes on from NZ_CP183349.1 coordinate 5,811,237, forward strand.
CGGGCGCTACCCACGGTCCCGTGCCGTTCCTGATGTACCCCAACGGCGAAACCTCGGACGGACGGCTGGACAGCCTGGATCCCGCCAGCTTCAGCTACAAGCTCAGCGCCAAGCCGCTTTCCATCTGAGCCCGCCTACTGTCCACCCACGGGGACCGCCATGATCAGCCGCCGCCTACTCCTGCAGTCCGGCCTGTCGCTGGCGGCCCTGCCCTGGTATGCCCGGGCCGCCAGCGACGATGCGCTCAAGAAGGCCACCGGCCCGGACTGGGCGCCCTGGACCGCGTCCACGCCGCCGCTGGCCTTGCCCGACCTGGCCGGCCGCGAGAAGAAACTCGCCTCCTGGCGCGGCAACGTGATCATCGTCAGCTTCTGGGCCACCTCGTGCGACCCTTGCCGCGATGAAATCCCCATCATGTCCGCCATGGCCAAACGCCATCGCGAGGAAGGCCTGCGCCTGGTGGCCGTGAACGTCGGCGATTCGGCGGCCAGGATCAACGCCTTTCTGGCGAAATGGCCGGTCGCGGGTACCGTGCTGCACGACAGGAACAGCACGGCGTCAAAGCAATGGGACGCGGTCGGCCTGCCCGCCAACTATCTGGTGGACCGCGGCGGATCCGTCCGATATTGGCATCTGGGACAGCTGGACTGGAACTCGGACCGGGTAGGCGGCGTGGTGACGGGGATGCTGCGGGCTTAGTGCGCCGCGCAAGAGATGGCGGAAGGCAGCAGGAGTCGAACCTACCTGGGAACGTCTGACGCCCCCAACTGGGTTTGAAGCCCAGCCGTGCCACCGGGCACGAATGCCTTCCACGGTGGCCGCCCATGATACCGGTTACTGCGCCTGCCGCGGGCTTCCGTAGGCGCTTTCCTGGCGCAACACGTGCGCATCGCGCAAGCGCCGGGTATATCCCACGCGGTCGAAGAACTCGAGGATCTGGATCGCGCGCTTCCTGCCCAGACCGGTGGCGTCGCGGAACGAGGCGGCGTTCAAGCCCTCGGGCTGCGCCGCCAGGCCTTGCGCCAGCGCCGCCAGCGCCGCGACCTGGTCGCGATGATAGAACAGGTCCTTCACCACCTGGGCCACTTCGCCGCGCCGCAACAGCTTGCGCAGCAGTTGCCGCATGCGGTCTTCGGGCTCACCCAGCGTGCGGGCGAGATCGCGCACCCAGGGCGGATCGAAGGCGCCGGCCGCCAGCAGCGGCAGCACGCGCCCGGCCAGCGCCGATTCCTCGGGCGCCAAGGTCGCGCTATGGCCCGGCAGGTGCAGCCAGGGGCCATTGCGCACGATGCGGCCATCGCGCTGCAGATCGTCCAGCGCCGCCTGCCACAACGCATCCGGGCCGGCGGGCATGGCCATGCGGCGCAAACGCGGACCGTCGGGGCCTGGTTCGTCGGGCGCGCCTTGATGGAAAGCAGCCAGCGCCTGCTCCACGCGGGCGCGCAGCGCATCCCAATGCGCCGCCAGGATCAGGGTGCGCGGCGCCTGCGGCGTACGCGCCTCCAGCCACACCGCTGCGGGCGGCGCAGGGATCTCGCTCACGGGCTTGCCCGTCAGGCGCTGCAAGGCGTCTTCGTCCAGCCCCAGCGCGGCATGCTCCAGCACGGGATGCAGGCCGGCGCCGTCCAGCATGGCCGCCAGCGCCTGCAACCACTGCATGCGCGCGGCGGACCGGCGCTTGCGGTCCGGGGCGTTCGGATCCAGCACCCGGCCGCCGCCGACCGTGCGCGTGGCCTGCGCGTTGCGCACAATGTAGCGGTCGCCCGGCATGACACAAACAGGATCGTCGAACACCAGCTGCACCCAGCCGGACTGTCCGGGCGCCAGCGATTCCGCGCTCAGCGGCACCACGTGCGCCACGTGGCGCGCGGCGCCGATGTGCACATGCAGCGGCGCCCAGGCGCGCACCGGCGCGTCGGCGGATGCCAGCAGCGTCAGCGCCACGTCGACATGGCGCGACGGCAGGAAGCAGCGCGCATCCGCGATCCAGTCGCCGCGCGCGATGGCGTTCTTGTCCATGCCTGCGAGATTCAAGGCGCAGCGCTGGCCCGCCGCGCCGGTTTCGCTGGCCTGGTTCTGGGCATGGATGCTGCGCACGCGTACGCGCGTGCCGGCAGGCATCAGCCGCAAGTCGGCAGCGTCGTCATCCGCGCGCGCCAGCCCGGCATGGGCCGTGCCTGTCACCACCGTGCCATGGCCGGCCAGGGTGAACACGCGATCGACCGCCAGCCGGAACAGGCCCGCGCTGTCGCGCTGGCGCAGGGCTTGCGCCTCGGCGTGCAGATAGGCCTTCAGTTGCGCCACGCCCGGGTCGTCGGCCTGCGCCGCGCATACGGCGTACAGCGGGGCGTTCTGCAAGAAGGTGCCCGCGGACAGTTCGGCGATTTCCGTGCGCACTGCCTGCAATCTCGCGGCATCGGCGCGGTCGGTCTTGGTCAACGCCACCGCGCCGCGTTCCACGCCCAGCAAAGCCAGGATCGCCAGGTGTTCGCGCGTCTGCGGCATGACGCCGTCGTCCGCCGCCACCACCAGCAGGCCGAAATCGATGCCGCTGGCGCCGGCCGCCATGGTGTGCACAAGCTTCTCGTGCCCCGGCACGTCGATGAAGCCCAGCACGTCGCCGTTGGGCAGCGGGGTGTAGGCGTAGCCCAGCTCGATGGAAATCCCGCGCGCCTTTTCTTCCTTGAGCCTGTCGGTATCGACGCCGGTCAGCGCCCGCACCAGCGTGGTCTTGCCGTGGTCGATATGGCCTGCGGTGCCGATGATCACGCCAGGCGCTCCGCGAGTTGCGCGGCGAAGGCCGCTTCGTCGCGCGCTTCCAGGCAACGCAGGTCCAGCCAGAGGGCGTCGTCGGCAATGCGGCCGATCACGGGCACGGGCAGGCGGCGCAATTGCGTCTCCAGCTTGTCCAGGTGCCGTCCGGCGCGGCCGCTGCCGGTGTAGCGCAGGGCCAGGCCGTAGCTGGGCAGTTGGTCCACGGGCAGGGCGCCGCTGCCGATCTGGCTGAACATGGGTACGGCCTCGACCGCGTAGTGTTCGCCCGCCGCCTGCGCCAGAACGCCGCGCAGGCGTTCGGCCTGCGGCTGGATGTCGCGCTGCGGGCGGGTCAACAAGCGCAAGGTGGTCAAGCGCTGGGCCAGGAACTCGGGCGCACGGTACAGACCCAACACCGGCTCCAAGGCCGCCAGCGTCAGCTTGCTGACGCGCAGGGCGCGCTTGAGCGGGTTCTTCTTGATCTTGCGGATCAGGTCCTTGCGGCCCACCAGCAGGCCGGCCTGCGGCCCGCCCAGCAGTTTGTCGCCGCTGAAAGTGACCAGGTCCGCGCCGGCCGCGATGGTTTCGCGCACGGTGTCTTCCTTGGGCAGGCCGAACTGGGTCAGATCGACCAGCGTGCCGCTGCCCAGGTCCACGGTAGCGGGCAGGCCGCGCGCGTGCGCCAGCGCCGCCACCTCGGCGACGCTCACGCTCTTGGTGAAACCGGTGACCGCGTAGTTGCTGCAATGCACCTTCATCAGCATGGCGGTGCGCGGGCCGATGGCGTTTTCGTAGTCGGCGGCATGGGTGCGGTTGGTGGTGCCAACTTCGACCAGCTTGGCCCCGGCGCGCTTCATGATCTCCGGAATGCGGAACGCGCCGCCGATTTCGACCAGTTCGCCGCGGGACACCACGACTTCGCGCCGGTCCGCCAGCGCGTTGAGCATCAGCAGCACGGCGGCCGCATTGTTATTGACGACGGTAGCGGCCTCGGCCCCCGTCAGTTCGCACAACAGTTCGTCGATCAGGTCGTCGCGGTCGCCGCGCCCGCCGGTGTCCAGGTCGAACTCCAGGTTGGCGGGGGTGGTGAGCGCGCGCAGCACCGAGGCCACCGCCTCGTCGGGCAGCAGCGCCCGGCCCAGGTTGGTGTGCAGCACCGTGCCGGTCAGGTTGTACACGGCCCGCAGCTTCGGCTCGGCCGTCCGGGCCAATGCCGCGGCCACGCGCGCGGCCACGGCGTCGGCGTCGAGCTCCTGGCGCGGCAGCCCGCCGGCCAGCGCGCGTTCGCGCATCGCGTCCAAATCCCGGCGCAGCGCCGCCACCACCTGGGTGCGGCCGTGCTCGTCCAGCGCGGCGCGCATGGCCGGCGCATTCAGCAACCGGTCCAACGAAGGGATCTCCGATACCGCGGCCACGCCGCCTTCGGGCGCTTGTGCGGCCATTACTGCTCTGCTCCCTGATCCGACGCCGGCTCCGATCCGTGCCACAGCAACGGATTGCCGCTGGCCCGCGAATAGCCCGCCTCGCCGACCAGCACGTCCAGCATCAGGCTGGCCAGGTCGTCGGCCACGGGCTCCACCTGCAGGTCCTTGTCCTGGTAGAAGATCTTGCGATAGGTATGGCAGTGGTCGCAGGTTTCCGCCTTGATGGCGGGCGTACGGCCCTCGATGGCCTGATACGCCACCGATTCCACGTCTTCGCAATGCGAGCATTTCACCCGCACCATGTGCCACTGGGTCGCGCACAGGCTGCAGCACAGGTAGCGGTAGCCTTCGAACTGCCCGCCCACGCGCACCACGCTGGCCACCGGCAGGCTGGCGCACACCGGACAGACGCCAAAGGGGCTGGCCACGGGCAACTGCTTTTCGTCGAAACGGCTGGCCAGATCGGTCCAATAGACTTGCAGGGCCGCCATCACGAAGGGCGCCGCGGCGCCGTCCACGCCCTGGTCCTGCTCTGACAGCACCGCCTCGGCCAGATCCTCCAGCGACTCCGGATCCTCGGCCAGCGCACGGCGCAGGCCGGCGCAGACTTCGATGGCCTCGGCCGGCACGTCCTTGGCGCCGGCGACATGGTCCAGCAGCTGGCCCAGGATGTTGCGCCACAAGGGGTCGCGCGGCCAGCCCACGGCCTGCAGGGGCGGCATGCCATGCGCCTGCGCCAGCGAAATGCGCTCCTCGGAAGCCTCGGGCGCCGCGCAGCCCTGCAGGGCGCGATGCTGGGCGTCGACCAGATGCGCCATCAGCAGCAGGTAGTCGGCCACCGGGCTATCCGCCGCCAGTTGCCGCAAGCGGGCTGCGCGCGTGGCGAAAACCGACGCGCGGTCCGGCAGGCTGACTTGGGGAATGCGGTTGTGATCTAGCGCTTCGATCTCGCCGCGCGGAAGAATTCGCTGCACTTGCGTCTCCAGTAAAAAAACACGGCTGCCAGCCTTCAAGGAGAAGGATAGCAGCCGTTGGGCGGGTGCGTGGGGGCCAAGAAAGCCCCATTTGCCGCAGCGCAGAGGGAACGCGCAAACTGCGCGTTCCGTTTTGCACTATTTTCTGATTTGCTCGCGGAACCAGGCGCGATGATGCTTCCACGCCCAACCCGCCGTGACATACCCCCGCAGCATCGCGGTCAGGGAACCCTTGACCCAAATGGCAGCGTAGATGTGCACGATGATGGCGCAGATCAGCACCAGCGCGCTGACGGCATGCACCACCGAAGCGGCGCGGATGACCCAGATCGGGAAGTAGAACGCGAAGTACTCGCGCCAGATCACGATGCCGCTGACGAACAGGCCCAGCATGCAGAGGATCAGCACGTAGAACAGCAGCTTCTGGCCGGCGTTGTACTTGCCGACTTCGGGCAGCTTTTCCTCGCGGTTCTCGACCACGTCGTTCAATTGCCGCATCCACTGGCGGTCGGCCTTCGTCATGAGGTTGTGCCGCCACATGTGGCCGGCGAACACGACGAAGCAGGCGAACATCACCACCCCGATGAAGGGATGCAGGATGCGCGTCCAGGGTCCGCCCCCGAACAGGTTGCTCAGCCAGTACATGGACGGGTGGAACAGCGCCAGCCCGGACAGCGCCAACAGGATGAACGTGAAGGCGATGATCCAGTGGTTGGTGCGCTCGCCCGGCGTGTAGCGCTTGATCCGGCGGTAATGGCGGTCTTCACTCATGGCGCACCTCCTCTTCGGCACGGCGTTCGTCTTCCTCGGACACCTCGTTGCGGCCAACGCGGGCGTAGTGGAAGAAGCCCGCCAGCGCGGTCAGGGCCATGGCGGCCACGCCCAGAGGTTTGGCCAGGCCCTTCCACAGCGAGACCATGGGGCTGATCTGCGGGTCCTTGGGCAGCCCGTGGTACAGCCCGGGCTGGTCGGCGTGATGCAACACGTACATGACGTGAGTGCCGCCCACGCCCTGCGGGTCATACAGGCCAGCCTTGTCGAAGCCGCGCGACTTGAGGTCGACGATCCGCTCCTCGGCGTGCTGCGTCATGTCTTCCTTGGTGCCGAAGACGATGGCGCCGGTAGGACACGCCTTGACGCAGGCCGGCTCCTGGCCGACGGCCACGCGGTCGGAACACAAGGTGCACTTGTACGCCTTGTGGTCCTTCTTGGAGATGCGCGGCACGTTGAACGGGCAGCCGGTGATGCAGTAGCCACAACCGATGCAGTTCTCTTCGTGGAAATCCACGATGCCGTTGTTGTACTGGATGATGGCGCCCGGCGACGGACAGGCCTTCAGGCAGCCCGGATCCTCGCAGTGCATGCAGCCGTCCTTGCGGATCAGCCATTCCAGGTCGCCTTGCGGATTCTCGTATTCGGAGAAGCGCATGACGGTCCAGGAATGCTCGGTCAGGTCGGCCGGGTTGTCGTAGACACCCACGTTGGTGCCGATCTCGTCGCGCAGATCGTTCCATTCCATACAGGCGCTTTGGCAAGCCTTGCAGCCGATGCACTTGGAGACGTCGATCAGCTTGGCCACCGAGCCCGTCACGGGCTCGCGGATGCCCGGCGGCGGCGTGGTGGTGGCGGAGCGCCGCTTGATGTCTAGGGATTGCATGGACATGTCGGTCTCCTTAGGCCTTCTCGACCTGCACCAGGAACGACTTGAATTCCGGCGTCTGGGAATTCCCGTCGCCCACGAACGGCGTCAGGGTGTTGGTGAGGAAGCCAGGCTTGGCCAGGCCCACGAAGCCCCAATGGATGGGGATGCCCACGTGGTGCACCGTCTTGCCCTCGATGGTCAGCGCGCGCAGGCGCTTGGTGACCAGCGCCACCGCCTTGATGTAGCCGCGGTTGGACGACACCTTCACGCGCGAACCGTTGGCGATGCCCAATTCCTTGGCCAGCGCCTCGCCGATTTCCACGAACTGCTCCGGCTGGAGGATCGCGTTGATGCGGACGTGCTTGGTCCAGTAGTGGAAGTGCTCCGTCAGGCGGTAGGTCGTGGCCACGTAGGGGAACTTGTCCACCGTGCCCATCGCGGCCAGGTCGTCCTTGAAGACCCGCGCGGCGGGGTTGCTGGTGACGCCCTTGGCCTTCGGATACAGCGGGTTGTAGCCCAGCGGCGTCTCGAAGGGTTCGTAGTGCTCGGGGAACGGCCCTTCGGCCATGCCCGCCCGCGCGAAGAAGCGCGCCACGCCCTCGGGGTTCATGATGAACGGTCCCATGCCGCCGTCCGGATTTTCGTCGCCCTTGAAGTCGGGGATGTCGGCGCCGGTCCAGAACTTGCCGTTCCAGGAGATCAGGCTGCGGCGCGGATCGAACGGCTTGCCCGCCACGTCACAGGAAGCGCGGTTGTACAGGATGCGGCGGTTGGCCGGCCACGCCCAGGCCCAGTTCAGGGTCTGGCCGATACCGGTCGGGTCGCTGTTGTCGCGCCGCGCCATCAGGTTGCCGGTAGGCCCCCAGGCGCCCGCGAAGATCCAGCAGCCGCTGATGGTGGAGCCATCGTCGCGCAGTTCCGCGAAGCCGGCCAGTTGCTCGCCGGCCTTGCGGGTGACCTTGGAAGGATCCTTGGGATCGGTCAGCTCCACCAGCGCCTTACCCGTGTATTCCTTGGCCAGTTCTTCCGCGGTGGGATTCTGCGGATTGGAGTACGGCCAGGACAGGTTGACGATGGGATCGGGATACTTGCCGCCCTCGTCCTGGTACATCTTGCGCAGGCGCGTGAACAGCAGCGCCATGATCTCGATGTCGCTCTTGGCCTCGCCCGGAGGCTCGGCGCCCTTCCAGTGCCATTGCAGCCAGCGGCCGGAGTTGACGAGCGTGCCGTCTTCCTCGGCGAAGCAGGTGGTGGGCAGGCGGAAGACCTCGGTCTGGATCTTGGAGGGATCCACATCGTTGGCCTCGCCCGCGTTGCGCCAGAACTCGGAGGTCTCGGTGACCAGCGGGTCCATGATGACCAGGAACTTCAGCTTGGCGAACCCGGCGTTCAGCTTGGCCTTGTTGGGCGCGGCCGCCAGGGGGTTGAAGCCCTGGGCGAGGTAGCCGTTCATCTTGCCCTGGTTCATGAGCTCGTAGACTTGCAGCATGTCGTAGAGCTTGTCCAGCTTGGGCAGGTAGTCGAACGCCCAGTTGTTTTCGGCCGTGGCGGACTTGCCCCACCAGGCCTTCATCAGGCTCACGTGGAACTTGCTGTAGTTCTGCCAGTAGCTCAGCTGGTTGGGCCGCAGAGGCTTCTGCGTGCGCGACTCGATGTACTTGCCGTAGTCCTGCTCGGGCTCGTTGGGCAGGGTCATGTAGCCGGGCAGCAGGTTCGACATCAGGCCCAGGTCGGTCAGGCCCTGGATGTTCGAATGCCCGCGCAGCGCGTTCATGCCGCCGCCGGCGATACCGATGTTGCCCAGCAGCAGTTGCACCATCGCGCCCGTGCGGATGATCTGCGAACCGATGGAGTGCTGCGTCCAGCCCAGCGCGTAGAGGATGGTCGCGGCGCGGTTGGTGGTGGCGGTGGACGCCAGCATCTCGCACACCTTCAGGAACTTGTCCTTGGGCGTGCCGCAGACGCGCTCGACCATGTCCTCGGTGTAGCGCGAGTAGTGCTTCTTCAGCAGCTGGTAGACGGTGCGTGGATGCGCCAGCGTCGGGTCCGTCTTGACGTAGCCGTCGTCGCCGCGCTCGTAGTCCCAGCTGGCCTTGTCGTATGTGCGCTTCTCGGCGTCGTAGCCGGAATACAGGCCCGCGTCGAACGCGAAGTCCTCGCGCACGATGAAGGAAAAGTCCGTGTAGTTGCGCACGTACTCGTGCTGGATCTTGTCGTTGTCCAGCAGATACTTGATGACGCCGCCCAGGAAAATGATGTCGGTGCCGGTGCGTATGGGCGCGTAGAAGTCCGCCACGGATGCCGAGCGCGTAAAGCGCGGATCCACGACGATCAGCTTTGCCTTGTTGTGGGCTTTTGCTTCCGTGACCCATTTGAACCCGCAAGGGTGGGCCTCGGCGGCATTGCCGCCCATGATCAGTACTACGTCCGCGTTCTTGATGTCGACCCAATGGTTCGTCATCGCTCCACGGCCAAACGTCGGGGCAAGACCTGCCACCGTCGGGCCATGTCAGACACGGGCTTGGTTATCGAATGCCAGTATCCCCATGCTGCGCACAGTCTTGTGCGTGATGTAGCCGACCTCGTTGCTGCTTGCGGAGGCCGCCAGCATGCCGGTGGTCAGCCACCGGTTGACGGTCTTGCCGTCCGCGGTCTTCTCGACGAAGTTCGCGTCGCGGTCCGCCTTCATGAGCTTGGTGATGCGGGTCAGGGCATCGTCCCACGACATCCGCACCCACTTGTCCGAACCCGGCGCCCGGTATTCCGGGTACTTCAGGCGGTTGGGGCTATGGATGAAGTCGATCAGGGCAGCGCCCTTCGGACAGAGCGTGCCGCGGTTGACGGGGTGGTCCGGGTCGCCTTCGATGTGCATGATGCTGGCGCGGGCGTTCTTGGAGCCGTCGCCCAAGCCGTACATCAGCAGTCCACAGGCGACCGAACAGTAGGGACAGGTGTTGCGCGTTTCAGTCATGCGCGCAAGCTTGTACTGGCGGACTTCGGCCATGGCCGTGCCGGGGGCTGCCCCCAGCAAAGCCAGGCTGGAGCCTGCCAGCGTCGCACCGGTCACCTTGAAGAACTGGCGGCGATTCATGTTGACCATGAAACACTCCTCTCCGGGTGAAATGAAGGAAGCCGTTGGCTGGCCGAAGCAAAAGCCCTACGAATTCCAAGGATATTTTTCCAAGTATAGGCTTTGCGCGACGGGTACGCCATGGGACCCGTCTTAAGGACGACCTTCCTTATGTCTGAGATTTAGCGGCAAAATCGGAGGTTTTCGCAGATTTTGGATGATCCGCCGGCTGCTACCATCTGCGGCTGCCTGGACTGGCCCGCCGACCCTCCCTTTTTTGGGGAGGCCGCGCCGCCAGCCTTCTTTCCCGCATGACCGTAGGAGCGCCGATGCGCCGCCTTGTTGCCCTGGCCTTGTCCATCACCGCCACGCTCGCGCCAGCCACGCTGACCCGCGCGGCCCCGGCCGCCCTGACTCCCGCCGCGGCCGCCACCGAAGCCGCCCACCAGGCGGGCATGGAAGGCTATCTCTACTTCTACCCGCTGGTCACGATGGACCTGACCCGCCGCCAGTTCACCCACCCGTCCCGCGGCGCCGAGGGCGCGCCGGCCAATACCTTTCTGCATGCGCGGGCGCTGCCGCAGCCGGGCGCGGCCACGCCCTGGGCCAATCCGGACATGCTGCGCAGCGTCGGCTGGCTGGACCTGACGTCCGGGCCGGTGGTGCTGTCGGTGCCGGATACCCAAGGCCGGCTCTATGCGCTGACGCTGCTGGACATGTGGACGGATGTGTTCGCCACGCTGGGCAAGCGCAGCACCGGCACGGCCAAGGGCAATACCGTGATCGTGCCGCCGGGCTGGAGCGGCGTGCTGCCCTCGGGCATGGCGCGCATCGACGCGCCCACGGCCTACGTATGGGCCAAGAATCTGATCCAGGCGGATGGACCCGCCGACTACCCAGCGGTCCACGTCTTGCAAGACGGCTTCCAGCTGACGCCGCTGGCGCAATGGAACCTGCCCGCGCAAGCGCAGCGGGCGAAGGCCGATCCCTCCCTGAATCTGCGCATCCCGGTGCGCGAGCAGGTCGAGTCCATGCCGACCGACGCCTACTTCGAATATGCGGCCGAGCTGCTGCGCAAGAACCCGCCGCATGCCACCGATCAGCCCGTGCTGGCCAGGCTGCGCGGTGCCGGGCTGGCCGCCGGCCGGCCGTTCGACTTCGCCCAGCTCGACCATCCCGCCAAACAGGGTTTGCGCCGCGGCCTGCGGGCGGCGCGCGAGCGCATGACGGCGGCGGCCGGCGCCACGGTGCGCAGCGTCAACGGCTGGCACCAGGAAACCGCCAGCATCGGCGTCTACGGCAATTCCTATCTGCGGCGCGCCCTGGCGGCGCAGGCGCAGCCAGGCGCGGGCCTGCCCGAAGACCTGAGCGTGCTGCTGCTGGCGGCCGACAGCCAGGGCGCACCGCTGGATGGCGCGCACGGCTACACGCTGCATTTTGAAAGCGGCCAACTGCCGCCCGCCGCGGCGCTGTGGTCGCTGGCGGCCTACGACGCGCAAGGCATGCCGTCGGCCAATCCGCTGAACCGCTACGCGCTGGGCGACCGTGATCCTTTGCGGTACAACGCCGACGGTTCGCTGGACCTGCGCATCAGCCATGCGCCGCCCGCGCCCGAGGAACAGTCCAACTGGCTGCCGCTGCCCGCAGCCGGCGCAGTCAGCGTGCTGCTGCGCGTCTATGCGCCCGAACCCGCGCTGCTGGACGGATTGTGGACGCCGCCCGCCCTGCTGCGCGACACCCCGCCCGAAGACACCCCGCAAGAATCCCCGGAAGCCGCTGAAAAGACGCAGCCATGACAGGCGCCTGCCGCTACCATAGGCGTTTTATCCAAGATTGAACGCCCGCCATGGACGAAGCCTTTAGCCACCAATTGTCGATGACCATCTTGATGACGCCGGACATGGCGAATTTCTCAGGGAATGTGCACGGCGGAACCATCCTCAAGTACCTGGACCAGGTGGCCTACGCCTGTGCCAGCCGGTACGCCGGCCAATACGTGGTGACCCTGTCCGTGGACCAGGTCGTGTTCCGCGAACCCATCCACGTGGGCGAACTGGTGACTTTCCTGGCGGCGGTGAACTACACCGGCCGCACGTCCATGGAAATCGGCATCAAGGTCGTCACCGAGGACATCCGCAAGAAGCTCGTGCGCCATACCAATAGCTGCTATTTCACGATGGTTGCGGTGGATGAGCAGGGCGCGCCGACCGCGGTGCCGCCGCTGGAACCGCGCAACCTGGAAGAAAAGCAGCGCATGGAAGCCGCCCGGCTGCGCCGCGAACTACGCCAGGAAATGGAACGCAGGCACGGCGAGATCAAGCGGGAAACCACGCACGACGCGCAGCCCTGACACGGGATTCCCTGCCCGCCCAAAACAAAACGAGCCCAGCGGGCTCGTTTTTTCATGCGTGGTCCATGCGTGGCCTCTGAGGCCAGACCGGCTTCAGGCGCGTTCCGCCGAGGCCGGAGGCGACGGCGGCGCGGCGGCGGGTTCGCGGTCGCGGCCCACCATGCGCTTCAAGCCCAGCCACTGCTGCGACCAGAAGCCGCGGCCGTAATCGCGTCCGCCCAGCTCCGCCTGCTGGTCATGGATGCCCGTGGGGCCGTAGCCCACGCCAAAACGGGCAGTGCGGAACAGCACGTCCCAGATGGGGAACAGCGCGCCGAAGTTGTAGCCGCCCACCGGTCCCGGCGACGAGGCGTCGTAGGCGATGGAGTGGTGGTGCCGGTGAAAGCGCGGGCTGACCAGCAGGCGCTCGCCGATGGCGCCGAAATGCATGCGCAGGTTGGCGTGCGAGAAGCTCTGCGCCAACTGAGTGATGGCCACCACCATGACGAACTGCGCCGGCGGCACGCCCACCAGCTGCGACACGAACACCACCAGCACGTCGCGCAGCATGTCGTCCAGCAGGTGGTTGCGGTCGTCGCTCCACATGGTCATCTGGCGTTGGCTGTGGTGCACGGCGTGCAGGGCCCAGAGCCAGCCGAAACGGTGCTGGGCCCGATGGTAGAAGTAGTCCACCGCGTCGAACAGCAACAGGTAGATGATCAGGCTGACCCAGGCCTTGTCCGTCACGCCGGGCCAGTACTGGTCCAGCTGGAACGGCGCGAACCCCCAGACATGCAACTGGCCGAACACGCTATCCCATAGCGGCTCCACCATGAAGAACAGCACCAGCCGGAAAGCGCCCAACCGGTGGATCAGCGTGTAGAGCACATCGATGCCGATCTGGCGGCGGTCGGTGACGGCCTCGACCGGACGCAGGCGCTGCAGCGGGCCGAACACCAGCACCAGCACGGCGACCTGCAGCAGGCCGACCAACAACCACATGGTGGCGTCGTAGCCGTCCTCGATGAAGTTGCTCATGCCCAGGTGGAACAGCGCGGGCTGAATCGCCGTTTCGAAGAGCCATTGCTGGCACTCTCCGAACAATTGACTAAGCGTATCCATGATCAATGATGCGTAGCGATCCAATCGCGGTAGGACGGATGCGTATCCAAGGTAGCAAAACAATAGCCCTTGCGCTGCAAACCTTCAATCAGCGGCTCCAGCACGGCCGGCGCCCAGGGGTCCTGGCGCGACCAGATGCCCAGGTGCGCCAGCAGGATGTCGCCGGGCTTGATGGTGCGCAGCGCCTGGTCCAGCAGGCGGGCGTTGGGGTATTTGTCGCTGGGCAGTTCGTCGCCCAGGAAACCGGCGGGCGCCCAGCCCACGTGCTCGAAGCCGCAGGCCTTGGCCGCCTTCAGCAGCGCGGGCGAGGTCTTGCCGCCCGGCGCGCGGTAGATCGGCAGCATGTTCTTGCCCGTCATCTGATGGAAACGGGTGACGGACCGCTTGATCTCGGCGCAATACTGCTCGGGCGTCCATTCGGCGCGCTTGCCCGCGTCCGGACCGGCGCTGGGCTTGACGCGGAACTTGCCGTCGGGGAGATCCGCCTGCCAATAGACGTGGTCATAGGTGTGCGAGCCGAAGACATGGCCTTCGGCCGCGCGCGCTTTCCACCAGGGCGCCCACACGTCGTCCAGGCTGGAGCCGTCGGTCAGCGTGCGCTCGTTGGCCAGGAAAAACGTCACCTTGACGTTGTGTCGGGCCAGCACGTCGGCGATCAGCGGGGCCACGCCCATGTGGCCGGTATCGAACGTCAGGTAGACCGGTTTGTCGCAGGTGGCTGGCGCCGTTATCCCGAGCGTCGGGAGGAGCAGCGCGAGCAAGGCCGCCCAAACGGGCGCGGCGCGGGGGCTTCTCTTACCGCGTGGGAGCATGGTTCAGCGTCCAGACGCCATGGGGCGACTTGCCCACCGGCACCTGATTGACCACCTTTTTCTGCTCCAGGTCCACCACGGTGAGCTTGCGGGCCCAGCGCGAGGTGACCAGCAGGGTCTTGCCGTCGGCCAGCACGTCCATGCAGTCCGGACCGCCCGGCACCGGGAAGGTATCGGTGACGGCCAGCGTCTGCAGGTCGATGCGGCTGATGGAATTGGCGGTACGGTTGCTGACGAACAGGTGGCGGTGGTCGCCCTGCGCGCGGAAGGCGTGGGCGCCCGCGGCGGTCTTGATGCGCGTCACCAGCTTGGCCGGGCCGTTGCTGACGTCGTAGGCCTCGACGTAGGAGTCGCCGGTCAGTGCCACCAGCAACGTCTTCTGGTCGGGCGTCAGGAACACGTCGGCGGGCGTCTTGCCCACCGACACCGTCCATTTCGGCGTCTGCGTGGCCAGGTCGATGGCAATGAGCTGATCGCTGTCCTGCAGCGTCACGTAGGCCGTGGTGCTGTTCTTGTCGATCATGATGTGGCTGGGCGTCTTGCCGGCCTGGATGCGCTTGACCAGCTTGAGGTCGAAGCCCTTTTCCAGCGGATGCCAGGAATAGATGTCGATGTGGTCCAGGCGGTTGGCCGCGGTCACGAACCACTTCATGTCCGGCGAGAATTGCAGCTGGTAGGGATCGACGATGCCGGTCAGCGTGCGCTGCACTTCACCGGTCTTGGGATCCATCAGCGTGATCGAATCGCTGGTGGCGTTGGCCACCATGAGCGACTTTTCGTCGGGGGTCAGGTACAGGTGATGCGGCTCTTTGCCCGTGGGCACGCGCCGCAATTCCTTGTAGGTGGCCGGATCAACGATGCTAACGTTGGCGTCCAGGGAGTTCAGGACGAAAATCGGGGCCGAGGCGGCCGCGGCGCTAAGCGCCATCCCTACGCCGAACAGGGCGTAGCGGACAAAATGCATGGGGTTCAATTTCTAGGTCCGGCAAAGGGGTATCGGGCAGGGTCCCGGTGCTCGCCATTTTAGGCACAGCGGGCTGACAAAAGGGCATCGTGCCGTGCCAGCCGGACAAACGGACACGCCTGTTGCGACCCAGCAACAGGCGTACGCCGATTACTCCCCGAAAACCGGAAAAATCATTTGCTGCCAACGGGTTGCACGTCGGCATCGGTCCAGGTTCCGGCACGGATATCGCGTTCCCGCAAGGCCGCGGCGCGCGCTGCGGACGAGGGTCCCAGGTCGGCCTCCAACACGCGCCCGTCGGGGCCGACGACGAAGGAGTCGATGCCGGTCTGCCCGTAACGCGCCGGCCAGGCGACGATGTGATACGAGCCGCCGTCCGCGCCCGGTATCACCTTGTACCGGTAGCCGTAATAAGCATCGTCCAGCGGCACCTCCGGCCCCATGCTGAGCGCGTCCAAGCCATAGGCCTGCTGCGGGGCGCCCGGCACCTCGGGCCAGTACAGCCCGTCGCGTTGCCCCGGACGGCTGACCAGGCGGCTCGCGTAGCGCCCCTGGCCCACGCCGTCCTTGTAACGACCTTGCGCGGCCTGCAGCTCCCGCAGGGTCTCGATGGCGGTCAGTTCGTTGCGGCCGATCGCGCGGCGGCGGATTTCCGCCGTGCCCGCCGCCGGGTCGAAACGCCAGCCCTGCCCGGCGCGCACGATGGGCACGGGCAGGGTCCAGCCCGAATCCCCGACCGCCAGCCAGGAACGGCCGCCATCGGCCACGATCTCGTGCTTGCGCGACCAGGCCGCCAGGAAACGGTAGATGTCGTCCTGCGCCACGCCGCCCGGCACGATCTTGCTGTGATTCGGCCCCAACACCTTGGCCAGTCCGTCGAGGTCGCCAGTGGCCATGGCGTCGACGAAGGCGTCGGCGGCGGCCTGCGGGCTCGGATACAGGCTTTGCGCCGCGGCGGGGGCCGCAAGGCCCAGCGCCAGCAGCGACGCGGCGCCCAGCGCGCGCAAACGAGCAATGGTCATGAGAGTTCCCTTGTCCATGGTGCTTATCTCCGGCCGCCGAAATGTCCGCCGCCGCCACCACCACCGCGTCCGCCGCCTGCGTGTCCGCCGCCGCGCGGACCGCCGCCACCGCCGCCGCGGTTCATCTCGCTGCGCGTGTGCTGCTGCCGCATTTGGTCGCCGTTGCCGGCGCCGCTCAGCGCGTTGGCGCTATTGGAGGCGCGGCCACGATCGCGCGCGGCCGCTTCGTCGGCGCGCTGGCGCTGGGCTGCAGCTTGACGGTCCTGCGTGGACACGCTGTTGGACGGCCGGTTGTGCTGCGCCTGCCCGCCGCCTTGCGCCCGGTCGCGAGCCCCTTGCCCCCCCTGCCCGCCTTGTCCAGCCCGTTGTTGCCCTTGGCCTTGCCCGCGGTTCGCCGCAGCATCGCCTCGGCCCGCCCCCTGGCCGCGCCCCGCGCCCGGTTCGGCATGGCCGGGGATGGACTGCCCGGTGCGGCCTTCGAACGACTGCGCCGCGCGCTGGCGCGCGGCATCGCGGGAGTTCGGCGCTGCCGCCGCGCCCGGCGAGCGGCCGCCCTGGCCCTGCGCCCGGTTCTGCACGCCAGCCTGACGCTGGCTGTCGAAACGTTGGCGGCTGGCCTGGTCCGCATACGGGGTGTTGCCGCGGTTGGCCGGGTTGTGCTGCCAGGTGGTCCTGTTGTTGTTGTTGATGTTGTTGCGGTCGATTCGCTGGTTGACGTTGATGTTGTTGTAGCGATTGACGTCGATGTCGACGTCGTTATGCCCCCAATCGAACCCGCCCCACATGGAGTTGACCGCAGCCACGCCCAGGCCGAAGCCGATGCCGGCCACCAGCGAGGTGGCGAACACCGAACCCGGAGGCGGCGGGTAGTAGTAAGGCGGATAGGAGGGGTAGGCCCAGGTGCCGTACACCACCGTCGGGTTGTAGCTGGGCACGTACACGACCTGCGGATCGGCCGGCTCGATCACCACGACGGTCTTGTCGTTGGTCGTGCTGGAGGTGACCTTCTGCTGCGGCGTGCTCTTCAGGTTGCCGGCCTTCTGCGCCTGGACGCGCAGCCGCTGGACCGAATCCATGACGGCGTCGGGCTGCGCCAGGAAGGCGTCGCCCACGGATTTCACCCAGTCCGGCTGGCGGCCCATCATGTCCATGACCGAGGGGAAGGCCACCAGGGATTTGACGCTGGGATCCCAGGATTCGCCCTCGACCGCCTTGACGGCCTGGTCGCCGGATTCCGAGGTATGCGCGGCCGACCATTTGGCGGCCGCCGCGACATCGTCGGGGTAGGTCGCGCCCATGAGGATTTGCGAGAGCAGCGAATCCGGATACAGCGCCACCGGCGCCATCAATTGATCCAGTTGCGCGTTGTCCAGCTTGGTCTGCGCCGTGGCGGGAAGGCACACAGCCAACCCCAGGCATAACCAGCCGATGAACCATCGTTGCAGTCGACGCATTTTCCGTTCTCCGTGAATCGCCAAGCGTAAAGCCACAAGCCAGGAGGAACTGCCGGATATCGCGCTGACAATATATGCCTAACCCCGGCGCAGGGGAAGCGCCGGCGCGGATCTGCTTCGGTTCACAGTTTGGCGACGGAAACCTCGGTCGCCTTGACGAAAGCCAGCACCTCGGTGCCGACCTCCAAGCCCAGTTCCTTGACCGACCGGGTGGTGATCACCGAGGTCACGATGCCGGCCGGCGTATCCACGTCCACCTCGGACACCACCGGACCCAGGATGATCTCCTTGATCTTGCCGCGGAACTGGTTGCGGGCGTTGATGGATTGAATGCTCATGGTCTTGCTCCTGGAGTGAAGAGCGGCGTCATGCCGCCCATGGGGGAATCGCCGAGCGCGGTCTCAGACCGCCAGCCGCAGGTGCCGGATCTGGATGACGGGCGCCAAGGGCCGCGCGGCGTCCGGCGTGTCTTGCAGACGCAACGCGGCGCGCAGCACGCGGGCCTCCAGCGCGGCGAATGCGGCCGAGCCGCGCACCCGAGGACGCGCCAGGCCGACGCGCTCGTCCAGCGCCACGCCGCCTTCGTCCAGCACCAGGATGCGATCCGCCACCGCCACGGCCTCGGCCGCGTCGTGGGTCGCCAGCACGGCGGTAAATCCCTGCCGGCGCCAGATATCCTCCAGCAGCCGCTGCGCCTCGATGCGGCTCAGCGCGTCCAGCCCCTGAAACGGTTCGTCCAGCAACAACAGGCCGGGACGGCGCGCCAGGGCCCTGGCCAGCGCCACGCGCTGGCGCTGCGGCTCGGACAGCTGCGCGGGCCAGTCGCCGCCGCGGCCGTCCAGGCCCACCTGGCGCAACGCTTCGGCCGCCTGCGCCGTGCCGGGCAGGCCCAGGGCGACGTTGTGCAGCACGGTCTTCCAGGGCAGAAGGCGCGCGTCCGGCAGCAGGAGGCGCATGCGGCCGTCACGCTCCCAGACGGGAAAATTGTCGAACAGCAGCGGCGGACGGGCCGGCTCGCCGCCCTGCTCGCCGCTGGGCGCGAGCTTGCCGGCCAGCAGATGCAGCAAGGTGCTCTTGCCGCTGCCTGCGCGCCCGACCACGGCCACGAACTCGCCGGCCGCAATCTCCAGGTCCAACGCCTGCAATGCGATGCGGTCGCCATGGCGCTTGGCGAGCTTGCGCAAGGTTACGCGCAGCGCAGTTCGCGGCTCGGCCTCGGGCATTTCGTCCGGCTCCGTACGCTGGCGCACGTCCAGGTGCTGCAACAGTTCGAACTCATTGGGATTGATGAACATCATCGCGGCCTCCAGCGCAGCAGCCAGCGCTCCAGCGCGCTTACCAGCGCCCCCGAGCCCAAGCTGAGGACCGCGTAGAGCGCAATCGCCAGCAGCAGGATCGTCACGCCCGGCGGACCGTTGCCCAGCCATTGCGGAATTCCCGGCGCAGTCGGCGTCGCGAACAGCTCCAGTGCTATCAGGGTCAGCCATAGCAGTCCCAGCCCCTGCCTCAAGCCCGTCAGGATGAACGGCAACGCGCCCGGCAGATGCACATGCCAATAAAGAGACCAGCCGCTCAGGTCATGGGACCGGCCGGTGTCGACCAGCGCCGGATCCGCCGCGCGTATGCCGCGCACCGCCTGGTACAGGAGCGGCGCAAGCAGGCTCAGCGCCGGCAGCGCCTGCCTGGCCGTCTCGCTGCCGCCCAGCCACAGCGCCGCGAGCAACGCGCCTCCCAGCCAAGGCAAGGCCGGCGTGTCGGGAGCGGCGCGGACGCGGGTGCGGCGCATCGGTCAGACGCAGAAGCCGCCCGCTAGCGCGAGCCGGCCCAGATCGTAGGATGGGTTGGAAACGGCGGCGCGCGGCAATACCAGTTCGGACAGGCGCTCCACCGAGTCCTCCAGCCGCCGGCGGACTTCCCCGTCTATCTCGCCCGCGCCGAACTCGTCCACGCGTACCTGGGTATCGGTGGCGTAGACGCCCGCCAGGATGTGGCGCGCGCCCAGCGCCGACAGCACGGGCTTCAGGCCGTACTCCAGCGCCAACAGATGCGCCGGGCTGCCGCCCGTGGCGATGGGCAACACCACCTTGCCGGCCAGCGCCTTGGGATCCAGCAGGTCCAGTACCGCCTTCAACCCGCCGGAAAAGGAGGCCTGATAGACCGGCGAGGAAATCACGACCGCATCTGCCGCCGCCACGCGGGCACGCAGCGCGTTGGCCGCGGCGCCGGCGTAATTGCCTTCTATCAGGTCTTCGGCGGGGATATCGCGCAAGCCCAGTTCGCCCACGCTCAACCCGCGCGGCTGCAGGATCCCGGCGGCGTGCCGCAGCAGCACCGCGGAACGGGAGCGCTGCGACGGACTGCCGGCGATGGCGAGTACACGGGCGTGAGCCTGGTGACGTGGCGATGACATGGAAGGTTGTTTGCGGCTGTGGGTTCAAGGAGTCGAACCGATTCTGTCATCGCCGCGCTGCGTCGAAAAATACTTAGTCGATATGAGGTTATGTTGAAACGCAGGTTCGGCCGCTTTGGGAAATATACGAAAAGCACAGCCCGCTCTCTCGTCCGTATGCAGGACTGGCTTGCACCAGGCGGCGAGCCTATACTGGATTGGCTAGTTGCTCCCGATTCCTTTTCGAAAGGAGAGGCAACATGTATAAGCACCTGCTCGTCGCCGTGGACGGCTCCCTGCTGTCTGAATCGGCTTTCAAGCGCGCTCTTGTTTTCGCCAAGGAAATGGGAGCCACCATCACGCTCATCCGCGCCATTCCGGAGGACCATCTGCTGGTCTACCAGGCCGAAATGCTGGGCACCACGCAGGCGCACCACACCGACCAGGCGCGCAAGAACGCGCAAACCTACCTGGACAACCTGGAGATGGAAGCGCGCCACGCGCTGGTGCCGTGCAACGCCGTGGTCACGGTCAACGACCATCCGCACGAAGCCATCGTCGAGGCGGCGCAGAACCAGGGCTGCGACCTGATCATCATGGGTTCGCACGGTCGCCACGGCATGACGGGCTTCTTGCTGGGCAGCGAAACCCAGCGCGTGCTGGCGCGCACCCGACTGCCGGTGCTGGTGTACCGATAATCCGGCAGGCGCGGCCGTTCAGGCGGCGGCCAGCGCGTGCTGGAAGGTAAAGCTGTCGGAATACATGTGGTCCAGGCTGGCGCCGCGCGCGGCCAGCAGGCTCTTGGCTTGGTGGATCATGTCAGGCGCGCCGCACAGGTAGAAGGCATGCTCGGACAGATCCTGGTGGTCTTCCAGGACCGCCTGCTGCACGTGGCCGCGGCGGCCCTGCCAGTCCGCGCCCGCGCGCGACAGCACCGGCACGAAGTTGAATTCGTACAGCCGCCCTGCCCAGCTTTCGATTACGTCGCGCAGGTAGAGGTCGGCCTCGGTGCGCATGCCCCAGTAGAGCGTGACGGGCGGGCAGTCCTCGTTGTCCAGCAGCGATTCCAGGATGGCCTTGATCGGCGCGATGCCCGTGCCGGTGGCCATCATGATGAGCGGCCGCCAGTCTTCCTCGTGGTAGCTGAACACGCCCAGCGGCGCTTCGATCTCCACGCCGGCGCCGGCTTGCGCCTGGCCCAGCCACTGGTCGGTGTAGCGGCCGCCTGGAATGCGGCGCACATGGAAATCCACCAGGTTGCCGGCGGGCGCCGAAGCCATGGAAAAGCTGCGCGTCTCGCCGTCGGGCAGCACCACGTTCATGTACTGGCCCGGCACATACTCCAGGCCCGCTTCGGGCAGCGCCAGCGTCAGGTGGATGACGTCGTCGCAATACCGTTCGATGCGGTGGATGGTGGCGGGCAGGCGGCGCGGTTCGGGAAACGACTGCCGGCTGCTGGCCACGCTGATGCAGAGATCGCCCAGCGGCCGGGCCTGGCAGGCCAGCGCGTAGCCTTCGGCCGCTTCTTCGGGCGTCAGGGCCATGGGGAATTCTTCATACTCCACGGCGCCGGACTCCAGCTTGATGCGGCATGTGCCGCAGCCGCCGAAGGTGCACTCGTGCGGCAGCTTCACCGCCGAGCGCTCGGCGGCCTGCAGTACGGATTCGCCTTCTTCGACCTGGAACGATTCGTCGGTTTGCAGGATGTGCACGCGGTATGCCATGGCCGGCCTCGCTTATTTCTTGATGTCCGCCTCGACCAGCACTTTCATGCCGCGCGGCTCCAGCAGCGCCGCCAGCGCGGCAAGCGCGGCCAGGCCGGCCTTGGTGTCCTGTTCGCCGTTGCCGCCGCTCAGGCCCACGCCCCCGATCACCTCGTTGTTCACCACGATGGGAAAGCCGCCGACGAACACGGTGAACTTGCCGTCAAAGCTCCACTGGATGCCGAAGGCCTCGTTGCCAGGCAGCGCCGGACCGTTGGGCGGAGTGTTGAACAGATGGGTGGAACGCTTGTGCCCGGCCGCGGTAAAGGCCTTGTTCCAGGCGATCTGCGGGCCGGTGATGCGGGCGCCGTCCATGCGCTCCAGGGCGATGGGATAGCCGCCGTCGTCGACGATGCAGATCGACTCCAGCACGCCGATTTCCTCGGATTTTGCGATGGCCGCGCGGACCATCACGCGCGCTTCTTCCAGTTCCAGACGATAGACCTGCTTCATGGGGATACCTCTTCTGCTTGCGATTGGGAGCCGCGGCCTCAGCCGGCGCGGTAGACGGTCTTGATCTGCGTGTAGAACTCCAGGCCCACCCGCCCCGATTCGCGGAACGTGGAGGTGCTGGAATGCTTGAGTCCGCCGAACGGCGCGTTGATCAGGTTGCCGGTGGTGGTCCGGTTGATCTTCACCGTGCCGGCCTGGATGTCGCGGGCGAAGCGGTGCGCATAGCGCGCATCGGTGGTGGCGATGGCGGCCGACAGGCCGTATTCGGTGTCGTTGGCCTTGGCGATGGCGTCTTCGTAGCCGTCCACTTCGATCAGCGCGATCACCGGGCCGAAGATCTCTTCGCGGGCGATGCGCATCTGCTGCGTGACGTCGGTGAAGAGCGCCGGCGACACGTAATAGCCGCGCTCGAACCCGGTGCCCGTCAGGCGGTCGCCGCCGTACAGGTGGGTGGCTTCCTGCTTGCCTGCCGCCACATAGCCCAGCACGTTGTCCAGCTGCTTGGCCGTGGCCAGCGGCCCCAGGTCGAAGTTGCCGTCCAGGCCGTTGCCGATGGTCAGCGCCTTGATGCGGGCCAGCAGCTTGTCGGTGTAGGCCTGGCGCACGCGCTTGTCCACCAGCACCCGGCTGGTGCCGGTGCAGGCCTGGCCGCTGAGCGAAAAGCCGCCCTTCACTGCCAGGTCCACGGCGCGGTCCAGGTCGGCGTCCGCCAGCACGATCAAGGGGTTCTTGCCGCCCAACTCCATCTGCGTACGGGTGGTCAGGCCCGCGGTCCGGTGGATCTGCTCGCCCGCGGCAGTGGAGCCGGTAAAGGAAATCGCCCGCACCGCGCGCGCGCCGGTAATGGCCTCGCCCACCGCGCCGGCCGGGCCGGTCAGGAAGTTCAGCACCCCGGCCGGCAGGCCGGCTTGGACGAAGGCTTCGGTCAGGCGGTAGCCCGACATGGGCGCGTCGGACGAGGGCTTGAACACCACGGTATTGCCCGTGATGAGCGCCGGGGCGATCTTGCGGGCGGGAATGGAGATGGGGAAGTTCCAGGGGGAAATCACCGTCACCACCCCCAGCGGCTCGCGCTGGCTGTAGACCACCATGTCCGGGTCGTCATTGGGATAGGTCTCGCCCGTGAAGGACTGCCCCTCCACGGCGTAGAAGCGGATCGTCTGCGCCGAACGCAGCACCTCGTCCTTGGCCAGGTTCAGGCTCTTGCCCTCTTCCCGAGTCAGTTCGCGGGCGATGTCGTTGGCGTGGTCTTCCAGGTACTGGGCCGCGCGGAACAGGATGGCGGCGCGCTTGGAAATCGGGGTATCGCGCCAGCCGGCGAAGGCGGCTTCGGCGGACGCCACCGCCTGGCGGGCGTCTTCCGCGTCCGACACCTGGAAACGGCCCACGATATCGCTGGTGTCGGCCGGGTTGATGTTGGGCGCCGTCTTGCCGGTGCCGCTGGGCACCCAGCTGCCGCCGATGTGGTTCAGGAATGTTTGCTGCGAGAGGTCGTCCACGGGAGCTCTTCCTTAATCTGCGCCCGGCTGGCCGCGATTGCCTGGGCGGGTTGGCTTATGAACATTGTATACTTTAATCAATATGGATCGATACGTGTAAACCCCTGCTTCAGGGCGGGAACCGCCCTGGAAAAAAGGGTCCCCGCAGGGACCCCAAAGCAGCGCCACAAACCGGTATCAACTCCAGATCAGCACCGCGCAGATCGTCGAGACGAATAGCGCCAGCAGCACCGGCAACAGCAGGGCGCGCACCAGCGACAGCACGTTGACCCGCGCAAAGCCCGCCACCGCGATCAGCGAGGACCAGGCGATCAGCGTGCCGCCACCCGTCCAGACCGCACCCATCTGCCCCACCGCCGCCAGCGTCGCCGGGTCCACACCCACCACCGGCCCCAGGGCGCCGGACAGGGTGCCGGTCAGAGGCAGGCCCGCGAAGCCTGAACCGTCGATGCCGGTGATCATGCCGACCAGCAGCACGCCAAAGGCCACCAGGAAATGGTTTTCAGGAATCAGGTGCTGGCCGGCGGAAATCACCTCGAACAGCAGGCCCGGCGCCTGCGCTTGCGGCACGCCCAGGATCTGCGCGGCGGTCTCATTGGCGCCCACGAAGAAGAAGCCCGCGATCGGCAACACCGAGCCCATGGCCTTGAAGGCGAACACGAAGCCGTCGGTGACGTGCTCCGGACAGACGTCCAGCATCTTGCGCGGGCCTTCCGCGGCCAGGGTCACCAGCATCATCACGACAAAGGCCACCCCGCCCACCAGCGCCGCCGCGTCGCCGCCGCGCAGCGCGGGCAGGGACGGGAACAGGCGCGGCAGCACCATGACCGCGATCACGGCCAGAAAGGCCAGCGGCGTCACGACGGCAAAGGTCTTGGACCAGCGCACGCGGCGACGCTCTTCGTCGCTCAGGGCCGGGCCGCTGGGTAGCGCGGGGTCCGCGCCCATGGTGCCGCGGGCTAGCTCGGCCTTGTCGAACGAGCCGGACTGCTCGATGCGGGCCAGGCTGCCATCTTGCGCCCGGGCCTGCCAGGCGGACAGGAGCCCGGCGTCGGCCGGCACGATGTGCTTGCGGATCAGCAGGTAGGCCGCCACCAGCGCGACCCCGCCAGTGATGAGCGACAGCACCAGCGCGCGGTCCGCGACCACGGCGGCGCTGACCGCCGCCCCGGCGGCCTTGGCGCTGATGCTGGGCGCCACGCCGATCACGTAGTCCGAGGACAGCGCCATGCCCTGTCCGGCGATGGCGATGGCCATGGCGCCCGCCAAGGGCGGCAGGCCCGCCGCGATGGCAGCGGGCAGCAGGATGGCCGACACCAGCGGCACCGCAGGCGTGGGCCAGAAGAACAGCGAGATCACATAAGTACAGAGAGCGATGATCAGAAAGGACGAATGTCCGCCCCGCATGACGCGGCGAAACGGCTGCACCATGCGCACGTCCGCCTGCAGGGTTTTCAGCGCGTTGAGCAGCGCCGTCATGAAGGTGATCACCAGGAAGATGTTGAACAGCTCCTTCGCAGCCACGAAGCTGGCCGAGAAAATGCCGATCAGGGCGCTGATCGGATTGCCCGTGATGGCAAGCACCACCAGAAAGGTGCCGATCACCGACGGCACCACCACGTTGGCCCGCAGAATCATCGTCAGGATGATGGCGGCCACGCTGATCAGGTACATCCAATGAGCAGCGTTGAGCACTACGTCCGCTTGCATGAGCTATTCCCCTTGTATGCGTGGCTGTTATGGCGCCACGTTCGGTATACTATATTTCGTTTGTAGCCATACCAATCAAAATATGCAGCGCCTAGGGAAAGCGATAATTCTGAAAAATCCATGAATAACGCCTAAAAATCAGGGGATTACCCTAGTTTTTGCAGCATCTCATGAAATTCAGAAAAATCCTGGATAGACTATCGTATACATAGTAACGATTAAGCCGGGCATGACATCCTCCCTGCCGTACCCCGATCTCCTCCAGTACGCCACCATGGCCGCCGTGGTATTCGGCGCCGCGATCGCACAGGGCGTGGGCGGCGTGGGCTTCGCCATGTTCGCCGCGCCGGTGGCGGCCATGTTCTTCCCGCAACTGGCGCCGGGGCCGCTCTTGACGCTGGGCGGTTTCATTTCGCTGTTGACCGCGTTGCGCGAGCGGGCCGCCATCGACTGGCCTTCGGTGTCCTACGCGCTGGCGGGCCGCGCCGTCGGCACGTTGATCGCGATCTACGCCATGA
The DNA here is from genome assembly GCF_048541815.1 of Achromobacter sp. PD1. NCBI lineage: Bacteria > Pseudomonadati > Pseudomonadota > Betaproteobacteria > Burkholderiales > Alcaligenaceae > Achromobacter > Achromobacter sp. PD1. Next base: position 5,837,136 of record NZ_CP183349.1, read on the forward strand.
CGCGCTTCGCGCCGCAGGCGTTGGGGGTGCTGTTCGCCGCCCTGATCCTGGTGGCCGTGGCGCTGAGCGCGGCCGGCCTGCACTTTTCCGCCACGCCCGGACGCGTGTCCGGCGCGGGCGTGGCCTCGGGCATCATGGGCACCATGACCTCGGTGGGCGCACCGCCCATCGCCATCGTGATGCAGCACGCGGCGCCGCCGCGCCTGCGCGCCACGCTGGGCATGGTGCTGTTCCTGGGATCGATCTTCTCGCTGGCCATGCTGGCATGGGCCAAGCGGTATACGGGCTATCACGCCGGGCTGGCGCTCAGCCTGGCGCCTTTCCTGCTGGCCGGTTTTGCGGTCTCCAACCGGCTGCGCCACCGCCTGCCGCCGCGCGCGGTGCGCAGCGTGCTGCTGGCGGTATGCGCCTTGGGCGCGCTGGGCGTGCTGGCCAAGGCTTTTTGGGGACACTGATGCGGCGCCCCGCCAAGCCATGCAGCTACACCCGGTAATACAATGGAGACTGTATCCATTACGCCAAACCTGCTCGCCATGACAACCTCACCCGTCAGCCCGCAAGCCGCAGCAACGCAGCATTCCGCCTCGCTGAAGATCGGCGAGCAGCATCCGCAGTTGTTTGCCGTCATCCGCGACAAGCTGCGCGAGCGCATCCTCAGCGGCGAGTTCACGCCCGGCGACCGCTTGGTCGAAGGCCGCCTGTCCGAAGAAATGGGCGTGTCGCGCATCCCGGTGCGCGAAGCGCTGCGCGCCCTGGCCGCCGAAGGCCTGGTGACCATCGAGCCGCGCCGCGGCGCGTCCGTGTCGGTGCTGTCCGACGCGGTCGCCTACGACATGGTGGAAGTGCGCGCCACGCTGGAAGGCCTGAACGCCAAGCTCGCGGCGCAGCGCCGCGATGAGAAAACCGTGGAACGCCTGCAAGCCTTCCTGCGCGAAGGCACGGAAGCCGCGCGCAGCGAACAGCTGGACAAGTTCCTGGCGCTGAATTCCCAGTTCCATGAAATGCTGGCGACCATCGGCGGCAACGTGGTGCTGACCGACCTGATGCGTTCGCTGCGCGATCGCACCGCGCTGCTGTTCGCGCCCAGCAACATGCTGCGCGCCAAGCAGAACTGGGATGAGCATTCCCAGATCCTCAATGCCGTCATCGCCGGCAACGGCGACCTGGCCGCGCTGCTGGCCAGCCAGCACGTGCACAACGCCGCCAAGGCCTATACGGAAGCGCAGCAGCAGCCGCACGCGTCGGTGGCCTGACCCGGCGACACGCCAGAAGCTGACAGCGCCGCGACGGCCGCGCGGCCAGGGGCCTCAGCTGCCGGCCGCGGCCTTGCAGCCCGCGAGCAGCAGCCCTCAGGTCGCTGCTTCCACCGGATCGGACGCCGCGCCGACCACCACGCCCTTGCCATTCTGGATCACCCACGAGACCTTCACGTCGCCATTGACGAAGGTCTGGCAGGCCATGCGGTAGCCGGCCTCGAAGTCTTCCGGACGCAGGTGCTTGCGCTCCTTGGGCTTGATGGCGTCGGTGTTTTCCAGCCCTTCCTCGATGCGGCACTTGCAAGTGCCGCACAGGCCGCCGCCGCACTTGAAGGGAATGCCGCCTTTTTCCTTGAGCGACACGCGCAACAGATTGCTGTTCTCGGGCGCCGTGGCGACCAGGCCGCCATTGGAGATGAATGTGATCTGGACCATGTTGTTCAGTGCTCCGCGGCGACCGCGCCCGGGCGCAGCGTCAAGGTCGATTCCATGCTGCCGAAGCGCGTCAGGTGAGCCAGTTCCTTGCGGGCCGCTTCCACTGACGCGAACTTTTCCAGGAATTTGGAGGGCACGCGATTCACCACGTAGGGCGGCGTTTCCTCGGTGACGATGAGCTTGGTTTCGCCATGCAGGCGGGCGATGCGGTAGACGGCCAGCGCGCGGCCGTAGAACGCGTAATCGTAGGTTTCAAGGATATCCACCGCGCCGTCGTCGGCTTCCGTGCGGAACACGCCGGGCTTGGTGGTCAATATGACGTACACCGGGTCCATGGCCGCTATGCCTCCACGTCCTGGACCAGCTCGATGTCGCTGGTGAGCCAGAGCTGGCACGCCAGCCGGTAGCCCTGGTCGATGCGTTCGCCCAGCTGCTTCTTTTCCTTCCAGTTGACCGGCGGCAAATGCTCGGCCCCGGCCAGCACGCGGCAGGCGCACTTGGCGCACTTGCCCATGCCGCATTCGTAGCGCAGATGCGGATACGGAAACTGCTTGATGCCGGCCCGCACCACCAGGTTGGTGTTGTCCTTCACCACGTCGGTGTAGGTCTGGCCGCCCTTATGAAACACGATGGTAGGCATGGATTTTCTGCTCTGGGTTCTGCGGGGCCGCGGCCGTCCGGCGCGCAGCGCCAGACGGTCTTGCGGTGTGCTCAGGCGGCAAGGCCCAGTTCAGGCAGCGTGATTTCCTGCTGCACGTAGTCGGTGTAGAGCGCGGTCGTGTACAGCAGCCGCATCTGCGCGCCGATCTCGCAGATCTTCAGGCAGCGCTGTTGCAGGTCCACCGTGTTGGCGTGCTCCAGCACGATCTGGTAGCCGCGTTCGCCGTGGATTTCGTCGGACACGATATGCAGGTCGAAGAACTCCACTTCCTCGTCGGTGAAGCCGTACTTCTCGCGCAGAGTCGGCGTCTGCTTGCGGTAGATGGACGGCACTTGCGATTCCAGGCCCACCACCAGCCCGGCCACCGCCACGATGGGATCCTCGCGCATGGCCACGGCGTAGCACCAGCTCTGCAGGGCGCGGGTGGTGGGCGACATGTTGTCGGGGTTGGTGACGCGTTCGCGGGTGGTGCCGCAGGCTTCGGCAAAGCGGATCAGCAGGTCCGTGTGGCGGTCGCCGCCGATTTCCTCTTCATACATATTGGCCAGCAGGAAGTCCTTGGCCTCGGTGTAGGAATCAGGCGTGCGTGCGTACAGGTAGCCCAGGTAGTCGGCGAACGGGCCCACGTAGTGGTAGTGGTTCTCGGCCCAGCGCTGCAGATGCTGGCGGCTGAGCTTGCCTTCTGCCCAGGCGATGGAAAAGGGCGAAGCGTTGGCGCTCTTGCCCTTGATCGCGTTTTCCAACGCGGTACGGAATTCATCTCGGTTCATCAGTTCAGCCATGACGCGCTCCAGGTCCAGTGGTGAAGACTCCAGGCTGGTCTAAGCCCGGGCATGATGAACATTGTATACCGTCTACTATTTTGAACTGCTAGGGCAATCCCGGAGATCGGCCAGATGTTGCCCAATAAACAGGGACAGTCTTTATGGATCAATGACTTGCCGTGCGTAAGCGGGGGTTGGCCGGAATGCGTGCACGCTGGTACAATGAATACACTTTCAATGCAATACGGAAATACCATGAATACCCGCCATCCCCTGGGAGACGCCCCGATCGGTCAACAACTGCTGACGCATTACGCCCGCCGCGATGCCGTGCGCCACGCCACGCCGCTGCTTCCTTCGTCCTGGGCCGAGCTCTTCGCGCCGTTTCGCAACGCCCGCTTGCAGCCGCTGCGCGCGACCAAGCCCGCCGCGCGCGCGCACGACGACGCGCCGGTCTGCCAGGCAGGCTGATTCCCGGTTGGAGGCCCGGCGCGTTCGGCCGGGCAAAAAGATGAAAAGCGCCTAGGCGCCGCGCAGCGCGGCGTCCCGCCGCCGGTTCCAGGCGGCCAGCGCCAGCACCAGGAAGAATCCCAGCGTATAGGCCAGCATGTCCCACCAGTCGGGCACGCTGCCCAGGATCACGCGCAATACCGGCTGCTCCAGCCGCCAGCCGAAATGCCGGGCCAGGTACTGCCCCAGTTCCACCGCGTAGCCGGTGAACAGGGCGGCCAGCGCCAGCGGCAGCACGTCCGCGCGGATGAAGCTGCGATACACCAGATAGGCCCAGCCCACCGCCACCACGTCGCCCACGAAGCCCCGCAACAGGGGATAAGGCGCGCCCAGGGTGGCGATCAGCGCTTCCAGCGCGGTTACGGCCAGCAGCGCGGCAAAGGCGCGCTTGTTGAAGGTCAGGATCATCGGTGCGGAAAACGCGGAAATTGAAACGGGCAGCGCGGACGTTAACGCATTTGTCAGGCCACCGCGCGTAGGCTCGTCTGAACGCGCCGGGGCAGGGCGCTGACAAGAACGAGGAGACACCAAGATGAGCACATTCGACCCGAATGGGCGCCGGCGCTTCCTGCGCCAGGCCTGTACGCTGGGCGCCACCGGCACGCTGGCCGGCCATGCGCTGACCAGCCTGGCGGCGCCGGCCACCGTCACCCTGCCGTTCGCCAACGGCGAGCGCGACCTGATCGCCTATCCGCAGAAGCGGCCCCTGATCCGCCAGACCTCGCGCCCGCCGCAGCTGGAAACGCCGTTCGCGGTCTTCAATGAAAATATCATCACGCCCAACGACGCGTTCTTCGTGCGCTACCACCTGGGCAATATTCCCACCGCCATCGACCTGAACACCTACCGCATCAAGGTCAGCGGGCTGGTGGACAAGCCGCTGGAGCTGTCGCTGGCCGATCTGAAGCAGCAATTCGGCAAACCGGTGGAGCTGGTGGCCGTCACCCAGTGCTCGGGCAACAGCCGCGGCTTCTTCGCGCCGCGCGTGGGCGGCGGGCAGTCGGGCAACGGCGCCATGGGCAATGCCCGCTGGCTGGGCATCCCGCTCAAGCGCGTGCTGGAGAAAGCCGGCATCCGCGCCGGCGCGCGCCAGGTGACGTTCGAGGGCATGGACCGCCCGGTGCTGCCCGGCACGCCGGAATTCGTCAAGGCGCTGGACGCCGCCCATGCGCTGGACGGCGAGGTCATGCTGGCCTATGCCATGAACGGCGCCGACCTGCCCATGCTCAACGGCTATCCCGTGCGCCTGGTGGTGCCGGGGTACTACGGCACCTATTGGGTCAAGCACCTGGCCGACATCAAGGTGCTGGATAAGGAGTTCGACGGCTTCTGGATGCAGAAGGCCTACCGCATTCCCGACAACGATTGCGCCTGCACGCCCCCGGGCAAGGCGCCGGAAAAAACACGCCCCATCGGCCGCTACAACGTGCGCAGCTTCATCACCAGCCTCGCAGAGGGCGCGCGCGTCGCCCGCGGCAAGCCGGTGCAGGTGCGCGGCATCGCCTTCGACGGCGGCAAGGGCATACGCGAAGTCCAGTTCTCGTCGGACGGCGGCAAGACCTGGCAGGCCGCCAAACTGGGCCGCGACCTGGGCCGCTACTCCTTCCGCGAATGGCACGCCGATTTCACGCCCAAGGCCGCCGGCGACTACATGCTGAAGGTCCGCGCCACCAACACGGCCGGCGAAACCCAGCCGCTGGACCCGCTGTGGAACCCGGCCGGCTACATGCGCAACGTGGTCGAAGCCGTCCGCGTCACCGCCGCCTGAGGAGAGCGCCATGAACCGCCATTTCCGTCGCTGCCTGCCGGCGCTCGCGCTGGGCCTCGCCTGTTTGGCCCCGGCCGCCCAGGCCCTGGAGATCAAGCTGCCCCAGGAAACCGCCACCCTGCATCCCGGCGCGGGCGCGGGGGCCCAGCATGCGGCCCTGTGCCTGATGTGCCATTCGGTGGACTATGTATCGTCGCAGCCGCCCATGCCCCTGGGCTTCTGGGACGCCGAGGTCAAGAAGATGGTGGGCACCTACGGCGCCCCCATTCCCGCCGACCAGGTGCCGCTGATCGTGGAATACCTGAACCAGGCCTATCCGCCGGCCCCTGCGCCGGCCCCGGCCGCCAAGCAATAGGCGGCCCCTGGCAGCAGCCCCCGGGGCGGCGCGCGGCCGCCCCGCGGTGGCGCGCGCGCTCCCATCGACCGCTGGCTTAGGCGTACCATTACCCGACCCAGACCACGTCCGACAGGAGCGCCTACCCGGCGCGCCGGAAGAACTCCATGCTGCAACCCGTTTCGGCCAACACCGATCTGCCCGCGGACGCACCCGCCGCTCCCGCCCCCGTGCTGCAGGTCAGCACGCTATCCCCCTTCGCGTTTCCGGCCTTCCGCATCATCTGGATCGCCAATCTGTTCGCCAACCTGGGCACCTGGGCGCAATCCGTCGCTGCCGCGTGGATAATCACCACCGAACAGAGCAGCCCGCTGATGGTCGCCATGATCCAGGTGGCCGCCGCCTTCCCGCTGGTGGCGCTGTCCATCCTGACTGGCGTGCTGGCCGACAACTACGACCGCCGCAAGGTCATGCTGACCGGCATGCTGCTGGAGCTGACGGGCGGCGTCTTCATCACCATCCTGGCCTTTGCCGGCCTGCTGCATCCCATCACGCTGATCGCGTCGGTGTTCTGCATCGCCATCGGCAGCGCCATCGTCACGCCGGCCTGGCAGGCCGCGGTGGGCGAACAGGTCCCGCGCGCCCACGTCGGCAGCGCGGTGCTGCTGAACAGCGTCAACTTCAACGTGGCGCGCGCGGTCGGCCCGGCCATCGGCGGCCTGCTGCTGGGCGCCATGGGCGCGCCCTGGGTGTTCCTGCTGAACTGCTTCTGCTACGGCGGCCTGATCTGGGCGATCTGGCGCTGGAAGCGCGACCTGCCGCTGCGCCGCCTGCCGCCCGAAGGCATCCTGGAAGGCGTGGTGGCGGCGCTGCGCTACACCCAGCACTCCACCGTCACGCGCGTGGTGATGCTGCGGTCATTCGCCTTCGGCCTGTCCGCCAGCGCGCTGTGGGCCTTGCTGCCGCTGCTGGCGCACGAACATGAAGGCGGCAGCGCCCTGCTGTACGGCTACATGCTGGGCGCGCTGGGCCTGGGCGCCATCCTCGGCAGCGCCGTCGTACGCCGGGTGCAGGCCGCCTGGGGCGCGAGCGGCCTGATCAGCGCCGCGGCGGGCCTGCTGGCCGCATGCCTGCTGGCGCTGGGCCTGACCGGCACCCTGTGGGTGGCATTTCCCGCGTTGCTGCTGTCAGGCAGCTGCTGGATCGGCGTGCTGGCCACCTATAACACCACCGTCCAGATGCTGGTGCCGGACTGGGTCAAGGCGCGCGCGCTGGCGCTGTACCAGACGGCCATCTTCGGCGGGCTGGCGGCGGGCTCCTTCATGTGGGGCCATTTCGCCGGCACCATGGGCGTTTCCGGCGCCCTGGCCACCGCCGGCATCATGCTGGGCATCACCGTCGCGCTGATGTACCGCTCGCGGCTGCCCGAACATCTGGACACCACGTCGCTGGCGCGGGCCGACACCACCGAGCCGGCGATGGCCGCGGTAGGCTTCAACACGCAGCACGGCGCGGTGCTGGTCGCCGTGGAGTACCTGATCGAAAAGGAAAAACTGTCCGCGCTGATCGGCGCGACGCACCCGCTGCGCCTCATGCGGCTGCGCAACGGGGCGCAGCAATGGCAACTGTTCCGCGACCTGGAGCGCGAGGGCGTCTGGCGCGAGGTCTTCCTGGTGGAAAGCTGGATGCAATACCTGCGCATGATCGACCGCATGACGCTGGAGGACAAGATGGTGCTGGACAAGGTGCGCGCGCTGCACGCCGGCGACAAGCCGCCGGTGGTGTCGCGCAACGTCAGCTACCTGGCCATGAACGAAGCGCAAGGTTTCTCGCTGCGCCGCGATCCGGAATCCCTGTAGGCGCCCGCGCCGCCGTACTTCAGACGGCCGTTTCCGGCACCCAGCCCGCGGCCGTGCGGCGCATGCGCGGCGACTCGAACGCGCAGGCCACCGATATCGGCGCGCCCTTCGCATCCACCAGCCGCTCGCGCCAGCGCTCGCCCTGGCACATGGCCACGACGATGCCCGCCACTTCCGCGCCGCAGCGCGCCAGCAGTTCCAGCGCGGACAGCATCGTCTGCCCCGTGCTGACGGCGTCGTCCACCACCAGCACGCGGCGCCCCGCCAGGCTGCCCGCCAGATTCGGATCCACGTACAGCAGCTTGCCGGCGTCCGGCGTGGTCAGCGACTGCACCGGCACGGCCAGGCGTTCGTCGTACCAGTACTTGCGCGAATAGCCGAAGGGCACATAGCGCGTGAACCCCAGGCCGCGCGCCACCATAGGCGCGAAAGCGAGGCCCAGCGTCGGCAGGCCCACGACCACCTCGGCCTCGAAGACGCGCGCGCGCTCGGCCATGAAGCCCGCCAATGCGTCGACCACTTCCAGGCTGGCATGATTGGCGATCAGCGAGGCCACGCAGCGGTCAGGGTCGCCGGGCACGCCGCGCAGCGGCAGTACCAGATAGCGGCCGTCGGGCAGCCGCGCGGGATAGCCGCGGGAATAGGGCGGGTCTGCCGGCAGCGTCAGCGCATCGGCGCTGACGATCTCCTGCCAGTAGTCGGTGGTGGCGTCGAAGGCAGGCGCGCCGGCGGTGGTCAGGTCGTGTGAGGCAGTCATGCGTCGCGGAAAGTAGCGGCGGCCGGTCAGCGCGCGCCGGCGGCCAGATAGGCTTCCGCCAGCGTCACCCAGTAGCTGGCCGTGACCGGCAGGATGCCGTCGTTGAAATCGTAGTCGGGGTTGTGCACCATGCAGCCGCCTTCGCCCTCGCCATTGCCGACGATGAAATAGCTGCCAGGCACCTGTTCCAGCATGAAGGCGAAATCGTCGCTGGCTTGCAGCGGCTCCAGGTCGGGGATCAGCAGGCCTTCGCCCAGCCAGCCGCGCGCCACCTCGGCCGCGAACTGCGTGGCATCACGGTCATTGACCACCGGCGGATAGCGCCAGCGATAGTCCACCTGGACGCTGGCGCGGTGCACCGCGGCCTGCGCGGTGGCGATCGCCGTGATGCGTTCGCGCAGCAGCGCGCGCGTTTCAGGGCGGCGCGCGCGCACCGTCAGGCGCAGCTCCACCGTCTTCGGAATCACGTTGGGCGCGTCGCCGCCATGGATGGCGCCTATGGTCACCACCGCCATGTCGTTGGGATCGATCTCGCGCGAGACGATGGTCTGCAGGGCCAGCACGATGCTGGCCGCCGCCACGATGGGGTCCACCGCCACGTGCGGCATGGCCCCATGGCCGCCCACGCCGCTGACGGTCAGGATCACCGTGTCGGACGAGCTGTACATCACGCCGGAGCGGAAGCCGAAATGGCCGGCCGGATAACCCGGCTCGTTGTGAAAGCTGTAGACGGCGTCGCACGGAAAGCGTTCGAACAGGCCGTCGGCAATCATCTTCTGCGCGCCGCCATGGCCTTCCTCGGCCGGCTGGAAGATCAGGTGCACGGTGCCGTCGAAACGGCCGCGTTCGGCCAGCGCGCGGGCCGCGGCCAGCAACGTGGCCGTATGGCCATCGTGGCCGCAGGCGTGCATCTTGCCGGGATTCTGGCTGGCATAGGGCAGGCCGGTGGTCTCATGGATGGGCAGGGCATCCATGTCGGCGCGCAGGCCCAGCCGGCGCGCGCCGCTGCCGCGGCGCAAGGTGCCCACCACGCCGGTCACGCCCAGGCCGCGATGCACCTCGTAGCCCCAGGCCGCCAGCCTTTCGGCCACCAGCTCGGCCGTGGCGACCTCTTGATACGCCAGTTCGGGATTGGCGTGGATGCGATGGCGCAGCGCCACCATCTCTTCCTGGATGGCCTGGATCTCGGGCAGCACGGGGGGTGTATTCATGGCATGGCTTCCTGCAAAGGGGCAGGCCTATTCCTGCTGGATGTTGGCGCTCTTCACGATGTGCGCGTACAGGGCTTTTTCCTTCTTCAGGAAAGCGGCAAAATCCTGCGGCGTGCCCTGTCCGGGCATGGCGCCGCCTTCGGCCAGGCGCTTTTGCACCTCGTCCATGCGCAGCACCGCGTTCAGTTCCTGGTTCAGCCGCTCGACCACGGCGGGGTCGGTGCCTGCCGGCACGAACACGCCGGTCCAGGTGTTGAGTTCAAAGCCCTTGAGCGCCGGCGTCTCGCCAAACGCCTGCACCTGCGGCAGCGTGTCAACGCGCGCGGCGGACGTCACGCCCAGCGCGTGCAGTTTCTTCTGCTGCACCAGCGGCGTGGCGCTGGTGGTCACCAGGAGGCCCAGGTCCACCTGGCCGCCCATGACGTCGTTGGTGATCTGCGCGCCGCCGCGATAGGGCACGTGCACCAGCTTGACGCGGGCCTGGTCCTGCATCACCTCCATGGCCAGATGCAGCACGGTGCCCACGCCGGACGAGGCGTAGGTCAGCGTGTCGGGTTTCTCGCGCGCCAGCGCGATCAGCTCGTCCATGTTCTGCGCCGGCAGGCCCGGACGCGCCAACAGCACCACTGGCGCGGTAGTCACCAGCGCCACCGGCGTCAGGTCGGATTCGGCGTCGTACTTCACGGCCGAGTTGATCAGCCGGGCCACGCTGATCGGACCGTCAAAGCCCATCACCAGCGTGTAGCCGTCCGGCTTGGCGTGCACGGCCTTGGCCACGCCCAGCACGCCGCCCGCGCCCGCCACGTTGTCGACGATGACGGACTGCTTGAGGCGGTCCGACAGCTTCTGCGCCACCAGGCGCGCCGTGGTGTCGACGTTGCCGCCCGGGCTGAACGGCACGATCAGGGTCAGGGGCCGGGCTTCCGGCCAGGTGTCGGCGCCGGCAGCGGGGGCAAGGCACAGCGCGGCCGCCAGCGCGGACACGGACAGGAACAGGCGTTTGAACATGGAAGGAGCGGGATCGGAGCGAGGGGCGCGCGCGGAACCGGCAGCGCGGAGGAGGGCGACGGCGCCATCCTAACCAGATCCTGGTGATAACTGAAATGCTATATTTTTATAGATTCATCAGGCAAATCTATGACCAAGCGTCCCGCTCCCGATGGCCACGCCGCACCCGTCCGCCAGCCCACGCTGCGCCAGCCCACGCTGCGCCAGCTGCGCGGTTTCAAGGAAGTGGCCCGCCACGCCAGTTTCAGCCGCGCCGCCGAGGCCCTGGCGCTGAGCCAGCCGGCCCTGTCCGCCGCCATCCGCGAACTGGAGACGCTGATGGGCGTGGCCCTGTTCGAACGCAGCACCCACCACGTGCGCCTGACGCCCGCCGGACAAGCCGCGCGTGCGCAGATCGAATGGCTGCTCAACAGCTACACGCAGGGCGCCGAAGACCTGCAGCGCCTGCTGGATACCCAGGCCGCCACGGTGCGCATCGGCTGCATCCCGTCCACCATGCACTTGCTGGCGCCGGTGGTGGCGCAATGGCGCCTGCGCCATCCGGAAATCGTGCTGATCCTCAGCGACCACCTCAACGACGAGCTCATGGCCGCGCTGGGCAATGGCGAACTGGACATCGGCCTGGGCCTGGACTTCGGCCTCACGCCCGGCGTGGCCGCGGCCTTCGTGGCCGAGGACGACCTGGTCGCGGTGCTGGCCGACACCCACCGGCTGGCGCGGCGCCAGGCGGTGACCTGGCAGGACCTGAAGGCCGAGCCGCTGGCCGTGCTGTCGCGCGGCAGTACCTACGAAATGATCGTGGCCACGCTACGCCAGCTGGGCTCGGACCTGGCCGCGACCGACACCCTGAATTACACCGACACGCTCTACAGCCTGGTGCGCGCGGGCTTGCGCGTGGGCCTGATCTCGCGCCTGTACACACAGGGGCAGCGGCAGGACGGCCTGGCCATCGTGCCACTGCAGCGTCCGCAACTCACACGGCGCATCTGCCTGATGGCGCGCGCCCCCGAACAGCAGGCCCGCGCGGCGGTCCGGCTCTGCCACGCCGAACTGGCTCAACTGCTGCGCGAACGCGCAGCTATCCGCAGGCCCTAGAGAGCCGGGCGCGGGCGCTCAGCCGCCCGTCCGCGCACGCCAGGCCAGGGCGCGTTCGGCCCAGGCCTGATGAATCGCGTTCATGTTGCGCGCCAGCGTGGCGGCATCGCCGAAACTCACCCGCGACCCCTGCAAGCGCAGCTGCGTGCGGACCTCCTCCGATTCGAGCGCCCGCGCCACCTGCTGCTGCAGTTGCTCGACGCGGGCGGGCGCCACGCCGCGCGGCGCGAACAAGCCGGCCACGCCGCCGTGCTCCAATCCTCCGAAGCCTTGCTCGGCAAAGGTGGGAACATCGGCCAGGTCGGCATGGCTGCCTGGCCCCGAAATGGCGAGCAGGCGCAGCCGCCCGGCGCTTACCGGCTCCCGCAGTTCAGCCAGGGATGTCAGGCCCAGCGCCAGATAGCCGGCCTGCAAGTCGGTCACCAAGGGCGCGCCGCCGCGATAGCACACTGCCGTGGCCGCCACGCCGAAACGCTCGGCCAGCAGCTCCACGGCCAGCTCCGGCACACTGCCGGGCGCCGGCACGCCCACCGGCAGCGGACCTTCGTATCCGCGCAGATCCTGCAGCTTCAGCCAAGGCGAATCCGCCCTGACCGCCAGCGCAATGGCGCTCTGGTCGGTCGTCTGCGCTACCGCCGCGAAATCATCCGGCGACGCAAAGCCGGCCTGCGCATCGATGTGCGGCACGATGGCCAAAGTGTGTTCGTTGGTGAACAGCAGGGTGTGCCCATCGGGACGCGCGGCCAGCAATTCCTGCGCCGCCAGCAAGCCTCCCGCGCCGGGGCGATTCTCGACCAGCACCACTTCGCCCAGGCCGGCTTCCAACTGCCGCGCCAACAGGCGGGCGATCACATCCACCCCGCCCCCCGGCGGAAAGCCGACCAGGATGCGAGTCAGGGGCACGGCGCCAAGACGCCCTGCCGCCGCAGCGCCCAGAACGCCCAGCGCGAGCGCCGGCAAGAGCCGGCGACGGTGCTGGGATACGCCAGATTGCATAGTCGACCACTCCTTGAAAACGCGGCCCGCCGCCGCGCAAGGCGGCAGGATAAGGAGAAACGCCCCGCAAGGAAAGCCAGCTCGCGACCCGGTCCGCGGGCCGGATCCCTTAACACGTTCTAGAATCAGTGATCGCAGCTTCCGGCCCTCTCCCTCTATCCGGACGCGTTGCCCCCGTGGTCCCGCACATGCTCTCGTTCTCCCGCCATACTGTCTATCCGGCCGGCGTCGGCCTGCCGGCAGCCGAACGCCCAGGCGCGCTCCTGGCCGTCATGCTGGCGCTATGCATGGCCAGCCTGGACACCGCCATCGCCAACACGGCGCTGCCCACCATCGCGCGCGACCTGCAAGCCAGCGACGCGGGCTCGATCTGGATCGTCAGCGGCTATCAGCTGGCCATGGTGGCGGGCCTGCTGCCGGCCGCGGCGCTGGGCGAAATTCTGGGCCACCGGCGGGTCTACATCGTGGGGCTGGCCATCTTCATCCTGTCCTCGCTGGCCAGCGGCCTGGCGCCGTCCTTGCCCACGCTGGTGATCGCGCGCGTGCTGCAAGGCCTGGGCGCGGCCGGCGTCATGAGCGTCAACGGCGCGCTGCTGCGCTTCATCTACCCTTCGCACCTGTTGGGTCGCGGCCTGGGCCTGAACGCCATGGTGGTGGGCATTTCCTTCGCGGCGGGGCCGACCGTGGCCTCGGCCATCCTGCTGCTGGGATCCTGGCACTGGCTGTTCCTGATCAACGTGCCCATCGGCCTGCTGGCGTTCGCGCTGGGCCTGCGCAAGCTGCCCGGGACCGCGCGCGCGCCGCATCGCTTCGACGGCCTGGCCGCGGCGCTGTGCGCCCTGACGCTGGGCCTATTCGTGCTGGGGTCGAACGAATTGGCGCACGCGGCTCCCTTGCCGCGCGTGGCGCTGGAATGGGGTATCGCCGCGGCCAGCCTGTGGCTGCTGATGCGCCGACAGGCCGGCCACCCCGCGCCCATCCTGGCGGTGGACCTGTTGCGCCGGCCCTTGTTCGCCCTGTCCGCCGCCACTGCCGTGTGCGCGTTCGCGGCGCAGGCGCTGGCCTTCGTGTCGCTGCCGTTCCTGCTGCAGGCCACGCTCGGCTACAGCCAGGTGCAGACCGGCTTTCTCATCACGCCCTGGCCGGTGGTGGTGGCGGTCATGGCGCCGATAGCGGGGCGACTGTCGGACCGCTATGCGGCCGGCGCCCTGGGCGGCGTGGGGTTGGCGCTGCTGGCGCTGGGCCTGGCCTCATTGGCGCTGATGCCGGCCTCGCCCTCGGTCTGGGACCTCTGCTGGCGCATGGCGCTGTGCGGCGCCGGATTCGGCTTCTTCCAGTCGCCCAACCTGCGCGCCATCATGATGTCGGCTCCGGCCTCGCGCGCCGGCGGCGCCAGCGGCATGATAGGCACGGTGCGGCTCTTGGGCCAGGCCTCGGGCGCGGCCCTGGTGGCCGCCTGCTTCAACATTTCCAGCACGCACGGCGCCATCGCCGCGCTGTGGCTCGGTTGCGTGTGCGCCGCGCTGGCCTGCGTCGCCAGTTTTTCGCGGCTGCGCTTTGACGCGAGCGAACCGGCGCAAGCCAGCTCGACGCGCTAGGAACGCGCTATTCCCGGACGTAGCACGGGTATAGCGACTGCTGCGCGCGCGCACGGGCCGGATCCACCTCGATCACCACGATGGATTCGGTATCGCTGGTTTGCGCCAGGGGTTCGCCATCCGGCTGGAACGCGAACGCCGTGCCCCCGAATACCTGCCCCGCCGCCGTGCGTCCCGCGCGGTTCGAGCTGACCACATAGCAGCCCGACACCAGCGCCGCCATGGCGCCCGCCGTCAGCCAGCGGCGCGTCGACGCGCTGCTGGCTCGCGGCGCCACGATCAGCTCGGCGCCCGCGCGTCCGTAGGCGCGCGAGCGCTCGTTGAACATCAATTCGGTGCATAGCTGCACGCCCAGGCGTATGCCGCCCACCTCGAACACCTCGAACCCATCCATGGCGGCATGGAACCAGGTCGCTTCGAAATAGCCCGGTTCCTCCGGGAAGTATTGCTTATGGTGCAACCGGGTATAGCGGCCGTCCTGCAGGGCGAACGCCTCGTTGGCCAGCCGTTCGCCCGCATGCACCGGCCGCGACGATACGATGGCCGGCACTCCCAGCGCCGCCAGCGCATCCAGGCCCGCCTCATGCATGCGCACTGACGCCGCCGCGCGGGCCGCGTCGTATCGCGGGTCCGCGGCCAGCCACGGCCCGAACGGCATTTCACTGGTCACCAGAAGATCCGGGGCCAGCTCAGCGATGCGTTCGGCGATACCTTCCCAGGTCGCGCCCTTGGGCTCCAGATCAGCCGGCCCTTCCATCATGCATATCCGCATACCCACATCCAAGTTGAGCGCGCGCCCCCGGACGGGGCACGTCATCCATGGATGGTAGACCGCCTGTGGCGATTGCGGACGCGGGCCGGTTCAAGCCGTCCGTTGCGGGCGTGATCCTGTCCGGATCCGCCCGTTTCAGGCGAGTGTTGTGGCGTCGACCAGCGCGCCATGCCGGACCACCCGCTTGGGCAGGTCGCCGCCTATCCAGTAGGCCAGCTCGGCGGGATGCTGCACCTCCCAGGCAACGAAGTCCGCATACTTGCCTGCTTCCAGCGTGCCATGCGTGGCCTGCAGTCCCAGCGCTTTCGCCGCATGCGCCGTCGCCCCGGCCAGCGCTTCTTCGGGCGTCAGGCTGAACAGCGTGCAGGCCATGCTCAGCATCAACCGAAGCGACAGCGCGGGCGAGGTGCCGGGGTTCAGGTCGCTGGAGATGGCGATGGGCACGCCATGGCGGCGCAACAGGTCGATGGGAGGCAGCCTGGTCTCGCGCAGGGCGTAGAACGCCCCGGGCAGCAGCACCGCCACCGTGCCGGCCTGCGCCATCGCCAGCACATCGCTTTCGGTCAGGTATTCCAGATGATCCGCCGACCAGGCGCCATAACGCGCGGCCAGCGCCGCCCCGTGCAACGAAGACAATTGCTCTGCGTGCAGTTTCACGGGCAGTCCCAGTTCACGCGCAGCCTGGAACACCCGTTCGACCTGTGCCGGCGTGAATGCCAAATGCTCACAGAATGCATCCACCGCGTCGATCAAGCCCTCGACGGCCAGCAGCGGCAGCATGCGGCGCGCGACTTCGTCGATGTAATCGTCCGCGCGGCCCGCGTAGTCCGGCGGCAGCGCGTGCGCGGCCAGACAGGTCGCGCTGATGGTCAGCGGCAAGGTCTGGCCCAGGCGCCGCGCCACCCTGAGCATCTTGCGCTCGTTGGGCAGGTCCAGCCCATAGCCGGACTTCACTTCCAGCGTGGTCACGCCGTCGCGCATCAGATGCAGGGCGCGCTTGCGTGCGCTGGCGTAAAGTTCATCCTCGCTGGCGGCGCGGGTGGCGCGCACGGTGCTGGCGATGCCGCCGCCTTGCGCGGCGATGGTGGCGTAGTCCACGCCTTGCAGGCGCTGTTCGAACTCCAGGCTGCGATTGCCGCCGAACACCAGGTGGGTGTGGCAATCGATCAACCCGGGCGTGACCCAGGCGCCGCCCAGGTCGTGCTCGCGCGCGTCGCCCCCAGGCGGCAGTTTCTCCTCAGGACCGATCCACTCGATGCGGTTCTCGCCTGTCACGATGGCGGCCCGTTCGATCACGGAGTACTTACCCTGCGCCATCGTGGCGGCGTGGCAATTGCGCCAGACCTGTCTCATGCGTAGGCTCCTCTTGCGCGCCGGCGTTAAAGACTGGGCAACAGGCCGGCCGGCACCAACGCCGTCAGACCCTGGCCCGCAATGAGCTGACTCGCCGCTTCAATGTCGGGTGCAAAGAAGCGGTCCCGCTCATAGTGCGCCACTTTCTGGCGCAACAGGCCGCGAGCACGCTCCAGCTTGGGCGCAGTCTTCAAGCCCTGGCGGAAATCCAGGCCCTGGCAGGCGCCCAGCCACTCGATCGCGAGGATATCGCGCACGTTCTCGGCCATGGGCCAGAGCCGCTTGCCCGCATTCGGCGCCATGGACACGTGGTCCTCCTGGTTGGCCGAAGTCGGCAGGCTGTCCACGCTGGCGGGGTGCGCCAGCGCCTTGTTGTCGCTGGCCAGCGCCGCCGCGGTCACCTGGGCAATCATGAATCCGGAATTCACGCCGCCGTTGCTCACCAGGAACGGCGGCAGCTGCGACATATGCTTGTCCATCATCAGCGAGATGCGGCGCTCGGACAGCGCGCCGATCTCGGCCAGCGCCAGCGCCAGGTTGTCCGCCGCCATGGCCACCGGCTCGGCATGGAAGTTGCCGCCCGAAACCACATCGCCCTGCTCGGCAAACACCAGCGGATTGTCGGAGACCGCGTTGGACTCGATCTCCAGCACCTGGGCCGCATGGCGTATCTGCGTCAGGCAGGCGCCCATGACCTGCGGCTGGCAGCGCAGCGAATAGGGGTCTTGCACCTTGTCGCAGTTCGCGTGCGAATGCCCGACCTCGCTGTCCTCGGTCAGCAGATCGCGGTACACGGCCGCCACGTCGATCTGGCCAGGCTGGCCGCGCGCGGCGTGGATGCGGGGATCGAACGGCGCGCGCGATGCCAGCATGGCTTCCACGCTGAGGCTGCCGCAGACCAGCCCGGCCGCCAGCAGGTCCTCGGCCTCGAACAGCCCGCGCAGCGCATAGGCCGTCGAAACCTGCGTACCGTTCAAGAGCGCCAGGCCTTCCTTGGCCGCCAGCGTCAAGGGTTCCAGCCCCGCCTGGGCCAGCGCTTCGCGCGCGGGCAGCCAGGCGCCGCGATGGCGCGCCTTGCTCTCGCCCAGCAGCAACAGAGACATGTGCGCCAGCGGCGCAAGGTCGCCGGACGCGCCCACCGATCCCTTCAGCGGAATATGCGGATAGACCTCGGCGTTCACCAGCGCGATCAGCGCATCGATCACCTTGCGGCGGATGCCCGAATAGCCCCGCGCCAGGCTGTTGATCTTCAGCACCATGATCAGCCGCACCATCGCGTCGTCCAACGCCTCGCCCACCCCGGCCGCATGCGACAGCACCAGCGAACTCTGCAGGGCTTCCAGATCCTCGCGCGCGATCCGCGTCGTGGCCAACAATCCGAATCCGGTGTTGATGCCGTAGGCCGTGCGGCCTTCGGCAATGATGCGCTCGACGCAGGCCACGCTGTCCTCGATCGGCCCGGCCGCCGCCGGGTCCAGCGTCACGCGAGCCGGCTGCTGGTAGACGCGCCGCAGGTCGGCCAAGGTCATGTGGCCGGGTGTCAGATGCAATTCCATTGTTGTTCTCCTAGGCGAGTGCCGGCGTCAAAGCGTATGGGTCGCGCGGACGGCGCCGCGATGTTGCGGCACGGCGCCCCGGCGCGCGAACAGGTAATACAGGATGCTGGGTACGACCAGGCCGATGATCCACGAGATATCCACCCCGCCCAGGCGCTCGACCATCGGACCCGTGTAGAGCTTGGTCGAAATGAAGGGCATCTGCACCAGCACCCCGAACAGATAGATCAGGATCCCAGGCCAGTTCCAGCGGCCATAACGCCCGTTCGGATCCGACAGCGCCTCCACGTCGTATTGCTCGCGGCTCACGAAGTAGTAGTCGACCAGGTTGACCGCGCTCCACGGCACGAAGAACGCCAGCAGGAACAGGATGAAGGACTTGAATGCGTTCAGGAAGGAATGCTGGCCGATCAGCGCCACCGCCGTGGCCGCCGCGACGATCGCCAGCACCAGCAGCGCGCGCTGCCGGCGGGAAATCTCCACATGTCCGCGAAAGCCGCTGGCGATGGTCGCGATGCACATGAAGCTGCCGTAGGAGTTCAGCGTCGAGATCGTGACCTTGCCGAACGCGATGGTGAAGTACAGCAGCGCGGCCGTGGCTCCCGTGCCGCCCAGCCCCACGATGTAGGCAACTTCGCGCCCGGCGAACTGGCCGGCCGCCATGGCCGCGGCCAGCACGCCCAGCACCATGGCGATCTGCGCGCCCAGCACCGAACCCAGTCCTACCGCCAGAAAGGTCTTGAACGACGAGGTCCGGCTCGGCAGATAGCGCGAATAGTCCGCGACGTACGGGCCGTAGGCGATCTGCCACGATGCCGCCAGCGAAACCGCCAGCAGGAAGGAACTCCAGGTGAAATGGCGGATCTGCAGCAACTGGCCCACGTCGCCCAGCGCGATGACGCGGCTGAACAGGTAGAAGAAGGCAGTGATGCCCAGCACCGTCGCGATCCGTCCGATGATGTGGATCATGCGGTAGCCGAACAGCGTCACCCCGACGATCACCGCGGCGAAGATCAGGATGCCGGCCGTATCGCTCACGCCGAACAGCTGGCCCAGGGCCTGCCCCGACAGCACCGTGCCCGTGGCCGTGAATCCCAGGTACATCAGGCACACCAGCACGATGGGTATCGCCGCGCCATAGACGCCGAACTGCACCCGGCTGGATATCATCTGCGGCAATCCCAGCTTGGGTCCCTGGGCCGCATGCAGCGCCATGACCGCGCCGCCGAAGACCTGTCCGACGAACAGCCCGATCAGCGACCAGAAGACGTCTCCGCCCAGCACCACCGCCAGCGCTCCGGTGATGATGGCGGTGATCTGGAGATTGGCGCCCATCCACAGCGTGAACTGGCTGTAGAGCTTGCCGTGACGCTCCGTTTCGGGGATGAAATCGATCGAGCGCCGCTCGATGAGCGGTCCTCTTGCTGCCTGGCTGTCCTGAGTCATTATGTCGTCCCGGTCATGGCGATTGGACGGGCGCGGTCACGGCCCGCGGGTATGGGCAGCGCGGTATCAGCGCTTGCCCGCAAGCATGGGCAGATTGAGGTTCTGCTCCTGCGCGCATTCAATGGCGGCCGCGTAGCCCGCGTCGGCGTGGCGCATGACGCCCGTGCCCGGGTCGTTGGTCAGCACGCGGGCGATGCGTTCGGCGGCCTCGTCCGTGCCGTCGCACACGATGACCATGCCGGCATGCTGCGAGAAGCCCATGCCCACGCCGCCGCCATGGTGCAGCGACACCCAGGTCGCGCCGCTGGCGGTGTTCAACAGCGCGTTC
Source organism: Achromobacter sp. PD1 (assembly GCF_048541815.1). Taxonomy (NCBI): domain Bacteria; kingdom Pseudomonadati; phylum Pseudomonadota; class Betaproteobacteria; order Burkholderiales; family Alcaligenaceae; genus Achromobacter; species Achromobacter sp. PD1. The sequence goes on from NZ_CP183349.1 coordinate 5,856,843, forward strand.
AGCAGCGGCCAGTCCGACACCGCGTCCGAGCCGTCGCGCATGGCTTCGGTTTCACGATTGGGGCTGGCGACCGAGCCGGAATCCAGGTGATCGCGGCCGATGACGATGGGCGCCGACAGCTCGCCCGTGCGGACCATTTCATTGAACGCCAGGCCCAGCCGGGCGCGCTGGCCCAGGCCCACCCAGCAGATGCGCGCCGGCAGCCCCTGGAAGCTGATGCGTTCGCGCGCCATGTCCAGCCAGCGGTGCAGGTGCGCGTCGTCGGGGATCAGTTCCTTGACCTTGGCATCGGTCCTGTAGATGTCCTGCGGATCGCCCGACAGCGCTGCCCAGCGGAACGGGCCCACGCCACGGCAGAACAACGGCCGGATGTAGGCGGGCACGAAGCCCGGAAAATCGAACGCGTCCGCCACGCCTTCTTCCTTGGCCATCTGGCGGATGTTGTTGCCGTAGTCGAAGGTCGGAACGCCCTGGCGCTGGAAGGCCAGCATGGCCTGCACGTGCACCGCCATGGACTGCTTGGCGGCCTTGATGACCGCGGCCGGCTCGCGCTTGGCGCGCGCGCGGTAGTCCTGCCAGGTCCAGCCCGCCGGCAGATAGCCGTTCAGCGGATCGTGCGCGCTGGTCTGGTCCGTCACCATGTCCGGCCGCACGCCGCGGCGCACCAGCTCGGGCAGGATCTCGGCGGCATTGCCGCACAGGGCGATGGAGACGGCGCGCCCTTCCTGCGTGTACTTGGCGATGCGCGCCAGCGCGTCGTCCAGGTCGCGCGCCTGTTCGTCGACGTAACGGGTGCGCAGGCGGAAGTCAATGCTGGTCTGTTGGCATTCGATGTTCAGCGAGCAGGCGCCGGCCAGCGTGGCCGCCAGCGGCTGCGCGCCACCCATGCCGCCCAGGCCCGCGGTCAGCACCCAGCGCCCCTTGAGGTTGCCGCCGTAGTGCTGGCGGCCCGCCTCGACGAAGGTTTCGTACGTGCCCTGCACGATGCCCTGGCTGCCGATGTAGATCCAGCTGCCTGCGGTCATCTGGCCGTACATGGCCAGGCCCTTGGCGTCCAGTTCGTTGAAGTGCTCCCAGGTGGCCCAGTGCGGCACCAGGTTGGAGTTGGCGATCAGCACGCGCGGCGCGTTGGCGTGGGTCTTGAAGACGCCCACCGGCTTGCCGGACTGCACCAGCAGGGTTTCGTCCTCGTTCAGGTTCTTGAGCGACTCGACGATCTTGTCATAGCAGTCCCAGTCGCGGGCGGCGCGGCCGATGCCGCCGTAGACCACCAGTTCCTTGGGATTCTCGGCCACGTCGGGGTCCAGGTTGTTCATCAGCATGCGCAAGGGGGCTTCGGTCAGCCAGCTCTTGGCATTCAGTTGCCTGCCGCGCGGGGCGCGGATAACGACGTCGCGGTATCGGTTCGAGTGTTCCAAGAGGCTCTCCTTGATCAGTTCGGTTGCACGCCGTCGCAGGCGCTGCGCCAGTCTGAATCATAGGATGCCTATGCTTGTATATACAAGCTGATGGGAGTCGATTTTTCCTCGGGGATTACCCGAACGAAAAACCGGGACGATGACGTCCCGGTTTTCATGGAAACAGTGGAATGCCGCCGCCCGCTGGCGGCCCCGCCTCCAGTCAGACCTTGCGCGGCAGCAGTTCGATCACGCAGGCATCCAACGGCGCCTCGGCTTCCAGGCGGTACTCGGCCAGGCCGCCCGACGATGCGGCATGCAGGCAGTCGTAACGCGACGGCAGCGCATGCGGCGCGCCATTGATGCGCAAAACGAGCGCGCCGCCCGCCGTCAGCACCAGCACCTCGGACGCGGCGCTATGGAATGCCCACGGACCCGCGCCCGCCACCCATTGCAGCCGGGCATGCCAGCGCGCCGGCGCATAGATCAGGTTGAAATCGCGTATCGGTCCGTTCAACAGGCGGCACTGCACCTGCGCATCGCCCGCAAAGGCATAGGCCTGCCGCGGCGCCAGCGGCGCCTGTGCGCGGCCGTCCACGGTGAGTTCTATGCCCTGGCCTTCGAGCACGGTGATGATGCGCTGATAGCCCGTGAAGGCGGAAAACCCGCCGTCCTGCGCCACGTCGGCGATAGACAGCCGCCAGTCGAACGCGGCGGCGCTGCCGCCCGGATTGCAGGCGACTTCCTGCGTGGTGCCGCCGCCATTGCGCCAGGGCATGCGTGGATAGTCGGCGGCGCGGTACAGATGAACTTCGGGTTGCTTCATGTGGTGAACTTGCCTTCCAGGCGATGCCGGGAACCAGGGTGAATCAAACGGGCCAGGGTGACGGCGCGGTCGCCCGACCAAGTGCGGCGGCTGATCAGCAGACAGGGCTCGTCGCGCTCGATCTGCAGCAGCTGGCATTCGCGCGGCTTGGCGAGGATGGCTTCGACCACGTGCTCGCCTTCGCTCAGCGGCGCCACGCGCGTCAGGTATTCATAGGGCGTGCTCTGCGTGAAATCCTGCTTCAGATAGTCAGGCGCCAGACGCACGTTGACGTAGCGATCCTCTAGCTGGATCGGCAGGTCGTCCTCGTAGTGCACGATGACCGAGTGATACACCGGCTGCCCGGCGCGGATATCCAGCGCCAGCGCCTGTTCGGCGCCTGCGGGCTCTTCGGCCAGGCGCACCACGCGGCTGTGGTGGCAATGGTTGCGCGCCGCGATCTCGTCGGCGATGTTGTTTACGGCGAACAGCGCCGAGCGCGCCTTGGGCTGGGCCACGAAGGTGCCCACGCCCTGCATGCGTACCAGCAGCCCCTCGGCCGTCAACTCGCGCAAGGCGCGATTGATGGTCATGCGGCTGAACCCGAGCTCATCGACCAGTTCGCTTTCCGACGGCACACGGTAATGTTCCGGCCACGCGCCGCTGCGGATCTGCTGCGCGATCATCTGCTTGACCTGCGCATAAAGCGGCGCAGGCGGCGCATTGGCCTGAACGGGCAATTTGGGGGGGTTGGAAGCCATGGGAGATCCTGTAATGCGGCGCAAGGCGACGGACGGCGATCAGCGCCTAGTATAGACAGGTACAGACGGCTATCGGACCCGCGTACCGCGCCCGCACCGGGCTTGTCGCCCGCGCCGCGCCTAGGCATGGTTCCCGGCGCGGGAGTACCGTAGTGGACGTGGGCAGCCAGATTTCCTATACTCCCCCCCTGTATTTATCGGAGCCTGCCGTGCCGCACTCCCCGGAAGAGAAAAAACGCGTCGTCACCCGCTTGCGCCGCATCCAGGGCCAGGCGCTGGCGCTGGAACGAGCCGTGAACGAAGGCACGGAATGCGGCGCGTTGCTGCAGCAACTGGCCGCCTTGCGCGGCGCCGCCACCGGCCTGATGGCCGAGGTGCTGGAAAGCCATCTGCGCGAAACCTTCCTCCAATCCGCCCAGGGCGGCCGCCAGGACGCCACGATCGAACCCGAAGCGGAGATCGATCTCTTGATGCGCCTGGTCCGTTCCTATTTGAAATAACGCCATCTGACATACGTGGAGCCCTAGCTATGAAATCACGCGCAGCAGTCGCATTCGGACCCGGCAAGCCGCTGGAAATCGTTGAAATCGACGTCGCGCCGCCGCAGCGCGGCGAGGTGCTGGTGAAGATCACCCACACCGGCGTCTGCCACACCGACGCCTTCACCCTCAGCGGCGACGACCCTGAAGGCCTGTTCCCCGCGGTGCTGGGCCACGAAGGCGCGGGCGTGGTGGTCGAAGTCGGCGAAGGCGTGACCTCGCTGAAACCCGGCGACCACGTCATCCCGCTCTACACCGCCGAATGCCGCGAGTGCAAGTTCTGCCTGTCCGGCAAGACCAACCTGTGCCAGAAGGTGCGCGCCACCCAGGGCAAGGGCGTCATGCCCGACGGCACCTCGCGCTTCAGCTACGAAGGCAAGCCGCTCTACCACTACATGGGCTGCTCCACTTTCAGCGAGTACACGGTGGTCAACGAGATCTCGCTGGCCAAGATCAACCCGGCCGCTCCGCATGAAAAGGTCTGCCTGCTGGGCTGCGGCGTCACCACCGGCCTGGGCGCCGTGCACAACACCGCCAAGGTCAAGGAAGGCGACACCGTCGCCGTGTTCGGCCTGGGCGGCATCGGCCTGGCCGTGATCCAGGGTGCGGTGCAGGCCAAGGCCGGCCGCATCATCGCCGTGGACACCAACCCCAACAAGTTCGTGCTGGCCAGCGCCATGGGCGCGACCGACTGCGTCAACCCCAAGGACCACGACAAGCCGATCCAGGACGTCATCGTCGAAATGACCGACGGCGGCGTGGACTTCTCGTTCGAGTGCATCGGCAACGTGCACGTGATGCGCGCCGCGCTGGAATGCTGCCACAAGGGCTGGGGCGAGAGCATCATCATCGGCGTCGCCGGCGCCGGCCAGGAAATCAGCACGCGTCCGTTCCAGCTGGTCACCGGCCGCGTCTGGCGCGGATCGGCCTTCGGCGGCGTCAAGGGCCGCACGCAGTTGCCGGGCATGGTGGAAGACGCCATGAGCGGCAAGATCGACCTGGATCCGTTCGTGACCCACACCCTGCCGCTGGAACGCATCAACGAAGCCTTTGACCTGATGCATGAAGGCAAGTCGATCCGCACGGTGATCCACTACTAAGCCCGCATCTTGCGGCAACGACGGGCCCGGCGCGGCATGCGCCGGGCCCGTTGCTTTTCCATGACAGGCGTGCGACATGTCGCGCGCAACATGACAACACTGTCATTCATTTCCGCGTCATCTTGACCCGCGACCATTCGCCCTCCGATGATAGAGGGGTACACGCGAATGAACACGTGGAAGAGGAACGCGGGCGCGGCCATGCTGAGCGCCCTGGCGCTTCTGGCCGGCTGCGGCGGCGGCGATGGCGATGACGACAAGGTCGTCGAACAGCCCGAACAGCCCGCGCCCGGGCGGCCGATGGAACTGACGATCCTGCACATCAACGATCACCATTCCAACCTGGACAGCAAGAAGAAGGACCTCAAGCTCAAGAACGCTTCCGGCGCGCGCGTCGCCGTGAACGCCGATACGGGCGGCTTTCCGCGAGTGACCGGCGCGATCAACGCGCTGGCTGCGCAATCCGCCAACGTGCTCAAGCTGCACGCGGGCGACGCCACCACCGGCACGCTGTACTTCAACCGCGCGGGCGAACCGGGCGAGGCCGACGCCGCCATGATGAACACCGTCTGCTTCGACGCCATGACCCTGGGCAACCACGAGTTCGACAAGGGCGACAGCGGCCTGAAGCGCTTCATCGATCTGCTGCACGCGGGCGCCTGCCAGACGCCCGTGCTGAGCGCCAACGTCACATTCGCCGCCGGCTCGGCGCTGAACCCCTCGCGCGCCCCCGGCATGGTCAAGCCCGCCGTGGTCCTCAAGCGCGACGGCCAGGATATCGGCCTGGTCGGCCTGACCATCGCCGCCAAGACCCAGCAGTCCTCCAGCCCGGACGCCGGCACCGTGTTCTCGGACGAGACCATCGCCGCGCAGCAGCAGATCGACGCGCTGCGCGCGCAGGGCGTGAACAAGATCGTGGTGATGAGCCACATCGGCTACGGCTATGACAAGCAGGTGATCGCGCAGCTGAGCGGCGTGGACGTGGTGGTGGGCGGCGACTCGCACACGCTGCTGGGTCCCGCCTCCATGGCGGACTATGGCGTGGGGTCGCCAGCGGGCGCCTATCCCACCGTACTGCAGGACAAGGACGGCAAGCGCGTCTGCCTGGTGCAGGCCTGGGAATACTCGCAGGTGGTCGGCGAGCTGAAGGTCAGCTTCGACGCCAATGGCGACGTCACCGCATGCGCCGGCACGCCGCACGTGCTGATGGACGGCCCGCTGAAGGTCGCCGGCGCCGCGCCCTCGGCGGCTGACGAAACCGCGATCCAGGCGGACGTGCAGGCCAGCGGCTTCTTGCGCATGCAGACGCTCGACGCGCAGGCCGCTTCCGTGCTGCAGCCGTTCAAGGCCCGCGTCGACCAGTTCAGCCGCAGCCTGGTCGCTTCGGTGCCGCAGGAACTATGCTCCCGGCGCGTGCCGGGCGGTCCCGGTACGCGCGACTACAGCCGCTCCAGCGCCGCCTGCAATACGCTGGGCAGCGTCAGCCTGCGCGGCGGCGACATCCAGCAGCTGGTGGCCCAGGCCTACCTGGACGTGGCCAACGCCAGCTACGGCGGCGCCGACATCTCGCTGCAAAGCGGCGGCGGCGTGCGCGTGCCGCTACTGGGCAACGTCACGGCGGCCAATGTGATCGAGGTGGTGCCTTTCGGCAATATGCTCTGGCGCCTGGACGTGACCGGGGCCGAGGTCAAGAGCATGCTGGAAGACGGCATGCAGGCGGTCTACGGCGCGGGCGGCTCCACCGGCCCCTATCCGTACGCCGGCGGCCTGCGCTGGGACGTGAATGCGGCCCAGGCCCAGGGCAGCCGCGTGTCCAACATCGAAGTCCGGGATCAGGCCAGCGGCAACTGGCTGCCGCTGGACCCAAGCCGCAGCTACAAGCTGTTCGTGCTGAGCTTCAACGCCACCGGCGGCGACGGCTACAAGACCCTGGCCAACGTGCCGGCCTCGCGCCGGCAGGACATCGGCGTGCTGGACGCCGACGTGTTGCAGGCCTACATCGACAAGCAGGCCAAGGACCCCGTCAGCGGCCTGCCGGTGCTGAACCTGCTGCCCGTGAGCCTGTACAGCACCAAGACGTACACCGAATAACGGCGGACGCCGGGCGCGGCCCTCAGGCCGGCTGCGCCTGGCTTTCGCGATAGACGCGTTCGGTCTTGCCGACGAACGTGCTCAGCGAAAATTCCCGCAACGCCGTGCTGCGGGCCTCGGCGCCCATCACGCCCAAGGCCTCGCGGTTTTCCAGGATCTTCGACAGCGCTTCGACGATGCTGTCCACCGAGGCCGGCGGCACCACCCAGCCGTCGCGGCCATCGGTGACGTTTTCGGGCAGTCCGCCCACCGCGCTGACGATCACCGGCTTGCCGGCGGCCATCATCTCGCGGCAGGCGAAGGAAATCGTCTCCAGCTTCGAGGACAGCACAAAGCCCACGTCCAGCGCCGACAGGAAGGGGCCGACATCGTCCAGCAGGCCGGTGAACACCACCTGGTCCGACATGCCCAGCTCGCTGACGCGGCGCATCTGCTCGCCGTCCGGCAGTTTTCCGGCGATCAGCACCACCACCTGGCGCCGCTTGCTTTCAGGCAGCATGGACACGGCAGTCACCATGTCCAACCAGTTCTTGTAGACCGCGGTGCCGGCATTGCTGCCAATGACCAGGCGGCCTTGCATGCCCTCGGGCAGGAGACTGCCGCGCGCTTGCGCCACTTCGCGCCGCGACGCCGGGCTGCACTTTTCCGTATCCACGCCGTTGTGCACCACGCGCAGGTCTTCGTTGCGGAAGACCGACTGCTTCATGCGGCGAAACGTATGGGTGCACACGCAGATGACGCGGTTGGTGCCCCACTTGGCGCGCACCCGCGCGCCCAGGCTGTTGGCGCTGCGGTCGGTATGCTGGGTGTACACCATGAAGGGACGCCGCGTGCCCATGCCCATGGTCGCCAGCATGCACAGGCGATGGTCGGCGGAGCCGTTGGCGTGGACCACGTCGAACTTTTCGTCGCGCAGCAAAGCCCGCAGGCGGCGCAGCGCGCGCAGCTGCTGCAGCGGCCGGCCCTTGAACTCCAGGTCCAGCGTGCGCACGCCGGGCAGCGCAGCGGCCTCGGCCAGCAGGCGGCTGCTGGCGGGCGCCGCCACCGTCACCTCGGACTTTTCGCACAGAATGCGCGCCAGCGACATTACGTAGGTAGTGTGGCCGCCGCCATCGCCTTGGTGGAAATTGGTGTACAGAATCTTCATGGGGTCATACTCGATAACGGCTGCGCGGGCAGCAGGCAGCTCCAATCGCGCTTCTCGAACACGTCGCTCCCCAGCCGGCTGGCGAGCGACAGGTTGTAGACCTTGATGCCGCGTGCGCCAAGCAGCCGGCTGGCTTGCCGGAATGCGGGTTCGATGTGTCCGGAGAATTGCCGGTCCAGCGCGGTGGACAGCTGCGTTGCCGCGCTTTCATAGAAACGGGGTCCCGCCGCGGCCGTCAGGTCCAGGCCGTGCAGGTAGATGGTTTTCGCGCCCAGCCACGCCAGCAGCTGCAAGCCCGTATAGGCGACGGTGCCGCCGCCGAACAGGCCGCGCGGCGGGTCCAGGCTGAAGCCGTGCGCATGTACCGGATTGCGCGCATCGAACAGCACCAGTCCGGGGTCGCCGGCCAGGCGCGCTTCCAGCTCCTCGGGGCGCGCGCGCGGCTGCAGCGCGCGCTGATGCACCTCTTCGAACAGCGCAATGCGGCAGCGCACGTCCTTGCGGTCGAACAGGAAGCCTATCCAGCGGTAGACCTCGGGCGTGACGAACAACGTCAGGTCCTGCGCCAACACTTCCGCCACCAGATCGCGCCTGCGGTTGACGAAACCCGCATCGAGCATCGCGTAATAGACAAAGCGCAGGGTAGGGTGCTGACGCCGCAGCGCGATCGAGCCGTTGACGCCCATCGCCACATCCAGGCGGCAACGCGCGTAGTCGATCCGAGCCACCGAAGGGCCGCTCAGTATCAGATGGGCGTCGGCGCCGATGTCGCGCGGCAGTTGTTCCAGCGGGGTGATGGCGGGGCCTTGCACGCCACGCAGTTCGCAACCTGTCAGCCGCTCTTGCGCATCGCGCCGCAACGTCACGAAGGGCCACAAGGTTTCGTTGTGCCGGTACGCGGCGGGCCGGGTGTGGCGGTAGAAGTAACGCAGGCTCTTGGTCAGCGGACGCGAACACAGCAAGCGTGGAATGAGCCCGGGACTAGGCATGAGCAATGTTGCGCGGAAGCCGCGAAATAACCTGGTGAGCGGCGAATTCTACGCAGGCGGGCCTGTCGAAAAAGCGAGTGAACCCTTGAAGATGTAACGCTTTTGTGGAAACTCCAAAACGTCCCTAAATTTGTTGCGGACGCTTTCCACAGAGCACGGCATCGCGATGTCCGAAAATTTTCGATTACGTTTTGCCGCAAAGATTAGCCTGCTCGACAACGCCATGCGCTAGCTGCAGCGCCGCGCCCGCGGCCTTCCGCTACGATGCGGGTATCGCAATGTCCCGATTCAAGCACTCAACCCTGGATAGGAAGGATTTCGATGTCTACGACCGCCACCCTGAACGCGGCTGCCGCCCACGCCCCCCGCCTGAGCGTGCCGGCGTTCCGCGCACGCAAGCGCCAGGAACCGCTGGTGATGCTGACGGCCTACACGGCGCGCATGGCCGAACTGCTGGACCCGCATTGCGATGCCCTGCTGGTGGGCGACAGCCTGGCGCAGACGATCTACGGACTACCTTCCACCGTGCCCGTCACGCTGGACATGATGATTGCGCACGGCGCCGCCGTGGTGCGCGGCTCGCGCCGGGCGCTGATCGTCGTCGACATGCCTTTCGGCAGTTATGAGGAAAGCCCCGAACAAGCCTTCCGATCCGCGGCGCGCATCATGAAGGAAACGGGCGCGGGCGCGGTCAAGCTGGAGGGCGGCCAAAGCATGGCGCCCACCGTCGCCTACCTGTCGGCGCGCGGCATCCCGGTCATGGGCCATGTCGGCCTGACGCCGCAAGCCGTGAACATCCTGGGCGGCTACGGCGCGCGCGGCCGCGGCGAAGCCGAATACGCCCGCATCGCCGCCGATGCCGCCGCCGTGGCGGACGCCGGCGCCTTCGCGCTGGTGATCGAGGGCGTGGTCGAGCCGCTGGCGGCGTCGATCACCGAGGCCGTCGCCTGCCCGACCATAGGCATAGGCGCATCCGCGCGCTGCGACGGCCAGGTGCTGGTGGTGGACGACATGCTGGGCATGTTCGAGCGCACCGCGCGCTTCGTGAAACGCTACGACGACCTGGCCGGCCGCATCCAGCAGGCGGCACAAAGCTATGCCGGCGAAGTCCGTGCGCGGACCTTCCCCGAATCGGCCCATCTTTACGGCGTGGCGGGCGGCGCCTGATGGCGGCGCGCGTTTCTCGCTAGAATCTTCCCCATGCCTTTCTACGCACACACCTCATGAGCACGCCCCGCATGGACACGCCCCAGTTGCAGGACGCCATCGCGGACGCCATCAGCACCGCGACGCGCGGCGCGGGGCGTGTGAACATCCTGGTCGCGGGCAAGACCGGCGTCGGCAAGAGCACGCTGATCAACGCCGTATTCCGCGGCGACCTGGCCAAGACCGGCGCGGGCAAGCCCGTCACCCAGTCGACCCAGGAATTCACCCGGGCCGGCCATCCGCTCACCATCATCGACACGCGCGGCCTGGAGGTCGGCGACTACGAGCGCTCGCGCCAGCAGTTGGCGGACCTGATCCAGGAACGCTCCGCCTCCGACGACCAGGACCGGCATCTGCATGTGGCCTGGCTCTGCATCCAGGACAGCAGCCACCGCGTCGAAGACGCCGAAATCGAGCTGTGCAACATGCTGTCCGATGCCGGCATCCCCGTCGTGGCGGTGCTGACCAAGGCGCGCAAGAACAGCCCCTTCGTCGACGAAGCGCGCAAGCTGCTGCCGCGCGCCAAACAGGTGGTGGCGGTGCGCGCGCTGCCTGAATGGATCGAGGAACTGGACGCGGAACTGCCGCCCATGGGCCTGGACAACCTGATCGAGGCCACGGCGCTGCACATCCCCGAAGCGCAGCAACGGGCCTATGCCAACGCCCTGTCCACCCGCAACAAGAAAGCCCTGGAAGTAAAAAAAAAGCGGGCTGAGATAGAGGTCAACGTGGCCGCCGGCCTGGCCGCCTCGGCTGCCGCCGCGCCGATTCCGTTCTCCGACGCCGTCGCGCTGGTGCCGATCCAGGTCGGCATGATCGCCAAGATCGGCATCACCTTCGGCATGGAACTGAATACCGCCGCCATCACCACGCTGGTCACCTCCACGCTGGGCGCGTCCGCCGCCACGCTGATCGGGCGCTCGGTGGTTTCGGGGCTGCTGAAATTCATCCCCGGCGCGGGCAGCGCGGTGGGCGGCACCATCGCCGCCACCACCGCCGGCGCCATCACCAAGCTGCTGGGCAATGCCTACGTGGCCGTGCTGTACGACTTCTGCCTGAAGCATCCGGGCAAGGACATCGACATCGCGATGATCGCCCAGGCCTTGAAACAGCGCGTCAGCTTCTGACGGGCCGCGTCCGCGCCGGTGTTTTCGCACCAGTGCGGACGGATCCCTTTGCGCACTGGCGCGGGCCGTTCCTTGCGAACCGCGCCGCGCCCGCGGCGCCAGATCTATACTTTTCGAACCGCCCCCGCCGCTGCGACGCGCCAGCGGCCCGGACTTCCCGCGCCGCGCGCCGGATGTTCTTGCGCAGGCCCACGCTGCCTGCGCACAGGGAGACTCTCATGACTCGCAAATACATCGATTGCCGCGAGTACCCCAGCGAAATGAATTGTTCGGTGGCCTTGGCCGCGGATTCCGAAAAGGAACTGCTGGAAGCGGCCGTGCAGCACGCCACCACGGTCCACAAGCATGCCGACAGTCCCGAGCTGCGCTCGCAGCTGAAGTCGCTGTTCCACGACGGCACGCCGCCGGTTGAAACCCCGCGGCGCGCCTGACCGCGCCGCGGCCGCCATCGCATCAGCGCTGGCGTGGCCCGCCGCGCCAGCGTCGGCCAACACGGCCGCGCCACGAAGACGCGGCCGTCTGCCGGCGCTATGCTCGGGCGAGCGCGGGCTGCGCCGCGCGCACCGCCTCGAACAGGTTCTTCGGATCCGGCAATTGCGGCGCCACCTCGATGCGGGCGCCGATGCCGTGTCGAGCGGCGGCGTCGCGCAGCCAGCGCAGCGCCGAAAAATCCTCCAGCGCAAAGCCCACCGAATCGAAGATGGTCACGTCCGCTGCGCTCCTGCGGCCGGCGCTCTGGCCGGTCAACACCCGCCACAGTTCCGTTACCGCGAAGTCCGCGGGCATCTGCTGCAGATCGCCTTCGATGCGCGTCTGCGGCTCGTATTCCACGAACACCGGTCCCGCGCGCAGCACGTCCTCGTGCAGTTCCGTCTTGCCCGGGCAGTCGCCGCCGACGGCGTTGATATGCATGCCCGGCTCGACCATGTCCGCGGTCAGGATGGTGGCGTAGGCCTTGTCCGCCGTCACCGTGGTGACGATGTCCATGCCCTTGACCGCCTCTGCCGCACTATCGAAGCGCACCACGCGCAAGCCGGGCACTGAAGCCAGATTGCTTTCAAGCTTGCGTGTGGCGCCTGCGTCCACGTCATAGACGTGCAGCGTGTCGAGGCCGAGGATGTAATGGAAGGCCAGCGCCTGGAACTCGCTTTGCGCGCCGTTGCCGATCAGCGCCATCTTGCGCGAGTCCGGCCGGGCCAACGCGCGCGCCGCCAGGGCGGAGGTCACGGCCGTGCGCAATGCGGTGGTCAAGGTCAGCTCGCTGATCAGCAGCGGCTCCCCGGTGCTGACTCGCGCCAGCGCGCCGAAGGCCATCACGGTGGACAGCCCGTCCAGCGGATTGCCTGGATGGCCGTTGACGTACTTGAAGGTGTAGAACTCGCTGTCGGCGGTGGGCATCAGTTCGATCACGCCGGTCGCGGAATGGCTGGCCACCCGCGCGCTCTTGTCGAATTCCTGCCATCGAAGAAAGTCCGACAGCAGATAGTCCAGCAGACCGGAAAAGACCTGTTGCGGGCCTTGCAGGGCCACGATCTTGGCCACGTCGGAAGTTGAAAGCAGCGTCGTCAATTTGTTCTCCCCGAGTTATGGAACAGAAATTCTGGGGGATGGGCAAACCAATTAATAGTGACAATAATCCACACAAAACGCTAAGATTCTGCCATTCTGCCAGCGCCAAATAGCACTATTAACAATGGACACGCTAGATCAGAACCTGCTGGGCCTGCTGCGCGCCGACGCCCGCATGTCCGTCGCCACCTTGGCGAAAAAACTCGATGTCTCGCGCGGCACCATCGACAACCGCATCCGCAAACTGGAAGAGCGCGGCGTCATCCGCGGCTATACCGTGCGCCTGCGGCCCGAGGTGGAAACCGAGGACATCGTCGCCTGGATGAGCATCGCCGTCGAAGGCCATGAAACCCGCAAGATCGTAAGCCTGCTGATGGGCGAACCCAGCGTGGCGGGCCTGCACGACACCAACGGCCGCTGGGACCTGCTGGCCGAGCTGCGCGTGCCCACCATCGACCAGCTGTCCGAAGTGCTGGACCGCCTGCGCACGCTCAAGGGCATCTCCGCCACGGAAACCAGCATCCATCTCAAGACCTTCAAGGCACTCTGAGCGCGGATTGCCCCGGGGAAACCCGATATAAAACTTTGCATAGCCTCCATGATCCAGCGTTATGCATCGTGCGCGGGCAGCCTCTCCCTGTCCGTCAAATAGCCCGCCGAATCATGGCCTTAGCGTAAATCCCGGTGAGCCGCTCGCGGCGGCGCGCGGGCCTGCCGCGTGGTTTCCGATTTCCCGGTACGCATGCATGCTTGCGTCTTCCGCCGGGCACGCCGCCGCGCGCGCCGCGGCATGCCCTTCCCCGCGCTCGGATTCCCATGACAGACTTCGATCTGACCCTGCACAACGGCCGCATCGTGACGGCCGACGCCGACTTCATCGGCGATATCGGCATCGTGGACGGCGTCATCGCCGCGATATCGACATCGTTGCCAGCAGGCCGCCGCGCCATCGACGCAAGCGGCAGGCTGGTCATGCCTGGCGGCATCGACAGCCACTGCCACGTAGAACAGCTTTCCAGCATGGGCGTGCTGTGCGCCGACGATTGGCACAGCGCCTCCATCTCTGCGGCCCATGGCGGCAACACCACCATCGTGCCGTTCGCCGCGCAGCATCGCGGCCAATCGTTGCGCCAGGTGGCGGATGCCTATGCCGCCTCGGCCGCCGAAAAATCGGTGATCGATTACAGCTACCACCTGATCATCTCCGACCCCACACCCGAAACGCTGAACCGCGACCTGCCCGAGCTGATCCGCGCGGGCATCACGTCGTTCAAGGTCTTCATGACCTACGACAAGCTCAAGCTGGATGACAAACAGCTGCTGGACGTGTTCGCCATCGCGGCGCGCGAAGGCGCGCTGCCGATGGTCCACGCCGAAAACAACGACGTCATCAGCTGGATCACGCGCCACCTGCTCGCGGCCGGACACACGGCGCCCAAGTACCACGCCGTCAGTCATGACCCCATCGCGGAAACCGAAGCGACACAACGCGCCATCAAGCTGGCCGCGGTACTGGAAGTGCCGGTCCTGATCGTGCACGTGTCGACCCAGGGCGGCGCGCAGGCGATCCATGCGGCGCAAACGCTGGGCGCGCCCGTGTATGGCGAAACCTGCCCCCATTACCTGCTGCTGACCGCCGAAGACATCGACATCCCCGGCGTCGAAGGCGCCAAGTTCTGCTGCAGCCCGCCACCGCGCGACCCGGTATCGCAGCAAGCGCTGTGGCAGAGCCTGGACAGCGGCACGCTGGCGCTGTTGTCTTCCGACCATGCGCCGTACCGCTATGACGAATCCGGCAAGCTGCCCGCCGGCGACGCCACCACGTTCAAGCAGATCGCCAACGGCCTGCCGGGGCTGGAAGTGCGCATGCCGCTGCTGTTTTCGGAAGGCGTGCGCAGCGGCCGGCTCAGCCTGCAGCAGTTCGTGGCGCTCACCTCGACCAACCATGCCCGCATGTACGGCCTGTATCCGCGCAAAGGCACGCTTTCGGTCGGCGCCGACGCCGATATCGCGATCTGGGACCCCGAGAAGACCGTGACGGTGAGCGCCGCCGGCCTGCACGACGCCGTGGGCTACACGCCGTACGAAGGCCGCCAGGTCACCGGCTGGCCCGTCACGGTAATCAGCCGCGGCGCCGTCATCGTCGACGAAGGCCAGCTGAATGCCGAGCGCGGCCGCGGCCAGTTCATCGCCCGCGGCCTGCCGGCCCCGCTGCAGAAAACGCGCGAGGTCAGTCCGCGCGCGGCCCTGCTGCGCAAGATTTTTCCGACCGTGATCGAGCCGTAGACCACGGCGCATGGCACGCAATCCACAACGACAAGCAATACCTGGAGATCTACATCGTGAGTAACGCAACTCCCGCCCGCAAGATGGGCCTGGCGGTCGCCCAGATGGGCGCAGTCAACCTTGCCGATTCCCGCGCGGCGGTAGTCCGCCGTCTGGTCGAAATGATGCGCGAAGCCGCCGCCCGCAAGGCGGAGTTCGTCGTCTTCCCCGAACTGGCGCTGACCACGTTCTTCCCGCGCTACTGGATGGACGACGCCGAGGCCGTCGAGCGGTACTTCGAGAAGAGCATGCCCAACGCCGACGTGCAGCCGCTGTTCGACACCGCGCGCGAGCTCGGCATTGGCTTTTATCTCGGCTACGCCGAGCTGACGCCCGAAGGCCGCCAGTTCAACACCGCCATCCTGGTGGACCGCAGCGCCCGGATCATCGGCAAGTACCGCAAGATCCACCTGCCGGGCCACTCCGACCACAAGATCGGCGCGCCGTTCCAACACCTGGAAAAGAAATTCTTTGAAGTCGGCGACCTGGGCTTCGGCGTCTGGGAAACCAACGACGTCAAGATCGGCATGTGCCTGTGCAACGACCGCCGCTGGCCCGAAACCTATCGCGTCATGTCGCTGCAAAGCGCCGAGCTGATCGTACTGGGCTACAACACGCCATCGCTGAACATCCACTGGAACGAACCCGCGCACCTGCGCACCACCACGCATGAGATCGTGCTGCAGGCCAGCGCCTACCAGAACGCGGTCTGGGTCGGCGCCGCCGGCAAGTGCGGCCATGAAGACGGCCATCACATGATAGGCAGCTCCATGATCGTGGCGCCGTCCGGCGAAATCGTCGCGCGTTCCAGCGGCGAAGAAGATGAAGTGATCACGGCAAACATCGATCTGGCGATGGGCCAGACCTTCCGCGACCACGTCTTCAACTTCGCCAAGCATCGCAGCCCGCATCACTACCGGCTGATCATCGAACGCACGGGCGCCGGCGATCCGCTGCCGGTGCCGGAAGTGGTCTAAGCCCGGTTGACGATGGCCTGCGTCATCGCAGGCAGTTCTTTTTTGACGATCTGGGAAAACTGGACCAGAAACGCCTTGGCGATGGACGGCGGAGGTTCGATCCGGGAATGGGAAATGTGCACCGAGAGCGCGATCGCGGGTTCGATCCGGCGCACCACGATGCCCTGCATCAGCGCGTCCGTCAGTCCATACGAATCCACCAGGGCGATGCCGACGCCCTGGCGCACGAAGGAGCATGCGGTCTGCGAAGAACGCACCTCGATGGCCGGCGTGAATCCCTGGCCCAGCGGATCCAGATAGTCGTGCAAGGTCTCGCCCAACGGCGTGTCGCGGCCATAGCCCACCAGCATTTCGCCCGCCAGCATCGCCGGCTCGATGACGCTTTCGCGTGCCAGCCGGTGGCCTGCCGGCAGCACGCAGACGATCTCGCCCTGCGCCAGTTCACTGGTAATCAGGTTGGGATGCTCGGGCTTGAACGTGGAAATGGCGATATCCGCATGTCCCAGCAGCACCTGGGGCAGCAGCGCGTCCATGCCCAGCGGCCGGTAGCGGATGCGCACGCCCGGATTGCGCGCGCAGAATTTCGCGGTAGCGGCAGGGATCAGCCATTCGCCGAAGCTGGGGCTGGACACCACGCTGACCAGTCCCGCGCCATGGCCCGCCATGCCGGCGGCCATGTCGTTCAGGCGGCTGACCCCGGCCTGAATCGATTCAACCTCCTGGAAGAGCTTGCGCGCCTCCTTGGTGGGATGCAGGCGCCCCTTGAACCGCTCGAACAAGGCGTAGCCCAGACGCAGCTCTATCGATGCCAGCACCCGGCTGATGGCGGGCTGCGTCACGTGCAGCAGCCGGCCCGCCGCGCTGAGCGAACCCGTGATCATGATGGCGTGGAATACCTCGATCTGCCGCAGGTTCAACGGCCCGGACCGGACCTTTCCAGGTAATTCCGACATGCTGCTTTATTTCCTCCAGACCTGAACCACGCGCGCACCGCGCCTTACCGCCTCTTTCGCAGGGATTCTACTCAATCGTGTCCAACGCCCGCATCACCCTCGTAAACCCGAACTCCCTGGTCAAGGTCACGGAAGCCATCGCACGCGCGACGGCGCCGTTCCAGGGCCTGCCGCTGGATTTCCGCTTCCTGACATCGACCGGCGGCCCCGCCGGCATCCAGACCCAGGCAGAGGCCGACGCCAGCATCGCGCCGATGGCGCAGCTGTTCCGGCAGGAGGCCGCCGCCACCGACGCCTTCATCGTGGCCTGCTTCAGCGATCCCGGCCTGCACGGATTGCGGGACCTGGTCCCGGTCCCCGTGCTGGGCATCGGCGAGTGTTCCGTGCTGACGGCCATGAGCATGGCTACGCGCATCGGCGTGATCGCCATCGCCAGCGCCGCCGTTGCGCGGCACCTGCGCTACTTCCGCGCCATGGGCGTCGCCGACCGCATCTGCGGCGAACTGGCGCTGGACATGAAAGTCAGCGACCTGGCGGATCCGGAAAGAGCCTTCGAGCGCATGACGGCGGTGGGCCGGACGCTGCGCGACGACCACGGCGCCGACGTGCTGATCATGGGATGCGCCGGCATGGCCGACCTGCGCGACAGATTGGAAGAGGCTTGCGGCCTGCCCGTGGTGGAACCCACGCAGGCCGCCGTCGCCATGGCGGCAGGGCGGCTTTTCAGCCGCGCCTGAGTTTCCTAGGCCGCCATCTGGACGTAGTGCCCCGCGGCCACCTGCACCAGTTCGCAGACCTGCGGGTTGTCGCCGACCTTGCGGATCGGGCTGGGAATATCGCGCGCGGTGCTTGCCGCGCGCAGGTGGCGGCGGGCGGGATCGGGAATCGGCACCGCCGACAGCAACCGTTGCGTGTACGGGTGCCGGGGACGATGCAGCACTTCCTGCGTCGGACCGATCTCCACGATCTGTCCCAGATACATCACCGCCACGCGGTGGCTGACTTTCTCCACCACCGCCATATCGTGCGAGATGAACAGGTAGGACAGGTCCATCTCCGCCTGCAGTTCCTTCATCAACTCGATCACGCGCGCCTGCACCGACACGTCCAGCGCCGACACCGGCTCATCGGCCACGATGACCTTCGGGCTCACGCTCAAGGCGCGCGCAATGCACAGGCGCTGGCGCTGGCCGCCCGAGAACTGGTGCGCGTAGCGGTCGAGGAATTCCCGCGGAAGGTTGACCCGTTCCAGCAGCTGAGCGGCACGCTCGCGGCGCTGCTCGCGGCTGAGCCCGCCGTGCACCTTGAGGGGTTCGCTGACCAGGTCCCAGGCATGCAGACGCGGGTTCAGGGAGGCATATGGATCCTGGAAGATCATCTGGATATGCCGCCGCATCTCGCGCATCTGGTCCGGTTTCATGTGAGTCACGTCCTGGCCGGCCAGCCGGATCGCCCCTTCGCTGGGCTGTACCAGCTTCATCAGCAGGCGGCCGGTGGTCGATTTTCCGGAGCCGGATTCGCCCACCAGTGCCAGCGTCTCGCCGGCCCGCAGCGCAAACGACACGCCTTCCACCGCGTGCACGTTCGCCACCACCTTGCCAAACGCCCCCGCCTTCACCGGGAAACGCTTCGCCAGGCCTGCGACCTCGAGCACAACCGGGCGTCCCTGCAGCGCGGCTTCGCCGGGCGAGCCGTCGCCCAGCTTGGGCACGGACGCCAGCAGGTCACGGGTGTAAGGCTGGCCCGGCGCGCCGAACAGCGCGGCGGTCTCGTTTTCCTCGATCTTGTCGCCGTGCCGCATGACCACCACGCGGTCGGCGATCTCCGCCACCACGCCCATGTCGTGGGTGATGAAGAGCACCGCCATGCCCACCTCGCGCTGCAGGTCGCGGATCAGGTCGATGATCTCGGCCTGCACCGTCACGTCCAGCGCAGTCGTCGGCTCGTCCGCGATCAGCAGTTGCGGCCGGCAGGCCAGCGCCATGGCGATCATCACGCGTTGGCGCATGCCGCCGGACAGATCGCCCGGATACTGAGTCATGCGGCGCTCGGGTTCGGACATCTTGACCGCGGCCAGCATGGCTTCGGCCTGCTTCCAGGCCTGCGCGCGCGAGATGTCCTGATGCAGCAGATACACCTCGGCCAGTTGATCGCCCACCGTCATCACCGGGTTCAATGACGTCATGGGCTCCTGGAACACCATCGATATCTCGTTGCCGCGCACCCGCCGCAAGGCCGACTCTTCCAGTTTGAACAGGTCGACTTCGCGTCCGTCGCGTGGCACGAAGCGGGCCGCCCCCGCCGCGATGCGGCCGCCGGCGCGCTCGATGAGGCGCAGGATGGACAGCGCCGTGACTGATTTTCCGGAACCGGACTCTCCCACCAGGGCCACGGTCTCGCCTCGGCCTATGGTGAAGTCCAGCGATTTCACGGCGCGGTAGGGCTGGCCGCGAGGACCGAACTCCACGCTCAGGCCTTCGACCGCCAGTAGTGTCTCGCTCATCCAGGCTCTCCGTTAAGCGCGGCTGGGGAAAACGCGCGGCGACATATCGTCGATGCTGCGGCCGGCATAGTCACGCTGCGCCACGGTCGCGATCGTCTGCGCCTGGGCGCGCTCCACCTGCTGCATCGCGTTTTCGATATCGATGGTCAAGAGCTCGCCATTGCGCACCAGCTGTTCGCCGTCGACGTAGACATCGCGTATGGCCCGGTCCCCGGCCGAGTAGATCAAGCTGCGCAGCGGCTCGCGGCCCGGGCGCATGTATGGATGCGACAGGTCGACCAGGGAAAAGTCTGCCTTGGCGCCCACGGCTAGCCGGCCGATATCGTCGCGCCCCAGCATCCTGGCGCCATTGACCGTGGCGGCATTGAAGACTTCTTGCGTGGACGCTGCGCGGAAATTTCCCGCCTGCAACCGCGCCACATAGCAGGCCAGCCGCATTTCATCCAGCATGTTGTGCGGGAAGGTATCGGTGCCGATGCCCACGTTGATGCCGGCGCGCAGGTAGCGGCCCAGGAAACTCAGCGCAATGCCGCGGCGCACGAAAACGGTCGGACAATGCGCCACGTGGGCGCCGGAACGCTGCAACAGGCCGAAGTCGTCGGCATGGGGCCAATAGAGCGTGCGGTGATCGTTCAGGAAAATGCCATGTCCGATGATCAGGTCGCTGTTCAGCAGGCCCTGGTCGTCCAGCCATTCGATGGGCGTGCGGCCATGTCGGCGCGTCATCTCTGAAAATTCCACCACGCTCTGCGCGGCGTGTATCTGCATCGGCACGCCCAGGCGGCGGGCGGCTTGCTGCGCCTGCTTCAGCAGGCCGGGCGAGCAGGTATCGACTTGCGAGGGGCACAGCATGGCGCTCAGGCGTCCGCTGGGATGATTGATGGCGCTGTCCGCCACGGCCAGCGCCGCCTCGAACGATTTTTCCGCCCCGTCCTCGTCCCAGGTGTATTCGACCGAATGGCCGTCCGTGGTGCGCCATGCGGCGGACCGGAACATGGGTCCCAGTACGCCGCGGATGCCGGTGGCCGCCACCACGTCGGCCCAGCCCGGACGCGGCAGGGACATGTCGACGAAGGTTGTCACTCCGCTCAGCAACATCTCCGACACCGCCACCTGATTGGCATATGGCGCAGTCTCTATGCCCATGCGGAACACGGGCATGTATTCGTACAGCGAGCTTTGGCCCAGCTTATCGCTGCCCAGTTCTTCCAGCAGGCCGCGGTTTCCAGGCTCGGAGGAGGGATGGGTGTGGACGTTGACCAGCCCCGGCATCGCCATCAGGCCGCTGCCGGACACCACCTCATCGGCCGGGCCCGCGTAGCCGGAGCCTGCGTGGATGATGGTGTTGCCGCGCATCACCAGATCGGCGTTTTCGATATAGACGTGCGAGCCCAGTTCGGCGTCCCACGCCACCAGCGTGGACAGGTTCTTGAAATGAGTGATACGGGATTGATTGCTTGCGCTCACGGAAGGCTCTCAGCGACGTGATGAATGATGAAACGGCGGCGCGGACCGGCCGCGCCGCCATCGCGCTTACTTGAAGGCGATGTCCAGGCCCTTGTAGGCCGCCGCGCCGAAGATGCCGTGCGCCTGCATCGGCTTCATGCGCGGTCCGCCCACCAGGTAGAGCGAGTCGTGGTACAGCGGAATCCAGGCGACCCCGTCCGAGATCTTGGTCAACGCCTTGGACAGGATCGCGTCGCCCTCCTTCGGGTCCAGCGCCTGGCCGCCTTCCTCCAGCCACTTGTCGGTATCGGCATCCTTCCAGTTCATGCGGTTCGGCGTCGGGATGCTGGCCGACAGGAAATAGCTGTTGAGGGCCTCGCCCGTGCTCATGTAGCCAAAGCTCATGCTGAACTCGTCGAACTCCTGCGTGGCCAGCTTGCCCCAGGCCGAGGTCGAGTCGAACAGCTGCACGCGCAGGTCCACGCCGACTTTCTTCATGTCGCCCTGCACGGCTTCCATGATGTCCTTCCAGTAGCCCGTGATCCCGTAATGCAGCAGCGAGAGCTTCTGTCCGTCCTTGTAGCGGTAGCCGTCGGACTGCATTTTCCAGCCGGCCTCGTCCAGCAGCTTTTTGGCGGCGGCCGGGTCATAGCGGTAGGCCTCGTTCTTGCCCGCCGGCGTCTTGGTGGCCAGCATGCTGGTGGCGGGCGCCGCCTCGCCGAAGGTGATGGCCTCGGTCAAGGCCTGGCGGTTGACGGACAGGTTGATCGCGCGGCGCACGTTCACGTCCGCCAGCATGGGCTTGTCGATCTTGAAACCCAGGAAGAAGGTCCAGTAGAACGGGTCAGCCTTGCTCACGAAGAGACGCTTGTCGGCCTTGAGGTCCTTGATCGACCACTGCGGCAGGTAGCGCGACAGGTCCGCCTGGCCGCTTTGCAGCGCCGTCAGGCGGGTGCTTTCCTCCGGCACAATCTTCCAGACGATCCGGTCGACCTTGGGCGTGGGATCCTTGTAGATCGTTGGGCCCCAGTCGTATCCGGCATGCCTGGTCAGCACGACCTCGTTGCGCGGCGACCAGCTCTGGAAGCAATAGGGGCCGGTGCCGTCGAAGGCCTTCACGCCATAGTCCTGGCCCAGGGCCTTGACCTGATCGATATTGATGACGGAATGCATGTAGTGCGCCATCTGCTGCAGCAGCTCGTTGTAGGGCTTCTTCAGCTTGTAGACCACGGTGTAGTCGTCGGGCGCCGTGATGCTGTCCACCGGGCCCGCGCGCCAGCGCTCCAATCCCTTGGTTTCCGGATTCAGCCAGCGCTCGTAGCTCGCCACCACGTCCTTGGCCGTCATCTTCTTGCCGCTGCAGAACGTCACGTTGTCGCGCAGGCTGAAGGTGTAGGTCAGGCCGTCGGGCGATACGGTCCAGCTCTTGGCCAGCGCCGGCACCGGCGTCTTCATGTCGTAGTCCAGGCCCACCATCGTGTCGGCAGCCATGAACAGCACCTCGGCAGCGCCGCGCGCGGTGGTGCGGTGCGGGTCGTATTTGTCGGTATCCAGCTCGCGCAGGATCAGGACAGTCTTGTCGGACTGCGCCAGCGCGGGCGTCTGCACGGACAACAGAAAGGTCAACGCCAGCGGCGCGAGGGCCAGGCCCTTGGTGATCGTCATGGTTGTGGTTTCCCCGAAGTTGGTCTGATGTGTGGTCAAGCGCGCCGCGGTTCAGAACCGCAGCTTGGGATCGAGCGCATCGCGCAGGCTGTCGCCCAGCAGGTTGAAGGCCAGCACGATGAAGAAGATCGTCATCGTCGGAATGGTGGATATATGCGGGAACACCTGCAGGAACTTGCGTCCGTCGGCGGCCATGCTGCCCAGTTCGGCGAAAGGCGGCTGCGGCCCCAGGCCCAGGAACGACAGCACCGATCCCAGCAGGATGGTGTGGCCTAGCTGCAAAGTGGCGTAGATCATCAGCATCGACGAACAATTCGGCAGCAGGTAGCGCGTGATCAGGTAGAAGTTGCCGAAGCCCATCGCGTGGCCGGCTTCCATGTATTCCTGTTTCATCACCACCATGGCCGAACCGCGGGCGATTCGCGCCATGCCAGGGATGGCGGATATGCCCAGGGCAAGCACCATGCTCAGCGTTCCAGGCCCCATCAGCGCCGACAGGCTGAGCCCGAACAGGATCGCGGGAAACGACAGCAGCACGTCCACCACGCGCATGATCACGCCTTCCAGCGGACGGTAATAGGCCGCCAGGATGCCGAGCGCCGCGCCGATTCCCGACCCGCCGATGACCGCCAGTACGCTCAGCATCAACGTGGCGCGTATGCCGTAGATGATGCGCGACAGGATGTCCCGGCCCTGCACGTCGGTGCCCAGCAGATAGGCCACGCCCTCGGGCGAGGTCCAGCCCGGCGCCTTGCGGGCGATGGACATGTTGGTGGAATAGGGGTCGTGCGGCGCCAGCCAGGGCGCGAACACCGCCGTCAGCACAATCGCGATCACCGCCAGCAGCGACAGCAGCAGGATGGGGTCGCGTCGCAAGCGCGATGCGAGGCGCGCCAGCGGCGCGGCCATGGCCTGAGGCGGCACGCCGCCCAACGAAGAAGTCGCGCCTGCGCTCATGATTTTTGTCCTCGCGGATCCAGGTAGCCGTAGAGCAGATCCACGATCAGGTTGATGACGATGAAGCCCAGCGCCGTCACCAGGATCGCGCCCTGGGCCAACGGGAAATCGCCGGCGAAGATCGCGCCCACGGCCATGCGGCCGACGCCCGGCCAGGAATAGATCTGTTCGGTCACGACAGCGCCGCCCAGCAGGTTGCCGACTTGCAGGCCCACCAGCGTGACGATGGGCAGGAGCGCGTTGCGCAGCGCGTGGCGCAGCACCACACGGCGCTCGCCCGCGCCCTTGGCCCGGGCCGTGCGCACGTAGTCGCCGCTGAGCGTTTCGATCACGGCGGTGCGAGTGATGCGCGCCACCGGTCCGATCAGCACCGAACCCAGGGTCAAGGCGGGCAGGGCGATGGACTGCAGCCCGGCCAGCGTCCACAAGGGGCCATTGCGGCCGATATAGGGCAACAGACCCGCGCCCCCCACGTGCTGCACCAGCAGCAATCCGACCCAGAACACCGGCAGCGACACGCCGACGACCGACAGCGTCATCACGAACCGGTCGATGAGCTTGCCGCGCCGGTAGGCGGCCAGGGTGCCCAGCAGGATGGCCAGCGGGACCGACCAGACCACGCTGGCCAGCATCAGCTCCGCCGTCGCGCCTATCGTGGCGCCGATCTCGTCGATCACCGGCACGTTGGAAATCATCGACCGCCCCAGGTCCAGATGCAGCAGGCGCCACATGTACATGGACAATTGGTAGGCCATCGGCTTGTCCAGGCCCAGTTCCTGGCGTACCTGCGCCAGCTCTTCCGTGGTTGCCGTAGGCCCGGCGATGACGGCGGCGGGATCGGCCGGCGCCACTTGCAGGAGGACGAAGCACACGACCACCACGCCCAGCAGGACGGGCAGAGAGATGGTGAGGCGGTTGAGCAGTTGCCGGATCATGCGACGCGCGCTCCGGCGGCGGAAATTTGCCCGTGGACAGCCCGGGCCAGCACGGGCCGTCCTGTGGCGGGATGAACTGAACTCGACATGAAACGACCTCTCTTTGCGCGCCCAGGCGCTAACGGTGGTCGAAGCATGCCAGCGGGATTTGCCCCCGTGGACCCAGGGAAATCCACTATGCAGGGATTTTGCGGCGGCTCGGCAAGTTCCAATCAAATCATTGATTCAAAAGGAATTTATGGAACAGAAAAAGCAAGGGGCGCAGGCATGCGATAACGGGGTGTTATGACGCCTGCGCAAAGATTGATAGCCAGCGGCGAGGCCCGCCGCCGCCCTTGCGGCGCGCCACCGACGCGGCGCTGCTAGACTGCCCCTGCTCCCTACGACAGACCGCCCCGCCGCAGGCACCTAACCATGCGCTTCATCGACACCGAACAAACCCGCGACGCCCTGTCCTTCGACGCCGTCATTCCCGCCCTGCGGGAGGCCTTCCGCGGCAGCGCCACCGTGCCGCCGCGGCATGTCCACGCCATCCAGTCGGGCAATGCGCACGGCACCTCGCTGATCATGCCCGCCTGGAGCGACCGCGGCTATTTCGGCGTGAAGATCATCAACATCTTCCCCGAGAACACCCACCAGGGCCTGCCCGGCCTGCACGCCACCTACAACCTGTACAGCGCCACCACCGGCGTCCCGATAGCCCAGGTGGACGGCGACATCGTCACCGTGTACCGCACGGCGGGCGCGGCCGCGCTGGGCGCGGACTATCTGGCGCGCGCCGACGCCAGCACGCTGCTCATCGTGGGCTCCGGCCGCATCGCCGGCCTGGTGGCGCAGGCCATGCGCACGGTGCGCCCGATCCAGCGCGTGCTGGTGTGGAACGTGCGTGCGGCCGGCGCCGAGAAACTGGCCGGCGAGTTGCGCGCGCAGGGCTTCGATGCGGCAGCCGCCGCCGACCTGGAAAGCGCCGCGCGCCAGGCCGACATCATCAGCTGCGCCACCCTGTCCACCGTGCCGCTGATTCACGGCGCCTGGCTGCGCCCCGGCGTGCACCTGGACCTGATCGGCAGCTTCAAGCCCGAAATGCGCGAAACCGACGCGGCCTGCTTCGACGGCACCTCGGTCTACGTGGACACCAGCGAGGCGCCCACCAAGTCCGGCGACCTGCTGGCCGCCTTCGAAGCCGGCGCGCTCAAGCGCGAGGATATCCGCGGCGACCTGCACCAACTGGCCGCCGGTGAACTGCCGGGCCGCCGCGACGATCAGGAAATCACCGTGTTCAAGGCCGTGGGCAGCGCGCTGGAGGACCTGACGCTGGCGACACTGGTGTACGAATCGGTCAGCGGCGAACGCGCCTGAGCCCGCAGCGCCCGCGCCGCTATTCGAAGCCGCGCGGGCCCAGCGCCTGGACCATGTAGTCAATGAAGGATTTGATGCGCGAAGAGATCGCGGTGTTGCGGTAGTACACCGCGTTGATCGGCTGGCGCACGTCCTGCGTCTGCTTCACCAGCAGCTGCTGCAAGGCGCCGCTGGCGCGGTCGCCACGCGTCATGAAATCGGACAGGCAGACGACGCCGCCGTCGTTCAGGGCCAGTTGCCGCAAGGTTTCGCCGCTGAACGCGCGCACGTGCGGCTTGATGTGCAGGGCCTGGCCGTCGGCCTCCAGCAAGGGCCATTCGTTCAACGCTTCCAGCTGGCTGAAGCCCAGCAAAATGTGCGAAGCCAGATCGGCCACACGCCTGGGCGTGCCATGCACGCCCAGATAACCGGGACTGGCCAGCACGCGCACGCGGCTGTGGCCCAGCGGCACCGCATGCAACGATGAATCCTTCAGGCGTCCGATGCGGATGGCCAGGTCGGTGCGGCGCTCCAGCAGGTCGATGTTGCCCTCGTTGCTGTTGAGCTCCAGTTCCACCTGCGGATAGCGCTTGCGATAGCCCGGCACCAGCGGCGCGATCACGTGCAGCATGAAGGGCGAGGCCGCATCCACCCGCAAGCGACCGGCCGGCTGGTTGCGGCGCAGGCTCATCAGCTCCTCGCTTTCCTCCACCGCGGCCACGATCTTGCGCGCCTGCTCCAGGTAGGCCCGGCCTTCCTCGGTCAGCTCCAGCCGCCGCGTGGTGCGGCGCATCAGCGTGGTCTGCAGCTTCTCTTCCAGCCGGCTCATGGTCCGGCTGGCGGCGGAAACGGTCTGTCCAAGCACGTCTGCGGCAGCGGTGATGGAACCGCTGTCCACAATGGCGATAAAGACCTGCATTTCATCGAGGGTCGTCTTCATTCTTGCATTTATATCAAAAGTCTTTCGTGAATACCGGACTTTTTCTGCAAGTATCCGCCAGGCACACTGCAGGCATTCCCGGGCATCTGCGCCCGGATCCGCGAACCCATCAGGAGTTACCCATGAGCATTCCCGCCTTCGGCGTCGGCACCTTCCGCCTGCAGGGCCAGGCCGTCATCGATTCCGTGCGCAACGCGCTGGATCTTGGCTACCGCGCCATCGACACCGCGCAAATCTACGAAAACGAAGCCGAAGTCGGCCAGGCCATCGCCGAATCCGGCGTGCCGCGCGAAGCGCTGTTCGTCACGACCAAGATCTGGGTTCCCAACTACGCCCGCGACAAGCTCATCCCCAGCCTGAAGGACAGCCTGGCCAAGCTGCGCAGCGACTACGCGGACCTGACCCTGATCCATTGGCCCGCGCCCGGCAACGGCGTCGCCATCGACGAATTCATGACCGCGCTGGCCGAGGCCAAGACGCAAGGCCTGACCCGCCAGATCGGCATCTCCAACTTCCCCATCGCCGAAACCCGTGCCGCCATCGCCGCGGTGGGCCGCGAGCAGATCGCCACCAACCAGATCGAACTCAGCCCCTACCTGCAGAACCGCAAGCTCGCCGCCTTCCTGCAGGAACAGGACATTCCGGTCACGTCGTACATGACGCTGGCCTATGGCAAGGTGCTGAAGGATCCGGTCATCGGCCTGATCGCCCAGCGGCATGACGCGACACCCGCGCAGGTCGCGCTGGCCTGGGCGCTGCAACTGGGCTATGCCGTCATTCCGTCGTCGACCAAGCGCGAGAACCTGGCCAGCAACCTGCTCGCCCAGGACCTCCGGCTGACGGACGAGGACATGGCGCAGATCGCGGCGCTGGAGCGCAATGGGCGCGAAGTCAGTCCCGAGGGCCTGGCGGCGCAGTGGGATTAAGCCGTACATAGTGCAAACGCACCATTGCAAATTCACGGATTAATACTTTCGGATACTAGCGAAGCAGAGTAGGCGCGCCTATATATCGCAGCTACGGGCGCAATCTTTGCTGTCGTCATATTGTCTTGCCTGAAACCGCCGCCCTCGCGCTGAAAGCCTGTCTCCACTGGAGTACGCCATGGCTGCAAAGAAGCAAGCGGGGCGCGCCGCCCCGGCACGCAAGACGGCGGCAAAGCGGCAGCCCGCCGCGGCCGGCACGGCAGCGGCCAAGACGCCCCGATCCGACCCGAAACGCAAAAGCCGCGCACTGCCGCCTGCGCTGCCGTTTCGCCGCACGGCCAAGCCTGACGCCTTCGACGTCCGCGATCTCCCATTTCGCCCAAACATCTCGGTCACGCCCAAGACCGAGATGATTCCCGCGATGGGATTGACCGTGAAGCACCAGGAAGACACCTCGGCCTGCACCGGCTTCGCCTTGTCCACGGTGGTCGAATACCTGCTGCGCAAGTCGGAGCGCGAACCGCGCCCGGCCATCTCGCCATTCATGCTGTACTCCATGGCCAGACGCTATGACGAGTTCCCGGGTTCCGTCGACGACACGGGATCGAGCCTGCGCGGCGCGCTCAAGGGCTGGTTCAAGCACGGCGCGTGCGCCCAGGAACTGTTTCCGGCCCTGGCCATGCCGGCTGCGGCCAACGAAACCGCCGACGACTGGTGGCTGGACGCCGTCAAGCGCCCGCTGGGCGCCTATTACCGCATCGACACGCGCAACATCGTCGAAATGCACGCGGCGCTCAACGAGGTCGGCATCCTGTACGCCAGCGCGGGCTGCCATGCCGGCTGGGACGACGGCCATGGCGTCACCCCGCAGAAGGCGCCTTCCACGCCGGGCGCGCAGCCATTCTGGATCATCCCGCCCGACAAGCAGGACTCCGCCACCGACGGCCACGCCTTCGTCATCGTCGGCTATACCCAGGACGGCTTCCTGATCCAGAACTCCTGGGGCGAGGAATGGGGCACCCATGGCCTGGCGGTGCTGACCTACGACGACTGGATGCGCAACGCCATGGATTGCTGGGTGGTGCAGCTGGGCGTGGTCACGCATGAGCACACCAAGATCTCGAACAGCATCACCCTGCGCACCGAAGGCAAGCGTGTCACGCTGGCCGCGGGAACCGTGCTGCGCAACCGCGAGCTCTCGCCCTTCATCGTCAACGTCGGCAACAACGGCAAGCTCAGCAACAGCGGCACGTTCCGCACCACGCCCGACGACCTGCGCGCCATCGTCGATGTGCACATGAACGCCGCGCGCGAGAAGTGGGGCTTGAAGGACAGGCCCATGGACGTCTGCGTGTACGCGCATGGCGGCCTGGTGGGCGAAGAAGATGCGGCGGAAGCCGCCGCCGAATGGATCCCGCTGCTCTACGAGAAACAGATCTTCCCGGTCTTCCTGATGTGGGAAACGGACTTCATCACCACCGTGAAGAACATCATCCAGGACGCCGCCCACAGCGTGCCGCGCACCACGGGCGGCCTGGGCGAGCGGCTGGAGCGCTGGTGGAACCAGCGCCTGGAACGCTGGCTGGCCCGGCCTGGCACGGTGATCTGGGGCGAGATGAAGCAGAACGCCCAGGCCATGAGCGAACCGACGCCCAAAGGCATGGCGCAGGAAGAAGCCGCGATGATCATGCTCTACAAGCACTTCAAATCGCATGTCAGCCAGGGCCGCGTGCGCCTGCACATCGTCGGCCATTCGGCCGGCGCGATCGTCGCCAGCCACTTCGTGCACCGCTTGACGGCTGACGGCGGCGAGCTGGAATCGCTCAACCTGATGGCCCCGGCAGTCACGCTGGACACCTTCCAGAAATTGGTCGTGCCGCACCTGAAGACGCGGGTAAAACGCTATCAGCAGTTCCACCTTTCCGACCGGGCCGAGGAAGACGACCCCACCTGCGGCCCGTATCGCCGCTCGCTGCTCTATCTGGTGAGCGAGTCCTTCGAAGGCGGCACCACCACGCCGCTGCTGGGCATGGAACGCTATTTCCGCGATGCCGGCATCGCTTGCGACGCCGTGCACGTCTCGCCCGAAGGCAGCCCTGCGCCCGGCTCCGCCAACCCGCCCGTGGCAGCCAGCACGCATGGCGGCTTCGACAACGACAAAGGCACCCAGCAGCAGATCATTGCGTTCATCAAACGTTGAGCCGGCAGCCGCGCCAGCAACCGCGGCAGGCAGGGAGGGCTTGGATATGTTTGAGATTCCTCAGGCACAGACGGATCTGGAGCATGACCAGTACGTGCGCGTACCGGCGTCCGCTTCGATACCGGGCGATCCCGCGGAAATGCTGCGGGTAATGTCGCGAGCGGGCGTGCCTTGCCTGCTGCTCGGCCAGAACGGCGCAATCCTGGACGCCAGCGATGCGCTCGACCCCAGCGTCCAGGAGTTCCGCGGCCGCGACGTCGCCGAAGCCTATGGCCTGGGCACGGCGCTGACGATGGGTAACGGCGCCGTCGACGGCATCTACCAAGCCAGGGACGGCGCGCCGGTGCCCGCGCAACTGGTGCCGCTGTGCAAACTGGAAAGCGGTGAACTCGTGGTGCTGGTCAACGACGGCACGCCCTTCAGGAAAGCCGAGTCGCGCCGCTTCGAACGCACGCCCTATGCCGTGTTCCGCCTGGACCTGGAGGGCGTGGTGCGCTTTGCCAACCGCGAGGCGGCCCGCGCGCTGGGCCAGAAGCTCGACGAGGTCTGCGGCGAGCCTCTGGCCCGCCATTTCCGCAAGAGCGACGCGCCCCGCATCGCCGATGCCATCCGCTGCTGCGCCCGCAATCAGGAAGGCGATTCCATGGTGGCCGTGATCGTCGCCATGCCCGGACGCGACGGCGAAGAGCGGCTATTCCAACTGGTCATGACGCCCGACCCCGCGCCCAACGGCGAGCTGCTGGGCGTGATCGCCATCATCCAGTCGCGGGCGCTGGAGTCCGCCCGCGACGAAATTCGGCGCATCGCGCTGGATCCGGCCATCAGCGGTTGGCGCCTCAAGCTCGATGCCATCCTGGAACAGATCCGTCCACTGGTCCCATTCGAGCACGCCGTGTTCGGCATCTACGACGCGCAGGTGTCGCTGTTCCGCGCGATTGCGGTGCGGCCAGAAGGGGTGGAGCTTTGGCCGGCGCGCTGGATGGAGCTGCCGCCCGCGATCCGGCCTTTCCTGGATTCCGGCCAGACCTGGATCGAGGAGATGGAGCCCTTCGTCAGCGGCCATGACTTCGAGCCGGGCGACGAAATCGTGCGCCGCTATCGCGACATGGGCATGCAAGCCAGCGTCACGCTGCCCGTCACGCGCCAGGGTGGCTATAGCTCTGCGCTGAGCCTGTGTTCGCGCCAGCCGGCGCAGTATGGCCAACGCCACTTGGATATCCTGCGCGCCCTGGATCTGGAGCCGGTGCTGATGCGCTTCGAGAAAGAACGCGACGACGAACGCACCCTCTTCGCCGAGTCCTTGCGCCAGACCATCATGACGGCAGATTCCTTGCGCACGGCGGCGCGGGACATCGTGCCCAGGCTGGCCCAGTTCTTCTCCTGGGACTACGTGGCGCTGTTCCGCGTGAACCGCAAGGAAAGCCGCTACGAGATCGTGACCCAGCACAGCCTGGCGCCCGAATACGCGCTGCCCGACGGCTACCTGCAGCCCATCGAGCGCGGCATGCTGGGCCAGACGCTGCGGCAGCGCCAACTGCTATCCCTGGATGACGTGGGCGACGCCGACGATCCCAGGAACGACTACACGGGTCCGCCGCGTCCCCTGCGCTCGGCCATGACGGTGCCGATCCGCCTGAACGGCCGCATCCGCTGGCTGCTGGACGTGGAGTCCTCGGTATCGCATGCGTTCAAGGGACCCGACGCCGACGACCTGCTGGAGATCATTGCGTCGCTGGAGGAGGGGCTGGACCAGCACCTGCTCAGACAAACCAAACAAAGCCTGATGGCCGAAACCGAACAGGCCGTCGTGTTCGTCGGCCGCGAAGGCTCCATCATCGAGATGAACCGGGTCGCGGCCGACATGCTGGGCGCCGAACCCGGCCGCTGCCTCGAAGGCGAGACGCCGGTGTCGATCACGGCCTTCGCGCTGCCGGACGACCCCGCGGCGCAAGGACTGCTGAGTTCGGAGGCCGGCGTCAGGCGCGAACGCATCGAGCTGCGCGGCGCGGGCGGGCAGCCGCGCTCGGTGCTGGCGACCCGGACGGACCTGGATCCCAGCCTGGACATGTCGATCTGGTTCTTCACCGACATCGCCGACATGAAGTGGGCGCGCGACATGCGCTTTCTGCGCGAAACGGTGGCCGAAATCGCCGAACAGACCCGCAGCCCACTGGCGCTGGCCTGCAGCCTCGCCACGCAGACCGCCTTGCTGCACGAGGACGCGGCGCGCGGCGAGCAGTCCGAAGCCATCCTCGCCAAGGCTCAGAACCTCGGCCAACGCATCGTGGCGGAAATCGGCAAGGTGGACATCACCTTCGAGCGGCTGGCCAGCGCCAACGAAGCGCGCCGGCAGGCTCCACCCGAGCATGCCCGCGTGGCGCTGCACGAACTGCTGACGCGGGTCATCACCGCCTTTCCGCAGCGGGACCAAGGCCGCATCGCGCCTTTGGCCCAGGCGGGCGCGGCGGGCGGACCCATGGTGCATGCCGACGCCGAAGCGTTATCCGCAGCCTTCCGGTCCATTCTGGCCTATCTGCTGCGCTGCCGCTCCGACGACGCCCGCGTGGAAGTCGACATCAGCGACGACCCGGATGGATGCTCGGTACGCCTGGGACTTAGCGCAGAACAAGCCTGGGACACCGACCAGCGCACGCACGCCGTGCCCGACGATGCGCTCCTGAACGCGGAACGCGCGGCCCACGATGGCGCCGGCCTGGGCATCGCCCAGATCGTGCGTACCATGCAGGCCCACGGTGGCATGCTGACGACGGACCCGCCCATGGCCGAATCCGCGGCCCCGCCCTCGCAAGCGTATGAATCCGTTCTGCCGCCGTGGCGTTCGTTCACCCTGCGTTTCCCTTCCCGGTCGGGCTAAAGGAGACTGCGATGGAGCAACCTGCACAGAACAGCAGCTGGATCCTGCTTGCCGGCGGCGACGACGGCGACGAGGAATGCTGGGCCGACCGCATCCAGCAACTGCCCAGGCACGAGCAAAAATACCCGCGAATCAAACCCTTCATCGGTGCGCCGTTCCAGCACGTCTTCGACCTGGGCAACACGCGGCAGGAGATCGAGCGTCATGGGTCGCTGCCGGGCCTGCTGATCATTGACGCCAAGCCCGCGCCCCAAGGCGGAAAAAAGAAGAAGAGCGGCGCGACGGTGGTCGAGGTGCTGGAGTGGCTGGCCGAGCAGGCGCCCGTACCCGTGTTGATCGTAACGGAGGATCCGTCCGAGGCCCTGCAGCGCTGCGCGCTTGAACGGCCCGAAAGGCTTATGTGGAGCAACGAGCCCGGCAAGACGCGCGACGGCAGCACAGCGCTCGCCAGGGCGCTGGACAGCCTGGCGGCCACCACTCAACCCCGCCGGCTGATCATAGAAGTCGCCGAAAAAGCGGTCCGATACCGGCTCCAGTCCGGCCCGCACGAATTCAGGTCGCCGGAACTTCCCTATAAGCGGCAATCCGACATCGATTCGCTGCTGATGCGCGTCGATCAGTTCTCGCCCTATCTTGGCAGCCAAAGAGTGGCCAATTGGCTGGAGTCGCTCAGCGACATGGGAAGGCAGGCGTTTGACGTGATGGTGGCCGACACGGTGGGTCCGCCGATCGCCACGCTGATCCAGCTCGCCCGCGACCAGGAAGGCGTCGTGCCCGCCGATAAACT
This sequence comes from Achromobacter sp. PD1, assembly GCF_048541815.1. Lineage (NCBI taxonomy): Bacteria > Pseudomonadati > Pseudomonadota > Betaproteobacteria > Burkholderiales > Alcaligenaceae > Achromobacter > Achromobacter sp. PD1. Next base: position 5,890,401 of record NZ_CP183349.1, read on the forward strand.
GGCCTGGGCCGACCTGCGATTCGATTTCAACGTGTCGGACCGCCAGAGCGCGGCCTTCTTCAGCTTGCCCTTCGAACTGAGCTGCAACGCCAGTATCAAGGCCAGTGAGCGGCGCTACCTGTGCCAGCGCATACCCATGGCCCGACGCCTGCACATGGAAGGCATGGACTCCGCCAGCGATCAGGAGGAGACCGTATCCCGGCCGGCCGGCCCCCTGCGCCTGCTTTTCATCGGCGCGAACTTCAGCGGCGTCATCTCGTTCCAACCGGAAGATGGCAGCAACGATATCCCGAGCGTCACGCTGAAACCGCTGACGGCCGTCGCCGAGGAGCTCGCCAACCTGCAAGCCCTGGCCAAGCGTCTGGACGGCCGCCTCGTGGTCGAGGACGTGCCGCCGCTCACCGGCTATGAGCTGCAGGATTACCTGGAAGAAAAGGTGACCGGCGGCGGCTACGACATCCTGCATTACTCGGGCCATTCCCATTCCGTGGGCGACAGCACCATGCTGGTATTGCCGGGCAGCCAGGCCGGCAGGGGCCTGCAATTGTCCATACGCCTGGTCGGCAGCTGGATGAAGGCCGGCAATTGCAAACTGCTGGTGCTGTCTTCATGCAGCGGCGCGTCGGTGCGTACCGCGCTGGAGGTCATGCGGGCCGGCGCCATGGGTGTCCTGGCGTTCCGCTGGCAGGTGGAGGATCAAACCTGCGCCCGCTTCATCAGGCGCTTCTACCTCGCTTATTTCGACCTTGCCAATACCCAAGGATTCGCGGAAGCCTACCGGCGCGCCTGCGCCGGCTCGCACGACGAGGCCAGGGGCTCACCCACCTGGGCCTCCGCGCTGGCGATCGTGCGCGACTGAGACCAGCCACCAGGAGTACACGCCATGACTTCCCTATTCGGCATGCTGCGCAAGATCGGCGACCTGGGTTCGTCCACGGACGGCATGGGCGGCTTGGTGCCGACCGTGCCCGCGGGCCGCAATTACTATGCGGAGATCGATCCGCCGCCCGGCGCCGCGTCCTTGGGCGAGCGTGGATTGAATGGGGAAGCCTTCGTCCCCGGGCAATGCTATTTCAGCGTACGCATGGTCGAGATGCGCCTGACCGATGCCGGCAACTACATCGCCGCTTTCCTGCCTCTGTGCGCCTTCTTCCTGCGCTACACCGAAGCGGGTGCGCAGCGCGAGATTCCCTACGTCGTCGGCTATGAGGCGATCCAGCAGGCGATGGGTGAGACGGCGCCAAAATCGGGCGGGGGCAGGGTGGCTTTCCGAAACGTCTACATCGCCCGCAACGTGCCGTACAACAGCGACGGCCTGGAGATGTTCGCCGCGCTGTGCCGCTTCAGCGACACCGGCCTCACCCGCGGCATACTCGACTTCGTCTCCACCACGGTCAGCATGTTCGGCGGCGTAGTGGGTGGCGCCGTCGTCAAGGCTGGAGAAGGCCTGCTCAAACCGCTGAGCAAGCTCTTCGGCACCGACGGCGCCAGCATCCGCTTCGGCATTTTCGACGGCATGGCGCTGCGCCGCAGCGGCTATCGCGTGTTGGCGGGCGCGGACTCGCAAGACAAGCTGCAGGACCTGCAACTGGTCGACGGCGTGCTGCACCGGCAAAATGGAAACGGCGGCCTGGAGCCCGTAAACGACGTGGACTACCTGGTGCTGGCTTTCGAGCAACGCGCCACGCTGGGGGAGGACATGTTCAGCGCCGCCACGGCCTTGCCGTTCCATCGCAAATGGACCGAAATGACCACCGCGCTGGTGAACAAGAACGCCGCAGCCGCCCGCGCCGCATTTCAATCGTTGGCGGTCGACATCGCCGCCTCGCCGCTGCTGATCGAACGGGACCGCTTCGCGCTGCTGGCGGCCTACGCGAGCGAAAGAGAAAAATGGAAGTCCAGCAGTATCCTGAGATCCGCCAGTGACGACAGCAACATCGCTTCCGCCGTTGCGGACAAGCAAAAGGCCGCAGCCGACAGAAGCAGCGCCATCGCGCAACCGCTGGAGGCAGCCATGGTCCTGCTGGCGACCTCCGCGGTCCGCGACTCCGACTCGACGCAAGCCGCAGCCGAACAAGCCGATGCATCGCTGGCGCAGGCGCTCTCCACACTGCTCGCTACGCTGGAGCCCGACGTGGACGGAAAAGCCGGCACCGCACCCGACGCCCTGTCCGGCGCATCCCGGGAAATGTTGTCGGCGATCCTGGAAGAAAAGCCCTAGCGGCTGGCTAGGCCGCTATCTCAGCACCAGCGTCGCGCCGATCACCTTCATCGTCGGCATCAACTGGCGCCAGGCGTCCTTGGGCATGGACGCCGGCCGACGCAGCTCGGCTGCGGCGGGATCGTCCAGCAGATCGCCCTTGCAGGCGAACACGATGCTGTTGGTCATGTCGTCATCCACCACCTCGAACATGGACGAACCGAACGAGGCGCGCACCCGGTCCATGTATTCGTGATGATCCGGGTGATTGACGTGGAAGTTGATCACCAGGATGCCGTTCTCGCGCAGGGCGCGGAAACAATCGGCGTAGAACTCCGCCGAGCACAGCGGACCCGGAATCCCGCCGATACCGAACCCGTCCAGCAGGATCACGTCCGCATGGTCCGACAGGCCCCGCATATGGTCGGCCGCGTCGGCCTGGAGCACGCGGAACCTGTCGTCGTCGCGCGGCACCATGAAGGCTTCGCGCAGGGCAATGACTGCCGGATCGATTTCCACCACGTCGATAGCGCTGTCCGCCAGATAGCGATGGCAGAACTTGGGCAGCGAGCCGCCGCCCAGACCCACCATCAGAATGCGGGCGGGTGCCGGATTGAAAAGCACGAAGCCCATCATCATCCGCGTGTACTCCAGCTCGAGCGCATCGGGGTTGAGGGTGGACATGCTGCTCTGGATTTCCTGCTGCGTGAAATGCAGGGTGCGGCGAGTACCCGAGTTCTGGACAAAGGGCCGCGGAAGTGCCGCTTGCGGCTCAGCGGGCGAGAAGTCTGAGGAGGTTTGGGCGTCGTCGGGCATGAAACGGGGTGGCGTGCAGGAAAATGGGAAAGATACCATTGCGCCGTGCACCCACCCGGCGATGTAGTCTCTTTGGCTGATACCGACGCCCATGATTGCAGCGTAAGCTCGCCGTGCAGGAAGCTGAGCGCCCGGCTTCGGAACGCGGACCCAAGGCAATGGCTGGCTTACATACCCATTACGACACGCTCCAAGTTTCGGAAAACGCCAGCGATGAAGTCATCCGCGGCGCATACCGTTATCTCTCGCAAAAGTGGCATCCGGACAAGAATCCTGACAAGCCCGAGGAAGCAAAGCGCGTCATGGCGCGCCTGAACGAGGCCTACGCAGTGCTTTCCGATCCGAAACGGCGTCAAGAGCATGACGCGTGGATTGCCGAGCAACGCGCCGCTGGCGCGCCCGGCGGCAACGGCAGCGGGACGAACGGGAAAGCACCGCCCGATTCCGGATCCACCGATACCCTGCGCGACTATTACGCCACCGAAATCGCCAAGGGACGCAATTTCTGGATATGGCCGCTGGCCTTCATCGGTTGCGCCATAGCGTTGGGCTTGGCCGCCAACCTCGTTCCATCGCTGGCCAGCCTGCTGATGAAATACCGCTACCTCACCCTGCTGCTGCTGCTGGCCGGGGCATCCGCGGTGACGACCTCGGCCAGGAAAAAACACCGCGATCAACTGCTGCAACAGCACGAGACGCGGATTCTGGAGCAGCGGTACACGGAGCACATGCGGCAGAAGACCGTGCGGCAGGTGGTCATAGGCGTCTCGGCCGTATTGGCAATCGGCGGCCTGCTAGCCTATTACGGCATGGGCTGGAATGAACGGCAAGACCAGCTCCAGGCCGCCAAGCCGGACAGCAAGAAGCCTGCGCCGGCCAAGCCCGCATCCCTCCAGATCGAGAACGCCTGCGGCCGCGACTTGAGATTCGCGGTGCACTATCTACCCGACGGAGGCGAATGGCGCACCGAAGGCTGGTGGAACGTGGAAGCCAACAGTTCCACCGGCCTGCGGGGCGACCTGGGATTGATCGAATCCACCAATACCATCTTCTACTACTACGCCGAATCGCTGGACCGGAAAATAGTCTGGCAGGGCCGCGACGACGACGAGACCGACGCGACCTATGCGTTCAAGGGGCGCAACTATCGCTTCGACCGGGTTCGCCTGGCCCGCGGCGCCGATGGCAGCTATCAGCTCAAGCTCACCTGCTAGCGCATCGGCCGCCGATGCTCAGACCAGCAGCACCGGACAAGGCGCGTGAGCAATAACCCGCGAGCAAACCGACCCCAGCAATGCGTCCAGGAACGGCGCCCGATGGTGCGACCCCATCACGATGGCCGTGGCGCCCACCTTGATCGCATGCGCCACGATCTTGTCCGGCGTGTGGCCGGTAAGCTCGTGGCACTCGAAACCAACCTGGCCCGCGCGCAGGATTTCGACCACGGACTTCATTGCCTTGTCGCTCTCTTCGTGGTGCCAGGCGTCGATGTCGGCCTGGCCGATGAAGGCTTTGACATCGCCCGTCACGTCCGGCTCGCAATGCAATACGTGCACCGTGAAGTCCCGGTTCAGCAAAGGGCCCTCAACCAGATAGCGCGCCGCGGTATCGCTATGGCTGGACCCATCGGTGGCAAGAATGATCGTGTTCATGACAGATCTCCGGTTCGTGGACTTCATCCCTTATGGCGCGCGGCCCTGGCCGCGGCCCGTCTGGGCAGGATCTGGCTGGCGCCCACGGATGCCAGCAGGATAAGGCCTACCGCCCCTAGCGACCACTGCACCGGCACATGGAACCATGGCGCGGCCAGCATCTTGCCGCCGATGATGATGAGCACCGCGGCAAGTCCGTGCTTGAGGTAGCGGAAACGCTCGCGCATGTCGGCCAGCAGGAAGTACAGCGCCCGCAGGCCCATGATGGCGAAGATATTGGAGGTGAAGACCAGGAACGGGTCGGTGGTGACGGCGAAGATGGCGGGAATGCTGTCCACCGCGAACACCACGTCGCTCGCCTCTATCATCAACAGCACGACGAACATGGGCGTGGCATGCCGCAGGCCGCCGATGCGCACGAAGAACGACTCGCCGTGATAGTCCTTGGTGATGCGCATGGACGAGCGCAACAGGCGCACCAGCGGATTGCGGGCAATGTCCGGCTGATGGTCCGCCCGGGCCAGCATCCTGGCGCCGGTCGCCACCAGCAACACGCCGAACACATAGAACAGCCAGTCGAACTTCGACAGCAGCCAAACGCCCGCCAGGATCATGCCGACTCGCATCACGATGGCGCCCAGCACGCCGTACAGCAGCACCCGGCGCTGCAATTCCAGCGGCACCGCAAAGTAGCCGAAGATGAGCGAGAACACGAACATATTGTCCACGGACAGGGACAGTTCGATCAGGTAGCCGGTGTAGAACTCCAACGTCTTGCGGTGCGCAATGTCGCGCCCCAGGGTGGCATCCAGATACCACCACAACAGAGCGCCGAACAACGCCGCCAGCGCCATCCAGACGCCCACCCAGAACAAGGCTTCACGGGGCCGCACGCGGTGCGCATGCCGGCCGCCCAGCACATACAGATCCAGCGCCAGCACGACCAGCACAAAGGCTACGAACCCCGCCCACATCGGCATGGTGGCAAAGGTCTCGACCTGATTCATCAGGACCTCCCGCCGTCGCTGCAAAGCCGCTATGCGACGGCCATCGGTACACAGTGCATGTACGAATCCAGTCTAGAACTTCCAGATGCGCCGAACAATTCGCCTGGGTCGAACTGATGCTCAGGTTTTTTGGAACCGTCGCGGCGCGTGGAGCACCGGCATCGGCAACTCAGCCCAGATACTCCACGTTGCCGCAAACGGAAATGCTCTGGCCGCTGATGATGGCGCCTTCGTCCGAACACAGGTAGGCCACCTGATTGGCCACGTCCTGCGGGCTGGTCATGCGGCGCAACGACACCTTGTCCACAAGCTGCTCGCGCATCGCGTCGTTGCTCACGCCACCAGCCGCGGCGCGGGCGGCTATGACCCGTTCAACGCGGTCGCCCGACACCACGCCCGGCAGCACGGAATTGACGCGGATGTTCGAAGGCCCCAGCTCCATGGCCCAGGTCTGCGTCAGGCCGGCCAGGCCGAACTTGCTGGCGCTATAGGGCGTGCGCAGCGAAAAGCCCAGCCTGCCCGCGACGGACGAGATGTTGACGATGGACCCGCCGCCTGCCGCGCGCAGCAACGGCACGGCGCTGCGTGCGCACAGGAAGGTTCCCGTCAGATTGACATCCAGCGTGCGCTGCCAGGCGTCCAGCGTGGTTTCCTCCAGCCGGTTGGTCGGGCCGGCCACGCCGGCATTGTTGACCAGCGCGTCGAGCTTGCCCCATTTCTTCGCCAGTTCGCCGAACATGGCCTGGACTTGCGCCTCGCTGGATACGTCCGTCACGCTGACGCCCAGGCGCGGATGCGCGGCGGCAGCGGCCTTGCACGCCGCTTCGTCCACGTCGCAGACGTGCACCTCGGCGCCCGCCTCCAGAAACCTGCGCGCGATCGCCAGGCCTATTCCTTGTGCGCCCGCGGTGACGAGGACGCGTTTTCCTTGCAGTGAATTGCTCATGGCGTTTCCTGTTCAGAGCGCAAACTCGGGACGGATGCCGCTTTTGAGCGGCAGTCCCAGGATCTCGCGCGCCTCCGCGGGCGTGGCGGGCTCCATGTCCATTTCACGGATGATGCGCACGATGCGTTCGGTCAGCTGGACGTTGGTAGCCAGTTCGCCGTGGCGGTAGTACAGGTTGTCCTCCAGGCCGACCCGCGCATGGCCGCCCAGCAGCAGAGCGGCCATGTTGGCCTCCAGCTGCGCGGGGCCGATGCCGCTGACGCAGAAGATGCTGTTCCTGGGCAGCAGGTCCACCATCATCTGCAAATGCCGCACCGAGAATGGCATGGCGTTCTGGAAGTTGCGATGCACGTTCATGACCAGGTTGATGAAATGCGGCCCTTCGTCCAGTCCCTCTTCGATCAGCGTCGTGGCGTCCTGGAGGATGTGCGTGGGGCTGAAGACCTCCCATTCGGGCTTGATGCCGCGCGCCTGCATGCCAGCGGCCAGTTCGCGGGCCTTGGTGAGCGGCGTGTTCATCAGGTATTCGCGGTCGCCGAACGCCAGGTTCAAGGTCGTGGCGTCCAGCGTGCACATCTCGGCGCCGGCGTCCATGCCCTTGAGCCGTTCTTCCCAAAGGATCTCCCACGTTCCCGGAGAGGTTTCCTTGACCATGTCGCCATGCACGCCGCCGCCGGTCGAATTGTTCAGCACGATGTCGCAGCGGTCGCGGATGAGCCGGTTCATCTGCCGGTACACCGAAGCGTCGCAAGTCGCCTGGTCGTCGGGACGGCGCGCATGCAGCGCCACCACGCTGGCGCCCGCGTTATAGCAGCGGTACACGTCCTCCGCGATCTCCAGCGGCTGCGTGGGCAGGTGCGGATTCTGGCTCTTGAATGCCATGCCCCCGGTCGGGGCGATGGTCACGATGACTTTGCGTTTGCTCATGAGGTTCACTTCCAGAGCGCGCAGCGGCTCTCTTCCTTGGTGGTGAAGGCCTGGTTGCCGTCGATGGTCTGCACGACGTTGAAGTAGTCCCAGGGTTCCTTGGACTGTTCCGGCGTCTTGACCTGCAGCAAGTACATGTCGTGCACGACGCGCCCGTCCGGCCGCACTACGCCGTTCTTGATGTAGACGTCGTTCAGCTTGTTCTCGCGCAGATAGGCCAGCACGCGGTCGGCGTCATCCGTACCCGTGGCCTTGACCGCGCGCAGGTATTGCAGCGCCGCGGAGTAATCGGCCGCCTGCAGCGAGGAGGGCATGGCCTTGCGCTTTTCAAAGAAGGCGCGAGCCCAGGCGCGGGTCTCGTCCGATGCGTTCCAGTACCAGCTGTCCGTCAGATACATGCCTTGCGAGGCGGGCAGCCCCATGGCGTGGATGTCGTTGATGAACATGATCAGGCCGGCCAGGCGCATCGTCTTGGTGATGCCGAACTCATTGGCGGCCTTGATCGAGTTGGTGGCGTCCGCGCCGGCGTTCGCCAGGGCCAGGATCTCCGCCTTGCTGCTTTGCGCCTGCAGCAGGAACGAAGAAAAGTCGCTGGCCGATAGCGGATGCTTGACCGATCCGACCACCGTGCCGCCGCCGGCCTGGACCACCTTGGTAGTGTCCGCCTGCAGCGCGTGGCCAAAGGCATAATCGGCCGTCAGGAAGTACCAGCTCTTGCCGCCCGCCTTGACCACGGCCGCGCCCGTTCCGCGCGCCTGCGCCACGGTATCGTAGGCGTAGTTCAGCGTGTAGGGCGTGCATTGTTCGTTGGTCAGCGCCGGGGCGCCCGCGCCCACCACGATGATGGGCCGCTTCTTGTCGGCCGCAACCTTGGACATGGCCAATGCCGTGCTGGAATTGGTGCCGCCGATCAGCATGTCCAGGCCCATCTGGTCGAACCATTCCCGTGCCTTGGCCGAGGCGATGTCCGCCTTGTTCTGATGGTCGGCCGTCAGCAGTTCGATCTTCTTGCCGTTGATCTCGCCGCCCATCTCCTGGATCGCCATCTTGATGGCCTCGGCGCCGCCCGGGCCGTCCGGCCCCGAGTACACGCCCGACATGTCGGTGATGAAGCCGATTCGAATAACATCGTCTGAAATCTGCGCCTGGGCCGCAGGGGCGTGCAGCAGCGTCACGGCCAGGCCGCAGGCCAGGGCGCTGCGGGACATCATGCCTTGCATGGGCAACATGCTTGTCTCCTCTTGTGGGTTTTGGCGTCTGGGACCTCGGCTATTCTGGTGCCGGCCCCAGACCGCGGACAGTCATCATGGTGACAAAGCACCCTAGGGTTTACCTGAGCGGCACCACAACGGCTACGAAGGAGGCACACATGGGCGAACGGCTTGCCGACGCCGGCGACGAACCCCTGAGCGCGCGGCGGCGGCGCACGCAAGGGGCGGTGGACAAGATGCTCGACGTCGTCCCTTGGTACAAGGGCTTGCCGGAACTCGAACGCGACCTGATCCGCGCGGAATTGCGCGTCGTGACGCTGGCCGCGGGCCAGTTCCTGTTCCGCGCGGGCAGCCGCTCGCCGGGATGGTACGGCGTGGTGCAGGGGCTGGTGAAATGGTCCTCGCCGGGCGCGGACGGCAAGTCCCTGTCTCTGGCCGGCTTCAGCACCGGCAGCTGGTTCGGCGAAGCCACCATGATCCGCCGCGAGCGGTTCGAGTACGAGGTGGTCGCGCTGCGGCCCAGCCAGATCGTGATTCTGCCGCGCGAAACCTGTGAACGTCTCTGGAACAACAACATCGAGTTCACCAAGGCGCTGATGATGCATCTCGCGCAACGCGTGGACTGGCTGATGAGCAGCTTCACGTCCAACGTGCTGCTCGACGTCGACACCACGGTGGCGCGCGCCGTCGCCGCGCAGTTCAATGCGGAGAGGCATTCCGGCACCAACGGACGCCTGAAGGTTTCCCAGGAAGAAATCGCCGGCCTGTGCGGCATTTCGCGGCAACGCTGCAATGCAGCGCTTGCGAGGCTAGCTCGCGCGGGCGTGCTGGAAACCTACTATGGCGGGCTGGCTATCCTTGACGTGGACGAGTTGCACCGGCTTGCCAATATCAAGAAGAGCGCCTAGGAAGCCGGCGCTGACGGTACAAGAAAAGATGCCGGTCAGAACAGAAATTCTGTCTTTTCGCCCATAGGGGACAACTTTATAGTTGCCGCGGAAAAAACAGCAAACCGCATATCCGCACTTGAGGAGTCCCCCATGAAAGCCCCGTCCGCGCCCTCTGTTTCGCTCCTGGAACCCTATGTCGGCACAGAGGACCTGCCCCTGTACACGACCACCGTGTCCGTGACTGCCGGCGTTTCCGGACACGGCAGATCGTCGGGCCGCGCGATCTCCAACGACGGCGAACTGGAACTCGAACTCAGGTTGCCCAAGGAGCTTGGCGGCAACGGCGGCGGCACCAATCCCGAGCAATTATTCGCGGCCGGCTTTGCCGCTTGCTTTCATGGCGCCATGAAGCTGGTCGCCATGAAGAACGGTGTCCCGCTGCCGGCGGATTTCGCCATTCACTGCACCACCACTTTCGCCCGCGAAGCGTTTGACGGCCTGTTCTGCATCAAGGCCAGGCTGGAGATTTCCTTGCCCGGACTGCCGAAGGACCTCGCCTTGGCGCTGGTCCACGAGACGGAATCGATCTGCCCGTATTCGAAGATGGCGGACCAGGGGATCGCGTCGTCGGTGCATCTGACTTGATCATGGCCAGCGCCCGCCCCGCGCACTGATTACCCGCCTCCGGAGCTGGAACCCCGCCTCAGCCACGAACTTTCTTGAGCAGGGCCTCGGCCTCTTGCCTGCGCCCCCGATCGGCGAGCTCGCGCCCAGGGCGCGCGGGCGCACGCAACGCCTTCTCCAGATATGGGGCCGCCTCCGCATTGCGGTTCCGGTAAACCAGATAATCCGCATATAAATAGTTGGGATCTATGCCATCCGGATTGATCGCAAGCGCCTGCTGCAACAACGCCTCGGCCTTCTTATTGTCCCCAAAGCCGACCGGCCAGCCAGGAACCTTGTAGTACAGCACACCGAGGCTGTTGAGCGCGGACCCGCTTAGCGCGTTGCTGTCGATCTGGATCGCGGTCTCGTATTCGGCCTTGGCCTGCTTCGCGATGCCAAGCGCGCCCAGCCCGCCCTTGGCCCCAGCCCAGGAACTCAGGATGATGCCTTCCCAGATGTGAGGCTCGGCGCGGTTGTTGTACTTCGCGGTCACGGCATGCGCCTTCTGCGCCAGGGCTTCGAAGCCGGTCTCCCGCTTCGCTTCTGGCGTCTGGTATTGAATCTCCGCCCACTCCTTCTGCAAGGCGCCGATGGCGTTGTCCATGTCGGCCGGCTCCGCTTGGGCTGCGGGAAGAAAGGAATATGCGCTCATGGCAAGCATGGCCGATGAAGCGTAACGCAGGAAAGCTCTGCGGATCATGATGAGACTCCTGATTGCGGCGGCGGCGGCCTCAAGGCGCGCCGATGCTTGGTGAATGCGCCGTCGAGCAGGCGCGGAAAGAGTGCGTTGAGCCGGACCGCCAGGGCTTCGAACAGGCCGGCGTAGCGCTGGGCCGTCTCCGCTTCCAGCATGCGCAGCACGGCACGGGCGACCGCCTCCGGGCTGTCCGTCGGCGATCCGGTCGCCTGGTTGAAGGCGATGACGTCAGCCGCATTGAAGGGTGTATCGATGGCGCGCGGGGCGTAATACTGGACACGCACGGGAGAGTCCGCGAGTTCGCGTCTCAGGGATTCCGTATAGACACGCAGGGCTGCCTTGGACGCGCCGTACGCCGCAAAGCCGGGAACGCCCAGGCTGCCCAGCACGGAGCCTATGTTCAAGACCTGAGCGCGCGGCTGGCCAAGCAGCACGGGCAGCAGGCTGGCGGTCAATAGCATGGGCGCGATGGCGTTTGTATCGAAGATCTGCTGGGTCTGCTCAGGGTCCATCGCGCCCGCCGCGCCAAACCCCGCGACCGCCGCGTTGTTGATGAGCACGTTGGCGCGACGCGCCGCGGCGGCATCCGCAATCGCCGCCCGCCCTTCCTGCGTGGTGATATCCACCACGAGGGCGTCTACCGCGCTGCGGTCATGAGCATCCAGGCTCAATGACTTGGCCAGTTCCAGCGTGGGACCGGCGCGCCTTCCGACCAGCAACACGCGCGCTCCTTCGGCGCGCAACATGCGTGCGATGGCGCTGCCCAACCCGCCGGCAGCTCCCGTAAGCACGACCGAGGCCTGATTGATCTTCATGCCGGCACGCTCCCGGCCGCGGCTCGCGGCAGTCCGCGGAAGATCGCACCGTACAAGCGGTAGAACATATGCGCCGCATGGATGACGGCCGCCTGATCGTCGGGATGCTCCAGCCGATTCATCAATTCGGCGAAATGTGCGGTGTGCTCCTGATCAAGCGTGCCATGCGAGCGCAGATAGCTGAAGGCCGTTCCGGGCAGGCCCAACGCCTGCTGGATCCGGTCCGCAGCGTTCAGAGCCAGCGCGACGCTCGTTCCCTCCAGTACGTGGACCATGCCGAAGAAGCCCACCGGGTTGTTCCGCATGATGGTGTCGTAGGCGTAGGCCACCATGATTTCCGTATCCGGGCCAGGGCCCGCGCACTTGATCGCCTCGGCGTCCGCACCCGCCGCGCGCAGGTCGTTCAGTATCCATTCGTCATGGCCGGTTTCCTCCTCGATGTATTCCTCCAGCGCCGCGTCCATCCATGCCAGGCGGCCCGGCATGCGGGTGCGGCACGCGTGCATCAAGGGCACCGTGTGCCGCACATGGTGATAGGCCTCGGCCAGGAAGCGGATGTATGAAGGCAGCGCGACCTCGCCGCGCAGACAGTCCTGGATGATGGGCGCCTGGACCAGCGCTTCCCGGCTGCCCCGCGTTGCGTCCACGAGAGAATCGAAAAATGGCATTTTGGTTTACACCCGAGAAAAGGGCCGGACGCTTTGGAACAGGTCCGGATGCTGTTGAAGAATCGCGCTTCGGCGGGGCCGTCCGTTGGCGGTAGCCATGCCCCCGTCCACCGAGAACTCGGCGCGCGCCTGAAGCCAGCGGCCAATGCGGGCGTAGTCGGGCAGCCGCTGGTTGGCCCGCGCTATGGCCGCGTCGATGGCCGCCGCCGAAGCCATGCCCTGGGGCCAGATCACGGCGCCCAGCTCGGCTTCGCCATCGCCGTACACGACTGCGTGGCGGATCTCGGGCTGATTGCCCAGTTCGATCTCGACCCACTCCGGCGAAACGTTGCGGCCGAAGCCCGTGATGAGAACGTTCTTTTTGCGGCCTTCTACATGCAGGTACCCTGCGGGATCCAGGCGACCAAGATCGCCAGTCGGCCACCAATCGCCGGCCGTCGCCGGAACGCCGAGATAGCCAAGAAACGGCGTCCCGGCGATCTCGATCTCGCCGTCTTCGGCGATGCGGACTCGCGCATGCGGCAATGGCCGGCCCGCCGAGCCCGGCAAATCCGCGCCCGGCAAGTTCAGCGTCTGCACGGAAGCGGCTTCAGACAGGCCATATCCTTCGTAGGCGGGAAGACCAAGCCTGCGCGCCTGCTCCAGCAATGGCGCACCCACCGCGGCGCCGCCCACAGCCATCAGGCGCAGCTGCGGTGGCGCAGGCGCCCGGGTCGCTGCCAGCCAGGCGGCGTAGGCGCGCAGCATCTGCGGCAGCACGATCACGCTATTGGCCTCGGACGCCGTCAGCGCCGCGTGAAATCGCCCGGGATCGAATTGGGAAGATCCCTGCAGCCCGACCTCCGCCAACGGCGATACGTGGATACACGCGCCTTCCAGCAGGGGCGCGTAGACGCCGGCGATGTTCTCCAGCAACACGGGCAAAGGCAAGGCAGTGAGATGGCTGCCGATGCCGATTCCGCGCGTGGCGTCGGCCAGGCCATGCGCGACATCCAGCATCTGGGCGCTGCCCAGACATACGCCCTTGGGCTGCCCGGTGGAGCCAGACGTGAACGTGATCTTGGATGTGCCAGCCGGCAAGGGAATCGCCGGAAAAGGCAGCAGCCTGACCGCCAGGCCGCCGAGCTGGGTGACTTCGGACACATCCATGTCGGAGCTTGCTTGCGCATGCCGGCTGGCCGGCGTCAGCAGCAGGCTGGCGCCGGCCGCGCTCATCGCGGCCTGCCGCTGCTCCGGCGTGAAGAACAACGGCAATGGCAAGTGCACGGCGCCCATCGCCAGGCACGCCAGATCGGCAACGATCCAATCCGCGCCGTTGTCCAACAGCGTCGCGACTACCCGCGGGCCATATGCAGAGAGCGCGTCCGCGCAAACCCGCACCCGCTCCGACAGTTCTGCATAGGTCAATGCCACCGATGAACGCAAGGCAGGTTGCAAGCGACGGTCGCCGCGCGTCAACGACGCAAGAAATTCCTGACCGGTCATGATTGAGACTCGCCGAATCGATTCAGAATAAGGCTCAGGCGCCCGGCAAATACCTGAGGATCATGTTCGTAGTAGTTGCCCCAGTCGCGCCGTTCGCCAGGATCCAGCCGCGCGGGCGTGGCGGCGGCCAGGGGCTGATGAGCCAGACCCATGCGCGAGAACAGGTGGTGCAGTTCGGAGGTCAGGGTGCTGACCGCCCATTCGAAGCCCTGCTGGTGCAGATGCAGTGCCAAATGGGGCACCAGCAGCCGTCCCGCGCCCGGCCGGACGGCGGCGAACTGGCCCGTCTCGACGATGTGGCGACGGGCCACGGACAAGTCGCGCTGACGCAGGTACTGCTCCACCGGCGCCGAAAGATAGCGCTCCAGATACAGGGTTTCAGCCGCGCCGCGAAAACCTGCCGCGGCGAGGATCTGGCCTTCGGCCTGCAGGCTGACCAAGGTCGGCATCCAGTGCTTCAGGCGAGCGCCAAAACGCTGCCGGTAGCGCAGGTAGATATAGGATTCGACACAGCCGCGCTGCGGGTCGTCGTAGGGATGCACGAACAATGCCGGGCGGGGCCGCGCGAGCGGAGCCGTGTAAGGCCAATCGGTCGACTGTGGCGAGGCCTTGCGCTGCGGCGTCATGATTTCTGGTCGGTCCATTTGAAGCGCTTGCTTTAACGATGGCCGCAGCGTACGGGCCGAACCTTAACTCCAAATTAACCGCGCCTCGGTGGTAATCTCATCCAAGCCATTAGTAGGAGTTCTTGAATGCGAATTCTTATCGTCGAAGATGACCCGCTGATAGGCGATGGCCTCAAGAACGGCCTGCGGCTGCTGGGGTACGCGGTGGATTGGTTCGTCAGCGGTCAAGAGGGCGACCATGCCCTGCGCGCCGTGCACTACGATGCGGTGGTGCTGGATCTTGGTCTGCCATCCGAAGACGGGGTGACGTTGCTGACACGTTGGCGCCAAGCCGGAATCGACGTCCCCGTGGTCATACTGACCGCGCGCGACGCCGTCGAAAGCCGGATAGGCGGACTCGACGCTGGCGCGGACGACTACCTGATCAAACCCATCACGCTGGATGAACTGGCCGCCCGTCTGCGCGCCGTCACGCGCCGGCTGGCGGGCAAGCCCGAACCCGTATGGCGCCATGGGGACCTGGAGTATCAGCCGGCCTCGCATGAAGCGCGGTGGAAGGGACTGGCGGTGGATCTGACCGTACGCGAAGCACAGCTACTGGAGCTATTCCTGACGCATCCCAGCCGGGTGCTGACGCGCGATTTCATCCGCGACAAGCTCTACGACTGGGACTCCGACCTGGAAAGCAATGCCCTCGAGGTTCATGTGCATCATCTGCGCAAGAAGATCCATCCCAAGCTGATCCGTACGCTGAGAGGCGCTGGCTACGCGCTGGGTCAGGTGGAGACCGAGGCATGACGCTGCAGCGCAGGCTGATCATTGCCGTGCTGCTGGCCGCTCCCCTGGCATGGCTGCTGACCATTGCAGGCACCTACTGGCGCGCCGCACACGAAATCAACGAGCTCTACGACACCGACATGCTGCGTCTGGCTGAGCAGACGCTTGCGGTCGCGGCCCTGCTTCCCCCCGGCGCCAGCATTCCCGGCCCGCTTCAAGCACCCCATCCGCCGAACTCTGGAGACGCCAGCGGCAAAGACCTGTCCGTGGCGATATGGCGCGACGCAGGCGCGCCGCTTGTACTGGATGCCGAAGCGCTCCAATTCCCGCGCGACCAGTCCCAGGAGGGCTTTGTCGACAGTACGGTCAACGGCGTGCCATGGCGGATTTATTACCTCGCCAGCGACGACAAGACAACGCGCGTCGCGGTGGGCCAGCGCGTCGGTGAGCGCGAAGATCTCATGGTCGCCTACATCGCAAGCCAGATCGCTCCCTGGCTGATCGGACTGCCTGTACTCATCGCGATGCTCATTCTTTCCGTGCGCCGCGCTCTGCGGCCCGTGCGCATGCTGTCCCAGGCCTTGGAGAATCGCCGTCCCGATGACGGCACGCCGCTGTCCGAGTCTGCCGCGCCGGCGGAACTCAAAATTCTCGTGCAAGCCATGAATGACTTGCTGGCACGAGTCGCCAGTCTTATCGAACAGGAACGCCGCCTTACCACGGACGCCGCCCATGAATTGCGCACGCCCCTCGCCGCCTTGCGCGCGCAGTGGGAAGTGGCGCAGCGCGCGCAGGACGCAACGCTGCGAGCGGATGCCCAACGCAGCGTGGGTGCGGGGCTGGACCGCCTGGACCGGCTGGTAGCTCAGTTGTTGACGCTGGCGCGGCTTGACAGCAACGGCCCTTCGGGTTTTGACGACGCCGTCAACTGGAGCCTGGTGGCCGAGCAGGCGGTCGGTGACTGCCTCTGGATCGCAAACCGGCGCGACATCGAGATCGATATCGAATGGCCGGACGGAAAGGAAAACGCGCTTCCGACGGCCGGCAGCAACAATGCGCTGGCCATCATGCTGAAGAATCTGCTGGATAACGCCGTGCGCTATGGCCCGCGGCATACACGCGTGCGTCTGACGCTTGGCGCCCGCGCCATCCTCATCGATGATGCTGGCGCGGGCATCGCGCCCGAGGTCCTGCCACGGCTGGGCGACCGGTTCGTGCGCGCCGCCGGCAATGAAGAATCCGGCAGCGGCCTGGGCGTATCGATCGCGCGCCGCATCGCACACAATCATGGTCTGATGGTGCGCTATGACATGCGCGGCGCGGCTGCCGACTTTCCCGCCGGCCTGCGTGTTTCGATCCTGCGCCGTGAGAGCACCCAATCGACATGAGGCGCAGGAGCCCCGCCTCAAGCGCCGGGGCGCCATTTCACGTGCACGGCGGCCGCCAACAGGGCACAGCAGCCCAACAATAGATCCAGCCTTTGCCCCAGCCCCGCAAGAACCAACGAGGCCCCCAGCAGGTTGTAGTAGATCAGGCTCAGGATCGCGCCAGCCGTCCCCGCGGCGCAGGCATAGGCGCGCAAGGCATGGGCCAGGATGTTGGGTATCGCGATCGCGTAGGCCGCTGCAATCACGGCCATGCCGATGAGAAACGCCGAACTCCCGATAAACGCGGCAACCAGCGCCGCGCCTGGCGCCATCAGACCAATACCCAGCAGCACGAGGCGTTCGGACGCATACCCCCGCCGCAGCAGCGCCGTGTTCAGGAACGCGCCGCACAGCGACGCCGCGGCCAGCGCCAACCCGCTTTCGCCGAACCCCAACCACGCATCCTGCAAGCGGGCGAAAAGGAATGGACCCAGCTGGTAATAGCCGAAAATCGCCAGGTTGAAAATGGCGATCAGCGCCGCGCTGCGCCAGATCGCCCGGTCTTGCAGCATGGCGCGCAGCGTCGGCCAGAAGGGCGCCGCGGCATGTGACTGCGGCCGGGTTTCCGGCCACAGCAACGCGCTGGCCCCAAGCAGCGCGACGGCGAGCAGAACCAGCGCGAGAAAGACGCCCTGGAGCCCGCCGGCCGCCGCGATCTCCTGCCCGGCATACATGCCGACCGCAGGGCTCGCGGCCAACGCCATTCCCAGAATGGAGAAGACCCGGGCCAGCGTCGGACCCTGATAGCTATCCCGCAGCGCCGTCTGCGTTACGATTGAGCCCGCGGCCGCGCCGAAGGCGCAGATCAATCTGGCTGCGAGCAACTGCGTGAAATCGCCCGCTGCCATGGCCCAGCCCGCGCCCAGCGCATATAGCGCCAGCCCTGCCAGCAGCGCCGGCCGGCGGCCCCGGGAATCACATAGACGACCCCAGACCACCACGCCGAAGGCAAAGGCCACGAACCAGAGCGAGAGCGTCTGCGCAGCTTCCTCTGGCGTGGCCCGATAGGCAGTTGCGATCAACGGCAAGGCGGGGCTGTACATCGTCTCGACGATCTGCGGAAAACTCAGCAGCGGAATGACGAGCAGAAGAGGCGGACGGCGGGACATGGCGGTATCGGTAAACGGAGAGTCCGTTTTTTAGCCGGCCGTCGCCTTCGCCGTTGTAGCCAGGAAGACAAAAAACATCGGAACTCGGACAAATGGCCAGGCTCGCACCCACCGACGCGTTCAACCCCGACACCATGGCCCAGCCGGTGACGGGCATCGCATCGCGCCTGATACGGCACGATTCCGGCCTGCATAGCCATGGCCGGGGCCAACTGCTCTTTGCTCACGCGGGCTCCATCCGCCTAGCAATGCCGGGGTTGATCGCGGTACTGCCTCCGATCCGCGCGGCATGGATACCGCCTGGAACCGAGCACCGCGTCATGATCCGCGGCGAAGTCGAGTACCGCTCGATCTATCTGGACACCGCGCGTATCGCGGCGCCCGCGGCCGCCGCGGCCATACTTTCGATGACTCCGCTATTGCGCGAGGTGTTCGAGCGCATCAGCCTGGAACCCTTTGACGCCGACTGGTCCCAGGGCGCGCCGTGCAACCTGCTGGCCGTGTGCATGGACGAATTGCGCGCGGCAAGACAGGAGCCCATGCTGCTGCCCGTGCCCACGGATCGCCGCCTGGCCGGCCTGAACCTGGAGGAACTGCCGCCCGAACTGGATGCGCTATCGCAACGCGTCGGCGCGAGCACGCGCACCATCACCCGGATCTTCCAACGCGAAACCGGCATGAGCTATCAGGCCTGGCGGCAGCTCTGGCGCCTGCTGCGCGCCGTGGATCTGCTGGCTGCGGGCCAGAGCGTGACCGCGGTGGCGTTCGATCTGGGCTTTGCCAGCGACAGCGCGTTTATCGCGTACTTCCGGCAGATGACGGGGGAGACGCCGGGGCGGTATGTACTCAACGAACGATGAATTGCAGTCGCCGCTACGCACGCGCCAAAGCTACGCGGCGAGCCTGTCCGCCGCCGCCTGCAAGCCGCCCAGTATGCCGTCCGCTACCGCCTGCGGAAATCCTGGCGGCAATCTGGCGCGGACCATGCGCACAGCCTCTGGCGTGCGCGCGATCAGATCGTCCACGACGAACTGGACTCCCTGGCCGTCCGGCGTCACGACGCCATGTCGCGCGCCCACCGTCAGCCAGTGGCGGCGCTGGATGTCGCGCATGCGCCAGAGTGGGTTCTTCGAGCGCACGGCCATCGCCATCTTCGCGCGGACAGGCGACAGTTTGCCTGGCCCTTCGCCCAGGATCGGATAAGCGGACAGCACGGCGTATAGCGGGGTAAGTTCATATGCCCCGCCAGGCCGCAAGAACAGGCTGAAGTTCTTCGCGTGGCCGTCCGTTGCGCATAGCATCCAGAACAGGACCTGAGCCTGGAAAAATGTCCGCCGGTCATGCTCTGCATGGCGCGAGGTTTCGAGCAGACCCATAATGCGCTCGATGCCGGGTCCGCCATCCGCCTCGTACTTCAGGTGCGGCGGGGTGCCGGTGGCCTGACACATGTCTTCCTGCGGCAGGCGGATGAGACCACGGGCTCCGTCTCCGCCGTCCTGCCAGCGGCGGTCGAAACGTTCAACGGCGAGCACCTTCATGTCTTCGAAGCTCAGTACTTCCGTGCGCGCCACGGGCATGCCGTAGGCAGCCAGGATCTCCGAGCACAGCCATTCGTTTTCCACCGATTCGCTCAGGTCGAACTTCATATTGCCAACCAGCCCCAACGGCAACTTGAGGATGTGAGTCGTCGGCGTGGCGCCTTGGGGCAAACACCATTGTCCGTCCATCCGCAGCAAGGCGGTCTTCTCTTGCGCACCTGCGATGGAAATGCGGAAATCATCCTCGGCGATGGCCTGGCCGCCGAGAACCGCCGGCGCCGGCACGCTGCGCAACAGCTGCGCCACCTGGGCATCGTTCAAGGGCGAGGCTTGCACCGACGTCACGTCTGCAGGCGCTGTTCTCGCAGGCAGGATCTGCAAGGCGCCGGCGCAATCACGGCCGATCTCGGCAAGCAGGGCGAACGCGTCGGTCGATCCTGCCCGGAACCGGCGCGCAACCCGTTCGCGGATTTCCTTGCTGTCGGGCAGCAGGTTTTCGAAGTATGCGCGGACCACGTCGCCACGATGCGGGCCATTGCCCGGCGTGAAGGGCAGAGACAGCGACAATGGCCTGCCCGGCGCGGAGGCGACCCAGTCCTTGTCGTACTGCAGGACCTCGCCGGCATGGGGTCGATTGCTCCACTCTCCGACATAGGTGCCATTCATCCATAGGCCCAGGATCTGCGCATGTGAACGTCGCCCCATGGCTTTACCAGCTGGGTTCGGATGTTGTTTCGGGTCCCGGCTGCGCCCCTTGCTGGCGCAGGACCATTTCGACCCCCAGGATGCTCAACAGCTGCAGCAGCCGGTCTGCGCTGACCTTGTCGGCATTGCGTTCCAGGGCGGAAAAAGTCTGTTGTGTGACCCCAAGGCGCAAGGCCGTGGCCGCCTGGGTCAAGCCGGCCTCTTTGCGAAACCCCTGGAGCAAGGCCGGTAATTGTGTCGCGGTGCGTACGGTGAAATCCATAATACAAACCTCAAGCTGTATTTCAGATATACAAGGTCTAGGCTGTTAATCTGAAATACACAATGTGGTTTGTGGGTTTTCACAGCCTATGATTTGTATCCTCTGAAAACAAATCATAGGCTGTATTTCACGAACAGCACCTAGCTTCAATCCGCATGGTCCGGCTCCGCTTCTGCGAACCGCGAGACTACTGGCCTGGAGATCCCCCGCAATCCGACCCGGTCCTGGACACCGGCAACGGCGTGTCCCCGCCCGTATTCCCCGCGAACTTGCGGATCTTCTCCGCCAGCTCCGCCGTGGGCTTTTCATAGCCATAGCAATACGGCGGCGTCGGCGCAGCCTCGGGCCGGTAGTCCTGCAACACCGGCTTCGCGTCGCCCAGATACAGATTGTCCTTCAGCCGCAGGAAGGCCTTGTAATCGCGCGTATAACCGTGTTCGTCCTTCCGCGTCTCATAGGCGCCGCGGTCGGATTCGCCATTCTCCAGCGCGCTGCGCTTGGCGGCGACCGGAATGTAGTGGCAATAGTTCACGTTGATGCCTTCCACCGTGGGGAAGAACTCCGGCTCCACGCATTTGCGCTGCGCGGAGTTCTTGAAGATATTGCCTTCGACCAGGGCCTTGGCCTCCAGGCTGAAACTCATGCCATAGAAATCCCAATCTTCCAGCAGATTGTTGAACAGGTGGAAGGTGCCGAACTGCCCGCGCGGATTGCGCTGCACGGTGTTGAGGAAGTAGTTGTGGTGCAGCGTCACGCGCGCAATCGAGTCGCGGTCGTAGTTGGCGTAAAGGTTCTTCGACGTAATGTTGTTGAGCAACATGACCTTGTTCGAATTGTGGAACTTGGTCCATGAGATCGTGACGTCGGTCGACCCGTTCTTCACGTTCAGCAGCCGGTCCGACATCCGCGACAGATCCATGTGATCGACCCACACGTCACGGCTGTTGTTGGCCACGTTCACGGCCTGCGTAAGCCGCGACAGGCGTCCGTCTATCGTCAGGTGCGTGAGGATGACGTTCTTGCTGCCATACACGCCCAAGCCATCGTCGATCAGGGTGACGCGCCTGCCGCGCCCGTCTATCGTCGTGTTGGACGGCACGCGCAGCTGCGTATCCAGGACGATGGTCATGTCGGAGGCGAAGCGTATCCAGGTAGGTCCTTTCTTCGCCTGCGCCAACGCGGCGCGCAGCGTTCCGGGACCCGAATCCTGATCGGACGTGACGTCGATGAACTTGCCGCCCAGGCCGCCCGTGGCCCGGGCGCCGTAGCCCTCGCGCTGCTGCAGCAGCGCCGCGACGGACGGACAATGCTCGTCCGGGCTTTTGCACGTTTCAGCGGCGGTGGCCGTCCCGCCGTACGACATGGCCAGGGCAAGCAGCCAGCCCGCGGTTTTGATTGCAGCCTTCATCGGCACTCGCTCCTATTGCTGCGCGGAATTGTCCGCGGCCGTGACGTGGCGCCAGATGCCGCCGCTCAGGCGCAGGTTTTCCGGAGGACCGGCCAGATGCTCCCTGAGCCGTTCGAAATAGGCCTGCTGCCAGCGCAGGGAATACGCCTCGGCGTCCTCGCCAGGCTTGGCCGCGGGCAGCATCTCCAGCGTGTAGGCGACGCGGCCGTTCTCCCAGCGCGGCGCGTAGAACACCGAGGGCACGCCCATGCGATGCGCCAGGTGGGACGCGAAGCCGGAGTAAGTCACGTCCTGCCCTTCGAAGGTGGTGCGAGGCGCCGCCGGATTGGCCGCGCCGTCTATCGCCAGGCAGAGCACGTAGCCCGACGTCAACGCGCGCATGCAGGCCTTGGCGACCTGCGCCTCGGTCTGGTCGGCGGTGGAGATCAGCGCCGCGGAGTAGCTGCTCTGCGCGATGCTGGGCGCGGTCGCCAGCCAGCGCGACGGGATGCCCACCAGTTCCAGCGCCATCAACCCGGCATACATGGGGCCGACGTGCGCGGTGGCGACCACCACACCCTTGCCCCCCGCCAGCAGCGGCGCAAAGAAGCGCTCGCCGGTATCCAGCTCTCCCAACACCTGCATGGCCTCTTCGACGCTTTCCTCGCGGCATTCGAGCCAGTCGAACAGCAGGTGGTCCACCAGATGGCCCCAGCGCGCGCGGCGCTCCCATTGCGCGCGATCGATACTGGTGTCGCCGCGCATCGACCAGGCCCAGTCCAGTCGCGCCTGCGGGATCGGTGCGGTGTGCAGCCGTTCCTCCAGCTGCGTCATGGCCTCCTGGAAGGTCGCCGGCAGCCGCTGGCCGCGTTGCGCCACGTACTGCCCGAAGAGCGTCTCGGCCTCCTGCTTGCGGCCCGCCTGCGACAGCGCGCTGATGGCCGCACGCTGCCAGAGCTGCTTTTCGGGCGACTTCTCCAGCAAATGCATCATCTGGTCGGCCGCCGCGTCATACTGCAGCGTGTAGCGCAGCGCGCGCGCATAGAAGGCCCGCGTCTGCTCCAGATCCGGCGCCAGGTCGATGGCCTGCTTCAACGGCGTCAGGGCTTCCTTGTAGCGCCCGGCGCGCAGCAGGGTCTCGCCATGCAGCGTCAACAGCCTGACATCCGCAGGCGCCGCGCTCAGACCGGCCTCGAAGTGCGCCAGCGCATGTACCTTGCGGTCGTCTTCGGTGCCGCGCCGCAGATGCGCCAGACCCAGGGACGAACGCAGGACCGCGCAGTCGTGGCCCGCGCCCAGGGCCGCGTCGCCGAAGGCGATGGCGGCCGCCACCCTGCCGTCATCCAGCAGGGCGCGCACGGCCATCGTCGCCACGCGCTCGTTGGGCAGCTCTCGCGGGTCCAAGGCGGCGGCCATGCCTGCCGCCTCGGCCGCATCGCCATTGCGCACGAAGGCCATCAGCCAGGGGTAGGCTTCGCCAGGCTCGTTTTCCGCCAGGTTCCTGGTCGCGCGCGCGACCTCGGCAGCCTCGGCCACGCGGCCGGCCTGCACGCGCAACTGGATGCGCGCCGCATGCAGCGCCGCCGCGCCGGGCTTGATGCCTGCGGCGGCGTCCGCCTCGGCGATGGCGCGGTCCCATTGCTCCGTGCGCCCGAACAGGCTGGCGAGCAGGCGGCGCTCGTCGGCGCGTGCTGGATAGACCGCCACCATGATCTCCAGCGCGGCGATCGCGGCAACCAGTTTGCCTTCCCGCACCAAGGGCGAAACCAGCAGGCGGCGGGCATCGCGCCAGCCCTCCGCAGCCTCGCGCAGCGCCGGTTCCAGCATGGACATGTCGTTCAGCGGCTCGGGCGAGGAGTGAATCTGCCTGATCACGTCACGCAAGCGTGCCGCAGCCTCAGTACCAGCGGGACGATCCGCAATTGCCGTATCAACCATGACGCAATCCTCTCAACAACGCCCACGCCACGCGAGCGATGAACATCAGCACAAAACCCAGCGCCAGCGCCTGCAGCAGCAGGATCCCCGTGCGCGGACTGCTCGGGCGGTCCGTGGGCACCGGCTGCGCAATGATGGACAGGTAACGCTGCAGCCGCAGCGTGTCCGTCATGGCCTGCTGGTAGGTCTGCTGCGCCAGGGTCAGGTTCGAATCCGCGAAAGCCTGGGCGTTGCGCAGCGCCTCGTAGGACTTGAGCTGTTTCGCTTCCGTGTTGCCCGCGCCGCTCAGGCGCTGACGCACGGCCGCGATCCGCTTCTTCAGGGAAGTCACCTGCATCTCGGCGGGCCGCAGCATGAAATGGTCCTTGTTGCCCAACGCGCGGATCTTGTCGAGATTGATCTGCGCAGTGTTGAGCTCGCCTTCGAGCTGGCTGGAGAGGTTCAGCAGCATCGTCACCGTGGCCGTGGGATCGATGTTGCCGTGCGTAGTCCGCCATGCGGTCAGCGTTTCCCGGGCGGCCAGGGCCTTCTGCTCCGCGAGCTTGACCGCTTCCTCGCTCACTTTCAGCTTGTCGGCGACGCCTTTCTCGTTCATCGAGCTGACGAAGCTCTCGGCCAGCTCGATCAGCGCCCTGGACAGCAGCGCGGCGTCCTCCGAGGAAAATGCGCTCACGCGCAGCACGTCGATCTGCTCCAGCGCATTGAACGAGACCTTGACGGAAGCCCGGTAGGCGCGGAAGAGATCGTCCTCGCTGGAGTCTTCGGCCAGGTGATTCACCGGATCCAGGCCCGCACGGATCAGGTACTGGCGCAGGCCGACCTTCTTGTCCAGCTGCTGCATGGCGTCGCGCGACTTGAGGAAGTCGGCGACCGCCCAACCATCCACGAAGCCGCCCAGCATGCCGCCCGCGTTGCCCGTGGTCAGCAGGCTGGCCGCGGCCCCTCCACCGCCTTGCTGGCCCGAGGCCGACTGCACGAAGAAGCGCGACTCCGCCTCGTAGCGCGGCGTGGCGAAGAGCAGCAGGTAGACCAGGGCGCACGCGACCGGCGCCAGCACGATGAGCGTGTTGATCCAGCGGTGGCGGCGCCGCTCGCGCAGCGCCGATTGCCGCTCGCCGCGGCGGCGTTCGATTTCGGACCTGCCTTCAGAGGCCGATTCCGCCCTCATCGAAGCCGCCTCCGAGGACGTCGTCGCCTGTGCCGGATTCGCTCCTTGATCGTCGCGGGGGGAACCTGCGGATGCACTGGTCGAGGTCGTCTTCGATGCTGAGTGCGCTTCGTTCATAAATCAAACCCTTGAAGCAATAGTCCGCCAACTGATTCTGGCGGTAACTGGAAAGAATGAGTGTCCGGCCGACCAGGCGCTCTTCGAACAGAGCCAGCCACAGGCGGGTGAAACGGCAAGGCTCGAAAGGGATGGCCCCTTCGATCACGTAGACATCGAACGCCGGCGCCAGCGCCAGCGCGAAGGAAAACTCCTGCCGCGCGTAGAGCGGCCAATGCTCCATGGGCTTGGCCAGGGTTCTGGGATCGCTGACCAGGTCGGCGACCAGTTCGTGCGTGGCATCCGCGTCGATCTCGTACATCTCGCTGACGAAGTCGATCATGCTCAGGCCGTTGGCCTTGCCGCGGATGAAGCCCTGGCGGCCTATCGCCCAGGACACGTTGCCATCGTGCTTGACGAAACCCTGGCGCGGCGGCCGCAAGCCGCACAGCACATCGACGATCTGGCGATGCAGTTCCGGCGCGGGCGACAGCAGCGCATAGCGCCCGACCGGAATGTCGAGATCCACGTTGGAAAGCAGCGCCTGCCTGCTGCCGAATGCATAGGGCTCGTCAGTGACGCCATTGAGATGGATCATCTTCTTCCCTCACATCGGCTGGACATTGGGACGGGCCAGACGCTCCGCCGCCAACGCAAGCACCATCATGAAAACCAAAGAGGTCAGGAAGTACCCCAGACTCGCATCATGCGAGGTGTAGGCCTCGAAGTACGCGGAACGCAGCAGCTGCATGCCATGCGCCAATGGCAGCCACAGCATCCACGGCCGCAGGTTCTCCGGCAACTGCTCCGACACGAAGAACACCGCCGCGAAGATCTGCAGAAAGCGTTCAATGATCGGCGCGAGCCTGAGAAAGAAATGCCAGTAGGTCGCGATCGATCCGAACAGCACGCCCAGCGCGGCCCCGAAGCATCCCATCAGCACGACAAAAAGCAGGAAACCGGACCAGCTTTTCGGCAAGGTCACGAGTTCCAGCGCATGACCGGCGCTGATCAGCACCAGGAACACCACCAGATACACCGACACATAGATGAACGCCTGCACCAGCGCGCACATCAAGGGCGTGACGCCCTGGAAGTTCAGCAGACCGCGGGCTGACACGTAGGCCGTGCTGCTCCTGAAAGCGATCTGCCGGAACATGATCCAGGTCGTCGCGCCCAACAGCGAGAACGTCTGCACGTCCATGCCCATGATGTAGTGCGTGCCCATCAGGATGTACAGCGACGAAATCAGCGTCAGCAGCACGACCGGGCCCACCAGCGCCCATACCAGGGCGATCCGGCTCTCGCCATGCATCACGCGCAGCTGGTAGATGAACATCGCCAGCAGCGTGCGCCCGACCGGCCGGACCTTC
Source organism: Achromobacter sp. PD1 (assembly GCF_048541815.1). Taxonomy (NCBI): domain Bacteria; kingdom Pseudomonadati; phylum Pseudomonadota; class Betaproteobacteria; order Burkholderiales; family Alcaligenaceae; genus Achromobacter; species Achromobacter sp. PD1. The sequence goes on from NZ_CP183349.1 coordinate 5,916,787, forward strand.
ACGGAATGGCTCGGATCGTGCCCCTCATGCAGGCCTTGCAAGCGGGCTCGCAATATCGCGAGATCGCCCGCCTCGTCCTGCGGCACTTCGACCTCCAGCGCAATGTCATTGCGCGAGGCGTGGCGGCGCGCTTCGCGCGCCTCGTCCTGCTTCCGGCGCTCCACGCGCCGCGCGTGCGCCGCGGCCAGGCGCTCGTCTTCGGCCACCAGTTTGGCTGGCATGTAGCCGGGCGCGAACACTTCGACGCCATCGCGGATATCCATTTCCAGCAACCGCACGATGACGCGCAGGCGCCGGCGCGAAAAATCCGCCAGCGTCTCGTCGACGTCGCTGCGCGCGATCTCCGCGTCCAGCTCCGCCTGCACCGCTTCGTACACCGCCCGCCGGGCAGCCACGGAATCGTGCGGCTCGCCCTGCAGGCGCGCGACCAGAGGCTTGAGCAGGACGGCCGGCGTGGCCTTTGCTTCAAACAATGCCGCCGGATCCAGGCGCCAGGCCGCGACGCCGGATCCTACTGCGTAGCTACTTTCCTTACGGCGCGAACGCCAGCCCTTGATCCTGTCCTCGTTACTCATCGACACGCTATTGGCTTATGCCGGACGAGCCGCCCGAATCGCTGTCAATGGCGCGCGTGGCGCTGAAGCCGGCGCTCATCGTGACGCGGAACGCGGACAACACCTTCTGCACCTGCGTGAACGGCGCATCCGAAATATAGATGGCCTGGCCTTCCTGCACGGTGAATTCTCGCGCCAGCGCCACTTGCTCCGGACGCGTGAGATCGAACTGGTAGACCACCGGCAACAGATCCGGCTTGCCTTCGGCGCCAGCCTTGGCGGGCGTGAACAGGAACACGGAACGCGGATCCGCCAGCTTGTCGTCCAGGCCGCGGGAATCCGCCAGCGCATCCAGCACACTGTAGTTGCGCTTGCTGATGGCCACGCGCCCCTGGGTGCCGGCGGCGCCCAGCACGGTCAGGTACTCTTTCGAGTCATAGGCGGTGATGACATCGCCCGCGCGCAGCAGGATGTCGTTGTTCTGGTTGCGGTAGATATCCGACAACCGCACCGACGCCACCTGGTTGTCGCGGCGCAGGCTGATGACGAGCTGCTCGGGGTTCGTCTGCACCGGCGCGGCCTGGGCCAACGCGCTGCTCAGGCGCTGCGAGGTCTGGGTGATGGGATACATGCCGGGCTTGGTCAGGTTGCCCTGCACCGTCACCATCTGGCCGCGCGCATCCGCGGCGCGCGTCACGCTGACGTCGGCGCCCACGACGAGCCTGGCCAGGCGCGCGACAACGGCGTCATGCAACTGCGCCAGGGTCATGTTGGCGGCATGGAACTTGCCCAGAATTGGGAAGCTCACATTCCCCGCCGGGTCTATCTCCTGGTTTCCCAGGTCGCTCACGCCGGACGGATCCGCCGCGAACACGCCCAGCCCGCCGCGCTCCCATACCTTCACGTTGATGCCGTCACCGGGAACCAGGCGGTCGAATCCGGCCTGCGTGAGATCGCGGTAGCGCACGGGAAAGTCGGCCACGTCGGGCACCCGGCTGGCCTGCACCAGTTCGCGCGACACGGGCATCACGATGACGTCCTTGTCATCGTGCGCGCCCGTCATTTCGCTCAGCATCGGGCCGGAACGGGGCAGCTGGCACCCCGCGAGAGTCAGCGTGGCAAGAACCACCATGGTCAGGGCTGCTTTGCGCCGCAGCCCTGAACCCGGGACGTACATATGCATAAGATCCTTTCGTTTGCGCAGCTTGATCGGTTGGACGCCAATCAGGCTTGCATCAGGCGCATGGGCTCGATATCCATGCGTTCGTCGTTCTCGGACACCACGGGCATGCACAGGCCCATGAACTTGGTCAGCATGGCATCGAGCGAGAACAGCTTCTGCGCCCGGTGACGGCTGTGGTCCCTCAGCTGCTCGTTGCTGCGCACCTGGTCCACCATGGACGCGACTTTCTCGCATGCCTCGTGCAGGTCCGGGTGATCGACGCAGCTGAGCAGGTGGCCGGTCTCGTTCTCCACAAAGCACTCGCCGGCGCCGCCCGCGGGAGTCGAGATCACCGGCACACCCACCAACTGGGCTTCGATCAGCACGTTGGGCAAGCCTTCGTAGCGCGACAGCAGGACGCTGGCATCCATTTGCGAATACCAATAGCCCACGTGGTTGGAAAGACCGACCAGCAACAATCTGTCCGTCACGCTCAGCTCTTCAGCCAAGGCCTCGATGTTCTCGCGCAGGCGTCCGTCGCCGACGATGACGAAGCGCGCCTGCGGCCTGTCCTTCAGGTACATCGCCGCCAGCTTGATCCATAGCTGTGGCCGCTTGTCCGGCTCCAGGCGGAACACGCCGCCTATCGTCTCGGTGGCATCGTTCGTGCTTTCCTGGAAGGCTTTCCACTTTTCCTCATCCACGGCCGAGGCGTCCGTCGACAGATCGGGCACGCCGTTGTACAGGATGTGAAAGCGCGTGATCGGGATGCCCAGCCATTCCGAATAGGCTTCCGCGGCCTTGCAGCTGTTACTGACGAAAACCACCCCCGGCACCTGGGCCAGGGCCTGGTAGAGCTCGGGATATTCCTCGCGGAAGCGGTCCTTGCGGATGTTCGGCGGCAGTCCGCGGAAGACCAGATGTATGGTCGGAGCGCCGGCCAGCAGCGCGGCCAGCGCGCCGAACAGGCAGGTCCCGTCCTGCCACAGGCTCACCACGTCGAACGGGTTCTCCCGCAGCACAGGCGTAAGCCGGGTCACGCCGTAGTGCACCGGAGGCGGCAACTGCTCCAGCAGACGGCTCAGGCTGCCTTCGGGCACGGATTGATGAGACACCGAAACAGCCGGCAGCTTGTTGATTTCCGTGACCGGGATCTGTGCCTTCACCAGCACCGGCAGGAAGAAATCCAGCCCCTGCTTCTTGGTGGAGCCCGCTGGCTCGGTGTGCTGCTTGACCATGACTTCGACCTTCTTCGGCATCATGATCACGTCGGCCGGCCGGCGCTCGGGGCACTCCGCCAGGCGTGTCAGTTCGCCCGCAAGCCGCGTCAGCTGACGCTCGGCGCCGCCGGGCCCGAGGCTGCCCGTCACCAGCGCGACCGACACCGGCTTCTCCGCCGACTGATCCACGATCTTGCGGTCGCGGAAGTGCAGGATCGCATGCTTCATCGACACGATCCTGACATCCTTGCCCACCAACCCTTCTTCCGATTCGAAGCGTTGGTAGAAGGCGTAGTCGCTGGCCAGGTCGTTGGCCAGCTCCGCCGCCTTGCTGCCGGGCGTCAGGTGCTTCATGACGGGCGCGATCGCATCGAACGCGTCGGCCAGCAACCCGCGCTTGCGCAGGCGCTTGGCGAACTCGACGCGCATGTTGCGGTCGGTGTTCTCGGAAATCAGCCGGCGAAAGAGTTCGTCGGACTGCTCGTGCGCACGGATGTCGCTCAGCAGCTTGGCCCGCGCGAACAAGCGATTGGGGTTCTGCGTCGAGGACGGAAGATGATGATCGACCAAGGCCAAGGCCTCATCGATCTTGCGTTCCTTCACCAACCGAGTCGCGCAGTAGCGCACGATCAGGAAATCGTCCGGGCACTCCTGCAACAGCGTGGCCCACTGCTCGGCCATGCCTTCGTTCAGGCCCGCCGCCTCCTTCAGTCTGAGCAGCAGGAAGCGGACCTTGGAATCGGCCATGTGGTCGCGCGCCAATTCCTGGGCGCGGGGCAGGTTTTCCTGGGCGACTTGAACCCGCACCGACGCCGTGACGATCTCTTCCAACCGGGCTTGCACCGCTTGCAGATCGGATGCAGCCTCCGCTCGCTCGGTAGTCAATGGGGGATTCATGCTGCCTTCCTCCGGTTGATCTTCTCGATCCACACGAGGCAGCGTTCGATGTAGTGATCGAACTGCGCCGGATTCTCGGAACGTTCCTGCAGCTTGCGCCAGTACGGCAGGGCCTGTTCGAAGCGATGCAGGCGCATGGCGCCCACGGCGGCCAGGCGCAAGCCGATGGGATCTTCCGGAACCAGCTTCAGGATGCGCTCGCCCAACGCCAGGCGTTCGGTCGTGCTGGCCGAATCCAGCGCACGCGCTTCGGCGTACAGCACGGCGATGATGCGCCGCTTTTCATGGTCGACTTCCGACATGCCGGGCCAGGACTGCGCGACGCGCTCCAGCAGATTCCAGGCCGCCTGGTGATCGCCGGAGGAAAGAATCTCCCGCGCGCCGCGGATGGCGCGGGGTCCAAGCCTGCCCAGCTGGCGCTGCGCTTCGTCCTTGGCGCCCTGGTCCGCGCCGGCATGGTCGAGCACGGTCTTGTAGGCGTCGATGGCCTCGCCATACCAGCCGCCGTGGAAGGCCACCCGCGCAAAATGCAGCTGCGTGCTGAACGAGGCGGACTCGCCGGCGGCAGCCTGCTCGAGGTGCCGCATGGCGGTCTTCTTGTCGCCCAGCGCATCGGCCGCGCGGCCGCGCATGGCATGCAGCTCCGGGAAATCGATCTGGCTGTCCAGCGCGATGTCGGTAAGGTCGATGACTTCCTTGTGATTGCCCGCCACCAGTGCGGCCCGCACGCCCAGGCGCATCGCGCGCTCGAAGGCGCGCTGGGCGCGCACGCCGGCCAGCGCATCGGGAGTCAGCAGGCGGTGCGCGCAGATGCGCTCCGCGGCATCGCGCAGGCGTCCTTCTTCCAGCGCGCGGTTGCCTTCCTCGGCCCAGGCTTGCGACTGCGAATTCAGCCAGGCGACGATATCTTCCTGCTCGCTGCTTGCCAGCTTGCACGAAACCGCCAGCGTGGCGGCGGCCATGATGCCGCCGCGCCACGAAGCTTCCTTGACCAGCTCCAGCGCGTCGACATCATTGAGCGCGGGCGATTCGGACGCCAGGTTGCGCAGTCCGGCGCGATCGCCGGCCAGCAGCCGGTCGCGCCACAGCATGGCGAAGCCGCGCCCGTACGCGGGCATGGCCGCGCGGACCTCGTGGATCCAGCGTATGGCGGATTCCATGTCGCCGCTGGCCTGCAGCAGCGCGAGCACGGTGTCGGCGGCTTCCACCGCGACCGCGTCTTCCGGGGAAGAGATGCGGAACAGCTGCTTCCAGTTGCCCAGGGTCTCGTCCACATAACCCAATTGGCCCGCGGAAATCGCCGCAATGCGCACGATTTCGGGGGTTTCGATCTCATCGCCCAGCAAGCCGGCGGCCAGCGAGTACGCCACGTCATGGCGTCCCAGCTTGAACTGGTTGCGCATCAGGATCTGCTCTGCCTTGCTGCCGGACGCCACCGCGCCGTCAGCGCTGCCCAAGAGCGCCAACGATCCTTCGTAGTCGCCCAGTTCTTCCTGGATACGCGCAAACAGCAGCGTGTGGTCGGGCAGGCCGGGATGGCGGCGCAGCACCTCGCGCACGCGGCGCGAGGCTTCGCGCAGTTCGCCCGAATCCCAGAGTTTCTCGATGCGATCAGCGCTTTCGTCGGCGGAAAGCTTGGGCGCGGAGGGCTGCGTCGTCGACGCATCCAGGCGCGGACGCATGTAGGTCTTGAACCACTCTGCGCACAGGCGCTCGGCGAAAGCCGGCGTGTAGTGGGTCAGGTCCAATCCGCCATTTTCCATGGCCTCGGACTGGCCGATCTTGTTCATCAGCGGCGTCGGGTCGTAGCAAGGCACGCCGATGCGCTGCGCGCTGGCGAGCACCGCGGCGATCAGTTGCTGGCGTTGCTCGATGGGCGCGTTGTCCGGCGTCATGGCATTGACGTGCGTGACAAACACCACTTTGTCGCGGCCCAGCAGATCGACCAGCTGGTTCATTTCCTGCTCGATCTCCTCATCCGTCTGGTCGCGCTTGACGATACGGGCGAGCAGATTGCGGTCGTCCGGCGTGAGCGCCTTGAAGACCGGCTCCTGGTCCAGCAGCGCACGGCGCTCGGCCAGACGGTCGGCGTGGGCCATGGACCAGAACATCCGGGTGCGCGTGCGGTCGGCGAAGAACTCGCTGAAGTAGCGCACCAGGTAGTTGGACTGTATCGGGTAGCCGTCTATGGTCAGCAGCTTGCGCGAAGACAGTTCGACCACGTAGAGGTCAGCCGGCTTGTGGGCGCCTTTGCGCGCCTGCTCGCCATTCGAAGGCCGGAAGATCACGCGCTGGACGTCGGCAGGGATGTCGCCCTGGCCAAACATGAATCGCGCCTGCTGCAGCGCCTCGGCGCTGGTGTGCACGAAACCGTAGTTGCGCCCGAGTTGCAGCTTGATCGGGTAGCGGCCCACGGCATCGCGCAGCGGCGTATGGATGCGGCAGGTTCCAATCGGAGCGGTGGTAAAAGCAGCCATTCGGAGGCTCTCCTCTAGTGATCGATAGTGAGCCTGAACTTAAAGAGTCCAGTACAGGAGGTCGGACTGAAGCCGTTTGCTGTCCAGCACGGACTTCAGGTCGCACACCATGCCGCCGCTCTTGACCAGCGTGGGCAGGTCGTCCCAGATGGAGTCCATGGTTTCGCGGTGCGGCACCGCCAGGATCAGCACGTCCATGTCGCGGAACTGGTCGCGTTCCACGAGCTTGATGCCGTACTCGTGCTCCATCTGTTCCGGGTCGACCATCGGGTCGCAGGCGACAGGAGTGATGCCGTATTCGCCCAGGGCGTTGTAGAGATCGACCACCTTGGAGTTGCGGATGTCGGGCACGTTTTCCTTGAACGTCATGCCCAGGATGCCGACGCGGGTCGTGGCATTGAGACGGCCGTTGCGGGCCAGGGTCTGGACCACGCGCGAAGCGACGTGGCTGGCCATGCCGTCATTGATGCGGCGGCCCGACAGGATGACTTCGGGGTGATAGCCAAGCTCCTGCGCCTTGGACGTCAGGTAGTACGGATCGACGCCGATGCAGTGACCGCCCACGAGACCAGGCGAAAACTTCAGGAAGTTCCACTTGGTGCCGGCGGCGGCCAGCACTTCCGAGGTGCGGATGCCGACCAGATCGCAGATCTTCGACATTTCGTTCATCAGCGCGATGTTGATGTCCCGCTGCGTGTTCTCCAGCACCTTCGCCGCCTCGGCGACCTTGATGGAGGAGGCGCGGTGCACGCCGGCATCGATGATCTTCTCGTACACGCCGGCAATGACTTCCAGCGATTCCTCGTCCTGGCCGGACACGATCTTGACGATCTTCTCCAGCGGATGCTCGCGGTCGCCCGGATTGATCCGCTCGGGGCTGTAGCCCAGCTTGAAATCGACGCCGCAACGCAGGCCGGACACCTTCTCCAGCTCCGGTCCGCAGATTTCCTCGGTGGCGCCGGGATGGACGGTGGATTCAAAAACCACGATGCAGCCGGGGCGCAGCACGGGGCCGATCGAGCGGCAGGCGCGCACCAGCAGAGAAAAATCCGGGTTGTTCTTTTCGTCGACGGGGGTCGGTACGGCCACGACGAAGAAATCGCAGCCTTCCAGTTCCGAGATCTGGTCGGTGAACTGCATCGGGGAGGCAAGCAACACGTCGCGTTCGATCTCGCCGGTCCAGTCATCACCCTCTTTCAGCCGTGCGATTCTCCGCTTGTCCACGTCAAAGCCGATGACATCAAAGCGCTTGGAAAATGCGACGGCTACGGGCAGGCCGACATATCCAAGGCCACACACTGCGATTCTCTTTACCACGGGGGACCTCACTGTTTTCGTCGTGTCGGAGACACTAGAAATTGACACCCGGGGGCACGAGATCGATGCAGAATCGAATATGTTTGCCCCGGTTCGGGCGGGCGTATTGCTTAAGAATATTTACAGCTCGATACTTGATCAGACGTGCCAAGCGGCGAGCCAACGAATCGTATAGGTAGCAAACAGCGAAATTCTTTCTAAATATTTTTATTGCTGTGCAAGTAAGTCGGATTCGTCGCAATAAACCCCGGGAAATCCCTCAAATAATTACATTCATTACATAAACCGCAACATGACCCGCCATTGAGGTTGTTAGCAAATATATAAAAGGGTTTTTCTTGGTCCGGTTTAACCAAAATGAAAAAACATAATGCCGGCGCGGGGTTATTTATTAATGGCCGGCGCAATGTCATATTCAAAAACAGCCTGGCTACAGTCATTATTCAGAAATAACAAAGACTGACGCCCGTCCGCAGCACAAGTAAGTATTCGCACACGAGCCGCCCGAAAAGCAAAAAGCCCACCGAGCGGGTGGGCTTTTGCTCGATACGGCTGCGATTGTCCGGCCTTACTCCACCGTCACGCTCTTGGCCAGGTTACGCGGCTTGTCCACGTCCGTGCCTCGCGCGCACGCCGTGTGGTACGACAGCAGCTGCAGCGGGATGGTGTGCAGGATGGGCGAGAGCTTGCCGTAGTGCTCCGGCATGCGGATCACGTGCATGCCTTCGGCGCTCTGGATCTTGCTGTCGGCGTCGGCGAAGACATACAGCTCGCCGCCGCGGGCGCGCACTTCCTGCATGTTGGACTTCAGCTTTTCCAGCAGCTCGTCCTTGGGCGCGATGGTAACCACGGGCATGTGCTCGGTCACCAGGGCCAGCGGGCCGTGCTTGAGTTCGCCGGCCGGGTAGGCCTCGGCGTGGATGTAGCTGATTTCCTTGAGCTTGAGCGCGCCTTCCAGGGCGATCGGGTAGTGCATGCCGCGGCCCAGGAACAGGGCATTTTCCTTGGACGCGAAGCGGTCGGCCCAGGCCATGATCTGCGGCTCCAGGGCCAGCACCGAGCCGATGGCCACGGGCAGGTGGCGCAGCGCCTTCAGGTGTTCGGCTTCCTGCTCTTCGCTCAGATGGCCGCGCACCTGCGCCAGCGCCAGGGTCAGCAGGAACAGGGCGGTGAGCTGGGTGGTGAAGGCCTTGGTGGACGCCACGCCGATCTCGACGCCGGCGCGCGTGATGTACGACAGCTTGCACTCGCGCACCATGGCGCTGGTGGACACGTTGCAGATGGTCAGCGTGTTTTCCATGCCCAGCGAGCGGGCGTGCTTGAGGGCGGCCAGGGTGTCGGCGGTTTCGCCGGACTGCGAGATGGTGACCACCAGCGAGCGCGGGTTGGGCACGCTGTCGCGGTAGCGGTATTCGCTGGCGATTTCCACGGCCACGGGGATCTTGGCGATGGACTCGATCCAGTACTTGGCGGTCAGGCCGGCGTAGTAGCTGGTGCCGCAGGCCAGGATCAGCAGGGAATCGACGTCCTTGAAGATCTTGTAGGCCTGGTCGCCGAACAGTTCGGGCGTGATGGCTTCGATGTCCTGCAGCGTGTCGCCGACGGCGCGCGGCTGTTCGAAGATTTCCTTCTGCATGTAGTGGCGGTAGGGGCCGAGTTCGGCCGCGCCGGTATGCACGTGCACGGTGTGGACTTCGCGGTCCACGTTCTTGCCGTTGGCGTCCACGATCCAGACGCGCGAGAGCTGCAGGTCGACGACGTCGCCGTCTTCCAGGTAGATGATCTGGTCGGTGGTGCCGGCCAGGGCCAGCGCGTCGGAAGCCAGGAAGTTCTCGTTCTGGCCCACGCCCACGACCAGCGGCGAGCCTTGGCGCGCGCCGACCACGCGGTGCGGCTCGTCGCGGCAGAACACGGCGATGGCGTAGGCGCCATGCAGGCGGCGCACGGCGTTCTGCACGGCTTCGAACAGGTCGCCGGCATACAGGTGGTTGACCAGGTGCGCGATCACTTCGGTGTCGGTCTGGCTTTCGAAGACGTAGCCCACGGCCTGCAGCTCGGCGCGCAGTTCGTCGTGGTTCTCGATGATGCCGTTGTGGACCAGCGCGATGCGCGGCTCGTCGTTGCCCAGGCGCGAGAAGTGCGGGTGAGCGTTGTGGGTGGCCGGCACGCCGTGCGTGGCCCAGCGGGTGTGGGCGATACCGGTAAAGCCGCTGACCTTGTCCTGCGCAACCTGTTCGGCCAGTTCGGCCACGCGTTGCGTGCTGCGCGTGCGGCGCAGATGGCCGTCGGCGTAGACGGCGACGCCGCAGGAGTCGTAGCCGCGGTATTCAAGGCGCTTGAGGCCTTCGACGAGGATCGGGGTGATGTCGCGCTGGGCGACGGCGCCAACAATGCCGCACATAGGAGAGTGCTCCGGTAAGTTCGTGTACCGACGCATTGTGCTCGTCCCTGCAAGAAATTTGATTTCTTTATACTGATAAAAATGGAAGTTAATTCCCTTACATGATTGTGATTAAATAATATTTCTTCAGGATCATTTTTTTGAAATTAATCATGCAAAACGCACAGATTTCCCTGCCAGAGCTGGACGATCTGGACCGGCGCATTCTTGAACAGTTACAAGAAGACAGTTCGCTGACCAACCAGGAGCTGGCGCAACGCGTGCATGCCTCGCCCCCGACCTGCCTGCGGCGGGTCCGCCGGTTGGTGGACGAAGCGGTGATAGACAGGCAGGTGGCGATCCTGTCGGCGGAAAAACTGGGCAGCACGCTGACGGCGATCGTGGAGATCACCCTGGACGTGCAGGCGGCTGAAAGCCTGGACGCGTTCGAACAGAGCATGCTGACCGAACCCGCGGTGCTGCAGTGCTACCGGGTGTCGCCAGGGCCGGATTTCGTGGTCATCGCCCAGGTGAAGGACATGCCGGCTTATCACGCGCTGGTGCACCGGGCCTTTACCGCACAGGCCAATGTGCGCAACGTGCGCACCTTCTTCTCGGTGCATCGCGCCAAGTTCGAGACCCGGATAGATCTGCGGACCTGACGCGCGGCGGATCAGCGGCGGGCGAGCAGGCGATCGAACTGCGCCAGGTAGCGGTTGCCCATTTTCTGCACGTCGTGCTCGTCGCGCACGTAGGCGTAGGCGCGTTCGGTGACTTCCTGGCGGAAGGCCGCGTCGTCCAGGCAACGCGCCATGCCCTGCGCCATGGCCTGGAAATCGCCCACGGCGCACAGCACGCCGCGTCCGTCGGCCAGGCTTTCCTTCAGGCCGCCGGCATCGGTGGACACCACTGGCACGCGTTGCAGGAAGGCGTCCAGCACGCTGCTGCCCAGGGCCTCTTCCTCGGAGCTCATGACGAACACGTCGAGGATGCTGTAGAAATCTTCCACGCCCTTGCGAAAGCCTGCAAAGCGATAGACGTCCTCGATGCCGAGCTTGCGCGCCTCGTCCTTGGCCTGCTGCTCGCGGTCGCCGCCGGCGCCGAAGTGCAGGAACACGAAGTCGCGGCGCGTCTTGGCCAATTCGGCCACGGCGCGCACCAGCGTGACCGGATCCTTGTCGCGGATCAGCGCGGCCGACGTGGCCATGACCTTCTTGCCGGTCAGGTCGAATTCGCGCACCAGCCGGGCGACATTCTCGGCGTCGATCTGGTGCGGCTCGACGGCGCTGCGGATGATGACGGGCTCGATCCCCAGGCGGCGCGGTTCGCCCGCGGCCATCTCGCTGATCGCCACGAACAGGTCGGCGTGGCGCCATTTGAAGCCGGTCTTCCATTCATCGCCGGGCTTGACCACGAAGGACGTGCGGCGGGAAAAAGCCACCGGCCGGCGGTGCAGCCATTTGGTCAGGACCGCCCAGGTGATGGTGTTGGCGGTCTGCGCGTGGACGATGTCGTAGCGGCCTGCGCCAGCCAGGAAGGCCAGCTGTCCGGGCACGTTGCGGCAGGTATGGGCCACGAAACCCTCCTGGCGCGCGCGCTCGGCCAGCGGCGCGCCTTCGCGGCACATCACTTCGACATCGTGGCCGGCCTTGCGGAATGCGCGCATGCAGTACAGCGTCTGCCGTTCGCCGCCGCGCCACCCCTTCTCGAAGTTCAGCTGCAGGATCCTCATGCGCGGCCGATGCCCGAGTACTCGAAGCCCAGGCCGCGCACGTCCGCGGGCGTATAGAGGTTACGTCCGTCGATGATGAGCGGGGTCTTGAGCAGGGCTTTGACGCGGTCGAAATCGGGCGCGCGGAAGACCTTCCATTCGGTCGCGATCAGGAGCGCGTCAGCGCCGTCCAGCGCGTCGTACATGTCGGTGGCGAAGCTGATGCCGGGCTTGCCGGTCAGCGCGCGCGCGGCCTCGTGCATGGCGACGGGATCATAGGCGCGCACCTCGGCGCCGCGGCGCGTCAGTTCGGCGATGACGGTCAGGCTGGGCGCTTCGCGCATGTCATCGGTATTGGGCTTGAAGGACAGGCCCCATAGCGCGATCTTGCGGCCCTTGAGGTCTTCGCCGAAACGCGCCACCAGTTTTTCGGACAGGCGGAATTTCTGCGCGTGGTTGGCAGCCTCGGCGGCCTCGATGACGCGCATGGGCAAGGCGTTCTCGGCAGCGGTGTTGACCAGCGCCTGCACGTCCTTGGGGAAGCAGGAGCCGCCGTAGCCCGCGCCGGGGTACAGGAAGTGATAGCCGATGCGCGGGTCGGCGCCGATGCCGCGGCGTACTTGCTCGATATCCGCGCCCAGGGCTTCAGCCAGGTTCGCCATTTCGTTCATGAAGGAAATGCGCGTGGCCAGCATGGCGTTGGCGGCGTACTTGGTCAGCTCGGCCGAGCGCACGTCCATCACCATCAGGCGGTCGTGGGTGCGCTGGAAGGGCTCGTAGATGCGGCGCATGACGCCGATGGTGTAGTCGTCGTCCGCGCCGACCACGACCCGGTCCGGGCTCATGAAGTCGTTGATGGCCGCGCCTTCCTTCAGGAATTCGGGGTTGGACGCCACACTGAACGGAATGTCCACGCCACGCGCGGCCAGTTCACGCGCCACCACGTCACGCACCTTGTCAGCGGTACCCACCGGCACGGTGGACTTGTCCACGATCAGCTTGCGCGACGTCATGTGGCGCGCGATGTTCTGGGCGGCGGCCAGCACGTACTTCAGGTCGGCCGAACCGTCCTCGCCGGGCGGGGTGCCGACGGCGATGAACTGCACGTCGCCAAAGGCCACGCTCTGCGCGACGTCGTCGGTGAAATGCAGGCGGCCCGCCTGCACGTTGCGGCGCACCAGGTCTTCGAGGCCCGGCTCGTAGATGGGAATGCCGCCCTGGCGCAGGAGGGCGATCTTCGCCGCGTCCACGTCCAGACACATGACGTCGTTGCCCATGTCGGCCAGGCACGCCCCCGACACCAACCCCACGTAACCGGTACCCACGACCGTGATCTTCATGCCTGAACGCCTTCAAAATAGGTAATCGTTGCGCCGGGTGACTGAAACCCGGCGCCGGCCGTCATTATAGAAGCGGCCGAGGCCCGGGCCCGCCGGCGCCGTAAAGACGGTCCCTCGGGACCGCCCTACGTCCGCAGCTTGCTGAAGCGGACCGTATTGACCACCACCGCCAGCCCGGCGCAAATGGTGCCCAGCACCAGCGCCAGGCCCGGGCCATGCGCCAGGCTGATGCTGAACGCGATCGCGACCAGCGCCGTGCCGAAACTCTGGCCGAAGACCCGGGTGGTGGCCTGCAGGCCGCCCGCCGCGCCGCTGCGCGAACGGGGCGCGGCCGACAGCATGGCGCGGTTGTTGGGCGTCTGGAAAAAGCCGAAACCCATCCCCGCCACGAACATGCCCGCGACGATGGGCCAGTTCGACACCGTGGCCGGCAGCGCCGCCAGCCACAGCATGCCGACCACCATCGCGGCCGCGCCTATGCCGCTGAGCGTGGCGGCCGAGTAACGGTCGGACAGCCGGCCCGCCAGCGGAGCGATGAGGGCGGTACCCACGGGCCAGGCGCCCATCAGCATGCCCACTTCCAGATAGGGCCGGCCCAGCACCTGCTGGAAATAGAACGGCAGCGACACATAGGACGCCATCTGCGCGGCGAAGGTGCAGGCCGAGGCGCCCACCGCAAAGGCCAGCGGACGGATGCGCAGCAGGTCCACCGGCACCAGCGGCGCCGGCTGCTTGCCGACGCGGCGCACCAGCACGAAGCCGATAACCGTGGCGATCGCCACCAGGCCGATGCCGCGCAGCAGGTCCATGCCCATCATGTCCACGCCCGAAATGAAGACGCCCAGGGTCAGCATGCACAGCAGGGCGCTGATCCAGTCCAGCTTCACGTCGTTGCGCGGCACTTCCGGCAGATGGCGCAGGCCCAGCATCGTCAGCGCGCAGATCGGCAGGTTGACGGCAAAGATCCAGGGCCAGGGCGCCACCGACAGGATGGCCGAGCCGATGGTCGGCCCCAGCACCGACATGATGGCCACGGTGGTGGCGTTGATGCTGATCCCGCGTCCCAGCAGCTTCAGCGGATAGATGTTGCGCACCAGCCCGCCGAACATGCACATGAGCGACGCCGCGCCTATGCCCTGGAACACGCGCGCCGCCGTCAGCTGCCAGAGCGTGCCGGCCAGGGCGCAGCCCAGCGAGGCCAGGGTGAACAGCATCAGGCCGAAGGTGAACATGCGGCGAAAGCCGATGCGCTCGGCCAGCGCCGACAAGGGCAGCAGCATCATCACCACCGCCAGGTTGTAGGCGTTCACGATCCAGACCGCCTGGGCCGGCGACGCATTGAGGTCGACGGCGATCGTGGGCAGGGCCACGTTGGCGATGGTGGTGTCCAGAACCGACAGGCTGATGCCTGTCATCACGGTGGCCGCCGCCCAGTACCGGCGCGGCGTCGGCAGGCCGTCGGGCGGCGCGGGCTTGGCGCCGTTGGCCGGCGCCTCTCCGCTCTGCCCCGTCACGATTTCTTGACCGGGCGCTGCCATCCGTCGACGGTGACCTGCTTGGCGCGCGACACCGTCAGTTTCTCGGCCGGCGCGTCGCGGGTCAGGGTGGTGCCAGCGCCCAGCGTGGCGCCGCGGCCGACACGCACCGGGGCCACCAGCTGCGTGTCCGAACCGATGAAGGCGTCATCCTCGATGACGGTGCGGTGCTTGTTCACGCCGTCATAGTTGCAGGTGATGGTGCCCGCCCCCACGTTCACGCGCGCGCCGATGTCGGCGTCACCGATGTAGGCCAGGTGGTTGGCCTTGCTGTCCTCGCCCAGCACGCTCTTCTTGATCTCGACGAAGTTGCCGACATGGCTGCGATCGCCAAGTTCGGCGCCGGGACGCAGACGGGCGTACGGGCCGACGCGCGCATCGCGGCCGACCTGGGCCTGCTGCAGATGGCTGTAGGCTTCGATGTGCGTGCCCGGGCCGACGCTGACGTCGCGCAGCACGCAATGCGGGCCCACGCGCACGCCGTCGGCCAGCGACACCAGGCCTTCGAACACGCAGCCCACGTCGATGAAAACGTCGCGTCCGCAGGTGAGCGAGCCGCGCACATCGAAGCGCGCCGGGTCAGCCAGGGTGACGCCCGCTTCCAGCTGGCGGCGGGCCTGTTCGGCCTGCCAGCGGCGTTCCAGTTCGGCCTGCTGCACGCGGCTGTTCACGCCCAGCGTTTCCCAGGACGCACCCGGTTGGGCCGCGCCCACCGGCACGCTGTCGACCACCGCCAGGCCGACCACATCGGTCAGGTAGTACTCGCCCTGGGCGTTGTTGTTGTCGATGCGGGACAACCAGTCCTTCAGCTTCGCGGTCGGCGCGGTGAGGATGCCGGTATTCACTTCCTTGATCTCGCGCTCGGCGTCCGAGGCGTCCTTGTGCTCGACAATGCGGCACACGTTGCCGCTGGCGTCGCGCACGATGCGGCCATAGCCGGTGGAATCTTCCAACACTTCGGTCAGCACAGCGGCGCCGGCGCCGCGCGCTGCCAGCAGGCGCTGCAGGGTTTCGGGCTGTACCAACGGCACGTCGCCGTAGAGCACCAGGGTCACGTCGTCCTTGCCATCGCCCTCAAGCAGCAGCGGCACGGCCTGCTGTACGGCGTGCCCGGTGCCTTGCTGCGGCTGCTGCAACACGAAGTGCAGGTCCGCCTGGCCTTCGTAGGCCTGCTTGACACGGTCCGCGCCGTGGCCGACCACGACGATGATGCGCGCCGGCTTCAGTTGGCGCGCGCTGTCCAGCACGTGGCCCAGCATCGGTTTGCCAGCCAGCGTGTGCAGCACTTTGGGGAGATCGGACTGCATGCGTTTACCCAGTCCGGCGGCAAGAATTACTACGTTAAGCATAGGTTCCAGTATGTTGAATGGCGACCGAGAGGCCTTGCGGCCATCTCGCCCGACGATTGAAAGAGAGGACCGACGCTAGTTGGCGTCCGGTCCGGTTTTCTTGGCGGCCTTGCGGGGCGCGGCGGACTTGCGGGCCGCCGGCTTGGATGCCTTGGCGGCGGGCGCGGCCGCGGCCTTGGAATCGCCCGGTTTGGGATTGGATTTGGCCGCCGCATCCGCGCCGGGAGCGGCAGGCGCCGCCGGCATGGAAGCCGCGGTAGCGGCGGCGATCTGGTTGAACTGCTGCTGCAGCAGATCCCACCAGGCCTTGGAAGCCGATTGCGCCGCGGCGCCCATCTGCTCGCTCATGCCTGGCGCGGCGGATTGCTGCTGCCCCGCAGCGCCGGTGGCTTCCTCGTCCTTGTTCTTGCCGCCCTCGGCGGCAGAACCAGAGGCCGCCGCCTTGGTTGCGGACTTGGGCGCAGGTTTCAGACCCAGCACCACTTCCAGCGGCGAGGCCGCGCCGCTGTCCTGGAAGGCGCTCATGTCCATGCTGGCCGCGCTGTCCACGAAGGCTCGCAAGGTGCTGATGGTGGAGCGTTGGACTTCCATGCCCTGGATCGTCCCGGACAGCATGGACAGGTTCATGCGCAGCCAGTTTTCCACCGAACGTAATTCGGCGATACGGCGGTCCAGGTCTTCCAGGTTCATCGGGGGAGCCATGGGCAGGCTGCTGGCCAGACCGCCAGGTCCGGTCAGGCCCGCCCAGGCCTGGCGCATCATTTCCATGCTGGCCAGGAGCGGGTTGCCCGACAGGTCGGAATGCTGGCCCATGCCGGGCAGAACGAACGGGTTCGTGTGTTGGTCGCTCATTCCTGGTCTCCCCTAAGACAGATATCGCCGGCAGGCGGGATCATCCGCGCAGCAGCTGATTGTTCTCCACGCGCACATGATCGCCGGACGCAAAAGCGAACGGCTGCGCGCTGCGGAACTGCCGCGTGCTGCCGTCATTCATGCGCACCGTGAGTTCATAGTGCGTCACCGTTTGTTGCTGTCTGATATTACGCTCAACTTCACGGCCTGCCAAAGCGCCGCCCACCGCGCCCAGCACGGTCAGGGCCGTCTTGCCGCTGCCGCCGCCGAACTGGTTGCCCACGACGCCGCCGACCACGCCGCCGCCGATGGTGCCGATGAGGTGGTCGCTATTGTCCTTGACGGGTACCTGCACTTGTCGGACCGATTCCACCACGCCGCAGGTGGCGCAGGCTTGCGGCGCTGGCGATTGGGGCGCGGGGCGCTGGGCGGGAGCCGGCGCCTGGGCCTGAGCCTGGGGACGCGGCGCAGCGGACGCCTGCGCCCCTTGCGCGGGCGCGGGCGGCACGGCGGCCTGCGGCGCGGGCGCCAGGTTGGCGTCTTCGGGACCGGCCTCGGCCACGGGTTCGTCGGCATGCGGGTTGGCCGAAGGCGAGGGCAGCCAGCCCATCACGGCGGCCACGCCCACCGTACACATGACGATGACGGCGATCGCCGCGGCAGCGACCAGGGGATGGATGGCGCGGCGCGCAGATTCAATTTTGGCGGATGTATTCATGACGATGCTCCATCGTTACTAACCGGCAGTGGTATAGCACCCAGGCACGGTTTCGGCGTGTTGCGATGGTGACGCTTCTTTGCAGGACTTGCGCGGGTGGACAGCATTGCCCATTCGTGGACAATAGCCGGATGGATCCCATTACCCTGCCCCAGCTCGAACAGGCCATCAACTACTGGCGCAATGTTTCGCCGTCGGTGGGCGACGAGTCCCGCCTGTGCCCCGAGGCTGCCGCGCTGGCCACCCCTTACGCGCTGATGATCATGGCGCATCGGCGCGAGATCCCCGCCGCCGAACTGAGCGAGCCGGCCCGCGCCGCGCTGGCCGGTTGGGCCGCCGCCGGCAAGTAGGCCAGGGGCGGGCGCGCCTGCTCAATCCTTGAGCAAGGCTTTGATGTCCTGCGTCAGGGCTTCCACCCCGATGTTGTTGTTGGCCAGCACGCGCGATTCGCCCTTGCCGTCCAGCAGGTAGAACGCGGCCGTGTGGTCCATGGTGTAGCTGCCGTCCTTGGTGGGCGCCTTGGCGTAATAGGCCTTGAAGGACGCGGCGGCCTTCTTCACCTGGTCCGGCGTGCCGGTCAGCCCCAGGAAGCGCGGATCGAAGGCGGTGACATACTGCTTGAGGACTTCAGGCGTGTCGCGCTCGGGATCCACCGAAATCAGCAACACCTGGACGCGGTCGGCGTCCGGACCCAACTTCTTCATGACCTCGGTCAGCTCGGCCAGCGAGGTCGGGCACACGTCCGGACACTGCGTGAAGCCGAAGAACACGACCACCACCTTGCCGGCGAAATCGGACAACTGGCGCGTCTTGCCGTTGTAATCGACCAGCTCCATGCCACGACCCAATTGGGTGCCGCTGATGTCGCTGCCCTTGAAGACGGGCTTGCTGTCGCCGCAGGCGGCCAGAGCGGCGGTGAAAGCGGCGGCTGCGCCCAGGCGCAGGACCAGCCGGCGGCTGGTGGAAAACACGGACATCGACAACCTCCAGGGGATCAGCGCAGCAGGCCGACCCAGTGGTCCACCAGCAGGGCGCCGAACAGCAGCGCCAGGTAGAGAATGGAAAAACGGAACATGCTGCGCGCCAGCTCGTCGCTGTAGGCGCGATAGAGCCGCCATGCATAGGAGACGAACATGCCGCCCAGCACCAGCGCGGAAACCAGGTAGAGTTCGCCGCTCATGCGGATGGCATAGGGCAACAGCGTGGTGGCGACCAGCGCCACGCTGTACAAGAGGATGTGCAGGCGCGTGAACTGGTTGCCGTGCGTGACCGGCAGCATCGGCAGCCCGGCCTTGGCGTAATCGTGGTTGCGGTAAAGCGCCAGCGCCCAGAAGTGCGGCGGCGTCCAGATGAAGATGATCAGCACCAGGATCCAGGCCTCGGCCGGCACCGAGTCCGCCACGGTGGCCCAACCGAGCGCGGGCGGCATGGCGCCCGACAGGCCGCCGATGACGATGTTCTGCGGCGTGCGCGGCTTCAGGATGACGGTATAGATGACGGCATAACCCACGAAGGTGGCGAAGGTCAGCCACATGGTCAGCGGATTGACCAGGTGATACAGCACGAACATGCCGGCGCCGCCCAGCAGGCCGGACATGCTCAGCACCTGGAACGCCGAAATCGTGCCGCGCGCCGTGCCGCGGCGCGCGGTGCGCAGCATGCGGGCGTCGATTTCCTGTTCGATCAGGCAATTGATGGCGAAAGCGGCCGCGGCCAGCAGCCAGATGCCCAGCGTGCCGAACAGCACGCGGCGCATGTCGGGAATGCCGGGCGCCGCCAGGAACATGCCGATCACGGCGCAAAACACCGCCAACTGCGTCACACGCGGCTTGGTGAGGACGAAATACTGGCGGAACAATCCGGGCTGGGGAGCAGCAATACTGGTCATAGTGGGCCCTATTTTAAACGCGCACCGAATTGGGGCCGTAGCCCCCGGCGGGCGCACGTCCAGCTGTGGACAAACGCACCATCAACACCACCGCGGCCAGGGTCAGGCCGGCGGCGCCTCCATTGTGCAGCACCGCGATCAACAGCGGCCACTGGAAAAAGATCGTGGTCAGGCCGGTCAGCAGCTGCGCGCCCAGCAGCGCCAGCATCAGCGTGGCCGGGCCGCGCAGGCCGGGCTCGGCGCGCAGGCGCCAGGCCAGTATGCCCAGGTACAGGAACACCACGAAGGCAAAGTTGCGGTGGACCCAGTGGATCGCGGTCAGCGCCGGCTGGGAGATCATCTCGCCCGAGGGCAATTCGCCCAGCGCCCGGATGACCGAATAGCCGCCATGGAAATCCATTTCCGGCACCCAGGCTCCGTGGCACATGGGGAAGTCCATGCAGGCCAGCGCGGCGTAGTTGGTGCTGACCCAACCGCCCAGGGTCACCTGCACCAGCAGCAGGGCAAAGCCCCCGGCCACCCAGGGCTTCCAGCGCGCGGCCGCCGCGGCCACGGCCAGATGCGGACGCTCGCGCGCCGACAGCCAGGTCATCAACGCCAACACCGACAGGCCGAACACCAGGTGTGCGGTCACGACGACGGGCATCAGCTTGTGGGTCACGGTCCAGGCGCCGAACGCGCCCTGCACGCAAACCGCGATCAGGGTCACGACGGCCAGCTTGGGCGAACGGCCCAGCTGGCTGCGGTAGCGCCAGGCCATGTAGACGATGCCGATGATCAGCATGCCCAGGATGGTGCCGACATAGCGGTGGATCATTTCGATCCAGGCCTTGGACAAGGTGACCGGGCCGAAAGGCATGGCCTGCGACGCTTCGTGGATGTCGCCCATCGCGCCCAGCGGCGTAACGCTGCCGTAGCAGCCGGGCCAATCGGGGCAGCCCAGGCCGGAGTCCGTCAACCGCACGAAAGCGCCGAACATGATGAGGTCCAGCGTCAGGAACCAGGTAAAGAAAACAAGCTTGCGATAACGCGCTTTGATGCGTTCGATTTCCATAAACATCCAATCTGCGGCGCCGCGCGCGACGCATTAAAACCATCCTGCCCCAATCCGGGCCGCCATGGAGCCGGCTGTGCCGGTCCATGCGCGGCGCCCCCTAGGCGGTCCCCCCTTGCGGGGGAAGCGCCGCAGGCGCTCCGGGGGTGGTTACCCTATTCTCGAGCTGTACACCAGCTTGCTGATGTCCTTGCGCACCTTCACGCCATCGGCCTCGGCAGGGTACTGCATCATCAGGTTGCCCAACGGGTCGATCACCCAGATCGGCGCCTCCAGCCCGGGCTGGCCCGCCGCAGTATCGCGCGCCAGCAGGAACCGCGCCAATTGGTCCGGATTCGCGCGCACCATGACCGTGCCCTTGTAGGCTTCCAGCACCTTGTCCGGCACGGGCGCATCGTCCGTGATGAACCAGACACGCGCCAGCCGGTCGACGTTCTTGCCCTGGCTGGCATGGCTGTTGCGCGCGATGAAGAGCTTGCGGGCGCAGCTTTCCGGGCAAGCGCCGCCGTCGGCGGCCACCAGCAGCCACTTGCCCTTCAGGCTCTGCAGGTCGAAAGGCTGGCCATCCAACGTGGTCAGGCGCAATTCCGCGGCCGCGGGCATGGGCCGCTGCGGATTCAGGAGCGCGCCGTAATTGCTGGACTCATCGGGCCACCACTGCGGATTCATGTAGACCACGACCGCCGCGACGATGGGCGCCAGCGAGCACAGGAACACCAGCAGCATCGGCATCAGGGAGCGCTTGCGTGCGGGCTTGGTAGAGGAAAGGTCGCGAGCCACTTTGTATCCTGTCGTCTTGCGGGTTAAGAATCGGCGTCCCGGTCAGGCGCCGGGCGCGTTCTGCGCGCGCCGCATGCGCCGGATGGCGCCCCCCAGCACCACCAGCCATGCGACGGCGGCAATCGAGGCAAAGGCAAACCACTGTATGGCATAGGACGTGTTCTGCTGGAAGTCCACGGACGGCTGCGGCCAATCGCGCACCAGGCCGTCTTCAGCACCACTTGCGGATTGCGACAGCACCGTGGGCAGCAGCGCCAGACCGGTGGACTTGGCGTATGCGTCCAGCGGCAGGTTCTGCACCTGCGGCAAAACGCCGCCAGCCGCGGGCAGCGACGCCGGCAAGGCGGATTGCTCCGTCCCGCCCAGCGACCAGATCTCGAACAGGCGCGGCACGCGCGGCGACAGTTCGCCCGTCACTGTCTGCTGCCCTTCGGGCGTGGCGGGCAGCGGCGGCTGCGCAGGACCCTGGCCCTGGATGCCCATGACGCGCGGAATCCAGCCGCGCAGCACCAGCACGGCGCGGCGCGCATCGGCGTCCAGCAGCAAGGGCGTGGCCAGCCAATAGCCGGGCTTGCCGTCGTGGTTGCGATTGTCCAGCAGTACACTGAATTGCGGCAGCCAGACCCCGCTGGCCTGGGCCGAACGCCAGGCGGTCATCTCGGCGGGATCGGTGGCCGGGGTCAAGGGCAGCGGCGCTTGCTTGCGGCCCGCTTCGATAGCGGCCAGAATGGCGCGTCGCTCATCGCCGCGGCGCAATTGCCATTGCCCCAGCGATGCCAGGATGACCACGGCGGCACCCAGCAACAGCAAGGCGGCTACCGTGTATCGGGTTGAATGCGGTCGGGCCATATTTCTACAATAACTACTCTGATTCGTCCGGAGACCACCATGCGCGTTTTCGTCGTCCTGGCCTTTATCGGGATTCTGGCCAGCCTGGCATCGGCTCTGGTCTACCTGATGCGGGACAAGGGAACCACCAGCCGCACGGTCAACGCGCTGACGGTGCGCATCGGATTGTCGGTGGCTCTGTTCCTGTTTGTGCTGTTCGCCCATTACATGGGCTGGATCGAAAGCACAGGCCTTAGATAGGCATCCGGGCCGCGGGTTCCCGCAAGTGCATCCCGATCGCAGATGAGTAAAACGCGCCAGTTCTCACACAAGAACTGGCGCGCTTCATAGTTTCCGCGTAACGCTCAGAACCAGTACACGAACAGGTACAGGCCCAGCCACACCACGTCCACGAAGTGCCAGTACCAGGCGGCGCCTTCGAAACCGAAGTGATGGTCGGCCGTGAAATGCCCGCGGATCAGGCGGATCAGGATGACCGTCAACATGGTAGCGCCCAGCAGCACGTGGAAGCCGTGGAAGCCCGTCAGCATGTAGAACAGCGAACCGTAGGCGCCCGAATTGAACTTCAGGTTCAACTCGGTATAGGCGTGGTGGTATTCGTAAGCCTGACAGGCCACGAAGACGAAGCCCAGGACCACGGTGGCCAGCAGCCAGAAGATGGTCTTGCCGCGATGGTTTTCGCGCAGCGCATGGTGGGCGATGGTCAACGTGACGCCGGAGCTCAGCAGCAGCGCCGTGTTGATGGTGGGCAGCCAGAAAGGTCCGACGGTCTGGAAGTGCTCGACCACGCCGGCGGGACCGAAGTTCGGCCACACGGCCTGGAAGTCGGGCCACAGCATCAGGCGGTGGTCCATGTCGCCCAGCCACGGCGTGGTGATGGTGCGCGTGTACCAGAGGGCGCCGAAGAACGCCGCGAAGAACATGACTTCCGAGAAGATGAACCAGCTCATGCCCCAACGGTAGGAACCGTCGATGCGCTTGCTGTTCAGGCCGATCTCGGATTCGTGGATGGCGTCGCCGAACCAGTAGTACAGCACCACGATCAAACCGATGAAGCCCGCCAGCAGGGTCCACTTGGCCCAGCTGACGCCGTTGATCCAGGCCGCGGCGCTCAGGCCCATGAACAGCAGCGCCACAGCCGTACGCACGGGATGACCCGAGTCGGCGGGCACGAAGTAGTACGGTGCCTCTTTACCTTGAACCGAGTGGCTTGCACTCATGGCTTTCTCCCTGGTACAGATTTATAGAATTAAGTGATTCAAGTCAGGCTGGAAACGGCCCAACGCACAATTAATACCAGCACAGTAACGAAGATAGCCGCTGCCAGCAGCCCCGCCACGATCACATGGACCGGGTTGAGCTTGGCGACGTCTTCCCGATGGCCCGCCCCCTTGCGCACGCCGAAGAACCCCCACGCCACCGCCTTCATGGTCTGAAGGAAACTCAGCTTGCGCTGGGAGGTTTCGCGCAGGTCGTCGCTCATGGCCCGCGCCTAACTGACCGCGACGCCAGACAGCAGGGCCGAGCCGCGCAGCACGGTCCAGGCAAACACGGCAATGACGAAAGCCAGCAGGACCAGACCTGCGATCTTGTTGCGGCGGCGCTGCTCGGGTGTCATTGCTGTGCTACCTGAAACATGAAAGGCTGCCTTACTTCACTTCGGGCGGGGTTTCGAACGTATGGAAGGGAGCAGGCGACGGCACGGTCCATTCCAGGCCTTCGGCGCCTTCCCACGGCTTGGCCGCGGCGGGTTCGCCCTTGCCCATGTAGCAACGCACCATCGCCCACAGGAAGATCAGCTGCGACAGGCCGAACCAGAACGCGCCGATGGTGGCCATCTGGTGGAACGTCGTGAACTGGCCCGCATAGTCGGCGTAGCGGCGCGGCATGCCTGCCAGGCCCAGGAAGTGCATCGGGAAGAAGGTGACGTTGAACGAGATCAGCGTCGACCAGAAGTGCAGCTTGCCCAGCTTTTCGCTGTACATGCGGCCGGTCCACTTGGGCACCCAGTAGTAGGCGCCGGCGAACAGGGCGAACAGCGAGCCCGCCACCAGCACGTAGTGGAAGTGCGCAACCACGTAGTAGGTATCGTGGACCTGGATATCGATCGGCGCCACCGACAGGATCAAGCCGGTGAAGCCGCCCATGGTGAACACGAAGATGAAGCCGATCGAGAACAACATCGGGGTCTCGAACGTCATGGAGCCGCGCCACATGGTGGCGACCCAGTTGAACACCTTCACCCCGGTGGGGATGGAGATGAGCATGGTGGCATACATGAAGTAGAGCTGGCCCGTCACCGGCATGCCGGTGGTGAACATGTGGTGCGCCCACACGATGAAGGACAGCACGGCGATGGAAGCCGTCGCGTAAACCATGGAGGCGTAGCCGAACAGCTTCTTGCGGGCGAACGCGGGCACGATGGCCGACACGATGCCGAACGCCGGCAAGATCATGATGTAGACCTCGGGATGCCCGAAGAACCAGAACACGTGCTGATACAGGACCGGGTCGCCGCCTGCGGCGGCGTTGAAGAAGCCCGTGCCGAAATGGCGGTCGGTCAGCACCATGGTGATGGCGGCGGCCAGCACCGGCATCACGGCCAGCAGCAGGAAGGCGGTGATCAGCCAGGTCCAGCAGAACAGCGGCATCTTCATCAGCGTCAGGCCGGGCGCGCGCATGTTCAGGATGGTGACGATGATGTTGATCGCGCCCATGATGGACGAAGCGCCCATGATGTGCAGCGCGAAGATCGCCAGGTCCATGCCCGGGCCCATCTGCAGCGACAGCGGCGCGTACAGCGTCCAGCCGGCCGCGGTGGCGCCGCCGGGCACGAAGAACGACGCGGTCAGCATGATCGCGGCCACCGGCAGCAGCCAGAAGCTGAAGTTGTTCATGCGGGCGAACGCCATGTCGGAGGCGCCGATCTGCATCGGGATCATCCAGTTGGCGAAACCCACGAAGGCCGGCATGACCGCGCCGAACACCATGACGAGGCCGTGCATGGTGGTGAACTGGTTGAAGAGTTCGGGGCGGAAGAACTGCAGGCCCGGCTCGAAGAGCTCGGTGCGCAGCAATAGCGCCAGCGTGCCGCCTTCCAGCAGCATGACGAACGAGAAGATGAGGTACATCGTCCCGATGTCTTTGTGGTTCGTGGCGAAAAGCCAGCGGCGCCAGCCGGTGGGGATGGCGTGGTGGTGGTCATCGTGACCGTGGCCGTGGCCCGGCGACACGTGGTCTACAGTGACGCTGCTCATGATGGACTCCTTCCTGCTGAGTGCCGGGCCCGATCGACGGGGCCGGCAGGGTATCTCTAACTAAACGGAACCGGTTCTGCGAGGGTGTGGCGAGGCGCGCGCAATCAGCGCGCAGCCTGCACGTCCTTCGGTAGAACCGTCGGGTCCTGCCCCTTGCCTGCATTGCTCCAGGCATGGCGCGTATAGCTGATGACCGCTGCGATTTCGACATCGTTGAGCTGCCCGCCGAATGCCGCCATCGCGGTGCCGGGCTTGCCCTTCAGCACGGTGTTGATCTGTTCGGCCTTCGGGCCCAGAACAACCTTGTCTCCGTCGAGCGGGGGGAAACTGCCCGGGATGCCCTTGCCATTGGCCTGGTGACAGGCAACGCAATTCGCCGCGAAAACCTTTTCGCCGCGGGCAACCAGTTCGGCTTCCGTCCACTCTTTATTGGGATCGTCGGCGTTTGCCGCCATCTTCTTCTTTTGGTCTTCAACCCACTTATCGTAGTCGGCTTGCGCCATGACTTCCACGACGATGGGCATGAATGCGTGATCCTTGCCGCACAGTTCCGCGCACTGGCCACGGTAGATACCAGGCTTGTCGGCGTTGAACCAGGTGTCGCGCAGGAAGCCGGGTATGGCGTCCTGCTTGACGCCGAAGTCCGGAATCATCCACGAGTGGATGACGTCGGCCGCGGTCAGCACGATGCGGATCTTTTTGTTCACCGGGACGACCAGATGGTTGTCCACTTCCATCAGGTAGAACTCGCCCTTGGGTTCGCGGTTCTCGATCTGAGCGCGCGGGGTCGAGAGCGTGGAAAGGAACTTGATGCCGGTGGCCGAGCCGTCGAGGTACTCGTAGCCCCACTTCCATTGGTAGCCGGTGACCTTCACGGTGAGGTCGGCGCTGGAAGTGTCTTTCATCGCAACCACCGTCTTGGTGGCGGGCAGCGCCATGGCGATGACGATGATGAACGGAATGACGGTCCAGGCGACTTCCACGCCCAGATGCTCATGGAAGGTCGCGGCTTTATGACCACGGGATTTTCGATGCGCCCAGATGGAGTAGAACATCACTCCGAAGACGCCGATGAAGATCACGATACAGATCGTGAGCAGCATCCAATGCAACCACATGATGTCGCGCGAGATTGCCGTCACGCCTTCATGCAGATTGAGCTGATTGACCTTCGGGCCGCCGGGCATATCTTGCACCTGAGCACCTGCCACGCTGCCAATCAGCATCGCACAAGCCCCCAGTATCCCTCTCCACTTCTTCATGCTTACCTCGAAACACGGCGCGAAGGTCCGTTCGCTAGTGGCGGAAGTCACCGGAACCGGGCAACGCGCAATTATTAGATGGTAGGGCGTGACGGGGAGATAGAGCGGCCCCTGTCGTTCCCACTCGAAATCACAAAGAAACTGGCGGATTATAGCGGACGCGCAAATAGATGTAAGTTAGTGCCCTTGAATTCGTCAGGCCCGCCCCCATCTCCGCGCGCCCCTTGACCGCGCGCGATAAACAGGGTGGCATAAAATCGTCGGCAACATCATCACCACGGTTCCACGATGCCCAAGCAGTTGTCCGACTTGTACGCCGACCTGCGCGCCCGCGCGCAAGAGCCCGCCCCGGAAGGCGCGCGCGCTTTATATATAGCGGGGCGTCGCTGCGGCTGGGCCACGCATGCGGCGTGCGACGCATTGCGCGATGCGCCCGGCATCGCAACGGACGGCGCAAGCCTGCGCATCGGCGCGGACCTGCAGCCCGGCGCAGACCTGAACGGCGTGCTCGAACAGGCCGCGCAACTGTTGCGCCAAGCCAACTGCCTACGTGGCTGGCGCGACGAATTGCTGGATGTTCTGGACGGCGACGAGCCGCTGGGCGTGATCGAACGCGCGGCGGTGCGGCCGCTGGGCCTGCTCACCAAGGCCGTGCATCTGAACGCATGGACGCCGGATGGCCGCCTGTGGGTCGCGCGGCGCGCGCTCAGCAAATCGACCGATCCCGGTATGTGGGACACCTTGGTCGGCGGCCTGGCCGGCAGCCGCGAAGACCTGGAACTGGCGCTGGTGCGCGAATGCGGCGAAGAGGCGGGCCTGGACGCGCCCGACCTGACGCGGCGCTCGCCCCTGCGCACCATCCTGCGCATCCACCGCCGACTGCCCGAGGGCTATCAGGTCGAGGATGTCCTGACCAGCACCTGCGTGCTGGCAGCCGATGCCCGTCCTGCCAACCGGGACGGCGAGGTGATGGAGATCGCCACCATCGACGCGGCCACGGCCGTGCGCCAGGTTGCGGAAGGCGAATTCACGCTGGAAGCGGCGTTGGTGATCATCGAAGACATCATGCAACGCCGCGCGGCCGGCGAAATCCCGGCCTGAGCCTCGCGGCCCGCGGCTGCGCGGGCCGCCACGACTCCTGAATCAACGCGGAACGATGCCCGGCTCGCCCAGCGCCGGGGTGTCCGTGACGTTGCCGGCGAGATTCCCTGGCAGGCCGCTTGCAGGCGGCGCATCCGCCCCCGCGGCTTCGCGCGCCGCTTGGGTATCGGTGCCGGACGCAGCGCCCGCCGCTTCCGCGGCCTCGGCGGCCTGGGCCGGGCTCGGCGCCGAGGCCGGCGCGGGGACCGGGGCGGGCGCGGCATTGGCCTGCGAAAACTGCTTCCACACCTCGATTGCGCGCAGGCGTTGCTTGGCCACGACCTGGATACGTTCACGCAGATGCTCGTCGCGCGCCAGCAGGGCGTGGAAATCGCGCGAGGACAGCATCAGCAGCTTGCTGTAACCCAGCGACGTCACCTCCGGCATCAGCTGCTGTTCGCCCAGCAGGCCGAGTTCGCCGAAGAATTCACCGCTGCCCAGTTCGATCATGGTGTTGTCCGGCAGGTGCACGGCCACGGCGCCCGAGGCCACGAAACACATTTCTTCGCCATGGCGGCCCTTGTTCAGCACGCGCTGGTCCGGCAGCGCCAGGCGTGGCTTGAGCAGCTTGCTGATGGCCCGCAGGGAATCGGCGGACAGGCCTTCGAACAGCGGCACGCGCTTGATCAGGTCCGCCGCGCTCATTTCGATGTCCAGCGGCGGGTGCTTGTCGATGTGGGCCCAGCGGCTCTTCAACTGCGCCATCAGGTCGGCGTAGACCTCGCCGCTGATCAGGAACTGCTCAAGCATGTCGCGGTAGCGGATGCGCTCCATTTCGCGGGCCACGCGGCCCAGGTAGCTTTCCTGCAGCCACTGGGCATAAGACGGATATTGCAGGTTGAGGGCCTGCATGGCGTTTTCGATCAGGTCCAGGCGGCGCTGATGCAGGGACACGATGCGCTGCGTGGCGTCCTCGCCCAGCAGGGGCGTGATCTGTTCGCGCGCGAAGGCGATCAGGCGCTGCGCGACCGACCGCTTGCTCATCAGGTTGGCGAAGCGCTGGCCCAGTTCACGCGCCAGCCAGCCCTGGAAGCCGAACAGGTAATGCAGCCGCAAGGCCAGCCGGAAACCGGTGGAATAGCGCACGTCGGCAACGATGGCGCGCTCAAAACCCGGAATGCCGCCCAGCCGGATCGCGTCCTCCAGCCGTTCGGCCCGCGCCAGCAGCGTTTCGGCCATGCGCCAGTCCACGATCTGCGCCTTCAGGATGTCGAAGAACATTTCCTCTTCGCGCTGGGCCACGATGGCCAGCCCCACCGCCACGCGCTGGTCGTCCGTCATCTGGCTGACCTGGCCGTCATGCACGCTGGTCAGGCTGGCGTCGAACACGGCGCGAATGCGGTCGCGGACCTCGGTGCCGATATGCTCGGTCTTGGCGACCTCTTCGGTCTTGCCCTGCAGGTCTTCCAGCGCCACGGCCAGCGCCTGGTTGCGGATGGTGCGCTCCACCGGCGACAACTGGTTCAGGCCCAGCATGCGAATCAGCGGCCGCAGGCTGATGCCGTTGATGAACAAGGTCAGCAGCACATAGCTGGTGGTGGCCACCGCGATGAACTGGCGCGCCTCTTCGGCCACCCCGGTCTGCTCCGTCACGGCCAGCGCCAGCGCCAGCGACACCGCGCCGCGCAGGCCGCCCCACAGCATGACAACCTTGTAGGGCCTGCTGACCTTGGTCCCCAGCCGAGTCAGGCCCAGCAGCGGCAACAGACCGAAGACGACGATGGCGCGCGCGACCAGCGTCGCCACGAACACCACGGCCACCAGCGCCAGTTCCTGCCAGTCGGCGGCCGCCATCAGCTTGGGGATCAGCATGGCCGCGAACAGGAAGATCAGCGAGTTGGCCCAGAAGCCGAACTGCTCCCAGGCGCTGGACAGGTATTCGAAGGTGGTCGGCGACATGCGCGTGCGGCCGGTGGATCCCACCACCAGGCCCGCGATCACGGTGGCGACCACGCCCGACACGTTCAGGTAGTGCTCGGAAATGAAGAAGGACAGATAGGCCAGCGTCAGGGTCAGCGTGATTTCCGCGGTGGGAAAGCCGCGCAGCCAGGCGAACAGGAAGCAGGCCAGCCGGCCCATGGCGAAACCCGCCAGGCCGCCGCCGATGAAGTGCACGATGAAGTCGTTGAAGATGCCGCTGGCGGTGAGTTCGCCATGGCCGCCCAGCACGGCCAACAGCACGGAGTACAGGGCAATGGAGGCCGCGTCGTTGAACAGGCTTTCGCCTTCGACCAGGGTGGTCAGGCGCTTGGGCGCGCCCACTTCGCGGAAGATGCCCACCACCGCCACGGGGTCGGTGGTGGCGACGATGGCGCCCAGCAGCAGGCAGACCACCAAGCCGTAGGGCGAAATGGCGTCCAGCGTGACGCCGACCACCACGGTACAGACCACCACGGCCACGATGGCCATCATGAGGATGGGTCCGATATCGTCCATCAAGCGCCGCACGTTCATGGACAGCGCGGTCTCGAACAAGAGCACCGGCAGGAACACCATCAGGAAGGTTTCGGACGAAATCTCGAAGCGTTCCAGCGAATCCAGGAAGTCGCCGATCCAGCTGGGCGCCCAGCCGTGGACGTGCACGATGATGCCCAGCAGACAGCCGACGATGGCCAGCAGCACCGAATAGGGCAGCTTGAGGCGGCCGGCCAGGGGTGGCATGAAGCAGACCAGCGTCAACAGACCCGCCAGGCCGAATACGAGAAAACCTACATCCATGTTCTGTGGGTGGAGCTTGTGTGAAGTTCCACAAGAATAGCGGCTTTTTCCTCCCGGACCGGAGCAGGAACTACCAGGAATCGTGGAGAATGCACGTTTCGTTACCCCAATGCGGACAAGCGATACGCGTCGCGCCGTGTTTTTTGGGTAATGTGGAATCGCACAAACTTTGCAGGAGCGGCACTTGGCCCGGATTCATTCCCTGACCCGGCGCGACGACGCGCCCGCCATGCTGGTCCAGCTGACCGACAGCCATCTGTTCGGCGAACCTGAAACCTCGATGCTGGGCGTCAACACGGACGCCAGCCTGCGCGCGGTGCTGCGCCAGATCGAGGCGGACGGCAAGCATCCCGATCTGCTGCTGGCGACCGGCGACATGTCCCAGGACGGCGAAGCCGCGGCCTATCGCCGGCTGGCGCGCGTCCTGTCCGAGGCGCCGGCGCTGGCGCAGGCCTGCATCCGCTGTCTGCCCGGCAACCATGATCTGCCGGCCGTGATGCGCCAGGAACTGCCGCAATGGTCGGTTCCGGTGACGGACGTGGGCGCCTGGCGCGTGGTCACGCTGGACACCACCGTGCCCGGTTCCAACGCCGGCCATCTGCCCGCGAGCCAGCTCGACCTGCTGGAGGCCGCGCTGGCCGAGGCTCCGGGCCGCCACACGCTGGTCGCCATGCATCACAACCCCATGCAGATCGACAGCCATTGGCACGATTCGATGATGATCGACAACCCGCAGGCCCTGTTCAAGCTGCTGGCGCGCTGGCCGCAGGTCCGCGTGCTGCTGTGGGGCCATGTGCACCATGAGTTCGACCGCCGCCGCCACAACCTGCGCCTGCTGGCCACGCCGTCGACCTGCTTCCAGTTCAGCATCCGCGACGGCAAGCACGTGGTGGACAACATGGCGCCCGGCTACCGCTGGATCAAGCTGTACCAGGACGGTTCGATGGCGACCGGCGTACGGCGCGTGCAGGACGCGCTGTGGCATGGCGCCATGACGGCCTCCGACAACGCCCAGGCGGCCTAGACAAGCCGGGCTTCTTGCTCCGGCTGCGCACGGCGTTGGCCGCTTGAGTCCGGTGCAGGCGCGAACCGGACGCGCATAAAAAACGGGGCACCAGGTATGCATGGTGCCCCGCAAGCATCCGTCTCATAGGGGAGGGGAAAGAGGAGAAGCCGAGACGGATGACAAGACTGCTAACCGAAGTTCGCGGTCTACATGAAGTTAGGCGGTGCGATCCTCATTAAGTTTCTCGCGCCGCGCAAAATTTCCGCCCGAATTTGTATCAATATATTCATGCGCGGTCGCGGCGCGCCGGAAAAGCAAAAGGGCCGCTGATCGCGGCCCTTCGCATGGTTCGACAAGCGCCTCAAGAGGCCAGGTTGCCGCGCATCTTCTTCAGGGCGGCCGCTTCGATCTGGCGGATGCGCTCGGCCGACACGCCGAACTCCTGCGCCAGTTCGTGCAGCGTGGCGCCGCCGTCGTCCTGCAGCCAGCGGGCCTCGACGATGCGGCGCGAACGCGGATCCAGCGCTTGCAGCGCGTCGGTCAGGCCGGCGCTTTGCAGCTGGTCGCGGGCGGCGCGTTCCAGCACCCGGGTGGGTTCCTGGCGGCCCTCGTCGGACAGGTAGGCGATGGGCGCGTAGCTGTCATCGTCATCGTCCTGGTTTTCCAGCGACATGTCGCGGCCGGACAGGCGCACTTCCATTTCGCTCACGTCTTCGCGGCGCACGTTCAGTTCGCGCGCGATGTGGTCGACCTGTTCCGGATCCAGCGTCTGGCCGTCGGGGCGCATGCTGCGCAGGTTGAAGAACAGCTTGCGCTGGGCCTTGGTCGTCGCGACCTTCACCAGCCGCCAGTTGCGGATGATGTACTCGTGAATTTCGGCCTTGATCCAGTGCACGGCGAACGACACCAGGCGCACGCCGCGCTCGGGGTCGAAGCGCTTGACGGCCTTCATCAGACCCACGTTGCCTTCCTGGATGAGGTCGGCATGCGGCAATCCATAGCCCAGGTACTGACGCGCCACCGACACCACCAGGCGCAGGTGCGACAGAATCAGTTCACGCGCGGCGCCCAGGTCTTCCTGGTCGCGCAGGCGGCGGCCTAGCTCGGTTTCACGTTCCGCGGACAAGACCGGCAGGCGGTTGACCGAGGAGATATAAGCGTCGATCGTGCCAAGTGCGCCCGGATTGGCAATGGCCAACGCCAGGGCGTTGCCGGTAGCGGCCAACGAGGTACTGGGTTGCTTCATAGCGGGGGTCTCCGGATGGCGAAGGGATAACGACATGGATTCGATGTTAGCACTCTAGTATTGGGAGTGCTAATTCGACTATTGCGGCGCGTCAAAGTTTCATTCGTCGCCTTGCGTCCCCGTTTATTTTTTCGGGGTGGTTTGCCGCCGTGGGACAAACGAGCGCTGCCGGCGGATGGCCAGCCCCTGAATCCGAACGCGGTTGCGGCTTGTCCTACCAGCCCAGCCGCTTCAAGCCCTCGGCCGTAGCTTCGCCGTCGGGCCGCACGAACAGCGCCCCGCGCGGATCCATCAACACCTGGTAGCGGGCGCCATCGAACAGCGGCATATACGCAGCGCTGCCAAATTGGACATCGACGAACGGGAACCAGTTCGGGAAATTCTTCTTCAGCGATGCCAGATCCGGCGCCGGCCAGTCGTCCAGCGCGTGGACCGAGCGCGTGGCCGAGGCTTCCCGCGCCGCATCGCTATAGCGGCCGGACAGGCGCTCCAGCCGGTACAGCGGCGGCACGCCGGCCATCAGCGCCGGCAGGCGCCAGCGCACGACCCGCGCATCGATCTGCCACTGATCCCCGTAGAGGACGTACTGCTTGGTGCCGGTGCCAGGCGCGCTGGCGTTGAGCTGGAACTGGCCGTCGGCCACCTGCCGCACTTCAATATGCGCCACCGGCTCATCGGTCGTCAGGCGGAAGAATTGCACCAGCGAAAGGGCCAGCAGGCCCGACACGCATCCCAGCAGCACCAGCATCAGGCCAAACAGGCGGCGCACCGGCCGGAACTGGAACATCCTGCGGCCGCGCTCGTCTCGCGGGCCGCCGCGGCCCAGCAGCATGACGATGCCCGGCAGCAGGACGACGACGGCGCCCAGCAGTATCCAGACGAAGGGAGCGATTCCGTTGATCAAATCAGGCGTTCCTATTGAGCACAGACCGCAGGCGGCGCGCCGGGGCGCGCAAGCAGCCTGCCGCGGCAGGCCCGCCAGTATAGAAGCGCGCCCTCAGGGCGCCGGTTTTCCAAGCCGCTCGACGTGAAACCGGATGTGATCCTCGATGAACGTCGAGATGAAGTAGTAGCCATGGTCGTAGCCCGGATGGCGCCGCAGGTCCAGCGGCTGGCCAGCGGCGGCGCAGGCTGCCTCGAATACCTCGGGATA
The DNA here is from genome assembly GCF_048541815.1 of Achromobacter sp. PD1. Lineage (NCBI taxonomy): Bacteria > Pseudomonadati > Pseudomonadota > Betaproteobacteria > Burkholderiales > Alcaligenaceae > Achromobacter > Achromobacter sp. PD1. The sequence continues at coordinate 5,950,652 of NZ_CP183349.1, forward strand.
CAACTGTTCGGCCAGGAATTGATCCGACTCGCCTTGATCGATCAGGATGCCAGCGGGAAACGGGTTGGTGGCGCCGCGCATCAGCGCGGATGCGTCGTACGCGGCCCAATCCTCGGTCCTGTCGCCCAGGTAGGCGCCGAACGCCTTCTTGCCCCAGGGGCACTGGCTGGGCGCGGCGATGGGCGCAAACGCCGACACCGAGCGGAACTTGCCGGGGTTGCGCAGCGCCAGCACCAGCGCGCCGTGGCCGCCCATGGAATGGCCGAAGATGCCGGTGCGCGACGCGTCGCCGGGCAGGGCCTCGCCCGTGACGATGCCGTGCAGTTCCTGCGTCACGTAGCTGTACATGCGGTAGCGGTCGCGCCAGGCGGGGGTGGTGGCGTCCACGTAGAAGCCCGCGCCGGTGCCCAGGTCCCAGCTTTCGTCCTCGCCGGCCACGTTGGCGCCGCGCGGGCTGGTGTCCGGGGTGACCAGCATGACGCCGAGCTCGGCGGCCAGGCGCTGGGCGCCCGCCTTGATCATGAAGGTCTCTTCCGTGCAGGTCAGGCCCGCCAGGTAGAAGAGCACCGGAACCGGGCCTTGCTCGGCCTGCGGCGGCAGGTAGACGGAGAAGCGCATGGGCAGGCCGATCTCCGCGGACTCGTGGCGGTAATAGCGCTGCCAGCCGCCGAAGCAGCGATGCTGCGAAATGAGTTCCAGGGCGACTGCCATTGCTTTCCTCCGGTCGGAATGATGGGAAAGAACGTCTCGCGGATTAGGGGATATCCACGGTACGACGTTCCGTCGCCGAATGTTAACCTGGGCTTTATGGGGTACGAACGACAGAAAAAAAGCGATTTCCTGCCCTGACCATGATCACGGGACTTGACCAGCGCCCACCGTGGCACTATTTATATACCGTGAGCGAAGACAACCCGTTCTTCCAAATGCGCAAGTCCTGACACTATGGCCCGTCTGCCCCGTCTGTACGCCCCTGGGCTGCCCCAACTGGTGCAGGCCAACTTCATCCAGCCGCTGGCGGCGCCGTCGCAGCCCGCGCCGGCCGACATATTGAACCAACTGGCCACGTGGCTGGGCGAATCCGCCCAACGCCACCGAGTCTCGGTTCACGGCTGGCTGCTTGCCAACGACCGCATCCTGCTGCTGGCCACGCCCGCGGACGAGGAAGGCCTGCCGCGCCTGATGCAGACGCTGGGCCGCAACCTTGCGGCGCGCCTGCGCGGCGGCCGGGTCTTCGCCGGCCGCTACCGCTCTGCCTTGCTGGAACCGGGCGCCTGGGTGCTGCCGTCGCTGGTCTGGCTCGAAACCTACCCGGTGCGCAGCGGCGCCTCGCAGGATCCCGATTCCTGGCCCTGGTCGTCCGCTTCCAGCCATACCGGCAACACCACCGCTGCGCCCGCGCAATGGCAGTCGGACCACGCAGACTACTGGGCCTGTGGCAATACCCCGTTCGACCGCCAGGCCAATTACCGCAAGCGCTTGCAGGACGGCCTGTCGCGCGAGGAAACGCAGCGCATCGACCAGGCTGTCTCCGGACAATGGGCGCTGGGCGGTCCCGCCTTCATCGCCAGCCTGGCCCATACCGCCAGCCGCCGGGTCGCACCTGGCCAGCGCGGACGTCCGCGCAAGAAGCCGGCGGCGGCGTCTACCGACGCGGAACCGAGTTCCTCGCCGCCCACCACGACGCCCACGTCGACCTCCTCCTGATTACGGACCCGCCTGAACGGCGGGTTCTTTCATTGTGGCGCACCACTACGGCGCAGACCGCCGTGCGCATTGGCGTTTCCGCAACGCCGGCGCCAGCCGCAGCTATCAAAATCCCCCAAATAAATGGGGACATATAACAAGAAAAACGGCGCTTTGTCGCATGAGCGAGCACCTTACTGGTGCATACCCTCCTGGCGAGGCCCATTTGGCGCAGCTCTTGATGCGTCACCGAATTAACTATCAATGACAGTACATATTAAAAATAGGGGACATACCCTATTTATTCCTATTGCACCCTACTCATGTCGGGGGTATTGTCCGTCTCCTGCACTGCAACATTACGACGCAGGCCCACTGCGGAGCGCGCCATGCCCCAAATTACCCCGATCGACTCCTGTCCCCCGCCCAAGGCGACCCCCATCGATGCCAGCCGCATCGGGCTGCCTTCCGCCCAGGGCCTGTACAACCCCAAGAACGAGCATGACGCCTGCGGCGTCGGTTTCGTCGCCCACATCAAGGGCAAGAAAAGCCACGCCATCATCCAGCAGGGCCTGAAGATCCTGGAAAACCTGGACCACCGCGGCGCGGTCGGCGCGGACAAGCTGATGGGCGACGGCGCCGGCATCCTGATCCAGATTCCCGACGCGCTCTATCGCGACGAGCTCGGCCATCAAGGCATCACGCTGCCGCCTCCCGGCGAGTACGGCGTGGCCATGGTGTTCCTGCCCAAGGAAACGGCCTCGCGCCTGGCCTGCGAACAGGAGCTGGAACGCTCCGTGCGCGCCGAAGGCCAGGTCGTCCTGGGCTGGCGCGACGTGCCGGTGGACGTGGACATGCCCATGTCGCCTGCCGTGCGCGCCTGCGAACCCGTGATCCGCCAGCTGTTCATCGGCCGCGGCGCCGACGTGATGGTGCCGGACGCGCTGGAGCGCAAGCTGTACGTGATCCGCAAGACCGCCAGCCACGCCATCCAGAACATGCATCTGGCGCACGGCAAGGAATACTTCGTGCCCTCGGCCTCGGTGCGCACCGTGGTCTACAAGGGCCTGCTGCTGGCCGACCAGGTCGGCCGCTACTACCGCGACCTGGCCGACCCGCGCACGGTGTCGGCCCTGGCGCTGGTGCACCAGCGCTTCTCGACCAACACGTTCCCCGCCTGGCCGCTGGCCCACCCGTACCGCATGATTGCCCACAACGGCGAAATCAACACGGTCAAGGGCAACTTCAACTGGCTGCGCGCGCGCGAAGGCATGATGCAGTCGGCCGTGCTGGGCGACGACCTGAAGAAGCTGTACCCCATCGTCTACGAAGGCCAGTCGGACACCGCCACGTTCGACAACTGCCTGGAACTGCTGGTGAATTCGGGCTACTCGCTGGCCCACGCCATGATGATGATGATCCCGGAAGCCTGGGAACAGCACACGCAGATGGACGAAAGCCGCCGCGCTTTCTACGAGTACCACGCCGCCATGATGGAGCCGTGGGACGGCCCCGCCGCGGTTGCGTTCACCGATGGCCGCCAGATCGGCGCCACGCTGGATCGCAACGGCCTGCGCCCGGCCCGCTACCTGGTCACCGATGACGACATGGTCATCCTGGCTTCCGAAGCCGGCACCCTGTCCATCCCCGAGAACCGCATCGTCAAGAAGTGGCGCCTGCAACCGGGCAAGATGTTCCTGATCGACCTGGAACAAGGCCGCATCATCGACGACGCCGAGATTAAGCTGCAGCTGGCCAACAGCCGGCCGTACCGCCAGTGGATCGAACGCCTGCAGATCAAGCTGGAATCGCTGCCGGCCCCGCGCCAGGCCGCCGTCGCCACGCAGTCGCAGGTGTCGCTGCTGGACCGCCAGCAGGCCTTCGGCTGGACCCAGGAAGACTACAAGTTCATCCTGGAACCGATGGCCACGACGGGCGAGGAAGTCATCGGCTCGATGGGCAACGACGCGCCGCTGGCCGTGCTGTCCGATCGCGCCAAGCCGTTCTACAACTACTTCCGCCAATTGTTCGCGCAGGTCACGAACCCGCCGATCGACCCCATCCGCGAACAGCTGGTGATGTCGCTGGTGTCCTTCATCGGCCCCAAGCCGAACCTGCTGGACATCAACAACGTCAACCCGCCGCTGCGCCTGGAAGTGTCGCAGCCGGTGCTGGACTTCGCCGCCATGGCTCAGATCCGCGACATCGAGCAGGTCACGGGCAAGAAGTTCCGCAGCTTCGAGCTGGACATCACCTATCCCGCCGCCTGGGGCCCCGAGGGCATCGAAGCCCGCGTGGCCGCGCTGTGCGCGCGCGCCGTGGACGCGGTGCGCAGCGGCTACAACATCCTGATCGTGTCCGACCGCCTGGTCGACAGCGAGCGCGTGGCCATCCCCGCGCTGCTGGCGACGTCCGCGGTCCACCAGCACCTGATCCGCGCCGGTCTGCGCACCAACACCGGCCTGGTCGTGGAAACCGGCTCGGCGCGCGAAGTGCACCATTTCGCGCTGCTGGGCGGCTACGGCGCGGAAGCCATCCACCCCTACCTGGCGCTGGAATCGCTGGGCAAGATGAACGACCCCGAAAAGGCGGTCAAGAACTTCATCAAGGCCATCGGCAAGGGCCTGAACAAGGTCATGTCCAAGATGGGCATTTCCACCTACATGTCCTATACCGGCGCGCAGATCTTCGAAGCCGTGGGCCTGCAGACCGCGCTGGTGAACAAGTACTTCACCGGCACCGCCTCCAACATCGAAGGCATCGGCATTTTCCAGGTGGCCGAGGAAGCGCTGCGCCAGCACCGCGCCGCCTTCAGCACCGATCCGGTACTGGCCAACGACCTGGACGCGGGCGGCGAATACGCCTATCGCGTACGCGGCGAAGAGCACATGTGGACGCCGGATTCCATCGCCAAGCTGCAGCACGCTTCGCGCGCCAACAACTACCGCACGTACAAGGAGTACGCGCAGATCATCAACGACCAGAGCCGCCGCCACATGACGCTGCGCGGCCTGTTCGAGTTCCGCTTCGATCCGTCGCGCGCGATTCCGCTGGACGACGTCGAATCCGCCAAGGACATCGTCAAGCGTTTCGCCACCGGCGCCATGTCGCTGGGCTCGATCTCCACCGAAGCGCACTCGGTGCTGGCCGTGGCCATGAACCGCATCGGCGGCAAGTCCAACACCGGCGAAGGCGGCGAGGACGAACTGCGCTACCGCGCCGAAATGCGCGAAGGCAAGAGCACCATCAAGGACGGCGACACGCTGGCCTCGGTGCTGGGCTCGGACCGCATCGAAGCGGACGTCGAACTGAAGAAGGGCGATTCGCTGCGTTCGAAGATCAAGCAGGTGGCCTCGGGCCGTTTCGGCGTGACCGCCGAATACCTGTCGTCGGCCGACCAGATCCAGATCAAGATGGCGCAAGGCGCCAAGCCCGGCGAAGGCGGCCAGCTGCCTGGCCACAAGGTGTCGGAATACATCGCCAAGCTGCGCTACTCGGTGCCGGGCGTGGGCCTGATCTCGCCCCCTCCGCACCATGACATCTATTCCATCGAAGACCTGGCCCAGCTGATCCACGACCTGAAGAACGTGAATTCCAAGGCCTCGGTATCGGTCAAGCTGGTGTCGGAAGTCGGCGTGGGCACGGTGGCCGCGGGCGTGGCCAAGGCCAAGGCCGACCATGTCGTGATCGCCGGCCATGACGGCGGCACGGGCGCCTCCCCGGTGTCGTCCATCAAGCACGTGGGCACGCCCTGGGAACTGGGCCTGGCCGAGACGCAACAGACGCTGGTGCTCAACCGCCTGCGCAGCCGCATCCGCGTGCAGGCCGACGGCCAGATGAAGACCGGCCGCGACGTCGTCATCGGCGCGCTCCTGGGCGCCGACGAGTTCGGCTTCGCGACCGCGCCGCTGGTCGTGGAAGGCTGCATCATGATGCGCAAGTGCCACCTGAACACCTGCCCGGTGGGCGTGGCCACGCAAGACCCGGTCTTGCGCAAGAAATTCCAGGGCAAGCCCGAGCACGTCGTGAACTTCTTCTTCTTCATCGCCGAGGAAGTCCGCGAAATCATGGCCCAGCTGGGCATCCGCAAGTTCGACGACCTGATCGGCCGCGCCGATCTGCTGGACATGCGTTCGGGCGTGGAGCACTGGAAGGCCCAGGGCCTGGACTTCGCCCGCGTGTTCCATCAAACGCAATCCGACGCCGACGTGCGCCAGACCGAAGAGCAGGACCACGGCCTGGCCGGCGCGCTGGACCACCAGTTGATCGAGCGCAGCAAGCCCGCGCTGGAACGCGGCGAGAAGGTCTCGTTCATCGTCCCGGTGCGCAACCGCAACCGCACCATCGGCGCCATGCTGTCGGGCGCGGTGGCCGCGCGCTACGGCCATGATGGCCTGCCGGACGACACCATCCACATCCAGTGCAACGGCACGGCCGGCCAAAGCTTCGGCGCGTTCCTGGCCCACGGCATCACGATGGACCTGGTGGGCGAAGGCAACGACTACGTCGGCAAGGGCCTGTCGGGCGGCCGCATCATCGTGCGCTCGCCCAACGACTTCCGCGGCTTCGGCCCCGACCACATCATCGCCGGCAACACCGTGCTGTACGGCGCGCTGGCGGGCGAGGCGTTCTTCAACGGCGTGGCCGGCGAGCGTTTCGCGGTGCGCAACTCGGGCGCGGCCACCGTCGTGGAAGGCACCGGCGACCACGGCTGCGAATACATGACCGGCGGCACCGTCGTCGTACTGGGTGCCACGGGCCGCAACTTCGCGGCAGGCATGTCGGGCGGCGTGGCCTACGTGTGGGATCCGGAACGCACGCTCAAGCAGCGCGCCAACCTGTCCATGGTCGAACTGGAAAGCATCGTGCCGCACGCGGAACAGCTTGCCCAGAACAACATCGACGTCTGGCACAGCGCGCAGCGCGGCGGTGAACGCGAAACCGACGAAACCATCCTGCGCCGCCTGGTGGAAGACCACTTCCGCTACACCGGCAGCTTCCGCGCCCGCGAAATCCTGGGCGACTGGGAAGCCTCGCGCGGCAAATTCGTGAAAATCATGCCGACGGACTACCGCCGCGCATTGGGTGAAATGTGGCGTGCAGCCAACCCGCAACAACTGGCTGCGTGAGGGATACCATGGGAAAGATTACCGGCTTTATGGAATTTCAGCGTCTGCAGGAGGCCTCCGAGGCCCCGCAGAAGCGGCTGAAGAACTGGCGCGAATTCGTGCTGCACCTGAGCGACGACCAGGCCAAGCAGCAGGCGGCGCGCTGCATGGACTGCGGCATCCCGTTCTGCAACAACGGCTGCCCGGTCAACAACATCATCCCGGACTGGAATGACCTGGTGTACCGGCAGGACTGGAAGCGCGCGCTGGACGTCCTGCACTCCACCAACAACTTCCCCGAGTTCACCGGCCGCATCTGCCCGGCGCCTTGCGAAGCTGCCTGTACCTTGAACATCAACAGCGACGCTGTCGGCATCAAGTCCATCGAGCACGCCATCATCGACAAGGGCTGGGCCGAAGGCTGGGTGTCGCCGCAGGTGCCGGCGCGCAAGACCGGCAAGAAGGTTGCCGTGGTGGGCTCCGGCCCCGCCGGCATGGCGTGCGCGCAGCAGCTGGCCCGCGCCGGCCATTCGGTGACGCTGTTCGAAAAGAGCGACCGCATCGGCGGCCTGCTGCGCTACGGCATCCCCGACTTCAAGCTGGAAAAGCACCAGATCGACCGCCGCATCTCGCAGATGGAAGCCGAGGGCGTGGAGTTCGCGCCGTCGACCTACATCGGCAATCCCAGCGACCCCGTGGCCGACGGCCTGACGGTGCGCACGCCGGAATCGCTGCTGGCCGAGTTCGACGCGGTAGTGATGAGCGGCGGTTCGGAAACGCCGCGTGACCTGCCGGTTCCCGGCCGCGAGCTGTCGGGCGTGTACTTCGCCATGGACTTCCTGCGCCAGCAGAACAAGGCGGTGGCGGGCGACCGGCTCACCAACCAGACGCTGGCCAAGGGCAAGCACGTGGTGGTGATCGGCGGCGGCGACACGGGTTCCGACTGCGTCGGCACCAGCAACCGCCACGGCGCAGCCTCGGTCACGCAATTCGAGCTGATGCCCCAACCGCCGGAAAGCGAAAACAAGAGCATGACCTGGCCGTACTGGCCGCTGAAGATGCGCACCTCGTCCTCGCACGAGGAAGGCTGCGAGCGCGACTGGTCCGTGACTACCAAGCTGCTCCAGGGCAGCAATGGCAAGGTCGAAAAGCTGATCGGCGCGCGCGTCGAATGGTTCAAGGACGAAGCCACCGGCCAAATGAAGATGCGCGAAGTCGAAGGCTCTGAATTCGAGATCAAGGCCGACCTGGTGCTGCTGGCCATGGGCTTCGTGTCGCCCGTGCAGACGGTGCTGGACGCCTTCGGCGTGGACCGCGATGCGCGCGGCAACGTGCGCGCCAATACCGACGACTACCGCACCAACGTCGAGAAGGTCTTCACCGCCGGCGACATGCGCCGCGGCCAGTCCCTGGTGGTCTGGGCCATCCGCGAAGGCCGCCAATGCGCGCGCTCGGTGGACGCCTACCTCATGGGCAGCAGCGAACTGCCGCGCTGATCGCCACGATCAGGCTCAACCGGATCGCCGCCGAGCGCATTGCGCCGGCGGCGATTTTTTTGCCTGCCCTCCGGCCTGTTGCAACATAACCACTTTCCGATTGCGGTCTTTTCACGATTTGACACACATCAAGCGGGCCGGACGCCAGGTTTGAGAACCTGTCGTCTCACCCAATGGAAAGATCGGAGAAGAGAATGTTTTCGCTGAACGGCCGTATCCGCGCCACCGCCATCGCCGGCCTGCTCGCCGCTGGCACGCTCGCCGCCCCCGCGCACGCCCACGAAGCGGGCGACGTGCTGTTCAAGGTCGGCGTGACGCAGGTCCGCCCCTCGTCCAACAACGGCACCGTGCTCAATGGCAGCGTCGGACTCGACGTGAGCAACAACGTGCGCCCGAGCTTCACGCTGACCTACATGGCCACGCGCAACATCGGTATCGAACTGCTGGGCGCCTGGCCCTTCCAGCATGACGTCAGCGGCAGCGGCCTGGGCAAGATCGGCTCGACCAAGCAATTGCCGCCGACGCTGAGCCTGCAATGGCACATCCTGCCCGACAGCATGATCCAGCCCTACATCGGCGTGGGCATCAACTACACCCACTTCTTCGACACCCAGGCCGAAGGCGCGCTGAAGGGCTCGGACCTGAAGCTGGGCGACTCCTGGGGCGTGGCCGCGCAGCTGGGCGCGGACTTCAAGATCAACGAGCGCTGGTTCATGAACGCGGACATCCGCTACATCGACATCCGCTCCAAGGTGAAGCTGGACGGCCAGCACATCGGCACCGCGCGCATCGATCCGTGGGTCGCGACGCTGGGCGTCGGCTACCGCTTCTAAGCGCAAAAGGGCCGCGCATCACGCGCGGCATGCCTCAGCCTTGCGGCGAATCGAGCTTGTGCCGCAGGGCCTGCAAGGCCGGCGTGTCGTCATCGGCGCGCCAGACCAGCTGAGTCAGGGCCCTGCCATGCGAGCCGGACAGGGCGCCGATGCGCACCGTGTGCTCCGCCCCCAGCACCGCCAGCACCGAACGCGGCACGATGGCCACGCCCGAACCCGCCGCCACACAGGCGACGATGGCGTGGTACGAGGCGAACTCCATCACCTTGCCCGGCGCGACGCCTTCCTGGTTCAGCCAGGACTCCAGGATGCGCCGATATGAGCATCCCGCCGCGAAGGCGATCACGCTGCGCTCTCCCAGATCCTTGGGGCTGTCGATCGGGTCCCAGGCCAAGGGCGAAATCAGCGCCAGTTCTTCCTTGAACGCATCCATCGCCGCCAAGCCCTCGGCCGGAAAGGGCTGCGCCACGAACGCGGCCTCGATCTCGTAGTTGCGCACCTTGGCTGCCAGCGCCCCCGACGTGCCGGTCACCAGTTCGATCCGCACTTGCGGCCAGGCCGCGTGATAGGCCGCCAGAATGGGCGGCAGGCGCGCGGCGGCCGTACTTTCCATGGTGCCGATGCGCAGCACGCCCTGCGGGGAACCGTCGCGTACCGCGGCCTGGGCTTCGTCAGCCAGGCGCAGCAGGCGGTCGGCGTAGGACAACAACACCCGCCCCTGGTCCGACAGCACCAGCCGGCGATTCTGGCGCCGGAACAGCGGCGCCTCCAGCGAGGCCTCCAGCTGCTTCAGGCGCGTCGACACATTGGACTGCACGCGGTTCAGGTGGGCAGCGGCGCGCGCCACGCCGCCCTGATCGGCAACCGCCTTGAAGATCTGCAGCGCATCGAGGTCCAAGTTTCTCATTTTGAGAACTCGCTATCTTAATAATTCACTATTAATGATATTAGTACAGCCGTAGAGTAGGGGCCATGTCAACGCCCATTTACCCTTCCGCCTCGCGCGGCGCCGCTGCCCTGGCATGGCCCGCAGCGCTGGCCCTGGCCGCCGCCATGGGCATAGGCCGGTTCGCCTTCACGCCGGTCTGGCCCCTGATGGCGCAGGAGGCCGGGCTGTCGCTGGCGCAGGGCGGCTGGCTGGCCTCCGCCAATTACGTGGGCTATCTGCTGGGCGCGCTGGCGGCGGTCGCCTGGCCCATCCGCCGGTTGCGCGGCACGCTGGCGGCCAGCCTGCTTGCGGTGGCGCTGCTGACGCTGGCCATGCCGCTCTGGCACGGCATGGCAATGTGGTGCGCGCTGCGGCTGGCCGCAGGCTACGCCAGCGCCAGCGCCTTCATCTGCGTGGCGGCATGGCGGGCGGTGCCTGCGGGCGATCCGCGCGAGGCGGGCGCGTCCGCCGTGACCTACGCCGGCGTGGGCGCGGGCATTGCGCTGACGGGGCTGGCCTGCCTGGCGCTGGCGGCGTGGGGCGCGCGCGCCGACACGGTCTGGCTCGCGCTGGGGGGGCTGGCGCTGGCGCTGTCCGCAATCGCCTGGTCAGGGCTGCGCCGCCAAGCCACGCCAATGCCGGCGCGATCGGCCAGCGCGGCTCACGCCGCCCGGCTGCCGCGCGACATCCCTGCGCTGGCGCTGCACTACGGCGCGTTCGGCGTGGGCTACATCGTCCCAGCCACCTTCCTGCCGGCGATGGCCAAGGAAATCATTCCCGACCCGGCCATCTTCGGCTGGGCCTGGCCCCTGTTCGGCCTGGCCGCGGCGGTGTCCTGCCTGCTGGTGCCTCGCCTGGCGCGGGGCCGCGACAGCGTGCAAATCTGGCGCGCCGCCCAGGCTCTCATGGCGCTGGGCATGCTGGCCGTGGCCGTCTGGCACCACATCGCCGCCGTGATCGTGGCCGCTGTGCTGGTGGGCGGCACCTTCATGGTGATCACGCAGGCGGGCATGCTGGCCGCCAGACGCTCGGCGGGTGCCTCCGCGCCGCGCGCGGCAGCCCTCATGACCGCGGCGTTCGCCGCCGGGCAGATCCTGGGACCGTTGCTGGCGTCCTGGGCCGCGCAGTGGAGCGTCGGCCTGCCGCAGGTGCTGGCGGCCAGCGCCGCGCTGCTGATGCTATCCGCGTGGCGCTTGGGAAAGATCACGACAGATGACAATGCCGCTGGGCATAATGCGATCGGCCCGCGGGCCCGTTCACACTAAAAACAAAACCAGGAGTCATCTGCATGAAATCGTTGCGTCCCCTTATTGTCGCGCTGGCAGCCGCCACCGCCTTCAGCGGCGCCGCCCAGGCCCAGACCACCGACTGGCCGGCCAAGCCCATCACCATGATCGTGCCCTACGCGCCGGGCGGCTTCGCCGACACCCGCGTGCGCCTCCTGGCCCGCAAGCTGGGCGACTCGCTGGGCCAGCCTATCGTGGTCGAGAACAAGGCGGGCGCGGGCGGCGTGGTCGGCACCAACCTGATCGCGCGCGCCGCGCCCGACGGCTACACCATCGGCACGGGCAACCTGGCGCCCATGGCGGTCAACCCGACGCTGATGAAGGACATGCCCTACGATCCGCAGAAGGATCTGGCCCCGATCATCCTGATCGAGAACAGCCCGCTGGTGCTGAGCGTGAACAACGAGCTGCCCGTGAAGACGCTGGCGGACCTGATCGCGCTGGCCAAGAAGCAGCCCGGCAAGCTGTCGTTCGGCTCGTCTGGCGTGGGCGGCGCGCACCACCTGTCCGGCGAAATGTTCCGCGAGCAGGCCAAGATCGACATCGTCCACGTCCCGTACAAGGGCGGCAGCCTGGCGGCGACCGACCTCATGGGCGGGCATATCTCGATGATGTTCGAAATGGGCTATTCCGCGCTGCCTGCGATCCAGGGCGCCAAGATCCACCCCATCGCGGTCACCTCCGCCAAGCGCCTGGCCGTGCTGCCCGACGTGCCGACCATGGCCGAATCCGGCCTGCCGGGCTTCGAGTCCTATAACTGGCAGGGCATCGTCGCCCCCGCCGGCACGCCCGCGCCCATCATCGCCAAGCTCAATGCCGAGTTCAACCGCATCCTGAAGGAACCGGACGTGCAAAAGGCCATCGCCGACACCGGCAGCCAGGCCGGCGGCGGCACGCCCGAGGAATTCGGCGCCTTCATCAAGAGCGAAACCGAGAAGTGGGCCCACGTCATCAAGGCTGGGAACATCCAGCTTCAGTAACCTTCCAGGAGAAATTCCATGGCTACCCGTCTGATTGATCTGCTCAAGCTGCACCATCCCATCGTCCAGGCCCCCATGGCCGGCGGCGCCACGACGGTGGAGCTGGTTTCCGAGGCATCGAAGGCGGGAGTCCTGGGGTCGCTCGGGGCGGCCTACATGAGTCCCGAGCAGATCGAGGCGGCGGCGCGCGACATCCGCGCGCGCACGCCGCTGCCGTTCGCCATCAATCTGTTCGCATCGGTGCCGGAAGAACCCATGCGCGGCGACGCCGACCGCATGCTGGCGCTGATGGCGCGCTACCACCAGCAGCTGGGCCTTCCGGCTCCCGCCGAGCCCGGCCCGCAGGCCGACCCGCTGCCGCAACAGATCGAGGCCATCCTGCGGGTACGGCCGGCCGTCTTCAGCTTCACCTTCGGCCGCATGCCGGCCGCGGCCATCGCGCGCTGCCGCGAGCTGGGCATCCTGACCGTGGGTACCGCCACCACCGTGCGCGAGGCGGTCGCGCTGGAACAGGACGGCGTGGACGCCATCGTGGCGCAGGGCGCCGAGGCTGGCGGCCACCGCGGCACCTTCCTGGGCGGCTTCGAGGAATCGTTGATCGGCACCATGGCGCTGGTGCCACAGGTCGCCGACGCAGTATCCGTCCCTGTTATTGCGTCCGGCGGCATCATGGACGGCCGCGGCATCGCCGCCGCGCTGGCCCTGGGCGCCGATCTGGCACAAATGGGGACGGCCTTTCTGACCACCACGGAATCCGGCATCAATGAAGCCTACAAGGCGCTGCTGCCTGCCTCCCGCGCGGAGCAATCGCGCGTGACCCGGGCGTTCTCGGGACGGCCCGCCCGCGGCATCGAAAACGCCTTCATGCGCGAGGCCGACGCCATCGCGGCCGACATCCTGCCGTACCCCCTGCAGAACGCGCTGACGCGCCCCATGCGCACGGCGGGCGGCAAGGCCGGCAACACCGATGTGCTGTCCCTGTGGGCCGGCCAGGGCGCGCCGCTCGCGCGGCGCGAGAGCACCGCCGACCTGGTCGCGCGGCTGGTCCGGGAGACTGCGACGGCACAGGCGCGGCGCTAAGCATATTGTTCCCTGAACCGAAAACACTGTTCCACGCGCGGGCTATCGCGTTGTGATTACAAAGCGTCGGGCTACAATGGCGCCTCGCCGCCGGGAGCCCAGGCCTAGTCTCGCCCCCGGCATATGAGTAACAGGGCGCTTCCCGACGCCGCCTGTCTTCGCCGCGCCGGCTATGAATTTTGCCGGTTGCATCGACCGGACAGCAGGGCAAGCTCCGCCGCCGAAACACCCTTTCGTTGCCCATGCCCGCTCAAACCAGCAAGACCCCGGACTTCGCCCTGCGCCTGGAAGGTGTGGCGCTAGGCTATGGTGATTTCACCGTCTTGCGCGACATTTCCATGGACGTGCGCGCCGGCCAGGTCGTCGCCATCATGGGCGGCTCCGGTTCGGGCAAGACCACGCTGTTGCGCGCGGCCACCGGCCAGCTCACCGCGCAGCGGGGCCGGGTGCTGGCCTTCGGCCAGGACATGGCCCATGTCAGCCGCACCGAACTGCAATCGCTGCGCAAGCGCATGGGCGTCCTATTTCAACAGGGCGCGCTTTTCACCGACCTGAACGTGTTCGAGAACGTGGCCTTCCCGCTGCGCGAACACACCAAACTAACGGAACCCGAAGTCACCGAGCGCGTGCTGGATAAGCTCGACGCCGTCGGCCTGCGCGCAGCCGCGCACCTGAAAGTAGCGGAAATCTCCGGCGGCATGGCCCGGCGCGTGGCACTGGCCCGCGCCGTGGTGCTGGAGCCCGAACTCATTCTGTACGACGAACCGTTTGCGGGGCTGGACCCGATCTCGCTGGGCATCACCGCCCGCCTGATCCGCAACCTGGCCGACCGGCTCGGCTGCGCCTCGGTGCTGATCACGCACGACGTGCATGAATCGTTCGCCATCGCGGACCAGGTGTACCTGGTCGGGCAGGGCAAGCTTGCCGCCGCCGGCACGCCGGAAATGCTGTCGGCCTCGCAAGACCCCTACGTGCAGCAGTTCCTAAAAGGGGAGCCCGACGGCCCCGTCGCGTTCCAGTATCCCGAAACGCCCGCTTTCAAGAAGTGGCTTTCGCAACAGGAGGGCCGCCGCGCATGAGCGGATCCAACAACGCCATCGGCGCGCTGGGCGGCTGGGTACGTACCCGCGTTTCCGGCATCGGCTACTTCACCCGGTTCTTCGGCGCCATGCTGGCGCGCAGCGGCATTGCGCTGTCGCGTCCGCGGCTGGTGTCGCAGCAGGTCCATTTCATCGGCAACTACTCGCTGCTCATCATTGCCGTCTCCGGCATGTTCGTGGGCTTCGTGCTGGGGCTGCAGGGTTATTACACGCTGAACCGCTACGGTTCGGAAGAAGCGCTGGGCCTGCTGGTGGCCCTGTCGCTGGTGCGGGAACTGGGGCCCGTGGTCACGGCGCTGCTGTTCGCCGGCCGCGCGGGCACCTCGCTCACCGCGGAAATCGGCCTGATGAAAGCCGGCGAGCAACTCGCGGCCATGGAAGTCATGGCCGTCGACCCCATACGCCGCGTGCTGGTGCCGCGCCTGTGGGGCGGCATCATCGCCATGCCCATCCTGGCGGCGGTGTTCTCCATGGTGGGCATCCTGGGCGGCTGGGTCGTGGGCGTGCTGCTGATCGGCGTGGACGCCGGCGCGTTCTGGTCGCAGATGCAAAACGGCGTCGACGTCTGGAAAGACGTGGCCAACGGCGTCATCAAGAGCCTGGTCTTCGGCGTCACGGTGACGCTGGTCGCGCTCTACGAGGGTTGGCAGGCCAAGCCCACCCCGGAAGGCGTTGCCCGCGCGACCACTCGCACCGTGGTGGTGGGCTCCCTGGCGGTACTTGGGCTGGACTTCCTGCTCACCGCCTTGATGTTTGGAAATTGATACGGATCGATCATGTCTCGCGAAAAAACCGACTTCTGGGTAGGCCTGTTTGTATTGCTGGGCGCGGTCGCGCTGGCGTTCCTGGCGTTGCGCGCCGGCAACTTGAGCACCTTTTCTTTCGCCCCGACCTATACGCTGACGGCCAACTTCGATAACGTAGGCGGCCTCAAGGTGCGCGCGCCCGTCAAGAGCGCGGGGGTCGTCGTGGGCCGGGTTGCCGGCATCTCGTTCGATGACAAGACCTTCCAGGCGATCGTCTCGGTCAACCTGGAAACGGCCTATCAGTTCCCCAAGGACACTTCGGCGTCCATCCTGACGTCGGGCCTGCTGGGTGAACAATACCTGGGCCTGACCGCGGGCAGCGAAGAGGAAAACTTTGTCGACGGCGGCAAGATCCGCTACACGCAAAGCGCCGTGGTGCTTGAACAACTGATCAGCCAGTTCCTGTACGGGTCGGCCGAGAAGCAAGGCTCGAGCGCGTCGGAACCCGCCGCGAAAACGCCAAATTAAAGACAATGCGACAGACGCGGTAACAGCAGCGCGTCCAAGGTACGCAATATCATAAGAATCGTTGATAGGGATGCCCTGATCATGAACAAGAAAGCTATTTGCAGGATTGCCACCGTCGCCGCCGCGGGCGCGCTGATGGCAGGCTGCGCCGCGCCGCAGAACCCGGATCCCCGCGACCCCTGGGAAGGCTTCAACCGGGGCGTGTACAAATTCAACGACACCGTCGACCGCGCCGTCTTCAAGCCGGTGGCGCAGGCCTATACCTTCGTCACGCCGCAGCCGGTGCGCAGCTGCGTGCACAACATCTTCAGCAACGTCGGGGACCTTTGGTCCGGCGCCAACAGCTTCCTGCAGGGCCGCGGCCACGACTTCGTCAACACGCTGGGCCGCTTCCTGTTCAACACCACCATGGGCGTGGGCGGCTGCTTCGACGTCGCCTCGGCCAATGGCGCGCGCCGCATCCCGAACGACTTCGGCACCACGCTGGGCGTGTGGGGCTTCAGCCAGGGTCCGTACCTGGTGCTGCCGTTCTTCGGCTCGTCGTCGGTACGCGACGGCGCTGGCCTGATCGGCGATTACGCTGGCACCACCTACGGCTACATGGGCGTCGATTCCATCGACAACGTCCGCCTGCGCAACTCGCTGTGGGGCCTGCGCGTGGTCGACACGCGCGCCAGCCTGCTGAGCGCCACCGACACCATCGACCGCGTCGCGCTCGATCCCTACAGCTTCGTGCGCGATGCCTATCTGCAGCGCCGCGCCGCCATGGTGCTGGGCCAGAAGGTGGACGACGAGTCCTCGCTGCCCAACTACGAAGACGACGAGGACGCCGCCGCCCCCGCCGCGCAGCCGGCGGCTCAACCCGCGGCGCAACCTGCGGCCAAGTAAGCCGCGGGGTTGCGCCCCAGTACAAGTAAGGAGTTTTGATGCGAGTTTCTTTTGTTTCCCTGCAGCGTCTGGTTTTCACGGGCCTGCTAGCCCTGGGCCTGACCGCCGGCGCGCAGGCCAAACCCGACCCCAACGGTTCTCCCGACCAGTTCGTGCTCGCCACGGCCAATGAGGCCCTGGACGTGCTGAAGGCCGACGGCTCCGTCAAGGCCGGCAACCCCGCCCGCATCAATCAGGTCGTCAACGAGCACATCCTGCCCTACGTCAACTTCCAGAAGACCACGCGCCTGGCCGCTGGCCGCTACTGGCGCCAGGCCAACGACGTGCAGAAAAAGGAACTGGCCGACGCCTTCCGCGGCACGCTGGTGCGCACCTACAGCGGCGCGCTGACCCGCGTCACGTCCAGCACGACGGTGCGCGCGCTGCCGTTCCGTGGCGATCCCAAAGCCGACGACGTGGTCGTACGCACCCTGATCTCCCAGGGCAACGACCAGCCGGTGGGCGTCGACTACCGCCTGGAAAAGACGGCCCAGGGCTGGAAGATCTACGACATGAACGTCGAAGGCATCTGGCTCATCGAAAACTACCGCAACCAGTTCGCCCAGCAGATCAACCGCGACGGCATCGACGGCCTCATCAAGGCGTTGAACCAACGCAACCAATGACCGGCCTTGCGGCTGTCGCGGCCCGGCGCGCCCTAGTGGCCCGCCGGGCCGATTATTTTAGGGACAGACCATCCGGATACCCAGGGGGATGCCAGGGCTACCGGCCAGGGCAGCGGCGGCGCGCTTATATAATGATCAATTCGCTCTTTCCGGGCCATTTCCCGCCGTCATGTCCGCCGTCAGTCTAGAAAACGTCTCCAAGGTCTATACCCCGCGCCAGCGCGGCTGGCAGAAGCTGCTCGGGCGCACGCCCGCCGCCGGCTTCCAGGCGCTGGACAATGTCAGCCTGAACATCGAGCACGGCGAGTTCTTCGGCCTGCTCGGGCCCAATGGCGCCGGCAAGACCACGCTGATCTCGATCCTCGCCGGTCTGGCGCACGCCAGTTCGGGCCGCGCCACGGTCTGTGGATACGACGTCGTGGCCGACTACAAGTCGGCGCGGCGGGCGTTGGGCGTGGTGCCGCAAGAACTGGTCTACGACCCGTTCTTCACGGTGCGCGAGACCCTGCGCATCCAATCCGGCTATTTCGGCCTGCGCAAGAACGACGACTGGATCGACGAAATCCTGTTCAACCTGGGGCTGGCCGACAAGGCCAACTCCAATATGCGGGCGCTGTCCGGCGGCATGAAGCGCCGCGTGCTGGTGGCCCAGGCGCTGGTGCACCGTCCGCCCGTGATCGTGCTGGACGAACCCACCGCCGGCGTGGACGTGGACCTGCGGCGCACGCTGTGGGAATTCATTTCGCGCCTGAACAGGGCCGGCCACACCATCATGCTGACCACCCACTACCTGGAAGAAGCGGAAGCCCTGTGCGGCCGCATCGCCATGCTCAAGCGCGGCCGCATCGTGGCGCTGGACACCACCCAGGCCCTGATGGCCCGGGTCGGCGGGGTCGACCTGGAAGACGCTTTCGTGCGCATCATGCACGAAGGCGACGAGCAACCCGCGACCGCCCTGCAACCCGAAGAGATCTCGTCATGACCCAGCCCGCCGCGACCGCCAGCCAGCCGCTGGTGCAGCCCCGCCTGGATGCGGGCTCCGGCTTCCCGACCTTGCTGCGCAAGGAATTGCTGCGCTTCTGGAAGGTCAGCTTCCAGACCATCGCCGCGCCCGTCATCACCGCGCTGCTATACCTGCTGGTGTTCGCCCACGTGCTGGAAGGGCGCGTCATGGTGTACGGCAGCGTGCCCTACACGGCGTTCCTGATCCCCGGGCTCATGATGATGAGCATGCTGCAGAACGCCTTCGCCAATCCCTCGTCATCGCTGATCCAGAGCCGCATCACCGGCAACCTGGTCTTCATGCTGCTGCCGCCGCTGTCGCACCGCGACATCTTCGCCGCCTACGTGCTGGCGGCCATCGTGCGCGGCCTCGCGGTCGGGCTGTGCGTGTGGGTGGTGGCGCTGTTCTTTGTCTCGCTGGTCCCCGCCCACCCGCTGTGGCTGGCCGTCTTCGCCGTGCTGGCCTGCGGCATCATGGGCGTGCTGGGCCTGATCGCGGGCCTCTGGTCCGAGAAATTCGACCAGCTCGCGGCCTTCCAGAACTTCCTCATCATGCCGGCCACATTCCTGTCCGGCGTGTTCTATTCCATCCACACGCTCCCCGCCTTCTGGCAGGGCGTGTCCCACTGGAACCCCATCTTCTACACCATCGACGGCTTCCGCTACGGATTCTTCTCGGTGTCGGACGTCTCCCCCTGGCGCAGCCTGGCGGTGGTGACGGGGGTGTTCCTCGCGCTATCGCTCTATGCGCTGCGGCTACTGGCCAGCGGCTACAAACTCAGGAACTGACGTCCATGCTTCCCACTCCCGCGCAAGTCCGCCAATACATCGCGGACGGCCTGCCCTGTGAACATCTCGACGTGCAAGGCGACGGCTCGCATTTCGACGCGGTCATCGTCAGCGCCGCCTTCGAAGGCAAGCGCCTGATCCAGCGCCATCAACTGGTCTATGCCGCGCTCGGCGACCGCATGAAGGCCGAGATCCATGCGCTGTCCATGCGCACCCTGACCCCCGCCGAATACCAGCAAGCAGGCAAGTAATGGACAAGCTACGCATCACCGGGGGTTCGCGCCTGCATGGCGAAATCTCCATCTCCGGCGCCAAGAACTCGGCCTTGCCCATCCTGTGCGCGGGCCTGCTGACCGCCGACGCGCTGACCCTCAGCAACGTGCCGCACCTCAACGACACCGCCACCATGCTGCGCCTGCTGGGCCGCATGGGCGTGCGCGCCGAGCGTGACGCGGACGGCACGGTCACGCTGCAGGCCAACCAGGTCGACAAGCTGGAAGCTCCCTACGACCTGGTCAAAACCATGCGGGCCTCCATCCTGGTGCTGGGCCCGCTGTTGGCGCGCTTCGGCGAAGCCCGCGTCAGCCTGCCCGGCGGCTGCAGCATCGGCCAGCGTCCGGTGGACCAGCACATCAAGGGCCTGGCCGCGCTGGGCGCCGAAATCAGCATCGAACACGGCTTCGTGGTGGCGCGCGCCAAACGCCTGAAGGGCGCCTCGGTGCGCACCGACATGGTCACCGTCACCGGCACCGAGAACCTGCTGATGGCCGCCGTGCTGGCCGAAGGCCGGACCGTGCTGGAAAACGCCGCCTGCGAACCCGAAGTGGTGGACCTGGCGGAACTGCTCATCAAGATGGGCGCGCGCATCCAGGGCCACGGCACCAGCCGCATCGTGATCGACGGCGTGGAGCGCCTGCACGGCGCCGAACACCGCGTCATCTCCGACCGCATCGAGGCCGGCACCTTCCTGTGCGCGGTGGGCGCTGCGGGCGGCGACATCGTCCTGCGCAATACCGACGCGGACATCCTCGGCGCCACTCTGGGCAAGCTGACCGAGGCCGGCCTCACCATCGAGACCGGCCCCGACTGGATCCGCTGCGCCATGTCCTCGCGCCCCCGCGCCGTGGGCTTTCGCACGCTGGAATATCCCGGCTTCGCCACCGACATGCAGGCTCAGGTCATGGCGTTGAACGCCGTGGCCGAAGGCACCTCGGTCGTCGTCGAGACCATCTTCGAAAACCGCTACATGCACGTGCAGGAACTGCGCCGCATGGGCGCGGACATCGACATCGACGGCCACACCGCCGTCGTGCGCGGCGTGCCGCGCCTGTCTGGCGCCACCGTCATGGCCACCGACCTGCGCGCCTCGGCCAGCCTGGTCATCGCCGGCCTGGCGGCCGAAGGCGAAACCCTGGTCGACCGCATCTACCACCTGGATCGCGGCTACGACCAGATGGAAGTCAAACTGCGCGCGCTCGGCGCGAACATCCAACGCGTTACCGGCAAGGAACAGGCATGAACGATGCCCCCACCACCGTCGCCCCCCTGACCCTGGCACTGTCCAAAGGGCGCATCTTCGAAGAGACCATGCCGCTGCTGGCCGAGGCCGGCATCGAAGTCCCCGAGAATCCCGAAAGTTCGCGCAAGCTGATCCTGCCCACCAGCGATCCCGGCCTGCGCCTGATCATCGTGCGCGCCTCGGACGTGCCCACCTACGTGCAGTACGGCGCGGCCGACCTCGGCATCGCGGGCAAGGACGTGCTCATCGAGCACGCCAAGGAACAGCCCGGCGGCCTGTACCAGCCGATCGACCTGAACATCGCCAAGTGCCGCCTGGCCGTGGCCGTGCGCAAGGGCTTCGACTACGAAGGCGCGGTCCACCAGGGCGCGCGCCTGCGCGTGGCCACCAAGTACGTGCAGTCAGCCCGTGAACACTTCGCGGCCAAGGGTGTGTACGTAGACATCATCAAGCTGTATGGTTCGATGGAACTGGCGCCGCTGGTGGGCCTGGCCGACTGCATCGTGGACCTGGTGTCCACCGGCGGCACCCTGCGCGCCAACGACCTGGTCGCGGTGGAAGACATCATGCCGATTTCCTCGCGCCTGATTGTCAACCAGGCCGCGCTGAAGACCCGCGGCGCCCGCCTGCAACCGCTGCTGGACGCCTTCGAAAGAGCCGCTGCCCGCAACGCCTGACCCTCGCCCGCCGCGACGCCGCGGCGGCCGTTACCTGCTTGCTCCATGACGCCATGGCCCTGATCAATCGTCTCGACTCCCGCGATCCCGGATTCAAATCCGCCCTGTCCACGCTGCTGGCCTTCGAAGCCACCGAGGACGAATCCATCGACCGCGCCGCGGCCGGCATCCTGGCCGACGTGCGCGCCCGCGGCGACGCCGCGCTGGTGGAATACACGCAGCGCTTTGACCGCATGCCCGGCGCATCGGCCCAGACGCTGGAGATCCCCAAGGCGGACTGGCATGCGGCCCTGGCCGCGCTGCCCGCGGCCCAGCGCAACGCGCTGGAAGCCGCCGCCGACCGTGTGCGCAGCTACCACGAACGCCAGCGCGCCGAGACCTGGACCTATACCGACGCCGACGGCACCATGCTGGGCCAGCAGGTCACCCCGCTGGACCGCGTGGGCCTGTACGTGCCCGGTGGCAAGGCCGCCTATCCGTCCTCGGTGCTGATGAACGCCATCCCGGCCAAGGTCGCGGGCGTGCAGGAACTGGTCATGGTCACGCCCACGCCGGACGGCGTGCGCAATCCCATCGTGCTGGCCGCCGCGGCCATCGCCGGCGTGGACCGCGTCTTCGCCATCGGCGGCGCGCAGGCCGTGGGCGCGCTGGCCTACGGCACCGCCACCGTGCCGGCCGTGGACAAGATCGTCGGCCCGGGCAACGCCTACGTCGCCGCCGCCAAGCGCCGCGTGTTCGGCGTGGTCGGCATCGACATGATCGCCGGCCCCAGCGAAATCCTGGTCATCTGCGACGGCAAGACGCCCGCCGACTGGATCGCCATGGACCTGTTCTCGCAGGCCGAGCACGACGAGCTCGCGCAGTCCATCCTGCTGTGCCCCGACGCCGCCTTCATCGAAGAAGTGCAGGCCTCGATCGAGCGCCTGCTGCCCACCATGCCGCGCGCCGACATCCTGCGCGTCAGCCTGGCCAACCGCGGCGCGCTGATCCTGGTCCAAGATCTCGAAGAAGCCTGCCGGATCGCCAACGACATCGCGCCCGAGCATCTCGAGATCTCCACCGAGCAGCCCGAAAAATGGACCGCGCAGATCCGCCACGCCGGCGCCATCTTCATGGGCCGCTTCAGCTCCGAATCGCTGGGCGACTACTGCGCCGGCCCCAACCACGTGCTGCCGACCTCGCGCACGGCGCGCTTTTCCTCGCCGCTGGGCGTCTATGACTTCCAGAAGCGCTCCAGCCTGATCCAGGTTTCGCACCAGGGCGCCCAGAAACTGGGCCGCATCGCCGCCGAACTGGCGCTGGGCGAGGGCCTGCAGGCGCATGCCGCCAGCGCCCAATACCGGATCGACCAGCCATGAGCGTGCCGGGCCGCATCGCCGGCACCGTCCGGGCGGACATCCGCGAACTGGCCGCCTATCCCGTGGCCCACGCCGAGGGCTGCATCAAGCTCGACGCCATGGAATGTCCCTACGAACTGCCCGAGGCGGTTCGCGAGGACATCGCCCGCGCCGTGCGCGACACGCCGCTCAACCGTTACCCGGCGGCCGACCTGTCGGCGCTGCAAGCGGCCGTGAAAACGGCCTTCGGCGTGCCGGATGCGGCGGACGTGCTGTTCGGCAACGGCTCGGACGAACTCATCCACATTGTGGTGCAGGCCTGCTGCAACCCGGGCGACGCGGTGCTGTCGCCCTGGCCGTCGTTTGTCTATTTCGACATGGCCGCGCGCTTCGACCACGCCCGCTTCGTCGGCGTGCCGCTGACCGCCGACCTGACCCTGGACTTGCCGGCCATGCTGGCCGCCATTCAGGAACACCAGCCCAAGGTGGTGTTCCTGGCCGTGCCCAACAACCCCACCGGCGGCCTCTGGTCCGATGAGGACGTAGCGGCCATCATCGCCGCCGCGCCCGGCCTGGTGGTGCTGGACGAGGCCTACCAGCCCTTCGCCGACCGTACCTGGATGCCGCAGGTGCTGGACGCGCCCAATGTGGTCGTCATGCGCACGGTGTCCAAGATCGGCCTGGCCGGCTTGCGCTTCGGCTACCTGGCCGGCCATCCGGCCTGGATCGCGGAACTGAACAAGGTCCGCCCGCCCTACAACCTGGACGTGCTGACCCAGGCCACGCTGTCGGCCGTGCTGCGCCACAAGCCGGTGCTGGACGAACAGGCCGCCCGCCTGCGCGCGGACCGCGAACCGCTGGCCGCCGCCCTGGCCCAGTTACCCGGGGTGCGGGTATTCCCTTCCGCCGGCAACTTCGTTCTTGCCCGCTTTTCCGGCAAGCTGGACGGCAACGCCGTGCATCTTGCCCTGAAAACGCGCAAAATATTGATTCGCAACTTCTCCAACGCCCATCCGCTGCTGGCCGACTGCCTGCGCATCTCGGTGGGCGCCCCGGCCGAAAACGCCGCCTTGCTATCCGCCCTGCAAGAGATTTTGAGTGCTTAACATGCGTACCGCTGAGATCACCCGCAACACCAACGAAACCCGCATCCGCGTGGCCGTCAATATCGACGGCACCGGCAAGCAGACGATCGACACCGGCGTGCCGTTCCTGGACCACATGCTGGACCAGATCGCGCGCCACGGCCTGATCGACCTCGACATCAAGGCGGAAGGCGACCTGCACATCGACGCGCACCATACGGTTGAAGACGTGGGCATCACGCTGGGCATGGCCATTGCCAAGGCGGTCGGCACCAAGGCCGGCCTGCGCCGCTACGGCCACGCCTACGTGCCGCTGGACGAAGCGCTGTCGCGCGTGGTGGTGGACTTCTCCGGCCGCCCGGGCCTGGAATACCACATCCCCTTCACGCGCGCCCGCATCGGCGACTTCGACGTGGACCTGACGCGCGAATTCTTCCAGGGCCTGGTCAACCACGCCCTGATCACGCTGCACATCGACAACCTGCGTGGCGTCAATGCCCACCACCAGGCGGAAACGGTCTTCAAGGCCTGTGGCCGCGCCCTGCGCATGGCCATGGAAGTCGATCCCCGCATGGGCGACGTCGTGCCCTCCACCAAGGGCGTGCTGTAACACCTCCGCCATCCACCCGCAGCAGGCAGAAAGAAGTGACCACTATCGCCATCGTCGACTACGGAATGGGCAATTTCCATTCCGTCGCCCGCGCCCTGAAATACGCCGCCCCCGATGCCGACATCCGCATCTGCAGCCAACCCCAGGAAATCGCCGCGGCCGACCGCGTCGTGTTTCCCGGCCAGGGCGCCATGGCGGACTGCATGCGCACCCTGAACGAATCCGGCCTGCGCGAGGCCGTCGTGCGCGCCGCGCGCGAGAAGCCCCTGCTGGGCGTCTGCGTGGGCGAACAGATGCTGTTCGATTCCAGCGAGGAAGGCGGCACCTCCTGCCTGGGGCTGTTCCCCGGCGTGGTGCGCCGCTTCTCGGGCCCCAGCTTTGCCGACCCCGTCAGCGATGACGCGGCCTGCCTGACCGACACCGGCGCCGCCGGACTGGCCGACACCCGCCCCGAGCGCCTCAAGGTCCCGCACATGGGATGGAACAAAGTGCGCCAGACGCGCTCTCATCCTATCTGGGCCGGCATTCCGGACGAAACGCACTTCTATTTCGTCCATAGTTACTACGCCGACCCGGAAGATCCGGACCTGACTGTTGGTGAAACCGAGTATGGCCTTGCCTTTACCTGCGCGGTGGCGGCAGCTAACATTTTCGCGGTGCAGTTTCACCCCGAAAAGAGCGCCGAGCACGGTTTGCGCCTGTATCGCAATTTTGTAGACTGGCAGCCGTAGGCTCCGAGCCCACGCCCGCCAGCCCTTTCAACCCATATATTTTTTCGCTGCCCACCATGCTGCTGATCCCCGCCATCGATCTCAAAGACGGGCGCTGCGTGCGCCTGCGCCAGGGAGACCTGGACGATGCAACGGTGTTCTCTGAAGACCCCGCCGCCATGGCCACACGTTGGCTCGACCAAGGCGCGCGCCGCCTGCATCTGGTCGACCTGAACGGCGCCGTCGCCGGCAAACCCAAGAACGAAGCCCCCATCAAGGCGATCCTGGACGCTGTCGGCGACGACATCCCCGTGCAGATCGGCGGCGGCATCCGCGACCTCGACACCATCGAACGCTACCTCGACGCCGGCATTTCCTACGTGATCATCGGCACGGCCGCGGTCAAGAACCCCGGCTTCCTGCAGGACGCCTGCGGCGCCTTCCCGGGCCAGATCATCGTCGGCCTGGATGCCCGCGACGGCAAGATCGCCACCGACGGCTGGAGCAAGCTGACCCGCCACGACGTGCTCGACCTGGCCAAGAAGTTCGAGGACTACGGCTGCGAAGCCATCATCTACACCGACATCGGCCGCGACGGCATGCTGTCCGGCGTCAACGTCGAAGCCACGGTCCGCCTGGCCCAGCACGTGCGCATCCCGGTCTACGCATCGGGCGGCATCGCCGGCATTCAGGACATCGAAGCCCTCTGCGCCGTCGAGGAAGACGGCGTCGAAGGCGCCATCCTGGGCCGCAGCATCTACGAAGGCACGCTCGACTTCCAAGCGGCGCAGGCACGCGCCGACGAACTGGCAAAATGACCACCTCCAGCAGCACCCCCGCGGCCGGCGCGCCCGTGCAAAGCGCGCTGACCCGCCGCATCATTCCCTGCCTTGACGTCACCGCGGGCCGCGTCGTCAAGGGCGTGAACTTCGTCAACCTGCTCGACGCGGGCGACCCCGTCGAGATCGCCCGCCGCTACAACGAGCAGGGCGCCGACGAACTCACCTTCCTCGACATCACCGCCACCAGCGACGGCCGCGACCTGATCCTGCCCATCATAGAGCAGGTGGCCTCGCAGGTCTTCATTCCGCTGACCGTGGGCGGCGGCGTGCGCCAGGTGTCCGACATCCAGCGCCTGCTGAATGCCGGCGCCGACAAGATCAGCATCAACAGCGCCGCCGTGGCTAATCCGGAACTGGTCCGCGCCGCTTCGGACTACCACGGCTCGCAATGCGTGGTGGTGGCGATCGATGCGCGCCGCGTCTCGGCCCAGGGCGAACCCGCACGCTGGGAAGTCTTCACCCATGGCGGCCGCAAGGCCACCGGGCTGGACGCCGTGGCCTGGGCGCGCCGCATGGCCGCCTACGGCGCGGGTGAAATCCTGCTGACCAGCATGGACCGCGATGGCACCAAGTCCGGATTCGACCTGGAACTCACGCGCGCCGTCTCGGACGCCGTGCCCGTGCCCGTCATCGCCTCCGGCGGCGTGGGCAATCTGCAGCATCTGGCCGATGGCGTCACCACCGGCCGCGCCAGCGCGGTCCTGGCCGCCAGCATCTTCCACTTCGGCCAGCACACCGTGGGCGAGTGCAAGCGCTTCATGGCTGGCCTCGGCATCCCAGTACGGATGTAGCCCCCCCGAAGCGCCTGCGGCGCTTCCCCCCAGGGGGGGCGCCGCAGCGGACCGACGGAGCCCGGCTCCACGCGGCCTCGCTTGAGTGGCGCCTCGAGTTGCATAGGCCGGATTGCTTGGCACGCATTGAAAAACCCAGCTCGCCTGGCCTGAATTGGGGATAGTCTGGATCAGTTTGGGAAGCCCCTCTCAGGCGTGCAACAAGGTATTGCCGTAAGATGATGAGTCCCCACGCGCCAGTGGCGGCCTGCAAGGCGCCGCGCGAGGACAACGGATGAATGAGATGAGCAACGAACCCGCCTGGATGGCCGACGTCGTCTTCGACGAAAACGGCCTGATACCCGCCATCGCGCAGGACGCCGAAAACGGCCAGATCCTGATGGTGGCCTGGATGAACCGCGAATCGCTCGCCGAAACGGCCGCCACCGGGCGCGCCGTTTACTGGTCGCGTTCCCGCCAGCGCCTGTGGCGCAAGGGCGAAGAGTCCGGCCATGCCCAGGAAGTGCACGAACTGCGCCTGGACTGCGACGGCGACGTGATCCTGCTCAAGATCCACCAGCAAGGCGGCATCGCCTGCCATACCGGGCGCGCCAGCTGCTTCTACCGCCGCCTGGAAGGCCAGACCGACCAGGCTTCCTGGATCACGGTGGACCCCGTGCTGAAAGACCCCGAACTGATCTACAAATGACCGCTCAAGCCGCAAGCGCCGCCGAAATCCTCGCGCGCATCGCCGATA
The DNA here is from genome assembly GCF_048541815.1 of Achromobacter sp. PD1. Classification (NCBI taxonomy): domain Bacteria; kingdom Pseudomonadati; phylum Pseudomonadota; class Betaproteobacteria; order Burkholderiales; family Alcaligenaceae; genus Achromobacter; species Achromobacter sp. PD1. Next base: position 5,978,074 of record NZ_CP183349.1, read on the forward strand.
CCCTGGAAACCCGCCGTCCCGAAAATGGCGGCGATCCCCAAGCCTCCTATTCCGCCAAGCTGCTGGCCAAAGGCCCCGACGCCTTCCTCAAGAAGATCGGCGAAGAAGCCACCGAACTGGTCATGGCCGCCAAGGACGGCGTGCCCGACCGCATCGTCAGCGAAACCGCCGACCTGTGGTTCCATTGCCTGGTGGCCTTGACACATTTCAAGCTTCGGCCCGAAGACGTACTGGCCGAACTGGCTCGCCGCGAGGGCCTGTCCGGCCTGGCGGAAAAGGCGAGCCGCCCGCAAGACTGAACACGGAACCCGGAAAAATGAGCGACAACTGTATTTTCTGCAAGATCGCCGCTGGCGACATCCCGTCCAAGAAAATCTACGAGGACGAGGACTTTGTTGCGTTCCACGACATTAATCCGGCCGCGCCGGTACATTTATTGCTGATCCCTCGACGTCATGTCACATCCATGCAGGATATTAAGGGGGAGGACGCAGAATGGTTGGGTAGAATGATGTCGTTAGCGCCGCGGTTAGCCGCTGAAAACGGTTGCAATCCGGGCCCTGATGGCGGATTTCGCATCATGATCAATTCTGGCGTCGAAGGCGGCCAGGAAGTCCCGCATCTGCATTTCCACATCATCGGCGGCTCGCGACCCTGGAAAGGGCGCGTGGCCCCCAACGCGTAATTCGGAGAAACATCATGGGTAGTTTCAGCATCTGGCATTGGTTGGTTGTCCTGGTCATCGTGGCGCTGATTTTCGGCACCAAGAAGCTGCGCAACATCGGTTCGGACCTGGGCGGCGCGGTCAAGGGCTTCAAGGAAGGCATGAAGGACGCCAACGGCGGCGACAAGCCGGCCGAGCCGATCGCGCAGCAACGCGTCTCCGGCGACACCATCGACGTGCAGGCCAAGGAAAAATCCAACTCCTGAGCGCCTGCTCGGCTCCCGGGCCGTCCTGAACAGGCCGGCCCTTATTGCATCCACTCCCGAGCGGCCGTCGAATGTTTGATGTCAGCTTCACTGAACTGATGGTGATCGGCGTCATCGCCCTGATCGTCATCGGCCCCGAACGCCTGCCCAAGGTTGCCCGCACCGTCGGCCACCTGCTCGGGCGCGCGCAGCGTTACGTCAATGACGTGAAATCCGATATCCAGCGCGAAATCGAGCTCGACGAACTGCGCAAGTTCAAGAGCGAAATGGAAGATGCCGCCCAGGGCGTGCAGAAGTCGCTGAACGAAACCCAGGCCTCGCTGCAGGAACCCGTCCAGCAGTTCCGCGCTGAACTCGACGAGGTCGCGCGCGAAGCCAACATCAAGGCCGAACCGTCCGTGGCCAGCGAAACGCCTGCCGAACCAGAACGCAGCATCGCGCCGCCGCCCAGCCAGAACCACAGCCTGAACCTGGACCTGGATCTGCCGCCGGTGGCTGCGCCCGCGCCCGCCGCGACCCAACAACCCGCGCCCAGCGCACCCAAGGCCGACGACGCCGCGCCCGCCGCCAAGCCCGTCGCGCCCTCCGGAACCCCGACGTGACCCAGGACGCCTCCCAAGAAGAAGGCCAGCAGGAGACCTTCATCTCCCACCTGGTCGAGCTGCGCACCCGCCTGCTGCGCGCCGCCGCCGCCGTGATCGGCATATTCATCGTGCTGTTCATCTACCCCGGCGCGTCGGCCATCTACGACGTGCTGGCCCAGCCCATGCTGGCTTCGCTGCCCGAAGGCACGCGCATGATCGCCACCGGCGTCATCACGCCGTTCATGGTGCCGGTCAAGGTCACGATGATGGCCGCGTTCATCCTGGCGCTGCCCGTGGTGCTGTACCAGGCCTGGGCCTTCGTGGCGCCCGGCCTGTACCGGCACGAGAAGCGCCTGGCGCTGCCGCTTATCGTTTCCAGCACCTTTCTGTTCATCGCGGGCATGGCGTTCTGCTATTTCGTGGTGTTCCGCACGGTGTTCCACTTCATCGCCACGTTCGCGCCGCAGTCCATCACGCCAGCGCCGGACATCGAGGCCTACCTGAGCTTCGTCATGACGATGTTCATGGCCTTCGGCATCACCTTCGAAGTGCCCGTGGCCGTGGTGCTGCTGGTGAAAATGGGCGTGGTCGAACTCTCCAAGTTGAAGGCCGCGCGCGGCTACGTGGTGGTGGGCGCCTTCATCATCGCCGCCGTGGTCACGCCGCCCGACGTGGTCAGCCAGTTCATGCTGGCGGTGCCTCTGTGCCTGCTGTATGAGGTCGGGCTGATCTGCGCCCGGCTGGTCACGCCCAAACCAGAAGCAGAAAGCGAGACCGATTCGGACTCGCTGACAGAGCGCCACTGATCCCTTCGGACGGTCCTGCCCACAAAGCAGGACCGTTTCACCTTGTGGGCGGCTCACGGCAACTCTACATTGCCCTCATGTCACTCGCCCAAAGACTGCACACCCTGATGCGCTGGCGCGGCATCAAAAGCCAGAACCAGCTGGCTCGCATTTCTGGCGTGCCGCAATCGTGCATCCATCGGATCCTCATGCGCGAAGACTGCTACTCGCCGTCTCGCGCTACCTTGCTGCGCCTGGCGCGGGCGCTGGACACCAGCGTGCCGTGGCTGACCGACGGCGTGGGGCCGGGCGGGGATGCGCCGCACAACGGCGCGTCCCCGCCGGACGACGGCCCGGACGGCTATTGCACGGAAATCTGGGCGCTGCTGCGCAATCAATCCGAAAGCACCAAGAAAGCCATCTTGTCGGCGGTGCGCCTGATGGCCAAGGACCCCGCCGCAACCTGAACCCCCACCCGCGGACCCGGCGCGGTCCTAGCGCGGCTTGCCCGGGCGCGTGCCCACCACCACCGCCAGCTCGGCTGGCTTACCGCTGCGCAATATGCCCAGCTTGGCGCTCTGGCCCGGCGGCAGCTGCGCGATCTCCGATAGCAGGCTGGCGGTGTCCATCATGCGCTTGCCGTTGACCGACTGCACGATGTCCCCCACCCGCAGGCCGCCGCGCGCCGCCGGCCCGTCGCGCATCACGCCGGCGATGATCACGCCCGCGGTATCGCGGTCCAGCCCGAACGCACGCGCCAGCTCCGGCGTTACGTCCTGCGGCTCCACGCCCAGCCAACCGCGCTTGACCGCGCCGGTCTTGACGATCTCGTCCATGACCTTGCGCGCGATCTCGATGGGGGTGGCAAAGCCTATGCCCATCGACCCGCCCGATTCGGAATAGATGGCGGTATTGATGCCCACCAGATTGCCCGCGGCGTCGACCAGCGCGCCCCCGGAATTGCCGGGGTTGATCGCCGCGTCGGTCTGGATGAAGTTCTCGTAGGTGTTCAGTCCCAGCCCGTTGCGGCCCAGCGCCGATACGATGCCCAGCGTGGTGGTCTGCCCCACCCCGAACGGATTGCCGATGGCCAGCACCACGTCGCCCACCCGCAAGCCCCGGTCCGGCGCCAGCGTGGCCGCGGGCAGGGACCGCAAGGTGGCCAGCTTCAGCACGGCCAGATCGGTGTCCGGATCCGCGCCCACCACTTTCGCGGTATCGCGGCGGCCGTCGGACAGCGCAACCTCGATCGCTTCCGCGGCCTGCACCACGTGGTAGTTGGTCAGCACGTAGCCGTCCTGGTTCACGATCACGCCGGATCCCAGGCTGGTCGAGGCCTGGCGCCGCGTCACGCCCGGCACCTGGCCAAAGAACTGGCGCAGCACCGGATCATCGGGCAGCGGAATCAGCGGCACGTTAACGTGCTTGGTGGTGTATACGTTGACCACGGAAGGCGCGGCGCGGGCCACGCCGTCCGCATAGGACGCCGTGGCCTGGGCGCGCGCAACGGGCGGTCTTGCGGCGGCCGCCGCGGACTGAGGTCCCGCCGCCGGCCCCGCCAGCCGCAGCAGGTCGGGCCGCAAGGTCGTCACGACGAATAGAATACCCAGGCAGACCGTGACGGCCTGAGCAAAGATCAGCCAATATCGGCGCATGATTCTGATAGGACTAGCTATGAGTAAAGTGGACTCCCAAGTCCTGGCCAACTGGCTGGACGACACCCTGCAAACGGCGCGCTTCAAGGACTATTGCCCCAACGGGCTGCAGGTGGAAGGCCGATCCGAAATCGCACACATTATCGCCGGAGTCACGGCCAGCGAAGCCCTGCTGCGCGTGGCGGTCGAACGCGGCGCGGATGCGGTGCTGGTGCACCACGGCTGGCTCTGGCGCAACGAAGACCGCCGCGTCATCGGCACGCGCCGCGCGCGCATGGCCCTGGCCCTGAAAAACGACCTGAACCTGTACGCCTACCATCTGCCGCTGGACGCGCATCCCACGCTGGGCAACAACGCGCAGCTGGCGCGTGTGCTGGGCCTGACGCCCGCGCTGCACGATGACGGCGCGCCGCAAACCTGTGGCCCAGACAACCTGGTCTGGCTGGGTACGGCGACGGGCGTGGCAACGCTGGGCCAGTTGGGCGAGCGCGTGGCCGAACGCCTGGGCCGCCAGCCGTTGGTGGTGGGCGACCCGGACATGCCCCTGGCGCGCGTAGCCTGGTGCACGGGCGGCGCGCAAGGCATGCTGGGCGATGCGGCGGACGCGGGCGCCAGCGCCTACATCACGGGCGAGGTTTCCGAATCCACCGTGCACCTGGCGCGCGAAACCGGCGTGGGCTTCATCGCCGCGGGCCACCATGCCACCGAGCGCTACGGCGCGCAGGCGCTGGGCCAGGCGGTCGCGGAACGCTTCGGCATCAAGGTCGAATTCGTCGACATCGACAACCCGGCATAACCGGCTCCGCCTCCTCAAGATCGCCCCCGCAAGGGGGCGTTTTCATTGCACGGCGCCCAGCGCGACCGTGCGCGCCGTCCGTGCCGAATCCGCAGGACTCGGCTAGGGGAAAACCAGAGGGCGCGATCAAGGCGGCGCCTGTGCGTCGCATCTGGTCAATCGCGGTTCTCTCCCTGTCAATTCCGCGCGCAGTCCAGCGCCCTAGCATTCCATGCAGCCGCCCGCTGCCGGCCCTTTCCGGCCGGGCCTCCTACACACGGAGCCATTGAATGCTGACCCTCTACGACCACCCGCGCTCCGGCAACTGCTACAAGGTGCGCCTGTTTCTCGCGCTCATCGGCCGGGACTACCAAAGCAGGTTCGTCGACGTGCTGGCCCGCAAGAACCAGACCGCGGAGTTCGAGCGCGTCAGCGCCTTCCAGCAGATCCCCGCGCTGACCGATGGCGACACGGCCATCTGGGACAGCCACGCCATCCTGCTGCATCTGGCGCATCACTACGCCCCCGAATGGCTGGCGCCGCTGCCTCGCATCGGCGCCATGCATGCCTGGATATCGGTGTCCGCCAACGAGATCGCCAACAGCCTGCAGCCGCTGCGCCTGACGCGCGTGGTCAGCGACGCCGAGGCCGCGCACCACCTGGACGTGAGCGAGGCCTTGCTCGACGTGCCCGGCATGCAGGCCCGCACCGACCGCGTGCTGCAGCGCCTGGAAAAGCGCCTTGCGGACCACGCCTGGCTGGCGGGCGGCGAAGCGCCGACCGTGGCCGACATCGCCTGCTACGGCTACCTGGCGCTGGCCGAGGAAGCCGCCATCGACATCGCCGCCTATCCCGCCATCGCGGCGTGGCGCAAGCGCATCCAGCAGTTGCCAGGGTACGTGCCGCCAGGACCCTGAGTCCCGCGCACAACGACAAGAACCATTACTACAAGACAAGAGGGAACCACATGGACGCCATCCAGGCCGCGCAGCCTATTGCCCAATCACACAAGAAACCGAACCTGTTCCGGGTCGCCGTTGCCACAGTCATCGGCACCGCCGTGGAAGCCTTCGACTTCCTCGCCTACGGCACCGCCGCGGCGCTGGTGTTCAACAAGATTTTCTTCCCGCAGTTCGACCCCGTCACCGGCACGCTGGCAGCCTTCGGCGCCTTCGCCAGCGGCATGCTGGCGCGGCCCATCGGCGGCATCCTGTTCGGCCATTTCGGCGACCGCATCGGCCGCAAATCCATGCTGACGCTCAGCCTGCTGCTGATGGGGATCTGCACGGTGCTCATCGGGCTGTTGCCGACCTATGAACAGATCGGCATCTCGGCTGCGGTGCTGCTGGTGGTGCTGCGCATCGGCCAGGGGCTGTCGTTCGGCGGCGAGATGGGCGGCGCCATGCTGATGGCGGTAGAACACGCGCCGCCCAAATGGAAGGCGTTCTTCGGCAGCCTGCCGCTGGTGGGCGCGCCCCTGGGCATCCTGCTGTCGGTGGGTTCCTTCGCGCTGGTGACGCGGTTGCCGGAAGCGGACTTCCTGTCCTGGGGCTGGCGCCTGCCGTTCCTGGCCAGCGCAGTGCTGATCGTCGTCGGCCTGTTCATCCGCCACGGCATCGACGAATCGCCTGAATTCGAAGAGGTCAAGCGCGAGAAGGCGCGCAACAGACAGTCCGTGCAAGACAAGATGCCCTTGGGCGAATTGCTGCGCGCGCACGGCAAATCGTTGCTGCTGTGCATAGGCTGCAAGATTGCCGAGGTCACGCTGATCTACACCTTTCTGGTGTTCTCGGTTTCCTACGCGGTGTCCAAGCTCGGCTTCAGCCGCGCCGACGCGCTGCATGCCTTGCTTTACGGCGCTGGCGTGCTGATGTTCACCATTCCGCTGTTCGGCGTGCTGGCCGACCGCATCGGCGCGCGCCGCGTCTGTGGCTGGGGCGGCATGCTGCTTGGACTCATGGCCATTCCGATCTTTCTCGCGGTGGGCAGCGGTTCGCTGATGGCGTACAGCCTTGCCGTCTTCGTCGCCATGGCCTTCAACTACGCGATCATGATCGCGCCGCAATCCAGCCTCTACAGCGCGCAGTTTCCCGCGGAGCTGCGCTATTCCGGATTGTCCATCGGGGTCCAGTTCTCGGCCGCCATCGGCGGCGGGCTGGCGCCGCTGATCTCGGCCACGCTGGTGCAGAAGTTCGACAGCATTCTTCCCGTCGGCGTCTATCTGGCCTTCCTCGGCATCGTGGCGGGTAGCTCCGCGTTTCTCATGAAGCCCACCCCGCAGGACCTGCGCCGGGGCTGACGCGCAGGAACGGCATGAGCAGGCGGCGCGGCGCTAGGCGCCGCCGTTGCCGCTTCTGGCGGTCTTGCGATACAGGGCCGGCGACATGCCGAAGCGTTCATGAAAGCGGCGAATGAAATGGCTCGCGTGCTGAAAGCCGCAAGACGCCGCGATGTCCTTGACCTCGACGTGCGCGCGCCGCGGATCCTCCAGCGCCTCCCGGGCCAGCTGCAGGCGGCGTTCACGCACATAGCTGGTGTATTGCAGCGAGCGCATCTTGAACAGCCGGTGCACCCAGCGCGTGGTCACGCGCAGCACATCCGCCACCGCCTGCACCGACAGTTCCGGATCGGTGATGTGGGCATCGATATAGCTGGCCAGCACCTGCCAGTTGTCGGCGGGCGCGCGCGCATCGCCCGGTATCTTCTCCAACGCCTGGCTGGTGTAGATCGAGGCCAGCAGCGCCAACAGCGCCTGCTCGGCAAATAGCGACGACGTCGGATTCGATTCCGCCTTGTCGAAGAACACATGATGCAGGCAGCGATGGGCGGTCTGCACCATGGGCAGGACCGCCACGCCGCGTTGCGCGGTGAACTGCGACATCGCCAGGCTATGCGCGCCCAGCAGGCGCGACAGCGGCCCCTTGACCACCACGATGCGCGAATCGGTGTACATCCGGATTTCCGATGGCAGGGCGGTCGTGCGGAAGATGATGTCGCCGGGTTCCAGCGGCAGCGTCGCGTCGTTCTGCACGATGACGCCATGGCCCGCAATCACAAAGCTCGCCAGGAACTCCGCATGCTCCAGATCGGCCGCATGCTCCGCGCGGTGGTGCACGCTGATCGGCGTGGACTCCAGGCTCACCACCAGCCCGCCCGCGCGCAGCCTGCAGGCCTGCAATAGCAGCCTGGGCGGTTCGGTCAGCGCCCTGAATTCGCCCGGCAGCACCAGCTTGTCCAGCTCGCGCTCGTAGCCGGCGATCTCCTGCGCATAGAAAGGGCGGAACTGCGGCGCAAAGTTCAGATCCGCCTCGGAACAGGCAGGCCGGGCGGATGGATTCACTGTCTGGCGGGCGCGTGGCATGCTCGGAACACTCTGTCGGGTCGGCCAACACTGGCCGAAAGGCGCCGGTCTTCCTGTCGCATTGAGTCAACCCTCGTTCGTGATCGGTCAATCGCGGGCGGCGGAGGCCGGCGTGTAATGGAGCCATTATCCCAAGGAGACCCCATGCTGGAAAAACAAGCCCATGCCGACGCCTTCTTTGCGCGCTCCGCGAACAAGCTCGACTTCGGGAACTGGAGCGAAGAAGAAAAGGTGGCGCTGAGCTGCCGCATTCTCGCCAGCGAAGGCCATTCGGAAACCCTGGCGGGCCAGATCACCGTGCGCAAGGAAGACGGCACGTTCCTGACGACGCCCTTGGCCCAGGCCTTCGACGAGATCATCCCGGCCTCGGTCATCCGCATCAACGACAACATGGAGGTGCTCGACGGCCCCGGCACGCCCAACCCCGCCGTGCGCTTTCACTTCTGGGTCTATCGCCAGCGTCCCGACGTGCAGTGCATCATCCACACGCACCCGCCCCATGTCTCGACGCTGTCCATGACGGGGCAGCCGCTGGTGGTCGCGCACATGGACGCGACGCCGTTCCACAACGACTGTGCCCATTTGAAGGAATGGCCCGGCCTGCCCATCGCCGACCAGGAAGGCGAGATCATCTCGGCGGCGCTGGGCGGCAAGCGCAGCATCCTGCTGGCCAACCACGGCTTTCTGGCAGCGGGCTCGTGCATCGAGGAAGCGCTGTACCTGTCGGTGCTGATCGAACGCGCCGCCCGCAATCAACTACAGGCAGCCGCCGCCTATGGCGAGGTGAAACCGGTGAATGACGCGCTGGCCGCCGAATCGCACGATTTCCTGTTGAAGCCCAGCATCGTGCGCGCAAGCTTCGCCATGTTCGCACGGCGCGTCGAACGGCAAATGGCAGCAGAACGGGACTAGGGGAAGGGAACAGGCAGCGGATCGTTCAGCGGGGGCCGGCATGCGCCGGCGGGAACGTCCGCCAGCCGCGGCCCGGATCCGCGTCCATGCGGATCCCGGGCCGGCGGCAGCATCGGATCAGGGCTTCTTGAGCAGATCGCGGATTTCACGCAGCAGCGCCACGTCTTCGGGCGTCGCGGCGGGCGCCGGCGCTTCCTCGGCCTTGGTGCGGGCCTTGTAGATGGCCTTGACCATCCAGAAGATCACGAAGGCCAGCAACACGAAGTTGATGATGATCGTGACGAAGTTGCCCCACGCAAATACGTTGGCGCCGGCCTTGGTGAGGTCGGCGTAGGTCATGGGGCCGTTGTAGCCGGCCGGCATCGACAGAACCAGGAACTTGTTCGAAAAATCGACCGAGCCTCCGAGGATGAAGTTGACCAACGGCATGACGATGTCCTTGACCAGCGAATCGACGATCTTGCCGAACGCCGCGCCGATGATGACACCGACCGCCAGGTCCACTGCGTTGCCTTTGACAGCGAAATCTCGGAATTCTTTGACGAAACCAGTCGCTTTGCTCATAAAAGCACTCCCTTCGTGATACGCCCGTGAGTGGGCTGGCGCTATAATACGCGGTTGCTATGTTGTTACAAATTCCCGCGAACCCGATGCCGCAGAAGTGATGCTACTCGTAGAGCGGGCGCATCAACAAGGATAGGAAGATGAGTCAGGATACGCTGGTGCACGATGATGACGGTGCGGTTGATCCCAACCTGCCACCTGATCCTTCGCGACGTTTCTGGGTTACCACCGCCTGTGCTGTGGGTGGCGTAGCAGGTGTCGCAACGGCAGTGCCGCTTGTGAGCACGTTTTCTCCCTCCGAAAAGGCCCGCGCTGCCGGGGCTCCCGTTGAAGTGGACGTCGGCGACATTCCCGTCGGCACCATGAAGACGGTTGAATGGCGCGGAAAACCGGTCTGGATCATCCACCGGTCGCCTGAACAACTCGCTGGTCTCAAGACCCAGGACGCGCTGCTGGCCGATCCTGATTCCAAGCGCCCCGGCTTCACGCCCAAATACGCCGAAAACGAAGGCCGCTCGCGCAAGCCCGAGCTCTTCGTCTGCGTCGGCATCTGTACCCACCTCGGCTGCTCGCCCACGTCCCACTTCGAAAAGGGCGGCAGTCTGGGCGCCGACTGGCAGGGCGGCTTCCTCTGTCCTTGCCACGGCTCCACGTTCGATCTGGCCGGCCGTGTCTACAAGAACAAGCCCGCTCCCGACAACCTCGAAGTCCCGCCGTACCAATATCTCACCGACACCCGCATCATCGTGGGCGTCGATGAAGACAACAAGGCCTGACGCGCGCGTCGCGCTTTTTTCCCGAATTACGTAAGTAAATCCGCATTACGCCACGTGAGAGAAGGAGCCGTTACATGGCTGGCGAGAAAACCGTCGAGACGACAGGCCTGTTGGGCTGGCTGGACCGGCGCTTCCCGGTGACCTCTACCTGGAAAGCCCATCTGTCCGAGTACTACGCACCGAAGAACTTCAACTTCTGGTACTTCTTTGGCTCACTGGCCCTACTGGTGCTGGTGCTGCAGATCGTGACCGGCATCTTCCTGGTCATGCACTACAAGCCGGACGCGGAACGCGCGTTCCAGTCCGTCGAATACATCATGCGCGAAGTCCCGTGGGGCTGGCTGGTGCGCTACATGCACTCCACCGGCGCGTCGATGTTCTTCGTCGTCGTGTACCTGCACATGCTGCGCGGACTGCTTTACGGTTCCTACCGCAAGCCGCGCGAGCTCGTGTGGATCTTCGGCGTCGCGATCTTCCTCTGTCTGATGGCGGAAGCCTTCTTCGGCTACCTGCTGCCCTGGGGCCAGATGTCCTACTGGGGCGCACAGGTGATCGTGAACCTGTTCGCGGCCATTCCCTTCATCGGTCCTGAGCTGTCGATCTGGATCCGCGGCGACTACGTCGTGTCGGACGCCACGCTGAACCGCTTCTTTGCCTTCCACGTCATCGCCATCCCGCTGGTGCTGGTGGGCCTGGTCGCGGCCCACCTGGTGGCGCTGCACGAAGTCGGTTCGAACAACCCGGACGGCATCGAGATCAAGCAGGGCCCGAAGGACAAGTACGGCCGCCCGAAGGACGGCATCCCGTTCCACCCGTTCTACTCGGTGCACGACCTGATGGGCGTCGCCGGCTTCCTGCTCGTGTTCGCGTTCATCGTGTTCTTCGCGCCGGAAATGGGCGGCTACTTCCTCGAGTTCAACAACTTCATCCCCGCTGACTCGCTGAAGACGCCCCCGCACATCGCGCCGGTCTGGTACTTCACGCCGTTCTACTCGATGCTGCGCGCCACCACCGACGAGTTCACCTGGGTGCTGGCGGGCGCTTCCGTGCTGGGCGCCATCGCGCTGCTCGTCAAGAGCAACCTGAAGGGCTTCATGCGCATCGCCGTCCCCGGCATCCTGATCGTCGTGGCCGTGCTGCTGCGCGTGATCGACGCCAAGTTCTGGGGCGTGGTCGCCATGGGCGGCACGGTCGTCATCCTGTTCTTCCTGCCGTGGCTGGACCATTCCCCGGTCAAGTCGATCCGCTACCGCCCGACCTGGCACAAGTGGATCTACGGCATCTTCATGGTCAACTTCCTGGTGCTCGGCTACATCGGTACGCAGCCGCCCAGTCCGCCGTTGAACGTCACCTCGCAGATCGGCACGCTGTTGTACCTGGCATTCTTCTTCCTGATGCCGGTATGGAGCCGCCTGGGCACTTTCAAGAAGGTGCCCGACCGCGTCACGTTCCACGCCCACTGAGCCCACCAGATAACGGATTAACCATGATCAAGAAGCTGATTGGTGCCGTGGCCTTGATGCTCACGTGTACCGCCACCCTCGCCGCCGGAGGCGGCTACCCCCTGGACAAGGCCCCGTACCGCGTCAACGACATGGCGTCGCTGCAGAACGGAGCCAAGCTGTTCGTCAACTACTGCCTGAACTGCCATAGCGCGTCCTCGATGCGCTACAACAAGCTCAAGGACATCGGGCTGACCGACCAGCAGATCAAGGAAAGCCTGCTGTTCACCGGCGAAAAGGTCGGCGACATGATGAACGTCGCCATGACCCCGAAGGACGCCAAGCAGTGGTTCGGCACGACGCCCCCGGACTTGTCCGTGATCGCGCGCGCCAAATCCGTGAACGCCGGCCCCTCGGGCGCCGACTACATCTACACCTACCTGCGCACCTTCTACCGCGACACCGCGCGTCCCACGGGCTGGAACAACCTGGTCTTCCCGTCGGTGGGCATGCCCCACGCGCTCTGGGAAGTGCAGGGTCCGCGCGAACTCACGACGGTCGCCATGCACGAGGTCGAAGGCAAGGAAGGCGCCCCCAAAACCTGGGAACGCGTCACCACGGTGTACGATGCACAGGGTTTTTCCACGGTCAAGGCCGAACCGGTAGCCAACTACCACGGCCATGCCACCTTCGATGCCAAATTCAAGGCCGCTAACCCGGCCCAAGTCGCAACATACGACAACGACGTCGCCGACCTGACTGCGTTCATGTCCTGGATGGCCGAACCCGTCCAGACATTCCGCGTCCGTCTCGGCGTCGGTGTCATGTTGTTCCTGCTGCTGTTCTTCCTGGTTACCTGGCGCCTCAACGCCTCGTACTGGAAACACGTGCGCTAACCGCAACGCCCCGCCAGGTTCTTATCCGTCCCCGATTGCAAATGGGGACGGCATCAGCGGATAGGGCTGTACGCCTATCCCGCCTGGCAATTGGGGCCAGCGCCTGCTAGATTAAGGCGCTGGCCTTTCGTTTTTCAATAAAGGACTTACCGCCATGATGGTGCTCTATTCCGGAACCACGTGTCCGTTTTCGCAACGCTGCCGCTTCGTGTTGTTCGAAAAAGGCATGGATTTCGAGATCCGCGACATCGACCTGTACAACAAGCCCGAAGACATCTCGGTGATGAACCCGTACGGTCAAGTGCCCATTCTGGTCGAACGCGACCTGGTCCTGTACGAGTCGAACATCATCAACGAGTACATCGACGAGCGCTTCCCGCATCCCCAGCTCATGCCCGCCGACCCGGTCATGCGCGCCCGCACCCGCCTGTTCCTCTACAACTTCGAGAAGGAACTGTTCGTCCACGTCTCGACGCTGGAAGACCGCAGCGCCAAGCCCGACGAAAAGAAGCTGGCCAACGCCCGCCAGAACATCCGCGACCGCCTGGCCCAGCTGGCCCCCATGCTGCTGAAGAACAAGTACATGCTGGGCGAGGAATTCTCCATGCTCGACGTGGCCGTGGCTCCGCTGCTGTGGCGCCTGGACCACTACGGCATCGAACTGCCCAAGAACGCGGCTCCGCTGCAAAAGTACGCCGAACGCATCTTCTCGCGTCCGGCCTACATCGAAGCGCTGACGCCTTCGGAAAAAGTGATGCGTCGCTAAGGCTGTTGCGTGATGGGTGAAACTTCGACCAAACCGTACCTGATCCGCGCGCTGCACGAATGGTGCACCGATAACGGCTATACGCCCTACATCACCGTGCAGGTCGACGAGCACACCATGGTGCCCGTCGCCCATGTGCGCGACGGCCAGATCACGTTGAACGTGGGCACGCTGGCCACCAACCGCCTGGTGCTGGGCAACGAATTCATCGAATTCCAGGCCCGCTTCAGCGGCGTGACCGAAAACGTCTACGTTCCCGTGGGCGCCGTCAGCGCCATCTACGCGCGCGAAACCGGCGCCGGCATGGGCTTCGAAGTGCAGCCCTACGAACCGCCGGAAGCGGGCGCCCAGGGCGCGACGGCCACCGCCGCGCCCGAAGGCTCCGACGCCGCCCCCGGCGACGACGGCGGAGACGACGACGAACCCAAACGTCCGCGCCTGACCATCGTCAAATAAGGCATCCCCGCAGGGCCGGCATTTTTTTCATTACAATGCAGCCCTTCGCGTGCCCCGGGTACGCAGCGCCGGTGTAGCTCAGTTGGTAGAGCAGCTCACTTGTAATGAGAAGGTCGAGGGTTCGATTCCTTTCACCGGCACCAAGAACGAATGAAAAAGGCCGACTCCAGGAGTCGGCCTTTTTTCTGCGCAGCCGGGATTCAATCCGGCTTGATCCCCGCAGCCTTGATGATCGCCACATTGCGCTCCAGTTCGGTTTCCACCTTGCGGCGGAACGCGGCCGGATCGGCGTACGTGGCGTCGAACCCCAGTTGCTCCAGCTTGGCGCGTGTATCGGGTTCAGCCATGACCGCTTCGATCTCCTTGGACAAGCGGGCGACGATGGGCGCGGGCGTGCCCTTCGGCATCACCACGCCGAACCAGGTTTCAAAGTCGTAGTTCGCCACGCCGCCTTCCGCGACGGTGGGCACGTCAGGCACCAGGGCCGAGCGCGCGTTGCCGGTCAGGGCCACGGCGCGCGCCTTGCCCGCCTTGATCTGCGGCAAGCCCGCGACCAGCGTGTCGATCGACAGCGGGATCTGATTGCCCAGCAGGTCGGCCATGGCGGGCGCGCTGCCGCGATAGGGCACATGCAGCAATTTGGCGCCGGTACGCTGCGCCAGCGATTCACCCGCGATGTGCGGCGTGGAACCGTTGCCGAAGGAACCGAAGCTCAGCGGCTGGGCGGCCGACTTGCTCTTGATGTCGGCAACGGTGGCGATGCCCGTCTGCGGATTCGTGAGGATCACGAAGGGCGTGCTGCCGGCAATCGCGACATACTCGTAGCTCTTGATCGGGTCGTAGTTCAGATTCGGATAGAGCAGCGGGTTGAGCGTGAAAGTGGGCGCTCCGGTGATCATGAACGTATAGCCGTCCGGAGCAGCGCGCGCGACGGCCGCTGCGCCGATGCCGGTATTGGCGCCCGGCTTGTTCTCGACCACGACGGTCTGCCGCAGGCGATCGCCCAGCTTGGCGGCGAACAGGCGGCCAATGACGTCCGTCGAACCGCCCGGCGGGAATGGCACGACCATCGTGATCGGCTTGCTTGGATAGTCCTGCGCCGCGGCCAGAGCCGGCCCGACAGCCAGAGCGCACAAAAATGCGCTCTTGGCGATGTGCTTGATCATGCGTAATTCCCCTTGTGTTGGTTGTGTGGTTCAGTCGGCCAGAGCCGGCGTCCGGCGCCAGCATTGCGTGGCTTGCTCAAACGCGTGGGCAAGCTGCAGCAGGGCGCGCTCCTGGCGGTAGCGCCCGACGATCTGGATGCCTACCGGCAGCCCCTCGGCGGTAAAGCCACAGGGCACCGAAATGGCTGGATGCCCCGTCAGGGACAGGTAATAGCCCGAACGCATCCAGTCGATGTAATTGAGCATCGGCGTACCCTCGATGCTGCCGACGGTTTCCTGCTCGACCGGAAACGGCAGCACCTGGCTGACCGGGCCGATCATGAATTCGTATGTCTGCATGAAGGCGTGCATGCGCGCGAACAGCGCGGCGCGGTCCCGCTCCGCCTGCACGACGGCGGCGGCGGATTGCCGCAGGCCGAGCTCGATGTTCCAGATCACCGTGTCCTTGAGCAGATGCCGGTGCTCAAGCAACGCGGCCTCATAGCCCACGGCAAAGGTCTGTCCGCGCAGGGCCTGGAATGCGGCATCCGCGCCGGAAAAGTCGGGGCAGGCCGGCTCCACGCGTGCGCCCAGATCCGCAAACACAGGCAGCCGCTGTTCCAGGGCCTGCACCACCGCGGGTTCGACGGGCAAATCCCCCCAGGTCGGCGCATAGGCGATGCGCACGCCTTTGAAATCGCGCTCCAGGGCGCCAAGAAAGCAGGCCGGATCCTGTTCAATGGCCAAGGGATCGCGCGAATCGGGACCGGCAGTGGCGGCCAGCAGCAAGGCCACATCGGCCACGGAGCGAGCCATGGGTCCGGCCACGGTCAACGTGTTGTAGGGACTGGCCGCGGGCCATTGCGGCACGCGACCCGGAGAAGGACGCAGGCCCACGACATTGCAGAACGAGGCTGGATTGCGCAACGAACCGCCCATATCCGTGCCGTCGGCCAGCGGCGCCATGCCGGTAGCCAGCGCGGCGGCGGCGCCGCCGCTGCTTCCGCCGGCGGTCATGCGCGGGTCATAGGGATTACGGGTGGCGCCGAATACGGTATTGAAGGTTTGCGAGCCCGCGCCGAATTCGGGCAGATTGGTCTTGCCCAGGGTGATGGCGCCAGCGGCGCGTTCGCGGCTGACGATCAGGCTGTCCCGCTCCGGCACAAAGTCGCGGTATAGCGGCGAACCATAGGTAGTGCGCATGCCCGCCGTCAGGAACGAGTCCTTGTGCACGATGGGCAGGCCGTGCAACAGACCCAGAACCTGCCCGCCTGCCTGACGCTCGTCGGCCCGGGCCGCGCCGGCCATTGCGGCTTCGGCGTCCAGCGTGACGATGGCATTGATCCGCGGATTCCAGGCCTCGATGCGCCGCAGATGCGCCGCCATGAGTTCCCGGGCGCTCAGATGCCCGGCTGCGATTTCCCCGCGCAGCGCGACGGCGGTCATGTCGCATAGGGTCGATTCGATAGTCATTTGCTGCCTAAAAGTATTGCTATGCAATACAAAGTATTGAATACTTAACTTTATAGTGGGTATTGCCAAGCCGGACAATCCGGGGAAACTAGCGCCTGCCCAGCCCCCGGCTGCCATCGCCGCCTGTCCCGCACTCGAGAAACCTCCATGAAAAAGCGCCAGCCATCCCCTCCCGATGTCGCACCGGCAACGTTGCCGCCAGAGCCGGCGGCCGCCGACGATCCGCTGTACGTCGCATCGCTGGAAAAAGGCGTCCGGGTGCTGGAAGCATTCCGCGATGCCGGCGACTCGCTGGGCCTGACCGACATCGCCACGGTGACCGGCCTGGGCAAGAGCGCCGCGCAACGCTTCGTGCATACCTGGGAACGCTTGGGCTATCTGGTCAAGGAAGCCGCCTCGCGACGCTACCGCCTAGGGCCGCGCGTGGTGGAGCTCGGCTACTTTTTCCTGCGCAGCGACCGGCTTGTGTCCATGGCCGCGCCGCACCTGGTCGCGCTGCGCGATCGTTGCGGGTTGGCGTTGCATATGAGCGTGCTGGCGGGTAGCGACATGATCTATCTGTTGCGCCTGCCCAGCCGCCAAATGACCCTGGCGGAAATGCTGCCGGGACGCCGCATGCCGGCATGGTGCAATAGCGCGGGACGCATACTGCTAGCGCAGCTGGACGACGAAGCCGTGCGACAGGCGCTTCTGCGTTCGCCCCCGCGCGCCTTCACCCCTCGCACCGTGATCGATCCCGAAGCGTTGCTGGCGCTGGTCCGGCAAGCCCGGGATGAGGGCTACGCCCTGACCGAAGACCAGGTCCTGCAGAATCAGGTGGGCGCGGCCGTGCTGCTGCGCGATGCCCGCGCCATGCCGCTGGCCGCCATCAGCGTCAGCGCGCCGCGCCACGACTATTCCACCGACCGCCTGGTGCGCGACATCGTGCCCCAGCTGTTCCGCACGGCGCAGGCGATCCAGAGCGCCTGAACCCGCGCGCGGGGCCGTTTTGCATTCTTCCGTTTTTTTGTGCATAATTCGCCCCCTCTACCTGTTCCCCGATAGCTCAGTCGGTAGAGCGACGGACTGTTAATCCGCAGGTCGCTGGTTCGAGCCCAGCTCGGGGAGCCAAAGAATGCAGTACTGAAGGGCCCGCAACTTGTTGCGGGCCTTTTGCATTTGGACGCGGCGCAAGCGGCCTGTTTGCCGGGCCGCGCGCGGCGTACGATGATGCGCATTCCCTCATCACCACATCGCCTGCCTCCATGCGTTCCGCGCGATCCCTGCCTGCCCTGGTTTCCCTGCGCGCCTTTGAAGCGGCCGCGCGGCGCATGAGCTTTTCGCTGGCCGCGCAGGAACTCTTCGTGACGCAAAGCGCCATCAGCCACCATATCCAACGGTTGGAAGCCGAGCTGGGCGTGGCGCTGTTCGAGCGGCTCACCCGCGCCGTGGCGCTGACCGCGGCGGGTCAGGCCTATTACGAGCGCGTGCACGCGGCCTTCGAACTGCTGCGCCAGGGTACCGACGAGATCCGTGCGCCCGAGACTGTGCGGCAGACGCTGCGCGTCGGGCTGCTGGCCTCGTTCGCCACGCGCTGGCTGGCGCCGCGCCTGGCGGCGTTTGCCGCCGCTCATCCCGACATCGATCTCCAATTGCAGCCCGACATCGGTTTGGCGGACGTCGCGGGCGGCGAGGTCGACGTCGCCATCCGCTACGGGCGCGGCGTGTGGCCCGGCGTGCGGGCGCGGTTGATCATGGCGGAGCGGCTGTCGGTGGTCTGCGCGCCCGCGCTGATCGCGGGCAGGAAACGCCCGCGCACGCCGCAGGATCTGCTGCGCTTTCCGTTGCTGGCCTCGCATGCCCGCCATCCCTTCGAATGGGACGCCTGGGCCCGGCATCATGGCGTGGACCTGGGCGGCGTGCGGCCCGTGCGTCTGCATGACTACAACATCGTTGTGGAAGCGGCGCTGGCGGGGCAAGGCATGGCGATGGGCCGCCACCGCCTTATCGCCGCCCAGCTCGCCAGCGGCGCGCTGGTGGAGGCCCTGCCTGACGCCGCGCTCGAAGCTCCCCGTATCGGCTGGTGGTTCGTGACGCCGCGCGGCGCGCTTGGCGACGCGGCGCAGCGCTTCCACGCGTGGCTGGCGCAGGTAGCCGCGGAGCAAGACGATACACATTAGTTTTACTCATGTGTACTGCGCGAAAATTGATTGGTCAGGGTCCGCAGTGGCCGATAGCATGAGGCTTGCCCTTAGTTTCCCTATTCAGGAGTCCCTCATGACCCGCTCGATCTCCGGCCGCGTGGCCGAACTTGGCCTGACCCTCGAAGCCGCCGCCGCTCCCGCCGCCAACTACGTGCCCTTCGTGCAGGAAGGCAACCTGCTGTATATCTCGGGCCAGATCTCCCGCAAGGACGGCAAGGCCGCCTATCTGGGCCGCCTGGGCGACCAGGTTTCTGACGCCGATGGCGTGGCAGCGGCGCGCTTGTCGGCGCTGGGCCTGCTGTCACAGATCGCCGCGGCCACCGGCGACAAGCTGGACCGCGTGGCGCGCGTCGTGCGCCTGGGCGTGTTCGTGGCCAGCACGCCGGATTTCAACCGCCAGAGCGCCATCGCCAACGGCGCCTCCGACCTGATGGTCGAAGTGTTCGGCGACGCCGGCCGCCATGCGCGCAGTGCCGTCGGCGTGGCGTCCCTGCCGCAGGGCGTGGCGGTGGAAATCGAAGCCGTTATCGCGCTCACGCAAGCCTGATCCCCGCCGGAGCCGCCATGTCCGCCCCCTTGACTCCCAGCGCCGTGGAGGCGTTGCGCGCCCAGACCCCAGGCGCGCACACCACCGTCCATTTCAATCACGCCGGCGCGTCGCTGCCCTCGGCCGCCACGCTGCACGCCATCCACGCCCACCTGCACCGCGAAGCCACGCAAGGGCCTATGGAAGCGGGTGTGCGGTCGCGGGAGCTGATCGAGCAGGCTCGCACGCTGGCGGCCCGGCTGCTCAACGCGGACGCGGCCGAGATCGCGCTGACCGGCGGCAATTCGCCCGGCTGGGGCGCGGCCTTCGCGGCGATGGCGCCGTGGCGCGCCGGCGACCGCATCCTGGTGGGCCGCCACGAATGGGGCGGCAACCTGGCCGCCATGCGGCTCAAGGCGCAGCGTGCTGGCGCCACGCTGGAGACCATCCCCTCGGACGACAGCGGCTGCGTCGATCCGCAGGAGCTGGAGGCCATGCTCGATGAGCGGGTGCGCTTGATCGCGCTGACCTGGCTGCCCGCCAACGGTGGCCTGATCAATCCGGCCGCCGCCATCGGCAGCGTGGCGCGCCGTCACGGCATCCCGTACTTCGTGGACGCGGCGCAAGCCGTCGGCCAGTTGCCCGTGGACGTGGCGCAGATCGGCTGCGATGTATTGAGCGGGGCGGGACGCAAGGCATTGCGCGGCCCGCGCGGCACCGGCCTGCTATATGTGCGGCGCGACTTCCTGGACCAGCTCACGCCCGCCTTCGTCGACACCCATTCCGCGCCCCTGGGCGCCGATGGCGAACCCGTACTGCGCCAGGACGCCGCGCGCCTGGAATCGGCGGAGGCCTCGCTAGCGCTGCGCTGCGGCCTGGCCAACGCCTTGCAGGAAGCCCTGGACATCGGCCTGCCAGCCATCCGCGCGCGCATCGCCGCCACGGCCCAGGCCCTGCGGACCGAACTGGCAGCCATCCCCGGCATCACGGTGCTGGACCAGGGCCGCGAACGCTCGGGCCTGGTGTCCTTCGACCTGGCCGGCCAGGACGCGGTATCCGTGCAGCGCGCCATGGCCGCGCAGGGCATCACCATCGGCAGCAACGGCGTGTCCTACACGCCGCTGGACATGCAGGCGCGCGGCCTGACCCAGATCGCGCGGGCCTCGGTCAGCTATCTGACCAACGACGCGGAAATCGATCGCCTGCTGGAAGGGCTGCGCGCGCTGACCCGCTAGGGCTTGCCCGGCCCTGGGCCAAGCTCAAGCCGCCGCGCCCCGCGCGAACGGCGTCCACTTGGTGAAGACCAGCAGGTTGCCCAGCATCACCAGCGCCAGGCCCAGCAGGGCCGGCGCCGTCCATTGATACCCTTCGGCAAAGGTGGACACGCTCAGGGCCACAACCGGGAACAGCACCGTGCAATAGGCGGCCCGCGCCGGGCCCATGCGGCCCACCAGCGTCAGATAGGCGGTGAAGCCGATCACGGAGCCCGGAATCGCCAGATAGAGCAGGGCGCCGACGTAGGAAGGCGAGGTATCGAAGTCGAATGGCAGACCCGCCGCCAGGCACCCCGCCAGCAGGATGGCTGCGCCATAAAGCATGCTGTAGGCATTGCCGGTCAAGGGCCGGATGCCGGCGCGCTGCTGCAGCGACGACAGCATGTTGCCCGTCGAAAAGCAGAACGTGCCCAACAGGGCAAAGCCCAGGCCCAGCAAGGTTTCATGGCTGGCCTCCTGCCCCGCCAATTCGGGCCAGAACAACAGCACCAGGCCGGAAAAGCCCAGCGCGCCGGCCACCATCACGCGCGGCGCGACGCGGGTGCCGAACCACAGGCGGGCATTCAGCGCGTTCCACAGCGTCGCCGCCGAAAACACCACCGACACCAGGCCGCTGGGAATCCACTGGGTCGCCGTGTAGAAGCACAGGAAGTTCAGGCAGAACAGGCACAGCCCCTGGCCCACGCAAAGCCAGTGGCCGCGCCGGTCCATTTTCTGCAGCTTGCGGGTCAGGGCCAGGGCCGCGAACAGCACCAGGCCCGCCAGCGCAAACCGGTAGAAGATGGAGACGGGAATGGCCACCACGCCCAGCTGCAGCTTGATGGCGATCCAGGTGGTGCCCCAGATGACGACAGTGAGGAAATACAGGAAGAGGTTCACGATGCGATGCTGAAACAGGGACGCGGAAGGGCGGTCCGCAAGACCGTCGGGAAACCAAGTTTGCGCCTCCCCGGCCCGCAAGAATTGCCGGTTCTTGCGGTTTTCTTTCGCGCGCGCACGCGTCGCGCGCGGGATCGCAGTAGCATTCCACCCATATGGCTACCGTCGCCTCGGCCCCGGCCGATTTCTCCGTCTTCCGCACCCTGGCGGGTTCCACCGCAACGCTGGGGCGCGCCGCCGCGCTGGGCGATGGCATCGCCATTTCGCAATGGTCGCGCAGCGCCCACGAAACCATGGGCTACGACAACCCGGGCCATCACACCCTGTCGCTCTATCTGCGCGGCGGCGACAAGTCGTTCCGCCTGGGCCCGGACCGGCTGCACGGCGGCGCCGGCAAGTTCTGCGTGCTGCCCTCGGAGCACTATTCGCGCTGGTGCATGAACGACAGCGTGCAGTTCCTGCACCTGTACATCGCGCCGGAACGCCTGGCCCGCGAAGCCGTCATGCGGCTGGACTGCGAGCCCCGCACACTGGAACTGCGCGACCGCACCTACATCCACGACGACTCGCTGATCGACGTCTGCCGGCAGCTACTGGAAACCGACTGGAACCAGCAAGCCGACCGGCTGGCCGCCAGCAGCGCCGCCGAAACAGTCCTGCACCATCTGCTGAACCAGGGTGTGGCGCGCAAGCCCGCGGCAACGCTGCGCGGCGGCCTCGCGCCCGTCGTGCGCCGGCGCATCATGGACTACGTGGACGCGCATCTGGCCGAGCCGCTGACGCTGGACGAACTCGCGGGCGTGGCGGCGCTCTCCACCTACCACTTCGCCCGCATGTTCCACACCTCTTTCGGCGAGCCGCCGCACGCCTGGGTGCGGGCGCGGCGGCTGGCGCATGCGCGCAAGCTGCTGGCGGCCGGCAAGGGCGACCTGGCCGGCATCGCCCAGGCCTGCGGCTTCGGCAACGCCAGCCATCTGGCGCGGGTCTTCCGCGACACCGTCGGCGTCACGCCCGGACAGTACCGCAGCGCCCGCGCCAGCCACTGACGCGTGGGGGCTGCGGCCCCGTTTCCCGTCCCGCCCGGTCTACAATGGTCCACCGCCCCCAGGGCCTGACCGTACCGCCGCCCGACGCGATGCCGTCTACGACCTCTCGCGATTCCACCTCCACGCCTGACCCCCTTGGCGCCGGCCCCGTGCGCGCGCACTGGCTGGCGGAGCTGATACGCCTGCGCGAAGCGCATTGGGGGCCCTTGGAAGACGCTGCCGCGGTGCGCCGCGTGCGGCAGCAGGACGCCGATCTGCCCACGCGCATCCTCGCCCGCGCCGCGTTGCTGGCGCAGCGCGAGAATCTCATCCCCCTGGTCGACAAATGGCGCCGTAGCGCGCTCGCCATGTTGGCCGCGTTGTTCCTGCTGGCCGCGATTTCCGGCGCCGGCGCCGCGCTGGGCGCGCTGGGCGACGGCTCCCGGCCGGTCAACGTGCTGTGGGCGCTGGCCGCCTTGCTGGGCCTGCATGCGCTCACCTTCCTGCTGTGGCTGGCCAGCTTCCTGCTGCGGGCGTCCTCCGTCACGGGACTGGGACGTCTCTGGCTCTGGGCCACGCGCAAGCTGGCCCGCGGCCCCGACAGCGCGCTGGTACCCCAGGCTTTCCTCAACCTGCTGGCCCGCGCGGGCGCCTTGCGCTGGCTCTTCGGCAGCGTCAGCCACCTGCTGTGGCTGACGGCTCTGTGCGCAGCGCTGGCGGTGCTGCTGGCCGTGTTGTCCACCGCCAGCTACCGCTTCATCTGGGCCACCACCTTGCTGGCGCCCGACACCTTCGTGAGCCTGACGCAGGCGATCGGCTGGCTGCCAGCCCAGCTGGGCTTTCCCATGCCGGATGCGGCCATGATCCGCGCCAGCGATGGCGCACAGGTCTTGCCCGCCGAGGCGCAGGCGCAGTGGTCGCTCTGGCTGATCGGCGTGCTGGTGGTCTACGGCATCCTGCCCCGCCTGCTGGCCGGCGTCCTGTGCGTGGCGGGATCGCTACGCAGCTTGCGCCGCCTGCGCATCGATCCCTCACTGCCCGGCTTCTCCGCCCTGCGCGACCGCCTGGAGCCGCCCGCCCTGTCCACCGGCATAGACCGCCCCGTCGATCCCCTGCACGAGCCGCGCGTCGGCGCGCCGCCGCTCGCGGGCCTGGGCGGCCAGCCCGTGCTGCTGGGACTGGAGCTGCCGCCGGACCTGGCCTGGCCGCCCGCCGACATGCCCGCGGGCGTCCAGCAGGCCGGCAACCTGGATACCCGCGAAGAGCGCAACCGCGTGCTGGACGCGCTCGCCGGCCAGGCCGCCACGCGCATGCTGATCGCCTGCGATGCGCGCCAGACGCCGGACCGAGGCACGCTGTCGCTGATCGCCGAACTGGCCGCGCACGCGGAGCAGACGCGCGTATGGCTGGTCACGCCGCGCGCGGACGCCGAAGCTCCCGCCACCCGCGCCTCTCTATGGCGCGAACGCCTGCTGGCGCTGGGCCTGCCCGCCGACGCCGTGCTGCAAGCGCCCCTGGCCCCGCTTGCGTGGCTGGAGTCCGGCCATGGCTGAGGATCTCATCAAGATCGCGCTGGTCGGCCATACCAACACCGGCAAGACCTCGCTGCTGCGCACGCTGACGCGCGACACCACCTTCGGCGAAGTCGCCGACAGCCCCGGCACCACGCGCCACGTCGAAGGCGCGCGCCTGCGGCTGGAAGGGCGGGCCGTATTGGAATGGTTCGACACGCCGGGCATGGAAGACAGCATCTCGCTGTTGGAATACCTGGAAACGCTCGACGGCCCGCAAGAACGCCTGGACGGGCCGGCGCGCATCCGCCGCTTCCTCGACACGCCCGAGGCGCATGGCCGCTACGAGCAGGAAGCCCGCGTACTGGCCAAGATGCTGGACTGCGACGCCGCGCTGTACGTCATCGACGCGCGCGATCCGGTGCTGGGCAAGCACCGCGACGAACTCGCCATCCTGGCCGCTTGCGGCCGTCCTCTGCTGCCGGTACTGAACTTCGTCAACGCGCCCGCGCATCGCGCCGACGAATGGCGCGCCGCCATGGCCCGGCTGGGCCTGCACGCGGTCGTGGAATTCGACACCGTCGCGCCGCCGCTGGATGGCGAACAGCAGCTCTACGCCAAGCTCGGCGTGCTGCTGGACCGCCACGCTGCGGCACTGGCCCGGCTGTCCGCCAACCTGGCCGAGCAACGCCGCGCGCGCCGCGGCGCCGCCTACGAACTGCTGGCCGACCTGCTGATCGACGTAGCGGCCTTGCACGTCTCCAGCGCCAGCGACGAGGCAGCGCTCGCGGCCGCCTCGGGCAAGCTGCGCGATCAGGTGCGCCAGCGCGAGCAGACCTGCGTCAACGCCCTGCTGGCGCTCTACAACTTCCGCGCGGCCGACTTCACCGATGATGCGCTGCCCTTGCAAGGCGAGCGCTGGGGCATGGACCTGTTCCATCCCCAGGCCTTGAAGGACATGGGCGTGCAGGTGGGCATGGGCGCCGCCGCGGGCGCCATGGCCGGCGCGGCGGTGGATCTGTTCAGCGCGGGCTTGAGCCTGGGCACCGGCATGCTGATCGGCGCCGCCGCCGGCGGCCTGTGGCAAGGCGTCGAAAAGCTGGGCAAGCGCGTGGCGGGCAAGCTGCGCGGCTGGCGCGAGATCAGCGTCGACGACGCGGTGCTGCGTCTTTTGGCCCTGCGGCAGCGGCAACTGATCGAAGCGCTGGAGCGCCGCGGCCATGCCGCGCGCGAGCCATTGAGACTAGACCATCCGGAGGACGAAGCCTGGCGCAAAGGGCCCTTGCCCGAAGCGCTGAAAGAGGCCCGCAGCCGACCCGAATGGTCGGCCCTGGGCGAGCACTACGAAGACAGCGACCGCCGCAAGCGCGTGGTGCGCGAATTGGCGAAAACCCTTGCCGACGCGCCGCCGCCCGGCGCCTGAGCACGACGCCGCCAGCCTTGCCGCACGCACCATTCCACGCCGCCGGCAAGCAAGTACTAACCCCAATCCAAACCGATTGACGCTTAAACGAATGCGTCTATAAGATTCGTCCTACATCGATGCGGGTCCGTCCCCGTCATGATAATCACAAGGGGTTGGGTCTATCGTGAAGTCGAAGTCCTACGCAGTGATACCCGGCAGCGCCATCACCGGCGCGCACGCAGCTCGCGCTGCGTCCCGCCAGACCCCAATCCGTTTTTCGTCGTAAGCAGCAACGCCATGCCCCGGATCCCCATGGGGCCGGGGCCCTGTCACTTCTGTCGCGCTATCCGCGCACCACACGGAGCATGAGGGCTATGCGTACTTTTCCCCACCTGAAGCAAGCTGCGCTCGCCGCTGCCATCGCCGCATCGCTGGCATTCAGCGCCGGCGCGGCCGCCAAGACCTTTCACTGGTCCTACCAAGGCGATGCGACGTCCATGGATCCGATGGCCCTGAACGAAACGTTCACGCTGGGCTTCCAGGGCAACATCTACGAAACGCTTGCCGGCTACGACGGCAATCTGAAACTGACTCCGCTGCTGGCGGAAAGCTGGGAAAACCCCGAACCCACGAAGTGGGTGTTCAAGCTGCGCAAGGGCGTGAAATTCCATGACGGTTCACCGTTCACGGCGGACGACGTCATCTTCTCCTGGAAGCGCAGCCTGACCCCGGGTTCCGACATGAAGGGCTACGGCGCCAAGGCCTCCGACATCAAGAAGGTGGATGACTACACCATCGAAGTCACCACGCCCACGCCCAACCCGATCCTGCCGCGCGAATGGGTGTTCCTGTACATCATGAGCAAGTCGTGGTCGGAAAAGAACAAGACCACCGAAGCCACCAACGTCAAGGGCGACAACCAGGGCAACTACGCCAACCTCAACGCCAACGGCACCGGCCCCTTCATGCTGGCCTCGCGCCAGCCCGACGTGAAGACCGTGCTCAAGCGCTACGACGGCTACTGGAACAAGAACATCAAGACCAACGTCGACGAGGTCATCTTCCAGCCCATCACGCAGGAAGCGACGCGCGTGGCCGCGCTGATCTCCGGCGAAATGGACCTGGTGCAGCCGGTGCCCGTGCAGGACTGGAAACGGCTCGAAGACGCCAAGGGCGTCAAGCCGCTGACCGCGCCCGAAGCGCGCGCCATCTTCATCGGCATGGACCAGGACCGCGACGAGCTGCTGTTCTCGGACGTGAAGGGCAAGAACCCCTTCAAGGATCCGAAGGTACGCGAAGCCGTGGTGCTGGCCGTGGACACCAAGGCCATCAACGAGAAGATCATGCGCGGCGCGGCCAAGCCGCTGGGCTCGCTCATCGCCACCGCCATCAACGGCTATGACGATTCCTTCGGCGCGCCGTACAAGCCGGATCCCGAACGCGCCAAGAAGCTGCTGGCCGAGGCCGGCTATCCCAAGGGCTTCACGGTCACCATGGACTGCCCGAACGACCGCTACGTCAACGACGAAAAGGTCTGCCAGGCCGTCGCCGGCATGCTGGCGCGCGTGGGCATCAAGATCAACCTGCTGGCGCAGACCAAGTCGAAGTACTTCGGCAAGATCCTGCTGCAGGCCGGCAACCAGACCAGCATGTACATGCTGGGCTGGACGCCCAGCTCCACCGACGCGCACAACACGCTGCTGAACCTGACCTCGTGCCGCAATGCCAAGACCGCGGCGGGCCAGTTCAACCTGGGCGGCTACTGCAACAAGAAGGTCGACGAACTCACCGACAAGATCGGCGTCGAAACCGACCAGGCCAAGCGCAACGCCATGATCAAGGAAGCCTTCGAGATCGTGCGCAACGACTATGGCTACCTGCCGCTGCACCAGCAGCCCATGTCCTGGGGCGTGAAGGACAACATCAAGGTCATTCAGCGCGCCGACGACGTGCTCGACCTGCGCGACGTCGTCCTGCCGTAAACCGGCGACGCGAACCCCGGGCGGCGCATGCCGCCCGGGCGCGCCCGGCCCAGCCCCGGCTCCCACTATCCGAGGGAAACGCGGCCCGGCGTCATCTGAATCCGAGGGCTCCCGATAATGCTTTCCTTTATTGCGCAACGGCTTATCCAGTCGGTGCTGGTGATGTTGACGGTGGCGCTGATCGCGTTCGCCATGTTCCGCTATGTGGGCGACCCGATAGCCAGCATGGTGGGCCAGGACACCACCCCTGAACAACGCGCGGAACTGCGCGAACAGCTGGGCCTGGACGATCCCTTCGTGGTGCAGTACGCGCACTTCGTGGCCAACGCCGTGCGCGGCGACTTCGGCATGTCGTACCGCCATCGCCGACCCGTCAGCGAACTGCTCGAAGAGCGCATGCCGGCCACGCTGGAACTGTCCTTCGTATCTGCCGTAATGGCGCTGGCCCTGGGCATACCCATGGGCATCTACACCGCGCTCAAGCGCCACGGCGTGCTGTCCAAGGCCTTCATGGCGATCTCGCTGGCCGGCATCTCGCTGCCCACCTTCCTCATCGGCATCCTGCTCATCCTGTTCTTCGGCGTGCAGCTGCGATGGCTGCCCAGCTTCGGGCGCGGCGACGTGGTCAGCCTGGGATGGTGGACCACCGGTTTTCTGACCAAATCAGGCTGGCTGGCGCTGATCATGCCGGCCATCACGCTGGCGCTGTTCCAGATGACCCTGATCATGCGGCTGGTGCGCGCCGAGATGCTGGAAGTGCTGCGCGCCGACTTCATCAAGTTCGCGCGCGCCCGCGGCCTGCCGGAACGGCTGATCAATTTCCGCCATGCGCTGAAGAACACCATGGTGCCCGTCATCACCATCACGGGCCTGCAGCTCGGCTCCATCATCGCCTTCGCCATCATCACGGAAACCGTGTTCCAGTGGCCGGGCATGGGCCTGCTGTTCATCCAGGCCATCAGCATGGTGGACATCCCCGTCATGGCGGCCTATCTGGTGCTGATCGCCTTCATGTTCGTGGTCATCAACCTGGTCGTGGACCTGCTGTACTTCGCCGTGGACCCGCGTCTGCGCGTGCAGAGCAAGTAAAGGACTCATCATGATTGCTCGCATCGCTCCCTTCTTCGCCCGCGCCGCCGACAGCGATCTCTGGCACAGCTTCAAGCGTTCGCCCGGCGCCATCATCGCCGCGATCGTCACGCTGGCCATCCTGCTGGGCGCGCTGTTCGCCCCCGTGGTCGCGCCGCACAACCCCTTTGACCTGGCGTCCCTGAGCATCATGGACGCCAATACGCCGCCGGCCTGGGAAGAGGGCGGCAGTCCCGATTTCCTGCTGGGCACCGACGACCAGGGCCGCGACATCCTGTCGGCGGTGCTGTATGGCTCGCGCGTGTCGCTGCTGGTGGGCTTCGCCTCGGTGCTGTTCTCGATGGTGCTGGGCGTGACGCTGGGCCTTATCAGCGGCTACGCCGGCGGCCGCATCGACAGCTTCATCATGCGCATCGCCGACGTGCAGCTCTCGTTTCCCGCCATCCTGGTGGCGCTGCTGATCGACGGCGTGGCGCGCGGCCTCCTGCCGCGCGACATGCACGACCAGCTCGCGCTCTACGTGCTGATCTTCGCCATCGGCATCTCCGGCTGGGTGCAATACGCGCGCACCGTGCGCGGCTCCACGCTGGTGGAACGCAACAAGGAATACGTGCAGGCGGCGCGCCTCATCGGCATCGGCCCCTTCACCATCCTGCGCCGCCACATCCTGCCCAACGTGATGGGACCGGTGCTGGTCATCGCCACCATCCACCTGGCCATCGCCATCATCACCGAAGCCACGCTGTCCTTCCTGGGCGTGGGCGTGCCACCCACGGCGCCTTCGCTGGGTACATTGATCCGCATCGGCAACAGCTACCTGTTCTCGGGCATGTGGTGGATCTCCATCTTCCCCGGCATCGCGCTGGTGGCGCTGGTGCTGTCGGTCAACCTGCTGGGCGACTGGCTGCGCGACGCGCTCAACCCCAAGCTGCGCTGAGGACGCCATGGCCCTGTTGAACATCGAAGATATCCGCATCGAATTCCCCAGCCGCCGCGGCACGCTGGTAGCCGTGGACGGCGTCTCGCTCTCCTTGGAAAAAGGCGAGATCCTGGGCGTGGTGGGTGAATCCGGCGCCGGCAAGTCCACCATCGGCAACGCCGTGATCGGCCTGCTGGAGGCTCCTGGCCGCCTGGCGGGCGGCTCCGTGCTGCTGAACGGCGAACGCATCGACACGCTGACCCCGGCGCAACAGCGCAAAGTGCGCGGCCGCCGCATCGGCATGATTTTCCAGGATCCGCTGACCTCGCTGGACCCGCTGCAGACGGTGGAAAGCCAGCTGGTCGAGACCATGCAGGTGCACCTGAACCTGTCCCACGCCGAAGCGCAGAAGCGCGCGGTGCAGTTGTTGGCGCAGGTCGGCATCGACAAGCCGGAACTGCGCGTCAAGCAATACCCGCACCAGTTCTCCGGCGGCATGCGGCAACGCGTGGTGATCGCGCTGGCGCTGTGCTGCGAGCCCGAAGTCATCATCGCCGACGAACCCACCACCGCGCTCGACGTGTCGATCCAGGCGCAGATCCTGGAACTGCTCAAGAAGCTGTGCCGTGAAGAGCAGGTGGGCATGATCATCATCACGCACGACATGGGCGTGATCGCGGACGTGACGGACCGCGTGGCGGTGCTGTACCACGGCAAGCTGGTGGAACAAGGCCCCACATCCAAGATCCTGGGCGACCCCGACCATCCCTACACGCGCAGCCTGATCTCGGCCGTGCCGCGTCCCGACATCAAGCTGCGGCGCTTCCCGCTGGTAACTTACATCGAGGACGTAAAGAAGCCGGCGCAACCGCTGGACCTGGCCACGCACTGGCTGGGCCAGCGCCGCGACTTCGGCGCGCGCACCGGCGGACCGCTGGTGCAGGTCAACGACCTGAGCATGCGTTTCGTATTGAAGAACGCCCTGCTCAAGCGCAACCAGCGCACGCTGGACGCCGTCAAACGCGTCAATTTCTCCATCGGCGAGGGCGAGGTCTTCGGCCTGGTGGGCGAGTCCGGTTCCGGCAAGTCCACGGTGGCGCGGCTGATCTCCGGCCTCTACACGCCGAGCGAAGGTTCGGTCAATTTCGGCGGCACGGACCTGACCGCGCTCAAGGGCGAGAAACAGCTGAACCCATTCCGGCGGCAGATCCAGATGATCTTCCAGGATCCGTTCTCTTCGCTCAATCCGCGCATGCGGGTACTGGACATCGTGGCCGAGCCGATCCGCTTCCACAAGCTGGCGGCCAGCGAAGCGGAAACGCGCCGCATCGTGGCCGACCTGCTGGACGTGGTGGGCCTGGCCGATCGCGCCGCCGAGCGCTTTCCGCACGAGTTCTCGGGCGGCCAACGTCAGCGCATCTGCATCGCGCGCGCGTTGGCCACGCGACCGCGTTTCCTGATCTGCGACGAACCGACCTCGGCATTGGACGTGTCCATCCAGGCGCAGATCCTGAACCTGCTGAAGGACCTGCAGGAAGAACTCGGGCTGACCATGCTGTTCATCAGCCACGACCTGCCGGTGATCCGCCAGATGTGCGACCGCGTGGGCGTGATGCGCTATGGCGAACTGCTGGAAGTGGCCAACACCGAAGACCTCTTCGAACGTCCGCAGCATCCCTACAGCCAACACCTGCTTGGCCTCATGCCCCGCCTGCAATCCATGTCCCGCGAAGGGCTGGACGTGGCGGGGTAGCGTCAGGCGCAACCCGGAGCGAGACATGACGGCGACACGACAGACCCTGTTCATAGGCGGCCAGGTTTTCGACGGCAAGGGCACGCTGCTGCCCAACCACGGCGTGCTGGTCGACGGCCGGCACGTGGCGCGCGTGGCGCCGGCCGGCGAGTTTTCCGGCTATGCCGGCGCGACCGTGCGCACGGACGGCATGACGCTGATGCCCAGCCTGGCCGACTGTCACGTCCATCTGGTCTACACCGGCGGCGCGGATCCCAATGCGCAACTGAGCAAGCAAGGCCCCGCGCAGATCACGCTGACGGCGCTGGAGAACGCCCAGGCCAGCCTGCGCGGCGGCGTCACCGCGCTGCGCGATTGCGGCGGCAAGGACTACCTGGAATTCGGCGTGCGCGACGCCATCGCGCGCGGCGTGTTCCCCGGCCCCACGATCAGGGCTTCGGGCCGCATCATCTGCATGACGGGCGGCCACGGCAACCGCATCGGCCGCGTGGCCGACGGCTGTGAGGACGTGATCAAGGCGGTGCGCGAACAGGTCCACGCAGGCTGCGACCTGGTGAAGATCATGGCCACGGGCGGTGTCATGACGCCGGGCGTCAGCCCCATGGACGCGCACTACAGCTTCGACGAAATGAAGGCCGGCGTGCATGAGGCCAAGCGCTTTCGCAAGAGCACCGCCAGCCATGCGCAGGGCACGCTGGGCATCCTGAATGCGGTGCGCGCCGGCATCGATTCCATCGAGCACGGCATCTTCATGGACGACGAATGCCTGCGCGAGATGCTGGACGCCCAGACCTATCTGGTGCCCACCATCGCCGCGGTGCGCAACATCATCGCCAACGCCGACAACGGCATCCCCGCCTACGCGGTCGAGAAGGCGCGCGCGGTGGAGCAGCGCCACCGCGAGTCGTTCCAGATGTACTACAAGGCAGGCGGGCGCATCGCGCTGGGCACCGACGCCGGCACCCCGTTCAACCTGCACGGCGAGAACGCCATGGAACTCGCCTACATGGTCGAGTTCGGCATGACGCCCGTGGACGCCCTGATCGCCGGCACCTCGCGCGGACATGACCTGATGGGCATGGACCAGCACGGCGCCATCGCCGAGGGCAACGTGGCCGATCTGCTGCTGGTGCAGGGCGATCCCACCGAGGACATCATGAAGGCGGCCGACAAGCGCTTCCACGTCGCGGTGCTGCGCAACGGCGAAGTGGCTGCCGGCGCCTTGCCGCGCTGAAACGCAACAGCCTCGGCCCGCAATAAAAAAAGGCCGCCGCGCCCAGGGCGCGGCGGCCTTTGTACAGCTCGATGCGAGAGACTGGCCGGCTTAGCGGGCGCCGCCCATCGCGCCGCTCATGACCATCATCAGGAACTGTTCGACCGGCATCTTCTTGCCGTTGAAGTCGACCTGGCCGTCAGCGTAGTTCAGGTAGGTCACGATGTTGTTGTTTTCGACCTTGGCCATGCCCATGGCGGTGGCCATGGTGCCAACCATTTCAGCCTGGCCCTTGGCGGTCTGCTGAGCCTGCTCGGCCGGCACGCCGCGCACCTGGGGTTCGATGGCCATCAGGTCGCTCAGGTTGCCCTTGGACAGCACCAGCTTGGCGTTGAGCTTGCGGATCACCTGCTTCAGCGTGTCGGCGAACTCACCGTCCAGCGAGGCCGGCTTGGCCATGTCCAGGTCCAGGTTGAAGGTCGACGTACCGTTGGCCGTGCGCACTTCCAGCGGCGACACCGCCAGCGTCGGGTTGCCGGCCAGCAGCAGTTCGACGTTGGTCTTGATGACCTGCTTTTCTTCGTCCGTGAACTGGGGCGACTGCTCTTCGCCCTTGCTCTGCATCATGCGGCGCGAAGCGGCTTCATAGACGTCGTTCAACGCCTTGAAGGCCTTCGAATCCAGCTTCTGCGCGTCCAGCACCAGCTTCAGGCCGGCCATGTCCTTTTCTTGCACGTTGATCATGCCGAAATCCATGGCCATCTTCACGCCCATGAGCGAGTTGGCTTCGGTCATGTCGACGGTGATCGCGGTGTCCTTGAGCTGGACCGGCGGCTTTTCCTTGGACGTGATGGTCCAGTTCTTGAGCGCGACCTTCTGGCTGCCGACATACATGTCGTTCGACGCCGGCGTCATGTCGCTGGTCAAGGTCAGGCCGGTCATGGCCATGCTGACGATGTCGCTTTCTTCGGATTCGCCCGCCAGCGTCAGGCTGTCGGCCTTCAGCGCGACCGTGCCGTGCTTGCTGCCGGTGGCGTAGGTCACGTCACCCTTCATGCCCGAGAACTTCAGGCTGTTGGCGTCCTTGGCGAACTCGACCGGAGCCATGTCGAAGTTGCCGCTGATGTTCTTGGCGTAGCTGACGCTATAGGCGCCGGACAGCGGCACCGCGCCCTTGGCGGCGGCGAACCATTCCTTGACCAGGGGCGTTTCTTCCAGCTGGAAGCGGCTGGCCACCATGGCGGGCGCGAAGGAACCCGACTTCAGGTTGGACAGCGGGAAAGGTCCATGGTCCAGGTGCTCGACGAACAGCAGCTCGTGCTCCGTGACCGGCTGGCCCTCGGCGGGCGCCTCGGTGAACTTGATGCGGTAGCGCTCGGTGGACGAGAACACGCCACGGTCGAAGGACACCAGCTCAACCACGGGGGTCACGCCCCACTTTTCGCCGACCTTCTTCAGTTCAAGGTTGGCCTGCTCGATCGATTGCTTGACGAAAGCCTCGGCCTTCTGGCCCGTATACCAAGCCGTGCCGGTCCATACTGCGCCCAGCGCGACGACTACGCCCACAATTGCCGATTTTTTCATTGCGATCCTTTATTCTTCAAATGGATGAAAGCGGACGGATTATAGGGATTGCAGCCTAGGGAAAACACTTATTTCGTGCAAAGGCGCAGCAATGTGTTGCTTATTGATACAGAACTGGCCCGCCCGGGCGGTGCTGCAACGCCACATCAGCTACAATCCGTCGGTGCGTTTTGCCAATCTGCGCACGTCCGCTAGGCCCTTCGCTGCCGAGCTTCGCCCATCAGGGCGCTTCCCTTTTCTCCTTTATTCGTCCGCCTGGATTGGAGTCTCTCAACTTGAGCGACGGGCTGCCGCTGGAGTTGTTTTGACTACCTCTTCCCCTTTTGCCGACCTCGGGCTGGCTGATTCCCTGTTGCGCGCCATTGCCGAAACCGGCTACACCGCGCCCACCCCTATTCAGGCCCAGGCCATTCCCCAGGTCCTCAAGGGTGGCGACCTGCTCGCCGCCGCACAGACGGGCACCGGCAAGACCGCCGGCTTCACGCTGCCCATCCTGCACCTGCTGATGCAGAAAAAACCCGAGCTGCGCAAGCCCGGCCGTCCGCGTTGCCTGATTCTGACCCCGACGCGTGAGTTGACCGCGCAGGTCGAGGAATCGGTGCAGACCTATGGCAAGTACACCCCGCTGTCCTCCATGGTGATGTTCGGCGGCGTCAATATCAACCCCCAGATCTCCGCGCTGAGAAAGCCGCTGGACATCCTGGTCGCCACCCCCGGCCGCCTGCTGGACCACTGCGGCCAGAAGACCGTGGACCTGTCCGGCGTCGAGATCCTGGTGCTGGACGA
Source organism: Achromobacter sp. PD1 (assembly GCF_048541815.1). Taxonomy (NCBI): domain Bacteria; kingdom Pseudomonadati; phylum Pseudomonadota; class Betaproteobacteria; order Burkholderiales; family Alcaligenaceae; genus Achromobacter; species Achromobacter sp. PD1. The sequence continues at coordinate 6,012,723 of NZ_CP183349.1, forward strand.
AGCCGACCGCATGCTGGACATGGGCTTCATCCGCGACATCCGCAAGGTCCTCGCGCTGCTGCCCAAGCAGCGTCAGAACCTGCTGTTCTCGGCCACCTTCTCCGACGAGATCCGCACCCTGGCGCGCGGCGTGCTGAACAATCCGGGCGAAGTCTCCGTCACCCCGCGCAACACCGCCACCGAGCTGGTCACCCAGACGGTGCACATGGTGGAACAGCACCACAAGCGCGACCTCATCAGCCACATCATCCGCGAAAGCGGCTGGCACCAGGTGCTGGTGTTCACCCGCACCAAGCACGGCGCCAACCGCCTGGCCGAAAAGCTGGTCAAGGACGGCCTGACCGCCGCCGCCATCCACGGCAACAAAAGCCAATCGGCCCGCACCCGCGCCCTGGCCGGCTTCAAGGACAGCACCGTGACGGTGCTGGTCGCGACCGACATCGCCGCCCGCGGCCTGGACATCGACCAACTGCCCCAGGTGGTGAACTTCGAACTGCCCAACGTCCCTGAAGACTACGTGCACCGCATTGGCCGCACCGGCCGCGCCGGCGCCACCGGTGCCGCGGTCTCGCTGGTCGACAACAGCGAAATCAAGCTGTTGAAGGACATCGAGCGCCTGATCAAGAAGACCATCGAGCGCAAGCCCGTGGAAGGCTGGACGCCGCCGACCACGACCGCCGCGGCTTTCGACCGCCAGGAACGCGACGAAGACAACCGCAGCCCGCGCGGCGGCGGCGGCCGCAATGGCGGCCGTAGCGGCAACGGCAATGGCAACGGCGGCCGCTCGCGGCCGGCCCAAGGCCAGGGCCAGTCCCGCGCCGCGGCTGGCGGCCGCGCCCCCGCCCCGGCCCGTGCCGGCGGCGAAGGCCGCGCCAACCATGGCTCGCGCGACGGCAAGCCCGCCGACCGTCCGGCCCACGCTGGCCGCAACGAAGGCCGTCCGCAGCAGAACCACCGCCGTCCGGAAGGCTCCGGCCGCGCCGCAGGCAATGGCGGCTCCGGGCGCCCCGCGGGCGCGCCGCGCGCCGCGCTGCTGAGCAAGTAATATCACCGCAACCGCCCCCACGGACCCGCGCCATGCCCTTATCTACCTGGTTGACGTTCTTCCTGGCCTCCTGGGCCATTTCGTTCTCGCCTGGCGCGGGCGCGATCTCGGCGATGTCCTCCGGCCTGAAATACGGCTTTGCGCGCGGCTACTGGAACACGGCCGGCCTGATCATGGGCATCCTGTTCCAGTTCGTGGTGGTGGCCGTGGGCCTGGGCGCGGTGCTGGCCACGTCCGAGATGGCCTTCAACGTGGTCAAGTACCTGGGCGTGGCCTACCTGATCTACCTGGGCGTGCGCCAGATCCGCACGGATGCGGCGCCTGTCACGGTGGATTCCGGCGACCCCAAGCGCGCCACGATCCGTGAACTGGTGCTGCGCGGTTTCCTGATCAACACCATGAACCCCAAGGGCACGGTGTTCCTGCTGGCCGTGGTGCCGCAGTTCGTGGACACCGCGCTGCCGCTGACGCAGCAATACGCGGCCATCGCCGCCACGCTGGCGTTCACCGACCTGGTGGCCATGGGCGTCTACACGCTGCTGGCGGCGCGCGTGCTGCGCCTGCTGCGCAGCGCCAAGCATATCCGCTGGATGAACCGGACCTTCGGCTCGCTCTTCATCCTGGCCGGCGTGTTCCTGGCTTCGTTCCGCCGCCATTCCTGAACCTCATGCGCGGGGCATGCGCCGGCGACGGTGCATGCCCCGCGCGTTTTCATGCCCGATACCGGACCGCGCCGGGCCCAAAAGCGGCGCCAAGTAAAATCCTTCCGATCATGAATATCCCTCACGAAGTAGCGCGGCGCCGTACGTTCGCCATCATTTCCCACCCCGACGCGGGCAAGACGACACTGACCGAAAAGCTGTTGCTGTTCGCAGGCGCGATCCAGATCGCCGGCAGCGTCAAGGCGCGCAAGGCTTCGCGCCATGCCTCGTCCGACTGGATGGAAATCGAAAAGCAGCGCGGCATTTCCGTGGCGTCCTCGGTGATGCAGATGGAATACCGCGATTGCGTCATCAACCTGCTCGACACCCCGGGCCACGCGGACTTCTCCGAAGACACGTACCGGGTGCTGACGGCGGTGGACGCCGCGCTCATGGTGATCGACGCCGCCAACGGCGTGGAACCGCAAACCATCCGCCTCTTGCAGGTCTGCCGCGCGCGCAACACGCCCATCATCACGTTCATCAACAAGATGGACCGCGAAGTGCGCGAACCTTTGGAACTGCTGTCCGAGATCGAAGGCCACCTGGGCATGGACGCGGTGCCGTTCTCCTGGCCGGTCGGCATGGGCAAGGCTTTCGGCGGCGTGTTCGACATCCGCCAGGACCGCATGCGCGTGTTCCGTCCTGGCCAGGAGCGCCGCTCGGACAAGGACGACTTCATCGAAGGCCTGAGCAATCCCGAAATCGCCCGGCGCTTCGGCTCGGCGTTCGAGCAGGCCAGCGGCGAGATCGAACTCATCAACGAAGCCGCGCCCGCCTTCGACCGCGAGCAGTTCCTGGCCGGCAAGCAGACGCCCGTGTTCTTCGGCTCCGCCATCAACAACTTCGGCGTGCAGGAAGTGCTGGACGCGCTGGTCGAACAGGCACCGCCCCCGGGCCCGCGCGAGTCCATGCAGCGCCTGGTGCAGCCCGTGGAACCCAAGTTCACCGGCGTGGTGTTCAAGGTGCAGGCCAACATGGATCCCGCCCACCGCGACCGCGTCGCGTTCGTGCGCGTGAGCTCCGGCCGCTTCGAGCGCGGCATGCGCCTGAAGGTCGCGCGCACCAACAAGGAAATGCGCCCCAACAACGTGGTGTCCTTCCTGTCGCAGCGGCGTGAGCTGCTGGACGAGGCCTATGCCGGCGACGTGATCGGCATTCCCAACCACGGCGTGCTGCAACTGGGCGACGTGCTGACCGAAGGCGAGACGCTGCAGTTCACCGGTCTGCCGTTCTTCGCCCCCGAGCTGTTCCAGGCCGTGGAAGTGAAGGACCCGCTGCGCACCAAACAGTTGCGTACCGGCCTCACCCAATTGGGCGAGGAAGGGGCCATCCAGGTGTTCCGTCCCGAGGCCGCCGGCGGCTCGCTGCTGCTGGGCGCAGTCGGACAACTGCAGTTCGAAGTGGTCGCGCACCGCCTGAAGACCGAGTACGGCGTGGACGCGCGGATGCTGCCTTCCCGCTACACAATGGCACGTTGGATTACGTCTGAAAACCCCAAGGCGCTGCGCAAGTTCATGGATGCCAATGCCGCCCATATCGCCTATGATGTTGTGGATGCGGCGGCGTTTTTGATCGGTTCTCCCGCGCAGTTGCGCGTGGCCGAGGAACTGTATCCCGATGTGAAATTCCATGCCATGCGGGAGCACGGCGGCAAGGTTTTCGGAGACAAAGCGTAGACCCGTTGGGGTCCCGCACGGCAGATGAGGGTAGCAATGTCTTGGCGTTTCTTATTCGCAACGCTCCTGATCGCGCTTGGCGCGTCGGCCTGGGGCGGTATTCAACTGGGTGATTGGCTGGTGGCGCATGCGCCGGTGGCCGCGCCCGCTCCTGGCCAGGATGCCGCGGCATCCCAGCAGCCCGTGCTGGATGCCAACGGCCGTCCTTACGTGGCCCAGCCTCCGCAGCCGCGCATCGACGGCACCTTGGGCGTGCCCGACAAGCCGTCCGACCGCGAGTGGCAGGTCAACACCGTTTCCCTGTTCGACAGCGTCAGCGATCCCGCGGTGAAGATCTCGCGCGAACGCATCAGTCCGGATCAGGCCCGCGAAATCGCGGCGGCTTCGCAAGTGCCGCTGCCCTCGGGCGCGTCTGACGTCAGCACACTGGATCTGCAGGCTCCCGGCACGTCCACCGCCATCAATGGCGGTCAGGTCCAGGCCGGCGGCTACGGCACGCCGCAAATGGTCCAGGCGCCCCCGCCGCCCCCGAACACCGCTCAGGCGCCCGGCGCCCTGGGCTGGCAGGACGCGCTCAAGCGCGAACTCGCGCATTGCGCCACGCAAGGCTTCTTCGAGCGCCCTTCGTGCTCCTGGGCCGCGCGCAACAAGTACTGCGGGCCCAACCGCGCCTGGGGCACCATGGCCGAGTGCCCGGCTCGCCCGAATTGACGTATCGGCGCGCGGCATGCGCCGCGTGGCACCGACAAAAAAAATGGAGCCCCACGGGGCTCCATTTTTATGACCGGAACATTACTCCGGCACGGACATCTGGCTTTGCAGATAGTTCTGGATGCCGACCTTGTCGATCAGGTCGATCTGCGTTTCCAGATAGTCGATGTGCTCTTCGGTGTCGTCCAGGATGTCCTGGAACAGATCGCGCGAGACATAGTCGCGGACCGATTCGCAATGCGCGATCGCTTCCTTCACGGTCGCCTGCGCGCCTTGCTCCAGCTTCAGGTCACAGGCCAACAATTCCGGCACGTCCTCGCCGATCAGCAGCTTGTGCAGGTCCTGCAGGTTGGGCAGGCCGTCCAGCATGAAGATGCGCGCGATCAAGCGATCCGCATGCTTCATTTCGCCGATGGACTCTTCGTACTCGTGCTTGCCCAGCTTGTCGAAGCCCCAATGGTTCAGCATGCGGGCATGCAGGAAATACTGGTTGATGGCCGTCAGTTCGTTGGTCAGTTGCTTGTTCAGGAACTGGATGACGGTTTTGTCGCCTTTCATGATGGACTCCTTGCAGTCAGGCGCGACGCAGATGCATCGCGACAAAGGAGCGCACGATGCCGCGCGTACGCAACCCCGGCAGACTACCATCTGGCGCGGGGCCGCGCCTAGCCTTGCGCTGTATTTGGTAAACCGCTTTAGGACCGCTACAAGAAAGCGACAAGCTAATGAGAATGAGTATGCGTGCCTGATGCCTTGCATACGCGCATCAATGCCTGCGCGGCCTGACGCTGCGCGATGCGGCGGAATCCTTCGTCCGATCGGCGCAACCGCATGCGCCGATATGCCATCTGCCTGCACGAAACGCGCCAGCTTGCGGCCGGCGGCGTTTCGTTGCGGATCGGCAACCCCGGCTGCGGCGGCGCGTTACTCGGCGCGCCGCGTCGCCAACCAGATGCCCAACGCGATCGGAACGATGCCCATCAAATCCAGCCACGACACGTGCTCACCCAGCACCAGCCACCCGAACAGCAGGCCCAGCGGCGGCATCAGGAAATGCAGCGCGCTCGCCGCCGTGGCGCTGGCGCGGCCCAGGATCATGAACCACAGGTAGTAGCCGCCCATCGACACCGCGACGATCATGTAGGCCATGCTCCAGAACAGGCTGGCGGTCATGCGCGCGTCGCCGATGTTCTCGTGCATCAACGCGAAGGGCAGCAAGGCTGCGGCGCCGGCCAGGGACTGTATGCCCGTGGACGTCCACAGGCCCGAGGATGGCTTCAAACGCTTGTAGAGCAGCGTACCCGCCACCAACGCCACCAGGCCGCCCGTGACCAGCAGCGTGCCATGCAGGTCCTCCTGCATGCCCGACAAGCGCGAACGCAGCACCAAGGCCACGCCCGCCAATCCCAGGCACAGGCCCAGCAGCTTGCGCCAACCCAGCCGCTCGCCCAGCACCGGACCGGCCAGCACGCCGATAAGCAGCGGGTTGGTGCTGATCAGCACCGCAGTGAACGCCGACGACACCGTCGTCATGCCCGACCAGCTCAGGCCCAGGTACAGCGCGTTGTTCAGCGCCCCCAACAGGATCAGCGCAGCCAGGTCACGCGCGCCCGGCATCTTCCAACGGCCGCTCGCTGCCGCCAGGCCCAGCATCAACGCTCCCGCGATCAGGAAGCGGATGGTCAGCAAGGTCAGCGGCGGACAGTCCCGCACGGCGATCTTGGCCGCGGCGAACGCCGAGCTCCACAGAAAGCAAAACGCTGCGATGGGCGCCCAACTGATGCCCGGCGAGGCTTGAGCGGGAAGGGCGGCGGCAGAAAGGGTCGAGGTGGCCTTCATGATGAGTCCGGGGGGTGGCGCTGAGCCGCGGTGGCGGCGGATGGACGAATTCTGCGCGGCCGCCCATCCATTGACAAACTCTTTATTCGGATCGAAAGTATTTAAAAAATGAATGCATGGAGCGGCCGATGCCAGACCTCGATCTTTTGCACAGTTTCGTGTCCGTCGTGGATGCCGGCGGCTTCACGGCGGCGGGCGAACGCGTGCACCGCAGCCAATCCACCGTCAGCCAGCAGATCCGCAAGCTGGAGGAATCCTTGGAATGCGCACTGTTCGTGCGCGAAGGCCGCCAGGTCTCGCTGACCGAGGACGGCGAACGGCTTCTGGGTTACGCGCGGCGGATGCTGGCCCTGTCCACGGAGGTCCGGGAAGCCGTCAGCGGACGCAAGCGCGTGGACGTGATCCGGCTGGGTATCCCGGACGACTTCGCGGCCGACACGCTGACCATCCTGGTATCGGAATTTGCGCGGTCCCGTCCGGGCGTGCGGCTATCGGTCCGCTGCGACCTGACCTCGGCGCTCACCCGCGCACTGGAACGCGGCGACCTGGACGTGGCGCTGCTCAAGCGCGAGCCCGGCGCGGGCGCCGCGTTGGCCGCCTGGCCCGAACAATTGCATTGGATCGGCGCCCCGGGGCTGGACGTCCCGGCAACCGAGCCGGTACCGCTGGTCGCGTTTCCGCAGGGCTGCATCTACCGCAACCGCGCCATCCATGCCCTGGAAGCTGCGGGCCGGCACTGGCGCATCGCCTACGAAAGCCCGAACCTGATGGGCTTGCAAGCGGCATTGACTGGGGGGTTGGGGGTGGCGCTGCTGGAGCGGCGCTGCCTCTTGCCGGACCATCGGATCATCGATGCGGGCCTGCCTGCGGTGCCCTCGACCGAACTGGCGCTATGCCTGGCCGACACGGTGCGCGAGCCTGCGCGTCAGCTGGCAATGGCTATCCGGGAATTCTGCGAGAAAGAAGCGACACGGCCCGCTGCGTGACGGCAGCGAGCCGGAAAGAAACGACTATCCTCAGGCGATCGCGACCAGGGGAATCGGGAAGCTGCTGTTGGCAGCAGGCGCGCCCGACTCAACCAAGGCGGCCGGAGGATTGACCGGAACGGCAATGGAACGCACGTCGCACACGCTGGAGCAGCGGCCGCCTGGCAGGTATTCGGTGGCGGTAGCCGCGCAGCAGCCGCAGCACGTAGCCACGCCCAGCTCGAATTGCAGGTCGGAAAGCGTCGTCGCGCCCGCGTCCACGCTGGCGCGGACTTGGCGTTCGGTGATGGCATTACATACGCAAATGTACATGAGAATAATTATCGAAAATTATTCTGCTACTGACAAGCCCCGCGTGCAAATAAATTTGCAACCAAAGTGTCACGCAAGTCTTTGAAATTAGGGACGAATTTTCCCAACCCCGTCCCTCATTTCAAGAACTCGCTCAGCGGGCTGCCGCCTGCGCCTTGCGCAACGCCGCCGGGGCGATCCGCAGCGCTTCCCGGTACTTTGCCACCGTCCTTCGGGCGATGACTATCCCCTGATCAGCCAGCTTTTGCATGATCTGGCTGTCGGACAAAGGCTTGGCCCGGTTCTCTTCGGCCACCATCTGGCGGATGAAGGTCTGCACCGCCGTGGCCGAGGTGGCATCCCCGCCATCCGTCGAAACCCCCGTACCAAAGAAGCGCTTGAGCTCCAGCGTGCCAAACGGAGTGAGCATGTACTTTTGTGTTGTGGCCCGTGAAATGGTGGATTCGTGCAAACCGAGCTCACCGGCGATGTCCTTCAGGATGAGAGGCCGCATGGCGGCCGGCCCCTGGCTGAAGAAGGCCGTCTGGTGCTGCACGATGGCTTGGGCCACGCGCAGGATGGTGTCGAAGCGCTGCTCCACGTTGCGGATCATCCAACGGGCCTGCTGCAGCTGCGATTGCAGCCCCGCATGCGCGGATTCCTTCTGGTTGCCCAGCATCTGGGCGTACAGCCCGTTGATCTGCAGCTTGGGCACGGCGGCGCTGTTGAGGGTGACCTGCCAGCCGCCGCGCGTCTTGCGCACGATGACGTCCGGCACCGCGTAGTCGGCCGCGGGCACGGTCCAGGCACGCCCGGGGCGGGGCTCCAGGCGCAGGATGAGGGCATGGGCCGAGCGGAACGTGGCCTCATCGCAGCCCACGGCCGCGCACAGGCGCGCGGCATTGCCCGTCGCCAGCAGCGCGAGGTGCTGCGCGCAGATCTGGCGGGCACAAGCCAGGACCGCGGCGTCCGCCGCTTCGGGCAGCCGATCCAGATCCGGGTTGCGTAGCTGCAACAACAGGCATTCCGCCATGTCGCGCGCGCCTATGCCGGGCGGATCGAACGACTGCAACAGCGACAGGGCCGCCTTCAGCTCGTCGATGTCCGGTTCCAGTTCGGGTGGCAACCAGTCCAGGATTTCCTCCAGCGGCGATCCCAGGTAGCCGTTTTCGTCCAGCTCATCGATCAGGAGGCCGGCCAGCGCAGCGTCGCGCGGCGCGGCGCGCGTCAGCATCAGCTGGCCCAGCAGATGTTCGCGCAGCGTATCCGGCCGGGCGGCCTCGGGGCGGCTGGAATCTTCGTCGGGGTAGACCCCGCCCGAGCCCGGCATTTCGTCCACCGGCGTCTCGCGTTCGGCGGCGGGCTCGTCATCCTGCACCGAGGATTCGCGGTCGGACTCGGCCGGCGCCTCGGCCGACGGCGCTTCGTCCTGCCGCTCCAGCAGCGGGTTCTCCGCCAGCACCTGCGAAATCTCGGCTTCGAGGTCGAGCGTGGACAGCTGCAACAATCGGATCGATTGCTGTAGTTGTGGCGTCAGCGTCAAATGCTGACCTGGTCGCAGTTCTAAAATTGGACGGGTCATAGGTACAATATTTTGCATGATGAATCTGACTTCGCCCGCAAGCGTCCGCCAGGACTGCCGCCTCATAGGCCAGACCCTGCTCAAACTGGCGCTTCCCCGACTCATACTGCGTGCGATCGTCATCGCCGTCGCTGTGGTCATCTGGTATCTGGCCGCCAACTGGATACTGAATTTCGGCCGCACCGTGAACTACGAGTTCCTGCACTCCCTGGGGCAGCCGACCATGGACATGGTGCAGAAGGTCAACCCCTACATCTGGTGGGTGGTGGCCGGCATCTGGACCCTGATCGTGTTCTTCACCATGCGCGCCTGGCTGTCCGCCAGCCTGGCTTCCGGCAGCGCCACGCCGGTCGAAACCAGCGTGCTGGCCGACCTGGCGCCCAACCTGTCCGACGAGACCCTGGGCGTGCTGCGCTGGACCTGGGGCGATCGCCAGGAGCCCTTCACGGTGGGCGATCTGCGCCGCTCCCTGTCTGAAATTCGCCACAATCGCGCCGGCAAGATCGCCATGGTCGCGGAACAGGCCCGCATCCTGGAGTCATCCGACCGCCAGCCTCGCGATCCGCGCGACGAAGTCCGCCGCGAAGCGCGCAGCGAACGCTACGTGGAGCCGCGCATCGGCCCGGCCCGCTAAGCCCGTCCTTCCTTCCCTCCAATGCCATAGCAGGCCGCCGACAGGCGGCCTGTTTTTGTTTCGGCCGTACGCTTGGCCAGCCACATAGCGCGCCCCTCAGCCCCATCCAACCCGTTTGGCTGAATATTCTTCAGCAAAATACGCTGTCACGCGCCCGTACTCCACCCCATCACAAAAGAGTATTCAGTTGCACTTCTGGCGAAAATATGTTCGACTAGCAACTTATGGCCGCTAACCGCACCCCCTTCGCGATTGCCACCGGACGCTACGACGCTCCGGTTGCCGGCCTGCGCGCTCGTTTCTCCTCCTACGCGCTATCGCTATACCTACCGATCGGTTGCCGGGCCTAGTGTCCCCGTGGTAGCTCGGCAACCACGTTTGCCACACGCGATTTCCCCCTTTTATCTCTGAATCCTGCCGGTCAATCACGGCAACTCCTGGCACAAGACCGCAATCCGGTCGCGTAGCCGCCTAGGGAAGCATTCCCGGGATTCAAAAGAAACCGATCGAGGTGTAGTAATGATGCTTGCCAACCCCGCCACCAAATACGTCCCCTTCGCGCCCTTTACCCGCGACTTTTCCGAACGCACCTGGCCCAGCCGCCGCATCACCAAGGCGCCGATCTGGATGAGCACCGACCTGCGTGACGGCAACCAGGCCCTGATCGAGCCGATGAGCGTCGAGCGCAAGCTCCGCTTCTTCGAACAGCTGGTGAAGATCGGCTTCAAGGAAATCGAAGTAGGCTTCCCGTCCGCTTCGCAGACCGACTTCGATTTCGTGCGCAAGCTCATCGACGAGAAGCGCATTCCCGACGACGTCACCATCATCGTGCTGACCCAGTCGCGCGAAGACCTGATCAGCCGCACGGTGGAATCCGCTGCTGGCGCCAAGCAAGCCATCGTCCACCTGTACAACGCCTGCGCCCCGGCGTTCCGCAAGGTCGTGTTCAACATGAGCAAGGACGAGATCAAGAACATCGCCACCACCGGCACGCGCCTGGTGAAGCAGTACATGGCGCAGCACCCGGAAACGCAATGGCGTTACCAGTACTCGCCCGAAGTCTTCAGCACGACCGAACCCGAGTTCGCATTGGAAGTCTCCAACGCCGTGGCCGACGTATGGCAGCCCACGCCCGAGTGCAAGATGGTGCTGAACCTGCCCGCCACCATCGAGGCCACCAGCCCCAATCTGTACGCCGACCAGATCGAATGGATGCACAAGAACCTGGCGCGCCGCGACAGCATCGTGCTCAGCGTGCACCCGCACAATGACCGCGGCACCGCCGTGGCCGCCGCCGAATTCGCCGTGATGGCCGGCGCCGACCGCATCGAAGGCTGCCTCTTCGGCAGCGGCGAGCGCACCGGCAACGTCGACCTCGTCACGCTCGCATTGAACCTCTACACGCAGGGCGTGCATCCGGGCCTGGACTTCTCGGACATCGACGAAGTGCGCCGCTGCGCCGAGTACTGCAACCAGTTGCCGGTCCACCCGCGCCACCCGTACGCGGGCGACCTGGTCTTCACCGCGTTCTCCGGCTCGCACCAGGACGCCATCAAGAAGGGCTTTGCCCAGCAGCAGGCCGACGCCGTCTGGGAAGTGCCTTACTTGCCGATCGACCCGGCCGACCTCGGCCGCAGCTACGACGCCGTCATCCGCGTGAACAGCCAATCGGGCAAGGGCGGCGTGTCCTACCTGCTCGAACAGGAACACGGCCTGGTGTTGCCGCGCCGCCTGCAGATCGAATTCAGCCGCGCCATCCAGCGCGTCACCGACGAGACCGGCCGCGAAGTCACGGCCGACGATGTGCACACGATCTTCAACCGCGAGTACCTCGAGCAGAAGTCGCCGTGGAAGCTGGTGCGCCACCGCATCGACGGCAATCCATCGGCCGGCGAAGGCCAGCATTTCAGCATCGAAGCCGAATTGGAATACAACGGCGAACGCCGCATCGTGACGGGCAAGGGCGACGGCGCCATCTCGGCCTTCGTGGCCGCGCTGGACGTGCCCGTTCGCATCATGGACTACCACGAGCACGCCATCGGCACCGGCACCGACACGCGCGCCGCTTCGTATGTCGAACTGCGCGTCGGCGAATCCAGCACGGGCTTCGGCGTGGGTATCGACCGCGACATCGTGACGGCTTCGTTCCAGGCCGTGCTGAGCGCCGTCAACCGCCACATCAATGCCGGCGCCGTGACCGCAACCGAGCAAGAAACCGCCGAAACCGCGTGATCCGCAATCCGGCGTAAAAAAAGCCAGCCTTATCGGGCTGGCTTTTTCTTTGCGCGCGCGCCGCGCTTATCCGCGCGGCCAGATGTCGGCCGCGCCGATATCCGGCGCAGTGGCGGCCAACAGCCGCTGATGAACCCACTGCGCCATCGCCAGCGTGCGATGGTCGCTATAGCGCGCACCGACCAGCTGCAGCCCCACGGGCAAGCCCTGCGGGCCGGTAGCGAAGGGCAGGCTGAGGGTAGGATGGCCGAATACCGTCCACGCGCGCGAGAACTGCGGATCCCCCGTCCCCAGGTCCGCGAACGGCGCCTCGCCGCTGGCGCTGGGCGCGAGCAGCACATCGTATTTGTCGAACCACGTGTCCACGCGCGCGCGCGACTCGGCGACGCGCATCAGGTTCTTCTGATGTTCTTCAGCGGTAATGCGCGAGCCCGCTTCCAGGATGGCCTGGATCTTGGGGCTGAGCTGCGCCGCATGCTCCAGGCGCTCGTAGGCCAACGCCTGCGAAGCTTCAAACGCCATGATGTCCGAATGCAGCTGCACCAGCACGCAATGCTCTGGCGGCAGCGGCAATTCTTCGACCACGGCGCCTGCGCGCGACAGAATGGCCGCGGCCTGCGCGTAGGCTTCTTTGGTTTCGGGCAGCGCATGCCGCCATTGCAGGCTGCGGTACATGCCGATACGCGGCTTGCCGTCATAGGCCAGATCGAGCATGCGCGGATCGCGCATCAGCACGGAAGCAAACAGCGCCACGTCCGGCACCGAGCGCGCGAAACCGCCGATGGTGTCCAGGGACTCCGCCAGGCTTTTGACGCCCGCGCGGGAAATGCTGCCAAAGGTGGGTTTGAAGCCCACGATGCCGCAATAGGAAGCGGGGCGGATGATGGAAGCCGCGGTCTGCGTGCCCAAGGCGAAGGGCACCATGTCGTCGGCCACCGCCGCAGCCGAGCCGCTGGACGAGCCGCCCGGCGAGTAGGCTTCGTTGCGAGGATTGCGCGTGGGGCCTGCCAGATAAGTGGCGAATTCCGTCGTCACGGTCTTGCCGACGACGATCGCGCCCGCGCCCCGGCACAGCGCCACCGAGGCCGCGTCCAGGCCCGGAAGGTGGCGTTCGTAGATGGGCGAGCCGTAGCGCGTGGGCAGGTCGACCGTGTCGAACAGGTCCTTCACGCCCATGGGCAGGCCGTGCAGCACGCCGCGCAGCGCGCCGCGGTCCAGCTCCTGCGCACGCTCCAGCGCAGCCTGCTTTTGCAACGCGGTCCAGGCATGGATGGTGCTTTCGCGTTGTTCAATGCGCGCGAAGCAGGCGCGCACCAATTGCTCTGCGGTCAATTCGCGCCGTTGCAGCTTGCGCGCGGCTTCCAGCGCGCCAAGTCTGTTCAAGGCAGTAGACATGGTCCTTTCCTCTTTACCGGCGCCGCGCTACGCGCGGCGGCTCAACTACGCACCCGGTCCCCTTGACCGAGGATCCGCCATGCCGCGCGGTTTTCTGCCGCGACGTTCAAGTGGACCAATCCCAACCATTGTGCGCCTTGCGTCAATTAGGAAATACCCAAGAAAGTCTGATTTTTCCCTGGAAATTGCGCGCCGCGCCTTGGCTTTGTGTTGTTGCGTCGGCATCAGCATAGCGCAAACCCGTGCAACACAAAGGTCATATTTGTCGAGTAAGATGAAATCGTTTTCACGAATCCCGGCAGCAATCCCGCCATGGCCTCGCGCTCGTCGCCCCGCTTTTCCATCATTGAAGTGGCCCGCAAGGCCGGGGTGTCCCCGGCGACGGTTTCGCGCGCGTTCAACCAGCCCGAGATCGTGCATCCGGACACGCTCGCGCATATCCGCAACGTCGCCAAGCGGGCCGGCTTCCGGCCTAACCGCGTGGGCCGCAGCCTGCGTTCCGGCAGCACGCGCACCATCGGCCTGATACTGCCCACGCTGTCCAACCCAGTCTTCGCCGAATGCTTCGAAGGCGCGGAGCGGCGCGCGCGGGAATCGGGCTACAGCGTCATGCTGACCGCCACCGGCTACGATCCCGCGGTGGAATCCGCCGCGGTCCAGGGCCTGATGGACCATCAGGTCGACGGCCTCATCCTGACGGTCGCCGACGCCGCCAAGAGCGCCACGCTGGACGACCTGGACCATGCCGGCATTCCTTACGTGCTCGTCTACAACGAATCTGGCGCCCATCCCTTCGCATCGGTCGACAATCGCGCCGCCGCCAGCGACATGGTGGCGCATCTGGCCGCGCTGGGCCATCGGCGCATTGCGTTGGTCACGGGCCCCTTGACCGCATCGGACCGCGCCCGCCGCCGGCTGACGGGCGCGCGCGCCTGCGCCAAACGCCTGGGCCTGGACGCCATCCAGCACATCTCCATGAGCTCGCACACGGGCAGCGACCTCGACGCCCTGAAAGCGGCGCTGCGCGGCAAGCAGGCACCCACCGCCTTGTTCTGTTCCAACGATCTGCTGGCCACCGCCGTGATCGCGGACCTGGTGGGCCTGGGCCTGTCGGTGCCCGCCGACATCTCGGTATGCGGCTTCGACGGCATGCGCTTTGGCGCCTTGCTGACGCCGCCCCTGACCACCGTGGCCCAGCCCAGCGACGGCATCGGCGAAACGGCCTGCTCGAACCTGCTGGCGCAGATCCAGGGTCAAGCGCCGCATTCGGACCGCCTGCCGCATTGCATCGTCGTCGGCGGCACCGCCGCGCCGGTGCGCCGCTGAGGCCTCTCTCTACAACAACCATTCTTCTGCATACGCGTCATGCTCATCGCACAAATCACCGACCTGCACATGCGCACTCCGGGCGACAAGGCCTACGGCATCATCGATCCGGCGGCGTTCCTGGCGCCCGCGGTGCGCGCGCTCAATGCCCTGACCCCGCGCCCCGATTGCGTGCTGATCACGGGCGACCTGACCGACCTGGGCCGCCCGCACGAATATCAAGTGCTGCGCGAACACCTGCAGGCGTTGGAAATTCCGTACTTCCTGCTGCCCGGCAACCACGACGACCGCGCCCAGCTACGCGCGGCCTTCCCGGACCACGCCTATCTGCAAGGCGAGAGCCCCTTCATCCAGTACGCCATCGAGACCTATCCGCTGCGCATGCTGGCGCTGGACACGGTGGTACCCATGAAGAGCCATGGCGAACTCTGCCAGGACCGCCTGGACTGGCTGGCCACGCGCCTGGCCGAACAGCCCGAGCGGCCCACGCTGGTCCTGATGCACCATCCGCCTTTCCTGACGGGTATCGAGCACATGGACGCCATCGGCCTGCTGGCTGGCGCCCCCGAGCTCGAACGCATCGTGGCGCGCTTTCCCAATGTGGAGCGCGTGCTTTGCGGCCACCTGCACCGCACGATCTTCCAGCGTTTCGGCGGCACCATCGCGTCCACCTGTCCGGGCACCGCGCACCAGCTCGCAATGGAGCTGGGGCCGCGGCCAACGCTGCAATACATCATGGAACCGCCGGGCTACCAGCTGCACTGGTGGCAAGGGAAGAACCTGGTCACGCATCACGCAGTCATTGGGGAATACCCCGGCCCATACCCCTTCGGCTGAGGCCGACGCTAGACTACGAAAGTTTGTCCTGCCATACATCCGTCATGTTTGCGCTGCACAATGAAAAGGTTTTCATAACAGGCAACAATGCGGATCTAACTATTAGATCTTCGAGACAGCATGTCATCCATCGTCCTGGATAACCTCACCAAACAGTACGGCAACGCTGCCGCCATCCATGGCGTGAGCTTCACGGTTCCCGCCGGCAGCTTTACGGTCCTGCTGGGGCCGTCCGGCTGCGGCAAGTCCACCACGCTGCGCATGATTGCCGGGCTGGACACGCCCACCTCCGGCACCATCCACATCGGCGACCGCGACGTCACCCAGCTGCCGCCCGCCAAGCGCCGCATCTCGATGGTGTTCCAGTCGTATGCCCTGTTTCCGCACCTGTCCGTGCGCGAGAACATCCTGTTCGGCCTCAAGGTGCGCAAGGAGCCCGCGCGCGACTATGATCGCCGCCTGCAACGCGTGGCGGGCCTGCTGGGCCTGAACCATCTGCTGGACCGCAAGCCCTCGCAATTGTCGGGCGGCCAGCAACAGCGCGTGGCGCTGGGCCGCGCCGTGATTTCCGAAGCGCCGGTGTGCCTGATGGACGAACCGCTGTCCAACCTGGACGCGCAGCTGCGCCATGAAATGCGCCGCGAGATCCGCGCCTTGCAGCAGGACCTGGGCATCACCATGGTTTACGTGACGCACGACCAGACCGAGGCCATGAGCATGGCCGACCAGGTGGTGCTGCTGCGCGGCGGCAAGATTGAACAGCACGACACGCCCGACGGCCTGTACGCGCGTCCCGCCACCGAATTCGCGGCGCGCTTCATCGGCACGCCGCCCATGAACCTGATCGGCCTGACCTCCGCGCAGGGCGCCACCGTCATCGCCGGCACGCAGAGCCGCGCCATCGCCGGCGCCCCCGCGGGCGCCGTGAAGCTGGGCGTGCGTCCCGAACACATCCGCATCGACGCCGACGGCGTTCCCGCCACCGTGGAAAGCGTGGAGTACTTCGGCGCGGATTCCATCGTGGTCTGCCGCGTGGGCGACACCAGCGGCGTGGCCGTGCGCGTGGGCGGCCATCTGCGCGCTGGCGCAGGCGAAACACTGGGCCTGTCCTGGGAGGACGGCCAGCAGCACTTCTTTGCCGCCGATTCGGCGGTCATCAACTCCGCTGGCCGCTAGGGCCCGTACACAGGAAAGGAAAACAACATGCGTCGCATCGTACTGAAAACCCTGGCCGCCAGCCTGGCCGCCGCCTGCCTGTCGCTGCCTGCGCAAGCGCAGAACAAGCCCGTCGAGGTGGAGTTCTATTACCCCGTCGCGGTCGGCGGCCCCATCACCAAGATCGTCGACGACATGGTGGCGGATTTCCAGAAGGAAAATCCCGACATCAAGATCAAGCCGATCTACGCGGGCTCCTACCAGGACTCCATCGCCAAGGCGCTGACCGCGCTCAAGGGCGGCACCCCGCCGCAGCTGGCGGTGTTGTTGTCCACCGACATGTTCACGCTGATCGACGAAGACGCCATTGTGCCGATCGACAGCCTGGCCAAGAGCGACGCCGACAAGAAGTGGCTGGGCGGCTTCTATGACGCCTTCATGCAGAACAGCCGCACCGGCGGCCATACCTGGGGCGTGCCGTTCCAGCGTTCGACCATCGTCATGTACTACAACAAGGACCTGTTCAAGGCCGCGGGGCTGGATCCCGAGCGCGCGCCGGCGACCTGGGCCGAACTGGTCGAGTACGGCAAGAAGCTGACCAAGCAGGACGCCTCCGGCAACACCACGCAGTGGGGCATCGAGATCCCCTCGGGCGGCGCGTTCGCCTACTGGCTGTTCCAGGCGCTGACCACGCCCAATGGCGCGATCCTGATGAACGAGGCCGGCAACGAGGTCTATCTGGACAAGCCTGCGGTGGTGGAAGCCGCGCAGTTCTGGCACGACCTGTCGGCCAAGCACAAGATCATGCCGACCGGCACCATCGACTGGGGCACCACGCCCAAGGACTTCCTGGAAAAGAAGGCCGCCATGGTCTGGACCACGACGGGCAACCTGACCAACATCCGCAAGAACGCCGACTTCCCGTTCGGCGTGGCCATGATGCCGCAGCAAAAGCGCGGCGGCAGCCCGACCGGCGGCGGCAACTTCTACATCTTCAAGAGCGGCACGCCGGCGCAGCAGCAGGCCGCGCTGAAGTTCGCGCAATGGGTCACCACGCCCGAGCGCGCCGCCGACTGGAGCATCGCCACGGGCTACGTGGCCGTGACCCCGGCCGCCTGGCAGACCGAAAAGATGAAGAAGTACGCGCAGGAAGTGCCGGCCGCTGCGGTCGCGCGCGACCAGCTGGAAGTCAGCGTGGCCGAGTTCTCCACGCATGAGAACCAGCGTGTCACCAAGACCCTGAACGACGCCCTGCAAGCCGCCCTGACGGGCTCCAAGACGCCGCAGCAGGCCCTGACCGACGCGCAACGCGAGGCCGACCGCATACTGCGTCCCTACAAGTAAGCCGACAAGCACGATGAGCCGCTCTTTAAACGCGCTGTACGGCTGGCTGCTGTTGCTGCCAGCCCTCGTGCTGCTCGCCGCCTTCACGCACTACCCGGCGGTGGCGACGCTATGGCACAGCTTTTTCTCCACCCCCAAGGGCGCGCGCCCCGCGCGCTTCGTGGGGCTGGACAACTACGCCGTCATGCGCGACGACCCGGTGTTCTGGCAGTCGCTGTGGAACAACCTGTGGTTTGCGCTGGGGACCATTCCCACGTCCATCGGCATCGCGCTGGTCATGGCGCTGTGGGTCAACCGCAACCTGAGCGGGCGCGGCTTCCTGCGCATGGCCTACTTCACGCCGACGGTGCTGCCCATGGTGGCGGTGGCCAACATCTGGCTGTTCTTCTACACGCCGCAGTACGGCCTGATCGCCCAGGTGATGCAGCTGTTCGGCGCTACGGGCCCCAACTGGCTGGGCAACCGCGAGACCGCGCTGCCCGCGCTGATGCTGGTGACGGTCTGGAAGGAAGCCGGCTTCTTCATGATCTTTTACCTGGCCGCCCTGCAGACGGTATCGCCGTCGCTGCGCGAGGCCGCGATGCTGGAAGGCGCATCGCGCTGGCAGTACTTCCGCCGCATCCTGTGGCCGCTGCTCATGCCCACCACGCTCTTCGTGCTGATCAATGCCCTGATCAACGCGTTCCGGCTGGTGGACCACGTAGTGGTCATGACGCGCGGCGGGCCGGATAACGCCAGCACGCTGTTGCTGTACTACATCTACCAGGTGGGTTTCAGTTTCTGGGACACGGCTTACGCCGCCACGCTGACCGTCGTGTTGCTGGTGGTGCTGGCGCTGACCGCGCTGGTCAAGTTCCGCTGGCTGGACCGCAGGACGCACTATCAATGAAAGACAAGCTCGATACCTTGGGCGCCTGGGCGCTCGGCCTGCTGTGGATCCTGCCCCTGGCCTATGCCATGTGGGCGGCGTTCCACCCGCCCGCCTACGCGACCCGCTTCGACCTGTTCGCGCCGCTGACGCTGGACAACTTCGTGCGCGCCTGGCACGCGGCGCCGTTCCCGCGTTATTTCCTCAACACCTTCCTGCTGGTCACCATGGTGCTGGCGGCGCAACTGGTGCTGTCGACCCTGGCCGGCTACGCCTTCGCGCGCTTCGAGTTCCGCGGCCGCGATTTCGTCTTCATGCTGGTGCTGCTGCAGCTGATGATCATGCCGGACGTGCTGCTGGTGGAGAACTACCGCTCCATGAGCCAGCTGGGCATCCGCGACACGGTGTTCGCCATCGGCCTGCCTTACTTTGCATCCGCATTCGGCATCTTCCTCTTGCGCCAGACCTTCAAGACGGTGCCGCGGGAACTGGAAGAAGCCGCGCGCATGGAAGGCGCCAACGCGCTTCAGGTGCTATGGAAGGTATATGTGCCGCTGGCCAAGCCGATCTACGTGGCCTACGGGCTGGTATCGGTCAGCCACCACTGGAACAACTTCCTGTGGCCGCTGATCATCACCAACTCGGTCGAATCCCGGCCGCTGACGGTGGGCCTGCAGGTGTTCTCGTCAACCGACCAGGGCATCGACTGGTCGGTCATCACGGCCGCCACGCTGATGTCGGCGGCGCCGCTCCTGATCGCCTTCCTGCTGTTCCAGCGACAATTCGTGCAATCGTTCATGCGGGCTGGCATCCGCTAGACCCGCCTGCGGGACCGGCCCAAATGAAAACTGCCCCTATGGGGCAGTTTTTTCTTGGGGATGAGGCCGGATCGCTCAGTAACCTACCGTCAGCCCCGGCAAGTCCACGGTGATGCGCGGACGCTCCAGCGCCAGCGCCAGGTGCTCCGCGAACTCGCGCGCCTCTTTTTCGTCGGAGGACAGGGTGTCGTAGCCCAGCGCATCGGCCACGCCCAGCACCTTGTCCAGCAGCAGGACCTTGCCGCTGGGACGCAGCGGTTCGCAGCCCAGCGTTTCCCAGGCGCTGTCGAACCAGTCGCGCGCATCGCTCTGGCGCTGCGGCGAGGGCTCGACGCTGGCCGAGAGGTCAAGCGAACGGCGGGAATCGAAAACGATGGTGATGTCGCTGCGCATGTCAGGGTTCCTTGGGGTGGCGTCAGGCGAGTAGGGTAGGCAAAAAACGCCGGGCAGATTGTCCGCCCGGCGACATTGGGCTCGCCGGCTTACCAGCCGCGCGACACCTCCCAGGTGACTTCGGCGTTTGCCGCCAAGGACTGGCGCATCATGTCGAGCAGGGGAAAGGCGCGCTCCTTCAGGCCCACCATGCGGGCCATGGGCGAGGCCGGGGCCTTGTCCTCGTCCTCTTCCTCGGAGCCGTCATGGGCGCTCTGGTATTCCTCGATCGCGCGTTCGATGCCGCTGATGGCCGGCCCCAGCTGCTCGACGGTGAAAACGCCGCGCTCCGGGATCTTGTCCTTGAAGGACTTGCCCGCCGCCAGCAGCAGCGCGCCGGCATGGTCGGTCAGCATCAGAACCTCGGCCACGACCTTGGAATGAAAGGTGATCAGCATATTCCAGTCTCCCACATTGATTACTTACATACACTACCGCAACACCAGGGGACTGCCAACTGGCCTGGGGAAGCAGGTCCGACGACCGGCGCCATGTGTCCCCCCGGACCCTTCCTTGCGGCGTTCCCGCCCAGGGCGCAGGCCGGTTCCATGGCCAAATCAAGCTATGATTCAGGAGATTCCCGTGACAGCGGGACCTGACGCGGCCATGAAGCCGGCGCGCGCGGTCCGCCCGGCTACGCCGCCCCTGTCCGCTCCGCCCGACAGGCCCGGCCTGTGCGGGCGCGTCCGTCACTAACTCAGAACTTCTCCAGACGCCCATGCTCCTCGAGCAACAAAAACAGCTTATCTCCCTGATCCAGGCCGCCGTCGCGCAAAGCCTGCCCGACGCCGTGGCAAATGTGCTGCTGGAGCGCCCCAAGGTCGCCGCCCACGGCGACGTCGCCACCAACGTGGCCATGCAGCTGGCCAAGCCGGCCCGCCGCAACCCGCGCGAACTGGCCCAGGCCATCGTCGACGCCCTGATGGCCCAGCCCGGCGCCGCCAGCCTGATCGAGTCCGCTGAAATCGCCGGCCCCGGCTTCATCAACCTGCGCATCACCGCCGCCGCGCGCCAGGCCGTCATCGCCGCCGTGGCCGAGCAAGGCGCCGCCTTCGGCCGTGCGCCGCGCAACGGCGAGAAGATCCTGGTCGAATTCGTGTCGGCCAACCCCACCGGCCCGCTGCACGTGGGCCATGCCCGCCAGGCCGCGCTGGGCGATGCCATCTGCCGCCTGTACGACGCCATCGGCTGGGACGTCACCCGCGAGTTCTATTACAACGACGCCGGCAACCAGATCCAGAACCTGGCCATCAGCGTGCAGGCGCGCGCCCGCGGCCTGACGACCGATTCCCCCGAGTGGCCCGCCGACGGCTACAAGGGCGACTACATCGCCGACATCGCGCGCGACTTCCAGGCCGGCGCGACCGTTCACTCCGATGGCGTGGACGTCACCGCCACGGGCAACGTCGACAACCTGGACGACATCCGCGTCTTCGCCGTGGCCTACCTGCGCCGCGAACAGGACCTGGACCTGCAGGCCTTCGGCCTGGCGTTCGACAACTACTACCTGGAAAGCTCGCTCTACACCTCCGGCCGGGTCGAAGCGACCGTCAAGGCGCTGATCGCCGGCGGCCACACCTACGAGGAAGGCGGCGCGCTGTGGCTGCGCACCACCGAACTGGGCACGGGCGACGACAAAGACCGCGTCATGCGGAAAAGCGAAGGCGGCTACACCTACTTCGTGCCGGACGTGGCCTACCACAAGGCCAAATGGGAGCGGGGCTTCCATCGCGCCGTGAACATCCAGGGCAGCGACCACCACGGCACCGTGGCGCGCGTGCGCGCCGGCCTGCAGGCGCTGGAAGAGGGCATTCCCAAGGAATACCCGGCCTACGTGCTGCACAAGATGGTCAAGGTCATGCGCGGCGGCGAAGAGGTCAAGATCTCCAAGCGCGCCGGCAGCTACGTGACCATGCGCGACCTGATCGACTGGGTGGGCCGCGACGCGGTGCGCTACTTCCTGATCCAGCGCCGCGCCGACACGGAATTCGTGTTCGACGTGGACCTGGCGCTGTCCAAGAGCGACGAGAACCCGGTCTATTACATCCAGTACGCGCACGCCCGCATCTGCTCGGTCATCAACAACGCCGCCATGCCGGCCGCCGACGTGGCCCAGGCCGACGCGGCGCTGCTGACCGCCCCGACCGAATTCGCGCTGATGCAGCGCCTGGCCGAATTCCCCAACGTGGTGGCGCTGGCGGCGCAGGAACTGTCGCCGCACCATATCGCCTTCTGGCTGCGCGACTGCGCCTCGGATTTCCACGCCTGGTACAACGCCGAGCGCGTGCTGGTCGACGACACGGCCCTGAAGCTGGCCCGCCTGCGCCTGGCCTCGACCACGCGCCAGGTGCTGGCCAACGGGCTGGAGCTGATGGGCGTATCGGCGCCCGAGCGGATGTAACATCGGTTCATGGCAACCAAGCGCAAAACCACCCGCCGTTCCTCCGGCGAAAGCGGCAGCACCCTGTACGGCGCGCTGGCCGGCTTGCTCATCGGCCTGATCGTGGCCGCCGTCGTCGCCTTCTACGTCACCAAGGCGCCAGTGCCCTTCGTCGACCGGGCCAGCCGCCAGGGCGACAACGGCAAGCTGCCGGACCCGCGCCAGGCGCCAGACCCCAACGCCGGCCTGTACGGCCGCGACGGCGGCGCCGGCACCCCGTCCACCGGCCCGACCGCCACGGCGCCCGCGCCGCTGCCCGGGGCCGGTACCGGCCAGGCCACCGGACCCGCCGCCTCCAAGGGCGACGATACCCCCGCCAAGCTGGACGACCTGGGCGCGCTGATTGCCACCCTGCCTACGTCCAAGGCGCCCGCCGTGGCTTCGGCCGCGCCGTCCGCCACCCCCAGCCAGGCGCCCACGCCTATCTCCAAGGCCGCCCCCGCCGCCGCGCCCGCGCCGGCTCCCAAGCCGGCCGCCACCGCGTCCGCGGCCAACGGCACGTATTACCTGCAGGCTGGCGCCTTCCGGGGCGAGAACGACGCGGAATCCCTCAAGGCCCGCATCATCCTGCTGGGTCTGCCGGTGGCGGTGCAAAAGGCCGAAGTGAACGGCAAGCCCATCAATCGGGTCAGGGTGGGCCCGTTTGCCCGCCTGGACGACATGAACCGGGCACGCGGCCGCCTGGGCGAGAACAAGATCGAAACCGCGGTGGTGCGCCAGTAATGTGGGCCGCCGCGCGCGCAAGCATTGAACTTATCCGGCCCCGGGCCTGTCTGTAACTTTTTACTCAGGAACCTCTCATCCATGCTGTCCCCCAAGATAATCCGCATCCTGGCCGCGGCCGCGCTGACCGCCACGGCATTCTTCAGCCCGGCTAGCCACGCGCAAGGCACGCAGCAGTCCATCGCCATCAACCCGCCGCTGCCGTCGGACACCCCGGGCAAGATCGAGGTCCTGGAATTCTTCGCCTATACCTGCCCGCACTGCGCCGCCATGGAACCCATGGTTGAGGACTGGGCCAAGACCGCGCCGCCGGACGTGGTGCTCAAGCAGGTTCCGATCGCGTTCAACGCCGGCATGAAGCCGCTGCAGCAGCTCTACTACACGCTGCTGGCGCTGGACCGCCCGGACCTGCACCCCAAGGTCTTTGCCGCCATCCACGGCGAGCACAAGCGCCTGTTCGACAAGAAGGCGATGGGCGAATGGATCGCCACGCAGGGCGTGGACCGCGAGAAGTTCGACTCGGTCTTCGATTCGTTCAGCGTGCAGACGCAGGTGCAGCGCGCCACCCAGTTGGCCGACGCCTACCGCATCGACGGCACCCCGTCGTTCGCCGTCGGCGGCAAGTTCATGACCTCGCCGGTCATGGCGGGCAACAGCTACGAAGGCGCGCTGAAGGAAGTGACCCGCCTGATCCCGCTGGCGCGCAACTGATACGTTCCAGCCGGAATCCACAACGCCCCGAGCCTGCCGGCCGGGGCGTTTTTCTTTGCAGTTCCCGCCTGGGCCCGCGCTACACTTTCCGCACAACAAATCGCCGCAACAGCGGCACACAATGGGTGGAAGACAAATGAAGCAGCGATTCCCGCGCAAACGCGCGATGCTGGGCCTGTGCCTGGCGCTGGCCGCCGGCCTGGCGCAAGCCAACGAAACCGACGGCGTGAAGATCGGCGTACTCACGGACATGGCGGGCGTCACCGCCGACGCCACCGGCCGCGGCTCGATCGAAGCCGCCCGCCTGGCCATCGAGGAAATGGGCGGCACCCTGCTGGGCAAGCCGATTTCGCTGGTCTCGGGCGACCACCAGCACCGGCCCGACATCGGCAGCGGCATGGCGCGCAAGTGGTACGACACCGACGGCGTGGACGTGATCGTGGACGTGCCCAACTCGTCGGTCGCGCTGGCGGTGCAGGGCATCGCGCGCGACAAGAAAAAGCTGGTGCTGTTCTCCAGTCCTGGCACCACCGCGCTGACCCAGGCGCAGTGCTCGCCCTACGGCGTGCAATGGACCTACACCACGTATGCGCTGTCGCGCGGCACGGCGACCGCGGTGGTCAACGAGGGCAACAAACGCTGGTTCATCCTGGCGTCCGACTATGCTTTCGGCAAGCAGCTGGCGGCGGACACCGAGGCCGTGGTCAAGGCCAACGGCGGCGAGGTCGTCGGCACCGTCTACCACCCGCTGAACGCCTCGGATTTCGCGTCCTTCCTGCTGCAGGCGCAGGCATCCAAGGCGCAGATCATCGCCATCGCCAACGCCGGCGGCGACACCATTTCGGCCATCAAGCAGGCCGCGGAATTCGGCATCGGCGGCGCGCAGCAGCTGGCGGCCATGCTGCTGCTGATCACCGACGTGCACAGCCTGGGCCTGCAAGCCGCGCAGAAAACCTATCTGACCGTGCCGTCCTACTGGGACATGAACGACGGCACGCGCGCTTTCGCCAAGAAGTTCGAGGCCCGCGTGGGGCGTCCCCCCACCTTCCTGCAAGCCGGCGTCTACGGCTCGGTACGCCATTACCTGCAGGCCGTGAAGGCGGCAGGCACGGTGGACGCCGACGCCGTCATGGCCAAGATGAAATCGCTGCCCATCGACGACCCGTTCAGCCTCAACGCGCACATCCGCGAAGACGGCCTGGTGGTGCGCGACATGATGCTGGCGCAGGTCAAGACGCCGGCGCAGTCGAAGGCGCCCTGGGACTACTACAACATCGTGCGCAACATCCCCGGCGCGGCGCTGGCCTGGCCCTTGTCGGAAAGCCAATGCCCGCTGGTCAAGCCATGACGCAGGCGGTTCCCCAGGCAGTGGCCCTGGCCGACTTCGGCAGCTTCTACGCGGGCGGGCGGCAGGTGCGCATCGACGGCCTGCCTCGGCGCGATATCGCGTTCACGCAAAGCGCTTCGCTGGCGTATGACCCCAACGGGCTGTATCACTTCGAGCAGGCCTACGTGCAGTACTTCATCCCGGCGCGGCTGGCGCATCCGCTGCCCATCGTGCTGCTGCATGGCGGCGGCATGACGGGCGCGATGTGGGAGCAGACGCCGGATGGCAGGCCGGGCTGGATGCAGCATTTCCTGCGGCAGGGACATGCGGTGTACGTCGTGGACAACGTCGAGCGCGGCCGCGCGGGCTGGGCGCCGTTCACGCAGGTCTGGCCCGAGCCGCCCATCATCCGCAATGCCGAGGAAAGCTGGACGCTGTTCCGCTTCGGCCGCGCCGAGGACTATCCGGCACGGCGTGCGTTCGACGGGCAGCGCTTTCCGGTCGCCGCGTTCGACGACTTCATCCGCCATGCAGTGCCGCGCTGGCTGGGCAATAACGATGCGGCATTGCAGGGGTTCTGCGCGGTGCTCGACCGCGTCGGACCGTGCCTGGTGATGGCGCACAGCCACGGCGGCGAAGTCGCCTACCGCGCGCTGCACGCGCGGCCGGACCTGGTGCGCGGGGTCATCGGCATCGAGCCCTCGGGCTACTCGTCCGAGGTGACGGCCCAAGCCGTGGCGGACAAGCCCTTTCTGTTCGTCTATGGGGATTACCTGGACGCGACGCCGCTATGGGAAAAGCTGTGCGCCACCGGCCAGGCCTATGCCGATGAGCTGACGCGCCAAGGCGCCCGCGTGCAAACCTGGCGCCTGGCCGACATGGGCATTGCCGGCAATTCGCACATGCCCATGATGGACGACAACAGCGACGACATCGCCGCGCGCATCGGCGCGTGGATACGCGGCGCGGCCGCCTGAGGCCGCCGCGCCTTGCGCCGCTCAGCCCTGGACGGCGGCGGCCTTTTCCAGCGCCTGGGTCAGGTCGGCAATGATGTCGTCCGGCGACTCCAGGCCGATGTGCAGGCGCACCAGGGCGTTGTCGCCTTCGCCCCAATAGCGGTGCTTGGCCAGGTCCTTGCTCGACACCAGCTGCACCAGGCTTTCATAGCCGCCCCAGGAAAAGCCGATGCCAAAGAGCGTCAGTGAATCCACGAACACGCGCGCGGCCGCCGGCGACAGGCGCAGCTCGACGGAAAGCATGCCATTGGAGCCGGTGCAATCGCGCTGCCACAGGGCGTGGCCCGGATCCTGCGGCCAGGCCGGGTGAAACAGGCGCACGGTCTCGGGACGGCTCTTGAAGAATTCGCATACCTGCAAGGCATGGCGCGCGTGCTGGGCCATGCGGATGGGCATGGTGCGTACGCCGCGCAAAGCCAGCCAGGCGTCGTCCGCGCTGATCGAATAGCCCATGGCGTACTGCGTGCGGTTGAGCTTGCGGGCAATCTGTTCGTCATTGGTGACGACGGCGCCCAGCATCAGGTCGGAGTGCCCGCCCACGTACTTGGTGCCGGCGATGACGGATACCTGCGCGCCCAACGTCAGGGGACGGTAGATGTAGCCCGAACCCCAGGTATTGTCGGTGGCCAGCACCAGCCCGTGGCTCTGCGCGAAAGCGGCCATGGCGCCCATGTCCAGCATCTCGAACAGCAGCGATCCCGGAGATTCGACGTACAGCAGCTTGGTGTTGGGACGCACCAGCGCTTCGAGGTCCTCGCCGGCCGCGAAGTAGGTGATCTCGATGTTCATGCGCTTGAGCACCGCGTCGTCGAGTTCGCGCATCGGACCATAGACGCAGTCCGAGATCAGGGCGTGGTCGCCGGCCGAGCACAGGGCCATCATGACCATGGTCATCGCCGATAGGCCCGAGGACGCCAGGTAGCAATGCGTGCCGCCTTCGAGCTGGGTGAAGACTTCTTCCAGCGCCGCATGCGTGTCCATGCCCATGCGCCCGTAGGTGGAGGCGCGGCCGCCTGCCGCCTTGCTGCGCTGGGCCTTTTCGAGCGCTGCGAGGTTCTCGAAGCGCACCGTGCTGGCCCGCATCGGCGGCAGGGGTACCGGCGCGGTGCCGGTTTCCGGGTTGAACGGGGCGGTGCCTGCGTGCTGCAGAAGCGTATCGATGTGTTTGGTGGGCATCTTCAGTGGACTGCTTGCGTATGGACAGGGACGGAATAAAAGCGATCAGGAAGAACCATATCAGGCCAGGCGCAGCCTGTCCCTATTCGCCGATCCAGGTAACGGTTTCGGATTGCGGCGCGCGGCTGGTGCGATAGCTGTTGGCGGGGTGCTCCGTGTCGGCATAACCGAAGGAAATGCCGCAGACCACGCGACGATCCGCGGCGATGCCGAGTTCATCGCGCAGCACTTCCGGATACATGGCCAAGGATGCCTGGGCGACGGTCGCCACGCCATTGGCCTGGGCCGCCAGCAGGAAATTGGCCACATAGCCGCCGCAATCCATCGCGCCGTATTCGCCCAGCGCCTCGTCGGTGGTGACGATGGCCACGTGCGGCGCATCGAACAGCTGGAAATTGCGCATTTCCTGGCGGCGGTATGCCTCGCGGTCGCCACGCGCCACGCCGACCGCGCCATACAGCTGGAAGCCTGATTCGCGCCGGCGGGCCAGGTACTCGCCCTGGTATTCGCGCGGAAACGGAAAATCCGGCGTGAAGCCAGACTGTTCCGCGCGGC
This sequence comes from Achromobacter sp. PD1, assembly GCF_048541815.1. Classification (NCBI taxonomy): domain Bacteria; kingdom Pseudomonadati; phylum Pseudomonadota; class Betaproteobacteria; order Burkholderiales; family Alcaligenaceae; genus Achromobacter; species Achromobacter sp. PD1. Next base: position 6,040,546 of record NZ_CP183349.1, read on the forward strand.
GTTGCAGCGCGTCGCGCAGGCGTTCCGTACCCGCGCCTTCGGTGATCGTCACCTGCCAGGGCTGGCAGTTGCACCAGGACGCGGCGCGCTGCGCCAGATCCAGGATGCGTTCGATGGTGCCGCGCGCGACGGGCTGGGGCAGAAAGGCGCGGCAGCTGTGGCGCGCATGCAGCCACGCTTCGAGTGCGGCATCGGGGCGCGCGTCTGCGTCCTGCAAGGGTTGCGGGGAATGCGGCATGGCGGTGAAGGGCATGGCGGTCGTCTCTCCTGATCGGGTCGCACACGCCCGCCAGGGACGCATGCGGCATGCATGATGAGCACGTCTTTCCCTTTATGATGCCACTTCCGGCCTTCCAGAGCCGGCCGAACCGTTCCAGGCGACCCCCATGCTGCCCATCGACACCCTGATTGCATTTTTCGGCATTGCCGTCCTGCTGGCCCTGACCCCGGGGCCCGACAACCTGTTCGTGCTGATGCAATCCGCCATCTGGGGCCGCAAGGCCGGCATGTTCGTGGTGCTGGGGCTGTGCACGGGACTGCTGGGACATACGGCCGCCGTGGCCGTCGGGCTGGCGGCCGTGTTCGCGGCCTCGCCCATGGCCTTCACCGTGCTCAAGCTGGCGGGCGCCGCGTACCTGGCGTATCTAGCGTGGCAGATCCTGCGCGCGCCGGTCGAAGCCGAGGACGGCAAGCGCCCCGAACCCATGAAGCCCGGCGCGCTCTATCGCCGCGGCATCGTGATGAACCTGACCAATCCCAAGGTGTTGCTGTTCTTCTTCGCCTTCCTGCCGCAGTTCACCTCGCCGGCGCTGGGCCGGGTGGGCCTGCAGACCATGCAGCTGGGCGCGGTGTTCATGGTGTCGACGCTGCTGGTGTTCGGCGCCATCGCCTTCTTCTCGGGCGCGTTCGGGGAATTGCTGCAGCGTTCGGTGACGGCCAAGCGCTGGCTGAACCGGATCGCCGCGCTGGTATTCGTCGGGCTGGCCGTGCGGCTGGCGACGGCCTCGCGTTGAACGGGCGGGGCAGGCCCTCGCAAATGCGCCCGCTCTGAGAGAGCCACGCGCATTCTTCATGAGCATATGTGGAATTTGACGTTTGCGGACCTGGGCCGGCGGTTCAAGATTGCCGCATCGCCCCAGGAAAGGCATAGGCACGGACACCGATAGCCCCCCTTGCGGCGCAAGGAGCGTGGCCATGAATCTAAGCAGACACTTGCGCAGGAAAGCCCCCACCCAAGCGCTGGCCACGGTTGCCAGGCGGGCCGGATGGGCTGCCGTTGCGCTGGCATGCCTGTCCTTGCCTGCGCACGCCCAGACCGACTATCCGTCCAAGCCCTTGCGCCTGGTCGTGCCTTACCAGGCTGGCGGACAGGTCGACGTCATTGCACGATCGGTAGCCGAAGGCCTGGGCAAGCGGCTCGGCCAGCCCGTGCTCGTGGAGAACAAGCCTGGCGCAGGCGGCATCATCGCCACCAATCACGTCGCCAAATCGGCCCCGGACGGTTACACCCTGCTATTGACCCTTGCCACGCCGATCACCGCCAACCTCGTGCTCTACAAGAAGCTCCCCTACGATCCGCGCACCGAGTTGCGGCCGATCTCCGATATCTCCAAGAGTTCGGGCGTGATCGTGATCCACGGTTCGTTGCCCGTAAAGAACATGGACGAGCTGATAGCGCACGCAAGAAAAGAACCTGGCGCGCTTCGAATGGGTTCGTGGGGACCGGGCTCCCCGCCGCACGTCATTCAGCGCTACATGAACAAGACTTATGGCATCGACATCCTGAACGTGCCCTATAAGGGTGAACTGCCGATCGTGACGGCATTGCTTGCCGGCCAGATCGACGTGGCCCTGGCTTCCGCGTACACCCTCAGGCAGCACCTCGCCACCGGCAAGATACGCGCCCTCGCGGTGCTCGGCGGAAAGCGGATCAGCAGCTTGCCAGACGTACCGAGCATGGCCGAGGCAGGCTACGACGATGAGGCGTATCGAACCGTGACGCCGACGACGCTGCTTGCCCCTGCCCAAACGCCCGCCGACATCGTCGAACGCCTGGGTCGCGAGATCAGCGCCACGGTGCAGAGCCCTGAGGTCCGCGAGCGGCTGCTCGCGATGGATCTGGAGCCGATCGGAAACCTGCCCCACGAAGCCGAGGCCGAGTACCAGACCTATCTTCCGATCGTTCTAAAGCTGACCACCGATGCAGGTGTGACGCTGGACTGAGGCCGGATTCAGGCGGCCGAGAACCGCACGATGCCGTCCGCGCCCAGCGCGCGCTTGAGCTTGCCTTCGAAATACAGCGCGTGCAGGTGCGCCAGCGCCTCGCCCATGGCGAAGGTCAGCTGGTGCAGGTCGAGCTTGCGCTTGAACAGCACCGGCACGATGTCCGTGGTCGATTGCGGCTGAACGGCACAAGCTTCCAGCACTTCCGCCAGGCGGTCGCGATGGTGTTCGTGCTGTTGCGCGATGCGCTCGTGCAGGCCCTTGAAAGGCCGGCCGTGCGATGGCAGCACCAGCGTGTCTTCGGGCAGGTCGGCGTAGCCATCCAGCGAACGCAGGTACAGGGGCAGGGGATTCGCGTCGGGCTCGTAATCGAACACGCTGACGTTGGTGGAAATGCGCGGCAGCACCATGTCGCCCGAAATCAGCACGCGCAGGTCCGGGGAATACAGCGAGGCATGTTCCGGCGCGTGGCCGTAACCCACGATGACGCGCCAGTCGCGCCCGCCGATGCGCACCTCATCGCCGTTCATGATGCGGGTGTAGCGCGCGGGCACGGCCGGCACCAGGTTGGGGTAGTAGTTGGCGCGCTGGCGGATCTGCTCCTGCGCGTCCGGGTCGGTCAGGCCATGGCGCGCGAAGTGATCCACCGCCGATTGGCCGCCCGGACCGCCGCCGGCCTCGCCGCGGCGCGAGGACCACAGCGACGCCACCATGAAGTCCGTCATCGTCATCCACAGCGGGGCGTTCCAGCGTTCGCACAGCCAGTGCGCCAGGCCGATGTGGTCGGGGTGCATGTGGGTGACGATCACGCGCAGCACCGGCAGGCCTTCGAGCTCGGTCTCGAACACGCGTTCCCACAGCGTCTTCACTTCATCGCGCGTGATGCCACAGTCGACGATGGTCCAGCCGTCGCGCCCGTCGATGTTGTCGCGCAGCAGCCAGAGGTTGATATGATCCAGCGCGAACGGCAGAGGCATCCTGATCCACTTGACCCCATCCGCCACCCCGTGCGAACGGCCGGCTTCGGGCTGGAAATCGGCCCAGGGGTACTGCAGTTTCTGTTCGTTCGGATTCATTGCCTCTCCTCCACGCTTGACGATTGGGTCAAGTCATCATAATTTACGTTTACGTAAACTGCCACAAGCCGCATGTCCCCGTCAACCTGGACTATCTCAGAGCTCTCCCGCGAGTTCGACGTCACGCCCCGCACGATCCGCTTCTACGAAGACCAGGGGATCGTCAGCCCGGCGCGTGAAGGACGCAACCGGGTCTTCGGGCCACGCGACCGCACGCGCCTGAAACTGGCCCTGCGCGGCAAGCGCCTGGGCCTGCAATTGTCCGAGATCCTGACCCTGATCGACATGTACGACGGGCCGGGCGACACCGAGGTCCAGCTGCGCCAGTACCTAAGCGTGCTGGAACAACACCGCGCCACGCTGGAACAGCAGCGCCGCGACATCGAGGATACCCTGCGCGAGATCGCGCAGCAGGAACAGCAATGCCGCGAGTTGCTCGCGCAAAAGCCCTAGGGGCGCACGCATGGCCGCCCTGCAAACCCTCGCGCTGTTCGTCCTGACGGCGCTGGCCGAGATCATCGGCTGCTATCTGCCTTACCTGTGGCTGCGCAAGGGCCATTCGATCTGGCTGCTGGCGCCTGCCGCGGCCAGCCTGGCGCTGTTCGCCTGGCTGCTCACGCTGCACCCCACGGCCTCGGGCCGCGTGTACGCGGCGTATGGCGGCATCTATATCGGCATGGCGCTGCTATGGCTGTGGGCCGTGGACGGCGTGCGTCCCAGCATGAGCGACTGGCTGGGCGTGGGCCTGTGCCTGGCGGGCATGCTGGTGATCATGTTCGGGCCGCGCAGCGCGTAGGCTGCGACAAACCGCCACAAGAAAGACCCCACTGGGCGCCCGCTGTCTTGGGGCAGGCCGAAAAAAAAGCGCGCGTACCCACAGGGTCGCGCGCTTTTTGTTGGGGCAAGGCTTACTCAGCCTTGATGTTGCCTTCCTTGATGACCCGCGCGTTGTTCGCGAATTCCGCCTGCACCTGCTTGGCGAAGGCCTCGCCCGTGGCGGTGCCTGGCTGCAAGTACGACTTGGCCAGCAGATCCTGGAATTCAGCGCTGGCGACTGCCTTGGCCAAAGCCGCCTGCAAGGGCTGGGCGACCGTCGCCGGCAGCTTGGCCGGCGCAAACACGCCGAAGTTCGAGTAGTACTGCGCCTGCGGCATCTTCAGTTCCGCCATGGTGGGCACGTCCGGCCAGGCGGCCAGGCGCTCGGGCGCCATCACGGCCAGCGGCTTGAGCGCGCCGCTGGCGACGTGCGGCAGCACCACGTCGCTATTGACCACCAGCAACTCGACCACGCCGCCCAGGCCGTCGGTCAACGCCTGGCTGTTGCCGCGGTAAGGCACGTGCAGCATCTTGGTGCGGGTCTGCGCCGTGACGGCCGACATGCCGATGTGGGCCACGGTGCCCTGGCCCGGCGTGCCGTAACGCACGCCGTCGGGATGCGACTTGGCGTAGTCGATCAGGCCGGCGAAGTCCTTCACCGGCAGCGCCTTGGTGGCGACGATGGCGACGGGCGCGACCGCCACGCTGGCCACCGGCGTCAGGTCCTTCATCGGGTCGTAGTTGGTCTTGGCCAGATGCGGGAAGATCGTCAGCGGGCTGGTGGAGGCCAGCAGCAAGGTGGTGCCGTCCGGCTGCGCGCGCGCCACAAAGTCGGTGCCGACGGACGCGCCCGCGCCCGGCTTGTTCTCAACGATGACGGTTATGTTGCTTTCCTTGCGCAGGACGTCGCCCAGGCGGCGTCCGATCGCGTCGGCGCTGCCGCCCGCGGTGTAGGGCACGACCAGCGTCACCGGCTTGGCCGGCCAGTTCTGCGCCATCGCGCCGCTGGCCATGATCGCCAAGGCCGCCCCCGCGGCCTTGATCAGCAATGTCTTCTTTTTCATATCGTCCTGGTAATGTTGCGTGGCACTGCGTCAGATAAAACGAAAAGCGTGAAGCACATCAGGCCAGATAGCGTTGCGCCAGGCGTACCCAGTACGACGCGCCAGCCGGAATCAGGGAATCGTTGAAGTCGTAGCTGGCGTTGTGCAGCATGCAGGGACCCAGGCCGTGGCCTGCCATGCGGTGCTCGCCGTCGCCGTTGCCCAGGAACACGTAGCAGCCGGGTTTTTCCTGCAGCAGGAAGGCGAAGTCCTCCGAGGCCATGGCCGGTTCGATCACCATTGCCTTGTCCTCGCCCACGACCTCGCGCATGACTTCCATGCAGAACTCGGTTTCGGCGACGGTGTTCACCAGCGCCGGGTAGCGGCGCTCGAAGAATACGTCGGCTTCGCAGCCGTGCGCGGCGGCGATATTGCCTGCAATCTCGTTCATGCGGCGTTCGATCAGATCGACCACGTCCGTGCTGTAGGCCCGCACCGAGCCACCCAGCCAGGCACTATTCGGAATGACGTTAATGACGCTGCCGCCCGCCTGCACCTGCGTGATCGACAGCACGGCCGCATCCAGCGGGCGCTTGCTGCGCGTGAGAATGGTCTGCAGCGACTGGCCGATGGCGAACAGCGCAGGCACCGGATCGCTGCAGTCCTGCGGCGCGGCCGCGTGGCCACCCTTGCCGCGCACGGTGATCTTGAAGCCGTTGGCGGCCGCCATCATCGGGCCGGAGCAGACGCCGATGGATCCGGCGGGCAGCCCCGGCCAGTTGTGCAGGCCGAACACGGCTTCGCAGGGAAAACGTTCGAACAGACCGTCCTGGATCATGGCGCGGCCGCCCGCGCCGCCTTCCTCGGCCGGCTGGAAGCACAGGTACACGGTGCCGTCGAAGCCGCCTTCGGCCTGCAGGTGGCGCGCGGCGGCCAGCAGCATGGCGGTGTGGCCGTCATGGCCGCAACCGTGCATCTTGCCGTCGTAGCGCGAGCGGTGCTCGAACTGGTTCTCTTCCTGCATGGGCAGGGCGTCCATGTCGGCGCGCAACATGATGGCGCGATCCGACGTGCCGCGCTTGATCACGCCGACCACCCCGGTCTTGGCGATGCCGGTGTGAACCTCGATGCCCCAGCCGCGCAGCGTGTCCGCCACCACCTTGGCCGTGCGGTGCTCTTCGTAGCAGAGCTCCGGATGCATGTGGATGTCGCGCCGCAGCGCCACAATTTCGTCCAGGTTGGATAGTTCGAGCACGGCAGACTCCATCGCAATGATTCAGGATTCAAGGATCGGCTGGCATCTTACTCAGCGCAACTCCCTGGGCAGGCCGGAATTACCTAGGGATAACCCGACTCCAATTTACGTTTACGTAAACGTAATATTTGCGGTGCATCATTGCGCAGCGATGGCCGATCGGCGCATCATGAGCCACGCGCGGCAAGCTGGCGCCGGACACGGGCGCCCACAAAATAGTAAGTACCTACTATCACGGAGACAGCGATGAACCTTCCCGGCCTGAACTTCGACCTGGGCGAAGATCTGGACATGCTGCGCGACGCGGTGCGCAATTTCGCACTGGCCGAGATCGCGCCGCGCGCCGCAGAAGTCGACCGCAGCGACCAGTTCCCCATGGATCTCTGGCGCAAATTCGGCGACCTCGGCGTGCTGGGCATGACGGCCGACGAGGAATACGGCGGTGCAAAAATGGGCTATCTGGCCCACATGGTCGTGATGGAGGAAATCTCCCGCGCCAGCGCCTCCATCGGTCTGTCCTACGGCGCGCACTCCAACCTGTGCGTGAACCAGATCAACCGCAACGGCACCCCCGCCCAGAAAGCCAAATACCTGCCCAAGCTGATTTCGGGCGAACACGTGGGCGCCCTGGCCATGAGCGAGCCGGGCGCGGGTTCCGATGTGGTCAGCATGAAGCTGCGCGCCGACAAAAAGGGCGACCGTTACGTACTGAACGGCACCAAGATGTGGATCACCAACGGCCCCGACGCCGACACCCTGGTGGTCTACGCCAAGACCGACCCCGAAGCTCACCAACGTGGCATCACCGCCTTCCTGGTGGAAAAGGGCTTCAAGGGCTTTTCCGTGGCGCAGAAGCTGGACAAGCTGGGCATGCGCGGCAGCCACACCGGCGAACTGGTGTTCCAGGACTGCGAAATCCCCGAAGAAAACGTGCTGGGCCAGGTCAACGGCGGCGTCAAGGTGCTGATGAGCGGCCTGGACTACGAACGCGCCGTGCTGTCCGGCGGCCCGGTAGGCATCATGCAGGCCGTGATGGACGTGGTCGTCCCCTATATCCATGACCGCAAGCAGTTCGGCCAGGCCATCGGCGAATTCCAGCTGATCCAGGGCAAGGTCGCTGACTTGTACACCACGCTGCAAGCCAGCCGCGCCTTCTGCTACCAGGTCGGCAAGAACCTGGACCGCCTGGGCGCCGAGCACGTGCGCCAGGTGCGCAAGGACTGCGCCGCGCTGATCCTCTACACCGCCGAAAAGGCCACCTGGATGGCGGGCGAGGGCGTGCAGATCCTGGGCGGCAACGGCTACATCAACGAGTACCCGGTGGGCCGCCTGTGGCGCGACGCCAAGCTGTACGAAATCGGCGCCGGCACCAGCGAAATCCGCCGCATGCTGATCGGCCGCGAACTGTTCAACGAAACCGCCTGAGCCACGCCGCCATGATCCGCATGTCCGACGTCCAGCACATCGAGCAGGCGCCCGCTCCGGGCCCCTCGCCGCTGGACGTCGCGCGGCTGATCCTGGCGGGCTTCGACCGCCACTACGCGCTGTTTCGCTACAGCGCCCAGCGCGCCAAGGCGCTGTTCGAATCCGGCGACTGGCACGGCATCCAGCGCCTGTCGCGCGAGCGCATCGAGTACTACGACATGCGGGTGCGCGAATGCGCCACCCAACTGGAAGGCGTGCTGCGCGGCCGCCCCGAAGGCGCGGTCGGCGCCAACGGCAGCGCGGCGCCCGCCCTGAGCGATGCGCAGACGGCATTCTGGCAACAGATCAAGCAGGAATTCGTGGGCCTGCTGGGCGACCACCGCCAGCCCGAATGCGCCGAGACGTTCTTCAACTCGGTGTCCTGCCGCATCCTGCATCGCGACTACTTCCACAACGCCTTCCTGTTCGTCCGCCCGGCCATCGCCACCGACTACCTGGACAGCAGCATCCCGTCGTACCGCGTGTATTACCCCGCCACCGACGGGCTGGAAAAAAGCCTGATCCGCATGGTGGCGGATTTCGGCCTGGCGCTGCCCTTCGAAGACCTGCCGCGCGACACCCGGCTGCTGGCGCGCGCCGCGGTCAAGCAGCTGCGCGCGATCCTGCCGCGCCACGTCGGCCGGCGCATCGCCAGCGATTGCCAGATCCACGCGCTGGGCTCGCTGTTCTTCCGCAACAAGGGCGCCTACATCGTCGGCCGCCTGATCAACCAGGGCACGGTGTACCCCTTCGCAGTGGCGCTGATGCGCAACCCGGCGGGTCAGGTCGTGCTGGACGCGCTGCTGCTGGGCGCCGACGACCTGAGCACGCTGTTCAGCTTCACGCGCGCCTATTTCCTGGTGGACATGGAAACGCCGGCCGCGGTGGTGAACTTCCTGTCCAGCCTGCTGCCGCGCAAGCCCAAGGCCGAGCTCTACACCATGATCGGCCTGCAGAAGCAGGGCAAGACGCTGTTCTACCGCGACTTCCTGCACCATCTGGCCCATTCGCGCGACGCTTTCGACATCGCCCCCGGCATCAAGGGCATGGTGATGTGCGTGTTTACGCTGCCGTCCTATCCCTACGTGTTCAAGCTCATCAAGGACCGCATCGACAAGGACGGCATGGACCATGCCACCGTGCGCCGCAAATACCAGATGGTGAAGCTGCACGACCGCGTCGGCCGCATGGCCGACACCTGGGAATATTCACAGGTGGCGCTGCCGCGCGCCCGTTTCGCGCCGGCGCTGCTGGAAGAGTTGCGCCGCCTGGTGCCCAGCCTGATAGAGGAAACCGGCGACACGGTGGTCATCCGCCATGTCTACATCGAACGGCGCATGACCCCGCTGAACATCTATCTGCGCCAAGCGTCGGACGCGCTGCTGGACCCGGCCGTGCGCGAATACGGGGACGCCATCCGCCAACTAGCGGCGGCCAATATCTTCCCCGGGGACATGCTCTACAAAAACTTCGGCGTCACGCGCCTGGGCCGGGTCGTTTTCTACGATTACGACGAAATCCAGCGCATGACCGAAATGAATTTCCGGCGCATTCCGCCCGCCCCCAACGAAGAGGCGGAGCTGGCGTCGGAACCCTGGTATGCCATCGGTCCGAATGATGTCTTCCCCGAAGAATTCGGACGCTTTCTGCTAGGCGACCCGCGCGTGCGCGGCGCCTTCATGCGTCACCATTCCGACCTGTTGGAACCGGAGTGGTGGCAGGCCTGCCGCGCCCATGTGGCGCAGGGCCGGATTGAAGAATTTTTCCCTTACGATACGGACAGACGCCTGCGTCCGGAACGCCCTACGGGCGAACCCGCGGCCTCGTAACCCCAGAGCTGTCCCGACCCTCACAGGAGCTAGCCATGTCAGATCCCATCGTCATCGTTTCCGTCGCCCGCACGCCCATGGGCGGCATGCTGGGCGCCTTGTCCGGCCTGGCCGCGCACGAGCTGGGCTCGATCGCCATCAAGGCCGCCGTCGAACGCGCCGGCATCAAGCCCGAGCAAGTCGAAGAAGTCATCATGGGCAACGTGCTGCAGGCCGGCCAGGGCCAGGCCCCGGCGCGCCAGGCAGCACTGGGCGCCGGCCTGCCGCTGGGCGTGGCTTGCACCACCATCCACAAGGTCTGCGGTTCGGGCCTGAAGGCCGCCATGTTCGGCCATGACCTGCTGGCCGCGGGCAGCGCCAACATCGTCGTCGCTGGCGGCCAGGAAAGCATGAGCAACGCGCCCTACCTGCTGCTCAAGGGCCGCCAGGGCTACCGCTACGGCCACAACACCGTGTATGACCACATGGCGCTGGACGGCCTGGAAGACGCCTACGACAAGGGCAAGGCCATGGGCGTGTTCGCCGAAGATTGCGCCGCCAAGTATTCCTTCACGCGCGAACAGCAGGACGCGTTCTCGCTGGAATCGCTGCGCCGCGCCCGCGCCGCGTCGGAAGACGGCAGCTTCAAGTGGGAAATCGCCCCCGTGACCGTGGCCGGCCGCAAGGGCGACACCGTGATCGACACCGACGAAGCCCCCACCAAGGCCATGCCGGAAAAGATCCCCACCCTCAAGCCCGCCTTCAAGAAGGACGGCACCGTCACCGCCGCCAACTCCTCGTCGATCTCCGACGGCGCCGCCGCCATGGTGCTGATGCGCGCCTCCACCGCCGAGAAGCTCGGCGTGAAGCCGCTGGCCCGCATCGTCGCCCACAGCCAGCATTCGCAAGAGCCGAACTGGTTCACCACCGCCCCCGTGGGCGCGCTGAAGAACCTGTTCGCCAAGACCGGCTGGAAGGCCGAGGACGTGGACCTCTACGAAATCAACGAAGCCTTCGCGGTGGTCACCATGGCTGCCATGGCCGACTTCAAGCTGCCGCATGACAAGGTCAACGTCCACGGCGGCGCCACCGCCCTGGGCCACCCGATCGGCGCGTCCGGCGCCCGCCTGATGGCCACCCTGGTCGGCGCGCTGCGCAAGACCGGCGGCAAGCGCGGCGTGGCCACGCTGTGCATCGGCGGCGGCGAAGCCGTTGCCATGGCGATTGAAATGATCTGACGCAACGCCGGGGGGCTTCGGCCTCCCGGCTTTCGATGGATTCCGCTGCGCCTTTCTTGCATGGCGTCATAGCGCGACGGGTCGGTCGCGCGCCATGCAGGAAAGGCGCAACGAAATCCCTCTTCGGTACCCCTGACCGACAAGAATGCCCGGCCCACCGGGCAGCGAGACAAACCGCTCCACGAGCGCCTTCAAATTTCCAACAAGCAGGACGGGTGGAACCCCATGCCCATCATCGAATCCCGCATCAATCCGCGGTCGCAGGACTACACCGACAATGCGCAGGCCATGCAGGCGCAGCTGGACGATCTGGACCAGCAACTGGCCCATACCGCGCTGGGCGGCAGCGAAGCCGCGCGTGCCAAGCACGTGGCGCGCGGCAAGCTGCTGCCGCGCGACCGCGTTGAACACCTGATCGATCCGGGCACGCCATTCCTGGAACTGTCGCCGATGGCGGCGCACGGCATGTACGGCGGCGAAGCCCCCGGCGCCGGCGTCATCACCGGCATCGGCCGCGTGGCCGGCACCGAATGCGTGATCGTCTGCAACGACGCCACGGTCAAGGGCGGCACCTACTACCCGATGACGGTCAAGAAGCACCTGCGCGCGCAGGAAATCGCCGCGCAGAACCATCTGCCCTGCGTCTACCTGGTGGATTCGGGCGGCGCCAACCTGCCGCAGCAAGACGAGGTCTTCCCCGACCGCGAACACTTTGGCCGCATCTTCTACAACCAGGCGCAGATGTCCTCGCAGGGCATTTCGCAGATCGCCGTGGTGATGGGCTCCTGCACCGCCGGCGGCGCCTACGTGCCCGCCATGAGCGACGAGTCCATCATCGTCAAGAACCAGGGCACCATCTTCCTGGGCGGTCCGCCGCTGGTGAAGGCCGCTACCGGCGAGGAAGTCAGCGCCGAGGACCTGGGCGGCGGCGACGTGCACACGCGCCTGTCCGGCGTGGTCGACCACCTGGCCGCCAACGACATGCACGCGCTGCAACTGGCGCGCAACGCCGTCGCGCGCCTGAACCGCAAGAAGCCGCAGCCGCTGGCCACCATCCCGGTGCGCGAGCCGCGCTACGATCCGAACGAACTCAACGGCATCATCCCGGCCGACACCCGCAAGCCCTACGACGTGCGCGAAGTCATCGCGCGCATCGTGGACGGCTCCGAGTTCGACGAGTTCAAGGCGCGCTTCGGTCCCACGCTGGTCACTGGCTTCGCGCACATCCATGGCATGCCCGTGGGTATCGTGGCCAACAACGGCATCCTGTTCTCGGAGTCCGCGCAGAAGGGCGCGCACTTCATCGAACTGTGCGCACAGCGCAAGATCCCGCTGGTGTTCCTACAGAACATCACCGGCTTCATGGTCGGACGCAAATACGAAAATGAAGGCATCGCCCGCCACGGCGCCAAGATGGTGACGGCCGTGGCCACCGCCAACGTGCCCAAGTTCACCGTGCTGATCGGCGGCTCGTTCGGCGCCGGCAACTACGGCATGTGCGGCCGCGCCTATTCGCCGCGCATGCTGTTCATGTGGCCCAACGCCCGCATCTCGGTCATGGGCGGCGAACAGGCCGCAAGCGTCCTGGCCACGGTCAAGCGCGACGGCATCGAGGCCCGCGGCGGCCAGTGGTCGGCCGATGAAGAAACCGCCTTCAAGGCGCCGATCCGCGAACAGTACGAACGCGAAGGCCATCCCTATTACGCCACCGCGCGGCTGTGGGACGACGGCATCATCGCGCCGGCCGACACGCGGCGCGTGCTGGGGCTGGCCCTGTCGGCGGCCTTGAACGCCCCCATCGAGGACACCAAGTTCGGCGTGTTCCGCATGTAGGGCGGCTTGGCCGTCCCCATTGCAGCCCAAGAATAATTTCAGCCTGGATGACATCCATGTTCGACACTTTGCTGATTGCCAACCGCGGTGAAATCGCCTGCCGCGTGGCCGCCACCGCCCGCCGCATGGGCATCCGCACCGTCGCGGTGTATTCCGACGCCGACGCCAACGCCCGCCACGTCGCCGCCTGCGACCAGGCCGTGTACATCGGCGGCTCCGAACCGCGCGCCAGCTACCTGCGCGCCGACGCCATCCTGCAAGCCGCGCGCGATACCGGCGCGGGCGCCATCCACCCCGGCTACGGTTTCCTGTCTGAGAACGAAGCCTTCGCCGAGGCCGCCGAGAAGGCCGGCATCGCCTTCGTCGGGCCGCCGGCCTACGCCATCGCCGCCATGGGCAGCAAGTCCGCCGCCAAATCGCTGATGGAAAAAGCCGGCGTGCCGCTGGTGCCCGGCTACCACGGCGACAACCAGGACCCGCAATTCCTCAAGACCCAGGCCGACGCCATCGGCTACCCCGTGCTGATCAAGGCCAGCGCCGGCGGCGGCGGCAAGGGCATGCGCGTGGTCGAATCGTCCGGCGCGTTCCTCGATGCGCTGGCCTCATGCCAGCGCGAGGCCGCCTCCAGCTTCGGCGACGACCGCGTGCTGATCGAACGCTATCTGCAGAAGCCGCGCCACATCGAAATCCAGGTATTCGCGGACACGCACGGCAACTGCGTCTACCTGTTCGAACGCGATTGCTCGGTACAGCGCCGCCACCAGAAGGTGATCGAAGAGGCCCCAGCGCCCGGCATGACCGAAGAGCGCCGCCGCGCCATGGGCGAGGCCGCCGTCGCCGCCGCGCGCGCCGTAGGCTACGTGGGCGCAGGCACGGTGGAGTTCATCGCAGAACCCGACGGCCGGTTCTACTTCATGGAAATGAACACGCGCCTGCAGGTCGAGCACCCGGTCACCGAAATGATCACGGGCCACGACCTGGTCGAATGGCAGCTGCGCGTGGCCGCCGGCCAGCCGCTGCCGGCGCGCCAGGAAGACTTGCGCATCCAGGGCCACGCCATCGAGGCCCGCATCTACGCCGAGAACCCCGAGAAAGGCTTCCTGCCGTCCATCGGCACGCTGGCCTACCTGGGCCTGCCGGCGCACACCGCATTCGCCAACGGCGACATCCGGGTCGACGGCGGCGTGCGCATGGGCGACACCATCACGCCGTTCTACGACCCCATGATCGCCAAGCTGATCGTGCACGGCGCCGACCGCGACCAGGCCCGCGCCCGCATGCTGCAGGCCCTGGCCCAGACGCAGGCCGTGGGCGTGCAGACCAACGTGGCCTTCCTGTCGCGCCTGATGCAGGACAGCGCCTTCGCCGCGGCGGACCTGGACACCGGCCTGATCGAACGCCAGCGCGCCACGCTGCTGCCCGAACCCCAGGCGGCCAATCCCGCCACGCTGGCCCTGGCCTGCGCCGCAGTGCTGGTGCGCCAAGGCCTGGCGCAGCCGCAGGCTACGGGTGGCAAGCAGCCCGCCGACCCCTGGGACGCGCGCGACGGCTGGCGCCTGGGCGGCCGCTACCAACGCCAACTGCAATGGGTGGACAACGGCGAGACCCGCCACGTCACCGTCGCCCGCCAGGGCGGCGTCTGGACCCTGGACAGCGGCGCAGGCCCGCAGGCCTTCCTGTGGCGCGCCCACGCCAGCGCCAACCCCAATCTGGCCTACGGCCTGCGCATCACGCTGGACGGCCATGAAAGCGCCGGCACCGTCGTGCTGCACGCCGAAAAGGCCCACGTCTTCGGCGAAGCCGGCGTGCACGTGCTGGACCTGTACGATCCGCTGGCGCATTCGCAGGACACCCAGGGCGAACACGGCGGCGGCCTCACGGCCCCCATGCCCGGCAAGATCATCTCGATCTCGGTCAAGGCCGGCGACACCGTGGAAAAGGGCCAGCCGCTGCTGGTGATGGAAGCCATGAAGATGGAGCACACCATTTCCGCGCCCGCCGACGGCAAGGTCTCGGAAGTGTTCTACGGCGTGGGCGATCAGGTAACGGAAGGCGCCGAGCTGGTCGCCATCGGCGAGTAGCCAGGCGCGCAGTAACAAAATCGTCATCCTCCCCGCCGCCCGCGGGTGCATCATGGGCGCTCCTGCATTTTCACAGGAGTACCCATGATGAGTGCTATGCCCTCCGAATCCGCGGCGCCCCGGCTGTTCCCAACCCTGCGTTGCCGCGATGCGGACGCCATGCTGCGCTGGCTTACTGGCGTACTGGGTTTCACCGAACACGCCGTCTATCGCGACGACGGCGCGGTGCAACATGCGGAACTGGCTTATGGCAGCTCCCTTTTGATGCTGGGTCCTGACCGCGACGACGCCCATGGCAAGCTGGTAGGCGACCTGCAAGGACGCCGCACCGACGCGCTGTATTTGGCGGTGGATGATCCCGACGCCCTGCACGCGCAGGTCCAGGCGTCCGGCGCCACCATCGAAACCCCGCCCTACGACACCGCCTACGGCAGCCGTGAGTTCGCCTGCCGCGATCCGGAGGGCAACCTGTGGAGCTTCGGGACGTATTGGCCGAAGGCATAACGGCAGGCACGGCCGGGGGCACATGAGCCGCTCTTAGTTTCCCGTCAGCGACTTCTCCCTAGAATGCGGGGTCCGGCGCCCGTCGCGCGCCCAAAGCGCAATCCCTGATGCCCGCCCCCGATTCCCCCAGTCCGCTTCAACGTCCCGCCTTCCTGCATTACCTGTTCGCGCGCATCGGCGCGTCGCTCGCCTTCCAGATCGTCTCCGTCGCGGTGGGCTGGCAGATCTATGCATTGAGCGGCAGCGCCCTGGACCTGGGCCTGATCGGCCTGGCGCAATTCCTGCCCATGGCGGCGCTGACCCTGGTGGTGGGCCACGTAGCCGACCGCTACGACCGCCGCAAGATCGTGGCGGTATGCATGGCGCTGGAGGCGCTGGCCACGCTGGTGCTGGCGATCGCGGCCCTGCACGGCGTGGGCGGCAAGACGCTGATCTACGCCACCATCATCATCATGAGTTCGGCCCGCGCCTTTGAAGCGCCGACCCTGGCCACGCTGATCCCGGCGGTGGTGCCGCGCGAATGGCTGCCGCGCGCGACCGCGCTGGCCTCGTCCGGCGGACAGATCGCGCAGATCGCGGGTCCTGCGCTGGGCGGCGTCGGCTACGGGCTGGGAGCAGGGTGGATCTATTGCGTGGCGGCGGCCCTGTACCTGTCCGCCTTCGCCTCCATCGCCACGCTGGTCATCGAACGCGCCCCGCCGCGCAAAGAACCGACCACCTGGCGCACGCTGTTCGCCGGCATCACCTTCATCTTCCAGCGGCGCCTGCTGCTGGGCACCTTGTCGCTGGACCTGTTCGCCGTGCTGCTAGGCGGGGCCACGGCCTTGCTACCTATCTTCGCCAAGGACATCCTGAACGCCGGCCCCTGGGCGCTGGGCGCGCTGCGCGCCGCTCCCGCTTGCGGCGCCGCGCTCATGTCCTTGACGCTGGCCCGCCTGAGCCTGGGCGAACACGTCGGCCGGCTGCTGTTCGGCGCGTTGATCGTGTTCGGGCTGGCGACCACGGTATTTGGCCTGTCGACCTCGATCCCGCTGTCCATCGGCGCGCTGGTGGTGCTGGGCGCGGCGGACGCGGTCAGCGTGGTGGTGCGCTCGTCGCTGGTGCAGCTGAACACGCCCGACCATATGCTGGGACGAGTAAGCGCGGTGAACACGCTATTCATCGGCGCCTCAAATCAGCTGGGCGAATTCGAGTCCGGCGTCATGGCCGCGGCCTTCGGCGCGGTGCCCGCGGTGGTAATCGGCGGGGTCGGCACGATTGCCGTGGCGGGGTTGTGGATGCGGTGGTTTCCCGAGCTGCGCAAGTTGAAAACCATCCACGCGTCCTGACGCGGCGCGTCCGCGCCGCGCATCGGCCAGCTCAGCGCTCCAGCCCTGCCTTCTTCGCCTGGCTGGCGATCGCGATCATCACGCCGATCCGCCGCAGCGGATCGGGTGGCAGCCAGTTCGGCCGCTCGAACGCTTCCAAGTCGTCGAGCATCGGGCTGCGCCTGCCCGCGATCTGCTCGGCCAGCAGTTTGCCGTAGATGGTGCCCTTGATCACGCCCGCGCCGTTGCAACCGACCGAGGCGTACAGGCCCGGCCGCACCTGGCCCACGAAGGAAGCGCCATTGCCCGTCAGCGCCGTGGATCCGCTCCAGACGTACTCGAAGTCATGCGATGCCAGTTCGGGATAGCGGCGCTGGAACGAATCGCGCAGCAATTGCTCCATGCGATCCAGGGGTTGCTCGGCCTCATAGGAATAGGCGCTGCGCACCATGAAGCGGCCGCCGCGGATGCGACGCAGCGTGGTGCCCAGGCGATTGGCCGGGATGACGCCCCACTGGTCGCGCTGGCCCAGCAGCGCCTGCTGCGTCGGACTCAGCACGGGCGTGACGCCAGCGTAGGTAAAGATGGTGACGAGGCGGCTGCGCAGGAAACCCAGCTTGCGCGCGAAGGCATTGTTGGCCAGGACCACGTTGTCGGCAGTGAACTCGCCGCCGCGCGCGCGCACCGTGTAGGGGCCTGCGCCACCGACCGCCAGCACAGGATTGTTCTCCATGAGCCAGACGTTTTCAGGGAGCGTGTCGGCCAGACCTCGTATCAGCGCGGCTGGCTGCACGAAGACGTTGTTCATCGAGTGGTATCCGAACTCGTAATAGCTGGTGCCCAGTTGTTCTCGCAAGGCGTCCCGATCCAATTCGGTGTACGCGACGCCCCAATCGCGGTACTGCGCCAGCGACGCGTTCAACGTGCTGCGCCCTAGTTGCGTGGCCGCAGCGTGGTACTTGCCCGCGACATCCCAGCCGCAGTCGAATCCGCCCCGCTCCGCCAATTCCGCCAGCCAGTCCAGTCCGGACTGGTACATGGCGATCTGCTTGCGCGCGACCTGCAGCGGACTGTGGTGGCCGCTCATGCGGGTGTTGTGCGGCAGGTTGATCAGAAAGCCGGAATTGCGCCCTGCGGAGCCTTCCCCGGCAGCGGTAGCGTCCAGCACCAGGATGTGCTCCTGGGGCTGCAATTCGGCCAGCCGGCGCGCAGCCGCCAGGCCGGTGTAGCCGGCGCCGATGATTACGTGCTTGAAGCGCGCATGCGGCGGCGCAGCGGCGCGTGGCGCGCGCTTGGGCAGCATGGCGTTCCAGCCCGAGCCGCTCTGGTATTGAGGATAAGTCTGCGGTTGCCCTGATGGGTGAGACATGATGGGTTCAGTGTTGCGGTTGGCGGATCATTGATCTGCGCGCGCCTGCAGGCTGCGCATGACTTCGTTCTGCACGATGCCCCAGATCTGCGACTTGAGCTCGATGTAGCGCGGCGAAAGCTGCGCGTCGGCATTGCGCGGATAGGGAAGATCGTTGGGCATGTCGCAGGCGACGCGGCCCGGCCGCGCGCTCATGATGACCATGCGGTTGGACAGCAGCAGAGCCTCGTCGATGGAGTGGGTGATGAAGATGATGGTCTTGCCGCTGCGTTCGTAAATGCGAGTCAACTCTTCCTGCAGCACCTGGCGGGTCATGGCGTCCAGCGCGGCAAAGGGTTCGTCCAGCAAGATGACATCGGGATCGTTGGCCAGCACCCGGGCGATGGACACGCGCTGGCGCATGCCGCCGGACAGAGCCTTGGGATAGGCGTCCTCGAAGCCCTTCAGCCCCACCATCTCGATGAACTTCTGCGCCGTCGCGCGACGTTCCGAAGCGGGAACGCCCTTGAGCTTC
The DNA here is from genome assembly GCF_048541815.1 of Achromobacter sp. PD1. Lineage (NCBI taxonomy): Bacteria > Pseudomonadati > Pseudomonadota > Betaproteobacteria > Burkholderiales > Alcaligenaceae > Achromobacter > Achromobacter sp. PD1. The sequence goes on from NZ_CP183349.1 coordinate 6,059,077, forward strand.
AGGCCAAAGGCCACGTTCTCGGCCACGGTCAGCCATGGAAACAAGGCGTACTGCTGGAACACCATGCCGCAGTGCGGATCCACGTCGCGCACTTCGCGGCCATTGACCACGATGCGTCCGGCGCTGGGTTTTTCGAATCCGGTGATCAGGTTGAGCAGCGTGGACTTGCCGCAACCCGACGCGCCCAACACCACCAGGAACTCGCCGCGCTTGACCTGCAGGTCCACGCCCTGCAAGGCGTGAAAGGAACCGAACGACTTGGAAATTCCTTCGATCGATATCATCGTATTGTTTGCTTCGTGGTTTATCGCGACCATGCCAACACCCTGTTTTCAATGACTCGGAAGACCACGTCGGTCACCAGCACGGTGACGCTGATGAGCGCCATGCCCAGCACCACGGTGTCGGTCTGGAAGAACTCCTTGCCGTTCATGATGAGAAAGCCCAGGCCTTCCTTCGCGGCAACCAGTTCGGCGGAAATGACGCAGGTCCACGACAGGCCCAGGATCACCTTGAAGCCGCTGAAGATCTGCGGCAGGCTGGCCGGCAGGATCACCATGCGCATCACTTGCGGACCGCTGGCACCCAGGTTGCGAGCGGCGCGGATCAGCAGTGGGTCGATGTTGCGCGTGGCTTCGATCACGTACAACAGCGCCGGCGCGAAGGTGCCCATGAACACGATGCTGTACTTCTGCGTTTCGGTAATACCGAACCACAGCAGCGACAGCGGAATCCAGCTCATCGAGGGCAGCGGCCGCAAGAAGGACAGGATGGGGTCGAAGGCGGCACGGGCGCGCAGCGAGGTGCCCAGGAAAATTCCCAACGGAATCGCCAGCGCCGTGGCGGCGGCAAAGCCCACCATGACCCGGCGCGCGGACGCCAGGATGTGGCCCATTAGCGCGCCTTGCTCCCACATGCCGGCCAGGCGGGCGAAGACGGACGAGGGCGGCGGCAGGAATAGCGGATCCACCCATTGCAGGCGGCAGACGCCTTCCCAGAACAGCAGCAGCACGATCACGGACACGCTGCTGATCAGCAGCAGGTCCGGACGACGCTGACGGTTTGATGCATTCATCGTTCAATTCCTGACAGAAAGAAGGGCGGGCGGCATGCGCCCGCAGGCGTATCGGTGTGGCCGCCTTCGCAGTTACAGGTAGGCGGGATCAACCCAATCGCGTACAGCTGGTGCCTTGTCGATCTGTCCGTAACGCACCATCATTTCCGCCAGCTTCTGCAAGCCATCGATGTACTTGCTGCCCGGCGCCAGCAGTGGCCCTTGTTCCGACGCGGCATACCAATCGGCGCCCTTGACCATTTCCAGCTGGTCGGCAGCGGTAAGTTTGGTCAGTTCCGTCAAGGCGGCCACCGTGCTGTCCGGCTGCGCGCGCAACTGCTCGTTGGCACGGAAATACGCCTTGAGGAAGCGCTTGACGGCTTCGGGGTGCTTGTCCAGGAATGCGCGGCGCGCAACCAGCACGTCCGGCCCCGGCGTGACGCCGTAGTCCTTGTAGAGCGAGAACTGCGTATCGTCGGCCAGCATGCGCGCGCCCGGCATGGCGCGAATGGCGTTGAACTGCGGCGTCCATGCCGCTGCCGCGTCGATCTGGCCTGCCTTGAAGGCCGCCGGCATTTCCGGGGCGGGCACGTTCAGCACGGTGACGTCCTTGTCCGCCTTCAGGCCCGCCTGGTCCAGCAAATTGAGCACCAGCAGGTGCGCGCTGGAGGCGAACGTGACGCCGACCTTCTTGCCCTTCAGGTCTTGCATGCTTTGCACGCCGTCGCGCACGATCAACCCTTCGACCCGGCCGAAGTTCTCAGGCACGCCGATGATGGCGAAATGGCGCGAACCCCGCGCCATCACCGCCAGCGCAGCGGGCGCGGCGGTGACCGCCATGTCGATATTGCCCGACAGCAGGGCGCTGACGCGTGCCGAGGTCGTGCCGAAAGACTCCCAGCCTACGTCCAGCCCTTCATTCTTGAAGTAGCCGGCCTGGATGGCCAGCCAGGCTGGGTAGTGGCCCAGCCACGCCGAGCCGCCGTAGCGCACGGCCTGCGCTTGCGCGGCCCAGACCCGTCCTGCCATCGGCAGCGCCAAGGCTGCGGCGCTCAGGGCGGCGCCTTGGATGAATCTGCGTCTAGTCTCCTGCATGTCCTTCTCCTTTTTTTGTCGTCGGGCTATCCTGCGGCGAAAAACCGGCTGCGCGCGGCGCCTCGCGAGAGCGTGGCGTCTTGCCCAGGCGTTTCCCGCCGGGTCAACAAAGCCGCATCTGCCGCCCGAGCCAGGGCAAATGCGCGCTTACCTGCGGGAAGATTTCCGTCTCCAGCGCCTTGCGGCTGATCTGCCAGAACATGTCGGCCATCTCTTCGAATTCGTCCTGCCGCGACACCTGGTGCAGCGTGCGCGCCAGGCCCGGTCCCGGCAACGGCAACACCGCCACCTGATCCAACCACGAACGCCCCTGCAACAAGCACAGCGGCGTCATCAGCGCCCAACCCAGATTGGCCGCGATCATCGCCATGACCACGTCGCTGGTGTCGATCTCCAGGAACGGCGGCGCGGTCACGCTGCAGCGGCGCAGATGACGTTCGATCATGGCGCCGAAGTGCGAGCGGCCGCTGAAGCGGATGAAGGGCGCGGCCTGGGCCACTTGGCGCAGGTCCATGCGCGCAAACTCGTCGGCGCGCGCCGCCGGCACCACCAACGCAAAGGGCTCGGTCAGGATGGCGCGCCGCGCCAACCCGTCCACGTCGTCCAAGGCGTCGGTGGTGACGATGATGTCGACCTGCCGGTTCAGCAGCGCCTGCGCGTGGCCGTAGGCCAGCCCGGACCACACCAGCACCTGGCTGGCGCTCTGCGTCAGCCGCTTGACGATGGCTGGACCGGTGGTCGCGGCGAAGGAATCAATCATGCCGATCCGGATGGCCGGCCGGTTCATCAGGTCCGCCTCGCGCACCTGCGAAATCAGCCGATCCACGTCATCCACGATCTGCCGCGACTGGCGGTGCAAGGTCACCCCCGCCGGCGTCAGCCGGTATGGCCTGCGCGACCGGTCCAGCACGCGCATGCCCAGCGTGCTCTCGATCTGAGAGATCGTCTGCGACACGGCCGACTGCGTGATGTTCAAGGCTTGCGCCGCCGCCGACAAACTATCGGCCGCCGCCACCGCCGCGAAGATGCGCAGCATGCGGATGTCCAGGCTGGAATCGTTTTTTAGTGCGCCCATGGTGTCTCCTATCAGTGATGCTAAGAATGCCGGAATGACGGGTCAAAAAAAACGGGCAACTTAAGCAAATCTAATAGTCGACATTAGGAAGCGTGAAACAACGATGGTTGTGGAAACGCGGACTTACCCCGAGCTATCTCTTGGAGGATAGGTTCGCCCATACAGTCCATGGCACCTCGTCCCACAGTCCGATGCTGTTGATATCAACGGCCAGTTGCTGGATCCTCGCACCGGCAAGCAATACGAGATCGGCCTGAAGGGCGAATTCCTGGACAAGCGCCTGAACGGCCACGCCGCGCTGTTCCGCATGGAAGACGAGAACCGCTCCATGACGGACCCGGACAATCCGCTGTTCTCCATGGCCGCGGGCAAGATGCGCAGCCAGGGCTTCGAGGCGGAAATCAGCGGCAGCCCCGCGCCGGGCTGGGACATCACCGCCGGCTACGCCTACACCACCACCAAGACCCTGAAGGGCACAGAAGAACAGAAGTCGCAGCAATACGCCTTCATCACGCCGCGCCACACCTTCAACCTGTGGACCAAGTACACCTTCGCCACCGGCACGCTGGAAGGCCTGTCGCTGGGCGCGGGCGTACGCAGCGTCAGCAGCATGTACCGCCTGAACGGTCCGGTGAAATTCGAGCAGCGCCCGTACACCACCGTCTCCGCGCAAGCCGGCTACCGCTTCAACAAGCACCTGGAAGGCACGCTGACGGTGAACAACCTGTTCGACAAGGTCTATTACCAGCGCGTGTGGGCGGCGTATGGATCGAACTACTACGGCGAGCCGCGCAGCGTGATGCTGAATCTGCGGGCGACGTACTGAGAGAACGCGCCGCGCGAAACCCATCCCCGTGCTGCAACGGGCGATGGGTTTCGCGCGTTGCAGGACAGTTCTGTCCGCCACGTCTTTCTTGCGCCACACCCATCCTACGATCCCCGAGCAAAACGCCGATTCCGTGGCAGACTAGCCACAGGCGCTCCATGCATTGCAGTCCGACACAATTGGCAAATTGTTGTCCGACGCGGATTGCAACGGGCGATTAGGATGGCGCCGCACAGACAGAGACAGGCGATCACAAGGCTTTCCCGCCTGAGGCCGACAAGAAGATGTCCGACACATGAAAACCATTCAGAAAACCCGCCCCCGTAGCCGTTTGCTCCGCACCGCCATGGCCGGCCTGCTGACGTCCACCTTGGCCGCGCTGTTCAGCCCCGCCGCAACCGCCGCCGAATCCGCCAGCGCCGCCGCGCTACCACCCACCGCCCAGGCCGCCGCCATCGCGCCGCCCGATGTGGCTACGGTGATGTATTCCATCTACCAGATCGACGGCAAGGGCGCCGACTCCTACGAAGTCGCCAACGGCAGCATCGCCACCTTCTGGTTCGGCCACGCCTTCGAACTGGGCGGCACGCGCTACTACACCGGCTTCACCTGGGACACCCGCGAACGCTACGGCAAGCCCGGCGAGGACGAAGTCGGCCCCGGCGTCCAGGTCAACCTGGCCGAAGCCACGTTCACGCAAACCGGCTCCACGCCCGACCGCCCCTGGCAATTCCGCGGCATGAAGCACTCGGTCGGCGAGTTCGGCGCCTACGAAAAGCCGGAAGACGTGGACACCCGCCGCAAGCCGGTGGAGTACCGCACGCCCGCCGGCAAGCTGCTGCTGGCCGTACCCACCGAAGGCTTCGACAACGGCATCAGTTTCAGCGGCTACGCGCTGCTGGTCTTCAATCCGGCGGGCCCGGACGAAGGCGCGGGTTGGACCTACGTAGGCAGCATCAATACCGGCGAAGACAACAGCGCGGCCTGCGCCGAAGGCGACGTCATGCCCTGCGTGGCCAGCTCGGGCGAACTGGTCTTTTCCGCGCATGGCGGCAGCGACATGCCGCGCGTGACCGTCAAGCGCAGCGGCACGGAAATCTCCGGGCCGGACAAGACCCGCCAACTGGGCGCGGGCGATGCCGTCATCTACGCCTACGACACGGCCAGCAAGAAGTACGCGGAGAAGTAAGGCCGGCGTCGATGGGGGCAGGGCACGCAAGCCGGCTTGCCAACGGCTGCGATGCCCGCGCGGCTTGTGCTGCTACGTGAGATTCAAACCGCCATCGGAGAGCAGGATCTCGCCGGTCAGATAGTCCGACGCGGCCAGCATGGCGACCGCCTGCGCGATATCCTCCGGACTGGCCGCGCGGCGCATCGGCGCCTTGTCGCGCCACAATGCTTGGGCCTGCGTCCAATCGGCCGTCATCGGCGTATCCACCAGACCCGGCGCAACCGCATTCACCCTGATATGCGGCGCCAGCGAAAGCGCGAGCAAGCGCGTCACATGATTGAGCGCCGCCTTGGTTGCCGCATAAGGAATGGACGCGCCTTTGGGCCGCACGCCCGCGTGCGAACTCACGTTGACCACGCAAGCAGGCCTGCCATGCGCCGCCGCCGCTTGCAACGCGGCCTGCGCTTCGGCCACCAGGCGAAACGGCGCCACCACGTTGACCTCATGCAATTCATGCCAGATGTCCGGCGTGGCCGCGGCCAGGTCCGCATGGGGAATGACGTGGCTGATTCCGGCGTTGTTGACCAGCACGTCCAGCCGCCCCCATGCCGCGACGGCTTCCCGAACCAATCGGACCCGGTCGGCATCGTCCGCCAGATCCGCCTGCACGTAGACAGCGTCGCCCAGCTCGCGCGCCAGGGCATGGCCGGCTTCGGCGGAACGGCGTGAATGCACGACCACCGCATAGCCCTCCCGCGACAGGCGGCGGGCAATGGCCTCGCCTATGCCGGAGGTAGAACCCGTAATCAGGGCGACGGGACGCGTGGATTGCAGATTGGACATCGATGAATCTCTTGCTCTGGAATGTGCCGCATGCGGCGGTTAGGCTACAACTTAACACCGTGATGTAAGCCCCAACCTGAGAGGCAAGATTCAGGCTGCCGCGCCGCCGTCCTCGCGCGACGCTTCCAACTCTTCGGACACCCACTCGCAGAACGCGCGCGTCAGCGGATCGTCCTGGCTGTCCCGATGCACCAGCCAGGCCCACTTCGGACCGCGCACGGTCTGCTCCGTCAACGCCGCCAACGCGCCGTCGCGGCGCGAGCGCTCGGCCAGCAGGCTACTGACCAGCGCCATGCCCAGGCCTTCGCGCGCCGCATCCAGCAACAGGCCGGGGTCGGAAAAATTCATGCCCTGGCCATGCTGGCCCACGTCGGTTCCGCCCTGCGTTTCCCAATGGCTCCAATCCATCTCGCGCTCGCCATGCAGCGTGGCGCGCGTGTCCGCCGCCAGCAGGCGCGGATGGCAGGCTGGGTACATACGGTCCTCGACCAGCACGCGGAACGCGCAATCGGCTTGCGGACCCAGATCGTCGCGCAGCGCGATATCGATGGTCTGCTTGGCCATGTCCGGCGCGGCATCGCTGGTGTACAGCCACAGGTCCGCCTCGGGATGCAGGGTGCGGAAGGCTTCCAGCCTGGGCAGCAGCCAGTGCCGCGAAAACGCCGGGCTGGTGTTCACGATCAACTGATTCGGCTTGCGGTACTGGTCCAGCCTGCGTATGCCGGCCGCCAACTGCTGCAACATCGCCTGCGTCGTGCCCAGCAGATCCCAGCCCGCATCGGTCAGCGACACCGCGCGCCCCTGACGGAAGAACAGCGGCTGGCCCAGATAGTCCTCCAGGCTGCGCACCTGCTGGCTGATCGCCGACTGGGTCAGGTGCAGCTCGTCGGCCGCCTTGTGGAAACTGCCGAGGCGGGCGGCCGCCTCGAAGCCGCGCAGCACGTTCAGGGGAGGCCATTGCTTGAGCATATCGATAAGCCCTGCTAATCATAATTCCGCTAAATATATCGCTAGTCCACGCGACCAGGCGGGAAATACACTGCAATTCAAGCGGTGCGCACCGTTGACTCCGGCATAACCGTTTTTTATCGATCATCCCGAATTCCAGGAGCCCGACGTGCCCACCCGCCGCCAACTCATCCAACACACCGCCACGTTCATGGGCGTCCACGCCGCCGCCTCGCTGGGCCTGGGTCTGCTCGCCTCCGGCGCGCGGGCGGCGCAAGCGCCCCGGTGGCACATGCCTGACGAGGGCGCCCCCCAGGCCCGCGCCTTCATCGCCTTCGGCGCCCAGGACGCCATCTGGGAAGACTTCACCGCCGACGTCCAGGCCGCGCTTGGCCGCATCGCCCGCGCCATCGCCGCGCACCAGCCCGTCACCGTGTTCTGCCGCAGCCGCGAACGCAGCCTGGCCGAACGCCATTGCGGCGCGGACAACGTGAGCTTCGTCGAAACCCGCCTGGACGACATCTGGATGCGCGACATCGGCGCCAACTTCGTGCTCGACGGGCGGGGCGCGGTCACCGGCGTGGACTTCAACTTCAACGGTTGGGGCAACAAGCAGCGCCATGCAGCCGACGCCAAGATCGCCGCTGAAACCACCGAGATCACTGACACCGAATACCTGCAAAGCGAACTGGTCGGCGAAGGCGGCGGCATCGAAGTCGACGGCCGCGGCACCGGCATCATGACCGAAAGCAGCTGGATCAACGCCAACCGCAATCCCGGCTGGAGCAAGGCAGAGGTCGAGGAGGAGCTGAAGCGCTGCCTGGGCCTGCGCAAGATCATCTGGCTGCCCGGCATCAAGGGTAAGGACATCACCGATGCCCACGTCGATTTCTACGCCCGCTTCGCGCGGCCAGGCGTCGTCGTCGCCAACCTCGACATGGATCCCGACTCCTACGACTACGCGCTGACCCGCAAGCACCTGGAGATCCTGCGGCGCGCAACGGATGCCGACGGCAAGCCGCTGGAAATCCACACTGTGAGCCCGCCGCTCAATCCGCGGGATAGCAAGTTCCTGCGCGACAACCCCGACTTCGCGGCCGGCTATATCAACTATTTCGTCATCAACGGCGCGGTCATCGCGCCGGAATTCGGCGATGCGGAGGCGGACGCGAAGGCGCGCGATCTGCTGGCCCGCCTGTATCCGGGCCGCAAGGTCGTGCAGTTGGATATCGACGCCATTGCATCAGGCGGCGGCGGGATTCATTGCGTGACGAATCAGTTGCCGATGGTGTAATTCCCGGGCTCGCGCAAGGGATCGCGCGGCGCCAGAACCTCCACCCGCTTTCCATGCGCAGTTATGCCATGGCCGCCGTGGTAGAGTCGTTCGTCCTTCCTGTCGCACCCCATCACCTCGCCAAGCGTCACACCATTGCGGGCCGCCCAGGCAGCAGGCCGACCCGCAAGGCGCGCATGGCAAACCCTTTGCGGAGCGGAGCATGAACACCCAGACCCTGGCCATCATTCCGGCGCGTACCGCCTTGCTGGTCTTGCACTACCAGACCGACATCATGGAACTGTTCCCATCGGTCGCCCCCGCCTTGCTCGGCGACACGCGGCAACTGTGCGACGCCGCGCGGCGCGCCGGCGTCAGCGTCTATTTCGCCAAGATTCATTTCAGCCCTGGCTATCCTGAAGTCAGCCCCTTGAACAAGAACGGGCAGGGCATCAAGCAGCTGGGACTTTTCGTCCACGACCGCATCTCGCCAGAGCTCGACCGCCGCGAAGACGAGCCCATCATCCTCGCCCACCGCGCCAGCGTGTTCTTCGGCACCGATCTGCAAGTGCGGCTTTCCGCGCAAGGCATCGATACGCTGATCATGGCCGGCGTCGCGTCGACTGGCGTAATGCTGTCGTCGATTGCGCATGCCAGCGATGCGGACTATCGCCTGCTGACGGTCAAGGACTGCTGCTACGACCCGGACCCGATCGTGCATGAACATCTGTTCGCAACCGCCTTTGCATCGCGCACCACCGTGCTGTCGCTGGACGATGCCTTGTCCTTGCTGGCCTAGCGGCCTGCCGGAAGAATGCCTGCCTCCATGATCCCGAAGAGGTCACCCTCGCTGCCCATCATGTCTTTTCGAACGATTCCTGCAGAACCTTACGCGCCGCGCCGCATGGCGTTCATCGAGCAATGGCGCGAAGACGGTCTGGCCATCAAGGCCTACGCGATACAACGCAATCCCGATCCCACGGTTGCGCTGCTCTCCGCTGAAGTAGCCGCAGCCGCCCGCAAGACCGCAATGGCCACGTTGCAAGACGCCGCCCGCGACCCGCGCGCTACGGGCCTGGGCTTCTGCATCGTGCACGTGGGCGAGGAAGCCGTCTGGCTGCTGGCGGACTGGTGGATATCCGGCGGCATCCTGTGCCAGCAGATGTACTCGGCGCCGCTGGAACGACCTGAGCAATTCGAGCCCGTGCAAGGGCCGTTCATTGCCTGCGTGTGGGAGCTGGAAGTGACCGCGCATGAGCGCGGCGCGTGGATGCGGCATGTATTGCGCAATGAACCAGATACCGTCGCCTATTTGGCAGATGTGCTGCCCACCGGAAGTTATTGAGATAGCCGTCAACGGCGGTAGTCTACGGCCCTCAATGTCCGGCAGCGCGCGACACGCCATGCAGGCGCCGGCGCGAGCGCTTTAGCGCCTCGGCGACGAACACATGACAGCCCGATGCTTGTCGATGTACGCCTGCACCTGCTTCGACATCCAGTTGTGCGCGTCTACCGACACTTGCGCGATCTCGTCGGACGCCAGATCGCCAAAGTAGTAGGCGATCTTCCGCCCCAACTTCTGCTCATCGTTCAGCGTATGCACGTCGGAATCCTCGACCGGTCCCTTGCGTTGATACGCCTGCAATGCCTGTAGCCCCTGATTCACCCGTTCTTCGAACACATCCTCTGCCATCGCGTCGATTGACTCTTGCGGCACGGCAAACCAGTAGGCCAGCTGCACAGTATTGCCCGCCTTATCCAGCCAGGTAGCCACCTCGTACCATTGCTGGATCTGCTCGTCCTTCAACGGCAACTCCGTCGGCAGTGACTCGAACAATGCCGCCTTGGCAGCATCAACCTGCGCGAAAGCCTTGACCACCGGACCCAGCTGACCAGCCTTGGCCAGCGTCTCCTTCATCGCCAGCAACACCGCCAGATTCAACTGGCCGCTGCTCACGTCCACGGAATTCTCCAGGTACTGACTCAGGATCGTGCCCACATCCCTCACATTGCGTAGCGGCAGCGTATTGGCGCTGGTCAGCCAGCGCAGGGAGCGCTGATATTCCGCCTCGGTCAACTGGTCTGCTGCCCACAGCTTTGTCGTGCTGGCCATCGCGCTGGCTGGGTCCGAATCCTGGAGATAGCGGCGATAAGCCCCGCCCACGGTCTCGGCGTAAGCCCGATAGTTGGGATCCAGCAACCGTTCCCCGCCAGGTTTCGCGCAGCGTGTGTACAAAACCGCACGCTGCAACTTCGGTTCAACGGCAATCAGAACCGCGTACCGTTCGCGCCAGGCGGCGTAGACGGGGCTCGAACTCTCAGCCGCGGCCAGAAGCTGCTGCTGCCGCGGTGTCATGGCGGGTGTCGCGGCTTGTGCCAGCACGGGCCACGCCAACGCCATCACGGTCCCCAAACACCATCTACCGACCCGGAGCTTCATCAGATTCCTCGCGCATTCTGTTTGATCGAAGCGTGAGTTTAGGTGCTGGATGCCCGAACCAATTGGAGGAATTACGGCCATACACATCGACACGGAGCCCGGATGGAGCAAGGCCAGACGGCAATCCCTGCGACTGCATCCAGCTCGTACACGTGAGCGAAGAAGCCGTCTGGCGGCTGGCAGACTAGTGGATATCCGGCGGCGTCCTGTGCCAACAGATGTACTCCGCGCCGTTGGATCAGCCCGAACAGTTTCAGCCCGTGCAGGGGCCGTTCATTGCATTGTTGAGACGGCCTCAAACAGCGCAGCGCTTATTTCCTGAGATAGGACTTCTTGCCGCTATCGGTGTAGCAGTACGTTCCGCCCCGCGGCCCGGTGCAGTATTGACCATCACGGCAGCTACATGCGCCATTCGAACCAGACGCCGAGGGCTTGGAAACAAGGGGCTGTGCGCCGGAATCCGGACTTGAGCACACGCGTTTCGATGCGCTGATCGAACCGTCGCGGCACAGAAACTGTTCTCCGACGCAACGCTCCACGCCGCCCTTCTTTCCTGAGCAGGGATAGTTCGCCGCATGGGCCGTCGCGGCAAACAGCAGGGCCGCCAACAACAGACCAAGACGCATCGTTATTCCCATTGCAAGTAGGCAAGAACAGCGGCGGGAGCGGACTGCGATCAGCCCGTGCAACGGCCTTCGGCCGCCAGGTTCACTTCGGACTTGGAGATCACCCGCTGACCTTCCTCTTCCGTCACCTGCTCCACGCCGGCGCCGCCCACGAATACGCCCATCTTGATGAATTGGCGCACGAAGTAATTCTTGCCCGCCTCCATCATTACCATCAGATCGTTCGGCGAAAACTCCGACTCGGTGGAAACTTTGTGCTGCTCGTTGCCAGCCACCTGCGTGTAGAAGAACACGCGGTCTGCCGTTTCGCCCAGACACTTGCCATTGACGTACACGTCCTTCTTGAGCGCCTTGCCCACAAAGCTGTCCCGATAGACGTACAGGCCGGACTTTCCTTCGTCCGGCGCCGGGAACGATTTGGCCTGCTTGTTTTGTTCAGCTGGCGCCATCGGCACATTGGCGCATCCCGCGACCGTCATCACGCAAGCGGCAGCGGCCGCCAACTTCAACATCTTTTTATTCATGTGATTCATCTTCTTCAGCTTAGTTATCTGCCGCTTCCTGCCCTCCGCAGGGGAACGGGTAAATGTATCCAAGAGATTCTAATAATGTCACATGAATACCAAATAAGCTATCTCGCAGTAGGAAATGCTGCTATTCCGGCATTAGAACTGGCAGACTACGAGTCCCCGGCGACATCGCAGCCTGACATCTCCCTCGCCCATGAATAAAACCGAAGGCGCAACCTTCCTGATGGCCTACGACAAGGGCAGCTCGCACTTCAGCGATCTGCACTTCCACGACTGCACCTTCGACAACGGCGCCCTGTCCATGGTCAAGACCCCACAGCGCATGTCGCGCGTGCAGAACGTGCGCCTCTCCAAATGCCGCGCCGTCAACTCGATGATCCAGCCCTGCATGTTTGAAGATGTGCTGATCGAGGACTTGTCCACCAATCCCATCCTGCTGGTGTGGGCCTCGTTCTTTCGCCGGGTCAAACTGGTGGGCAAGATCGGCAAGCTCAATCTCAACCTGACGCCCACCGCGTTCTGCAAGGACGAGCGCCTCCTCGATCAGTTCGCATCCGCGCGCGCCGCCTTCTACGCGGAGACGGATTGGGCCTTGGACATCAGCGAAGCCAAGCTGCTGGGCCTGCGTTGCGAAGGCGTGCCGCTGCACCTGATCAGGCGCGATCCGCAGACGCAGGTCATCGTGGACAAGCAGGGGCGTTATCCGGGGTATGAGGCGCTGGGAGCAGATTTCATTCAAGCCTTCCCGGGCATCGCCAGCGTGCTGCAGGGCTTTGACGAATCACCCGACCAGTCCAAGCTGCTGACCGCCTCGCTGGCCGCGCCCACGGCGCGACGTGAGGAGGAGAAGGGCGCGATCGCGGAACTCCGGACCTTGGGGTTCGTGGAAGAAGGTTCAGCGTAGTTCTGCGCGCAAGCCGGTCAGGGCGTTACCGGAAATACGGCGCAAGCCAAAACCACGCCACAACACTTATCCCCAGCCATAGCGTCACGATCATCACCGCGCCTGCCACACTGCGCGGCTTCTTGCCCTGCGACTGCATCCAGCCATCCGCCTGAACCCTGCATTCCTGCAGCACATCGGGCGGCAACAGCTTGATGGCCAGCCAGATCAGGCCGGGCAATAACAGCACGTCATCGACGTAACCCAGCACGGGAATGAAGTCGGGAATCAGGTCAATGGGGCTGAGCGCATAGGCCACCACGAACAGACCCAGCGCCTTGGCGTACCAGGGCGTGCGGGCATGCCTGCCGGCAAACCAGAGCGTCAGGCCGTCGCGTTTGATGCGCTTGGCCCAGGCTTTCAGGCGATCACTGAGGTTCATGCGTGTAGTCTGACATGCCGTCAAGCCGTCAGGGGCCAACCGGAAACAGAAGCCGCGGCATAGGCAGCAATTCCGTCCCCACCGCCCGGATCAGGCTCGGCGCGGCCCCGGATTCCGGCTTGTAGTGCCGCGTGGGCGCACGGTACACCAGGTCGCGCAGCGCCTCATTCAGCTTGGGCAGCTTGAAACTGCTTGCGTCCAGCGCCTGACGAAAGTCCCCCAGGCTCGCCGGCAGGCGCGTCAACGTGATCGAGTCCATCGTGCAGACCGGATCGAAAACCAAGAAGTCAGACTACACTTCCCCGGGGCGAATCCGCAGCCTGACGCCTTGCTTCGGACGGCTCTGACTGCCCGGGCTCGGCCCGCGGGACGCACGGCCTCCGGATTGAAGAACACGACAACTGCGAGACGACACATGCGTGCTTTGAAACTGGTTTTCCTGCTGGCAATGCTGCATCTCGGCATCCCAGGCCTGGCGCAGGCCGAACAAGGCTGCCCCGACGGCTTCATGCCCAACGCCGCCGGCACCCCGGGCCAGCAATGCGTGCCGATTCCCGGCCAGACCCGCCCACAGGGCGGCACCGGCGCGCAAACCGCGCCCGACCAGCCACGCTGGACCACCCGCTGGGGCGCAATCGCCTACGACCCGCCGTCCGGCTCCGTCGGCATCGCTGCCGACAAGACCAGCAAGGCCAAGGCCGAACGAGCCGCGCTGGAACATTGCGCGTCCAAAGGCGGCAAAGGTTGCGAGACCAACATCACGTACTACAACCAATGCGTAGCGGTGGTGTATGGCCCTTCACCCAAAGGCGAAGGCGTGTTGATGAATTCCGCCAGCGCCGAAACCAAGGAACTGGCGCAATCCCTGGCCATCGAGACTTGCGAGAAGGGCACCGGCACGAGCTGCAAGACCTTCTATACCGGCTGCAGCTATCCAGTACGGATTCAGTAACGCACCGGCTGCGAATTCCGGACCATGACGTGGCACAGAATATTCGCCACGTCACGCAGGACGACAAGCGGCGGTCATGGCTGACTGCATACGCAGTGCCGGAACGCATCGCGCAGGGTAGACTGGCCCCCTGTCCATCCCTATCGAGTCCTACTCCATGCTAGTCAAAGCCCTGCGTGTCGGCCTGGGTCAAATCATCGTGTTGGGCGACGCCCTCACGCGCCCACGCCCGCAACAGCGCTCCGCGCAAGGCCAGGCCGCGGTCAACGCCGAAGCGGCCCACCTGTCGCTCTACCAATTCCACGCCTGCCCCTTCTGCGTCAAGACGCGGCGCGCCATCCACAAACTGAACGCGCCCATCGCGCTGCGCGACGCCAAGGGCGATCCCGAAGCGCGCGCGCAACTGCAGGCAGGCGGCGGCAAGGTGAAGGTGCCGTGCCTGCGCATCGACGATGCAGCAGGCACGCGCTGGATGTACGAGTCCAGCGACATCATCGCCTACCTCGAACAACGCTTCGCCAGCGTGGTCTGACGGGAGCGCATGGGCATGACCCGCGTGGCTCGCCTGTTTCTCATCACCCTGGCCGCCATGGGTGCACTGGCCGGCTGCGATTCCTCGTCCTTGAAGCCCGCGCCGCCCGGATCAAAACTCAACGCCGAAGCCATCGCCACCCGCGACACGCCGCCGGAGCTGCAGTTCAAGGGCATGCTGGCCGGGCAGCCCGTGCATCTGCTGGTGCATGAATGCAAGGTGTACAAGGTCGGGCCGGCCGAAGGCGAGAACGTGAAATGGACGCTGGTGCTTGAAGGCGACTTCTCTCTGCTGCCGACCCTCTGCGTCCAGCAGCGGTTGACCGAGAGCAAGGGGGTGGTGACTGCGTTCTTGGGGCGGCAGGCGTTTGGCGCGGGTGGGTGTTGCACGGGGACGCCGGAGTATCGGTCCAAGGATGGCGTGAATTGGAAGCCGCGTTGAGTGCGGGCGTTGTGCTCGCCGGCGCTGACTACGCCGTACCCAAAAGGAAAACCGCAGATGGCAAATGACGACCGCAGCCTGATCATTCCCAGAAGAACGCCCGAATCAGCGGCCATGACGGCCAACATCAAACGCGCGATGACGATCACCGCCGCCCTCAACCGCCTGACCTTCAACGACGCCGCCGAAGTCCGCGCCTTGTTCAGCGAGCTGATCGGCAAGACGGTCGATGAGAGCTTTCTGTTGATCCCGCCGTTTTATACGACCGGAGGCGCTGACATCAGCGTCGGGCTCAACGTCTTCGTCAATCAGAACTGCACTTTCTATGACTTGGGTGGGTTGAGTATTGCAGATGATGTGATGATCGGGCCGAACGTCAGTCTGATCACGTCTGGACATCCCATCGAACCTTCGCGGCGTCGTGATTTCGTCACTGCGAAGCCCATCGTGATTGAAAGGAATGTCTGGATCGCGGCGGGTGCGACCGTTATTGGCGGCGTGACTGTGGGCGAGAACTCGGTGGTCGCGGCGGGTTCGGTGGTCACCAAGGATGTGCCGGCGAATACGCTGGTGGGTGGGAATCCGGCTAGGGTGATTCGGTCGATTGCTGAGTAGGGCGGGCGCGTAAGCGCCGCGCCTCCGGCTGCTGAGTTTGGCTACTGGATCGACGACGGCGCGCCGTGCGTGACGTCGCCGAGATCCGCATCCACCTCGCAAAAGCGCGCCTGCACCAGCATGGCATCGGTCAAGGTGCCCAGGTGATCGCACAAGCCTTCCACTCCGCCCATCAATGCCGCCACCGTCCACGCGTCTAACGGCTGCCCGCCAGTTGCGTCGGGTTCGGATGCGCTATTGCCGACCATGCGGGCGATGGCCTCGATGGCGTGGCGGGCGCGGTCTATGTGGTGGAGATGGGAGAGGGGGACTGGGCCGAGTTCGGGGTCGGATTCGACGGACCAGGGGTTTTGGGTTAGGGGGTGGGATTGCATGACAGCCTCCAAACGCCAAAGACACTATCCGGCTTCCAAACCGGGCCACCGTTGGGCAATGGCGAAGTGAGTATATAGGGCATGACCAGTAAGTCTCCGCCGGCGATGACAATTCCGCCACGCTAAGTCGCCGTTTAACGCGAGACGCTCCGCCGCCGATTAGCAGTCATAGCTAAAGATCACGACCTACAAACTGGGCTCAACAGGAAGCCGAAATCCGCGTGGCACAGGACGACCAATGTCGTATCGACCGATGAACGGAATTGCTGCGGCGAACTCGACGTATTCGCAGCTTTGTAGTTCATGCCCCTTACGCATGGACAGATCAGATGGCGTTAAATATAGGCGCCCGACTACAATCTGGCAGCACGTGGCTGGTGAAATGGTAGTCTTACACGTTTATTTGCATGTTATTTCGTACTTCACTCTTCAGCAAACTTGAAGGATCTGGAATGACCGACGAAGCAGCGAACACTGCTCACTTTCTACTTTGCTCTAATTGCTTTGCAGACGAGGGATTGCGGATTGACTCGTGGAAGCATGGGGTCAAACAGGAAGGGGAGTGCCCAAACTGCAAGAGCCATGATGGGAAAAAGCTGACGAAGGAGCACGTATCGGAGATCGCACACCGCTTCTTTGTCAGCGGCACAACTATCCGATTTGTTTATGGCGCGGCACCGCGCGTGCAATGCAACGAGCACCACTACGGCAAGAGCGATATCTCGCCGTCGCCATGGCTGGGAAACGATGTAAAACTGATCGAGGATGCGGCGAAGATCGGTTTCTTCCATTATGGTCCGCGTTTCTGGATGTTTGGAGAGGTCGAGCCGTTGAAGGCGTTGCAAGATCCGGCGACACGTCCTCAGATCATTAACCGTGTATTAAAAGAATATCCTGTACGAACACTCGCGAAAGACGAATTGTTTTATCGCGTTCGAGTGAACCCTCAGCATCATGCCGAACCACACGAATATGACAGTCCCCCATTGCCCTTCGCCGGGACGGGACGACTCGATTCTGCGGGCTTCCCGGTCATGTATGGATCACAAGATATAGATATCTGCATCCACGAATGTCGCGCCACGGTCGAGGATGATATGTATGTTGCCACGTTGCAGCCCGTCAGAGATTTCCGGCTTTTGGATCTTACGGCGGTTCTCAAGGAGGAGGTCACCGAATTCGAGAGCTTGGACATGGCTATCCATATGCTCTTTCTTGCGAAGTCACATTCGTACGAAATCTCTCGCGAAATTGCGGTGGCTGCGAGATGCGCAGGTTTCGACGGTGTTATCTATCCCTCCTATTTCAGCCTACTTCGCACTGGCGGGCGTCCCTTTGAGACCGCATATGGCCTTTCGCTACGCCGTTTTCATCCACAAGCTGAGCAGTACGCCAAGGCGTATACGATTCCTAACTTCGCTCTATTCGGTCGACCGATCGAACAAAGCGCCGTCGCCGTGAAGTGCATAAATCGAATGATCTTGACTCAGATTGGCTATTTGGGCCATTTTGGACCTGTCGCCTACTGATTTCACACGAAGCATTCGCGATTAGCCAAGGTCCGCCATTGGCATCGCAAGCTGTCGTACGGACCGGCCGCTTTGGTTGATGAGGGAGCGCTTACTTCTTGTCTTCGCAAGTGAATGGCCAATAACAGACGGGTGCCGACGCCCGAGCGTCTCATCGACCAGACAAGTGAGACTGCCCCTTGTTCGCCGAAAGCGATCACTACCGATCGCTAGAAACCTCAGTTTCAGACTACAACTTCGCAGCATCTAGATAACGAAATTGTAGTCTGACACCATTATCCGACACAGATTCGCTTGTCTACCGATTATCGCGGAGATCCGATTGGACTTTCGATATTCTTGCTCGATGCCGAAGTCGTCTACAACAAAGATAATTTAAGAGGTAAACTTCCTATTTTTCTACAGAACACTCAACCTCCCGCGGTTGTTCAGGGCTCGTATTTTTCAGGCTACGAAAAAGGCACACTCGCGCAAAACAAAGAGGTGGCCGAACGATTCATAGCTTGCCTCTTGACGAAATAGTCATTCAAGATGGAATTTCAGGAGCGCTCGAATCTTGGCTGCAGGCGCCTGCCGAGAGCTAACCCATCATCCGCCAGGAAAGCCATGTAGGTCGGTATTAAAAAGTGTCAGACTAAAGCATATGAATGGCAGAACCGTAGTCAGACGTTTTTCTCTGCAACGGTCCGCCCATCGGCCGAAGCCGAGACAAGCTATCAGTCATCGACTTGCCATTCAGATCATTCCGGTCTGGCATCCACCAACTAGCTTGGCCAGAACCGACGCAGTTCATTTAAATGAGAAGACGAGGACGGAGAACCTTTTGTCCACGAATACAAGAAGCATCTTGCGGTACCCCGGAAGCAAGGCACGGTTCCGCGATTTCATTGCGAAAGCGATTGCACTAAACGTTGCGCGGCCTCGGCTTTTCGTCGAGCCCTTTTGTGGCGGAGCCAGCGTGTCTATCGCTCTGCTCGAAGATAGGGTAGTGGACCAGATCGCGATCAACGACGTGGACCCCTTGATCTCACAGCTTTGGTCAACCGTCTTCTCTAAAGAGGGCGCGAAGCGGCTCGCCGAGCAGGTACTCGAAGCTCCACTGTCCGTTGACGAGTGGAAACGACAGAAGGCGCTCCAGCCGAAAAACCAGCACGATGCGGCCTTTAAGTGTCTCTACCTTAACCGGACGTCATTCAACGGGATCATTCACAAGTCGGGGCCACTCGGCGGTTGGGGCCAAAAGAGCATCCAAATCGGCGTGCGCTTCAATCGCCAGCGTCTGTCCGACCGCATCCTTGCGCTTTCGGAGCTGCGCGACAAAGTGACGGTGGGCAATCAAGGTTGGTTCGACTTCTGCGAGCGATTTTCTTCTAGTGAAAGCGCAGTGTTCTATCTAGATCCGCCCTACTACCACAAGGCTGAGCAGCTCTATGGGCATACCTTCGACGAGAACGAGCACGAGGATCTGCGCAATTTCCTCCGTAAGCTGAATCGACCTTGGTTGTTGTCGTATGACGATGCTCAGGAAGTTCGCGATCTCTACGAGACTGTGACGAGCAAGGCGCGCGTGATCGACAACACATACTCGACCCACCCTTTGGGAGGGTGCGCTTTTATTGGTCGCGAGCTAGTTTTCACCAATATGAAACGACTACCAGCCGCCACCAGCGGCAAGCATGGTCACGTGGGGTTGAGCGTTAAGGAGCCGCGCAAGTCGCGCGCGGGCAGCACCGATGCCTTGCGCTTTCCGATTTCAGCGGCAGCGGCAGCATCCCAAGCATAGTAAACGTAAAGCGTATCAGTGGAGCAAGCATGTCCAACGTCTTCGACAACGCAGTCCTTCCGAACAAACTCATGCCGCTGTTGGGCGATTTCGATACAAACCATGTCGGCTATGTATATGGCATAGACTTTCAGAAAGCGACAGTACTGACTAACGATAACTGGAAGGCGCGCGTCGCTGGTATTCCCCATAACAGCTTCTTGATCGCTACCGCGATCAATCCGCAGAGCCCGTCAAGCGCTACGCAATTCGATAACGAGCTCGTGCTTTTGAGAGTGGTGGGGCCTGCCCGCCTGCCATCAGATGGCGAGTTGCTACAAACGCGAATCGAGCACAACCAGCGTCGTGAGGCTAACGAGCGGTATCCTTCGAGTGAGACGGATGGCTTCGATCCGATGACCCAAAGTGAGCTGCAATATGGTGGCCTCGAATGCCGCATATTGGGCACGTTCTTCCTAGATGACGATGGCGAGATTAGGCTAGGCAGCGACGTGGAGAACTACTTCGCGTCGACTCGCCTCCGTGTCTACAAGCCTCGAGCCGACGCACTCGAAAGGATTGTCAATCACATAAACTCTGACCGCCGCAAAACTATGCTGGCCGACGCGGAGGCTGCAGGATTCAAATCTGCTCCGAGCTCGATTCCCATTGGCACAGTACGCTACACGTCGACCTCGCGCCTACATAGAGGCAAGGACGAGCCTAAGGTCCCCGTCTTTATCCAACCCTCTGACTTTCTGGCCAGACGCACGGCGGTATTGGGTATGACCCGCACAGGTAAATCAAACACCGTCAAGACTACAGTAGCGTCGGTGGCCACCGCTGGCACTCGAAGCGGGATCAAGATCGGCCAGATCATCTTCGACCTCAACGGAGAATATGCGAACGCAAACCACCAGGACGATGGGAGCTCCATTGCCGCGGTCTTTGGCGACAACTGCGTCCGGTATCGGGCAATCGAGACACCGGGATTCCTCGACCTGCGAACCAACTTCTACGAGCAGCCTGCCGAAGCCCTCAACTTGATCTCGAAGCTGCTGATCAACGATCCGTTCCGGAACCAGACTGATTTGCAGCAGTTCCTCGACTCCGGACTCGAGGAACCCGAAGCCACGGACATTTCCAACCACAAGCGTTGGCAGCAACGCGTCGCGGTCTTTCAGGCGACCCTCTGCGCGGCTGGATTTCCTGTGCCAGCTGGCTTGGCTGTGACGTTTCCTGCGAACAAGGATGTCTTGGAGGCGGTTAAAAATGCGGGAGGTCCCCTCGCCACCCCTGTTGGCAGGGGCTCATGCACTCTTTCGCCTCAGCTAGCGGTCGATTTCTTCACCACTGTCCGCAGCCTCAACTACGAACTACGCGAACAGCAGAAAACAGAGAATAGGCCGCAGAAGGGCTTCACAAACTCGTCGGGCAACTCGTGGGTGGACCCCATGATGGAGTCCTACTTGAACGTGCTCGCGAGGGCGAACGCCACGGGCACTTCGATCCGTGGCTTTCGAGCGCTGATCGGATGTATGGAATATCACTCACCCAAGCGCCAAGGCGACGTCGTAAAAGAGGTCGTTAGCCATCTATGGGCAGGCAAGATCGTGATCCTCGACCTGTCAGCGGGACCCGTCGAAGTGCGCTCCGTCCTATCCAAACGCATCGCTCAACAAATCTTCGACACGTCCTTTCGTGAATACAACTCGGGCCGGACTCCGCAGAACATTGTGATCTATGTTGAGGAAGCGCACAACCTCATTGGTAAGAAGGAGGAGCTCACCACGACATGGCCACGTATAGCGAAGGAGGGGGCTAAGGCCAAGATCGCCTTCGTCTATGCAACGCAGGAGCCGTCCTCGATCCATCCCAACATCCTCGCCAACACGGAGAACTGGTTCGTCACGCATTTGAACAACGATGACGAGCTGAAGGCCCTCGCCAAGTTCTACGATTTCGCAGATTTCATTGCATCCTTGAAGTCCGCACAGGACGTCGGCTTCGCACGCATCAAGACACTCTCATCTCCCTTCGTCATTCCTGTTCAAATCGACCGGTTTACACCCGCCGACCTGGAGCAACGGCTCGCGGCGATCGCTTCAGTCGCCGATTGATCACGGAGAACTTATGCCCTACGAAGGACAGCAGGCGAGCAAACGAGGCCACATTGACATCGTCAAGAATGACGACGTCAAAAAATTCCTTTCAGAATGCACCTATCTGACACATCCGGGTGACCAAGCTGGCGAAGTGATCGCTGCGCTTTACCAGCAAGCTCCTGTGTGCACTGAACTACCGCGATTGGTCATTGCCTCCGACGGGAGCACCTATTCCGAGGCGATCGATAAGAAGTTCCCGTCGACTCAGGTGGGCTATGTGAAGACGAGCTTCATGGCGTTCGATATGGGCGACTACAACGGGCTGGTGAAGCCTGGGAGCCAGTTTGTTGACCCATATGCGGCAGCAAGCCTGCACAATAGGGCTCGAGCCGTCGCGTTCACGTTGCCCGGCTCGAACGTCCGATACAAGGGTCTGCAAGTGCAGGACGGGTTTCGCCAAGCGGTCTACGAGCAGCTCTCCGACGAGCGGACTCAAATCCCCAGAGGGGGCTTCTCCGTCAAGGACATGCTCTACCACTTGGAGGGCGGACAGATTGTCATCGAAAAGTGCCCTTCTTGCGGCGCAGCCGGCTCCCACGTTTTTAAGAAGGGGGAGGACGAGAGAGACTGCTCGAGTTGCAAGGCTGTCGTGTATGTGACCGATTCGCTTCGAATCCACGAACAAATATCCGATCAAGGAGACAACTCCTCCGCGATCACACGCTTCATGAACGCGGTAGAACATCTCCAACTGGCCACGCTCTTGAAGGCGATGGCAGACAACAGTCTCTCTACGGTTTCGAGTGCCGCGATCATGGTCGACGGCCCGCTCGCACTTTTCGGCCAGCCCGCGCGATACCACGCCTCGATTCAAGCGTTCTACAACAAGCTATTCGAGCGCTGTGCTGCGGCGGATCTTCCACCGCCATTGATCATGGGCCTTCAAAAGGATGGCATGGTGATGGAGCATGCCCGTGCGCTCTCGTCGCATCTAAAAAGCGGCACTTTCTGCCCCATCTCGGACGAATATCGCGCAAAATTTATTAATGGCATCGCGCCGCTGACCGATAACTTCGGCCACGAGACCTACTACGGACAAGACTTCATCTACAAAACGGATAGCGGCCGAATTTTCGACCTCTGTCTCGCTTATCCGTTTGCTAACAAACAGAACCGCAAGGAATTTTCCCGCCAAAAAGCGGCGCCCCAGAACTACGACCGTTGGCTCGCGCGTGCGTTTGCGCTCATTCGTCACCTAGAGTTCGACCTCTATGAAAACTCGGTCGTACCAGTGGCCTTGGCTCATCGCCATGCATCAATCAGCCTCTCGCCGGGTGGAACCCTCTTGGACGTTCTCACTAGGAAGCATTTGAGTTGATCCAAGAAGGCGAGCGTATTCTGATGATGGCTTCCAGGCCGAAACCGACAACACTTTAATGTATAAATTAAACGACTACCGCAAGTAGCTCGCTGGGAATTATATTTCAAACTAAAAATTGTCCGCGTTGTCTTAGTCTGACACCATTAATCTGGACCATCAGAATGCGCGTTTCCATATCAAAAAAACTCGAACGCTGAAATACGCAAAGCGACATGACATATCAATAAATATTGCTATTTTCTCTATTCGAGCTCCACATAATTCTGGAAGCACCGACGTCAAACAAAAAGTGGGATATAAGATGGCAGAATCTTACCGTCGACTGAACCTCTTTATGGCAAAGTCCATAGGCGACGACCAAGTTTTCTCGGATCTCCTAACGGACGCACCAGTGAATGCCTATCCGCTCGCAGACGACTTAGGGCTCGACGGAGTTCTTTACATAAGACAAAGCATGGACAAGAGGCCCAACTGGGGTTCTCTGCTCGATGAAGTCGCAGGTCAGGCTATACCGGATCTCACAAATCGATCAAGTTCTGCGGTGCTACTACTCAAAGTAGACGGCGATATCTTTGCTTTTACCTTTGGCTACGGCCGCTATTTGATTGAGCAGTCGTTGTTCGTTCAAGATTTTGGGCTCCGCACAGCTCTCAACACGCTCGACGAAAAGTCTTTGCGCAGCGTCGACTTGCATACCCTAGAAGACCAGCCTGTTCAGAAAAAGTCGCAGGCTGCTCGCGACTCGGAAGTGGGCGTCTTCGGAATCGACATCCTGCGTGACGTTCTGCGCGCTGTGACAGGAGTCCCTAAAAGCGGAGTTGACCTTAAGCAGATCTCTGGTGGAGACGCAATGTTCTCCTTCAGTATCACAATGGAAGCCACAGACTTCCCTGCCTTAGCTCGTAGCGTCAAAGCCTACTATGGCAACGATAACTACAAGGCTTCTTTTGCGTGGGTGGATAACGTCCGCAAAGTAAGGGATGAGGCGTCTATCGACGCGCTCAATACACAGTTGGCTCAAGCTGTCTCCGCGCGCAATCCCGGCATAATGATCACTTTGCCAGAGATCGGTGCATGGGACACGATTCTCGGTTTCAGCTTTACGCGAAATAAGGATGCGGTGCGTCCCGTCATTCAGGCGACCGACTACGTCAACACTATTGCGGATTTGGCGCATTTGACCGTAGAAGGTTTGAAACGCGACCGACTTTTTGTCCACGACGTCGATGGCAACATCACGGATCACCCAGTGTATCGCTGTATCTACTTTGAGATCTCTGATGGTGAAAAAACGAAGATCATCTTCGATGGAAAATGGTACGAGGTTGATACAACATTCATTGGGCGCATTTCTGAAACATTGAACTTGGTTCAGATATCTACCCTTGAATTCCCTCCAGTTGAAGTCTGGGATGAGGAAGGCAAATCGAAAATTGAGTCCGAGGGTGACTACAACACGCGAGCAGCGGCGGCGCACGGATACTTCCTGCTTGACAAGAAACTTGTCAAAACTGATCGGACCACATCGCCCATAGAACTCTGTGACCTTCTCACTCCTACTAAGCAGTTGGTGCACGTAAAGCATCGCAAAGGAGGATCGGCTGGCCTGAGTCATCTGTTTGCTCAGGGTGGCGTGGCAGCTGAAATCATGCTCGGTGACAGAGGATTTCGCAAAAAGGCCCGAACGGTACTGCGCACGGTAAGCCCGGCCGCAAGTGATCTTCTACCGCTGGACAAATTAAAAAGCGCTGACTATGAGATTGTCTTTCTGATCTTGGGCGAGAGCAGTGCAACGCTCAAGCAGAACTTACCATTTTTCAGCAAAGTCAACCTATCGAAGGCATTTGAAAACCTTACCCAACGCGGGTTTCGAGTTTCGATCGCTGGCGCTCCGACGACTCCCCGCTGAAATAGTTTTGTATAGTTTGCTAAATGCCTGGCGCGTGGACGGAGCGGTACATGTGCAGAGCGCGATCACCCTGCCTCGCAACATGGGTGCACCATCCCGGCTAAAGCATATGGAAATAATGGTGTCAGACTACAATTTTCCGCCAGCTCTCTGAATGCTTGGCCCATCGGCGGGGCGATGCGCGCATAGCACTCGCTTGCCCGCATACAACGTGCTCCGCCCCGGCTACAGCCGTTGGGACGCTGTGGTGGCTATCGGACCAGCCTCACCTCGGATAACAACCACGTCGGAATGCCGCAATCATCTCTGTTGGCGGCAAAGCACTCGTTTTGGCGTTGATGCGTAAGTGACACAATCGTCGCAATCGATTTCCTCCGGCGGACGCATTGGGAATCAGCTCAAAATCAGACCAAATCAGCTCATTTCTTGAGCTGATTACTGCTAAATTGAGCTGATTCAACATCTTCGGCTCTTGCCATGACCGTCCGCGAAGACATTCTTCAGTTTCTGCGCGCGCAGCAGCGCGAGAGCCTCCCCTGGGTGAGTTCCAGCGAACTGGCCTACCGAACCGGCGTCAGTTGGTCCACGGTTAAGCGCCAATTGGAAAACCTGCGCAAAGCCGGCGCGATACTACGCGAGGGGCAGGGCCGAGCAACCCGCTACCGGATTGCGGACGAAACACCCGCATCGACGCTCCCAACGACCATTGCCATGCGGCTGGCGGAGCCAGCGTCCGGGGCCACCGGAATGATCTGGTCTGAGCGTGGTCAAGCCCTGCTGGCCCGGCTTCGGCAGCCGTTATCCGCCCGGACGCCCGTGGGATACGAACGCGCCTTCGTGGAAAGCTATGTGCCAAACCAGAGCTCCCTGTTGCCGCCTTCGCTGGCTCAAAACTTGGCCGACGAAGGCCGCATGCCAGGTCAGTCGCCAGCCGGGACTTACGCGCGCCGCGTCCTGGAGCCGCTGCTGCTCGACCTGTCCTGGTCATCCTCTCGACTGGAAGGCAACCGGTATTCCTTGTTGGCCACGCAGGAACTCTTCAAGCACGGAATGGCCGGGGAAGATCTGGATGCAGTGATGCTGCTCAACCATAAGAGGGCCATCGAGTTCCTGGTCGATGCGGTGCCCGCACATGGCCTGACGTCCGCCGTGATCGGCAACCTTCACGCGATCCTGCTGGAGGAACTATTGGCCAATACCGACGGCCTGGGCCGCATCCGCCAGATCGTGGTCAACATCGGGGACACGACTTACGTGCCGCTCCAGGCGCCCTTGTTGCTGCAGGAAATGTTCGACCAGATTGTGGAGAAAGCTCGGCTTATCAAGAACCCGGTCGAAGCGGCATTCTTTCTGTGGGTGAACCTTGCATATCTTCAGCCTTTCGAGGACGGCAACAAGCGCACCAGCCGCCTATCGGCCAACATTCCGCTGATGCTTTACAACTGCGCGCCGCTGTCCTTCCTGGACGTAGAGGTACAGGACTACGTCTACGCCATGTTGGGAGTCTATGAATACGGCGATGTGACGCTGGCGGCGGAGTTGTTCGCCTGGGCCTATCGGCGCTCGATCCGCAAGTACGCCGTGCAACTGAACGCTGGGGGCGTGCCGGATCCGGTGCGATTCCGATTCAGGGAAAAACTGAACGAAGCGATTGGCCGGGTACTACGTGAGCAGCGAACGGCCGACGCCGCAACAGCGGCGCTGGGCTTATCCGACGACGATGTTCAATTGTTCCGCCCGATACTGGCGCAAGAATTGCGCATACTGGATGTGTACAACTGCGCGCGCTATCGCTTGTCGATGGACCTGGTGCAACAATGGGTCGAGGCCGGGCGGCCACATTGATGCAAACCAGCGGAACAAGAGCCGCAAACATTGCGGCTCTCTAGTCCCGACACCTATAGATGCGAATCAGGGCTTACGCCCAAACCACTCAGGTATTGTCTTTCACTACAGTGCTTGGCCCATTGGTCTTCACAGACGCAATCCCCGCATCCCGAGCCGCGGCGCTCGAATACATTTCACTGCGTCCAATGGACTGCCCATTCGCCGCGGTCAACGTGAAATAGGGTGAACCGTTAGTTGCCGTCTTGCGCTGATAGCGCTCATCGATCGGCGAATTCTGCCGAGCAGACGCAATGCCATCCTGAGCGCTGGCTTTAGTGGTGTACCGCTCGCTCGTCAGAATGACTTCATGATTCCCGGCTTTCAGATTGAACATGTACTGATCGCCGCTGCGCTTCAACTCGTAGTAACCGCTCATGGAAACCTCCAATATCTGGCTAGTTCAACAATGGGTCGATACTGTGATGCACACACATGAATGCCGCTTGATGATAGTCCATGCATTACGTACAGGACATACCAAAGAAAAGGGCCGCTAAACGCGGCCCTCATCGTCACTGCTCAACGTATCGCGTCAATTACGCCTTACGCACCTGAGCAATCAGCCCATCCAACTGCGCCAGCATCGTATCGATTTCCTCAGCCGTCACATTCAACGCCGGCATGAACCGCAGCAGATTCCCCCGCGGCGCATTCAGCAGCAGACCATTAGGCGCCAGATTACGCGCAGCCTCAACGATGGCAGGACCATCATCCCGATCCATCACCAACGCACGCAGCAGACCCATCCCACGCTCACCCTTCATGCCCCACTTGGCCGACAGAGCCAGCAAACCTTCGGACAGCTGCTTGGCGCGAGCATTAACCGATTCCATGAAGCCCGGCGCAGCCAGCGCATCAAACACTGCAACGCCAACAGCAGCCATAAGCGGGTTGCCGTTGTACGTGCCGCCCTGGTCCCCATGCGAGAACACGCAAACCTCCTGGCGTGCCAGCAGAGCAGCCAGCGGCACGCCGCCGCCAATACCCTTGGCCAGCGTCATGATGTCCGGCACGACATCCGATTGCTGGTAGGCGAACATGGTGCCCGTGCGACCCATGCCCGTCTGCACTTCATCAACGATGAACAGCAGCTTGTGCTCGTCGGCCAGCTTGCGCAGGCCTTGCATGAATTCCTTGGTGGCGGGGATGACGCCGGCTTCGCCTTGCACGGGTTCAAGCATGATGGCGACGGTCTGGTCGTCGATCAGCTTGCGCACGGATTCCAGGTCGTTGATTTCGGCCTTGGGGAAGCCTTCGACCTGCGGGGCGAACATCTTGTCCCAGCCCGGCTTGCCGGACGCGGACATGGTGGCCAGCGTGCGGCCGTGGAAGCCGTGGTTCATGGTGATGATCTTGTAGGCGCCCTTTTTATTGACCTGGCCCCATTTGCGCGCCAGCTTGATGGCGCCTTCGTTGGCTTCGCCGCCGCTGTTGGCGAAGAAGACGCGGTCGAAGACCGAGGCGCTGGTGAGGCGCTCGGCCAGTTCGATGGAGGGCAGGTTGTAGAACGCCGGCGACGGGTTCATCAGCAGCTTGGACTGATCCAGCAGGGCCTTCTGCATTTCCGGGGCGCAGTGGCCCAGGGTGTTGACGGCCCAGCCCTGGACGAAGTCCAGGTATCGCTTGCCCGCGTGATCCTCCAGCCAGGATCCCTGGCCGCGCACGAACACGAGGTCCGGACGGGAGGTGATCTCCATGAGGGCGTTGGTCTTGAACTGGCTGAATTCCATGGCGGTTCCTGCGGAATGAGAGAACAGGGATTAAAAGTAATTGGACGATGCCAATAGGCGAATTTAGCACCGACGGGGGGATGCTATCGTGACGCACCCCCAGCCGATCCGCCCCGGGCCGCCTCAAAAGGGCAGACAACGCGGGCGCTCTATTTTATGCAACAGGCGCGACCCCGCGCGCAGCCCTTTTGTCGCTTTTTACTGACCAATCATGAAACGTATTCTTTCCAGTCTTGCCGCCGGCCTGGCGCTGGCGACGGCCGCGGCTACCGCGCATGCCGATTATCCCGAGCGCCCCATCCGCCTGATCGTGCCGTTCCCGCCCGGGCAGGCGACCGATATCTTTGCGCGCGCGCTGGCCGAAAAGCTGGGCGCGGCCGTCAAGCAGCCCATCGTGGTGGAGAACCGCGCGGGCGCGGGCAGCAACATTGGGATGGAGCAGGCGGCGCGCGCGACGCCGGACGGCTATACGCTGGTGATCGCGGGCTCTGCCGCGGCGGTGAACCAGACGCTGTACAAGACCATCAATTACAGCCTGACCAAGGACTTCGCGCCGGTGTCGGGGGTGTTCTCGGTGCCGCTGATGTTCCTGGCGACGCCGGCTTCGGGGATTACCTCGCTCAAGCAGCTGGTGACGCAGGCGCGCGCCAATCCGGGCGAGCTGGCCTATGCCAGCGCGGGCATCGGCGGCACGCAGCATTTGTCGGCCGAGATGTTCAAGGCGGCGGCGAACATCGACATCCGCCACATTCCGTACAAGGGCAGCGGCCCGGCGCAGGCGGATTTCCTGGGGCACCAGGTGCCGTTGATGGTGGACTCGGTGACCGCCGGCCTGCCGCATGTGCAGAGCAAGAAGGCGGTGGCGCTGGCGGTGACGACGGCCAAGCGGCTGCCGCAGCTGCCTGATGTGCCGACCGTGGCGGAATCGGGTTATCCGGGTTTCGAAGCGATCGGCTGGGCAGCAGTGCTGGCGCCGCGCGATACGCCGGCCGAGGTTACGGGCTATCTGAGCAAGCAGATCGGCCAGGTGCTGAATTCGCCGGACATGCAGAAGTTTTTCCGCGACCGCGGCGCGGAGCCGATGCCGCTGACGCCTGATGCGACCGGCACTTTCATTGCCGGCGAAGTGAAGAAGTGGGGCGAGGCGGTGAAGCAGTCAGGCGCTCAGGTCGACTGACGGACGCGCAAGACGCCATGCCAGCAGCAAACCGCCCCGCATCGCCGGGGCGGTTTGCATGATGGGCTGAGGTAAAGCGATGACGGCTTAAGCCGGATCACCCGGCTGGCCCGGCCGTCCGGGCTCACCCGGTTGCCTGGGTTCTTCCGCAGGTTGCCCCGGATTGCCGGGCACTTCCGGCGGCATGCGGCCCGGATCAATATCATCCGGGCCAGGCTTGCCCGGCACCTGGCCGGGTGCCTGTTTTTCCGGCGTGTCGCCGGGTTCCTGTCCGGGGCGCTGGGACGGGTCGATGCCGGGTTGGTAGGCGGGATCGCCGGGCTTCTGGTTCGTGTTCATGGATGTCTCCTGAAGATTCACGTGTAGCGCTCACGCGCAGCGGCACGCGTATCGTGCAAGCCCACGATAGAAGCCATGTTCGCGCTCGCCCAGATCACGCGGGACGACTTTATCTAGTACTTTCTTCTTATCTCTTGCTCAACCAGGAGCCGGAATGAAGAAGACTGCCACGGCGTTCACCACGGAACGCCGCCATCTGCTGGAAATCATCGACGGCCTGATCGAGGGCATCATCCTGCTGGACCAGGACCGCCGTATCGTCTGGGCCAACGACACGGCGCTGGCCATGCACGGCGTGACGGATCTTGCCGCGCTGGGCGGCACCGCCGTCGGCTACCGCAAGGCATTTGCGCTGCGTTACCGCAACCGTCGCGCCTTGCGCGCGGCGCAGTATCCGCTGGACCGCGCGCTGGCGGGCGAGGCTTTCAAGGACGTGGTGGTGGAAGTGACCAGCCGCCGCGATCCGGATTTAAGCCGCATGCACCAGGTGCGCAACCTGGTGCTGCGCGATGCGCAGGGCGCGGCTGAAGGCATGGTGCTGGTGCTGCTGGATGTGACCGAGCAATACAGCGCGGAAGAGCGCTTTGAACGCACCTTCAACGCCAATCCCGCGCCGGCCGTGATCTGCTCGCTGGCGGATCTGCGGCACATCAAGGTCAATGACGGTTTTCTGGCCATGACGGGCTACACGCGCGAACAAGTGCTGGGCAAGACGCTGCGCCAGCTGGACGTGCTGGGCGACACGCCGCAGCGCGAGGATGCGCTGCACCGGCTGGCCGAAGGGACGACGATTCCGCAGACGGAAACCATCATCGCGGTGCAGGGCGGCAGCGACAAGCTAGTGATCGTGGCGGGCCAGCCCATCGAGGTCGCGGAGCAGCCCTGCATGCTGTTCACCTTCAACGACCTGGAGCCGCGCCGCAAGGCCGAGACGGCGCTGCGCGATAGCGAACAGCGCTTCGCCACGGCGTTCCGTCTTGCGCCCGTGCCCATGACGCTGAGCACCACGGCAGGCAAGCTGCTGGAGGTCAACGATGCCTTCGTCGCGACCACCGGCTACGACGCCAAGACCTTGGCGCGCGATGAAGATGCGCTGGCGCAGCTATGGACGGACCCGCAAGCCTATGACCGCGCCATGGCCTCGCTGGAGCAGGGCGCCAGCGTACGCAGCCAGGAGATGGCGCTGCGCACACGCGACGGCGCATTGCTGGACTGCCTGGTGTCGGCCGCACCGGTGTCGATCCAGGACCAGCCCTGCGTGCTGGCGGCGATCCAGGACATTACCGAACGCAAGCGCAACGAGGTCGAGCTGATGGAGGCGATCGAGACGGTGATGCAGGACACCTCGTGGTTCAGCCGCACCGTCATCGAGAAGCTGGCGCAGATCCGCACGCCCCAGGGCGCCCCGCAGGGGCAGAGCGAATTGGCCGACCTGACGCCGCGCGAGCGCGAGATCCTGGGCCTGATGTGCCAGGGTCACACGGATCCCGAGATTGCGGCCAGCCTGCATCTGTCGCGCAACACGGTGCGCAATCATGTGGCGGCGCTATACAGCAAGCTGGATGTGCACCGGCGCAGCGCCGCCATCATCTGGGCGCGGCAGCGCGGCATCGTGGGATATGAAAAGCCGGCGCGCAAGCAGGCACAGAAACAGCCCGGCAAGCAGACTACAAAGCAGGTCCACAGGATTCGGTAGAAAAGTACCAGTCGATCTGATGCGCGCGCTTCTTACACGCGCGCCATGCGCTTCCTATAGTGGGTTCGTCCGCAGCCGGAGCCAGGCTTCGCAGGCCTCTCCAGCGCGGTTTCACGCAACCTGGAATTAGGAGCGACAACATGGATAACGACCGCATCAAGGGCGCAGCCAAGGAAGTCAAAGGCTCGATCAAGGAAACGGCAGGCAAGTTGACCGGCAACCGCGAGACCGAGCTTGAAGGGAAGGCGGAAAAAACCGTGGGCAAGGTGCAGCGCAACGTCGGCGAGGCCAAGGATCAGGCACGGGACTTGCTGAACAAGAAATAGCGCGGCTGCCTGTCGGCATGGCCCGCTACGCCCATGAACGCCGAAAGGAGAAAAAAATGACGCATCGAATCTGGCTTGCGCTGCTGCTGGCAATCACCGCCATCACGGCCGGTTGCAACACGATGGAAGGCGCCGGCAAGGACATCGAACGTGGCGGGGAGAAGATCCAGCAGAAAGCCCAGTAAGCCCTGAACCGGTAGCCTGCCTTATCGGCCGGCGCGCTAACCGCGCGCCAGCCTTTTTGCGTTTGGGCGCCGGCGCCGCAATTCAGCGCGAGAAGCCGCGCGCCGAAATCTCCCAGATGTCCTGCACCACGCCGTCTTTGAACACGACCAGTCCGTCGTGCAGATTGAAGGTCGGGTCCACGTGCGCAGGCACCAGGCGCAGCACGCTGCCCAATGCGGGCGCCGTAGCGCCGGGTTCCACACGCACCACGCTGTGCTCGTCGTTGATGGCGGTGCAGGTCAGGCCGGACTCGCCGTAAACCGCGGGCGGGCCGCACTCGGCGGAGGCCGATTTGAGGCCGGCGTCCAGCACTACGCGGTCGGGCGTGGGCGCGCTCATCACGGTGGATAACAGGAACAGGCTGTTCTTGAAATTGAGCGGGCCGCCCCATTCGTTGGCGCCGTAGTCGCCATCCATGAAGGCATAGGATCCGGCCTGCAATTCGGTGTAGACGCCGCTGGCCGCGTCGAACTCCACGCTGCCGGTGCCGCCGCCGGTGATGGTGTCGCAGGCGATGCCGCTTTCACGCAGTAGCTGCGCGTAGGAAGCTGCGATGCGCGCGGCCTGGCGGGAGACGGTGGCGCGTTCTTCGCGCGTGCGGTAGTGCTGCACCGACCCGTGATAGGCCTGCAGGCCCGCGAAGTTCAAACCGGGCAGCGCGCGCGCCTGCTGCGCCAGCGCCAGGACGGTGGCGTCGTCGGACACGCCGCAGCGGCCCTGGCCCACGTCCACTTCCACCAGCACGTCGATCTCGGCGCCAGCCTGCACCATGGCGGCCGACAACTGCGCCAGGTTCTGGGCGTTGTCCACGCAGACGCTGATCTTGGCGGCGCGCGCCAACTGGCCCAACAGCGTCATCTTGGCCGCGCCGACGACTTCGTTGCTGATGTGGATGTCGCGGATGCCGGCGGCCACGAAGGGCAGGGCTTCGCTCACCTTCTGGCAGCAGATGCCGCGCGCCCCCAATGCCACCTGCCGCAATGCAATCTGCGGGCACTTGTGGGCCTTGGCATGCGGCCGCAGCGCCACTTCGTGGCGATCAGCCCAGGCCTGCATGGCGCGCAGGTTGGCTTCGAAGGCGGTCAGGTCCAGCGCCAGGCTGGGCGTGTCGACGCGGGCGAGGGGATCGCCCGGCTGGGCGGCGGGGGGCAGCGCAATGCCGCGTATGACTTCCTGGGACATCTTGGAAACTCCGTTATCAGCACTGCAGGGATGTAACCGCACACCATAACCAAAGCGGGACCACCCATAACCTTGGGCGATGCGACCCCCTGGAAAACCATAGCCCTGTAATCATTGGCTACAGGGGGTGGGCATGACAGAATTTCATCATAAAGAAAGCCCCCGAGGGGAGGCAGATTTTTGCCGGGGGAATTCGCCCATCGGCAGAAATCACATTACTGATACCCGTCAGCAAGAATTCGGAGAAGCTCGCATGAAACTCAAGACCTGGATCACCGCCCTGACCATCGCGGCAGCCGCCGTCGGCGCCGCCGGTTCGGCGCAGGCCCAACAGTTCTTCCGCATCGGCACCGGCGGCACCGCCGGCACCTACTATCCCGTGGGCGGCATCATCGGCAACGCCGTGTCGCAACCCGGTAAGCTCATCGCCACCGCGGTGGCCTCCAACGGCTCGGTCGCCAACATCAACGGCGTCATGGGCGGCTCGTTCGAAGCGGGCTTCACGCAATCCGACGTGGCCTTCTGGGCCTATAGCGGCACCGGCACCTTCGAAGGCAAGCCCAAGGCTCAGGACCTGCGCCTGATCGCCACGCTGTACCCGGAAAGCATCCACCTGGTGACGCGCAAGGGCTCGGGCATCAAGGGCGTGGCCGACCTGAAGGGCAAGCGCGTGTCCATGGACGAGCCGGGCTCCGGCACGCTGGTGGACGTGCGTCTGATCCTGGGCGCCTACGGCCTGACCGACAAGGACATCAAGGCGGAATACCTCAAGCCCAACCAGGCTGGCGACAAGCTCAAGGACGGCGGCCTGGACGCATTCTTCTTCGTGGGCGGCGCCCCCGCCGGCGCGATCGCCGAACTGGCCTCCACCGGCAATATCGAACTGGTGTCGCTGGTTGGCCCGGAAATCGACGCGCTGCGCGGCAAGCAGGAATTCTTCACGCCTGACGTGATCGCCGCCAACACGTACCAGAACATTCCTGAAGTGAAGACCATCTCGGTCAACGCGCAGATGGTCACCTCGGCCAAGATCCCCGACCAGGTGGTGTACGACGTGACCAAGGCGCTGTACAGCGACGCCACGCGCAAGACGCTGGACGCCGGCCACGCCAAGGGCAAGCTGATCACCAAGGAAAACGCCGTCAAGGGCGCGGGCATCCCGTTCCACCCCGGCGCGGAGAAGTTCTACAAGGAAGTCGGCCTGCTCAAGTAAGCGAGCCGGGACTTCTTTCACGGATAGATCACGGCGCAGTCTGACCCGCCGTGTTTGAGCAGGGCCGCCACGAGCGGCCCTGCTTGCTGCATCACCAGAGACTCACCGCGATGGAAATTGACCACGAGAAAACCCAGCAGCTGGCGGAAAAGTACGACTCGGAAATCCGCTTCCGCCCGCTGGACAAGACGGCCACCTGGATCGTGTCGGGCCTGCTCGTCACCTTGTCCCTCTTTCATTACTACACGGCCGGCTTCGGCCTGTTGCGCGAAGCCACGCACCGCGGCGTGCACCTGGCCTTTGTACTGAGCCTGATCTTCCTGGTGTTCGGTTTTTCCAAGTCGCACTACCAGCGCCAGCCCAAGTCCACCTGGTACTCGCCCGGCGGCATTCCGCTGTACGACTGGATCATCGCCATCGTGCTGGCGCTGTCGGTGCTGTACATCCCCTACATCTTCGAGGATCTGGCGTTCCGCGTGGGCAATCCCATGCCGATGGACGTGCTGATGGGTTCCATCCTGCTGATCGGCCTGTTGGAAGCCACGCGCCGCGCCATGGGCTGGCCGCTGCCCATCATCGCCATCGTGTTCATGGCGTATGCCATGTTCGGGCCGTATTTCCCGGGCCTGCTCAAGCATGCCGGCAACACGTGGTCGCAGGTCGTCAACCACATGTACCTGACCAGCCAGGGCGTGTACGGGGTGGCGGTCGGCGTGGTCGCGACCTACGTCTTCCACTTCGTGCTGTTCGGCGTGCTGGCCACCCGCATCGGCCTGGGCCAGCTGTTCCTGGACGTGGCCTCGACGGTCGCCGGACGCTATGCCGGCGGGCCGGCCAAGGTGTCGGTGTTCGGTTCGGCCATGTTCGGCATGCTGTCGGGGTCGTCGGTGGCCAACGCGGTCACGGTCGGCTCGCTGACCATTCCGGCGATGATCCGCATCGGCTATCCGCGGCACTTCGCCGCGGGCGTGGAAGCGGCCAGCAGCACGGGCGGGCAGATCACGCCGCCCATCATGGGCGCGGCCGCCTTCCTGATGATCGAATTCCTGGGCATTCCGTACCAGCAGATCGCCATCGCGGGCATCTTCCCGGCCTTCCTGTACTTCTTCGGCATGTTCATGCAGGTGCACTTCGAGGCCAAGCGCGAAGGGCTGCGCGGCCTGACCGAAGAAGAAATGCCCAAGCTCAAGCAGTCGTTCAAGATGCGCTGGCCGACGCTGATCCCGCTGGTCCTGCTGATCGGCGTGCTGGCCAGCGGCCGCACGCCCTACCTGGCGGCGTTCGCCGGCATCACGGGCTGCATCGTGGTGGGCCTGCTGAATCCGTTCCAGCGGCTGCGCCTGCGCGACCTGTACGAAGCCTTCGAGACCGGCGCCAAGTACGCGCTGGCAGTGGGCGCGGCCGCGGGCACCGTGGGCATCGTGATCGGGGTGGTGACGCTGACCGGCGTGGGCTTCAAGATCTCGTACATCGTGATCTCGGCCTCTCAGGCGCTCGCCGGCGGCGCGGCCATGATCATTCCGGACGCGCTGGCCAACATGCAGACGCTGACGCTGATCGCGGCGCTCATCATGACCGGCATCGTCTGCATCCTGATGGGCTGCGGCGTACCCACCACGGCGAACTACCTGATCATGGTGGCGGTGGCCGCCCCGACGCTGGTGCAGCTGGGCGTGCAGCCGATCGCGGCGCACTTCTTCGTCTTCTATTTCGGCATCCTGGCGGACATTACGCCGCCCGTGGCGCTGGCGGCGTATGCGGCAGCCGGGATGGCGGGCAGCGATCCATTCAAGACCGGCAACACGGCCTTCAGGCTGGGCATCACCAAGCTGATCGTGCCGTTTGTGTTCGTGTTCTCGCCGTCCCTGCTGATTTCGGTGCAGGGTTTCACCTGGTACGACTTCTTCGTGACGCTGTTCGGCTGCATGGTCGGCCTGGTGCTGCTGTCGGCGGCGTTCTCGCGGTTCATGCTGGTGGGCATGAAGAGCTGGGAGCGCTGGCTGTGCACCATCGGCGCCTTGCTGACCATCCTGCCGGGCCTGACCAGCGGCCTGATTGGGCTGGCGATCTGCATCCCGGTATTCATGCGCCAACTGGCGCAGCTGAAGCTGGAAAGCGCCCCCAAGGCCGCCTGACCAGCGGCCCGGATACAAAAAGGGGCGGATCTGCAGGGTCCGCCCCTTTTTGCTCCGAATCATGAATATTGGCAGCTTTTAAGGTGAAAATGTGTGCACATTAGCGCAGGGTGACTCCATACAACATTCCACCCTCCCGCCGGTTGCC
This sequence comes from Achromobacter sp. PD1, assembly GCF_048541815.1. Classification (NCBI taxonomy): domain Bacteria; kingdom Pseudomonadati; phylum Pseudomonadota; class Betaproteobacteria; order Burkholderiales; family Alcaligenaceae; genus Achromobacter; species Achromobacter sp. PD1. Next base: position 6,095,941 of record NZ_CP183349.1, read on the forward strand.
CACCCCTATAAATCAGCGTAAAGTAAAATTCATGTTTGCTGGTCTGCCGATATGCGGGCCGACTGTGCAAACAGGCACAAAACTGCGCCATATGTTCGATATCCTGGTTTATCTGTACGAGAATTACTACACGCCGCAAGCCTGTCCTGCGGCCGACGTGCTCGCAAAGCGGCTTGCCGCCGCCGGTTTCGAGCACGAAGACATCGACGACGCCCTCGGCTGGCTCTACGGCCTGGCCGAAACCACCGAACGCTGCGTCGATCTCGCCCAGGCCCCCGCCACCGGCACCCGGATCTACACCGACAACGAATACCAGCAGCTCGGCACCGAATCCATCGGCTTCATCGCCTTCCTGGAATCGGCCGGCGTGCTGCCCGCGCCCTTGCGCGAGATCGTCATCGACCGGGGTCTGGCGTCGCCGGAAACGCCCGTGCCGCTGTCCAAGATCAAGATCATCGCCCTCATGGTTCTCTGGAGCCAGGAAGCCGAGATCGACAATCTGGTCCTGGAAGAGCTGCTGGACGAAGACGGCACGCGCTTGCTGCATTGAACGGTATCCGCGTCGCTTGATGCCGTTACTCCTTACCCGCGCGCCGCGTCGCGCGGGTGTCCCATCGTGAATTACGTCGGCCGCTTCGCCCCCAGTCCCAGCGGCCCGCTGCATGCGGGCTCGCTGGTTGCCGCGCTAGCCAGCTGGCTGGACGCGCGCGCCCATGGCGGACGCTGGCTGCTGCGCATCGAAGACGTGGACACGCCGCGCACGGTGCCGGGCGCGGCCGAGGTCATCATGGACCAGTTAAAGGCGCTGGGCCTGGACTGGGACGGCGACATCATGTGGCAGTCGCGCCGTCATGACGCCTACCAGGCCGCCTTCGACTCGCTGGCCGCGCGCGGCCTGATCTACGGCTGCGGCTGCACCCGGCGCGAAATCGCGGATTCGGCGCTGCGTGGCCAGACCGCGCCCGGGGCCGACGGCGAACGGCCGTATCCCGGCACCTGCCGCCACGGCTTGCCACCAGGCCGCGAGGCCCGCGCCTGGCGCGTGATCATGCCGGAAGGCGTGGAACATTTCGTCGACCGCTGGCTGGGGCCGCAGGAACAGGACGTGGCGCAGGCGGTGGGCGACATCGCGCTAAAGCGGGCTGACGGCCTGTGGGCGTACCAACTCGCTGTAGTGGTGGACGACGCCGCGCAAGGCGTGACCGACGTGGTGCGCGGCGCGGACCTGCTCAGTTCCACCGCGCGCCAGCGCGTGCTGGGCCGGCTGCTGGGCCTGCCGCCGGTGCGCTACCTGCACGTGCCGCTGATCCTGGACGCTTCCAGCGGCCTGAAACTGTCCAAGCAGAACGGCGCCCCGCCCATCGACACCGGCGCGCCCCTGGCGGCGCTGATGGCCGCCTGGCGCGCCTTGGGCTTCGACCCCATCGATGCCGCGGACCGCGGTCATTTCCTGCGGGAAGCCACCGCGCAGTGGGCGCGGCGCTTCCCGCTGCCCGCCGCTACAGCGGCTTGAGGTCCTGGTCCAGCATCCGGACGAGCAGGGCCTCGCCGTTTTCCGCCACGCGCAACTCGCCGTACTTGGCGACCTGATAGCGCTCGGCCTGGCCTTCCGGGAAGAAATAGGCGTTGGTCACGATGCGCACGCTGTTGTCGCGGATGCGGTAACGCAGCGGCACTTCGGCATCGGTATGCGGGTGCGTATCGGGCTGGATGCGTAGCGGCTGCCCGACGCCGCGCGCGTCCGTCTGCAGCATGACATAGCCGTCCGGCTCGTAACCCATGACGGAGTCCTCGGCTTCGGGACGCTCGCCGCCTAGCCGCAAGCGCGTGACTTCCCGGCTGGCCGCGAAGTTCAGCGCCATGTAGTCGCCTTGCATCAGCGAACGGGGATCCACCGGAGCCAGTTCCAGGATGACCACCTTGCCCGACGCCAGCAGTTTTTCACGCTGCCAGATGCCGCCGTTGGCGACCGCCAGCACCAGCACCAGGCCGCCCAGGATGGCCAGCGTGCGCCAGCGCAAGGGCGCCGACACCGGCGGCAGGGCCCCGCGTCGGCTGGGTGCGATGGTGCGCATCAGGCGCGGCACCAGCCACACCAGGGCGCGCAACACGAACAGCAGCACCGCGGCGCCGCCCAGCCACAAGGCCTTTTGCAGTAGCGGCACGTCCAATTGGTAGTAATAGACACCCAGATAAGCCAGCAGGCTGATCACCGCGAACACGACCAGGCGGAACTGGTTCAAGCCGAAGCCCAGCAGCAGCCAGGCCAGCGCGAAACCCACGCCTGGACTGGGCAGCCAGAACAGCGACAGGATCAGCAGAGCTATCGGGACACCCCAGGTGACGCCCGCAGTCAGTACATGGCGGCGGGGCCAGAGCACCGCGAAGGCGGCCGCGACGGGCAACAGCGCGCCCGCAATGACCAGCACGGCCGTGTGCGGATTCAGCTGCCACATGGCGGGCAGTTGCTGGGCGGAGATGCCCCCGGCCAGCCATACCATGCCTTGCACCGACAGCAGGAAGGCCCAGGCCAGCGGTTGCAGCGCATGGGCGCGCTTGCCGCCCAGGCGGTGGCTCAGGCTGAAGATGACGGCGGTGGCCCAGGCGCCGGTCACGGCAATGGGCAGCCACACGAAGGTCGCGCGCATGGCGTCGAAGCCCAGCCATGCGTCCAGCAGGTCTTCGCCGCTCAGGTCGGGCGACAGGCCGCGCCAGATCAAGCCCGCCCCCGCCGCGGCAATCAGCAAGCCGCTCAGGAAGCGCAGGATGACGTCGGGTCCGACGGCATAGACCGTAGCCGCCATCAGCAGCACGAACACGCAGGCGCTGGCGAACGAGGTCGAGCTGGATAGCCCGAAGATGATCAGGATTTGCCCTGCGAAGGCCATGGCCGTGCCGCACTGGCGCCAGAACGGGCCAGCATCGCTGCGCAGCACCGCCACACCGGCCGCGCACAGCACCAGCCCGGCCACCAGCGCGCCGCTTTCAGAGGTAATAAAGCCCGAGAACGCGATGAACACCAGCAGCAGCACAGTCGACAGCCAGGCGCTCAGGCCAAGCAGGCACTGCACGTACCAGGGCGGATCCGCCTGCGGCGCCGGAGCGGGCGCCAGCTGCGCGACCGGCGCGCTGGCGTCGGCCGGGTCCACCGAGTTGCCGGCCGAAGCCGCTGCCGGTTCGGAATCGGCGGCCGCGGCCACCGCCGTCTGCGGGTCGCCGGCAAGCCGGCGCAGCCAGCGCGCGGCCAAGACGGCCTCGGCCATGAGCAGCGCCGCCAGCGGCAGGGCCGCCCAGACGCCGGGTTCCAGGCGCAGCAGCCATTCGCCCGCCACCCGCAGCGACACGCAGATGACGCCGGCGGCCAGCATGGCCAGGATGATCAGGTCGCGCCGGCCCTTCTGATAATAGAAGCCCAGGCCCAGGGTCACCGCGACCCAGGCGATGCCGTTATAGAGGCCCAGGCCGCGGCCCAGGAAGTCACCAAGCATCTGGGTCAGCACCAGCACGCTGATTGCCAGGGCGGCCAGGACCCGCGGACCGACCAGGGTGCTGGCGCGCCAGCGGCGGGCAGCCAGCTCCCAGCCCAACAGCAGCACCAGGTTCAGGCCGGCCATCATCAGGCCGGGCACGCCCGGGCCGCCGAATATCAGCACCCAGGAGAACACCCGCTCGCCCAGCCACAAGGCCACCGCCACGTTCAACACCAGTGCCCATAGCAGCCAGACGGCCTGGCTGCCGGCGGCCAGCGCCCAGGGCAGCAGCAGCAGCGCCCACCAGGCGAACAGTTCCCAGGTATCGGCGCCAGTCTGGTAAGTTTGGCCTAGTAATGCGAGCAGCGCGCCCAGGAGGATGCCGGCCAGGGCGAGCAGGGCGCCAGGTATGGTGCGGCGCACGCCAGGACTCGCCCGCAGGCGCAGTCCGGTCCAGGCAGCGGCCAGCGCGCAAACCGCCAGGAGGCCCTGGATACCGGCGAAACGCTGGATTTTGGTCATGTCCTGCCAGTTGGCCGCGACCCAGCAAACCGCCGCGCTGCCCAGCAGCAAAACACCTAGCCAGAGGGTGCTGCGCGCCAGAAATTGACGCCAGGCGTGTAGTTCGGATCCCGCTTGTCTTTCAGTGCCGACTTGCATCTGGCGAATCTCCGATCTTATTATCCGCGCTACTACGGCGGGACTGCCGCCACTGGATACACATGAATAAAACGCTGATTATTGCCGAGAAGCCCTCGGTAGCCCTCGATATATCACGCGCCTTGGGAGGCTTTGCGCGCGAGGGCGACTATTTTGAAAGCGAACGTTACGTCCTCGCGTCCAGCATAGGCCACTTGCTGAGCTTGGTCGCGCCCAACGATCCGGTCAAGGGAAAATGGAGCTTCACGCACCTGCCCGTGATTCCGCCCGAGTTCGAACTGGGCCCCACCGACAAGAAATCGGCCGAACGGCTCAAGCTGCTGGTTCGCCTGGCCAAGCGCAAGGACGTCGATGCCATCATCAACGCCTGTGACGCCGGGCGCGAAGGCGAACTGATCTTCCGCTACATCATTCAGTACGCGGGCGTGAAGAAGCCGATCCAGCGCCTCTGGCTGCAGTCGATGACCCAGGCTGCCATCCGCGAAGCCTTCGCCAACCTGCGCGACGACGTCCAGCTCAAGCCGCTGGAAGCGGCCGCCCGCTCGCGCGCCGAAGCCGACTGGCTGGTGGGCATCAACGGCACCCGCGCAATGACCGCCTTCAACAGCAAGGACGGCGGCTTCTTCAAGACCCCGGTCGGCCGGGTGCAGACGCCCACGCTGGCCATCGTGGCCGAGCGCGAGGAGCGCATCCGCCGCTTCGTGCCGCGCGACTACTGGGAAGTGCGCGCCACCTTCGTGGCGGCCGCCGGCCTGTACGAAGGCCGCTGGATCGACCCGGAATTCAAGAAAGACGACCGCGACCCCGAAAAGCGCGAATCGCGCCTGTGGTCGCAGGCTGCCGCCCAGAGCGTGGTGGCTGCCTGCCGCGAACAGCCCGGCAGCGTCACGGAAGAGTCCAAGCCGTCGACCCAGATGTCGCCGGCCCTCTACGACCTGACTTCGCTGCAGCGCGAGGCCAACGGCCGTTTCGGCTTTTCGGCCAAGACCACGCTGGCGCTGGCGCAGACCCTGTACGAACGGCACAAGGCGCTGACCTACCCGCGTACCGACTCGCGCTACCTGCCCGAGGACTACATCAACACCGTCAAGGAGACCATGCGCGCATTGGCGCAGGGCGGCTCCAACGCGGTGGGCGGCCTGGCCCGCCACGCCGGCACGGTGGTCAGCGAAAACTGGGTCAAGCCCAACCGCCGCATCTTCGACAACAAGAAGGTGTCGGACCACTTTGCCATCATCCCCACGCTGCAGATCCCGCACGATTTGAGCGAAGCCGAGGCCAAGCTGTACGACCTGGTGCTCAAGCGCTTCCTGGCCGTGTTCTTCCCCGCCGCGGAATACCGCGTCACCACCCGCATGACCGAAGTGCAGGGGCACCGCTTCCGCACCGACGGCAAGGTGCTGGTCAGCCCGGGATGGCTGGCCGTCTACGGCAAGGAAGCCCAGGGCGAAGACGCCAACCTGGTGCCTGTGGCGGACGGCGAGACCGTGCGCACCGAGGACGTGGAAGCCGTCGGCCTGACCACCAAGCCGCCGGCGCGCTTTAACGAAGGCACGCTGCTGTCGGCCATGGAAGGCGCGGGCAAGCTGGTGGACGACGAGGAACTGCGCGAGGCCATGTCCGAGCGCGGCCTGGGCACGCCGGCCACGCGCGCCGCCATCATCGAAGGCCTGCTCAACGAAAGCTACCTGCGCCGCGAAGGCCGCGACCTGGTGCCCACCGCCAAGGCGCGTCAGCTGATGACGCTCTTGTCCGGCCTGGACGTGACCGAACTGACTTCGCCGGAACTCACCGGCGAATGGGAACACAAGCTCAAGCAGATCGAGCAGGGCGGGCTGGGCCGCGAGGCCTTCATGCGCGAGATCGCGCAGATGACCCAGGTCATCGTCAAGCGCGCCAAGGAATACGAGCGCGACACGGTGCCGGGCGATTACGCCACGCTGCAGACGCCGTGCCCCAAGTGCGGCGCCGTGGTGAAGGAAAACTATCGCCGCTTTGCCTGCACCGCCTGCGACTTCTCCATCGGCAAGCACCCGGGCGGCCGCACCTTCGAGCTGCCCGAAGTGGAAGAGCTGCTGGCCAAGCGCGAGATCGGCCCGCTGCAAGGCTTCATCAGCAAGATGGGCCGTCCGTTCGCCGCCATCCTGCGCATCAGCGACGAGTACAAACTGGAATTCGACTTCGGCCAGAACGACGAGGACGACAGCGAGGCCGTGGACTTCTCCGGCCATACGCCGGTGGGCTCCTGCCCCAAGTGCCAGTCGCGCGTCTTCGAGCATGGCATGAGCTACGTCTGCGAGAAATCCGTCGGCCCCGAAAAGAGCTGCGATTTCCGTTCGGGCAAGGTCATCCTGCAGCAGGAGATCTCGCGCGAACAAATGGAAAAGCTGCTGACCAACGGCCGCACCGACCTGCTCGACGGCTTCGTCTCCAGCCGCACCAACCGCAAGTTCAAGGCCTTCCTCGTCCGCCAGCCGGACGGCAAGATCGGCTTCGAATTCGAGCCGCGTCCTGAAAAGCCGGGCCGCGCGCCGGCCAAGACGGCTGCCAAGACCGCGACCAAGACTGCCGCGAAAAAGGCGCCGGCCAAGAAGGCTGCGGTGAAGAAGACCGCAACCAAGACGGCCACGAAAACGGCGGTCAAGAAAGCGGTGAAGAAGGCGGCGCCGAAAAAAACCGCCGCGTAAAACGGGCGCGGCGCCTGGCGCGCCGCCTCCCGACCATCGCGCACAACGCCCGGGCAACCGGGCGTTTTCCATTGTTGGACGCCAGTGGCTGGGGTATTGTCTACGCCAAACCGCTGCAACCAGACCTATACCGAGGACGACATGAGCAACAGCCCCGACTTCACCACCCGCCGCCGCGTGCTGGCCGCCGCTGGCGCGCTGGCCGGCATCAGCCTGGTCAATGGCCGCGTCGCATTCGCGCAGCCCAAGCTGGGCCGCGTCGTCTACGGCCAGGGCAGCATCGACCCGTTCTTTGCCGCGGGTTATGTCGCGCTGAAGAAAGGCTACTTCGGCGAGGGCGGGCTGGAAGTCGAATACCTGAACTCGCAGAGCGGTCCGCGCACCAACCAGCTGCTGGCCGCGGGCCAGATCGTGTTCGGCGCCACCGCCGCCACGGCCGCCCCCGCGCTGACGCTGGCCGGCAAGCCCGCCACGCTGGTGTTCGGCTTTGACCGCAAGCTCACCTACGCCAACGTCATCGTGCGCCGCGAAGACTTCGAAAGCGGCAAGATCAAATCCCTGAAGGACCTGGCCGGCAAGCGCGTGGGCGCGACCCAGCCGCAGTCCAGCACCTGGCTGATGGCGCTGTACCTGATGCAGAAGGCCGGCGTGGCCGACAAGGTGGACATCCGCCCGCTGGGCGACCTGGCCACCATGCTGGGCGCGCTCAAGACCGGCTCCGTGTCGGCCAGCATGGCCACCATGTCCATGATGGAACAGGCGCAGCAGGAAGGCTGGGGCGTGCCCATCTTCGATGCCACCACCGAGAGTTCGTGGAACGAATTCATGGGCGGCGACGTGCCCGGCATCGCGGCCCTGACCTTGCAGGACACCATCCAGAAGCGCCCCGAAGTGGTGCAGGCCTTCGTCACGGCGCTGGTCCGCGCGCAGGACTTCATCAGCGCCAACAGCGCCGCGGCCGTCACCGACGCGATCTACGACGATTACCTGAACGCCTTCCCGCGCGCGGCCATCGAGAAGACGCTGGGCGTCTACAAGGAAACGGTGTTCCTGAAGGACAACATCATCACCCAGGACGCCTATGACCGCATGACGGCCATCATGGGCGACGGCCGCCAGTTCTCCAATGACGAGATCAAGACCGTGCCCTACGACCGTTGCGTGAACATGAGCTTCGTGCGCCGCGCGCGGGGCCTCTGATGATCACGCTGGACAAGGTAGGCAAGGCCTACCAGACCCGCCAGGCGACCACGCACGCAGTGGGCGAGGTCAGCCTGACGATCCCGGAAGGCGAGTTCGTCTCCATCGTCGGGCCGTCCGGCTGCGGCAAGAGCACGCTGCTGAACATGATCGCGGGTTTTCTGCGCCCGACCACCGGCACGATCCGCGTGGACGGCCGCGTCGTGGACGGACAGGTGCCGCCAGCCCTGGGCTACATCTTCCAGAAGGACACACTGCTACCTTGGTTCAGCGTAAGGAAGAACGTGGCGCTGGGCCTGAAGTTCCAGGGCGTGGCCGCCGACAAGATCGAGCGCCGCGTGGCCGAGCTGCTGGAAATGGGCCACTTGAGCCAGTTCGCCGACGCCTTTCCGCACCAGCTATCGGGCGGCATGCGGCGGCGGGTGGCGCTCTTGATGAGCCTGGCGGTCGAGCCGCGCATCCTGCTCCTGGACGAGCCCTTCGGCGCGCTGGACACGCACACCAAGACCCACCTGCACCGCGAGCTGATCGAGATCTGGCGCAAGCTGGGCCAGACCATCGTCATGGTCACGCACGACCTGGACGAGGCCATCCTGCTGTCGGACCGTGTGGTGGTGCTGTCCGGGCCGCCCAGCCGCGTGCTGCTGGACGAGCGCATCGAGATCCCGCATCCGCGCGATGTGTTCACGCTGCGCGAAACGCCGCAGTTCGTGACCCACGTGCAAAGCCTCTGGAGCGTGCTGGGACAGCAGTTCCGCGCCGCCGCCTGAATCCCTACGCGTCATGACCACCTCTTACTCCGCCGATTCCCTGCAGGACCAGCTGCGGCTGGACCGCCGCGCCAGCATCGCGCGCCGGCTGCGCATCACCATGTGGCAGGTGCTGATCCTTGCCATCATCCTGGGTTCCTGGGAAATACTCACGCGCATCCCCTGGTTCGCCCAGAACACGCTGTTCGATCCCTTCTTCATCAGCCAACCCTCGCGCGTGGCCGTGCGCCTGTGGGAATGGCTGCAGCCCGGCCCGCGTTCGGTCTGGCCGCACCTGTGGCTGACCTTGCAGGCCACCATGGTGGGACTGCTGGTGGGCGTGGGCAGCGGCTTCGTGGTGGGCATGACGCTCAGCCGCAGCCGCTTCCTGGCCGACGTGTTCAACCCCTTCATCGTGGCCTTCAACTCGATGCCGCGCATCGCGTTCGTGCCGCTCATCACCATGTTCTTCGGACTGGGCCTGGCTTCCAAGGTGGTGACGTCCTGGTTCGTGGTGTTCTTCCTGGTGTTCTTCAACACCTACAAGGGCGGACGCAGCGTGGAACGCGAGCTGGTGGACTTCTGCCGCACGCTGGGCGGTTCGCCGCGCCAGATCCTGTGGCGCGTACGGATCCCGACCGCGGCCGCGTGGACCTTCGCCGCCTTGCCGAATGCCATCAGCTTCGCGCTGATCGGCGTGGTGCTGGCGGAGTTCGTGGGGTCCACGACGGGCATGGGCTATCTGATGATCACCGCGCTGGCGACGCTGAACGCCACCGACATGTTCGCGGCCGTGACGCTGCTGTCCATCGTCGGCATCGCGCTGGTTTATTGTGTGACCTGGCTGGAACGCCGGCTGCTGCATTGGGCGCCGGAGTTCCGGGAATAGGTAGATCCCCCGCAGCGTTGCGCGCTTCCCCCGGGGAGCGCCGCTGCGGACCGGCGGAGCCGGATCCGCGCGGCCCTGATTGAGACCAAGCACTTTGGACGACTGACATGAACACGCTGCCGTATCTGCGCAACTTCGACCTGACGGGACAAGTCGCCCTGGTGACCGGCTCGGCCCGCGGGCTGGGCTTCTGTATCGCACGCGCGCTGGCCGGCTGTGGCGCACGCGTGCTGATCAACGGCCGCAACGCCGAAGCCGTCGCGGCGGCGGCGGCTGAATTGACCGCCGCCGGCCTGGACGCGCATCCGCTGCCGTTCGACATCAGCGACGACGCCGCGATGGAACGCGCTTTCCAGGACATAGACCGCGACCACCGCCGCCTGGACATCCTGGTGAACAACGTCGGCGCGCGCAACCGCAAGACGCTGCGCGACACCAGCCCCGCCGAAATCCGCGAGCTTATCGACACCGACATGGTCGCCGGCATGCTGCTGGCCAAGTTCGCCGCCGAACGCATGGTGCGCCAGGGCAGCGGCCGCATGATCGCGATCACTTCGGTGGTAGGCGAACTGGCGCGCTCGGGCGATGCGGTCTATCCCGCGGCCAAGCAAGGTTTGACGGGCATGGTGCGCGCGCTGGCGGCGGAATTTGGCGGTCACGGCATCACCAGCAACGCCATCGCGCCCGGCACCTTCGCCACCGAGACCAATGCCGCCATGGTGGCCGACCCCGACGTGGGACCGCGCATCGCCACACGCAACCCCATGGGACGTTGGGGCGAACCGGAGGAAATCGCGGGCGCCGCCGTGTTCCTGGCGTCGCCCGCGGCGTCATACGTGAATGGACACGTGCTGGTGGTGGACGGAGGCTTGTCGATCCAGTTCTGATGCAGGGTGCTGGGTTGCGCAGGCGGCCCGGCGGCGGTCAGGTCGTCTCGTCCTGATACCAGACGCCCTCGGCCAGCATCATCTTCTGATGCCCGTGCCCCGCAGGCATCATCGGGAAGCAGTTCTCCTGCGCCGTCACGGCCACGTCCAGGAAGTAGGGGCCGTCGTGCGCCAGGCACTCGGCCAGCGCGGCGTCCAGCTGCGCCGGATCATCCACGCGCGCGGCGCCCCAGCCAAAGGCGCGGGCCAGCGCCACGAAGTCGGGAAGCGAGGCGTTGTAGCTGTGGCTGTAGCGCCCGCCGTGGATCAGTTCCTGCCATTGCCGCACCATGCCCATGTAGCCGTTATTGCACAGCACGACCTTGACGGGCGTCTGGTGCTGCATGGCGGTGGACAGTTCCTGGATGTTCATCAGCACCGACGCGTCGCCGCTGACGCAGACCACGGTCTTGTCCGGATGGGCGACCTGCGCGCCGATGGCGGCAGGCACGCCGTAGCCCATGGTGCCGGCGCCGCCCGAGGTCAGCCAGCGGTTGGGCCTGTCGAAGCGCAGGTATTGCGCGGCCCACATCTGGTGCTGGCCCACGTCGGTGGAGACAATGGCGTCGCGGTCCGCCAGCGCCGCATTCAGGCGCGACATCAGGTGCTGCGGCAGGATCGCGTCGGCGGCCGGGGTATAGCCCAGGCAGTCCTGGGCGCGCCAGGCGTCGATGCGCTTGTACCAGGGCGCCAGCCGCGCTGCGTCCATGGGATCGTCGCCGAGTTCGGCGCGCAGGGCGCGCACCAGCGGCAGGCAATCGCCCACCAGCGCCACGTCCACGCGCACCACCTTGTTGATGGAAGCCGGGTCGATGTCGATGTGGATCTTGCGCGCATGCGGGCAGAACTCCGACAGCTTGCCGGTAATGCGGTCGTCGAAACGGGCGCCGATGCAGACCACCAGGTCCGCGTTATGCATGGCGAGGTTGGCCTCGACCGTGCCGTGCATGCCCAGCATGCCGACGAACTGCGGGTCGGACGCGGGGAATGCGCCCAGGCCCATCAAGGTCAGGGTGCAGGGCGCGCCGGTATGGCGCACCAGATCCGTAAAGGCCTCGCAAGCCTCGGGACCGGCGTTCACCAGCCCGCCGCCGCCGTAGAAGATGGGGCGCTTGGCCTGGGCGATCAAGGCGGCGGCGCGGCGCACGGCCGACTGCGGCAGCTTGGGAGCCAGCTTGCCCGCCTGGCGGCGCGCGCGCAGCGCGGCCAGCTTCTGTTGCGAGGGCACGGCATCGTCGTCCGCGTCGCGCGGCACGGCCAGCTGCACGTCCTTGGGGAAATCCAGCAGCACCGGGCCGGGGCGGCCCTGGCGGGTCAGCTCGAAGGCGCGGGCCGTCACCGCGGCCACATCGTCCACCGAACGGACCTGCGTATTCCACTTGGTCACGGAGCGCGAGATGCCGATGGCGTCGCATTCCTGGAAGGCGTCCGTGCCGATGGCGGCCGTGGCGACCTGGCCGCTGATGCAGAGCACCGGGATCGAGTCGCACATGGCATCCAGCAGGCCGGACGTGGTGTTGGCCATGCCCGGGCCGGACGTGACGAAGACCACGCCGGTGCGGCCCGTGCTGCGGGCGTAGCCCTCGGCGGCGTGCACGGCAGCCTGCTCGTGGCGCACCAGCACGTGACGCAGGCGCGGCTCGGCGTACAGGGCGTCGTACAGCGGCAGCACCGCGCCGCCGGGGTACCCGAAAATGGTATCCACACCGCACGCGATCAGCGTATCGAGCAGAATTTTCGCCCCGTTATCGGCGGGGCGTTCAGTGGCGGCAAGCGCGGCGGCGGCGGTGGGGTGCAGGCGATCGTTCATGCTATCTATCTTATTCGTAGATCGGAAGAATATTTATCTTCTTTTCCACGGATAACCGATGAACGGAGTAAATTTATCTTTGATTTTAAGAAATCAAAGAAAATGAACCTGGACAAGTTTGATCTCGCCATACTCAAGGTGCTGCAGGACAACGCGCGCGCCAGCCTGAACGACATCGGCGCGGCCGTGGGCCTGTCGTCCACACCGTGCTGGAACCGCATCAAACGCATGGAAAGCGCCGGCGTGATCCGCGGCTATACCGTCGACATCGATCCGGCCAGCCTGGGCTTCATGGACACGGTGATCGTGCACGTCACCCTGGAAAGCCACAGCGAGGAAACGCTGTACGAGTTCGGCTGGGCGCTGGCGCAGATCCCCGAGGTGCTGGAGGCCTTCCTGGTCTCGGGCGACTACGACTATTACATCCGCATCGCGGTGCGCGACACCCGCGACTACGAGCGGCTGCTGCGCGAACAGCTCTACCGCATCCCGGGCATCCGGCACAGCAAATCCTGCTTCGTGCTGCGCCGGTTGAAGGAAACCAAGCTGCCGCTGACCGGATTGGCGGAATAAGCGCGCGTTAGCGCAGCACGAAGTCCACCGGCACGGCAGGCTCGGGCAGGGGCCGCACGCCCAGTCCTTCCAGGAGGTCGATCTCGATCACGCGGGCCAGCGCCGACAGCGGCAGGTCGTTTTCGTCGGAGCCGAAAGGATCTTCCAGTTCGTCGCCCACCGCGTCCAGGCCGAAGAAGGTATAGGCCACGATGGTGACGGCCGCCGGCATCATGTATTCCAGCGTCCCCACCAGGCCGAAAGGCAGCAGCAGGCAGAACAACCAGGCCGTGCGATGCAGCAGCAGCGAATAGGCGAAGGGCGACGGCGTGAACTTGATGCGCTCGCAGGCCGCCTGGATGGCGGCGCAGGCAGCCACGCGCTGGGTCAGGGCCTGGTACAGGATGTCGCTCAGCTCGCCGCGCCGCAGACAGGCCGCCAGGTCGCGGTTGATGGCCATGAGCAGGGCGTCGGGCACGTTGCGGCAGCCGTTGAGGGTCTCGGCCTCGTCCTGCTGCACCCAGGGGCGCGCGGCGCTGGCCATGTCTTCCTGCCGCAGCCGCGCCGCCAGCGCGTAGCCGAAGCCGATGCAACGGCGCACGATGCGTTCCTGCACCGGGTTGGCGGTGCTGGCCGCCAGCAGCACCGCGCTTTCGCGCGCCAGGCTGCGCGCCTGCACGATCAGCTCGCCCCATTGCTTGCGCGCTTCCCACCAGCGGTCGTAGCAGACGTTGTTGCGAAAGCCCATGAACACGGACAGGGCCAGTCCGAACAGCGAAAACGGCACCGCCGACAGATGCGCGGGCGAGAACCATTCCTGGTGGTACATCCACACCACGAAGCAGGACAGCGCCGTGATGACGAGGATGCGGCTGAGGATCCGCGGGATGATGGACCCGCGCAAGACAAAGAACAAAGCCAGCGCGGAAGGACGCGGACGGACAATCATGGTGCTAACCGAAGGAACGAGGCGGCGCACACTATACGCCTGTCGAGCTGTCAAAAACGCGCCGATATAATTCTGTTTCGTCTCACCGCCACTTCCATCGAGCAATGACCACCGAAGACACCCCGATCAAGCCCTGGCATGTCGTCCGCCGCTCCAAGCTGCACGGCAACGGCGTCTTCGCCGCGCGCAAAATTCCCGCGGGCACGCGCATCATCGAGTACGGCGGCGAGCGCATCAGCGCCAAGGAAGCCGACCGCCGTCATCCGACCAATCCGGACGATCCCTTCCACACCTTTTTCTTCGCGCTCAGCTCCGGCCGCGTGATCGACGGCGGCGACCAGGGCAACGACGCGCGCTGGATCAACCATTCCTGCCAGCCCAACTGCGAGGCCCAGGAAGGCAAGCACGGCAAGCGCGTCTACATCGTCGCGCTGCAGGACATCCCGCGCGGCACCGAACTCTCGTACGACTACGGCCTGGTGCTGGACGGCCGCATCACCAAGAAGCTGAAGGAAGGCTACCGCTGCCTCTGTGGCACGCCGCCGTGCCGCGGCACCATGCTGGCGCTGCCGGCCAAGAAGAAAAAGAAAGCGGACGCGCCCGAGGCCGCCGAAACCGTCGCCTGAGCATCGGCGGGGTCCGACCCCGCTCACGCCGAAGACCCCAGACGCGGCAAGCGTATTCCAGGCCCCGCTCCGGACAGGCGTACAATCCGTCAGGTCGTTAACACGACATGCAGTACGTCTTCAGGGCGGGGTGCAATTCCCCACCGGCGGTATGCCATGCAATGTGGCGAGCCCGCGAGCGCCCGGCGTCCTTTGTGGACACCGGGGTCAGCAGATCTGGTGAGATGCCAGGGCCGACGGTCATAGTCCGGATGAGAGAAGATGTGCCGGCACAACGGTAGCACCGGGCGCACCTGCGCCCGGACTGCCGTATTGCGTTCGGCTGTCGAGTAGCCCTGAAACGTTTTTCGCCCCTTTCAACTTGCGAGAGCGTTTCAAATGTCCAACGTTACCCTTACCCCACAGTCCCCCATCCCCAGCCTGGCTTCTCAGCCTTTCGCCGCTCGCCTGCAGCGCGCCCTGCATCATCTGCGCCTGGGCCGACCCGTCATTCTCATGGACGACTTCGACCGCGAGAACGAGGCCGACCTGATCGTGGCCGCCGACAAGCTGACCGTGCCGGTCATGGCGCAGCTGATCCGCGATGGCAGCGGCATCGTTTGCCTGTGCCTGCCCGGCGAAACCCTGGACCGGCTGGAACTGCCGCCCATGGTCCAGCGCAACCAGAGCCGCTTTGCCACCGCCTTCACCGTTTCCATCGAAGCGCGCGAAGGGGTCAGCACCGGCGTATCGGCCGTGGATCGCGTCACCACCATCCGCGCCGCCATCTCGCCGTCGGCGCAGAGCGAAGACATCGTCAGCCCGGGCCATGTGTTCCCGCTGCGCGCCCAGCCGGGCGGCGTGCTGACCCGCCGCGGCCACACCGAAGGCTCGGTGGACCTGGCCGTGCTGGCCGGCCTGCGTCCGGCCGGCGTACTGTGCGAACTGATGAATGCCGACGGCACGATGATGCGCGGCGCCGCGCTTGAGCGCTATGCCGCGCAGCACGGACTGGTGGCGCTGACCATCGCCGAACTGGCAGACCATCTGCAACAACTGAAGGACGGCCAGGCCGAAGCGATCGACGACGAAGTGCTGGAGATGGCCGCGACGGTCTGATCTTTGTGCAGGCGGCGCCGAAGCCGGCGCCGCCATTTTTTACCTCCGCGTCCTGAGCGCCATGGCCACGACCATCGCCGCCAGCGCGCACGCGCCGCCCATCGCATACACCGCGCCATAACCTTGCTCGCCGGCCAACCAGCCGGCAGCCGGGCTGCTCAGACCCAGAGCCACGTCCAGGAAAGCCACATACGCGCCCATGGCCGCGCCCCGGCTGGCCGCGGGTACGCGGCGCACGGCCTCGACGCCGAAGGCGGGAAACGCCAGCGAGTAGCCCGCGCCCGTCAGCAGCGCGCCGGCAAAGGCCCATGCCGGCGTGGTTCCAGTCCAGATCAGCCACTGCCCCGCCGCTTCAATCAGCACGCAGACGAGCGCCACGCGCGCGCCGCCCAGCTTGTCCGGCAAGCCGGCAAAGAACACCCGCGCCAGGATGAAGCCCGCGCCGAACGCGGTGAACATCCACGCCGCGCCGTCCCAACCGCGCTGCGAAAACAGCAGGCTCACGAACGCGGTGATCACGCCGAATCCAACGCTGGCCAGGGCCAGGCCTGCGCCGGGCAGCAGCACCAGGCCCAGCACTTTGTAGAAAGGCGTGCGCACGCCCCCCGCCGCGCGTACCCCGCGCAGCGGCAGCACCAGCGCCAGGGCCGCCAGCGGAATCAGCGCCGTGGCCCAGGCAATGCCCGCAAAGCCCGTGACGCCGTAGAGCCGCATGCCGGCGGGCGCGCCCAGCGCATAGGCGGCGTAGATCGCCACGCCGACCCAGGCCATCACGCGGCCCGCGTTCTGCGGCCCCACGCGGCCCACGCCCCAGCTCAGCGCGCCAGTGACGATAAGACTTTCGGCGCAGCCCATGAGCGCGCGTCCGGCCAGCAGCGCGGCCAGCGCCGCCTGCGGCCGCGCCGACAGGTCGTCGGCCAACAGATAGAACAGGCCCGCGATGGAGCCCAGCACAAAACCGCCCACCACCGCGCGCTTGGCGCCGCGGCGGTCAGCGAGCGAGCCCGCGTAGGCGCGCGACAGCAAGGCGGCGGCGAACTGCAGGCCGGCCACCACGCCAACCACCAGCGCGCCCAACGCCAGCGTGCCGTCTACATACAGAGGCAGCACCGGCATGGGCAGGCCGATCATGAAGAACCCGACGAATACCGCCAGCGCCAGCGGCAGCACTTGCGCGAAAACGGAGCGCACGGGCCCCTGGGCCGCGGGCATGGCCCCGGCCGTCGATGAATGCGACATTGAATTTCCTTAAGTGAGAGATGCGCAATCCGGAACCAGTTTGAAAACCGCCGATGGCATAATCGCCGTGTGCGGGCGATGAACCGGATTGCCTGCTGGAAATTTTATGAGCCGTTGCTCATATTCGATACTCGCCTTTCACAGTACCCATGACTGCCATCCCACAGCCCCGGAAATCGCCGCGTCAGCTCAGATCCCAGCACACCGTAGAGACAATTTTGCAAGCCACGGCTCGCGTTCTGGCGACCCATGGCTATGCGGGCACCAATACCAATCTGATCGCGGAGACGGCCGGCGTCAGCGTCGGTTCGCTGTATCAGTACTTCCCCAACAAGAACGCCCTGATCGCGGCGCTGCATAACCGCCACGACAACCAGATGCTGGACGTGATAGACGCGGTCCTGGACAGCAATCCCGCGGCCACGCTGCGCGAACGCGTCGCGGCCATTGTCGAAGCGATGCTGCACGCCCACATGCTGGAGCCCGCGCTGCACCGCGTGCTGGAAAGGGAGTTTCCGCTGTTCGACCAGCCGCACGAGCACAGCCGCGCGGATCAGGATATCCACAGGCGCATGCGTCATCTGCTGGAACTGCATCGTGCCGAAATCGCGCAGCAGGACCGGGATCTGGCGACCTATGTGGTGTTGCGCATCATGGAGTCGCTGGTGCATGCCGCAGCGCTGGAGCCGCCCGCGGGATTCTCGACGCGGCAGCTGGAACAGGCGGTGGTCGACGCGGTGATGGGGTATCTGGGCGAGCCGGCCGCGCGTCCCGCGCCGCGCAAGACGGCGAAGACTGCGCGCCGCTAGCCGCGCAATGGTTCGGGGCCGTCAGCGCCCCGGTTCGCGGGCCATCTGCGCCAGGCAGTCGGCCGCGCTGCCCGTGACGATGCGGGCGCTGCACGCCAGCATCAGATTCAGGTTCAGGCCAAAGTCTTCCACGGTGTAGCCATGCGCATCGACCATGCGCGATGCGCCATCGTCTGCCGCCGCGCCCACCGCCACCTGATCGATCAGCGAACCGACCTGGCCGGTATAGCCCCATACCGGCTTGCCGCAGGCGATGGCGTAGCCGACTTCGAAGGCCGTGCCGGAATCGGGTTCGGCGCCGCGGAACGGATTCAGGTTGGCCATCACCATGTCGGCGCGCCGTATCAGCGCGACGTTCTCGCGGTAGATCCATTGCGCCAGCGACGGACCCGATAGATCGTGCGGCGCCTCGTTGTCCAGCGGGAACAGACCGTCGAACCCATAGGTGGCGCAGAGCGCCTTCAAGCGTTTTCCGTGCGCCGCCGCATCGGGCAGGAACACGTCGAAACCCGCCAGATATACGCTGCGCATGTTGGTTACTCCGGATCGGAAACGTTGAAGGCTTCGCCAGTGGCGAAGAAGGAGCCGCCGGCCACGTAATGCACCGAACGGCGCTCGTCGTCAGGGAAATGCCAGCGGTTGCCGGAAAACACTTCCGGCGCGGCCCACGCGGCCACGACTTCGCCGATGAAGAGATCGTAGGCCTGCTGATTGTGCGGCTCGGGCACGACGCGGCATTCCAGCCAGCCCAGGCAACCGCTGATGAGCGGCGCGCCGATCTTGCTGGCGGGGAACGTCGTCAGGCCGCTGGCCTGGAACTTGTCCTCGTCGCGCCCGGAATCGGTGCCCACCCGCAGCGTGGCGCGCGCCTGCGCACGCGACGGGATGCACAGCGCGAACTCGCCCGAAGCTTCGATCAATCCGCGCGTGTAGGTGTTCTTGTCCACCACCACCAGCATCTTGGGCGGACTGAAATCCAGGGGCATGGCCCAGGCGGCCGCCATGACGTTGCGCGCATCGCCATGAGCGCTGGTCACCAGCACCGTGGGGCCGTGGTTCAGCAGCAGATAGGCGCGGGACAGGTCTACGGGTTCGATGCTGGACATGCGGCGCTTCCTAGAACATGCCGTTCTTGTTGGCGGGGTTCTCGGGGATTTCCTGGCTAACGTCCCAGTGTTCCACGATCTTGCCGTCTTCCACACGGAAGATATCCATCACGGCCTGGCCGCGGTCTTCCGGCGAATCGCGCCACAGGTTGTGGATAAGCACCAGGTCGCCCTCGGCGATCACGCGCTTGATCTCGACGATGGACTGCGGATGCTGCTCGAAATAGGCGGGAAAGAAATCCACCAGGGGACCGACGCCGTCCTGCATATAGGGGTTGTGCTGGACGTAGTTCGGGCTGACGTACAGGCGCACCGCCTCGTCGACATCGCGGTCCTGGAACATCATGCGGAAAAACGCCACCACAAGGTCCTTGTTGGACTGAGGCGCTGCCGCGCTTGCCGGCGCGGCAGCCACACAGGTTGCGGCGACCAGCAAGCAAACGGCCAACGATTTCAACTTCATACGCATACGGGGCAAACTCAGGTATCGGAACGCCGGCTGGCGGTGCGCCAGTTTACAAACAAAAACATGGATCCCGGGCCTTGGGCCCCAATGAAAAAGGGCCTCTTGCCGAGGCCCTTCGTGGTCCCGCCGACGGCCGGGCTCAGTAGCCGACGGTGTAGCGGCGGCGCGAATGCTTGGGCGTCTCGAGTTCATCGACCAGCGCAATGGCATAGTCTTCCATCGAAATCCAGCTCTTGCCTTCGTCGTCGGCCAGCAGGGTGTCGTCGCCCAAACGGAACGTGCCGGTGCGCTCGCCCGGCTCGAACAGCGCCGAAGGCGACAGGAAGGTCCAGTTCAGCACTTTTTCATGGCGCAACGTGTCCAGGAACACCACGCCGGCGCGCGCTTCGGGCTTGTAGGCGTCGGGGAATTCGGGGGTGTCGATCAGCATCTTGCCGGGGGCGACCAGCAGGCTGCCCGCGCCGCCGACCACCAGCAGACGCGGCACGCCCGCGTCCTTCACGGCGCTCAGGAGCGGCTTGGCGTCCGACGACACGAAGCGCGACGCGCTGATCACGGCGTCGTGGCCCTTCAGCAACGAGGTCAGCGCTTCGGGATCGGTGGCGTCGCCCTGCTTGATGGTCAGGCCGAGCTGCGGATTCACGTCGGACAGGTTGCGGGCGATGCCCGTGACCTGGTGGCCGCGCTTGAGCAATTCGTCCGCCACGCGCGAACCCACGCGGCCGGTGATTCCGATCAATGCAACTTTCATGGTCTTGCTCCTTGGGTAGGGGGAGCCAGGGCCGCCGCGACTTGCGGCGCAACACGTTTTGGCTCAGGCAAAGCCATACTATTCGTACAAATCCGATCGAAAAACCCGTAAAACCGGATGAGTTTTTTGCAATTTATGCACCAATACTTGGCAAACCCGCCCGCAACGGACCGAAGAGGCAGCCCTGCCGGCGTTTTCGCCGCCCTCAGACCAGTGTGCTCCCGACGGCACCGCTTGAACAGGGGGCCGCCGGGAAGCGCAGCGATCAGGCTGCGGCGCGCTGCGCCTGATAGACCTGCAGATGCGCGTAAGCCGTGCGCAGGTAGGTCGCGTCCACGCCCAGGGTGCGGGCGCGCCGCACCATGTCGCCGACGATATGATCGGCCTCGACCGGCAGGCCCTGGCTCAGGTCGCGGAACATCGACGCGGTCACGGGCTGGGTGCGGTCCCCGATCACCTTGCGCGCCGAGGCGTCGGCCTCAGGCCGCACCGCATGGCCCGAGGCGGCGGCAACGGCTTGCGATTCCTGCAGCAGCCCGGTCATGATGTCGATGCCGTCATCAGAAGAGGCAATCTGCCCGATCGTGCCGCGCATCAGGCAGGTGGCGGCGGCCATCGTGGTCAGGAACACGTATTTCTCCCAGATGTCCTGGTAGATGTCGGTGCTCAGGCGGCTGACGTACTCGCCGCCGGCCAGGGCCTGTTCCAGCGCGACGCAGCGTTCGCTGCGGGCGGGGCCGGCGCGCTCGCCGAAGACGATGTTGGCGTACTTGCCCAGATGCACCACTTCGCCCTCGGGGCCCAGGGTGGCGTTGATCTGGCACAGTCCGCCCAGCACCCGGTGCGGCTCGAACTCGCGGTCCAGCACGTCGTACTGCAGCACGCCGTTCATGATGGGCAGCACGGCGGTGTCGGGTCCGACCGCGGGGCGGATGGCCTCGATGGCGCTGGCCAGGTCATAGGCCTTGCAGCTCAGCACCACCACGTCGTAGCTGCCTTGTAGCGTCTGTTGCGTGACCAGCTGCGGCTGCAGCGTGGCGTCGCCCAGCGGACTCTTGATGCGCAGGCCCTGTTCGCGGATCCGCGCGGCGCGCGGCTCGCGCACCAGGAAGGTCACGTCCGCGCCCGCCTGAGCCGCCCGTCCGCCGAAGTATCCGCCGGTGCCGCCGGCGCCCAAGAACAACATCCGCATGCCTGTCTCTCCTTGTAGGCTGCCCGCCGTCTGCGCGGGCTCATGGCGGCATTATGCGCCTTGCGGGGGGAGCGGGTGCTCGTGCTCCTGCCAGGCTTGATATCCGCCGCGCAGCGCCCAGGTCTTGGGATAACCGGCAGCGCGCAGCCGCGACGCCAGCAATGCCGCCGACACCTCGTTGGGGCAAGCGCAGTACACGACGATGTCGGACTCCAGCGCCTGGGCGTCCAGCCGAGGCAAGGGGGCTTTCAGGTCCACGGCGATGGCGCCGGGGATGCGCTGCTCTTCGCGCAGCGCTTCGGGGCGCACGTCGAACACCAGCGCGTTGCGGCCGTCCTGGCGCCACTGCATCAGCTCATCCACCGACAGCCGCGGAATCACGCGCAGGCTGCGCAGCAGGATCCGGCGCCGCAGGAAACGCGCCAGGATGTACAACGCCAGCACCGCCGCCAGCACGCCCAGCCCCATGGCGCCGTAGGTGCCCAGGATCTCCAGCACGTCGTTGATCACGTTGTGGAACAGGCCGCCCAACAGCAGGGCCGAACCCGACCAGATCAGCGAGCCCACGATGTCGTAGCCCAGGAAACGCCGGTAGGGCGTGCCCGTCAATCCCGCCATAACGGTGGACAGCGCCCCCGCACCCGGCAAGAACTTGCACACCAGCAACGCACGCACGCCTATGCGCAGGTACAGGCGCTGCGTCTGCCGGATGCAGGAATCCTGCGACAGCGACATCTTGCAGATCACGCCCAGAAGACGCGAGCCGTAGCGCTGGCCAGCGGCATACCAAAGGCTGTCGGCCAGCAGGCAGGCGACCGTAGCCGCCATCCAGGGCACGAGCCACCCGCCCGCGCCGGCCAGCGCGCCGGCAGCGATCAGCATGGGATAGGCGGGTACCGGCAAGCCGGCCTGCTCGACCAGCACGTTGGCAAACACCAGCCACCCGCCGTACTGTTCCAGCAGCAGTTGTATATCTTGCATGGGGTCTTCCAGCTTGCCGCGCCACGCGCGCGGCTCATGCCTGCGATTTTAGGCGCGCAGACCGGAGATCGGCGCATCGGCGGCCGCAACGGCCCGTTCCATACGGCCGCTCTGTCCACCCCTTGAAACGCCGCGCACCGTCCTGGTGCCACCAATCCCCGCCAGGGTGCCTATAATCCTGCCCGGCCATCAGGTTTCCCCGACTTGTCGCGGGAATGCCCCATGGCATACAACTTGCTTCGCCAGGGCTGGCAGCGAACCCGACCATTCGGATGGGGCGCGTCGCCTGGCGCTCCCCATCCGATGACCGATCCCACGCCCTCGTTTCCGTACGCTAGTCCCGGCACGTCTGCCGGCGGCCGCCATATGGAACCGGGCCGCGGCCGCGCGCGCGCTCCAGCAGCGCGCGGATCGGTGCCCAGCGCGCATCGCCACCAATCCCCATCCCTTTCCCTCCCTTCGCAGGAGTCACCCGCATGAAAGCCTTTTCCACCCCGTCCGTCGCCGGCATCGCCCGCCGCGGCCTGCTCAAGCTGGCCGCCGCCGCCGCCGGCGCGCTGCTGTTCTCGGGCGCCGCCCAGGCTCAGGCGCCCGCCAAGACCAAGGTCGCCGCCATCTACACGGTGCCGGTCGAACAGCAATGGGTGTCGCGCATCCACAAGGCGCTGGTCGCGGCCCGCGATCGCGGCGAGATCGAATACACGTTCTCGGAAAACGTCACCAACGCCGATTACGAGCGCGTGATGCGTCAGTACGCGGAACAAGGCAACAAGCTGGTGGTGGGCGAGGCCTTCGCGGTGGAAGCCGCCGCCCGCAAGGTGGCCAAGGACTATCCGCAGACCGCTTTCCTGATGGGTTCCTCGGGCAAGCCGCAGCAACCCAACTTCTCGGTGTTCGACAACTACATCCAGGAACCCGCCTACCTGACCGGCATGATTGCCGGCGGCATGAGCAAGACGGGCAAGATCGGCCTGGTGGGCGGCTACCCCATTCCTGAAGTGAACCGCCTGATGCACGCCTTCATCGAAGGCGCCAAGGAAGTGAACCCGCAGACCGAATTCACCGTGACCTTCATCGGCTCCTGGTTCGATCCCCCGAAGGCCAAGGAAGCCGCCTTCGCCATGATCGACAAGGGCGCGGACGTGCTCTATGCCGAGCGCTTCGGCGTATCGGACGCCGCCAAGGAGCGCGGCAAGCTGGCCATCGGCAACGTGATCGACACGCAGCAGCAGTATCCGGAGACCGTGGTCGCCTCGGCGCTGTGGAGCATGGAACCCACCATCGACGAAGCGCTCAAGCAGGTGCGCGCCGGCACGTTCAAGGCCGATGACTACGGCCAGTATTCGCTGATGAAGCACAAGGGCTCGTCGCTGGCGCCGCTGGGCACCTTCGAAAGCAAGATTCCCGCCGACCTGATGGCCAAGGTCCAGGCCAAGCAGAAGGCCATCCTGGACGGCAGCTTCAGCGTCAAGGTCAACGACAAAGAACCCAAGTCCTCGGCACGATGAACCACGCGCCTCTCGCCCTGCAACTGTCGGGGATCACCAAACGCTTTGGCAGCCTCACGGCCAACGACGACATATCGCTCACGCTGCGCCAGGGCGAAGTGTTGGCCTTGCTGGGCGAGAACGGCGCCGGCAAATCGACCTTGGTGTCGATCCTGTTCGGCCATTACGTGGCCGACGCCGGCAACATCGAAGTCTTCGGCCAGGCCTTGCCTGCCGGCCGGCCCGACGCCGCATTGGCGGCCGGGGTCGGCATGGTGCATCAGCACTTCACGCTGGCGGACAACCTGACCGTGCTGGACAACATCATGGTCGGCACGGAATCGCTGTGGAAGCTGGCGTCCGGCCGCGGCAAGGCCCGCCAGCGCCTGGTCGAACTCGGCCAGCGCTTCGGCCTGAGCGTGGATCCGGACGCGCGCGTCGGCACGCTGTCGGTCGGCGAGAAGCAGCGGGTCGAGATCCTGAAGGCGCTGTATCGCGGCGCGCGCGTCCTGATCCTGGACGAGCCCACCGCCGTGCTCACGCCGCAGGAAGTGCAGGACCTCTTTGCCACCTTGCGCGGCTTCGTCGACGAAGGCCTCGCGGTGATCTTCATCTCGCACAAGCTCGACGAAGTCATGGCGGTGTCGGGCCGCGTGGCGGTGCTGCGCCAGGGCAAGCTGGTGGCCGAGCGCGAAACCGCCAGCACCAGTCCGGCCGAATTGGCCGAGCTGATGGTGGGTCGCAAGGTCGTCATGCCGCACGCCGAAGCCGTGGCTGCGGCCGAGCAGGCCGCGCCCGTGGTGACCTTGTCGCAAGTGACGGTGCGCGACGGCCGTGACGGCGCGACGCGCCTGGACAGCCTGGACCTGGTTGTCCACAAGCACGAGATCGTGGCGATCGCGGGCGTGGCCGGCAACGGCCAGCAGGCGCTGGTGTCGGTGCTGACCGGTTTGCGCCAGCCCAGCGACGGCACCATCCGCCTGGGTCCCGAGCATGCGGCGGCGCCCACCACGCCGGCCGGCTGGACCGCGGCCCACGTCGGCCGCATCCCCGAAGATCGCCACGGCGAAGGCGTGATCGGCGACAGTCCCTTGTGGGAAAACGCCATCGTCGAAGACCTGAAGGACCCGCGCTTCGCGCGCTGGGGCCTGGTCCGGGCGCGAGCGGGCAAAGCCTATGCGCAGGCCCTGGCCAAGCAGTTCGACGTGCGCGCCGCATCGCTCGACGTGCGCACCCGCAGCCTGTCCGGCGGCAATATGCAGAAGCTGATCCTGGGCCGCACGCTGGCCCGCGAACCGCGCTTCATCGTGGCCGACCAGCCCACCTGGGGCCTGGACATCGGCGCGGTCGCCTATGTGCGCGAGCAGCTGCTTGCGGCGCGCACGCGCGGCGCGGGCGTGCTGCTGGTGTCCGAAGACCTGGAAGAGATCTTCGCCCTGGCCGACCGCATCGCCGTACTGTGCGGCGGCAAGCTGATCGCCGTGAAGCCGGTGTCCGAATGGACGCCCGCCACGGTGGGCCTGGCCATGACGGGCACGCAGGGATGAAAACCCGCCACGTCCCGCGCGTCTCCACACCCTACCGAGCATTACTCGCATGAAACTGATCCTGGAACGCCGCCCGGAGCCCAGCCGCCTGGCGCTGGCCGTGGCGCCCTTCGCGGCCATCGCCTTCACGCTGGCGGTCTGCACCCTGCTGGTGGCCTGGGCCGGCGCCCCCGTGGGCCGCACCTATGCCTTGCTGTTCGAAGGCGCATTCGGCTCGCGCTTCGCGCTATCCGAAACCCTGACCCGCGCGACCCCGTTGATGCTGACCGGCCTGGCCTGTGCGGTGGCATTCCGCGCGCGCTTCTACAACATCGGCGCCGAGGGCCAGCTATACCTGGGCGCTCTGGCCGCGGTGGCAGTCGGCGGCCTGCATGACGGCACCGGCTTCGACCTGCCCGTGCCTGCGCTGTTTGCCGGCATGATGCTGGCGGCGGCGCTGGCTGGCGCCTTGCTGCTGTTGATCCCCGCCATCCTCAAGACCCGGCTGGGCGTGGATGAAGTGGTGACCACGCTGCTGGGCAACTTCATCGTGCTGCTGTTCGTGTCGATGATGCTGGACGGCCCCATGAAGGACCCCATGGCCATGGGCTGGCCGCAGTCCGTGGCGCTCAACGGCGACCTGGAGCTCGGCAAGCTGATCGAGCGCACCCGCGCCCATACCGGCCTCTTGTGGGCTGCCGGCCTGGCGCTGGGGCTGTGGCTGCTGAACCGCTACACCGTATTCGGCTTCCAGATGCGCGCGGTCGGCGCCAACGCGCACGCCTCGCGCTTCCTGGGCTTGCCGGTGAACCGTGTGATGCTGGGCACCGCCATGCTGTCGGGCGCGCTGGCTGGCCTGGCGGGCGCGATCGAAGTGGCGGGCCGCACCGGCTACGTCACGCTCGACATGTCGCCGGGCTATGGCTACACCGGCGTGGTGGTGGCTATGCTGGCCGGCCTGCATCCGCTGGGCGTGATCCTGGCCAGCCTGTTCGTGGCTGGCATGCTGGTGGGCGCGGACAGCATGAGCCGCGCCATCGCGGTGCCGAACTACATCGCCGACGTCATCGTCGCCACTTCGTTGCTCGCCATGCTGGTCGCGACGCTATTTGCGCAGTACCGCCTGCGCCGCAACCGGGCCTGAGGAGCGCGCCATGGAATGGATGGATCTGATGAGCTCGTCGGCGTTCTGGGTGGCGGTGCTGCGCCTGGCAACGCCGCTGATACTCGGCACGCTGGGCGTGCTGCTGTGCGAGCGCGCGGGCGTGCTGAACCTGGGCATCGAAGGCATCATGGCCGCCGGCGCCTTCACCGGCTGGCTGGTGGTGTATCTGGGCGCGCCGCTGTATGTGGGCGTGCTGGCGGCCGCTTTTGCGGGCGCGGTGTTCGGCCTGCTGCACGCGGTGCTGACCGTGCCGCTGGGCCTGTCGCAGCACGTGTCCGGCCTGGGCGTGACGCTGCTGGCCACCAGCCTGAGCTACTTCGCCTACCGCGTCACGTTCCCCAGCGTGAACACGCCGCCCACGATCACGCCGTTTGCAGAAATGAAGTTCCTGGACGGCATTCCGCTCATCGGCCCGGTGCTGGCCGGGCAGACGCCCATGACCCTGCTGGCCCTGGCAGCGGTGCCGATACTGGCCTGGGTGCTGAACCGCACGCCGGTCGGCCTGGCGATCCGCATGGTGGGCGAGAACCCGGCCGCGGCCGAAGGGCAAGGCCTGTCGGTCACGCGCTTGCGCATGGGCGCCATCGTGGCCGGCTCCGCGCTGATGGGCGTGGCAGGAAGCTTCCTGACGCTGGCGGCGTTCAATGCCTTCTTCTTCAACATGGTCAACGGCCGCGGCTGGGTCTGCGTGGCGCTGGTCGTGTTCGCGTCGTGGCGGCCCGGCAAGGCGCTGCTGGGCGCACTGATCTTCGCCTTCTTCGACGCGCTGCAATTGCGCATGCAGCAAGGCGGCGCAGCGCTGCCCGGCCTGCCGGAGTTGCCGTACCAGGTCTATCTGATGCTGCCCTACGTCCTGTCCATCCTCGCCCTGGTGGTGATGGCGCGTCGCGCCGCCTACCCGCAGGCGTTGATGAAGCCCTACCGCAAAGGAGAGAGGTAGAGGAAGGGTCCACCCCCGAAGCGCTGCGCGCTTCCCCCTCAAGGGGGCGACGCTACGGACCGGCAAAGCCGGCTCCGTGCGCCCCGGATGGGATACGCCAGCTCAACGCGAAGAACGGGGGCCGCAGTACCATGAACAACAGAAACCTTCCGCAAGGAATTCCATGCTCGATCTGATTCTTAGACACTGCACGCTGCCCGATGGCCGCCAGAACATCGACATCGGCATCGCCGGCGGCCGCATCGCGGCCTTGGAGCCAGCGCTGAAGGCCGAGGCCGCGCAGATCGTGGACGCGGCCGGCCAGCTGGTGGCGCCGCCTTTCGTCGACGCGCACTTCCATATGGACTCCACGCTGTCCTTCGGACTGCCGCGCGTGAACCAATCCGGCACGCTGCTGGAAGGCATCGCGCTGTGGGGCGAGCTCAAGCCGCTGCTGACGCAGGAAGCGCTGGTCGAACGCGCGCTGGCTTATTGCGACTGGGCCGTGGCGCGCGGTCTGCTGGCCATCCGCTCGCATGTGGACGTGTGCGATCCGCGCCTCCTGGCCACGGAAGCGCTGCTGCATGTGCGCGAGAAGGTCAAACCCTACCTGGACCTGCAGTTGGTGGCCTTCCCGCAGGACGGCGTGCTGCGCGCCCCCGGCGCCCTGGACAACCTCAAGCGCGCGCTGGACATGGGCGTGGACGTGGTGGGCGGCATTCCGCACTTCGAACGCACCATGCAGGACGGCGCGGAATCGGTGCGCATCCTGTGCGAACTGGCCGCCGAACGCGGCCTGCGCGTGGACATGCACTGCGATGAAAGCGACGATCCGCTGTCGCGCCACATCGAGACGCTGGCGTACCACACGCAGCGCCTGGGCCTGCAAGGCCGCGTGACGGGTTCGCACCTGACGTCCATGCACTCCATGGATAACTACTACGTCTCCAAGCTGATTCCGCTGATGCGCGAAGCCGGCGTGTCCGCCATCGCCAACCCGCTGATCAACATCACGCTGCAAGGCCGCCACGACACCTATCCGAAGCGCCGCGGCATGACGCGCGTGCCCGAGCTGCTGGCCGCCGGCGTGCCGGTGGCTTTCGGCCATGACTGCGTGATGGACCCCTGGTACAGCCTGGGTTCGGGCGACATGCTGGAAGTGGCGCACATGGGCCTGCACGTGGCCCAGATGACGGGCCAGGACGCCATGCGCGCCTGTTTCGAAGCCGTCACCACCACGCCGGCCAAGATCCTGGGCCTGGACGAAACCGGCCTGGCGGTCGGCAAGCGCGCCGACCTGGTGCTGCTGCAGGCGCGCGACGCGGTCGAAGCGCTGCGCCTGCGCGCCACCCGCCTGATGGTGCTGCGCGCGGGCCAGGTGGTGGCGACCACGCCGCCCGCCACCGCCACCCTGAACCTGCCGGGCCGTCCGGCCCAGGTCAGCTTCCAGACGCCGGCGCGCTGAGCACGTCTGGCGCGGCGCACACGCCGCCGCGCCTTACTTCAGCGGCATGCAGATGCGCGTCTGCAATTGCGCCGGCGGCGTAGTGCGCGGATCGTTCAGATACTGCTCGAACATGGGAAAGTCCGCCGGCACCTCGCCGCTGGCCGGCAGCCATTGCGAGAACATCCAGTTGTAGGCCTTGTCCATCTCGTTGTAGGGCCCGGTGTACGTCAGGATGGCGCAACGGCCTTCCGGAATCTCGAAGCGCTCCAGCTCGCCCCCCAGGTCCGCATCCGGCGCCACCGACATGCCGGCCATGGAACGCAGCTGGCTGGCCGGTACCTGCTCCGGGTCGTCGAGGTACACGCCGTAGCCGATGGAATCCGGCTGCGCGATGCCGCGGCTGACGGCCAGCATGAAGGCGCGCGTGAACAGCGGGCCGATTTCCTGATAGCTGCCGCGATGCGGCAGGACCGCCAGCGTCGCGCCCGGAAAGGTTTCGATCTTGATGGGATACATGCCTAGCTCCTGTGGGTCGAAGGGACGGGAGCGGACAGCCCGGTAACGCCCCGGCGATATGCCGAAGGTCGCGCCGAATGCCCGGTTGAACGCCGCGTCCGACTCATAGCCGGCGCGCTGCGCCACCTCGCGCAAGGAAGCCTCGGAATTCCCCAGCGCCACCGCCGCGCGGTGCATGCGGATGCGCTGCACGGTAGCGTTCACCGTCTCTCCCATCATGGCGCGGTAGACGCGATGGAAGTGGTACGGCGACAGGCAGGCCAGCTCGGCCAGCCGGTACAGGTCCGGGTCGGCGTCGGGGTGGCTTGCCAACCAGCGCAGGACGGGTTCCAGGCGCTGGCCATAGAGGTTCAGGGTTGCGGGCTTCATGCGGTCTCCTTGGAGAGCAATGTAGCGGGCCGGCCTTTGCAGATTTTGCGCTTTTTGGCCGGCCGCGGGCAGGGGGCCGTCAGCGCCCGATCTCCCGGTTCCAGCGCGCGTTGAACGCGGGCCGGGTCTCGTTGATCTGATCCCAGTTCGGTATCTTGGCGTTCGACATATAGCCCTGGAAGCGCTGCAACGCATCCGCGTGGCCCGCTGGCGCCAGCACGTTGCGGTTGGACGGGAAGTGTCCGCCCATCTCCAGCGCCTTCGTCTGCGCCTGCTCGGACAGCAGGTACAGCGCCAGCTTCTGCGACAGCTCCGGCTCGCTATTGCCGGCGACCACGCACTCACCCACCATCAGGATCATCGAACCCTCCTTGGGCTGCGCGTATTCCACGTGCACGCCCCGCATCTTCAGGCGGGAGATGGCCGTGGGCGTCCAGGGAAACAGCACCGCCTCGTCGGCCTGCACCATATCGGCCAGGCGCGCCGAATCCGGCAGGTATGCACGCACGTTCGGACCGACCACGGCCGGCCAGTGCGCGAAGCCCGGTCCGTAGTTCCGGTCGTCTCCGCCCAGGATGCGGTTGATCATCAGGAATGCGTGCAGGCCAAAGGTGCTGCTGGAAGCCGACTGCACCACGACCTGGCCCCGGTACTTCGGATCGGCGAGGTCCATCCACGACGTCGGCGGCGCCCAGCCCCGCTCGGCGAACACCTTGGTGTTGTAGCCCAGGCCCGTCATGCCGATGTCGATGCCCGCGGCCATGCGGTCCTTCTTCAGTGCGGTGGGATACAGCTCCTTCAGCACCGGATCGTCGTTGAGCTGCGTGCACAAGCCCATGGAGATCGCGCGCGCCATGATGCCGTCGTCCAGGAACATGAGGTGCAGCCGCGGCTTGCCCTTGTCGGCCTGGGCGCGCGCCAGCACCTCGGTCGACATGCCCGGCACCACCACGATCCTGACGTTGTGGGCGCGTTCGAAATCCGGAAACACATACTGCGAGAACGCGCGTGCCATGTCGCCGCCGTTCATGCCTACGTACAGTGTGGTCTGCTGCGCTGCGGCTCCGGCCGACAACAGCGCCGCCAGGGCCGCGCCCAGCACCGCCCCCACGCGGCGCCGCCCGTTTTGTTTGTTACGCGTCATATTGGTTCCTGCATGGGCTCATGCGACCTCCCGAATCGGCGTGCCAACGAAAAAAGCCTGGCACGCTACCGTATCCAGGCTTTTTCTCATGGGCTGCCGAACCGTTCAGTTCGGGTAGGTTCCGGGCAGCAGGATGCTGCGGTCGCCGGGCTCGATCGAGCGACGGCCGCACAGCGCCATCGTCGTATCCATTTCCTTGTACAGGATCTCCAGCACGCGGGTCACGCCGGCCTGGCCATAGGCGCCCAGGCCGTACAGGAATGCGCGGCCGATCATGGCGCCGCGCGCGCCCAGCGCCACGGCCTTCAGGATGTCCTGGCCGGAACGCACGCCGCCGTCCATCCACACTTCGATCTTCGAGCCCACGGCGTCGGCGATCGAGGGCAGGGCGGCGATGGACGACATGGCGCCGTCCAGCTGACGCCCGCCGTGGTTGCTGACGATGAGCGCATCGGCGCCGCTATTGGCGGCCAATTGGGCGTCCTCGACATCCAGGATGCCCTTGATGATGAGCTTGCCGCCCCAGCGCTGCTTGATCCATTCGACGTCGTCCCAGCTCAGGCGCGGGTCGAATTGTTCAGCCGTCCATGCCGACAGCGAGGACAGGTCACTCACGCCCTTGGCGTGGCCGACGATGTTGCCGAAAGTGCGGCGCTTGGTGCCCAGCATGCCCATGCACCAGCGCGGCTTGGTGGCCAGGTTGATGAGATTGCGCAGGGTGGGCTTGGGCGGGGTGGACAGACCGTTCTTGATGTCCTTGTGGCGCTGGCCCAGGATCTGCAGGTCCAGCGTCAGCACCAGCGCCGAACAGCCGGCGGCCTTGGCGCGGTCGATCAGGTTGGCGACGAACTCGCGGTCGCGCATCACGTAGAGCTGGAACCAGAACGGCTTCCTGGTGGCCGCGGCCACATCTTCCAGCGAGCAGATGCTCATGGTGGACAGGGTGAAGGGCACGCCGAAGTCGGCCGCTGCCTTGGCCGCCAGAATTTCGCCGTCCGCGTGCTGCATGCCGGTCAGGCCCGTGGGCGAGATCGCCAGCGGCATGATCACGTCGTGGCCCACCATGGTGGTGCGCAGCGACCGGCCTTCCATATTGACCGCCACGCGCTGGCGCAGCTTGATCTTCTGAAAATCGCTTTCGTTGGCGCGGTAGGTGCCTTCGGTCCAGGCGCCGGAATCCGCGTAGTCGTAGAACATGCGCGGCACGCGCTTCTGCGCAATGGCGCGCAGATCTTCGATGCAGGTGATCGTAGAAAGGTTAGCGGTCATGGAGTGGTCTATGGAGTGTTGGGGCGCCAGCTGCGGCTCGTTATTCTTGGACGCCGGGCCGCCAGCTGCGGGCAGCTCCAGCGATTGCGCGGCCCTCCCAGGCCCCGCAACGCCGCCCAGTATACGCGCCGAGGCCGGCAAGCGTCGCTTGCCGGCCTCGTTCGCGCCCCCCCTTTTATCGCAGGGACTCTTGCGGCCCCTGCGCCCCCGTTATCGCGGCCAGACCTTGGACACCGCCCGAATCGTGGCCCAGGCCACCCAGCGCGGGCTGGTCAGCCGCGCGGCGGGCAGACGGCGCATCACGTCCACGGCCAGTCCGCCGCGCTTGTGCCACTGTTTCTTGCGGGTCTGGCTGTCGGTCCAGCGGCCTTCCAGCCACGGGAATTCGCGGCGGCCCGGCTTGTAGACCGGCGGCGTGTTGTAGATCAGGATGTAAGCCAGCCGCGGCGCCTGCGAGGTATTCGGCCCGGTGAAGTGCAGCGTGCGGGCGTCATGCACCGTGATGCCGCCCGGGTCCAGCGGCTCCGGCACCGCCTGGTCGCGCGGAAAATCGCCGCAGCATTCAAGCGGATGCAGGGTCTTGTCGCCGCCCGGCGAACGGTGCTCCAGCACGTCCCATTTGTTGGAACCCGGGATGAACTGCATGCAGCCGTTTTCCGTGGTGGCCGGCTGCAGCGCCAGCCAAATGCTGAGTTCGTTGTAGATGAAGTCCGGCGAGCGGAAAGCCTCGTCCTGATGCCACGGCGTTTCCGGTCCGTGCGGCCCTGGCTTGAGCAGGGCGTGTTCGCCGTACAGGGCCGCCTCGGGGCCCAGCAACTGGCGCGCCAGCTCCAGGGTGCGCTCGTGGTACTCGGTCTTCAAGAGGCCCGGGGCATAATGGCGAGGATCGTGCAAGCTGGGAAACTTGGCAGGTTTGGACGGGTCGTCGCGGCTCACAAAGTCATACTGCGCCCCCTCGTTGTAGCCGGTCTTGTTCGCGAACAGGTCGAGCAGCGTCCTGCGGATGTAACCCACCTCGTCCTGCGGGCACATGTCCTTCAGGGCCAGGTAGCCCTGTTCCCTGTAGCGCGCTGTCTCGGCTTCCGACAACAAACTGGTCTCTTCCATAATGGCTTCTCCAAGCTCTGGTAACGGGTGTTCCCGCTGGCACGTTTTGACATGAGCTCTAACGTATCGCCAGGCGCCCCCCCGGCCTATAGACCATCCGCCGTAGTCACTACCGTCTACGTACATCGCCGAGCGCGGCGCCTCATCCAAGAGAGAATCGATGCAAGACCCTAAAGCCGATACCCATATCGAGACCGTGCACGTCACGGTCACTGGCACCGTGCAAGGCGTGGGCTACCGCCACGCCACGGTCCGGCGCGCCCACATGCTGGGCGCCAAGGGCTGGGTGCAGAACCTGCCGAACGGCACGGTCGAAGCCATGGTGCAGGGCACCGCCGACCAGGTCGACCACATGCTGGAATGGCTGCGGCGCGGCCCCCCGGGCGCCAGCGTGCAGGAGATCACCACCCGCCGGGAGTACACCGATAAGCGTTACATCCGTTTCGAGCAGCTGTGAGGCCGTCGCCTCTGCTCGCCGTTATGGGCTAGTCTGGTCGGCCGATACGGACGCGAAAGGAAAAAAGGCGCCTGCCGAAAGACTCAGCGCGTGCGCAGCCAGCGCCCGCCCAGCTGGTTGAAAAGCAGGCCGGCCAGCACGCAGGCCACGCCCACCCATTGCAGCGTCTCCAGGCGTTCGCCGAAGGCAACGGAAGCGGCCCATAGCCCCACCACGGGCACCAGCAGCGAAAACGGCGCGATCTTGGCGGCGGCGTGGCGCGTGAGCAACTGCGTCCACAGCGTGTAGGCCACCAAGGTGGCCAGCACCGCCAGGTACAACACCGACAGGATCTCTCCCCAGCCTATGTTCATGATCATGCCGACCACCGGCTGCCAGCCGTCGATCAGCACGGCCAGCAGCAGGAAAGGCAGCACCGGCGCGGCGCTGCTCCAGGCGATGAAGGCAAACGGGTCGTAGCCCGGCGACTTGCGGCTGGCCAGGCGCACGATGATGTTGGACACGGCCCACATGAACGCGCCGCCCAGCGTCAGCACGAACCCCGCCATGGTCATCTGGCCCGGCCCTTCGCCGCGGCCGCCGGCGATGACCGCCAGCCCCAGCGCCGCCACGCCCAGCCCGATCCAGTGATGGCGCTGCGCGCGCTCATGCAGGATGGGCGCGGCCAGCAGCAGCGTGAAGAATGCCTGCGTCTGGATCACCAGCGACGCCATGCCGGCCGGCATGCCGAACTTCAAGGCGGTAAAGAGCAGCCCGAACTGGCCCAGGCCCTGCACCAACCCGTAAGCTGCAACCCAGCGCCACGGCAGCCTGGGCGCACGCACGAAGAGAATCAGGGGGAAGGCCGCCAGCGCGAATCTCAGGGCGCCCAGCAGCATGGGAGAGAGGCCCCGCATGCCGACCTTCATGGCGACGAAGTTGGTGCCCCAGATGACCACGACCGCCAGTGCGCAGAAATAGTCTTTTCGGGAAAGATGGGTCGTGGTCATGCGGCATTATCGCATCGCGCCACCGCCGCCGAACGGAGCAGATCAGCCTGCCTTCAGCACCGTTTCGAAGGCTCGCACAGCCGCGTCGATGTCGGCATCGCCGATGTGGCGGTGGGTCACGCAGCGCAGCCGCGTGCGGCCCCAGGGGCGCACCAGCAGGCCCGCCGCCTGCAGGGCCGCCACCCACTCCGTGTTGCTCATGCCCGTGCCGGCGGTCTCCACCTGCACGATATTGGTCTGCGGTTCGGTGGCCGAGATGGCCAGTCCCAGGCGGTTGACGCCCGCGCTCAGGCGGCGCGCGCGGACGTGATCCTCCGCCAGCCGCCCGGTCATGGTCTGCACGCCTTCCAGGCCGGCCGCGGCCATGATGCCCGACTGGCGCTGGGTGCCGCCCAGCATGCGGCGCAGCACGCGCGCCCGCGCCATGACGGGCTGGCTGCCGGCCAGCACCGCGCCCACCGGCGCGCTCAGGCCCTTGGACAGGCACAGCGACACGGTGTCGGCATGGCGGGCGATCTCGCCCGCCGCCACGCCCAGGGCCACGGCCGCGTTGTAGAGGCGCGCGCCATCCAGGTGCACCGGCACGCCCGCGGCACGCGCCAAGCCATGGACCGCCTGCATGTGATCCAGCGGCAGCACCGCGCCGGCGGCGTTATTGTGCGAGGTCTCCATCGTCACCAGCGCCGTCTTCAACCGGTGGCCGCCGGCCAGCAAGGCGTCCTCCAGGCGGTTCAGGTCCATGGCGCCGTCAGTACCGGGCAGGCCCAGGTAGAACGAGCCGGTGAACGTGGCCGCCCCGCGTTCGGACGTGTACATGTGGGCGGCCGATTCCAACACCACCTGCTCATTGCGCTGCGTCTGCGCCAGCACCGCCAGCAGGTTGGCCATGGTGCAGCTGGGCACGAACAGCCCGGCTTCCTTGCCCAGCTGGCCGGCCACATACGCCTCGAGCTCGCGCACGGTAGGATCGCCGTCCAGGCCGTCATCGCCGATGGGCGCGGTGCGCATGCGTTCGTACATGGCCGCGGTGGGATGGGTGACCGTGTCGCTGCGCAGGTCGACGGGTGCGCGGGCGGCGGCGGGGGAGGTCTGGGTCATGGCTGTCAGTGCTGCAGGATTTTGGAAAGAAACTGGCGCGTGCGCGGCGCACGCTCCTCTACATCGCCGAAGAACTGCTCCTTGTCGCAGTCTTCCACGATCTTGCCGCCGTCCATGAAGATCACACGGTCGGCGACGCGGCGCGCGAATCCCATTTCATGGGTCACCACCATCATCGTCATGCCCTCGGCGGCCAGGTCGGTCATCACGTCCAGCACTTCGTTGACCATCTCAGGGTCCAGCGCCGAGGTCGGCTCGTCGAACAGCATCACCACCGGGTCCATCGACAGCGCGCGCGCGATCGCCACGCGCTGCTGCTGACCGCCCGACAGTTCGCCGGGGTGCTTGTCCTTGTGCGCCGACAGGCCCACGCGCTCCAGCAGGGCCAGCGCGCGCTGGCGCGCTTCGTCCTTGCCGCGCTTGAGCACCTTGAGCTGGCCCAGGCACAGGTTCTCCGTCACCGACAGGTGCGGGAACAGCTCGAAATGCTGGAACACCATGCCGGCCACCGCGCGCAGCTTGGGCAGGTTGGTGCGCGGATCGCCCACCGAAATGCCGTTGACCTGGATCTCGCCTTTCTGGAAGGGCTCCAGCGCGTTCACGGTCTTGATCAGCGTGGACTTGCCCGAACCCGACGGTCCGCACACCACCACGACCTCGCCGCGGCCCACGGTGGTGGAGCAATCGTCCAGCACCTGGAAGTCGCCATACCACTTGCTGACCTGCTTGATCGCTATCATCGGGGGCTTGGAAGAGAGTTGCATTGTTGAAACCTGTGGATAACTGGAAGCGCTGCGCTAGCGCAGCACCCGCGTGCGCTTTTCCAGCAGCTTGACCAGGCGGGACGCCGTGAAGCAGATCACGAAATACACCACCGCCACGAACAGATAGAGCTCCACCAGACGGCCGTCACGCTGGCCGATCTTGGCGGCCGCGCCGAGGAAATCGGTCAGGGACAGCACATACACCAGCGAGGTGTCCTGGAACAGGATGATGATGCGCGTGAAGAGCGCCGGCAGCATGTTGCGGAACGCCTGCGGCAACACCACATAGCGCATGCCCTGCCAGTGGTTCAGCCCCAGCGCCATGCTGGCCGACACCTGGCCGCGCGCGATCGACTGGATGCCCGCGCGCATGATTTCGCAGAAGTACGCGGCCTCGAAAAGGGTGAAGGTGATCACCGCCGAATTGAACGCCCCCACGCGCAACGGCGTGGGCGACCCCACCACCCAGGCGGCGATGTAGGGCATCAGGAAGTAGAACCAGAAGATCACCAGCAAGAGCGGGATCGAGCGCATCACGTTCACGTAGATGCCCGCCGGCACCGACAGGATCTTGAAGCGCGACAGCCGCATCATGGCCAGCAGCGTGCCCAGCGCCAGGCCCATCACGCCGGCCAGCACGGTCAGGGTCAGCGTGAAGGTCATGCCCGTCTTGAACAGATAGGGCAGCGCCGCCCAGATCACGTCGAAATCGAATTTGCCCATGGCGTCGTCCTAGGGCCTTTTCGCCGAACCGATCAGTCCGGGAACCGCGACATGGCGTTCGAGCAGCCGCATGCCCAGCACCACCATGCCGTTGATGATCAGGTAGATCACCGTGGCCGCGGAAAACGCCTCGAAGATGTGGAAGCTGAATTCCGCCATCGAACGCGCCTGGCCGGTCAGCTCCAACAGCCCGATCGTCAGCGCCACCGACGAATACTTGATGGTGCCCATGAACTCGGAGGTCAGGGGCGGCAGCACAATGCGGAACGCTTCCGGCAGGATGATGTAGCGGTACACCTGCGCCTCGGTCAGGCCCAGCGCGGTGCCCGCCTGGAACTGGCCGCGCGGCAGCGACTGTATGCCCGCGCGCAGCTGCTCGGCCACCCGCGCCGATCCATAGAACCCCAGGCACAGCACCGCGGGTACGAACTGGCCCCAGGGTTGCGGCATCTGCTTCATGGCCAGGCCCCAGGCATGCGGCAGCAGTTCGGGCAGCACGAAGTACCAGAGGAACATCTGCACCAGCAGCGGGATGTTGCGGAAGACCTCCACATAGGTCGCGCCCAGCGCGTTCATCAGGCGCGAGCTGGCGGTGCGCATCACGCCCAGCACTGACCCCAGCAACAGCGAGAACACCCACGCGGTCAGGGCCAGCGCCAAGGTCCAGCCCACGCCGATGAAGATCGTCTCCAGAAAGGTATGCACGCCGTCCGGCGACATATCCAGGAAGATGCTCCAGCTCCAGTTGTAATTCATGCCCCGTCCCTTGATGGCGATGCCAACCGCGCCTGGCAGCCGGCTTTCTTGCACGCAAGCCGCGGGACGCCGGGCGTCCCGCGCGCAGCCTGCTTACTCGTACGCCTTGGGATCGCCGGAATCGGTCGGATTGGCCAGCGCGCGCTTGAGCGCATCGCTCATCGGGTACTTCAGGTTGATCTGCTTGGGCGGGATCGGTGCATTGAAGTACTTGTCGTAGATCGCGGCCACCTTGCCCGTCTTGATCAGATCGCGCACGGCATCGTCCACCACCTTCTTGAAGGCCGGATCGTCCTTGGGTTCCATGATGCCGTAGGGCGCCATTTCCAGGCCCTTGGTGCCAATCACGAAGGCGTCGGGATTCTTCGACGACGCCACCGCGCCATAGGCGATGCCGTCATCGTTGGCCGAACCCGCGGCGCGGCCCGATTCCACCATCAGGATGGTTTCGGCGGTGTCCTTGGTGGGCGCCATGGTGATGCCCAGGTTGCCCTTGGCGTTCAGCTGCGAGATCAGCCGGAAGGTCTGGCCGCCGGCCTGCGCGGCGATCGACTTGCCGCGGAAGGACTCCAGGTTGTTGGGATCCACGCCGCCGTCCTTGCGCGCCACCAGCACCACCTGCGCCACAAAGGTCGTGGGCGCGAACGACACCAGCTTGTGGCGTTCGAGGTTGTTGGTGGTGTTGCCGCATTCCAGGTCGATGGTGCCGTTGGCCAGCAGCGGAATGCGCGTGGCGGAAGTCGTTGGGTTGTAGCGCACCTCCAGCTTGGGCAGCTTCAGGGCGGCCTTCACGTATTGGGCGACTTCCTGGCAGATCTCCACCGTGTAGCCGATCGGCTTCTGGTTGCCGTCCAGATAGGCAAACGGGACCGAGGTCTCCGGATGGCCCAGCGTGATCACGCCGGTTTCCTTGATCTTGTCCAGGCGGCTGGGGCCTTCGGCCTGGGCGGTTGCGGCGCTGCCCAGGAAGGCCGCGGCGACGGAGATCGCAGCAAGTGCTTTCATCTGATTCCCTTGGCGCCGTTCGAGCGGCGCATGTTTATGTTCACGATCGACGGCGCCAGCCAGGCTGACAGCCGCCTCGTC
This sequence comes from Achromobacter sp. PD1, assembly GCF_048541815.1. Taxonomy (NCBI): domain Bacteria; kingdom Pseudomonadati; phylum Pseudomonadota; class Betaproteobacteria; order Burkholderiales; family Alcaligenaceae; genus Achromobacter; species Achromobacter sp. PD1. The sequence goes on from NZ_CP183349.1 coordinate 6,134,923, forward strand.
CCGCGATGAGCCCCGCGGCTGGCGAAAAGTATCAACTAGCGGTATGGTTTTATCCAGTTCCAATCGAGTATTCCTCTATACGGATTTGACATGGCCATTCCACGGATGGGCTTGAGACACATCGAGGCGTTCCGCGCCGTGATGATGACCGGCTCCATGACCGCCGCCGCACGGCGCGTGCACACCTCGCAGCCGCACGTTAGCCGCTTAATTGCGCAATTGGAAGCCATTACCCAGTTCGCCTTGTTCGACCGCAATGGCAGCCGCCTGACCCCGACCCAGGACGGGTCGCGCTTCTTCCAGGAAGTGGAAAAGACCTTCATCGGCCTGGCCGGCCTGGAATCGGCGGCGGCCAGCATCCGCTCGTTCAGCGCCAGCCGCCTGAGCGTGGCCGCCATGCCGCGGTTGGCAGGCGGGCTGCTGGCGCGCATCGTCGCGGCCTTCAAGACGGAATACCCGGACGTGATGGTGTCCATCCATTCCGGCAACGCCAGCACGGTGCACAACTGGATCAGTTCGGGGTTCTGCGACACGGGCCTGGCCATGCTGTCGGGAGATTCCCCCGGCATCCAGGTCGAGCCGGTGCTGACCATGAGCTGCGTCGCGGTGGTGCCCAAGGGCCATCGCCTGGCCAAGCTGAAGAAACTCAAGCCCGCCGACTTCGCCGGCGAACCGTTCGTGGCCTTCACCAGCGGCACGCCGCTGCGCGAAAAGATCGACACGATATTCAAGACAGCCAAGGTCGAACGCCAGACGGTGGCCGAAGCTGGCCTGGGGTCGTCGATCTGCGCCCTGGTCGGCGCGGGCTTGGGCGTGGCGCTCATCAACCCGCTGGCCGCGCGCGAGGAATACGCCGCCCACAACGTCGAGATCCGCCCCTTCAGCCCCGCCGTGCCGGTGACGGTGGCGCTGCTCTATCCGCCGTACCACACGCGCACGCGACTGGTCAGCGTGTTTTCACGTTATGCGCACCAGCTCATGCAGGAAGAGATGGGGGATCTGAAGGCGCGGCCGGGGCGGTGACGCCGCGCTGGTGCCATCAGCGCTCTGCGGCGCCTTGCTCCAGATACCGCTCGGCCTCGCCCGATTGCTTCAACGCATCCCACTGCGCCAGCGTCAGCTGAGGCATCTGAAAGGCCGCCTGCGGCCGGCAATACCAGCCTGGATTGTGCAGGCGCGCCAGCAGGTCCATCGCCGGACCATCCAGATAGAGATGCTCCCGGTCCGCCACCACGTCGTCGCGCACATGCATGGCCGCCACCTGCGCCACGATCAGGCTGCGGCGGTCGATGCGCAGCAGTTCATGCACGCGGCACTCGAACGCCACGGGCGACTGCGCCACCCAGGGCACCTCGATGCGCCGCGACGGCGACAGCTCCAGGCCAGCCTCCAGGGACTCGTCCACGCCCGCCGGAAAATCCACCGCCGTCACGTTCATCCGGCCGGCCTGCGGGGCGGACACCAGGCTCACGGTGAACTCGCCGCGTTCGGCGATGTTGCGCGCGGTGTCCTTGGGCGCATCGCCGCGCACGCCGATGCCGACGCAGATCAGCGGCGGATCGCCCGACATCAGGTTGAAGAACGAGAACGGCGCCACGTTCGTCGTCCCTGCGGCGTCGCGCGACACGATCCAGGCGATGGGCCGCGGCACGATCGCCGCGGTCAGCAGCTTGTAGCGCGCCGGGCCCGCCAGGTCATTCAGATCGATGAACATGGCTTATCCCCAACCCCTCAGTCCCGGCCCTGCGACGGCGCGGCGCCTTGCGCGGCCTTCGCGTCGGCGAAGGCGCGGTCGCTGCGCTTGCAACGGCAGCGGCCGATCTGGTGCAGCTCGATCAGGTTACCCACCGGGTCGCGCAGGAACAGCTGCATGAGCTCGGGCGCGGCCACGTTGTCCAGCTTCCAGTAGTCCACCGCCAGACGCTGCAGTTCCGTCTCGGCCGCCGCGATATCGCGCACGGCCAGCGCCACGTGGTTTTCCACAGGATCACAGCCCGGGCCTTGGGAATAGGGCGACGGGCCGTCGCTGCCCAGCAGGTGGATCTGGCAGTCGTTGCCCATGTCCAGGAAATAGCCGGCGATGCCCGGAATCTCCCAACGGCCGCGGTCCGTGTCCAAACCCAGCACGTCTCCATAGAACGCGCCCATGGCCGCGACCTTGTCCAGCGACATGCGCACCGCGTGATGATGCAACTCCAGAACTTCCAGCGCCATTTGTCTCTCCTCGGTTCTCATACGGCCTGCGCCCACGCGCGGCCACGGCTCGAATGTTGGTCCCGGACGGGACGCCGGGGAATGCCGTATGGCGCAATCCAGAAGTGCATCAGACGCAACCCTGAAACGCCCGCCCGGTTTGCCGGCCGCGCTATGCTTGGTCACATGAAACCGCTAGACCTGAATCTGCTATTGACCCTGGACGTGCTGATCCAGGAAGGCAGCGTCGTCGGCGCGGCGCGCCGGCTGAACCTGAGCACCCCCGCCATGAGCCGCGGCCTGGCGCGCATCCGGGAGGCCGTTGGCGACCCCGTGCTGGTGCGCTCCGGCCGCGGCCTGGCGCCCACGCCCCGGGCGCTGGCCCTGCACGCGCAGGTGCGCCACGTCATCGAACAAGCGCAGGCCGTCTTCACGGCCTTCGGCGAGGACATCAACCTGGCAACCCTGACGCGCGTCTTCACCCTGCGCGCCAACGACGTGTTCGTGGGCGGTTACGGCGGCCGGCTGCGCGAACACCTGCGCCGTTATGCGCCGCGGGCCGTGCTGCGCTTCGTCTCCGAAGGCAACCACGACGCCGACGCGCTCAGCGGCGACGCCGATCTCTATATCGGTTCTTCCCAGAAGTTCGGCGCCGACATCAAGGTGCAGACCCTGTTCACCACCGCGTTCTGCGGACTGGCGCGCAAGGAACACCCGATCTTCAAGGCGCCCATCACCCCGCAGCGCTTCTGCGCCTACGACCACGTCAGCGTGTCGCGCCGCGGCCGCGCGCAAGGCCCGATCGACGACACCCTGGAAGAACTCGGGCTGGCGCGCCACGTCACGCTGATCACGCCCACCTTCCACGCCGCGATCTTCGCGCTGGCCGATTCCGACCTGGTGCTGCCGTCCATGCCGCAGAACCTGATGTCCGGCGTCGAACGCCTGGGCCTGAAGCTGAGCGCCTTCGAGGTGCCGGTGCCCATGCGTCCGGTCACCGTGGTGCAGGCCTGGCCGCCGCGGCTGGACAGCGACCCCGCGCACCGCTGGCTAAGGCAAACGATCAAGCAGGTTTGCGGTACGCCGCCGGATGCGGCGGCGGGGTTGTAGATAGTTCGCCGTCGACGTAGCAGCTTGCGCGGGAAAACACCCTGAATTCGATCACAAGGCGCTTAAGGATCGATTTAAGGAGCCTTCTCGATCTCCCGCAAATCCAACCACGCCACAAGCAGAAACCCGCCGGCCAACCCCAGATGTTCAAAGAACGAGTTGGCCGCCATGAAGCGTTCCTGCCCCACGGGCATCTCCCAAAAGCGCAACGCAATGCCGGTCGCCACCAACGTGAATGCAGCTAGCGCCAGCGCGCCCAACCATCGCAGCCGGCCCGTCAGGATCATCAGGGAAGCAACCAGTTCCAGCGCAATCACCAGCACCGCGAACAACGGCCCGGGCGACAGCCCGAAATGCGCCATTTCGCGCAGCGCACCGGGAAAATCGAAGAGCTTCACCAGCCCGCCCTGCAGGTAGGCGGCGCACAGCCCCAGATAGGCCAGGAACCGCAGCGCCGAGGCGCCGAACAGCGGGCGGGCCAGGTCGGCCAGGCGACGTTCCCATTGGAAAGCAGCGTTCATGGCCAGCCTCCTCAGACGGCCCAGCAGGAGCAGCCCAGCGCGCCGAAGAAGCCCTGCGGATCGGAGCTGGGCGCATTCGACGCCCATGCGCGGGCATGGTCGTGTCCATGCAGGCCGCAGGAGCTGGCGCACGCGCAGGCCGCCATGTTGCGGTAGCCCAGCGAATTGCGGCCGGCGCCGTCTGGATCGCCCCAGGCGCCATAGCCGCCGAACAGCCGGGTAGGCGACCAGTCGGGCATGGCAGGCGGCAGCGGGTTGTCGTCCAGCGGCGCGAATTCGCCCGCGCCGTAGACCACCCGCCCGCCCACCACGGTCAGGTCCGAGGTCAGAAAGGAGATCTCGTCCTCGGTGCAGCTGAAGTAGTCCTTGTCCGGCACGATGAAGTCGGCCAGCTGGCCGGGTTCGATGCGGCCGCGCTTGCCTTCCTCGTTGGAGAACCAGGCCACATTCTCGGTCCACATGCGCAGCGCCGTCTCGCGGTCCAGGCAGTTGCGCGCAGGGTAGAGGCGGGTGCCGCCCACGGTCTTGCCGGTAACCATCCAGGACAAGGACACCCAGGGGTTGTAGGACGCGACCCGGGTCGCATCGGTGCCGGCCGAGACCTTCACGCCGCGCTGCAGGATCTTGGCGACGGGCGGCGTGGCTTCGGCGGCCTTCGCGCCGTAGCGTTCGATGAAGTATTCGCCCTGGTAGGCCATGCGGTGCTGTACGGCAATGCCGCCACCCAGCGCGGCAATGCGGTCGATCGATTTGTCGGAGATGGTCTCGGCGTGGTCGAAGAACCAGTTCAGCCCCGTCAGCGGCGTATCGCGATGCACTTTCTCGAACACGTCCAGCGCGCGCGAGATGGTCTCGTCGTAGGTGGCGTGCAAACGCCACGGCCACTTGTTCTGCACCAGCACGCGCACGACCTCTTCCAGTTCGCCTTCCATTTCGGGCGGCATGTCCGGACGCTCGACGCGGAAGTCCTCGAAGTCGGCCGCCGAGAACACCAGCATTTCGCCCGCGCCGTTGTGGCGGAAGTAGTCGCTGCCCTGCTTGTACTTCACGCTCGACGTCCAGTTGAGGAAATCTTCCTTTTCCTGCTTGGGCTTTTGCGTGAAGAGGTTGTAGGCCAGGCGCACCGTCATCTGGTTCTCGTCGGCCAGCTTCTGGATCACGGCGTAGTCGTCCGGATAGTTCTGGAAGCCGCCGCCCGCATCGATCACGCCGGTCACGCCCAGCCGGTTCAGCTCGCGCATGAAGTGGCGCGTGGAATTGACCTGGTAGTCGAAGGGCAGCTTGGGACCCTTGGCCAGGGTGGCGTACAGAATGGTCGCGTTAGGTTTGGCCAGCAGCAGCCCCGTGGGATTGCCCTGACCATCGCGCATGATCTCGCCGCCCGGCGGATTGGGCGTGGTCTTGGTATAGCCCACCGCGCGCAGCGCTGCGCCGTTGAGCAGCGCGCGGTCATACAGGTGCAGGATGAACACCGGCGTGTCGGGCGCGATGGCGTTGATCTCCTCGATCGTGGGCAGGCGTTTCTCGGCGAACTGATGCTCGGTAAAGCCGCCCACCACGCGCACCCATTGCGGCGCGGGCGTGATGGCGACCTGGCGTTTCAGCATGGCCATGGCGTCGGCCAGCGAGCGCACGCCGTCCCAGCGCAGCTCCATGTTGTAGTTCAGGCCGCCGCGGACCACGTGGGTGTGGTTGTCGTACAGGCCCGGCAAGGCCGCGCGGCGCTTCAGGTCGACGACCCGCGTGCCGGCGCCGGCCAGCGGCATGACTTCGGCGTCCGAACCGACCGCCACAAAGCGGCCGTTCTTGATCGCGACGGCGCTGGCCTGCGGCTTGCCGCGGTCCAGCGTGGTGATGCGGCCATTGTGGAAAATGACGTCCGGCGTGGCGTTGGACATGTTGGAATCTCCTTTTGAACTGGCGATGGCGGGGCGTCCCAACATACCGTTGAGCGCCAGGGCGGAAGCTACACCGATGAGATCGCGGCGGGTAGGCATGCAATATCTCCTTGGATGCGGGAACCGGCTCAGCCGTGTTCCTTGTCTTGAGCCTGGTGGCGGCCAGGCAATTGCCCGAGCACGTGGCTCACGGCCTTTTCCTTGTCACAGGCCGCGACGAAGGCGGTGCCCTTGAGCAGTTGCTTGCCCACGGGAATGACCTGCTCGCCGACCAATATGCCCAGCAGGCCGATCAACGCCACCAGCGGCGGAGCGGGCGAGCGGACCTGCAGAAGGCTGTAGACCACGCCGACCAGCAGTCCGGCGCCCAGGGAAAGTAGATAGATCTTCATGTGCGTCCTCGCGTTGTGTAGGGGTTATGAGCGCGCGCCGCTCATGCGTGCGTATCGGCCAGGAGCACTTCGGCATCGTCCAAGGCCATGAGGCGCACATCGGTTTCGTCGCGGATGGCGGCGCCATCGCCTGAGCCAATCTCCACGCCGTTGACTTGCAATCTGCCCTTGGAGGCGACCAGATAGCCGCGGCGGCGGCCGCGCGCGAAGCGGTAAACGACGGCTTCGCCTGCTTTGAGCGCCACCGCAAGCACGCGCGCGTCGCTGCGGATGGGCAGCGCATCATCGTCGCCGTCGATGCCGCTGGCCAGCGTGATGAAGCGTCCCTTGCAGGCTTCGCGGGTAAAGGACTTCCGGCCCCAACTGGGCGGCGCGCCGCGGCGGTCCGGCTCTATCCAAATCTGGAAGACGTGCGCGGGTCCGCCTTCCATATTGAATTCGGCATGCGTCACCCCACTGCCCGCGCTCACGACCTGCACTTCGCCAGCGCGGGTGCGGCCGCGATTGCCCAGATCGTCTTCATGGGTGAGCGCGCCTTCCCGCACGCAGGTAATGATTTCCACGTCCGAGTGCAACAAGGGCGGAAACCCTGCGCCCGGCGCGATGGTTTCATCGTTCCATGCGCGCAGCGCGCCCCAGCTCATGCGCTCGGGGTCCTGGTAGGCCGCGAAGGAAAAGTGATGCTTGGCATCCAGCCAGCCGCGGCGTTCGTGGCCCAGGCTCGCAAGCGGACGGCGCTCAATCATGATGCGCCTCCGTGGCCGGACTGTCGCCGATCATGGCGGCAGGCTTCATGTGATTCATGGACGTGCTCCCGATGCTGCCCGTCAGCGCTTCAAGGCCAGGAAGTGATGCACTTCGGGCTTTTCCGGCCCCATATGAAAGCGCAGCGCTTCCGCTTGCAGATCGGCGTCGGCATGCGACACCCGGTGATGCTGGCGCAGGTGTTCGGCCCAGGATTCGACGAAGAACCACTCGACCACCCGCTGCGGGTCACTGGTGTGCTCGACCACGCCCCAGGCATAGGCGCCATCGCGCAGTCGCTCTTGCGACAGGCGCTGCATCGCATCCAGAAAGGCAGGGCGGTCTTCCTGGCGGATGCGGTACTCGACCTGCACCAGCACCGGACCGCGGTCGTGGGCCACCGGTTCAGCGACCAGCGGCTCCGGCCAGTGATTCGACGCCTGCAGATCCGCCTCGCCGACCGGCAGGCTGGCGCGATGAAACAGCAGCGCAACCGCGACCAGTCCGGCGGCGCTGACCGCCAGAGCGTAGGGCACGCCGATCTCGCGCGCCACCAGGCCCCAGCCCAAACTGCCGGCGGCCATCGCGCCGTTGAAGACCATCAGGTACACCGCCAGTCCGCGGCCGCGCACCCAGTTGGGCAGCACGGCCTGGGCCACGCCATTGAACGTGGTGAGCGCGGTAATCCAGCCCATGCCCAGCACCACCAGCATCAGCACGGCCAGCCATTGCGGTGGCGCGAACACCAGCACGGCCATGACCGCCGCGCTGGCCACCGACGCCAGCAGCACCAACCCGTCGGCATTCAGGCGGGCGCCCAGCCTGGGCAGCAGCAGGGCGCCGATGATGGCTCCTGCGCCCACCGCGCCCAGCAGCACGCCGTAAAAGCCCGAGGAGCCGCCCAGCATCTGCCGCGCCACCAGCGGCAGCAAGGCCCAGACCGCGCTGGCGAACAGGAAGAAGACGGCGGCGCGCAGCAACACGCGGTGCAGCTCCTTGCTGGCCCGCGTGTAGCGCAGGCCGGCGCGGAACGCGCCGAAGAAGTTCTCCGACAGCGCGCTATCGACGGCCGCGGGACGCTTCCACCACAGCAGTGCGGCAATGACGAACACGTAGCTCAGCACGTCCAGCCCATAGGTGACGGCCGCGCCGAAGCTGGCCAGGATCAGGCCGCCCGCCGCCGGACCGATGGCGCGGGCGATGTTGATGCCCAGCGAATTGAGCGCCACCGCGCCCTTGAGTTCTTCGCGCGGTACGAGTTCGGGGACGATGGATTGCCAGGTCGGTCCCATCAAGGCCGCGCCGATGCCGCCGACGAAGGTCAGGGCGATCAGGTAATCGACCGTCAGCGCGCCGAAATGCGACAGCAGCAGCAGCGTGCCGCTGACCGAGGCAAGCAGCAGCTGCACGAAGATCAGGAAGCGGCGCCGGTCCAGGATGTCGGACAGCACGCCAGCGGGAATCGCCAGCAAAAAGATGGGCAGGGTCGCCGCCGTCTGGATCAGCGCCACCGCGGCCGGGCTGGCCGACAGGTCGGTCACCAGCCACGAACTGGCCACGTCCCGCATGAAGCTGCCCACGTTGCCCAGCACGGTCGCGGCCCACAGCACGGCGAACACGGACTGGCGCAAGGGCGCGAAGGTGCCGCGCGCGGCGGGATTCTTCTGGTCTGGCATGGGACTCTCCTGGATCGCGCCAGGCGGCATTCGGACCCGCAAGTCCCGCCGCCCGCCGTGTTCAAAACGCCGTGTTCAAAAACAAGGCGCCGGACCGGCCAGACGCTGTCTGGACGATCCGGCTTGCGGTTTACTTGGCGGGGTTGGGGCCGATGCGTTCACCGTGCTGCACGCGCTCTGCCAGCTTGTGCACGTGGGTGACGGCGTAGTCGATGCCCATGCCGTAGGCGCCGGAGTGTTCCTTCACGATGCCGGTGACGGCGTCATAGGTCTCCTTGCGGGCCCAGTCGCGCTGCCATTCCAGCATCACCTGCAACCAGGTCATCGGCACGGCGCCAGCCTGCACCATGCGGTCCATGGCGTACTTGTGCGCGTCCACCGAGGTGCCGCCCGAAGCATCAGCCACCATGTAGATTTCGTACTCGCCTTCCAGCATGGCGCACAGCGCGAAGGTGGTGTTGCAGACCTCGGTCCACAGGCCGGCGACGATGACCTTCTTGCGGCCGTTGGCGGCCAGCGCGTCGCGCACGTTCTGGTCGTCCCAGGAGTTCATGGAGGTGCGCTCCAGGATCTTGTTCTCGGGGAACACAGCCAGCAGTTCGGGGTAGGTGTTGCCAGAGAAGCTGTCGGTTTCGACGGTAGTGATGGTGGTGGGGATATTGAAGGCGCGTGCGGCCTTGGCCAAGCCCACCACATTGTTCTTCAGCGTCTGGCGGTCGATGGACTGCACGCCGAAGGCCATCTGCGGCTGCTGGTCGATGAAGATGATCTGGCTGTTCTGCGGGGTCAGGACTTCGAGGTATTTGTTGGCGGACATGGCGGATCTCTCTCTTTAAGGAAAACTATCAAGGAAGGCGGCAGCGAAGAATTCGGTGTAGCTGGCAAACCATCCCGGTCTGCACCGTTGCGACGATGGCGGGGTGCCGCTGGAAGGGCCCGTACATCTCGTCTGTCGGTGTATGCATAGTAGGGAGCGGCCGCGTTCCTGAGAACCCGCAGCATGGAATTCCATCCTTTCCATTTCTTGCATGATGACCATGGCGTGACAGTCCTTTGCTGCGCTGCGTTCAACACCATTCTTGTCCATGCCATAGGCAGGGGCTATCATCGGCGCGGGCATTTCCCAGGAACACGAGATGAGCAAGCTGCCGGATTTAGAAGGTTGGGCGATCTTCGCCAAGGTCGCCGAGACCGGATCATTCGCCAAGGCGGCGGCCGAGTTCGCCTTGTCGCAGGCCACGGTTTCCAAGACCATCAGCCGTCTGGAAGCCCGCATGAAGACGACGCTGTTTCATCGGACGTCCCGCAGCATGACCTTGACCGAATCCGGCTACGCGGCGCTGGAACGCGCAGCGCGCATATTGGAAGAGGGCGAGGCGGTCGAATCCGAGGTGACGGAAAAGTCGAGCAGCCTGCGCGGCAAGATCAGGCTGTCCGCGCCCATGTCCTTCGGCGTCACGCATCTGGCGCCGATGCTGCCTCCCTTCATGCAGGCCAATCCCGACGTGGCCCTGGAGATCGAATTCAGCGACAAGCAGGCCGACCTGGTCTCCGAACGCTTCGACCTGGCGCTGCGCATCTCCAACCTCGTGGACTCGACGCTGCTGGCACGCCGCCTGTGCTCGGTGCGCATCCTGCTGGTAGGCGCACCCAGCTACTTCAAGCGCGCGGGACGGCCCAAACATCCAAAGGACCTGGCGCAGCACACGGCGCTGCAATACATGTATGCACGCAACGGCGCGAGCTGGCGTTTCCGTCATGAAAAGCACGGCGAGTTTTCACAGTCGCTGCCCGTGCACCTGAACGTGAACAACGCCGAAGCCCTGACGCCGGCGCTGCAGGCCGGCATGGGGCTGGCACTGCAGCCGGAGTTCCTGGCGTGGAAGGATTTGCAATCAGGTGCGCTGGAAACCGTGATGGACGACTGGCAGGTCGATCCCATCGCGCTGCACATCGTCACGCCGCCGGGACGCCGCCGGCCGGCCCGGGTGCAGGCGTTCATTGAGTATCTGGCGGAGCGCCTGACGGCGGAGCCTTGGGCCAATGATGTGCAGGTGTAGAAGGATTCCGAGTCCGGCCTATACCAAGAAATGCGCATCCAACTAGGCGGATCCCTCGGCGCGGTCATTTTGAGGCGTGCATCCGCTGTTGATGGGCGGGATCCTGCTCGGCTCAATTGCCTTGGGTACGGCAGGCGCGCAATACAACTCCTTCCAGAGCTTTTCCGCCTCGCCCGCGCCTAAAGCTGCGCGAACAACAATAACCAGCCCCACAAGAGAGGGGACAAGCAAGAGTAGGGCTAGCCACCTCTGCTGCTTCACGAGCGAACGCACATGGTCTTTCATGCTGCCACTTGCCAATGCCTTGCATAGGTCGAGCAGCTCCGATTTCCGAAAGCCTGTTTTCTCCTGAAGATCTGGACCTTCCGCAGTGCATTCCGTGGCAGTGAAAACCCAGTCATCGCCCCATAGGGTCATGCTTTTCACCGTATTCGCGTCGGTCTTGAACCAGACCTTGGACTCTTTCATGTGAAAGTACCCGTTGGGCGAAGCGAGCAAGGAACCCGTGCTAAACGATATGGTCCACAACACGCCGAGGAGGAGGAAGAGACCCCGTTTCGACGCCCTGCGCGGCCTGAGCACGATCTCCGAATTGCGCACATCGACCCAGCGCCACAGAATTTTCAGCCTCAACATCCCGACGTTATGGGCTTTCGCCCAGCTATTGAGCTTGTGCAAGTCGGCCAAGGATTGCACGGGTATGCGATAGGAGAACCTGAAGATCTCCAGGTCGCGACTTTCCTGTTGAATATCTCTCAGCACTACATCCTGGACGTCGCGCCGACCTGCTGCGATTCGCCAAAGTCGGTCCAAGAGAAAGTGCGCGGATCCCACGCGCGTCCTGATCCAAAGGTATAGCAGCGAAAAAAGTCCTGCCCAAAGAGCAGGCGCGATCCAGGGGTTTTGGGCGAGAGGGGTGAACAGTTGAAGCATCTATCTTCCTTGCTCTGAGGGACAAGAGCCCAGATGCTAACCACCTTCGCAACAATCCATTCCATCAAAAAACAATGGGCTGCCCGCGGTTTCGAACGGGAAGCTGACCATCCCCCATGAGATCCGCATGCGCCTTGGGCTCAAGCCTGGAGATAAGGGTTGCTTCGTCATCCAGAAAAAAAGGGGGCTGCAAAAGCAGCCCCCTTGAACGAACTCTAAATATTCAGAGAAAGACTGAATATTCACGGGATCCTACAACCATCAGGCGTCGATATTCCCCGCCGACAACGCATGCGTTTCGATGAAGTTGCGGCGCGGTTCCACGTCGTCGCCCATCAGCGTGGTGAAGACTTCGTCGGCCGCGATGGCGTCCTCGATCTGCACGCGCAACAGGCGGCGCACCTTCGGGTCCATGGTGGTTTCCCACAGCTGTTCCGGGTTCATTTCGCCCAGACCCTTGTAGCGCTGCTTGGAGATGCTGCGGTCGGCTTCGCTGCGCAGCCACTGCATGGCTTCGCGGAAGTCGGACACAGTCTGTTCCTTGCGCTTGTCGCCTTCGCCGCGGGCGGCCAGCGAACGCGAGCCGACCTTGCCCAGGAAGCTCTTGGCGGCCTTGGACAGAACCGCGTAGTCCGAACCGTTGACGAAGTCCGCGTCGATGATGCTCACGCGCACGTTGCCGTGGTGCATGCGCTGCACCGACAGGCGATGGCGCTCAGTGGCCTCGTCGAACTCCGGCACGACTTCCACGCCGTTGCCGCTGACCGGGTCGCGCATGGCGTCGGCCAGGCGGCGGGCGGAGTCGGCGGTGGACTCGGCCGACTCCAGGTTGATCTCCACGCCTTCAGCCATGGCCGACAGCGCGCCCACGTCGAACACGCGCGACAGGCGCGCGATCACGGCGTCGGCCGCGACGTACTGGCGGGCCAGGTCGTTGAGTTCGTCGCCGCGGATGATGTTGCCACCCGAGATGATTTCGGCATCCTTCAGCGCCAGTTGCAGCATGAACTGCGCTTCTTCCTGGTCATCCTTCAGATACCGTTCTTCACGGCCGACCTTGACCTTGTACAGCGGCGGCTGGGCGATATACACGTAGCCGCGCTGCACCAGCTCAGGCATCTGGCGATACAGCAGCGTCAGCAGCAGGGTGCGGATGTGCGCGCCGTCCACGTCCGCGTCGGTCATGATGATGAGGCGGTGGTAGCGCAGCTTGTCGACGTTGAAATCAGGACCGATGCTGGTGCCCAGCGCGGTGATCAGCGTGGCGATCTGCTCGCTGGCGATCAGGCGGTCAAAACGCGCCTTCTCGACGTTCAGCACCTTGCCGCGCAGCGGCAGGATGGCCTGGAACTTGCGGTCGCGGCCTTGCTTGGCCGAGCCGCCTGCGGAGTCACCCTCGACGATGTACAGCTCGCACAGCGCGGGGTCCTTTTCCTGGCAGTCGGCCAGCTTGCCGGGCAGGCCTGCGCCTTCCAGCACGCTCTTGCGGCGAGTCATTTCGCGCGCCTTGCGCGCGGCTTCGCGGGCGCGGGCAGCTTCGACGATCTTGGCGCACAGCGCCTTGGCGTCGTTCGGGTGTTCCAGCAGCCAGGTTTCCAGCGTACGCGCCACGGCTTCTTCGACGGCCGGACGCACTTCGCTGGAGACCAGCTTGTCCTTGGTCTGGCTGCTGAACTTGGGCTCGGGCACCTTCACCGACAGCACGCAGGCCAGGCCTTCGCGCATGTCGTCGCCGGACGTTTCGACCTTGGCCTTCTTGGCCAGTTCGTTGTCGGTGATGTACTTGTTGATGATGCGGGTCATCGCCGCGCGCAGGCCGGTCAGGTGCGAGCCGCCGTCGCGCTGCGGGATATTGTTGGTGAAGCACAGCACGCTTTCGCTGTAGCTGTCGTTCCACTGCATCGCCACTTCGACGCCGACCGGCACGCCGCCCGCCGAGGACTCGGTGGTGACCGAGAACACGTTCGGGTGCAGCACGGTCTTGCTGCGGTTGATGTATTCGACGAAGCCCTTCACGCCGCCGGAGAAGGCGAAGTTCTCTTCCTTGCCCTGGCGCTGGTCGATCAGGCGGATCTTCACGCCATTGTTCAGGAACGACAGCTCGCGCAGGCGCTTCGAGAGGATCTCGTAGTGGTACTCGATGTTGTTGAAGATGATCGGGTCGGCCAGGAAGCGCACTTCGGTGCCGCGCTTGTCGGTCGTGCCGGTCACCGCCAGGGGCGCGACGCGCTCGCCCTGGCGGAACTCCATCTGGTGCACTTCGCCGTTGCGGCGGATGGTCAGCCGCAGCCATTCGGACAGCGCGTTCACGCAAGACACGCCCACGCCGTGCAGGCCGCCGGACACCTTGTAGGAGTTCTGGTCGAACTTGCCGCCGGCATGCAGTTCGGTCATGACGATTTCGGCCGCGCTGCGGTGGAATTCGTCATCCTTGTGGATGTCGGTGGGAATGCCGCGGCCGTTGTCGGTGACCGAGATCGAGTTGTCGGTGTGGATCGTGACGACGATGTCGTCGCAATAGCCGGCCAGGGCTTCGTCGATGGCGTTGTCGACGACTTCGAACACCATGTGGTGCAAGCCGGTGCCGTCGGATGTGTCGCCGATGTACATGCCGGGGCGCTTGCGCACGGCCTCCAGCCCCTTGAGCATCTTGATCGAGTCAGCGCCGTAGCCGCTGTTCTCGGGAGTGGTGTTCTGCTGATCTGACATGTCTGTATCGATAACGCTTTAAAGAACGGCCTGGCGGCCGGACCGCCCACGGGCCCTCAGGCCCGCAAGCGGCACAAACCCACGATGGGCGCGGATCAAATCCGCATGGGCATGACGACGTACTTGAACTGGTCGTCTTCGGGCAGGGTGATGAGCGCAGACGCGTTGGCGTCGGGCATGACCGACCACTGGATGTTGTCCACCTTGACGTTGGACAGCACGTCGAGCAGGTAGCCGACGTTGAAGCCCACATCGAGGGCTTCATGGCCGTAGTCGATGTCGATTTCTTCCTGCGCCTCTTCCTGCTCGGCGTTGGAGGACGAGATCTTCATCTGGTTCTGCGCCAGTTGCAGGCGCACGCCCTTGAACTTGTCGGTGGTCAGGATGGCGGCGCGCTGCAAGCTGCCCTGGAGCGCTTCGCGGCCGACCAGGAAATGGCGCGTGTAGTTGGTCGGGATCACGCGCGTGAAGTCCGGGAACTTGCCTTCCACCAGCTTGGAGACGAGTTCCACGTCGCCGAAGCGGAAGCGGATCTGGCCCGGCGCCACGTCGATGGAAACGGGCTCGTCGGAGTCTTCCAGCAGGCGCTGCATTTCCAGCACGGTCTTGCGCGGCACGATCACTTCATGGCGTTCGCTGATGCCGTCGGCTTCGGTCGAGCAGTGCGCCAGGCGGTGGCCGTCGGTGGCGACCGCGCGCACGCGGCCCGGTTCAAACACCAGCAGCATGCCGTTCAGGTAGTAGCGGATGTCCTGTTGCGCCATGGCGAAGTGCACCATGTTGAACAGGTGGCGCAGCGTGCGCTGCGGCATGGTCAGCGACACGTCCCACTGCTCGGGCTGGGCCACGGTGGGGAATTCGCTGGCGGCCAGCGTCTGCAGGGCGAAGCGGCTCTTGGCCGACTGCACCGACAGCTTGTTGCTGGCCAGCGCCAGGCGCACGTCGCCGGTGTCCGGCAAAGCCTTCAGGATATCCAGCAGCTTGCGCGCCGCGACCGTGGTGGATTCGTTGTCTTGACCCACGCCGAAGTCGGCATGGGTGGTGATCTGTACTTCCAGGTCGGTCGCAATGAAGGCAACCTTGTTGCCTTCCTTGCGCATCAGGATGTTCGCGAGGATGGGCAGGGTATGGCGTCTTTCGACGATGCCCGCCACAGTCGACAGCGGTTTCAGCAATGCATCGCGTGTGGTTTGTACGAGTTGCATGTTCATCCTTTTAGAGTTTGTTCCAACACGTGCAGGGTATGGTTGAGCTCCGCTTGCTTGGCGCGGGCGTCGGAAATCTTGCGTACGGCATGCAGCACGGTGGTGTGATCACGGCCACCGAACAGATCGCCGATTTCCGGCAGGCTTTTCTGGGTCAGCTCCTTCGCCAGGTACATCGCGACCTGGCGCGGCAAAGCGATATTGGCGGGCCGGCGTTTCGAGTACATGTCGGCCACTTTGATCTTGTAGAAATCCGCCACCGTCTTCTGGATGTTCTCCACGGTGATCTGGCCGTTGGACACGGACAGCAGGTCCTTCAGGGCTTCCTTGCAGACATCCACCGTGAGCACGTCGCGGCCGTGGAAGCGCGCATAGGCCAGCACCTTGCGCAGCGCGCCTTCCAGCTCGCGCACGTTGCTGCGCAGATGCTTGGCGATGAAGAACGCCACTTCCTCGGGCATGGGCACGCCTTCGGATTCCGCCTTGCGCAGCAGGATCGCCACGCGCATTTCCAGTTCCGGCGGCTCGATGGCCACCGTCAGGCCGGAGTCGAAGCGCGAGATCAGGCGGCTGTCGATGCCCGACAGTTCCTTCGGATAGGTATCGCTGGTGATGATGATCTGCTTGCGCTGGGCCACCATTGCTTCGAACGCGTAGAAGAATTCTTCCTGCGTGCGGTTCTTGCCGGAGAAGAACTGGATATCGTCGATCAGCAGCAGGTCGAGCGAATGGTAGTAACGCTTGAAGTCGTCGAACGCCTTGCGCTGGTAGGCCTTCACCACGTCGGACACGTACTGGTCGGCATGCACGTAGCGCACGCGCACGCCGGTGCCCGCCGCCACCATCGCATTGCCGATGGCGTGGATCAGGTGGGTCTTGCCCAGGCCCACGCCGCCGTACAGGAACAGCGGGTTGTAGGACGTGCCAGGGTTCTCGGCCACCTGCAACGCAGCGGCGCGCGCCAGCTGGTTCGCCTTACCCGTCACGAAGTTCTCGAACGTCAGGTCGGTGTTCAGGCGCGAACGCTCGTACACGATGCTTGCCGCGTCCGCGTTCACCGCTTGCGCGGCCGCCGTGGTCGCCGGGGCCGCGGGGGCAGGCGCTACCGGGGCCATCGGTGGCGGCGCGCCGCCTGAAGGGGAAGCAGCGGACGGATACGCGGGCGCCGCGGGTGCGGCGCGTACGGGCGCGACCGGCATGCGCGGCGTGGCGCCTTGCGTCGGCAACTCGAACAGCACCTGCACCGGACGCTCGAACCACTCCGCGGCCAACGCTTCGATCTGGTGGGAAAAGTTCTTCCGTACCCAATCCAGTTTGAACCGGTTGGGAGCGGCAACGCGCAGCACCGCCTGCGTTTCGTCGTACGCAAGCGGGACCAGCGGTCGTATCCACGCGCTGATTTGTTGGGGGGGGAGTTCCTGCTCAAGACGACTGACGCAGGTCTGCCAGAATTCTTTCATGTCGCTCTTATTCAAACCTCGATTCTACCTTGCCTGGGCTGGGGTTATCCACAGGGTAGGGCATAAGCGTCCGCGTGGCGCAGTCTTAACTGTTTGACAAGACAGGGAAAACTTGCTGAAATGGTGGGCTTTTCCGAATTCTGTCTGTCAGAAGGTTCCACAGAGAGCTTAGCCGCGCTTTGTTGGCGGTGGTGTCTAACGATGCCTACCGCCCAAGCAACTGCCTGGTTTTGCTTCTAATAGGTCGCCCGGGGTTTCCCGGTCAGAGCCCCGTCTACGAGCTGTTTTTTTGCACCTGTTGCAAAAATGCTCATTAGATACCCGCTTCCTGAATACGCGACCAGGAACCCTTCCGGGCAGGTCCCTTCTGACTTTTGTTCTTTTTGTGGATCGTCCATGAAACGTACCTACCAACCTTCCGTTACCCGTCGCAAGCGCACCCATGGTTTCCGCGTGCGCATGAAAACCCGCGCTGGCCGCGCCATCCTGAACGCCCGCCGCGCCAAGGGCCGCAAGCGTCTGGCCGTCTAAGTCCTGTTTTTCCGGCTTGTCCGGAAAAGCCTGACGCCTGATTTTGCAGTCCATGCCGCGCTCCACGCTTCCGCCGGAGGCGCGGCTGCATCGCCCCTCCGAGTTCGCCGCCGCCCTCAAAGGCCGGCGTCTTGCCCGAGGGGCGTTCTTCATTGTGAGCGCGGCTCCCAATGATCTGCCTCCCGGCCAGGACGCCTGCGCGCGTCTGGGCCTGGTGATCGCCAAGCGGTTCGCCGCCCACGCCAGTACGCGCAACGCCATCAAGCGGGTCATCCGCGAAGCGTTCCGCCACCGGCGCCTGGGATTGCCGGCCAAAGATTACGTCGTGCGCCTGCATAGCAAGGTTGCGCCCGCCACGCTTACCGCGCTGAAACGCGCGGCCAGAGCCGAAGTGGACGCTCACTTTGAGCGGATAGCGCGATGATCAAGGCTTTACTCATTGCCCCGATCCGGTTCTACAGGTTTTTCCTGAGCCCCTGGATCGGCCGGCAGTGCCGCTTTACCCCGACCTGCTCGGCGTATGCGATCGAAGCGATCGAGCGCCACGGCGCCTGGCGCGGCTTCTGGCTGGCAGTCCGGCGCATCGGCCGCTGCCACCCTTGGTCGCCGGGCGGATTGGACCCGGTTCCGCCGTCCAAGGGAACCAATGGCCCCTCGTGCTGTTCCCACAGCCACCGCACCGAGCACGATTGACGCTAAACTGGCGGGCTTTGCTGGCCCGTATTCACCTCAGTAGGCACCATGGATATCCGACGAACCGTCCTCTGGATGATTTTTTCCTTCTCGCTGTTGCTCCTATGGAACAACTGGCAGATCCATAACGGCAAGCCGTCGCTGTTCGGCCCCACGCCTGCCGCCACCACGAGCGAGCCGCAGGCCGCCGCGAACAACGCAACGCCTTCGGTGCCCAGCACGCCCGCCCCGGCGGCTGCCGCCGCGTCCGCCGTGCCTGGTGCCGCCGCACCTGCTGCCGCGCGCTCGGAAGAGGTCGTCATCACGACCGACGTGCTGCGCCTGACGTTCGACACCATGGGCGCCCAGCTGGTGCGCGCCGAACTGCTGAAGTACCCGGCCACCGGCCAGCCCGACAAGCCCACGGTGCTGCTGGACCGCGCCGCCGGCCTGAACTATGTGGTGCAGACCGGCGTGGTCGGCGCCCCCAACGGCCAGAGCTTCCCCACGCACCAGACGCCTTTCCGCGTCGTGTCCTCGGAGCGCCAGCTGACCGGCGACAACCTGGTGGTCGCCTTCGAAGGCGAATCGGGCGGCGTGAAGGTCACCAAGACGTTTACCCTGCACCGCGGCCGCTATGACATCGACGTGCGCCACGACCTGGCCAACGTTAGCGCCGGCCCCGTGTCGCCCGCCCTGTACCTGCAGCTCGAACGCGACGGCAACGACCCCGCCGACACGTCCAGCTTCTATCACACCTTCACCGGTTTCGCCGTCTACTCGGAACAGGACAAGTTCCAGAAGATCACCTTCAGCGACATCGAAAAGAAGAAGGCCAGCTACATCAAGCAATCGGACAACGGCTGGATCGCCGTGGTTCAGCACTACTTCGCCACCGCCTGGGTGCCCCCGCAGGGCAAGCCGCGCACCAACGAACTGCTGGAAGTGCAGAAGAACCTGTACGCCGCGCGCAGCATCGAGGCCGTGGGCGAGATCGCCCCTGGCGCCGCCACGCGCGTGGATTCGCACCTGTGGGTCGGTCCCCAGGACCAGAAGGCCATGGCCGCCCTGGCCCCCGGCCTGGAACTGGTGGTCGACTATGGCTGGCTGACCATCATCGCCAAGCCGCTGTTCAAGCTGATGACCTGGCTGCATTCCATCCTGGGCAACTGGGGCTGGACGATCGTTGCGCTGACCGTGCTGATCAAGGCCGTGTTCTATCCCCTGGCCGCCGCCAGCTACCGCTCCATGGCCCGCATGAAGCAGGTGGCTCCGCGCCTGCAGGCCCTGAAGGAAAAGTACGGCGACGACAAGCAGAAGCTCAACGCGGCCATGATGGAGATGTACCGCACCGAGAAGATCAATCCCCTGGGCGGCTGCCTGCCCATGGTGGTGCAGATCCCGGTGTTCATCTCGCTGTACTGGGTGCTGCTGGCCAGCGTGGAAATGCGCGGCGCGCCGTGGATCCTGTGGGTGCACGACCTGTCGATCCGCGATCCGTACTTCATTCTGCCCGCCATCATGATGGCCACCATGTTCCTGCAGATCAAACTGAACCCGACGCCCCCGGACCCCGTCCAGGCCAAGGTCATGATGATCATGCCGCTGGTGTTCGGCGGGATGATGTTCTTCTTCCCGGCCGGCCTGGTGCTCTACTGGTGCGTCAACAACACCCTGTCGATCGCCCAGCAGTGGTCCATCACCCGCGCCATGCAGCGCAAGACGGAAGCCGCAGCCAACCGCTGATATCTGCTCCCGCACCAGAAACCGGTCCCTTGCGGACCGGTTTTTTTTCGCCCCGCGGCCGCCTTCCGATGCCGATCCCTGATTTTCTTGATAGTTATTCTTTATCAGGTTTTATAGATCAATCAACTTCACACAGTAAGGCAAGACCCCTATGATGTGTCGGAGATGGCCCCAGGCCGGCAATGCCGGGCTATCCCAGACACGGCGCGGGCCCTTCTGCGGCCCCGCATTCCAGGCATTTCATAGGGAGTGTGCTATGACCGACAAGAAGACGCATCTGACCACCGCCGCTGGCGCGCCGGTGGCCGACAACAACAACACGCTGACGGCCGGCCCGCGCGGCCCGGCGCTGTTGGAAGACTTCTGGCTGATTGAAAAGCTCGCCCACTTCGACCGCGAACGCATCCCCGAACGCGTGGTGCACGCCAAGGGTTCGGGCGCCTACGGCACCTTTACCGTCACCCACGACATCTCGCGCTACACCCGCGCCAACATCTTTTCCCAAGTCGGCAAGCAGACCCCGCTGTTCCTGCGTTTCTCGACCGTGGCCGGCGAGCGCGGCGCGGCCGACGCCGAGCGCGACGTGCGCGGCTTCGCCATCAAGTTCTACACCGAGGAAGGCAACTGGGATCTGGTCGGCAACAACACGCCGGTCTTCTTCATTCGCGATCCGCTGAAATTCCCGGACTTCATCCACACGCAGAAGCGCGACCCCAAGACCAATCTGCGCAGCGCCACCGCCGCCTGGGACTTCTGGTCGCTCAATCCCGAATCGCTGCACCAGGTCACCACCCTGATGAGCGACCGCGGCATTCCGGCCAACCTGCGCCAGCAGCACGGCTTCGGTTCGCACACGTTCAGTTTCATCAACAAGGACGGCGAGCGCTTCTACGTGAAGTTCCATTTCAAGTCGCAGCAAGGCATCGCCTGTCTGAGCGACGAGGAAGCGGCGCAAGTGGTCGCCCATGACCGCGAAAGCTCGCAGCGCGACCTGTTCCAGAACATCGAAAAGGGCAACTTCCCGAAGTGGACGCTGAAGGTGCAGATCATGCCCGAGGCCGAAGCCGCGACGTACCACATCAACCCCTTCGACCTCACCAAGGTCTGGCCGCACGGCGACTATCCGTTGATCGAAGTCGGCGTGCTGGAGCTGAACAAGAACCCCGAGAACTACTTCGCCGAGGTGGAGCAGGCCGCCTTCACGCCGGCCAACGTGGTCCCCGGCATCGGTTTTTCGCCGGACAAGATGCTGCAAGGCCGCCTGTTCTCCTACGGCGACACGCACCGCTACCGCCTCGGCATCAACCACCACCAGATCCCGGTGAACGCGCCGCGCTGCCCGTTCCACAGCTTCCATCGCGACGGCGCCGGCCGTGTCGACGGCAACGTCGGTGCAACACTGAACTACGAGCCCAACAGCGCGGGCGAGTGGAAGGAAACCCCCTCGGCAGGCGAGCCGCCGCTGGCGCTGGACGGCCAGGCCGCAGCGCGCTGGAACCACCGCGTGGACGATGACTACTACTCCCAGCCGGGCGCCTTGTTCCGCCTGATGACGCCCGCACAGCAGGAGCTGCTGTTCGGCAACATCGGCCGCCACATGGCTGGCGTGCCGGAAGAAATCCAGCGCCGCCAGCTGGAACACTTCCGCAAGGCCGATCCTGCCTACGCCGCCGGCGTGGCCAAGGCGCTGGGACTGAAGCTGTAATCCGCGACGTACACAAGTGCAAGGCGGCCCCCTCGGGGCCGCCTTTTTTTGACTGCTGCGCGGCTCTGCGCCGAGGCTATCAGCGCTGCATGCCCCAGCGCCTGACCGTGAAACGCTCCACGGTATCGAACACCAGGTTTTCCACAAGCAGTCCGATAATCACCACCGCCGCCAGCCCCGCGAACACGCGATCTGTGTATAACTCGTTGCGGTTCTGGAAGATGTACCAGCCCAGCCCGCCCTTGCCGCTGGAAGCTCCGAATACCAGTTCCGCGGCGATCAATGTGCGCCACGCAAAGGCCCAGCCTATCCTCAGTCCGGCCAGAATGGCGGGCAAGGCGGCAGGCACCAGAATCTGCAACACGTAGCGCAGGCCGCTCAACCCATAGTTGCGGCCCGCCATGCGCAAGGTATCCGATACCCCCAGAAAACCCGCGTACATGTTCAGCGCCAGCGCCCACAGCACCGAGTGGATCAGCACGAACACCAGGCTGCCTTCGCCCAGGCCGAACCACAGCAACGCCAGTGGCAGCAGCGCGATCGCGGGCAGGGGATTGAACATGGCGGTCAAAGTGGACAGCAGATCGCGCCCGAAACGCGTCGACACCGCCAGCGTGGTCAGCACGAAGGCCAGCAACACACCCGCCGCATATCCCTGCGCCAGCACGCGCAGCGATTGCCCGGCGCGCGCCAGCAGCTCGCCGCCGGCGATGCCCTGCACAAGGGCGACCGCCGTTTGCGATGCGCTGGGCAGCAGCAGGTCGTTATCGGTATAGCGCGCCGCCAGCTCCCAGATGCCGGCCAACAGCGCCAGGATCGCCAGCTTGCGCAGGCTGGCGTGCTGCCACAGGCGTTCATGCCAGGGCAGGGGCGCTTCGGCCGCCTGTGCAGGCAAGGGCGGCAGCTCGTACTCCGCTTCGGGACGGATGGGCACGGCGCCTGCATATGCGTTGTTCATGCGGGAGTCCTTCAGGCCGCGGCCCGTTCAGCGGGCGGTTCCGCCGCCGCCACGTCGAACAGCAGATCATGGACGCGCCGGGCCGCGGACTGGAACGCAGCCGAGCCCTGGCTGTGCAGTCCGAAGGCATGAGCGTTCAGCTCCGCGCGCACGCGGCCCGGATGCGGCGACAGCAGCAGCACGCGGCTGCCCAGCACCAATGCCTCTTCGATCGAATGGGTGACGAACAGCAGCGTGAAGCGCACCTCTTCCCACAATGCCAGCAGCTCTTCCTGCATGCGGCGCCGCGTCAATGCGTCCAGCGCCGCGAAAGGCTCGTCCATCAGCAGCACGCGCGGCTGCATCGCCAGGGCGCGCGCGATCGCCACGCGCTGCTTCATACCGCCGGACAGCGTATGCGGATAGGCATCGGCAAACGCGGACAGCCCGACCTTGTCCAGATAGTGCATGGCCCGCTCGTCGGCCTCGCGTCGGCCGAGCTTGCGCGAAGCCACCAGCGGAAACGCCACGTTCTGCCGCAGCGTCTTCCATGGCGGCAGCTGGTCGAATTCCTGGAACACCACGATACGGTCAGGCCCGGGGCCGCGTACGGCGTTGCCATCGACCGCGATGCGGCCTTCGGTCGGTTCAATGAAGCCCGCGATCGCCTTGAGCAGCGTGGACTTGCCGCAACCGGACGCGCCCAGCAGGATGAAACGCTCGGCATCGTGCACGTCGAAACTGACCTGATGCGTGGCGCGCACGCGCCGTTCGCGCGTCTTGTATTCGATCGACACCTTATCCACAGCCAGCAAAGGCGTGGTCTTTTCGGCGTTATCCACAGGGGACGCAGCGCTCAAGCCCATTTCAGCTGCCTTGGGCCGTGAGGGGATCGTCAAAGAAGTAGTCGCGCCAGCTGGCCGGCGCATTCTTGATCGCGCCCACCTTGTGCATGAACTCGGCCAGCGCGTAGGTGTTCTGCGGTTCCAGCTTGAACTGCACGTCGGGGTTCTTGATCACCTTGATCAGGAAATCGCGGTCCAGCTTGGCGCCCGTGACGCGCAGATAGATATCCGCGGCCTGTTCCGGATTGGCGGCGGCGAACTGCGCCGCTTCCTTCAACGCGGCCTGGAACGCCTTGTAGGTCTTGGGATTTTCCTTGCGGAACTTCTCGGTGGCAAACAGCACCGTGGACGAACTGGGCCCGCCCAGCACGTCATAGGAATTGAGCACGATGCGCGCCTTGGGATTCTCGGCCAGCTCCTGCTCCTGGAACGGCGGGTTGCCGAAATGTCCCGTGATTTCGGTGCCGCCCGCGATGATGGCGGCGGCCGCGTCGGGATGCGGCAGAGCGACCGAAATCTTGTCCAGCTTGTTGAACTGCGCGTCACCCCACAGCTTGGCCGACGCCAGCTGCAGCACGCGCGATTGCACCGACACGCCCACCACTGGCACCGCGATACGGTCCTTGTCGGTGAAGTCCGCAATCGTCTTCACGTTGGGATTGTTGCTGACCAGGTAATAGGGAAAATTGCCCAGCGAGGCCACGCCCTTCACATTCTGCTTGCCGCGCGTGCGGTCCCAGATCGTCAACAGCGGTCCGACGCCCGCCCCCGCGATATCCACAGCCCCGGACAGCAACGCGTCATTCACGGCGGCGCCTCCGGACAGCTTGGCCCACTCGACCGAGATATCCACACCGTCGGCCTTGCCGTGCTTCTCGATCAGCTGCTGATCGCGCGCCACGTTCAACAGCAGGTACACGATGCCGTACTGTTCGGCGATGCGGATGCGGCCTTCCGCCATGGCCGGCGTGGGCGAAGCCAGCGCCAGCACGGCAAGTATCAGCGCCAGGCCCGCGCCGGTGGCGGCCTGGACCAAACGATCACGTACAGCGGAGGAAAAACCCATGGCGGACCCTGTGGATAAATGGTTTTGCGCGAAATTTAGGAGAGCAGGACGTCAGAACGGCACGTCGCCTTCGATCGTCGTGCGGTACAGCTTGCGGCGCAGGTGGTCCGGCGTACCGCCGGCCAGATGGATCAACGAGCGGTTGTCCCAGAACACCAGATCATGCGGCTGCCATTGGTGGCGGTAGATGTGTTCGGGCCGGATACTGTGGGCAAACAGCTCGTCCAGGATCTGGCGGCTTTCGTCTTCGGGCAGGCCCTCGATGCGGGTGGTGAAGCCTTCGCTGACGAACAGCGCGCGACGGCCGGTCTCCGGATGCGTGCGCACGACCGGATGCACTACTTCCTGCACCTGCGCCACCTGTTGCGCGCTGAGGTTGGGACGCCACGAGCCTTCCTTCTGCAGCTGGCCGTACTTGGCCAGGTAGGAATGCACGGCGCGCTTGCCTTCGATGGCGTCGCGCAACGCGGCAGGCAGGGTGTCGTACGCCACATGCATGTCGGCGAACAGCGTGTCGCCACCTTGCGCGGGCAGCTCCTGCGCGTGCAGCAGCGAACCCAGGCTGGGCAGTTCCTTGTACGAGATATCCGAATGCCAGTACTTGCCGGCATCGCCCAGCCCTATAGGCTTGCCGTCTTCAACGATGTTGGAAACGATGAGGATCTCGGGATGCCCAGGCAGATGGAATTGATGCAGCACGTGGATCATCAGGCGTCCAAAACGGCGGCTGAAATCAACGTGCTGCTGCGGCGTGATGCGCTGATCGCGGAACACCAGCAGGTGATGGTCCAGATGGGCGCGATGCACCTGCGTGAAATCGGCCGGGGTCAGCTCGCGCGACAGATCGATGCCGATGATTTCGGCGCCGGTCACGGCGGCCAGCGGGCGGATCGAAAAGGCTTGCGCCGCGGGTTCGGCATACGCCTCGGACCGGCGCAGCGCGTTGCTCTGGGACATGGATCGCTCCTTGCGCGAATACCGGCCAGGCCGGCTCAGGAACGATCCATTATGAAAACGCGCGACCCCTACGCAAACGATTTATTCGGCCTTTGTTCAAGCCTGCGCGTCATATGGGGGACGGCTGCCATCGCATTCAAGCCTGTGGATAAGTCTTGGGATAAGCCTGGTGGCAAGCCAGGGAAAAGCGGTGGATTGTCGGGGGATATCCCGGTGGATAGGCGGTGAATAGCAGGTGGACAGCCTGTGTACAACTGGGCATCGCCACGAAAAAAGGCGCGGGCTGTTAAGAGCCCGCGCCTTTTAAATCAAAGACTTGCGTGGATCAGGACTTCGGCAGAAACGCCTGAACCAGTTTTACCCAATACGTTGCACCCACCGGCAGCAGGGCGTCGTTGAAGTCGTAATTCGGGTTGTGCAGCTGGCACGGACCCATGCCGTGATAGGTCTCCATGCGGTGGTCGCCATCGCCGTTGCCCAGGAACAGGTAGGTCCCGGGCACCGCCTCCAGGAAGAAGGAAAAGTCCTCCGCCCCCATGAAGGGCGGCATCTCGCGCTGCACGTTTTCAGCGCCGAACGCGTCTTCGGCGACCTGGGCGGCAAAGGCGGTTTCGTTTTCCCAGTTCACCAGAGGGGGATACGCGCGCACGAAATCCAGTTCGCCCGTACCGCCGTAGACCTGCGGCAAGGTCGTCGCGATGCGGCGCATGTCGGCCTCGATCTTGTCCAGGGTCTCCACCGAATACGTGCGCACGGTGCCGCGCAACACGGCTTCACCCGGGATCACGTTGTAGGCGTCGCCCGCATGGATCTGCGTGATCGACAGCACAGCCTGTTCCAACGGGTTCTTACTGCGCGAGATCACCGTCTGCAGGGCGTGCACCATGTCGGCCGCGACAATGATGGGGTCCACCGATGCATGCGGCTGCGCCGCGTGGCCGCCCACGCCCTTGATGACGATATCCCAGCGGTTGCTGGATGCCATGGTCGGCCCCGCCCGGAAACCGAACTGGTTGACGGGCATGCCAGGCATGTTGTGGATGCCGAACACCGCGTCGCAAGGGAATTTATCGAACAGGCCGTCCTGCATCATGGCGCGCGCGCCAGCGTTGCCGCCTTCCTCGGCCGGTTGGAAGATGAACACCACCGTGCCATCGAAATCGCGATGTGTGGACAAGTATTGCGCCGCCCCCAGCAGCATCGTGGTGTGTCCGTCGTGGCCACAGCCATGCATGCGTCCGCTGATGGTGGACTTGTGCGCAAAGCGATTGTGCTCGGGCATGGGCAGCGCATCCATGTCGGCGCGCAGGCCGATGGTCTTCTTGCCGCTGCCGCCGCGCAAAACACCCACCACGCCGGTTTTCCCCAGCCCGGTGTGGACTTCCAGGCCCCAGCCGCGCAGACGCTCCGCGACCAGCGCGGACGTGCGCGTTTCCTGGAAGGCGAGCTCAGGATGGGCGTGGATATCCCGTCGCAATGCGGTAAGGTCGCCGTGGGCGCGTTCGATTTCGTCTATGGTTTTCATGGCTGTGGATAAGGCGTAAGGGTTGAATTCACATATCGTTCAGATGACAGGCGCTGAACTGGCCCGGGGCAATTTCGCGCAGCAGCGGCCGCTCGGCCTTGCAGCGCGGCATCGCATGCGGGCAACGCGGGTGGAAGGCGCAGCCCGTCGGCGGGTCCAGCGGCGACGGCAGTTCGCCCTTGATGGGCTGATACGTGCGTCGCCCCGGCTGCAGCGTCGGCAGTTCCTTCAGCAAGGCCTGCGTGTACGGATGGTTGGCGCGCTGGAAGACCGTGTCGGTAGGCGCCAGCTCCACCACACGGCCCAGGTACATGATGGCCACGCGGTCCGAGATGTGACTGACCACGCTGAGGTTGTGGCTGATGAAAAGATAGGTCAGGTCCAGGTCCGCGCGCAACCGTTCGAACAGATTAAGCACCTGCGCCTGGATCGAAACGTCCAGCGCGGCGACCGCCTCGTCGCAGACGATGACCGAGGGTTTGAGCGCGAGCGCCCGCGCAATGCCTACGCGCTGCCTCTGGCCGCCGGAGAATTGATGGGGATAACGCTGTGCAAAAGCCGGATCCAGCCCCACCTGGCGCATCAGGCCGGCCACGTACTCGGCCTTGTCGCGCGCGCGAACCAGGCCGTGTGCCACGGGCGCCTCGCCGATGATCTCGCGTACGCGCATGCGCGGGTTCAGCGAGGCATACGGGTCCTGGAAGATCATCTGCACGCCCAGCTCATAGGCGCGCCGCTCCGGACCCGCCATGGCCTTCACAGCGCGGCCCTTGTAGCTGACTTCGCCCGCGGTCGGCGGCAGAATGCCGGACACGATGCGGCCCAGCGTGGATTTTCCACAGCCGGATTCGCCCACGATACCTATCACTTCGCCCGGCCGCACATCCAGGTCCACGCCCGCCACTGCATGCACGACCTGCGTCTTCAAGCCCGCGCCCAGCAGGTTGGCGATACGGCCGGCCAGGTCCACGGGCTGCACGAAGCGCAACTCGACCTCGCGCAACGACAGGATAGGAACGGCGGGATCTCGTTCTGCGGCATTCATTTGGTATCTGGTCCTCCGGCATGCCAGCAACGCACCCATTGCGCCGGGCGCACCTCCACGGGTTGCGGTTCGACCAGACAGGCGTCGGTGGCGCGCGGGCATCGCCCGCGAAACGCACAGCCTTGCGGCAGGTTGAGCAGCGACGGCGTCATGCCGGGAATCGGGACCAGCGGCTTGCCGCGGGATTCGGGCGTGGGAATGGAAGCGATCAGGCCATGCGTGTAGGGATGCATGGGATGGCTGATGACGGCCTGCGTCGTGCCCGTTTCCACCACTCGTCCCGCGTACATGACCGAAACGCGGTCCGCCAGCCCCGCCACCACCGCCAGGTCGTGCGTGATCCAGATCAGGGCGGTGCCGGTCTCGCGGCACAGCTTCTGCACTTCGAACAGGATCTGGCCTTGTATGGTCACATCCAGCGCCGTGGTGGGCTCGTCGGCGATGATCAGGCGCGGCGAATTCAAAAGCGCAATCGCGATCGCCACGCGCTGCCGCATGCCGCCTGACAATTGATGCGGATAGGTGCGCAGGCGCTCCTCGGGCGAGGGAATACCCACCATGGCGAGCGTCTGCAGCGCGCGCTGGCGCGCCTGCTCGCGCGATACCTTGCTGTGCGCCTGCACCGCCTCGATCATCTGCGTATCGACACGCAGCACCGGGTTCAGGGTCATCATCGGATCCTGGAAGATCATCGCGATCTCCTGGCCCCTGAGCTCGCGCCAGCGCGCAGGCGTCGCGCCGCGCAGGTCCTCGCCGTTGAGCCGCAAGGTGCCGTCGACGATGCGGCCCGGCTCGTCCAGCAAACCCATCAGCGAAAAGCCGGTGATGCTCTTGCCCGATCCCGATTCGCCCACCAGCCCCAGGATCTCGCCTTCGGCGAGCATCAGGTCCACGCCATCCACCGCCTTCACCACGCCATTACGCGTGTAGAAGTGCGTCTTCAGGCCATGCACCTCGAGTATGGGCGTCGCCAGGGACTTTTCCACAGGTGTCTGCATTGCGCCCGCCCTCAATTCGCGTGGCGCGGGTTGAGCACATCGCGCAGATGGTCACCCACCAGATTGATGGCGATGATGGCCAGCGCCAACGCGATGCCGGGAAAGAAGGAGATCCAATACTGACCGGACAGCAGGTACTCGAAACCGTTATAGATCAGCATGCCCAGCGACGGCTCCGTCACCGGCACGCCCACGCCCAGGAACGACAGCGTGGCCTCCAGCGCAATCGCATGCGCCAGGTCGATGGTGGCGATCACGATCAAGGGCGGCATGCAGTTGGGCAGCACGTGGCGAAACAGCACGCGCCCCCAGGACAGCGACATGCAGCGCGCCGCTTCGACGTATTCCTTGCCGCGCTCGACCAGCGCGGCACCGCGAGCGGCGCGCGCGAAATACGCCCACTGCACCACGATCAGCGCGATGATCACCTTATCCACACCCTTGCCCAGAATCGCCAGCAACATCAGCGCAACCAGGATGGCGGGGAACGACAACTGGATATCCACAACCCGCATCAGCAAAGCATCGATGCGGCCGCCGAAGTAGGCTGCGATCAGGCCCACCGTAGCGCCGATGCCGAAGGCAGCGAGCACCGACACGCTGGCCACCAGCAGGCTGGTGCGCATGCCATACAGAATGGCCGAGAACAGGTCGCGCGCCAGGCCATCGGTACCCAGCCAATAGCGCATGCTGCCGTCGCCGCTTTCGCTACCCGGCTTGAGCTTGGAATCCATGATGTCCAGCGTCGCCAGGTCATAGGGATTCTGCGGCGCGATCCATGGCGCGAGCAGCGCGGCTCCCACGATCAGGACCAGCATGATCAAGCCCAGCGTGGCCAGCTTGCTGGCGAAGAAGTCCGACAGGAAGCGGCGCCACGGTGTTTGCTCCTTGGCCTGAACCGGGGGCGCGGCGGCGGTGGCGGGTGTGTTCATCGGCGGCTATCCAAACGTACGCGGGGGTCCAGCACCGTGTAGATGATGTCCACCACCAGATTCAACATGACCAGGAAGAACACGATCAAGAGCAGATACGCCACCACCACCGGACGGTCCAGGTTGATGATGGAATCGATCAGCAGCTTGCCCATTCCCGGCCACGAAAACACGGTTTCCGTGACGACCGCGAAGGCCATCACCTGGCCGAATTCCAGGCCAGCCACCGTCACCACGGGAATCAGGATGTTCTTGAGCAGATGCACGCCCAGCACGCGCTTTTCGGACAGGCCCTTGGCGCGCGCGAACTTGATGTAGTCCATGGGCAGGGCTTCACGCGTGGCGGCGCGCGTCACACGGATGATCATCGCGCACTTGGCGAAGGCAATCGTGGCCGCGGGCAGCGCCAAACTCAGCCAGCCGTCCAAGGTCAGCACGCTCAACTGCAGCGAGCCAATACTGACGGTCTGGCCGCGCCCGCCGGCCGGCACCCAGCCCAGCATCACCGCGAACACCATGATCAGCATCAGGCCGACCCAGAAGTTGGGCAGCGAGAAACCCAGCACCGAGCCCGTCATGATGGCGCGCGAACCCACGGCCTTGGGCTTGAGCCCCGCCAAGATGCCCAGCGGCACGCCGATCAGCACCGACAGCAGCATGGCCACGCAGGCCAGTTCCACCGTGGCCGGCATGCGCTCGAGGATCAGCCTCATGGCCGGTTCGCCCGTCAGGAAGCTGTTGCCGAAATCGCCGCGCACCGCCTGGCCCATGAAGATCAGGTACTGCCGCCACAGCGGCAGATCCAGGCCCAGCGATGCGCGCACCGCGGCGCGCTGCGCTTCGGTCGCTTCCGGGCTGGCCAGCATCGACACCGGGTCGCCCACCATGTAGATGCCGGCAAAGACCAGCGCCGACATGACCAGCATGACGACGATGGTCTGCAGCAGCCTTCTTACGATCGTTGCAAGCACTAGCGCCTTACTTCTTCAGCGTTGCAAACTGTGCGAGCGTGACTTGGTCTGGGCGGCCTTGATAGCGGATGTCGCTCTTCATTGCCCATACCGACAACTCGAAATGCACAGGGAGCATGGCGTAGTCATCCATGGCGATGTTGCTGGCCTTGGACAAGAGGTCCGCACGCTTGGCATCGTCCATGGTCGACGACGCTTCCTTCACCAGCGCGTCCATCTTGGGATTGGAGTAGCGGCTGCGGTTGGTGGTGCCCAAGCCCGCTTCGGGATTGCGCGTCACCAGCAGCGAGGTCAGCGCGTTGGACATTTCGCCACTGGTCACGGACCAGCCCGCCAGATAGGCCGAGAACGCATAGCTGTCGCGGTTCTTGAAGAACACCGGGGGCGCCATCGCATCCACGCTGGTCTTCACGCCGATGCGGGTCCACATCGACGCAATCGCTTGCGCCACCTTCGAATCATTGACGTAGCGGCCCGACGGCGAACCCAGCGTGATGGAGAACCCGTTGGGATAGCCGGCTTCCTTCAGCAAGGCCTTGGCCTTTTCCACGTCGGCCTTGGGAGCCTTGGAATGCTCCTTGCTGGAACCGAACATGGGGTAGGGCAACAGATTGCCCGCGGGCAACGCCACCCCGCCCATCACGCGCTCGACCAGCGCATCGCGGTTGATGGCGAGCGACAACGCTTCGCGCACGCGCTTGTCCTTCATGGGGTTCTTTTCGGTGCCTTGCACGCCTGGCGAGGGCTCGGCGAACTGGTCCAGCGCCACGTAGACGACACGCACCGACGGCGTTTCCTCTACATAGAGTTTCTTGTCGCCCTTGAGCTTGGGCAGGTCGTCGGTCGGGGGATCCTCGATCATGTCGACGTCGCCAGCAAGCAGCGCCGCCACGCGCGCGGCCGCGTTGCTGATGGGACGGTAGACCACGCGGTCCCATTCTGGCTTCTTGCCCCAATAGTTGTCGTTGCGCGCCAGCACGAATTCGGCGCCGCGCTTCCAGGACACGAACTTGTAGGGACCGGTGCCGATCAGGCCGTCGCCGCTATTGAGTTCCGTCGTCGTCTTGCCTTCTGCCGCAGGACCGGACGCCGCCTTCTTTGACATGATGGGCAACTGCGCCAGGTTGACCAGCAGGTTCGGCGCCACGTCCTTGGTGGTGATGCGCACGGTGCTGGCATCGACCGCTTCGGTCTTCTCGACCGAACCCAGATACAGCGTGAACGGCGAAGGGCTGTTGGGCACCTTGGGGACCCGCGCATACGTAAAGACCACGTCTTCCGCGGTGAACGGCGTGCCGTCGGAGAACTTCACATTGGGGCGCAGCTTGAAGGTCCACACCTTGCCGTCCACGGTCCAGGACTCGGCCAGCGCGGGCTGCGGCTTGAGCTGCGCGTCGGTGGCAACCAAGGTATCGAAAATGGTCTGGGAGATCTGCGTATTGGGCGTGAGCGCGTGATACTGCGGATCCATCGAGGAGGGTTCGGTCTTCAAGGCGATCACCAGATCGCGGGCCATAGCCGAACTGAAGGTGCCGAAGGCCAACATCACCGCGGCTGAGCCGCAGGCCAAGACACGCGAAAACCGAGATGCCATTGTGATCTCCCTGGATTGTTTCGGGTTTTGAACCTCCGGGCCACATTAACCAGCAAACAAGGGACGGCGCAACAGTTATATTCCCTTATTGTTCTCGCCTTGCCTTGCCCGAAATATGTCCGCCTACGCCCCCATCGCCGCCATCGCAACCGCCCCCGGAAGAGGCGGTATCGGCGTCGTCCGCATCTCCGGCACGGACCTGTCCGAACTCGTGCGCCGCCTGTTCCAACGCGAACTCACGCCGCGCCATGCGCACTACCTGCCGTTCAAATCCGGTACGGGCGAATTGCTGGACGAAGGCATCGCCATCTATTTCCGCGCGCCGCATTCCTATACCGGTGAAGACGTGTTGGAACTGCAAGGGCACGGTGGCCCCGCCGTGCTGCGCCGCGTGCTGGAAAGCTGTCTGGCCGCCGGCCGCGACCTCGGCATCCGGCTGGCCGAGCCGGGCGAGTTCACGCGCCGCGCCTTCCTCAACGACCGCATGGACCTGGCTCAGGCCGAAGCCGTAGCCGATTTGATCGAGGCCTCGTCGGTGGCCGCCGCGCGCGGCGCCATGGCGTCGCTGTCGGGCGACTTTTCCGCGCGCGTGAACGACCTGTCGGACCGCATCATCCATTTGCGCATGCTGGTCGAAGCGACGCTGGATTTCCCCGAAGAGGAAATCGACTTCCTCGAAAAGTATCAAGCCCGCCCGACCCTGGAGGCGCTGACCGCGGACCTCGCCAAGCTGATTGCGCAGGCGCGCCAGGGCGTGATTCTGCGCGAAGGCCTGCACGTGGTGCTGGCCGGCCAGCCCAACGTCGGCAAGTCCAGCCTGCTCAATGCGCTGGCCGGTGACGACATCGCCATCGTCACCCCGATCGCAGGCACCACCCGCGACAAGGTGGTGCAGGAAATCCACATCGACGGCGTGCCGCTGCACATCGTCGATACCGCCGGGCTCAGGGAAACCGAGGACACGGTGGAAAGCATAGGCATTGCGCGCACCTGGCAGGAAATCGAGCGTGCCGACGTCATCCTGCATCTGCAGGATGCCACCCAGCCTGGCGACGAGCTGGACGCCCAGATCACGGCGCGCCTGCCGCCGCGCACGCCTGTGCTGAAGGTCTTCAACAAGGTGGATCTGCTAGCCACGCCTTTTGCCGCCGCTCCTCAGGAACTTGGCATCTCGGCCAAGCGCGGCGCGGGCCTGGACGAATTGCGCGCCGAATTGCTGCGCATCGCGGGCTGGAATCCCGGGGGAGAATCTCCGTGGCTCGCGCGCGAACGGCACCTGCACGCCTTGCAAGACGCGGCGGAACACCTGGAGCTTGCCGCTGCGCACGCGGAACACGACGACCGGGTGCTGGACCTGTTTGCGGAAGAACTGCGGCTGGCGCATGACAGCCTGTCCAGCATCACGGGCAAGTTCACCAGCGACGATCTGCTGGGCGAGATCTTTTCGAGCTTCTGTATTGGAAAATAAGCCTGCGCTGCGGCGTTTTGCGGCGCTGCAGCTCAGGGCTTGCGCGCCGCTTCCACCAGGCATTCCGACAAGCGGTCGAAATGCGACAACGCCGCCTGGCTGAGTTCGACCTGCTTGCGGCGCGCGTCCTCGGTATCGACGAGCAGTACCCAGCCTTTCTCGCGCATCGATTTCAAGCGTGCGTGCAAGGTCGCGGGCGACCCTATGCTGTCCACCGCCATCACATCGCGCACAGACAGGCGGCGTTGTTCCTGCGACGCGCGCGCGATCAGTGTGAGTATGCGTTCTTCCAGGGGATCGAGCGACGGCAGCGCAGGCAGGCCGCGCAGCGCATCGGTCAGGCGCAAAAAGCGCATGTAGATGTCGGCGGGCCTCTTTTTTTCTTTCATGGATAATGGACGCAGCGACTGACAAGCGGCGGAATTCGAAGTATGGGGAACATTCTAGATCAGGGTAAGTGGGCTCTGGTGACGATGGCGCTGTTCCTGGGCAGTCTGGCGGTCAATGAATGGGTGTTCACCAATCTTGAGTTTGTGCGCGGCATCAATTGGATCTATCTGCCGGCGGGCGTGCGCCTGATATGCACCTTGCTGTTTGGCCTGCCCGCGGCGCTCGGACTGTTGGCTGGATCGTGGATCGCCTGCTTCTGCTACTACTTTCCGGACGACATGCTCCGCTCTGTCGCGGGGGGCATCATGGCCGCTGCCGCTCCCTACCTGGCGTACCGCTGGGCCCGTTCGGCACTGCGATTGCAGCCCGACCTGGGCAACCTTACCGCCTGGCGCCTACTGATCTGCGCAGTGGTCTATGCGGTAATGAATACGACCATTCACCATCTCTGGTTCTTTCTCCAGGGAGAGAGAGTCGCGCTCGCCGACGGCTTCATCGCGATGCTGACCGGAGACATTACGGGATCGTTGATCGTGTTGTACACGCTCAAGGTAGTCAGTGCCTTGGGACGCTCGTTGTTGCGCCGACGCGCGGCCTGACTGCCCTAAGGGACCAGCCTCAGGTTTAGCCCGCCACCGCGGCCGGGTTGCCTTCGGATTCGCTGTCTTCCTGTACCGGCGCAGGCGGCGAGGCCGCTTCGGCATTGCCCAAGGCCCGCTGGGCGCGCTCGGCCAGCAGGCGCATTTCCCGCGCTCTTTTGCCATGCAGCACCCGGCCGAATGTGTTGAGGTTGAGCGCCATGGTTCTCAGTTCCGACAACTCACTATCCGACAAGGCGATGCCGCTATCCCTGTGTTGCTCGACCCGGTCCAGCACGCCTGAACAAGCCTCGTGGAACGTTGCATACTCGTTCCACAGATTGTCGGACGCGCTGTTCCCCGGGAAAGACGTACTAGGTGCCATTGACACTCCTTTGCGGGATCACTGAACCAATTTCTTCGGTGATCGCACATCATCTTCGGGGTATACACGCGAACTATTAGTTATAAATTTTATAACTAATTGGAAAAACAATCTTGCGACCTTGCCGCACGTCCTATATTTCTGGAAAATCCGCCCACACCGGGCGGCGCTCTATCCGGAACTCGCATGCACCCCGACATACGCCTCGCCAGCCTTGACGACCTGCCCGACATCGAGCGGATCGTCGCGCAAGCCTACGGCCACTATGTTGCGCGCATCGGCGCAACACCTGGACCGATGCTCGACGATTACGCCATCCGCGTCGCACAAGGCGTGGTCCATGTGCTGCGGGTGCACGATACCGTGCAAGCTGTGCTGGTCCTGATTCCGGAACCCGACTGCCTGCTGCTGGACAACATCGCGGTGGATCCGCAAGCGCAGGGCAAAGGCTATGGCCGCGACCTGATGCAATTCGCAGAAAATGCAGCGCGCCAGGCCGGGTATACCTGCATCCGGTTGTACACGCAGGAGAAGATGACCGAGAACATCGCGATCTACACGCGGTACGGATACATGGAAACCCATCGCGCGGAAGAAATCGGGCTGAAGCGCGTTTTCATGAAAAAAGCCCTTATATAAGGGCTATTCTTACTTTTTTATTAACACGAGTATTTGCTCATATTAATAAAAATCCATTCACTCATCGCGGTCCTGGGCAACGACGCGCTGCGCGCGCCGATTGCTGGCCAACGATTTCGCATATACCGAATCCGGCCGTATGCGATGCGCAATCACGTAACCCGTGATGCAGGCCAGCATGAGCGGCAGCATGACTTCATAGCTGAGCGTCATCTCGAAAATCATCAGAATGGACATCAATGGCGCATAGGTGGTGGCAGCCAGCAACGCCCCCATGCCCACCACCGCATAGCTCGATACCGCCGACAGATCCCCCGCGGGAAACAAAGCCTGCAGGCCGGTTCCGTACAAGGCGCCCAGCGCCGCCCCCACGAACAACGTCGGCGTGAACACGCCGCCTACCGCGCCCGATCCCACGCTGGCCGCGGTGGCCAGCGTTTTCAAAAGCAGGATGGCGGCCACCGCCTGCCAGGCCCACTGCGTATGCAACATGCTGTTGACCACGCTGTAGCCATTGCCCCAGACCTCGGGATTCACCACAGACAAAGCGCCGACGATCAGTCCGCCCAATGCCATGCGCGCCCACAGCGGCGCGGGCACGCGGCCGAACGCGGCGCGCGCCGTGTCCAGGAAACGCAGGAATTGCGGCGCTGCGAGGCCGGCGATCACCCCCAATCCCAGATAGTTGATGACCTCCCAGCCAGACACGAAAGTGAAGGGCGGCATATGGAAAACCGCGTCGTAATGCAGGATCTGACGCGTCACGATGTTCGCCACGACCGACGATACGACCAGCGGCACCAAGGTGGCCGAAGCGATCGCGCCGTAAACAATCTCGGATATGAACAAGGCGCCGGCGATGGGCGCGTTGTAGGCGGAAGTAATCCCCGCCGTGGCGCCGCAGGCGACCAGAAGGCGCAGATGCCTGGGCGGAAGCACCAGATAGCGGCCGGTCAGGGATGACAACATCGCCGCCAGTTGCACCATGGGACCTTCGCGGCCGATGGAGGCGCCAGAACCGATGGAAAAAATCGACGACAGGCTGCGCGCGACCGTCTGGCGAAAGCCGATGACCCCGCGGCCGATGGAAATCGCCTCCATATAGTCCGCCGCGCCGCGCCTGGGCAGCCATCTGGCCGCCATTTGCAGTATGGCGCCCGCGATGGCGCCACCTATGGCCGGCATCAGGAAGCGTTGCCAGGAACTCAGCCCGCGCGCCAGGGACACCATGCCATGAGGAGTGTCCTCCCCACCCAGCAACATTTGCGTCCAGGCCAGCATTTCCCGGAAGACCACGGTGGCCAGCGCCCCCAATAGGCCCATCAGCGCCGCCGCGCAGAGCGTGGCCGGCAAGTTGTCCGCCAACAAACGGCTACGCAGCCAGATTGCCCAGCCCGGTTTCTTGATTCTGATTTCTGTCGCCATGGCGGAATTCTACGGCGGAACCTGCTCACTTTTTGTTCAGTTCCCAGTCAAGAAGAGCTGCACGTCTCCCCTCGAATGCCTCTTTCCGCGAACGCCTTGGAGAGCTTCTAAAGGCCTCCAGAAGGCCGAAAAAGCAGGGTGGCAACCCGACGTTTTTCGGGGTAAAAGTGCCGTTTTTGGAACCCGTCCGGCAGAAACGCCCTGTGGATAACTCCTAAGTAGCCGCCTTGTGCACATTTTGTGGAGGCAAGTTGAACAAGCGGGGGTTTCGGACAGGGTCCAAAATCTTGTCCAACTTCAGCTTTTTTCCCACACAGAGTTCTTGCACAGCCAAAAACGGCTGCAAGCTGATGAAAAAAAAGAGGTTTTCAAGGTTAAGGTAGTTATCCACAGGCCTTATTAATCATTAGTCTTTATATAAAGAGAAATAAAGGAAAAGCCAAACATGCTCTCCCATTCCGCCCAGCCATCCCCCCCCGGACTCCGTCCATGCGCATCCTTCTGATAGAAGACGAAGCCGAACTTGCACGCTGGCTTTCAAGAAGCCTGGCCAGGCACGCTGGTTTCGTCGTTGAGTGGGCTGATGACGGGCTGGTCGCCGAAAGAAGGCTGGCGATGGAAGAATTCGACGCGGTCATCCTCGATCTGGGACTACCGGGCATGGATGGCCATGCTTTGCTCGCGAAGATTCGCGCGCGGGACGACCGTACGCCGGTCCTGGTCTTGACCGCGCGCGATTCGTTGGCCGAAAAAATCGGGACACTCCACCAGGGAGCAGACGATTTCCTGCCAAAACCGTTTGTTGTGGAAGAGTTGGAAGCGCGGTTGATCGCACTCATCCGACGCAGCCGTGGGAGAGAACACCCGCGCCTTACACTGGGAAACCTGGTTTTCGAGACTTCCGCTCAAAAATTCACGGTCAATGGACAGCCCTTGCAGTTATCCCCACGTGAACACTCGGTTC
Organism: Achromobacter sp. PD1; assembly: GCF_048541815.1. NCBI lineage: Bacteria > Pseudomonadati > Pseudomonadota > Betaproteobacteria > Burkholderiales > Alcaligenaceae > Achromobacter > Achromobacter sp. PD1. Next base: position 6,173,197 of record NZ_CP183349.1, read on the forward strand.
TGCGGGTGCTGATCCAAAAAAGCGGCGAACCCATCAACAAGCAGCAGATCCTGGACCGCATCCTGACCGACGATGCGGACATCAACCTGGAAGCCATCGAGGTGGTGGTGCACCGTTTGCGCAAGAAATTGGCCGACACCGGTGTGCAGATCGTGACCATGCGAGGCATGGGCTACTGCCTGGAGAACCTTGTTGACAACTAGAAGTGCGCAAAAAAAAGGGTTTTTCAGTGCAAAAAAGCGCAATCGCACACTGAAGACCCAGCTCCTCTGGTGGCTGATCCCGACCCTGGTCTTCGTGATGATGGGCGCCCTGTGGCTGTCGAACCACCAGCTGCGCAACCAGGTCGACATTGCCTATGACCGTTCGCTTTCTGGCGCGCTGCGCGCGATCGACCACAACATATCCACAGCCAGCGGTGGATTAGCCATGGAGCAGCCATACCTGATGCTGGAATTTTTCGAGCTGACGGCCAATGGCAGCGTGTTCTACCGGGTCGCCACCGAGGACGGGCTGGCCGAAATCGGCAGTCCGGGACTGCCCATGCCTGCCGAACCGCTGATTTCGGGCGAACCGCGCTTTTTCTACGCCGATTACCAGGGCACGCCAGTACGGGTTGCGGCGCTGGCGCGGCCCATGGATCCACCTCTGTACGCAAATAAAGGGGGACGGGTTATCGTGCAGGTAGCCGAAGGCCTGGATACCCGCCAGGCCTTCCTGCACCAGGTGCTGGTACGCTCGGTGGAGCGGGACCTGGCCGTGATCCTGATCAGCGTTCTGGTGATCATCCTGGGGGTTTTTATGGCCCTGCGCCCCCTGGTCAGGCTGCGTCAGGAGGTGGAAGGGCGTTCCGCGGACGATTTAAGCCCCGTGAGCGCGTCGGACATGCCAGGTGAGGTCCTACCCCTAGTCGCGGCCGTAAACCTCCACATGGCCCGTTTTGCGGCCCAGGCGAGGGTCCAGAGCCAGTTCCTGGACGACGCCTCGCACCAGTTGCGCACTCCATTGTCGGTTTTGCGGACCCAGACCGCCTACGCCCTGCGCGAAACAGACCCCCAGGAGGTCCGTACAGCCCTTCTGGCGATGCAGGAGGGCCTGGACAGGGCCGTACGCACCACCAACCAAATGCTCGCCCTGGCGCGCGCTAAAGACGCCTCCCTGGCCGAAGGCGGCTTCAGCCCCGAACCGGTGGATCTGGTGGAGCTGGCTGACGGGGTCATCCGCAGCCTGCTTCCGACCGCCCGAGCCCGCCAGCTCGACATCGGCCTGGAGGCCGAGATCCGCCCGGTGGCGGTCCAGGGGGCGGACTGGCTGCTGAGGGAAGCGGTCAGCAACCTGGTGGACAACGCCATCCGTTACACCTCGCCTGCGGGGGAGGTCACGGTAAGGGTGCAGATCGACGCCGGGCAGGCCCGGCTGGTGGTCGAGGACAGCGGCCCGGGCATGTCGGCGGAGGACATCGCCCGCGCCGGCATCCGCTTTCGCCGGGGAGCTGCTGGCAAGAACAAGCCCGGAGCCGGCTTGGGGCTGGCCATCGTCGGGACGATTGCCGAGATCCTGGGGGCGCGGCTGGTCCTGGAGAACCGGGTGCCCTTGCCAGGCCTTAGGGCGGCATTGGTGTTTACCCTGGAAAAACAGGAAGATGCTGCGGCGCACCAGGAAAACGCCGGAATTTGAAAGCTTTTGGAAAGCTTCGTTTTTGTACGGTTGCGTCCACTGGGGCCGTTATCACGGAAAGAACCGTCTGAGCAGAGCTTCCAGCCATACCTAGACCTATAAATCTCGGAGACGCAAAAAATGCAGACTAGTCTGAAACTGCGCCTGGCCGCCGTCGCGGCGCTGGGCACGATTACCTTGTCCCTGGGCGCCGCCCACGCGGCCGACGAGCCGCGCCGCCCGGAATGCATCGCGCCCGCCCAGCCTGGCGGCGGTTTCGACCTGACCTGCCGCCTGGCCACCGAAGGCTTGAAGCAAAGCGGCGCGCTCAAGAGCACCATGCGCATCGTCTACATGCCTGGCGGTATCGGCGCCGTGGCCTACAACAACATCGTGGCCCAGCACCCGAACGAACCGGGCACCATCGTGGCCTTTTCCGGCGGTTCGCTCCTGAACCTGGCCCAGGGCAAGTTCGGCAAGTACAACGTCGACGACGTGCGCTGGCTGGCCGCCATCGGCACCGACTATGGCGTGGCTGTCGTCCGCAACGATTCTCCATACACCGACCTGAAGAGCCTGATGGACGCCTTCAAGCAGGATCCGACCAAGATCGTGCTGGGCGCCGGCGGCACCGTGGGCAGCCAGGACTGGATGAAGGCCGCGCTGACCGCCAAGGCGGCGGGCGTGGATTTCAAGAAGATGCGCTTCGTGGCGTTTGAAGGCGGCGGCGAAGCCGTGACGGCCTTGCGCGGCGGCCATATCCAGGCCTACATGGGCGATGCGGCGGAAGCCTTCACCATGTTGGAAGGCGGTGCTCCCATCCGCGTACTGGCGGTGTTCAACGACCAGCGCCTGCCGGGCAAGCTGGGCACCGTGCCCACTGCCAAGGAGCAAGGCTACGACATCGTCTGGCCGATCATCCGCGGCTTCTACGTCGGCCCGAAGGTATCGGACAGCGACTACCAATTCTGGGTCAACGCCTTCAACAAGGCCACGGCCTCGCCCGAGTTCGACAAGCTGCGCCAGCAGCAGGGCCTGTTCCCCTTCAACAAGACGGGTCCCGAGCTGGACGCCTACGTGAAGAACCAGGTCAAGGTCTACGGCGAACTGGCCGACTCGTTCGGCCTGGTCAAGAAGTAAGCCGCAAGGCTCTCCTCCCTATCGCGTTGTTCTAGCTTCCCCGCCGCCGGCATAGCCGCGGCGGCAGGGGAGCGCTGCGCCGCGCGATGCGACTACAACGGAAAAGTGATCATGAACGATCGAATACTGGGTGTGGCGGCGCTGGCGCTGGCCGCCTTCATGACCGCGGCGGGTTGGGGAATCGAAGCCCCCTTCGCCTATGAACCGGTGGGCCCGCGTGCCTTTCCCTTGCTGCTGGCGCTGATCATCGGCGTGTGCGGCCTGTGGCTGGTCTACAAGGGCGGTCATCAGGTCGAGGCCAATCCGCCCGGCGCCAATGCCCGCATCGCGCTGATGATGGCATTCGCGGTGGCGTATGCCTTCCTGTTCCAGTGGCTGGGTTTCGTGATCGCGACCACTTTGATGACGATATTCGTCGGCCGCCTGTTCGGAGGCGGCTGGATCAAGTGCGCCATCGGCGGCGCCGTCATGAGCGTGCTGTTTTTCTTGCTGTTCGACAAGGTGCTGGACGTGGTCCTGCCCACCGGTTTGCTGGAGACCCTGATATGAGCGGCATTCTTGATCACTTGGCGATAGGCTTCGGCGTCGCCTTTTCGCTGACCAACGTGCTGGTGGCCATGATCGGTTCGTTCATCGGGACCATGGTGGGCGTATTGCCCGGCCTGGGACCGGTCAACGGCGTGGCGATGCTGATCCCGATCGCGTTTGCCATGAACTTGCCGCCCGAGACCGCGCTGATTCTGTTGGCTGCCGTCTATGTGGGCGCCGAGTACGGTGGCCGCATCACCGCCATCCTGTTGAACGTGCCGGGCGAGGCCAGCGCCATCATGACGACGCTGGATGGCTATCCGCTGGCGCGGCAGGGCATGGCCAGCGTTGCGCTGTCGCTCTCCGCCTGGTCTGCGTTCTTCGGCGCCATCGTGTCGGTCGTGGGCATCATCCTGCTCGCGCCGTTGCTGGCCAAGTGGGCGTTGGCCTTCGGCCCCGCCGAGTACTTCGTGTTGATGATTTTCGCGTTCTGCTGCCTGACCAGCCTGCTGGGCAAACAGCCCGTCAAGGGCGTGCTGGCGGCGATGATAGGCCTGTCGATTTCGGTGGTCGGCGTGGACGCGAACTCCGGCGTCTATCGCTACACCTTTGAATCGGTGCATCTGGCCGACGGCATCGAGTTCGTGGTGGTGGTGATTGCGCTGTTCGCGGTCAGCGAGATGCTGGAAATGCTGGAAAAGGTCATGTCCGGCCATAGCGTCGAGGTCAAGCCCAGCGGCCGCAAGCTCTTCAACCTGAAGGAAATGGCGCTCACCTGGTGGAGCGTGGTGCGCAGCTCGCTGGTAGGCTTTGGCGTGGGCGTGTTGCCCGGCGCCGGCGCCAGCGTGGCCGCGGCCGTGGCGTACTCGCAGGAAAAGCGCATCATCGAAGCCAAGGATCCGGACGCAAAGTTCGGCAAGGGCGACATGCGCGGCCTGGTCGCGCCGGAAGCCGCCGCCACGGCATCGGCCATCGGCTCGTTCGTGCCGATGCTGACGCTGGGCGTGCCCGGTTCGGGTACCACTGCCGTGATGATGGGTGCGCTGACGCTCTACAACATCACCCCGGGTCCGGTGCTGTTCGACACCAAGCCCGAGCTGGTGTGGGGCTTGATCGCGTCGCTGTTCGTGGCCAACGTGCTGCTGTTCGTCATGAACGTGCCGCTGGTGCGCTTCTTCGCCAAGGTGCTGTCGGTGCCGGGATGGCTGATGGTGCCTGGCATCTTGTGCATCAGCTACATCGGCGTCTACGCCATCAACGCGGGCACCTTCGATTTGCTGCTGGTGGCGGGCATAGGCGCGCTGGGCTACTTCTTGCGCAAGTTCGGTGTGCCGATGGCCCCGCTGGTACTGGGCGTGGTCTTGGGCAACATGATGGAGCAGAACCTGCGCCGCGCCCTGTCGATGACCGATGGTGATGTCGGCGTGCTGTTCGCCAGCCCGGTGTCGATTGCGATGTGGGTGGGGGCGGCCGCTGTCGTGGTCGTGCCGCAAATCATGCGCCGCATGCGCAAAGCGAAAGAGCTTGCCGCTGGTCCGGCCTGATTCCATGGCGGCGCGGCTGTTGTAAAGGGCAACAGCCGCGCTGCGGGATCTGGTTCGGGAATTGCATAGGGCGCCTTATGGGTGCCCTTTTTTTTCGTGAATCCGCTTTGAATCGGCTCTATCTTTAATGCGAGCTTTTATTCATGTTTTTCAACTGGAACGCTTGTATATAGAGCCAGCGAGAAAATTCAATCCACCATGGAGTATTGAGTAGAGGGCGTCAAACCTGCGCCAGACGCTCCAGGGCTGCATCGAGCGTCGCGTCTTTTTTTGCGAAGCAGAAACGCACGATGCGGTGGTTCGATTCGGCGGCATCGGGCTGGCGATAGAACGCCGATACCGGTATCACCGTGACGCCATGGTTCACCGTCAGATCGCGCGCGAAGTCGGCCTCGTTCTGTTTGGAAATCTGGCTGTAGTCCGCCAGCAGGAAAAATGTGCCCGGGCTGGGGAGGGGGCGGAATCGGGTCTTGGCCAGCCCTTGAGCGAGGCGGTCGCGCTTGGCCTGATAGAAGGCGGGCAGGTCGAGGTAAGGCTTGGGATCGCGCATGAACTCGGCCAGCGCGAACTGCATGGGCGAGGGTACGGTGAACACCATGAATTGATGCACCTTGCGCAATTCGGCGCTGAGCTGACGCGGCGCGCAGCAATAGCCGATCTTCCAGCCGGTGGTGTGATAGGTTTTGCCGAAGGACGAGATCACGAAGGCATGCTCGGCCAGCAAAGGGCGGCGCGCCACGCTGGCATGCGGCTTGCCATCGAACACAATGTGCTCGTAGACCTCGTCGGACACCAGCAGCACGCCCGTGTCGCGCACGATGGCTTCCAGCGCGTCCAGGTCGCTGTCATCCAACACCGCGCCGGTCGGGTTGTGCGGAAAGTTCAGCATCAAGAGGCGGGTCTTGGACGTGATGGCATCGCGCACACGCTGCCAATCGATGCGGTAGTAGGGATCAGCCTCGGTGGGCGCGCGCAGCGGCACCGGCACGGCAGTGCCGCCTGCCAGCCGGATAGCCGGCAGATAGGAATCGTAGCAAGGTTCGATGACGACGACTTCGTCGCCGCTACCTACGGCGGCCAGCACGGTTGCCATCAACGCTTCGGTCGCGCCGCTGGTGACGGTGATCTCGGTTTCCGGATCGTAGGCATGGCCATAGAGTTCGCGCGTCTTGGCAGCGATGGCTTCGCGCAAGGGCGCCACGCCTGGCATGTAGGGATACTGGTTGTGGCCGTCGGCCATGGCCTTGGACACGAGGGCGCACAAGGCGGGATCGGGATCGAAGTCGGGAAAGCCCTGGCCCAGGTTGATGGCTTTGTGGTCGATGGCCAGGCGGCTCATCACGGTGAAGATGGTGGTGCCAACGTCGGGAAGTTTGGATCGGATCATGGTGGACGCGAGAGTGAACGTTGCTAGCAGAGAGAGTTTTCGTAAGTATCCCACTAACTCATAATTCGGTTTTCACATGAGCTTCAGGTGCGGCGGTATCGTGGGTCAGAACATGTTGTGGAGGGTGTTGGGCGGTTTGGCGCTGGCGTTGGCTGGCGCATTATTGGCGTTATGGGCGCACATCCCGCTGCCGTGGATGCTGGGCGCGTTGCTGGTGACCGCAGCTACGCGCATTGCGGGTTTGGGCACCGCGTGTCCGAGGCCGGCGCGCAATGCGGGCCAGTGGGTCATCGGTACTTCCTTGGGCCTTTACTTCACGCCGCAGGTGATTGGCCACATAGGCAGCAACGCCGGACCTATCATCGTCGGGATGTTGTTCGCGTTGGGTCTGGCCTTCATGGGCACGGCGATCCTGCGCCGCTACACCGATGTAGATTTCAAGACGGCCTGGTTTTCTTCCGCCATCGGCGGAGCGAGCGAAATGGCGAACCTGGCCGAGCGCCACGGAGCGCGCATAGATCGGGTGGCGACGGCGCATAGCGTGCGCGTGCTGATGGTGGTGGTCGCCGTGCCCTTCATCTTCCAGTGGTGGGGCGTGGCAGGGCTGGATCCCACGATTCCTGGACCCAAAGTGGTCCATGCTTTGGGGCTGGCGGCACTGGTTACGCTGACCTGCGTCGGCGGCGCTGCCTTCATGAAGCTGCGGCTGCCGAATCCCTGGGTGCTGGGCCCGATGTCGGTCGCCATGATCCTGACGGCCAATGGCATCGAGCTGTCGGCCTTGCCAGACTACGTGCCGAAGATTGGCCAGTTGCTGATAGGCTGGTCGCTGGGCGATCGCTATCGGCCGGATTTCTTTCGGGCCGCGCCGCGTTTCATTGGGGCTGTGGCCGGCTTTACGGTGGCTGCGCTGGCGCTTGCGTTTGGTCTGGGTGCCTTGCTGTCGCTATGGTCCGCCGCTCCCATTCCCACGTTGATTCTCGGTACTACGCCGGGTGGCATTGCCGAGATGGCGATCACGGCCAAAGTGCTGCAGCTAGGGGTTCCTGTGGTCACCGCCTTCCACGTCACGCGCATGGTTTTTGTGGTGATTGTGACTGGTCCGATCTACGCATTCATGGCGCGCCGGCAGAGTCGTAAACCCTAGCGGAACGAGACCCAGTATTAAAAATACGACATTGGGGTAAACAACTATATGAGTCTGTAATGCGTGCTGAGTATGCTGATTACGCAGTTGATTCAAGCAGCGCGCGGACTCGTTCTGCAGCTAGGCGGCAAGCGGGAACGCAGCAGCAACGCAGGTACTACTACCGGTCGTTCAGTTCTCACGGCGTCCTTGATTCATTGCATTTCGAGTTAATTACAGGACGCTAGAAAAAATGGCTCAGAAGGGCAAAGTTAAGTGGTTCAACGCTGACAAGGGTTACGGTTTCATCACGCCGGACGTTGGTGGTACCGATGTTTTCGCACACTTTTCCGCCATCCAGGGCCGCGGCTATCGCAGCCTGAACGAAGGCCAGGAAGTCGAATTCGAAGTCAAGGATGGTCCGAAAGGACCTCAAGCGGCCGAAATTCGCCCGCTCTAAATCGGGAAATCCCAATTTCCCGTCCGCCAGGCTCGGCCTGGCTACAACGCCCCAAGACCGGAAGGTCTGGGGCGTTGTTTCATTTGGGGCCTGCGCCTGCTCTGCTTGCTCCACTCGGGTAGTTAGTATTCACTAACATATTCTCTGCCCGTGGATAAGTTTGTGGATAATTATTTTCGGGTATGAGTATTTTCTTGCTCAGCAATGAAGCAATTGCATCTCGGTACCCGGGTTTTGCACAGTTATCCCGTCTTTCTTGGAACGCTGTCGCGGAGTGGCTGCGCTGCTTTGGTTTAGTTGGCTTAGCCGTGATAGCTACGCTTCAACATGGCCTTTCCCTAGGAAATACAGGCATTTAAGGCGATATTGAAGTGAATCTCAGGCGGCATCGGGGCGGCGGCGCCATATTGTTCTGAGGCCGCTCTGGCCCGTTTTTGCTCGGATGGTGGGCGGTTGTTCACAAAGATATCCCCATCCCGGTTATGCACAGAATTACACCCTTTGGTGCCCTGAGGCGGCTTAAGCGCCTGTGGATAGAAATGGGGATAGGGTCCGAAAGATAGGGCGGGGTGAAGATATCCAGAGCTCTGTGCGCGACTTGGGACTGCGTGGGCGGAACCGGATTGAGGGCACTGTGGTCAATACATGGGTGAGTCTGAATTCCCGCTCGGCGAGTTTTCCACAGGGTTTCACATGAAAGGCCGGGTCTCACCCATAAGGATGATGGCGCGGGTTACCGCGGACGGGCAAGATGGTTGTCCGGTCAATGAATCCGTGCGGCGTGGTCAACGGTGTACGCGTAGTGGGAGGCCGCAGGGTTCAAATCTGTGGATAGCTTTGTGAATAATCTGCTTCCACCATTTTGTGCGGTATTTGGACCTGAGTACGGCGGTAGAGTTCCTGGACACATTCAAGGGCGAATGTCGTCATGGTGGGTTTTCGAAAATTCGTTGTGGCAGTGACGACGATCTTATCCACATAGTTTTCCACGGTTTTTTGCGCCACTATTGCATTAGTTTGATCGGCACTTTTCCCAAGCTTGGCAAGCATCCAAAATAGAAATAATCGATTGCTGCCATAGAGAAGACAGTTGGGCATTTGTGCTTTTTCATACTTCTTGGCACTTTGCCGAGCTCGTCAGCCACAGCCGTTTTGCGGCCCGCGACGCACTGGCCTGCAATGACTTATCCCCAGAGTTGTTCCACGTGAAACCGCGAATGTCGGTAGCTATCGGATCTGCTAGCTGTTGATAACACTGTGCAGTATCCGAGGGTCTCTGCCGCGATTTTTTTCTCCCCCCGACTCGTGGCTTCCGAGTTATCCCGAGCTGTCGACTTGAGCGAAAGATATCGCCTCAGGCCGAGATAGAACGTGTACAACCCGCGCTTTGCTAATAGGCGGAGCCGGGCATTTCAGGTACTAGCCAGTTTTGATGCTGGGATGGATAAGCGCAAATCCGACAGGACGATTTCTTATCTAGGGACTGACGTCGTAGTAGAAGTCGTGCGCATGGATTCCACTACCGATAAGTGGCGCGCTTTCGATACCTGTCAGCGCTTTAGTTTCACGTGAAACGCGAAAAAGTCTCTTTGATTTGGGTAAGGGGTAGGGTAGGGGTTGAAAAATGGCTTTCTTTTGAATGAACCTTTGGAAGATTGAAATTGGAGGATTTCGTGCGTCAAATGATTGGGTAGAAAGTTGGGGTAGGTTCGTATGACGAGGTTCGAACGTCTGCCTGTATTTTTATCCACGCGGGTCCTGCCCTTGTGTTTCACGTGGAACATTCTCGAGTGTGGAACAGACCTCTTGCCGCTATTCGCCCACTTAACGATGAACGTTTCACGTGAAACGTTGATCGCCAGCGGTGCAGAGAAGCAATGTTTCACGTGAAACATCGGAGGTGTAGGGAATAGGAATGTGCGTGTGAGATGCTCAAAAAGCAGGCACGACTCATCCAACCTATGAGCTGTACGATGCTCGGCCGTCGCGGTCCTGTGATGCGAAAGCATGACCTCTTTGTTTGAAGGAGAGGGCGACTGCGGTACCTGGCGTGGCACCGCGCAAAGGGTATCTGTTTCACGTGGAACATTCGCCGGTCCAGCACTTTGATAAGAAATGAGCAAGTACTCGAGGCAGTGGGCAGGGTGCATTCATGCAGGAGCCATGCTGGGAGTTTTGACATGTTTCACGTGGAACATGTCCGCTCATCCTCTACCCGCTTATGGCGAATTTCATCCAATACAGAGGTACATGGATGGGAGAGATTCTGATGCCGACGATTTGGTGGCACGCCCGGGTAGGAGGTGATCAGCTCCGAAAAGTACGACGTTTCACGTGAAACATAGTGGGCAAAGCAGTGGCAAATGCCGACATATTCACCCCTCCCGGGCTTCTGAAGTTGCCTTTTGCCGACGGCGTCTCGGCCCTAACCAGGTTCAAGCTGCGCCGAAGCATGTTTCACGTGAAACATGCAATCCCTGCCTCTATAATGAGCACCGAACGCTCTCTTACCTTCCCCCCCCCCATCATGGACTATCCCCGCGAATTCGATGTCATCGTCGTCGGTGGCGGCCACGCCGGCACCGAAGCTGCGCTGGCTGCCGCCCGTGCCGGCGCCCAGACGCTGCTGCTGACGCACAACATCGAAACCCTAGGCCAAATGTCTTGCAATCCCTCCATTGGCGGGATCGGCAAGGGCCACCTTGTCAAAGAAGTCGACGCCCTAGGTGGCGCGATGGCCTTGGCGACGGATGAATCGGGGATTCAATTCCGCATCCTCAATGGATCGAAGGGGCCAGCAGTCCGCGCTACGCGCGCTCAGGCCGATCGGGTGCTGTACCGCAAGGCTATCCGTGGCCGCCTGGAAAACCAGCCAAACCTCTGGTTGTTCCAACAGGCGGTCGAAGACCTGATGGTGGAGGGCGATCGCGTGGTCGGTGCCGTTACCCAGATCGGTCTGAAGTTCCGCGCCAAGTCCGTGGTGCTGACTGCGGGTACGTTCCTGAATGGCCTGATTCACGTGGGCCTGCAGAACTATTCGGGCGGCCGTGCCGGCGATCCTCCCGCTATCTCCCTGGGGCAGCGCCTGAAGGAACTGGCCTTGCCGCAAGGGCGCTTGAAGACCGGCACGCCGCCGCGCATCGATGGCCGCTCGATCAACTACAGCATCCTGGAAGAGCAGCCTGGCGATCTGAATCCGATTCCCGTGTTTTCCTACATGGGCAGCGTGGCCATGCACCCGCGCCAGCTGCCTTGCTGGATCACGCATACCAACGTCCGTACCCATGACATCATCCGCGGCGGCCTGGACCGCTCGCCGATGTACAGCGGAGTGATCGAGGGGGTGGGGCCGCGTTACTGCCCGTCCATCGAAGACAAGATCCATCGCTTTGCCGACAAGGAGTCGCACCAGGTCTTCCTGGAGCCCGAAGGGTTGGATACGCACGAGGTCTATCCGAACGGCGTGTCGACCAGCCTGCCGTTCGACGTGCAGTTGGCCCTGATCCATTCTTTGCCTGGCCTGGAAAATGCGCACATCCTGCGCCCCGGCTACGCCATCGAGTACGACTACTTCGATCCACGTGGATTGAAGAGCACTCTGGAAACCAAGGCGATCACGGGCCTGTACTTCGCAGGACAGATCAACGGCACGACCGGCTACGAAGAAGCGGCCGCTCAAGGGCTGCTCGCTGGCGTCAACGCCGCGTTGTACGCGCTGGAGCGGGAGCAATGGACTCCGCGCCGCGATGAGGCTTATCTGGGCGTGTTGGTCGACGACCTGGTCACGCGCGGCGTGACTGAGCCGTACCGCATGTTTACGTCCCGGGCCGAATACCGGTTGAGCCTGCGTGAAGACAACGCCGATCTGCGTCTGACCGAAATCGGCCGTCGCCTCGGGATTGTGGATGACGCGCGCTGGGATGCCTTCAATCGCAAGCGCGACGCCGTGTCCGCGGAAGTCGAACGTTTGAAATCCTCTTGGGTGAATCCGCGTATACTGCCCGCCGAAGTTGCGGAACCTCTGCTGGGCAAGGCGATTGAACGTGAGTACTCACTTTCAGACCTGCTGAAACGGCCCAATGTTTCCTATGAAGCGTTGATGGCTGCCCGCAATACCGACGGCTCGCTCCTGGCCGGCCCCGGCGTGGTGGAAGACGAAGTGCTGGCCGAGCAAGTCGAGATCCAGGTCAAGTACGCCGGCTACATCGATCGCCAGCAGGTCGAAGTCCAGAAACAGATCGCGCATGAACAACAGGCCATCCCCGTTGATGTCGACTACGATGCCGTGACCAGCCTGTCGTTCGAAGTGCGCCAGAAGCTCAAGTCGCATCGCCCGGAAACCATCGGCCAGGCCGCGCGTATCTCCGGCGTCACTCCCGCTGCAATTTCATTGCTGCTGATCCATCTGAAGCGCCTGCATTACGGCTCGCGCAAGCAAGCGGCATGAGCGCGTACGCCGATACGGCCGGCGCGGACATGGCCGGCCGCCTGTCTCGCGCATGCGAGCAACTGGGGCTGGACGCCGACGCCGCCACGATGGCCAAGCTGCTGAACTATCTGTCGCAGATGCAGCGCTGGAACCGGACCTATAACCTCACCGCCATCCGCGATCCGCAGCAGATGCTGATCCAGCATCTGTTCGACAGCCTGGCCGCCGTGGGACCGTTCAGCGAGGCGCTGGGCGCTTCGGACACGCCGGCCAAGGTCTACGACGTCGGATCGGGCGGCGGCTTGCCAGGCGTCGTTCTGGCGATCATGCGACCCCATTGGTCTGTGACCTGCGTGGACGCAGTCGAAAAGAAGACGGCATTCGTGCGCCAGATGAGCGGCGTGCTGGCCTTGCCCAATCTGCAGGCCAGCCACGCGCGTATCGAAACCTTGCCGCCCGCCGAGTGCAATGTGGTGACGTCACGCGCCTTTGCTTCCTTGGACGATTTTGCGCAACTCGCAGGTCGCCATGTACGCAACGATGGTACCCTCGTCGCCATGAAGGGCAAGGTCCCCGAGGACGAAATACAGGCGCTGCATGCGCGCGGAGAATGGCAAGTCGATCACATCCAGCCGTTGCGCGTGCCTGAGTTGCAGGCCGAACGCTGCCTGATCTGGATGCGCCGTAGTCAAGGAACCCTATGAAGAACATACCCCCCAGCACCTCCGCCCGCATTTTCTGCATTGCCAACCAGAAGGGCGGTGTGGGCAAGACGACGACCGCCATCAATCTGGCGGCGGGCCTTGCCACGCACAACCAACGTGTGCTGCTGGTGGACCTGGACCCGCAAGGCAATGCCACGATGGGCAGCGGCATCGACAAGAACTCGCTCGAGTCGAACCTGTACCAGGTGCTCATCGGCGAATCCAACATCGAGCAGGCCCGGGTGAAGTCCGAGTCGGGCGGCTACGACGTGCTGCCCGCCAACCGCGAACTATCTGGCGCCGAGATCGACCTGGTGCAGATGGAACAACGCGAGCGCCAGTTGAAGGCCGCGATCGACACGGTCGCCACGCAGTACGACTTCGTGCTGATCGATTGCCCGCCCACGCTGTCGCTGTTGACCTTGAACGGCCTGGCCGCCGCCCATGGCGTCATCATTCCGATGCAGTGCGAGTACTTCGCGCTGGAAGGCCTGTCCGACCTGGTCAACACGATCAAGCGCGTGCACCGGAATATCAACGACGACCTGCGCGTCATCGGATTGCTGCGCGTCATGTTCGATCCGCGCATGACCCTGCAACAGCAGGTCTCCGCGCAGCTCGAGGCGCATTTCGGCGACAAGGTTTTCAAGACCGTGGTGCCGCGCAACGTGCGCCTGGCCGAAGCCCCCAGCTACGGCATGCCCGGCGTGGTGTACGACCGCGGCTCGCGTGGTGCGCAAGCCTATATCTCGTTTGGCGCTGAAATGATCGAGCGCGTGAAGAAGGATCTGAAGTAGACCGCAACCATGTCCGCCGTTCCGCTCTTTTCCCAGACCGAAATGTCAGTCTCCGGTACGCCGCGCATCGACGCGCGCGACGGCCTGCGCACGCGTCTGGAAGAGGCCGCGCTGAACGCGACGGCGGTCGGTGCGCAGGTGCTTTTCGATGGCTGGCTGGTGCGGTTCGCGCCTTCGTCGGCCAAGCGCGCACGCAGTATCAATGTGCTGGGGTTATCCACACGTCCGTTGGACGAGCGGCTGGCGTATTGTTCATCGTTGTATGCGCGCCATGGCTTGCCCATGGTGCTGCGCATTACCTCCATCGGTCCCGATTTTTCCCTCGACGCCGAACTGGAGTCCCGCGGTTATACCTTTACCGACGAGACCCGAGTCATGTGCATGCCGCTCGCTCCCAGGCCCAGCGTCCGGGGCGATCTGCTTTTCAATATTGTCGATACCGGACGCTTCGCGGCGGCGGTCGGGGCAATGCGCAACTCGGAATCCGCGCACATCGCCGAACATCGGACGCGCTTGCAAGGACTGGCTGTGGATATCTCGCCGGTGCTGGCAACCGACGCGGCGGGGCAGTGCGTTGCCGCGGGCCTGGCCGTCCGCGACGGCGACTTGCTGGGCCTGTTCGATATCGTCACCGACCCGGGGCAGCGGCGCAAAGGCTACGCCGCCGCCCTGATTGAACACTTGTTGGCAACAGGCGCCGCCGGCGGCGCCACGACAGCCTATTTGCAGGTTGAGCCGGAGAATACAGCCGCGCGCGCCTTGTATGGCCGCTACGGTTTCAAAGACTGTTACGCGTATTGGTACCGCCTGCCCGCCGAGCAGACGGACGCCTGAGCCAGGCTCGGGATACAAAAACAGAAGGAAAGAGGATTTAATTATGGCCACCAAGAAACCCAAGGGATTGGGCCGCGGACTGGACGCCTTGCTCGGCGCCGACGCGCCTGCCATCGAGAACATCGGCAAGGCTGCTGCCGCCGCCAAGCCCGAGGGTCCGCCGTCCACCTTGCCCGTCTCGAAGATGCGCGCCGGCAAGTATCAGCCGCGCACGCGCATGGACGAGGGCGCGTTGGGCGAACTGGCCGAATCGATCCGCACACAAGGCATCATGCAACCCATTCTTGTGCGCGCACTGGGCGAAGCTGCGCCCGGCCACTATGAAATCATTGCCGGCGAACGGCGCTTCCGCGCTGCGCAGATTGCCGGCCTGAAGGAAGTGCCGGTGCTGGTGCGTGAAGTGGCCGACGAGAACGCGGCCGTCATGGCGCTGATTGAAAACATCCAGCGCGAAGACCTGAATCCGCTGGAAGAAGCGCAGGGCGTGCGCCGGCTGCTCGACGAATTCGGCCTGACGCATGAACAGGCCGCGCAAGCGATCGGCCGTTCGCGTTCGGCCACCAGCAACCTGCTGCGCCTCCTGAACCTGGCGGCGGCCGTGCAGACCATGCTGCTGGCGGGCGACGTGGACATGGGCCATGCGCGCGCGCTGCTCGCCGTGGACGCGGCTACGCAGATCCAGCTGGCCAACCAGATCATCGCGCGCCGCCTGTCGGTGCGTGAAGCCGAAAAGCTGGTCGCCAAGACCGCCAAGGAAGCGGAGTCGTCGGCTGCGCCCAAGAAGAAGGCCAACGGCGCATCGCGCGACCTGACCCGCCTGGAAGAGGCGCTATCCGACCATCTGGGTACGCGCGTCGCGCTGAAAGTGGGCGCCAAGGAAAAGGGCCAGATCGTCATCGACTTCCATGGCTGGGAACACCTGAATTCCCTGCTTGAGCGCCAAGGCCTGTCCGGAGTGGTGGATGCCTGAGCGCGCGCTGCCTGTCATCGCAGTACTGGCGACGGGCGGCACGATCGCTGGCGCCCAGGCTGACGCGACCGCCGCCGGCTACAAGGCCGGCTCGTTCTCCGTCAACGAGCTGTTGGCTGCCGTGCCGCAACTGGCGGGCATCGCCGAGATCCGTGCCGAGCAGGTTGCCAACGTCGGCAGCCAGAACATGACGCACGCCGTCTGGCGCGCGCTGGCCGAGCGCGTGGATGCGCTGAGCCGCGACGCCTCGGTGGCGGGCATCGTCATCACGCACGGTACCGATACGCTGGAAGAAACGGCGTACTTCCTGAGCCTGGTGATACGCCACGACAAGCCCGTGGTGCTGGTGGGCGCCATGCGTCCGGCCACCGCCCTGGGCGCCGAAGGCCCGGCCAATCTGTACAACGCGGTGGCGCTGGCGCGCCATCCCGAGGCGCGCGCCCGCGGGCCGCTCGTCGTCATGAACGAAGACGTGCACTACGCCCGCGAGATCCAGAAGATCGCCAGCGCCGGCCTCTGCGCGTTCGCTTCGCCTAATCGCGGCCGCGCCGGCGTCATGCACGGCGGGGTTCCATTCTTCTATTCGCGCAACACCACGACGCATTCCGTAGAAAGCGAGTTTTCACTCGCATTGCTGGAAAAGGCCGGTTGGCCCCGCGTGGATGTTGTCTATGCCCATGCCGACCTGCAGGGCGATCTGATCGATTTCCTGGCCGATGCCGCCGACGGCATCGTGCTGGCCGGCGTTGGCGACGGTAACGCCACCGATCTGGCCATTGAAGGCCTGAGCCGCGCCGCGGCCAACGGCGTGGCGGTCGTGCGCTCCAGCCGCACGGGCAGCGGCTTCGTGGCGCGCGACGTCGAACTCGATGACGCGCGCCTGGGGTTTGTTGCCGCGCGCGACCTGAATCCACAGAAAGCCCGCATCCTGCTGATGCTGGGTCTTTCCGTCACGCGCGATCCGGCAGCCCTGCAGGATCTGTTCGACCGCTATTGAGGCGCGGCGGCTGGGCCGCCGCATCGTCCTGCTGCGCCAGCCGCAGGCTGGTCTTGAGCATCTCGTAGACCTGCCGCGTCAGCGGATTGATCAGGTCAGGCCTTATCCACAGGAAGTACGTCACGTCGGGCAAGGGCGGCAATCCTTCCTTTTCGCCCAATACGCGCATTTCGGGCCCCAGCAGTTCCACGCTGCGCGCGGTGACGCCTAAACCGGCGCGCAGCGCCGCCTTGATCCCCACCAGCGTCGGCGCCACGTAGTTGGTGTGCCAGCGCACGCGCGCCTGTTCCAGAGCCGTGAGCGCCAGCCGGCGGAAGATGCTGGGTTCATCGGCCAGTACCAGCGGCACCGGCGCATGCATGTCGTGCACGTAGTCGGCCGAGGCCAGCCACACCGTGGGCGAAGTGCGCAGCGCCACGCCCTCGAAGTCCTGGTCGAAGCGCGTGGATATCGTCAGGTCGAGTTCGCCCGCGCGCAGGGCATCCATCAGAAAGGGGCTGCGGTCCGTGCGGATTTCCAGTTTCACGCGCGGCGCCGAACGCGCGATGTGCGTCAGCAGCGTGGGCAGGATCGAATCCGCCACGTCCAGAGGCGCGCCCAGCTTCAGGTCGCCTTCCAGCGGTCCGTCTTGCAAGGCGCGCAGCGCCTCATCGTTGATGGCCAGCATGTGGCGGGCGTACTCCACCAGGCGGCGTCCATGCGAAGAGAGCACCTTGTTGCGGCCTTGTTTCTCGAACAAGGGCTGGCCGATGAGAGATTCCAGCCGCTGCATCTGCTGCGTCACGGCGGACTGCGTCTTGTGCAGCCGGTTGGCGGCTTCCGAGAAAGTGTCGTGCCGGGCGATGGCGGTCAGCGTGCGGAGCAGGTCCAGATCCAGATTGCGCATGGTGCTCTACGAAGTATTAGAGATGCTAATGGAATCTTAAGGCAATTTAAATTGTTCCGCGTGAGGAGGGGGGATACATTCAATGCCATAACTCGTGAAAATAGGGAAAACACAAAGTGAGCAACGCACACCCTCATCAGGCCGGCATCACCAGTGCCATCGAAAATATTAAAAAAACTTTAGGAAATAAGGGGCTGAACCGCGACAGCCTGCAAACCGTGCTGGATGAATTGATCGGCCTGGCCGGCCACTCCGACTGGTGGGCCGCCGATCGCTATCCCGCTCCGGAAGACGGCGAGCGTCAGGCCCGCTACCTGATCGCCGAAGACGCCGACAAGAGCTACGCGCTTTATCTGAACGTCATGCGTCCCGGCAAGCAGATCGTTCCGCACAACCACACGACCTGGGCCTGTATCGCGGCCGTGGAAGGCGTGGAATACAACTACGTCTACGATCGCAGCGACGACGGCTCCGTGCCCGGCGTGGGCCGGCTAGAAAAGACCGGCACCGTGGTGGTCGGTCCCGGCACGGGCATTGCGCTGATGCCGGACGATATCCACGCCGTGGAAATCCAGGGCGACAGCGTCATCCGCCATCTGCACATGTATGGCCGCGCACTGGAAACGCTGACCGAGCGCCTGGCGTTCGATCTGGCTGCCGGTACCTGCAAAGTCATGCCGATCGGCGTGCAGACGCGCCGCTGATCATGGACAAGCCCTATCGGTCCGCCACGCGCCTGTTGCGCGCCGGCCGCCCTCATCGCGGCTGGGTCAATACGCCCGTCACGCGCGCCAGCACTTGTCTTCGACAGCGTGCAGGCGTGGCGCGACACGCGCAGCCGCCGCGACCAGGAGCGCCTGCCGTCCTACGGCGCGCGCGGCACCGATAGCACGCATGCGCTTGAAGACGCGTTGGTGGAGCTGGAAGAGGGCTATCGCGCCAAGCTATATCCCACCGGACAGGCCGCCATCGCCACCGTGCTGCTGGCCTACCTGCGCGCCGGGGACCACGTGCTGATCACGGATGCGGTGTACGAGCCCGTGCGCCGCTTCTGCGCGGAACATCTGGCGCGGCTGGGCATCGCGTACACGTACTACCGGCCTGACGGCGCTGGCATCGAAGCGCTCATCCGTCCTGAAACCCGCATGATCTATGCGGAATCGCCGGGCTCGTTGACTTATGAGATGCCGGATCTGCCGGCGCTGGCCGCGTTGGCCCGTGCCCATGATTGCTGGCTGGCTGTGGATAACACCTGGGCCTCCGGATTGCTGCACAAACCCCTTACGCTGGGCGCCGACATCTCCATCCTGGCGGCCACCAAGTATCTGGGCGGGCACGCCGACGTGATGATGGGCGCTGCGATCACCAACGCGCGCGCCTGGAATGCGCTGGAGCGCGCCACCGTGGACCTGGGGCAGACCGTTGGTGCCGATGACGCGTATCTGGTGCTGCGCGGCATGCGCACGCTGCCCTTGCGCATGGCGCAGCACGCCCGCAGCGCCATGCGCGTGGCGGACTTCCTGTTGGGCCGCCCCGAGGTGGCGTGCGTTCTATGTCCGGCCCTGCCCGGCGATCCTTCCCATGCGTTGTGGCTGCGCGATTGCAGCGGCGCGAATGGCCTCTTGACGGTGGAGTTCGCCGCCGCGGCCGGCATCGACGCTGTCGAGCGACTTATCAACAGCCTGCGGCTGTTCGGCATCGGCGCATCGTGGGGCGGCTTCGAAAGCCTGGTGATACCCGTCAATCTGGGCGCGGCGCGGTCCCTGCCGGATCCCAAGCCGCGCGGCGCCATGCTGCGCCTGCATGTGGGCCTGGAGGATCCCGACGACCTCATCGCCGACCTCGATCAAGCGCTATCCCAACTTTCTCCGTCTTCCCTGAATACCATGATGCACCCCACCCAAGACCAGCCCGTCATCGACATTGATCCGCACACGCTCAAGCAATGGCTCCATGATGACGCGGAAATCGCGCTGCTGGACGTGCGTGAGCACGGCCAATATGGCGAGGGGCATCTGTTCTACGCCGCGCCCGTGCCCTACAGCCGGCTGGAAGTCGATATCGTGCGCCTGGCGCCGCGGCGCGATGTGCGCATCGCGCTCTACGACGACGGCGGCGCTGATGACACGGCGACGCGTGCCGCACAGGCCCTGGCCGCGCTCGGATACCGCAACGTGCATCGTCTGAGCGGCGGCATTGCGCAATGGCAGCGCGACGGCTATGCCATCTTCGCAGGCGTGAACGTGCCCAGCAAAACCTTCGGTGAACTGGCCGAAGAAGTTTTCCACACCCCCCGCATCGGCGCGCGCGACCTGGCCGAACGCCAGCGCCGCGGCGACGACCTGATCGTGCTGGACGGCAGGCCTTACGCGGAATACCAGAAGATGAGCATCCCGGGCGGCATCTGCTGCCCCAATGGCGAACTGGCGCTGCGCGCCCATACGCTGGCGAGCAATCCGCAGACCACCATTGTGGTGAACTGCGCCGGCCGCACGCGCAGCATCATCGGGGCGCAGACGCTGATCAATCTGGGCGTGCCCAACCCTGTCTACGCGTTGGAGAACGGCACGCAAGGCTGGTACCTCGAGGATCTGCAGCTCGAACACGGCGCACGGCGCCGCTACGACGATGGCGTTGCACCGCAGGACCTGCCCGCGCTGGCACAGCGTTCCTTGCGATTGGCAGAAAGTCATGGCGTGCCGGTGGTCGGTGCGGAAGAGGTGCAAGCCTGGTTGCGCGACCAGACCCGCAGCACCTTCCTGTGCGATGTGCGCAGCGCCGAAGAGTACGCGCAAGGCTCGCTGCCCGGTGCGCAGCACACACCGGGCGGCCAGTTGATCCAGGCCACCGACCAGTACCTGGCCGTGCGCGGCGCGCGTATCGTCGTGTTCGACGCCGAAGGCGTGCGCGCGCCAGTGGTCGCCAGCTGGCTGCGGCAGATGGGCTGGGACGCCAGCGTGTTGCGCGAAGGCTTGCAGGCGCAGCTGGAGAACCCTGTGGAAAAGACGCTGGCGCCGCAATTGCCCCTGCTGGGCGATGCGCAACTTGCAGCCGCGCTTGCGCAGGGCGCGCAGCTGGTCGATCTTCGTCCCAGCATGCGCTATCGCGCCGGCCATATCGCAGGCGCACGCTGGTCCATCCGCCCGCGCCTGGCCAGTCTGCACCTGGATGCCGCGCGTCCCGTGGTGTTGCTGGCCGAGGACGCGGCCCTGGCCGCCTGGGCAGCACAGGACTTGCGGGCGCTGGGCGTGCAAGACATCCAGGGCAACACCGGCGACCCCTCTGGCTGGGCCGCGCAGGGCATCGCATTGGCGGCCACGCCGGCCGAGCCTGCGAACGCCGACTGCATCGACTATCTGTTTTTCGTGCATGACCGCCACGACGGCAACAAGGCCGCCGCGCGCCAGTACCTGGCCTGGGAGACCAATCTGGTCAAGCAGATCGACGAACGTGAATTGGCGGGCTACCGCTTTCCGGCCCGCTGATCCCGGACCCGCCGCGCCCGCCCGACCCGGCGCCCGCGGCACAGCAGACGCTTCAATCCGAAAAGTACGCCCCGGCCCTTGCGGCCGGGGTGCGGACGGTTCATGCCGAACCGGAATGCAAAGGACGGCCGAGTATGCGGCCGCCAATCACAAGGGGAACTCAGATGAAGCATCATGCATCGCACGTACGCAAGGCCGCAGCCGCGGCGCTGGCCGGTCTGCTGTGGGGGACCGTTGCCCACGCCGAGGCGCCCGCGCCGTTACCCGACTATCCCAAGCAGGCCATCACGGTCGTGTCGCCGTTTCCTCCGGGAGGCGGCAACGATGGTGTCGCGCGCCTGATCGCGCAGGAACTGGGCGCCATCACGGGCCAGAGCGTGGTGGTGGAAAACCGTTCGGGCGCGGGCGGCAACGTCGGCACGGCGCAAGTGGCGCGCGCCAAGCCCGACGGCTATACCCTGGTGATGTCGCAGACCAGCGTCATGGCCGTCAATCCGCGCCTGTACAAGAACGTGGGCTTTGACCCGGTCAAGGACTTCACGCCCATCTCGCAGATCACTTCGGCGCCGCTGGTGCTGGTGGCGCGCAGCGAGAGCCCGTACCGCACGCTGAACGATTATCTGGAAGCCGCGCGCAAGCAGCCCGGCGCGATAACCTACGCGACGCCCGGCAATGGCACCATGAGCCATCTGATGGGGGCGCTGCTATCGCAGAAGGCCGACGTGAAGCTGGTGCACGTGCCTTATCGAGGCGCCGCGCCCGCCATCACCGACCTCATGGGCGGCACGGTGGACATGTTGATAACTTCACCGGCGTCGGCCGAACCCATGGTCGCCGCCGGCAAGCTGCGCATTCTGGCGCTCAGCCACGAGAACAGCATCGGCATCTTCAAGGGGGCGCCCACGCTCAAGCAGGCGGGCATGGAAGGCATTACCGCCGATGATTGGTATGGACTGTTCGCGCCCGCCGGCACGCCGCCCGAGCGCATTGCCTACCTGGCGCAAGCGGTGGGGCAGGCGATGAAATCGCCCGCGGTGATCGCCAAGATCAACAGCGGCGGCAGCTGGGCGGTGGGCAGCCAGCCCGCCGCGTTCAAGACGCGATTGCAGGAAGACACTGTGTATTGGGCCGACATGGTGAAGACTGCGGGCGTGTCGCTGGACTGATGCGCAAGTCGATGATTGCGCTACACCGCCACGATCTTGCCTACGGCGGATTTCAGGGCGGCGTAGGCGGGTGACTTCTGCGCGCTGGTGTTGGTGACCAGATGGTCGATGCGGTCCGCGCTGCAGTACGACACGCGGCTGCACAGGCCGATCTTGCTGAAGTCGGCCAGCAGTACCAGCTGCTTGGCGCTGGCCGCCATCGCGCGCGCCACTTCGGCCTCGCGCAGGTCATAGTTGGTGGCGCCGAATTCGGCGTCCACGCCGACCGGCGACAGCAGCGCCAGATCCGCGCGATAGCGGTGGATCTCGGCGATCGTGATGTCGCCGGCCGTGGCGCACACCGGGCCGCCCACGGAGCCGCCCAGCATGATCAGCTGGTTTGCGCCGTTGCCGGCCGCGCCCACCTTCAAGGCGACGTCAAACGAGTTGGTGATGACGGTCAGGCCCGACAGCTTGGCCAGCTCGTCGGCCAGCACGCTGGTGGTGCTGCCAGCGTCCAGGAACAGGGTCTGTCCGCTGGATACCAGCCCTGCGGCCGCGCGCGCGATGGCGCGCTTGTACTTGACGCGGGTATGCACGCGTTCCGCGATGGGCGGTTCGCTGTGCACCGGCACGGCGCCGCCGTGCACCCGGCGCAATTCGCCCATGGCCTCCAATTCCAGCAGGTCACGCCTGACTGTCTCCCTTGAAACCCCTAGTTCGCCGACGATACGGTCGGTCGATACCTGCTGCAATGAAGACAGCAGGGCGCGGATTCTCTGATACCGCTCTTCTTGCCACATGTCCGATGTTTCCTAATCTATGTCCGGCGCCGCGCGGCTGCGGCGATCAGCGCGCGCAATGCCAGCAGGGAGCCTCCCACGACCAGCATGATAAGGGTTGAATAGGCGGCAGCCTGCGAGACGAACCCCGCTTCGTCCAGGCGCAGGACGGAAACGGGCGCCACGCTCACGGATGGCGTGACCAGGAAGATCACCGCCGACAGCGTCACCATGGACCGCATGAACAGGAAGAAGAATACGCCCAGCACGGTCGGGCCGATCAGCGGCAGCACGGCGTCGCGCAGCACCCGCAGCGTGCCGCCGCCCAGGCAGCTGACAGCCTCCTCCAGCGCTTGCGGCACGGCGCGCATGCCGGTCATCATCGTCAGGAAACCCTGCGTGTGGTAATGGTAGAAGTTGCACAAGGCAATCAGCGCGGCGCTGCCGTACAGCGCATACAACGGCGTGCCGGGAGCGTTGAAGGCGAAGATGTACGACAAGCCCAGCACCAGGCCGGGAACGCCCACCGGCAGCACCGAGACCAGGTACACCAGCTTGGCCCACGCGCGCGGAATGCGGCACACCCCGAAGCTCAGGAAGAACAGCAGCAGCACGCCGCCGCCTGCCGCCGCTAGCGAGAGGTACAGCGACGTCCAGAGTGGTGTGTAGCCGCCGCTGACTGTGATGTCGTAATGCTTCAGCGTCCATTCCATGCGATAGGGCCACAGCCGCATGAAGCTGGCGAAGATCACCGTGGCCACGGTCAGGATGATGGTGCCGCTGGCCAGCAACACGCCGGCGGTGAACGCCGCATCGCGCCCGCGAGCCGGTTGCGGCGTGACCCGCAATCCGCTGGGCGAGGCCGAGCCGAACTGGCGCTGCGAGGCGACGCGTTCGATCTGCACCGAAATCAGCGATGGCAGCAGCAGCAGGATGCCGACCACCGAGCCCATGCCGAAGTTCATCTGCCCGGATACCTGGCTGTAGATCTCGGTGGCCAGCACCCGGTAGTTGCCGCCGATCACGGCGGCGTTGCCGAAGTCGGTAATGGTGATGACGAACACCACGAAGGCCGCGCTCAGCAAGCCGAACTTGCAGTTGGGCAGGGTGATGTCGAGGAACTGGCGCGAGCCGGACGCGCCCATCACTTCGGCCGCGTCGTAGTAGCGCGCATCCATGTTGCGCAAGGCCGCCTGCAGGATCAGCACGGCCTGGGGCAGGGCGTAGAACACGTTGGAGATCAACAGGCCCCAGAAGCCGTAGATATCTATTTCCCAGCCTGTCCAGCGATGTACCAGCCCGTTGCGGCCCAGCAGGAAGATGAGCCCCAGGCCCTGCACCAGCGAAGGCGCCAGCAGCGGCAGCACCAGCGCCAGCCGCACGGCGGCCTTGCCGCGCATGCAGCTGCGATCCAGGCCGTAGGCGATGGCAAAGCCCAGCGCGACGCTGACCACCGTGGTGGCGGTGCTCATGACCAGGCTGTTGAGCGTGGCGGTGAGCACGCCGCGCGTGGCGAAGACCTCGGCATAGTTGCCCAGGCCGACCGAGCCGTCCTTCTCGACCAGGCTGCGCCACGCTACAGTCGCCAGCGGATAGAGGAAGAACAGCGCCAGGCCCGCCAGAGGGATGCCGACGCAGCTCCATAGCAGCACACGGTCGGCGGACCAGGGGGCGCGGCCGGTTGGCGCCGCGATGGCCGGGCTGGCGTGGGCGGCGCTCAAGCGGCGGCCCCGGTTTGCGTGGTGCGATCCGTCATACACTGACCCAGGCGCACTGGCCCGGCTCCATGTCCAGCCGCACGGGGGCGCCGCGCGACAGGCCCGCGGCGCCATGTTGTTCCACCAGCAGTTCGCGTCCCTGCCAGGCGATGCGCAGGCGGGTGAGGTTGCCCATGAACGTCATGTCCTGCACGCGGCCCGGGCCGTGTTCGTCCGCCGCGATGCGCAGGTTCTCGGGCCGCAGGCAGGCCTCGTAGCGCTCGCTGGCGCCCTCGGGCCGCGTCGCCAGCAGTTGGGGCATGGCCTCGCGCACCCAGTCGGTGGGCAGCAGATTGCTCAGGCCCACGAAGTTCGCCACAAAGCGGGTGCGCGGGCGCAGGTACAGATCGGAAGGCGAGCCCACCTGCTCGATGCGGCCGTCGTTCATGCACACGATCTTGTCGGCCAGCGTCAGCGCTTCCTCCTGATCGTGCGTGACCATGACAGTGGGAATTTTCAGGCGCCGCTGCACGTCGTGGATCTCGGCGCGCATGTCGGTGCGTACGCGCGCGTCCAGCGCGGACAGGGGTTCGTCGAGCAGGATCAGCGCCGGATCCACCGCCAGCGCGCGCGCCAGCGCCACGCGCTGCTGCTGGCCGCCGGACAACTGGTGCGGATAGCGCTCCGCATGTTCGGGCAGTTTGATCAGCGTCAGCAGTTCCTTTACGCGCGCGCCGATGCGTTCGCGCGATTCGCCGCGGATGCGCAGGCCGTAACCCACGTTTTGCGCCACGGTCATGTTGGGGAACAGGGAATACGACTGGAACACGATGCCGAAGCCGCGCTTGCGCGCCGGCAGCGCGCTCAGGTCGCGCCCGCCCAGCGTGATGGTGCCGCGGTCAAAGGGCAGCAAGCCCGCCACGATGCGCAGCAGGGTGGTTTTGCCGCAGCCGCTGGGGCCCAGCAGGCAGACGAATTCATGTTCGCCCACGGACAGGTCGATGTCTTGCAGCGCTACCGACGCATCGAACGTCTTGCGGATTCCGCGCAATTCCAGATACATGGCGTCTCCAGGACAGGCTGCGGCCGGCTTTGCGCCGGCCGCGGCACCGTCAACGCTTGATGGTTTCCTGCCAGGTCTTAATGGTGGCGTCCCGCTCCGCGGCCGACTTGGGGAAGTCCACGGGATACAGCACGGCGGTCAGGTCCTTGGGCAGGCCGGCGGCTTCGGCGGCCTTGTTGGGTGTGGCGCCGGGGATGGTCACCAGTTCCTTGTACTTGCTGTACAGGCCGCCGGCCTGCGCCGACAGCGTCCAATCGAGGAAGCGTTTGGCGTCGGTGGGATTCTTGGCCGTTTTCATCAGCCCCGAGGCTTCCAGTTCGTAGCCCACCCATTTGGATGGAATCACCATCTTGATGGGGAATCCTTCCTCGATGGACTGCATGGCGGGGAAGGCGAAGGACACGCCGATGGCGTACTCGCCGGCGCGCGCCATCTTGCAGGGGCGCGAACCGGACGGCGTGTACTGGGCCACATTCTTGTCCAGGTCCTTGAGCAGCGCCCAGCCTTTCTCCTTGCCCATACCCTGCAGCAGCGCGACGATCTGCAGATAGCCGGTACCCGAGGCGGCAGGGCTGGGGATAACTATCTCGCCCTTGTAGACCGGCTTGGTCAGGTCTTCCCAGGAGGTCGGCATGGGCAGATTCTTGGACTTGAGCCTGTCCGTGTTTACACAGAATGCGGCTACGTAGCCGGTGGCGGCGAACCACTTCTGGTCGGCGCCCTTGTACTGCGCGGGCAGGGCGTCCATGCCCTTGGCCGCATACGGCTCCAGCAGGTTTTGCAGGCGCGGATCCAGCATGTTGCTGACGGCGAAGCCCCAGATCACGTCCTGCTGCGGGTTGGAGGCCTCGGCGATCAGGCGCGCGCCCAGATCGCCGGTGGACAGCCGCAGCACGTTGACCTTCACGTCCGGCATGGCGGCGTTGGCGGCTTTCAGATAGGCCGCGATTTCATCTTCTTCGAGGGCGGTGTAGACGGTGATGGCGCCGGCGTGGGCCTGCGTCCAACCTAGGGAAATTACTGCAACCACAAGGCTAAGCTTCTTCATACATTGCATGATGGAACTCCGGTTGGAATACACGGCAACGGTGGCGAGCTACGTAGTTGGACAGCCTTCTGCAACAAATCCGGCAAGTTGCAGTTTTATGTATGTTTGCAAATTTGTGGCAACGTGTCTAGACTGGAAAAACCAGTATTCAAGGGTTTTTTTTGGCGTAGGCGCATCCTCCCGCGCCACGCCTGGAGCTCATCGATGCAAACTTCACCGCCGTTATCCGCGCAGCAGCTGGCCGCGTACTCCTCGTTCGCCCAAACGCTGGCGGACCGCGTCCGCCCCTTGTCGCGCAAGTGGTTCCGGCATCCGCTGGACGTGGACACCAAGGCGGACGAAAGCCCGGTCACGCAGGCCGACCGTGAGGTCGAGGCCGCCTTGCGCGAGGCCATCGCCCAGCATTATCCCGAGCACGGCATCTTTGGAGAAGAGTTTGGCGCCTCGCATGCCGAAGCCGAATTCGTGTGGTCGCTGGACCCCATCGACGGCACGCGCGCCTTCATTTCCGGCAACCCGTTGTGGGGCACGCTGCTGGCGCTGCTGCATCGGGGCAAGCCTGTGCTCGGCGTAATCGACATACCCATGCTGGACGAGCGCTGGGTCGGCGCGGCCGGCGTGGCCGCGCAACTGAACGGCGCCGCCTGCCGCACCAGCGCTTGCGCCGAACTGCGCCAGGCCGTGCTGTACGCCACTTCACCCGACATCTTTGCCGGCGCCGAGTTGGCCGCCTTCGAGGCGCTGACGCAGGCCGCGCGCATGCGCCGTTACGGCGGCGATTGCTACAGCTACGGCCTCCTGGCGAGCGGACACGTCGACCTGGTGGTCGAGTCCGGCCTGCAGCCGTATGACTATCTGGCGCTGATGCCCGTGATCGAAGGGGCGGGCGGCGTCATTACCGATTGGTCGGGGCAGCCGCTCAGTCTCGAATCGCAGGGCCGCGTCGTCGCGGCCGCCACGCCGCAGCTGCATCGCCAGGCGATGCGGGTGCTGGGGGCGGCCATGACCTGAACGCCGCGCCGCCCGCCCGCAGTCCAACGCAACGCTTCAGTCACAAGGTGAAAGAGCATGCATGCACTAGGGGTAGCAACGGTGGAAGACGCGGAGCGGCTGGTGCAAGCCAGCCAGCTCTCGCACATCAAGGTAGGTTTGTCCGACGTCGATGGCGTCATGCTGGGAAAGTACTTGCGGCGCGACAAATTCCTGGGCGCGCTGCGCTCGGGGCTGGCGTTCTGCGACGTGGTGTTCGGCTGGGACCTGGACGACCAGCTGTACGACAACACCAAGTACACGGGTTGGCACACGGCCTATCCGGATGCCAAGCTCAGGATCATCCCGCAAAGCGGCCGCCGGCTGCCGCTGGAGCAGGGACCGGGCGGCGAAGACATGCTGCTGTTCCTGGCGGAATTCGAAGGCGACGCGGGCGCCATCTGTCCGCGGCGGTTGTTGCACCGGACGCTGGACCGGGCCGCGGGCATGGGCTATGACGTCTATGCCGCGCTGGAGTACGAGTTCTTCATGTTCCGCGAAACGCCGCACTCGGTGCGCGCCAAGAACTACCGCAACATGGAGAACTGGACGCCGGGAAATTTCGGCTACTCGGTGCTGCGCAGCACGGTCGAAGGCGACTTCTACCGCAAGCTCCTGGACATGTGCGAACGCATGGACATGCCCATCGAAGGCCTGCACACCGAGACCGGGCCGGGCGTGCTGGAAGCGGCCCTGGCAGTGGACCTGGCCGCGGCCGCGGGCGACAAGGCCTTTCTCTTCAAGACTTTCACCAAGGCGTTGGCGCAGCAGAACGGGCTGATGGCGACCTTCATGGCGAAATGGTCGCATGATCATCCCGGCCAGAGCGGACACATCCATCTGTCGCTACGCGACCACAAGACCAACCGTTCGGCCTTTTACGACGAATCCCGGCCGCACGGCATGAGCGCGACGCAAGCTTCCTTCATGGCCGGTGTGCAGCGCTACCTGCCGGAATTCATGGCCATGTATGCGCAGACCATCAACAGCTATTCGCGCCTGGTACCCGGGTACTGGGCGCCGCTGGATGCGACCTGGGGCATGGAAAACCGCACCACTGCGCTGCGGCTGATTCCAGGCAGCGACAAATCGCAGCGCGTCGAGGTGCGCATCGGATCGGCCGATGCCAATCCCTATCTGGCCTTGTCCGCCGCCCTGGCTTCGGGCCTGTATGGCATTGAGCAGGGCCTGGAACCCGAGCCGATGGTGCAGGGCAACGCCTATACGCAGCAGTTCCCGGCACATCTGCGCTTGCCCACCACGCTCTGGGAGGCCGCGCAGCGGCTGCGCGAATCCGAGGCCGCGCGCCATCTGTTTGGCGATGCCTTCGTCGAACATTACGCGGCGACGCGTGAATGGGAAGAACGGCAGTTCCGCCGCCACGTGACCGACTGGGAACTGGCGCGCTACTTCGAAATCATCTGAATCCAAACCACACCGCTTGCGCAGGGCAGACATGACCCAGGAACTCATCACCATCAGTCCCATCGACGGGCGCGAGGTCGTGCGCCGTCCCTACGCCAGCGAGGCGCAGATCGCACAGGCGCTCGCCGACGCCCAAGCCGCGCAGGGCGCGTGGCAGGCACTGGGCGTGCAGGAGCGGGGGCGCATCGTGTCCGAGGCCGTCGACCGCTTCGTCGCCGCGAAGGACGAGATCGCGCGCGCCATTACCATCCAGATGGGCCGGCCGCTGCGCTATACGCCCGGAGAGGTGGCGGGCTTCGAGGCCCGCGCGCGCCACATGATCGCGATCGCGGGTGAGGCGCTGGCGCCCATCCAGGTTGCGGAAATGGCGGGATTCACGCGCTTCATCAGCCGCGAACCCATAGGCGTGGCGCTGACCATTGCGCCGTGGAACTATCCCTTGCTGACGGCGGTGAACAGCATCGTGCCCGCGCTGATGGCCGGCAATACCGTCATTCTCAAGCATTCCGACCAGACGCCCCTGTGCGCGGAACTGATCGAACGCGCATTCCAGAAAGCCGGCGCGCCCAAGGGCGTGTTCCAGTACCTGCATGCCAACCATGACATCGTGCGCAGGCTGATCCGCGCGCCGGAGATTGGCTACGTCTCGTTTACCGGTTCGGTGCGCGGCGGGCATGTCGTGGAGGAAAGCGCGGCGGGGAGGTTCATCGGCGTCGGCCTGGAGCTGGGTGGCAATGATCCAGCCTATGTGCGCGAGGACGCGAAGATCGACCATGCGGTCGAGACGTTGGTGGACGGCGCCTTTTTTAATTCAGGCCAATCCTGCTGCGGCATCCAGCGCATCTATGTGGCGCGTGCGCGGTACGACGAGTTCGTCGAGCGTGCGGTCGAATTGACCCGCAGCTACGTGCTGGGGAATCCGCTGCACGCCGAAACAACGCTGGGGCCGGTGGTGCGCGCAAAAGCCGCCGCCGAGATCCGCGACATCATCGGGGCTGCGGTTTCCGCCGGCGCCAGAAATATGATTGATAGCTCGTATTTTAAGGAAGCGAGCATAGGCTCGCCTTACGTCGCGCCGGCGCTGCTGACGCAGGTCGATCATCGCATGCGCATCATGAGTGATGAATGCTTCGGTCCCGCTGTCGGCATCATGGCGGTGGACAGCGACGAGGAGGCGGTCGGCCTGATGAACGACAGTCCCTACGGCCTGACGGCGGCGGCTTTTACGCAGGACCAGGATGCGGCCCTGCATATAGGCCGCCAGGTGCAGGCGGGTACGTTCTTCATGAACCGTTGCGATTACCTGGATCCCGCGCTGGCTTGGACCGGCGTGAAGAACTCCGGCCGCGGCGTCTCCTTGTCTGTCGTGGGCTACGAGCAGCTCACCCAAGCCAAATCCTTCCATCTGCGCAGCGTCTGACACGACGCCATCAGGAAACCCGCCATGACCGTGCCCAGTGTTAATTGGAACTATCCCACCGCCATCAAGGCCGGCCCCGGCCGCATCAAGGAACTGCCCGAGCTATGCCGCGGCCTGGGCATGAAGCGACCTCTGCTTGTGACGGATCCCGGGCTTGCTGCCTTGCCGATGGTGACGCAGGCCGTGCGAGCGTGCCGCCAGGAAGGGCTGGAATGCGGCCTGTTCCACGAGATCAAAGGCAATCCCACGGGCCGTAATGTGGACGATGGCGTGCAAGCCTATCGGCAAGGCCGCCATGATGGCGTGATCGCATTCGGCGGCGGCTCCGCGCTGGATGCCGCCAAGGCCATCGCGCTGATGGCCGGGCAGCGGCGGCCATTATGGGATTTCGAGGATGTCGGCGACAACTACCTGCGCGTCGACGTCGCGGGCATGGCCCCGGTGGTGGCCGTGCCGACCACCGCGGGCACGGGTTCCGAAGTAGGGCGCGCTTCCGTCATCACCGACGAGGCCGCCGAGGTCAAGCGCATCATCTTCCACGCGCGCATGCTGCCTGCCGTGGTGATCCTGGACCCCGAGCTCACTGTCGGCCTGCCGCCCAAGATAACGGCGGCGACCGGAATGGACGCGCTGTCGCATAATCTCGAAGCCTACTGTTCGCCTTTCTTCCATCCCATGGCGGCGGGCATCGCGATCGAAGGCATGCGCCTGGTCAAGGAATACTTGCCGCAGGCCGTCGCCAACGGCAGCGATTTGCAGGCGCGGCTGCAGATGCTGGTGGCGTCCAGCATGGGCGCGACGGCGTTCCAGCGCGGGCTGGGCGCCATGCATGCGCTGGCGCATCCGTTGGGCGCGCTGTACGACGCGCATCACGGCATGCTCAACGCAATCCTCATGCCGTACGTGCTGAAAGCCAACGAACACGCGGTGGCGCCGCGGCTGCAGGCCTTGGCGCGCTACCTGGATCTGCCGGAGTCCGGCCCGGGGGCGGTGCTGGACTGGGTGTTGCGTCTGCGCGAGACCGTGGGCATCCCCCACACCCTGGCAGAAATCGGCATCGACGACGCCCAGGCCGAGCGGGTGGGGCGCATGGCGGCCGAGGATCCATCGGCCGGCACCAACCCCGTCAACTACACCCCTGAGCAGTATTCCGATCTTTTTCGTGCAGCAATTCGCGGAAACCTGTAAGCTTCGCCCCCTCTGCGCGGAAACGCTGCGGTGGTTGAAGAAGAATTTTGAATATTTCGTCCCAAGCGTTTGACAGCGGATTTGAAAGTGTTCATAATCTCGAATTCTCCTGTGGAGGAGTGCCCGAGTGGTTAAAGGGGGCAGACTGTAAATCTGTTGGCCTTGCGCCTACGTTGGTTCGAATCCAACCTCCTCCACCAGAGACCCACACCTAAATCCAGGCGCGGTTTGCCTGGATTTACAATGTGAAGCCCAGAAAGCTGAGCAGCCTTCGCAAAGAAGGTTGTAAGGCTCTCCCGGGCTTCGGATTGAAAAAGGTTTGGGAAAGAGAAGGTGAAAGGGTATGCCGCGGGTGTAGCTCAATGGTAGAGCAGAAGCCTTCCAAGCTTACGACGAGGGTTCGATTCCCTTCACCCGCTCCAAGATTTATTTGCCCATGTGGCTCAGTGGTAGAGCACTCCCTTGGTAAGGGAGAGGTCGCGCGTTCGATCCGCGCCATGGGCACCACTAATTTCTCTCTTCTTCAGTCAGAAGCGCAATCCAGGTCAGGAGTCAGCCATGGCAAAAGGCAAGTTTGAACGTACCAAGCCGCACGTGAACGTGGGTACGATTGGTCACGTTGACCACGGCAAAACGACGTTGACGGCGGCCATCACGACCGTTCTGTCGAACAAGTTCGGCGGCGAAGCCAAGGGCTACGACCAGATCGACGCGACTCCTGAAGAAAAGGCTCGCGGCATCACGATCAACACGGCTCACGTCGAGTACGAAACGGAAGCGCGTCACTACGCGCACGTTGACTGCCCGGGCCACGCTGACTATGTGAAGAACATGATCACGGGCGCCGCGCAAATGGACGGCGCGATCCTGGTCGTGTCGGCCGCTGACGGCCCGATGCCGCAAACCCGCGAACACATCCTGCTGTCGCGCCAGGTTGGCGTGCCGTACATCATCGTCTTCCTGAACAAGGCCGACATGGTTGACGACGCCGAGCTGCTCGAGCTGGTGGAAATGGAAGTCCGCGAACTGCTGTCGAAGTACGACTTCCCGGGCGACGACACCCCGATCGTGAAGGGTTCGGCCAAGCTGGCGCTGGAAGGCGACAAGGGCGAACTGGGCGAACAGGCCATCATGGCTCTGGCCGCTGCGCTGGATTCGTACATCCCGACGCCCGAGCGCGCCGTGGACGGCACGTTCCTGATGCCGGTTGAAGACGTGTTCTCGATCTCGGGTCGCGGCACCGTGGTGACCGGCCGTATCGAACGCGGCGTGATCAAGGTCGGCGAAGAACTCGAAATCGTCGGTATCGTTCCGACGGTCAAGACGACCTGCACGGGCGTGGAAATGTTCCGCAAGCTGCTGGACCAAGGTCAAGCCGGCGACAACGTGGGCATCCTGCTGCGCGGCACCAAGCGTGAAGACGTCCAGCGCGGCCAAGTTCTGGCCAAGCCGGGCTCGATCACCCCGCACACGGACTTCACGTCCGAGGTGTACATCCTGTCCAAGGAAGAAGGCGGCCGTCACACCCCGTTCTTCCAAGGCTATCGTCCCCAGTTCTACTTCCGCACGACGGACGTGACGGGCACGATCGAACTGCCGGCCGACAAGGAAATGGTTCTGCCGGGCGACAACGTGGCCATGACGGTCAAGCTGTTGGCTCCGATCGCCATGGAAGAAGGTCTGCGTTTCGCCATCCGTGAAGGCGGTCGTACCGTCGGCGCCGGCGTCGTCGCCAAGATCCTGAAGTAAGCAATACCCGGATGGGTAGAGTGGACTCTCAAGTCCCTCTATCCATCTTTGCTGTAAAAGTAGTATGATGTATGGTTCCGCAAGTTGTTGCATGTAAGGCGGAAGCAGCTGTGTAGTGCAAGTGTAGTGTTTTAGGGGCATAGCTCAATTGGCAGAGCGTCGGTCTCCAAAACCGAAGGTTGTAGGTTCGATTCCTACTGCCCCTGCCACCGCCAGGATAAACCCGCGGGAGATCATCGCGAGTTACGCATTCACGGCGGCTCGCGTCGCAATATGTCTAATACCAGCGTAGAAACCGTAACCAGTACCGCCGACCGGGTGAAGCTCGGGCTGGCGGTTCTTGTCGTTATTGCTGGCATCGTCGGGTTTTCCGTGCTCAGCGCGCAACCGATGCCTGCACGTATCGGCGTATTCGTCGGCGGCCTTGTGATCGCAGCCGTGATCGCCTGGTTCAGCGAACCCGGCCGCCGCACCCTGAGCTTCGCCAGCGAGTCCTACAACGAAGTCAAGCGTGTCTCGTGGCCCACGCGCAAGGAAACGACCCAGATGACGGGTATCGTTTTCGCGTTTGTGGCGGTCATGGGCCTTTTCATGTGGGTGCTCGACAAGGGCATCGAATGGATTCTTTACGGCCTGTTGTTGGGCTGGAAATAAGGACGGCGAATGAGTAAGCGTTGGTATGTCGTCCATGTGTACTCCGGCATGGAAAAAAGCGTACACAAGGCCCTGAACGAGCGCATCGAGCGCGCGGGCCTGCAAACGTCTTTTGGCCGCATTCTTGTGCCCTCCGAGGAAGTCGTCGAGGTCAAGGGTGGCCAGAAGTCGATCACCGAGCGCCGCATTTTCCCCGGTTATGTCCTGGTTGAAATGGACTTGACCGACGAAACGTGGCACCTGGTCAAGAACACCAACCGCGTCACCGGCTTTTTGGGTGGCTCGGGCAACCGTCCGACCCCGATTTCCGAAAAGGAAGTCGAGAAGATCCTCTCCCAGATGGAAGAGGGCGTCGAGAAACCCCGCCCCAAGATCCTGTTCGAAGTGGGCGAGATGGTTCGGGTCAAGGAAGGTCCGTTTGCAGACTTCAACGGCAACGTCGAAGAAGTCAATTACGAAAAGAGCAAGGTTCGCGTGTCTGTCACCATTTTTGGTCGCGCCACGCCCGTCGAACTCGATTTCAGTCAGGTCGAAAAGACCTAATTTCAACCCCCGGGGAGCTCCCAGGCCTGAACGCCCAGGAGCGATATAACCCGCAAGGAGCAAAGCATGGCGAAGAAGATCGTCGGCTTTATCAAGCTGCAAGTGCCGGCTGGTAAGGCTAACCCCTCCCCCCCGATTGGCCCGGCCCTGGGTCAGCGTGGCCTGAACATCATGGAATTCTGCAAGGCGTTCAACGCCAAGACCCAAGGCATGGAGCCTGGTCTGCCGATTCCGGTGGTGATCACCGCCTTCGCCGACAAGAGCTTCACCTTCATCATGAAGACCCCGCCCGCGACGGTCCTCATCAAGAAGGCCGCCGGCGTGCAAAAGGGTTCGTCCAAGCCGCATACCGACAAGGTCGGCACGCTGACCCGCGCTCAAGCTGAAGAGATCGCCAAGGCCAAGGGCCCCGATCTGACCGCCGCTGATCTGGACGCCGCCGTGCGTACGATCGCTGGCAGCGCCCGCAGCATGGGCATCACGGTTGAGGGGATCTAATCATGGCAAAACTGTCCAAGCGCGCCGCCGCCATTGCGCAGAAGATCGACCGCACCAAGCTGTACCCGGTCGCTGAAGCCCTGACCCTGGTCAAGGAAACCGCCGTCGCCAAGTTCAATGAATCCATTGACGTGGCCGTGCAACTCGGCATCGACCCGAAGAAGTCGGACCAACTGGTTCGCGGCTCGGTCGTTCTGCCCGCCGGCACCGGCAAGTCGGTCCGCGTGGCCGTGTTCGCCCAAGGCGACAAGGCTGAAGCCGCCAAGGCCGCTGGCGCCGACATCGTCGGTCTGGACGACCTGGCTGACCAGATCAAGGCCGGTCAAATGGACTTCGACGTGGTCATCGCCTCGCCCGACACGATGCGTGTCGTGGGTGCCCTGGGTCAGATCCTGGGTCCCCGTGGCCTGATGCCGAACCCGAAGGTCGGCACCGTGACCCCGGACGTCGCTACCGCTGTCAAGAACGCCAAGGCCGGTCAGGTTCAGTACCGCACCGACAAGGCTGGCATCATCCACGCAACGATCGGCCGCGCGTCGTTCGGCGTGGAACAGCTGCAAACCAACCTGGCCGCTCTGGTCGACGCCCTGCAAAAGGCTCGTCCCGCAGCTGCCAAGGGCATTTACCTGCGCAAGCTGGCCGTTTCGTCCACGATGGGCGGCGGTGCGCGCGTGGAAATTGCCTCGCTGTCGGCCAACTAAGCCGATAGCTGTAAACGTACTTTGGGCTGCATCCGGATTCCTCCGGATGTTGCTGTCAAAGACCGCTGGAGCAGGGTGGTTCAAGCAGTACCGGACCCCTCCGCTTAATACCGATGCCCGTAAGGTTCGGATCCAGCGTAGACGGCGTCCCCAGGAAGATTTCTTTACACGAAGAACTCGACCAGGCGCCGCATTCGGTTGACGCGCAAGGCTCAGGCCCCAGGCGTCTTTTGATGGAGTGTTCAAACCGTGAGTCTCAATCGTCAAGAGAAAGCGGTGGTGATCGAGGAAGTCTCGGCGGAAGTCGCCAAGGCCCAATCGATTGTTATCGCTGAGTACCGTGGTCTGGACGTCGCCTCTGTCACCGTACTGCGCAAAACTGCGCGTGAATCGGGCGTGTATCTGCGTGTTCTGAAGAACTCGCTGGCCCGTCGTGCTGTTGCCGGCACGGCTTTCGAGCCGTTGGCTGAGCAACTGACCGGTCCGCTGATCTATGGCATCAGCGCTGATCCGGTTTCGGCGGCCAAGGTCCTCGCAGGTTTCGCGAAAAGCAACGACAAGCTGGTCATCAAGGCGGGCGCTCTGCCCAACAGCCTGCTGAACCAAGACGGCGTGAAGGCCCTGGCCACCATGCCCTCGCGCGAAGAGTTGCTGTCGAAGCTGCTGGGCACCATGCAAGCCCCCATCGCGCAATTCGTGCGTACGCTCAACGAAGTTCCGACCAAGTTCGCCCGTGGCCTCGCCGCCGTGCGCGACCAGAAGGCTGCGGCTTAATCGCCTGCCTTCACGGAATTCGCTGAACGACCGAGCGACACCCAAACCCTGGCATTACCAAAATATTTGGAGTTCTGAAAAATGGCACTTAACAAAGCTGAAATCCTTGACGCCATCGCTGGCATGACCGTGCTCGAGCTGTCCGAGCTGATCAAGGAAATGGAAGAGAAGTTCGGCGTGTCGGCTGCTGCCGCCGCTGTCGCTGTCGCTGCTCCCGCCGCTGGTGGCGCTGCCGCCGCCGCTGAAGAGCAAACCGAGTTCACCGTCGTCCTGACCGACGCCGGCGCCAACAAGGTCAGCGTCATCAAGGCCGTGCGCGAGCTGACCGGTCTGGGTCTGAAGGAAGCCAAGGACCTGGTCGACGGCGCTCCGAAGCCCGTCAAGGAAGCTGTGGCCAAGGCTGACGCCGAAGCCGCCAAGAAGAAGCTGGAAGAAGCTGGCGCCAAGGTCGAAGTCAAGTAAGACCTGCGTCAATTTGCCCGGGGACAGCGCAGTTTGCAGTCCCCGGGCTTTTGCGTTTCCAGGAAACCCCTACTGGGGGTATGCCCTTTACAGGGGGGTTTCCTGGAGTCGTATCACCTGGGGCCGTGGTTGACGGCCCATGCAACCTCGAGTCGGAGTGCTCATGCCTTACTCGTACACCGAAAAAAAGCGCATCCGCAAAAGCTTCGCCAAGCGTGAAGACGTTCAAAACGTTCCCTTCCTGTTGGCGACACAGCTTCAATCCTACCTAACTTTCCTGCAGGCGGATACCGCCCCGTCCGATCGCGTAGCCGACGGTTTGCAGGCGGCGTTCTCGTCGATTTTCCCGATCGTTAGTCACAACGGTATGGCGCGCTTGGAGTTCGTGAGCTATGTGCTCGGCGAACCGGTGTTCGATGTCAAGGAATGTCAGCAACGTGGCCTGACCTATGCCTCGCCCCTGCGAGCCAAGGTCCGCCTGGTGCTGCTTGACCGCGAAGTCAGCAAGCCCACCGTGAAGGAAGTGAAGGAACAGGAAGTCTACATGGGCGAAATTCCGCTCATGACGGGCACGGGTTCCTTCGTCATCAACGGCACCGAGCGTGTCATCGTTTCGCAGCTGCACCGCTCGCCTGGCGTGTTCTTCGAGCACGACCGCGGCAAGACCCACAGCTCCGGCAAGCTCCTGTTCTCGGCCCGCGTGATTCCTTACCGCGGCTCGTGGCTGGACTTTGAATTCGATCCGAAGGACGTCCTGTTCTTCCGCGTCGACCGCCGCCGCAAGATGCCCGTCACGATTCTGTGCAAGGCCATCGGCATGACGCCGGAATCGATCCTGGCCAACTTCTTCGACTTCGACAACTTCGAATTGAAGAGCGAAGGCGCGATGATGGAATTCGTGCCTGAGCGTTGGAAGGGCGAAATGGCCCGTTTCGACATCAGCGACCGCAGCGGCAAGGTCATTGTCGAAAAAGACAAGCGCATCAACGCCAAGCATCTGCGCGACCTGGCTGCCGGCGGCATCCAGCGCATCTCCGTGCCGGAAGACTTCCTGTACGGCCGCGTGCTGGCCAAGAACATCGTCGACCCGGACACCGGTGAAGTCATCGCCAACGCCAACGACGAAATCACGGAAAGCGTGCTGGGCGCCTTGCGCGCCGCCAACGTGCACGACATCCAGGCCCTCTACACGAACGACCTGGACCGCGGCCCGTACATCTCGCAAACGCTGCGCACCGATGAAACCGCCGACCAGATGGCCGCGCGCGTTGCCATCTACCGCATGATGCGTCCTGGCGAACCGCCCACCGAAGAAGCGGTGGAAGCGCTGTTTCAGCGTCTGTTCTACAGCGAAGAAACGTACGATCTGTCGCGCGTCGGCCGCATGAAGGTCAACAGCCGTCTGGGCCGTGGTGAAGACATCACGGGTCCGATGACGCTGACCAACGAAGATATCCTTGAAACCATCAAGGTGCTGGTCGAGCTGCGTAACGGCCGTGGCCAGATCGACGACATCGATCACCTTGGCAACCGTCGCGTGCGTTGCGTCGGCGAACTGGCCGAGAACCAGTTCCGCGCCGGCCTGGTGCGCGTCGAGCGCGCCGTCAAGGAACGTCTGGGCCAGGCCGAGACGGAAAACCTGATGCCGCACGACCTGATCAACTCCAAGCCGATCTCGGCCGCCATCAAGGAGTTCTTCGGTTCGAGCCAGCTGTCGCAGTTCATGGACCAGACCAACCCGCTGTCGGAAATCACGCACAAGCGCCGCGTTTCCGCACTGGGCCCGGGCGGTCTGACCCGCGAGCGCGCCGGCTTCGAAGTCCGCGACGTGCACCCGACCCACTACGGCCGCGTCTGCCCGATCGAAACGCCGGAAGGCCCGAACATCGGCCTGATCAACTCCATGGCGCTGTACGCTCGCCTGAACGAGTACGGCTTCCTGGAAACGCCGTACCGCAAGATCATCGACGGCAAGGTCAGCGAGCAGATCGACTACCTGTCGGCCATCGAAGAAAGCCACTACGTCATCGCGCAGGCCAACGCCGCGCTGGACGAGGAAGGCCGTTTCGTGGACGACCTGGTGGCTTGCCGCGAAGCTGGCGAAACCATGCTGACCGCCCCGGCCAACGTGCACTACATGGACGTTGCCCCGTCGCAGATCGTGTCGGTCGCCGCCTCGCTGATTCCGTTCCTGGAACACGACGACGCGAACCGCGCGCTGATGGGCGCCAACATGCAACGCCAGGCCGTGCCTTGCCTGCGTCCGGAAAAGCCGGTCGTGGGTACGGGCATCGAGCGCACCGTGGCCGTTGACTCGGGTACGACCGTGCAAGCCCTGCGTGGCGGCCTGGTCGACCACGTCGACGCCGAGCGCGTCGTGATCCGCGTGAACGATGAAGAAAACGTCGCTGGCGAAGTCGGCGTCGACATCTACAACCTGATCAAGTACACCCGTTCCAACCAGAACACGAACATCAACCAGCGTCCCATCGTCAAGCGTGGCGACAAGGTCGCCAAGGGTGACGTGCTGGCTGACGGCGCATCGACCGACCTGGGCGAACTCGCCCTGGGTCAGAACATGCTGATCGCGTTCATGCCCTGGAACGGCTACAACTTCGAAGACTCGATCCTGATCTCCGAAAAGGTTGTTGCCGATGACCGCTACACCTCGGTGCACATCGAGGAACTGACGGTTGTCGCCCGCGACACCAAGCTGGGTCCGGAAGAAATCACGCGCGACATCAGCAACCTGGCCGAGACGCAACTGAACCGTCTGGACGATTCGGGCATCACGTACATCGGCGCCGAAGTCAGCGCCGACGACGTGCTGGTCGGCAAGGTCACGCCCAAGGGCGAAACCCAGCTGACGCCGGAAGAAAAGCTGCTGCGCGCCATCTTCGGTGAAAAGGCGTCCGACGTTAAGGACACCTCGCTGCGCGTGCCCTCGGGCATGACCGGCACCGTGATCGACGTGCAAGTGTTCACGCGTGAAGGCATCGTGCGCGACAAGCGCGCCCAGTCCATCATCGACGATGAACTGCGCCGCTATCGCCAGGACCTGAACGACCAGCTGCGCATCGTTGAAAACGACCAGTTCGACCGTATCGAAAAGATGCTGGTCAACAAGACCGTCAACGGCGGCCCGCGCAAGCTGGCCAAGGGCGCCACGATCACCAAGGCTTACCTGGCTGATCTGGACCGCTGGCAGTGGTTCGACATCCGCCTGGCCGACGAGCCGCACGCCGTCGTGCTGGAGCAGGCCAAGGAATCGCTGGAGCAGAAGCGCCACCAGTTCGACCTGGCTTTCGAAGAAAAGCGCAAGAAGCTGACGCAAGGCGACGAGCTGCCCCCGGGCGTGCTGAAGATGATCAAGGTCTACCTGGCCGTGAAGCGTCGTCTGCAGCCTGGCGACAAGATGGCAGGCCGTCACGGCAACAAGGGCGTGGTCTCGCGCATCACCCCGGTGGAAGACATGCCGCACATGGCTGACGGCACGCCGGCCGACATCGTTCTGAACCCGTTGGGCGTGCCCTCGCGGATGAACGTCGGCCAGGTGCTGGAAGTGCACTTGGGCTGGGCTGCCAAGGGCGTGGGCCACCGCATCGCCGACATGCTGCGCGACGAGCGCACTGCGCAGGTCAAGAACGTCCGCGCCTATCTGGACAAGGTCTACAACACGACCGGCACCGGCGCGCGCATCGACGAGCTGACCGACGAAGAAGTCATGGAAATGGCCCAGAACCTCAAGAACGGCGTGCCGTTCGCGACGCCCGTCTTCGACGGCGCGACCGAAGAGGAAATCACCACGATGCTGGAACTGGCCTATCCGGACGACGTCGCCAAGCGCATGGCGCTGACGCCTTCGCGTACGCAGGCGTGGCTGTACGACGGCCGCACCGGCGAGCAGTTCGAGCGTCCGGTCACGGTTGGCTACATGCACTACCTGAAGCTGCACCACTTGGTCGACGACAAGATGCACGCGCGTTCGACCGGCCCGTACTCGCTGGTTACCCAGCAGCCTCTGGGCGGCAAGGCGCAGTTCGGCGGTCAGCGTTTCGGGGAAATGGAAGTGTGGGCGCTGGAAGCATACGGCGCCGCCTACACCCTGCAGGAAATGCTGACGGTGAAGTCCGACGACATCACCGGCCGTACCAAGGTATACGAAAACATCGTCAAGGGCGACCACGTCATCGACGCCGGCATGCCGGAATCGTTCAACGTGCTGGTCAAGGAAATCCGCTCGTTGGCCCTGGACATGGATTTGGAGCGTAACTAATGAAAGCGCTACTCGACCTCTTTAAGCAAGTCTCGCAAGACGAGCAGTTCGATGCCATCAAGATCGGCATCGCCTCGCCCGAGAAGATCCGTTCGTGGTCCTACGGCGAAGTTCGCAAGCCCGAGACCATCAACTACCGTACGTTCAAGCCCGAGCGCGACGGCCTGTTCTGCTCCAAGATCTTTGGCCCGATCAAAGACTACGAGTGCTTGTGCGGCAAGTACAAGCGCCTGAAGCATCGTGGCGTGATCTGCGAAAAGTGCGGCGTGGAAGTCACCGTCGCCAAGGTTCGCCGTGAACGCATGGGCCACATCGAGCTGGCCAGCCCCGTCGCGCACATCTGGTTTCTGAAGAGCCTGCCGTCGCGTCTGGGCATGGTGCTCGACATGACCCTGCGCGACATCGAACGCGTGCTGTACTTCGAAGCCTGGTGCGTGATCGAACCCGGCATGACGCCGCTCAAGCGCGGCCAGATCATGTCGGATGACGATTTCCTCGCCAAGACCGAAGAGTACGGCGACGACTTCCGTGCCCTGATGGGCGCGGAAGCCGTGCGCGAACTGCTGCGCACCATCGACATCGACCGCGAAGTGGAAACGCTGCGCGGCGAACTGAAGGCCACCAGCTCGGAAGCCAAGATCAAGAAGATCTCCAAGCGCCTGAAGGTGCTGGAAGGCTTCCAGAAGTCCGGCATCAAGGCCGAGTGGATGGTCATGGAAGTGCTGCCCGTGCTGCCGCCGGACCTGCGTCCGCTGGTGCCGCTGGACGGCGGCCGCTTCGCGACCTCCGACCTGAACGACCTGTACCGCCGCGTCATCAACCGCAACAACCGCTTGAAGCGCCTGCTGGAGCTGAAGGCTCCGGAAATCATCCTGCGCAACGAAAAGCGGATGCTGCAGGAAGCCGTCGACTCGCTGCTGGACAACGGTCGCCGCGGCAAGGCCATGACGGGCGCCAACAAGCGCCAGCTCAAGTCCCTGGCCGACATGATCAAGGGCAAGAGCGGTCGTTTCCGTCAGAACCTGCTGGGCAAGCGCGTCGACTACTCGGGCCGTTCGGTCATCGTGGTGGGTCCGCAGCTCAAGCTGCATCAGTGCGGCCTGCCCAAGCTGATGGCCCTGGAACTGTTCAAGCCGTTCATCTTCAATCGTCTGGAGATGATGGGCCTGGCCACGACCATCAAGGCTGCCAAGAAGCTGGTGGAAAGCCAGGAACCGGTGGTCTGGGACATCCTGGAAGAAGTCATCCGCGAACACCCGGTCATGCTGAACCGTGCGCCTACGCTGCACCGTTTGGGCATCCAGGCGTTCGAGCCGGTCCTGATCGAAGGCAAGGCCATCCAGCTGCACCCGCTGGTTTGCGCGGCGTTCAACGCCGACTTCGACGGTGACCAGATGGCCGTGCACGTGCCGCTGTCGCTGGAAGCCCAGCTGGAAGCGCGCACGCTGATGCTGGCCTCCAACAACGTGCTGTTCCCGGCCAACGGCGAACCGTCGATCGTGCCGTCCCAGGACATCGTGCTGGGTCTGTACTACACGACGCGCGAGCGCATCAACGGCCGCGGCGAAGGCATCTTCTTCACCGACGTCGCTGAAGTGCAGCGCGCCTACGACAACGGCGAAGTCGAACTGCAGTCGCGCATCACCGTGCGCCTGAAGGAACACGAGCGCGACGAGAACGGCGAATGGCAGCCGGTGATCCGCCGTCA
Organism: Achromobacter sp. PD1; assembly: GCF_048541815.1. Taxonomy (NCBI): domain Bacteria; kingdom Pseudomonadati; phylum Pseudomonadota; class Betaproteobacteria; order Burkholderiales; family Alcaligenaceae; genus Achromobacter; species Achromobacter sp. PD1. Next base: position 6,216,302 of record NZ_CP183349.1, read on the forward strand.
CGAGACGACGGTCGGCCGCGCGCTGCTGTCCGAAATCCTGCCCAAGGGCCTGCCCTTCACGGTGCTGAACAAGGCGCTGAAGAAGAAGGAAATCTCGCGCCTGATCAACCAGTCGTTCCGCCGCTGCGGCCTGCGCGACACGGTGATCTTCGCTGACAAGCTGATGCAGTCGGGCTTCCGCCTGGCCACGCGCGGCGGTATCTCCATCGCCATGGGCGACATGCTGATCCCGACCGCCAAGGAAGGCATCCTGGCCGAAGCCAGCCGCGAAGTGAAGGAAATCGACAAGCAGTACTCGTCGGGTCTGGTCACGTCCCAGGAACGCTACAACAACGTGGTGGACATCTGGGGCAAGGCCGGCGACAAGGTCGGCAAGGCGATGATGGAACAACTGGCCACCGAGCCCGTGATCAACCGTCACGGCGAAGAAGTGCGCCAGGAATCGTTCAACTCCATCTACATGATGGCTGACTCGGGCGCCCGCGGTTCGGCCGCCCAGATCCGCCAGCTGGCCGGTATGCGCGGCCTGATGGCCAAGCCGGACGGCTCGATTATCGAAACGCCGATTACCGCGAACTTCCGTGAAGGCCTGAACGTACTCCAGTACTTCATCTCGACTCACGGCGCGCGTAAGGGTCTGGCCGATACGGCACTGAAGACCGCCAACTCGGGTTACCTGACCCGTCGTCTGGTCGACGTGACGCAGGACTTGGTGATTACCGAGGACGATTGCGGCACCTCGCAGGGCTACAACATGAAGGCCCTGGTCGAAGGCGGTGAAGTCATTGAACCGTTGCGCGATCGCATCCTGGGTCGTGTGGCTGCCGTTGATATCGTCAACCCGGACACGCAGGAAACGGCCATCGTCGCCGGCACCCTGCTGGACGAAGACATGGTCGACACCATCGACCGCATCGGCGTGGACGAAGTCAAGGTCCGCACGCCGCTGACTTGCGAAACGCGCCACGGTCTGTGCGCGCACTGCTACGGCCGCGACCTCGGCCGCGGCTCGCCGGTCAACCAGGGCGAAGCGGTTGGCGTCATCGCCGCTCAGTCCATCGGTGAACCGGGCACGCAGCTGACGATGCGTACGTTCCACATCGGTGGCGCGGCGTCGCGTTCGGCCCTGGCCAGCGCGGTGGAAACCAAGTCCAGCGGTACCGTCGGCTTTGCCAGCACGATGCGCTACGTCACCAACGCCAAGGGCGAACGCGTGGCGATCTCGCGCTCCGGCGAACTGGCGATCTTCGACGACAACGGCCGCGAACGCGAACGCCACAAGATCCCGTACGGCGCGACCGTGCTGGTTGGCGATGGCGAAGCCGTGAAGGCTGGCGCGCGTCTGGCGACGTGGGATCCGCTGACCCGTCCGATCGTGTCGGAATACGGCGGCGCCGTCCGCTTCGAGAACATCGAAGAAGGCGTGACCGTTGCCAAGCAGGTGGACGAAGTCACCGGCCTGTCGACGCTCGTTGTCATCACGCCGAAGACCCGTGGCGGCAAGATCGTCATGCGTCCGCAGATCAAGCTGGTCAACGAGAACGGCGAAGACGTCAAGATCGCCGGCACCGATCACTCGGTGAACATCTCGTTCCCGGTGGGCGCGCTGATCACGGTGCGTGACGGCCAGCAGGTTGCCGTGGGTGAAGTTCTGGCGCGTATTCCGCAAGAATCGCAAAAGACTCGCGACATTACCGGCGGTCTGCCGCGCGTGGCCGAGCTGTTCGAAGCCCGTTCGCCGAAGGATGCCGGCATGCTCGCCGACGTCACCGGCACGGTCTCGTTCGGCAAGGACACCAAGGGCAAGCAGCGTCTGGTCATCACCGACCTGGAAGGCGTGAGCCACGAGTTCCTGATTCCGAAGGAAAAGCAGGTTCTGGTGCACGACGGCCAAGTGGTGAACAAGGGCGAAATGATCGTGGACGGCCCGGCCGATCCCCACGACATCCTGCGCCTGCAAGGCATCGAGAAGCTGGCGACGTACATCGTCGACGAAGTGCAGGACGTGTACCGTCTGCAGGGCGTGAAGATCAACGACAAGCATATTGAAGTGATCGTCCGCCAGATGCTGCGCCGCGTGAACATCGTCGACGCCGGCGATACCGAGTTCATCCCGGGCGAGCAGGTCGAGCGCTCCGAGCTGTTGAACGAGAACGACCGCGTCACGGCTGAAGACCGCCGTCCGGCCAGCTACGACAACGTGCTGCTGGGTATCACCAAGGCCTCGCTGTCGACCGACTCGTTCATCTCGGCCGCTTCGTTCCAGGAAACCACCCGGGTCCTGACCGAAGCCGCCATCATGGGCAAGCGCGACGACCTGCGCGGCTTGAAGGAAAACGTCATCGTCGGCCGCCTGATCCCGGCCGGTACCGGCCTGGCTTACCACCATGCCCGCAGGGACAAGGAAGCGCTGGAGGCTGCGGAACGCGAAGCCGCCCGCCAGCTGGCCAACCCGTTCGAAGACTCGCCGGTCACGGTGGGCTCGGATGCGGAAACGCCGGCTTCCGACCTGGGCGCCGAGGATTCCGCCGAATAAGCGGAAACACCCGGCAGGGATGCCGCGCGCAGTCCGGCGCGGCATGCCCGGAATCAAAAAGGCCGCTGATGCAAATCAGCGGCCTTTTTTTTGTCTGGCGCAGGGGAAGTTACTTTGGAACCTGTGCCTGCGCGTGCCGGAAGACGGGTCCCCAGACCGGATGGCCGGCTTCGTTGGGCGCCAGTTCGAAGGCGGGGTCCAGGGCCAGAATGCGGGCGAAACTGTCTTCGCACAGCCGCGGATACTTGCTCACGCAGTAGCTGAACGCCTGCAGCTTGTAGGCCTCGATGCGTACGGCCTTGGTGGAAGTGGCCAGGGCGTCGGAGGTGGCGACGCCGCGGATGACTTCTCCGTAGCGGCCGGCGCTATATTTGTCGCGTACCTGCTGCAGCTGGTCCAGGGCTTCCGCGGTGGGAGGCGCTTCCGGCTTTTGGGATGAGACGCCGGCGCAGCCCGCCAGCAGGGCCGATAAGCCGAGCAGACTACTCAGAACGCGAATTTTCATGGCTTCCAAAGGTGTAGAGAGGTTTAGCGGTACGCTATCGTGCCACAGCCTGATGCGCTCGGACATTTTCGGCAATGTCCTTGCGGTGCGGATTGGATAATATTCGCCTTATTCCATAGTTAATTCAGCTGTCGCGCGACAGCGCAGTCCCGATCATGTCTTCTTCCGCCGGCCTCCTGACGCCGCGTGGCCCTTTTTCCGGTGCCGCGCCGCTTGCACTGCGTCCGCTGAGCGCCATCGCCGCCAGCACGGCGGGGGGCGTGCCGGAAACCCGCATCAAGCGGCTTTTGTCCGATCTGCTGCCGTCCTTGATGGCGCTGCATGCCCAAGGTGAAATCTGCGGCGATATTTCGCTGGACACGGTGGGTATGGACGAAAACGCCCGTGCCCATCTGGTGCCCGAACTGGTCGTGGCGCGTTCGCGCCGCGCTACCCGCACGCCGACCCCGGGGTTTGCGCCGTTCGAGCTCTACACGGATTCGATGGAATGGCCGCGCGGCCCTTGGAGCGATATCTACGCCTTGTGTGCGGTGATGCACGCCCTGATCATTGGCAGCAAGCCCGTCCCGGCGCCCGAACGCCGGGCTGAAGATACCTACGAACCGCTCGCGTCCCTGGGTTTGCCGAAATACAGCCCGCACTTCCTGTCAGTGATCGACGCCGGCCTGGCCATGGCGCCCGCCGACCGCCCGCAGACGCTGGCCGATCTGGCCGGCATGCTGGGCATCGCCGCGCAGGTCGAAACGGCGCCGGATCCGGTGATTCCGGCGCCGGCTTCGCGCGCGGCGCCGGCGGCTGCTGCCGCAGTGCATCAACCCGCCCGCGGGCGCCATCCGCTGCTGGTGCTGCTGCTCATCGTGGCATTGATTGGCGCGGGCGTATATGCCTGGTTCGAGTCTGGCATGGGCGCGCCCAATGCACTGATCACCCGGTCCGAAGTGGTCCAGCCGAACCCGCCGGCGGTGCATCCCCTGCCGCCGCCATCGGCGCCGGCGCCGGGCGCCACGTCTGCGGCGCCGCCATCGCTGCCCGAGGTTCGAACCCCGCAGGAATCCGTGCCTCAACCCCCAGTCGCGGGAAGCGCGCCAGCTCAGGGCGACACTCCGGCTCAGCCGGCGCTGCCTGCCGAGGCGTCTGGGACTGCGCCAACTTCACCCGCGGCCGCGCCGGCCGAGACTCCCGCCGTGGCCGAAGAGGCTCCCAAGCCCAAACCGGTTCCCGTGCTGGTGCGATTGGACATCCGCCCATGGGGCGAGGTCTGGATCAATGGCGTGGCGCGTGGCATCAGTCCGCCGGTCAAGGAACTGCGGCTGATTCCCGGCAAGTACCAGGTGGTGCTGCGCAACGCCGATCTGCCGCCCTACCGCATGACGCTGGAGGTCAAGGCGGGCAAGCCCGCCGTGATCTCGCACGTCTTCCAATAGGGAGCGCCGCGGCTACGCCGCGGGCATTTCCTCCGGCGCCATCGGCAGGCGCAGCGTGAAGACCGAACCCACGCCCAGCTCGCTGCTGACCTCGACCGATCCGCCGTGGCGTTCGGCCACCGTGCGCACGAATGCCAGGCCCAGGCCCGCGCCGCCAACATCGCCGCGGGTTTCCACACCCACGCGCGAGAACGGCTCGAACATGCGGGCCAGGTCCTGCGCTGCGATACCCTGTCCCTGATCGCGGATGTTGACGCGCCAGAAGCCAGGTTCCTCGTCGATGCCGCATTCGATCCGCGTGTCCGCCGGGCTGTATTTGATGGCGTTGTCGATCAGATTGCACAGCGTGCGCATGAGCAGGGTCTGATCGCCGCGGACGTAGGCGCCGGGCAGCGGTAGCGCGAGGGTGAGTTCGATGCCGCGTTTCTGTGCCGAGGCCCAGAATTCGTCCACGGCGTCCTGCAGCAGGCTACCCAGATCCAGCTCCACCGCGCTGATCGTCATCGACTCGGCGCGCGTGAGGTGCACGAAATCGTCGACCAGGCGCAGCGTGCGGTTGGCCAGCGCGGCGATGCGGCCCAGGGTTTCACCCTGGCCTTCGGTCGAACCGCTTTCCTGTTTCATTTCGACCAGCGCGAGGATCGAGCTTTGGGGCGCGCGCATGTCGTGCGAGATGAAGCGCAGGGTTTCCTCGCGTTGGCGTTCCGCCTGGCGGATGCGCGAGATGTCCGTCAGCGTGGTGACGGTGCCGGCGAAGTTGCCTTCGGCGGTATGGATGGGGGCGCATTTCAGGATCAGGTCACGCCCCGCGTGGTCGCGTATTTCCAGGTCGGCGCTCCAGGGCGATGACGCGGCGACCGGGCCTTGGCCGCTGAGCGCTTCGGCGACGCGTTGGCGGGTGGCGGGATCGGAGATGGTCTTCTCGAGCAGGTGCGCGGCCGGACGGCCGACGCGGGGAGGGCGCATGCCCAGCCGCTGGAAATACATGACAGCAGCCTGGTTGCGGAATTGCATGCGGCCGTCCTGATCGAAAACCAGCGTGGCGTCCGGCATGCCGTCCAGGCTGTCAGCGAGGAAGCGGCGCAGGTTGCGCACGCGGGCCAGCGCCCGGCGCAGCTCCCCGACGCGGCTCTCCAGCGACACGCTGGGTCCCGCGCCCTGGGCGCCGGCCTCGTTCAGCACCGGCGGGTACTCGCGCTGCAGGCGGCGCAGTTCGTTGTCCATGTAGCGCAGCGCGGCCTCCTGGCTGCGCCAGCTCCAGAGCGGATAGCACAGCGTCACGCCCAGCAGCGCCGCAGCGGGCGCGAACCACACATAGGCGTAGGCCAGCAGCAGCAGCGCGGTCAGCAGGATGAGGGCGAACAGCGCCAGGCTGACCAGCAGGGCCCGCTTGGGCGACAGCCGCCACAGGGCCAGGCAGGCCAGCAGCACGGGCAGCGCCGCAAACAGCGCGTTGCACCAGGCGGGCGGCAGCCTATAGGCGATGTCGTCGCGTGCGGCGTGCAGCAGGTTGGCGATGATCTCCACCCCCGACATGCCGCTGACGTCATGTGAAACCGGTGTCGGGTAGGCGTCGCCCAGGCCGGTGGCCCAGGCGCCGACCAGCACGTACTTGTCGCGCAGTTCCTCCGGCGACAGATCGCCGCGCAACACGGACAGGTAGGACACGGTCCGCGTATGCGCGGTGGGGCCGGCGTAGGGAATCAGGATGCTGCCGTCAGGCGCGGCACGTTGCAACAGCTTTTGCGCGGAATCCGGTTCGCCGCCGACGTCGAGCATCGCCAAGGCCAGATGGTTCCAGCGGCGGTCTCCAAGCCGCGCGGTCAGGGTGGCTTCGCGCACCACGCCATCGGGGTCGATCCGCGCGTTGATGAAGCCTTTCGCGGCGGCGGCCTGCGACACGCCGGGGATGGGTTCGTTGACGGCCGCAGGGCGGTCGAGCCGGTCCAGCACGACCGGCAGGACGGTACGGCCGTGGCGCCGGATGCTGTCGGCCAGAATGCGGTCGTCGTTCGGATTGGCCATGTCCGGCTCGGCGAAGATCAGGTCCAGCGCGACGGCGCGAGCGCCCTGGAGCCGGTCCAGCAGCGCCGCGTGGACCGCGCGCCGCCAGGGCCAGTGGCCCAGCGCCTTGACGCTGTCATCGTCTATCGCGACGATCAGGATATCGGGATCGGCACCGCGTCCGGTCATCGACAAGGCGCGGTCATAAAGAATCTGGTCGAAACGGCCCAGGCCGTTGAAAGCGCCCAGGATGGCGGCAAGCGCCGCCAAAGCCACAGTCAGCCACAGCCCTGAGCGCGAGGTCCGGTCCTGCGGATCGGCATCGGCCATGGGGCGGGCTCTAGTAATCGGTCAGCGTGATCAGGCCGCCCGTGCCGCTGGCCACGCCAGAGCCGTCGGAGGTCAGGAGCATGTTCGCGCCCTCGAAGGTGGCGATCGCGTCGCGCCCGTTCAGGCCCAGGTCATCCACTGCGCGCACCGACACGTAGTAGGTGCCGGGACCGGGCGCCGTAAAGCGGATGTCGTTGCTGGGGAAGCTCGTCGACGATACCGGCAACGCGCCTTCGGCATCGCGCGAGACGCGCACCAGATAGCTCTGTGCGCCGGACACGGGCGAGACGTCGGCGGTCCAGGCGCCGCCGCCCGCCCGCGTGGGCGTGCCCAGCTGCGGCGCATCCAGCAGCGCACGCATGCCCGAGACCACGCCGTCCGAGCCGACCGCCGCGCCGTAGCCCGTGGCGACCGCCACGGGCTTGGCCGGAGCCGATCCGGGGGCGTGGGGCTGCAGCCGCACGCTGCCTTCCAGCACTTCGCTGTGCACGCCTTGTGCGCCGCTTTGCACGCGGAAGCGCGTGCCGCGTACGCCGGTGACTGCGACCGGCGTGCGGATTTCGAAACGGCCCACGCCTTGTCCCGCGGGTGCCACGGACGATTCCACGCCGCCCTTTTGCACCTGGACGACGGAATCCGTCAGCGCGGTGCCTTCGAACTGGCGCAGGCGCGTCAGCTCGACCGAACCGCCAGCCGGCAGCGTCAGCTTGGAACCATCGGCCAGCTCCAGCGTCACGAAGCCGTTGGCGGCGGTGCCGACCGTACTGCCTTCGGCCACGGTGTCGCCAGCCCGCAGGGCCTTGCCGTCGACGTTCGCCTGGCCGCTGACGTGCACGACACGGGCATCGGCGGGCCGCACGGGAATCATGGACAGCGGAATGCGCAACTCCAGCCCGATGGGCAGGGCTTCGGGCGTGACGACCTTGTTCAGGGTCTGCAACTGGTTCCAGTTGGCCGGCTTGTGCGTATAGCGGGTCGCCAGGTCGATCAGCGTATCGCCTTGGCGGATGCGGTAGATGAAATCATCCCCCAGCGCGCCGGCGGGCTGGCTGTGCGCCGGCGCCATCAGCGTGAGGCAGGAAATCAGGCCAAGCAAAGAAAGCGCGCGGCAGCGGCTCATGACTCTCGTTTCTCCAGGGATGCGCGCAGGCGCTTACTGCGGATTGACTGCGATGTCTTCCGGCGAGCTGATCAGCTCGAGCCGGTAGCCCAGCGCATAGGAAGACGTGAGGCGCACGCCATGTTCCGGACGCAGCTGCAGCTTTTGCCGGATGTTCGACAAATGGGTGTCCAGGGTGCGCGAGGTGGCCGGAATTTCCCGGTTCCATACGCATTCGGCCAGCACGTCGCGGGACATGAGGCGGCCGACATTGCGGAAAAACAGCAGCGCCAGTTCGAATTCCTTGGGGGCGAGCGGCACAACCGCGGAATCCAGGGTGATGCTGCGGGCGGCGGGCTCGATGCGATAACGCGCTACGTCGAAGGCATCGTCCGCAGGTTCGGCGATCTGGCTGCGGCGCAGCAAGGCCGCCACCCGCGCCAGCAGCTCCAGGGGGCGCAACGGTTTGACGATGTAGTCGTCCGCGCCGGCGCGCAGGCCTTCCACCAGATCGTCCTCGCTGGACCGATTGGTCAGGAAGATGACTGGGATGCGCGGACCGATATTGGCACGCAGCCACCGCACCACATCATCACCATCGATGTCGGGCAGATGCCAGTCCAGCAGCACCAGGTCGAAATGCTCAGTGCGCAGCGCGGCCAGCAGATCGCGGCTTTGCTGATAACTGGTGCAGTCGTATCCGGCAGTGGTCAGAACTTGCTGGATGCGGCGTGCTTGATCCAGGTCGTCTTCCAGCGACGCGATTTTCATCAGACGTGTTCTCGCGAAGGTTTGCTACGCAAGCGCGCGCTATGGCGCCCTACTGCAAGATGAGAAAGGAATATATAGGTGTAAACGAATGATAACTCGGGAGAGGCCCCGGCTGGCTACGTTATGGCAAGAACTGTCAAACATTGCAAAGTTGACGAATCTTGACTGGAGTTGTTGCGTAACAACGCGCCACACTGTCTCAATCGTTCTCCCCCTCCCTCAGTATGGCGAGGGCGGAGCCGGTCGAGGTTGTTGGTCGGATGGAACAGATATGAATCAATTGCGCATACTTATGATGTCACCGGACGAGGCCGCTCGCGGCATTGCCGTGTCCGCATTGTTGCAAGCTGGTATTTCTGCACGCGGTTGCTCGACGTCTCTCGAATTGTTTGGATTGCTCAACGGCGGCGGCTATGACGTCGTGGTCCTGGATGTCGGGACCTTGGGCGAAATCGGCTACGCCCTGGTGGCGCGTTTGCACGGCTCGTCGTCGATGGGCATCGTGGTCACGGGGCGCGGCATGTCGGTGGATAGCCGCCTGCGCTGCCTGCAAAGCGGCGCGGACGCCTGTCTGCCAGATCCGCAGGATCCGCGCGAGCTGGCCTGCATCCTGCTGTCCCTGGCCCGTCGCCTGCCCGCGGGGCAGGAAGCGGCGTCCGTGGGCGAGGCCGCCCAGAACGGACAGTGGGAACTGCGCGACCAGGGCTGGACTCTGGCGGCGCCCTCGGGGGCGACCATCTCCCTGTCCGCCAATGAACGCCTGATCGTGCGCTCTCTGCTGGAAGTCGCGGGCAAGGCCGTGGGCCGCACCGAGCTGGGTGATGAGCTGCAGGTCGAGGGCGGTTCGGTGCGCGCCAGCGGTTCGCGCAGCATCGACGTGATCGTCAGCCGCTTGCGCCGCAAGGCCGAGCTGGCCGGGGTGATGTTGCCGATACGCACGGTCTACGGTAGCGGCTACCTGTTCGCCGACCAGTAGCGCGGGCGGGTACACTGGCCGCCGCGCCAGGCGCCGGCCGCCGCCGGAAAGTCTGCTATCGTTTTCCCGCAGTCGGCCGCGCTCAGTGGCCCTGGTTTTCGGTTCCGCTTTTTGGCGTATGTGGCCCTAATTTCCGCGAGCGCCGCCGAACTGGCGTTCTTCTGCCGGCAATATGCCACGTCGCCTGACTTACAATTTTCTTTGACAGCAAGCCTTTATCTCAGTTATGCTAAAGGGCTTACTGCTTTATTTCGCGCGCAAAAACTGGCCGCGGTAGGGCTCAGAAGTACGGTGTCTGGGAACGGGGTGCGTCACGAGCCTTTCGTCTTCCAAACCACACGGCTTCGCGGCATCGGGTCTTTCCGGCGTCGTCGCTCCACGGCATCCAGCTTTGTGCGTTTTGTCATAGTTTGTTGGCAAGCCCGCTCTTTTACGTATACGAACGTTTGAGGCGGTTTTGCGCGAACTGCCTTCTCCGAAAGTTCACTGCTTGAGGAGACGAGTACGTAAGTACTTACCCAGTGGTACGTAAAAGGGATTTCAAAGGTCATGCCTACCATTAGCCAACTCGTGCGCAAGCCGCGCGAAGTCAGCATCATCAAAAGCAAGAGCCCCGCGCTCGAAAACTGCCCGCAACGCCGCGGCGTGTGCACTCGCGTGTACACCACCACCCCCAAGAAGCCGAACTCCGCTCTGCGTAAGGTTGCCAAAGTGCGTCTGACCAACGGTTACGAAGTCATTTCGTACATCGGCGGTGAAGGCCACAACCTGCAAGAGCACTCGGTGGTTCTGGTGCGTGGCGGTCGTGTGAAGGACTTGCCCGGTGTGCGTTATCACATCGTGCGCGGTTCCCTCGACCTGCAAGGCGTCAAGGATCGTAAGCAAGCCCGCTCGAAGTACGGCGCCAAGCGTCCGAAGAAGGCTTAATAACGAGTCAGCAGTACCCCCGTGTGGCGGAAGTCCGTCACTAGGGAAGTGCGACCGCGCCATCCAGATGATGGGAATGTGCGCGGCACGTAAGGGGTCGTCTCCATGGACGGCCATGGCCGTGTAATGAAACACGGTTCAACTGAACAGACACAAGGAAGCAACAATGCCCCGTCGTCGCGAAGTACCCAAGCGCGAGATTCTGCCCGATCCCAAGTTCGGCAGCGTCGAACTCGCCAAGTTCATGAACGTCGTCATGCTGGACGGCAAGAAGGCCGTCGCCGAGCGCATCGTCTACGGTGCCCTCGAGCAAGTGCAAACCAAGACCGGCAAGGAGCCGATCGAAGTTTTCAGCCTGGCGATCAACAACATCAAGCCGATCGTCGAAGTGAAGAGCCGCCGCGTTGGCGGTGCCAACTACCAAGTGCCGGTTGAAGTGCGCCCCGTGCGCCGCCTGGCCCTGGCTATGCGTTGGCTCCGTGAAGCCGCCAAGAAGCGTGGCGAGAAGTCGATGGATCTGCGTCTTGCTGGCGAACTGATCGACGCCTCCGAAGGTCGTGGCGCCGCGATGAAGAAGCGCGAAGACACGCACAAGATGGCAGAGGCCAACAAGGCCTTCAGCCATTTCCGCTGGTAATTTAAGGACTAACCCACCATGGCCCGCAAAACCCCGATCGAGCGCTATCGCAACATTGGTATCTCTGCGCACATCGATGCAGGGAAAACCACCACGACCGAACGTATCCTGTTCTACACCGGCGTCAATCACAAGATTGGCGAAGTGCATGATGGCGCAGCCACCATGGACTGGATGGAACAAGAGCAAGAGCGTGGCATCACCATTACGTCGGCTGCTACGACGGCGTTTTGGCGTGGCATGGCCAAGAACTATCCCGAACACCGCATCAACATCATCGACACCCCGGGACACGTGGACTTCACCATTGAGGTGGAACGTTCCATGCGCGTCCTGGACGGTGCTTGCATGGTCTACTGCGCGGTGGGCGGTGTTCAGCCCCAGTCCGAAACCGTGTGGCGCCAAGCCAACAAGTACGGCGTGCCGCGTCTGGCCTTCGTCAACAAGATGGACCGCACCGGCGCCAACTTCTTCAAGGTCTATGACCAGCTGAAGAACCGCCTGCGCGCGAACCCCGTCCCCGTCGTGATCCCCATCGGCGCCGAAGACACGTTCAAGGGCGTGATCGACCTGGTCAAGATGAAGGCGATCATCTGGGACGAAGCCAGCCAAGGCATCAAGTTCGACTACGAAGACATTCCGGCCGAACTGCAAGGCGCGGCTGAAGAATGGCGCGAAAAGCTGGTCGAAGCTGCCGCCGAGTCGTCCGAGGAACTGATGAACAAGTACCTCGAGACCGGTTCGCTGGAAGAAGCCGAGATCAACCTGGCCATCCGTCAGCGCACCATCGCCGGCGAAATCCAGCCGATGCTGTGCGGCACCGCCTTCAAGAACAAGGGCGTGCAGCGCATGCTCGACGCCGTCATCGACTACCTGCCGTCGCCTGTGGATATTCCGCCGGTCGAAGGCACCGATGACAACGGCAACGAAGTCCTGCGTCAAGCCGACGACGGCGAGAAGTTCTCGTCGCTGGCGTTCAAGCTGATGACCGACCCGTTCGTCGGCCAATTGACCTTTGTCCGCGTGTACTCGGGCGTCCTGAAGTCGGGCGACACCGTGTTCAACCCGATCAAGGGCAAGAAGGAGCGTATCGGCCGCATTCTGCAGATGCACGCGAACAACCGCGAGGAAATCAAGGAAGTTCTGGCTGGCGACATCGCCGCCGTCGTGGGCCTGAAGGACGTGACCACCGGCGAAACGCTGTGCGATGTCGATTCGCACGTGACGCTGGAGCGCATGGAGTTCCCCGAGCCCGTGATTTCGCAGGCCGTGGAACCCAAGTCCAAGGCTGACCAGGAAAAGATGGGCCTGGCGCTGTCGCGCCTGGCGCAGGAAGATCCGTCGTTCCGCGTGCGCAGCGACGAAGAATCCGGCCAGACCATCATTTCCGGCATGGGCGAACTGCACCTGGAAATTCTGGTTGACCGCATGAAGCGCGAATTCGGCGTGGAAGCGAACGTCGGCAAGCCGCAAGTGGCTTACCGCGAAACCATCCGCAAGACCTGCGACGAAGTTGAAGGCAAGTTCGTCAAGCAGTCGGGCGGCCGCGGCCAGTACGGTCACGTGGTTCTGAAGGTCGAGCCGTTGGCTCCTGGCGGTGGCTACGAATTCGTGGACGCCATCAAGGGCGGCGTGGTTCCTCGCGAGTACATCCCCGCGGTGGACAAGGGCATCCAGGAAACGCTGCCTTCGGGCGTGTTGGCTGGCTACCCGATCGTCGACGTCAAGGTCACGCTGTTCTTCGGTTCGTACCACGACGTGGACTCGAACGAAAACGCGTTCAAGATGGCCGGCTCCATGGCATTCAAGGAAGGTCTGCGCAAGGCCAGCCCCGTGCTGCTGGAACCGATGATGGCCGTTGAAGTCGAAACGCCTGAAGACTACGCTGGCACCGTGATGGGCGATCTGTCCTCGCGTCGCGGCATGGTTCAGGGCATGGACGACATGGTTGGCGGCGGCAAGACCATCAAGGCCGAAGTTCCGCTGGCCGAGATGTTCGGTTACGCCACGAACCTGCGTTCGCTGACGCAAGGTCGTGCCACGTACACGATGGAATTCAAGCATTACTCCGAAGCTCCCAAGAACGTCGCTGACGAAGTCATCGCCGCTCGGGCCAAGTAAATAACCCTCGCCGCGTCCGCCCAAAAGGCGGCGCGGCAAATATCGAAATTTCCTTGAAAGTCAAAGGATAGAGATCATGGCAAAAGGCAAGTTTGAACGCACCAAGCCGCACGTGAACGTCGGCACCATCGGCCACGTTGACCACGGCAAGACCACCCTGACGGCGGCCATCACGACCGTTCTGTCGAACAAGTTCGGCGGCGAAGCCAAGGGCTACGACCAGATCGACGCGACTCCTGAAGAAAAGGCTCGCGGCATCACGATCAACACGGCTCACGTCGAGTACGAAACGGAAGCGCGTCACTACGCGCACGTTGACTGCCCGGGCCACGCTGACTATGTGAAGAACATGATCACGGGCGCCGCGCAAATGGACGGCGCGATCCTGGTCGTGTCGGCCGCTGACGGCCCGATGCCGCAAACCCGCGAACACATCCTGCTGTCGCGCCAGGTTGGCGTGCCGTACATCATCGTCTTCCTGAACAAGGCCGACATGGTTGACGACGCCGAGCTGCTCGAGCTGGTGGAAATGGAAGTCCGCGAACTGCTGTCGAAGTACGACTTCCCGGGCGACGACACCCCGATCGTGAAGGGTTCGGCCAAGCTGGCGCTGGAAGGCGACAAGGGCGAACTGGGCGAACAGGCCATCATGGCTCTGGCCGCTGCGCTGGATTCGTACATCCCGACGCCCGAGCGCGCCGTGGACGGCACGTTCCTGATGCCGGTTGAAGACGTGTTCTCGATCTCGGGTCGCGGCACCGTGGTGACCGGCCGTATCGAACGCGGCGTGATCAAGGTCGGCGAAGAACTCGAAATCGTCGGTATCGTTCCGACGGTCAAGACGACCTGCACGGGCGTGGAAATGTTCCGCAAGCTGCTGGACCAAGGTCAAGCCGGCGACAACGTGGGCATCCTGCTGCGCGGCACCAAGCGTGAAGACGTCCAGCGCGGCCAAGTTCTGGCCAAGCCGGGCTCGATCACCCCGCACACGGACTTCACGTCCGAGGTGTACATCCTGTCCAAGGAAGAAGGCGGCCGTCACACCCCGTTCTTCCAAGGCTATCGTCCCCAGTTCTACTTCCGCACGACGGACGTGACGGGCACGATCGAACTGCCGGCCGACAAGGAAATGGTTCTGCCGGGCGACAACGTGGCCATGACGGTCAAGCTGTTGGCTCCGATCGCCATGGAAGAAGGTCTGCGTTTCGCCATCCGTGAAGGCGGTCGTACCGTCGGCGCCGGCGTCGTCGCCAAGATCCTGAAGTAATTCGGATCACTTAAGCAGCACACAACCAGCGAGGGCGGCCTCGTCGCCTTCGCCTCTCGTTCTTTAGGAAACGCCATGAAAAACCAAAAGATCCGTATCCGCTTGAAAGCCTTCGATTACAAGCTGATCGATCAATCGGCCGCTGAAATCGTCGATACCGCCAAGCGTACCGGCGCTGTTGTCCGCGGTCCGGTGCCGCTGCCCACGCGTATCCGTCGCTACGACGTCCTGCGTTCGCCGCACGTCAACAAGACCTCGCGCGACCAGTTCGAAATCCGTACGCACCAGCGTCTGATGGACATCGTTGATCCCACCGACAAGACCGTTGACGCCCTGATGCGTCTGGACCTGCCGGCCGGCGTCGACGTCGAAATCGCGCTGCAGTAAAGCGCTTCGAGCCTGCTACCTTCGCCGGCAGGCACGAAATAAAGATGGCCGCATTCCTCGGGAGTGCGGCCATTTTGTTTTGGTCGCGCTTCTGGCGCGACACCTGCCCCCAAGAGCGGGCAGGGTAGTCAAACCCTTTTCCAGATTTAGTTAGCAGGCGCTCACTACCGCATTCAGCCCCGGCCAGTGCCGCCAATATCACCAAGCTACACAAGCTGTGGTGGATTTACCCTCTGCGGTGGCGCCGAAGCGCGCTAAGTGCTTGTGTCCACTGGAAAAAACGTGCTAATATGCGAAGCTTGCCATTTTGTGGCAAGAGCAACTATGGGAAAAAGAAAGGCGGCCCCCGCCGGAATTCGTACCAGGTTGAACATAGTCGTAGGGCAAAGGCCGTTACCTTTTGCCTGATTAGCCCCGACCAATCGCAGTCGGGAATGGAGAAAACGATGTCGAATTCGACACCCACGCCCGCCGCTCACCGGCTGGGGCTGGTGGGTCGCAAGGTCGGCATGACCCGCATTTTTACCGAGGAAGGTGAATCCATCCCGGTGACCGTGCTGGACGTGTCGAACAACCGCGTGACCCAAGTTAAGTCGCTGGAAACCGACGGCTACGCCGCCATCCAGGTGGCTTATGGCACTCGTCGTGCCTCGCGTGTGGCTCAGCCGCAAACGGGCCACTACGCCAAAGCCGGCGCTGAAGCCGGTAGCATCCTCAAAGAATTCCGCCTTGATCCCGCTCGCGCCGCTGAATTTGCGGCGGGTTCCGTGATCGCCGTGGAATCGGTGTTCGAAGCCGGCCAACAGGTCGACGTCACGGGCACCACCATTGGTAAAGGCTTCGCCGGTACCATCAAGCGTCACAACTTCGGTTCGCAACGCGCGTCGCACGGTAACTCCCGTTCGCACCGCGTCCCGGGCTCGATTGGTCAAGCTCAAGATCCGGGCCGTATTTTCCCGGGTAAGCGCATGGCCGGTCACCTGGGTGATGTCACCCGCACCGTTCAAAACCTCGACGTCGTTCGCGTTGACGTTGAGCGCGGCCTGCTGCTGGTCAAGGGCGCTGTCCCCGGCCACGCTGGCGCCGACATCGTCGTGCGCCCGGCCATCAAGGCCCCGGCCAAGAAGGGAGCGTAAGTAAATGGATCTCAAGCTCCTGAACGACCAAGGTCAGGCCGCTGCTACGTTCAGCGCACCCGACACCATCTTCGGCCGTGACTTCAACGAAGCGCTGATTCATCAGATCGTGGTGGCTTTCCAAGCCAACGCCCGTTCGGGTAACCGCGCTCAGAAGGATCGCACTGAAGTCAAGCACTCGACCAAGAAGCCCTGGCGCCAGAAGGGTACCGGCCGCGCACGCGCTGGTATGACTTCGTCGCCGCTGTGGCGTGGCGGTGGTCGGATTTTCCCGAACTCGCCCGAAGAGAACTTCAGCCAGAAGGTCAACAAGAAGATGTACCGCGCCGGGATCCGTTCGATCCTGTCGCAGCTCGCTCGCGAAGACCGCATCGCCGTCGTCGAATCGTTTGATCTGGCATCGCCCAAGACCAAGGACGCAGCTGCCAAGCTGAAGAGCCTGGGCCTGGACTCGGTCCTGATCATCACCGACAGCGTTGATGAAAATGTTTACCTCGCCACCCGCAACCTGCCGCACGTTGCTGTTGTCGAGCCCCGTTATGCCGATCCGTTGTCGCTGGTCCACTACAAGAAAGTGCTGATCACCAAGCCGGCCATCGCTCAACTCGAGGAGATGCTGGGATGAACGCTGAACGCTTGATGCAAGTCATTCTGGCCCCGATCGTGACCGAAAAGGCCACCTTCGTTGCCGAGAAGAATCAGCAAGTCGCTTTCCGTGTCGTGGCTGACGCTACCAAGCCGGAAATCAAGGCTGCCGTCGAACTGCTCTTCAAGGTGCAGGTCGAGTCCGTGCAGGTCCTCAACCGTAAGGGCAAAGTCAAGCGCTTTGGCCGATTCGTTGGCCGTCGTCGCAATGAGCGCAAGGCTTACGTGTCGCTCAAGGACGGCCAGGAAATCGACTTTGCGGAGGTGAAGTAAATGGCCCTCGTAAAAGTTAAGCCGACTTCGGCTGGCCGCCGTGGCATGGTGAAGGTTGTCAGCCCGAACCTGCACAAGGGTGAGCCCTACGCGCCGCTGCTGGAAAAGAAGACCCGTGGTTCTGGCCGTAACAACAACGGTCACATCACGATCCGTCATCGTGGCGGTGGCCACAAGCAGCACTACCGCGTCGTCGACTTCCGTCGCGACAAGGATGGCATCCCGGCAAAGGTCGAGCGTCTGGAATATGACCCCAACCGTACGGCGCACATCGCTCTGCTGTGCTACGCCGACGGCGAACGTCGTTACATCATCGCTCCGCGCGGTCTGGAAGTTGGCGCCACGCTGCTGTCGGGCGTCGAAGCCCCGATCCGCGCTGGCAACACGCTGCCGATCCGCAACATCCCGGTGGGTACGACGATTCACTGCGTCGAAATGCTGCCTGGCAAGGGTGCTCAGATGGTCCGTTCGGCCGGCGCTTCCGCCGTCCTGCTGGCTCGCGAAGGCATCTACGCTCAAGTGCGTCTGCGCTCGGGTGAAGTCCGCCGTGTGCACATCGAATGCCGCGCCACCATCGGTGAAGTCGGTAACGAAGAACACAGCCTGCGCCAAATCGGCAAGGCCGGTGCAATGCGTTGGCGCGGTGTCCGCCCGACGGTTCGTGGCGTTGCCATGAACCCGGTGGATCACCCGCACGGTGGCGGCGAAGGCCGTACCGGCGAAGCACGCGAACCGGTCAGCCCGTGGGGCACTCCGGCGAAGGGTTTCAAGACCCGTCGCAACAAGCGGACGAACAATATGATCGTCCAACGGCGCAAGCGCAAGTAAGAGGCGAACACTATGTCACGTTCGATCAAGAAAGGCCCGTTTGTCGATGCTCACCTGATCAAAAAGGTGGACACGGCCGTCGCGGGCAAAGACAAGAAGCCGATCAAGACCTGGTCGCGTCGCTCCACGATCCTGCCCGAGTTCATCGGTCTGACGATCGCTGTGCACAACGGCAAGCAGCACGTTCCCGTTTACATCAACGAGAACATGGTCGGTCACAAGCTGGGCGAGTTCGCGCTGACCCGTACGTTCAAGGGTCACGCCGCGGACAAGAAGGCGAAGAGGTAAGCGATGGAAACTACTGCCATTATCCGTGGGGTTCACATCTCCGCTCAAAAGACCCGACTGGTTGCGGACCTGATCCGCGGCAAGTCCGTCTCGCAAGCGCTGAACATCCTCACCTTCTCGCCGAAGAAGGCGGCCGCCATCCTGAAGAAGGCTGTCGAATCCGCCATCGCCAACGCCGAGCACAATGACGGCGCCGACATCGACGAACTGAAAGTCACCACGATCTTCGTGGACAAGGCTCAGTCGATGAAGCGCTTCTCCGCTCGCGCCAAGGGCCGCGGCAACCGTATCGAGAAGCAGACCTGCCACATCACGGTCAAGGTCGGAGCTTAAGGAGTCACGATGGGTCAGAAAATTCACCCCACTGGGTTCCGTCTCGCGGTCACCCGTAATTGGTCCTCGCGTTGGTTCGCCGACGACAAGGCCTTCGGCTCGATGCTGGCCGAAGACATTCGCGTTCGCGAGTACCTGAAGAAGAAGCTCAAGAGCGCCTCCGTCGGTCGCGTGATCATCGAGCGTCCCGCCAAGAATGCCCGCATCACCGTCTACTCGGCTCGTCCGGGCGTGGTGATCGGCAAGCGCGGCGAAGACATCGAAAGCCTGAAGGCTGATCTGCAGCGTCTGATGGGCGTGCCCGTGCACGTCAACATCGAAGAAATCCGCAAGCCGGAAACCGATGCTCAACTGATCGCCGACTCGATCTCGCAACAGCTCGAGAAGCGCATCATGTTCCGTCGCGCCATGAAGCGCGCGATGCAGAACGCCATGCGTCTGGGTGCCCAAGGCATCAAGATCATGAGCTCGGGCCGTCTGAACGGTATCGAAATTGCTCGCACCGAGTGGTATCGCGAAGGCCGTGTGCCGCTGCACACCCTGAAGGCCAACATCGACTACGGCACCTCCGAAGCCCACACGACCTATGGCGTGATCGGCATCAAGGTCTGGGTCTACAAGGGCGACATGCTGGCCAACGGCGAATTGCCGCCGGAAACCGCTGCCCCGCGCGAAGAAGAACGTCGTCCGCGCCGCGCTCCGCGTGGTGATCGTCCGGACGGTGCTCGCACCGGTCGTCCGGGTGGTCGTGGTCGTGGTGGTCCCCGCAAGGCGGACGCTGCTCCGGCGCCTGAAGGAGAATAACCATGCTGCAACCCTCTCGCAGAAAGTATCGCAAAGAGCAGAAGGGCCGCAACACCGGTCTGGCGACCCGTGGTACCCACGTGTCGTTCGGCGAATTCGGTCTGAAGGCCACCGGCCGTGGCCGTCTGACCGCTCGCCAGATCGAAGCTGCTCGTCGTGCCATCAATCGTCACATCAAGCGTGGCGGCCGCATCTGGATTCGCATTTTCCCGGATAAGCCCATCTCGCAGAAGCCTGCCGAAGTCCGTATGGGTAACGGTAAGGGCAACCCGGAGTACTGGGTCGCTGAAATTCAGCCCGGCAAGGTGCTCTACGAAATGGAAGGGGTTAGCGAAGAGCTCGCGCGTGAAGCTTTCCGCCTGGCCGCTGCCAAGCTGCCGATTTCGACCACGTTCGTCGCGCGTCATATCGGTGCTTAAGGAGTACTAACATGAAAGCTAGCGAACTCCGTTCGAAAGATGCCGCCGAGCTCGGCAAAGAGCTCGAAAGCCTGCTGAAGGCACAATTCGGTCTGCGTATGCAGAAGGCCACGCAGCAACTGGCCAACACCAGCCAGCTGCGCAACGTGCGTCGCGACATCGCGCGCGTTCGTACCTTGCTGACCGAGAAGGCAGGGAAATAAAGATGAGCGAAACTCAAAACACCCAAGTGGCCAAGCGCCAGCGCACGCTGGTTGGCAAGGTCGTCAGCAACAAGATGGACAAGACTGTCGTCGTGCTCGTTGAGCGCCGCGTCAAGCACCCCATCTTCGGCAAGATCATCATGCGTTCCGCGAAGTACAAGGCGCACGATGAATCGAACCAGTACAACGAAGGCGATACGGTTGAAATCGCTGAAGGCCGTCCCATCTCGCGCTCGAAGTCGTGGCGCGTGGTGCGTCTGGTTGAAGCCGCACGTATCATCTAAGTAAAGCAGTACATCGGAACGGCGCGCCGTTCTGATATAAGACGGCAAGGGATCAAACCCTTGCCGTTTTTTTTCGTCCGAACTTTCGGCTTTTGAATTCAGGGATCAGGACACCATGCGCGGTTTCATGAACGCGGCCCGGCTTGGCTTGTTGATGGCTTGCGCCTGGACGTTATCGGCTGCGGCGCAGACGAGGCCGGATCCGGCGCCGTCGCAGGATCCGGCTGTCCTGGGGCGGGCCTTGCTCGATGCCGGTCCCGACGCGCGGGTGCGCCTGGATGGCCAGTCGCTCGATCACGCGACCATGTTCGGGACCGAGGACGCAAACGAGCAGGCGTTGCTGGACCAGGAACGCGCCATCGCGCAACGCAGGGAGCAGATGCGGGTGCTGGAAAAGCTGCTCAGCGAGAAGCCGGCGGCCGACCCGCATCCGCCGGCGATGATTCCTTTGAAGCCTGGCGTCGACATGACCATGCCCAGCCTGGCGCCGGCGCCATCCGGTTCGCAACTGAACCGGGGAACCCTGGACACGCGCCGAAGTCTGGACGACATGCAGCGCCGTGTCGACGCCCTGCGGCGCGAGGCCGATACGCTGAGTCAGCGCGGTCGCTGAGCGGACCCCGCCTTAGCGGCGCGCCGCGAGCTCGCGCAACCGTCCCGCGATGCCCGTGGGGAAGTAGTACACCGACACCACGAACAGGATCCCCAGCCACAACAGCCAGCGGTCCGGCTCGAACAGCAGCGCCAACGGCGCCACGCCCGACACCGCGTCGTGGATCACGTGCAGGCCATCTTGCAGATAGCTCTGCGCGAACACGAACAGGCTGGCGCCCACCACGGCGCCGTACATGGTGCCCATGCCGCCGATCACCAGCATCAGCAGGATGTTGAGCATGATCTCGAACGACAGCGAGGTATCCGGTCCGTTGTAGCGCAGCCAGAGCGCGTACATGGCGCCCGCCAGCGTGGCGAAGGCTGCGGCCAGCAGATTGGACAGGCTGCGGTACAGCACCGTACGGTAGCCGATGGCTTCGGCGCGGAACGGGTTCTCGCGTATGGCCTGCAGCACCCGGCCGAACGGCGAATTCACGATGCGCAGCAACAGCAGGAACAGCACCACGCAGACCGCGGCGATCAGGTAATAGGTGATCACGCGGCCATCCACCGTCACGCCGAAGATCTGTTCGGAGAACGGCCGGAAGGCCGGCCGCAGCATCTGCGGCACCTTGAAGTTCAGGCCGTCTTCGCCGCCCGTCAGATCGGACAACTGCGACACCAGCGTCTGGAACGCCGCGGCGACGGCCAGCGTGATCATGGCGTAGAAGATCGCGCGCACGCGCAGGCTGGCCAGGCCGATCAGCAGGGCGAACGCGAGCGACACCACCAGGCCGCCGCCCAGACCCGCGAACACCGCGGTCCAACCCGGTTCCATGCGGATGCTGGCGATCGCCACGCCATACGCGCCAATGCCGAAGAACATGGTGTGCGCGAAGCTGACGATGCCGGTGTAGCCCAGCAGCAGGTCATAGCTGGCGACCAGGATCACGAACACCAGGATCTTCGCGGCCACCGCCAGCGATTTGGGGCCGGGAAACAGAAAGGGTGCGGCGGCCAGCAGGGCCACGATGGCGATCAGCGCCATGGCCAGCAGCGTGCTGCGCGGAGGGTCGCCGGAAAGCAGGCGTACGGACATGTCGGCAGTTCCTAGCGATTCGTGACCGGATACACGCCCTGCGGCCGCCACAACAGGATGGCGACCATCAGCGCAATGTTCGAGAACAGGGCGGCCTTGGGCAAGAGGAAGCCGGTGTAGTTGGCCATCAGCCCAACCAGCAAGGCGCCGATCAGGCAGCCCACGGTCGACCCCAGGCCGCCGATCATGATGACGATGAAGATCAGCACGTTCACCTGCGCGCCCAGCTGCGGCACGACGGATTGCTGGTACATGCCCCACAGCACACCGCCCAGTCCCGCCAGCATCGAGCCGGCCACGAACACGCCGACGAACAGATGACGGATGCGGTAGCCCAGGCTTTCCACCATCTCGCGGTCCTCGACGCCAGCGCGGATCAGAAGGCCCAGCTTGGTGCGGTTGAGCAACCACAGCATGCCGCCCAGCACCAGCAGGCCGGTCAGCAGGGCGACGATGCGGAACTTCTCGATGGCGGCATCGCCCAGCAGGAACGCGCCGCGCAGCGCCTCGGGCAGCGGCAGGGAAATCGTCTGCGGACCCCACAGCATCTTGATGATCTCTTCGCCGATGATCATGCCGCCCATGGTGATGAGGATCTGCTTCAGATGCTGGCCGTAGACGGGGCGCACGATGACGCGTTCGAACACCACGCCCACGGCGCCCGCGACCAGCATGCCTACGATCATGGCGGGCAGCACCGCGCCCAGGTTGATCCACAGGCTGCCCGACTGCGTCCAGTCGGCCATGGAGCCCAGCACGGTCGCGGCCATGTACGCGCCAATGGCGATGAAGAGGCCGTGGCCGAAGTTCAGCACGTCCATCAGGCCGAACACCAGCGTCATGCCCGAGGCCACGATGAAGATGATCATGCCCATGGCCAGCCCCGCCAGGGTCAGGGTGACCCAGGTGGAGAAGGATCCGACCAGGGGCAGGGCCAGCGCGGCCAGGGCCAGCACCAGGAGGACAGGACGCAGGTCCGCGCGTACGCGCGGCAGCGGGGTATCGAGTTCGAGCGTGCTCATTGGTGGCTTCCCAGCGACAGGCCCAAGAGGCGCGTCTGTAGTTCGTCGTCCGCGGCCAGTTCGGCCATGCCGCCCGCGTGGACGACGCGGCCGTTGTCCATCACGGCGACGTGATCGCCGACCAAGCGCGCGAAGTTGAAGTTCTGCTCGACCAGCAGGATGGTGGTGGACGCCTGCTTCAGTTCGATGAAGGCGTCGATCATGTTCTGGATGATGGCGGGCGCCAGGCCTTTGCTCGGCTCATCCACCAGCAGCAGCCGGCGCGGCTCGATGATGGCGCGCGCCACGGCCAGCATCTGCTTCTGCCCGCCCGACAACTTGCCGGCGGGATGCAGCCAGAACTTCTTCAATGCAGGAAAGAAACCGAAGATCCATTCCAGCCGCGCCGTATCCAACTGGCTGGCATTCCTGGCCTGGCGCGCCGCCAGCAGGATGTTCTCCTTCACGGACAGGTCGGCGAAGATGCCCATGTTCTCCGGCACGTAAGCCATGCCCAGGCGCGCCATGTCGGGCGGCGAGGTGCGCGTGCCGGGGCCGCCGACGGGCGCGCCGTCAAAGCTCACCTGGCCTTGCGACGCCCGCCACAACCCCATGATGGTGCGCAGCGTGGTGGTCTTGCCGGCGCCGTTGCGGCCCAGCAGCATGGTCACGGCCGCCGGCGCGACGGCCAGATCCACGCCGTGCAGGATGTGGTACGCGCCGATATGCGTATGCACGTTCTTCAATTCCAGCAGCGCTTGCGTCATGCCGCCTTCTCCACTGGACTCACGCCCAGATAGGCCTGCTGCACGATGGGCGAGGCGATCACCGTCGCCGGGTCGCCGTCGGCCATCAGCTGGCCGTTGTGCAGCACCACGATGCGGTCCGCCAGTTCCCGCACCACGTCCATCTTGTGCTCCACGAGCAAGATCGTCTTCGACGGATCATTCTTGAGTTCGCGGATCAGTTCCAGCACGACGGGCACGTCGTCCACGCTCATGCCTGCCGTGGGTTCGTCGAACATGAAGACCTGCGGTTCCAGCGCGATCAGCATGGCGATCTCCAGCTTGCGCTGGTCGCCGTGCGGCAAGTCGGCGGCAGACTGGTCACGGCGCGCAGACAGGCGGGTGCGTTCCAGCAGCGCGTCGGCGCGTTCGATCAGGCCGCGGTCGTCGCTCCAGGTGCGCCAGAACCGGATCTGGCGCCAGCCCATGCCTTGCTGGCGCGATTGCAGGGCCAGGCGTACGTTCTCATGCACGCTCAGGCGCGGAAACAGCTGGGTCAGCTGGAAGGCTCGGCCCAGCCCCGCATGCATGCGCGCGGGCGCGGCCAGCGGCGTCAGGTCGCGCCCGTTCAGGCGCACCGTGCCGGCGCTGGCGCGCAGCTGGCCGGAGATCAGGTTGAAGTAGGTGGTCTTGCCCGCGCCGTTCGGGCCGACGATGGCGGTCAAGGTGCCAGGCGCAAAGCTGCAGCTGACTTCATTGACCGCCACGTGTCCGCCGAAACGGATCGTGAGCGATTGGGTTTCCAGCATGGATGGGCAGCGCGCTCAGCGTTTGTTCTGAATCGGCACCGACATCTGGTCCGGCGTGATTTCCTTGACCAGGTCCTGCACGGCCCACGGCACCGACGGATCATTCTTGATGCGGAAGTGGTACATGGACTGCATGGCCTGGTGGTCTTCGGGACGGAAGGTCATCTTGCCCTTGGGCGTCTCGAAGCTCATGCCTTCCATGGCCTTGATCATCGTGTCGGTATCGGAATTGCCGTTGGTCTTGGCCAGCGCGGTGGCGATCGCGATGCCCGAGGCCATGCCGCCCGCGGTGAAGAAGTCCGGCGGCTGGCCGTAACGCTTCTGGTGTTCGGCCACCAGCCAGTCGTTGATCGGATTCTTGGGAATGCCATAGTAGTAATAGGTGGCGCCTTCCATGCCGGCCAGCGATTTCAGCGGCGTCATCGCGGCCAGCGTGTTGCCGCCGGTGGCGATCTCGATGCCGAAGCGCTTGGGATCCAGATCGGCGATCTTGAACGGATTGCCCGCGCCCGCCCACAGGATGAAGATGATCTTGCGGCCCGGCTTGTCCTTGAGCGCATCGAACAGGCGCTGCGCGCCAGCCGTGAAGTCGGTGGCGTTGGCCGGCAGGTATTCCTCGTGCACGATCTTGGCGTTCTTCAAGGCGCCCTTGAACGCCTTTACGCCGTCGCGGCCGAAGGCATAGTCCTGCGCCAGCATGGCGATCGACGTGCCGGCCTGGTCGAAGGCGACCGCATTGGCGATGGCGTCCTGCGACGAGTTGCGGCCGGTGCGGAAGATGTACTTGTTCCACTTGTCGCCGGTGATCGAATCCGCCACGGCAGGCTCGACCAGCAGGATCTTTTCGTATTCCTCGGCGATGGGCAGCATGGCCAGCGCGACGCCGGACGAGGTGGGGCCGACGGCGATGTCGGCGTTGTCGTCCGCATAGGCCGAGGCCAGCTGGGCGCGCGCCACGTCGGGCTTGCCCTGGTTGTCCTTTTCGATCACGCGGATCTTGCGCCCGGCGACCGTCATGGTGCCTTGCGTCGCATATTCCAGCCCCAGCATCAGGCCGTTCTGAGTTTGCTTGGCGTAGGCCTCCAGCGGACCGGTCTTGTCGTAGACGTGGGCCACGACGAAGTCTTTCGCCGCGATGGCGGAATTCATGCAGAGGCCGGCGAGCGCGGCGAGCAGGACGCGTTTCATGGGAGTCTCCTGTTATTGGGGGCGGTCAGCCGCCGTGTGATCCGGCGTGGCAAGGAATAGGCGGATGGCGTCGATCTGGGGAGCGACGTTCAGGGCGGGGGCGTGGCCGCAATCGGGGAAGTCGATGCGTTGCGCGCGCGGCCCGCGGCGGGTCATGGCGTCGGCGACCTCGGGCAGCAGCAGGTCCGAATCGGCGCCGCGCAGCAGCAGCAGCGGCATGCGCAGCGAGTCGTAGCCGCTCCAGCGGTCGTAGTCGGCGGGATGGTCGTTGAACTGGCCGACGATGGCCGGGTCATAGTGCAGTGTGATCCGGCCGTCCGGCAGCCGGCGTACGGATGTTTCGGCCATCCGGCGCCATTGTTCGTCGCTTTGCCAGCCGTAGGGCTTGTAGGCGACGCGCAGCCAGGCTTCCAGCTCCGTGACCGTATCGAAGGCCGGCGGCGCGCCGACATAGGCCACGATGCGGTCGATCGCGGCCTGCGGCAGTTCGGGCCCGATGTCGTTGACGACCAGGTGCGAGATCCGGTCGCGCAAGGTGGTGGCGGCAGCGTGCATGCCGGTGGCGCCGCCCATGGACGTCCCCACCCAGCGCACGCGGTCCAGCGACAGCCCGTCCGCCAGGGCGCGGGCCAGTGTTGCATAGAAGTCCAGCTGGTACTCGGCGACCGGGTCGGGGCTCCATTGCGACAGGCCCCGGCCGATCGCGTCCGGACAGATGATGCGGTAGTCGCCGGCGAGCGCTTGCGCCAGATCGTCGAAGTCGCGGCCGGTGCGTGCCAGCCCATGCCACATGATGATGGGGGGCGCGTCCGCCGCGCCCCATTCGGTGTAATGCAGCTCGCGGCCTGCGCAGCGCAAATAGCGCGAAGCCGGCGCGTGGCGGCCGGCTGGTGCGGGCGCTGGTGCCATGAGTCTCCTCCCGGGTTGTCCAGGTTGTGTGCTTATCGGGCTGAATATAGACTTGCGCCAAGCGCGCCTTCAAGGCGCCAGACGCCCCGCAGCAGGGTGAGTCAAGAATATGTAGACGCAGGATCACGAGCGC
The DNA here is from genome assembly GCF_048541815.1 of Achromobacter sp. PD1. Classification (NCBI taxonomy): domain Bacteria; kingdom Pseudomonadati; phylum Pseudomonadota; class Betaproteobacteria; order Burkholderiales; family Alcaligenaceae; genus Achromobacter; species Achromobacter sp. PD1. Next base: position 6,242,957 of record NZ_CP183349.1, read on the forward strand.
CCGGCCGCGGCGCAGGCGTCCAAGGAGACCGAACCATGTCCGATACGGAATTCGCCATTTCGGCCAGCGCTGGCGCTGACCGGCGCGACGAATGGCGCGCGGCGTTGTCGCACGCGTTCGGTCCCTTCGAGGTGCATGGCGGCGGGCCCGACAGCTTCGCCGGACATGTGCGCTATGCGCGGCGGGGCAGCCTGCAGTTCAACGATCTCCATTACCAGGGGCAGAAGCTGGAGCGCACCGCCGGCAACGTGTCGCGCCTGGATCAGGAGTTCTATACCTTTGGTCTGCCGCTGGCGGGACCCCTGGCCGTGCAGCAGCAGGGGCGAGAGTTCCAGGTCGAACCCGGCTGCGTCTATCTGATGAACCAGAGCCTGCCCTACCAGGCCACGGCGCAGGGCGCGGCGGGCTACCGCAGCCTGAGCGTGTCCTTTCCGCGCAGTGCGCTCTTGCAGCGCGATTCCCGCGTCGGCGCCTTCTACAAGCTGCGCGTCGATGACGGTTCGCCGCGAGGCGCCTTGCTGGCCAGCTACATGGACCACTTGTTCAAAGGGGTGGACGGCTGGTCGGATGTCGAAGCGGCGGAACTGGGCGAACGCCTGATCGACCTGATCGTGCTGTTCCTGGTGCAGTCAGGCCAGGGGCAGGTGTCGGAGTCGGACAGCAGCGTCACGCTGGCGCACCGGCAGCGCGCGCTGGCCTACATTCGCCAGCATCTGGCGGATCCGGCCCTGTCGCCGCAGCAGGTGGCGCAGGGCTGCGGCTTGTCGGTGGCCTATCTGCACCGCATCGCGCGTGCGGGCGGCCTGTCGGTGGAATCCTTCATCTTCGACCAGCGGCTCGACAAGTGCCGCGAACTGTTGTTGAACCCGCAGCACAGCCACCGCAGCATTGCCGAACTGGCCTATCAGGTGGGCTTCTCGCACCCCTCGCATTTCAGCCGCCTGTTCAAGCGCCGCTTCGGCATGACGCCGCGCGACTTGCGGGCAAGTTCCTGAGCGGCCTTCTGCCGCGAACTGCCCGGCCCGGTTCCCCCGGCGTGAGGCATAAAAAAAGCCCCGCAGAAAATCCTGCGGGGCTTTTTTGTCACTGCCAGGTCAGATGTGCGTAATGAATTTCGTGACCAGGTAGCCGTCGAACGTTTCCAGGCCGCCTTCGCTGCCGATGCCGCTGTCCTTGATGCCGCCGAAGGGCGTCTCGGCCAGGGCGCTGCCGAAGTGGTTGATGTTGACCATGCCGGCTTCCAGGCCGTTGGAGACCTTGGTGGCCGTCTGCAGCGAGTTCGTGAACACGTAGGACGACAGGCCGAAGGGCAGGCTGTTGGCGCGGCGCAGCACTTCATCGGTATCCGTGAAGCGGACCACCGGCGCGACCGGGCCGAAGGGCTCCTCGGTCATCAGCATGGAGTTGTCGGGCACTTCGGTCACGACCGTGGGGGCGAAGAAGAAGCCCTTGCGGTCCAGCGGGCCGCCGCCGACCACCACCTTGCCGCCGTGCTTCTTGGCGTCGTCGATGAAGGCGCTCATGGCGGGGACGCGGCGCTCGTGGGCCAGCGGACCCATGTCGGTACCGGCTTCCAGGCCGTCGCCGACCTTGATGTTCTTCAGCACTTCCGAGAAGCGCGCGAGGAACTGCTCGTAGGCGCCGTTCTGGACATAGAAGCGGGTCGGCGACACGCACACCTGGCCGGCGTTGCGGATCTTGAACTTGGCCAGCATGGTGGCGGCGCGGTCGATGTCGGCGTCGTCGAACACCAGCACGGGCGAGTGGCCGCCCAGTTCCATGGTGACGCGCTTCATGTGGGCGCCGGCCAGTGCGGCCAGCTGCTTGCCCACCGGCACGGAGCCGGTGAACGACACCTTGCGCACGATGGGCGAGCGGATCAGGTAGTCGGAGATCTTGGCGGGTTCGCCCCAGACGATGTTCAGGCAGCCCTTGGGCAGGCCGGCGTCGTGGAACATGCGGGCAATGGCCATGACGGCGCTGGGCGAGTCCTCGGGGCCCTTCAGCACCACCGTGCAGCCGGCGCCGATGGCGGCGGCGATCTTGCGGATGGCCTGGTTGTACGGGAAGTTCCAGGGCGTGAAGGCAGCGCAGACGCCGATCGGTTCGCGCACCACGATCTGGCGCACGTCAGGATTGCGAGGCGGGACCACGCGGCCGTAGATGCGGCGGCATTCCTCGGCGTGCCAGTCGGCGTGTTCGGCGCAGGAGGTGACTTCGCCCACGGCTTCCGCCAGCGGCTTGCCCTGGTCCAGCGTCATGTTGCGGCCGATTTCCTGGGCGCGTTCGCGCGACAGCGTCGCGACCTTGCGCAGGATGGCCGAGCGGTCCATGGGAGAGGATTTCTTCCACGACTCGAACGCGCGCTGGGCGGCGGCTAGCGCCCGATCCAGATCCGCTTCGGTGGCGTGGGGCAGCTGGCCGAGAACTTCCAGCGTGGCCGGGTTGATGACGTCCTGGGTGCGCCTGCCCTCTCCGGCGACGAATTCGCCGTCGATATACAGCGCCAACTGTTCATACATGCCTGTCTTCCCTTGCGAAATAGGAGTGGATAGCGATCACTGTCGCCCACGCCAGTCTAAACCAGCTTGTCGGCGGCGGGGAGGGCCAATGCCCGGCCGCGCATTGGAGCCAATATGTCGGCGCAAGTCTTGCATGCGCGCGCCGGCATGGACAAAATGGTGCATCTTTGGCTGTCTATCGGGCTAATTATTGTGCAACCCGTCGATGCGCGTCCGCCCAGCAAGCCCAGTTTCTACTCGCGCGTCTTTTTCCGCTTCATAGACTGGTTGCGCAACCGCATCGCCCAGGCCTCGCTGGTCGGCGACCGTCCCATTTTCGACAACAGCCAGTTCCCCTGGGTCGCCGCGCTCGAGGCAGAAGCGCCCGCCATCCGCGCCGAGCTGGCCGGCCTGCTCTCCGAGCGCCAGCATCTGCCCGCCTTCCATGAGATCTCCCCCGACGTGGGCCAGATCACCTCGGACGATCAATGGAAGACCTTCGTCTTCATGGGCTACGGCCTGCGCTCCGAGCGCAATCTGGCGCGCTGCCCGGCGACTGCCCGGGCGCTGCAGGGAATCCCTGGTATCCGTACGGCGTTCTTCTCCATCCTGGAGGCCGGCAAGCGCATCCCCCTGCACACGGGTCCGTACAACGGCGTCCTGCGCCTGCACTTGGGACTGGTGGTGCCGGAACCGGCCGAGCAATGCTGGATCGAGGTCGGAGGTGAGCGTTACAGTTGGCGGGAAGGGCGGGCGGTGGTGTTCGACGACCTCTACCCGCATCAGGTCCACAACGACACCGCCGGACTGCGCGCAGTGCTCTTCGTGGACTTCGAGCGCCCCTGCCGCGTTCCGGTAAAATGGCTCAACCGCCTGGTGCTCATGGCCGCCCCGTTCACGGACGAGATCCGTCGCGGCAAGGCCAACCACGATGCCTGGGAAAAGGGCTACTACCGCCAGAAATAGGGGGCAGATAGCCTCGGTCCACCCCGGTCACGGGGAAAGCGTCGCTTTTGTGGGTTATCCACACAAAGTGCTTGCGCTCAAAAATTAACCACGTTAGAATTATCAGCTTTCCCAGATTGTCGATCGAGTTGGCCCGCGCCTATGCAGGTTAGCCCGACGTGTTGGGGGAATACCCGCAGGATTTCAACCCAGGGTCGTTGCGTTGCCAACCAGTTGCGTGAGTAGGGCGAAAGCTCCAGACATGCCAACACTAAAGCAGGGCGGCAGACCTGACGGGACCAAAACTGGCAGGAATTGCAGTGTTCCCTTGTTGGGAAAACCGTATTTCCAGTTAAGTTGGAACAGGAAAAATCATGATCCAAATGCAGACCACGCTGGATGTGGCCGATAACACTGGTGCGCGTCATGTCATGTGCATTAAGGTGCTCGGTGGCTCCAAGCGCCGTTATGCCGGTATCGGCGACATCATCAAGGTGAGCGTCAAAGATGCGGCTCCGCGCGGACGCGTCAAGAAAGGCGAAATTTACAATGCCGTGGTGGTTCGTACCGCCAAGGGCGTGCGCCGTAAAGACGGTTCGCTGATTCGTTTCGGTGGCAATGCCGCCGTGTTGCTCAACGCCAAGCTGGAGCCCATCGGCACCCGCATCTTCGGACCCGTTACGCGTGAACTGCGTACCGAGAAGTTCATGAAGATCGTGTCGTTGGCCCCGGAAGTGCTGTAAGGAGCCCTACGATGAACAACATTCGTAAAGGCGACGAAGTCATCGTCCTGACCGGCCGCGACAAGAAGCGTCGCGGTACCGTGCTGGCGCGCGTCGATGCCGACCACGTTCTGGTCGAAGGCGTCAACGTCGTCAAGAAGCACGTGAAAGCCAACCCGATGGCTAACAACCCGGGCGGGATTGTCGAAAAGACCATGCCGATTCACATCTCGAACGTCGCGCTGTTCAACCCGGCCACCGGCCGCGGCGACCGCGTGGGCGTGCAAGAAGTCGAAGGCCGCAAGGTTCGCGTGTTCCGTTCCAATGGTGCCGTTGTCGGCGCCAAGGCGTAAGGGGCGATAGACATGTCTCGTTTGCAAGATCTCTACAAGAGCAAGGTCGCTGCCGACCTGCAAGCCAAGTTTGGCTACAAGAGCACGATGGAAGTGCCGCGCATCACCAAGATCACCCTGAACATGGGTGTGTCGGAAGCGGTGTCGGACAAGAAAGTCATTGAGCACGCTGTTGGCGACCTGACCAAGATCGCCGGCCAGAAGCCCGTCGTGACGAAGACCAAGAAGGCTATCGCCGGGTTCAAGATCCGCGAAAACTACCCGATCGGTTGCATGGTCACGCTGCGCGGTCAACGCATGTACGAATTCCTGGATCGCCTGGTGGCGGTTGCGCTGCCTCGCGTGCGCGACTTCCGCGGCATCTCGGGTCGTGCGTTCGACGGCCGTGGCAACTACAACATCGGGGTGAAAGAGCAGATCATTTTCCCCGAAATCGAGTACGACAAGATCGACGCGCTGCGTGGGCTGAACATCAGCATCACCACCACCGCGAAGACCGACGAAGAAGCCAAGGCGCTGTTGACGGCCTTCAGCTTCCCGTTCCGTAACTAAGGGGCTGATGACGTGGCTAAACTTTCCCTCATCAATCGCGACATCAAGCGCGCCAAGCTGGCTGACAAGTTCGCCGCCAAGCGCGCTGAGTTGAAGGCGATCATCGACGACCAGTCGAAGACCGACGAAGAACGTTACCAAGCTCGGCTCAAGCTGCAACAGCTGCCGCGCAATGCCAACCCGACGCGTCAACGTAACCGTTGCGTGGTCACCGGTCGTCCGCGCGGCGTGTTCCGCAAGTTCGGCCTGACGCGCCACAAACTGCGTGAAATGGCGATGAAGGGTGAAATCCCCGGCATCACCAAGGCCAGCTGGTAGGAGAAACAATATGAGCATGAGCGATCCCATCGCCGATATGCTGACCCGCATTCGCAATGCGCAGCAAGTGGACAAAGTTACGGTGAGCATGCCCTCCTCGAAGCTGAAGGCGGCCATTGCCGCTGTGCTGAAGGACGAAGGCTACATCGACAGCTTTGAAATCAAGGGCACCCAGGCCAAGCCTGAGCTCGAGATCACCCTGAAGTACTACGCTGGCCGTCCGGTCATCGAGCGCATCGAACGCGTTTCGCGCCCCGGTCTGCGTATCTACAAGGGCCGTACCAGCATTCCTCAGGTCATGAACGGCCTGGGCGTGGCTATCGTTTCGACCTCGCGCGGCGTCATGACCGACCGTAAGGCTCGCGCCAACGGCGTCGGCGGCGAAGTGCTGTGCTACGTGGCCTAAGGAGAAATTCGAATGTCACGTATCGCTAAGTATCCGGTCGAACTGCCCAAGGGTGTTGAAGCCAACATCCAGCAGGATCAGATCACCGTCAAGGGCCCGCTGGGCTCCCTGACCCAAGCCCTGACCGGCGACGTCACGATTGCGTTGGACAATGGCAAGCTCACGTTTGCCGCCGCCAACGACAGCCGTCACGCCAACGCCATGTCGGGTACCGTGCGCGCTCTGGTGGCCAACATGGTCACGGGCGTGAGCAAGGGCTTCGAGCGCAAGCTGACCCTGGTCGGCGTGGGTTACCGCGCATCGATCCAAGGCGACGCCGTTAAGCTGCAGCTCGGTTTCTCGCACGACGTTTTGCACCAGTTGCCGGCCGGTATCAAGGCCGAGTGCCCGACCCAGACGGAAATCGTCATCAAGGGCGCCAACAAGCAAGTCGTCGGTCAGATGGCCGCTGAAATCCGCGCGTACCGCGAACCCGAACCCTACAAGGGCAAGGGCGTGCGTTACTCGGACGAACGCGTCGTCATCAAAGAAACCAAGAAGAAATAACGGCGCACGCAAGGACGAATCATGGACAAAAAAGTTTCCCGTTTGCGTCGTGCGGTTCCGACCCGCCGGAAGATCAACGAGCTGCGCGTTCATCGCCTCTCGATTTTCCGCTCGAACCAGCACATCTACGCCAACATCATTTCGCCGGAAGGCGATCGCGTTCTGGTCAGCGCCTCGACGGTCGAAGCCGAAGTGCGCGCGCAACTGGCCGGCCAAACCGGCCAGGGCGGCAACAAAGCCGCTGCGTCGCTGGTTGGCAAGCGCGTGGCCGAAAAGGCCAAGGCTGCCGGTATCGAACTGGTCGCTTTCGATCGCTCGGGCTTTCGTTACCATGGCCGCGTGAAAGCGCTGGCCGATGCCGCGCGTGAAGCCGGCCTGAAGTTCTAAGCGAGGATCTGTCAAATGGCTAAAGTACAAGGCAAGAACGCCGCGGAAAAAGAGAACGATGACGGCCTCCGCGAAAAGATGATCGCGGTCAACCGCGTGAGCAAAGTGGTCAAGGGTGGTCGCACCATGAGCTTTGCCGCGCTGACCGTGGTTGGCGATGGCGATGGCCGCATCGGCATGGGTAAGGGCAAGGCGCGTGAAGTGCCGGTGTCCGTTCAGAAGGCTATGGAACAGGCCCGTCGCGGCATGTTCAAGGTCGCTCTGAAGAACGGCACGCTGCACCACACCGTGGTTGGCAAGCATGGCGCCGCTACCGTGCTGATCTCGCCCGCTGCTGAAGGTACCGGCGTTATCGCCGGCGGCCCGATGCGCGCTATTTTTGATGTGATGGGTGTGCGTAACGTGGTTGCCAAGAGCCTGGGCTCGAGCAACCCCTACAACATGGTTCGCGCCACGTTGAACGGCCTGCGCGCCTCCATGACCCCGGCTGATGTTGCTGCCAAGCGCGGCAAGTCGGTCGAAGAAATCCTGGGGTAAATCATGGCTCAGAAGCAGATCAAAGTGACCCTCGTGCGCTCGGTGATCGGTACCAAGCAATCGCACCGTGACACGGTTCGCGGTTTGGGCTTGGGCCGTATCAACAGCAGCCGCGTGCTGGTCGATACGCCCGAGGTGCGTGGGATGATCCGTAAGGTGGATTATCTCGTTTCCGTCTCGGAAGCCTAAGGAATCACCATGTCGGATATGCAACTTAATTCGCTGAAGCCCGCCGAGGGCAGCAAGCACGCCAAGCGCCGCGTCGGCCGTGGCATCGGTTCGGGTCTGGGTAAGACCGCCGGCCGTGGTCACAAGGGTCAGAAGTCGCGTTCGGGCGGTTTCCATAAGGTTGGCTTCGAAGGCGGTCAAATGCCGCTGCAGCGTCGTCTGCCCAAGCGTGGTTTCACCCCGCTCGGCCAGCACCTGTACGCCGAAGTCCGTCTGTCGGACCTGCAAGCCCTGCCCATCGACGAAGTCGACGTGCAAGTGCTGAAGGCCGCTGGCGTGATTGGCCAGGCGGTTCGTTTCGCCAAGGTCATCAAGTCGGGTGAACTCTCGCGCAAGGTCGTGCTCAAGGGCATTACCGCGACGGCCGGCGCTCGCGCCGCCATCGAAGCCGCGGGCGGCTCGCTTGCTTGATCACGAGGTGACGAGTGGCTAACGCGCAGGCATTGGGCAAAACCGGAGCACGGTACGGCGATCTGAAGCGCCGCCTCGTGTTCCTGGTGCTCGCCCTGGTGGTTTACCGTTTGGGTACACACATCCCCGTGCCGGGCATCAACCCGGATGCGCTGGCGGACCTGTTCCGTCAGAACCAGGGCGGGATCCTGGGCCTGTTCAACATGTTCTCGGGCGGGGCGCTCTCGCGCTTCTCGATTTTTGCCCTGGGGATCATGCCGTACATTTCGGCATCCATCATCATGCAGCTGATGTCTGTGGTGGTGCCGTCGCTGGAATCGCTCAAGAAAGAGGGCGAAGCCGGCCGTCGGAAGATCACCCAATACACCCGCTACGGCACGGTCGTGCTGGCGCTGGTGCAGGCTGTGGGCATTTCGGTAGCGTTGGAGTCCCAGCAGGGACTGGTGATCGATCCGGGCATGCTGTTCCGCTTTACGACCGTCGTGACCTTGGTCACCGGCACCATGTTCGTCATGTGGCTGGGTGAGCAAATCACGGAACGTGGTCTGGGCAACGGGATTTCCATCCTGATCTTCGCAGGTATCGTTGCGGGTCTGCCCGCGGCGCTGGCTGCACTGTTGGACCTGGTCCGCACCAACTCGATGTCCGTGCTTTCGGCACTGTTCATCGTGGCTCTGGTGGTGCTGGTTACCGCTTTTGTGGTGTTCGTGGAACGCGGACAGCGCAAGATCACGGTGAACTACGCCAAGCGTCAGGTCGGCAACAAGGTCTACGGTGGTCAAAGCTCGCATTTGCCGCTGAAGCTGAACATGGCAGGGGTGATTCCGCCGATCTTCGCATCGTCGATCATTCTGTTCCCGGCCACGATCACGAGCTGGTTCTCCAGCAGTGAGAACATGCGCTGGCTTAGCGACCTGGCTGCGGCCCTGTCGCCTCGTCAACCGCTCTACATCACGCTGTACTCGGTCGCGATTATTTTCTTCTGCTTTTTCTACACGGCTCTGGTGTTCAACAGCCGCGAAACGGCGGACAACCTGAAGAAGAGTGGTGCGTTTGTTCCGGGCATCCGTCCGGGCGAACAAACAGCGCGCTACATCGACAAGATCCTGATGCGTCTGACGCTCGCAGGTGCCATCTACATCACGTTGGTGTGCCTGTTGCCGGAATTCTTGGTGATGCGCTGGAACGTTCCCTTCTACTTCGGTGGTACGTCCCTGTTGATTATTGTGGTGGTGACGATGGATTTCATGGCGCAGGTTCAGGCCTACATGATGTCTCACCAGTACGACTCGTTGCTCAAGAAGGCTAACTTCAAGGGCGCGGGTTTGCCGATGCGGTAAGCAAAAGAATGTCCAAGGACGACGTCATTCAGATGCAAGGCGAGGTTCTTGAGAACCTCCCGAACGCGACATTTCGCGTCAAGCTCGAAAACGGCCACGTGGTGTTGGGCCATATTTCCGGCAAGATGCGTATGCATTACATCCGGATCCTGCCGGGTGACAAGGTCACAGTGGAGCTCACGCCCTATGATCTGACGCGAGCCAGGATAGTTTTCCGCTCCAAATGAGCGGAACCGGATTACGGAAAATTAGGAGTCAACCATGAAAGTAATGGCATCGGTTAAGCGGATCTGCCGCAACTGCAAAGTTATCAAACGTCACGGCGTGGTGCGCGTTATCTGCACCGACCCGCGTCATAAGCAGCGTCAAGGCTAACCCGGGTTAGCGACTACGCAACAGATTTATTCAAGGAATAGTCATGGCCCGTATTGCTGGCATTAACATCCCGCCGCAACAGCACGCCGAGATCGGACTGACCGCCATTTTTGGCATCGGTCGTACGCGCGCTCGCAAGATTTGCGAAGCGGCAAACGTACCCTTTGACAAGAAGGTCAAGGATCTGAACGACGCTGAATTGGAACGCGTCCGCGAACATGTTGGTCTGTTCACGGTTGAAGGCGACCTGCGTCGTGAAGTACAGCTCTCGATCAAGCGTTTGATCGACCTGGGAACCTACCGCGGTATGCGTCACAAGCGCGGTTTGCCCGTGCGCGGCCAGCGCACTCGCACCAACGCCCGGACCCGCAAGGGCCCGCGTCGTGCTGCTGCGTCCCTGAAGAAATAATCGAGGAACTGGATTATGGCGAAAGCTTCCACCAGCGGCGCTTCGCGCGTGCGCAAAAAGGTCAAGAAGAACGTCTCGGACGGCATCGCGCACGTTCACGCTTCGTTCAACAACACCATCATCACCATCACCGATCGTCAGGGCAACGCGCTGTCGTGGGCCACGTCGGGCGGTGCTGGTTTCAAGGGCTCGCGCAAGTCGACCCCGTTCGCCGCGCAGGTCGCTGCTGAAACGGCTGGCCGCGTCGCGCTGGAGTACGGCATCAAGACGCTGGAAGTGCGTATCAAGGGCCCCGGTCCTGGTCGCGAATCGTCGGTCCGCGCTCTGAACGCGCTGGGCATCAAGATTTCGTCCATCGCCGACATCACGCCCGTTCCGCACAACGGCTGCCGTCCGCCGAAGCGTCGTCGTATCTAAAGGGAATCCACATGGCTCGTTATACTGGACCCAAATGCAAGCTCTCGCGTCGCGAGGGTACTGATCTGTTCCTGAAGAGCGCCCGCCGCTCGCTGGATTCCAAGTGCAAGCTGGATTCCAAGCCTGGCCAACACGGCCGCACTTCGGGTGCCCGCACTTCCGACTACGGTCTGCAACTGCGCGAAAAGCAAAAGCTCAAGCGCATGTACGGCGTGCTGGAAAAGCAATTCCGCAAGTACTTCGCTGAAGCCGAGCGTCGCCGTGGCAACACCGGCGAAACGCTGATCCAGCTGCTGGAATCGCGCCTGGACAACGTCGTCTACCGCATGGGCTTCGGCTCGACCCGCGCCGAAGCTCGCCAGCTGGTGAGCCACCGCGCCATCGAACTGAACGGCCACACGGCTGACATCGCTTCGATGCTGGTCAAGGCTGGCGACGTCGTGTCGGTCCGCGAAAAGGCCAAGAAGCAAGGCCGCATCAAGGAATCGCTCGACCTGGCCACCAGCATCGGCATCCCCCAGTGGGTGGAAGTCGATACGACCAAGTTGACCGGTACGTTCAAGTCGGCCCCCGATCGCGCTGACGTCGCTCGCGACATCAACGAATCGATGGTCGTCGAACTGTACTCGCGTTAATCAGGCCTGCCGGCGCTACCTTCGCAAGGCGCCGGCGAGCTGGTCTCACGACCCGTTTGCACGTCCCGCAGCAGCCCGCTTTTCGCCTTCAGGCGGAGCGGGCTTTGCGGTAAGTATCGGCCGGTGTTTTTCGCATCGTCCGCGTTTCAAGTTTCACCCTGTCCATCAGCCTTATCGGTGTAACGAGCCGAGGGTATTGAAAAGGAACACAGTAAATGTCCACTCAAGGTTTCCTGAAGCCGCGCTCCATTGAAGTCGAACCGGTCGGCACGCACCATGCCAAGATCGTGATGGAGCCGTTCGAGCGTGGCTACGGTCACACGCTGGGCAACGCCCTGCGCCGCATCCTGCTGTCTTCGATGACCGGCTACGCGCCGACCGAAGTCCAGATGACGGGCGTGGTGCACGAATACTCGACCATCCCGGGCGTTCGCGAAGATGTCGTCGACATCCTGCTGAACCTGAAGGGCGTGGTCTTCAAGCTGCACAATCGCGACGAAGTGACCCTGGTTCTGCGCAAGACCGGCGCGGGCACCGTGCTGGCCAGCGACATCGAGCTGCCGCACGACGTCGAGATCATCAACCCCGGCCATGCCATCTGCAACCTGACGGACGCAGGCAAGCTGGAAATGCAGATCAAGGTTGAAAAGGGCCGTGGCTACGTGCCGGGCAACGTGCGCGCGCTGTCGGAAGACCGCACCCACACCATCGGCCGCATCGTTCTGGACGCTTCGTTCAGCCCGGTCCGCCGCGTGAGCTACGCGGTTGAAAGCGCCCGTGTGGAACAGCGTACCGACCTGGACAAGCTGGTCCTGGACATCGAAACCAACGGCGTGATCTCGCCCGAGGAAGCGGTGCGCCAGTCGGCCCGCATCCTGATGGACCAGATCTCGGTCTTCGCCGCCCTGGAAGGCGCTGGCGATTCGTACGAAGCCCCGGTCCGCGGCACGCCGCAGATCGATCCGGTGCTGCTGCGCCCGGTCGACGACCTGGAACTGACCGTGCGTTCGGCCAACTGCCTGAAGGCCGAAAACATCTACTACATCGGCGACCTGATCCAGCGTACCGAAAACGAGCTGCTCAAGACCCCGAACCTGGGTCGCAAGTCGCTCAACGAGATCAAGGAAGTCCTGGCCGCACGCGGCCTGACGCTGGGCATGAAGCTCGAAAACTGGCCCCCCCTGGGCCTGGAGCGTCCCTAAGTCTTGAAAGGGTGCCGCCTCTGGAAAGAGGCGGTTCCCGCAGGCAGCCGGCCTTGCGCCGGCCAGTTTGCGAAACCGTCGTAAAATGCACCGTTTTCTACCGGACCGCGGCCTGATTGCAGGTTGATAGAAGAGCCGGCAACCCGATGGCTGACGCCATCTTTAGATTCAAAGGAAACTTATCATGCGTCACGGTAATGGCTTGCGTAAGCTCAACCGCACCAGCAGTCACCGTCTTGCCATGTTCCGCAACATGGCCGTTTCGTTGATCACCCACGAAGCCATCAAGACCACGCTGCCGAAGGCGAAAGAATTGCGCCGCGTCATCGAACCCCTGATCACGCTGGGCAAGGAGCCCACGCTCGCGAACAAGCGTCTGGCTTTTGCCCGTCTGCGTGATCGCGATGCGGTGGTGAAGCTGTTCGCCGAAATCGGCCCGCGCTACGCGGCTCGTAACGGCGGCTACACCCGCGTGCTGAAGATGGGCTTCCGTCAAGGCGACAACGCTCCCATGGCTTTCATGGAACTGGTTGACCGTCCGGAAGTCGATGAAGCCGCTGAGGACAGCGCCGAATAATTTCGGTAGCTCGATAAGCGACAAGGGCGGGTCTTCGGACCCGCCCTTGTTTTTTTTGTGCGGCCGCCGCGCGTTACGAGGCGTGCAGCTCGCCGCGCAGTTGCGCGGCTGTCGCGGCCAGCGCCTCGGCTGCGGGCTGGGGCGGCATCTTGAAGGTCAGGTCCTGCTGCTCGATGTACTGGGTGGACGTGACGTCCTGCGGATGATGCATGGGGATGACGTGGGCGTGCGCATGTGCCACGTGGATGCCGGTGAAGGCGAAGCCCACGCGCTCGACGTCATACAGGCGCTTCATGTGGCGTCCGAGCTTCTGGCCCAGGTTGAGGATGCTGCCCGCCAGGTCGGCCGGCATGTCCTCGTAATAGGGATAGTGCTGCTTGGGGATGATGAGCACGTGCCCGGGGCGCACCGGGTGGATATCGAGAAAGGCCAGCAGGCGTTCGTCTTCGTGGATCACGTGCGCGGGGATTTCGTGACGGGCAATGCGGCAGAACAGGCAGTTATCGGACATGCGTGCCTCGGTGGGTGCGGGTGGCATGGCGGCGCGTTCTGGCCCGGCGGATCCGGACGATGGCCGCAATACCGATAAAATACCCCGAGTTACATCCCATACGGGTATTCCGAGGAGCCTCCATGTTGCGAGATGACGACGTTGTGCTGGTCATCAGCAATGCGCCCGACCTGCTGCTGGCCAAGCGGATTGCGCATGTCCTGGTCGAAGACGGATTGGCCGCCTGCGTGAACCTTGGCGCGCCGGGCCTGTCCATCTACATGTGGAAAGGAGAGGTCGAAGGGGCGGAAGAAATCCCCATCCACATCAAGACCACATACGCGCGCCACGAGGCTGTAGTGCAGGCCCTGGCGCAGATGCATCCCTACGATGTGCCCGAGATCATCGTGCTGCCCGTCATCGGCGGCGCGGCGCCCTATCTGGATTGGGTGCGTGAACAGACGGCCGTCACGCAGAACAAGAGAGACTGATGTTGCAACTAGTCGGTATCGGCGCGCTCCGGCGCGAGTCCCGCGCGTCGCGCGCCTTCTTCAGGCAGTGGTTGGCCCTGTTGGCCATGATGCTGCTGTTGCTGGGCTGGCAGGCTGCCGCGCGCGCCGAGGCCGAGTTCCTGGAGCCCGAGAAGGCCTTCGTATTCAGCGCCGAGATGGTGGCGCCTGAAATGCTGGAACTGCGCTACCGCGTCGCACCCGGCTACTACATGTACCGCGAGCGCTTTGGCATCACCATCAGTCCCATCGGCGCGGCCAAGCTGGGCGAGGCCGTCTATCCCAAGGGCGAGGTCAAGTACGACCCGACCTTCGAGAAGGACATGGAGGTCTTCCACCAGGACGTGGCGATCCGCGTGCCGGTGGCCGCGGGCGGACAGCCCTTCACCCTGACCCTGACCGCGCAAGGCTGCGCCGATGCGGGGCTGTGCTATCCGCCCATGGATAGCAGCGTGAAGCTCACGCCAGTGGCTGGCGGTTATGCGCTGGCCGGACCGGGAGGTATTTCCGCAGCCGCATCCGGCGCATCCGGCGGCCTTGGCGCGCTGGTCAATGCCGGCGACACCGGCCTGGCCGACGCCTTGGGCGGCCTGGGTTGGGTGAAGACCGCCGGCGTGTTCCTGGTGCTGGGGTTGCTGCTGGCTTTCACGCCCTGCGTGTTGCCCATGATCCCCATCCTGTCCTCCATCGTGTTGGGCGGCGCCGCGCAGGCCAGGCCGTCGCGCGGTCGCGGTCTGGCCCTGGCCGCGACCTACGTGCTGGGCATGTCCGTGGTCTATACCGCGCTGGGCGTGGCGGCCGGACTGAGCGGAGCGGGACTCGCGGCCTGGCTGCAGACGCCTTGGATCCTGACGCTGTTCGCCATCCTGTTGGCCGTGTTGGCGCTGGCCATGTTCGATGCCTTTACGTTCCAGATGCCTGCAGGCATCCAGGGCTGGCTGTCGCAACGCTCTGCGCGCATTCCGGGCGGGCGCTACACCGGCGCGCTGGTGATGGGCGCGCTGTCGGCGCTGATCGTCGGCCCTTGCGTGGCCGCGCCGTTGGCGGGCGCACTGCTGTACATCTCGCAGACCGGGGACGTGGTGCTGGGCGGGTCGGCGCTCTTCGCAATGGCCTGGGGCATGGGCGTGCCGCTCTTGATCGTGGGCGCGTCCTCGGGCGCCTTGCTGCCCAAGGCGGGTCCCTGGATGGACGGCGTGAAGCGATTGTTCGGCATGCTCTTGCTGGGGACCGCCTGGTGGATGCTGATCCCTGTGGTGCCGACCTGGGTGCAGATGACGGGCTGGGCTTTCCTGGCTGTGGTTGCTGCGGTGATGCTGCGGGCGTTCGATGCCTTGCCCGATGGCGCGGGCGCCGCGCGCATGTTCGGCAAGGGCGTAGGCCTGTTGCTGGCGCTGGCGGCTGCGGCCTGGCTGATCGGCGCGGCCAGCGGCGGACGCGACGTGCTGCAGCCGCTGTCGCACTTTGCGGCGCGCGCCGATGCGCCCGCAGGCGTGGCGGCCAGCAGCGGCGAAGTGCATTTCCAGCGCGTGCGCAACAACGCCGAACTGGATGCCTTGCTGGCGCAAAGTCGTCAGCCGGTGATGCTGGATTTCTACGCCGACTGGTGCGTGTCGTGCCGCGAGATGGAGCGCTTCACCTTTACCGATCCGGGCGTCGCGCAGCGCATGTCGGGCATGCTGCTGGTGCAGGCCGACGTGACCGCGAACAACGCCGATGACCGTGCGCTGCTCAAGCGCTTCCGCCTGTTCGGTCCACCCGGCATCATGTTCTTCGAGCCGGGCGGCAAGGAGCTGCCCGAGGCGCGCGTGGTGGGCTTCCAGGATGCCAAGCGCTTCACCGAATCGCTGGACAAGGTGTTGCTGCGTTGAGCATCGCAGCCTTGCCGCAAGGCTGACTCGAAATACACAAAGGCCGCTGCGCGGATGCATCCATGCAGCGGCCTTTTGCCGCGTGGCGATATTGCGTTGCCGGTCCTAGCTCTGGCGCGTCGCGCGCACGTCGCGGTTCTGCCAGCCCAGTTCAGCCGAGATGGCGTCGGCACAGCGTTTGATGTCATCGATCAGCGGACTGGTCCAGCGTACGTCGAACACGCCGGCGGCGCCGATGGCGGTGATCACCAGCACCACGTTGCCGTTCGAGTCGAACACCGGCGCGCTCAGGCCGTTGATGCCGGGGATGGGATCGCCCATGGCGCGCGCGACGCCGCGCTGGCGGACTTCGCGCAGGGTCCGTTCGAACTTTTCCGTCTTGCCCAATGAAGGCACTGCGCCCAGGCGCAGATGGTCTTCGTGCAGCAGGCTTTCTATCTTCTTGGGCGGCAGCAGCGCCGCGAACACCTTGCCCGTTGCCGTGTTGGTCAGCGACATGACCGTGCCGGTGCGCATGTTGACGTGAATGGGGTAGTTGGATTCGTGCAGATGCACGATGACTGGCCCCAGGTTGCCCAGCACTGCAATGGCGATGGTCTGTCCGGTTCTTTCGGCGAACTCGCGCGTCATCGGGATGGCGATCTTGATGGGATCGAGCCGGTGCAACGCCGCCAGCCCCAGCTGCAGCGCGAGCGGTCCCAACTCGTATTCGCCGGTGTTTGGGTCTTGCCTGACCAGGCCCAGATTGCCGTAGCTGACGAGATAGGCGTGGGCGTTGGCGCCCGACATGCCAGCGGCCTTCGCCAGCGCGCCCAGTGGTAGCGAAGACGAGTGTTCCAGCAGCGCCAGCAGGATCTTGCCGCCGACTTCGATGGACTGGATGCCGCGTCTGCGCGGCGGCGAGGCGGGAGCGTGATCGGCATTGCGCTTGCCGGAGCTGGGTCTGGTGGCCATTTTCTTTTATCGAATGAGGTTGCCTATGTTAGTACTTTCGCTAATCGTGAACCATATTGACATTATCAAATGCGTTCTCTACAGTCCAAAGAATAAGAAGGCTGCCCTGGTTTCGCGATCGGGAGCAAGCCGCCCCAAGGGTATGGAGACAACGTGGAAGATTCTCGTCAATACGACTGCGACGTGTTGGTGGTCGGGTCGGGCGCGTCGGGCATGGCAGCTGCAATCACCGCGGCAACGTCAGGCCTGAAGGTCCTTATCGTTGAAAAAGAGCCGCGCTTTGGCGGCTCCACCGCGCGTTCCGGCGGCTGGCTGTGGATACCGGGCACCTCGTTGGCCAAGGTGCAGGGCATCCATGAAACACCGGACGAAGGCCGCGCCTATCTGCGTCACGAAGCCGGCGACAGCTACAACGCCGAACGCGTGGATGCCTTTCTGGAGCAGGGGCCGCGCGCTGTCGACTTCTTCACGTCGAACACCGAAGTGCAGTTCGACATGCCGCTGGTGTTCCCCGACTATCACGCGGAAGCCCCCGGCGGAAAGCAGGGCGGACGTTCAATGGTGGCGCGGCCCTACGATGGCCGCAAGCTCGGCGCCCACGTCAGGGACCTGGCGCCCGCGCTGCCCGAGTTGACCGTGTTCGGCATGATGCTGGGCTCGGGCAAGGAGATCGTGCATTTCATGCGGGTCACGCGCTCGCTGGCCTCGGCCTGGTACGTGGCCAAGCGCCTGAGCCGGCATTTCCTGGATGTGGCCAAGCATGGCCGCGGCATGACGCTGACCAACGGCAATGCGTTGGCCGGCCGGCTGGCTGCCTCCGCGTTCAAGCTGGGCGTGCCTCTGTGGCTGAACGCGCCGGCCAGGTCGCTCATCATCGAAGATGGCGCCGTGCGCGGCGCGGTGGTGCAGCGCGATGGCGCGACCGTGCGCGTGCGCGCCGCGCGCGCCGTGGTGTTGGCTTCCGGCGGCTTTCCCTATGACATCGAACGCCGCAAGCAGCTGTATGCGCACGCACCCAACGGCACGGAACACTATTCGCCATCGCCCACGGGCAACAGCGGCGACGGGCTGCGCCTGGCCGAGAGCGCGGGCGGGCAGGTCAATACCACCCTGCCCAATGCCGCGGCATGGGTGCCGGTGTCCGTGGTGACACGCAAGGACGGCAGCCCGGGTTACATGCCGCACTTCATCGACCGCGCCAAGCCGGGCGTCATCGCCGTCACGCGCAATGGCCGCCGCTTCACCAACGAAGGCAGTTCGTACCATGACTTCGTGCAGGAGATGGTGCGCGCATGCGAGGGACAGGGCGAGACCTGCGCCTGGCTGATCTGCGACCACAAGACCCTGCGCAAATATGGCCTGGGCAGCGTGGCGCCGTTCCCGTTGCCCATCAAGCGCTACCTGGACACAGGCTATCTGACTCGCGGTGCGTCGGTGGCGGAGCTGGCGCAGAAGACCGGCATCGATGCCGGCAGCCTGCGCCAGACGGTCGAAGCGTACAACCGCGAAGCCGCGCTGGGCCGTGATCCGCAATTCGGCAAGGGCAGCAAGGCCTACAACCGCTATCAAGGCGATGCGCTGCATGGCCCGAATCCCTGCGTGGCGCCCATCGTGAAAGGGCCGTATTACGCGATCAAGGTCATGATCGGCGATATCGGCACCTTCGCCGGCCTGAAGGTCGATGGTCAGGGCCGCGCATTGAACGAGCTGGGCGCGGTCATACCCGGCCTGTACGCCGTGGGCAACGACGCCTGCAGCATCATGGGAGGCAACTATCCTGGCGCGGGCATCACCTTGGGTCCGGCGCTGACCTTCGGCTACGTCGCGGGCCAGAGCATTGCAGCCGCCGGCAAGGCCGCTGCGCGCGAGCAAGCCGCGGACGCTTCCGCGCAGGCGGCCGCATGAGCGCCGCGACGGCGGGGCTGCTGCAGGGCAAGCTTGCCCTGGTGACGGGAGCGGGGCAGGGCAACGGACGGGCATTGGCGCTGGGCCTGGCGGCTGCGGGCGCGCGCGTGGTGGCGACCGACGTGCAGGCCGATAACGCCATGCAGACGGCAAGCGCCATCATCGCCGCGGGCGGAGAGGCCTGGAGCCACGCGCTCGACGTGACGGACCCCGAGGCATGCACGGCGATCGCGGCGCAGGTGCAGCTGGAAGTGGGGCCGATCGACGTGCTGGTCAACAACGCCGGCATCCTGATCCGCGAAGGCATAGACAGTCCGCGCGCCGCCGAGAACTGGCGTCGCGTGCTGGACGTGAACCTGAACGGCAGCTTCAACATGATCCACGCCTTCCTGGGGGCGTTGCGCGCCACGCGCGGCGTCATCATCAACGTGGGCTCCATCGCGTCGTTTGCCGGGGTGGGCGCGACCCTGGGCTATTCGCCGTCCAAGGGTGGCGTAAAGATGATGACGCAGGCCATGGCGCGCGACCTCGCGCCGGACGGCATACGGGTCAACGCCATTGCGCCGGGTGTCATCGAAACGCCGATGACGCAGTACACGCGGGACGATCCCGCCCGGCTGGCGAACTTCATGCAGCGCATTCCGCTGGGACGGGTGGGACAGCCCGAAGACCTGGTGGGCCCCGCCGTGTTCCTGGCTTCGCCGATGGCGCAGTACGTGACGGGCGTGTCCCTGCCGGTGGATGGCGGCTACCTCGCGGTATAGCGCCAGGCTCCTGGGGCGAGAGGCAGAAAGAAGAATCATCGACGTGCAGCACATCTGAAAAACACTGGAGACAACGATGAAAGCAGCGGGGATTTTTTCCACCTTGTCCAAGGCGGCCGCCTTGTGCGCGCTGGCCGTGGGCGCGCAGGCCTATGCCCAGGACATCAAGATCGGCTTCAACGGCGACCTGTCGGCTTCGCCGTCCGCGCAAAGCGGGCAGGCCGCGGTGCTGGGCCTGCGCACGGCCATCGACGACATCAATGCCAATGGCGGCTTGCTCGGACGCAAGCTGGTGCTGGTGGTTCGCGATGACTTGTCCCAGCCGCCCAAGTCGATCCAGAACATGACGGACCTGATCGACAACGAAAAGGTAGTGGCCATCGTCGGCCCCACCAACTCGGGCAACGCGCTCGCCTGGAAGCACATCCCGAACCAGAAGAAGATCCCCGTCATGGGCGCCATCGGTTCCGGCACCGACATCACCAAGCCCATGCGCGCAGGCGCCGACAACTACATGTTCCGCGTCGGCATGGTGGACCGCGAACAGGTCGATGGCGTGATCGGCTACCTGAAGAAGAATCCCAAGGTCAAGAACGTGGGCTTCATGATCGAGACGACCGGCTACGGCCAGAGCGCGCTCAAGGACCTGGAGGAAGTGGGCGCGGCGCAGGGCGTCAAGGCCGTCGCGGTCGAGAAGTTCGGCGTGGCCGATACCGACATGACCTCGCAGCTGAACAAGCTGAAGGCGGCGGGCGTGGACACGGTGGTGATCTGGGCGCAGAGCACGCCGATCGCGCACGTGTTCCGCAGCATGGAGAAGATCAACTGGTTCCCGCTGACGCTGACCTCGTGGGCGGCGGACAACATCGCGTTCTACGACACGGCGGGCAAGACGCTGTCGGAAAAGCCTTTTTTCCTGCGCACCATCACCGACAACCGCACGGCCGCGCAGCAGAAGCTGTATGACCGCGTATCGGCCAAGATGACCTCGCCCACCGCGTTCGGCTTTCTGGCGCATGCCTATGACGGCATGAATCTGCTGGGCATGGCGATCAAGCAGGCGAACTCCACCGATGGCGACAAGGTGCGGCTGGCGCTGGAGAACCTGGATGGCACCTACGAAGGCGCGATGAAGACCTACACCAAGCCGTTCTCGGCCACGGTGCATGACGCGCTGCTGGTAAGCGACTACAAGTGGGCGCACTGGCAGGACGGCAAGCTGGTGCCTTACGCGGATGACGTGACCGTCGCCGTCGCCAAGTAGCAGCAGGACAGCGACAGGCATAAGGGGCCATCATGTTGGCGACATTGTTGCAGGCGCTCGTCAGCGGGCTAGCCGTAGGGGGCGCGTATGCGTTGGTGGCGCTGGGCTTCAGCATCACGTTCACGACCACGCGCACGCTCAACTTCGGACACGGGGAATTCGTGTCCGTGGGTGCGTTCATCGGGGTAGGCGCCTTGTTCCTGTTTGCCGGCAAGCCGATCACTACCGCGGCCTTCACAGGCCTGGAACTGAATGGTTGGGAGTACTTGCTGGCCGGGCTGGCGGCGGTGCTGGTGATGGGCTTGCTGGGCGTGCTGCTGTACGTGTTCGGCGTGCGGCCGTTCGCCTCGCGCCCGGGCATGGCCTGGGTCATGAGCACGCTAGGCTTCGGCATCCTGCTGCAGAGCGCCGCGTTCGCGGTCTGGGGACCCGCGCCGGTCACGGTGCCGGCGCCCTTCGGCGACGAGGTGATCCGCGTGTTCGGCGCGGGAGTGCGCAGCCAGGAACTGCTGCTGCTCGCCGTGGCGGTGGTGGTGATGGTGCTGTTCGACCGCGTCATGAACCGCACGGTGCTGGGCAAGGCGATGCGGGCCGTGGCCGCCAATCCCGCGGTCGCCAACCTGATGGGCATCAATGTGAACGCAGTGATGACCGGAGCCTTCTTCGCCAGTTCGGCGCTGGCCGGCCTGGCGGGTTTTCTGGTCGCGCCGATCACGTCGGCTTCGATATTCATGGGCCTGGCCATCGGCCTGAAGGGCTTTTCCGGCGCGATGATAGGCGGCCTGTCGAATCCGCGCGGCTGCGTGTTGGGCGGCTTCGTGCTGGGGCTGCTGGAGTCCTATGTGAACCTCTGGCAGTCGCAATGGCGTGAAGTGGCGATCTTCGGGTTGGTGATCCTGGTGTTGGCAGTCAAGCCCACCGGCCTGTTCGGCAAGCGTCTGGCGGAGAAGGTATGAAGCGGCACGGCCAGACCCTGATCGCCGTGGCGCTGGCGGCGGCGCTCGCCGTATTCGCCGCCCTGGTGGACAACGATTACTACCTGCGCATCGTATTCATGGCTTGCGTGTACTACCTGTGCGCGGCGGGCGTGAACGTGCTGGTGGGGTATGCGGGACAGAAGTCGCTGGGCCAGGCAGGCTTGTTTGCGGCCGGCGCCTATACGGCGGCCTTGCTGACCTCGCGTTGGCAAGTCGATCCGTGGCTGGCCCTGGCCGCGGCGCCGGTGGTGGCCGGCGTGTTCGGCGTGCTGATCGCCCTGCCGTCGCTGCGCGTTAAGGGGCCGTACCTGGCCATGGTGACGCTGGCTTTCGGCATCGTCATGGAGAAGATCGTCACAGAATGGGTGGACGTGTTCGGCGGCCCTTCGGGCCTGTTCGGCATCATGCCGTTGACCTGGGGCGGCAACCCGTTCACCAACCAACAGTGGGTGTGGTTCGCGCTGGTGCTGTGCGTGGCGACGCAGCTGCTGCTGCGCAACGTGCTGGACGGACGCTTCGGACGCGCATTGCTGTCGGTGCAGGCCGATGAGATCGCCTCGTCTTCCGTCGGGGTGCGCGTGTATCGCGCCAAGGTCATCGCCTTCGTGGTGGCGGCCGTGACCTGCGGCATCGCGGGCGCGCTGGTGGCGCAGCAGAACCAGTACATCAACTCGGATTTCATCGGCTTCAATCTGTCGATCTTCATTCTGCTGCTGGTGCTGTTCGGCGGGGCGGGCTCAAAGGCGGGGCCGGCCGTGGGAGCGATAGCGCTGACCATCATCGACGCGATGCTGGCGCGCTGGCCGTCGGTGCAGCATTTCTTCTACGGCGCGTTGCTGCTGTTCGCTCTGTACTTCATGCCGGGCGGCGTGATGGGTCTGTTCTCGCGCCGCGCGCGCCGGGTCGCGGATGCGCGGCCGCAAGGCGGCGGCAGCGAGGCGGCGGCGCCGGCCATGGCCAAGCCGGCGGTTGCGGCGCAGGAAGAGCTGCTGCTCGTGGTCGAGAGCCTGTCCAAGGCCTATGGCGGGGTGAAGCCGGCGCAGGACATTTCCTTCTGTCTGCGGCGCGGCCACGTGCACGCCCTGATCGGACCGAACGGCGCGGGCAAGAGCACGCTTATCAACATGCTCAGCGGCGTGGTGCTGCCGGACGCGGGCGTGGTCCGCTTCCAGGGCACGGACATTGCGGGCGAGCGGCCGCACGTCATCTGCAAGCTGGGCATAGGCCGCAGCTTCCAGAACCTGCGCCTGTTCGGCGAGCTGTCGGTGCTGGACAACGTGCTGCTGGGCCGCCACAGCCGCATGAAGAACGGCTTCTGGGCATCGCTGCTGGGTCTGCCGAGCGCACGCGCCGAGGAGCGCCGCGCGCGCGAGCACGCCTATCGGCTGGTGCGCATGGTGGGCCTGGAGCATCTGGCCGACACGCCGGCGGGCAGCCTGCCGTATGGCCTGCAGCGGCGCGTGGAACTGGCGCGCGCATTGGCGACGGAGCCGACCCTGCTGCTGCTGGACGAACCGGCGGCTGGGCTGAACCCGCAGGAGACCGCGGAGCTGGGCGAGCTGCTGGTGCGCATCGGCGCATCCTGCGGCATCACGCTGCTGATGGTCGAGCACCACATGGATCTGGTGATGGCGATTTCCGATCACGTGATTGTGCTGGACTACGGCATCAAGATCGCCGAGGGCAAGCCCGCCCAGGTGCAGGCGGACAAGCGCGTGATCGAGGCGTATCTGGGAACCGGCATGGCCTGAGGCCAGGCCATAGGCATAGGAACAGGCCGCAAGACGATGCTGAAACTAGAATCCGTGCAGATTTCGTATGGCGCCATCCAGGCGGTGCGCGATGTGTCGCTGGAGATCCGCGCGGGCGAGATCGTGACCATCATCGGCGCCAACGGCGCGGGCAAGAGCACCTTGCTGAAGGGCGTGGCGGGCCTGGAGCCCTTGCAGGGCGGACGCGTGACCTTCGATGGGCGCGACATCACGCAGGTCGCGGCGCATCAGCGCGTGGGCCTGGGCCTGGCGCTGTCGCCGGAGGGGCGCGGCGTGTTCGCGGACCAGACCGTCTACGACAACCTGGTGCTGGGCGCCTACATCCGGCGCAGGGACCCCGCGGCAGTGGCCGAAGGCGTGGAGCGTGGCTACCGGTTGTTCCCGCGGCTGCGCGAACGGCGCGAGCAGCTGGCCGGCACCTTGTCGGGCGGCGAGCAGCAGATGCTGGCGATGGCGCGCGCCCTGATGAGCGAGCCGCGCCTGCTGTGCCTGGACGAACCCTCGCTGGGGCTGGCGCCTTTGATCGTGCAGGACATCTTCGCGGCGATCTGCAAGCTGCGCGACGACGGGCTGACCATCGTGCTGGTGGAGCAGATGGCCAACCAGGCGTTGGGCGTGGCGGACCGGGCCTATGTGCTGGAGACCGGACGCATCACGTTGAGCGGCTCGGGCGCGGAACTGCTGCGCGACCCCAACGTACGGGCGGCGTATCTCGGCGCGCATTGAGTCCAGGCCCCAGGCGCGATACCATGTCCGCGGCGCCGCGTGGGCGGCGCGTCCCATTTCCCTTCCAGGCCGGCGCCCGTGACGTCCCCGACAGTTGATGCAAGCCAGGACCGCACCGGTCTTATCTATCTTCAATTGATGTTCGTCATGGCCACATGGGGCTTGAACATCGTCTCGGTCAAGTACCTGACGCTGCACATGGATGTGCAGGCCTTGGCGGCCGTGCGCATCGTCATCGCGTTCATCACCGTCACCCTCATCATCAAGGCCCGCCGGGGCCGCATTCCGCGGCTGGGCCGCGCGGAGCTGGGCTGGGTCGCGCTGGCGGGCTTCCTGGTGGTGTATGCGCACCAGATGGCGCTGGTGACGGGACTGCGGGTGTCCTCGGCCGCGAACGGCACGCTGATCATGGCGACCAGCCCTTTGCTGTCGGCGCTGCTGGCAGCCATCTTCTATCGCGAGAGGCTGACGCTGGTGCGCATTTCCGGCGCCTTGCTGGGCCTCTTGGGCGTGGGCATGGTGGTGGTCGGCAGCGGCGCGCGGATTGGCCTGACGGGGTGGGGCGATGCCATCGTGTTCGTGGCGGTGCTGGTGTTCGTCTGCGGCGGGCTGGTGATCCAGCGCATGTCGCGCAGCATGGATCCGCTGGGCATGCTCTGGTACATGTACCTGGCCGGCGGCCTGATGCTGGTGGTGCACGCGGCGCTGACGCCCGCGTCCTACCAGGGCGATACCTGGCAGATGACGTGGTGGCCGTGGCTGGTGCTGCTGTTTTCGGCGGTGATCGCCTCGGGCGTCAGCAACATCGTCTGGAATGCCGGTATTGCGCGGCTGGGCATCAGCCGCGCCGCCTTGTTCGTGAACTGGCTGCCGATCTTCGGCCTGCTGTTCGCGGCCCTGTTCCTGGATGAGCACGTCACGCCCACGCACGTCGCGGGGCTGGCCTGCGTGCTGGGGGGAACCTGGCTGGGATTGCGGCGCGGGGCGCCGGCGGCGGGCCGCAATGCGGCCGCCAAGACCTGATCCGCGGCAAGCGTCGCGGCCGGCCGGTACAGGCCCGGCCCGCGATGCCGCAAGCGCTTAACGCTGGCTCTTCAGCAGCTTCGCGGCTTCGACCGCGAAGTACGTCAGGATGCCGTCGGCGCCGGCGCGTTTGAACGCCAGGAGCGCTTCCATCATGACCTTGTCGTGGTCCAGCCAGCCGTTGGCGGCGGCGGCCTTGATCATGGCGTACTCGCCGCTGACCTGGTAGGCGAAGGTGGGCACGCGGAACGTGTCCTTGACCCGGCGCAGCACGTCCAGGTAAGGCATGCCGGGCTTGACCATGACCATGTCGGCGCCTTCCTGCAGGTCGGCCGCGACTTCGCGCAGGGCTTCGTCGAGGTTGCCCGGATCCATCTGGTAAGCCATCTTGTTGGACTTGCCCAGGTTGGTGGCCGAGCCCACGGCGTCGCGGAACGGGCCGTAGAAGGCGCTGGCGTACTTGGCGGAGTAGGCCATGATCTGCGTGTGGATGTGGCCGTTGGCTTCCAGCGCGCGGCGCACGGCGCCGATGCGGCCGTCCATCATGTCGCTGGGGGCGACCATGTCGACGCCGGCCTCGGCTTGCGTGAGCGCCTGCTTGACCAGGATTTCGACGGTGGCTTCGTTGATGACGTAGCCGTTGTCGTCGATGACGCCGTCCTGGCCGTGGCTGGTGTAGGGGTCCAGCGCCACGTCGCACAGAATGCCGAGTTCGGGGACCTGCTTCTTCAGTTCACGCACCACGCGCGGGATCAGGCCGTTCGGGTTGGTGGCTTCGATGCCGTCGGGCGTCTTGAGCGAGGGGTCGATGGCGGGGAACAGCGCCAGCACGGGAATGCCGAGTGCGACGCATTCGCGGGCCACCGGCAGCAGCGTGTCCAGCGAATAGCGGACCACGCCCGGCAGCGACGGCACGGCCTGTTGCAGGCCGGTGCCTTCCGCCACGAACACGGGGTAGATCAGATCGTTGACCGTCAGGGCGTTCTCGCGCACCAGGCGGCGGGTGAAGTCGTCGCGGCGCAGGCGGCGCGGGCGGGATACCGGGAATTCAGGGGAGATGATCTGCGGGTTCATGGTACGACCTTGGGTGAAATCCAGTTTTCTATATGCGCGCCGGCCTCTTCCAGGCCGATGCGTTCGGGCGCCGAGAAGGGGATGGTGTGCAAGGCGCCGATGTCGGCCAGGTCCTTGCGCACGGAGAACACGGTGCGCATGCGCTGGCCGTAGGGCAGCTTGTCGGCCTTGGTCAGCAGCGCCAGCACCGGGCGTCCGGTGGGGGCGATGAAGTTGGCGAGGCGGCGGTCCAGTTCGGTGACGCCGCGGCGGATGTCGATGAGCAGCACGATGCCGACCAGCGATTCGCGGTCACGCAGGTAGCCGCCCAGGATGTCGGCCCACTTTTCCTTTTCGTTGCGGGCCACGGAGGCGTAGCCGTAGCCGGGCAGGTCGACGAGATAACCGATGTGGCCTTCCGGATCCAGGGGGTCGGGCAAGCCGAACATGTTGATCAAGCGCGTGCGGCCCGGCGTCTTGCTGGAGAAGGCAAGACGACGCTGGTTGCACAGCACGTTGATGGCCGTGGATTTGCCGGCGTTGGAGCGGCCGACAAAGCAGACCTCGGGAGCGCCGGCGGCCGGCAACTGGTCGAGGCGAGCCGCGGAAGTGAGGAAAGAGGCGCGATGTAGGAGGGACACGGGTGGCTTTGGATACGGTTGGTTTCGAGCCCTATTGTATAATCCGGCGTTTGCAACAGTGGTCCCCGTGCGCGGAGCCGTCTTTTTTGCTTACTGTTTGGCTTGCTGATCGCTTTATCCGGCAAGCTCGCAGCAACATCGCAGGCAGGAAGGCAAAACAGGTTCGATACGGTATTCCAGGGTGTGCGGGCAGGCGTGGGCGCCTTTTTGCGCCTTGATCGATGCGATCGTCGAGGTCTTCATGAAGCGTGTGCTGTCCCGGATGTTGGTTGCGAGCGGGCTGTTGCTCGGCGCCTCCGCCTTATCTACTACGAGTTTCGCCGCCGAAGGCGCCGCGGGCCCGGTAAAACCAGATGCCGCCAAGGGCGGACAGCTGTTTGACCAGGGTGATGCGGCCAGGGGCATCATCGCCTGTGCGTCCTGTCATGGCGCGGCGGGCAATAGCACCATCCCGGTGAACCCCAATCTGGCCGCGCAATCCCACGAGTACCTGGCCAAGCAATTGGCGGACTTCCAGATCAAGCCTGGCGCCAAGCTGCCGGTGCGCAATGGCGCGGGCGGCAATCCCACCCCGATGACGGCCATGGCGCAGAACCTGACGCCCGCCGACATGCAGAACATCGCGCTGTACCTGGCGCAGCAGCCGCTCAAGGAGCCCGCCACGGCCGGCCAGGAGAAGCTGGTTGATCTGGGTCAAAAGATCTGGCGCGGCGGTTTGCCGGATCGCAAGGTTCCGGCCTGCGCCTCGTGCCATTCTGCCAATGGCGCGGGCATTCCCAGCCAGTACCCCCGGTTGTCGGGCCAGTTCCCCATGTACATTGAAGAGCAGCTGAAGCTGTTCCGCAGCGGCGACCGCAAGAACGACGTCATGTTCGCGATCGCGGACCGCATGTCGGACGCCGACATCAAGGCCGTGTCGGACTACGCCGCCGGTCTGCGGTAGGCGCCAGCCCGCCACGCGCGCGGCTGGTCCGCGTTCTGCAAACTCAGCGCAGCGGAACCTGGTTCCGCCGCGCGTTGTCTATGAGGGGGGTAGCCGATAGCGCGGCCCCCCTTTTTTCATGAATTCGACCCGTACACACTCCCGTCCTTCCCTGCGCAGCCTGCCCGGCGATTTCTTCGAATTGCTGGGCTCGATGCGTTTCGCCGTCAGCCTGCTGATGTTCATCTGCGTGGCGAGCCTGGTGGGAACGGTCTTGCAGCAGAACCGCTCGTCCAACAATTACATCGACCAGTTCGGGCCGTTCTGGTTCGAAGTGTTCGACAAATTCTCCATCTGGCACGTCTACAACAGCTGGTGGTTCCTGCTGATCATGGGGTTCCTGGTCGTGTCGACCTCGGTCTGCCTGATCCGCAACGCGCCCAAGATGCTGCGCGATGCCCGTTCGTTCCGCGAGCACGTGCGCGCCAGCAGCCTGCGCGCCTTCCCGCACCGGGTGGAAACCGAAGAGCCCACCGACGTGCCGCAGACGGCCGCGGGCCTCAAATCCCTGCTGGGCCGGCTGGGCTATGCCGTACGCGAACGCCAGGACGCGGACGGCGTGCTGCTGGCGGCCAAGAAGGGCAGCGCCAACCGCCTGGGCTATGTGTTCGCCCACGCGGCCATGGTCATCATCTGTATCGGCGGCTTGCTGGACAGCGAGTTGCCGGTGCGTCTGCAGGTCATGTTTGGCGGCAAGAAGCCCATCGTCGAGAACATGCTGATCTCGGAAGTGCCGGAAAGCGGCCGCCTGTCGGTCGACAACCCGAGTTTCCGCGCCAGCGTGCTGGTGCCGGAGGGCGGTCAGGCCAGCACGGCGGTCGTGATGGTGGGCGACGGCGCCCTGGTGCAGCCCATGCCCTTCACGCTGAAGCTCAAGAAGTTCGTGGTCGACTATTACTCCACCGGCATGCCCAGCCGCTTCGCCAGCGAGGTCGAGGTCACCGACCCGGACACCGGCAAGAGTTTCGACTCCACCATCGAGGTCAACGAGCCGCTGCGCTTCAAGGGCATGACGGTCTACCAGTCCAGTTTTGACGACGGCGGCAGCGCGGTGACGCTGAAAGGCTACCCGCTAGTAGGATCTGACGCCGCTACCTTCGCGGTTGACGGCACGGTGGGCAAGACCAGCGAAGTAACCGCTCACACTGCCCGTGGCGCGCGCAGCATGGGCATCGAGATTACGGCCCTGCGGCCCATCAACGTCGAGGATCTGACCGGGGGCGCGCCCAAGGGCGGCAACCAGAGCTTCGCCGACCATGTCGCGTCGGTATCCGGCAGCGCCGCGGGCAAAAAGAACGAAAACCTGCGCAACGTCGGCCCCAGCGTCGAGTACAAGCTGATCGATGACGCCGGCCAGGCCCACGAATTCCAGAATTACATGCTGCCCGTCGAGCTGGACGGCGCCGCCGTGTTCCTGGCCGGGGTGCGCAACAACGCCTCCGAGCCGTTCCGCTACCTGCGCATTCCGGCCGACGACGACAGCTCGATCGCCGAATTCATGCGCCTGCGCGCGACGCTGGCCGACCCCGCGGCGCGCCAGGAAGCCGCGCGCCGCTTCGCGGAACGCAACAGCCCTGCGGGGACGGATCGCCAGCCGCTACAGACGGCCGCCGAGCGCGCCCTCGAAACCTTCTCCTCCGGCGGCTTGCAAGCCGTGGCGGCGTTCCTGCAGGCCAATACGCCGCCGCAGGACCTGGAACGGGCAGCCGACGTGGTGATCCGCCTGATCGGCGCCAGCATGAACGAACTGCGCGCCATCGAGCGCGAGCGTGCCGGCCTGCCGCCCGTGGCCACCGAGGGCCCGGAGGCCGAACGCGCCGCCGTCTGGTCGCGCCTGTCCGTGGCCGCGCTGTCGGACCTGACCGTCTATCCGGCGCCGGTGTTCCTGTCGCTGGCGGACTTCAAGCACGTGCAGGCCAGCGTGTTCCAGGTCAGCCGTACGCCCGGCAAGAACACCGTCTACCTGGGCAGCCTGCTGCTGGTCCTGGGCGTGTTCTCGATGTTCTATATTCGAGACCGCCGCATCTGGATCTGGATCAAGCCGCAAGGCGGCGGCAGCAGCGTCCTGGCGGCCATGACGTCCCAGAAGCGTACACTCGACTTCAACCAGGAGTTTGAACGCTTCAAGCAGGCGCTGCAGCGCCAGAAGAGGTCTTAAGGTTTCCTATGTCCACTACGACCACCACGCATCCCTCCTCGCCGCAGTCGCTGGCAGCCTCGCCGGACCAGCTCTGGCAGGACGCCTTGTCCGAAACCGGCGATGGCCGCGCCCAGCGCGGCAGGCCTGACTGGACCGACGTCGTCTTCTTTTTGTTGCTGGCAGTGGGTGCGGGCTTCGCGCTGACCCGCTACAGCAACGCGATGGACTATTACGAGAAGATCATCCTGTGCGGCACCGTGCCGGTGCTGGCCTGGATGGGCTGGTTGTGGCGTCCGCTGCGCCACCTGATGGTCGCCTGTGCCATCGCGGCCGGACTGGCGCTGATGCTGTACGGCAACGACCTGGCCCGCGCCGAGCAGGTTTTCTTCCTGAAGTACCTGTTCTCCTCGCAATCCGCCATCCTGTGGATGTGCGCGCTGTTCGCGCTGGCCATGGTCTGCTACTGGATCGGCTTCTTCAGCCCCACGGCCGCCTGGCTGGGCACGGCGCTGAGCTGGGGCGCGGTGTTCGCCGGCGTCACGGGCCTTTTGGTGCGCTGGCGCGAAGGACACCTGATGGGCCCGGACCTGGGCCACATCCCGGTCAGCAACCTGTATGAAGTGTTCGTGCTGTTTGCGCTGATCACGGCGCTGTTCTACCTCTACTACGAACGCAAGTACGCCACCCGCGCGCTGGGCGGCTTCGTGATGCTGGTGGTGACGTCGGCCGTGGTGTTCCTGCTGTGGTATTCGTTCACGCGCGATGCCGGGCAGATCCAGCCGCTGGTGCCGGCGCTCAAGAGCTGGTGGATGAAACTGCACGTGCCCGCCAACTTCATCGGCTACGGCACCTTCTCGCTGGCCGCCATGGTGGGCTTTGCCTACCTGGTCAAGCAGCACGGCCAGACCACGTCCTGGGCCAAGCTGGCCCCGCTGTTCGTGCTGGGCGTGCTGTTGTGCGCCGAGCCCATGGTGTTCCGCACCGACGGCCTGTCGGCCACCTGGATGCTGTATTTCGGCGTGGGCGCGGTGATCGTGGGCGCCATCCTGCTGGGACGCCGCCGCATCGCAGCGGCGCTGCCCTCGCTGGAAGTGCTGGACGACATCATGTATCGCGCCATCGCGATCGGCTTCGCGTTCTTCACCGTCGCCACCATCCTGGGCGCGCTGTGGGCGGCCGACGCCTGGGGGGCGTACTGGCAGTGGGACCCCAAGGAAACCTGGGCGCTGATCGTCTGGCTCAACTACGCGGCCTGGCTGCACATGCGCCTGATCAAGGGCCTGCGCGGCACCATGGCGGCCTACTGGGCGCTGATGGGCCTGCTGATCACCGGCTTCGCCTTCCTGGGCGTGAACATGTTCCTGTCCGGGCTGCACTCCTACGGCGAGCTGTAGTCGCTGACGGCCTGTTCAGGCCTTCAGCACGACCATCACGGGCTGGGGCGAGTACACCTTGACGCCGGGCGCATTGATGGTGTTCTGCAAGGTCAGGCTGGTCATGCGGACGATGGGCGCGCCGCGCACCAGCATGGTGAACGCGCCCGTCATGTAGCGCGACTGTCCCATGAAGGTCTGCGAGATCAGGCCGCCGCCCACGCCGGCGGTATCGCCCAGCGTGACGGGTATCAGCGTGGCCATGTTGTGCACGGGCGCGGCCATCAACCATACATTCCAGACCACGGGGATACCCATGGACGACGTCGCCGTGTCGATGTGCGGCACCGGCGGCACCGGGGTCTTGCAGACGTCGGGTACGCCCACAGCCAGGCTGGGCAATTGGCAGACTGCGAGCATATTGATCTCCTTGTGCGGCGAGGGGGCGGCGATGCCGCGTGGGGTCAAAGGGGGGCGCGTCCGGCTGACCAGAGTTCGGCTTCAAGCAGGGGCGCGTCGTTTTCGATGATGCCGCGGCGCTGCGTCCAACGCGCGCCGTGCGTCAACGCGCGATGCATGCGCGTGCGCAGGAACGTGGCGTCGCGCAGGTCGGCCCCGCCCAGGTCGGCCAGCGAGAAATCGGCGTCGGTCAGGTTGGCGCCGCGGAAATCGGTGTCGGCGCAGCGCGCGCGCTGGAAGACGCACAGCGACAGGCTGGCGCCGCGCAAGGACGCGCCGTCCAGCGTCGCCTCGGCCCAGATGGCGCCGTCGAAACGGCCGCCCTGCAGGTCGGCGCCGCTCAGGTCGGCCTGAGGGAACAAGCACTGTGGGGCCGACGCGCCAGCGAAGCGCGCGCCGCGCAGCGTTGCGCCCTTGAAGCCGGCCTGGCGCAGGTCGGCATTGCGGAAGTCCGCGCCGTCCAGCTGGCTGTCGGTGAAATGGCAGAGCGGGTAGGCTTGCGAGGAGAAGTCCTGCGCCGTCAGATCGCATTCGATGAACATGGTGCTTTCCGCGCTGGCGCCCGCCAGCACGATGCTGCGCAGGTCCAGCTGGTGGAGCAGGGTGTAGCTCATCCGGGCCTGAGACAGGTCGGCACGCGCAAGCGCGCCGCGCGAGAACACCGAGCGCTCCACGCGGGCGGAACGGAAGGAGGCCGCTTCGAGCGAGGTGGAGTTGAAAGCCGCTTCCCGCAGCTCGGCCCCTTCCAGGCTGGCCTGTCCCAGATCGCATTCGGTGAAGCTGACGCCATGGGCGTGGCTGCGGTCCAGCACCGCGCCGCGGGCCTGGCAGCGAAACAGCCGGGCCATATCCAGATTGGCGTCCGCGGCGTCCACGCCAGCCAGCACGCAGTTGAGGAATTGGCTGTCCTGCAACTGGCAACCGCTCATCCTGGCGCCGCTCAAATCCACCTGATCGAAGAACGCGCCCGCCAGGTCCAGGCCGCGCAGGTCCTGGCCCGCCAGGCTGAGGTGCGCTATCGGCTCGCCGTGGCGCACCTGGTCCAGCAACTGGTCCAGGTTCATGCGGCGTTCTCCGGCTGCCGGGCCGGCCAGAGCTTGGCGCCCTGGGTATGGGCGTCGTCCAGCCCGGTGCTGCCGTCCATCTGCGCCTGCGCGACATCCGCGCGAAA
The DNA here is from genome assembly GCF_048541815.1 of Achromobacter sp. PD1. NCBI lineage: Bacteria > Pseudomonadati > Pseudomonadota > Betaproteobacteria > Burkholderiales > Alcaligenaceae > Achromobacter > Achromobacter sp. PD1. The sequence continues at coordinate 6,275,892 of NZ_CP183349.1, forward strand.
GAGGTTGGCGCCGGTCAGGTCGGCGCGCAGCAGGATGGCCTTGCCGAGCAGGCTGTTGATCAGGTTGGCGTTGCGCAGCCGGGCGCCGGTGAAATCGGCGCGCACGAAGTGGGTGTCGGGGACGGCCACGCCGCTGAGGTCTGCTTCCCGCAGGCTGCAGTTCGAAAAGTCACTGGCGGCAAGTTGCGCGCCACGCAAGTCGGCGCGATCGAGCATCGCGCCACGCATGCTGCCCACCTTGAACTGCATGCCGCGCAGGCATGCGCCGGCAAGCGCTACGCGTCCCGCGTAGGCGCAGCCATCGAGCGTGGCGTTCTCCAGGCTATGGCGGCCCGAAAACTCCACGTCCATGAAGCTGACGCGCAGCAGGTCCGCGCGGGAGAAATCGGCGTTCGCCATCGTTCCCTGCATGAACACGCACTGATTCAAGCGCGCTTCGTGAAAGCGGCAATCCTCGAAGGCGGCCATCATTGCGGCCCATTGCTCGAATGACGCGCCGCTCAGGTCGCAACCGCGCAGGCGCGCCTGATGCAGGCGTCCCAGCAGCCAGACGCTGCCGGCAAAGCTGCAATCCTCGCAGCTGGCATGGTCCCAGATGGTCTCCGTGATGCGGCTTTCGGTGAAGTCCGTCTGCACGCATTGCGTGCGGCCCAGGTTCGCGCGCGACATGTCGGCGCCGCGCACGCTGGCGCGCGTCAGGTCGGCGCCGGCCAGCACGGCGTCGGCGAGGTTGCAGCCGTCCAGCCGCGCGCCGGCGAGCCGGGCGCCGGCCAGGATGGCGCGCTGGAAGTCGACCCCGGAAAGATCCATGCCGCTCAGGTCCGCGCCGGTCAGGTTCATGTCCCGGCAATCGCGATCGCCTTTCAGGCGCGCTTCCAGCTTCATGCGCGTGCGCCGTGCGCGCAACGGCGGCATGGGCGGGGGCGGCGCGAACTGATGCGCCGATTGCTGATAGGCCTGATGCACCTGCGGGCCCAGGGTTTGGCTGAGCGATGGCGGCGAATCTGCGGCTTGCTGTACGCCGCGCTCGGCCTGCGCGTGAGGGTTGGCATCGAAGTCGGCGATGTGCCGCTTCACCACGCGCGGGTCGAAGCCGGCGGGAAGCTTGCCGTCATCTTCCAACTTGCGCAGCGCGTCCACGTCGACGCCCGAGACCGCGGCCATGGACGGCAGGTTGGGATCGGCCAGCGCGCGCGCGGCGGGTCCGCCGGACAGGCGTTTGGCCTCTTCCAGCTCCTGCTGCATGCGCAGGATGGTCTGAGGCAGATCGGCCAGGTCCGGCGCCTTTGACGGCGGCTCCAGGGGAACCATGTACAGGTCGGGATCCAGGCCCTGGGCGAGCAGCGATTCGCGCTCGCGGGCATGCCGCCTTGCCGCGCCGGCATGGAGGTTGCGGTTCGACGGCCGCTGGACCGTGGCTTCCATGGCCGCCTGTGGCAGCTCGCCGCAGATGTCTTCCGGCACGAGCTGGGCATCCAGCAGGGCATGGACCGCGCCGAGCTCGGTCTCGAGGCGCTGTCCCATCACCGTCTGGTAATGCGCCATGTCGCGCGCCTGGCCGGCGTGTTCCAGCGCGGGCATGATGTGCAGGATATCGGCCGCGTCATCTTCGCGCACCGGCAGCGCGCCGTGCCAGATCAGCGCCAGCTGCGCGCGGTCGGGGAAGAACCAGGCCGTGGTCAGGCGCAGCGCGACTTCTTCAAGCGCGTTGCCGTCGGTCTGGCGGCTGACGAAGCAGCGGGCGCGCCAGTCGGGCAGGCGGCCGCGCAGCACCTCGTGTTCAGGGTGCATGTTCCACAGCTCAAAGTCGGCGCCGCCAGCAAGCGCCGAATTTGCGGGGCCCCATTGGTCGGGCGGCGCGGCATTGAAGAAGCGCCAATCCATGTCGGACGCGAAACCCGGGAAGTCATGCTCCAGCCACTGCTGGCCATACTGGCGGCCCAGCAGCGCGGCCCGTTGCGGCCAGTCCATGGGCATGGCCGTAAAACCGGCGGGGGCGACGCGCTGGGAGGGCGACGCGACGCGCTCCTGCGGGTGCTCGATGTTGGGCAGCCGGCGCACGCGCACGCCGTTGACGTCTTCTTCCTGCGCGCCGATGCCCAGCGGGTTCTCCGCGCAGCCGGGGCCGCCGTAGGCGCGGCTCCAGTCCAGACGCATGCGCTCGAAGGGCTGGGGGGCGGTGGCCTTGCCATCGAGCCAGTAGCGGTCGCCGAAGACCAGCAATGATTTGTCGATCGCGCCCACCTTCAGGCGCACGGCGCAGGCGCCGGGACTCGCGGGATCATGCGGGTAGGCGTGGCCCGCGACCAGCACCTCCGGACATAGCTTGGGCGTGGCCAGGTCCAGCAGGCCGCCGGCTTCGGCGCCGGCCAGCTTCCACAGTTCCTGGTCCATGAGCAACGTGGGCGCCTGCGCGATATCGACCAGCGCGAAAACCGCCACGCCCAGCACGTCGCGGCGCTGCCAGCGGTAGGGGCGGGTAAGCAGGCCCAGGCGGAACGGCTTGATGGTCTTCATGGCTATCCGGTGGCCTGGTCCACGACAACCTCCCGGGTCGCGGGATCGACCCGCACCTGTATGGTCTTGCCGGCGCTGAAATCGGCCAGGTGCAGGGGCGACAGCGGCACGCTGAGCGTGCGTGACAGGGCGGGTGTGGCGCTGGTGGCGGCGACCTCCAGGTCCAGTTCGATGATGAAATACAAGGTGTCGCCGATGCGGCGGCGCGTGTCGCGCGCCGCAGTCACCCGCGCGGTGCCGGGCAGTCCGCTGGCGCGCAAGCCGTCCTGCCGCCGCACTTGCTTGCGTCCCGCCGCGCGGCGTTGGCGCTCGCGCCACAGCATGTACGCCGCTTGCGCCAGGGACAGCAAGAGACCCAGCCACACCCACTTGGCCCAGCCGGGCCATGCATCGATGAAGTCGGACATGGCGGCCTTAGATGATGCTCCAGAGGCCGGCCATCGACGCGCGCAGCGGGACCTGTTCAGCCTTGACACCATCGTAGGCATAACTCGAGCCGGTGGTGCGGTAGGACACTACCTGTCCGATACTGCTGACGATGGCATAGTTGGTGAACGACGTATTCAGCATGACCGTCGTGCGGAACAGCGCCATGCGATGCATGCCGAATTCCGCCTTGGCCACCGCCAGGCCGATGGAGAAGGGCGTGGCCTGCAGCCAGCTCTTCTTGGAAAGATCCTTGACGTTGGCGGCGTCCATGACGACGTCGGCGGGCGTTTTTAAAGTGATGTTGCCATCGGCCTTGACCAGCACGGTGGATCCTGTCGACTCCATGTCTATCTTGCCCTTGGCTTTGAGATCCATGGTGGCCGTTTCGGACTCCACGTGCATCGCGGTCTTGGCCTTGACGTCCATGTTCGCGTCAGTGGAAAGCACCTCGACCTTGCCCTTGGCCTTCTCGGTGAGCGCGCCGGTCTTGACGTGATGGAGCGAGTCGCCTTCGTTCACGTAGACCTGTTCGCCATTCTTCAAGGTTTCCTTGAAGAGTCCCGTGATCTCGCGTTCCTCGCCCTTGGCCGCGACCGTCGTCTTCAGGCCGTTGTCGAATTTCTCGTCCATCAGGCCGTCTTTCACGTTGACCGTGCGCGATGCCTTGACGGTGTATTCCTCGTGTCCCTTCACGAACACGTCGCGCGTCTTTTCGACGTGCAGCTTGTCGGTGCCGGTGACCTTGATGTCGCGGTTGCCGCCGATCTTGGTGGTGTCGTTGTCGCCGATGGTGGTGGTGCGGTTCTCGTCGGTCGAGTGGAACTCGTTGGCCTCCACTTCGGTGCACAGTTCGCGTTCCGCGTGCAGCCAGATGCGTTCGCTGCCGCTCTTGTCCTCGAACATGAGCGCGTTCGCAGTCGCGGGCGTGCCGCTCTTGGAGCGGCTGAGAAAGCCGCTTTGCGTGGCATTGTCCGGCAGGTCCCAGGGCGGCAGATTGTTGGCGTTGAAGACGCGGCCGATCACGATGGGGCGGTCGGGCTGGCCGCCGATGAAGTCGACGATCACTTCATCGCGCACGCGCGGCAGCTGGATCCCGCCAAAGCCGCCGCCGGCCCAGGGGCTGGACACGCGCACCCAGCACGAGCTGTTCTCGTCCTTCTTGCCGTAGCGGTCCCAATGGAACTGCACCTTGATGCGGCCCATCTTGTCCGTCCAGATTTCCTCTCCTTCCTTGCCCACTACCGTGGCGGTCTGTGGGCCATGGGTGCGAGGGACGGGAGTCACGCGCGGCGCGCGGAACTGGGTGCTGGACGGCAGCACGACGAATTCCAGGTCGAAGTCGCCGGGATCGGGCTGGCCGCTGGCATAGCCTGTTTCACGGATCCGGTAGTAGGTGCTGACGACGAGGTACTCGCGGTTCTCGGCCTGGCGCGGATGATTGCGCAGCGTGAAGAGATGGCCCGTGGCCAGCCCGCGGGCGTTGGAGCCGCCTGCGCTCTGCTCCTTTCGGCATTGCAGGTCTTCAAGCCGCACGCGGGTGTAGTGCTCCGCGTCATCGGGGTTGGTGTAGCCGCCTTGCCATTCGTACATTTCCAGGTCGCCGTGATCGTGGGCGCCGGGGTTGTTGCGGCGGGCTTCCAGGCTGGCGGCGGGCGTGAGCGGGTGATAGTCCGTGGTGGCAAAGGCGCCGGGCGTGATCTGTTCGGCCACTTCCCATTTGTAGACATGGTCTTCGCGCGGGATGGTGATGCGGTCCGGCCCGTAATAGGGAATCTGCTCGTAGCCGGGGACGGGCTCGTGCTGCGTGATGTCGTCGGTGAGGACCAGGGTGTGCTTGCCCTTGTCGTGCTTGAACCAGAAGTAGATGCCCTCGTGCTCCATCAGGCGGCTGATGAAGGCGTAGTCGGTTTCCTGATACTGGACGCAGTATTCCCAATTGCGGTAGCTGTCCACCAGCTTGAACTCGATGGGATAGTCGTAGTCCTTCAGCACTTCCCGGATGACGTCGGGCACGCTCTTGTTCTGGAATATCTTGTTGTCCGAGGTCTGGGTCAGGTACCAGAGCCACGGCCGCACCGTGGCGCGGTAGATGGTGTAGCGCGAGGTGTTGTTCTCGCGGCCTACCAACGCGCAACGCGTGATGTGTCCGCTGAGATAGCGCGGCGCGGCGGACCCGGTTTCGATCTCCAGCGTCAGCGGCTTGCCCAGCAGCGACTTCATGTCCAGCGAATAGGATTCCGAGACCAGTTCGATCTCCAGCTCGTACAGCTGCGAAAGGCTCTCGGCGCCGTGCATGGCGCGGAACTTCAGTTGTTCCGGCGGCAGGGGCGTATGCGCCTTGACGACACGTTCGCTGGGCACGTTGCGGTCCATCTCACCGTCTCCTTATGAGAATGCTTCGCCTGTTGCTGCGTGTGCTGCTTTCGATTTCTTCGCGGCCGCGCGTGAAGCGCGTCGCGATGACTGCAATGGGATGTCCGGCCACGCGATGGGGCCGCTTGCAAAGGGCGGGCAGGGCTCGTCACGAACGGGTCTGCGCCGGGGAAATCTGTCTCTGGATCTGATGCGCGCCGGTCTTGCCGCCAGCGTGAGCGCCGATTGTAGGCAGGGGCGAAAGCGCCCGAGAAGCGCTCTCACATGCTTTTGTGTTTTTTACGCTTCGGTAACAGTCCTTCCGCGCCGGGCTGGATTCCGTAAGGTCTGTGTCTAAAAATCAATGCAGCAGGGAGAGAAGTGTTCAATTATTTACTCGGGTGTTAGTTATCTGTAAGAAAAATCTGTAGTTGTTAGGTTGCCGTTGCATGCGGAAAGAGATGCCTAGAATTCACCCTTCCGTGAAGCAGCGCGGAGCGTAGTGGTTGTATCCAGGCAGCATCCCAGCAGGCATTTAACTGATGACTATGGAATTCGCCGACATCCTCAATACACTCGATTCACGTCTGCCCTGCGGGGAAGACCTCGAATACGACGCCGACTTCCTGCAACTGCAGCAAGCCGCGGCGGGTCGCGACGAACAGCAGTTCGGCTCGACCATCATTGCTGCGCAGCCGCCCGACTGGCGCGAGGTCGAACGCCTGGCGCGCGCACTGCTGGAGCGCACCCGCGACCTGCGCATCATCGGCCTGTTGACCTCTGCCTGGACCGAGATCCGCGGCCTGCCCGGCTATAGCGACGGCCTGGCGCTGGCCGTCGATACGCTGGAACGCTATTGGGATCCGGTGCATCCGCGGCTCGACAGCGTCGGCGAAAACGATCCCATGCCCCGCATGAATGCGCTGGCGGCCTTTGGCGACATGCAGGGCTGTGCGCGCAGCGTGCGCTCGGCCAGCCTGGTCAGTGGCGTGCACGGGCAACTGAGCTTGCGCGATACCGAGGCGCTGCTCGATGGCAGTCGCCAGGACGCGGACGCCTATCCTGGCGGACGGCCGCGCCTGGTCGAGCGCTTGCGCCAGGCCTGGGCGCAGGGCAATGCCGAGGCGCACGCGCTGCAGTCGGCCGCCCAGGCGCTGCGGCGCATGCAGAAACTCGTGGCGGACAAGCTGGGCGCCGCCTGGGCGCCCGATTACGCCGCCATTCTCCGCACCCTGGACCTGGTGCTGGACGCAATGCGGGACGTTCAACCCGCGCCGCCGGCCGCGATGCCCGCGGACGATGCGCCGGCCGCCGGCGACATCGCCGCCATGCCGCTTGCCGCCGCCGAGGGCGCGCCGCGCTGGCGGGACATGCCCATCCAATCGCGCGACGAGGCCGTGGCGATGCTGTCCAAGGTCTGCGCCTACTTCGAGGCCAACGAGCCCGGCCATCCCGCGCCCTACCTCATCCGCCGGGCCCAGCAGCTCATCCCGATGAGCTTTCACGACATCATCAGGAATCTGGCGCCCCAGGGGCTGGAGCAGTTCGAGGCATGGCTGCCGCGGTCCGAAGCAAACCGGCAGGAACCGTAAGGCGGGCCAGCCGCCGCACCAACAAGAGGAGACGACATCATGGCGACCAGCCTGAAGGGAAGCGGCCAGAAGTTCATTGCAAGAAACCGCGCGCCGCGGGTGCAGATTGAGTACGACGTGGAGATCTACGGCGCGGAACGCAAGATCCAGTTGCCGTTCGTGATGGGCGTGCTGGCGGACCTGGCCGGCAAGTCCGAAACGCCGCAGCCGGAAGTGGGCGAGCGCAAGTTCCTCGACATCGACATCGACAACTTCGATGAACGCATGCGCTCCATCCAGCCGCGCGTGGCGTTCCAGGTGCCCAACACGCTGACGGGCGAAGGCAACCTGAACGTCGACGTCACGTTCGAGAGCATCGACGATTTTTCGCCGGCCACCGTAGCCCGCAAGGTTGGCGCGCTGAATGAACTGCTGAGCGCGCGCACCCAGCTGGCGAACCTGTTGACGTACATGGACGGCAAGACCGGCGCCGAGGAACTGATCGGCAGCGTGCTCAAGAATCCGGCGCTGATGAACGCGCTGGCGGCCGCGCCGAAGCCGCAGGAGGATCCGCGCGCATCCGATGCCCCCGCGCAGGATCCGGCCGCCTGATTTCCGCTTGAATCGCTTTTCGGAGAATGCCATGACCGCAGTGGCCAAACGCGCCGACGCGCGCGCTGTCGAGACCCTGCAGGCGGACGATCTTTCCGCCCTGCTGAAGAAGGAATTCAAGCCCAAGACCGAGCAGGCGCAGGAGGCGGTGGAGCATGCCGTGCGCACGCTGGCGCACCAGGCGCTGGAGAACAGCGGCGTCGGCCTGTCGTCGGACGCCTACCGCACCATCCAGGCCATCATCGCCGAGATCGACCGCAAGATGTCGGAGCAGATCAACCGCGTGATGCACCACCCCGACTTCCAGCAGCTGGAGGGCGCGTGGCGCGGCCTGCATTACCTGGTCACCAACACCGAGACCGATGAGCTTCTGAAGATCCGCGTGATGTGCCTGTCCAAGTCGGAGCTGGGCCGCACGCTCAAGCGGCACAAGGGCGTGGGCTGGGACCAGAGCCCCATCTTCAAGCGCGTGTATGAGGAAGAGTACGGCCAGTTTGGCGGCGAACCCATCGGCTGCCTGGTCGGCGACTACTACTTCGACCACAGCCCGCCCGACGTGGAACTGCTGGGCGAGATCGCCAAGATCTCGTCCGCCGCGCATTGCCCTTTCATTGCGGGCGCTTCGCCCAACGTAATGCAGATGGATTCGTGGCAGGAACTGGCCAACCCGCGCGACCTGACCAAGATCTTCACCAACACGGAATACGCCGCATGGCGCAGCCTGCGCGAATCCGAGGACTCGCGCTACATCGGGCTGGCGATGCCGCGCTTCCTGGCGCGGCTGCCGTACGGCGCGCGCACCAACCCCGTCGACGAATTCGACTTCGAGGAAGACACCGACGGCGCGAATCACGACCGCTACACCTGGACCAATTCCGCCTACGCCATGGCGGCCAACGTGAACCGCTCGTTCAAGCTGTACGGCTGGTGCACCTCCATCCGCGGCGTGGAGTCGGGCGGCGCGGTGGAAAACCTGCCGTGCCACAGCTTTCCCACCGATGACGGCGGCGTGGACCTGAAGTGCCCGACCGAGATCGCCATCAGCGACCGGCGCGAGGCCGAACTGGCCAAGAACGGCTTCATGCCGCTGGTGCATCGGAAGAACTCCGACTTCGCCGCCTTCATCGGCGCGCAGTCGCTGCAAAAGCCGCACGACTACTACGAGGCCGACGCCTCGGCCAATGCCAAGCTGGCCGCGCGCCTGCCGTATCTCTTCGCGTGCTGCCGCTTTGCGCATTACCTGAAGTGCATCGTGCGCGACAAGATCGGCTCGTTCCGCGAACGCGACGACATGGAGCGCTGGCTGAACGACTGGATCATGAATTACGTGGATGGCGATCCCGTGAACTCCTCGCAGGAAACCAAGGCGCGCAAGCCGCTGGCCGCCGCCGAGGTGCAGGTGCAGGAGATCGAGGACAACCCGGGCTATTACTCCGCCAAGTTTTTCCTGCGGCCGCACTATCAGCTGGAAGGGCTGACGGTGTCGCTGCGATTGGTTTCCAAGCTGCCTTCGCTCAAACAGAACGAAGGCTGAGTGGCGCTGACAAGTCGGGGCGCAACCGTGCCCCATAACTCCAGGAGACAGATGTGGCAGTGGATATGTTCATGAAGATCGATGGCGCCAACGGTGAGTCCAAGGACGCCAACCACAAGGACTGGACCGATATCGTGTCCTTCTCATGGGGCGCCACCCAGCCAGGCAACCTGGCCAGCGGTGGCGGCCTGGGCGCGGGCAAGGCCAGCTTCAACGACCTGCACGTAGTGGCCCGCATCGACAAGGCCGCGCCGGCCGTGATGAAGCACTGCGCCAGCGGCAAGCACCTCAGCAAGATCGAGCTGTCCATGTGCAAGGCGGGCGGCGAGCAGATCGAATACTCCAAGATCACGCTGGAAGACGTGCTGGTGTCGTCGGTGCAGATATCCGGGGACCGCAGCGCCGAAGGCGTGGTGGTGAACTTCGCGTTCCAGGCGGCCAAGGTCAAGCAGCAGTACTGGGAGCAGACCGACAAGGGCGGCAAGGGCGCGGAAAGCCTGGTGGCCTGGGATATCAAGCAGAACAAGGAAGTGGGCTAGGGCGGAGGCACCCATGTCCATCGCCGCGGTTCCTTTCGGCGCGCTCAGCCTGGCTGGCCAATTGGACGAGCTGCAGGCGCAGGTGCGCAGGCAGCCCGCCGACGCGGACCTGCGCGCCCAGCTGTTCCAGCTGCTGGCGGTGCAGGGCGATTGGGCGCGCGCGGCCGAGCAGCTCAATGTCTGCGGGCATCTGAACGCGCAGGCGCGGCCGACGCAGGTGCTCTACGCCAGCGCCATCGCGGCGGAGCGCGAGCGCGAGGCCGTGCTTGCCGGGCAAGGCGAACCCGCGCTGCTGGGCGAGCCCGCCGATTGGCTGCGGGCCATGATATCGGCGCTGCGCCTGGACGGTACCGTGCCAGCCCAGGCGGCCGAGCTGCGCGGCAAGGCTTTCGAGGATGCCAGCGCGCGCGCCGGTCTGCTGGAACTGGCGGCGCAAGAGACTGCGCAGCCGTTCCAGTGGATCTGCGACGGCGACAGCCGCCTTGGGCCGGTGTTCGAGTTCCTGGCTGGCGGGCGCTACGTGTGGCTGCCCTTCGCCGCGCTCAAGCGCGTGCGTCTGCTTGCGCCGGAAGGCCTGTGCGATCTGGTCTGGGCGCAGGCCGAGATCGAACTGGAAGACGGCCGGGTGCGGCAGGGCCTGGTGCCGGCGCGCTATCCCGCGGCGCCCGGCGCGCGCATGGTGGAACTCTCCGACTCGGCCAAGCTGGGCAGGACGACCGACTGGCGCGCGTTGCAGGGTGATACCTACGCGGGCGTGGGGCAGAAGATGTGGCTGACGGATGCGGCGGATATTGCGCTGCTCGAGGTACGCAGCCTGGAGCTGGCGTGATGGGCCACGCCGACCGTCCGGGCGATTGGGAGCCGCTCTCGCGCGGCCAGCGCGCGGCGCGCGACCGGCTGCAGCCGTCGCTGCTGGACCGCCTGATGGACAACGAACCCGCCAAGCGCGAAGAACCGCGCGAAAACGCCATGCTGACGCATGAGGCGCTGCGCGCGGCGGTGCTGCGGGACCTGCGCTGGCTGCTCAATACCGTCAATCTTCAGGCGTCCCAGGATCTGTCGGCGCACCGCCCGGTGGCCGCCTCGGCGCTGAACTTCGGCGTGCGCGCCATGGCCGGGAAGCGCATGTCGGAGATCGACTGGATCGACGTCGAAGAGTCGATCCGCGAAGCGATCGCCGCGTTCGAGCCACGCATCCTGGATTCGTCGGTGGAAGTGCGCTGCGTGTCCGATGCCGGCACGCTGGAGCACCACAATGTGCTGAGCCTGGAGATACGCGGCATGCTGTGGTGCGTGCCGCAGCCGCTCGAGTTCCTGTTCCGCACGGACATCGACCTGGAAAGCGGCCACATGGATCTGCGCGATCTGGGCGGTGCCTGATGGACGATCGGCTGCTTGATTACTACAACCGGGAACTGGTCTATCTGCGGGAGCTGGGCGCGGAGTTTGCGCAGGCCCATCCCAAGGTGGCGGCGCGGCTGGGCATGAATGCCACGGAGGTCGCCGATCCTTATGTCGAACGCCTGCTGGAGGGCTTCAGCTTTCTGACCGCCCGCATCCATATGAAGATGGATGCCGAGTTTCCGCGCTTCTCGCAGCGGCTGCTGGAGGTGGTGTATCCCAACTACCTGGCGCCCACCCCGGCGATGGCCATCGTGCAGTTCGCGCCCAGCATGAACGAGGGCACGTTGGCGGGAGGCTTCGAATTGCCGCGCGGCACGCTGTTGCGCGGCCGTGTGGCGCGCGGCGAGCAGACGCCGTGCGATTTCACCACCGGCCACGCCCTGCGCCTGTGGCCGCTGCAGGTCACGCAGGCGGAATTCACGGCCGCGCCGCAGGATCTGCCGCTGGCGAGGCTGGGCCTGGCCGGGCGCACTGCGCGCGTGCTGAGCGCGCTGCGCATCCGGATAGAGGTTTGCGGCGGGCAACGCCTGGAGGACCTGGATCTCGATCAGCTGGTGTTCCACCTGAACGGCCAGGACCTGCAGATGCAGCGTCTGCTTGAAGTCGTCATGGGGCATACCGTGGCGGTGCTGGGCCACGACACCGCCAGGCCGGTGGCATGGATCAACAGGTTGCCGCCGGACGCGGTGCGTCACGAAGGTTTTGCCGACGAACAGGCGTTGCTGCCGGGCGACGCCCGCGTGTTCCAGGGCTATCGCCTCTTGCAGGAGTATTTCGCATTTGCGCAGCGCTATCTGTTCTTCAGCGTCAACGGATTGAAGCAGGGTCTGCGCACGCCCGCGCTGCCCCAGGGCGCGCAGCGCGAAACCCGTGCTTTCGACCTGACCCTGCTGTTCTCGATGGCGGCGCCGGAACTGGAAGGTGCGATATCGGCCGCCAACCTGGCGCTGCATTGCGTGCCGGTGATCAACCTGTTCGCCAAGCGGGCGGACCGCGTGGCGGTAACGCCCAGGACTTCCGAGTACCACGTGGTCATCGACCGCAGCCGCCCGCTGGACTACGAGGTCTACGGCGTGACGCGCGTCGCCGGCCATGCTGCCGCGCAACGGCAGGAGCAGGAGTTCCGGCCGTTCTACGGTTCGCTGGGCAGCGACCCCGACGAGCATGGCGCGTACTTCTCCATGCGCCGCGAGCCGCGGCTGGTGTCCGATAGCGCGCAACGCAACGGCACGCGCAGCGGCTACATCGGCAGCGAAGTGTTCCTGTCGCTGGTGGACCGGCGTGAGGCACCTTTCTCGGGCGACCTGCGCCACCTGACCCTGGAGACCCTGTGCACCAATCGCGATCTGGCGTTGCTGTTGCCACTGGGCGGCGACACCGACATGACCTTGCGCGTGTCGGCGCCGGTGCGCGCGGTCAAGGTGCTGCACGGGCCCTCACGGCCGCGCGCGGCGCTGGCCGAGAACGCCGCTACCTGGCACCTGATCAGCCACCTGGGCCTGAACTACCTCAGCCTGACCGACCTGGACGCCGAGCAGGGCGCGCAGACCCTGCGCGAGATGCTGCATGTGTACGGCAACCTGGCCGAGCCGGGCATGCGCCGGCACATCGCGGGCCTGCGGCACGTCAGCGCGACACCGGTGCATCACCGCCTGCCCGTGCCCGGCCCCATCGTCCACGGGCGCGGCGTGCGCATCGCGCTGCAGGTGGACGAGACCGCGTTTTCGGGCATCAGCCCCTATCTGTTTGGCGCCGTGCTGGAGCAGTTCTTCGCACGCCATGTATCGATCAACCTGATGTCGGAGCTGGTCCTGTCGACCCTGCAGCGCGGCGAGATCGCCCGCTATAAACCCCGCATGGGACGCCGGCCCGTGGTCTAGGGGCTGTGCACACTAAAAGGAGCGCGTGATGAAGTCCGCCGCACATCTGAGCCGCATGGCTTACGACCCCGTCCATTTGCTGGGCGAACTGCTGCGCCGCGAAGACGACGGCAGCTATGCCGTGGCCTGCGATGGCCGCGTCTGGACCGTGCAGCGCGCCGCCAGCTGCCTGCTGGAGCCGCAGCCGGGCGACGAGGTGCTGATCAGCGGCCCGGACCCCGCCCGCATTTACCTGATCGCCGTGACCGTGCAGGCCGATCCCGCGCGCGCCACGCTGCAAGCCGAGGGCGATCTGGTATTGCGCTCGCGCAGCGGCGGCGTGCTGCTGGAGGGCGAGAGCGCCGTGCGCGTGCGGGCGCCCGAGTACGCGGTAGAGGCCGGAGAGGAACGCCATACCTGCGGCAGCATGCGCATGGTGGCGAAGCAGCTGCATGCCACCGTGGGTGAAGTGCGGCTGGTGGGCCGCAGTTACGAGGCGGTGATGGACCGCATGACGCTGATGGCGCGGCTGTCGCAGCGCAGCGTCAGCGAGATGGACCAGGTGCGCGCCGGCGCCATCGATTTCCAGGCCGAGCAGAGCGCGCGGCTGCACGCGGCCTACACGGTGGTGACGGGCGGCGACCTGGTCAAGGTGGACGCCAAGCAGATACACATGGGGTAGGACGGTGGACATCGCCCAGCCCGTCGCCGATCCCGTCCATCCGTCCGCCGCGCCTGTCGGCGCGCTGGCGCAATGGTGGCGCGCAGTCGAGCGTGAACCGTACGCCCATGATCTGTTCCATGCCTTGCGCTGGATCGATGCGCTCTCGGGCGCGCGCAAGCCCTTGGGACGCGATACGGTTGCGCGCCACGAACCCGTGCGGCTGCGGCAGGAGCCGTCGATGGCATTCGCGCCGTCCACCGTGGCCGCCGCGCGCGCCGCCACGGGCGGGCGGCCCGCGGAACTGTCGATCTACAGCTTCGGCCTGTTCGGTCCCAACGGACCCTTGCCCCTGCACCTGACGGAGCATGCCCGCGAGCGCCTGGCGCATCACGGCGACCGCACGCTGTCCGCATTTGCCGACGTGTTCCATCACCGGCTCATCCTGCTGTTCTACCGCGCCTGGGCGGATGCGCAGAGCACGGTCAGCCTGGACCGCAAGGACGAGCGCTTTACGCGCTACGTGGCCAGCCTGTTGCACATGGGCGAGCCGTCGATGCGGCGCCGCGATGCGGTGCTGGACCACGCCAAGTACCACATGGCGGGCCACCTGACGCGGCAGACCCGCAACCCCGAAGGACTCAAGCACATCCTGCAATCGTTCTTCGGCCTGCCCGTGCGTATCCGCGAGTTCGTGCCGCAATGGATCCGCCTGGAGCCCGGGCAGCGTCTGGGCCTGGGCGGTTTTGCGGGACTGGGACGCGACACGGTGCTGGGCGTGGCGGTGCGCGATGCCCAGCACAAGTTCCGCATCGAGATCGGCCCGCTGGCGCTGGAGGACTACCAGAGCTTTCTGCCGGGAGGCGCACGCGCCCGCCAACTGACGCATTGGGTCAGGCATTACATCGGCATGGAACTGGCCTGGGACCTGAGACCGGTGCTGCGTGCGGAAGACGCGCGCGGACTGAGCCTGGGCGCAAGTCGTCCGCTGGGCCTGTCGTCGTGGCTGGGCAAACGCCGGCCCGAACAAGGCGAGGCGGGCGATCTCCTGCTGGACTACGAAAGCCGCGGCGCTCGGCCGCCACGTGGCCGTGCGCCGGCCTCAACCTCAACGACGACGCGCGTATGACGCGCCACCATGCCATGTCCGATATCGGCCGCATCGACCTCTTCGGAAAGCTCAATCCGCTGCTCTACCAGACGCTGGAGGGCGCCACCGCGTTCTGCAAACTGCGCGGCAATCCCTATGTGGAGCTGGTGCATTGGGTGCATCAGATCCTGCACGCGCAAGACAGCGACCTGCACCGCATCGCGCGCCGCTTCGGGTTGGACCTGGCCATCCTGCAGGCCGACCTGACCGCGGAGCTCGACCGCCTGCCGGCCGGCGCGGGCTCGGTTTCCGACCTGTCCGAACACATCGACCATGCGGTCGAAAGAGCCTGGGTGCTGGGCTCGCTGCGCTATGGCGCGGCGCGCATCCGCAGCGGCCATCTGCTGGCGGGACTGGCGCGGACCTACGCGCTGCGCCATGTGCTGCTGGGCATGTCGGCCCAGTTCTCGCGCATCGCGCCAGACACGCTGTTGGAACAGCTGCCGGAGATCGTGCAGGGCTCGCCGGAAGACGCGGCCGAGACTGCATCCGTCGCCGCTGCCGGGGCGCCGGACGCGGGTGGTTCCGCGCTGGCGCGGTTCGCCGTCGACCTGACTGCGCGGGCGCGCGCGGGCGAGATCGACCCGGTGTCCGGGCGCGACGAGGAAATCCGCCAGCTCATTGACGTGCTGATGCGGCGGCGGCAGAACAATCCGTTGCTGGCCGGCGAGGCCGGCGTCGGCAAGACAGCCGTGGTGGAAGGGCTGGCGCTGCGCCTGGCGGCAGGCGAGGTGCCGCCGCAACTGCGCGACGTGACGCTGTATCTGCTGGATATCGGCCTGCTGCAGGCGGGCGCGGGCGTGAAGGGCGAATTCGAGCAGCGGCTGCGCGGCGTCATCGACGAGGTGCAGGCCAGCGAGAAGCCGGTGGTGCTGTTCATCGACGAGATCCATACGCTGGTGGGCGCGGGCGGCGCGGCAGGCACCGGAGACGCGGCCAATCTGTTGAAGCCGGCGCTGGCGCGAGGCCAACTGCGCACCATAGGCGCCACCACCTGGTCGGAATACAAGAAGTACATCGAGAAAGACCCCGCATTGAGCCGCCGCTTTCAGGTCATACAGGTGCACGAGCCCGACGAGGCGCGCGCATTCGGCATGCTGCGCGGCCTGGCTGAAACGCTGCAGGCGCATCATGGCGTGCTGCTGCTGGACGAGGCGATCGAAGCGGCGGTGACGCTGTCACACCGCTACATTCCGGCGCGCCAGCTGCCCGACAAGGCCGTCGCATTGCTGGACACGGCCTGCGCGCGCGTCGCGGTCAGCCAGCATGCGGCACCGCCCAGCCTGGAGGACGCGCGCAGGCGGGTGCAGGCGCTGGAGCTGGCGCTACGCATCGCCGAACGCGAGCTGTGTCTGGGAGAAGGCGACGCGCAGCGGATCGAACGGCTGGCGGCCGAGCAGGCCGTCGCGGCGGAGGAGGAGCGGGCGCTGGCGGAGCGCTGGGATTCCGAGCGCGGGCTGGCCGAGCGCGTGCTGACACTCCGCCAGACGCTGGAACTCGCGTCCTCCGACGCCCAGGAAGATCAGCGCCACGCGTTGGCGCAGGCGCGTGCAGCGCTGACGGCCAGCCAGGGCGAGACGGCGATGGTGCATTGCGCGGTCGATGCCGCCGCCGTGGCCGCGGTGGTGGCCGACTGGACCGGCATACCCGTGGGCCGCATGCTGCGGGACGAGGCGCGCGCCGTGCTGGACCTGGCGGACACGCTTTCGGCGCGGGTGATCGGCCAGCGTGAAGCGCTGGATGCGGTGGCGCGCCGCGTCCAGACTTCGCGCGCCGGCCTGACCGACCCGGACAAGCCGGTAGGCGTGTTCCTGCTCTGCGGTCCCAGCGGCGTCGGCAAGACGGAGACCGCGCTGGCGTTGGCCGAGGCGCTTTACGGCGGCGAACAGAACCTGATCACCATCAACATGAGCGAGTTCCAGGAGTCGCACACGGTGTCCACGCTCAAGGGCGCGCCGCCGGGATATGTCGGGTATGGCGAGGGCGGCGTGCTGACCGAGGCCGTGCGCCGGCGGCCCTACAGCGTGGTGTTGCTGGACGAGGTGGAGAAGGCGCATGCCGACGTGCACGAGATCTTCTTCCAGGTCTTTGACAAGGGGTGGATGGAGGACGGCGAGGGGCGTTACATCGATTTCCGCAATGCGGTGATCATCCTGACCTCCAACGTGGGCGCGGAACGGATTGCGGCTCTATGCCGTGATCCGGAGCTGCTGCCTGACGCAGCCGCGTTGGCCGCGGCATTGCGCGAGCCGCTGCTGCAAGCCTTTCCGGCCGCGCTGCTGGGGCGGCTGGTCGCGGTGCCCTACCTGCCGCTGCCGGACGCCATGCTGGCGCGCATCGTGGACCTGCAGTTCGAACGCGTGCGCCGCCGCCTGTTCGAGCAGCACGGCATCGTGCTGGAGGTGACGCCCGAGGCTACTGCGCTGGTGGTGGCGCGCTGCGCCGAAGTGGAGTCGGGGGCGCGCATGGTGGATGCCGTGCTGACCAACACGGTGCTGCCGCGGATCAGCCGGGAACTGCTGGGCGCCTCCATGCAGGACCGCAGGCTGAGCAAGGTGAGCCTGTCGGCCGCCGACGGGGAGTTCCGCTATGACTACGCCTGAGACCTCAACGGTTCTTGTCGCCGGACTCGGGCTTGACGGGCGCGGGCCGCAGGTAGCCGCCGATCTCGCGCAGATGGTCGGACGCGCTGCGGGCGTCTGCCGCGTCGCGCGGGCGGCCCAGCGTGTCGTCGACGGGATGAGTGCGGTGCTCGGCCAGCGCGTCGTGGGCGGGCAGGGCGGACGGGGTGCCGTCCGAGAAGATGCTGGGCGTGCCGTCGCCGGGCGCATCGAACAGCGCCAGCGGATCGGTGGACGGGCGCGACACCGCGCCGTCGCCGGGCGGCAGGTGGCGCAGGGGATCCTCCGGGTTGCGCGCTTGCGCGGAGTCCAGATCGAAGGGGTGCGTGGAGACGTCCGGCGCGCTACCCACGGGCAGGGTGCCCGGGCCGATCAGGTCGCTGAAGATGTCGTCGTCGGCCGCGGCGGCCACGCTGGTTGCCGGCGCCTCGGGCGCGGCCGCTGCGGCGCGCAGCCGGTAGTCGCCGATCTGCAGTTCGTCGCCTGGATGCAGCGGCACTTCCTGGTCGCGCGCGAGCGCCTGGCCATTGACGCTGACCGTGCTCATGTCGCTCAGGTTGAGCAGAAAGCCGGCGTCCTCGTCGTTGACGCGGATCGCCGCCTGCACGCGGCAGATGCCGCGCGTCGGGTCGGGCAGGGCCAGTTGGTTGTCGAGACTGCGGCCTACCGTGCCGCCGGGCGCCGTGAACACGGCGTGGATGGGTTCGAAGGCCGGATCGCCGGCACGCTGGAACACGGTGAGCTTCACGCCTGTCTCCTGGGCGCCGTCGGCGCGTTAACGGGTCTGGGACGCTTGCGCCGCCTGGAACGCCGGTCCCCACTGGGGGTGTCCGGCCTCATTCGGCGCGAGCTGGAACGAGGGCTGCAACTGCAGGATGCGCGCGAAGCTGTCTTCGCACAGCTGGCGATAGTTGGTCACGCAGTAGCTGAAGGCCTGCAGCTTGAGCGCTTCGACCCGCATGGCCGTGGGCGCGGTGGCAAGCGCGTCGGAAGTGGCCACCGTGCGCACGACGGCGCCGAAGCGGCTGGCGGCGTATTCGTCGCGCACCTGCTGCAAGGCTTCCACAGCCTGCGGCGATGGGGTGGAAGCACAGGCCGCAAGCAGCGCGAGCGTGGATATCAAGCAGATGCGTGCGGGCTGTTTCATGGCGCGGGCGTGTCGTTTGGAGTGTGTAGGCCTGGTCATTCCGCCGATGATAGCGGCCCGCCGTGCAAGGTATGCGTCGCGGCGTAACAGACGTGTGTACTTTTATTTCCGAGGTCTTATGAGCAGTCCATGCCTACGAGTGATTCCGACGAAACGGCGGCGCATCGCGGCGATGCTCGCGGCTGCGTTGACGGCGGCGATGCTCGCGGCATGTTCGTCGACGGCCAAGCGCGTGCCCGTGCCGTACGCGATCGAACTGCGCGCGGATCCGAAAGTGAACCAGAACGCCAGCGGCAGGCCGTCGCCGGTGCAGGTGACCATCTATGAACTGAAATCGGCCAGCATCTTCGAATCGCGTGACTTCTTCACACTGCAGGGCGATGCGCACGCGGCGCTGGGCGCGGAGCTGCTCAATGTCGACCAGGTCATCCTGAAGCCGGGCGAAACCAAGGTGGTGCAGTACCCCGGCAACGCCGAGGCGCGCGTGGTGGGCGTGGTGGCGGCCTATCGCGAACTGGAGCAAAGCAAGTGGCGGCTGCTGGTGTCGTTGCCCGAGGCGCAGAACACCAACATCTACAAGGTCTGGCAGTTTTCGCCGAACGAGGAGACGGTGAAGGTCGCGGTCAAGCGCGACGGGCTGGAAGAAGTGGATCGCAGCCGTTCGTGGTGGCCCTTTTAGAAGCGAAGAGAACCGCACATGGTGAGCAGAGACAAAGTGATCTGGTCGGAGGGCATGTTCCTGCGGCCGCAGCATTTCCAGCAGTTTGAACGCCATATGCTGCACGCCGCGCAGCAACGCGCAGCCATGCTCCAGGGATGCTTCTGGGGCTTTGGCCAGCTGTCGCTGGACCGCGACGCGCTGGCGATCGGCAAGGTGGCGGTGACCAGGGCGCAAGGCGTCATGCCCGACGGCACGCCTTTTGATTTCTCGCATCCGGACGCGGCGCCTGCGGCGTTCGAAGTGCCGGCCCAGACGCGCGGCGCGCGCGTCGTGCTGGCCCTGCCGCGCGTGCGCGCCGGCGCCAGCGACGTCATCTACGAAGGCGAGGAAGACACGTTGGCGCGCTATCTGGTGCACGAAGCCGAAGTGGAAGACAGCGGCTCCGTGGCTCTGGAACCCGTCCTGATGCAGCTCGGACGCTTGCGGCTGCGGTTGATGCTGGAAGACGAACTTACCGACGACTGGCTGGGCCTGGGGGTGGCGCGCGTGCTGGAGCGGCGTTCGGACAACCGGGTGGTGCTGGACGAAGGCTATGTGGCGCCGTGGCTGGCGGCGGGCGAGCATCCGGTCCTGCGCGGCTTCGTCGATGAACTGCAGGGGCTGCTCGACGCGCGCAGCGAGGCGCTGGCCTCGCGCCTGTCGCAGCCCGGCCGCGGCGGCGTTTCCGAGGTGTCGGACTTCATGCTGCTGGAGACCGTCAACCGCTACATGGGTTCGATCTGGCATGCGCGGCAGCTTCCGGCGCAGCATCCCGAACGCCTGTTCCACGACTGGCTGATGCTGGCCTGCGACCTGGCCACCTTCACGTCCGCCACGCGGCGGCCCGGCGTGCTGCCGGACTACGTGCACGACGATCTGCAGGGCAGCTTCACGCCGTTGATGAATGAGCTGCGCCGATCGCTGTCGGCCGTGCTGGAGCAGCGCGCCTTGCAGATACCGCTGCAGGACCGCGGCCAGGGCGTGCGCGTGGCGCAGATCCAGGACGCGGAACTGTTGCAGTCGGCCGGCTTCGTGCTGGCGGTGCATGCGGACATGGGCGTGGAGACCGTGCGGGCGCGCTTTCCGGCGCAGGTCAAGATCGGTCCGGTGGAGCGCATCCGCGACCTGGTGCACCTGCAATTGCCGGGCGTCGGCGTGCGCGCGCTGCCCGTGGCGCCGCGGCAGATTCCGTACAGCGCCGGACACGTCTATTTCGAACTGGATAAGAGCGGCGAGTTCTGGAAGCAGCTGGAGCGCACCGGCGCGCTTGCGTTGCATCTGGCGGGCGATTTTCCCGGGCTGACGATGGAGTTCTGGGCGCTGCGCGACTGAGCGCGGCCAAACCAGGCGGAGACAACTATGCATGCTTCGGATCACACGCTGGCCGGCCCCCCGGGCGGCATCGGCGAAGGCGCCGCCAATACGGCGGGCAGGCTGCGGCCTCACGACTACGTCATCAGCGGCGCCAATCCGCTGGTGGCGGCGGCGAACCCGCTGCTGGACCTGATTCCGCAGATCCGCGCCACGGCGACGCATCCCTCGCCCGCGATGCTGCGCGAGCACTTGCTGGACGAGGTGCGTCAATTCGAACTGCGCGCGCAGCAGGCGGGCATCCCCAACGAAACCATACTGGGTGCGCGCTATTGCCTGTGCACGGCGCTGGACGAGGCGGCGGCGCTTACGCCATGGGGCGGGGGCGGCGTATGGTCCGCGCACAGCCTGCTGGTCACGTTCCACAACGAGACCTGGGGCGGAGAGAAGTTCTTCCAGCTGCTGGCCAAGCTGTCGCAGAATCCGGGGCAGCACCTGGATCTGCTGGAATTGCTGTATTACTGCCTGCTGCTGGGTTTCGAGGGACGCTATCGCGTCATCGACAACGGCCGTTCGCAGCTGGAAACGCTGCGCCAGCGCCTGTTGCGCATCCTGCGCGGCGCGCGCGGCGACTATCCGCTGGCGTTGTCTCCGCATTGGCGCGACGAGCCGGCGCAGACGCCATTGCGCCGCCTGCCCGTGCCGCTATGGGTGTTCGGCGCGTTGGCTGCCGTCCTGGCGCTGGCCTTGTATTGGGGCCTGGGCTGGCGCCTGGGCAGCGAATCCGACGCCGTGTTCGCGTCCATCGCCAAGCTGCGTCCGCCGACCGTACAGATCGCCCCGACCACCGTGAAGCGGCCCGCGCCCGCGCCGCGGCTGGCGGTGTTCCTGGCGCCCGAGATCCGCGACCAGTTGGTCACCGTGCGCGACGAGGTGGACCGCAGCGTGGTGGTGCTGCGGGGCGACGGCGTATTTGAATCCGGCGCCAGTTCCGTGCGCGACCAGTACCTGCCGGTGCTGTCGCGCGTGGCCGACGCTTTGCGCGAGACGCAGGGCAGCATCCTGGTGCGCGGCTACTCCGACAACACACCGATGCGCAGCGCGCGCTTTCCGTCCAACTGGCATCTTTCGCAGGCGCGCGCCGATGCGGTCAAGGACATGCTGGAGCAGCGCCTGGGCCAGACGGCCAGGGTGCGCGCCGAAGGCCGCGGTGACGCCGATCCGGTTGCGCCCAACGATACGGCCGCGGGCCGCGCGCTGAACCGGCGGGTGGAGATCACGGTGCTGGTGCCGCCGGTGGCGCACGAGCAGGGAGGACAGGAATGATCTACAGGCTGTTCGGATGGTTCTTCAGCCGCCGCGTGTGGAACTTCCTGGGGCTGGTGGCCCTGGCGGTGCTGATCTGGATCGCGGGGCCTCTCATCGCCATCGGCACGGTGCGCCCGTTGGAAAGCGAAACGGTGCGCATCGCTGTCATCGTGGCGATGTTCGCTATCTGGCTGCTGCGGCTGTTGTGGCGCAAATGGCGCGAAGGGCGCTTGAACGCGCAGCTGCTGAGCCAGTTGCGGCGGCCCAGACCCAAGGCGGAAAAGCCGCTGGAGGAAGCCGCCGGCAACGATGAGATACGCCAGCTGGAAGCGCGCTTTCACGAAGCCGTGGAACTATTGCGCAAGACCCGCTTCGAGAGCCGCGGCAGGCGCGGCGCGCTCGACCGGTTCTCCAAGCAGTACCTGTATCAGCTGCCCTGGTACGTGATCATCGGCGCGCCGGGCGCGGGCAAGACCACCGCGTTGGTGAATTCGGGGCTGAACTTTCCCTTGGCCGAACGCTACGGCAAGGTGGCCTTGCGCGGCGTGGGCGGCACCCGCAATTGCGACTGGTGGTTCACCGACGATGCGGTGCTGCTGGACACGGCGGGGCGCTACACCACGCACGAAAGCGATCCGACCGGAGACGAAGAAGAGTGGCGCGGCTTTCTCGGCCTGCTGTCCAAGTACCGCGGCCGCCAGCCCATCAACGGCGCCATGCTCACCGTCAGCGTCGAAGACCTGCTGTCGGCGTCCGACGCGGAGCGCGCGCAGCATGCGGCAGTGCTGCGGCGCCGCCTGCAGGAATTGCGCGAGCAGCTGGGCATCGCGTTCCCGGTGTACGTGCTGGTGACCAAGACGGATCTGCTGTCGGGCTTCGAAGAGTACTTCGCTTCCTTTACCCGCGACGAGCTGGCGCAGATCTGGGGCTTTACCTTGCCGTATGCGCGCGCGCAGGAGCCGGGTTTCGACCTGTATGAAGCCTTTCACGAAGAATATGCGCTGTTGCAGCGGCGCTTGGATGACGCCTTGCCTGAAGTGGTGGCGGCAGAGAGCGATCCGGCGCGGCGCGCGCTGGCCTACATGCTGCCGCAGCAGTTCGCGGGCCTGCAGGCCATCCTGGGCCATTTCCTGAGTGACGTGTTCGCGACCTCGAAGTTCGAGGCGCGCGTGATCCCGCGAGGCGTCTACTTCACCAGCGGCACGCAGGGCGGAGAGACCTTCGACCAGGTGACTGGCCATTTGAAGCGCTACCTGCGCATCGACGGCGGCGCCGCGCCCGCGGCCAGCGTGCCGGGCGAGGCGGAAGGACGCAGCTACTTCCTGAAGAACTTGCTGCAGGACGTCATCTTCCGCGAGGCGGGCCTGGCCAGCCGCAACCTGCGCTGGGAACGTCGCTATCGGCAGCTGCACTGGGCGGGGTACGGCCTGGTGACGGCGGCCTTCCTGGCCCTGGTCGCGGGCTGGGCCATGAGCTATCGCAACAACGCGGATTACGTGGAAGAAGTGGCGCGGCGGGTGCCGGCGGTGGAGAAGCTGAGCCGCGACATCAAGATCACGCGCACCGGCGACCTGTTGGGGCTGATGCCGTTCCTGGACAGCCTCTGGTACCTGCCCCAGCACGAGGGCTTCGAGATCGACAATCCGCCGCTGAGCTATCGCTATGGCCTCTACCAGGGCCAGAAGCTGCGGGCGGCGGCGCAGGGCGTGTACGGCAATACGCTGGACCAGGTGCTGCTGCCGCAGGTGGCGCGGCGTGTCGAGACGGCCCTGCGCGACGCCTCGGCCAGCGACCTGGAGTATTCCTACGAGGCGCTGCGGGCCTACCTGATGCTGTACGAGGCCGAGCGCTACGATGCGGAGTTCATGCATGCGTGGCTGCTCTCGGACATGCAGGCCACCCTGCCTGACGGCTACACGCGGCGCCAGTACGAACAGCTGTCGCTGCACCTGCGCAACCTGACGCAGAGCCACGTGCTGGCCTCGCCGTTTCCCAAGGACGACGCGCTGGTGGCCCAGGCGCGCGAGAAGCTGGCGCGCTACACGCTGGCGCAACGCGCATACAGCCGGCTGCGCCGTACCCTGGCCAACGCCGATGCGGCGCCCGAGATCACGGTGGTGACGCTGGGCGGCGCGCAGGCCAGCGCCGTCTTCGTGCGCAAGAGCGGCAAGCCGTTGAGCCAGGGCATTCCCGCGCTCTACAGCTATCGCGGCTATTGGGACGTCTTCAACAAGCGCGTGACCGGCGTGGCCGAGGTGTTGCGTTCGGATGATGCGTGGATCCTGAACATCCCATTGCGCAGCCAGCTGGACCAGACGGCGCAACGCCAGCTGGTGGTGGACATCAAGCGCTTGTACATGAACGATTACGTGGCGCAGTGGGACGGCTATCTGAACGATATGCAGCTGGCGCCCAGCAAGTCGCTGCTGCAGAACATCCAGATGGCGCGCACCTTGTCCGCGCCGGAGTCGCCGCTGGTGCAGCTGGTGCGCGGCGTTGCGCGAGAGACCTCCTTGCTGCGCGATACCGGCAAGGATGACCGCTCGCTGGTGGACCAGGCGCGCGACCGCGTCAGCAGCACGCGCGAGGCGCTGGAGCAGATGTTCGGGCCAACCGGACCCGGCGCGGCCATGCGGGCCGACGCCACGGACGAGAAGCTCGAGCGCATCGTGGACCAGCATTTCGAGCCGTACCGCCGGCTGGCCGAAGGCGAGGGCGCGGCGGCCGGCGCCACCTCGCCGATCGCCGCCACCACCGGCCTCATCAACGAGCTCTATACCTACCTGACGGCGGCGGATGCGGCCTTGCGCAGCGGCAGCCCCGCGCCCAGCTCGGATTCCGTGACCAAGCTGCGGGCCGAGGCGGGCCGCTTGCCGGGGCCGCTGCGCGACGTGCTCAATGCGCTATCGGTGAACGCGTCCGGCGAGGTGTCCGACGTGGCCCGCGCGCGCATGGGCGAGACCGTGTCCGCCACCATCGGCATGTTCTGCGGCCAGTCGGTGGCCGGACGCTATCCGTTTTCGAGCCGTTCGGCGCGCGACGTGGCGCCCAACGACATGGCGCGGCTGTTCGGGCCCAACGGCCTGATGGACGACTTCTTCCAGAAGAATTTGGCGAACCAGATCGACGTTTCCGGACAGCGGTGGCGCTTCAAACCGGGCATCGACGGCAAGTCGGGGGAGAACTCCGCCACGCTGGACGCGTTCCAGCGCGCGGGCGTGATCCGCGACGTGTACTTCATGGCGGGCAACCCCATGCCCTCGTATCGGGTGGCCATCAAGCCCGTGGAAATGGACGCGGGCATTACCCAGTTCGTGATGGACGTGGACGGCCAGGCGGTGCGCTACGCGCATGGCCCGCAGGTGGCGACCACGGTGCAGTGGCCCGGCCCCCGCGGCAGCAACCAGGTGCGCATCGAGCTTACGCCACAGGTCGGGGCGGCGGGCATGACCACGTCCGGTCCCTGGGCGCTGAACCGCATGCTGGACCGCGCCCAGCTGCGGCGCGGGGCCACGCCGGAGGTCACGCTGGCCACATTCGACCTGGGCGGACGCAAGGTGGTGCTGGAGATCACCGCCAGCAGCGTCAAGAGCCCTTTCCATCTGGGCGAGATGCAGGCGTTTGCCTGCCCGGGCGCGTCGTGAACAGGACAAGGACATGGAGCTAGCAGTGGAGCGTGGGCGTGTGGGCTGGTACGGCAAGATTCCGGCGGCGGGCGACTTCGTGCACCGGCGCCTGCCGCGTGAGCTGATCACCTGGTGGGACCGCTGGCTGCAGTTCGGGCTGGCGGCGCTGAAGCAGGCGCCAGACATCAATGCCGCGCGCGGCTTCGCGTCGGCGCCCATCTGGAATTTCGCGATTCCGGCCGGGCCGGGCGCGGGCGTCGCACAGCTGGGCTGCATCACGCCCAGCCGCGACCGGGTGGGCCGGGGCTATCCGCTGTGCGTGGTCATGGCCGTGCCGCCCGCGCAATACCACAGCAGCATCCTGGATGGCGCCAGCGACTACTACCGGCAGATCGGCGCCAGCATGCTGGCGGCGGTGCGCCATGGCTGCCCGGCGGAACAGTTCGACCGCAGCCTGCAGCAGGTGCGTACGCCTGCCGCGGCGCCGGGCACCGCCGCGCCGCGCGGCGGCAGCGACATCATGGACATCCTGAGCGCCGGCCGGGAGCAGGACTCCGCGCCGCTGGCGCGCCGCGCGCTGGGCGCCTGGCCCGATCTGCCGTTCTGCTTCAACCCCAGTTCCCACACCAGCTATTGGTGGACCAACCAGGCGGACGGCGCGGCATTGCAGACCTACATCCATGGCGGCGCGTTGAACGCGACGCTGTTCGCCAGGCTGTTCTCATCCCTGCCGACCTGGCATCCCTGAAACTGCCGGAGGACCGCGCATGCCACGAACTTCAGCTGTGCCGCCTGAGCCGGGCGCGGCAGGCTTCCCGGCCGCTTCAGATGCGGCACGCCTGGACGATATCCTGCGCCTGGCGCCCGGGGGGCTGCGTGAACAGGAGATCCTGCGAGTCGTCGCCGGCTTGTCCGCGTCCCTGGCCGCCATGCACGAAGCCGGCAGGGCGCATGGCGGCATCAGCCCTGATGCCGTGGTCCGTGACGGACAGGATTTTGCCGTCCTGGCGCCGCCTTCCGATGCGGCGCCCGATGATGAAGACGCCGCACGCCATGCCGGTTACGCCGCGTTCGAACAGTACACGGACGATCCGGGCCATTCTTGCGGCCCCTGGACGGACGTGTACGGGCTGGCGGCGCTGGCGTACTTCCTGGCGACGGGCGCGGCCCCGCCAGGCGCGCTGGCGCGCCGCGTGCGCGACGATTGCCTGCCTCTGGATGCATGGCAGCCGGGCGCCTATCGCGCGGCGTTCTGCGCCGCCGTGGACGAGGGCCTGGCGATGGACGAGCAGGCGAGGCCGCGCACAGCCGCGGCGCTTGCTGCGGCGATGGGGATGATCCCGCCGGCGGTGCCGGCGCCTGCGGCGGCTTCCGTACCCGGTCCGATGGAGGATCCGGAGCCGGACACGGCCCCGCCTTCATTGATGGCGGAGACGCCCGCCGACGAGTTTGACGATCCACCGCCGGCTGCGGCGCGCCTGACGGCGATGCGGCCTGAACACCCGGGGCCGGCGCGGCGCATGCTGCCGCTGGCCGTGGCGGGCCTTCTGCTGCTCGCGGCGGGGGGATATGCATGGCTGCGGCCGGCACAGCCGCCGGTCGAACTGGCTGGCGTGGCGCCGCCCCAACCCCAGCCGCAACCTCAGCCGCAATCGGAGCCACCGCCCCAACCCCAGCCGCAATCGGAGCCACCGTCCCAACCGCCGCCGCAACCCCAGCCGCAGTCGGAACCACAGCCGCAACCCGCGCCCGCGCCGGCTCCACCGGCCTTGCCAGATTCCCCCGCCGCGGCCGTACCAGCTTCGCCGCCGCAGGCCGCGGCCATTGGCTCTGCCATGCCGTCCGCCGGCCCGAAACCAGAAAGCGCCTCTGAGCCTGAAGCCGCGGCAGCCCCCGCCGCGCCCGTGACCCCGCCGCCTCAGGCGGCGCCCGTCACGGTGCGCGTGGCCGTGCGTCCATGGGGAGAGGTGCTGGTCAATGGCCGCTCGCGCGGCGTCAGCCCGCCGCTGCGCGAACTGTCCCTGCCGCCCGGCCGTTACCAGGTGACGGTGCGAAACGCATCAGCGGGCGACTACCGCATGACCCTGACGGTGGCAGCCGGCCGTCCGGCTTCCATTACGCATGAGTTCGAATGAACGATTCGGTATCGGACCGCCTGCGGCGCGCGGTCCGTGCCGCGAGTGGCGGCAGCCCCTCAGGGCAGCGTGGACTCGCCCTTGAGCAGGTCTTCCAGCGTTTCGCGCTGGCGCACGACGTAGTACTTGTCGCCATCGACCATGGCTTCGGCCGCGCGGGGGCGGGCGTTGTAATTGCTGGCCATGGCCATGCTGTAGGCGCCCGCGGACTCCACCGCCAGCAGGTCGCCCTGTTGGATGGCCAGCTTGCGCTGCCGGGCCAGCCAGTCGGCGCTTTCGCAGACCGGGCCGACGATGTCGTATAGGGTTTCGTCGCCCGCGCGCGGATGCACGGGGCGCACGCCGTGGAAGGCTTCGTACAGCGCGGGACGCAGCAGGTCGTTCATGGCGGCGTCGACGATGGCGAAGTTGCGCGCTTCCGAATGCTTCAGGTACTGGACCCGCGTGAGCAGCACGCCGGCGTTGCCCACCAGCGAGCGGCCGGGCTCCAGCACCAGGTGCAGATGGCCGAAGCCGCGCGCGTTCAGGCGTTCGAAGACACGGTCCAGCAGGGCCTGGGGCGAGGGCGGAATTTCATCCGTATAGCGGATGCCCAGGCCGCCGCCCAGGTCCAGATGGGCGATCCGGATGCCGGCCTGATCCAGCTTTTCGATCAGGTCCAGCAGTTTTTCCAGCGCGTCGAAATAGGGACTGATATCCGTGAGCTGCGAACCGATATGGCAGTCCACTCCCACGATTTCCAAGGCCGGCAGCGACTGGGCCAGGCGGTAGACGTCCAGCGCCGACTCGATGGCGATGCCGAACTTGTTCTCCTTCAGGCCGGTGGAGATGTAGGGATGCGTCTGCGCGTCCACGTCCGGGTTCACCCGCAGCGAGACGGGTGCGCGCAGGCCCATGCCATGCGCAATTGTCGATAGCAGGCGTAGCTCGGCTTCGGACTCGACGTTGAAGCACTTGACCTTGGCCGCGAGCGCGGCGCGCATTTCCCAGGCCTGCTTGCCCACGCCGGAAAACACGATCCTGGACGGGTCCGCACCCGCCGCCAGGGCGCGCTTGAGTTCGCCGCCGGAAACGATGTCGAAGCCCGCGCCCAGGCGCGCGAATTCCTTCAGGACGGCCAGGTTGGAATTGGCCTTCATGCCGTAGCAGACCAGCACCGGATGCTGGCCGACGGCGTTGCGGTAGGATTCCCAGGCAGCCTTGAGCGCGGCGCGCGAGTACACGTACAGCGGCGTGCCCAGCTTTTCGGCCAGGTGGTCCAGCGGCACGTCCTCGGCGTACAGGACATTGTTGCGGAACTGGAAGTACGGATGACCGGCCAGTTCAGGCTGCGCGGGGAATCGGGGTGTCATGGCAGCGATGGCGCCGGCGGAATGACCGTCTGCGGCGGTTGCTCCGTACGCGAGGGCGGCTTGCCGTCCGGCGTCGGCATGTACAAGGGGCCTTTATACCCGCAGGCGGCAACCATGCCGGTCGCCAGCAGCGTGGCTACAATGCGAAGGACCATGCGGCGAAATGCCAAGTGGAACACTGGGAACTCCTAAATCTTGCAGGCTCGATTATGACCGAAACCGAATTTCTTGCGTTGATCGACCAGGTGCTGAACAGCATCGAAAGCCAGGCCGATGACTGGGCGGCTTCGCTCGATGTCGATGTCGAAACCAGCCGCAGCGGCAATGTGCTGACGATGGTTTTCGAAGACAACACCCACGTGGTGGTGAATAGCCAGGCTGCCATGCAGGAACTGTGGGTCGCGGCGCGCAGCGGCGGCTTCCACTACCGCTACGATGGCCAGCACTGGAACGATACCCGAGGCGGCCCGCAGTTGCCGGACGCCCTGTCGCAGATCTGTTCCGCG
Source organism: Achromobacter sp. PD1 (assembly GCF_048541815.1). Lineage (NCBI taxonomy): Bacteria > Pseudomonadati > Pseudomonadota > Betaproteobacteria > Burkholderiales > Alcaligenaceae > Achromobacter > Achromobacter sp. PD1. The sequence continues at coordinate 6,305,226 of NZ_CP183349.1, forward strand.
GCCGCGGGCGTGCCCGTGACGATACGCCTGTAAAACACCAGGTTCAGGCGAAAAAAAAGGCCGGCCCCATGGGGCCGGCCTTGTCATTTGCGCGTCAGAACGGAATCTTCTGGGACCAGGGCGTGTTGCCTTGCGTGCCCACGCCCGGCGCTACCTTGATCTTGGTTTCCTCGCTGGTGCTGCCGTTCAGGCCGTTGAGGAATTCACCCAGCGTGTCGGCCTCGGGCAAGCCCAGGCGCGCCACCGCCTGCCCGGGCGGGAATTCGGAGAAGTAGAACTCGCCGTTTTCGACCAGCAGGCCATCGGGACGGGGGCGCGGCTTCTCTTCGGGCACGCCCTTGAGGACCGTCTGCATGTAATCGACCCAGATCGGCATGGCGACGCCGCCGCCGGTTTCGCGCGAACCCAGGGACTTGGGCTGGTCAAAGCCCAGCCACGCGGTGGCGACCAGCGACGGGGTGTAGCCGGAGAACCAGGCGTCCACAGATTCGTTGGTGGTGCCGGTCTTGCCGGCGATGTCGTTGCGCTTGAGCAGGACGCGGGCGCGCGCCGCGGTGCCGTAGGTGGCCACGCCGCGCAGGATGTCGTCCATGACCCAGGCGGTGCGCGGATCGATGGCGCGGGCGGCGGCGTCGCCGGCCACGACCGGCTTGGACTGCATGATGACCTTGCCGCTGCTGTCGGTGACGCGGTCGATCAGGTAGGGCGTGACGCGGTAGCCGCCGTTGGCGAACACCGAGAAGGCGCCGGCCAGCTGCAAGGGCGTGACCGAGCCCGCGCCCAGCGCCAGCGGCAACACGGCGGGCTGGCGGGCCTTGTCGAAGCCGAAGCGGGTCAGGTAGTCCTGCGCGTACTGCGGGCCGATGGCCTGCAGGATACGGATCGACACCATGTTCTTGGACTTGTACAGGCCCTGGCGCAGGGTCAGCATGGGTTCGTACTGGTTGCCGTAGTTCTTCGGGTTCCAGGCCTTGGAGCCGGTCTGCGCGGCCGTCAGTTCGAAGGGCTGGTCCGAGATCTGCGTGCCCGGGGTCAGGCCGCGCTCCAGCGAAGCGGCATAGATGAAGGGCTTGATGTTCGAACCGGGCTGGCGCCAGGCTTGCGTCACGCGGTTGAAGTTGCCGCGGTAGAAGTCAAAGCCGCCGACCATGGCGCGGATGGCGCCATCTTGCGGCGACAGCGCCACGAAGGCCGCCTGCACCGAAGGCAGGTTGATGATTTCCCAGTTGTCGCCGAACTTGCGGATGTAGACCACGGAGCCGCGCTTGATGCGCTGCTCGGGTTTGGCCTTGTCGTTCAGTGCGCGCGCCACGACGCCCAGCACTTTCTTGTCGGTGACGGTGATGATCTCGCGCGAGCTGCGCGCCAGCTTTACTTCGGTGGGGCTGGCCGACAGCACCAGCGCGGTCAGCAGGTCGCCGCTGTCGCTGAACTTGTCGAACACGCCGTCCAGGAATTCGTCGAGCGCCTGCGGATTGTTCTCGGTGCCCGGCGGCAGGTCGAGCTGTTCCTCGGGGCCGGGGTAGGGCGCGCGGCGCGTGTATTCCAGCACGCCTTCGCGCACGGCGCGATAGGCCGCTTCCTGGTCCTTGGACTGCACCGTGGTGTAGATGTTGATGCCGCGCGAATAGACGTTGTCCTGGTACACGTTGAACAACAGCTGGCGCGCCAGTTCCGCCACGTATTCGCCATGGACGGAATAGCCGCCGGCCGGCGTGCCTTCCGCGGACTTCATGACGATGGGCTGGGCCAGCGCCTGTTGGTATTCCGGTTCGGTCAGGTAGCCCAGCGAGTGCATGCGGCCCAGCACGTAGCGCTGGCGCAGCTCGGCGCGCGGACGGTTGGCGATGGGGTTGAAACGCGACGGCGCCTTGGGAATGCCGGCCAGCATGGCGGCTTCCGCGGGCGTGACTTCCGACAGGGGTTTGCCGAAATAGGTGCGCGAGGCGGCCGCGAAACCATAGGCGCGGTGGCCCAGGTAGATCTGGTTCATGTAGAGCTCGAGGATCTGGTCCTTGGTGAGCTCCGACTCGATCTTGAAGGTCAGCAGCAGTTCATAGAACTTGCGCGAATAGGTCTTTTCCGACGACAGGTAGAAATTGCGCGCCACCTGCATCGTGATGGTGCTGGCGCCCTGCGACTTCGACATGTTGACCAGGTTGGTCAGGCCCGCCCGCACCACGCCCATCCAGTCGATCCCGCCGTGCTGATAGAAGCGGTCGTCCTCGGCCGCCAGCACCGCGGACTTCATGACGTCCGGGATTTCGTTGAAGCGCAGCACGTTGCGGCGCTCTTCGCCGAATTCGCCGATCAGGACGCGATCCGCCGTAAAGACGCGCAGCGGCACCCGGGGGCGGTAGTCCGTCATGGCGTTCAGGTCGGGCAGGTTGGGCCAGGCCAGCGCCAACGCCATCCCAGCCAGCAACACGCCGCACAGGAACAGGCCGGCAAAGAAAATGCCGGTTTTTACGAAGAATCGCAGTATCGGGGAACCGCTCTTGGCGGGCTTGTCTTTCTTGGAGGAATTCTGGGGCTTGCTCATCGCGGCGATTTTACGGGTATCTCCGGGTCCGTCTTGGCACGGGGCACCGGTTTCTGTAACAAAATCGTTCAGTGTGGTAGGCGGGCAACTGGCGGCTGATGTGATAATGCCGTCATGAACTTTTCCGCTAACTCATGTCCGGAGGCTGACCCGGACCCGGCGTCCTCCTGCGAGACGCCCGAAAACCAGCCTTGCGCGATCGAGTGCACAGGCAAGGCCGCCACGCTGCCGCATGACCTGCCGGTTTTCCTGGTCGGGATGATGGGCGCGGGCAAGACCACCATAGGGCGTGGCTTGGCGCGTGCCCTGGGGCGCGAGTTTATGGACTTGGATCATGAGCTCGAGGCGCGTTGCGGCGTGCGGGTGCCGGTAATCTTCGAAATCGAGGGCGAGGCCGGTTTTCGTCGCCGGGAATCCGCCGCCTTGGAAGAGTGTACCCAACGGCGCAACATAATTCTTGCCACCGGCGGCGGCGCGATCCTGGCGCCGGAAAACCGCCAGCGCCTGCGCGAACGCGGCATCGTGGTCTACCTGCGCGCCAGCGTGGACGAACTGTTCCGCCGCACCTGCCGCGACCGCAACCGTCCCCTGTTGGCCACGGCCGACCCGCGCGGCACGCTGCGCGACCTCATGACCCTGCGGGAACCCCTCTATAAGGAAGTGGCCGACCTGGTGGTGGAGACGGGCGCCATGCCCATCCACACCCTGGTCAAGGCGCTGCTGCCGCAACTGCAAGCCTTCGAGAAGCGCATATGAACGTTGTACACGTGGACACCCCGGGCGGGGCCTACCCGATCCATATTGGCCCCGGCCGCCTGGACGTCCTGGACCAGAGCATTCCGGCGGACGCCACCGCGATCGCCGTGGTCACCAATCCGACCGTCGCGGCCCTGTATGGCGAACGCGCCGAAGCCGCGCTGGCCCGTACCGGCAAGCGGGTGCTGCGCATCGAATTGCCCGATGGCGAAGCCTACAAGGACTGGCAATCGCTGAATCTGATCTTCGATGCCTTGCTGGGCAACCGCCTGGACCGCCGCTGCGTGCTGGTGGCGCTGGGCGGCGGCGTCATCGGCGACATGACCGGTTTCGCGGCCGCGGTCTACATGCGCGGCGTGCGCTTCCTGCAGGTGCCCACGACCCTGCTGTCGCAGGTCGATTCGTCCGTGGGCGGCAAGACCGCCGTCAACCATCCGCTGGGCAAGAACATGATCGGCGCGTTCTACCAGCCGGTGGCCGTCGAGATCGATACCGACGTGCTGAACACGCTGCCGGCGCGCGAGGTGTCCGCGGGCCTGGCGGAAGTGATCAAGTATGGCCTGATCCTGGATCCGGCCTTCTGGTCCTGGTGCGAGGAAAATGCGCAGAAACTGCGCGAGCTGGATGCCGAGGCGGTGGCCTACGCCATCCGCCGCTCCTGCGAGCTCAAGGCCCAGGTGGTAGGCAAGGACGAGCGCGAGTCCGGCCTGCGCGCCATACTCAACCTGGGCCACACCTTCGGCCACGCCATCGAGTCCGGCCTGGGTTATGGCGCCTGGCTGCATGGCGAGGCGGTCGGTTGCGGCATGGTGCAGGCTGCCGAGCTGTCGGCCGATGTCGCCGGTTTCGACCGCGCCGACGTGGCGCGGGTGCGCGCCCTGGTGGCCGCCATCGGTTGCCCCGTCGTGGCTCCTGACCTGGGCGCTGACCGCTGGCTGGACCTGATGCAGGTGGACAAGAAGACGGAAGGCGGCTCGATCCGCTACGTGCTCATGCCGCGCATCGGCGAAGCCATGACCCGGGCAGCTCCCGACGACGCCGTGCGCGCCGTCCTGGCTCGCACCACTCAATAGACATGCTGGAGACGGTGTTGCAGATGAAAGAGCTGGCTTCCTATGCATCCCACCCGTCTCAATCGCGCGGGCGGACCTATGCCGAGCCGCCGCCGGAAAATCGGACGGAGTTTCAACGCGATCGTGATCGCATCGTCCATTCCGGCGCCTTCCGGCGCCTGGAATACAAGACCCAGGTCTTCGTGAACCACGAGGGCGACCTGTTCCGCACCCGCCTGACCCACAGCCTGGAAGTGGCCCAGATTGCGCGCACGCTGGCGCGCAGCCTGGGCCTGTCCGAAGACCTGACCGAAGCCATTTCGCTGGCGCATGACCTGGGCCACACGCCGTTCGGCCATGCCGGCCAGGACGAGCTCAACGCCTGCATGCGCGAATTGGCGCCCGAGGCGGGCGGCTTCGAGCACAACCTGCAAAGCCTGCGGGTGGTGGACGAACTCGAAGAACGCTACGCGGACTTCAACGGCCTGAACCTGTGTTTCGAAACGCGGGAAGGCATCCTCAAGCACTGCTCGGCCGCGCACGCGCGCCAGTTGGGCGAGGTCGGCCAGCGCTTTCTGGACCGCACCCAGCCCTCGCTGGAGGCGCAGTTGGCCAACCTGGCGGACGAGGTCGCTTACAACAACCACGACATCGACGACGGCCTGCGGTCGGGCCTGATCACGCTGGAACAGCTGAAGGAAGTATCGATCTTCGAGCGCCATCACGCCCATGTGCTGGAAAGCTATCCGGGGCTGGCTGCGCGCCGCGCCGTGGCCGAGACCATACGCCGCATGATCAATACGCTGATCGTCGACCTGACGCGGACCTCGCTGGCGCGCATCCGCGAGTTCGCGCCCGCCACCGCCGACGACGTGCGCCGCGCGCCGCCGCTGGCGACCTTCTCGCCCGAGATCCGTAGCGAGGCCGACGAGCTGAAGAAATTCCTGTTCGACAACCTGTACCGTCACTACCGCGTGCTGCGCATGACGGCCAAGGCGCGCCGTATCGTGCGCGAGCTGTTTGCGGCTTTCCTGGACGATCCGCGCCTATTGCCGCCCGACTATCGCCGTCCGGCTTTCAACGAGCAGGCCCGCGCCATCGCCGACTACATTGCGGGCATGACGGACCGCTACGCCATCCGCGAACATAAGCGCCTGTTCGAGATGGCCTGAGGCCCGCAAGCCTGAGGCCCGCGGGCCTCAGGCTTGCGCCGCGGCTTCAGCCCGCCAGATAGCGCTGCGTCAGCAGCACCCAGTAGGCTGCGCCTACGGGCAGGCTATGGTCGTTGAAGTCATAGCCCGGGTTGTGCACCATGCAGGCCCCATGCCCGCTGTTGAAGCCTTCCGCCGAGCCATCGCCATTGCCCATCAGCAGGTAGGAGCCGGGCACTTCCTCCAGCATGAAGGCGAAGTCCTCGCTGCCGGTCAGCGCCCGGGTCTGGAGGTCCACTTGCTCGGCGCCCACCAGTTCCACCGCCACCTGGCGCGCGAAATCGGTTTCTTCGCGAGTGTTGACCAGCACGGGATAACCGCGACTGTAGTCGATGGTGGCGCGCACCTGATAGCTGGCCGCCTGGCTGTGGACCAGTTCCGTGATGCGGGCTTGCAGCGTGTCGCGCACGCCACGGTCCAGCGCACGCACGCTGAGTTTCAGCGTGGCGGTCTGGGGGATGACGTTGTTGGCTTTACCCGCATTGAATGCGCCGACCGTGATCACCGCCATGTGCAGGGGATCGATGTTGCGCGCGACGATGCTTTGCAGGCCCAGCACGATGGCCGCGCCGGCCACCACCGGATCGGCGGCGCAATGCGGCATCGCGCCGTGCCCGCCCACGCCTTCCAGCACGATGGTGACGTTGTCGGATGAGGCCATCGCAGCGCCGTCGCGCAGCAGCAGGCGGCCTTGCGGATGGCCCGGCATGTTGTGCATCGCGAAGATGGCGTCGCAGGGATACTTGCGGAACAGTCCGTCCTCCATCATGCGCTTGGCGCCGCCCAGGCCTTCCTCTGCGGGCTGGAAGATCAGGTTGAGCGTGCCGTCGAAGCCGCCATGCTTGGCCAGATGGTGCGCCGCCGCCAGCAGCATGGCGGTGTGGCCGTCGTGCCCGCAGGCATGCATCACGCCTTCGTTGCAGCTGGCGTGCTCCAGGCCGGTCGCTTCCTGGATGGGCAGGGCGTCCATGTCGGCGCGCAGACCCAGGCGCTTGCCGCCGCTGCCGCGGCGCAACTGCCCCACCACGCCGGTGCCGCCCAGTCCGCGTTCCACTTCATAGCCCCATTGCGTCAGGCATTGCGCCACCAGATCGCTGGTGCGGAACTCCTGGAAGCCGAGTTCGGGGTGGCGGTGGATGTCGCGGCGGATCGAGACGAACTCATCGGCCTGGGCGGTCATGGCCTGCAGAACGGGATGCATGGCGGAGAAGTCCTGGAATCGGGTCACGGATTGCCTGCCAGTTTCATGTGGCTGGAGATTTCGCGGAAGCGCTCGGTCTCGGCGCGGTACATGGCGTCAGCCTGTTCCGCGCTCATGGGGGCGGAGACTTCGATGTTCTGATGCGCCAGGCTGTCCTTCACCGAGGGATCCTGCATGGCGGCGTTGAGCGCGGTATTCAGCCGCAAGACCACGTCCTGCGGCGTGTCGCGCTTGACGAAGTAGCCGGTCCAGGTGGTGAAGTTGAACCCTTTTAGCAATTGGCCTTCGTTGACCGACGGCACGGTCTTGAGCGCGGGCAGCTGGCTGCGCTGCGGCTCCAGGGTGGCCAGCAGCTTGATGCGGCCTTGCTCGGCCAGCGCTACCTGCTGCTGCGACAGCGGCAGAATGGCCAGGTCCACCTGACCGCCGCCGATGTCCTGCATCAGCGGCGCGCCGCCCTTGTAAGGCACGTGCATCATGTTGGCGCCGATGGTGCGGGCCATGTGTTCGCCCAGCACGTGGTACAGCGAACCCACGCCCACGCTGCCGAAGCTCAGCGGCTGGGTGGCCGAGCGCGAGCGCGCCAGCGTGACCAGTTCGTCGGCGTTGTTGGCGGGCAGGTCGGCGCGCGCCACGATCACCATGGGCGCCATACCTATCATTTGTACCAGGCGGAAATCCTCGCTCTTGAGCTTGATTGCGGGGTTGGCTATGGGGGACAGAATCAGTTCGTTGGGCGAGCCCTGGAACAGGTAGTAGCCGTCGGCCTTGGCTCCCAGCACCTTTTGCGCTCCCAGCGCGCCGCTGACGCCGCCCAGGTTCTCCACCAGCACGGGCTGGCCCAGTTGCTTGGATACGGGCGAGGCCACGACCCGGGCGATGGAATCGGATGCGCCGCCGGCCGGGTAGGGCACCATCATCATGACGGCACGGTCGGGATAGTCTGCGGCGCGGGCGCCCTGGCCCAGCAGCGTCGCGCCCAGCGCCAGCGCGCAGCCGGCCAGGCGCAGGCCATTGAAAAGCATGCTCACGAAATTCCCCTTGGAATGATCTAGTCGTGATTCGCATGCTAGGGACAGGCCTCGCTAGTTGTCTAACGAATTGTTATTCTGGAAGCTAGAAAAAAAACTCATAGATAAACGGGGACTCGAGCATGAATCTCAAGCAGCTCGAACATCTGTTGGCCGTGGCCGAGGCGGGTTCCTTCAGCCGCGCGGCCGAACGCCTGTATCTGACCCAGTCGGCGCTCAGCCGCAGCATCCGCCTGCTGGAAGAAGACTTGGGGGCGCGCCTGCTGGACCGCATGGGCAAGCGCACCGAGCTGACTCCGCTCGGCCTGACCGTCGCCAGCCGCGCGCGGCGCATCCTGTTCGAATCGGGCGAGCTGCGCCGCAGCGCGGAACTGCTGACCCAGGGCGACCGGGGCAGCATCAGCATCGGGCTGGGTTCGGGGCCGGGCGTCATGCTCATGACGCCGCTGCTGGCGCACGTGGCGCAGCACTATCCGCAATTGCGGCTGGACGTGATGCGCGGTTCGCCGGAGGCGCATCTGGCGCTGTTGCGCCAGCGGCGCCTGGATGCGCTGGTGGTCGATACGCGCGGCATCGTGCCGGCGGCCGATCTGCGCATCGAACCCATTTCGGAAATGCGCGCCGGGTTCATCTGCCGCCGCGGCCATCCGCTGGCGCAGACGGGTCGGCCGGCGCGCTTCGCGGAGGTCGCGGCCTATCCGTTGGCGTCCACGTTTCTCGCGGCCGATACCGTACGCATCGTGGTCGACCATTTCGGTGTTGAGGCCGACCCGCAAACCGCGATGCGCCTGCGCTGCGATGAAATCGGCAGCGTGCTGGAAGCGGTGCGCGTGTCGGACGCGGTGTTCCTGGGCATCGTGGGCGCGGCGCGGGTCGGCATCGCCGCGGGCGAATTGACGGAGTTGCCCACCGATCCGCCGCTGCGCAGTCACGCGCTGTTCGCGATGGTGACGCTGACGGGCCGCACCGAAGCGCCGGCGATGGCGCTGGTGCGTGAATTCGTGGCCCAGCGCCTGCGCGATTGAACGCGTCGATTGAACGTGCTTCAGCGCCGCTTGCGGTAGGGCTCGTCTTCGGGCACGAAGGTGGCCTCCGCGAGCGCGTCGCGGGTCCATTCCTGCATGGCGGGCAGCGCCAGTACGGCGTCCATGTAGTCGCGCACCGGGCCGGACGCCGCGATGCCATAGGTCGTGAAGCGCGAGACCACCGGCGCGAAGAAGGCGTCGGCAATCGAGAACTCGCCGAACAGAAACGGCCCGCCCTGGCCGAATGCCGCGCGCGTGTCGTGCCAGATCGCTTGCAGGCGCGCGATGTCCTGTAGCGCAGCCGCGGGAAAGTCGATGCCGGGCAGATGCGCTTCGACGTTCATGGGCAGCGCCTGGCGCATAGCGCCGAAGCCGCTGTGCATCTGCGCGGCGAGCGACCGCGCCCGGGCCCGGGCCCGCGCGTCCTGGGGCCACAGGCGGGCTTCGGGATGGCGTTCGGCCAGATATTCGCAGATCGCCAGCGTGTCCCAGATCGCGAATTCGTCATCCAGCAGCACCGGCACCAGGCCCGCGGGCGATACCGCGCCCACGCGGCGCGAGAATTCCTCGGTGAAGAAACCGAGCTTTTGCTCGGTAAACGGGATGCCCGCGACGCGCAAGGCGATCCATGGCCGCAGGGACCAGGACGAGTAGTTCTTGTTGCCGATGATCAAGGTGTACATGCCGCGATCCTTCCTAGCCGTTGATGTGATGATTCAGGCGCCGGTTCAGCGGCGCAGCAGCTTGCCCAGGTATTGCCCGGTGTGGCTGGCGGACGTGCCGGCCACGTCTTCGGGCGTACCCTGCGCCACTACGCGCCCACCGCCGTCGCCGCCTTCGGGACCCATGTCGACCACCCAGTCCGCAGTCTTGATGACGTCCAGGTTGTGCTCGATGATCAGCACCGTATTGCCGCTGTCGACCAACTGGTTCAGCACCTGCAGCAGCAGTTCGATGTCGCGGAAGTGCAGGCCCGTGGTGGGCTCGTCCAGGATGTAGAGCGTGCGGCCGGTGCTGCGTCGCGACAGTTCCTGCGACAGCTTCACGCGCTGCGCTTCGCCGCCCGACAGGGTGGTCGCGCTCTGGCCCAGCCGGATATAGGACAGGCCCACGTCGATCAGCGTGTGCAGCTTGCGGGCGATGGCCGGCACGGACTCGAAGTATTCCAGCGCCTGCTCGACCGTCAGGTCCAGCACTTCGCTGATGTTGCGGCCGCGATAGCGGATTTCCAGTGTTTCGCGGTTGTAGCGCTTGCCGTGGCAGACGTCGCAAGGCACGTACATGTCTGGCAGGAAGTGCATCTCTACCTTGACCACGCCGTCGCCCTGGCAGGCCTCGCAGCGGCCGCCCTTGACGTTGAAGCTGAAGCGCCCGGGGTCATAGCCGCGGGTGCGCGCTTCCGGCACGCCCGCGAAGAGTTCGCGGATGGGCGTGAACAGGCCCGTGTAGGTAGCGGGGTTGCTGCGCGGCGTGCGGCCGATGGGGCTCTGGTCCACGCTGATGATCTTGTCGAAGTTCTCCAGCCCCTGCATCGACACGTAGGGTGCGGGTTCGCTCTGCGCATGGTGCAACTGGCGCGACACGGCGACCGCCAGCGTGTCGTTGACCAGCGTGGACTTGCCCGAACCGGACACGCCGGTCACGCACACCAGCCGGCCCGCCGGGATGCGCAGGTCCACGTTCTTCAGGTTGTTGCCGCTGGCGCCCGTCAGGGTGAGCCAGGACAGTTCGTCGTTGACGGGGCGCCGCTTGGGGATGGCGATGGCGCGCGCGCCGCTCAGATACTGGCCGGTCAGCGACTGGGGGTCGCGCTGCACGGTTTCCGGGTCGCCCTGCGCCACCACCTGGCCGCCGTGTTCACCCGCGCCCGGTCCCATGTCCACGACCCAGTCGGCCATGCGGATCATGTCTTCGTCGTGCTCCACGACGATGACGCTGTTGCCGAGGTCGCGCAGGTGCTGCAAGGTGCCGATCAGGCGATCGTTGTCGCGCTGGTGCAGGCCGATGGAGGGCTCGTCCAGCACGTACATCACGCCGGTCAGGCCCGATCCGATCTGGCTGGCCAGGCGGATGCGCTGCGCCTCGCCGCCCGAGATGGTGTCGGCGCTGCGGTCCAGCGACAGGTAGTTCAGGCCCACGTTATTTAGGAAGCTCAGGCGCGCCTCGATCTCGCGCACGATGCGCTGCGCGATTTCCTGCTTGGCGCCCGTCAGGCTCAGGTCGCGGAACCAGGCCAGGCAGGTCGACAGCGGCATGGCCTCGACTTCGTAAATGGCCTGGCCGTGGCGTTCGCCGCCCCGCGGATCCTGGCCGATCAGCACGTTGCGGGCCTCGGGCCGCAAGCGCGATCCGCCGCAGTCCGGGCAGGTCTTGATGTTGCGGTACTTGCCGAGCTCTTCGCGCACGGTGGCCGAATCGGTTTCGCGCCAGCGGCGTTCCAGGTTCGGGATCACGCCCTCGAAAGTATGGCGCTTGACCGTGCTGCGGCCTTTCTCGTTCAGGTAGAGGAACGAGATCTCTTCGTCGCCGGAGCCGTACAGCACCTTGTCGCGCAGCGCCTCGGGCAGTTCCTCGAAGGGCGCCTCGATGTCGAATTCATAGTGCGCCGCCAGGCTGGTCAAGAGCGAATGGGTGAAGGCGTTGCGGCGGTCCCAGCCGCGGATGGCGCCGGCCGCCAGGCTGAGTTCGGGGAAGGCGACCACGCGCTTGGGGTCGAAGAAACCGACCTGGCCGATGCCGTCGCAACTGGGGCAGGCACCCATGGGGTTGTTGAAGCTGAACAGGCGCGGTTCCAGCTCGGGCAGGCTGTGGCTGCATACCGGGCAGGCGTAGCGGCTGGAGAAGACCTGTTCGCGGCCGTTGTCCATGTCCAATGCCAGGGCGCGGCCTTCGGCCAGCTGCAACGCGGTCTCAAAGCTCTCCGCCAGGCGCTGCTTGCTTTCGGGCTTGATGCGCAGCCGGTCGATGACGACGTCGATGTCGTGCTTCTCGGTCTTTTTCAACGGCGCCATGCCGTCGATTTCGGTCAGCTGGCCGTCCACGCGCAGGCGCACGTAGCCCTGCGCCTGCAGGCTGGCGCATTCGTCCTCGAAGCTGCCTTTCTTGCCGCGCGCGATCGGCGCCAGCACCGCCAGCCGGGTTTCGGGCGTCCAGGACAGCACCGCGTCCACCATCTGGCTGACGCTTTGCGCCTGCAGCGGCAGGCCATGGTCAGGGCAGTAGGGCGTGCCGACCCGCGCGTACAGGAGCCGCAGGTAGTCGTGGATCTCGGTAATGGTGCCGACGGTGGAGCGGGGGTTGTGGCCCGCGGCCTTCTGTTCGATGGAGATGGCCGGGGACAGGCCCTCGATCAGGTCCACGTCCGGCTTGTCCATCAGCTGCAGGAACTGGCGGGCGTAGGCGGACAGGCTTTCCACGTAGCGGCGTTGGCCCTCCGCGTACAGCGTGTCGAAGGCCAGCGACGATTTGCCCGAGCCGGACAAGCCGGTGACGACCACCAGCTTGTGGCGTGGCAGGTCGAGCGAGACGTTCTTGAGATTGTGGGTGCGCGCACCCCGAATGCGTATTGTCACGTCCATCGGGCTCTTTTAAGCGGTTTCAAAGGCCAACTTGGTACTATAGCGCGCCGAATCCCCCTGCGTTCGGGGCAGTACTCCAGCCTGGATAGACCCGGGGGGCGGCGCCGCACCGCCAGATCAGACCGTGAGCGTGTGACATCCACGCGCGCAGGCGAGCCCTAGTCATCGTTGAATTTTTCGCATGCAGGCAGATAAAAAACTGAAATTGACCCCGTCCGAGCGCCGCGCCAGCGTGGCGCTGGCCGGCCTGTTCGCCGCGCGGATGCTGGGGCTGTTCCTGTTGCTGCCCGTCTTTGCCGTGGCCGCCGCCGGCATGCCGGGCGGCGACGATCCCGCCCGCGTCGGCCTGGCGCTGGGCATGTACGGCCTGACGCAGGCCTTCATGCAGATTCCTTTCGGCCTGGCGTCCGACCGCTGGGGCCGCCGCCCCGTGGTGCTGTTCGGGCTGCTGCTGTTCGTGGCGGGCAGCATCGTCTGTGCGCAAGCCTCCGACGTGTACTGGATCACCATCGGCCGCGCCATTCAGGGCGCGGGCGCGATTTCCGCGGCGGTCACCGCTTGGTTGGCGGACTCGACCCGTGACGAGGTCCGCACCCGCGCCATGGCCATGGTGGGCGGGTCGATCGGCCTGTCCTTTGCCGTCTCGCTGGTGCTGTCGCCCGTGCTGGTGGGCTGGTGGGGCCTGTCCGGCCTGTTCTGGACCATCGCCTGCCTGGGCGTGATCTGCCTGGCCGTGGCCGGCTGGGTCGTGCCCGTGGTGCCGCTGACCCAGGCCCGCACCATGCAGGCGGCCCGGCCGCGCGAAGTCCTGACCCACAGCGATCTGCTGCGCCTGAATTTCGGCGTTTTTGTCCTGCATCTGATCCAGGTGGCGCTGTTTGTCGTGGTGCCGGCCCTGCTGGCGAAGGTGGGCGGCCTGGACGCGCGCGAGCTCTGGAAGGTCTACCTGCCCGTCATCCTGGTGTCCTTCGTACTGATGGTGCCGGTGGTGTTCGTCGCCGAAAAGCGCCGCGCCCATCGCGGCGCCCTGCGCGCCGCCGTGGCCGGATTGGTGCTGGTGTGCGCCTTGCTGCCCGCGGCCAGCCATGGCTTCTACACCTTGGCCGCCGCCCTGACAGGCTTCTTCGTGGCCTTCAACGTGCTGGAAGCCCTGCAGCCCTCGCTGGTGTCGCGGGTTGCGCCGCAGGCCTACAAGGGCCTGGCGCTGGGCTTCTACAACACCGCCCAGGCCGCAGGCCTGTTCGCGGGCGGCGCGCTGGGCGGCTGGCTGGCCTCGCATTCCGGTTCCAACGCCGTTTTCATCGCCGCCGCCGGCCTGTCGGCGATCTGGCTGGCGGTGACCTGGGCGCTGCGGCCGCTGCCCGAGGCGGACCGCCCCGCATCGGCGCGGGCCGGCTGAAACATCTCGGATCGCACCCCCAAAAGCGGTCAATAGCCACGAAAATCGGCTCGCCAGGGTGGACGGCTTTGTCACATCCTGGTTTGGCGCGGCGGGCTCTTTTCGTCGATAATACGCATCAAATCAGGGCTTCACTCAGGGTTCAACCCGGCGTCGCCGGTCATCGTTGCGGTGACCGGCGTGTTTCATGAAGCCGGTCTTCAACATCATCGCTTTTATGTTGTTGCCGGCGCGTCCGCGGCAACGCACACGCAGGCTGTCAACAACAGAGGGACAACGGCATGGCATCGGTTAACAAAGTCATACTCGTGGGCAATCTGGGACGCGACCCGGAAGTCCGCTACAGCCCCGAAGGGGCGGCAATCTGCAATATGTCCATTGCCACCACCTCCACCTGGAAAGACAAGGCTTCGGGCGAACGCCGCGAAGAAACGGAATGGCACCGTGTCGTCATGTACAACCGCCTGGCTGAAATCGCCGGCGAGTACCTGAAGAAGGGCCGCTCGGTCTACATCGAAGGCCGCCTGAAGACGCGCAAGTGGCAAGACAAGGACACCGGCGCTGATCGCTACAGCACCGAAATCGTTGCCGACCAGATGCAGATGCTGGGCGGCCGCGAAGACGGCGGCGGCGGTGGCGCAAGCTTTGGCGGCGGTGGCGGCTACGACGACGCGCCTTCGCGTCCGGCACAGCAGCGCGCCCCGGCCCAACGCCCGGCCCCGCAGCAGCGCCCGGCCCCCGCGGCGGCTCCGGCCAGCAGCGGCGCCAATCTGGCGGATATGGACGACGATATTCCGTTCTGATCCCACGTCAGCGGAATGTGGTTTGGAAGGCCTCTGCCCATTTGGGCAGGGGCCTTTTTCTTGCGTGTTGCCAACGAGACGCTTGCCGCGCCAGCACCTGGCCAGGCAGGGCTTCCGAGACCCGGTCTTCCGCAGTAATCTGATTCCCGTTCAGGCGGGTCGGCCGGCGCGGCCTGGACAACTGGCCGGCCGCTACGCTCAGCGTTGTTCTTGGATGGGAGGACGCCATGCCCGGAGGACCCGACTACCCCTGCGACCATAGCGAGAAGTACTCGCTTGCAGCGCGCAACAGCATCCGCTACACCCCGGCCGCCAATAATGTTCAGGGCTTGTTCCTCACTCCCGAAGGCGATTTGCGGACCTGGCTGATCGCCTCTTATGTGCAGGACAGTCATCGGGATCTGATCACGGCGCTGGCCTACCTCGATGTCGCGGATCGGGCCGCCGCCGAGCGCAACGTGCGCGAGGCGCAACAGGACGCCACCCTCAAGGCCGAGCTTGCGGACCTGCGCGACGAAGTCCGGCAACTCCGGGACACGGTGCAGGCCAGCGCCAAGCTGGTGCAGGCGCTGGTCAGTTCGCTAGGGGTGATCGTGCCGGCCTGGCACACCCGCAAGGAAATCGAGGAGGGTGACGACATGGGCCTGACCCTGCCGAGCGCCCAGGCCCTCGGTTTGGTCATCGAGATCATTGCCCTGCAGCGCGAACTGGGCTTTGGCCACGAGGACATCGTTTCAATGGAACCCGAGGCCGGAACGCTCGTGGCGCGGGGCAGCACCGTCCGCGTAAAAATGAACTTCATGGGCTGATTGCCAGCGCGCAAGGCCTCGCTTTTTCGCAACAGAAGCATTTTGTTTCACAAATCCCCCTTGTGCTATCTACCTAGTAGTAGATAAGATTCATCCATCGACGCAGCAAACCAAACACCCGCCGACGTCGAAACCAGAAATACAGTAGGACCGCTTTTTTATTTCCTCAGTCATCTACCTATAAGTAGATAGTTTTCTGAACCGCTACGCAATCGTTATCTGGAGATCAACCATGAAGACCCTCGTATCCGCCCTGATCCTGTCCGCTTCCTTCATCGGCGCCGCCCAAGCCGGCGAACTGGACTATCCGCCCGCCCTGAATACCGAAAGCACGGTGACCCGCGCTCAGGTGCAACAAGAGCTGGCCCAGGCCCGCGCCAATGGCGAACTGGTGTCTGGCGAAGAAGGCTACGCCCCCACGATCTTTGCCGACTCCGGCAACAAGACCCGCGCTCAGGTGCAGAAAGAACTGGCCGCCGCCCGCGCGCAAGGCCTGACCGACAGCGCCGAACTGGCTTATCCGCCCGTGCAAGGCTGAGTTTTTTTCCTTGATATCTATCTATAAGTAGATAGCTCTATCGGAACCCTGATGCAGCACCTGATCCTTACTGGAGATCAACCATGAAGACCCTCGTATCCGCCCTGATCCTGTCCGCTTCCTTCATCGGCGCCGCCCAAGCCGGCGAGCTGGACTATCCGCCTCCCCTGAACACCGAAAGCACGGTGACCCGCGCCCAGGTGCAGCAAGAGCTGGCCCAGGCCCGCGCCAATGGCGAGCTGGTGTCGGGCGAAGAAGGCTACGCCGCCACGATGTTTGCGTCGGCTGGCGACAAGAGCCGCAAGCAGGTGCAGCAGGAATTGGCCGCCGCCCGCGCGCATGGCCTGACCGACAGCGGCGAGCTGGACTACCCGCCCGTGCAAGGCTGAGTTTCATGCTGGCACATGCGGATCCCGGGGGGCGGGATGATTCCCGGCCGGGGTCCGCAAGGGTTTTGGAGCAGTGGCAACGCTGCCGGAACCGATGACGAATCAACCTATTAGTAGGTAATATTCAGCCATGGACACTCCTACTTCCAACACCACTCGCGAACAGCTTCTGGCCCACGCCGAGAAGCTGATCCGCACGCGCGGATGCAACGGTTTCAGCTACCGCGACCTGGCTGAACATGTGGGCGTGAAGACGTCCAGCATCCACTATTACTTTCCGGGCAAGGACGACTTGCTCTACGAGGCTGTCGAAGCCTACAGCGCGCGCGCGTTGGCAGCCATGCGCGGCATCGACACGTCGCTGCCGGCGCAAGCGCAGCTCGACCAATACCTGTCGATGATGGAATCGCGCGCCTGCGGGTCCGGCGAACTCTGCCTGGCTGGCATGCTGGCGGCCGAGGTCAATTCGCTGCCCGAACGCGTGCGCGGCGCACTGCAGGGATTCTTCCGCGCGCACGAGGCCTGGCTGGCCCGCGTGCTGGCCGAAGGCGCGGCGCAGGGCACGATGAAGTTCTCCGGCACGCCCGAGGCGGCCGGCCGCGCGGTGTTCGCGACGGTGCAGGGCTGCATACTGGTTGCGCGCCTGTTCCAACAGCCCGCGGCGCTGTGCGAGGCCATCGGCGCCCTGTACGTGGAGTGTGACGGCAAGCGCAGCGGCGCAGCCTGACCGTTCCCGCTCCAAACAGCCCATCAGTCACGGCCGCCATGCGCAAGCAGGCGGCCGTGGTCTTTTGCGCGGCGGGTTCAGGCCGCGAGCAGCGCCCGCGCCATGTCGACGCTGGTGCGCGCCTGGATACCCAGGTCGCGCATGCGTTGCTGGAATGTTGCCTGCGCGTCTTCGAAACCGGCGACGGGACTCATGCAGTCCGTCAGCAGCACCAGGCGCGACAGGTCGCGGCCGGGCAGGTGCTCGGCCAGGTGCTCGACGGTAGCCTTGACGCAATGGCTGCCGGCCTGGCCGGCGATCAGGATGAGTTCGGCGCGGTCCAGCGAATCCAGCAGGCTGCGGTTGAGCTGGCTGCGCGGATCGTCGGCGTCTGGAACCTCTGCCATCAGCGCGCTGTAGTGCTCGGTCCAGGGGTTCATGCCCTTGGGCACCTTGCGCACGATGAACTGGCGCTCGTCTTCCCACCGGCTGTAGGCGGCGCGCACGTCGGCATGCACGTTATGGCCCCAGGTGCCGATTTCGCAATGCAGCGGCCACACCATCAGCGTGTAGCGGCCGCGCGCTTCGAGTTCGTCCAGATACGACAGGGTGCGCGGCAGGTCGTCGTCGTGGCGCGGACGGAACTCGCCCGCGCGCAGCTGTGCCGCCGTGATCTGCGTGTACGGCCCCACGGGCTGGCCGTCGCCGGTGGACCAGAAGGTCGGATGGGCGATGTCCAGGCGATGGTGCGAATCCAGCGTCACCGTGATCGAGGTAAGCGCAGGCGCGGCGGTGTCGATAAAGTGCGCGAGCCGCTGCATGTCGGCGTGCGCGCCGGCCACGGGCAATGCGGGCGCGTGCGCGGCGCCCGTCACAGGATCCGTGGGCAGGTAGGACTCGGGCAGATCGCAGAAGTCATTCTGCGGATCGATGATCAGGAGATGATTGGAGCGCGGCATGACGACGTTCGGTACAGGCGAACTCGAAATATAGAACGGGATGGCCATGTCTTTCTAGAAAAGTACCAGATGCTCGGCGCGGTCCGGTAGCTGCTTGAGCAGCTCGCGCCACTGCAGCCAGACGCTGCCCCCCGCTGAAACGGCGATCACTGCGATAACGATCCACATGTCAGGCTCCTGGATAATTTCGCACGATCGTGCGAAATTAAAGTGAAGAATTGCCGGCACGGGCCGGCGCTGGAAATACGGCTACTCGAGGTACTTGAAACTGCGGTAGGTCGAAATCAATCGCTCATAGGCCGCCCGAACGCGTTGGGGGGCCTTCGGATCCCGCAGGAAGCGGGCATCGTGCATCAGCCCGATCATCAGGCTGTAGACCTCGAACACAAGCTGTTCGGGATCCGTGTCCGGCCTGACGTGGCCAGCTTCCAATGCCTGGTTGACCGTGCGCAGCATGGCGCCGCGCCAGCGCCGCAGATTGCCCTCCAGCACCGAGCGCAGCGGGGATTCCACGTCGTCGTACTCGAAGGCGCCGGCCACATAGATGCAGCCCGTCAGCGTTTCGACATTGCTGGCGCGCTCGATCCAGAGCGAGACCAGGGCGTTCAAGCGCGGCAGGCCGCGCGGATAGGCCAGGGCCGGGGTGAACACCGCCTCGAGGAAGCGCCGGTCGTATTCGTCCAGCACCGCCTGCTGCAGGGCTTCCAGCGACCCCACGCGTGAGAACACGCCGCTTTTACTGATGCCCAGGCGCTTGGCCACCTGGCCGAGCGACAGGCTCTCCATGCCTTGCGCGGCAGCCATGTCGAGGGCCGCGTCCACAATGGCCGCGAAGGTCAGCTCGCTTTTCTCGGTTTTGGCAGTCATGCGGCAAATTTAGCACGACCGTGCGAAATTGAGCGGATTATTTTCCAGGGTCGCGTCCCGAAAAAAAACCGGACAGCCTGGCTGTCCGGTCTTGTTGCGGCAAAACGCGCGGGGATCAGGCCTGGGCGGCCTTGAACTCCAGGCGGTACTTGTGCAGCAGCGGCTCGGTGTAGCCGTTGGGCTGGGTCAGGCCTTCGAACACCAGCGCGCAGGCGGCCTTGAACGCCAGCGAGGTGTCGAAGTTGCCGGCCATCGGACGGTAGAGCGCGTCGCCCGCGTTCTGGCCGTCGACCACCTTGGCCATGCGCTTGAAGGTTTCCATGACCTGCTCGCGGTTGGTCACGCCGTGGCGCAGCCAGTTGGCGATGTGCTGGCTGGAGATGCGCAGCGTGGCGCGGTCTTCCATCAGGCCGACGTTGTGGATGTCCGGCACCTTGGAGCAGCCCACGCCCTGGTCGATCCAGCGCACTACGTAGCCCAGGATGCCCTGCACGTTGTTGTCGAGTTCCTGCTGGATGTCCTGCGCGGACCACTTGGACGGATCGCCGACCGGCACGGTCAGCAGGCCGCCCAGCAAATCGTCGCGCACGCTGTCCAGCTTGGTGCGTTCCAGTTCCTGCTGCACGGCCTGCACGTCGACCTGGTGGTAGTGCAGCGCGTGCAGCGTGGCGGCGGTGGGCGAGGGCACCCAGGCGGTGTTGGCGCCGGCCTTGGGATGGGCGATCTTCTGTTCCAGCATCGCGGCCATCAGGTCCGGCATGGCCCACATGCCCTTGCCGATCTGGGCGCGGCCACGCAGGCCCGCGTCCAGCCCGACCAGCACGTTGTTGCGTTCGTAGGCGGTGATCCAGGCGGTGGACTTCATGTCGCCCTTGCGCAGCATCGGGCCGGCTTCCATGCTGGAGTGCATTTCGTCGCCAGTGCGGTCCAGGAAGCCCGTGTTGATGAAGGCCACGCGCGCGGCGGCGGCCTCGATGCACGCCTTGAGGTTGATGCTGGTGCGGCGCTCTTCGTCCATGATGCCCATTTTCAGGGTATTGCGCGGCAGCTTGAGCAGGTCTTCGACGCGATCAAAAAGTTCGCTGGCGAAAGCGGCTTCGACGGGGCCGTGCATCTTGGGCTTCACGATGTAGACGGAGCCGGTGCGCGAATTCAGCTTGTACTTGCGGTCCTGCAACGCGGCCAGGCTGGTGACCACGGCGTCCAGGATGCCCTCGGGGATTTCGCGGCCCTCGCGGTCCAGGATGGCCGGGTTGGTCATCAGGTGGCCGACGTTGCGCACGAACATGAGCGAACGGCCGTGCAGGGTCAGCGGCGAGCCGTCGGGACGCGTGTAGTCACGGTCGGCGTTGAGCTTGCGGGTGAAGGTCTTGCCGCCCTTGGTGACTTCTTCGGTCAGGTCGCCCTTCATCAGGCCCAGCCAGTTGCGGTAGACGTGGACCTTGTCCTCGGCATCCACGGCGGCGATGGAGTCCTCGCAGTCCATGATGGTGGTGAGCGCGGCTTCCACCAGCACGTCCTTGACGCCGGCGGCATCGGTGGCGCCAATGCTGTGGCTGCGGTCGATCTGGATTTCGAAGTGCAGGCCGTTGTTCTTGAGCAGGATGGCCGTGGGCGCTGAGGCCTCGCCTTGGTAGCCGGTGAACTGCGCGGGGTTCTTCAGGCCCGTGGAGCCGTTGGCCAGCGCCACGCGCAATTGGCCGTTTTCAACGGTATAGGCGCGGGCGCCGGCGTGCGAGCCCTGGGCCAGCGGGGCGGCGGTGTCCAGGAAGGCGCGGGCGCGGGCGATGACGGCGGCGCCGCGTTCCGGGTTGTAGCCGCGGCCGGTGTCGCCGGGCGTGGCGGGAATGGCGTCGGTGCCGTAGAGCGCGTCGTACAGGCTGCCCCAGCGCGCGTTGGCGGCGTTCAGCGCGTAGCGCGAGTTGGACATGGGCACGACCAGCTGCGGGCCGGCCTGCTGCGAGATCTCGGTGTCGACGTTGTCGGTGGTGGCGCGCACGCTGGCCGGCTGCGGCAGCAGGTAGCCGATGCCTTCCAGGAATTTGCGGTAGGCGGCCGGGTCGGCGATGGGGCCGGGGTGGGCGCGGTGCCAGGCGTCGAGCTCGGCCTGAAGGCGGTCACGCTCGGCCAGCAGCGCGCGGTTCTTCGGGGCCAGGTCGTCCACCAGGGCCGCGAAGCCTTGCCAGAAGCCTTCGGCATCCAGGTCGGTGCCGGGCAGGGCTTCCTGTTCGATGAATTGATTGAGATTGGCCGCCACTTGCAGGCCGTGGTGCTGGATGCGTTGAGTCATGCGGTTCTCTAGCGGTAAGGGACTGGCCGACGCCGCGCGCCGGGCGTATCTGGTCTCGACATCATCGTTCGCGCCTGTCGCAATGTCCATATCAAAACCCACTGGTCATACCAGTTTGTGCGCTGCCGTATGGGCAAACCTGTAATTTTTATGGTTTTATATCAGCTACTTACAGGGGTGTGATGCAAGAGGTCCGATCGGGGATGCCCTTGGTCATACCACTGGTGCGGAGAGTGCATGTACGCGGAAACTGAAGAAAAGCCTCGCCAGGTGGCGGACGAGGTCGCCGAACGGATCGAACGCCTGATCCTGGACGGCGTGCTGAAGGCCGGCCAGGCGCTGCCTTCCGAACGGCGCCTGACCGAGAAGCTGGGCGTGTCGCGCACGGCCTTGCGCGAAGGGCTCAAGCTGCTGCGCGCGCGCGAAATCATCCATACCGCGCAAGGCAAGGGCTCGTATGTGGCGCACATCTCCAAGGTGGATGCGGGCCCCTTGATGCATCTGTTCAATTCGCAGCCGCGCACGCTCTATGACCTGCTGGAAGTGCGTTCGCTGCTGGAAGCCGAGTCCGCCCGGCTGGCGGCCATACGCGGCACCGAGGCGGACTTCATCATGATCCGCCGCCGCTATGACGAAATGGTGGCGGCGCAGGGCACGGCCACCGACACGGCGACGCATGCGCATCTGGACCACGCGTTTCACCTGGCGATTTGCGAGGCTTCGCACAATCCGGTGCTGGTGCATACGCTGCAGTCCTTGACGGATCTGCTGCTGGGCTCGGTCTTCGCCTGTGTCAACAACCTGTACCACCGCCAGCCGGAGAAACGCCAGATCGACCGGCAGCACACGCGGCTGTTCAACGCCGTGACCGCGCGCCAGCCGGAACAGGCGCGCAAGGCGGCCGCGGATCACGTGGACAGCGTGCGCCAGAGCCTGGCCGATATCGAGCAGGAAGAGCAGCGTCTGGTGCGCGCGACGCTGCGGCTGGAAGGCTGGAGCTAGCGTCCCGCGCTATGGCAGGGCGGGACGCCAGAGGCTGCGCGTCCTGGTTCAGCGGTCGGCCATGGCGCCGCTGCCCGCCAAGGCCAGCGGCTTGCCCGCGTAGACCCGGCCAAAGCGGTTGTTGACGAACGCATCCAGATCGATGGCTTCCTGCCCGACGAACCCGCGTTGCGGCAGTGCGCCTTGCGCCACGAGGTCCAGCGCGGCGCAGATGCCCGCAGCCGTGGACAGTTGGATGGCGCTGAGACGATGGCCGTCGACGTCCGCGCCGAAGATGCGGATGGGGTAGGACTCTTCTTCCAGGCGTCCATGCCGGCGGCCTGAAGCCGAAGCCTGGATCACGATCACGTCCTGTTCGGTCGTGGGAATGGCGGCTTCGAAGATTTCCTTGAGCAGGTCGCGGCGGTCGCGCAGGCGCAGGTCATTGAGCAGCAGCTTCATGATGCTGCAGTGGCCCGGGTAGCGCACGGACTTGTAGTCCACGTTGCGGGCGCGGCCGCGCAAGGTGGCGGGCAGGGTGCCCAGTCCGCCGGAGGTGTTGAAGGCTTCGTACTCCACGCCGTCCAGCGCGAAGGTCTCGTAGCCTTCGAGCGCGGGCACGCTGGTCAGCTGGCCGTCGACGATGGCTTCGCAAGGGTTGCAGTACTCATTGATCAGTCCCTCCGTGCTCCAGGTCAGGTTGTAGCGCAGGCTGTTGGAGGGATAGCGCGGCAGGGCGCCCACGCGCATGCGCAGATCCAGCAGGGTATCGAAGCGGCGCGCCAGCGCGTTGCCGACCACGCCGATGAAACCCGGGGCCAGGCCGCATTGCGGCATCAGCACGCTGCGGGCGCTTTCCGCCAGCGCCTGGATGGCGTGCGTGCTGGCCACGTCTTCGGTCAGGTCGAAGTAGTGCACGCCCGCCTTTGCGCACAGCCCCGCCACCGCGGCGGCGCGGTGAAAAGGCAGCGCGTTGATGACCGCGTAACGCCCCTCGATGCATTGCGCCACGGAGTCGTCGCCGGAAATCTGGCGGGTTTCGCAGCCCAGTTCGGCCACGATGCGCAGCCGCTCGGGATCCTGGTCGGCGACCAGCACCGAATAGCCGCCGCTGCGTTCCAGCATCAGGGCAATGGCGAAACCGATTTTTCCGGCGCCCAGAAGTAGGACGGGCCGGGGAGAGGCGGTGGTCATGGTGCGGCTCCTGCATGGATGGGGGAGTAGGTGAGCTCATCCTATGCGCGGGCGCTGTCGATGTGTAGAGACTAAATAGTCGAATCGGCTGTAGGTAACGTCAATTCGACTTAATCAAATATCGAAACGTCAAAAACAAAGCCCTCCGGTTTGGGGCCGGAGGGCTTTGGGGCGCTGCCTGGCCGGGGAGGCCAGGGGGGGATCAGCTGCCCAGGGGCGGGTAGTCCAGGTTGCCGAAGGTGACCAGGCCTTCCGACTTGGCTTGAGCCAGTTCGGTGCGGACTTGGGCGCGGGTCAGCGAGGTGGCTTGTTCAGCCGCGGCGACGGGCGGGTAGTCCAGGTTGCCGAAGGTCACTTCACCGGCGTTCTTGGCTTGTTGCAGTTCAGCTTGCACTTGCTGCGAGGTCAGGGTCGACTTCGGGGCGATGGCGGCGGGGTAGCCTTCTTCGCCGAAGGTGTATTGGCCCGAGGCCTTGGCTTGTTGCAGTTCGGCTTGGACCTGAGCGCGGGTCGGGCCCTGATCAGCCTCGGCGGCTTGGGCGCCGGCAGCCAGAACGGACATGGACAGCATCAAAGCGGTAGCAAGGGTTTTCATAGCAGACCTCCAATGTCTTGAGCTTGGGAGCCGAACCGCTGGCCTGATTGCCTGGGGTTCGCTTGCTGTGTCCCGATGAGATGCATTCTGGGCGCAAATCATCTCCGGATAAACCCTGATTCCCTGAAAACATCTTTCCAAAAAGAAGACTAATAGGTTTCCATTTCACCAAATGGCACCATGGGTGGTGGAATTTCCATTTGATGACACCATAGGAAGTAGTCCCCCCGGGAGGGGAGAGATCTGGCGGCGGGGGAAATGGGGCGCGCAGCCCCGGGAAGGCGCCGGGGCCGGCTGGAAGGAATCAGCGGTTCAGTTCGACCAGCGCGGCGTTGTACTCCGCCTGGGCTTCGTCCAGCTTGCGCTGGGCTTTGTCGATCTTGTCCTGCTTGCCCTTGGCGCGGGCCTGCTTGAGCTCGCTTTCGCGCTCGGCGACCTTGTTCTGCTTCTCGCGCACGTCCGCTTCGCGCTGGGATTGCAGGCGGCTGTCGGTGCAATTTGCCCGGGCTTCGGCCAGGGCCTTGCGCAGCCCGGCCTCGCGGCGGGTATTGTTTTGCGCCTTGGCGGCGGCGATGTCGTTTTCGATTGCGCAGAACTTGGCTGCGCAGCCGCGCTGGGCAGAGCAATCGCTGGCGGCGGCCTGTGCTGGAATGGCCACGAACGCGGCGGCTGCGGCGGCCGTCAAGGCCAGGGATTTGAGCAATGAGGGCATGCGTGGTCTCCGTAGTGCGTTGCGGAGACTCCATCATGGCCCCAGTCGGCGCCACGGGCAATGCGCGGCGTCAACGGGGCATCGGCGCGGTCGCTAGTGCGGCGCCGATGCTGCTTTTAGCGGATCAGCGTACCCGCCAGCGCGGCGGCAACCAGCAGCGCGCCCAGCCAGAGGTTGGCGCGGAACAGCATGAAGTTGCGGTCGGGGCGCTGGATGTCGAAGACCTTCAGCTGCCACGCCAGGTGCGCCGCCACGGCCACCATGCCGACCTGGTAAGCCCACGACAGACCGATGGCGTAACCGCCCCAGGCCCACAGCGCCACGGTGGCCACGTAGAAGCCGCCGATCCAGAGCTTGCCCTGGTCGCCAAATCGCATGGCGGTGGAATGCAGGCCCAGGCTGCGGTCGTCGCGCACGTCCACGTAGGCGTAGATGCTGTCGTAGCCCACCTGCCACAGCACTGCGCCGGCCCACATGGCGACGGCGGCCAGCGGCACGTGGTTCTGCGTATCCGACCAGGCCATCAGCATGCCCCAGTTGAAGCAGATGCCCAGCACCACTTGCGGCCAGTAGGTGACGCGCTTGCACAGCGGGTAGATGAAGACGAAGGGCAGCACGGCCACGGCCAGCCAGCGGCTCATGTCGTTCAGGAAGAACAGCAGCGACCCGCAGACCAGCAACTGCCCGAGCAGGAACCAAACCGCGTTCTTCATCGTCAGCTGGCCGCTGGTCAGCGGCCGGAAGCGCGTGCGCTCGACGTGCTTGTCGAAATTGCGGTCGCACATGTCGTTGACGGTGCAGCCGATGCCGCGCATCAGCAGCGCGCCCAGCGAGAACACGATCAGCCGCTGCAGGTCGGGCAGGCCGCCCGCGGCCTGGATCAGCGCGGCAATGGCCGGCAGCAGGGTCAGCCAGGTGCCGATGGGGCGGTCCAGGCGGCACAGGCGGGCATAGGGCCGCCAGGACTTGGGTAGCCAGCGTTCGACCCAGTCGGTGAAAACGATGTCGCTGAGGTCGACGGGAGATTGTTGGGGAGCGCTCACTGTCACGGCGAAACGGAATGGGAAAACCAAGAGCATAAAACAACGGCGGCCGGACATCGCGCCCGGCCGCCGCTCATGTTCCGCAGCGCCGCAGGCGCTTCGGGAGGATCAAACCTCTTCTTTCAACAGCTTGCCCAGGATGGCGATGCCGCGGCGGATCTTGTCTTCCGGCACGGTGGCAAAGCTCAGGCGCAGCGTGTTGGCACCGCCGCCGCCGCTGTAGAACGGCGCGCCGGGCACGAAGGCGACGTTTTGGGCGACGGCCTTTTCCAGCAGCTTGGTGGCGTCGATATGCTTGGGCAGCGTGAGCCAGATAAACATGCCGCCCTCCGGCTTGGTCCAGCTGACGGTGTCAGGGAAGTCCTGCTTGATGGCTTCGAGCATGCAGCTGCCCTGGGCGCGGTAGATCTCGCGCACGTTGGGCAGGTGTTCTTCCAGGAAGCCGTCCTTGACGATCTCGTACACGGCCATCTGGGTTAGGGTGGGCGTGTGCAGGTCGGTGGCCTGCTTGGCTTGCTGCAGCTTGTTGATGAGCGCCTGTGCGCCGACGATGTAGCCCAGGCGCAGGCCGGGGGCCAGCACCTTGGAGAACGTACCCAGGCGTACGACGTTGGCGCCGTACTCGGCGGCCAGGGCGATCAGGCCGGGCTGAGGCTCGCCCGCGTAGCGGAGTTCGCCGTAGGGATCGTCCTCAACGATGGTGAGGTTCAGTTCGGCGGCGCGCTTGAGCAGTGCGATGCGGCGCTCCAGGTTGAGCGTGCGGCCGGTGGGGTTCTGGAAGTTGGGCAGGGCGTACAGGAAGCGGGCGCCGTCGGCCAGTTCGGGCGTGATGGCTTCGGGGATCAGGCCACCGTCGTCGCTGGGTACTGGCACGAACTTGGGCTGGTACAGACCGAACGATTGCAGCGCGCCCAGATAGCTGGGGTCTTCGACCAGGACCTTGCTGTTCTTGTCGATCAGCACCTTGCCCAGCAGGTCCAACGCCTGCTGCGAGCCCGACACGATCAGGACCTGGTCCGGGTTGACGTTGACGCCCGCCTTCTTCATGTCGTCCGCGACCCATTGGCGCAGCGGTGCGTAGCCTTCCGTGGGGCCATACTGGAGTGCCGCGCGGCCGTTGGTGGCCAATACCTTGTCGAATGCCGCACGCACCACCTCTACCGGGAAGCCGCCGGGCGCCGGCAGGCCGCCAGCGAACGAGATGACCTCGGGGCGTTCCGTTACCTTGAGGATTTCACGAATGGCGGAACTGGTGAGTTGCTGGGCGCGTTCCGAAAAGGAAAATGCGGGTTCGAGAGGTTTATCCATGAGTGCTCTTTGGAAGGGTAAGGAAATGCGGGCAGTTTGTCCGTTGGGGGTGGGCTAGGGCAATCTAGAAATTATTGTCCCACACGACCGTCACCCGGCCCTCTTAATGGCCGCAGCCCCTAAAATCACCTGCATCGATAACCGCCTGTACAGTTACATTTCCCATGTTCGAAGCCGCTCCCATCGTCGCCGATTCCAAGGCCGCCCTGTATGCCGGACTGGTCGCCCAGGCCCGTGCCCTGCTCGAAGGCGAGCATGACCGCATCGCCAATGCCGCCAACCTGAGCGCGCTGGCCTATCAGGCCCTGCCCGAACTGAACTGGGCGGGTTTCTATTTCTTCGACGGCACCGAACTGGTGTTGGGCCCGTTCCAGGGCAAGCCGGCCTGCGTGCGCATTCCGCTGAACCGCGGCGTGTGCGGCGCGGCCGCCAGCCAGCGCCAGACGCAGCTGGTGCCTGACGTGCACGCGTTCCCCGGCCACATCGCCTGCGATGCGGCCTCGCGTTCCGAAATCGTGGTGCCGCTGGTGCACCAGGGCCAATTGATCGGCGTGTGGGATGTGGACAGCCCCGTGCCCGACCGCTTCGACCAAGACGACCGCCAGGGCATGGAAGCCCTGTGCGCGGTGTTTCTGGCCAGCCTGGGCTGAGGCGCGGCGTTGACAGCGTTGCGGGCTCCCGGTAGATTCCCGCATCTGCGCTTGCAGACCACTGCATTCAATCCATACATGATTCATCAGGCCAACCAATCCGCTTTCCCGTTCCGCGCCCAGGGCGTGGTGCTGGTTTGCGCCGGCCTGAAATCCAAAAAACAGCCGCTCATCTGACCGGAGCATGCTGTTCCGTCAGATGGGCGACGGAACAGCGGCCTCCTGGCGGCGCTTGGCGCCGTCCGCGCATCCCCTGACATCCCGAGCACTTCTGTACGGTCCAACCACGGTCCGCTTACACCGAAGGAGTGTTCTCATGCAATCTCATCATCAATCTCCGATCCAGGGCGTCTGGGTGCCTCTGGTCACGCCGTTTTCCGGCGGCGCCGTCGATGGCGGGGCCTTGCGCCGCCTGGTGCGCCACTATGCCGCCGCGGGCGTGGACGGGCTGGTCGTGTGCGGCAGCACCGGCGAAGCCGCGTCGCTGGATGATGCCGAGCAACTGGCGGTGCTGGACGCCGTGCTGACCGAGGCGGGCAGGCTGCCCGTCATCATGGGCCTGGCGGGCAATCATCATGGACACGTGATGCAGCGCCTGGCCGCCTTCGGCACGCGTCCGCTGGCCGGCATCCTGGCGCCCGCGCCGTACTACGTGCGCCCCGGCCAGGAAGGCGCCGCCCTGTATTTCCGCTGCCTGGCCGATGCCTCGCGTTTCCCCCTGGTGCTCTACGACATTCCCTACCGCACCGGCACTACGCTGGATACAGCGACCCTGCTGGCGCTGGCCGCGCATCCCAACATCGCGGCGATCAAGGACTGCGGCGGTTCGCTGGAAAAGACCATCGCGTTGATCGCCGACGGCAACATGAACGTGCTGGCGGGCGAGGACCTGCAGGCGCTGTCCGTGATGAGCCTGGGGGGCGCGGGCATGATCGCGGCCGCCGCGCACATCCGCCCCGACCTGTTCGTGGCCATGCACCAGGCGGTGAAGGCGCAGCAACTGGACCTGGCCAGGAAGCTGTTCCACGCGCTGGTCCCCATCATCCAGCTGACCTTCGCCGAGCCGAACCCCGGCCCCTTGAAGGCGCAACTGGGCCGCCAGGGCCTGCTGAGCGACGAACTGCGGCTGCCGATGCCGGCCGCAAGCACGGGTCTGGCCGCGCGCATGGACGCCGCCGTGGCTGGGCTGAACCGGCAATATCCCTGCCAGTAGCCCGAACTTGGTGAGCAGTCCGCCAGCTTTGTGGTCTTCGGATTCATTTTGTAATAAATGTCCTACCGGGAAGCTGACGGATTGCTTATCATGCGCCCATTCTTCGGGTGAAACAGAACGTTCATGGCCCAAGCTTTTGTAGCCTTGTCCGCCTGGCAAGTCATGCTGGCGGGCCTGCTTTTCTTCGGCGGCATCTATCTGGTCTTCGGCGCGGCCACCTGGCTGCTGACGCACCATATCCTGCCCGCGCTGGGCATCGGACGTCCGCTGGATCCGCGTCCGCTGGCGCCGGGCCAGCTGCGGCGCGAGTTCGCGCAATCCGGCTTGTCCATCCTGCTGTTCGGCACGGGCATGATTTTTCCGTGGGGCCTGCTGCAGCTGGGCTGGGCGCACCTGGACCCTGACGCCAGCTGGCAAAAGATCACGCTTGAAATCCTGGTGCTGGTGGCCTGGAACGACGTGCATTTCTGGATCAACCACCGCCTGCTGCACACCAAGCTTTTGCGCCGCTTCCACCTGCCGCATCACCGCTCGGTGGTGACCACGCCATTCTCGACCTACAGCTTCCATCCCATCGAGGCGCTGATGCTGGGCAACGTGATCATGCTGCCCATGGTGCTGCATGATTTCAGCTTCTGGGCGCTGGCCTCGGTGCCGCTGTTCAGCCTGTTCTTCAACTGCATCGGCCACGCCAACTACGACTTCTTCCCCAATGTGTCCTACGCGCATTGGTTCGCCGCCAGCCGCCGGCACCACCTGCACCACGCCTGCTACAACGGCAATTACGGTTTCCAGTTCACGTTCATGGACCGCCTGTTCCGCACCCGCCTCAAGGCCGAGGCGGCGCAGTCCCAGCTGAATGCTTTCCGGCAGCGAGAATCGCTTGGCGGGCGCGCTTAAGCGGCAACGCAGGCTGCCGTCGCTGCGCAATTGGCGCGACTGGCAAAGCCTGGCCTATCTGGCCGCGCTGCCCGCCCTGGCGGCTTGGCAGTGGGTGCACGGGTTCTGGTGGCCGCTGTACGGCCTGATGCTGTTCCTGACCCTGGGCGTGGGCGTCATTCACCACAATCACACGCACATCCGCATGTGGCGGGGGCGCTGGACCAACCGCGCCACCGACTTCTGGATCACGCTGCTCCAAGGGCATCCGACCTTCGTGTTCTATCCGGCGCACGTGGCCAATCACCATCGCTACAAGCACGGCGCGCGCGACGTGGCGCGCACCTATCGGTTCGGCGGCGACACCAATCACCTGTGGGGCTACCTGATCCATCCCTTGCAGGCCGGCTGGGTGCTGTACCCGCTGTTCTTCGCGTGGCTGGGCCGCCTGCGCCGCCACTGGCCGGGCGCGTGGCGCTATTGCATGGCGCAGTACGGCGTGTGGCTGGGCCTGTGGGGCGGGCTGTTGGCGGTGAACCCCATGAAGGCGCTGGTGTTTGTCATCGTGCCGCAGCTGCACGGCCTGCACTGGCTGCTGGCCACCAACTATCTGCAGCATGCCCATGCCGATGGCGGACCCCGGTCCGTCGCAGGCCTGAACTATGCGCGCAATTTCGAAGGGCTGGTCAATCCGCTGCTCTTCAACATCGGCCTGCACACCGCGCACCATGAGCATCCGCGGGCGCACTGGTCCGAACTGGTGCGCCTGCACCGCGAGCAATACCGCAGCCGCGTGAATCCGGCCTTGAACGAGCCCGGCCTCACGCCCTACATGTTCCGCGTGTTCGTGCTGGGCGCTTTCCTGCCGCGCTTTCGCAGCCGTTCATGCATGGCGCCCGAGCACATCCGCTAGCGCCGCACCCCCTATATCCACCAGAGGCCTCTCATGCCCATCGCGTTTCATCGTGTCTATCTGGAAAGCGCCGGTTATTTCATGCCGGGCGAACCCGTGTCCAACGATGCCATGGACAGCTACATCGCGCCGCTGAATCGCATGTCCAGCCGCATCAAGAGCCGCATCCTGGCCGAGAACGGCATCAAGCAGCGCTACTACGCGATCGACCCCGAAGGCGCCACGGTGTTCAGCAACGCGCAACTGGCGGCCAACGCCATTCGCGATTGCCTGCGGCGCAACGACAGCGACCTGTCCGCCGTGTCGCTGCTGGCCAGCGGCTCCTCGGGCGGGGACGCGTTGATGCCGGGCTTCTCCAACATGATCCAGGGCGAGTTGGCCGCGCATCCGATGGAAACCCTGTCGGTGCACGGAATCTGCGCGGCGGGCGTATCGGCCATCCAGACGGCCGCGCAGGGCGTGGAACTGGGCGGACATGCCAGCGCCCTGGCCGTGGCCAGCGAACTGCCGTCGCGGCTGTTCAAGCGTTCGCGTTTCGCGGCGCGCGGCTATGACGCGGACTTCGACGCGCATTTCCTGCGCTGGATGCTTTCGGACGGCGCGGGGGCGGTGCTGTTGGGCAATAGCGGCCGGCCCCTGCCGGGCGCTTCGCAAGGCGTGCGCCTGCGCCTGAAGTGGGTGCACCAGCGCTCGTTCTCGGGCGACTATCCGGTGTGCATGCAGCTGGGCCTGTCGGCCGACCGCGCCCGCGGCCATCTGGACTATCCGTCCTGGAACGAGGCCGAGGCCGACGGCGCGTTGTCGCTGCGCCAGGACATCCGCCTGCTGCCGCACTTGTTCGACATCGGCATCCATGAATACGCCAAGCTGGTGCGCGACGGCTGGGTGGATCCGGACCAGGTCGATCACTTCCTGTGCCACTACTCGTCGGAGAAATTCATTCCGGTGGTGGAAGACCTGATGGAGAAGGCCGGCCTGGTGATCCCGCGCGAACGCTGGTTCAGCAATCTGGCGTGGCGCGGCAACACCGGCGCGGCGTCCATCCTGATCATGCTGGCGGAGTTCCTGGAAACGCGCGAAGTGAAGCCGGGCGAACAGATCTTCTGCTACATCCCGGAATCGGGCCGTTTCATGGCCGCCTACATGCTGCTGGAGGCCGAGGCGGTCCATGCCCCGCAGATCGCCGCGGGCGCGCCGGCGGCGGCTGCGCCGCGCGAGGACGCGAACAGCGATGACGCTGCAGCCATCGCGCCGCCGCATGACCCGGACATGGCGCCCCAAGGCCTGGGCCAGCTGCTGACCGAACTGGCCGCGATCTGGCACGACTACCGCTCGCGCGTGTGGCGCACGCCGGTGGTGCGGCGCCTGCGCAACCGCCAATTCCAGACGGCCGACTACCTGAACTGGATGGAGAACTGGATTCCGCAGGTGCGCGAAGGCAGCAAGTGGATGCGCGAAGGCGCGGCCTCGCTGACGGAGCAGTACGCGCCGCTCGCGGCCTTGATCGACACGCATGCGGGCGAAGAGCAGAACGACTTCCAGATCCTGTTCCAGGACTATCGCACCGCGGGCGGCGCGGTCGCGGACATCGACGCCCTGCGCCGCAACCCCGGCGGCGAGGCGCTCAACGCCTATCTCCACGGTTTGGCCGCCACGCGCGACCCCATTGGCCTGCTGGGCGCCATCTACATCATCGAAGGCACGGGCCAGCGCATCGTGCCGGCGCTGCTGCCGCTGCTGAAGGCCAGCCTGAAGCTGCCGCCGGACGCCTTCCGCTTCCTGGAGTACCACGGCCACAACGACGAGCATCACCTGGCGCGCTGGCTGTCGGCGGTGGAGCTGGCGCTGGACTGCGACGAGGACGGCCGCGCCGAGCAGCGCATCGTCGACACGGCGCGCCGCACGGCCGCGCTGTACCTGATGCAGTTCCACCATGTGATGGAAGGCGAAGCGTAATGAGCAAAGAACCCGAATTCCTTGCCAAACCGCACGATCCCGCCGACCCCAGCCCCTGGCTTGCGCTCTACCTGGACCGCAGCACGCCCTTGCCGGACAAGGTGAAGAAGGCCTGGCTGACCGATTCCAGCTGCGCCTCGCGCCAGTACCTGCTGCCGTTCCTGCGGCCGTTGGCGCGCGCCTTCATCATCCTGATCCAGGTCATCAAGACCTTCCTGCCGCGCCGCTGGTCGCATTCGAAGCTGTTGCACCGCATCCTGGCCTGGGGCCTGAAGCGCTTCGTGTCGCCCGAGGCCAACTGGCTGATCCTGCGCCACTTCCATCTGGGCGCGCAGATCCTGTCGTTCATTGCCGCCAACTCGCCGGTGCGCGTCACCACCACGCCGCTGGAACCGCGCAACATCGATGATCTGAAGGACGAACTGTTCGTCAAGCACGACCTGAACCTGTTCAACTTCGTCATCCGCCTGAACCAGGCTCTGCGCGATGCGGGGGTGGAGATGCACGCGCCGCAACAGGTCGATTTCTCGATTATCCGCGACCCGGACCTGTTGCTAGAAGACATGCCGCAAGGCAAGCTGAATTTCCTGGACCTGCAAAGCGCCATCGAGCTCTTCACGCCGCTGTATCAGCTGATGCTGACCGACAACGACTTCTGGCGCGCGGCCAATTCGCTGCAGCTGGACGAGACCATCGGCATTTACGCGGCCAAGCTGCTGGGCGCGCCGCAGCACCTGATCCTGGTCAATAACAACCATCCGCTGGTGCCGATGTCGACCCTGCGCGCGGGCTACCGGCTGGTGCTGCACGGGCTGTCCACCGAAATGCTGCACAGCCTGCTGATGGAAATGAAAGAGGCGCAGCAAGGCGGCGAGCCGCCCGCGCCGATCGCCTGAGTCCTCAGCGCTTTTCGGCGTACACGCCGAAGCGCTGCAGCTGGGCTTCGCTGTTGGCGATTTCGCGCAGGCTTTCCTCGCCGCTGTGCGCGACCAGCATCGCGGCCAGCGTCTGGGCGATGGACAGCGCAGGCACCACCGAGGGAAACAGCGAGGGCGTGTCGTTGGCCACCAGCAGCAGCGCCTTGGCGCCCGGGGCGATGGGCGACACCGCGCTGTCCGTGACCGCCACCACGCCGGCGCCGCGCTCACGCGCGAATTCCACGGCCGTGACTGCCGCCTGCGCATAAGGCGCCTGGCTGAAGGCGACCAGCGCGTCGTCCGGTCCGATGCGGCGCAACTCGTCGGCCAAGGTGCCGCCGACGCCGCTGAGCAGGGTGACCTTGTCCAGGAACATGCCGCAGGCATAGCTGAAGTGATAGGCCGCCGGATACAGGCTGCGCAGGCCGATGACATAGACGCGGCGCGCGCCCGCCAGCAGGCCGTGGGCGGCCTTCAGCGCCGGCAGTGCGGAGGGACCGAGGCTGCTGCCCAGGTTGCGCACTTCGGCGTCGAGGATGTCGGCGACCAGCCCGGCGTCGGCGTCGTGCTGCGGACGCTTGCGCAACGCGGTGGCGCGGCCCGAGAAGCTGGATCCGCCGGCGGCCAGCCAGTCGCGGTAGGGCTGGCGGAACGCTTCGTAGGTATCGAACCCCAGTTGCCGGGCCAGGCGCAGCATGACGCCGGCCTGCACGCCGGCGTGGCCGGCCGCGGCGCGCATCGACTCCAGGGCGATGTCCTTGGGATGATCGATTGCATAGCGGGCCGCCTGCCGTAGCTTGGGCGGCAGGGAGGAGAACTGGGTTTCGATCAGTTTGTCGATGGCGGCTTTATCCATCTGCGCTCCGGGTAAGGTGCCGCGTATTATGGCGTATCGTCCGCCAGCGCCAGGTCGATGGCGCGGGCCAGCGCGTCCGCCGCAAAGGCCAGCTCATCGGCCGTGCTGAGGTAAGGCGGCGCCAGCAGCACGTGATCGCCAAGCTTGCCGTCTATGGTTCCTCCGCCCGGATAGCACAGCAGGCCCAGTTCGCGCGCCTGAGTCTTGATGCGCGCATGCAGGCGGCGCTGCGGCGCGAATGCGCGCAGGCTGCCGGGATCCTCGGCCAGCTCCACGCTCCAGAACATGCCGCGGCCGCGGATGTCGGCGACGTGCGGATGCCTTTCCAGGCGCGCCGCCAGCACGGCGCCGAACTGCGCGCCCATATCCGCCACGCGCGCCACCAGCTTGTCGCGCAGCACGATGCGCTGCACCGCCAGCGCCGCGGCGCAGGCCACCGGATGGCCGACATAGGTGTAGCCGTGCTGGAACGCGCCCGAGCCCGCGTTGATGGCGCCGATGACGCGGTCGTGCGCCAGCACGGCGCCGATGGGCACATAACCGCCGCCCAAACCCTTGGCCAGCGTCAGCAGGTCAGGCGTTACGCCTTCCTGTTCGAAGGCGTGATAGCTGCCGGTGCGGCCCAGCCCGCACATGACCTCGTCCAGGATCAGCAGCACGCCATGGCGGTCGCATACCTGGCGGATCTTGCGGAAGTAGCCCGGTACCGGCGCGACCGTCCCCGCAGTGGCGCCGACCACGGTTTCCGCGATGAATGCGGACACGGTATCCGGACCCAATCGCAAGATATCTGCGTCCAGTTCCGCCGCCAGGCGGTCGGTGTATTGCTCGTCGCTTTCTCCGGCTTCGCGGTAGTGCAGGGCAAAGCAGGGCGAGACGTGGTGGCTTTCGATCAGCACGGGCTGATACAGCGCGCGGCGTCCAGCGTTGCCGCCTACCGACAAGGCCGCCAGCGTGTTGCCGTGATAGCTCTGACGTCGGGCGATGTAGCGATAGCGCCCGGGCTCACCGCGCTCGACGTGGTACTGGCGCGCCATCTTCAAGGCGGTCTCGACGGCTTCCGAACCGCCCGAAACGAAGTAGGCATTGCCCAGGCCCGCCGGGCTGTTGGCCGCCAGCAGTTCGGCCAGTTCTTCGGCGGCCGGGGTGGTGAAGAAGCTGGTGTGCGCGTACTCCAGCGCATCCAGCTGCGCGGCAGCCGCGGCGCGCACTTCGGGGTGCGCGTGTCCCAGGCACGAGACCGCCGCGCCGCCGGAGGCGTCGAAGTAGCGCCGGCCTTCCTGGTCGACGATGAAGCTGCCTTCGCCCTTGATGGCGACGGGCAGGGGGCTGGAGTTGCGATGGATGATGCGGCTCATGGCGTCGTGCGTGGTGTGGTTGGTAAAATAAAACACATGGTATATTTGTTGTGAAAATAAACCAAACGGTTTTATTGTCGCGTAGGCCGTTGCATCGTCATCATTCGCTCAAGGGGGCGTCATGAAGTTTTCCCATCTGTTGCGTCGTTGGACTTTCGGGATTGCGGCGGCTGCCGCGTTGGGCGCGGCCGGGCAGGCCAGCGCCGCGTGGCCGGAGCAGCCGGTGCGTCTGGTGGTGCCGTTCGCCGCCGGCGGCACGACCGACTTGCTGGGCCGCTTGATGGCCGAGGGCCTGGGCGCCGAACTCGGCCAGTCCGTGGTGGTGGTCAACAAGGCCGGCGCGGGCGGCAGCCTGGGCGCATCCGAGGTGGCGCACGCACAGCCGGACGGCTACACCTTGCTGCTGGGCACGCCTGGCACGCAGATCATCAACGCCTACGTCTACAAGAAGATCGGCTATGACCCGGTCAAGGATTTCGCGCCGGTCGCCTACGTGGCGCAGGTGCCCAACGTGGTGCTGACGCATCCCGGCTCCGGCCTGAAGAACATGGACGATCTGCTGCGCACCGCGCGCGCCGAGCCCGGCCGCTTGAACTGGGGTTCGCCCGGCGTGGGCAGTTCTGGCCATCTGGCGCTGGAGATGATCAAGCGCATGGGCAAGGTGGACATCCGCCACGTGCCGTACAAGGGCGCGAGCCAGGCCAACAATGACCTGCTGGGTGGGCAGATCGATCTGTCGGCCGACAACCTGCCCACCGCCTTGCCGCTGATCAAGGCAGGCAAGCTGGTGGCCCTGGGCGTGACCTCGGCCCAGCCGGTTGCCGCGGCGCCGGGCGTGGCCGCCATCGCGCAGTCCGTGCCGGGCTTCGAGCTGACTTCGTGGTTCGTGTTGATGGCGCCCGCCGGCACGCCGCAGCCGGTCGTCGACAAGCTCAACGCCGCCGCCCAGCGGGTGCTGCAATCGCCCGCCACGCGCGAACGGCTCGAGGCGCTGGCCGCGCAGCCCGTGGGCGGCACGCCGCAAGCGCTGGGGCAGCATCTGCAGACGGAGCGCGAGAAGTACCGCGTCCTGATCGAAGGCACCGATATCCGTCCGGAATAAACGGGGAAACGCATGGGCAAGGGCACGAAGAAACGGCTGGCGGTGGCACGCTTTTGGTACGAAGGCAACGCCTTCTGCCCGGCGCCTTGCACCATGGCGGATTTCGAGCGGCGCGAGTGGCGCAAGGGCGGCGACGCCCTCGCGGCCGCCGCTGGCACGGCCACCGAACTGGGCGAAGTGGTCGAGTTCGTCCGCGCGCATC
The DNA here is from genome assembly GCF_048541815.1 of Achromobacter sp. PD1. Lineage (NCBI taxonomy): Bacteria > Pseudomonadati > Pseudomonadota > Betaproteobacteria > Burkholderiales > Alcaligenaceae > Achromobacter > Achromobacter sp. PD1. Next base: position 6,342,261 of record NZ_CP183349.1, read on the forward strand.
CGGACTGGGAGGTGGTGGCCTTGCGCTGCGCGTCCGCCCTGCCTGGCGGGCCGATAGACGACGCCGTGCACCGCGCCTTTACCGAAGAGGTGCTGGCCGGACTGGCCGCGGACGAGGATGGCTGGGATGCCGTCTACCTGTCGCTGCATGGCGCCGCCATCACCGACCTGCGCCAGACGCCCGATCTGGATTTCGTGCGGGCCGTGCGGGCCTTGCTGCCCGAAGTGCCTCTGGGCGCGAGCTTCGACTTGCACGCCAACCTGGCCCCTGAGCTGGGCGGCCTGCTGGATTGCGCCAGCGGCTATAAGACCTACCCCCACATAGACATGCGCGAAGCGGCTGGGCGGGTGCTCGGCATGCTGTTGCGCACGCAGGCCGGCATGCTGTCGCCGCGCGTGCTGGTGGCCAAGCCGGATTTGCTGTTGTCCAGCTTCAATATGCGCACCGATGCCGGACCCATGCGCGAATTGCAGGATCTGGCCGCAGCCCAGGTGGGCGAGGGCGTGGTGGAAGTCTCGGTGTTCGGCGGCTTTCCGTATGCCGATACCGTCGATACCGGCGCATCGGTGCTGGTGGTGGCCGACATGGCGCGCGATGCCGCAGGCGCGCGGTCGCAGGCCGTGACCGAGACCATGACGGCGGCGATGCGGCGTCTGGCGCCCGCGTTTGCGGTCAGCTTGCCGACACCGCAAGAGGGGCTGGCGTTGGCCATGGAAGCGGCGCGCGCGGGCGGCTTGGTGGCAGTCACAGACCCGGGGGACAACCCCTTGTCGGGCGGCGCATGCGACACGCCCGCGCTGTTCCGCGCCTTGCTGGATGCGTCGATCGACCTGCCTTGCGTGTTCGCCAGCTTCGCGGATCCGCAGGCGGTACGGCGCGCTTACGAAGCGGGTTTGGGCGGCGCTTGCGAACTGGACCTGGGCGGCCGCGTGAGCCGCGATTTCGGCGCGCCGGTGCGTGCGGCGTTCCGGGTCGAACGCTATACCGATGGCGAATTCCGCAATGCCGGCCCGATGGAAACGGGCGTGCGCACGAGCTGCGGACGCACCGCGCTGCTGTCGCTGCGCGACAGGCCCAACGTGCAGGTCATCATCACCGAGCTGGTGGCGCCAGCCAACGATCCGGGCTTCTTCACCTTGCATGGCATCGACCTCGGTCAGGTGCGCTTGCTGTGCGTGAAGGCCAAGAACCACTTCCGCGCGGCTTTCCTGCCGCTGTGCGCCGCGATCATCGACGTCGACGCGCCCGGCCCCGCGGCGCTGGACCTGCGGCTGCTGCCGTTCCGGCATGCGCGCAGGGCGCAGTGACCCGCCCGCGAGACTTGGGAAACTAGCGGCGCGGACCCGCGCATCTTGGTGTTGACCCTGCGTTACACGGCAAGGGCCTTGCGCTATATTGCGACCCTTGTCCCGCAGGCCCGCCGGGCGGTGTCCGCGCTGTCGTATCCCTCTTCCGGAAGTCGTTTACATGCCCCAGACACTTGAAGTCATCGCCACCCTCCTGTTCGCCGTGGCGGTTCTTCATACCTTCTCGGTTCCGTTCTTCGCGCGGCTCGCGCATCGTGGCGGACCGCATGCGGGCATCTGGCATCTGTTCTCCGAAGTCGAGGCTGTGTTCGGCGTCTGGGCCTTCGTGCTGATCGTGGCGATGGCGGCGCTGGCGGGCCCCTCGCATGCCATCGAGTACATGGACACGCGCAACTTCACCGAGCCGCTGTTCGTCTTCGTGATCATGGTGGTGGCGGCCAGCCGGCCGATTCTGGAGCTGGTGGGCATGCTGGTGCGGCTGGTGGCGCGCGTGCTGCCGCTGCCGCGCGAACTCGCCACGTTTTTTGTCGTGATGTCGCTGGTGCCGCTGGGCGGCTCCTTCATCACCGAACCCGCCGCGATGACGCTGGCCGCCATCCTGTTGCGCGACGCCTATTTCCGCAGCAGCGGGCGCGCGGGCTTCAAGTACCTTACGCTGGGCGTGCTGTTCGTCAACGTCTCCATCGGCGGCGTGCTGACTTCGTATGCCGCGCCGCCCGTGCTGATGGTGGCTTCCACCTTCGGCTGGGACTCGAGCTTCATGGCGCAGCATTTCGGCTGGCGCGCCGCGATCGCCGTCTGCCTGAATGCGGCGCTGTTGACCTTCATCTGCCGCAAGGCGCTGCTGGAGCGCTCGGTGGGCACGGGCGGCGGCGTGGACGCGCCCGAAGGCGGCGATGCGCGCGGGCCGGTGCCGCTGCTGGTCATGCTGGTGCACCTGGTCTTCCTGGTCGCCGTGGTGCTCAGCGCGCATCATCCGGCCATCTTCCTGGGTCTGTTGATGATGTTCATTGGCTTTGCCGAAGCCTACAAGCGCCACCAGAGCCGCCTGATGATCAAGGAAGGCCTGATGGTCGGCTTCTTCCTGGCCGGGCTGGTGGTGCTGGGCGGCCTGCAGAAGTGGTGGCTGCAGGACCTGCTGGGCGGGCTTGAACCTTTCGTGCTGTTCTGGGGCGCGACCGCGCTCACCGCCATCACCGACAACGCCGCGCTGACCTACCTGGGTTCGCTGGTCGAAGGCACCAGCGAGGCCTGGCGCTACATGTTGGTGGCCGGCGCCGTCACGGGCGGCGGGCTGACCGTGATCGCCAATGCGCCCAACCCGGCCGGTTTCGCCATCCTGAAGAACCACTTTCCGGACGGCAGCATTTCATCGGGGCGGCTGTTCCTGTCGGCCCTGGCGCCAACCCTGGTGGCGGCGGTCATGTTCCTGCTTCCCGTATAGGGAGACGGGCCCCCGGGAGGCCCCTGAGGCGCCGTCCAAGGCGGGCCGCCGGGGCCGGACACCGGCCGTTCACGAAAAACCGCTAAAATTCAAGACTTTCCCGTATTTTTTCCGGCCTCGCCCACCCGCCGCTTCCGTTCGGACCAGGTCTTGCGACCCGATCCGGCCCCGGACATTGCGTCCGGCGACAGCGGCTCTTGATACGCCGGGCCCGCGCCTGGGAGCCCTAGATGCCCATTTACGCTTACAAGTGCAGCGCCTGCGGCCATGCCAAAGACGTCTTGCAGAAGATTTCCGATGCGCCGCTTTCGGTTTGCCCCGAATGCGGCGAAAGCACGTTCTCCAAGCAGGTGACCGCGGCTGGGTTCCAGCTCAAGGGCTCCGGCTGGTATGTCACGGACTTCCGCGGCAACGGCAGCGGCGGTTCGGCCTCGGCCAGCACGACGGCCCCGGCCGAAAGCGCCGCGCCCGCAGCCGCACCTGCCGCCGCGCCCGCAGCCCCGGCCGCTCCTGCGGCGCCCGCTGCCGGTAGCACCGCCTCCTAGAGCACACGCGATGCGTATGCGCGTCATCAAGAAGTACTTCATCACCGGCCTGCTGATCTGGGTTCCCCTGGTCATCACGGTGTGGGTGCTGGGCTTGCTGGTCGCGACCCTGGAAGGGTTCGTGCCTGGCTTCCTGTCGTCCGAATCGCTGTTCGGCGTCGACATTCCCGGCTTCCGCTTCGTCCTGGTCGTGGTGGTGGTGCTGCTGACGGGCATATTCGCGGCCAACCTGATCGGCCGTACCATGGTGGACCAGTGGGAAAACCTGCTGGGCCGCATACCGCTGGTGCGTTCGATCTACAACTCGGTCAAGCAGGTCAGCGATACCGTGCTTGCCCCCAACGGTCAGGCGTTCCGCCGCGCGGTGCTGGTGCAGTATCCGCGCGCCGGCAGCTGGACCATTGCTTTCGTTACCGGGACGCCCAGCGGCGAAGTGGCCGACCGGCTTCCCGGCGATCACATCAGCGTGTACGTGCCGACCACGCCGAATCCCACGTCCGGCTTCTTCCTGATGGTTCCGCGCGCTGACGCCATGGATCTTCAGATGAGCGTGGACGCGGCCCTGAAGTACATCGTTTCCATGGGCGTGGTCGCCCCGGTCCAGGCGGCGACGCCCGCGGACCGGCCGGCCGCGCCCGTCCCGGCTCCCGGCGTGCAAGACACGCCTCGCGCCGATTCGTAACCCTTACGCTATAACCAAGCACATAAACGGAGTCCCCCGCATGCGTACCTGCTACACCGGCCAGGTTTGCCGTGACCATCTCGGCCAGACCGTCACCCTGTACGGCTGGGTGAACCGCCGCCGCGACCACGGCGGGGTCATCTTCATCGACCTGCGCGACCGCGCGGGCCTGGCGCAGATCGTGTTCGATCCGGACAACGCCGCCTTCGCCACCGCGGAACGCCTGCGCAACGAATTCTGCATCCGCGTCACCGGCCTGGTGCGCGAGCGTCCGGCGGGTACCGCCAACGCCGAGCTGGCTTCGGGTGAAATCGAAGTGCTCTGCAAGGAAGTCGAGATCCTGAACGCGTCGGTCACGCCGCCGTTCCAGCTGGACGACGACAACCTCTCGGAAACGACGCGCCTCACGCACCGCGTGCTGGACCTGCGCCGTCCGCAGATGCAGCGCAACCTGATGCTGCGCTACCGCGTGTCCATCGAAGTGCGCAAGTTCCTGGACCAGCTGGGCTTCATCGACATCGAAACCCCGATGCTGACCAAGAGCACGCCCGAAGGCGCGCGCGACTACCTGGTGCCTTCGCGCGTCAACGCCGGCCACTTCTTCGCGCTGCCGCAATCGCCGCAGCTGTTCAAGCAGATGCTGATGGTGTCCGGTTTCGACCGCTACTACCAGATCACCAAGTGCTTCCGCGACGAAGACCTGCGCGCCGACCGCCAGCCCGAATTCACCCAGATCGACTGCGAAACCTCGTTCCTGAACGAGTTCGAGATCCGTGAAATCTTCGAAAACATGATCCGCCACGTGTTCAAGGTGGTGCAGGACGTCGATCTGCCGACGCCGTTCCCGATCATGACCTGGACCGAAGCCATGCGCCGCTACGGCTCGGACAAGCCGGACTTGCGCGTGAACCTCGAATTCACCGACATGACCGACGTCATGCGCGACGTGGACTTCAAGGTGTTTGCCGCCGCCGCCACGGCGCCCGGCAGCCGCGTGGTCGCCTTGCGCGTGCCCGGCGGCGCCGAGATGTCGCGCAGCGAGATCGACGGCTACACACAGTTCGTCGGCATCTACGGCGCCAAGGGCCTGGCCTACATCAAGGTCAACGAAGTGGCCAAGGGCCGCGACGGCCTGCAATCGCCCATCGTCAAGAACCTGCATGACGCTGCCCTGGCCGAACTGGTCAAGCGCACCGGCGCGCAGGATGGCGACATCATTTTCTTCGGCGCTGACCGTGAAAAGGTCGTCAACGACGCCATCGGCGCGCTGCGCGTGAAGATTGGCCACAGCGAATTCGGCAAGAAGACCGGCCTGTCCACCGCCGGCTGGAAGCCGCTGTGGGTCGTCGACTTCCCGATGTTCGAATACGACGAGGAAGACGGCCGCTACACCGCCGCCCATCACCCCTTCACCAGCCCGAAGGATGGCCACGAGGACTTCCTGGAATCCGATCCCAGCAAGGCTTTCGCCAAGGCCTACGACATGGTGCTGAACGGTTGGGAAATCGGCGGCGGCTCGGTCCGTATCCACCGCGAGGAAGTGCAGAGCAAGGTGTTCCGCGCACTCAAGATCGGCGCCGAGGAAGCCCGCGAGAAGTTTGGCTTCCTGCTGGACGCGCTGCAATACGGCGCGCCTCCGCACGGCGGTATCGCCTTCGGCCTGGACCGCATCGTCACGATGATGACCGGCGCCGAATCGATCCGCGACGTGATCGCTTTCCCGAAGACCCAGCGCGCCCAGTGTCTGCTGACGCAAGCGCCGTCCGAGGTCGACGAGAAGCAGCTGCGCGAACTGCACATCCGTCTGCGCAACGTAGAAGGGAAGTGACCCCCCCGAAGCGCCGTAGGCGCTTCCCCCCCAGGGGGGCGCCGCTACGGACCGGCGGAGCCCGGATCCGTGCGGCCCCGATTGTGGGGCGCTGTTTGCTAGCAGCGCTCCTGCCTCGAATGAGCAGGAGCCGTTGCTTGCATGGACCGGGTGCTCGCCGCGACGGTGGGAACGGTCTTCTGAATTGGAGTAATCTGGCAAACGCCGCCTGATCTGGCGGTGCTGGCCGGGCTTTTTTTACGGCCGGTGGTTTCCCAGTTTTGAAAGGCGCCATTCTCCATGTCGCTCATCCGCGTCGTCAGCTACAACATACACAAGGGCCGCTCGGCATTGGGCCGTCGCGACTCCCTGAATGAATTGCGTCTGGGCCTTTATGGCCTGCGTCCGGATCTGGTCTTCCTGCAGGAAGTCCAGGGCCGCAATGAGCAGAAATCCCTGCTCGACGCCCAGCACGAATCGCTTGCCGCCGCCTTGCGGCTGGATGTGGCCTACGGCCGCAATGCCATCCGCAGCGAGACGGACCATGGCAACGCGCTGTTGTCGCGTTTCCCCATCCTCGAGCACGAAAATCAGGACATCTCCGACCATCGGCTGGAGCAGCGCGGGCTGTTGCATGCGCGCATCGAGCTCGACGGGCGCGCGGTGCATTGTTTCGTGGTGCATCTGGGCCTGTTCGCAGGCAGCCGCAGCCGCCAGATCCTGGCGCTGACCGAGCGCATCCGCCGCATGGTGCCGGATGGCGAACCCATCCTGATCGCGGGCGATTTCAATGACTGGGGCGATCGCCTGGCGCCCCTGTTCGTGCAGCAGCTGGGCCTGTACGAAGTGTTCTCGCATGCCCCGCGCAGCCATGGCGGCGAATTGCCGCGCCTGCGCGACTCCGTGAAGCGCCTGAGCAATGCGCTACGCGGGCTGCCCAATAGCGGCGTATCCGTCATGGAACGCACCAATCAGCTCGGCATGGATGGCAATTCACGCCTGCTGCTGCCGCCGCCGCGCACCTTCCCCGCGGTGTTTCCCTGGTTCCGCCTGGATCGCATCTACCAGCGCGGCTTTGCCGTGCGCAGCGCCCGCGTGCTGCGCGGCCGCGAATGGGCCAGGCTTTCCGATCATTCTCCCTTGCTGGCCGAGCTGGAACTGCCGTGAGGGCAGAGCAGTCCAAGCTGGACTGGACGCTGGGCAACGACATCCAGTTGCTCCAGAACGGTTCCGACTTCTTTCCCGCGCTGTGCGCGGCCATCGACGCCGCCCAGGTCAGCGTGCACCTGGAAACCTACATCTTCACGCCGGACCGCACCGGCTCCCAGGTGCTGGACTGCCTGGAGGCGGCTGTCCGGCGCGGGGTCAAGGTGCGCGTCGTGCTCGACGGCTTCGGCAGCGCCGAGTTCGTCGACCCCGTGCGCACGCGGCTGACCAATGCCGGCGCGCAGTGCCGCATCTTCCGCCCCGAGCCGCGCTGGTTCGCGCGCTATATCCCGTCGCGCAGCCGCCTGCGGCGCCTGCATCGCAAGGTCACTGTGGTGGATGGACGTGTCGCCTTCATCGGCGGCATCAACATCCTGGATGACTACGACGACCGGGATCCGACAGACGGGCTCACCGGCCCCCGTTTCGATTTTGCGGTGCAGGTGCAGGGGCCGCTGGTAACCGAAGCCGCCTACGCCCAGGAACTGCTATGGGTGCGGCTGAACTGGGCGCGCCTGCGCCGCCATCCGCGCGACTGGAACCGCATGCGGCTGCTCAAGCCGCGCCACGCCTCCGTCGCGCCCTGTGGCAACCTGCGAGCGGCGCTAGTGCTGCGCGACAACCTGCGCTTTCGCCAGACCTTCGAGCGCGCCTACCTGTACGGCATCGCGCATGCGCGCCGCGACATCCTGATCGCCAACGCCTATTTCTTTCCCGGCCGCCAGTTCCGGCGCGCACTGGCCAAGGCCGCCGCGCGCGGGGTGCGCGTGCGCCTCTTGCTGCAGGGCAAGGTCGAGTACCGCATGCAATACCATGCCACGCGGTCGCTGTACGACCAGTTGCTGCGCGATGGCATCGAGATCTACGAATACATGCCGAGCTACCTGCACGCCAAGGTAGCGGTCATCGACAACGTGGCGACGGTGGGCTCGTCCAACCTGGATCCCTTCAGCCTGTTGCTGGCGCGCGAAGCCAACGTGGTGGTGGACGACCAGCCCTTCTCCTGGGACCTGCAGGAACGGCTGGAGACGGCCATCCGGGAAGGCGGGCGCTTCATCCGGCCGCTCGAGTACCAGCGCCGCGGATGGTTGCGGCGCTGGGTCGACGCGGTGTCCTATACGTTGCTGCGTATCGGGGTGGCGCTGACGGGAACCTCGGACAAGTACTGAGCGCGGGCGCTCAGGCGCGCCGCTTCAGCAGTCCCAGCGCCAGCGCGGTGCCGACCAGGATGATGGCCGCGCCTGCGGCGATCGACGGCGTGATGCTCTCGTCCAGGAGCCACGACCCCCACAGCACGCCGAAGATCGGCACCAGGAACGTGACGCTCACGGCGCCGGTGGGGCCGACATTGGCGATCAGGCGGAAGAAGATGATGTACGCCGCGCCCGTGCACACCACCGCCAGCAGGATGGTGGCGATCCAGGCCTGCATGGACGCGGGTGATTCGGGCCAGTGGGTAAGCGCCAGGGGCAGCAGCACCAGCGTCGCGCCTATCATGCTGCCGGTGGCGTTGGCCAGGGCATCCACGCCGGTCAGGAAGCGCTTGGTCCAGTTGGCGGCGATGCCGTAGAACACCGGCGCGGACACTGCCGCCAGGACCGCCGGCCCCGTGCCGCCGTCGCTGAAATTCAGCTTGTCCCACACCAGCACCACGATGCCGACCACGCCTATCATCAGCCCCAGGCAGCGGGTCCAGGGCAGCTTGTCCTTGAGCCACAGCCAGCCGATGACCGCGCCCCACACTGGCGTCACGGCATTGGCCACCGACAGGAAGCCGGCGCCCAGCGATTGGGCGGCATAGGCAAACAACAGGAAAGGCACGGCCGCGTTCAGCACGCCCACCATCAGCAAGGCTTTCCAGTGCCGGGCGATGACGGGCAGCTTGCCGCGCCACAGCGCGGCGGGCAGCAGGACTAGCGCGGCCAGGCCCACGCGCAGCTCGATCAGCGCGATCGGCCCGAATTCCGGGACCGCCAGGCGCATGAACAGAAAGGAGCCGCCCCAGACTGCGGCCAGGAGCAGCAGATCCAGCAAGTTGCGTTGACGCATTTTCAGTCCCGCGAGGGGCTCATTTGCGGTTTGTAGCCAGGTTCTTCATCTTGACCCGGTAGGCCAGCAAGGCGCAGGTCAGTGACAGGACAATACACAGCACCAGGCCCGCGCGCACTCCGTTTAGTACCGTGCTGTGGGAAATGATGATGCCGACGACAGCCGTCCCCAGCGCGCTGCCTATCGCGCGCGTGGTCTGCACCAGGGCCGATGCCACGCCCACGTCGCGCCGTTCGCTCAGCATCTGCATGAACAGGGTCAGATTCGGCAGCAGAAAGCCCAGCGCGCAGCCGTTGACGAAGAAGGCGGCCAGGATCCACCAGGCCGAGGTTCCGGGCGAGATCAACAGCACCATCAGCGAACCCGCCGCCAACAGACAGCCGCCGAACACCATCAGGCGCTGCGGTTCGGTCTGCTTGGGAAACAGGCGGCCGTTGATGATGCTGCCCACCGAAATCGCGGCAACCAGCGGCGTCAGCAGCAGCCCGGCTTCGCTGGGCGTGTAGTTCAGCACCTGCTGCAACAGCAACGGGCTGTAGAAGATCAGCACGAACATGACCGCGCCCACCATCATCGCCGCCAGGTTCAGCAGGCGTGATTCGGCTCCGCCCAGCACGCGCAGCGGGAAAATGGGGGAACTCACGCGCCGTTCCGTCGGGATCAGGATGGCGATGGCCGCCACGCCCACCACGGCCAGGGCCAGTCCCAGCATGGGGTGGGCGTGGTCGCCGCTGGCAAACGCCAATTCCAGCGCGGCCAGCGGCGCGCCCACCGCCAGCACCAGCAGGATGGCGCCCAGCCAGTCGATCTTGCGGCTGCCGTCGTGGATCGGTCGGATGCGGGGGAAATAGCGGGCCAGCAGGAAGAACGCGCCCGCGGCCGCGATCGGCGCGATGAAGAAGGCCGCGCGCCAGCCCAGCGCCTGCGTCGCCGCTCCGCCCAGGACCGGGCCGATGCCGCTGGCCATGGCGAACGCCGCTGACACCAGCGCCATCCAGCGCACCCGCTGCTTGGCATCGGGGAACAGGTCAGCCGGCGCGGCGAACGCGGTCGCGATCATCATCCCGCCGCCTATGCCCTGCAGCGACCGGAAAATGATCAGTTGGGTCATGGTTTGCGAAAGGCCACAGGCGATGGAACCCAGCGCCACGATCAGCACCGACAGCAACATCAGGGGCTTGCGGCCGAACATGTCGCCCAGCCGCCCGAAAATCAGGATGGACGCCGCGGTGGCCAGCAAATAGCCCGTTCCCACCCAGGCGTACAGCGCCATGCCGTTCAGCGCCTCGGCCACGCGCGGCAGCGTGGTGCTGATGATGGTGGAATCCAGCGCGGCCAGCACTACTGTCGCCGAAACCCCCGCCATGCCCATCAGCAGGTCGCGTCGTGTATGGGCGGGGGTGGTGGGGGGCGGTGATTCGGGCGGCGGCGTCATGCCGCAGAGCATATCACCCGCGCGTCAGGGATTTCACTTATAGAAGGCGTGATAACCCCAGAAGACCGCGATGACCAGCACCACCATGATCCACGACCAACGCGAATTGGACAGCCCGCGCGGCTCCGGTTCGGGGGGAGGGGGCGGCGGTGCCAGGCGAGGCTGGACGGCCATGTAGTCGATGAAGGCGGCGAAGAACTTTTCGATGATCTTCTCGCCAGCCTTCAGCACCACCCCTTCGCCGTATTCGGCCAGCTTGCCCCCCGTCATCCCGGCGACCGTGTAGGCCACCCGAGTGCCCTGGTCCTTGGTGCTGAGGTTGATCTGGGCGGTGCCGATGGCCAGACAGGCCGCGCGGCCCTTGCCTTCGAACACCAGGGTGCAACTGTCAGGCGCATTGACGTCCGAGAGCAGGATCTCGCCGTCATAGTCCGTGTCCAGGCCGGCAATCTTGGCCCGGAGCGTGACCGCATATTCCGTGTCGCTGCGCTTGTCGACAGCGATGCATCCGGGGATACATCGCTGTAAAACGGCCGGATCCGTCAGAGCGTCCCAAGTCTGGTGCTGGGTTGAAGGAATCCACTGGGCATCTGCAATGCGCATGGCTGTCTCCTTGGGAGAGTCACAGCCCTATTGTGGTCCTAGTTGCGCATTTTGACTATGGTCGCGGTGGGCGCAGGCGTTCGACTTTTTTTATTGGGTGTACGAATTTCGCTTTTTGTCGCTCAAGACCAGCAGCCATGCCAGCAACGTCACATATAGCGAGATATTGTGCATCGAGCGAAACATGAGCTCCGTCAGACCAAAAATCGCGAACCCCAATGTAAGAGCGGTCCCCATGGCGGCAGCGACGCGAACCGGCTCGGGATTTGTTGCGGTCATTCTGCGCAAGAAGATGCCGGCAGGAACAAAATACAGCAGCGCCAGCGCCAAGCCGCCCAGCAGCCCATAGCTGGCCAGCATTTGCAGCATGTCATTGTGGGGCTCGCCGAAGTCTTGCGCGACAAAGGGCGAAACGACTCCCGTGGCGACTCGCGCCTCAAGTTCTGGAACGAATCTGGCGGTACCCCCCAGGCCGAAGATGGGCTCCGCTTCGATCATTTCGCTCGTGGCCCGCCACAACTGCAGCCGGATACAGACGGAGGTGTCCGCTGTGGCGTTGGCGCCTTGGCATGCTTGAAATTCGTTGATGCCTTGCTCAACGCGGGTGCGCAGGGCTTGATTGGTAGATCCGATGGCAACGAGGATAGCCACACCTGCGACCAGCAGGCCGAACGCGCGGAAAGGATGCCGCAGATGGCCGAACAACCACATCGCAACGAACAGGAACAGGGGGATCGCCATCCACCCGGTGCGCGTCTGGGTGAGCACGAAGCCCGCGAAAACGACGATGACGGTCAGTGCTTTGACTGACTTTTCAAGTCGCGGGTGCTTTGTCAGTTGCCATCCCATGCTGCAAAAGGTGATGAAGAGCCAGAGCAGCATCAGATTGCTGTAGGTGACCGCGTTGTACTGGGGCGTATTGGGACGATTCCAGGCGGGAAAGACCAGCCAGAAAACGATACAGGCCGAAACCCAGCCGGCAACCAATATGCCCCAGGACGCATTCCGGAGCGTCGCCGGGTTGATGCTAAGCAGCGCGCCCAGGATGATGGGGAAGCCAAGGCTGATGCGCAGACCTCGTTCCAGGGAAGGGCCGTGGGTGATGCCATGCGCATATTGGCTGAGTCCAATTGCACAGAAAGAGACGAGCAGGGCCGCGATGACCCACGTGTAGTCTTTTAGGTCGCGCCAGGTCGCCTGCCATCCTCCTTCCCGGGTGAAGCACCGAACCAGGCACAGGGAAAAAATTAGGTAGAACAGCGCGCTACCGCCGCCGACCGTCATGGTGGCGATAGGCAAGACCCCGAGCAGGGTGACAAGGAGGGAAGGCAGAATGGCCATGGCTGGAGGCGAAGATAGGGGTACCAGAGGCCGAACGCCGGCGTAGGGGCGTTCACCACTAATCGATTTCTATAATTACGGGTGAGGATTCGATAAATTAAATCGAACGCAAAAAAGGGATGCACAACGGGACATTGTATCGTCGTATCCCTGTCACCCGCAGTTCGTGCGCCTTGCTGTGCTGCTGGGCCCAGATCGAGGCCCTATGTCGGGTCGAAAGATCGTGGGGCGCCCGTGGGCACCTCGACGCGCGCTGTCGAAGCGGGAGGGCGGCAAGTCGATGCCGGCGTCTGGGCTGCGGGGAGGGGACGTGACCTATGCACTCAGATCGACGGTAAGGTTCGCCGTTTCCATCAGTCGGAGCTCATCGAGAACGTACGACGCATCCTGAAAGGCTGTGACGCAGGCACGCTATTCAGGAGTTTGCGACAGATTCGCCCGTACAGCAGGGTCCATAGGCAGCATGCTTGTGAGAATATGTCCAGTTGCTCGAATGAATGCCTGGATCCCTTCCAGGTCCAGGCGGCCCACGCATCAAGTCGTATCGAAGAGGTGCGAGTTTGGCTACTGGCAGAATTCAGGTGGAGGTCTCTTTATATTATTTTGCAAACCCTGGTTCCATTCTTTTCCAGAACGACCCAATTCGTTTGCATGTTTTATCTCCGTCTGACGCTACAATCGTGCCAGCTCCCTTCTGGTTACCTTCTCAATGCTGTACGTCCTTGTAGCGTTCTTGGTTTCGCTCATATCAACTTTGTTGATTGTGCGCTACCGCTCTTGGCATGATGGCCTAACGGCTGATCATGATGTCGAGGGCGTGCAGAAGTATCATTCGGTTCCCGTTCCCCGAATCGGCGGATTGTCGCTGCTAATGGCCAGCGGCGTCACATGCGCCCTGGTCGCAATCCGTGAGCCAGAAGTGCTGCCGGACCTGGTGGTACTGCTTGGGGCCTCCATGCCCGCCTTCCTGGGCGGATTTGTCGAAGATCTTACCAAACACGTCAGGGTTTTGGTTCGGCTTGGTTTGGCGATGCTGTCTGGGGTAATCGCTTATTATTTTTTGGGCGCGGCGATAACCCGGTTGGATATTATTGGGGTTGATTGGTTATTGCAGTTCTCGGTGGTGTCGCTTATTTTCACTGCTGTGGCTATCGGTGGTGCCGCCAACGCGATAAATATAATTGACGGATATAACGGTTTGGCGGCGGTGGTGTCGGCAATGATACTGGCCGGGTTTGCCTACGTCTCTTTTTATCTAGGCGACCGTTTCTTGTTGATCGTGGCGTTGAGCACGCTGGGAGGCATTGTGGGATTTCTGGTATGGAATTACCCGCATGGCCACATATTTCTCGGAGACGGCGGAGCCTATTTTCTGGGCTTTATCATCGGTGAATTGTCAGTGCTGATGCTGGCACGGCATCCGGAAGTTTCAGCCTGGTTTCCGCTGCTGCTGTGTATCTACCCCGTGTTTGAGACCTTGTTTTCCATCTATCGCAAGAAGTGGTTGCGTGGTCGTTCGCCGGGAGCACCGGATGGCGTCCACTTGCATATGTTGATCTACAAGCGGCTGGTGCGCTGGGCGATCGGCTCCCGGGAAATGCGCCACCAGACACAGCGCAACGCCATGACCTCTCCCTATTTGTGGCTGCTGTCGTCGCTTGCCGTGATACCCGCCGTATTGTTTTGGCAGGAGCCCTATCTGCTGATGTTCTTTACGGCGGTGTTCTCGACGACATATGTGGTGCTTTACCGTCGGCTGGTCTTGTTTCGCATGCCCAAATGGATGATCTTGAAAAAAAAGAAGGGGCACTGACTTGGCCGCAGCAAGCGTAGCTGCGCGGCTGTTTTAGCGCCGGACGCGATCCAGCGCGCGGGGCTGGGATCGATCGCGGGAATGCTCAATGTTGTTGTAAAGTTCGGGCTGCGTTGAGCGGCGTCTGCCACCATCAGGCCGAAGGTCGCGCCAAGCACGAATCTTTGCACATGCCTACAAGAATCCTCATCGTCCGCACCTCATCCCTAGGTGATCTCGTGCACATGTTGCCGGCAATATCCGACATTGCCCGCCATGTGCCCGATGCCCAGATCGACTGGATCGCGGAAGAAGCCTTTGCCGACATTCCTGCCTGGCATCCGGCGGTCAATCAGGTCATCAAGGTTGCTCATCGCCGTTGGCGCAAAGCCTGGTGGTCGGCGGAAGTGCGGGCGGAGCGCAAGGCGCTGAAGGAGCGGCTGCGCTCGGTGCAGTACGACATTGTCCTGGACATGCAGGCGCTCTTGAAATCCGCCTGGCTGGTGCGCCAGACCCGCGGCGTGCGGCATGGGCTGGACTGGCGTTCGGCGCGCGAGCCGCTGGCTTCGCTGTTCTACAACGTGCGGCATCGGGTGGAGTTCTGGCAGCCGGCGGTGATCCGCCAGCGCAAGCTGGCCGCCCTGACGTTCGGCTACCAATACGCCGGCGCGCCCGATTTCGGCTTGCAGGCTTTTGCGCGCCAGGCGACGCAGCCTGCGGCGGACCCGGTGCTGGAAGTCGGCAGCGAAGGCCTGAACGTCGGCGAACTGCCGCGTTTGCACCACCTGGATACGGACCGCGGCTATGCCGTGATCATGCCGTCGGCTAGCCGCGACGACAAGCTCTGGCCGGAAGAGGACTGGCGCGTCGTGTTCCGCCGTCTGCGGGACGCAGGCTGCACCCTGAAACTGCTGGCGGGGAATGAGCAGGAGGCCGAACGGGCCCGGTTGCTGATTGCCGGCATGGATGGCGCCGAGGTGATGCCCCGCATGGACCTGACCGCGGTGGCGCGTTTGCTGGCTGGGTCCCGCCTGATGGTGGGGCTGGACAGCGGCCTGACCCACCTGTCGGCCGCGTTGGGCCGGCCCACCATCGGCATTTACCGTGCTTCCACCCCGGTGCGCACGCCGCTGGTCGGTTCCAGCTACACCGCCAGCCTGGGCGACCGCGGGGCGTCGCCGTCGCGCGAAGCCGTGATGGCGGCGGTGGAGCAGGCTTTGGCCGCACAGTGACATGAACCGCGGCGTCTACTCGCTGGCGCTTAGGGCTCTGTCACCGCTGGTCTGGCTCTGGATGGGCCACCGCGCCCGGCGCGCGGGCGGGCAATGGGAAATCTTCTCTTCTGAACGCTTCGGCCATGTCGGGCCCGCCGCTGCCACGTCCTGGACCGCTCCGGTCTGGGTGCACGCGGTCAGCCTGGGCGAGACGCGCGCCGCGCAGCCTCTGCTGCAAGCCTTGCTGGACCGCGGCCTGCCGGTGCTGCTTACGCACATGACAGCCACCGGCCGCGCCGAGGGCGCGCGCCAGTACACGGAAGCGATTGCCCGCGGCCAGTTGCGTCAGGCCTGGCTGCCTTATGATTTTCCCGGCGCGACCCGCCGTTTCATGGCGGCGTATCGGCCGCGCTGCGGCCTGCTCATCGAACGCGAGATCTGGCCGAACCTGCTGGCGGCCGCGCGCGCTGCGGGCGTGTCCATGGCGCTGGTCAGCGCCCGCTTTTCGGCGTCGTCGCTGCGCCAGGCGGGCAGGATGGGCGGCGTGATGCGCGAAGCGCTGGGCGGACTGGACTCGGTGCTGGCGCAGACCGCCGAGGACGCGGACCGGCTGGTGCAGGCCGGGGCGCCGCAGCCCGTCGTGACGGGCAATCTGAAATTCGATCTGGTCCTGCCGGCGGCGCAGGTTGCCGCGGGGCAGGCTTGGCGCGAACAGCTGGGCCGGCATGTGGTGGCGGTGGCCAGCACGCGCGAGGGCGAGGACAGCGGCTTCATCGAGGCCATCAAACGCCATGCGGCTGCGCCTGGTGCGCCCCTGTTCTTGTTGATTCCGCGCCATCCGCAGCGCTTTGACGAGGCCGCGCGCCTATTGTCGGATGCAGGGTTGCCGTACGTCCGGCGCTCCGAAGGCGTGGCGCCGGGGCCGGGCACGGCCGTGCTGCTGGGCGACACGTTGGGCGAGATGGCGTTCCACTACGCCGCGTCGGATGTCGCGATCGTGGCGGGCAGCTTTGCGCCGCTGGGCGGGCAAAATCTGATCGAGGCCTGCGCGGCAGGCGTGCCGGTCATCGTCGGCCCGCACACCTTCAATTTCAAGCAGGCGGCGGAAGACGCCATCGCGGCGGGCGCCGTGCTGCGCGCGGCCGACGCCGGCCAGGCGGTGGAGGCGGCGATGGCGCTGCTGGCGGACGAACCGCGCCGCCAGCGCACGGCTGAGGCGGCGCTGGCATGGTTCCGCATGCATTCGGGAGCCACGGGGCGCACGCTGGACGCGCTGGCACCCTGGCTGGAGGCAGGAAAGGCGGGCTAGCGCCCACGCTCACCGGCGCGTGCGCCGGATGGGGCTTCAGGGGGCGGCAGGCGCGGTCTTGGGAACCAGGGTCACCGCGCCCGGATTCAGTTCCTGGTTGAAGCGGCGCGGATCGCGGCCTTCGTCCTCGGGGCGCACGCCCAGCCAGCCCTGGCCCAACGCATAAACCCCCAGATTCGCCAGCAGGATGAGGATGAAGAGCACGCGCATGGCCGGGGTCTCCCGTTCAGGCTTGGTCGTCCAGGGTGGCGCGGGCGACCGCGGCCAGGCCGTCCAGGACGGGGTGATCCAGATAGATGGGTACGGGGGCCGCACCTTCGGTGCCGCCCGCGTCCGCCAGCAGGCGTTCGATTTCCTGGTGCACTTCGGGCCAGCCGCCGCCCGCCGCGTAGATCTGCGGCGTCTGGCCGTAACGCTGGCGTCCGGCCAGCCATTGGCGCACGACGGCGCCGGCCTGCGCGGCGGCGATGCCGGAGGCGATGGCCTCGTGCGTGTCCGTGGGATAGGCCACGACCTGGCCGTTGGCGATGGGTAGGTTGGCGGTGCCGTGGGCCAGCGCGCTGCGCATCATGGCCGGACCCGGCAGGATCAGGCCGCCGGCAAAGACGTTGTCGGGGCCGACGGTGTCGATGGTGGTGGCGGTGCCAAAGCTGGCCAGCACGAAGGGCGGGTGTGCCCCCGGCAGGCGCGACAGCACGCCCAGCAGCGAGGCCCAGCGGTCGGCGCCCAGCTGCGTGGGCGTCTTGTAGCTGTTGATCAGCCCCAGCGTGGTTGCCTGTGACGGCGACCAAGTCACCGCGCAGCCATGTTTTTGCAGGATGGCGGCGATGGCCGCGCCGCGCGCCTCGCCGGCAACGTTCACACCCAGCGCGCGCAGGGGACGGCGCGGCAGGGCGGCCAGCCAGCGGTCCAGGGCGTCCAGGTCCAGGCCGTCGAAGGCGACCGCCGCGGGTTCGCGCGGCGCGTCGGAGTTGCCGGCGTCCAGCCAACCCACCTTGAGACGGCTGTTGCCGGAGTCGATGAGAATAATCATGCTTGGCGTCGAATCGAGATTTCACCGACCAGGATCGGCTGAGTGCCCTCGGGGGTTTGCACCAGCAGGCGGCCTTGTTCGTCCACGCCGCAGGCGGTTCCGCCTAGAAGAATAGCGCCCTTGTCCAGCACGTTGACCTTGCGGCCGGCCAAAGCGTCCACTTGGTCGAAACGTGGCTTGAAGGCGCCAAAGCCCTCGCGCTCCAGCGTCCGCACCGCTTCCAGCCAGGCCATGGCGCTGGCGCAGACCAGGTCGGCGGCGGAGGCCTGGCGGGCGGCGGCTGCCTGCACCTGGCTCCAGTCGGCGACTTCGCGTTCCAGCGCGAGCGACAGCCGGGCGGCGTCGGTCAGGTTCACGCCCATGCCGATGACGACCGTATGGCCGGCCTCGCTGCCGCCGGGGTTGCGGGTGGTCTCGACCAGTACGCCTGCCAGCTTGGCGTCGTGCCACTGCACGTCGTTGGGCCATTTCATGCACAACCCGGCGGCTTGCGGGCCGGCGACGGTGCGCAGAGCTTCGCAGGCGGCGATGCCGGCCAGCGGCGACAGGGCGGGCAGTTGCGCGGGCGGCAGGTGCACGTCGAAGGCACAGGAGAACATCAGCGTGGAGCCCGTGCGGTTCTGCCACGGACGGCCGGCGCGGCCGCGGCCGGTTTCCTGCAGGTGCGTGCCCAGCAGCCAGGGTTTGCCGCCGCCGCCTGCGCGAGCGCGGGCCAGGAGGTCGGCATTGGTCGATCCGGTGCTGCCGGTCCAGGAGATGTCCTGGAAGGCGGGCAGGCGCGTGCTGAGCATGCGGGCCAGGGTTTCCGGCGCGGGCAGGTCGATGGGGCTGGCTTGAGCGGACATGGCGGCGATTGTAGGGCACGCGGCCTGCGCTCGCGGCCGGACGGCGCCAGCGTTTATGATTGGCGATACATTTTGCATCGGTATTCTGTCTTCATGCCGCATTCCGCTTCGTCCACACCTGCCGCCGCCGCGCCCTTCCGTTTCGAAGGAGGCGTGTGCCATGTGGCCGGCGACTGGAGCGTGCTGGCGCTGGCCGAGCCGGGCGAGGTCCAACGTCGCCGCGAGGCGCTGGCCTGCGCCACGGATGGCGGCGCGCGCTGGGACCTGCACGGCATCGGCCGGCTGGACACCATCGGCGCGCTGCTGATCTGGGAAGCCTGGGGCCACAAGCTGCCCGAGCGCGTGCGCTGGTCCGCCGGCCAGCAGGACGTGTTCAACGCGCTGGCCATGAACAAGGGCGAGACCCCGGCCGCCGCGCCCAAGCGCGATCCGTGGGGCTGGCTGAGAGCGGTGGGCGAGGCGATATTTCAGGCTATCGACAATGGCCGCGCCTTGCTCATCATGCTGGGGCAACTGGTCCTGGACCTGGGCGGAATGCTGCTGCGGCCGCGGCTGGGGCCATGGCGCGAGATTTCGGCGCAGGTGTACCGCACCGGCGCGCAGGCGCTGGGTATCACGGCGCTGGTCGGCTTCCTGATCGGCGTGGTGCTGTCCTACCTGTCGGCGCAGCAGCTGCAGATGTTTGGCGCCGATCGTTTCATCGTGCGCCTGCTGGGCGTGTCCATCGTGCGCGAGCTGGGTCCGGTGCTGGCCGCCATCCTGGTGGCGGGCCGTTCGGGCTCGGCCATCACGGCGCAGATCGGCGTGATGCGGGTGACGCAGGAATTGGACGCGATGCTGGTCATGGGCATTTCGCACGGGCAGCGGCTTATCCTGCCGCGGGTGGTGGCGCTGGCCATCACCATGCCGCTGCTGGTGTTGTGGACGGACGCCATGGCGCTTTTGGGCGGCATGCTCGCCGCGCAAATGCAGTTGGGCGTGTCGGCGCAATGGTTCCTGCAGTCGCTGCCGGACGCGATTTCGCTGACGAACTACTGGATCGGCATCCTCAAGGGCGTGACGTTCGGCATGCTGATCGCGCTGATCGCCTGCCATTTTGGCCTACGCATCCAGCCCAACACGGAAAGCCTGGGGCGCGGCACCACCACCTCGGTGGTCACCTCGATTACCGGCGTGATCCTGCTGGATGCGCTGTATGCCGTGATCTTCAGCTCGGTGGGCATCTGATGAATAGCGCCGCCCAGCACAAGCTCTTCGCCGAGGACGGCGTTACGGTAGAACCCGTCATCACGGTGCGCGGGCTGCGCACGGCGTTTGGCGATCATGTGGTGCACGACAATCTGGACCTGACCGTCTTCCCGGGCGAGATCCTGGTACTGGTGGGAGGTTCGGGCACGGGCAAGACGGTGCTGCTGCGGCAGATCATCGGGCTGGACCGGCCAGCCGCGGGCACGGTGCGGGTGCTGGGCCATTCGTTGTTTGAACTGACGGCGGCTGAACGCCGGCGGCTGTCCTATCGATGGGGCATGCTGTTCCAGGCGGGGGCGTTGTTCTCCGCGCTGTCGGTGTTCGACAATGTGGCTCTGCCGCTGCGCGAATTGCGCACGGTGCCGGAAGATCTGGTGCGCGACGTGGTCATGTGCCGGCTGGCGATGGTGGGCCTGTCGGCGCGCGACGCCGACAAGCGGCCGTCGGACCTGTCGGGCGGCATGGTCAAGCGCGTGGCGCTGGCGCGCGCGTTGTCGCTGGATCCGGAACTGCTGTTCCTGGACGAACCCACGGCCGGCCTGGACCCGCTGCGCTCCGACGAGTTCGTGGACCTGGTGCGCAGCCTGCACCGGCAATTGGGATTCACCGTCGTCATGGTGACGCACGACCTGGACACGCTACTGGCGTTGGCCACGCGCGTCGCCGTGCTGGCGGACAAACGGGTGATCGTGTGCGACACGGTGCCGGAAGTACTGAAGGTCGATCACCCGTTCATTCACACATTCTTCCTGGGCGAGCGCGGTTTGCGGGCGCTGGGGGATCTGGCGCCGAAGGGATTGCATCATGGAAAACCGTAGTCATGCGCTCATGGCCGGCATCTTCACGCTGGCCTTGCTGGCCGCAGCCGCCTTGGTGGCCATCTGGATCGGACGCGACCGGACTCAGCTTCAGCCATACGAAATTATCTCCGCGACCGCCGTCAGCGGCCTGAATCCGCAGTCCACGGTGCGCTACCAGGGCGTACCGGTGGGCAAGGTGCAGTCGCTGGCCCTGAACCCGGACAAGCCCGGGCAGGTGCGCATCCGCATCGGCGTGGCGCCGAACACGCCGATTACCGAGTCCACCTGGGCCGAACTGGGCGTGCAGGGCGTGACCGGCATTTCCAATGTGGAGTTGCGCGACGACGGTTCCTCGATGAAGCGGCTGGCCTCGTCGGCGGCGAATCCGGCCGCGATTCCGCTGCGTCCGGGCTTTCTGGACCGCATCGAGCAGCGTGGCGGCAAGCTGATCTCCAACGTGGAAGAGGTCACCGAGCAGTTGCGGCGCGTGCTCAGCGAGCAGAACGTGCAGGCGCTCACCGCCACGCTGCAGAACGCCACCGACATCACCCAGTCGCTCAGGGGCACCAGCCAGGATCTGGCGCCCACGCTGGCCAAGCTCGGTCCCCTCATTGATTCGCTGGACAAGACCTCGCGCCAGGCCGACCGCGCCGCGCGGGAAGTCGGCGACCTGGCTGCGCAGGCCCGCCAGTCGCTGGCGCGCCTGAACGCGCCCGACGGCCCCCTGTCCGCCGCCACCAGCAGCCTCAATGACATCGCCCTGGCCGCCGCGCGGCTGGATGGCGAGACCTTGCCCGCCATCACCAGCATGGCCACCAACGTCAGCGCGGCCGCGCGCGGCGCCACCGTTACCCTGCGCCGTGTGGACAACACGCCGCAATCGTTCCTGTTCGGCCCGGCGCCCCGCGAGCCCGGGCCCGGCGAGGCCGGCTTTGCAGGCTTCGGGAGATCGCCCAAATGATGAAGATGCGTACCGCCGTTCTAATCCTGACGCTGGCCCTGGCCGGTTGCGGCATCGGCCGCGTGGCTGCCCCGCCTTCGGTGTTCGACCTGGGCCTGGACTCCCGGCCCACGCCGGTCTTGCCCGCGCGGGCGCCGCTTGCGCTGGTATTCCAGGCCGTGCCCAGCCTGTCCGACACGGGGGTGATCTGGCGCGTGGGCGACAGCGCCGCGCCCAAGGCCTATGCCAGCTACCGCTGGGCCTCGCCGCCGGCGGACCTGGTGCGTCAGCGCCTCACGGAGCGCCTGTCGCGCCAGGGGCCGGTGCTGGACGAGCGCGTCACCCTGCAGACGCCGCAACTGCAGGTGTCGTTGTCCCAGTTCGAGCAGGTATTCGCCGCCGACGGCCAGTCCAGCGAAGGCCGCGTGCTGCTGCAGGCGGTCTTGCTCAGCGGCCGCAGCGTGGTGGGCCAGACGCGCATCGAGGCGCGCGCGCCCGCACCCACGCAGGACGCGCAGGGCGGGGTCGCGGCATTGCGCCAGGCGACGGACGATGCCGCGGATCAATTGGCGCAGTGGCTTGCCACGACGCTGAAGCCCGCCGCCAGGCCGGGCGGTTAAGATCGCTGTTTTTCCCGCATCCTGAGTCACGCCATGTCCGCACGTACTGAAACCCATGCCTTCAACGGAGCCGCCGGCCGCATCGATTGCGCCGTGGACTGGCCCGCGGGTACGCCGCGAGGCTGGGCGCTGGTCCTGCATCCGCACCCGCTGCAGGGCGGCGCGCGCGAGAACAAGGTGGTCACGACCCTGTCGCGCGCCTGCGTGCAGCATGGCCTGGTGGCGGTGCGGCCCAATTTCCGCGGCGTCGGGCAGTCCGAGGGCACCTTCGACAAATCTGTCGGCGAAACCCAGGACATGCTGGCGGTCGTGGCGCAGATGCGCGAACTGCATCCGGAATTGGCCCAGGCGCCGTGGGTGCTGGCCGGCTTTTCGTTCGGCACTGCCGTCGCGGCGCAGACCTATGCCGCACTCGCCGAACAGGGCGATACGGTACTGCCCTCCGCCCTGATGCTGATGGGCCCCGCCGTGAACCGTTTCCAATCGCACGAAGTGCAGGTGCCGGACGACACGCTGATGGTGCACGGCGAGGAAGACGAAGTCGTGCCGCTGTCCGAAGCCATGGACTGGGCGCGCCCGCGTTCCATCCCCGTGGTGGTGGTGCCGGGCGCATCGCACTTCTTCCACGGCAAACTGCTGGTGCTGCGACAGCTGGTGCAGGCGCGGCTGAAGGTCGCGCTGGACTGATCCGATTTGAGGCAACGCGCCTGAATGCGGCCGCAGGTTGCATCAGGTTGCATGTTTTCGACCCACGGGAACCCCGGGCGGGCCGGACGGGTCTGATCGACTGCCTATAATTGTCAGCCACTTGCCCCGCGCCGGCGGGCGTCATTACTGGACCCACGTTGCCGATGAAGAATTTGCCTTACTCCGCTCACTCCCCCGTTGTCTTTACCCGCCGCCTGCTGTCAGGCGCGGTGCTGTCAGCCATGCTGGCGGCTTCGATGCCGGTCTGGGCGCAGCAGGCTCCCGCCGCGGCACCCGCTGCAGCTGCCGGCGCCGCGGCCCCGGCGCCGAATGCTTCGGCGGCGGTGCCCGTGGGCGACGTCTCGGCCGTGCCGGCTCCCACGATCGCAGCCAAGGCCTGGATCGTGATGGACGTGAACAGCGGCCAAACCCTGGCCGCTTCCAACCCGGACATGAAGGTGGAACCGGCCTCGCTCACCAAGATCATGACGGCCTACGTCGTGTTCAATGCGCTGGACGAAAAACGCCTGACGCTGGAGCAGACCGTGCCGGTGTCCGAGCGCGCCTGGCGCACGGGCGGTTCGCGCATGTTCATCGAACCGCGCAAGCCGGTCACTGTCGACGAGCTGAATCAGGGCATGATCGTGCAGTCCGGCAACGATGCCTCCGTGGCCCTGGCCGAGGCCGTGGGCGGCAGCGAGGCCTCGTTCGCTTCGCTGATGAATCAGGAAGCCGAACGCCTGGGCATGCGCAACACGCACTTCATGAACGCCACGGGCCTGCCGGATCCGCAGCACATGACGTCCACGCGCGATCTGGCGATCCTGTCTTCGCACCTGATCACCGACCACCCGGATCACTTCCACTACTACAAGCAGAAGAGCTACACCTACAACAAGATCACCCAGCCCAACCGCAACCGCCTGCTGTGGGCCGACCCGTCGGTGGACGGCATGAAGACCGGCCACACCGATTCGGCCGGCTACTGCCTGGTGTCGACCGCGGTGCGCGGCGACCGCCGCATCCTGGTGGTCGTGGTGGGCACGGACAGCGAAGCCACGCGCGCCGAGGAAAGCTTGAAGCTCCTGAACTGGAGCTTCCAGAACTTCGACACCGTGAAACTGTTCGACAAGAGCCAGCCCGGCATCGACGCGCGCGTCTGGGAAGGCACGGTTGAAAACGTCAAGCTGGGCCCGCCCAACCCCGTGTCGATCGCAGTGCCGCGCGGCAAGGCTGGCGATCTGAAGCCGGTGGCGCAGCGCACGGATCCGCTGATCGCCCCGCTGGCCAAGGGCCAGCAGGTCGGCACCCTGCAGTTCACGCTGGACGGCAAGGTGCTGCGCACCGAACCGCTGGTGGTGCAGGACGCGGTTGAACGCGCCGGCTTCTTCGGCCGCATGGTCGATACCGTCAAGCGCTGGTTCGAGTAATCCTGCCGCGCCGCGGGCGCTATCGCGGGTGTAAGCTAGCAACGGGCGTTTCGCATGAAACGCCCGTGCTCTATTCACGGGACGGACCGGACGGTTCGTCCCTCTCCATTTCATATTCAGGAGTGCCTCATGATTCCGGGCGTGCCGGGCGAAAGCCAGGTGTATCTCAACGGTGAGTTTCTGCGTGTGGACGAGGCCAAGGTTTCCGTCCTGGACCGCGGCTTCATTTTCGGCGACGGCATCTACGAAGTCGTCCCCGTGTACCAAGGCAATGCATTCCGCATGGCCGAACACCTCGACCGCCTGGACCGCAGCCTGGCTGCCTTGCGGATCGCGCAGCCCTTCGACCGCGCAGGCTGGATCGACCTGATCCAGCAGCTGCTGGCGCGCACCAACCTTGAAACCTGCATCGTCTATCTGCAGGTGACGCGTGGCGTGGCCAAGCGCGACCACCAGTTCCCCTCGACGCCCGTCGCGCCGACGGTCTTCGGCATGATCTCGGCCTGGGCGCCGCCGCCTGCCGCGCAGCGCGAACGCGGCCTCGCCGCCATCAGCATCCCCGACGAACGCTGGCTGCATTGCGAGATCAAATCGGTG
Source organism: Achromobacter sp. PD1 (assembly GCF_048541815.1). Lineage (NCBI taxonomy): Bacteria > Pseudomonadati > Pseudomonadota > Betaproteobacteria > Burkholderiales > Alcaligenaceae > Achromobacter > Achromobacter sp. PD1. Next base: position 6,367,195 of record NZ_CP183349.1, read on the forward strand.
TCGTTGCTGGGCAACGTGCTGGCCAAGCAGCAGGCGGTGGATGCGCAGGTCGACGAAGTGGTGCAGTTCCGCGACGGCTACCTGACCGAAGGCTCGTCCACCAACATCTGGGTGGTTTCCGGCGGCAAGCTGCTGGCGCCGCCGAAGAACAACCTGATCCTGGAAGGCATCCGCTACGGCCTGATGGGCGAGCTGGCCGCCGAGGCCGGCATCCCGTTCGAGTCGCGCCCGATCTCGCGCCAAGAGGTGGAAGAGGCCGACGAGCTGATGCTGTCCTCGGCCACCAAGGAAGTGCTGGCCATCGTCTCGCTGGACGGCAAGCCGGTGGGCTCGGGCAAGCCCGGCCCCGTTTTTGCGCAATTGCGGGCGGGTTATGATGCCCGCATCGCCGCGCTCTGAGTCCGGCGTTACCGGGCGGCTCCTGCGGGGCCGCCCCGGCGGCCTTGCCGGCTGGCGGTTTGCCCCCATATAGACAGGATCTGGCCGCCTCGTGGCAGGCATCCTCGGGTGCAGTATCGAGCCGTGGCCGCGCCCTGTGGGGCAATACCTTATAGGCACATCATGCAACATATCCCGCCCGAAGACTCCCTCATCGAATATCCCAGCGACTTTCCCATCAAGGTCATGGGCAAGCAGCATCCCGAATTCGCGCAGACGCTGACCGAAGTCGTGTTGCAGTTCGATCCCGAGTTCGACGCCGCCACGGTGGAAATGCGGCCCAGCAAGGGCGGTAACTACATGGGCCTGACCTTCACGGTGCGCGCGACCTCGCGCGAGCAGCTGGACGCGCTCTACCGCGCCCTGCATGGCCATCCGATGGTGTCCATCGTCCTCTAGCGCAAGAGCGGGACAGCTGTGATCAAGTGGCTCGCGCGGCCGGCCGACTACCTGTCGGTCTGGCACGACATGCAGGCGTACACCAATCTGCGCGGCGCCGATACGCCTGACGAGATCTGGCTCTGCGAACACGCGCCGGTCTACACCTTGGGGCAGGCCGGCCTGCCCCAGCATGTGCTCAACCCCGGCAACATCCCCATCGTCCATTGCGACCGCGGCGGGCAGGTGACCTATCACGGGCCTGGCCAAGTCATGGCCTATGCGCTGTTCGATCTGCGCCGCGCCGACATCTACGTCAAGGAATACGTCAATTTGCTGGAAGGCGCGGTCATCGACACGCTGGCCCAGATGGGCGTGGCCGACGCCTGCCGCAAGCCCGGCGCGCCGGGCGTTTACGTGCCCGATCCGGACGGGGGCGAACTGGCCAAGATCGCCGCGCTGGGCATCAAGATCCGCAATGGCCGGGCCTATCACGGCGTGTCGCTGAACGTGCAGATGGACCTGGCGCCGTTCCTGGGCATCAATCCCTGCGGCTATGCGGGCCTGCGCACCGTGGACATGGCGGCCTGTGGCGTGCGCCGCGAGCCCACCGAGACCGGCGAGGCGTTGGCGCGCAACCTGGCGCAGGCCTGGGATCGCGCAAGGAACAAGACATGAAGACCTATACCGCGGCCGATGTAGCCGCAACCACGCCAGAAGAACTGGCCCGGCTGCGCGAACAGGGGCCGGCCGAGGCCTACGCGGCATGGATCCGCGCGGCGGCCGAACTGGGGCTGATCGAAGCCCAGACCATCTACGGCCAGATGCTGCTGGACGGCACGGGCGTGGAGCGCGATCCGGAACAGGGGCTGACGTGGTTCAAGCGCGCCGCCCATGCCGATCACCCCATGGCCATCAACATGGTGGGCCGTTGCTACGAGAATGGCTGGGGCGTGCCGCAGGACGACACGGTCGCCGCCTACTGGTTCCGCCTGGCCGCGGACAAGGGGCTGGACTGGGGCATGTACAACTACGCCCACATGCTGCGCAGCGGCCGCGGCAGCGTGGCGCAGAATCCCGCGGCGGCGCTGGCGCTCTATCAAAAGGCGGCAGACGCCGGCCACGTGAAGTCCATCGGCGTCGTCGGCCGCTTTTACGAGGCCGGCGAGGTGGTCGAGCAGGACATGGAGCGCGCCTTCGACTGCTACCAGCGCTGCGCCGAAGGCGGCGACTTCCGCGGCATGTTCCACCTGGGCCGGCTGCTGTTGCTGCGCGGACGGAAGCAGGATGCCGCGCAATGGCTGGTGCGCGTGCCTGAAACCGCCACGCCTGCGTTTCTGCGGGAAGCCAACATCATGCTGCAGGAAAGCGGTTTTCCGGCGCTATATGAGTAGATTCGTGTAGCGCGGCCGGGGCAGGGCAAGCGCGCTTGGCTCCCACCGCGTGCAACTCGTCCTACGTACTCAATCTTTCCTCAAAAGCCACTTCCACCGTAATCCTTTCGCCCGTGCCGCGTTCGCCGTCCAGGCGGTCCAGCAGCAACTGGCCGGCGCGCCGGCCCAGAATGGCGGCGTCGGCGCCCAGGGTGGTCAAGCCCTGCGCCCACTGCGCGGCGCTGCCGTCGTCCGAGTAGCCCAGCACCGCCAGGTCCTGCGGCACTTGCAGGTCGCGGTTGTGGGCTTCCGAGACCGAGGCCGCGGCCAGCAGGTCGGTCGTGCAGAACACCGCGTCGAAGATCGTGTTGGTGGTCAGCAGGCGCAGGAAGGCCATGCGGCCGTCGTTCATTTGCTGCACCTCGGGCTGCACGATGTCCGCCACCAGCTCCAGCCCAAGTGCGGCCGCGCTGCTGATGAAGCCTTCACGCCGGGCGCGTTCCCAGGGGGTGTCGGCGCTGACGCAGGCGACGCGCGCATGGCGCTTGGCGGCCAGGTGCCGCGCCGCCATGCGGCCGGCTTCCGCGTTGTCGACCACCACGGCGCTGTCCAGTGGCTGGGCGGATGCGATCCAGGTTTCCACCGTGGGAACCTCCAGCGCCGCCACGGCGGCGCGCAGGGCCGGGTCGTCCAGCGGACCGATGACCAGCGCTGCGACGGGGCGCAGTTCGCCAAGCCGGGCCTGGGCCTCGCGCCAGGGGCCCGCTGCCAGGTAGTAGCCGGCGGACAGCAGCAATTCGGCGCAGGCCTGGATGGCGCGGGCCGCGGGCGCCCAGTCCAGTCGGGGCGCGATCAGGGCGATGGGGCGGGGCGGGGGCAGGGAAGACATGGGTAAAACCGGCGGATTCATCAGGCGTGACGATAACCCAGCCTGGCTCCGGCCGAGGAGGCCCGCCGCCTGGGGGCGGGACCCCGCCCGGCGGATCTGGTCGGCGAAGGGTAAAATGCCGTTTTTGTCTCAGACCCGGCGCGCCCGCGCGCCGGTCGTGAAGGTGCTCCATGTCCACGCTCGCCGAGTCTCCTGTCCCCTCGAACGAATCCGCCGCCGCGCCCGCGGAAGCGGTCTACGATCCGACGCAAAAGCAGAAATCGCAGGCCAAGACCGCGCGCATCCCCATCAAGATCGTTCCGGCCGAGCGCCTGAAGAAGCCTGAATGGATCCGCGTGAAGGCCGCCGCGCCCGGCTCGCGCTTCTACGACATCAAGCGCATCCTGCGCGAGCACAACCTGCACACGGTGTGCGAGGAAGCGTCCTGCCCGAACATCGGCGAATGCTTCGGCAAGGGCACGGCGACGTTCATGATCATGGGCGACAAGTGCACCCGCCGCTGCCCCTTCTGTGATGTGGGCCATGGCCGTCCGGATCCGCTGGACACCAACGAGCCCCTGAACCTGGCGCGCACCATCGCCGCGATGAAACTGTCCTATGTCGTGATCACCTCGGTGGACCGCGACGACCTGCGCGACGGTGGCGCCGGCCACTTCGTCGATTGCATCACGCACATCCGCGAACTGTCGCCCACCACCCGCATCGAGGTGCTGGTGCCCGACTTCCGCGGCCGCCTGGACCGCGCGCTGACCATCCTGAACGCCGGTCCTCCGGACGTCATGAACCACAACCTCGAAACCGTGCCGCGCCTGTACAAGCAGGCGCGTCCGGGCTCGGACTACATGCATTCGCTGAAGCTGCTGGCCGAGTTCAAGAAGCTGCACCCCGAAGTCCCCACCAAGTCCGGCCTGATGCTGGGCCTGGGCGAGACCGACGAGGAAATCCTGCAGGTGATGCGGGATATGCGCGAGCACAACGTGGATATGCTGACCATTGGCCAGTATCTGCAGCCGTCGGAGCACCATCTGCCGGTGCTGCGCTATGTGCATCCGGATACCTTCGCGATGTTCGAGCGCGAGGCTTATGCGATGGGCTTCTCGCATGCGGCGGTGGGGGCGATGGTGCGGTCTTCGTACCATGCGGATGAACAGGCGCATGCGGCTGGGGTGAATTGATCTGCCGGCATCAGAAGCGCCGTTGGTGGTTGGGTCTTGGTGGCGGCCGCGTGTCCGCGGAAATTCTTGAGAAATAGCGCATGACCCTGCCAGAGACATATACCGATAGCATGCGCGCCTGCGTCATGCCGGGTTGTCCTTGTTCGGCATCCGAATCCCGAGTTCACTTGCGCTATCTGTCGTGGCCCATCGGTACGATGGGTGGGCGTCGCGCTGTGGCATCAATGGAGGTATTTCCACAATGAGGCAGTTTCCGAGCAGTCCGCTTGCGCTTGTGTCGAGCGGGGTGCGTAACGGAGGTTTGATCGTCGCTTCAATCAAGCGAGAAGTGATTGGGCGCTATAAAGGCTCCGTCATGGGATTGATGTGGTCGTTCATCAACCCCATCATCATGCTTGCGATCTACACCTTTGTGTTCAGTGTCGTCTTTAAAGCACGATGGAATACTGGCAGTGACTCGCGGACCGAGTTTGCCTTGGTATTGTTTTTGGGCCTGATCGTCTTCAACCTTTTTGCCGAATGTTTTAACAAGGCGTCTGGATTGATTGTTGGTAATCCAAATTTCGTCAAGAAGGTAGTATTTCCGCTGGAAATTCTCCCCTGGATTACGCTAGGTGCCGCTCTGTTCCATACGTTGATAAGCTTGGTGGTATGGCTGCTGGCATACATGGTCCTATTCGGGGTGCCTCACCTGACCACGCTTTATGTGCCTCTGATCCTGGTGCCGTTTTGCCTTTTTATCTTGGGACTGTGCTGGATATTGGCATCTCTGGGTGTGTACTTGCGTGATGTGTCCCAGTTTATCGGAATCATGACGACCGTGGTGATGTTCATGTCGCCCATATTTTATCCGCCCCAACAATTGCCTGAGCCATACCGTCACTTGCTGTACCTGAATCCGCTTACTTTCATTGTCGAGCAAATGCGCGCAGTAGCCTTTTTCGGTAACCCGCCGGATCCGTTGGGATTGGCGCTATATGCTGCTGCGGCGGCAGTGTTTGCATGGCTGGCATTCGCGTGGTTCCAGAAGACCAGGAAGGGGTTTGCTGATGTCCTCTGAGACTTCGATATCGGTATCCAATGTCAGCAAGTGCTATCACGTCTATGAACGTCCGCGCGATCGTCTTTTGCAAATGTTGGCGCGTGGTCGTAAGCAGTTCTTTAGGGAATTCTGGGCGCTGAAGGATATCTCGTTCGAGATAAAGAAAGGCGAGGTGATCGGCATCGTTGGCCGCAACGGCTCTGGCAAGTCGACCCTTTTGCAGCTTATTTGCGGCACCTTGAATCAGAGTTCGGGTGAAGTGTCTACCGTCGGACGGGTTGCAGCGCTGCTTGAGTTGGGCTCAGGCTTTAATCCCGAGTTTACGGGGCGCGAGAATGTCTTCCTCAATGGCGCAATCCTGGGTCTGACTCGTCAAGAGATTGCTTCCAAGATGGATCGCATTCTCGCCTTCGCGGAAATCGGCGATTTCATTGATCAGCCGGTCAAGACTTATTCCAGCGGAATGTATGTCCGATTGGCGTTTGCCATCCAGGCTAATATCGATCCGGATATTCTGATCGTCGATGAAGCCTTGGCGGTTGGGGATGCCTATTTCACCCATCGGTGCATGTTGCGCTTTGAGCAGTTGCGGGAACGTGGAACTACGATTCTCTTCGTATCTCATGACGCGAATGCGGTGAGGTCGTTGTGCGAGAAATGCATCTGGTTGGAAAACGGTCAAATGGTCGCTTTCGACACGGCATCGAAGGTGGTCGACCGTTACTTGGCGGCGCTTTTCGGGTATGAACAGGGCGAGGCCCAAACGCCTGCGACTCAGGTGGAAGATCAGCCTGCTCTTATCAGTCCAGCAGTGGGCATCGAACGGGAAATTCCCAATATCGATCGGCGTATCGGGGATGGTATCTGTTCGATTATCGGTGTAGGTCTTTACGACGAAGAGATGCGTCCGGCGCAGACAGTCATCCATGGTTCTCGAGTCGTTCTTCGGTTTAGTATCAGAAATGAGTCTATGGAAGCAGGTGCGAAGATCATTGCAGGTTATATTTTTCGTACTCAGAAAGGCATAGAGCTGGCCAGCACGAATAGCGATGTCGAGAAGGCGACTGTGAATGTTGGAGGGGTGGGTAGCATTACGACGGTAACGTTCACTGTCGATTTGCCTCTGCTACATCCCGGCTCTTACGCATTCAGTCCTGCAGTCGCCTACCGTTCCGAGCTGGGTGATATAAAAATGGCAGACCGCGTAGAAAATGCCATTGTTTTCATGGTGTCATCAGAGAGACAGGTGCACGCGATGATGAATTTGCCGACCACCGTTTCGGCGATGTGCGGCGAATGATTGTCAGAATCAGGCCGCCAGCTGTGTCCAGCGCACGAAGGAAATTTCAGGCGTTGTTCGCGTGGCGGGATTTTTAAAGGTTGTGTGTTCGCAACTCGCCGAACAATAGCAGGGGCATTTATGAGTAGCCATCCATCCAAGACTGACATTCACGCTTCCATCATTGTTTTGGCGTACAACAATCTCGAAGAGACCACGGCGCCTTGCCTGGAGTCGATACTCGAGCATACCGATCTGATTCGCCACGAATTGATCGTTGTCGATAATGCTTCCAGTGATGGTACGGCCGAGTATCTGCGCCAGTTTCAATCGAAGCATCCGTATGTTCGGCTGTGCTTGAACGATGTAAACAAGGGATACGCCGGCGGCAACAACGACGGCATGCGGCTCTCCAATGGACGCATCCTTGTCTTGCTGAATAACGATACGCTTGTGGGGCCGGGCTGGCTGGAGCCGTTGGTAGAGGTGCTGGATAAGGATCCCGGTGTTGGAATGGTCGGTCCTGTAACCAACTCTGCTGGCAATGAGCAACGAGTCGTGCTGCCAGAAGTCACTCAAGACACCTTCGTGCCAGCTACCATCTCTTATCTGACCCTACAAAGCGGCATCTATTCCGAAACGGAGAAATTGGGATTTTTCTGCGTGGCCATACGTCGGGATGTCATTGACAAGATCGGGATGTTGGACGAAGCCTTCGGCATCGGCATGTTCGAAGACGATGACCTCTGCGTGCGGGCGCGAAAGGCCGATTATCGACTGCTGATCGCGGAAGGCTCTTTCGTATATCACAAGGGTAGTGTCTCTTTCAGCAAGTTGGGGGCTGAAAAATATCAGGGTTTGTTTTTCAAGAACCTCGCCTATTTCTTTGAGAAGCACAACATAGCGTGGACTTACACGGATATTGCCATCGCTGCATGGAGGCGACTTAAACAGGACATGCGGAGCGCGATGTCGGGAGATGCGGCCGCGACTGCCAGGGTGAACAGTAGGGCTTCACTGATGGACGAAACCTTGAGTCAGGCGCGACGCCAGGAAGAGACTGCCTTGCAGTCGTCGTCTACTGACCTGTCCAATCGGATTGCCGCGAAGAAGCACGCTGAACTGATGGCAATATCAGATTGGGCAACGTCGCTCAAAGAGGAAAACGCAAAGCTGTTGCACGAGCACGGTCAACTGATGGAAATGTCGGATTGGGCAGCGTCGCTCAAAGAGGAGAACGCAAAGCTATTGCGGAAGCATGCCGAACTGATGGAGATGTCAGATTGGGCAACGTCGCTCAAGGAGGAGAATGCAAAGCTGTTGCGTGTGCTGGACGAGCAGGGACAAGTGCTCGAAAGTACTGCGCCGACAGCCGCCCCCGGGGTGCTGCCCGCCGCTCGCGCGTTGGCGCGCGCGGTGAAAGGCAGTCTCAAACAGCTCATCCGCGGATAACCGAGCCGTGCTTTAGCGCCATGGCTTGGAGCTCATGGCGACGGGCAGCATCTTTGGAAAAATGCGGCCAAGCCGCGGCCATTGTCTGCTTGAATGTGTTGAAGAACGAGATGCTTATATGAATATTATTCAAACCGAAATACCTGAAGTCCTACTTGTCGAGCCCCGCGTTTTTGGCGATGAGAGGGGATTTTTCTTTGAGAGTTTTAATAGTCGAAGTTTCAATACTGCGGTAGGCCGGGATGTCAATTTCGTTCAAGACAATCACTCTCGCTCCGCACAAGGAGTGCTCAGAGGCCTGCACTATCAGATCGCTCAACCGCAAGGTAAGCTGGTGCGGGTGGTAACGGGATCAGTATTCGACGTTGCGGTCGATATGCGCAAGGGCTCTCCCACGTTCGGAAAGTGGGTAGGTGAGGTTTTGAGCGCGGACAACAAGCGGATGTTGTGGGTCCCTGAGGGCTTTGCGCATGGCTTTCTGGTGCTATCCGAGACTGCGGACTTCTTGTACAAGACCACGGATTTCTATGCACCGCAGCATGAACGCTGCGTGATCTGGAACGATCCTACATTGGCGATAGATTGGCCTGCCGATGTGGTGCCTCGTTTGTCGAAAAAGGATGAACTGGGCGTCAAGTTCGTGGAAGCGGATGCGTTCGCCTGAAACCTGGTCATTGTGCTTGCTGTGATGTGCGGTCCCTAAAGGTTTTTTTTCTGACCAAATTATCAGTGTCTCCTGGTTGCACTCGTCTTGACCATCAGTGAGCAACTGACTGGAAGTAAAAGGCACTTTTTGCCTTTCGCATGTTTGTGCCCGAGATCAACCATGGCTATTCATCTTTCCCGTAGGTGGCGGTGCGAATTTCCACTTGACGCTTGTATGACGTGCCGTCGCGCCCGGTGGAATGGGCGAGAATTCCATTTGAATAGCAGTTTTATAGAGGTATAGCGATGTGTAATGCCTGGTGCATGGATTGGGGAAAGGAAGCCTTGCCGCACGTCAAGAAGGGGGCGCGCGTGTTGGAGGTGGGATCTCGCGACGTGAATGGAACTTTGCGGACGATCTTCGCTGATCCGCAGAGCGAGTACGTGGGTATCGATATTTTCGAAGGCCCCGGGGTCGACCTCGTATTGGATGCTTCGCGCATTGTCGGCCAATTCGGAACGGAAGCCTTCGATGTTGTGCTCTCCACAGAGATGCTGGAGCATTGCTACGATTGGCAAGGCGCGCTGTACCAGATGGCTGCCACCTTGCGGGAGGGGGGCATACTTGTGCTGACGACTCGCTCCCCTGGATTCGAGCTACATGATTATCCCGCCGATCATTGGCGCTTCTCGCACCAGGACTTTGTCGACATTTTTTCGCCCTTGGGCGAGTTGATCGCCGTCGGCGACGATATGACGTTGGGCTGGCCCTGCGGTGTCGGCGTGATCGTTCGTCGTACCTGCTCGGCGGAAGAGCTTCAAGCCTGGGTAAAGCGCCTGCGGGGATTTCCCGTGTACTCAATGGAAGAAGAGGCGCGTAGCCAGGAAGTCGAAGCGCGTAGCAGCACGGACTCCCCCACCGCTGATTCCATGGTCTTTGATCAATACAGCCGCTATCAAGGTTGTGTGCGCATTCTGCGCGATGCTGGTCTACAACCGGGTGCTACGGTGCTGGACGTCGGCAGCGGGCCCGAATGTCTGCTCGGTTCTTTCCTTGGAGAAGCAACCATCACGTATGTCGATCCGTTGCTGGCGGGTAAGGATGGCCCGCATCGTATCAGCGGTGACGTGTTCACCCAGCGCCTGGATGATTGCAAGTTTGATTACGTGTGTGCGGTGGATGTGTTGGAGCACGTTCCCGCGCAACACCGCGAAGCGTTCTTGGATCGACTGACTGAATTGGCCGACAAGGCAGTGCTTGTGGGTTTTCCGCCAGAAGAGGGTGGCTATGCCCGCGAGACGGATGACATGGTCAACTCGGAGTACGAGCGGATCCATGGCAGTGTTTACAGCTGGTTGGCGGAACACTATCACTACGGCCTTCCTGTGGCGGCGTCGATCAACGAGCACTTCGCCCGAAACGGGTTTCCAACAACCTCCGTGGGCCATGGCCACGTGCCCTGGTTGAAGCGCCTGCTCTCCAAAGTGATTTGCTATTGGGACGTACAGCCGCTCAAGCCGGAGGTTCTGGATGTCTCGAAGAGCTTCAACGAGGACCTGGCTCCCTATGACTTTGCTCCGCCACACTACAGAATCTTCGTCCTTGCGTCGAAGTCGGGGACACCGATCAAGTTGCCCGACTACCAGCCATCGCCGGAACTGCAGGCAGTTCTGGATTCCAAATTCGAATCGTTGGCTTCCGCTTTGGACGATATGATTCTTAAGAGAGCTGTGGGGCTGCTCAAGCACCAAGAACAGGAGTTGGCGTCTGCCAAGTCAGACGCACATACCGCTTCGCTCTGGGGAGTGCGGGCGACTGAAGAAATCAAAACTCGCGATGATGAGATCCGCCGCCTGCAATCTGAACTCAGTCGCATGGCCGAGTGGGGCGGGGAGGCGAATGAAGAAATCAAAAGTCGCGACGATGAGATTCGCCGCCTGCAATCCGACGTCGGCCGTATGAACGAGTGGGAGGGCGGGGTAAAGGAAGAGATCAAAAATCGTGACGATGAGATTCGTCGTCTGCAATCCGACATCAGCCGTGTAACCCAATGGGGGGGGGAAGTGAATGAAGGGGTCAGAAGTCGTGACGATGAGATCCGTCGCCTGCAATCCGAGGTCGGTCGTATGAGTGAGTGGGGCGGGGGAATGAACGAAGAGATCAGAATTCGCGACGATGATATCCGTCGCTTGCAATCCGACGTCAATCGCATGACAGAGTGGGGGAAATCGCTGGAGATCCAGCTCGCGCAACGAGACGCTGCACTCGAAAAAGCCCATGCGGAAATGGAGGACTATACCCGTGTGAATCAACGGGGGAGCGTTCGCATGGGTGTGCGTCTTATCAAAGCGGCTGCACGGCGCCATTTGGCGGCATCGCCGGTTGGCGACGTCGTACGCAGCGTCCGTAGCTACAAGGCGAGACGGCAGTCTCGTACCAATGTCGACGCGATTACCCAATCCTTGAAGCGGAACAATGGCCGTCTTTTGCTGGTGTTTCCAATTATCACATGGGACTTCCGTTGGCAGCGGCCCCAGCATTTCGTGACGCGGTTGCGCGATAACGGATATTCGGCGTGCTATTTGGCGATGTCGATGACCCCTTTAGGTAGAAAATTCGCCTCGCCTACGGAAGCTGCGGCCATGCTGAGCCTGAATGAGCTGGACAGGGACGTAGCCCAGGTATGGTTGCATACCAAGGATCCAATCAATATCTATACTGACACCCTGGCTGGCGACGATCTCGACAACGTCGTGGCAGGCTTGTCCGAGTTGATACGTGATACCAAACCCAAATCCATCCACTACCTGCTCCAGTTTCCTGGATGGTGGCCGGTCGCCCAACAGCTCAAAGAAAAATTCGGCGGCAAGATAGTCTTTGATTGCATGGATGACCACGCGGGATTCAGTACGAATACGGCACAGGCGCTGAAGGTTGAACAAACCCTCATCGAGGCCGCAGATCTGGTCATAGCGTCCTCGGCATTGCTGGAAGATCGATGCCATTTGCTGAACCCGCGTACTGTTCAGATTAAAAACGGGACCGAGTTCCAACACTTTGCGCAACCCGTGCGTAATGGCTTGCTCGAAGCCTACAGTGATAAGCCCATTGTGGGATATTACGGTGCAATATCGGATTGGTTTGACACTGAACTTATCGCACATTGCGCCCGGGCAAAGCCAGATTGGAATTTCGTGCTCATCGGGGCCACCGCGGGAGCAGACCTGAATCCCCTCCAAGGGTTGCCGAACGTTCATCTGTGCGGGGAGAAACCGTATGTCGACCTTCCCGGATATCTGGCGTACTTCGACGTTTGCACGATTCCATTCAAGTTGGTACCCCTGACTCTCGCCACCAACCCGGTCAAGTTCTATGAATATATGAGCGCGGGTAAGCCGGTCGTTTCCATCGATCTACCCGAGCTGGCTGCTTATGCAGATGATTGCTATCTGGCTCACAATGCGCGTGAATTCATCGAGCAGCTGGAAAAGGCCATGGAACAGCGGCAAGATGAAGAGAAAATCAGGCGGCGTATTGAGCTTGCCAAGGAAAACTCATGGGACGCTCGGGTAAAATCACTGCTGAAGACCGCCGCTTTTTCCAAGCCGTGATGCTAGTGTTTTTACCCTGGCAAGTACTTTCCAATTTATTGTGAAGACCCATGGACGCATCCATCGTCGTTCTGACTTATAACAATCTAAACGAAACCACAGCTCCTTGCCTTGAATCGATCATCGCGAACACGGACCTGACACGTAACGAGTTGATCGTTGTTGACAACGCGTCCGCTGACGGCACGCGTGAGTATTTGCTGGAATTTCAACGCAAGTACCCATTCATCCATCTTCGCTTGAATGAAACGAATAAGGGTTACGCTGGGGGGAACAACGACGGCATGAAAATGGCGCGGGGCGAAGTGGTCGTTTTGCTCAATAACGACACGTTGGTGCCTCCTGGATGGCTTCCTCGCTTGACCCGGCTGTTCACTGAAAATAAGCAGATCGGACTGATCGGTCCGGTAACGAACTCGGCCGGCAACGAGCAGAGGCTCGAACTCGACGGGGTCAACGAAAACACCTACGAAGAAATAACTTCGGCATATATCCAGCGTCACCAAGGAGTTTGGTTTGCAACCGAGCGCCTTGGATTCTATTGCGTTGCGGTTCACCGGCGAGTTATAGAAAAGATCGGATATCTGGACGAAGGTTTTGGCCTGGGCATGTTCGAAGACGATGACTATTGCGTACGAGCCAGGCGCGCGGGTTTTGTCTTGGCCGTAATTGAAGACTGCTTCGTCTATCACAAGGGTAGTGTGTCTTTCGGCAAATTAGCTACCCAAAAATACAAGGCCTTGTTTGAGCGAAACAAAGCCTTGTACACAAAAAAACACGACGTCACGTGGTCGTTTTCGGAAATCGCACTAAGCTATTGGGAAAAACTGGATAAAGACCTCAGAGTCATGTTTGAAGGTCCCCGGACTCCGGAAGCTGTGGCGGCGCTGGAGCGAATTGAGTTGCGGTGGGAAAACTTTCGTCACCTACTTGTGCAAGTTCATTCCGCTGAAGTATCAAATCAGATTTCCGGCGGACAGCCACCTGCTGTGCTGGCTCGTTCCAAATGGCAGACCAGGTGGTTCAACTTTCGTCGGAACGTCTTGCGCGGAACTTGGCGTGAGAGGGTTCGCTATGGACGATATATAGCATCGCGCTTGGCGATTCGAGCCGGTGTCAAGGGAGCGGAATCCGACCCCTCGAAGGAGTTGATGGAGAAGGTAAGGCGGACGCTGGGAAATTTGGAACAGCGGCGTGTGGTGATTTTTCCCGCGACCATTGATTACTCCTATATGCGGCAGCGCCCGCAGAGTTTGGCGAAGGCATTCGCCGACATGGGATTTCTCGTCATATATGGCACGCTCAATCACACAACAGACAAGGTCAAGGACATAGAGGAGGTCTCCCCTGGATTGTTCGTAGTGCAGGAATGGGATATTTTCCCGTTGCTGCCGCATATCCTTGAGCCTGGAAACGTAATTTATTATTGCCTCTGGCCAAACAATCTTCGGCATGTGGAATACCTGCCATATTCCAGGCTTGTGTATGACTACATGGATGATTTGTGCTTGCTCGATTTGCCTTCAGAGCAAGTAGAGGCCATGCACGATGAAATGCTGCAACGTGCGGACCTCATAACCGTCTCGGCGCAGCGTTTGTACGATACCTTGCCGGCGGATCGTCGGGATGCAGCGTTGATACTGCCCAATGCTGTTGGCGAAGAGTTCATTGCTGCCTTGGCGGTGCCGCAGGCCGTGCCTGAAGCTCTCAAGGATTTTGAGCGGCGCCCGGTGATCGGCTATTACGGAGCATTGGCGCCGTGGATCGACTTCGAACTGTTGGAGCACCTCGCCGATAGTCTGCCCGATCATGTCCTCGTTATAATTGGTCCCGTACTCGACGGCGCCGATGAGAGCCTAAATTCACTTTGCACTCGGGCCAACGTACGCCATTTCCCGGCGATGGAACAATTGGATTTGGTGCCATACCTGCAGCGTTTCGATCTTTGCCTCATTCCCTTCGTAGTCAATCAGATCACCAACTCCGTCTCGCCTGTCAAACTCTATGAGTACTTGGCGGCTGGCAAACCGGTTATCGCGACTGCAACAGAGGAGTGTGGTCGGATCCCATTCGTGAAGATCGCGGTCGATAAAGATGATTTTGTGACGTTGGTGCGTAGCTCCTCTCTACTGGAGGCCGAGGCGGCTGAGAGTCGCGCTTACGCAGCTTCGCACACCTGGTCGGCACGCGCCGCTGAGGTGGCGAGCCGGCTGAAATTGGATTCGTACTAGGGCGGAAACATCGTGCTCGGAAAACTCAAGGCTTTGGCCAGCTTTGCACTGAGCGATCCGAAACTGACGCTTCGTTTGTTGACTTGGCGGCGTGTGCGCAATGCCTTTGCGGCGCTCTTCGGCCAGCAAGGCAACATGGGGCAGCTCGTAACGCGTTACGAGGCGATCTACCGGCCAGACGCCGGCGGTGAAACCGTAACCGACTGGGGGCTGCCCGCCGCGGCGGGAGACGTCTTTTTCTTCTCCGTCATAGACTGGGACTTCCGGTTCCAGCGGCCCCAACATCTCGCGTTGGGACTGGCAAGTCAAGGATATCGGGTCATCTATATCTGCCCGACGCCCCTCGTGGCTGGGGGGAAGCGCGATTACGTCGTTCTGAAGAGTCCTGCGCCAGGGCTTTTTGTAGTGCAAATCTCCTCTGGAAAATTCCGCCTGCCCGACTTGCATCAGAGTGATATCACCGAGCAGGAGGCACGGGGTTTCTTGCAGTCCCTGCATTCTCTGTTCAACGATATGGGTGCCAAAACGGCGTCCGCAATTGTGGAGCACCCGGCCTGGTATCCCGTCGTGAGTTGCCATTCCTGGCGCAGTCTTGTATATGACTGTCTGGATCAGCACGCAGGATTCGGAGGGGCCGCGTCAGACCGATTGGCGACGGTGGAGCGAGCATTGGTTCAACGCGCGACGTGCAATGTTGCCAGTTCGCAAGCGTTGTTGAACAGACTCCAAGAGTACGGAGGGGATGCTAGCGAATACATGCTTATCCGCAACGGCTGCGAATTTGACAGATTCGCGGCGGTGAGCCGAGAGCAACGTAGCGCGATGCCCGTTATCGGCTATGTTGGAGCAATCTCCGAGTGGTTTGATTTTGACCTGCTGCTCGCTGTTGCCGAAGGAAATCCGAAATGGACCTTTGTTTTGGTCGGGGCCTCGGTTGGGGCTGAAGAAAAGAAAGCGAATCTTCCTTCGAATGTGAAACTTGTCGGCGAAATCCCCTACGGCGATGTCCCTGGGATGCTATCGACCTTCGATGTTTGCGTGATTCCGTTTATCCTCTCTCCACTAACCATCGCTACCAATCCCGTCAAGCTTTACGAATATTTGGCCGCAGGTTGCCCTATTGTTGCCACGCCACTGCCGGAATTGGCTGGCCTCGAAGCGTTAGGTGTGTGCTGTGCGGAGAACGCGTCGGCGTTTGCAGAAGCAATCGAAAAATTGCTTCCCTACGCTCGTGATGCGGAATCGGTGGCGCGGCGCCGAGAATGGGCCGCGCAGCATGGTTGGTCGAGGAGGAGTACTTCGCTTGCGCAAGCGCTTGAAGTCGGCGGTGGCCGCCGGCACTGAGATGGTCAAGATGCTTTAGAATCTCGTAAAAATGACTGAGTTCCCAAAAATTATAAAGTTGAGCATCAAATGAAGATACTAGTTGTGTTCGGCACGCGTCCAGAGGCCATCAAGATGGCTCCCGTCGTGCACGCTTTTCAGGCCGATTCAGGCTTTGAGTGCAGAGTTTGCGTGACCGGACAGCACCGCCATATGCTCGATCAGGTGCTTTCGTTGTTTGAGATCAAGCCGAATTATGACCTGAATATCATGCGACCCAATCAGGATATAACCGACGTCACTTCGTCGATTCTGCTGGGCTTGCGTGAGGTTTTTTCCCAATTCAAGCCGGACTATGTCCTGGTGCATGGAGATACCGCTACGACGCTAGCTGCGTCGCTTGCGGCCTACTATCATCGAATTCCGGTCGGTCACGTTGAAGCCGGTTTGCGAACCGGAAATTTGTATTCGCCGTGGCCGGAAGAGGGAAATCGAAAAATTACCGGGGCGCTTGCGAAATTGCATTTCGCTCCGACCGGGCTGTCGCGTGACAACCTTCTGCGCGAGGGCGTCGCCGAAGAAAACGTAGAAGTCACCGGAAATACGGTGATTGACGCCCTTCTTTGGGTAAAAGAAAAGCTGGAATCAGATCCCGAGATTCGGCTGCAGGCATCGGCCGGATATGAGTACTTATCGCCAGACCGAAAAATTGTCCTGATTACAGGTCATCGCCGAGAGAGTTTTGGCGACGGTTTCGAGCGGATTTGCACGGCGATCCAGCGGTCGGCTAGCGAGTTTCCCGAGGTGGACTTCGTCTATCCAGTCCATATGAATCCAAATGTCAGGGAGCCCGTCCAGAGGATCCTGAGCCGACTGCGGAACGTGCACATCGTGGAGCCCATCGACTATCTACCCTTTGTTCATTTGATGAATCAGTCCCACATCATCTTGACGGACTCGGGAGGAATTCAGGAGGAAGCGCCATCGCTTGGCAAGCCTGTACTGGTCATGCGCGATACTACGGAGCGGCCAGAGGCGGTCCAAGCAGGCACGGTACGTCTCGTGGGAACGGATGTCGAAGCCATTGTCGGCGGTATACGGCTGCTGCTGACGGATGCAGACGTCTACGCCAGCATGAGTCAAGCCCATAACCCGTATGGCGATGGAAAGGCGTGCTCGCGTATCCTCAATCGATTGAAAATGGCTGATTGAAGGCGACAGGCCAATAGCGGGGAACCAAGGTGCTGCGGCAATGGTATCCCCGCTTGTCTCTGATTGCTCGATGCGCTCGCCGTAAATAATCGGCGATCATGTGTACTAGATTACTCTATCCTCGGACATTCACGAGC
Source organism: Achromobacter sp. PD1 (assembly GCF_048541815.1). Lineage (NCBI taxonomy): Bacteria > Pseudomonadati > Pseudomonadota > Betaproteobacteria > Burkholderiales > Alcaligenaceae > Achromobacter > Achromobacter sp. PD1. Next base: position 6,384,381 of record NZ_CP183349.1, read on the forward strand.
CAGAAACTGCTTCAATTCATCGGGTGTTCCGAGTACGTGCACGGTAGAAACCGGCACGTCTTGAATAGAAATATTCAATCCCTTGTCGATCAGATGATTGTACAAAGGGGCAACATATTTCTCCCCTTTTACCAAATTGTCGGCATTGCTGAAATAGTCGTTATAGGCCTTTTCATAGTCCGCGGCCTTGGCAAACCAATATAAGCCAATCGATGCGTGATCGGAGATTCGCGTTTTCTCCGTTACGCGTGTCGCCCATTGCTGGTCGGACAATTCTACAAAGCTCCAATGATCCCCGGGTGCGGAAAAACAGGGTATCCAACCATCGGACTGCGGGCGGATATCGGTTGGCTGTAGCGCCTTCGGCTCGACAAATGTATCTATGTTGTAGATCAGGAGAGGCTGGTCTTTTCGCCAAATATCACTTGCCTGCATTGCGGTTGTTGCTTGTCCATCAGTGACTGCCGAGAGTTCGATAATGTGAAAATCCTGTATGTCCAAGGCTGCGCAGCGGGTGCGCACATAGTCAGCGGAGGCGTTGGATTCCAGGGTTACAAAGATAATCCGACTCTCAGGAGTAATGAAATTACGTAACGAAAGCAATGACCAGTCGAATAGGCTCCTGCCGTGAGCGATGATCTCGTATTTGGGAACGGTGTAGCCTGCCGTGTAAAAACGGGAGCCGCGGCCAGCCATGGTTATGACTATATTGGTGGCCATTGTTCAATGTTCCTTGCCGAGCATGGTGTGGATCTCTTCTTCGGAAAGGCTGAGAAATTCGTTTGGTCGGATTGCTCTGTCGTCGATGTAAAAGCCATTTTTTCGAGGCCAGGGCTTGCCGAATAAAATCTCGTCGTACGGCACGTTCCATCTCTCGAGCCAATCCAGCAAGACCGGTGCGGTGTGGCGGTTTATCAGGCCTACATTGTTGCTATATGTCTTCATGTTCCGGGACGTGTACAGCAATATGCGATAGCCCTTGTTGTGATACTCGCGCAATTTCTCTATGAAATCAATTCGCGGGCGCACATCGCTATAACTCTCGCCTTCGCGCTTTATGTCACAGATGGTTCCATCAACGTCAACAACGAGCGTTCCGTCCTGATTTAAGTGCTTTTCATCCATTTTCAATTTCATCCAGAATACTCTTCGCTCGAAGAAGAAACGCTACGATTTTGTTCGGGTGATCTATATGAAGCGGCAACATGGAAAGAAACAGCGAGGCCTCGGCGAGGCGCACGGTTCTCGTATCGTATCCCATCGCCGACAATTGGTTGGTGAATATCTGCTTCAGTTGCGGCGGATGGCTATAGTGTATGTCAAGCGTCAAATGGTTGCTCGCCGTGAAGCCAATCGTGTATAGGCCATTGTTTATAAAATCGTAATCCCCTAACACGCTGTGCGAAACCTTGGCAAAATCATAGAATGGATGAGTCCATAGCTCGTCCTCTGAAACGGCGCCTTTTGGATCAATCAGCATTAACAGATAGCGCTGTGGGTCGTACAATAAATTGGAGAAACACGGATCTCCATGCCCGATCGCCAGGTAGTTCAGAGCGAAAGACTTTTCCATTTTGGAATACAACCGCAGATATCGCTCCAGTTGTTGTTCCATACCAAGTTCGGTATTGGCCGCCAACACCAGGTTATTAATCCTGGCGCCCTCCGGCAGTGCGAGAAAGGCCGCGGCACGTTCTTCTACTTTTTTGACGAACAAGCTATGTGCATAACCGGCGCAGTCGACCAGGGATGCTTGCTTGCGAGGACGTTCCTGCAGAAAGAAGAGCAACTTGCTGACAAAGGGTGGAAAGGACTCGGTGCTGAACGCACCGTGCACCCACTGCAAGGCTGCGTCGGCCAAGTAGTAGCGAAGCATGCGGTAGGACGCGGTATCGCCTTCGTCCTTGTAGTCGAACGGTTGAATAAGCCAAGGCCGCATCGACTCGGGGACCAAATGGTGGAAGGCGTACTCGCTGCGCATCTTCCTTTTGTCACGAGAGCGCTTGGTGTAGTAGTAAGCGTCAATGTGAACTTCATTGAAATGCCTGGTGGCGGTTGAGCCCGTCGTGAAAGTCAGGAAGTCCTGAATACGGCTCAAGTCCAGCGGCCGAATCGACTCCAGTCGCTGCGCCTGTTGCCATGCAGGGCTGCCTTCATGCAGAGGTGACACCTCAAATTCTGGCCATAGATCAGCCAATGCGTGGACATTGCTCAGAAACACCATCAGAGGCTTATACAGGCGATCCGTGAAGTCTTCCTCGGCGTAAGGCAGGCGTTCGATGAGCTGAAACAGACGCTCGGGTTGAGGAAAGCCGGCACGCGCGGCGACAATGCATATTGCCGTGTCTTCAGGACTTATGCTGATCCGCGCCAGAAGATCCTCTTGGTCGCTTTTCGAGCGCAGCCGAATCAAATTCTCCTGCGCCCATTGGGGAATGCAGCTGCGGAAGTGTTCGAAAAGGCTCTGACGGCGAAAAATAATGTCGCCAAAGCGACGGTTTCCGACAATCGCCTGCAATTCCGTGCCGACCAGTTCCCGGTCATCGTATACCAATAGGATATTTCGTCGCGAAGAGTTGTTCATTTGGTTCTGCGAATGCGATGAAAAGTCAAAGTGAGCAAGATGACGAACAGCAGAGACAAAGCAATCACCGATACGGACTGATAGACGAGAGCCGCTGTTTCCACCTGCTCGTTTGAACTGGCGATGCTTGCGAGCAGGCCAGAGGTCACGATTTCTGCAATGTCGGGGTATGCCGTCATGATCTGGCGTGTGGCCACAGTCACGGCAGCTATTTCACAGCCCCAAATCAGCATAGAGATCAAGAGCAGTGCAGAAAGACGGCCTTCAATGGAGCGTGGGATTGTTGCCTCAAACGCTCTCAATGCATAGCTGGCTTTCAATATCCAGAGTCCCCGGGGAGTATGACTTGACAATACTAGATGACGATTGAGATACACGAAGACTTTGGTGACGGCGAAAAAAATAGCAAGGCCCAGGCTGCTCGCAATCACGAAAATGAAAAATAGCGCGCGCACCGAGGAGGGCACCTCGAAGTTGAACAGATAAAGACAAAGAATTAAACCTGTCAAAACTACAACGTCACCAAACCTCTCGGATACCCATACTGCCAGCGCTTTTTGCCTGCCGTCGTAGACGTGAAAAAATGCGGAAAGCCGTAGAATTTCGCCCAATTTGAACGGAATCAAGCTGCTTGGGAACGCGGTCAAGGCGTGGGCGGTAACAAGATCGAAGGAGGCCTGCCGCTCGTCCAGTGTGAGTAGCGTAAGCCTGGCCATGCGCAACACGTGCCCAAGCGTGTAGAACACGGCAGCCACGGTCAGAGTTATTATTCCGAAACTCGACGTGGCAACTCCCAAGGCGTCAAAATGGTATGCGAGCCAGCCAAAAATAAGAATGAGCAGGCCAGCAAGATATATTCGGATTCCGCGACTCATGAGCCGGTACTTTGAGGAGGGCTATTAACCTGCACGGCGTCAGATGCATAGGTGGCATGAGGCCGTGCGCGCATCTCGTGCGTTAGAAAACGCCCGCGACCGATAAAGTATCTTCCCAAAAGTCCAAGTACTTTGAATGCCTGTTGGAAGAGCTTGACATTGGAGCGTTGGTCCTCTTCTCGCCAGCTGATTGGAACGAACTTTACATTCTGGCGCCTGTGGTAACTCCCCAACAGCATCACATAATTGAATGTCAAGTCATCCGGGAATTTCTCGTAGTAGAAATCGCGGAATGTCGATAGTTTGTAAAGGTTGAGGCCGGACCCAAGGTCCTTGATCCCCCGCCAGGCCACCAAGGAGAAGAGAAAGTTGTATACGATATTTCCAAAAGTTCTGAACTTGGAATAGCCCTTTAACTTACTGCCTTGCATGAAGCGGGATCCCAACAAGCAATCGATGTCTGAAGGTATTCCATTGGACAGTATGGGTCCAAGATCTCGAATGTCGGCTTGGTCGTCACCGTGTAATACCACCAAATAATCAAATCCATGCTCGACGCCATAGCGAAAAGCAACCTTGTGCGAACCGCCAAGTCCATAATTGTCTTGATTCCGGCAAGCCAGAAAATGACATTCGGTGAACTTCTTGGCGCCATGCGATGCGGCGACTTGCAGAGTGGCGTCAGGCGACCGGTTGTCCAAAACCATGACTGTGTCAAACAGCCTCTGGGTATCTCTATCGAACTGATCCAACACGCGGGTTATTTGTGCTTCACATCGGTACGCGGGAATGAAAACCAGAATCTTTGGTTTGGTGTTTGTCATTTTAGTGCGCCGGCATACGCTTGGTAAGCAGCTTCATAAAAATAAAGTTCGTGAAAAGATTGATTGGTGTGATTATTATCTTTGCAATTATGCCGAGAGATCCGGGGTCGCTATATGTCGTGAAGGCGCGGTAATCGGATATGCCGATGCTTAGAAGCGAAAGCGCCTTGGAATAGAAAAGGATGGACGCTAGTTGGTAAGCCCAATATACAAGTAGGAATTTACCTCGCGAGCGCGAGTCGATATGGAATACCGACCTTAAGGAGGTAAACCAGACGAATGTTATTCCGACATAGGAAGACGCAAGATTACCCCAAAAAGCAGGAAGGCCGGCCCATTTGACTAGTATGGTGAAGGTGAGTAAATCACATAACCAGCCAACTCCCGAAAAGATAGCAAATCCTAAGAAGCGTTTCATCGAATGTCGACCGAGCACCGGCGGCGTTGAGGGAGGAGGACGGTGGGCCCCAGCCCGACCGCGTCACGGCTAGCGCGCCGTACATACTTTATTGTACCCGGATGACGCTGTTTTGGTGTACCGGACGTGGACGTCCTACGCTATACTGGTCGATTAGACATTCGATGCCATCTTTGAGTCCCGCTTGCGCCTTGGCAAGCGACATCACAGAAAATATGAAGAATCATTTTAAAGGTAATTGGATTTATCTAGCTCCGGTATTGCTTTTTGCAATTCTCGGGCTGAGGGACTTGATGTTGCCGGGCATCTATATGGACGCCGCGAATCCGGATTACCACGCTGCCTTTATGCTGCGAGGGGACGTTCCGGCGCCGTCGTGGACCTATCCAGATAACTATCTTTTCAGAAATTTCCCTTTATTGAATTCCCTCTACGGAGGGAATTTTGCTGCTTATCCGGCGATGGCCTTCTTCTCGGCCCTGGGGTATGGAATACCGCAATTTCGGATGTATCACGTTCTCTTGGGAATCGTCCTTCTTGTTTGTTTGATGTGGTGCTTGCGTAAATGGCAAACCCCGAGGGCAGCCGTCGCACTCGTGGCGTGTGTGCTGGCAATCGATCCGACATTCCTTTTTTCCTGGAGGACGCAGTACTATCTGCAGTTGGTTCCCCTCATATTTTTCTTTCTGGCGCTTGGGCTGCTTGCCCAGTGGCATATCGATGCGGCCGCAGCCAGGCGATCCAGCGCTCGATATTGGTGGGCGGGAATATTCCTGGGTTTTGCAGCCTATTGCTATTTCGTTTTCGCCTTCTATGCTGCGGCGATCGTATTGGCCATGGCTTTTCAGATCCGACGTTCTTGGAATTGGCGCATGGTCACTGCGTTGGTGTTGGGAACGCTGATTGGGTGGCTGCCATATGTTTACGCCCACTTGTCCATTATTTTGAACATGGGCCTGCATGGCTATCTGGATCAGCTGCGCGGGCTGCAAAGCATGTACGGAGTGGTTAACGCTACGCAAAGTTTTTCCGAGCGATGGCATACCGTGATTGATCGCATTTTGTTCTTGCGAGCCGGATCCACCATCGAAGACATGATCTTTGCCGGTGCACGAGTTGGCGCGATAAGCAAGACTATCGGTGCGGTCGTGCTGGCTATCGGTCCGGTTCTTTGGCTGTTTTTTCGACTCTGGCCGCGTGGAGCGACCGTTGATCACGCTGTAGCGGCCGCGTCGAAGCGGGCATTGCTCGGGGACGCCATCTTGTTGGTTTTCATCAGCCATATCGCGCTGGGGATCATCGTGGGTACGCCGCTGAGCCTTCAGCATTACATCATGCTGCTTCCCTTGGCCTATGTAATGCTGGCTCTGGCGTGGCCGGCATCTGGGGCGGGAAGTACGAGCACGGGTGAGGGGCGGTCTAGCGGTTTGCGCCCTGCGGCGAATCTTGCATTTGCATTGTTGTGCGTTGCGATGCTCGCTTTCAACTTTTCCTTGACCCGCAAGTTTGCAGAGAGGTTGGTGCAGGAGGGCGGCGCGGGGATGTACACCGAAGCTATCAACGTCGCCATCACACAATTAGCCACTGAGCCACGCGATACTACACTCTTGTTTCCCCAATGGGGCTATTGGATGGGTGCCCTTACCGCTATCGGGCCAAGGCTGCCCATGTTTGAAGCGCCAACGCTGGAAAGGATGAAGGAGAGACTAAATACAGATCCAGAATTGATGCCGCGTCAGAGCTTCGTGTTGGCGCTCGGTACGGCAGATCTGGACGCCAACGACGAAATCAGTCGTCAGAAAATCGAGCGGTTCGCGGAAGCGGCGCGCCTCCGAGTGGAAAGCATTGTTCCTTGTCATGGCCGCAGTGGTCATGAGCGTATCTGGCTTGTCAAGATGAAGAGGATTGGCGCCTAAGAGGCGCCCGTCGATAAGGAACGTCATGTCTAGCGTCTTATTACCCAAATCGAATAACTTTAATGCGGTGCGTTTGCTCGCCGCGCTCTTGGTTATCTATGCCCACAGCTACGCATTTACAGGTCAGGCGGAATGGGTCGCCCGGAAGTCTGGGGTGACTCATGCTGGTGAGCTAAGCGTGGTAGTGTTCTTTTTTATTAGTGGAGCGTTGATTACCAAAAGTCTGGACAGCAGTCGCAGTATTGGTGGTTACGCAGTTAAACGCGTGATGCGGATTTATCCCGCATTGATACTATGTTGTTTCTTGGTGCCCTATGTTTTTTCTTGGATGTTTGGTGGAGCGAAGTTCACCGAAATCTTGGCTAGCAAGGATGCGTTAAATTATTTTATTACAAACTCTCTGGGTGTTTGGAATCTGTATTTTGTGCCAGGGATATTTGAAAATCACCCTGAAAAGGCGTTGAATGGATCGTTATGGTCCATTACGCTGGAATTGCGCCTGTATCTTGCTCTAGGAGTGCTTTCGCTGTTGGGGTTGATGAAAGACAAAAGCATGCAATGTTTGGTTTTTTTGTTCTTGATCCTATGTCTTGCACTCATCCCTGATAAGGTGCCGCTGCTGGGTAATAACCCCGCGCTCTACGGCACGCCGGCTTACCCCGCGTTTTCCATCATTTTTCTAATTGGGGGTCTCTTTTACGTCCTCGAAGACAAGATCGAGTTCCGCCCTGTCGCGATGATCATCTTCTTTGCCGTATTGATGCTCTGGGCGCACAAGGCTGGCTTCGTGGATTTGAAGCGTTTTGTAATTTTCGGCCTCTCAATAGCTGTCGCGATGTGGCTGGCTACGCTAGGTCCTTTGATCAAGCGCCTGCCGATCACGCATGACTATTCCTACGGCGTCTATCTTTACGGATGGCCCAGCCAGCAAATCGCGTATTCCATTTTGGTGGATTTCCAAGTGCGTCCTACGGCGATTGCCGTGACGGCAATTGCAATGCCCCTTGCGCTTTTGCTGGCCGCGCTATCTTGGCATTTGCTGGAAAAGCCTAGCCTGAACTTTGGTCACCGTTTTGCGCGTCGACTCGATGATGCACGGCTTCGCTTTAAATTGCGTTCCGGGTCAGCACAGGCTGCGGCGGCGGGAACTGCCGATGCCAATCTTGAGGGCGGGTATGCGGCGACCAGCCCACAGGCTGCACGGCGCTAAACAGACGGGGCGCTTGACCGTCTCCGCCGGTTAAGCGAAAGGTTGGCCTTGGGGGCTGGCGCAGTAGCCATGTCGGTTGCTGCCCCGGCTTCGCTTAGTAAACTTTCTCGACGAGCAAGCGTTGCAGATACTTGCCGTAGCCGTTCTTGGCTAACGGTTCCGCTAATGTCTCCAGCTGTTCAGGCGTAATCCATCCATTGCGGAATGCGATTTCTTCCGGGCATGAGACTTTCAAGCCTTGGCGGTTCTCCAGAGTGGAGATGAACTGGCTGGCTTCGAGCAACGATTCATGGGTGCCGGTATCGAGCCAGGCATAGCCGCGGCCCATGATTTCGACATTCAGTTTGCCTTGGCCGAGGTAGACTCGATTCAGATCGGTAATCTCGAGTTCGCCGCGGGCCGATGGCTTGATTTGCTTGGCGATTTCGACCACGTCCTTGTCGTAGAAATACAGGCCCGTGACCGCGTAGTTGGATTTAGGTTTGGCCGGCTTTTCTTCGAGGGACAGGACAGTCCCGCTGTTGTCGAATTCCGCAACACCATAGCGTTCGGGGTCGTGTACGTGATAGGCGAACACGCTGGCGCCGTCGGCGCGGGCGCCGGCATTGGCCAGTAGTTGGTGGAAGTCGTGGCCGTAAAAGATATTGTCCCCAAGCACGAGTGCGGACAGGTCATTGCCGAGGAATGATTCTCCGATGAGAAAGGCTTGAGCCAGGCCATCGGGGGACGGCTGGACGGCATACTGGAGAGCCAGGCCCCACTGCGACCCGTCGCCGAGCAGCTGCTGGAAGCGGGGAGTGTCCTGGGGGGTCGAAATAATGAGAATGTCCCGGATCCCCGAGAGCATCAGGGTGCTTAAGGGGTAGTAAATCATCGGTTTGTCAAAAACCGGCAGCAATTGCTTGCTGATTGCTAGGGTGGCTGGGTGCAGCCGGGTACCGGACCCCCCAGCCAGGATAATACCTTTGCGTTTCATGTCGAAAGTTCCGTAGACGTAAGTTGGTCCACTGTGCGGTCGACGTGGACCGTCCAATGAGGTAACTGTAGTTTCAAGGGGGACGCCAATGCGCTGGTGTTCAGTCTAGAGTTCTTGGGTCGGACAGCCGGGACCGGATACTCCTCGGTCGTAATGGGTTTGATGTGGTCCCGGTCGGTCTTTAGCTTCACACCATTGCGCCACGCGCGATCCACGACATGCGATGCCAAACCGTGCCATGTCGTGTCGCCGGAAGCGGTCAGGTGATAAATGCCGCAGGCCAGGCGGCCCTGCAGCCACCCTGCGATGGCCAGTGCCGTGACATCAGCAATGAGTTCGGCGGAAGTCGGAGCGCCATGCTGATCGGCAACGATACTCAATGCATCGCGCTCCTTGGCCAGGCGGAGGATAGTCTTGATGAAGTTGCCACCATGCGCCGAGAATACCCAACTGGTGCGCAGCATCAGGGCATTGCAGCCGCTCGCTAGGATGGCCGATTCGCCCGCCAGCTTGGTGCGGCCATACACGCTTTGCGGGTTGGTCTGATCATCCACGTCGTAGGGACCGTTCTTGGTGCCGTCAAATACGTAGTCCGTGGAGTAATGCACTAGCAATGCCTGCTTTTCCTGAGCGTAGCTGGCAAGCACAGCAACTGCGTCGGCGTTGACCCGGCGGGCGACATCTTGATGTGTTTCGGCCTTGTCTACCGCTGTATAGGCCGCAGCATTGACGATGATGTCGGGCATTTGCGCTTCCAGTAAGCGGCCCAGGCTGTCTGGATCTTCAAAGTTGGCGTCTCCGCGGCCAGAGGCGTGGACGTCGCCGAGCGCCAGCAGAGTTCGCTGCAACTCGTGACCAACTTGGCCGTCTTTACCCAGCAGTAGAATTTTCATGGCTACCTTCAAATCCGGTTGGATATTGCAGCGGCGAGCAACCCCAGATTTCCCAAGGCCGTCTGGCGATAGACGCCCGAGCATTTGAGTCCGATGATGCGGGGCAGAAGGCTGCGTTGGCGAGCTTTGACAAAACGCTCATAGATCTTGCGGTTGACGGGCGTCAGCCTGGGTAGCAACGGCGCCAGCGCAACGATATGTTGATCGGTCCAGGTCTTCAAACGACCGCGGAACAACAGCCGGATCCTTTGCAGCCTTGCAAACAATCCAGTATTGGCGCCGATGAGGTTGCCGCCATGCTGACGATACTTTAGTGACGGTTGACTGTCATAGTGAACACGACCGCCACAGGCGCTGATTGCGATGTACATCCACCAGTCATGGGCGACGACATCAAGGCCGGCGCCGGCCTCCAGCAGTAAGGTGCGCGCCGCATTATTGATTACCATCGTATTGCCACCCGCTACATTCTGTACAAGCGCATTGGCAAAAGAAGGCGGTCGTTTGAACAACGGCGAATAGCCGAGCGAACGGCCCGCTTCATCTATGAGTTCGGTGCGCGTACAGTAGAGCGCCGGCACGTCTTCGGGTATTTGGCGCAGCCAATCCGCGGCCCGCTGCAGTTTGTCAGCGTGCCAGATATCGTCCTGGTCGGAAAGCGCGTAATAATCGGCGGCAAGCTCCGGGCTGCACAGCAACGACATGAAATTCGCAACGAAACCCTTGCGCGGGCCGGCGAGTATCATCAGTTGGCCGCACGCCCAGCGGCGTTGGTAGTCCTCAAGCACCCGTGGCGTGGCGTCGGAAGAGCCATCATCGGACGCCCAGACGATCCAGTCGGAATGAGTCTGTGCGGCGAATGAGTCCAGTTGCTCTGGCAGGTACGTTTCACCCTGGTACGTGCACAGAAGGATAGCAATCCGCTCATTCACCTGCTCGTCCGTGCGGATAGGTTGTTGGCTAATTGGCAATGCGGAAACTCGACTTATCGTGATGGGCGGTGCGCGGTGTGTCGTGGTTATGCGAACGCCGATCCGTCAGGTTGCGTATTGCGTGCTGATCCAGTCGCGATAGGTGCCGCTGGTGATACCGGCCACCCATTGCTGGTTCTCCAAATACCACGTTACGGTTTTGCGGATGCCGGTTTCGAAGGTCTCCGCGGGTTTCCAGCCCAACTCGCGCTCAAGACGCGACGCATCGATGGCGTAGCGTTGATCGTGGCCGGGCCGGTCCTTCACGAACGTTATCTGATTCTTATAAGGCTGGCCATCAGCCCGGGGGCTGAGTTCGTCCAGCAAGGCGCAGAGGGTGCGGACGACTTCCAGGTTGGTCTTTTCGTTCCAGCCGCCCACATTATAAGTTTCGCCCAACTGTCCGGCGGCAAGGACGCGGCGTATCGCTGAGCAGTGGTCCTTCACATACAGCCAGTCACGGATCTGCTGACCGTCCCCATAGATTGGCAGCGGTTTGCCGGCGAGAGCGTTGTGGATGACCAGCGGAATCAACTTCTCGGGAAAGTGATAAGGGCCGTAATTGTTTGAGCAATTGGTGGTCAGCACCGGCAAACCGTAGGTATGGTGATAGGCACGCACCAAGTGGTCGCTGGCGGCCTTGCTGGCCGAGTACGGGCTGTTGGGTTCGTAGCGGTTGGTCTCGCTGAAGGCGGGATCGTCTTTTTCCAGGGAGCCGTAGACTTCATCGGTGGACACATGCAGGAAGCGGAACGCGGCGCGTTCATCGTCCGGCAGACCGTTCCAATATGCGCGCACGGCTTCGAGCAAGTGGAAGGTGCCCACGATGTTGGTCTGGATGAATTCACCGGGACCATGGATCGAGCGGTCGACATGCGATTCAGCGGCGAAATTCAGAACGGCGCGGGGCTTGTGTTCGGCAAGCAGGCGGCTGACCAGCTCAAAGTCTCCGATATCGCCCTGGACCAGCTTGTGAGCGGCATTGTCCTTGAGCGAAGCAAGGTTTTCGGGGTTGCCCGCGTAGGTGAGCTTGTCCAATGTCACGACGGGTTCACTGCTTTGCTGGAACCAGTCGAGTACAAAATTGGAGCCGATAAACCCTGCTCCGCCGGTAACAATGATACTCATTCTTGTCTAGTCCTTGAGCTTTGAGCGTGCATGCAAACCCGCTAATTAACCCTCAATTATGCCGCAAGTGCTTTAGCCCGACCTAAAAAATGAAACAAACCATGGGGTGAAATAGAGACGTTCCAGGTACGCCTCCAGCGATGGCCAGAATTTCATCTTGCATTTCATCTCATGAGTTACGTGGTCTTACGCGCATTGGGGCCGGCCCAGAACACATCAGCCGTTCCCCGTGCGCGATTAATGCAGCGCGCCAGGACAAAGAGCAGATCCGACAGCCGGTTCAAGTATTGCCGCACCGGCGGGTGCACCAGATCGACCCGCGCCAGTGCCACCACGGCCCGTTCGGCCCGGCGGCAGACCGTGCGCGCCACATGCGCCTGCGCCGAACCGCGCGAACCGCCGGGCAGGATGAATTCGCGCAGAGGCGGCAAGGCCGCGTTGTAGTGGGCCAGGCGCGCGTCCAGGCGGGCGATGTGCTCGTCCGTCAGGGCGGTGTGACCTGGGATGCAAAGTTCCGCGCCCATGTCGAAAAGGTCATGCTGGATGGCCAGCAGATCCGCGGATATCTCGGCGGGCAGATCCTCGGTCAGCAATACGCCGATTACGCTGTTCAGTTCGTCGACGTCGCCGATGGCCGCGATGCGCGGGGCGTCCTTGGGCGTGCGGGATCCGTCCCCCAGACCCGTGGTGCCGTCGTCTCCCGTGCGGGTGGCGATGACGGATAAGCGGTTGGCCATGGGAGCTCCTGAAATGAGTGACGAAAGGTAGGGGTTTTGCGTCCAGCCATGTATCGGGGCGGCGCGGCCCGCGTATTCCGCAATCAACTGTCAGAATTGTTGCGTCAGGGCGGGGGAACTGTTGCACGAGGGCGGTATCCTAGCACTATGGAAAGCGGGGACGCCGGTTCCGCGCTTTCCCTGCAATCGGAGGATATCTGCATGATTTTTGACCGCAAGTATGCAATGCCCATGGCCGCCGCGGCGGCGGTGGCCGTCGTCACGCTGGCCGCGCCGCTGGCGTTCGCGCAGCAGGCCGAGGCCAGCGGGGAAGTGCGGCGGGTGGATCCGGCCGGCGGCAAGGTCACGATCAAGCATGACGCCATCAAGGCGCTGGACCTGCCCGCGATGACGCTGGTCTATGAAGCCGATCCGGCGCTGCTGGCCAAGATCAAGGCGGGTGACAAGGTGCGCTTCACGGCGGTCCGCAAGGACGGCAAGTACATCGTGACCGCGATCAGCAACTAGCGTTCCGGGTAGGCGCCGCGTCCAGGCCGGGCCTGCCGCCCGGCAAAAGAAAACGCCGTCCGCAGCGCCAGGCTGCGGACGGCGTTTTGCTGGCGGCGCGCAAGGCGCGGCCGCGGGGACTACAGCACGTAGCGCGCCAGGTCCTGGCTGCTGGCGGCTTCCGCCAGTTGCGCGTTGACGTAGGCGGCGTCGATCTTGACGTTCTTGTCGCTGCTGGCGGTGGCGTCGAAGGACAGCTCGTCCAGCAGTTTCTCCATCACCGTGTACAGGCGGCGCGCGCCGATGTTCTCGGTGGTTTCGTTGACTTCGAAGGCCAGCTCCGCCAGGCGGCGCACGCCTTCTTCGGTGAACTCCAGCTGCAGGTCCTCGGTCGCCATCAGCGCCGTGTACTGCTTGGTCAGCGAGGCATCCGTGTCGGACAGGATGCGCACGAAGTCCTCGGCGGTCAGCGATTCCAGTTCGACGCGGATCGGGAAACGGCCCTGCAGTTCAGGGATCAGGTCCGAGGGGCGCGACAGGTGGAAGGCGCCGGACGCGATGAACAGGATGTGATCGGTGCGGACCATGCCGTAGCGCGTGTTGACGGTGGTGCCTTCGACCAGCGGCAGCAGGTCGCGCTGCACGCCCTGGCGCGAGACGTCCGCGCCGCCAGATTCCTGGCGGGCCGCGATCTTGTCGATTTCGTCCAGGAAGACGATGCCGTTCTGCTCGACGTTGTTGATCGCCACGGTGCGCAGGTCTTCTTCGTTTACGCGCTTGGCGGCTTCTTCGTCGACGATCAGCTTGAAGGCTTCGCGCACCTTCATCTTCTTGGGCTTCTTCTTGTCGCGCGCCATGCCGGCGAACATGCCGCGCAGCTGTTCGGCCATTTCTTCCATGCCGGGGGGCGTCATGACGTCCATCTGCGGCACGGCCTGGGCAACTTCGATCTCGATTTCGAGGTCGTCGATCTTGCCTTCGCGCAGGCGCTTGCGGAAGGTCTGGCGGGCACTGTTGTCCTCGCCGCGTTCCGGTTCGCCGGAGGCGCCGCGCGGGGGCGGCACCAGGGCGTCCAGGATGCGGTCTTCGGCGGCGTCTTCCGCTTGCGTGCGCACGCGGCGCATTTCCAGTTCGCGGGTCTGCTTGATGGAGTATTCGGTCAGGTCGCGGATGATGGTGTCGACGTCGCGGCCCACGTAGCCCACTTCGGTGAACTTGGTGGCTTCGATCTTGATGAAGGGCGCGTTGGCCAGCTTGGCCAGGCGGCGCGCGATTTCGGTCTTGCCCACGCCGGTGGGGCCGATCATGAGGATGTTCTTGGGGTGGATCTCGTGGCGCAGGGGTTCGGCGACCTGCTGGCGGCGCCAGCGGTTACGCAGCGCCACGGCCACGGCGCGCTTGGCGCGGTTCTGGCCGACGATGTACTTGTCGAGTTCGGAGACGATCTCTCCGGGCGTCATGTTGGATGCGGACATGAGGGCGGATCCTTGAAGCTAGGGCAGGCTGGGGTGGCGGCCGCGGCGCGACGGGCGCGCCGCGTGGCGGGCGTCAGTCGCCCAGCGTTTCGATGACGTGGTTCTGGTTGGTGTAGATGCAGAGGTCGCCGGCGATTTCCAGCGATTGCTTGACGACGGCTTCCGGCGAAAGCTCGGTGTTGCGCAGCAGCGCCAGGGCGGCCGACTGGGCGTAGGCGCCGCCGGAGCCGATGGCGGCCAGGCCGTGTTCCGGTTCGAGCACGTCGCCGTTGCCGGTCAGCACCAGCGTGTGCTCGGCGTCGGCCACGATCAGCATGGCTTCCAGGCGGCGCAGGACGCGGTCGGTGCGCCAGTCGCGGGTCAGTTCGACCGCGGCGCGCATCAGGTTACCCTGGTGTTTTTCCAGCTTGGCCTCGAAGCGTTCCTGCAGGGTGAACGCGTCGGCGGTGGCGCCGGCAAAGCCGGCCAGAATCTTGTCGTGGTACAGGCGGCGGATCTTGCGGGCGGTGCCCTTGATGACGATGTTGCCCAGGGTGACCTGGCCATCGCCGCCCAGTGCGACGCGGTTGCCGCGGCGCACGCACACGATGGTGGTGGCGTGAAATTGTTCCATGCGTTCCTTCCTATGAAGGGATTAGCTGGGGGCGGTTGCGGGGAAATCAAGGCAGGACGCTTGCGTCCCCTTTGCGTGCCGGCCAAAGAAAAAGGCCATGCTGGAAACCAGCATAGCCTTTCAGCGTAGGGCCTGAATACGGGACGGATCAGTCGCCGTAGAGCTTCTGGCGCATCTCGCGGCGTTCCTGCGCTTCGAGCGACAGGGTGGCCGTGGGGCGGGCCAAGAGGCGCGGGATGCCGATGGGTTCGCCGGTTTCCTCACACCAGCCGTATTCGCCGCTGTCGATGCGGGCGATGGACTGTTGCACCTTCTTCAGCAGCTTGCGCTCGCGGTCGCGGGTGCGCAGCTCCAGGGCGTGTTCTTCCTCGATCGTGGCGCGGTCGGCGGGATCGGGCACGAACTGCGTTTCGCGCAGGTGCTCGGTGGTTTCGCCGGCGTTGGCCAGGATGTCCTGCTCGAGTTGTTTGAGCCGTTCCTTGAAGAACGCCAGTTGGCGTTCGTTCATATAGTCGGACTCGGGCATGGCCAGCAATTCCTTCTCGCTGGGCAGATCAATCGCCGTATCGCTCGTCGACTTGCTTGATTTCTTGGTTGCTGCCTTGGTAGCCATGAAAACACTCCACTATGAATCGATCCTGGCGCGGGCGTTCATTCCCGGTCCGTATTACTTGTTGCCTACGCTATTCGTACCTCACAGTACTGCCTTCGTCGCATCACGTCACGTCAGG
The DNA here is from genome assembly GCF_048541815.1 of Achromobacter sp. PD1. Lineage (NCBI taxonomy): Bacteria > Pseudomonadati > Pseudomonadota > Betaproteobacteria > Burkholderiales > Alcaligenaceae > Achromobacter > Achromobacter sp. PD1. The sequence continues at coordinate 6,400,218 of NZ_CP183349.1, forward strand.
AAGGGGGATTACCCCGCCAGGCACTGCTCCAAGCCCCGGGTGAAAATCTCCTGGGGCAGCTTACGGCCGATGAAAACCATCTTGGTGGACGGTTTTTCGGCTGCGGTCCACGGCTTGCCGGGTTCGGCGCCCATCATCATGTGCACACCCTGGAACAACATGCGGCGGTTGATGCCCTTCATGTACAGGATGCCCTTGTAGCGCATCAGGTCGGGGCCATAGACCTGCACCACGCCGCCCAGGAATTCCTCAAGGCGTGCGGGATCGAACGGCTTGTTGGAACGGAACACGAACGCGCCGATTTCGTCGTCGTGCTGGTGGTGGTGATGATGGTGGGCATGATTGCAATGCGCCCCGCAGTCGCCTTCGTGATCATGGTCATGATCGTGGCCATGGTCATGTCCATGGTCGTGATCATGGGCGGCGTCGGGGTGCTCATCGGCCAGGAAATCCGGGTCGATGTCCAGAATGGAATTCAGGTTGAAGCCGCTGATGTCGATGATGGACTTCAGGTCGACTTCGCCGAAGTTGACCGGGGTGATCGGCGCACGCGGGTTCATGTGAACCAGGCGGTGGCGCAGCGCTTCGTAGTCGACTTCGTTGACCAGGTCGCGCTTGGAGATCAGGATGCGGTCGGCGAAACCGACCTGCTTCTGGGCTTCGGGTTGGGCGTCGAGGGTGGCCATGCCGTGCTTGGCGTCGACCACCGTAACCACCGCGTCCAGGCGGTAGTACTCGGCAATGTCGTCATCCATGAAGAACGTCTGGCACACGGGGCCGGGGTTGGCCATGCCGGTCGTTTCGATGATGACGCGTTCGAAAGACAGTTCGCCGGCTTCGCGCTTGGCGCGCAGTTCGCCCAGCGTGCGCATCAGGTCGCCGCGCACGGTGCAGCAGACGCAGCCGTTGGACAGCTCGATGATTTCTTCGTCGCGGTCCTGCACCAGCAGGTCGTTGTCGATGCTTTCCGGCCCGAACTCGTTTTCGATGACCGCCACGCGGCGGCCATGGTATTCGGTCAGGATGCGTTTGAGCAGGGTGGTCTTGCCCGCACCGAGAAAGCCGGTGAGGATGGTGACGGGAACCATTTTGTCCAAACTGCGCGGGGTGTTCATGGCGAAGCTGCTAGCGTGAAGTCAAGGCGTTAAACAGGAACTCTCGGCGGGGATCGCAACCCTGTCTTGCAACGCCGTCTTGCGACGTTTGGACGGGGTTTCCCAGTCTTTGCCGGAGGATGTTTGCCGCAGGCTGCGTGGGCCGCCTGCAGCGGCCGGACGCAGGATTACAGCACAGTCGGGGGCAGGGGGCAAACCCAGGGTCAACCCTGGGGCCGTAGCCATCCAGATGGCGTCCGTACGCCGTCAAGTATCGGGCGATACCACTATTTGGGGGCGGTTTGCCCGATTTCAAGAGCGCGATGCGCGCATCCGGATGAAACGTTCTGCGCGGGCTTGCGTCCGATGGCGGAGAAGTGGCGGGCGGGCTGCCTGCCGGCACTAGTTCTTAATGATGGTGGTGGCCGTGGCCGGCGTCCGCGGCGGGCTGCTTCTGCTGGCACTGGGGGCACAGCGCGCGGATTTCGGTTTCGTGCGTGGCCAGGGAATAGCCGGTCTGGGCGACTCGTTCGGCCAGTTGGCGGCTCATGGCGGGGTCGGACACTTCCGCGACCGCGCCGCAGCCCGTACAGACGACCAGCAGGTCGTGGGGCGCGCCGCCCGCGTCGTGGCAGGCGCTCCAGGCATTGACGGCGTCCAGGCGGTGGATCAGGCCCTCGTCCATCAGGAAGTCCAGGGCGCGGTACACGGTGGGGGGCGCGGCGCCCGGATGCACGGCGCGCATCGCATCCAGCAATTCATAGGCCTTCAGGCTTCGGCCGTGGCGCAGCAGCAGTTCCAGCACCTTGCGGCGGATGGGGGTAAGGCGGCGCCCGCGCTGCTCGCACAGCGCTTCGGCGACGCTGAGCTGGGCGCCGACGGTATCGCTGCGAGGGGGGCGGGACGGTGCGGACATGGCTGGCTTTATCTCTATGGAAAACGCGCGCGATGCGCGCGAGATGCCTGGAAGGTAGCAGAAAACATCCAGATGCGGGCGAACGCCGTGGAATCAAGCCGTTTGGTTATGATATAACATAATAAAACTGGCTGTAGCCGCTATTCGCCTCCGCATTCTTTCCATGTCCCATTTCACGCTTTTGCCCCGGCGGCCCGAAGCCGCGCCGCGGCAAGCTCCCCCGCCGCGTTCCGCCTTCCTGGTCTCCGCCTGGCGCCGCATGGCCGCCGCCCTGGCTGCCGCGGCCGCCTTGTGGGCCTTGACCGGGTGGGCGCTGGATTGGTGGGCGCGATGAACGCGCCGGTCACCATCGAACTGGCCGACGCGTCCTTCGGCTGGCATGGGCACGCCGCGCTCAAGTCGGTATCGGGGTGTTTCGCCGCGGGCGGCATGACCGCCGTGGTCGGTCCCAACGGCGCGGGCAAGTCCACCTTGATCAAGGGCATCATGGGCGTGCTGCGTCCCATGGCCGGCAGCGTGCGCATCGGCGGCGCGGGCCGTTCGGAGTTGGCCTGGCTGCCCCAGGCCGCCGAACTCGACCGTTCGTTCCCGGTGTCGGTGCTGGATCTGGTGGCCATGGGCGCCTGGCGCCGAGTGGGGGGATGGCGCCGGTATGCGAACCAGGAGCTCGAGCGCTGCATGGACGCGCTGGAGACCGTGGGCATGGCCGACGCGGCCGGACGCGGCGTGGACGCGCTGTCGGGCGGGCAGATGCAGCGCGCGCTGTTCGCGCGGATGCTGGTGCAGGATGCGCCCGTACTGTTGCTGGACGAACCCTTTGCCGCCGTGGACAGCCACACGGCCGACGACCTGATGGCCCTGCTTTGCGGCCTGCACGGCCAGGGCCGCACCGTGATCGCGGTGCTGCATGACCTGGATTTGGTGCGCGACCATTTCCCCGAATGCCTGCTCCTGTCCGGTTCGGTGGTGGCGTGGGGGGACACCGAGCACACGCTGAACGACGCGCATCTGAAGCGGGCGCGGCAGTGGTTGGCGGAGGCCCGCGCATGAGCCTGGCGCAATGGGTCGTGTCGCCCTTCCTGGACTATGGCTTCATGCGGCGCGCGCTGGCCGGCGCCTGCGCCCTGTCGTTGGGCGCCGCGCCGCTGGGCGTGTTCCTGGTGCTGCGGCGCATGAGCCTGATGGGCGATGCCATGTCGCACGCCATCCTGCCCGGCGTGGCGGCGGGCTTTCTGCTGGCCGGTCTGTCGCTGGGCGCGATGATGCTGGGCGGCATCGTCACCGGGCTGGCCGTGGCGCTGCTGGCAGGACTGGTGGCACGCATGACGCCGCTGCGCGAGGACGCCAGTTTTGCCGCCTTCTATTTGATATCGCTGGGGCTGGGCGTGCTGCTGGTGTCGCTGCGCGGCTCCAATATGGATCTGCTGCATGTGCTGTTCGGCACGGTGCTGGGGCTGGACGACGCGGCATTGCTGCTGGTGACGGCGACGGCCAGCGTGACTCTCTTGGCGCTGGCGGCGATCTACCGGCTGCTGGTGGCCGAATGCCTGGATCCGGGTTTCCTGCGCGCCAGCGGCGGCGGCGGGGGCTGGGTCCACATGGCTTTCCTGGTGCTGGTGGTGGTGAACCTGGTGGCGGGCTTTCAGGTGCTGGGCACGTTGATGGTGGTCGGCATCATGATGTTGCCGGCCGCCGCCGCGCGCTTCTGGGTCCGCTCCGCCGCCCGCCAGGTTCCGCTGGCTGCGGGCCTGGGCGTGGCGGCGTCCACGGCCGGTCTGCTCATTTCGTACCACTTCAACGTGCCGGCCTCGCCCGCCATCATCCTGGCGGCCGGCGCCTGCTATCTGTTTTCCATCGTAGGCGGCCCGCAAGGCGGGCTGCTGCCGGCGCGGCGCCGCATGCGCCGCGCCTGACTCATCCAAAGGAGATACGCCATGCGTTTCCATTCCCTGGCGCGCCGCCGCGCGCTGCTCGCCACGGCCGGCCTGTGCCTGTCGGCGCTGTTCGGAACCGCGCAGGCCGCCGAGCCGTTGAAGGCCGTGGCCAGCTTTTCGATCCTGGGCGATATCGTGCGGGAAGTGGGCGGCGCCGACGTCAGCGTGGCCACGCTGGTGGGGCCCGATGGGGACGCGCACGAATATGAGCCGACGCCGGGCGACGCGAAGAAGCTCGCAGCGGCGCGCGTGCTGTTCGTCAACGGTCTGGATTTCGAGACCTGGATGCCGCGCCTGGCGAAGGCGTCGGGCTTTGCCGGCGCCACCGTGGTCGCGTCCCAGGGCGTGAAGACGCGCACGTTCGCGGGCGGCGGGCATGATGATGGCCACGACCACGACCACGACCACGACCACGACCACGACCACGACCATGGTCATGGCCATCATCACAGCGGCGCCGATCCGCACGCATGGCAGAACCTGGCCAATGGCGTCATCTACGCCCGCAATGTGGCCGAAGGCCTGGCCGCTGCCGATCCCGCGCATGCCGACGCCTACCGCCAGCGCGCGCAAGCCTATATCGCGCGCCTGCAGGCGCTGGACGCGCAGGTCCGCAAGACCTTTGCCGCGATTCCGGCCGAGCGCCGCAAGATCGTGACTTTCCATGACGCCTTCGGTTATTTCGGCGATGCCTACGGCGTGGCGTTCATTCCCGTGATGGGCGTGTCGACGGATGCGGAACCCGCCGCAGGCGACGTGGCCCGCATCATCGAACAGGTCAAGCGCGAGCGTGTGCCTGCGGTATTCGTGGAGAACATCAGCAGCCCCAAGCTGGTCCAACAGATCTCCCGCGAAACCGGGGCCAAGGTGGGTGGTACGCTTTATTCCGACGCCCTGTCCAAGCCCGGACAGCCCGGCGCCACCTACCTGGAAATGTTTGAATGGAACGCACGTCAGCTCGCCGCGGCCATGCAGCCCTGACCGCGGCGGCGATGCTGCTGGCGGCGGGCGCCGCCAGCGCACACCCGCATATGTGGATCGATGCCCGCGCGGCGATCGATATCGATGGACAGCAGCGCATCACGGCGCTGCGGCAGGTCTGGCTGTTTGACGAGATGTTCGGCGCCTACGCCACGCAGGGATTGAAGAAGGGCAAGGACGGTTCGCTGTCGCCCGAGATCCTGCAGGGCATGGCGCGCGATTGGATGCAGGCGCTGGGCGAGCCGATCTCGCACTACTTCACCCGCGTCACCGTGGACGGCAAGACCTCGGCTTTCGCAGCCCCGCAAGATGCGCGCGTCGACTGGAATCCGAAGACCACGCGGCTGACGCTGTCCTTCACCTTGCCGCTGGCCACGCCCGTGGCGCCGGGTGCAGGCGGCGCGCAGGTGGACATCTACGATCCCACCTATTTCGTGGCCTACGCCTTCGATCAAAGCGGCGCGGTATCGCTGGGCGGGCAAGGCGCCAAGACCTGCACGTCCGCCTACCGCAAGCCCAAGGAACTGGATTGGAAAACCATGCAGCAATTGGCCGCGATCCCGGCCGACCCGGACGCCTTGCCGGACGAGTTATTCGCGATCACCAAGGGGTTGACGCACCGCATCGAGGTGCGATGCGAGTAGTGCTCGCGCTGCTGGCCGTGCTGCTGCTGGGCGGCGCGGCTGCGGCCGCGGCCCAGGGCGCGCATCCCTTCGGCGTGCCGGAGGGCGGAGCGAGCGTGGGCGGGCCGGGCTGGCTGGCCGGCTTCTTTGGCCAGGTGTCGGTCTGGCAAAGCCATTTCTACCGGCAGCTGACGGGCGCCGTTCGCGCCTGGCAGGCCGAGGGCGGCGCGGCCTGGGCCTTGATCGGGCTGTCTTTCGCCTACGGCGTATTCCATGCGCTGGGGCCGGGGCATGGCAAGGCGGTGATCTCTTCCTATGTGCTGGCCAACCGCCAGACCGCACGCAACGGCGCGCTGCTGGCGCTGGCGTCCGCGCTGATCCAGGCGTTGGTGGCGATCGCGCTGGTGGCGGTGCTGGCGCTGATCTTCAACGCCACCGCGGCCACGATGAACAACGCGACGCGCTGGCTGGAACTTGGTTCGTATGCGCTGGTGACCTTGTTGGGCATGTGGCTGGTGTGGATCAAGGCGATCCGTCCGCTGTTGCGGCCCCGCGCAGGGCCAGCGCCCGCGGAATCGATGCTTGATCACGGCCATGGGCATGAGCACTCTCACCATCAGCACCACGATCACGATTGCGGCTGTGGCCACGCACATGTGCCTGCGCCCGCGCAGGTGTCGGGTCCGCTGAATTGGCGCCGTGCGGGTACGGCCATCCTGGCCGTGGGCTTGCGCCCGTGCAGCGGCGCGTTGATCGTGCTGGTGTTCGCCCTGGCGCAGGGTTTCTTCCTGGCCGGCGTGGCCTCGGCCTTGGCGATGGGCTTGGGTACCGGGCTGACGGTGGCGGCGCTGGCGTGCCTCGCGGTCGCGGCGGGCGGCGCGGCTACGCGCATCGGCAGCCGCCTGTCCAGCGCCGGCGCGGCGCGCCTGCGCTACGGCGTGGAAGCGCTGGCGGCACTGGCGGTGCTGTTGCTGGGCGTGATGCTGCTGGGCGGCGTGATCGCGGGTGGCGGTTAGGAAGCGGCCGTGCGAATTCGCGCAGCCGTTTCCGCGGAACGCGCGGGGCCCGGGGCGTTCAGGATTTGCGTCCGGCCCGAGGATGCGCCTGATCGTAGGCGCGGGCCAGATGCTGGAAATCCAGCCGGGTGTAGATCTGCGTGGTCGAGATGTTGGCGTGGCCCAGCATTTCCTGCACGGCGCGCAGGTCCTGCGCGGATTGCAGTACGTGGCTGGCGAAGCTGTGGCGCAGCACGTGCGGGTGCACATGCGTGGGCACGCCGGCCTGCTGCGCGATGCGCGCCAGTTGCAGCTGCACCACGCGCGGCGAAATCCGGCGGCCGCGCGCGCCCAGGAACAGTGCGGCCGCGTCCTCGGGCTGCGCCGTGAAGGGCGCGAGCTGCGGGCGCGCCGCGATCCATTTGCGCAGGGCCGCCAGCGCGGCCTGGCCCACGGGCACCGAGCGGCGCTTGCCGCCCTTGCCCAGGACGATGACTTCGGCCTCTTCCAGGCTCAGCCAGCCGCGCGATTCGTAATTGCCGGAACGTTCATAGCGCAGGTCCAGCCCGACCAGTTCCGACAGCCGCAGGCCGCTGGAATAGAGCAGTTCGAACATGGCCTGGTCGCGCAACGCGGCCGGTTCGTTCGCCACTTGTGCGGGCGCGCGGTCCAGCAGGGCCTGGGTCTGTTCCACGGACAGGGCCTTGGGCAGGCCGCGCGGCGCCTTGGGGGCGCGCACGCCGGCCACGGGATTGCCAGCCAGTTCGATGGCCGGCGCCCACCATTGATAGAAGCCGCGCCACGCCGCCAGGGTGCGCGCCAGGCTGCGTGGCCCGCGGCCCTGGGCGTGCAGACGCGCCACGAACTGGCGGATGTGGCCGTTGCCGATCTTGTCCAGCGGCAGCTTGGCCTGCTCGGCAAGCTCGCGCAGGAAATGCAGTTCGCGGCGATAACCGTCCAGCGTGTGGGGCGAGTAGCGCCGGTTGGTTTCCAGATGGCGCAGCCAGGCGCTCATGGCGTCCGGCAGGGGAGTTTCGGGCGGGGCCGCGTCTTGCGCTTGCGTGGTTTTCGCCATGGCGTCCGCCCGTGTCGGTGCTAGGCCTTGGGCGAGGCCGGATTCAGGCGATGCAGCGCCGCCGAAGCCAGCTGGCCGATGGATTCCAGGAAGGTCGTGCCCATTTCAGGCGTGAAGCGCTCGGCGTCGTCCGAACCCAGCACCAGCAGGCCGACGGCGGGACCGTCGGCTTCCAGGCGCAGCGGCACCAGCGCCAGGGATTTGGGCTTGGCATCCAGCCAGCCGGCCGCTTCGAATTCGGTGTCGGCGCCACAGTACGGCGTCTTCAGGCTGTCGGTAAAGGTGCGTACGTCTTGCGTGACGGGTTCGCCGTAGCCGGTCGCCGGCAGTTCCGACAGATCCCACAGGCGCAGCGCCACGTGGTTCAGCTCGAACTGTTCGGCCAGTCCCAGGGCGATCTCGCCCGGCACATGCTGCGGATCGCATTCGGACAGCAGACGGCAGCACCATTTGGCCACATGCGTGCCGATGCTTTCATTGGCGGTGGCGTTGCGCACGAGTTCGTTCAGGCGCCATTCGAGTTCGCGGTTGCGCTCGCGCAGCGTCAGGATCTGGCGTTCGCCCAGCGAAATGGCGCGCGAACCGTGCGGATGCGGCACCTGCAACGTGGCGAAGACGTCTGCGTGATCGTCGAAGAAGCCAGGGTTCTCTTGCAGGAAATCAGCGACGTCCTGAGCGGTAATAGCGGTATCAGTCATGGCTTATCGGTTCAGCCCCATGGAGAAGACGAGCTTGTCGATATCGACCTGCCCCGTGAAGACGGACTCGGCTGGGCCGGTCATGCGTAATTGCTCGCCGTTCCAGGCGACGGTCAGCACGCCGCCGCGCGCTTGCACGCGCACCGGCGAGTCCAGCAGGCCGCGGCGAATGCCTGCCGCGACGGCGGCGCAGGCGCCCGTGCCGCAAGCCAGGGTTTCGCCGGCGCCGCGTTCGAACACGCGCAGGCGGATGTTGTTGCGGTCGACGATCTGCATGAAGCCGGCGTTGACGCGGCGCGGGAAGCGCGGATGGGTTTCGATCAGCGGGCCGAGCACGGCTACCGGCGCGGTGTCGACGTCGTCCACCACCTGCACGGCGTGCGGATTGGAAATCGCCACGGCGGATAGCGCGACCGTGCGCGGCAGGCCGGCGGGCGCGTCCAGTTCCAGTTCCCACAGCGTGTCCTGGCCTTCGATGCGCGAGGAGAGGCCGGCGGTGTCGAACGGAAGCGCGGCGGGCTCGAAACGCGTGCTGCCCATGTCGACGGTGACTTGTTCGTCGTCGCCTTGGTCCAGCACCAGGATGCCGGTGGCGATTTCGGCGCGCAGCGGATTGCGGTCGGACAGGCCCTGCTCATGCACGAAGCGCACGAAGCAGCGCGCGCCGTTGCCGCAGTGCTCGACCTCGCTACCGTCGGAATTGAAAATGCGGTAGCGGAAATCGGCGTCGGGCCGGGTCGCGGGCTCGACCAGGAGGATCTGGTCGGCGCCTATGCCGAAATGGCGGTCGCCCAAGGCGCGGGCGCGCTCGGGCGTCATTTCGATGGTCTGGCGGACCCCGTCGAGCACGACGAAATCGTTGCCCGCGCCATGCATTTTGGTGAAGTTCCAGTTCATCACTGGATTATCGCCCATATTGGGGCGCGAGCGGCGCGGGCCGCGGACTCAGTAGAGTTTGGGTTCGCCCGGCGGACGGGTCTTGAAGCGGCGATGGACCCAGTAGTACTGGCTGGGGCAGCGGCGCACCCAGGATTCCAGCTCGCGGTTCAGACGCGCGGTGGCGTCTTCCAGCGAGTCGGTTCCGGGGAAGTCGGCCAGCGGCGGCAGCACTTCGACGTGGTAGCGGCCGGTATCCGGGTTCCAGAAGTCCAGGATGGGCAGCACGGCGGCATCCCATTTCTTGGCCAGTTGGGCGGTGGCGAGCAATGTCGCCGCCGGCACGCCGAAGAACGGCGCGAAGGTGGCGCCCTGGCGGCCGAAGTCCATGTCCGGCAGGTAGTAGACGGGACGGCGCTCGCGCAGGTGGCGGATCAGGTCGCGCACGCCGTCCTTGCGGCTGACCAGGAACACTTCGTTGAAGCGCTTGCGGCCGGCGGCGACGATGGCGTCGACCTGAGGATCGCTTTGCGGCGTGTACATGGTGGCGCCGCTGGGCACCTCCATGGTGAGCCGCGTCGCGGCAGCGTCCAGCCCGATGAAATGGGGCGCCAGCAGGATCACCGGGCGGCCCTGGGCAGTCAGTTCGTTGATGCGGTCAGCGCCAGTTTGCGTGACCATCTCCTTGATGGCCTCGGGTGTGCCGTACCAGAGCACGCCGCGGTCGACGATGGACTGCGCCAGTGCGCGGAAGTGGTCCGCGACCCACTGTTCGCGCACGTGTTCGGGCTGGTCGGGAAAGCACAGTTCCAGATTGCGGCGCACGATGCGCGTGCGCGACTTGGCCAGCCGCGGCGCCAGCCAGCCCAGGGTTGCGCCGATGCGCTGCCGGGTCGACGGCTTGATGCGGCCGAACCATTTCATCAGGGATACCAGCGCGCGCGTTTTGAAATCAGTCATGGTGGGAAATAGGGAGCGGACGGGGCGCGGCGGTTCAGCTGGCCGAAGCAGGAGTGTCGGCGGCGGGGGCCGGCGGGGCGCCACGCGGCGTCTTGTAGCGGTTGTAGCTCCAGAGGTATTGCTCCGGACAGCGGCGGATCAGCGTTTCCATGGCGGCGTTGAGCAACGCGGCCTGCTCGGCGGCATCGGCGGGCAGCGGTTCGGGCACGCGGACATAGTGGATGCGCCAGCCCCGGCCTCCCGGCAGCCGTTCGCCAGCGGTCAGGATGATGGGCACGCCCGTTTGCGTGGCCAGCTTGCCGGGCAGCGTCATCGTGTAGGCCATGCGCCCGAAGAACGGCGCCCAGACGCCGTCGCCCACGCTGGGCGCCTGGTCGGGCAGCATGCCGACGGATTCGCCGCGGCGCAGGGCGCGCACGAATTCGCGCACGCCCTGCATGGTAGCCGGCACGGCATTGACGGCCGAGGTATTGCGCGCGGTTTCCAGCAGCGGGGCCAGGATGTCCTTGCGCGGCGGCCGGAACATGACGGTCATGGGCATCTGGCGGGCCAGGTAGCGCGCGGTGATCTCGAAGCAGCCCAGGTGCGGCGTCAGGAACAGGATGCCGCGGTTCTCGGCGCGGGCCGCGCTGACCACGTCGTTGTCGTCCGAGATCACCTGAGCCAGGCTTTGTTCATTGCGGAACCAGACGCGCGGGCTCTCCAGGATCATGGCGCCGATTTCGCCCGCCGCGCGCCGCGCGAAAGCCGGATCGGGGTAACCGGCCTGGGCCGCGTTGGCCTGCAGCCGCCGGCGGTACTTGCCCGGCCAGGCGTAGATCGCGCGCCCGGCCAGCCGCCCCACGGCGTGCGCGACGGAAAGGGGCAGGGCGGCGAATGATCTGAACAGGAAGAGCAGCATGCGGCAGAAAAATGGGACGGACAGAAAGTGCGCCTGGGGCCGGGATATATGCATACGTCCCCCAGCTTTGGCGGCAGAACCGCATTTTCGCTTAAAATAGCGCAGTCGCCGAGTTAACCGACAACTTGCGGGGCGACGGCAAGGGTACAGCGCTTTGCGCGCCTCTTGCCAAATCCGCTAAAGCGTCGCGCCCAGATTTGCGTATGTCATGCGGTCAGGGGTGCAACGCGCCTCGTGAACCTATGCGCCGGCAATGCCGGCCACCAAGGACGCATCTGTGGCCAACAACGACTTTCTCTTTACTTCCGAATCCGTCTCCGAAGGGCACCCCGACAAGGTTGCCGACCAGATCTCCGACTCGATCCTGGACGCGATCTTCACGCAGGACCCGAATGCGCGCGTCGCAGCCGAGACCCTCTGCAACACCGGTCTGGTAGTGCTGGCTGGCGAAATCACCACCACCGCCAACGTCGACTACATCCAGGTCGCGCGCGACACGATCCGCCGCATCGGTTACGACAACACCGAGTACGGCATCGACTACAAGGGCTGCGCGGTGCTGGTCGCCTACGACAAGCAGTCGCCGGACATTGCCCAGGGCGTGGACCGCAGCTCTGAAGACTATCTGAACCAGGGCGCGGGCGACCAAGGCCTGATGTTCGGCTATGCCTGCGACGAAACTCCCGATCTGATGCCCGCTCCGATCTGGTACGCGCACCGCCTGGTGCAGCGCCAGAGCGAGCTGCGCAAGGACGGCCGCCTGCCGTGGCTGCGTCCCGACGCCAAGTCGCAAGTGACGTTCCGCTACATCGACGGCCGTCCGGCTGAAGTCGACACCGTTGTGCTGTCGACCCAGCACGCACCCGAGGTTTCGCAAGAAACCATCCGCGAAGCGGTGATCGAAGACATCATCAAGCCCAGCTTCCCCGAAGGCCTGATCACGCCGCAAACGAAGTTCCTGGTCAACCCGACCGGCCGCTTCGTCATCGGCGGCCCGCAAGGCGATTGCGGCCTGACCGGCCGCAAGATCATCGTCGATACCTACGGCGGCGCTTGCCCGCACGGCGGCGGCGCGTTCTCGGGCAAGGATCCGTCCAAGGTCGACCGTTCGGCCGCCTACGCGGCCCGCTACGTGGCCAAGAACATCGTGGCCGCCGGCCTGGCGCGCCAGTGCCAGGTGCAGGTCAGCTACGCCATCGGCGTGGCCGAGCCCATCAACATCACCGTCTACACGGAAGGCACGGGCGTCATCCCCGACGACCAGATCGCCAAGCTGGTGCGCGAGCACTTCGACCTGCGTCCGAAGGGCATCGTCAACATGCTGGACCTGCTGCGTCCGATCTACGCCAAGACCGCCGCCTATGGCCACTTCGGCCGTTCCGAGCCGGAATTCTCGTGGGAAGCCACGGACAAGGTCCAGGCGCTGAAGAAGGGCGCATAAGCCTTCCCGGCGCTTGAACAAGAAAGCCCCCGCAGTGCGGGGGCTTTTTCATTGCGGCAGCGACCTTACAGCCCCCAGCCTGACAAATCCGGCCGGCGCAGCGCCGGCGCCAGCACCGGCTCCAGCGCCGCGGCGCAATCCAGCATTGCGGCGTCGCCACCTGCCGGCGCTAGCAACTGCACCGCCATGGGCATGCCTTCGGCATCGAAGCCCACAGGCAGCGAGATGGCGGCCGCGCCCAGGAAGTTGGCGGGGCGCAGCAGCTTGCCCAACCCGGCGTGGCGCGTATCGTCGGCGTCCAGCGCTTGCGCGGCCTGGTCGCAGGCGGGCATCAGCAGGGCGTCCAGGCCTTGCATGGCTTGCGCGAATGCGGCCATGTCGGCGGCGCGGCGTTGCAGCGCGGCTTCATAGTCGGCCTGCGCGATGCGGCCGCCGGCCGCGATGCGCTTGCGCACCACGTCCCACAGCGGCGTGGCCGGGTCTTCGGCCAACGCGCCGTAGTAGCGGTAGGCCTCGTAGGCCAGCACCACGGAGTTGTCGTCGGCCATGCGGGCAAAGGACAGCGCCGCGGGCGGATGCCAGGGCGTGGGCGTGTAGCCGGCGCGCGCCAGGTTTTCCTCTGCCTCGCGCCAGGCGCGCAGGCCGGCCTCGGCCAAGGGGGCGGGCCAGGCCTCGGGCGCCAGCACGGCCACCGGACCCGGGCCGCGCGCGGCGGGCTGGCGCAAGGCGGCGATGGCGCTTGCGGGAAAGCCCCGCGTGGCCGCGTCGCCGATGTCGGGGCCGGCCAGCAGTTGGGTCAGCAGGCGGGCGTCGGCCACGGTGCGCGTGATCGGACCCAGCACGTCCAGCGTATCCGACAAGGGCAGACAGCCGGTGCGGCTGATGACGCCGGTGGACGGCTTGTAGCCCACCAGGCCGTTGAGCGCCGCCGGCGCGCGCACCGAGCCGCCGGTGTCGCCGCCCAGCGCCAGCGGCGCCAGGCCGGCGGCCACGGCCACGCCCGCGCCGCTGGACGAGCCGCCCGGCGCGCGCGCGGTCTGCGCGTCCCAGGGATTGCGCGCGGTGCCTTGGGTGGGGTTCTGGCCCGACAGGCCGAAGGCGAATTCGGTCATGCGGGTCTTGCCCAGCACCACCATGCCTTGCGCGGCCAGCTGTTGCAGCGGGGCCGCCGTGACGTCGCTGATCCGGCCCTGCAGGGCGAGCGAACCCAGACAGACGCTGACGCCCTCCCATTGCACGCTGTCCTTCACCGCCACGGGCACGCCGTGCAGGGGACCCAGCAGAGTGCCCGCGGCCAGCAGGCGGTCGGCGGCGTCGGCCTGGGCCAGCGCGCGCTCGGCCGTGACTTCGCTGTAGGCGGCCAGCGCGGGGGCGCGCTCGATGCGGTCCAGGAAGTGGGTGGTGACCTGGCGCGAACTCAGTTCGCGCCGGCGGATGGCGCCGGCCAGGGCTTGGGCGTCTTGGAAGTGCAGGGCGGTGTCTAGTGCTGGCATGGGTCTCATCGGAAAAGAAAAAGCTTTCCGGTCCCGCGGGAACCGGAAAGCGCTGGTGCGTGACGTTCGTTCTCTCTGCTTACTTCAGGCTCTGGCCCTTGGTTTCCGGCATGCGGATGAAGGTGATCAGGGTGATCACGGCGCCCGCCAGCACGTAGTAGAAGAACCAGCGCTCCATGCCCTTGCTCTGCAGCCAGGTCAGCAGATAGGGCGTGGTGCCACCCAGCAAGGCGACGACCAGGTTGTACGGCGTACCGATGCCGACGGCGCGCACGCTGGTGGGGAACTGTTCGGACATGATGGCCGGCGCGATCGAGGTGTACATGGCATACAGCACCAGGCCGAACAGCTCCACCGCCAGGATCGAACCGAACGAGGGACCCAGCGTGGTCATCAGCGGGTAGAAGAACACCAGGTAGCCGGCGGCGAAGAAGATCAGCTGCGGCTTGCGGCCGATGCGGTCGGACAGGATGCCGAAAAGCGGCTGCACCAGCATGAATACGATCAGCGCGACGGTGTTTGCGGCGAACGCGGTCTTCGGGTCGGCATGCACCTGGCGGATGGCGTAGGTGGGTACGTAGGCCACGAAGATGTAGAACGCGAACGTGGTCAGGATGGAAAAGCCCACGATGCGCAGCACTTCACGCGGGTGGTCGCGCAGCAGGGTGCGCAGCGGCTGCTTTTCGACGCCGGCCTTCTTGGCGTGCGAGAACGCTTCGGTTTCCGGGATGGAGCGGCGGATCCACATACCGGCCAGGCCGCCCAAGGCGCCCAGGAAGAACGGGATGCGCCAACCCCATGCGGCCATCTCGGCCTTGGTCAAGGTCGAGGTCAGCACCCAGCCGATGGCCGAGGCGGCCAGGATGCCCACGGCGGCGCTGAAGAACACGAAGCTGGAGTAAAAGCCGCGCTTGTTGGGCGGCGCCATTTCCGCCAGGAAGGTCGTGGCCGAGGCATACTCTCCGCCCAGCGACAGGCCTTGCAAGAGGCGCGCAGCGGTCAGCAGCAGCGGAGCGGCCAGGCCGATGGAGGCGTAGGTGGGGGTGACGGCGATGATCAGCGAGCCGCCGGCCATCATCAGGATGGTCAGGCCCAGCGCGGCCTTGCGGCCGTAGCGGTCGGAGAAGATGCCCAGCAGCCAGCCGCCCACCGGGCGCATGAAGAAGCCCACGGCGAAAATGCCGAAGGTCGCCAGCAGGGCCGTGGTTTCGTTGCCCTCGGGGAAGAACTGGCTGGAGAAGAAGATGGCGAAGGACGCGTAGATGGTCCAGTCGAACCATTCGACGGCATTGCCTACACTACCGGCCAGAATGGTGCGCGAGCGGGAGACGGGCGCGGTGCCGGCCGAGGCGGCTGCCCCCTGCGGCTTGCGCAGGGGCGCTGAAGTGCTGCTCATGAAAACCTCAAATAAGAATTTATTTTTGGTCAAAAAGACCGTTTAATTTTGTGTTTTTATCAATGCGCGAACGTTAAATTAATGAATATGGACACGTCAAGTAAGGGTAAGCCCCTAGCTCCGGGGCTGGACGACACCGATCTCGCCTGTCTCATCGCGCTGCAGGCGGACCCCCGCGCATCCTGGCGCGAGCTGGGCGCCGCCACCGGCATCCCCGAGCGCACCGTCGCGCGGCGCATCAAGCGCCTGATGGATGCCGACGCCCTGCGTGTCATCGCCGAACCCGATCCCTTGGCTACCGGCCGTGGCGTGGTGCTGCACGCCTGGGTGCGCTGCCGGTCGGGCCGCGTGCCAGAGGTGGCGGACCAGCTGGCGCGGCTGGACCTGAGCCAGCTGGTGGTCACGCTGGCCGGTTCGGCCGATCTGATGGCCGAGCTGACGCTGGCGGACGCCGCCGACATGCCGGACGTGGTGACGCGCGTGCTGCCGTCCATCGACGGGGTGGAGCACGTGGAGGCGCGGCTGGTGCTGCGGCCGTTCCGCCGCGCCGGCCAGTGGCGTATCCAGGCCCAACCCGATGGGGCGGCGGCCGAGCCCGCCGCGGCGCAGCCGCCCGCGGCATTGACGGACGCTGAACAGCGCATGGTGGCCTACCTGATGCGCGACGGCCGCGCCAGCCTGGCGGAACTGGCCGAGCATGCCGGCGTCAGCGAGCCCACCGCGCAGCGTCTCTTGCACAACATGGTGGAGCGCCGTGCGCTGAGTTTCCGCGTGGAAGTGGAGCCGGCGTTGGTCGGCTTTCCGGTGGAGGCGGTGATTTCGGTGCAGGTGCGCCCGCAAGCCGTGGACGCGCTGGCCGCGCATCTGGCGCTGGACCCCAACACCCGCTGCCTGTTCGGCACCAGCGGCGCGTCGCAGCTGTTCTGGCACGTGCTGTGCCGCGACAGCCTGCATCTGTGGGATGTCGTGACGCGCCGCCTGGGCGAGCTGGACGGCGTGTTGAACAGCGAAGTCGGCGTGGTGATGCGGGCGCACAAGCGTTGCGGCATCGTGCGCGCCGGCGGGCGGCTGGGGGCGGACGCGTAGCTTCGCGGCCGCGCCGGAGCGGGACGCGACCGGTTCACCAGACCGCGTCGTCCGAACCTGGTGCGCGCAGATGCCGGGCAAAGCGCTGCGACAGGAACTCCACGAAGGCGATTGTCTTGGCCGGCAGGTTCAGGCGTTCGGGATACAGCGCATGGATGTCCGCGGGCGGCGTGCGCCAGTCGGCCAGCACCGCGCGCAGACGGCCGGCGCGCAGATGCTCGGCCGTTTCCCATTCCGAACGCATGACGATGCCGTGGCCGTCCAGCGCCCATTCCAGGGCGCTTTGCCCATCGTTGGAGCTGAGCGGGCCGCGCACTTTCACGGTCTCCGCGCGCTGGCCCGATTCCAGCCGCCAGGTGCCATAGGCCACGTCGTTCTCGCGTACCACGATGCAGCGGTGACGTTGCAGGTCGCCCGGCGCGCGCGGCTCGCCATGGATTTCCAGGTAGCGCGGCGACGTGCACAGCAGCCGCCGGTTGGAGGCGATCTTGCGCGCGGTCAGGCGCGCATCGGGCAGGTCGCCAAAGCGCACCGCCACGTCGAAGCCTTCTTCGATCAGGTTCAGCGGCCTGTCGGTCAGGCGCATCTGGACTTCCACTTCCGGGTACTGGCGGGCGAAGTCCGACACCGCGGGCACGATGTGGGCGCGGCCAAAGCCGAATGTGGCATTCAGCCGCAGCAGCCCCTGGGGACGGGCGCGGGCGCTCGATACGGAACGTTCCAGCGCTTCCAGGTCCGTCAGGATGCGTGCGCCTTCTGCCAGATAAAGCTCGCCTTCCTGCGTGACGCTGACCCGACGGGTGGTGCGGTTCAGCAGCCGCACACCCAGGCGCTGCTCCAGCTTGGCCAGGCGCGTACTGACCGCGGGCGGGGTCAGGCCCAGTTCGCGGGCGGCGGCGGACAGGTTGCCGTGCTTGACCACCAGCGAGAAGAAGGCGAGATCGGAAAGGGCGTCCATGCGCTTATTTATAAACTTAATTTAATAAAGCTTTATCTGGAGAAGTAATTATAAGAACCGGACCGGCTTATACACTGGCCTCACCACTAAAGAGCCGCCTGGCGCGGCCAACCGAGGAGACCAGGAATGAAGATCAACAAAGCTGCCGGCGTTCTATGCGCGGCCATTGCCGCATCCTGTTGGACCCAGCCAGCCGCCGCCGACGCCTTTCCCCAGCGCGCCGTGACGCTCATCGTGCCGTTCGCGCCCGGCGGCAGCGTGGACATCGCCGCACGCCTGATTTCGGATGCCTGGGGCCGCGCCCTGGGGCAGAGTGTGGTGGTGGAGAACCGCGCCGGCGCTTCCGGCAACATCGGCATGGCCGCGGTGGCGCGCGCCGAGCCCAACGGCTACACGCTGGCCGTCAACACCATGTCGCTGGCGATCAACCCGGCGTTGTTCCAGAACATGCCGTTCGACACGACCAAGGACCTGCGTTCGGTCGGCACGATAGGGACGTCGCAGCACGTGCTGACGGTGACCAACCAGTTGCCCGTGGCCAATGTGAGCGAGTTGCTGGCCTATGTGCGCGCGCGGCCCGCCAACGACCTGAGCTTCGGTTCGGCAGGCACGGGCAGCACCTTCCACATGGCCGCGGAACTGTTCAAGTCGGTGTCCAAGACCCAGATCCTGCACGTGCCTTACAAGGGCGGCGGCCCCGCCATGGTGGACACCATCAGCGGCCAGGTGCAGATGAGCTTTCCGGTGCTGTCCGCCGCCAAGCCGCAGGTCGACGGCAAGAAGCTCAAGGCGCTGGGCGTGACCGGCACCACGCGTTCGCCGCTCTTGCCCGACGTGCCCACCATCGCCGAGTCCGGGCTGCCCGGCTACGAGTTCAACACCTGGTTCGTCATCAGCGCGCCCGCGGGCACGCCGCAAGCCGTGATCGACACGCTGAACGCCAAGCTCGAACAGGCCTTGCGTTCGCCCGAGCTGGCGCAGCGCATGGGCCGCGAAGGCTTCGATCCGCTGATTTCCACGCCCGCCAAGACCGACGCGATGGTGGCCGCCGAGATGACGCGTTGGGCCGGCATCGTCAAGGACGCCGGCATCCAGGCCAACTGATCGGGCCGCAAGACCCAACTACGAAGGACGCAAGACATGCCCGGCAAGACGCTGTACGACAAACTGGTGGCCAGCCATGAGGTGGCCCGGATCGACGATGAGCACATCCTGCTTTACGTCGACCTGCACATCATGAACGAATACACCAGCCCGCAGGCCTTCAGCGGCCTGGCCGCACGCGGGCGCGGCGTGCTGCGTCCCGGGCAGCAGATGGCGGTGGTGGACCACATCATCCCCACGCATCCGGTGCCGGCGGCGCTGCGCGTGATCGCCGACGACGCCTCGTCGCGCCAGGCGCTCAACCTCAAGCGCAACTGCGACGCGCAGGGCATCGCGTTGTTCGACACCACCGATCCGCTGCAAGGGATCGAGCACGTGATCGCGCCTGAGCATGGCATGGTGCTGCCGGGCATGGTGGTGCTGTGCGGCGACAGCCACACCACCACCTACGGCGCGCTGGGCGCGCTGGGCTTCGGCATCGGCACGTCCGAGGTCGAACACATATTGGCCACGCAGACGCTGGCGTACCGGGTGGCGCGCAACATGCGCATCCGCGTCGACGGCGCGCTGCCGGCCGGTGTCACCGCCAAGGACCTGGTGATCTGCGTCGTGCACCGCATCGGCGCGCAAGGCGCGCGCGGGCATGCGGTGGAGTTCTGCGGCGAGGCCATCGCCGCGCTGTCCGCCGAGGCCCGCATGACCTTGTGCAACATGACGGTGGAAGCCGGCGCCCGCGCCGCGCTGATCGCGCCGGACGCCACCACCGAGGCCTACATCGCCGCGCATGCGCCCGAACTGCAAGGCGAGGCGCTGGCGCAGGCGCGCGCCCATTGGGCCACGCTGCGCTCGGACGAGGACGCCGCGTTCGACGCCGAGCACGTGCTGGATGCCGCCGCGATCGCGCCCTTCGTCACCTGGGGCACCAGCCCGGACCAGGCCATGCCGGTGGACGGCGTGGTGCCGGACCCGCAGGCCGAGCCCGACGCGCTGGCCCGCCTGGCGCTGGAGAAGGCCATGGACTACATCGGCCTCGCGCCGGGCACGCCGATAGCCGGCGTGCCGATAGACCGCGTGTTCATCGGCTCCTGCACCAACGGACGCATCGAGGATCTGCGCGCGGCGGCAGCCGTGTTGCGCGGCCGCAAGGTGGCGGCCGGCGTGCGGGCCATGGTGGTGCCCGGATCGGGCGCGGTGCGCGCGCAGGCCGAGGCCGAGGGCATCGCGGCGCAACTGATCGAGGCCGGCTTCGAATGGCGCCAGCCCGGCTGTTCCATGTGCCTGGCCATGAATGACGACGTGCTCAGCCCGGGCGAGCGCTGCGCCTCCACCACCAACCGCAATTTCGAAGGCCGGCAGGGGCGCGCGGGCCGCACGCACCTGATGTCTCCGGCCATGGCCGCCGCCGCCGCGCTGGCCGGCCGCATCGTCGACGTCCGCGTCTGGGAGCAACACGCATGACCGCAATCATCGAGGGCGTCGCCGCGCCGCTGCCTTTTTCCAATCTGGACACCGACCAGATCATGCCCAAGCAGTTCCTGCGCATCATCGACAAGGCAGGGCTGGACCGTGGCCTGCTGCATGACCTGCGCTTTGACGCGGGCGGCGCGCCCAGGCCCGATTTCGTGTTGAACCAGCCCGCCTACGCCGGCGCGTCCATCGTGGTGGCGGGGCCGAACTTCGGCTGCGGCTCCAGCCGCGAGCATGCGGTGTGGGGCTTGCAGCAGTTCGGCATCCGCGCGGTGATCGCGCCCAGCTTCGGCGAGATCTTCTACTTCAATGCGGTGAACAACGGCCTGCTGCTGATCAGCCTGGCGCCGGCCGAGATCGACGCCTTGCTTGCCAGGGTGTCCAATACGGCCTCCAACCGCGTCGGCATCGATGTGGCGGCCGGGCGCGTCACCGCCATGGACGGCTGGACGGCGGCGTTCACGCTGCCTGAACGGCACCGCCGCATGTACGCGCAGGGGCAGGACATGGTGGGCGCATCATTGCAGCGGCTGGACGAGGTGGAACGTTTCGAGGCCGGCCATTGGGCGCGGCATCCCTGGATGAAAGATCTGGCGCGCCGTGTGCGCGACCGCCTGAACCAAGAGGCCATATGACCGCATTCTTCGACCTGCCCGTGCGCCGCATCGCGGCCAACGGCATCGACATCGCAGCCCGCGTCGACGGCGCTGGCCCGCCGCTGCTGCTGCTGCATGGCCATCCCCAGACGCACGCCATCTGGCACCGCGTCTGGCCGGAACTGACGCGCCACCGCACGTGCGTGGCGGCGGACCTGCGCGGCTACGGCGATAGCGACAAGCCGGCCGCGTCGCCGGACCACGCGGCCTATTCCAAGCGGGCGATGGCGGCCGACATGATCGATTTGATGCGCGCCTTGGGCCACCAGCGCTTCGAGGTGCTGGCGCATGACCGCGGCGCGCGCGTGGCGCACCGGCTGGCGCTGGACCATCCCGCCGCCGTCAGCCGCATGATGCTGCTGGACATCGCGCCCACGCTGGACATGTACGAAGGCACCACGCGCGCCTTCGCTCAGGCCTATTACCACTGGTTCTGGCTGATCCAGCCGGCGCCGCTGCCCGAAACCATGATCGAGCGCGACCCGGTGTTCTACCTGCGTTCCGTGATGGGCGGGCGGCCCGGCGGGCTGGCGCACTTTTCCATCGAGGCCATGGCCGAGTACGAACGCGCGGCGCAACTGCCCGGCTGGGCCACGGGCATCTGCGAGGACTACCGCGCTTCCGCCACGCTGGACCTGGAGCACGACCGCGCCGGCCGGGAGGCCGGCGAACGCCTGAGCCTGCCATTGCGTGCGCTGTGGGGCGAGCGCGGCGCCGTGGGCCGCAACTTCGACGTGCTGGCGCTATGGCGCGCGATCGCGGACGAGGTATCCGGCGGTCCGTTGCCGGGCGCGCACTATCTGGCGGAAGAATGTCCGGACGCGCTGCTGGCGCAGGCCAGGGAGTTTTTCGGCTGGCGCGAATAGAGGGCTGCCCGCGTGTAGCACCGTGCGCGCGGGCAGGTATTCAAGTCCGGGCGGGGCATAGGGCCATCCAAAAGGGGACGCACTCCGGGTGTTAATCTACACCCGATGAATCAGCACCACGTCGACCTCTCCAAACTCCCCGACGCCGAAGACGCGCAACGCGCCTTCAAGGCCTCGGATTCGCCCTGCGTGGCCGTCTGCTCCACGTTGTTTGACGACATTTGCCGCGGCTGCGGCCGCACCGCCATGGAAGTCGCCAACTGGGTGTTCATGACGGAAGAGGAAAAGCGCGAAGTCTGGGTGCGCATCACGGCGCAAGGGTATCCCCGCCGCAACAATTAGCCGGCGGCCGCGCAGGCCGTCTTGGGCATGTCACATGGCGCGGGCTAAATCGCGCTATTGCCCACTTCCGGCTCCATCATGCGCATCGTCCTGGTCACGGATGCCTGGCATCCGCAAGTCAATGGCGTCGTCCGCACCTGGACGACCATGCAGCAGATCCTTGGAGAATGGGGCCACGAGCTGATCGTGGTGAACCCGCAGGGCAGCCGCACCGTGCCGGCGCCCTCCGAGCCCGACCTGCGGCTGTGTCTGCAGCCCGGCCGGCAATTGCGCCGCATCCTGGGCGACATCGTGCCCGACGCCCTGCACATCGCCACCGAAGGCCCGCTGGGCCTGGCCGCGCGCCGCATGGCGCTGGCGCGGGGCTGGCGCTTCACGACGTCGTTCCACACCATGTTCCCGGACTACCTGCAGGCGCGCATGGGCATCCCGGCGGCCTTGCCCTGGCGTTATCTGCGCTGGTTCCACCGGCCCTCGCAACGGGTGCTGGTGCCTACGCCCACGGTGCGAGACGTGCTGGCGCGGCGCGGCCTGGGGAACCTGCAGATCTGGTCGCGCGGGGTGGACCCGCGCAAGTTCCAGCCGGGGGCAGGCCAGGCCTTCCCGGACCTGCCCCGTCCCGTATTCCTGAGCGTGGGCCGCGTGGCGCGCGAGAAGAATCTGGACGCCTTCCTGTCGCTGGACCTGCCGGGCAGCAAGGTGGTGGTGGGGGCGGGGCCGGATGAGGCGCGGCTGAAGAAGCGCTTTCCCGGCGCGATTTTCCTGGGCATGCGGCACGACGAAGCGCTGCCGGCGCTCTACGGGTCGGCCGACACCTTCGTCTTCCCCAGCCTGACTGACACCTTTGGCCTGGTCATGCTGGAGGCCATGGCCTGCGGCACGCCGGTGGCCGCTTTCCGCAGCGAAGCGCCGCTGGCGGTGGTGACCCAGGGCGTCACCGGTTTCCTGGACGAAGACCTGGCCCATGCCTGCCGCTCGGCCCTGTCGCTGGACCGCCATGCGGTGCGCGAACACGCCCTGACGCGCAGCTGGGATTCGGTGGCCGCGACCCTGCTGGCTGCACTGGTGCCGCTGGACGGGAGCGCCCGCGGCGCGGAGCATGCGCAGGCGTCGTGCGTGCCCGAAGGGGCCGTGCTTGCGCGGCGGCCTGGCGGCGAAATGCCCGCCAGGGAGCCAGGGGTTTGATCCTTGGCGGACGGTTCCCGGGTACAATGCCCGGCAATCCTGAGGAGCGTTGCGACGACCCTGCGGTTCCCGCCAGCCGGCACGGCAAGCGGGGCCAGGCTCGCCAGGCTCAGGAATCCTTGTTCAAGCGGCGCGCCTTGCGCGGCGCTACAGCAACGGCGCTCACCTTTGTCGCATATGGCGGGAAAGGCGAGCACTCGACCTTCGTGGTGCCTTCGCGTTGTCCGGCCATATCCTGCGCCGTTCGTATTTCACGTGGAGCCTACACACCATGAACGCTGTGACCGATAAATCCTTTTCCGACTACCTCGTCGCCGACATGTCGCTGGCCGGCTGGGGCCGCCGCGAACTCGCCATCGCCGAAACCGAAATGCCCGGCCTGATGGCCATCCGCGAGGAATTCGCCGCCAAGCAGCCCCTCAAGGGCGCGCGCATCGCCGGCAGCCTGCACATGACCATCCAGACCGGCGTGCTGATCGAAACGCTGGTGGCGCTGGGCGCCGAAGTGCGCTGGGCCTCGTGCAACATCTTCTCGACGCAGGACCACGCCGCCGCCGCCATCGCCGCGTCGGGCACCCCGGTCTTCGCCGTCAAGGGCGAAACGCTGGAAGAGTACTGGCAGTACACCCACAAGATCTTCGAATGGCCCAATGGCGAAAACGCCAACATGATCCTCGACGATGGCGGCGACGCCACCTTGATGCTGCACCTGGGCACCAAGGCCGAGAAGGACATCTCGGTGCTGGCCAACCCGGGCAGCGACGAAGAGCGCATCCTGTTCGCCGCCATCACGGAAACCCTCAAGCGCGATCCCAAGTGGTATTCGACCCGCCTGGCCCTGATCAAGGGCGTGACGGAAGAAACCACCACCGGCGTGCATCGCCTGTACCAGATGTCGCAAAAGGGCGAGCTGGCCTTTGCCGCCATCAACGTCAACGACTCGGTCACCAAGTCCAAGTTCGACAACCTGTATGGCTGCCGTGAATCGCTGGTCGACGGCATCAAGCGCGCCACCGACGTGATGGTCGCTGGCAAGGTTGCCGTCGTGGCCGGCTACGGCGACGTCGGCAAGGGCTGCGCCCAGGCGCTGGTCGCGCTGCGCGCCCAGGTCTGGGTCACCGAAGTCGATCCGATCTGCGCCCTGCAGGCCGCCATGGAAGGCTTCAAGGTCGTGACCATGGAAGAAGCCGCCGCCCACGGCGACATCTTCGTCACCGCCACCGGCAACTACCACGTCATCACGCGTGAGCACATGAACGCCATGAAGGACCAGGCCATCGTGTGCAACATCGGCCACTTCGACAACGAAATCGACGTCGCCAGCCTGGCCGACTGCAAGTGGGAAGAGATCAAGCCGCAAGTCGACCACGTCATCTTCCCGGACGGCAAGCGCATCATCCTGCTGGCCCAGGGCCGCCTGGTGAACCTGGGTTGCGCCACCGGCCACCCCTCGTTCGTGATGTCGTCCTCGTTCGCCAACCAGACCATCGCCCAGATCGAGCTGTTCACGCGCAACGAAGCCTACACGTCGGGCCAGGTCTACGTGCTGCCCAAGCACCTGGACGAGAAGGTCGCCCGCCTGCACCTGAAGAAGCTGGGCGTGAAGCTCACGACCCTGCGCCAGGATCAGGCCGACTACATCAACGTGCCGGTGCAAGGCCCCTACAAGCCCGAGCACTACCGCTATTGATGGTTGTAGCAAAATAGGCAAGTGCCGCGCCATGTCGGCGCGGGCTTTCCGGTCTGCGGGACCCCTGTCGCGAACGTATCGCCGCGGCAGGGCCGGCGGGCTCACAACAGGAGATCGAACATGGCATTGATACTCGTCTGGATCCTGAACGCGGTGGCCTTGCTGGCCGTGGCCTACCTGCTGCCCGGCATCACCGTGGCCAGCTTCGGATCGGCGCTCATCGCCGCGCTGGTGCTGGGTCTGGTGAACATGCTGGTCAAGCCGGTGCTGGTGCTGCTGACGCTGCCGATCACGATCGTCACTCTCGGTCTCTTCCTCATCGTCATCAACGCCTTGTTGTTCTGGTTCGTCGGCTCCGTGCTGAAGGGCTTCCAGGTCAACGGGTTCTGGTGGGCCGTGGGCGGTGCGATTCTGTACAGCATCATCTCTGGCCTGCTCACGAAGCTGATCCCCTAATGTCTGATTCGACTACTCCCGCTTTCAGTCTGGAATTCTTCCCGCCGCGCGACTTGGCCGGCCAGGAACGGATGGTGCGCGCGGCCAAGCAGATGCTGGCCATCCAGCCCAAGTACGTCAGCGTGACCTTCGGCGCGGGCGGTTCCACCCGCGCCGGCACGGCGGACGCCGTGCGCACGCTGCGCAACCTGGGCTGCGAGGCGGCGCCGCACCTTTCGTGCGTCGGCGCCACGCGCCAGGATCTGCGGGACATCCTCCAGGCCTACAAGAACGACGGTGTGCGGCGCGTGGTGGCCCTGCGCGGCGACCTGCCCTCGGGCATGGGCGGCGATGCGGGCGAACTGCGTTACGCCAACGAGCTGGTGTCGTTCATCCGCGAGGAAACGGGCGACTGGTTCCACATCGAAGTCGCGGCCTATCCCGAAATGCACCCCCAGGCAGCCAATCCCTCGGCCGACCTGGACCATTTCGTGAACAAGGTCAAAGCTGGCGCCGACGCAGCCATCACGCAGTACTTCTTCAACGCCGACGCTTACTTCGACTTCGTCGACCGGGCCCAGGCCAAGGGCGTGAACGTGCCTATCGTGCCGGGCATCATGCCCATCACGAACCACACGCAGCTGCTGCGCTTCTCGGAAATGTGCGGCGCGGAAGTGCCGCGCTGGATCCGTCTGCGCCTGGCCGAGTTCGGCGACGACAAGGCCTCCATCCGCGCCTTCGGCGTGGACGTGGTCACCGAGCTGTGCCAGACGCTCCTGGACAACGGCGCGCCGGGCCTGCATTTCTATACCTTGAACCACGCGGAAGCGCCGCTGGCGGTGTGGAAGGAACTAGCGGTGCAGGCGTAACAGGTTGCCCCGCCATAAAGGCCAAGCCCACCCGAGAGGGTGGGCTTTTCTTTGGCCGCGCGCCCGGTGTGCGCCGTCAGTCGGCGTACACCCCCGCCTTGCGGATGATGCCGCCCCATTTGTCGACCTCGGATTGCAGCCAGGTCTGCAGGCCCTGCGGGGTCTGCTTGGATTCAGGCACGATCTCGGCGCCCAGTTCCGCCATCTTCTGCGTGAAGGCGGGGTCCTTCAGCGCGGCGCGCAACGCTTCGTTGAACTTGGCGATGGCTTCCGGCGGCGTGCCCTTGGGCGCGTAGACGCCATGCCACACCTTGACCTCGAAGCCCTTCAGGCCATTCTCCTGCAGGGTCGGCGCATCGGGCAGCGTCTTGATGCGGTCCAGCGTGGTGACGCCGTACAGCTTCACGCGGTCGGCCTTGATCTGCGGAATGGTTTGGGTGGTCTGATCGCACAGCACGTCCACCTGCCCGCCCAGCAGCGCGGTCATCGCCGGCGCCGTGCCGGCATAGGGCACGGTGGTGAACTGCACGCCCAGCGATTCCTGCAGCAGCATGCCGCAGAGCTGCGACACCGCGCCCAGCCCGGCGTTGGCCAGGTTGATCTTGTTGCCGTTCTCCTTGGCGTACTTGATGAAGTCCTTCATGCCGTCTGCGGGCAGGTCCTTGCGGCCCAGCAGCGTCATGGGAACGTCGGCCACCTGGCCGACATAGGCGAAGTCCGTCAGCGGGTTGAACGACAGCTTGCGGTACAGCGCTGGCGCGGTGGCCATGCCGTTATGGTGTATCAGGAAGGTGTAGCCATCGGGCGCGGCGCGCGCCACGTGCTGCGACGCCAGCGTGCCGCCGGCGCCCGTGCGGTTCTCGATGATGATGCTTTGGCCCAGCGTCTTGGACATGGACGCGCCCAGGCTGCGCGCCACCACATCGGTCGGCCCGCCCGCCGCGAACGGCACGACCAGCGAAATGGGATGGTTGGGATAGGCGCCTTGCGCGCCGGCGGTGCCAGAGACCAGGCAGGACAGGGCCAGCACGGGCCAGGCCGCGCGCTTGAGCGCGCGCGCGTAGATAGGGGGCATGTCTCGCTCCTTGTGGTGTTGTCGGGGCCCCCAAGGCAAAGCATGACGGCCGGACACCAGTGTGGCGCGACAGCGCCCGGATGAGAATTCGCGGTTCCGCAAGCCGGGTTTCGGTTGCTGGAAAGGAGGGTTTACGCGGAAGGCGATATGAGCGGGGGATTTTCCTGTTCGTCCTGCGAACCGAGTCCGCTGCACGGGAGGGCTGCGGCTTGCAGGCGGTCATGAAAGTAACGGTGAAAAATCTCCCAGTCTCGGTACTGCGCGGACGCCACCTGGAAGGCGCACAGCCGGCCCACCAGGCTGCAGATCCAGTCAGCGCATTGAAGGGTCTGGAACAGGTGGCTTTCACCTTGAATCAGCGGCTCGACCAGCGTTCTGCATCGGTCGGTGGCATCTTCGATCATCGCCAGCGTGCAGGCTTCGACATTCATTTCGCGCCACCGGCTGCCCGCCTGTTGTTCGTCGATCAAAAGCATGAAGGTGGCCTGTCTTGCCGAGAAAAACCGATCCGCGCGTCGGACTATGCGTAGCAATTGCTGCTTGAAGATCTCTGCGGGTTGATGCGATGTCGCGTCTGTTGTCTTTTGCTCACCGCTGTAGATCACGTGCCCGCCGATTTGTCTGATCCGGTTCAGCAAACGCCCCGTTGCGGTCCGCAACTGCTGGTACTTTTCAACATTCCGGACGGTATAGAGTTGTGCGCCTTTCTTTTCCCAGCGGTACGCAGGTTGGTCTTGCCGTTCCAGTTCGAACTTCAATAGATGGCATTTCAGTTTGTAGAAGTAGATGGCGAATTCGCGCACGGTTTCCACAGGCAAAACCAACCCGCCGAATCCGAACTCCGGGCTCGTCCGGTGTTTGCCATGATCACGGGAGACGAAGGGTCCGATGTGGCCGAACTCGTCCAGGTACATGACGTAATGCATGACGTAACCCTTTGCCCGACACATGGCTTGTATGCGAATCGAAGCAGTGTAGGGCGCGGGAGACGGTCGATTTTCCTTCAGTGAATGGAAAGATCGCACTCAAATTCATCATGGCAACGATCATGCCGCACAAGAACACGAAAGCCCGCAGCAGTGAATTGCGCGGGCCTCGGAAGGTGGGCATATGGCGTGCATATACGTTGAAGAAACTCTATGCCGATTCCGGTCGTGCCACAAGGGATCAAGGTGTCCGGAACACGCAAATGTGCGCGGGAACCTGCGGTATCAGACGGAATCCCGGGTTTCAGCCTGGGAGACTCGGCGTGTTCCTGTCGGCAACGGTCCCTAGTTCGCCTGATCCTTCCCCGGATCTTCCGCCAGCACCTGCGGCGCCGAATAGTTCGACACGGGCGCATCCACCGGCTCCGCACGCAGCGGCTGGTGCACGCGGCTGGGAGGGACCAGCGAATCGGGCGAGTCGGGATTGGTCCAGAGCGGGTCCGGGATCTCGGCGAAGACCTGGCGCAGGCGTTCGCCCCAGGTGCCGCGGATCATGCGGAAGTACTCGTTGTGCTCGTCGATGCTGGCGAAGTGCGTGACGCGCAGCGAGTGCGTGTCGTAGACCAGCAGGTCCAGCGGCAGGCCGACCGAGATGTTCGACCGCAGCGTGGAATCCATGGAGATCAGGGCGCACTTGGCGGCTTCGTCCAGCGAGGTGTCGGGGCGCAGCACGCGGTCCAGGATGGGCTTGCCGTACTTGGCCTCGCCGATCTGGAAGTACGGGCATTCCTGGCCGGCTTCGATGAAGTTGCCCGCCGAATACACCTGGAACAGGCGGCAGCGCTCGGTGCCGATCTGGCCGCCGAAGATCAGGTTGACGTTGAAGTCCACGCCCTGCTCGCGCAGGGCCGGGGCTTCGTGGTGGTAGACGCTGCGCACCGCCGCGCCGACGCGGCGGGTGGCCTCGAACATGTCGGGGGCGTTCCAGACGGTTTCGCCGTCTTCGTCGTGTTGACGCGCCAGGGCGTTCAGCACCGACTGGCTGACCGCCAGGTTGCCGGAACTCATCAGCACCATGACGCGGTCGCCCGGGCGTTCGAACACGGTCATTTTGCGAAAGACGCTGATCTGGTCGACTCCGGCATTGGTGCGGGAGTCGGCCAGGAACACCAGGCCGGAATCAAGGCGGGCTGCGACGCAGTAGGTCATGATCAGAAATAGGGAAAACCACGCCGCATTGTATTGCGGCGAGGCCGGCGGGATGTTACTGCTGGGCGCTGGACTGGACCTGCACGCTGACCTCCATGGATTCCTGGCCGCCGCCGTTGCGCACGCCGCGCACCGGCGAAGCCGAGTCATAGTCCCGCGCCACCGCCAGCCGGCAGTGGCAGTCCGAGGCGAACTGGCGGTTGGTGATGTCGACGCTGGTCCAGCCCACGTCGGGCAGCCAGACGTCGGCCCAGGCATGGCTGGCCGCGTGTTCGGCGGTGGTGTACAGGTAGCCGCTGACGTAGCGCGCGGGCACGCCCAGGCCGCGCACGCAGGCCAGAAAGAGGTGGGCGTGGTCCTGGCAGACGCCGTGGCCCATGGCCAGCACCTGGTTGGCCGCGGTGGTGACGTCGGTGGTGCCGGGCTCGTAGGCGACGCGATCGCTGACCGCCGTGGCCAGGGCCAGGATGTCGTCCGGCGTATGCAGGCCGCCAGGCAGCGCCTCGCGCACGAAGGCCATGACGGTGTCGTCGGCCTGGGTCAGCGGCGTCTGCACGCAATAGGCGTGCACCGGCAGGCGGCTGTCCTCGCTGCCGAGCAGGCCGCGTTCCAGCGGCGCCACCAGCACCTGTCCGACCACGCGCAGCTCGATGTCGGTATGGGGCTGGTTGAGCGTCAGCGTGTGCGTGATGTTGCCGTAGGCGTCCACCTGCTTGTCCAGGTCGCCGGGCGCTTCGATGTGCCAGCGCAGCACGCGCTGGTGTTCGTCGTCGCGCGGGGTCAGGCGCAAGGTCTGGATGCTGTAGGTGACCGGGGCGGTATAGCGATAGTGAGTGACGTGGGTGATGATCTGTTTCATTCTGCTCTCCTGCCTAGGCCGACAGCGGCACCAGGAAGTCCTGGCTGATCCGGTTGCCCAGATCGTTGATGCGGTCGAGGAAGTGCTCCAGGTACTGGTGCAGGCCGCTGGCCAGGATGTCCTCGACGCGGCCGTATTGCAGTTCCGCGCATAGCATGCCGGCGCGCCTTTCGGTTTCGGTCGAGCGCTGGTTGGAAACGCGCGCCAGGTCGTCGGCCACCGCGCGCATCGAGGCCAGCAGCGAGCGTGGCATGTCGCCGTGCAGGATCAGCAGCTCGGCCACGCGGTCGGGGGTGATGACGTCGCGGTACACCTTGCGGTAGATCTCCAGGCCCGACACCGAGCTGAGCAGCGCCGACCAGCGGTAGAACTCGCTCTGCAGCGCCGCCGCGCCGGCGGGCTCAGTTCGGCCGTCATGGCCGTTGGCGCCGCGTTCATGGAACTTCACGTCCAGCATGCGGGCGGTGTTGTCGGCGCGTTCCAGGTGCATGCCGATACGCAGGAAGTACAGGGCCTCGTCCTCCAGCATGGTGCCGATGGTGACGCCGCGCGCCAGGTGCGAACGGAACTTGACCCATTCGAAGAACTCGCCCGGATTGCGCTCCAGCAAGCCCGTATGCAGGTGCTTGAGCAGTTCCAGCCAGGTGGTGTTGTAGGTTTCCCAGACCTCGGTGGTGAGGCTGCCGCGCACCGCGCGCGCGTTCTCGCGGGCGGCGCGCATGCAGGAATAGATGGACGATGGGTTCTCGGGATCGCGCACCATGTACTGCAGCACGTCGTGCGGCGAGATGGCGGCGTACTTGCTCTGGTACAGGCCTTGCAGCTCGGAGATGCGCAGCACGGCCAGCCACGAGCCTTCGCGCCGCTGCGCGTCCTGCGGCAACAGCGACATCTGCAGGTTCACGTCCAGCATGCGGGCGGTGTTCTCGGCGCGTTCGGTGTAGCGGCACATCCAGAACAGATTGTCTGCGGTTCGGCTCAGCATGTTCAGTCCTCCTCCAGCACCCAGGTGTCCTTGGTGCCGCCGCCCTGGCTGCTGTTGACCACCAGCGAGCCCTCGGTCAGCGCCACCCGGCACAGGCCGCCCGGCACGGTGCGGATGTCCTTGCCGCACAGCACGTAGGGCCGCAGGTCCACGTGGCGCGGCGCCACGCCCGATTCCACGTAGGTCGGCACGGTGGACAGCGCCAGCGTGGGCTGCGCGATGTAGTTGGCGGGGTTGGCGCGCACGCGGTCCTTGAAGGCCTCGACCTCGGCGCGCGAGGCCGACGGCCCCACCAGCATGCCGTAGCCGCCGGAGCCGTGGACTTCCTTCACCACCAGTTCGTGCATGTGGGCCAGCACATGTGACAGCTCGTCCGGCCGGTTGCAGCGCCAGGTGGGGACGTTGGACAGTATCGGCTCCTCGCCCAGATAGAAGCGGATCATGTCCGGCACGTACAGATAGGTGGACTTGTCGTCGGCGATGCCGGTGCCGATGGCGTTGGCCAGCGTGACGCGGCCGGCGCGGTACACCGACAGCAGGCCCGGTACGCCCAGTGCGGAATCGGCGCGAAACGACAGCGGATCTAGGAAGTCGTCGTCCAGGCGGCGGTAGATCACGTCCACCTTGCGGGGCCCCTGCGTGGTGCGCATGTAGACGGTGTTCTGCTCGACGAACAGGTCCTGGCCTTCCACCAGTTCCACGCCCATCTGCTGCGCCAGGAAGGCGTGTTCGAAGTAGGCCGAGTTGTACATGCCGGGCGTCAGCACCACCACGGTGGGATCGTCGCCGCCGTGCGGCGCGACTTCGCGCAGGTTGTCCAGCAGCAGGTCAGGGTAGTGCGCCAGCGGCTCCACCTTGATGCGGCTGAAGGCGTCGGGCATCAGCCGCATCGACATCTTGCGGTTCTCCAGCATGTAGGACACGCCGGATGGCACCCGCAGATTGTCTTCTAGCACGTAGAACTCGCCCGCGCCGGCGCGCACGATGTCCACTCCGGCGATGTGGCAGTAGATGTCCTCCGCCACGTCCACGTCCTGCATCTCGGGGCGGTACTGGGCGTTCAGGAACACCTGCTCGGCGGGCACCACGTCCGCGCGCACGATGTCGTGCCCGTGATAGATGTCGTGGATGAACATGTTGAGCGCGCGTACCCGCTGCTTCAGGCCGGCTTCCAGCAGACGCCATTCGGCGGCGGGAATGACGCGCGGGATCAGGTCGAAGGGGATCAGGCGTTCGGTGCCGGCCGCGTCGCCCGCCACCGAGAACGTGATGCCGACCCGGCGGAAACTCAGGTCCGCTTCCAGGCGGCGCGCGGCCATGGCCTGCGCGGACTGCTCGTCATGCCAGCGCTCGAAAGCCTGGTAGTGGGAGCGTATGCCGCCGGCGCTGTCGCGCATTTCGTCATAGGCGGGGGGACGGGGTGATCTGTCCTTCATGGCTCCTCCGGTACAGTGCCGGCGGCCGGTCTGCGCGCGGCCGCCGTCCGGCCGATATCCGGCCGGTTGCTAGGGATTAAGCAACCCGCATGCCAGCCTGGCCGGCACGCGCGGGGGCGCCCCTGAGGACCAATATCCTCCGAAGGGCGTTGCGGCGCCATCGCCGCGGCGGCTGAGGCCAGGGGATGGCGTGGGCGCCGGGCGCGGATTGGCCGGGCCTGGCGGGTGGAACGGGGTCAGCGGGGCTGGCGCGGAAATGCCTGGCCAGGGGAACGGGCGGGGCGGCGCTGCCGAAGAAAGCGCGCGGAAGTGCGCGGGCGCCGCGTGCTGCGGCCGGGGTCTGGGCTAGGCCCGGCGGCAGTCTCTATGATAGGCCGTGCACCGTTTTGGTGCAAACCGGTGGGGCAAAGCTGGTGCGTCAGTTCATGCGGAAGCTGTGCAGCGTGGTGCCGCCGGTGCCGCCTTGTTCCAGCGGCGCCTGGGGCACCCAGCCGTCCTGGGTCAGCACCGCGTCCAGCGGGAAGTCGTGGCTGGCGGGTTCATAGCCGGCGTCCAGTTCGCCGCAGCTCCAGGCGATGCCGATGGCGATGAACGGATGGCCGCGGTCGCGCAGCGCGGCCAGGGTGCGGTCGTAGTAGCCGCCGCCGTAGCCCAGGCGATCGCCCTGTTCGGTATAGCCCAGGGTGGGCACCAGCACCACGTCGGGCAGCAGTTCAGCGCCGGCGACGGGTTCCTGGATGCCATAGGGGCCGGCGCGCAATTCGGCGTCCGGCGTCCAGGGCAGGAAGGCCAGCGGGGCGTTGCGTTCGCGCACCACGGGCAGCGCCACGGCCACGCCGTTTTCGACCCATTGCTCGAGCAGCGGGCGCAGGTCGGGCTCGTCGGCCATGGGCCAGAAAGCGGCCACGGTGGCGGGCGCGGGGCGGCCCGCGCGCACGGCTTCGTCGCGCGCCACATTCAGCCAGGTGAACAGCCGCGCGCGCATGAGCAGGCCGCCGCGGCTACGCTGGTCTTCCGGCAGTTCGGCGCGCAGTTTCCGCAATCGCGCGCGTAGCGGTACTGCGGTATCCTCTGGAGTATTTTGCGTAGTCATGCGGTGGCTGTAAGAGGGATGGACAAATGATGGCGAATGTGCGGACGCATGCGGACGAACATGTGGATTTCCGGCATGCTGGCGTACGGCAAGGCCAGTGTATGAGGGACAGGGCATGACACAGACTCTGCAACCCGGACGGTATCAGAAAACCGCGCGGAAATCCGGGTCCGCCGCCGCCGCCGAAGCTGCTCCCGGCCTGCGCCGCTGGTTGCCGCTGCTGGCGCTGTTTACCGCGGCCTGTGCGCCCGTGGATGCGCAGCAGCGCAGCGCATCGGTCAACACCCAGCCCCAGCCTCAGCCAGCCGTCCAGGCTGCGCAACCCGCCATTTCCGTGCCGCCCGCGGTGCTGGCCGGCCTGCCGCCGACATCCCAGACCCCCGCGCTGGCCGCCGTGGTCGCCGCGCGCGAAGCCATGAACCGCAAGCAGTGGTCCGTGCTGGGCGCGCTGGTGCCGCAGGCCAAGCCGGATCCGCTGGGCATGTATCCCGAATACTGGCTGCTGCGCTACCAGTTGTGGACCCCGCCCGCCACTGGCCGGCCCACCGCCGACCTGCAGAAGTTCATCAGCGGCAATTCCGACGCCTACCTGGCCGACCGCCTGCGCGGCGACTGGCTGCTGGCCGCGGCCCGCAGCGGGGACTTCGAAACCGTGCGCAAGCTGGCGCCCGTGAAGAACAGCAATGCGCAGATCGAGTGCGCCATCCTCGATGCCAAGCACATGACCGGGCAGCGCGCCACGGCGGCGCAGGCCGCGGCCGTGTTCGCGCCCGGCGGCGCCTGCTGGGCGCTGTACGACCAATTGGTTGCCGACGGCATCATGGGCTGGGAGCAATTGGAGCCCCAGTTGCGCGACGCCATCGAAGCCAACAAGACGGCCGATGCGCGCAAGTTCGCGCAGTACATGTTCGAGCCGGGCGACCTGAAAACCTATGACCTGCTCATGAAGGATCCCATGAAGTGGCTGACGCGCCAGAGCCGTCAGCCAGTGGGCCGCAACGAGAAGGAACTGGTGACCATCGCCTTGGCGCGCCTGGCGCGTTCGGACGTCAGCGTGGCCGACTCCTACTTGCGCCGCGAATGGGGCAAGTCCGGGGACTGGTCCAAGTCCATGGCCAAGTCGAACCTGGCCTGGGTGCGCGGCCAGTACGCGCTGGTCGCCGCGCTGAATCTCGACAGCCGTGCGGACGACTGGTACCACGAGGCCGGCCACATCCGCATGACGGAGTACAACGCCGCCTGGAAGGTGCGGGCCGCCTTGCGCCAGCCCAAGATCGACTGGAAATGGGTCATCGAATCCATCGACCAGATGCCCGCCTCGCAGCAGGCCGACTCGTCCTGGATCTACTGGAAGGCCCGTGGCCAGGCCGCGCGCGGCAACAAGGAACAGGCCGCCACCGCCTACGCCAGCATTGCCGACCGCTTCGACTTCTACGGCCAGCTGGCCGCCGAGGAACTGGGCCGCCGCATCACCGTGCCGCCGCGCCCCGCGCCCCTCAGCGACCAGGAAATCACCGAGGCCCGCGCCAATCCCGGCCTGCGCCGTGCGATCCAGCTGTTCCGCCTGGGCTGGCGCGCCGAAGCCGTGCCGGAATGGAACTTCACGCTGCGCGGCATGAGCGACCGCCAACTGATGGCCGCCGCCGAACTGGCGCGTGCCGAGAACATCTACGACCGCGTGGTCAACACCTCCGACCGCACGGAAAAAGAGTTCGACTTCAGCCAGCGCTTCATCGCGCCCTTCGAGGGCCGCGTCACCGCCAAGGCCAACGCCATCGCGCTGGATCCGGCCTGGGTCTATGGCCTGATCCGCCAGGAATCGCGTTTCATCATGGATGCGCGCTCGCACGTCGGCGCCTCCGGCCTGATGCAGCTGATGCCGGCCACGGCCAAGTGGGTCGCGGGCAAGATCGGCATGAGCAATTTCACGCCCGACAGTGTCAACGACTTCGACACCAACACCGAACTCGGCACCAACTACCTCAACATGGTGCTGCGCGACCTGAATGGTTCGCAGATGCTGGCCAGCGCAGGCTATAACGCCGGCCCGCGCCGTCCGCATAACTGGCGCTCGACCTTTACGCATCCGGTGGAAGGCGCGATCTTCGCCGAAACCATCCCGTTCAACGAGACGCGTACCTACGTGAAGAACGTGATGTCCAACTCGGTGTATTACGCGGCCATGTTCACCGGCCAGTCCCAGTCCCTGAAGGAACGCCTGGGCAACATCGTGCCGCTGGGCGCGGAAAGCACCTCGATCCCATGACGCGGGATCCGGCCACGGACGGCCTGCAGGTCTATATCGTGGGCGGAGCGGTGCGCGATGCTCTGCTCGGCCTGCCGCCCGGCGACCACGACTGGGTCGTGGTCGGCGCCACGCCCGAGGACATGGCGCGCCGCGGCTTCGTGCCGGTCGGCGGCGACTTCCCCGTGTTTCTGCATCCGCGCAGCAAAGAGGAATACGCGCTGGCGCGCACCGAACGCAAGTCGGGGCGTGGCTACAAGGGCTTCACGTTCTATACCGGCGCCGACGTCACGCTGGAAGAGGATCTGCGCCGCCGCGACCTCACCGTCAACGCCATCGCGCAGAGGCAGGACGGCGAGCTGGTCGATCCCCTGGGCGGCGCCGCCGACGTGCGCGATCGCATCTTCCGTCACGTTGGCGAGGCCTTTGAAGAGGATCCGGTACGCATCCTGCGGCTGGCCCGCTTCGCGGCGCGCTTTGCCGATTTTTCCGTGGCGCCCGAGACCCTGGCGCTGTGCCGCAGCATGGTCGAGGCCGGCGAGGCTGACGCGCTGGTGGCCGAACGGGTCTGGAAGGAATTGTCGCGCGGCCTGATGGCGGCGGCGCCGTCGCGCATGCTGGGCATATTGCAGCAATGCGGCGCGCTGGCCCGCGTCATGCCCGAGCTGCAAGGCGTGGAACAGACCGCGGCCGATGTGGATCGCGCGGCCTCGCAGGGCCTGTCGCTGCCGGGGCGCTATGCCTTGCTGTGCCGGCTGACGCCCGAACGCGATGCCATGGGCCGTCGTCTGCGCGTGCCTACCGAATGCAACGATTACGCACGGCTGTTGCCGGAGGTGCTGGCGGGCCTCGATGCCGTGGAACAGGGTGGCGATGCTGCCGATGCGCAACTGGCGCTGATGGAGCGCGCCGATGCGTTGCGCAAGCCGGAGCGTTTTCTGGATTTGCTGGACACGGCTGCCGTGCTGCGTTCCGTGGACCGCGCGGCCTGGCAGTCGCGCGTGGCGATCGTACGCGGCGTGGATGCCGGGGCCATCGCCAAAGCTTGCGCCGGGGAGCCAGCGCGCATCAAGGAGCAGGTGCGCGCCGCGCGCCTGGAGCGCCTGCGGGCGCAGTGATTCCGCTATCGATTTGAAACGTGGCGGCCATGCATGCGGGCCGCCACGCGTTTTTACAGCTTGCCTAGCCGGTCGCCGCGCGAGAACCCTGCCAGCGGTTCAGTAATGTCGCGTCCCACCGCCAATACCTTGAACAGTTCGCCCATCTCCGATTCGGACAGGAGTTTCTGCACGGGCGCCACGGCCTGCGCGTATTGCTGCACGTCGCTCGGGTCCAGTTGCGCCAACAGATCCATCAGCCCCGCGTTCATCAGGAAGCGGGCCTGCGAGGTATAGCCCAGGACCTGCAGGCCGGCCTCGAGCGCGGCATCCGCCATGGCGGTGAAATCGACATGGGCGGTGATGTCCTGCAAGCCCGGCGCGGTGAATGGATCCCCGTGGGCGTGGTGGCGCAGGTGGCACATGAGCGTGCCGCCGGCGCGCTGCGGATGGTAGTACTCGCTGCGCGGAAAGCCATAGTCCACCAACAGCGCCGCGCCGCGCTCCAGCCAGCCGCCCATGGCGGCGATCCAGGCTTCGCCTTGCAGGTTGATCTCGGACACGTAGCCGGGCAGGGCTGGCATGCGGGCGGCGACGGCGGCGGCCAGCGCCGGCGGTGCGGGTCGGTCTTCCCAGACGAAGCCTTGCGCGGCGTCCACCGCCACGCCGCGTTCCAGCACTTCGCCGGTCTCGCTCCAGCGGAAGATCGACACCGGCATCGCGTCCAGCACTTCGTTGGCCAGCACGCAGCCGGCAAAGCGCTGGGGCAGCGCGTCCAGCCATTGCACACGCTCGCCGAATGCCGCCAGCCGTTCAGCCTGGCGGGCGCGCAGGTCGGCCGACACTTCCAGGATCAGGTAGCGGGTCTGATCCAGGCCCATCGCGTCCAATTCGCGTAGCACGCCTTCGGCCAGGGCGCCGGTGCCGGCGCCGAATTCCAGCACGGCGTCGGTCTGCGTCTGGCGCAGCACCTGGGCCGCCTGGCGGGCCAGTGTGCGGGCGAACAGCGGCGTCAGCTGGGGCGCGGTGACGAAGTCGCCGGCGGGCGCGCGGACGTCACCGTCGGCGTCGGCCAGCTTGACGTTGCCGGCCGCGTAATAGCCCAGCCCGGGCGCGTACAGCGCTTGCGCCATCCAGTGGTCGAACGACAGCCAGCCGCCGTGGGCGGCGATGGTGGCGCGCAGGTGAGCCGCTGCGGCAGCGCTGTGTTCCTGGGCGGCGGGAGAGAGGGCGGGCAGGTTGGCGGGGGCGGATCGTTGCATGGTCGGGCGGTGCGTGGACAAGCGGACATTTTCCCAAAAAACAAACCCCGCGACAGGCGCGGGGTTTGTGTTGGGCTCAAGCGGGCGGATTAGCCGCGGCGGTCAGCCGGCTTGGCGAAGCGCTTGGCGGGGCCGCCGGGGCGCTTGTCGAACGAGGGCTTGCCACGGAAACCGCCTTCCGGACGGTCGCCGCCGCGGAAGCCGCCTTCACGCTGCGGACGGTCGCCGAAGCTGGGACGATCGCCAAAGCTCGGGCGGTCGCCGAAGCTGGCGCGGTCGTTGTAGCTGGGGCGCGAATCGCGGTCGCCGCCACGGAAACCACCTTCACGCGGGCCGCGCTCGCTGAACGGGCGGGCATCGCGCTGGGGGCGGTCGCCATAGCTCGGACGGTCGCCGAAGCTGGGGCGCGAATCGCGGTCGCCGCCGCGGAAGCCGCCTTCGCGCTGGGGACGGTCACCGAACGGGCGGTTGCCCTGGTAGCCGCCTTCACGCTGCGGACGGTCGCCGAAGCTGGGGCGATCGCTGAAGGAACGGGCCGGGCGGTCGCCGAACGGGCGATTGCCTTGGTAGCCGCCTTCGCGCGGACCGCCCTCGCGGTTGCCTTGATAGCCGCCTTCACGCGGCTTGAACTCGCCACGCGGGCCGCCGAAGGAACGGCCTTCGCGGTTGCCTTGGTAGCCGCCGCCGGGACGCTTGCCGAACGGCTTGCCGCCGCGCGGGCCGGCGCCGCCAGCCGAGGGACGCGGGGTGCGCTTGGGTTCCAGGCCGGCGATCACTTCAGGGGTGATCGATTGGCCGATGTAGTGCTCGATGCGGCGGACCTTGTGGCGCTCGGAATGCGTGGCCAGCGTAAAGGCCAGGCCGCTGCGGCCGGCGCGGCCGGTACGGCCGATACGGTGCACGTAGTCTTCGGCTTGCATCGGCAGGTCGAAGTTGACGGCGTGGCTGATGCCTTGCACGTCGATGCCGCGGGCAGCCACGTCGGTGGCGACCAGGATGCGCAGCTGGCCGCGCTGCAGTTGCGACAGCGTGCGGGTGCGTTGGCGCTGGTTCATGTCGCCGTGCAGGGCGGCGGCGGCAAAGCCCTGGTCGGCCAGGCGGTCGGCCAGATCGTCGGCGCCGCGCTTGGTCGACGTGAAGACGATGGCCTGGTCCAGCGAGGCGTCGCGCAGCACGTGGTCCAGCAGCTGCATCTTGTGGCTGGCGTCGTCCGCGTACAGCAGGCTTTGCGTGATGTTGGTGTGCTTTTCCTTGGCGCCGGCGATCTCGATGCGCTGCGGCTCGCGCATCATGCGCGAGGCCAGCTTGGCGACGGTGCCGTCCAGCGTGGCCGAGAACAGCAGCGTCTGGCGGCCTTCCGGCAGGCGGCTGACGATGGTCTCGATATCTTCGATGAAGCCCATGTCCAGCATGCGGTCGGCTTCGTCCAGCACCAGCGTGTGCACGGTGTTCAGCTTGACGCGGCCCGAGTTCAGGTGGTCGATCAGGCGGCCGGGGGTGGCGA
The DNA here is from genome assembly GCF_048541815.1 of Achromobacter sp. PD1. Lineage (NCBI taxonomy): Bacteria > Pseudomonadati > Pseudomonadota > Betaproteobacteria > Burkholderiales > Alcaligenaceae > Achromobacter > Achromobacter sp. PD1. The sequence goes on from NZ_CP183349.1 coordinate 6,439,950, forward strand.
CCAGCACGTCCACGCGGCGCGACAGCGCCTTCAGCTGCGCGCCGTAAGGCATGCCGCCCACGACGGTGGCGGTGCGCAGGTCGGCCAGCTTGCGGCCGTAGGTGGCGGTGGCGTCCGTGACTTGCAGGGCCAGTTCGCGGGTCGGGGTCAGCACCAGCACTTGCACGCCGACGCCCTTGTTGGCGGGCATCTGGGCGATGCGGTGCAGGGCCGGCAGCATGAAGGCCGCGGTCTTGCCGCTACCCGTCTGCGAGGACACCATCAGGTCGTGGCCAGCCAGCGCTTGCGGAATGGCCGAAGCTTGGACAGGAGTGGGGGAGGTGAAGCCAGCGTCTTGAATGGCCGACAACAGAGCGGGCGCAAGACCCAGGTTTTCGAAAGACATTACTTTCCCTTGCCGCAATCAATGCGACGCAGTGCTTGGTCGGGCCAGGGGATTAGGCGGCCGGATCCAGGCGACGGTTGATGGAGCATCGTGCCGACCGAATCAACCATGCGCGTGGCGCGTTCTCGTGTACTGAGTGGAACGCAGGGCGAAAGGAAAGGAGGTCAGGAATCGATGATAGTTCGGCATGGGGCCGGGACTGTGTCACCCGGCAGACTGCGAAAACTTCCGCTAAATCAAGGCGGTAAATGCCGAACTCGTTTTGTGCAGTGCGGCGATCATAACCCGAATTCGCCCTGCATGGGAATTATTTTTTTGTCCAGCGCCCAATCAATAGGGTTTTTCCCTTGGTTGGTCAGCCACTGATTGGTGGCCAGGAAATGGCCACAGCCCAGGAAGGGCACCGGGGGCCGTCTGGCGGACAGAGGGGAGGGGTGGTTGGACATCAGGACCAGGTGGCCGCTGTTGTCCGGCAGCAACGCCCGCTTGGCCTGGGCATGGGCGCCCCACAGCATGAAAACCTTGGGCGACGGGTCGCGCGCGACCAGAGCGATCAACGCGTCCGTCACCGTTTCCCAACCGCGCTTGGCATGCGAAGCGGGCTGGCCGTCTTCCACGGTCAGCGCGGTGTTCAGCAGCAACACGCCCTGATCCGCCCAATCGCTCAGATCGTTGCCCGCCGGCACGCGGGTGCCCGGAAACTCCTGGGCGATCTCATTGAAGATGTTGCGCAGGCTGGGCGGCCGCTTGCAGTCGTCCGGCACCGAGAAGGCCAGGCCTTGGGCCTGGCCCGGGCCGTGATAGGGATCCTGCCCCAGGATCACCACGCGCACGTCCGACGGCTCCAGGCCGTGCAGGGCGCGGAAAGGCGTGGCCGGATAGACCACCGCGCCTTCTTCCAGGCGCTTGTCCACATGGGCGATTACGCCGGCCAGCGCGTCGGCCACGGCGCGCGTCGCGAAAGCGGCTTTCCAGGCGGGGGAGAGCTGTGCGGCCTGAGTGGTCAGGGAGGAAGGGAGCAGGCGGTTGTCCAGGTGCATGGGCGCAATTGTGGCACAGCCCTTCGAGGGCGCCGGATGGCGGCATTCAGGGCCGAAAAAGGGCCTTACCCCTGTCAACTATCAGAATTTTCTGGTGCGGGAGCGCTCTTCAATCGCTTAACTTGCCACAAATATTGCAGACCAGAATTCGCGCGTTGAGCCAAACAACCAAAACCGCGCATCTGCACGCAGTCCATCCCCAATGAGAACGACCGAACCCTTGCGGGCAGGCGGAATAGCTGCGCGCGGTGACGGTTTCATCAAGAAAAATATTGAATTAATAACTTTCAAATGAAGTTGATGTCAGTGGCGTTGCTGGCGATGTTCGCCATCCCCCTTGGCCGCCCAACCCATACCGCCCGTGTGACCGTTCCCTTGTATGCGCCTGCCCTATAAGGCACCACGGACATGCCCGCCTCGATCTGCTTGGTGGTGCCGCCGTAGATGACCGGCTCGTCCAGGCGGTCGATGAATTGGCTGATGCACTAAAGGCGGGAACTGTTCGGCCGAATCAGCTTCCTGTTGATTATGTGGATATGAATGGTACTCGTCTTATTTTGAACACGCGGACTTCGACGGCGCTTGAGCAAGCTGGAATTCCACGTAGCGAATGGTTTGGGCGAAATCAAACGGGCGTTGAAGCCTATGGAGGAAAGACATTCAATGATTTAGCTGCAGATCAATTGAGAAAAAACAAACTGCCGCCAACAGGTGCGGAAAAACTGAAGTAGGTGCGTTCATGAAAATTGGTAAGCCAAAACTAATTTTTAATCCATATGATTGGCTGCCAGGTTATGGTGAGTCAAAAGTATCATTTCGTTCTTTCGGGCTAGATGTGGTGCTGACCGTCGAATATGATAGGGACGTACCGAACGCGGAAGGCCGTGATGCTGTTAAGAAGATGCGACGGGAGATCACATTTAGAGCCGTGCGATTTTTTATGCGAACCCCATTTCCTGGGAATCTGATTTTTGATTTTCATGGTGATCCAAGTGAATATGGGCTCGGAGAATTAACAGAGTTTTTGGATTCCGAGTTGATCGGTTCTAGCACGGATGCATGTCGCGCTGTATTTTCTTGCAGGGCTTCAGAAGTAAGGCACTTCAGCATTCAGTTTTTGTCTGAAAATGTCGCGTTTCATGTGTTGGCGGAAGCTGTCTCTCTATCGGATGAAGAATTGGTTGCTTGATCCTCTTCTACGATGGAGCTGCTGGGTACCTCGGCCGTTAACCAAACCCCATTCTCGGCTTGAAAGAACTTGAAGCCCTGTTGATACATTCGCAGGGCAAAAATTCTCAGTACTACAGGTTGCCCATGGCGCTGCCCAACCGCGATAGCTGTTGGCTTGTCTGTCGACAGATGCACATGGTGCCGAGAGCCTGCGATTAATCCTTGCTGTCGGATTGACGTTAAGAAGCGTGTGGTGGTGCCATGATAGAGAAACTCAGGAGGTTCTTTCTCTATATGTTGAATGCGTACGCTCGATGTTGAGTGACCCTGCGCCGCGCGAATACACAGACCATCATTCGAAATGCTGAAGCGCTTCTTATCACTATTGCTGACGACTGCATGAATCAGGGCCCTATCTAAGGAGCGCCCGTATTTGGCCGCGCTCACTATCAAGCATTCAATATCCACCCAACCTTCGCTATCTAGCTCCAGGTCGATAGCATGTGGCTCATGTCTGAGTACATAACTAAGAAACTTGCTGATCTCGTTGAGTCGCTTGGTATTCATGTCGCTTGAAGAGTCGATGTGGTTTGCTAGCTGATAATTCTCGCCGGTCTGCGAGTTTGCTCACAAATTAATGTGAGCTAATGGCAGTGCTCCAGCGAGAAAAGACAAGGAAAATTGAGTTTTTTCAGGCGCTGACGTTTTCTCGTGAACGCATCGAAGGACACTGATACCCCCCCTTTGAGTCACGTAGTGCTTGAAACTGCCATATGGTGACGCATCGGTCAATGCCTGAGCTTGCTTAGCATAGATTTCAGATTTGATTTTTGCTGGAAGTCGACAGCCTCAGAATAGAGACGCCACCAGGTGTGGGTAGTAACAACTGGCACGCAAACGAGGCTCGTGTAGTGGCATCGACAGCCGAATCGCAAGCTTCGTTCCGGTAGACACTGCTCGGCGGAATTTCCGAACCTTCCCAAGGCCACCACAACGGCGCAATGGGCGGAAATTAGCAAGGCATCTAAATATGCCGAAAGTCAAGGCGTAAAACTGAAAGTGACGGTGATCGAATGAAAAATGAAATAGTGCCTAGAGCTTGGGCGAGTGTGAAACTGAATAAGGAGTTTCTTTGTATCCAAACCTATTCGGGCTATGGAAGTAGCCGGGCTGATTACAAAGGCGCCATGTATCTAATGTCTCCCGATGCTGCTGATCAAGAGGTTGGTGAAGCTGTGCTAGATGCCCTGTCAAAAAGCCGCTTTGTTTTGCCGGAGCCAAGGACGGATGTCTGGATCCATCCGGCGGCTACATTCGATAGAGATTTATATGATCTGGATTCCATGATGAAGCGCTATAAAGATTGGGTTGTGGGGCTGATGGGCAAATACGGATATAAGACCAAGAGGCCGCTATTTAAAGATATGAAGAGTTGCAATGTGGAAGGTAAGCTCGGAATTTTGAAAATGACACCAAGTCATCACGAAAAACTGGAGGCTTGGAGCGGTGATGGATTCACCGAGTCTGATAATGTCGTCATTGCCGCAGATAGTTCGCCTGATCAAGTAGGCTTTGCTCTTCGTTTGGCGCTGAGTCGCTGCACATGAATAAATCTGCAACATAGAAGCAAGAGGCCCGGCCGGCATCGCAAGCAAGAGTTGGGAGAAAATCATCGATTCCGCAAGCCGCCCTGGTGGCAAAGATCTGGGGTTCTAAAGATGGCAAGTGAAATGGTGGTAATCGTTCTTGGAGATGAGTACGACAATGCTCTCAGGGACGCCCTCCGTGCCGTTCTAGCAAATAGCGGTGCGGTTGAGATTGACAAATCTTGGGGAGTCGGTGGGTCTCAAGAAATCGAGCGTCTAGTCGTCGCGCTCGGTGACGCATCTATATCGATTGAAGCAGAGACCTTTGTCGGGATCACTATTTCCGGACCGAAGGGGGTTGTGGAGGATATTGCTTTGCAAGTTAAACGCAGATTGTTGGTATGAAAATAGGATGCCAACCTAAAATTCTCCCGTTGATAGTGTGGGTTGGCTCCAATTTTTGTCTGAGCTAGCCCGGGTTTTCCGGACACCCGAAGAAGTAGACAATACTTGAAGGAGGTGTCCCATGGATAAATCCAAGCCCGAAGGTAAGCCGCTTGAAGCCAAACGCCAGTATCACAGTCGAGAGTTCAAGATCGAGGCGGTGAGACGACTGGAGGAAGGCAAGGTGCTGGGCGTGAAGCGCTCGATCATCTACCGATGGAAGAAAGAGCTGGCGACAGTCCGACAGAAAACAAAATTCAGAAATATGAGTTGGGTGAAAGAATGAGCTTTAGCATGAATTTGTCCCATGAGGTACTGACAAGGTTTGATGAGGCGGGATTGCTCGGAGAGATAGAAATCAATGGATATAAGGAAAATTTCTTTTCTCCGGTGAGATTCTGGTCTCGTATGGATTATCTGAGGAGCTGGAAGAAATCACTGGACCAGGGGTTGCGAGATCGTGGGCATGCTGCTCTGGCGACATCTATGTATGATCCGGATTCATGCAATTTTGTATTTTGTTGGGTGATTTATATCGAGGGTGAGCAGGCTCACATTCAAAATAATGTACTGCTTTTGAATGAGTTGCCAGTTCCGTTTGTCCCGGAAGATATAAATCTACATGTTTCTGCGAGGAAGGAAATCAATGATGATGGGATGAAGATCTCTCAGTGGAACGTTGATACTGCCTCGATTGCAAAATTTTCTGAAATATTGGGAAAGTGGATTTCAGAAAAATAAACACGCCCCAAACCCGTTGAAACAAAAACGCCAGGCATCAACAGCCTGGCGCTCAAGTGTGCCGCCAAAGCCTGGCGGCGGCGGCTCAGAAGTCGCTACCCTCGATTCAAACCGGCCACCCATCCTGCCGATAAGCCGAATCCCAGAACATCCATTCCAGCTGCGCGGCACGCGTATACGCGGCGTGCATCTGCGCCAGCGTTTCGGCGGACGCCTTTTCGGCGACGCGGTCGACCGTGGTGATGACCCGGCGCACCAGGGCGTGGAAGTCCTCGCAGGCATAGGCCTCGATCCAGGCCGAATAGGGATTGGGTTGGGCCGCGCGCGCATGGATTTCGCGGCCGATCTCGGCGTAGATCCAGAAGCACGGCAGCAGGGCCGCCAGCGCTACCGGGTACGGCGCGCTCCAGGCGGTGGCGATCAGGTAGCTGGTGTAGTGGTGGCAGGCCGGGGTCAGTGGCGTCGCTTCGAAGGTGGCGTCATCGATGCCGAACTGCTTCAGGAAGCCCGCGTGCAGCGTGCGTTCGGCCACCACCGCGCCCTTGGCGGCGTCGGCGAACTGCACCACGCCGTCGGCATCGTCGGCCTTGGCAGAGGCGATGGCCAGCGCGCGTCCGAAGGCCACCAGGTAGTGCGCGTCCTGGATCATGTAGTGCTTGAATGCGTTCTCGTCGAGCTGGCCGCTGGCCAGTTCGCGGTTGAACGGCATGTCGCGCGTGGTTTCGTAGAGTGCGGCGTTGCGCGCCCAGGCGTCGGAGCTGAAAGACATGGGGTTCCTCAAGACAGACTGTCGGCGTGCGGCTGCGCGCCGGTCGATAAAAGCGGGCTAGGGTAGCAAAACGTGGGGGGCGTCAGGCCTTGCGCTTGCGGTGATGCCGGACATAGTCCTGCAGGACCTCGCGCAGCACCACGGCCTGGTTGTGTTCAGTATTGCGGGCGCCGTAGAGCAGGGTCAGCGGACGGTCGCCGGCCGCGTCCAGCAGGGCAGCCATGCGGGCCTGCTGTTCGGGTTCCGCCAGTTCGGCCTGGTAGCGCTGGCGGAATTCTTCCCAGCGGTCTTCGATGTGGCTGAACCATTTGCATAGTTCCAGGGTGGGCGCGATGTCGCGGGCCCATTCGTCCAGGTGCAGGTCCGCCTTGCGCAGTCCGCGCGGCCACATGCGGTCCACCAACGCCCGGTAGCTGCCTTCCGGGCCCAAGCCCTCGTAGACGCGTTGCACAGCGATGGCGGACGGTTTCATGGCGGCTCCAGGGAAGGGTGGCGGACCTCGTTACTTTAGCGCCCGCCGTCCCTACTCAACCGGCGTTCAAGGATTTTCCGCGGCGCCGGCGCGCGTGCCGCAGGTGCGCAGCACCAGGAAGCCGACCACGGCGGACGCCAGCGAGCCCGTCAGCACGCCGATCTTGGTGGCGTCGATGGCGGCCGGGTCGCTGAACGCCAGGGCGCCGATGAACAGGCTCATGGTGAAGCCGATGCCGCACAGCAGCGACACACCGTACAGCTGCATGTAGCTGGCGTGGCGCGGCAGGGTGGCAATGCCGCTCTTGATGGCCAGCCAGGCAAAGCCGAACACGCCCAGCTGCTTGCCCAGGAACAGGCCCAGCGCCACGCCCATGGGCACGGGCGCCGCCAGGCTGCCCAGGCCCATGCCGGCGAACGAAACGCCGGCATTGGCGAAGCCGAAAATCGGCACGATCAGCAGGGCGACCGGCTTATGCAGCGCATGTTCCAGCGCATGCAGGGGCGAATGCGCGCCCGGATGGCCCTGGTTCTGCGGGCGCAGCGGAATGGTCAGCGCCAGCGCCACCCCGGCCAGCGTGGCATGCACGCCGGACTTCAGGACGAAGTACCAGAGCACGGCGCCGATCAGCAGGTACGGCGTCAGGCGCAGCACGCCGGAGCGGTTCAGGCAGAACAGGCAGACCAGCAGGGCGCCCGCCATGCTCAGCGCGAACACGTTGAGTTCGGCGGTATAGAACAAGGCGATGATGACGATGGCGCCCAGGTCGTCCAGGATGGCCAGCGCCGTCAGGAAGATCTTCAGCGAGGTCGGCACGCGGCTGCCCAATAGCGCCAGGATGCCCAGCGCAAAGGCGATGTCGGTCGCGGCCGGAATGGCCCAGCCGCGCAAAGTGCCGGGGCTGCCAAAGTTGATCAGCACGTAGATCAGCGCGGGCAGCGCCATGCCGCCCAGGGCGGCGATGCCGGGCAGCACGATGCGGGCGGCGCCGCGCAGCTGGCCGTCCAGGACTTCGCGCTTGATCTCAAGCCCGACCAACAGGAAGAACACCGCCATCAGGCCGTCGTTGATCCAGTGCAGCACGGTTTCCTTGAGCACGACCGGACCTGCCTGGAAGCCAAGCTTGGTCTCCAGCACGCTGAAATAGGCCGGCGCGGCCGGGCTGTTGGCCACCACCAGGGCGACCAGCGCGGCCAGCATCAGGACATAACCGCCCAGCGCTTCGGAGCGGAGAAACGATTGCAGGAACGAGACCGGCTTGTGGGGAGGGACGGTAGGGGCGCTCATGCAGTACCGCCCTTGCTTACGTTTTGATAAGATGCGCGTTTCATTCCTGAATTTTACCTGAATCCAACTTTCGGGATTCCTCTACTTCGTCGAACATCTTTCAATTATTCGAAAAAATAGCTCATCAGCGTCGAATATTTGGCGTTGCTTGTCCGGCGGCCAAACCCCTTTCCCTCGAATCCCGACCAGTCCGTGGCTCGCAACGCCGCCTGGCGACTCATGCTAGCCAAATGCCATTACGCCCTCTTACGGTATTGACCTACACGCCTGGCAAACCCGGCGCCGCGAGCCGTCTGGTGGATGTCGGCGACGCACTGGTCGTGCCTGCGGCGCCGACGCCGCACGGTGTCTATCAAACCCGTCAACTGATTCCCAGCGCGCGTCTGTTGGGCTGGGCCCGCTCGGGTGCGCGCTTTGAACTGTCCCGCACGGGCGCGGCCCGCGTCTGGTCCGAAGGCCGGATGCAGGCTTCGGAGTGCCCACGCGATCGCGCCAGCGCGGGCGCGGCCGAGTTGAACCAGGAAGACATCGCCTACCTGGAGGCCTACCTGTTGTCGCAGGGCCGCCGCTGGAGCGACGCGCACGCCACCCATAGCGGTCATCCCTGATCATGCGCGATCCCATCGAATCGTTCCAGCGCGTGGCCGCCACGGATACGCGCCTGCGCATCCTGCATACCGAAGCCGCCACCTCGTTCGGCGGCCAGGAGTTCTGCATCTACAAGGAAATGATCGCCATGCGCGAGCGCGGCCATCATCTGGAAGCGGTTTGCCAGCCGGATGCGGAGCTGGGCAGGCGTCTGCGCGAGGCCGGTTTCACGGTGCATCTCGTCCCCATGGACGGTCCGCTCAATTTCGTGCGCTGCGTCGCCTTCGTGCGCCGGCTATTGCACAGCGGCCGTTTCGACGTGGTCAATACGCACAGCCGGCGCGACACCGTCCTGGGCGCCATCGCGGCGCGGCTGGCCGGCACGCCGCTCATCGTGCGTACCCGCCATCTGGCCAAGCCCATCAATTCCCTCTACGCCTACACCTGGCTGGCGCACCGCGTCATCGCCGTCAGCCGCTACGTGCGCGGGCAATTGCTGGACGGCGGCGCGCGCCCGGACGCTGTCGCCACCATCCATTCGCCGGTGGTGCTGCCGCAGGTGCACCCTGGCGTCTGCGTCAGGCGCGAACTCGGCTTGCCGGAGGACGCGCTGGTGGTCGGTTGCGTGGCCGTCATGCGACCGGACAAGGGCCATTGTGACCTGATCGACGCCTTCCATCGCATCGCCGCCACGTTTCCGAATGCCCATCTGGTGCTGGTGGGCGAAGGCCAGCCCATGGCTGGGCAGCTGCAGGCGCAGGCGGCGCAACTGGGCCTGGCGCCGCGGGTGCATTTCACCGGCCGCCGCGACGATATCGGCAATGTGCTGACGGCCTTCGATGTGTTCGCGTTGCCGACGCGGCGCGAGGCCTTGGGCACCGTTTTCATCGAGGCCGCGGCCATGGGGGTGCCGGTGGTGGGCGCCAACGTGGGCGGGGTGCCGGAAACCATGGAGGCCGGCGTGACCGGATTGCTGGTGCCGCCCAGCGATCCGGCGGCATTGGCCAGCGCGCTGGAAAGTTTGCTGGCCGATCCGGCGCTGCGCCGCCGCATGGGCGATGCGGGCCGTGAGCTGATCCGGGGCCAGGGCCGGTTTTCCGCCGAACGCGCGGCTGCGCTGGTGGAACAGGCTTACGCCGGCTGGCTGGCGGAACTGCGGGGGGCTGCGCGCGCCGCCTGAGGCGGGCGGCGGCTCAGTGCCAGAGCAGGGCGTTCATGGCCTCGACCAGCCGGTCCCGGTAGCGCGGCAGCAGCGCCTGCACGCGCGCCTGGCGCTCTTTCCATTCCAACGATTCGGCGCCGGTGGCGATGCGCGGCGGCGCCCAGATCGGGTCGGGAAAATGGCGGTCGCCGCGCCAGCGCGGGATCACGTGCCAGTGCAGGTGCGGCACCATGTTGCCCAGCGAGGCCAGGTTGATCTTGTCCGGTCCTAGGACCGATTGCTGGGCTTCTTCCACCACGTACACGGCCCGCATCAGCAGGTCGCGGCCGTGGGTGGACAGGCTGGTCATTTCGGCCAGATGGCCGTTCCAGATTACCCGCGTGAAGCCCGGATAATCGGCGTCGGCGACCTCGATGATGCGCAGGTGCGGACCGCGCCACAGCAGCGTGCCGCCGTCTTCCTGGCACAGCGGACAGTTGGGGTCGCGTGCGCTCACGGCATCACCTTGCGGTACTGGATGAAGCCCGAGCGGTCGGCGATGCGGTCGTAGAGCTGAATCGCGGTGGCGTTGGTTTCATGGGTCAGCCAGTAAACGCGCGCGCAATTGGCGGCGGCCGCCTGCGCGTACACGTGCTCGATCAGCTTGCGGCCGGCGCCGGTGCCGCGCACGTCCGGGTCCACGTACAGGTCCTGCAGATAGCAATAGTCGCCCGCGGTCCAGGTGGAGCGGTGGAAGATCCAGTGCACCATGCCGACGGCCCGGCCGCTTTCGTACGCCAGCGCCGCGTGCATGGGTTCGGCGGGGTCCAGGAAGCGCGCCCAGGTGTTGCGCGTGACCGCGTCGTCGATGTTGACGCGATAGAACTCCTGGTAGCCCTTCCATAGCGGCAGCCAGGCTTCGAAGTCGGCGGCGACGATGGGACGGATTTCTGCGGTACTCATGGCTTGCGGCCTCCAGGCGGGATTCAGAGTTGATCTTCCATGGCTTCGACGATGTGTCGCAGCACTTGCAATCGAGCGTAGCGCTTGTCGTTGGCCGAAACCAGATGCCACGGCGCGTGCGCGACGTCGGTGCGCGTCAGCATTTCGTTGGTGGCGGCCGCGTAGTCCTTCCATTTGTCGCGGTTGCGCCAGTCGTCGGGCGTGATCTTGAAGTTCTTGAAGGGCGAATTCTCGCGCTCCTTGAAGCGCTCCAGCTGCACGTCGGGCGTGACCGCCAGCCAGAACTTCAGCACCAGCGCGCCGCTGGCGGCCAGTTGGCCCTCGAAGTCGTTGATCTCGGCATAGGCGCGGCGCCAGTTGGCCGGCGCGGTCAGCTTCTCGACGCGCTCGACCAGCACGCGGCCGTACCAGGAGCGATCGAAAATGGCGATGCGTCCATGGCGCGGCACGTGGCGCCAGAAGCGCCACAGATAGGGCCGGGCCAGTTCCTCGGTGGTGGGCGCGGCGATCGGCGTGATGTCGAACTGGCGCGCATCCAGCGCATGCGTCACGCGCCGGATCGCGCCTCCCTTGCCGGCCGCGTCCTGGCCCTCGAACACCAGCACCAGCGAGCGTTCCTGGAATTTCTTGGAACGGGCCGCGCGCGCCAGCCGCCCTTGCAGCAGGCCCAGTTCGGATTCGTAGTCGTCCTTTTCGGTCTTGGCGTTGTAGTCCAGGTCGCCCAGGCGGTCGACGATGCGCGTGGGGCTGGCATGCGCCACGAAGGCGGGCGGGATGCGCGGCACGCCGCGCTGGCGCATGGCAGCCAGCACCGCTTCGGCCGTACGCGCCGCGCGCATGTCCTCGTCGGCGCTGGGGATCACGACCCAGGGGGCGTGGCCGCTGTCCGTATGGTTCAGCACCACCTGGCCGGCGTTGCGGATGCGGTCGTATTTCTTGTAGACCTTGAGATCGACCGGGCTGACCTGCCAGGAGGTTTCAGGGCTGGCCAATAATCGCTCGGCACGCGCTTTCTGGGCCTGGGCCGACAGATGGAACCAGAGCTTGACGATCTGGACGCCCTCGGCCGCAAGCATGGCCTCGAAGCGGCGGATCGCGGCGGCCTGGGCTTCTATGCTGTTCTGGTCAGGCTTCTTGCGCGTGGCTTCGAGCACCAGCGGCGTATACCAGGAACCGAAGACGATGCCGGTGCTGCCCTTGGGCGGCAGATCGTGCCAGTAGCGCCAGAAGGGCGGACGCTCTAGCGCGGGGCCTTCGCGCGGTCCGTAGGCCAGCGTCTTGATATGGCGCGGATCCATCCATTCGTTCAGCAGGTTGACGGTGGCGCCCTTGCCGGCGCCGTCGATGCCGGCGATGACCACCAGCAGCGTCTTGTCCGCGTTCTGCAGGCGCTGGTATTGCGCGTTCAGCAAGGCGACGCGCAGCTTCGCTTCCAGCGGCTTGAATTCTTCCTTGGACAGGCTGGGGTCGGCTTCGGCTTCTGCAAACATGGGGGGATCCGTCTGATCGGCAATTCTGCGATCAGCCGATCTTGCGGGATAAGCCCCAGGCGCGCAAGCCCGGATCGCGGCGCGGTCAGAGCGCGTCGACGGGGATCTTCAGGTAGCGCACGCCGTTGTCCTCGGCCGGCGGGAAGTGGCCGGCGCGGATGTTGACCTGGATGGCGGGCAGGATGAGGGTGGGCATGGAGAGCGTGGCGTCGCGCCGGGTGCGCATGTCCACGAATGCATCTTCGCCTATGCCGTCGCGCACGTGGATGTTGGCGCGGCGCTGTTCGGCCACCGTGGTCTGCCAGGAGGCTTCGCGCCCGGCGGGCGGGTAGTCGTGGCACATGTACAGCCGGGTTTCGGCGGGCAGGCTCAGAAGGCGCTGGATGGAACGGTAGAGCTGATGGGCGTCGCCGCCGGGGAAGTCGCAGCGCGCCGTGCCCACGTCCGGCATGAACAGCGTGTCGCCGACGAAGGCGGCATCGCCGATCAGATAGGCCATGTCGGCCGGCGTGTGGCCGGGCACGTGGATCGCCTGCGCCGTCAGCGCGCCGATGCGGAAGGTCTCGCCGTCCTTGAACAGATGGCCGAACTGCGAGCCGTCCAGCTGGAACTCCGGCTCCAGGTTGAAGATCTTCTTGAAGACGCCCTGCACGGTCTGGATGCTTTGGCCGATAGCGATGACTCCGCCAAGCTGGCGCTGCAGGTAGGGCGCGGCCGACAGGTGGTCGGCATGGGCATGGGTTTCCAGCAGCCATTCCGTCTTCAGGCCGTGCTGGCGCACGTAGTCGGCCACGCGGTCGGCGCTGGCGGTGCTGCTGCGGCCGGACTTGGGATCGTAGTCCAGCACCGAGTCGATGATGGCGCAGGCGCCGCCTGGCGCGGGCTCATGCACCACATAGGTGACGGTGGCGGTGACGGTGTCGAAGAAGGCCTGGATCTGGGGAGACATGGACGCTCGCGTCGCAGCGAGTGGCTGCATCAGGAAACAATATATGTATTTCAATAATATTGTTGAATATTATATTAGTCAATATAATGATCAAATCCTACCCAGCAGATTGATGCGCATCAAATGAATCATGTCCTGACCGAGTGCGAAGCCGCCGCCCTGCGCGAATCCGCCTCCCAAGCTTGCGCCTTGCTCAAGGCGCTGGCCAATGAAGACCGCCTGCTGCTGCTGTGCCAACTGGTCCAGAACGAGCGCAATGTGAGCGAGCTCGAATCGCTGACCGGCATCCGCCAGCCCACCTTGTCCCAGCAGCTGGGCGTACTGCGCGACGAAGGGCTGGTCGCGACCCGGCGCGAGGGCAAGTACGTCTATTACCAGATGGCCAGCTTCGAGGTCAGCCAGGTGATGAAGACCTTATCCAGTTTGTACTGCGGCCGGACCATGGAGTCACTGGAGTCACTGAAATGAGCATTGCCTGGACCTCCTTCACTCCTGTATCCGCCGGCGCGGGCGGCTTGCTCATCGGCGCCGCGGCCGTGCTGCTGATGGCGGGTGCGGGCCGCATCGCCGGCATCAGCGGCATCCTGGGCGGGCTGCTGCCTCCCGAGCGCGGCGGCATGTGGCGCGTGGCCTTCCTGATCGGCCTGTTCGCCGCGCCATGGCTGTACCGCCTGGGCAGCGCCTTGCCGCCCGTCGTGGTCGAAGCCAGCACGACGCGCCTGATCGTGGCGGGCCTGCTGGTGGGCATCGGCACCCGTTACGCCTCGGGCTGCACCAGCGGCCATGGGGTCTGCGGCGTGTCGCGCGGATCGCGCCGCTCGCTGACCGCCACCGCCCTGTTCATGGCTGCCGGTTTTGTCGTGGTCTATGCCACGCGCCATCTGGGAGGACTCTGACATGGTTGCGCTGATCGCTTTCGCGTCAGGCCTGGTATTCGGGCTGGGTCTGATCATTTCCGGCATGGCCAACCCGGCCAAGGTGCTGGGCTTTCTGGATATCGGCGGCGCCTGGGACCCGTCGCTGGCCTTCGTCATGGGCGGCGGCGTGCTGGTCACGGCGGTGGGCTTCGCTTTCCTGCGCCGCCGCCGCGCCAGCCTGTCGGGCGAACCCCTGCGCTGGCCCACGGCCACGCGCGTGGACCTGCGCCTGGCCGCGGGCAGCCTGGCGTTTGGCGCGGGCTGGGGGCTGGCCGGCTTCTGCCCGGGGCCGGCGCTGGTGGCGGCATCCGCCGGCGTGTCCGAGGCCCTGATCTTCGTGGCCGCCATGGTTGCCGGCATGGCAATATTTTCAGTCCTGGAAAAATTCAAAAGCCGGTAGACCGGCAAGGAGACAAGCATGCCGATAGCAGAGGCGCAGCGCGATTTCGATGTGGTGGTGGTGGGCGGAGGATCGGCGGGCATAGGCGTCACCGCCAGCCTGCTGCGCCGCCGCCCGGACCTGCGCATCGGCGTGATCGAACCCAGCGACAAGCACTACTACCAGCCGGCCTGGACGCTGGTGGGCGGAGGCGCCTTCGACGTCGCCAAGACCGTGCGCCCGACCCGCGAAGTCATGCCCAGGCGCGCCACCTGGCTGCAGGCGGCCGCGGCTGGCTTCGAACCCGAGGCCAACCGCGTGCTGCTGTCCGACGGCCGGGCGGTGAGCTACCAGCAGCTGATCGTCTGCCCCGGCCTGCGCCTGGCCTGGGACAAGATCGAGGGCCTGGCCGACACGCTGGGCAAGAATGGCGTCAGTTCCAACTACCGCTACGACCTGGCGCCCTATACCTGGGAACTGGTGCGCGGGTTGAAGGGCGGGCAGGCGCTGTTCACGCAGCCGGCCATGCCCATCAAATGCGCCGGCGCGCCGCAAAAGGCCATGTACCTGGCCTGCGACCACTGGAAGCGCACCGGCGTGCTGGACCGCATCGACGTGGAGTTCGACCTGGCGGGCGCGGCGCTGTTCGGCGTGCCCACGTTTGTGCCGCCGCTGATGCGCTATGTCGAAAGCTACGGTATCGCGCTGGCCTTCAACTCGGCGCTGGTGGCGGTGGACGGCGCGGCACGCAAGGCCTGGTTCGATCTCAAGGACGCCGACGGCGCGGTGACGCGCGTGGAAAAGTCCTTCGACATGCTGCACGCGGTGCCGCCGCAGGTGCCGCATGACTTCCTGAAGAACAGCCCGCTGGCTGACGCCGCCGGCTGGTGCGAAGTGGATCCGTCCACGCTGCTGCACGTGCGCCACGGCAACGTATTCGGACTGGGTGACGGCATTTGCACCAGCAATGCCAAGACCGCCGCGGCCGCGCGCAAGCAGATCGTCACGGTGGCCGAAAACTTGCTGGCGCTGCGCGAGGGCTACGCCATGCCGGTCAAGTACGACGGCTACGGCTCCTGCCCGCTGACGGTGGAGCGCGGCCGCATCGTGCTGGCTGAGTTCGGCTACGGCGGCAAGCTGCTGCCCACCTTCCCGCTGGACCCGACCGTGCCGCGCAAGAGCGCCTGGTTCCTCAAGGCCACGATGCTGCCCTGGATCTACTGGAACGGCATGCTCAAGGGCCGCGAATGGCTGGCCCGTCCGCTGGGTAACTGAGCGTCTCCATGATCGATACGGTGTTGGCCGCCAGCGCGGCGCTGGGGGCGTGCGTGGGCCTGATACTCGGGCTGACCGGCGCGGGCGGCGCCATCATGGCGGTGCCTCTGCTGGTCTTCGGCCTGCACTTGCAGGTGTCGCAGGCCGCGCCCATCGCCCTGTTGGCGGTGGGGCTGTCGGCCGCCCTGGGCGCGGTGCTTGGCCTGCGCAAAGGGCAGGTGCGCTATCGCGCGGCGGGCTTCATGGCCGTTACCGGCATCCTGGTGTCGCCGCTGGGTCTGTGGGCGGCGCGGCGTTTGCCCAATGCGCCGCTGGCCATCATCTTCGCCGGCGTGCTGGGCATGGTGGCTTGGCGCATGTGGAACCAAGGCAACAAGCCGGCGGCGCAGGCCGCGCCGCGCACGCCGCCCTGCCAGCTCAACGCCAGCACCGGCCGGCTGCGCTGGACCGCGCCCTGCGCGCGCGCCTTGACGGGTGCGGGGCTGATCGCGGGATTCCTGTCCGGCCTCTTGGGCGTGGGGGGCGGCTTCGTCATCGTGCCCGCGCTGCGGCGCGCTACCGACCTGACCATGCAGGCCATCGTCGGCACGTCGCTGGCCGTGATCGCGCTGGTGTCCGCCAGCGGCGTCGTGGCCGCGGCGGCGGGCGGGCATCTGGACTGGCGTATCGCCGCGCCTTTCACGGCGGCGGCGGTGCTGGGCATGCTGGGCGGGCGCAAGGTGGCCGACCGGTTTCCCCCGCGCCGCCTGCAGCAGAGCTTTGCGCTGTTCGCGGGCCTGGTGGCCGTGGCGATGCTGGTGAAGGGCGTGCTGGCGCTGCTCGCGGCCGCATGAGGCCGCGAGCCCGCGTCGCTTACTCGTAGGTGCGGATATCGTCGATGACCTTGCCGTCGTTCGGCAGGCCATCCGCATCCACCCATTCCACGTCGCTGCGCAGCTTGGTCACGTCGCGCACCGATTCGGCGATGCGCTTGCCCAGCTCTTCGCTGCGTACCCGCGATTCCACTTTGAGCACCATGCGGTCGGACCCCGTGCTGCCGCTGATCACCAGCCGCGCGCGCAGGATCTCGGGATGGCGGCGCGCCACGTCGGCCACCTGCGACGGATGCACGAACATGCCGCGCACCTTGGTGGTCTGGTCCGCGCGCCCCATCCAGCCCTTGATGCGGGTGTTGGTGCGCCCGCAGGGCGAAACACCGGGCATGACGGCGGACAGGTCGCCGGTGCCGAAGCGCACCAGCGGATAGTCCGGATTCAAGGTGGTGACCACGACCTCGCCGACTTCGCCGTCCGGCACGGGTTCGCCGGTGCCGGGGCGCACGATTTCGACAATGATGTCCTCGCCCAGAACCAGGCCTTCACGGGCCGGGGTTTCAAACGCGACCATGCCCAGGTCGGCACTGCCGTAGGCCTGGTAGCCGTCGATGCCACGCGCGGCCAGCCAGTCGCGCAGCGACGGCGGAAAGGCTTCGCCGGACACCAGCGCGCGGCGCAGCGAATCCAGCTTCACGCCCAGCTCGTCGGCTTTTTCAAGGATGATCTTGAGGAAGCTGGGCGTGCCGGTATAGCCGGTGGGCGCCAGGTCCTGGATCGCGCGCACTTGCTGTTCTGTCTGGCCAGTGCCGCCGGGAAACACGGTGCAGCCCACGGCATGCGCCGCGGTTTCCATCATGGAGCCGGCGGGGGTGAAGTGATACGAAAAGCAGTTGTAGGCCAGCTCGCCGGCGCGGAATCCCGCGGCGTGCAGGGCCCGGGCGAAGCGCCAGTAATCGCTGCGCGCGCTTTCCGGCTCGTAGATGGGACCGGGGGACGCGAACACCCGCATCGCCTCGCCCCAGCCGATGGCGGAGAAGCCGCCGAAGGCTTTCTGCGGTCCGGCAGGCGCGGCCGCGTCGGCGCGGCTGTGCTGCTGGCGTTCCAGCAGTTCGTGCTTGCGCAGCACCGGCAGGCCCGCGAGGGCCGCGCGCGACGTGATGGCGGCGGGGTCGATGCCGCGCAGCTGCTCGGCGATGGCGGGCGCGCGCGCAATGGCCCGCGCGATCGCGCCGGGCAGGGCGGCCATCAGCTCGCGCTCGCGTTGCTCGGGCGCTCTGGTTTCGAGAACATCAAAAAACTGGGACATGGGATCACACCCTCTCGTATGCCAGGGATCACGCCAGCCAGCGCTTGCGCCGGCGGTAGAACTTGTTGTCGCGGAAACTCTTGCGTTCGCCGCTGGAGATGCCCAGATAGAACTCCTTCACGTCCTCGTTCTGGGCCAGGTCGGCTGCCGCGCCGTCCATCATCACGCGGCCGTTTTCCAGGATGTAGCCGTAGTCGGCGTAGCGCAGCGCAATGTTGGTGTTCTGCTCGGCGAGCAAAAAGCTGACACGCTCGCGCTGGTTCAGGTCGCGCACGATCTCGAAGATTTCCTCGACGATCTGCGGCGCCAGGCCCATGGAGGGCTCGTCCAGCAAGATCATGTTCGGGTTGGCCATCAGTGCGCGGCCGATCGCGGTCATCTGCTGTTCGCCGCCCGAGGTGTAGCCGGATTGGCTGGCGCGGCGCTGCTTCAGGCGCGGAAAATACTGGTAGACGCGGTCCAGCGCCGCCGCAGTGTCGGCGCGGCTCATGCTGCGCGTGTAGGCGCCGGTCAGCAGATTTTCCTCGATGGTCAGGTGGGCAAAACAATGCCGGCCCTCCATCACCTGCACCACACCGCGCTTGACCAATTCCGCCGGCGACAGCTTCTCGATGCGCTGGTCGCGGTATTGGATGTGGCCCTTGGTGACGTCGCCGCGCTCGCCCTTGAGCAAGTTTGAGATGGCGCGCAACGTGGTGGTCTTGCCCGCGCCGTTGGCGCCCAGCAAGGCCACGATCTTGCCTTCCGGCACTTGTAGGGAAACGCCCTTGAGCACCAGGATCACGTGGTTGTAGATCACCTCGATGCCGTTCACGTCGAGCAGCACCTTGGGGGTGTCTGTCGCGGCAGCAATATTGGCGTCGTTCATAAAGATTCCTGCGGTGTGGCGGCAGCCAGTCCCAAGGGATGGCTGCCGGTTCGTATCAACGTCCTTTGCATCTGCGGTGCCCGCGCCGCATGCAGCCGGCGCGGCTCAAGCGGGCCGCCGCGGAGCCGGCTTTGCCGGTCCGCGCGCGGCGCCCCTTGGGGGAGGCACCGCAGGTGCTTCGGGGGGACTACTCACACTTGCGGGGCGTGATGTTCTTTTCCTTGGCGTACTTCGCTGCGCCTTCCTTCACCATGGGGTCCAGGATGGTCTTGTCCGACTGATACCAGTCGGAAACCACCTTGAACTTCGCGCCGTCCCACTGCACGATGCGGGCCCAGTCGTCGCCCTTGTGGTTGCTGCAAGAGGTCTTGACAGGACGCATGATCTGGCCGAAGCCCAGCTTGTCCAGCTTCTCCTGCGTCAGGTCCAGGTTCTCGAAGCCCCAGCGCACCTGGTCCGGCGTCAGCGCCTTGCCCTTGCCGAACTTTTCCTGCGCGGTGCGGATCGCTTCCACCTGCAGCATCGAGATCATCATGCCGCGGGTATGGGCGATGGTGCCCAGCGTGGTCTTGCCGGTCTTGTCCGAACCCTGGCCCTTGTCGTAGACGAACTTCTTCAGGTCGTCGTAGACCTTGTCGTGTTCGGCGCCGCTGTTGTGGATGGTGATGGCGTTGTAGCCCTTGGCGACATCGCCCAGGTCCTTCACGTCGCCTTCCGAGCCGGCCCACCAGATGGCGTACATCTTGTCGCGCGGATAGCCGCTGGCCTGGGCTTCGCGGATGGCGGTCGGCGTCATGATGCCGGCGCTCCACAGCAGCACGTAGTTGGGGCGCGCCTGGCGGATCTGCAGCCAGGTGGACTTCTGTTCCACGCCGGGGGCGGTCACGGGATAGAGCACCAGCTCGAAGCCTTCCTTGGCCGCGCGCTTCTGCAGCAGGGGGATCGGCTCCTTGCCATACGGCGAGTCGTGGTAGACCAGGGCGATCTTCTTGCCCTTGAGCTTGTCCATGCCGCCTTCTTTCTTGGCGATGTCCTGGATCATCACGTCGGCCGCGGTCCAGTAGGTGCCCAGCAGCGGGAAGTTCCACTCGAACACGCTGCCGTCGACCGACTGCGACAGGCCGTAGCCCATCGTTTCGACCGGCACCTTGTCGACCATGGCCTTGTCGCTGACGGCGAAGGTGATGCCGGTGGACTGGGTGTCGAAGCCCGATGCACCGGTGCCCTTGCCCTTCAGGCGCTCGTAGCATTCCACGCCGCGGTCGGTGGCGTAGGCGGTTTCGCACTCTTCGTACGTGATCTTGACGCCGTTGACGCCGCCATCGCGTTCGTTGACCAGCTTCAGGTAGTCCAGCTTACCGTCGGCCCAGGGAATGCCCAGGGGCGCGAAGGACCCGGTGCGATACACCAGCAACGGAACGAACTGCTCTTCCGCCGCCATTGCCGGCGTGGCCACGGCGCCTGCGGCGCCGGCTGCGGCCATCAAAGCTGCCGCCAACTTCAGGTTAAGACGCTTCATCTCCATTTACCTCCTGCGTGGTGTTTGGGTCAGTAAACCCTGGGACACCGGGATTGGCCCGGTCTTGAGCCGGGTATTCAGGGCGGGTCCGCCGCGCTTGTGCCGCCGCGGACCGCGGAAATCAATGCGAAATCAATGCGGGAACGGCCAGATGCGCAGCTTCTCCTTGCCGATGCTCCATAGTCTGGCCAGTCCGTGCGGTTCGGCGATCAGGAAGAACACGATCAGCGCGCCGAACACCATGTGTTCGATGTGCGCCGCCGTGTCCACCGACAGCGGGATGCCCAGCGCGTGCGGGATGTTGGACAGCGCCACCGGCACCAGCACGATGAACGCCGCGCCGAAGAAGCTGCCGATGATCGAACCCAGCCCGCCGATGATGACCATGAACAGCAGCTGGAACGAACGCGTCAGGTCGAACGCCAGCGGTTCCCATGAACCCAGGTGGATGTAGCCCCACAAGGCCCCGGCCACGCCGACGATGAACGAGCTGACCGCGAAGGCCGTGAGCTTGGCGTACATGGGGCGGATGCCGATGACGGAGGCTGCCACGTCCATGTCGCGGATCGCCATCCATTGGCGGCCGATGGCGCCGCGCACCAGGTTCTTGGCCAACAGGCTGAAGATGACGACCAGGATCAGCACGAACAGGTACTTTTCCAGCGCGCTCTGCACCGGCAGGCCGAAGGCCGTCAGCGGCGGCACCGAGACGTTGCCGGACGACGAGTAGTTGGTGAAGAAGGGAATGCGCAGGAACGCCCAGTCCACGAAGAACTGCGCGGCCAGCGTCGCCACCGCCAGGTACAGGCCGCGGATGCGCAGGCTGGGTATGCCGAAGATCACGCCCACAATGGTGGCGAAGAAGCCGCCCAGGAGGATCTGGACGACCAGCGGCATGCCGGGAAAGCGCACGCCGAAGTTCCAGGCCGCATAGGCGCCCACCGCCATGAAGGCGCCGGTGCCTAGCGAGATCTGGCCGCAATAGCCCACCAGGATGTTCAGGCCCACGGCGGCGAGCGCCAGGATCAGGAACGGGATCAGGATGGCGCGCAGCAGGTAGTCGCTGGCCATGGCCGGGATGGCGACGAACGCCACCGCCAGCAGCAGCCAGATGAAGATGCGGTCCTGGCGGATCGGGAAGATCTGCTGGTCAGCGCGATAGCTGGTCTTGAACTGGCCGTTTTCGCGATAGAACATGTTTTTATCCTAGAGGGCCTTTGGGCTCAGACACGGTCGATGATCTTCTCGCCGAACAGCCCTTGCGGACGGAACAGCAGGAACACCAGCGCCAGCACATAGGCGAACCAGATTTCGATACCGCCGCCCACCAGCGACCCCAAATAGACCTCGGACAGCTTTTCGCCCACGCCGATGATCAGGCCGCCCAGGATGGCGCCCGGCACCGAGGTCAGGCCGCCCAGGATCACCACCGGCAGGGCGCGCAGCGCCGCGGTGGACAGCGTGAACTGCACGCCGAACTTCGAGCCCCAGATGATCCCGGCCACCAGCGCGACCAGCCCGGCCACGCTCCAGACGATCACCCAGATGCGGTTCAACGGAATGCCGATGGACTGCGCGGCCTGGTGATCGTCGGCCACCGCGCGCAGGGCGCGGCCGGTCGAGGTGTACTGGAAGAACAGCGCCAGCGCGGCCACCAGCAGGGCGGCAATCACCGCTGCGGTAAGGTCTTCCAGGTTGATCAGTAAGCCGCCTTCGAAGACCGAGTCCAGGATCATCAGCGGATCCTTGGGCATGCCGACGTTGATGGAATACACCGAGCTGCCGAAAGTGATCTGGCCCAGGCCATCCAGGAAGTAGCTGATGCCCAGCGTGGCCATCAGCAGGGTGGTGGCTTCCTGGTTGACCAGGTGGCGCAGCACGAAGCGTTCGATGGCGACCGCCAGCAGGAACATCACGATGGCGCTGACGATGAATGCCAGCACGTTGGCCAGGATCATGTTGTCAAAGCCGAACCAGCGCGGCAGCCACTCCGAGAAGCGGGCCATGGACAGCGCGGCGACCAGCACCATCGCGCCCTGCGCGAAGTTGAAGACGCCCGAAGCCTTGAAGATCAGCACGAAGCCCAGGCCGATCAGGGCATACAGCATGCCGCTCATCAGGCCGCCGAGTAAGGTCTCTAGAAAAAATCCCATGTCTGTCCGCCTTAGTGCGATACGCCGAGGTAAGCTCGGATGACGTCTTCGTTGGCACGGACCTCGTCCGGCTTGCCGTCGCCGATCTTCTTGCCGTAGTCCAGCACCACGACGCGGTCCGAGATATCCATGACCACGCCCATGTCGTGCTCGATCAGCACGATGGTGGTGCCGAACTCGTCGTTCACATCCAGGATGAAGCGGCTCATGTCCTGCTTCTCTTCGATGTTCATGCCGGCCATGGGCTCGTCCAGCAGCAGCAGGCGCGGCTCCATCGCCAGCGCGCGGCCCAGGTCCACGCGCTTTTGCAGGCCGTAGGGCAGGCGGCCCACGGGCGTCTTGCGGTAGGCCTGGATTTCCAGGAAGTCGACGATGTTCTCGACGAATTCGCGGTGCTTGATCTCTTCGCGCTCGGCCGGCCCCAGGCGGAAGGCCTGGGCCAGCAGCCCGCACTTCATGCGCAGGTTGCGGCCGGTCATGATGTTGTCCAGCACGCTCATGCCCTTGAACAGGGCCAGGTTCTGGAACGTGCGCGCGATGCCCATTTCAGCGGCGCGGCGCGGATTCATGCGCGAGAAACGTTCGCCGCGGAATTCGATGCCGCCCTGCTGCGGCGTGTAGACGCCGTTGATGACGTTGAGCATCGAGCTCTTGCCGGCGCCGTTGGGGCCGATGATGGCGCGGATCTCGTGTTCGCGCACGTTGAAGGATATGTCCGTCAGCGCCTTCACGCCGCCGAAGGACAGCGAGATGTTCTGCATGTCCAGCATGACGTCGCCGATACGCTGGTCGCGGTCGTTGTTGCTCATGATCTCTACGCGGCCTTGGCAGTAATGGCGGGAAACGTCTTGACCGGGCGGATCTTCAGATCCGCCGAGATCTTGCCGGTGCGTCCGTCTTCGAATTTCACTTCGGTCTCGATGAACTGCGACTGCTTGCCGCCAAAGAGCGCGTCGATCAGCACGCCGTACTTCTGCGCGATGAAGGCGCGGCGCACCTTGCGCGTGCGGGTCAGTTCGTCGTCGTCCGGATCCAGTTCCTTGTGCAGGATCAGGAAGCGGCTGATCTGCGAGGCCGACAGCTTGGGATCGGTGGCCAGGTCGGCGTTGACCTGTTCCACGCATTCGGCGATCAGCTGGTAGACCTCGTCCTTGGACGCGAGGTCGGTGTAGCCGGCATAGGGCATGCCGCGGCGTTCGGCCCAGTTGCCCACGGCTTCCAGGTCGATGTTGATGAAGGCGCACACGTCGTCGCGGTTGGCGCCGAAGGCGACCGCTTCCTTGATGTGCTGGAAGAACTTGAGCTTGTTCTCGATGTACTTGGGCGCGAACAGGGCGCCGTTGGCGAGCTTGCCCACGTCCTTGGCGCGGTCGATGATCTTCAACTGGCCGTCGGTGTCCAGATAGCCCGCGTCGCCCGTATGGAACCAGCCGTCGGCGCTGCGCGCTTCGGCGGTGGCCTCGGGGTTGCGGTAGTACTCCTTGAAGAGCCCGGGGCTCTTGACCAGGATCTCGCCGTTGTCGGCCACGCGGATCTCCACGCCTTCGACGGGCGGGCCCACGGTGTCGTCGCGTACCTGGCCGTCGGGCTGCACGCAGACGAAGACCGAGGTTTCGGTGGAGCCGTAGAGCTGCTTGAGGTTGATGCCGATGGAGCGGTAGAACACGAACAGGTCGGGGCCGATGGCCTCGCCCGCGGTATAGGCCACGCGCACCCGGCTCATGCCCAGCGCGTTGCGCAGCGGACCGTAGATCATCATGTTGCCCAGCGCGTAGCGCAGACGGTCCCAGGCGCCGACCTGCTCGCCGTCCAGGATCTTGGCGCCTACGCGGCGCGCGAGCTTCATGCAGGCCGCGAACAGCTTGCGCTTGATCAGTCCCGCGTCTTCCATGCGGATCATCACGTGTGTCAGCAGGCCTTCCAGCACGCGCGGCGGCGCGAAGTAATAGGTGGGGCCGATGTCGCGCATGTCGATCGACACGGTGTCGGGCGATTCAGGATGGTTCACGGTAAAGCCCGTTACCAGCAGCTGCGTGTACGAGAACATGTTCTGGCCGATCCAGGCGGGCGGCAGATAGGCCAGCACGTCTTCCTGGTCGGTCAGCTTTTCCATATCGGACACGGCGCGCGCGCGGTCGATCAGCGCATGGTGCGTGAGCACCACGCCCTTGGGCTTGCCGGTGGTGCCGGAGGTGTAGAACATGGCGGCCGGATCATGCGGCTGCACGGCTGCGACGGCCTGGTCGAAGAAGCCGGGATGCTGTTTGGCGTACTCGCGGCCCAGCTCTTCCAGCTGTTCATACGAGCGCAGCATCGGGTCGGTGTAATGGCGCAGGCCGCGCGGATCGTCATACACCACGTGCTTGAGCGCGGGACATTGCTCGTGGACTTCGAGCATCTTGTCGACCTGTTCCTGGTCTTCGACGATGGCCACGCTGATCTCGGCGTCCTGCAGCACGTAGACCATTTCCTGCGCCACGGCATCCTGGTAGAGCGGAACCGGTATCGCACCGAGCGACTGCGCAGCCATCATGGCCATGTACAGGCGCGGGCGGTTTTCGCCGATCACGGCCACGTGCATGCCGGGTTTGATGCCCAATGCGGCCAAGCCATGCGCGACGTGCCGGACATGCTCCGCCACTTCGGACCACGTGAGGGTCTGCCAGATCCCCAGATCTTTTTCGCGTATGGCGGGCCGCGACCCGCGAACGCTGGCATGCGTGAACAGCAGCGCCGGAAAGGTATCCAGCGCCGCCGGCATCTGTGCAGATGCGGGCGGTGTATGTGCCACGATGTCTCCTCCGGTTTGGGCGCATCGGGCCGGGAGGCCGCGAGAGCGGCGGCGGCGATGGGGCGCTTGACCAGTTGGTTTTAGATTTACGGCAGGAGTTAAGGTATAAGGTTGGGTTGCTACCAACTGTCACCATCGCGACATTCAAGGAACTTTTAGGGTATTCCCGATGCAGCTATCCGACTCCCTGCAACTCGCCGCCGCCTGGTTTCGCGTGCTCAGCCGCGATCAGCAAGAGCGCGTCGAGCGGGACCTTACCGTGCAGCAGGTGGTTGCCGGGTCGATCATAGAGCGCAAAGGTGAACTCGCCCAGGCTTGGATAGGAGTGCTGGCAGGGTTGGTCAAGGTTTCGGTGGGCAATGCGGAAGGCAAGGTGGCTTCGCTGACCGGCGTGCCTGCGGGCGGCTGGATCGGCGAGGGTTCGCTGCTCAAGCGCGAGATCCGCAAGTACGACATCGTTGCGCTGCGGGATTCGGTGGTGGCGCGTTTGCCGGCCACCACGTTCGACTGGCTGCTGGACAGCAGCATCCCATTCAACCGCTATCTGCTCCACCAATTGAACGAGCGCGTGGCGCAGTTCATCGGCAAGGCGGAGTATGACCGTTTGCTGGACCCGGATGCGCGCGTGGCCCGCTGCCTGGCCGAACTCTTCAACCCTTTGCTGTATCCCGGCATGGGCATGCGCCTGGCGATTACGCAGGAAGAAGTCGGCTATCTGGCTCGGGTGTCGCGCCAGCGCGCCAACCAGGCGCTGCGCAAGCTGGAAGAGGCGGGCCTGCTGAACGTGGAATACGGCGCTGTCCGGGTGCTGGACCTGGACGGTCTGAAACAATACGGGTCGGACCGTGCCGCGGCCGAGGGCGAGCCGGCATAGGCGCCGGCGGTTTTGCTCGAAATAGTTGTTGACGATAAATCGCGCGCTATTTAATATTGCGCAATGAAATCTCGATCCAAAGCCAAGGCTGCATTCAATCCGCTGCTGCTGGACAGCCAGCTGTGCTTCGCCCTGTACTCGACTTCGCTGGCGATGAACAAGGTGTACCGCAAGCTGCTGCGCGGGCTGGATCTGACCTATCCGCAGTACCTGGTGATGCTGGTGCTGTGGGAAGGCGACGAGATTACGGTGACGGATATCGGCGAGCGCCTGTTCCTGGATTCGGCCACGCTGACGCCGCTGCTCAAGCGCCTGGAAGCGGCGGGCCTGGTGACGCGCAAGCGCGCCGTGGAAGACGAGCGCCAGGTGATCGTCGGGCTGACCCGCCAGGGCCGCGAACTGCGCGCGCAGGCCGAGGCCGTGCCGCACTCGATCGCGGGCGCCGCGCAGTGTTCGCTGGAAGAGGCGCAAGGTATGATGAAAACGCTGCATGCGCTGCGGGAGAAGCTGAGCGCAAGTCTTTGAAGTAGCGGGCCAGGCCCGCTACTGTTAGGTTAAATAAATAGTGCGCTATTTAATATTGCGCTATTTAAATAGTAAGGGTCGCAGCGGGATGTTCCCGCCAGGCCTGGCAGTTCAACCCCCACTTCCCTACAAGGAAACGCATCATGTCTATCGAAAAAGTGCTGTACCGCGCCCATGCGCACGTTACCGGCGGCCGTGAAGGAACGGGCGCGACGGACGACGGCAACCTGAACGTCAAGCTGACCACGCCGAAGGAACTGGGCGGCGCGGGCGCGGCCGGCACCAATCCGGAACAGCTGTTCGCCGTGGGCTATTCGGCCTGCTTCATGGGCGCCATGAAATTCGTCGCCGGCCGCGACAAGATCGCCATGCCGTCGAATGCGACGATCGACGGCGCTGTTGGCATCGGTCCTATTCCTACGGGGTTCGGGATCGAAGTCGAATTGAAGATTTCGTTGCCGGGGATGGAGCGGGCCGAGGCGGAGAAGCTGGTCGCTGCGGCGCATATCGTTTGCCCTTATTCGAATGCTACGCGGGGCAATATTGATGTGACGTTGACGATTGTTTGATCGTTGATGGGTTGTTGATGTTCTGGTGGCGGGCGGTCTTGTTCGTAGGCCGCCCGTCGTCGCGTGCGGCGTGGCGGCTCGCGCCCACGATTGCGGTCCGGAGCGTTCGCTCCGGACTGCCCCTTCGTCATCCTCGTCCAGGCCTTCGGCCTTCCCTTCGGATTCCCTCGGGCGCATCGAGGTTGCGAGCCGCCACGCCGCCCGCGCCGACGGGCTACTGTCGTCTTGGGTCGCTGCGCTGTTAGATCCGTGGCCAGTGTCGAGTCTTGTGCTGCCCGTCATTTATGGCCGCGCGGGCGGCCATAAATGACATACGTGATTTTTGAAATTTCGATAGTGCTCGCTGTCGCGAATGTGGACAGCTGTTTTCTGATGGCATCGCCGTCCTGGGGGTGGGGCGGTGATGGGCGGCGCGCGTTGAGCAGTGACTTGCGCATGAGGAGTGTCTCGCGCGCGCCGCCCATCCGGCATCGGAGTTGAAATGTAGATGCTGGGCTGGGCTGGGCTGAATAGCCGTTATGCCGCAGCCACTGCGCGCAGCGCCATCACGCGACGCAAGACACCGCGTAGGCCCCAAAAGGCCGCCCGCGCGGCCGGCCTGGGGCGGGCCCCGCAAGACCCGCCACCACACCCCGATGCGAAAAAAAACGCCAAGCACACCACTCGCCCCAGCGCCCGTGAAGATTCAGACAATGCAGCCTGCCGCGTTGGGGACTCGCGCTGCGCGGGGCGTCGATAAGCCCGAGGGAATCGGAAGGCAGCCGCCGTAGGCGGCAACGACGATGACGAAGGGGAAGTCCGGAGCGAAGGCTCCGGACCGCAATCGTTGCCCCGCGCAGCGCGAGTCCCCAACGTGGCAGGCGTCAAAAGAACGCCAACAACGCCATCCCTCTAATGCGACCCACCAAGATAAGCCGCCACAACAGCCGGATCATGCTTCAACTTATCCGCACTCCCATGCACCGAAATCCGCCCGTTCTCCAACACATACCCATAATCCGCCACATTCAATGCAGCAGCAGCAAACTGCTCCACCAGCAGCATCGTCACCCCTTCATCCTTGAGCCGCGCAATGATCCGGAACACTTCTTCCACCAGGATCGGCGCCAGCCCCATTGAAGGCTCGTCCAGCAGCACCAGTTCCGGATTCAGCATCACCGCGCGCGCCATGGCCAGCATCTGCTGTTCGCCTCCAGACAGCGTGCCGGCCAACTGATCGCGTCGCTCCTTCAGGCGCGGAAACAGATCCATGGCCCGGCCCAGGTCGGACTGCACGTCTCCCTTGGGACGGCTGCCTGTCAGGCGCGGGAAAGCGCCCAGCAGCAGGTTGTCGGTGACCGACAGCGTTGGGAACACGCGCCGGCCCTCGGGTGAGTGCGCCAGGCCCAGCCGCGCGATGCGGTGGGACTCCAGGCCGTCGATGCGCTTGCCGCTCAGCGTGACCTCGCCCGCGGTGGGGCGGATCATGCCGGACAGCGCCCGCATCGTGGTGGTCTTGCCGGCGCCGTTGGAGCCGATTAGCGTCACCACCTTGGCCTTCGGCACTTCCATGCTGATGCCGTGCAGCACCTTCACCTTGCCGTAGCCCGCTTCCAGATTCTTGATCGATAGCATCTTGTTGTCCCCTTGGCGTCAGGCGGGCGCGCCGCCCAGATACGCCTCGATGACCTTGGCGTTGCTTTGCACTTCGTTGGGCAAGCCCTCGGCGATCTTCTGGCCGAAGTCCAGCACCGACACGGTGTCGCAGACTCCCATCACCACGTCCATGTGGTGTTCGATGAGGATCAGCGTGATGCCGTGGTCGCGCACCTTGCGGATGATGGCCAGCAGTTCGACGATGTCGGGCGCGGTCAGGCCGGCCGCGGGTTCGTCCAGCAACAGCAGTTGCGGGTCCAGCGCCAGCGCGCGGGCGATTTCCAGGAGGCGCTGCTTGCCGTAGGGCAAGTTGCGCGCCTCTTCGCTGGCCAGGGATTCCAGGCCCACGAATTCCAGCAGCGCCATGGCGCGGGCGCGGGCGCCCTGTTCCTCGCCCTTCCATTTGGAGGTGCGCAGCGCGATGCCGGCCAGGCCCGTGGTGAAGGTGTGGTGCAGGCCGACCAGCACGTTTTCCAGCGCCGTCATTTCGCCGAACAGCTGCACGTTTTGGAAGGTGCGCGCGATACCGGTTTCGGCAATGTCGGCCGGTGTCATGCCGACCAGCGACTTGCCCGAGAACTCCACCGCGCCGGCGGTCGGCACGTAGATGCCCGTCAGCACGTTCATCATGGTGCTCTTGCCGGAGCCGTTGGGGCCGATCAGGCCATGGATGGTGCCGCGCTTGACGGTCAGGTCGACCTGGTTCAGCGCCTTCAGGCCGCCGAACTGCATCAGCACGCCCTTGGCCGCGAGCAGCGTGTCGCCCTTGCCCTTGGCCGCATCGGGCACGGCTTCTTGCGCCTTCACCAGATCCGATTTGACCGAGAGCGCGGCGCGGCGGTTGGAGAAGAACAGGTTGCGCACGAAGCCCACGATGCCGTCGGGCAGGTAGTACACGACGAACAGGATCATGGCGCCGAAGATCGTCAGGCGCCAGTCGGTGACCGCTTCCAGCCAGTATGA
The DNA here is from genome assembly GCF_048541815.1 of Achromobacter sp. PD1. Lineage (NCBI taxonomy): Bacteria > Pseudomonadati > Pseudomonadota > Betaproteobacteria > Burkholderiales > Alcaligenaceae > Achromobacter > Achromobacter sp. PD1. The sequence goes on from NZ_CP183349.1 coordinate 6,469,564, forward strand.
GAACACCGCCAGCAGGATGGTGCCGATCACCGGCACGGCGACGCGGCGGGGTTCGGTGCGGCCCTTGGAGATCGCGATGGCGCTGCCTACAGTGACCAGGATTGCCACGGCCAGCGCGATCAGCCGGAAGGTCGCGATGTCATCCAGCATCTTGGGAAGCAGCACGATGATGGACGCGCCCAGCAGCGCGCCCGTGCGGCTCTTGCGTCCGCCCATGATGATGGCCAGCAGGAACAGGATGGTCAGTTCGAAGTTGTAGGTGTTGGGCGAGATGTACTGTTCCGAATACGAGTACAGCGCGCCGGCCAGGCCGGCGAAGCCGGCGCTGATGACGAAGGCGAACACCTTGTGCCGGTAGACCGACACGCCCATGCAGTCGGAAGCGATGGGGCTGTCGCGCAGGGCCTCGAACGAGCGGCCCAGGTGCGACTTCAGGATGCGGTGCACCACGATCAGCGACAGCACCAGCAGCGCCGCGACCAGCCAGAAGTATTCGCTCTTGGTCAGCACGTGTCCGGCGATGGCGGGCTTGGAGATCTTGATGCCCAAGGGCCCTTCGGTCATGAAGGTCATCTCGTTGATCAGGATCTGGATGATGGTGCCGAACGCCAGCGTCACCATCGCCAGGTACGGCCCTGTGACCCGCAGCGCCGGCAGCGCCAGCACCGCGCCGAAGGCCGCCGCGATCAGGATGGCGGCGGGCAGGATCACCCAGATGGGCATCTGCAGATGGAAGAACAGCACGCCGGCGACGTACGAGCCGATGCCGAACAGGCCGGCGTGGCCCAGCGACACCTGGCCGGTATAGCCCACCACGATATCGAGCCCGAACAGCAGGATCGAATAGATCATGATGGTTTCGATCAGGTGCAGGTAGTACGTGTTGGTCACGCCCAGCGGCACGGCGGCCAGGCAGGCCACGGCCACGATGGATAGCAAAAGGTGCAAGGGTTTCATCGCTTACACCTTCTTGATCGCGGTCTTGCCGAACAGGCCGGCGGGCTTGAAGGTCAGTACGAGCAGCAGCAACACCAATCCCGGCACGTCTTTGTACCCCGTTGAAAGATAGAAACCGGTGGTCGTTTCGGCGATCCCCAGGATCAGTCCGCCCACCACCACGCCCATGCCGCTGGACAGCCCGCCGATAATGGCGACGGCGAAGGCCTTGAGGCCCAGCACCGCGCCCATGGTGGCGCCGGTCAGGGTCAGGGGCGCGACCAGCACGCCGGCGAACGCGGCCGTCAGCGAGGACAGCGCGTAGGAAAACGTGATCACCATGCCGGTGTTGATGCCCATCAGGCCGGCGGCGTCGCGGTCGTTGGACGTTGCGACGAAGGCCTTGCCGTAGATGGACTTGCGATTGAAGATTTCCACCAGCAGCATCATCGCCAGCGCGCCGAACACCACCAGCAGTTCCATGGGCAGCACGTTGGCGCCCAGCACCTGGATCGGCGCTTCCGGCAGCGGCGAAGGGAAGCGCAGGTCGTCGCGGCCCCAGATGTTCTCGGCGACGTTCTTGAAGATGATGCCCAGCGCGATGGTGGCCATGATCCAGCCGAACTCCGAGCGGGTCTTGATGGCGGGCCTGACGCCCACGCGTTCGACCAGCGCGCCTTGCGCGAATCCGAAGATGCAGACGATGGGTATCATCACCCAGTAGTTCACGCCCAGGCCGACCAGCGTCAGGCCGACCAGCGCGCCCAGCATCAGGGCTTCGCCCTGGCCGAAGTTCAGGGTGCCCGACGTGGCGAACGTGAGCTGGTATCCGAACGCGATGACGGCATAGATCATGCCCAGCGCGATACCGCTATAGATGAGCTGTAGAAGAATCATGGTGTGTGTCGTGTGGCGCTGTGGTTCCGTCCCAACCCCCTTGGGCAGAACGCGGTTTTCAGGCGGCGGCAAGCCCGCGCCCTGGGCGACAGGGCGCGGCTGGCGGCGGCCGGGCAGCCGCCGCCGGGATGCGCTGCGGGACCTTAGTTGGCCTTGATGACGCGGCCGCCCTTGACCTCGCCGATGACCACTTCCTTCGCGGTGATCGCGTCGTGGTTGTCTGCGCTGAAGGGCTTGTTGTAGGTCATCACCACGCCCTCGACGGGCGTCTGCAGGTTTTCGAGGGCCTCGCGGACCTTCGGGCCGTCGGTGGAGTTGGCCTGCTTGAAGGCCGCGGCCAGCAGATAGATCGAGTCATAGCCCTGGGCGGCCGACACCGGCGAGTCGATGCGGTTGTTCTTGGGCTTGAACTTGGCCAGGTAGGCGTCGATGAAGGCCTTGCGCTTGGGCGTGTCCGGGTCCTGGATGAAGGTCTGCGGCATGCGCGCGCCTTCGCCGTTGGCGCCGGAGTTGTCGATGTAGTTGGCCATGGACAGGGTCCAGCTGCCGATGATCGGCACCTTCCAGCCCAGCTTGGTCATGCCGTTGGCGACCTGGGCCAGTTCTGGGCCGATGCCGTAGGTCAGCACGGCTTCGGCGCCGGCGGCCTTGGCTTTCAACAGCTGGGCCGTCATGTCGACGTCCTTGATGTTGAACTTCTCCACGGCCACGGGCTTGATGCCCTTGGCGTCCAGGGCCTTTTCCAGGTCTTCGCGGCCGAGCTGGCCGTAGTTGGTGGAGTCGGCCAGGATCGCGACCTTCTTGAAGCCGCGGCGGGTCACCGCTTCTTCCACGATCATCGGGGCCTGGATGCTGTCGTGCGCGGCGTTGCGGAACACGTAGTTGTTCGGGTATTCCGGCGCCTTGAACTGGTGCGTGATCACGCTGCCCGTGGCCACGTTGTTGAACACGGGAATCTTGGCGTCCTGGTAGAAGCGCTGCGAGGCCAGCGCCACGCCGGTATTGATGTAGCCGACGGTGGCCGCCACCTGTTCCTTGTTGATCAGCTCTTGCGCGATCTGCACGCCGCGCTCGTTCTTGGCTTCGTCGTCGCGTTCGACGGCGATCAATTGGCGTCCCATGACGCCGCCGTTCTTGTTGATTTCTTCAATGGCCAGGCGCACGCCGTCGCGCATGCTGACGCCCATGGAGGACGAGCCGCCTGTATAGGGGCCGGCCACGCCGATCTTGATGGGGTCGGCGGCGTGGGACGCGGCCGTTGCGGCAAGTGCAAGGGTTCCTGCAAGCAGCTTCAAACGAAAATCCATGGATGTCTCCGTTGTAATTGGTAGAACTGCGTGGAAAACCGTGTGCCGGCGCCAGGCGGCGGAAATCGTTGCTGCGGCGCTCTCCTGTGTGGCGTGTCGTGACTGTCTGCCTAATCACTTACGCGAAACTGACCCGGCAGGGTTTTTCCGCGTAAATACCTAGTACAAACGTATAGGGTGTCCTGCCATGCGCGATGGCGCGGCCTGGGATTGGGAAGGGGGGCGGCTGCGTGCCGTTGAGGACATGGGCGGGACGTTGCATTGGCCGCATCCTAGCCAGCGCGGCGACGGATTGCGCGGAATTTCATTCCGCCCCGGTCTGGAAATTTATTCCTTACCGGCCTGCGGGCCTTGCGGCCATTGGGAAACCTGTTTGCACACGCCTTCCAACCATAGGGAAAACGCTTGGACTGCCCTGCCCGGCGGGCGCGAGGTTTCGGTGCACAGGTAATACTGGCATTCGCCGGGGATTTCGATGTCCAGGACGCGCACCAGCTTGCCCTCGTCCAGCCATTCGGCTGCCAGCGCGCGTCGCGTGAGCGCCAGGCCCTGGCCGGCGCGCGCAGCCGCCAGCATGATGCCCAGGTCCACCAGCCACACGCCGCGCGCGGGCTCGGGCCAGTCCAGCCCGGCGGCGGCCAGCCAGGGCCGCCACGGCTCCATGGGGCAGCGCAGCAGTTGCGCCCGCGCCAGATCGGCGGGCCGCTCGAAGGGGCCGTGCTGGTCGCGGTAGCCGGGCGCGCAGACCGCGAACACGGGATCGGCCGTCAGTTGGCGTGCGTTCAAGCCTGGATATTTGCCGCTGCCGAAGCGCACCCAGACGTCGGCATTGGGCGGCATGATGTCCAGGTAGGGAATGGACAGCATGATTTCCAGCTCCACCTCCGGATGCGCGGCGGTGAAGCCGGGCAGCGCGGGGATCAGCACCTGGCGGGCGAACGTGGGGGTAGAGACGACACGCAGGGGTTCGAGCTTGGGTTCGCCGCGCTTGTGCAGGGAGGCGTCCGACAGCAGGTCCAGCGCGGTACGTACCTGGTCCAGGTATTCGCGCCCGGCGGAGCTCAGCGTGGCGCCGCGGCTGCTGCGAATGAAGAGGGTGACGTCCAGCAAGGTCTCCAGCGCGGCGATGCGCTTGCCGATGGCGCTGGCGGTGACAAACAGCTCTTCGCTGGCGCGTTCGAAGGAACCCAGGCGGGCAGCGGCTTCGAAGGCCTGGATGGCGGCAAGGGGGGGCAGGCGCACATCTTTGGAAGGGGAGGGACCGCGCATGATCGTCTGGCGGGCCGGTGTTGCGCCCGACGAAAGAATGGCAACCGGCAGATTATAAGGACGGCGGGGCCAGCCCCTCGCCGTAGCGCCTGAGCACCTGGCAGATTTCCACGCGATAGCCGTCCAGCCAGCGCGCTTGCGCGGCCTTGGCCTGCAGGTGCGCGGGGTGGCGGATCAGTTGTTCCAGCGCCTCCAGCGATTCCCAGTAGTAGACGTTGGAGATCAGGCCGCGCGTGGCGTCAGCCCAGCTCTCTTCGCCCGCGTAGCCTGGAATGGCGCGGGCGGCGGCGGCGATGGCTTTATCCAGGCGGTGGAAATCATCGTCGAACTGCCTGGTGGCGAAGATGAAGGTGGAGCTGTACATGAGGGACTCCGGACGCGGCGGCCGCCGCAAGAAAACCGGCCGCCGGGAGGTCCGGGCGGTCGTTCTGGGGAACTGCTGGGGGCGTAGCTTAAACGTCTTTGTACGGCGTCAAACGCCCTTCAGCGCCAGGCTGACCGCCAGCGCGGCCATGACCACCGCGATGATGCCGTCCAGCACGCGCCAGGCCGATGCGCTGGCGAAGAACGGGGCGAACAGGCGCGAGCCGATGCCGAGCACGGCGAGCCACAGCAGGCTGGCGGTGAAGGCGCCGGCGGCGAATGCCATGCGTGCTTCCTCGAAGCCGTGCGCCAGCGAGCCGACCACCACCATGTCCAGCCAGAAATGCGGATTCAGCAGCGAAAAGCCCAGCGCGCCCAGCATGGCGGCGCGGCGCGAAGGCACCACGTCGCGGGCGGCGGCCAGGCCGCCGGTGGCGGTCCAGGCGCGGCGCGCCGACTGCAGCGCGTACCACGACAGGAAGGCCACGCCGAACCACAGCACGGCGGTCGTCAGCCAGGGGAACCAGGCGGTGAGCGCCTGCAGGCCGGAGACGCTGGCGAAGATGAAGACGGCGTCGATCAGCGCGCAGATGGCGACCACGCTCAAGAGGTGGGCGCGCATCAGCCCCTGTCGCAGGATGAACGCGCTTTGCGCGCCCACGACCGCGAACAGGCCCAGCCCGGTGGCCGTGCCGCTGGCCCAGGCAGTGAAAAAGAGGGGGGATGACAACGTGGCGAACATGACCTGCACCTGTGCTGCTACGCCTGTGGCGGCGCTTGGATGACAACGCCGGGCGATATCGGCGCTCCGGTAATAAGGCATTTTCGCTTGCGATGAATATGAAATAAAGCTAATTTTCCTTCACTATCTTAAGCAAAACTAATCTTATGAAAATCGATCACGGCAACCTGCGGGCCCTGGCCGCGGTGGTGCGGGAAGGCAGTTTCGAGCGGGCGGCGCTATCGCTCAGCGTCACGCCATCCGCGGTGTCGCAACGGATCAAGGCGCTGGAGGACCGCATGGGCCGCTTGCTGGTCCAGCGCACCGTGCCGGCGGTGGCGACGGCGGACGGCCAGGTGCTGGTGCGGCTGGCCGAGCAGACGGCGCTGCTGGAGCATGACGCGCTCGACCGCCTGGGCGTGGCGGACGACGATGTGCCGTATGCCAGCATCCCGGTCGCGGTCAATCACGACAGCCTGGAGACCTGGTTCGTCGACGCGGCCGTACAGTTTTCGGCGCGCACCCGCGCCACGCTGGACATGCAGTCCGAAGACCAGGACCACACCGCGACGCTGCTGCGCAATGGATCGGTGCTGGGCGCGGTGACCGCGCTGGCCGAGCCGGTCCAGGGCTGCCGCATCCATGCGCTGGGCAGCATGCGCTACGTGGCCACCTGCACGCCGGAATTCCACAAGCGCTACTTCTCGCAGGGCGTCAACGCCCAGACGCTGGCGCAGGCGCCGGTGCTGGTGTTCAACCGCAAGGACGCGCTGCAGGCGCGCTTCGCGCACAAGATCGCCGATCCCGCGCCGTGGCAGCCGCCGGTCTGGTGGGTGCCCTCCACCCGCGCGTTCGTACAGGCCACGCTGGGCGGCCTCGGCTGGACCATGAATCCGCTGCCCTTGGTGCAGGAGCACCTTGATGCAGGTCAGCTGATGCTGCTTCGAGGCCGCGCCTGGGAGGATGTGCCGCTGTATTGGCAGCATTGGCGGGTAAACTCCGAAGCGATGGAAGCCCTGACGGATTCGGTCCTGTCAGCTGCCCGCAGCCTGGTCAGGCGGCGTTAACCCACTAGGAGAACAACCCATGAACATCCGCAAGTTCGCTGTCATCGCCGCCCTGGGCCTGTGTACGGCCGGGTCGGCCTGGGCGAAGGACTACAAGGTTGGCCAGATCGAGGTCGACGACCTCTGGGTGCGCGCATCGGCGCCCGGCCAGTCCAATGGCGCGGGGTATATGGATATCGACAACGACGCCAAGACCGCGGACCGCCTGCTGTCGGTCTCGTCCGACGTGGCCGAGCGCGTCGAACTGCACACGGTCCAGACCGAGAACGGCGTCTCGAAGATGCGTCAGGTTGAAGGCGGCATTGCGTTGCCGGCCGACACCGAGGTCAAGCTCAGCCCGGGCGGCTACCATGTCATGTTCATCAAGCTGAAGGCTCCGTTTGCCGAAGGCGGCACGGTCCCGGCCACGCTGAAGTTCGAAAAGGCCGGCGAAGTCGTCGTGCAATTCACGGTCAAGCCGGCCTCGCACAACCCCGGCATGAACCACGGCAGCATGAACCACGGCACGATGAAGCATTAAGCGCTACGCGCTGCCCGCGCCTGATGGCGCGGGGGTGTAGTCGCATGAAAGACTAAGCCGGCCCAGGGGCCGGCTCAGGCAGCTCCCCGCCGTCGCGGCAGGTCCGTCCAATCAGACAAGAAGAGGCAGACCCGCTCGCATTAGGCCGGTCTCCCCCAATCGGGGCCGCGCGGAGCCGGGCTCTGCCGGTCCGCAGCGGCGCCCCCCTGGGGGGGAAGCGCGCAGCGCTTCGGGGGGGGGGATTAATACAAGCCTTGCTGACGCATCGCGTCAGCCACCTTCACGAAGCCAGCGATGTTGGCGCCGTCCAGGTAGTTCACGTACTCGCGCTCGCTGTGGCCGTGGCGCACGCAGTTTTCATGGATGTCGCGCATGATGGCGTGCAGGCGCGCGTCGACTTCCTCGCGCGTCCAGGACAGGCGGGCCGAATTCTGGGCCATTTCCAGGCCGGACACGGCCACGCCGCCGGCGTTGCTGGCCTTGCCCGGGGCGTACAGCACGCGCGCCGCGATGAAGGCCTTGGCGGCTTCCAGCGTGGCGGGCATGTTGGCGCCTTCGGCGACGCACAGCACACCGTTCTTGATCAGCGTTTGCGCATCGGCCAGTTCCAGTTCGTTCTGGGTGGCGCAGGGCAGGGCCACGTCCACCGGCACGTGCCAGGGACGCTTGCCGGACTCATAGGTCAGGCCGAATTGGCGGGCGTAGGTGTCCAGGCGGCCGCGCAGGTCGTTCTTGATGTGCATCAGCGCAACCAGCTTCTCGTGCGTGAAGCCGGCTTCGTCCACCACGGTGCCGTTGGAGTCGGAAACGGTCACGACCTTGGCGCCCAGCGCCATGGCTTTTTCGATCGCGTACTGGGCGACGTTGCCCGAGCCCGACACGGACACGCGCAGGCCGTCGAAGGACTTGCCCACGCGCTTGAGCATTTCTTCAGCGAAGTACACGGTGCCGTAGCCGGTGGCTTCGGGGCGGATCAGGCTGCCGCCGAAGGTCAGGCCCTTGCCGGTGAACACGCTGGCGGTCGAGTTGGACAGCTTTTTCATCATGCCGGCCATGAAGCCGACTTCGCGCGCGCCCACGCCGATGTCGCCGGCCGGCACGTCGGTGTCCGGACCCAGGTGGCGGTACAGCTCGATCATCAGGGCCTGGCAGAAGCGCATGACTTCTGCGTCGGACTTGCCCTTGGGATCGAAGTCGGAGCCGCCCTTGCCGCCGCCCATGGGCAGCGTGGTGAGCGAGTTCTTCAGGGTCTGTTCGAAGGCCAGGAACTTGAGGATGGACAGGTTCACCGAGGGGTGGAAGCGCATGCCGCCCTTGAAGGGGCCGATGGCCGAGCTGTGCTGGATGCGGAAAGCGCGGTTGACCTGGGCCTGGCCGCGGTCATCGGTCCAGCACACGCGGAACTGGATCACGCGTTCCGGCTCCACCAGGCGCTCGAGCACGGCATGCTCGGCGTAGTGGGGGTGCTTTTCGATGAAAGGCCAGAGACTCAGCATCACCTCCTGGACGGCTTGCATGAACTCAGGCTGCTGCGGGTCGCGCGCGGCGACGCCACGCAGGAAGTCGTCCAGACTCTGCACTTTCAACATGATCTCCTTGGGGGTGCTTCGAATAGGTGCGGACTGCGCCGGATTGGGGCGCGAAATTTCTTTTTTGGTGCACGGCTGCACCGGTATGGTGCGAGGATTGTAGGGGCAAAATGTTGCCCTGCGCAAAGCCGAAAAATAGTGCCATCACCTTGATATCAAAGCACTTTTTCTTTTAATTTAATAGGGACGCATTAATGCCTGGAATCAAGGGGATGAACCATTTCTATAAGGGTTTTGGGCAGAAATGCTTGAATTTCCTAGGGAAATATATGTGTCCCCATTTATTTCTCCCAAGAGGGATTGCGTTCTTCCGATTTCCGGAGAGGAAAGAAAGGTCGATTTCAGGCATATTCAGGGAGGTATGAAGGCCATTGCCGCCATTATATGTCCCCATTATTTATTTGAGCGAAATCAGACCCTGCGGCAGGATTACAACTGCACGGCGGCCAGCGCCGCGCCCAAGGCCATCAGGACCGCTCCCACCACCCGATCGGCCGCAAGCTGATGATCCAGCAGCATCCGCCGCAAGAATGGCGAGGACACCGACCACGCGACCGCGCCGAACCAGACCCAATGCGCCAGCGACATGAACAGGCCATACCCGAACTGCCGCGACAGCGGCGTGCCGGGCGACACGACCTGCGTATAGGTGCTGACCACGAATAGCGTGGTCTTGGGATTGAGCGCATTGGTCAGAAAGCCGTTGTATAAGGCCTGCCAGCCGGTGATCGGCGGGCGGGCCGACAGGTCGCGGCTGACCTGGGTGCGGTTGAAGAAAGTCTTCCAGCCCATGTAGACCAGATAGCAGGCGCCCGCGAGCTTGATGCCCTGCAGCACCGGCTGCGCGTAATGCGCCAGCAGACTGACGCCGAACATCGTATAGAACACGTGCACCTGCACGCCCAGCGCGATGCCCAGCGCGCAGATCAGGCCGGTGCGCCGGCCGAACAGATAGCTGTTGCGCGTGACCATGGCGAAGTCCGGTCCGGGGCTGATGACGGCAAGAATGGTGATGAGGGCGACGGCGATCAGTTCGGTCATGGCGACAGGACGGCGGGTTTCGAAACGGAGCCGGCATTTTGGGATGCTGGCGCGCGCCTGAAAAACGATTTCTAATGCCGGATATTCGTGAAAAAAACTCACCTTTCACCATGAAACTGCCACCGCTCAATACGCTGCGGGTGTTCGATGCCGCCGCCCGCCATCAGGCCTTCGGCAAGGCGGCCGAAACGCTGCACGTGACGCATGGCGCCGTCAGCCGGCAGATCCGGCTGCTCGAGGATGCGTTGGGCGTGGCGCTGTTCGAACGCCGCAACCGGGCTGTTTTTCTGACCGATGCCGGCAGGCAGCTGTTCGAGGTGACTAGCGCCCTGTTCGAGCAGCTGGCAACGGGCCTGGCCAAGCTGCGCCAGCCGGCGGCAGATGCGCCGCTGGTGCTGTCCTGCGAACCCACCATCGCCATGATGTGGTTGATCCCGCGGCTGCCGGACTTCCAGCGCGCCCATCCCGGCGTGCAGGTGCATCTGTACGCGGCGGGCGGACCGGTGGATTTCGCCGCCCAGGGCGTGGACGTGGCGCTGCGCCGCAATGACTTCGATTGGGACGCGGCCCTGCATGCCGAGCGCGTTTGCGAGGAATGGACGGGACCGGTGTGCCGGCCGGGACTGCTCGGCGCCGCGGGCGCGGACCCGGCCGCAGCGGATTGGGGCGGGGCGTCTGCGCTCAGCAGCGCGACGCGTCCGCAAGCCTGGCGGCACTGGGCGCGGGCGGCGGGCGTGAAGCCCCCGCGCCGGGCCGGGCCGGCCTACGAGCATTTCTATTTGAGTTTGCAGGCCGCCGCCGCAGGCCTGGGGGTGGCCATAGGTTCCGCCTTGATGGCGTGCGACGCCTTGCGCGACCGCCGGCTGCAGGCGCCTTGCGGCTTTGCCCGCGACGGCTCGGCCTACGTGCTGCTGTCGCCGCGGCCTTGTTCAGAAGATCCGCGGGCGGCAGCCTTTCTGGAATGGTTGCGCCGGGAAGCCGCCGCAACGCTAAGGGAGGCGGCGGGGGATCCGGAGGATGCTGCTCAGAGCGTGGCGTCGTAGTCGATCGTCAGGGGCGCGTGGTCCGAGAAGCGCTCGTCCTTGTAGATGGCCACGTTGCGGGCGCGGGCGGCGATGCCCGGCGTCGCGATCTGGTAGTCGATGCGCCACCCCACGTTCTTGGCCCAGGCCTGGCCGCGGTTGCTCCACCAGGTGTATTGGTCGGGGCGGTCGTCGATGGTGCGAAACACGTCGACGAAGCCGCGCTTGTCGAACACGTCGGTCAGCCAGGCGCGCTCTTCGGGCAGGAAGCCCGAGTTCTTCATGTTGCCCTTCCAGTTCTTCAGGTCGATTTCCTTGTGCGCGATGTTCCAGTCGCCGCAGATGATGAACTCGCGGCCGGTGGTCTTGTGCTCGTGCATCAGGGCGTCGATCCAGGGGCCGAAGCGGTCCAGGAAGCGGTACTTGGCCTGCTGGCGCTCGTCGCCGCTGGAGCCCGAGGGCAGGTAGGCGCTGATGACCGACAGGTTCTTCCAGTCGGCGCGGATGATGCGGCCTTCGGGATCGAATTCCTCGCATTCCAGGCCGGCGTTCACACGCTCGGCCGCGTCGCGCAAATAGATACCCACGCCGCTATAGCCCTTCTTCACGGCATGGTGGAAGTGCCCGGTATAGCCGGGCGGGTGGCGCAGGTCGTCGGTCAGGTCTTCGTCGGATATCTTGATTTCCTGAAGGCACAGCACGTCGGCGGCGTGCTTTTCCATCCAGGGTTGCAGGCCCTTGCGGAAGGCGGACCGGATACCGTTGAGATTGATCGACGTGATGCGCAGCAAAGCGAAACTCCTGTTGAGCGGCCGCCAGGGCCGGGGCAATGGCAGCAATTTAACCGACTCCGCGCCGCCGCCCGGGAATAGCCCCGACAGCGGATAAAATGCTGGCGTTTGCCATCTACCGGACCTTTACGCATGCCCGCCGCCCAATCTTCCGCCACCGCCCTGGATTTCGTCCGCTTCGCCTTGAACGAGGGCGTGCTGCGCTTCGGCAGCTTCAAGGTCAAATCGGGTCGAATCAGTCCCTATTTCTTCAATGCGGGCCTGTTCAACAGCGGACGCTCGGTCGGCAAGCTGGCGCAGTTCTACGCCCAGGCGCTGCTGGATTCGGGCGTGGAATTCGACATGCTGTTCGGTCCGGCCTACAAGGGCATCCCCCTGTCCACGGCTACCGCCGTGGCGCTGGCCGGCCACCCGGACATGAAGGGCGGCGACGTGCCATTCGCGTACAACCGCAAGGAAGCCAAGGACCACGGCGAGGGCGGCACCCTGGTCGGCGCGCCGCTCAAGGGCAAGGTCGTCATCATTGACGACGTGATCACCGCGGGCACCTCGGTGCGCGAGTCGGTCGAGATCATCCGCGCCGCCGGCGCCGAGCCGGCCGCCGTGCTGATCGCCATGGACCGCATGGAACGCGCGGGTCCCGACGACGCGCTGTCGGCGCATTCCGCCGTGCAGGACGTGGCCAAGACCTACGGCATTCCGGTGGTGTCGATTGCCTCGCTGTCGGACATCCTGGCGTTGCTGCAGGATGATGCGTCGTTCGCCGAACACCGCGAGGCGGTGTTGGCTTATCGGACGAAGTATGGGGTGAAGTGATCGGGCATGCGCCAGTTGGGGGCGTCTGCCTTGTTGTTCGCCGAATAGCGAGCGCTTTCGGCGTCGAAGGAGCCGTATTGGACGATAGGCTCCGTCAAGCGGGACAGAACTCCCAGGATATCGAGGTTACAGGCCTGGGCGGCCTCATGAAGTCGCTGATCAAAGGTGGCCAGCGTCGCGCCCAGGGTAGTCGCCAGTTCCAGGTATGACGCGTCATAGACGGTGAGCCGGTATTCCCGGGCTAGCGAGACGCTCCGAGAAAGCCAAAGTTGCGTTGGGCGCGATTCCTCGATGATGGGAACAGCCTCCAGAATTTCTCGGAACCGCGCCAGCATGCCGGCGTCCGCCATTCCCGTACGCTCTGCCCGCAATGCTCCGTGGGCGATTTCCAGCGGCCATATGGTTGGCACGCACACGCTGTAGGTGTCGAGATCCTGCAGAATGCGGAACGCCTTGGTACGTAGCGGCTGATCGGGCAGGTTCATCCAGTTCAGGGCGACCGAGGCGTCGAGCACCAATTTCATTCGTGCACCGGCTTGACGGCGGCCCACCAGCTTTCATAGGTGGGATGCTCGATTCCCGGGAACGTCGCGAGCGATTCCAAGGCTTGGTGTGCCTTCTCGCTCATCATGGGGTTGACTGCTTTTATCTGGGCGTAGGGTTCGCCTTCGTGCATGATGACGATGCGAGATCCGTCTCTCGCGGCGACTAGCAGAGTGTCGAGCGTGTCTTTCAGGCGCTCAAGGGGTACTTCAACATAAGGGGTCATGTCTGCCTCCGGCCAGTAGTTGATCTGGCCATTCTCGGCAAAAAAAAGGCTGCGGCAATGCGCCGCAGCCCCTTATCAGACCGATCCTCAGTAAAAGCGTCAGCTATCCAGCTTCTGCTTCAACAGATCATTCACCTGCTGCGGATTCGCCTTGCCGCGGGCGGCCTTCATGATCTGGCCGACCAGCGAATTGAACGCCTTCTGCTTGCCGGCCCGGTACTCTTCCACGATGGCCGGGTTGGCGGCCAGCACCTCGTCGATCATGGCGCCGATGGCGCCGGTGTCGCTGATCTGCTTGAGGCCGCGCGCCTCGATGATGGCGTCCGGCTGACCCCCGTTTTCGCCGGCCCACATGGCGCCGAAGACTTCGCGGGCGATCTTGTTGGAGATGGTGCCGTCGATGATGCGGCCGATCAGGGCGGCCAGCGCCGGCGCCTGGACCGGGGACTCGGCGATGCTCTTCTCGTCCTTGTTCAGGGCGGCAGAGACTTCACCCATGACCCAGTTGGCGGCCAGCTTGGCCTGGCCGGCCGGCAGCGCGTTCGCCACCGCCTGGAAGTAGGCGGCGAGGTCGCGGCTGACGGTCAGCTGGGCGGCATCGTAGGCGGGCAGGCCGTATTCGGATTCGAAGCGGGCGCGCTGGGCGGCCGGCAGTTCGGGCATGGCGGCGCGGACCTCGTCGACCCAGGCGCTGGAGATCACCAGCGTGGGCAGGTCGGGGTCGGGGAAGTAGCGGTAGTCGTGCGCGTCTTCCTTGCTGCGCATGCTGCGCGTTTCGTCGCGGTCGGCGTCGTACAGGCGGGTTTCCTGGACCACCGTGCCGCCGTCCTCGATCAGCTCGATCTGGCGCCGCGCCTCATAGACGATGGCGCGTTCCAGGAAGCGGAACGAGTTGACGTTCTTGATCTCGGTGCGGGTGCCGAATTCCTTCTGGCCCACAGGGCGGACCGACACGTTGGCGTCGCAGCGGAACGAGCCTTCCTGCATGTTGCCGTCGCAGATGCCCAGCCACACGACCAGGCTGTGCAGGGCGCGGGCGTAGGCCACGGCCTCGGCGGCCGAGCGCATTTCGGGTTCCGTCACGATTTCCAGGAGCGGCGTGCCGGCGCGGTTCAGGTCGATGCCGCTGCCGGGGGCGCCGTTGGCCAGGCTGAAGTCGTCGTGCAGGGACTTGCCCGCGTCTTCTTCCAGGTGAGCGCGCGTCAGGTTGACGGTTTTTTCTTCCTCGCCCACGAAGAACGACAGCGAACCGCCCACGACCACCGGCAGCTCGTACTGGCTGATCTGGTAGCCCTTGGGCAGGTCGGGGTAGAAGTAGTTCTTGCGCGCGAACACCGAACGCGGCGCGATGGTGGCGCCCACGGCCAGGCCGAAGCGGATGGCGCGTTCGGCGGCGCCGCGGTTCATGACCGGCAGGCTGCCCGGCAGCGCCAGGTCGACCACGTTGGCGTGGGTGTTGGGCGCGGCGCCGAATTCGGTGCTGCTACCCGAAAAAATCTTGGAGTCGGTGGAAAGCTGGGTGTGCGTTTCCAGGCCGATGACGATTTCCCAGTTCATGTTCTCAGCCTTGCTGGACCGGGGCACGCGTGTGCCAGTCCGTCACTTGTTGGTAGCGGTCGGCGACGGCCAGCAGGCGGCCTTCGTCGAAGTAGTTGCCGATGATCTGGAGACCGACGGGGCGTTGGTTGCCAGCGCCGCCGAAGCCGCAAGGGATCGACATCGCAGGCAGGCCGGCCAGGCTCACGCCCAGCGTGTAGACGTCGGCCAGCCAGTCGGCCGTGGGATCGTCGCGGTTGTCGCCGATGTTCTTGGCCACCGTGGGCGTCACCGGGCCCATGATCACGTCGCACTGGTCCGCATAGGCGCGCTGGAAGTCCTGCGCGATCATGCGGCGCAGGCGCTGCGCCTGCAGGTAGTAGGCGTCGTAGTAGCCGTGGGACAGCACGTAGGTGCCGATCAGGATGCGGCGCTTGACCTCGTCGCCGAAGCCTTCGGCGCGCGAACGGCTGATCATTTCGTTCAGGTCGCCGTACTGGGCGGCACGGTGGCCGTAGCGCACGCCGTCGTAGCGCGCCAGGTTGCTGGACGCTTCGGCGGGGGCGATGACGTAGTAAGCGGGAATGGCGAGTTCGGTGCGCGGCAGCGACACCGGCACGCGCACGGCGCCCAGCGCCTCGAACTGGACCAGCGCGGCTTCGACCGCGGCGGCCACGTCGGGGGCCAGGCCGGCGCCGAAGTACTCGGCGGGCACGCCGATGCGCAGGCCCTTCAGGGGCTGGCTGCCGGCGGCGTCGAAACGGCCCTGGGCCGCCTCGAAGTCACGCCGGACGCGGCCGGGCGCGTTGGCGGCGGCGTCGCATTTTTCCAGGCTGGTGGCGTCGCGCGGGTCGAAGCCGCTGATGACGTCCAGCAATTCGAGCAGGTCGCGGGCGCTTTCGGCCAGCGGGCCGGCCTGGTCCAGGCTGGAGCCGAAGGCCACCATGCCGTAGCGGGACACGGTGCCGTAGGTGGGCTTGATGCCGCTGACGCCGCACAGGGCGGCGGGCTGGCGCACCGAGCCGCCGGTGTCGGTGCCGGTGGCGGCGGCCACCAGGCGGGCAGCCACGGCAGCGGCTGAGCCACCCGAGGAGCCGCCGGGCACGGCGGCATGGTCCCAGGGGTTCTTGACGGCGCCGTAGGCGGAGTTCTCGTTGCCGGAACCCATGGCGAATTCGTCGCAGTTCAGCTTGCCCAGCGACACGGCGCCGGCCTCGCCCAGGCGTTCGACCACGGTAGCGTCGAACGGGCTGACATAGCCGTCGAGCATCTTGCTGCCGGCGGTGGTGCGCCAGCCGCGGGTGACGAAGGCGTCCTTGTGGGCGATCGGGATGCCGGCCAGGGGGCCGGCCGAACCGGACGCCAGCGCGGCGTCGGCGGCGCGGGCCTGGGCCAGCGTCAATTCGGCGTCAATATGTAAAAAGCAATTCAGGCCGCTGGCCGCTTCGGCGGCCGCCAGGCCGCTTTGGGCGAGCTCGACGGCGCTGATCTGGCGTTGCGCAAGGGCCGCGCGCAGGGCGGCGATCCCCTTGAATTGGGTGTGCAGAGCGGGTTTCGTCATGACTTAATCCAGGACCTTGGGAACCAGGAACAGGCCTTCCTGGGCGTCGGGGGCGTTGGCCAGCAGCTCCTCGCGGCGGGCCTCCGAGCTGGGTTCGGTCACGACATCTTCACGCAGGCGCAGCACGATGTCCTCATGGGCGGACAGCGGGTGGGCCAGGGGTTCGACCCCCTGGGTATCGACGGACTGGAGCCGTTCGATCAGGTGGAGGATGCCGTTGAGTTCGGCCTGCGCGACGGTGCGCTGGTCGGGGGTCAGTTCGATTCTGGCCAGCCGGGCAATGCGGGCCACATCTGTGTCATTGAGCGCCATGGGGGATTGCAAATCGATAAGCGAAGGCCGAGGGGCGGGACAGGGCAGTATGCATATGCCGAACCCGTTACAAAGCTTGAATAGCCTGCATTTATGCGCTATTTCCGGGGAAATTATAAGTTATGATTCACGGTTTAATCGCCGTGATGAAAGGCGGACCCGTTGTTTTACGGGCCCTACGCCCCGCGGCATGTACCTCATTCCCCCCAGAATTTAGCTGAGCTCCCATGTTCGGATTCCTGCGCAGTTATTTTTCCAGCGATATGGCGATCGACCTCGGTACCGCCAACACGCTGATCTACGTCCGCGGCAAGGGCATCGTGCTCGATGAACCGTCCGTGGTCGCAATCCGTCATGAAGGCGGTCCCCACGGCAAGAAGATCATTCAAGCCGTCGGCCATGAAGCCAAGCAGATGCTTGGCCGCGTTCCCGGCAATATAGAGGCCATCCGGCCCATGAAGGACGGCGTGATCGCCGACTTCACGGTCACCGAGCAGATGCTCAAGCAGTTCATCCGCATGGTGCACCCCCGCAACATGCTGGCGCCCAGCCCGCGCATCATTGTTTGCGTACCCTGCGGCTCCACCCAGGTCGAACGCCGCGCCATCCGTGAATCGGCCCTGGGCGCGGGCGCGTCCCACGTCTTCCTGATCGAAGAACCCATGGCCGCGGCCATCGGCGCCGGCCTGGCCGTGTCCGACGCCAGCGGCTCCATGGTGGTCGACATCGGCGGCGGCACCACGGAAGTGGCGGTCATCTCGCTGGGCGGCATGGTCTACAAGGGTTCGGTGCGCGTCGGCGGCGACAAGTTCGACGAAGCCATCGTCAACTATATCCGCCGCAATTACGGCATGCTGATCGGCGAGCCCACCGCCGAACTGATCAAGAAGGAAATCGGCTCGGCGTTCCCGGGATCCGAAGTCCGCGAGATCGAGGTCAAGGGCCGCAACCTGGCCGAAGGCGTGCCGCGCAGCTTCACGGTTTCGTCCAACGAGATCCTCGAGTCGCTGACCGACCCGCTGAACCAGATCGTTTCGGCCGTGAAGATCGCGCTGGAACAGACCCCGCCCGAACTGGGCGCCGACATCACCGACAAGGGCATCGCCCTGACCGGCGGCGGCGCGTTGCTGCGCGACCTGGACCGCCTGCTGCAGGAAGAAACCGGCCTGCCCGTCGTGGTCGCGGACGATCCGCTGACCTGCGTCGTGCGCGGTTGCGGCGAGGCGCTGGAACACCTTGAGAAACTGGGCGCCATCTTCATCAACGACTAATTTTGCCCGCCAGCCCGGAGCCCCGCTTTTTCACGGCTCCGGCCGCTGCCGGAGCGACGGACGCGGGCGTCCGGGCTGAGATTCATGCAACGACAAGGGACTCCTCCCCTATTCAGGCGCGGCCCACCTGCGGAGGTGCGGCTGGTCGTTCTGGTCGTCCTTGCGTTGGCCCTGATTGTCATGGATTCGCAATGGCGCATGCTGGAACCGGCGCGCCGGGCGATGTCCGTGGCGCTGTACCCCTTCCAGCGCGCCGTCATGGCGCCGCGCGACCTCGTCCAGCAAGTGAACGAATGGGTCAACGCGGCCAATCTCATCCGTAGCGAAAACGAAGCCTTGCAGCGCCAGCGCATCGAGCTGGCCCAGGTGACCACGCATGGCGCCCAGCTGGCTGCCGAGAACTCGCAGCTGCGCCGGCTGCTGGGCGTGACCGATACCGTGGCGCAATCCGCCGTGGTGGTCGAAGTCATGTACGAACCCACCAATGCGTTCACGCAGCGCCTGGTGTTCAACAAGGGCAGCAAGGCGGGCCTGGCCCCGGGCATGCCGGTCATCGACGAAGGCGGCGTGGTCGGGCAGATCGTGCGCGTCACGCCCATGACGGCCGAGGCGGCCCTGGTCACCGACGAGCAGGTCTCCATCCCCGTGCAGCTGCTGCGCAACGGCCTGCGCCTGATTGCGTTCGGCGGCAACTCGCCGGGCAAGATGGAAGTTCGTTACCTTGCCGCCAACGCCGACATCAAGGAAGGCGATACCATCGTCACCAGCGGCGTCGGCGGGCTGTTCCCGGCCGGCCTGCCGGTGGCCAAGGTGACCTCGGTCGAACGCGATACCGCTTCCGGCTTCGCGCGCGCCGTATGCGAACCGCTGGCCCATCCCGAACGCTACCGCCACTTCCTGGTCCTGCAGGTCGATGTGGAGCGCGCCGAGTCCAACCGTCAGGAGGTCGATTCCGGTGGATCGGACTAATCAATCCTCGGGGCAGGCCGCGCGCCGCCTCGGCACCCCCAGCAACGTGCAGCCCGACCGGCTTTCCGGCCCGGCGCACGGCGTGTTCGTCTGGGCCACGGTGCTGGTGGCGTGGCTGGTATCGCTGCTGCCCTGGCGCCTGTGGCAGGGCGCGCCCGACATCCTGCTGCTGATCATCGCCTTCTGGTGCGTGCACGAGCCGCGCCGCGTCGGCCTGTTCACCGCCTTCTTCTTCGGCCTGCTGATGGACGTGCACGACGCCGGCCTGCTGGGCGAACACGCGCTCTCGTACACGCTGGTCGCCTACGGCGCAGTGGTGCTGCACCGCCGGCTGCAGCGCTTCGACCTCTGGAGCCAGGCCATGCACATGCTGCCTGTGTTCTTCATCGCCCGCTTCGTGACCCAGATCATCCATGCATGGCTGGCCGGCAAATGGCCGGGCTGGGACTGGGGCATCAGCGTGCTCCTGACCACCGCCTTGTGGCCGCTGGCGGGCTGGGTTCTGCACTTGCCGCAGCGCGGTGTCGACGACGCTGAATCCTCCTCCGCCTGACGGCGGCGCCGCGTCATGTTCGAATTCAAGAAAACTGGCCAGCAGCAGAAGCAGCGTTTCCGCCTGCGCGCCTGGGTGGGCGGGCTATTCGCGCTGGCCTGCTTCGGCGTGCTGATCGGCCGGTTCTGGTACCTGCAGGTCGACCGCTACGAAGGCCTGTCGGAACGCGCCGACCGCAACCGCATCGCGGTCGTGCCCATCCCGCCGCGGCGCGGCGAGATCCTGGACCGCAACGGCGAGGTGCTGGCGCGCAACTACCGCACCTATACGCTGGAGGTCGTGCCGGCCCATGCCGGCAATCTGAGCCAGCTGTTCGAACGCTTGACCGAGGTCGTGTACATCAGTCCGGCCGACCAGCGCCGCTTCAAGCGCCGCGCCGCCGAGTCCAGCCGCTACGCCAGCCTGCAACTGCGCAACAACCTCAACGAGACCGAAGCCGCCTGGTTCGCGGCGCATTCCTTCCAGTTCCCCGGGGTGGAGCTGCGCGCGCGCTGGGTGCGCGAGTATCCGCAGGGCGCGTCGGCGGGCCATGTGGTCGGCTATATCGGCCGCATCGCCGAAGGCGACAACGAAGAGCTGGAGCGCGCCGGCCAGTTGGGCAACTATCGCGGCACCGAGGTCATCGGCAAGAAGGGCATCGAGAAAACCTGGGAAGAGCAGCTGCACGGCCGCACCGGCCTGGAAGAGGTCGAAGTGACCGCGGGCGGACGGCCGATGCGCACGCTGCGCCGCATCGATCCGGTGCCGGGCTCCGACATCATGCTCTCGATCGACCTGGGCCTGCAGAAGGTGGCCGAAGCGGCTTTCGAGGGACAGCGCGGCGCGCTGGTCGCCATCGATCCCGACACCGGCGAGGTGCTGGCCTTCGTCTCTCAGCCTTCGTTCGATCCGAACCTGTTCGTGGACGGCATCGACGTGGACAACTGGCGCATGCTGAACGAGTCGCCGGATCATCCGCTGATCAACCGGCCGCTGTACGGCACCTATCCCATCGGTTCGACCTACAAGCCTTTCGTGGCCCTGGCGGCGCTCGAACTGGGCAAGCGCCGCGCCACCGACCGCATCTCCGACCCCGGTTACTACGAGTTTGGCGGCCAGAAATTCCGTAACGCCGGCGGCGCGGCCTATGGCATGACGGACATGCACAAGGCCATCGTCGTGTCGTCCGACACCTACTTCTATTCGCTGGGCCCCGAGATCGGCGTGAACGCACTGCACGATTTCACCAAGCAATTCGGTTTCGGCCAGATCACCGGCATCGACCTGGAAGGCGAAAAGCGCGGCGTGCTGCCCTCGACCGACTGGAAGCGCTCGGCCTACAAGGACAAGGACCGCCAGCGCTGGTACGCGGGCGAGACGATTTCCGTGGCGGTGGGGCAGGGTTACAACGCCTTTACGCTGCTGCAACTGGCGCAAGGCACGTCCACGCTGGCCAACAACGGCCTGTACCGCCGCCCGCACCTGGTGCACGCGGTGCGCGATCCGCGCACCGGCGAGGCCAAGCCCACCGAGTCCGCGCCCGACTATCGCATTCCCCTTAAGCAGGCCAACGTGGACGTGATCAAGAACGCCATGGCGGACGTGGTGCGGGCCGGCACGGCGCGGCGCGCGTTCGCCAACACCCCCTACCAGGCAGCCGGCAAGACCGGCACCGCGCAGGTGTTCAGCTTGCGCGGCGGCCATTACCGCGCCAGCGCCATTGACGAACGTCTGCGCGACCACGCCTTGTTCATGGGCTTCGCGCCGCTTGAGCATCCGCGCATTGCGGTGGCGCTGATCGTCGAGAACGCTGGCTGGGGCGCGAGCGTCGCCGCCCCGGTCGCGCGCAAGGTGTTCGACTATTGGCTGGCCAAGGACCGCCAGGACAAGATCGTGCGGCCCGACCGCGCCGACCCCCTGGCCTCGGTCGACGAAATCGCTTCCGACGTGGTGCGCCGATAATGAAACGCCTGGGCCTTATCCTGCTACGTGTGTTCACGGCCTTCGATTGGCCGCTGCTGGCGATCCTGCTGATGTTCGCCGCGCTGGGCATGACGGTCATGCATTCCGCGGTGGGCGGCACCGACTGGCGCTTCGCCGAACAGTCGCGCAATTTCATCATCGCTTTTTTCGCCATGTGGACCATGGCCCTGATTCCGCCGAAGTGGCTGATGAAGCTGGCCTTGCCTTTCTACGTGGTGGGTGTGGTGCTGCTGCTGGGCGTGGAGTTCTTCGGCGAGACCAGCAAGGGCGCGACCCGCTGGCTGAACCTGGGCGTGACCCGCATCCAGCCCTCCGAGATGATGAAGATCGCCGTGCCCATGATGCTGGCCTGGTATTTCCAGCGTCACGAAGGCGCGGTGCGCATCCGCGACTTCCTGGCGGCCGCCGCCATGCTGGCCGCGCCCTTTGGCCTGATCGTGCTGCAGCCCGACCTGGGCACGGCCCTGCTGGTGTTCGGCGCCGGCTTCTTCGTGATCTATTTCGCGGGCCTGTCGTTCAAGCTGCTGGTGCCGGTCATGCTGGCGGGCATCATCGGCATAGGCACGCTGATCTACTACGAAGACCAGTTATGCGAGCCCGATGTGGACTGGGTGGTGCTGCACGACTACCAGAAGCACCGGGTGTGCACGCTGCTCAATCCCAGCTCCGATCCGCTGGGCAAGGGCTTCCATACGATCCAGTCGATGATCGCGGTGGGCTCGGGCGGGGTGTACGGCAAGGGTTACATGAAGGGCACGCAGACGCACCTGGACTTCATCCCTGAACGCACCACCGACTTCATCTTCGCGGTGTACGCGGAAGAATTCGGACTCTACGGCGGCATCGCCATGCTGGTGCTGTATGGCCTGATGATGGCGCGAGGACTGACGATCGCGTCACGGGCATCGTCGCAGTTCGGCAGGTTGCTGGTTGGGGCGCTGACGATGATGCTGTTCATCTATGTGTTCGTGAACGTGGGGATGGTGACGGGGATTCTGCCTGTGGTGGGGGTGCCGTTGCCGTTCATGAGCTATGGGGGGACGGCTTTGTTCACCATGGGGATTGCGTTTGGGATCATGATGAGTATTAGCCGGCATCGGTCGGTTAAGACTTGATCTTTTTGGCGGCCGGGGGTTCTTCGTAGGTCGCCCGTCGGCGCGGGCGGCGTGGCGGCTCGCGCCCACGATTGCGGTCCGGAGCGTTCGCTCCGGACTGCCCCGTCGTCATCTTCGTCCAGGCCTTCGGCCTTCCCTTCAGATTCCCTCGGGCGCATCGAGGTTGCGAGCCGCCACGCCGCCCGCGCCGACGGGCTACGTACGTCTTGGTTCGCTGCGCTGCTGGATCTGTGGTCGGTGGCGACTCTTGCATCGCCCGTTGCCTACGGCCGCGCGGGCGGCCGTAGGCAACATACATGGTTGTGGGCGTCGTGGCGATGGTCGCTAGCGCGTTTGCGGAGGGCGGTTTGCTAGTGGCCGCTCATCGTTGGGGGTGGGGGCGGTGATGGGTGGCGCGCGGCGGGCAGCGGTATGCGCTTGAAGACTCTCGCGCGCGCGCCACCCATCCGGCACCGTGGCTTAGCGGCAGGTGATGATCAACGGCCTGGTGACGTTCGGTGATGAGCAGCCACCTGCGAGGCGTTAATGCTGACAGGTGTTTCATGTGCGCGCAGCGCCATCCTCAACCGCAAGACACTGCGGAAGCCTCGGAAGGCCGCCCGCGCGGCCGGCCCGAGGCGAGCCCCGCAAGACCCACCGCCATACCCCGCCCGTTGCCAGAACGCCAAGCACATCGCTCGCCGCCGACGCGACGGGCGTCTTAAGAGCCCAAGACGCCCGAAAGCAAGCAAGCAAACAAACGTTACCCGCAAGAGCCGCCTACAACCTCAAGCAGGCAACGCCTCAGGCACCCCAAGGTCGACGGCCAGCTTGGTAAGCCCATCCCAGATCCGGCTATCAAACGTCAGCGTGTCCTCGTTCAGCGCCCGGTTGCGAGCTTCGTACTCGCCCGGATACTGCACGCCTTCGACGCCCGGTTGCGGCTTGCAGGCGTGCAGGTAGTCGATGAATGCGCCCACCTCCATCGACCGCCAGTCCGTGTTGAAGTCCACCTGCGGATCCAGCAGCAGCGCGAACATGTTGTTCGTCGCCACGCCGGTGCGCGGATGCTGCGGCTGGATCGTGCCGCCGCCGGACAGCACGCCGGCCAGCAGTTCGGCTACCAGGCCCAGCGCGTAGCCCTTGTGGCCGCCGAACGGCAGCAGGGCGCCGGGCGGGTCGGTGAACAGCGCGTTGGGATCGGTGGTCGGATTGCCCTGGGCGTCGATCAGCGAGCCCGGGGGCGCCTGCTCGCCCTTGGCGGCCAACACGCGCGCCTTGTTGACGGCGATGGAGCTGGTGGCCATGTCCACGATGAACGGCGGACGGCCGCCGGGCAGCGGGCCGGCGAAACACAGCGGGTTGGTGGTCAGGCAGGCCTGCGCGCCGCCGAAAGGCGCCACGGTGGGCGAGCGGTTGATCACGTTGGTGAAGGCCAACAGGATCAGACCCTTGGCCGCCACCATTTCCCCGTAGTGGCCCATGCGACCCAGGTGATGGCTGTGGCGCAGGGTCAGGATGCACTGGCCGTGCTCTTGGGTGCGCTCAATGGCCTTCTCGATGACGACCTTGCCGACATATTGGCCCAGCCCGTGGTGGCCGTCATAGGCCAGCATCGCGCCGCGGTCGTTGACCAGTTCGGGCCGGCCGTCGGCCTGGGCCAGGCCCTCGGACAGCACGCGCCGGTAGTTGGTCAGGATGGACAGCCCGTGACTGGTGTAGCCGACCCGGTCGGACTCGACCAGGTGCTCGGCCACGTCGCGGGCGATGTCCTCGGGCACGCCCTGCGCCATCAGCACGCGGCGACCGTATTCATTGGCTTGGGCGATCGAAATCTTCATAATGCGACCTCCTTACAGCCAGCCCAGCCAGCGCCAGTAGGTCATGCCCATCAGCAGCATCAGCAGGTAGCCGACGATGGTGACGATGATGCCGACCTTGGCGAACTGCTTGGCGTTGAAGGTCTCGGTACCCAGGCACACCATGTTCTGCGGTGCGTTGATGGGCAGGATGAAGCCGTAGCTGACGACGAAGCCCAACAGCATGGTCATGCCCAGGCGGCTGAATTCGCCCGGCAGCGTGGCCAGCACCGAGATCAGGATCGGCAGCATGGCCGAGGTCAGCGCGGTGGCGCTGGCGAAACCCAAGTGGATGACGATGAGGAAGGCGGCCAGGATCGCGAAGATCGCCAGCGGTCCGAGGTGGTCCAGTCCGGTGTGCGCCACGACCTGGTTGCCCAGCCATTGGCCGGCCTGGGTCGTCAGCAGGGCGGTGCCCAGGCTGATGCCGACGCCGAACACGATCACGGTGCCCCATGGGATACGCGATTGCACGTCTTTCCAGGTCATCACGCCAAAGCGCGGCAGCAGCAGCAGGACCAGGCCGAAGTAGGTGGTCGAAGTGGTGTCGAACTTGTGCAGCTTGCCTTCGGTCGACCAGAACAGCAGCAGCATGAGCGACACGGCCATCAGGCGCTTTTGCGCGCCGGTCATGGGGCCCAGTTCAAGCAGCGACTTCTCGACGGCTTCCTTGCCTCCCGCGATGCTGTCGCTTTCCGGCGGCAGCAGCTTGAGCACGATGATGATCAGCACGGCCGACATGATCAGCGACCAGGGGGCGCCGGCGATCAGCCAGTCCGACCACGCCACGCGCTGGCCCAGCATCTTCTCCATGAAGCCCACGGTCAGCAGGTTCTGCGCCGCGGCGGTCTGGATGCCGACGTTCCAGATGCTGGTGGCCTGCGCCACGATGATCATGATGCCGGCGGCGATGTTGGAGCGCTTGTCCACGCCGAAGGCCGCGATGACGCCCATCATGATGGGCACCACGGCCGCGCTGCGCGCGGTGGCGCTGGGCACGACCAGGCTCAGCACGATGGTCACCGCGATACATCCGATCAGGATGCGGCGCGTGCTGGTGCCTACCTTGGACAGGGTCACCAGCGCGATGCGCCGGTCCAGCCCGGTGAATGTCATGGCCGCGGCAATGAACAAGGCGCCGGTGACCAGCGCCAGCGCCGAGTTCGAGAAGCCCGCCAGCGCCATGCTGATCGCGGCCGAGGTGCCGTAGATGACTTGCGGGTCTTTGATTGTCGGAGCCGTGCCCAGCAGGAAGGCCATCAGCGTCGTGATCATGATCGCGCTGGCTTCGTAGGACACGGCTTCGGTAATCCAGACCACCACTGCGAATGCCAGGATGGCGAGCATCCGGTGGCCCGCGACGGGCAGGTCGGCGGGCAAAGGCATCATCAGCACGCCGATCATCACTAGGACGCCGGCGACGAGTCCGATTGGAATTTTGGTTTTCTTTGGGGCTTGCGAGGCAGGGACGGCGGCTTGCGCGGTCATATCCATCTCCGGTTGAGGTCAAACTGCCGACACACCGCCCCGCGAGCAACGGGATAGGTCAAATCGGTGTGTCGACGCTACAGCATGATCGTGACGGCATTGCGGAAAACCCGTATTGATACTGATCAAGCCTGTGGAGATTTGGGCTTGTGGAAAACCTTTGACGGGCATTATGCTCGTCGCCCCGCGCCGCCGGCAAGCGGAGATTGTTGCATGGAACAATGCTAATAGGCGGGAATAGAGACGAAAAGGAAGTTAATTAGATCGTGCCACGATGCTAATCGGCGCCGAAGCCGGGAGGCGGCGCGGGTCGCTCAGCCCAGCGCCAGGCGCAGCTGTTCGTCCAGATGCAGCGTGGGCGCAATGCGCCACCCACTCTGCGCGTACCGCAGCCACCGGCCCAGCACCAGATGCGTCAGCAGGCTGGCATGCGCCGCGACATTGGCCTGCGGCGGCAGGCCGCCATCGGTGACGGCGATGCGCAGCGATTGCTTCAACGACGCCTCGATGCGGTCGTTGATGTGATTGATGCGTTCCTGCAGGCGGTTGTCTTCCGTGACCAGCGCATCGCCGGTCAGCACGCGCGTCATGCCCTTGTTGCGTTCCGAGAAGGTCAGCAGCATGGAAACGGTCTGGTGGGCCTGGGTCAGGCCATGGGGCTCGGCGATGGCGATCTGGTTCACCAGCGTGAAGATGCTGGTTTCGATGAATTCGATCAGCCCTTCGAACATCTGCGCCTTGCTGGCGAAGTGCCGGTACAACGCGGCTTCAGAGACTTCCAGGCGCGCGGCGAGGGCCGCCGTGGTGATGCGGGAGGCGTGCGGCTGCTCCAGCATCTCGGCCAGGGTTTGCAGAATCTGGGTCTTGCGCTCGCCGGGTTTGCTCGCCATGGAGGGGTCTGCTCTCGCGCAGGCTTGACGGTGGAGGGGAGGAGCGCGCCGCTATCCCCGCAGGGGGCGTCGGCGTAACAGCAAATCACTGACGGAGTTTACCCGCAAGTCGACGTAGGCCGGCCGCTGCGAGCGGCCGCGGGCGAACGGCGTGCCCGGGTGATACACGTGAACGGTGCGCAGGCCGGCCTGGCGCGCGCCGCGCAGATTGGCCAGGGTGTCTTCCACCAGCACCGCGTTGCGTGCCTGCACGCCTTCGCGGGCCAGCACATGGCGCAACAAGGCGGGCGAAGGCTTGGGCCGGAACTCGCCATGCAGGCGCATGTGCTCGATGGCCCAGAGGCTGTCGAACTGCCGCAGGATCCCCAGGCGCGCGAGCACGGCGCGGGCGTAGTGCAGCGGCGCGTTGGTCAGCAGCACCTTGCGGCCCGGCAGCCGGCTCAGCTTGTAGGCCAGCGCCTTTTCCGCGCGCACCAGCGGACCGACATCGAAGTCGTGGCTGCGGTGCAGGAACTCATGGGGGTCCACGCCATGATGCCGGACCATGCCTATCATGGTGGCGCCGTAGCGTTTCCAGTACTGCGAGCGCAGGCGGTTGGCGGTGTCGATGTCGACGTTCAGCGCCTCGACCACGGCCATGGTCATGCCGTGGTCGATCTTCGGGAAGATGGCGTGCGAGGTGTCGTGGAGCGTATTGTCCAGGTCGAACAGCCACAGGCGCTCGGAGTCGCCCGCGGCCGCGCGGCGCGAGCGGCGCATGCGCACCGCCGGCCGCAGCAGGTAACGCTGTGCCCGCATCAGTGCGAGCTGATCATCGTGCCCACGCCCTGGTCGGTCAGGATTTCCAGCAGCAGGCAGTGCGGCACGCGGCCGTCGACGATGTGCACGGAGTTCACGCCGTTCTTGGCGGCGTCCAGCGCGGACGAGATCTTGGGCAGCATGCCGCCGGAGATCGTGCCGTCGGCGAACAGCTCGTCGATGGTTTGGGCCGACAGGCTGCGCAACAGCTTGCCGCCCTTGTCCAGCACGCCCGGGGTGTTGGTCAACATCAGCAGCTTTTCGGCACCCAGCACTTCCGCCATCTTGCCGGCGACGACGTCGGCGTTGATGTTGTAGGCCGTGCCGTCCTCGCCATAGCCGATGGGCGAGATGACGGGGATGAACTGGTCGTCCTGCAGCGCCTTGACCACGGCCGGTTCGACCATGGTGATGTCGCCCACGAAACCGATGTCGATGGGTTCGGACGGATTGTCCTTGTTGGCCATCAGCTTCTTCTGGGCCTGGATCAGTCCGCCGTCCTTGCCGGTCAAGCCCACGGCCTTGCCGCCGACCTCGTTGATCATCATGACGATGTCCTGCTGGACCTGGCCGCCCAGCACCCATTCGACCACTTCCATGGTCTCGGCGTCGGTGACGCGCATGCCCTGGATGAAGGTGCCTTGCTTGCCGATGCGGCGCAGCGCGTCGTCGATCTGCGGACCGCCGCCGTGCACCACCACCGGATTCAGACCCACCAGCTTCAGCAGCACGACATCGTGCGCGAAGCTGCGCTGCAGACGCTCTTCCGTCATGGCGTTGCCGCCGTACTTGACCACGATGGTCTTGCCGTGAAATCGTCGGATATACGGCAGTGCTTCAGACAGCACAGCGGCTTTGACAGCAGGAGACGAAACGGCAGCAGGGTCGGGGGTGTCGGTCATGGCAGCTAAGTCGGCAAATATACGTATGAGTGGTTAGAAAAAATGCCTGCACAAAAACGCGTTCGGGACGCGGTAGCGCAAGCATACGACGGATTGTAGTACCCACAGGTTTCTTATGCTTTAAACCCATGTTCATATGCCCGACAAATAACCGGCATTCAGGTAAATTGGGGGCGTTTTCGCAACGGCGACCCCCGCAAAAGGGGGCGAGGCCGCACCGGCAGGGCATCAGCCCCTAATTTTTACCCATAAAAGAGGCAACACATGCGTTTGAACTTTGTCCGGTCCGCTCTGGCGGCGTCGGTGTTCCTGGTGGCGGCGAACGCCGCCCATGCCGAAAAAATCGTGGTGGGCGCGACCCAGGTTCCCCATGCCGAGATCCTGGAAGTGGTGAAGCCGCAGCTGGCCAAGGAAGGCGTGGAACTCGACATCAAGGTGTTCAGCGACTACGTGCAGCCCAACCTGCAACTGGCCGACAAGCAGCTCGACGCCAACTTCTTCCAGCACAAGCCCTACCTGGATTCCTTCAACAGGGACCGCAAGGCCACGCTGGTGCCGGTGGCCCTGGTGCACGTCGAGCCCTTCGGCGGCTATTCCAAGAAGATCAAGAGCCTGTCCGAACTCAAGGACGGCGCAACCGTCGCGATCCCGAACGATCCCTCCAACGGCGGCCGCGCGCTGGTGCTGCTGCAGAAGCAAGGCGTGATCAAGCTGAAGGATCCGTCCAACATTCTGGCGACGGCCGCGGACGTGGTCGAGAACCCCAAGAAGCTGAAGTTCCGCGAACTGGAAGCCGCCATGCTGCCGCGCTCGCTGGATGACGTGGACCTGGCGCTGATCAACACCAACTACGCGCTGGAAGCCGGCCTGGTCCCGACGAAGGACGCCTTGTTCATCGAAGGCTCGGATTCGCCCTACGCCAACATCCTGGTGACCCGCGAGGACAACAAGGACGCGCCGGGCATCAAGAAGCTGGTGCAGGCCCTGCACACGCCCGAGGTGAAGAAGTTCATCCAGGACAAGTACAAGGGCGCCGTGGTTCCGGCGTTCTGATTCCGGCCCGTCGCGGCCTGATCTGGAAACCGCCCGCCGTGGGCGGTTTTTCTTTTGGGCGCCGCCGCGGCGGGGCCGGTCGCCGGACGAAAAAAAACCGCCCTGTCGGGGCGGCCATTTTGGGGGGCTGCGGGGCTCAGCCTGCCGCCAGGGCCTTTTCCACGGTGGCGTGGAACTCCGCCACGTCGTATTCGCCCAGGTAGCGCTTGATGATGCGGCCTTGCTTGTCGATCAGGAAGGCCGTGGGCGTCAGGCGGATGTCGCCGAAGGCGCGGGCGATGTCGCCCTTGGTGTCCAGGGCCACCGGGAACGGCAGCTTGCGCGTTTCGGCGAAGTTCAGCACGAAGTTGGGCGGGTCGTAGTTCATGGCGACCGCGACCGCCTGGTAGCCCTTGGCGGCGTACTCGTTGTAGGCCGAGATGGTTTCCGGCATTTGCTTCACGCAGGTCACGCAGCTGGTGGCCCAGAACTTGACCAGCACGACCTTGCCGCGCAGATCCTGCATCGAGAAGGTCTTGCCTTCCAGCGTGGTGAAGGTGACGTCGGGCGCGGTCTGGGCGGGGCGCATGACGAACCAGGCGCCGATGCCGACCGCCACCAGGACGGCCAACGCGATGATGGCTTTCTTCATTTGATGGGCATGGCCTCTACGCCGCTGCTGGTGCCGGCCGCGTTGTCGCTCGCTGCGCCGGCGCCGCTCTCGATGGGCGCTTTGGTTTCCGTGGAAGTGTTGGACTTGGAACCGGTATTCGACAGCCGGATGGCTTCCTCGCGGCTGATCGTCTCGAACAGTTTAACCACCTTGGCCACGCCGCCGACGTCGGCGGTGGCGTTGGCGGCATATTCGCCTTCGGCCTGCGTCACCTTGCCCATCAGGTAGACCACGCTGTGGTCGGTCGTGACCGCGATGGTGCCGGACGGCACGTACTTGGTGTTGAGCAGGGCGGTCTTGACCTTGGAGGTCAGCCAGGTGTCGTTGGAGCGCGTGCTGAATGAGGCGATGGGGCCGACGTTCAGCTGGTTGATGACCTGTTTGACGTTTTCCACGCCTTGGGCGATGGCGGTGGCCTGGTTCTTGGCCTCTTCGGTGGGGACGTCGCCGGTCAGCAGCAGATGGCCGCCGTAGGCCATGGCATTCACGCGGGCGGTGTCGCCCAGCTTCTGCGAGATCTGGCTCTGCGCCTTGAACGCCATGTTCTGGTCTTCGAGCTGGATGCCGGAGGTGCGGCGGTCGGTCACGACGACCGCGGTGGTGGCGGCCGCGCCGCCCACGATCAGGGGCGCGCAGGCCGACAGCGAGAGCGCGGCGGTGGAGAGCGCCGCGGCGAGCATCAACGGGCGGACTGCGGTACGGACGTCAGAAATCATTCGGTGTCTCCAAGCAGAAGAGCGTCAATGCCGTCGCACAGCGCGTGCAGCAGCAGAATATGGACTTCCTGGATGCGCATCGTGCGATCGCTGGGAACACATAGATGGACGTCCATCGGCGTAATGAGTTCCCCCATGACGCCGCCGCCCTTGCCGGTCAGGGCAAGCACGTGCATCTCGCGGGCGCTGGCGGCTTCCATGGCGCGCACCACGTTGGGGGAGTTGCCGCTGGTGGATATGGCTACCAGCACGTCGCCAGCCTGGCCGAAGGCGTTGACCTGGCGTTCGAAGATTTCGTCGAAGCCGTAGTCGTTGCCCACCGCGGTGAGGATCGAGGTGTCGGTGTTGAGGGCGATGCCGGCCAGGGGCAGGCGTTCGCGTTCGAAGCGGCCCACCAGTTCGGCGATGAAATGCTGCGCATCGGCGGCCGAGCCGCCATTGCCGCAAGCCAGAATCTTGCCGTTGTTTGCCAGGGCGCCGAACAGCACGTCCACCGCCACTGCCAGCGGCTCGGCCAGGACGTTCATGCTTTGTTCGCACGCAGCCATGGCGTCGCGAAAGTGCGACGTCATTCGAGAGGTCATATCCATGGGCGCGATTATCTCACGGGGCCGAGGCGTGGTTCTGTCCAGGCGTAACGACTGTTAGGCAGGTCGTTACCGGGGCGGCGCGGACTTCAGGCCTGCCAGAACGCGCCGCGCAGCCACTGGGGATCGCCGGCGTCGAAGACGACCGCGTCAAAGCGCGCCGCCGGCAGCCTGCCGCGCCAGTGGCGCCGGGCCAGCTCCGGCAGCCAGCAGGCCGCGGCGCTGGCCAGCCGTGCCTGCTTGTCCGGGCCGATGCTGGCTGCGGCGCCGCCGTAGCGGCTGGGGCCGCGCGATCGGACCTCGACGAACACCAGCGTGTCGCCTTCGCGCATGGCCAGGTCGATCTCGCCGGCGCGGGTCTGCAGATTGCGCGCCAGCAGGACCAGGCCGCGCGACTGCAGCAGGCGCAAGGCGGCGTCCTCGTGGTGGTCGCCCTTGCGTTGGGCGGGCGAGCGTCGCGGGGGCGGGCGATCCGCTGGCGCCGCGCGCGCGGCACGGCGCCGGCGTTTGGCGGCGCGGCCGCGGGCGGCCAGGGCCAGTTCGCAGGCCAGTCGCAAGGTGTCATCCGTCATGGGCGCTCCGGAAGTCGCGGGCATAGGCGGCTACACTGACATGGTTTCCCGTGTCTGTAGGCTGCAATGAATCAAAATGTCTCACCTCCCCCTGCCGGAGATGCCTGGTCTCGCGTTTCTGAACGCGTGGCGGGGCAGCATTGGCCCGCTGCGACGCTGTATGTCGTGGCCACGCCGATCGGCAACCTGGGCGACCTGGGGCTGCGCGCCTGGCACGCTTTGCAGCGGGCCGATGTAATCGCCGCGGAAGACACGCGCGCCAGCCGCGCCTTGCTGGACGCCTGGGGCGTGGGTACGCCGCTCATGGCCGCCCACCGCCACAATGAAGCTGCCGCGGCCCAGGCCATTTGCGAGCGTCTGGCCCAGGGCCAGCGCGTGGCGCTGGTGTCCGACGCCGGCGCGCCCGCCGTCAGCGATCCGGGCGCGCGCATTGTGCGCGCCGTGCGCGAAGCCGGCTTCGGCGTGGTGCCGGTGCCTGGTCCCAGCGCGGTCATCGCCGCGCTGATGGGTAGCGGCGTTACCACCGACGAAAACCCGGGCTATGCCTTTGCCGGATTTCCTCCGCCCAAGGCGGCGGCGCGCCAGCGCTGGCTGCGCACCTGGTGCGCCTTGCCCGCGCCGGTCGTCATGTTCGAATCGCCGCACCGGCTCGCGGCCACGCTGGCCGACCTGCTGGAAGTGTGCGGCCCCGACCGTCTTCTGACCGTGGCGCGCGAACTGACCAAGCGTTTCGAGGAGATCGCAACGTTCCCGATGGGCGAAGGCGCGGCCTGGCTGGCTGCGGACTCGCACCGCGAGCAGGGCGAATTCGTGCTGATCGCGCACGCGCCCGCGGAACAGGAAGCGGATGAAGAGGCCGATCCGCGCACCGATGCGCTGCTGGACGCCTTGCTGGAGTCGCTGTCCTTGCGCGACGCCGCGCGCGTGGCCGCCAAGGTTTCCGGCCTGCCGCGCGACGTGCTGTACAACCGGGCCCTGGCCCGCAAGAAATCGGCGGAGTAAGACATGGTGTATTCGACTATCGTGTCCAACAAGCCCGCGGATCCCGACGAACGCCTGGTCTACCGCGACATTTCCACGCCGCTGGGCGACATGCGTCTGGTCGCCAGCGCCAAGGGCCTGCGTGGCGCCTGGTTCACAGATCAGGAACTGCTGCCCGCGGCGGATGGCTGGATCCTCACGGACTCCGATCCCATCCTGGAGCAGGCGCGCCGCGAACTGGAAGAATGGTTCGCCGGCAAGCGCCGCGTCTTCGACGTGGTGCTGGATCCCGTCGGCACCACTTTCCAACACCAGGTCTGGCATGCGCTGTGCGACCTGGAATTCGGCGTGCTGGCCAGCTACGGCGACCTGGCGCGCACCGTGGGGCGGCCCAAGGGCGCGCAGGCGGTCGGCGGCGCCGTCGGACGCAATCCGATCAGCATCATCATTCCCTGTCATCGCGTGATCGGGGCCGACACCTCGCTGACCGGCTTCGGCGGCGGGCTGCCGCGCAAGCAGGCCTTGCTGGCGCACGAAGGCAATCGCTACCGCAGCCGTAGCGCAAGCGCGCGCCGGGTGTGCGACGGTCAGGCCGAACTGCCCTGGTAGGCGGGCAGCGGGGCGTTTACTGCGAGGCGATGCTGGGCAGGATGCCGATGCGGTCCGACACCATCGGCACGGCGTCCAAGGCGCTCTGCCGGTCGGGGTAGGGGCCGATCTTGACCCGATACAGATTGTTTGACTGTTCGACCGATGCGGGCGGCGCGCCTTCGGCGCCCAGCTGCGTGTTGATGCGGCTGACCAGCGATTGCGCATTGGCCGGCTGGCTGAACGCGCCCACCTGCAGATAGACGCTGCCGATGCCGCCCGCTGCCGGCTGGCGCACCGGCGCGGAACCCGGAGCGGGCCCCGACAGGGGTTCGGCCGCCAGCGCCACCGGCACGGCGGCGATGGGCGCGGCCACGGGCGACGAACCCGTGGCCGATGCGGGTTCGGGTATGGCCGTGGCAGGCGCGCCCTGCGAGGCCAGCCGCCGGATCTCGTCCTGCGGGATGGCTTCCACGATCACCTGGCCGCTGCCGGGGCCGATGATGCCCAGCTTGTACGCGGCGACATAGGACAGGTCCATGATGCGGTCGCTGTGGAACGGGCCGCGGTCGTTCACCCGCACGATGATGGTCTTGCCGTTGACCATGCTGGTGACGCGGGCGTAGCTGGGCAGTGGCAGCGTGGTGTGGGCGGCCGTCATGGCGTACATGTCGTAGGACTCGCCGATGGACGTGGAATTGCCGTGGAACTTCTTGCCGTACCACGAGGCGGTGCCGCGCTTTTTATAGGGCTGGCCGCTGGTGTCCGGCACATAGCGCTGGCCGAACACCACATACGGCCGGTTCGCGCCGCTGGCATAGGGTTCGATCCTGGGCACCGCGTCGGGCACCTGGTCCAGGTTCGAGGGCGGATTCGCGTCTGGCCCGTCGTCCTTGTAATACCCGCCGCCCTTCTTGCGTCCGCCGGTGGAAGAGCAGCCAGCCACGGCAATGGCCAGCAGCAGCATCATGAACAGGCGGGTCGGGCGGGACAGGGTCATGCGGATTCGTCAGGCAGTTGGGTGCGATGGCGCACCAGCAGCGGGTCGTGGTCGGCAAAACGCAGCGCCAGCTGTTCGACCACGTACACCGAACGGTGCTGGCCGCCGGTGCAGCCGATGGCGACCGTAAGGTAATTGCGGGTGTCTTGCGTGTATTGCGGCAGCCAGCGGTTCAGGAAACCGGCGATGTCGTCGATCATCTGCCCCACCAGGTCGAAGCCCGCCAGCCAGGCGGCCACGGGTTCGTCACGGCCGGTCAGCGGCCGCAGGTCGCGGTCGTAGTAGGGGTTGGGCAGGCAGCGCACGTCGAACACCAGGTCCGCGTCGCGCGGCACGCCGCGCTTGTAGGCGAAGGACTCGAAAGTCAGCACCAGCGGCGCGCGGTCGGCCTTGATCAGGTCGCGGATCCAGACGCGCAGTTGGCCCGGCGTCAGGTCCGAGGTGTCGATGACGTGTTCCTGTTCGCGCAGCGGCGCGAGCAGTTCGCGCTCCACAGCGATGCACTCGGACAGCGTCGGGGTCTTGCCACCGTGCTGCAGACGGTCGGTCAGCGGGTGGCGGCGGCGCGATTCGGAATAGCGCTGCACCAGCGTTTCCGTGCTGGCGTCCAGGAAGACCACGCGCAGGCTGGTGCCCATGGCGCGCAGCGCGGTGACCACGTCGGGCAGTTCGGCCAGTTCGCCGGGGGAGCGGACGTCGATGGCGACCGCGACGCGCTCCATGCCGTCATCGCGGGCGTTGGCGATGAACTCGGTCAGGAACCGCACGGGCAGGTTGTCGACGCAGGTATAGCTTGCGTCCTCAAGCATGCGCAGGGCGACGGACTTGCCTGAGCCTGAGATGCCGGTGACGAGGACGACTTTCAACATGGACATGATTGTGGCACGCTTTTCGAGGACGATGCCGGCGGGATGACATCTGATATGGCCGTAAACTGCCAATCTGCGCCTGTACCGCTTTGGTCCCCCTGGCGTAAGCTGGGGGCCGGATACTCGACAGATTCACATACGCGCCCCGCCGTCATGCGTTTCGGGGGAATGGAATTCGACCTAGATGTTAGCCTTCATTTCCTTTCGTAGTGTTTCACTGCCGCGTTTTTGGGCAATTTCCCTATTTGGGGTGGCTGCCGCCTTCCTGGCAGCGCCCGCGCCGGCCCAGCCTGCGCCCCAGGAAATCCTGCGCCCGGACACCATGGACGCCCGCGTCGCCGCCTGTACGGCCTGTCATGGTGCGCAGGGCCGGGCCGGCAACGACGGCTACTATCCGCGCCTGGCGGGCAAGCCTCAGGAGTACCTGTACCACCAGCTGCTCAACTTCCGCGACGACCGGCGTCAGTACCGGCCCATGACGCATTTGTTGACCGGCCTGCCCGACGACTACCTGCGCGAGATCGCCGCGTATTTTTCCTCGCAGCATGTGCCGTATCCGCCGCCGACGCGCGCCGACGTCTCCGCCGCCACGCTGGAAGCCGGGCGCAAGCTGGCCCTGAACGGTGACGCCGCGCGCGGTCTGCCCGCCTGTGCCGCCTGTCACGGTGCCGCTCTGGGCGGCGTGTTGCCCGCCATTCCCGGCTTGCTTGGCCTGCCGCGCGACTACATCGGTTCGCAGATCGGCAGCTGGAAGAACGGCTTGCGCCGCGCTGCCGAGCCGGACTGCATGGCCGACATCTCCAACAAACTCACTCCCCAGGACATCGGCGCGCTGGCCGCGTGGCTGTCCTCGCAACCCGTCGTGGAACCCTACGCGCCAGAAGCCGCGGGTTCGATACGCCTGCCCGCGGAATGCGGCAGCCAGGCGCAACGGTAAGGGAGAGGCCGGATGTCGATCATGAAGAAAGTCCTGTCCGCCCTGTTGCTGCTCGCGATCGTAGCCATGGGCGGCCTCTACTGGTTCGGTACGCGCGACGATGCCAGCACCGGTCCCGCCGCGGCCGCGGCGGATGCCGCGACGCTGGTGGAGCGCGGCCGCTACCTTGCGCTCGCTGGCAATTGCATGGCCTGCCACACCAGCCGGGGCGGCAAGACGCTGGCGGGCGGCACGCCGATCCCTACGCCGTTCGGCACGGTGTACGGCCCGAACCTCACGCCCGACGACAAAACCGGCATAGGCGCCTGGACCGCGGACGATTTCTGGCAGGCGCTGCACAACGGCAAGTCGCGCGACGGCACGCTGCTGTATCCCGCTTTCCCTTATACGGAATACACGCGCGTGACCCGCGCCGATTCCGACGCGTTGTACGCCTATCTGCGCACCGTGGCGCCCGTGGACCAGCCCAACCGGCCGCCCGAGATGGAATTCCCCTACGACCAGCGGGCGCTGCTGGCCGCCTGGCGCGCGCTGTACTTCAAACCGGGCGTGCAGGAGGCGGACGCAGGGCAATCGGTGCAGTGGAATCGCGGCCGATATCTGGTCGAAGGCCTGGGGCATTGCGCCGCCTGCCATACGCCGCGCAACACCCTGGGGGGGCTGCGTTCGGCCGACCCATTGGCCGGCGGCGTGATCCCGGTGCTGGATTGGTACGCGCCGCCGCTCACCAACGATATGGAAACCGGCATGGGCAGATGGTCCGCCGAAGACATTGCAGCCTTGCTCAAGACTGGCATTTCGAAGCATTCCAGCGCCAGCGGGCCCATGGCCGAGGTGGTGCTGGGCAGTACGCAGCATCTGACCGATGCGGACGCACTGGCCATCGGCGTCTATATCAAATCCCTGCCCGCCACGGCGGCTTCGACTGAGCGTACGCGGACCGCTGTCGCGCCAGCCGCCATGGAACTGGGCGGCAAGATCTACCGCCAGCAATGCGTGCAATGCCACCAGTCAGCGGGCGAGGGCAGCGGCACGGCCTGGCCCGCGCTGGCGGGCAATCCGACCGTGACGGCGCCGTCGCCTGTCAACGCGATCCGCATGGTGCTGGACGGCGGCTATGCCCCGGCCACGGCGGCGAACCCGCGGCCTCACGGCATGCCGCCCTTCGGGCAGCTGCTCAACGACGGCGACATCGCGATGCTGGTGACGTATATCCGCAATAGCTGGGGCAACGAGGCGGGCGGCGTGACCCCGCTGGAAGTCAAGCGCGCGCGCGCCGCATCGACGTTGAACTGACGCGGAATCAGCGCGCTCGCGCGGCCTGCGCGCAGGCCGCGCGAGCCAACTCGCCGAGTACGCGGATGGCAGCCTGCGAGGCCGCGTCCCAAGGGTGCCCGTAGTTCAGGCGCAGCGCGCTGCCGAACTGGCCGCTGGCCGAAAAGATCGGCCCCGGCGCCACGCTGATGCCGCGCGCGAGCGCCTGGCGATGCAGCGTCAGCGCATCCACGGCGGCCGGCAGTTCCAGCCACAGGAAGAACCCTCCTTGCGGACGCGTCACGCGCGTGCCGGCCGGGAATTCCTGGGCGATTGCCTCGGCCATGCGCTGCTGCTGTGTCTGCAGCGTTTCGCGCAAGCGGCGCAGGTGGCGGTCGTAGCCGCCTTGCTCCAGATATTCGGCGATGGCGCCCTGGGCGGGGCCGGAAGCCGATAGCGTCGACGACAGTTTCAGGCGCTGCACGCGTTGCGCGTAGCGTCCGGCCGAGGTCCAGCCGATGCGGTAGCCCGGCGCCAGGCACTTGGAAAAAGACGAGCAATGCAGCACCAGCCCCTGGGTGTCATAGGCCTTGGCGGGTACCGGCCGCACCGATCCGAAATACAGCTCGCCGTACACATCGTCTTCGATCAGCGGAATATCGTGGCGCGCAAGCAGCTGGACCAGCTGGCGCTTTTTTTCATCGGGCATCAGGCTGCCCAGCGGGTTCTGGAACTGCGTCATCAGCCAGCAGGCGCGGGGCGCATGGCGCTCGATGGCGGCCTGCATTGCGTCCAGGTCGATGCCGGTGCGCGGATGCGTCGGTATTTCCAGTGCCTTCAGCCCGTGGCGCTCGAGCGCCTGCAAGGCGCCATAGAACGTGGGAGCCTCGACCATGACCGTGTCGCCAGGCTGCGTGACTGCTTGCAGGCAGAGGTTCAGCGCTTCCAGCGCGCCGTTGGTGACGACGATGTCGCCGGCTGGCACGTTGATGCCGCCGATCAGGTAACGCAGCGCGATCTGGCGGCGCAGGCCCGGATTGCCAGGCGCCAGGTCTTCCACCGTGTCCAGCGGATCCTGGCGCTTGAGGTGCACGGCCATGGCCTGGGCCAGCCGCGGCAGCGGGAACAGCAACGGGGAAGGGAAGGCGGAGCCCAGCGGCGTCACCTCGCGGTTGCGCACTGAGCCGAGAATGTCGAAGATGCGCTCGCTGATCGCGAGCTCCGTTGAGTCGCCATCCGGAGTGGACGCGCCGGGTTCCGGTGGCAGGGATGCGGCAGGGGCGTTGACGTAGTAACCGGAGCGCGGCTGCGCCCGGATCAGGCCTTGCGCTTCCAGCAGGTAGTAGGCCTGGAACACCGTCGACGGGCTGAGGCCGCGCGCCGCGCACGCGTCCCGCACGGAGGGCAGCTTGTCGCCCGCGCGCAGCACGCCGTCGCGGATCGACTTGGCGATCTCGGCGGCCAGGTTTTCATACAGGTTCAAGCTGCCGCCGGACGACGCGCGCCTACTTGCTGCTTTGCAGGATCGCCATGGCCTGGCGTTCCATGAATTCGCCCAGCGTATCGATGCCGCGCAGCTTCAGGATGGTATTGCGCACGGCGGCCTCGACCAGCACCGCCAGATTGCGGCCCGCAGCCACTTGCAGCATGACCTTGCGCACCGGCAGGCCCAGCATGTCCTGCGTGATGTCTTGCAGCGGCAGGCGCTCGAACTTGTCTTGCGCGGTGGCGCGCACCAGGTGCACGATGAGCTTGAGGCGCATCTTGCGGCGTACGGAGGTCTCGCCGAAGATGGTGCGGATATCGAGCAGGCCCAGGCCGCGCACTTCCAGCAGGTTCTGCAGCAGCTGCGGACAGTGGCCTTCGATCATGTTGGGGGCGGTGCGCGAGAACTCCACGGCGTCGTCGGCCACCAGGCCGTGTCCGCGCGAAATCAGTTCCAGCGCCAGTTCGCTCTTGCCCAGGCCGGATTCACCGGTGATCAGCACGCCCAGTCCCAGCACGTCCAGGAACACGCCATGCACGGTGGTGGTGGGCGCCAGTTTCTTGCCCAGGTAGATGCGCAGCAGGTCGATCAGTTGCGCCGCCGCCACCGGCGTGGACAAGAGCGGCACCTGATGCTGGTCGCACTGGTCGATGAGGTCTTGCGGCGGGGTCAGGCCGTCGGCCAGCAGGATCGCGGGTACGCCGCCGATCAGCAGCTCGTCCATGTGGTGCATGCGGCGGCGCAGGTCGAAGCGGGTGTAGTACGCCAACTCTTCCTGTCCGAACACCTGGATGCGGGACGGGTGGATCAGGTTCAAGTGGCCGACGAGGTCCGCGGCCGACATGCCGTCGTCGGGAATCGCGCGGTCCGCGGCGCCCTGGCCGGAAATCCAGTTAAAGGGGATTTTGTCGGCGTTGTCGTCGACGAGTTCCTGCACCGTGAGCATGGCTGCGCTTCCGCGTGGAGTTCAGAGTTGGCCGGTCGTGAGCATCTTATGGACGACAGCGGGATCGGGCTCTGTGGCCAGGGCCTCGCGCAAGGCCTTGTTCGACATGAGCTGCGCCAGTTCGGCCAGGATGTCCAAGTGCTGCTGCGTGGCCGTTTCCGGCACCAGCAGGCAAAGCAGCATCGACACGGGCTGCCCGTCGGGCGCATCGAAAGTGATGGGCTGGGCCAGGCGGATGAAGGCCGCCAGGGCCTGTTCCAGGCCCTTCACACGGCCATGCGGCACCGCCACGCCCTGTCCGAGCGCGGTGGAGCCCAGGCGCTCCCGGGCGAACAGGCTGTCGAAGACGAGCGCGCGCGCCAGGCCATGGTTGTTTTCAAAGAGAAGGCCGGCCTGTTCGAACGCACGTTTCTTGCTCGTTGCGAGCATATCGAGCACGACGTTGCCGGCGGGTAGGATGCGCGACAAATGATTCATCGGATCATTATATGGTTATATGACGCACTGCAATAATCGGCCTCTGAGATGCGTACTCGGCTCGGTCGCATCATGGGGCGGCAAGAGCGACAGCATAGACCGATAGCGGCGGATTGTGGGCATTCTTGCGCCCGGCGGCGAGGGTGACCCTGGGGAAAGCGTCGGAAACGTGGAAAAACGGAATCGCCGGCGAGGCCGGGAATGGGGGACAAGGAAGGGGGATACTGCGGGAGGCACTACAAGGAGGGAAGTTTGCCGATGCCCCAGCCGGACGTTGCGTCTAGCGGGACACCGGGACTCAGGCAGGATTACTAGAATCGCTGTTTAGCTAGTCTCGCAGTGCGAGTGCTCATGAAGCGCGTTACTGCTGGGGTGGCGTTAGATTCGCCGCTTGCCGCTTCACGGACTCCGCCGTGTGACTTCGTACCTTGTCCTTGTGCTTGATGACCTGACGGTCGACTTTGTCAGCAAGAAGGTCTATGGCTGCATAGAGATTTTCATCGGTTGCTTCACAATGAATGTCCTTACCGCTTAGACGCATGGTGATTTCGGCTCTATGCCGCAGGGGCTCTACCGAGAGCATGACCTGGGTATCGATGACGTGATCGAAATGCCGCAGCACTCGCGCCAGTTTGTTCATGACATATTCCCGGATGGCCGGGGTGACGTCGAGGTGACGACCGCAGATGCTCAGGTTCATAGTGTGCTCTCCTTCTAAAAGAGGAAAAAAAGGTGCGCAAAAAGCGCGGCTGATTCGTTAGGCGTTCTCCTTGATTGAGCGGGTTCGTTTAGTACTAGTGTATAGACTCGGGCCGATAAAACAAGCTGACCTAGCGCAAGTTCATGGCATTTTTATGGCTGAGGCCCCAGGGTGCATGCGCCTTTGCGCAGGCGGCGCCTAGGGGTCTTCCCCAGGGCCGCATTACATGCGGAAATGCTCTCCCAGATACACCCGGCGCACGGCGGGATCGCCCACGATTTCGTCGGGGTGGCCGTCGGTCAGGACCTTGCCTTCGCTGATGATGTAGGCGCGGTCGCAGATGCCCAGGGTTTCGCGCACGTTGTGGTCGGTGATCAGCACGCCGATGCCGCGGCCCTTCAGGAAACGCACGATGCGCTGGATCTCGATCACCGCGATGGGATCCACGCCGGCGAAGGGTTCGTCCAGCAGGATGAAGCGCGGGCTGGTCGCCAGCGCGCGCGCGATTTCCACGCGGCGGCGTTCGCCGCCCGACAGGGAGATGGCGGCGTTGCTGCGGATGTGGCCGATCTGCAGTTCTTCCAGCAGCGATTCCATCTGCTCGTTGATCTTGGGCGTGGACAGCGGACGTCCATCCAGCCCCAATTGCAGTTCCAGCACGGCGCGGATGTTCTGTTCCACCGTCAGGCGGCGGAACACGGAGGCGTCCTGGGGCAGGTACGACAGACCCATGTGCGCGCGCTTGTGGATCGGCATCGAGGTGATGACGGAGCCGTCGATCTCGATGCGGCCCGCATCCGCGGGCACCAGGCCCACGATCATGTAGAAGCTGGTGGTCTTGCCGGCGCCGTTGGGGCCGAGCAGGCCGACCACTTCGCCGCTGACCACGGACAGGGACACGTCCTGCACCACGGTCCGGCCGTTATAGGTCTTGCGCAAGCCGGTTGCGCGCAGGCTGCCCTGCTTGACGCCCGAAGGCGCGGAGGTTACCGGAGTCGGCACTGAAGGTTGGTTCATCGTGGCTGCGAGTGGTGTTGCATGGGAGGCGTTCAACGCCCCTTCTTGGCTGCCTGCTGCTTGCGGCATTCGGCGATGGCCGCATCCGACTTGGCGCGCGGTTCAGCCACCGAACGGACCCGGCCGCCGGCCGCGGCGGAGTTGGGGCCGCCATGGGCTTCGTAGGTGCCGGTCTTCTCGTTGTAGCGTACCCGCTCGCCGCGAATGGTATCGAACGGTTTCCCACAGACGTAGCGGATCACGACCGCCTGGCCGATCAGGTCGAAGGTGCTCTTGGAGCCGTCGTATTCGGCGCGCAGGCCCGTGCCTTCGATGAGTTCGAAGGTTTCCGGGCGTTCCTGGCGGATGGTCACAATCTTGCCCTTGTTGGCGGTGGCCGTGCCGAACTGGTTGCCTTGCGCGTCTTCGTTCATTTCCAGCAGGTCGGACGTCAGGGTCATGAGGCCGCGCGTCATGTTGACGTTGCCCGTGAAGACGCTCTTCTTCTTCACGTCGTCGTAGTGCAGGGTGTCCGACAGGATCAGCGTGCTGGGCTCTTCAGCCGGCGTCGCTGCCTTGGGCGCCGGATCCGCGGCATGGGCCGGGGCCAGCGCCGAGGCCGTCAGCAGGATGGCGCCGAGCAAGCGGGTCGTCGGGGCAAGGAGAATCCGGAGGTCGGTCATGGTTTTTTCTGGTCAGTGTTGTTGGCGGGAATTTCGGTCCGGCGTTGCTGCCTGCCTTCGGAACCGGCAATTTCCACATCGGTCGATGCCGAAACCTGCAGTTGGCGCGTTTTGTTGTTGTAGTGCATGCCCGTGCCGTTCATGCGCGAACGGCCCTTGATGACTTCCGCCGGCAGGTCGGTGTAGACCACGTCGTCGTCGGGCAAGATGATCAGCTGCTGGCTGCGCACGTCCAGCAGGTCGTTATTGGCGTCCGGCTGGCGGCGCACGTGGGCGTCGCCGTTCATGACGATGCGCTTGCCGCCTTGCTCCATCACCGCGGTCTTGGAGACAGCCACGGTGATGGGGTTGTCCTCGCG
Source organism: Achromobacter sp. PD1 (assembly GCF_048541815.1). NCBI lineage: Bacteria > Pseudomonadati > Pseudomonadota > Betaproteobacteria > Burkholderiales > Alcaligenaceae > Achromobacter > Achromobacter sp. PD1. The sequence goes on from NZ_CP183349.1 coordinate 6,512,723, forward strand.
CTGGCCCACGGCGCGCGGCGAGGTCACGTGATAGGAATCGTCATCCGGAAAATGTTCAGCGTAGTCGCCTTCCAGCCGGTTGATGGGCTTGCCGTTCGGATCCGTGCGCAGCATGATGAAGTCGCGCGACCAGGCGTCCATTTCGTGGGTGACGCGGCGTGGCGGATCCGTCTGGATGGCCCGCTGCGCGTAATCCGCCGCCCACCACGAGCTGGCGACCAGCACCAGCAGCAGGAACAGCGCGATCAGGGATGGAAAACGTTCTTTCATCGGGTCTGCCGCAAGGGCGTATGAGTTGTCCTGGCGATCATTGGATGGCGCCCGGGCCGAGCAGGCCTGGCGCCGCCAGGAAGGCGCCAAGGCGTCCCTGGGCCGCCAGCAGCAGGTCGCAGCATTCGCGCACGGCGCCGTTGCCGCCGGCGTGCGTGGAGACCCAGTGGGCGGCCTGGCTGACGTAGCCCGGCGCGTTCGGCACGCTGGCGGCGAAGCCGGCGCGCTGCAGGGCCGGCAGGTCGATGACATCATCGCCCATGTAGCCGGTCTGGTTCAGTTGGACACCGGAGCGCTGCGCAAGTTCGGCCAGGGCGCCACCCTTGTCCCGCACGCCCTGGATGACCTCGGCGATACCCAGCTCGGCCGCGCGGCGCGCCACGATGGGGCCGGAGCGTCCGGTCATCAGCGCAACCTTCAGGCCGCCTTCCATCAGCAGGCGCAGTCCGTGGCCGTCCAGCACGTTGAAGCGCTTTTGCAGTTCGCCGTTGTCGCCGTAATAGAGGCTGCCGTCGGTCAGCACGCCGTCCACGTCGAACACCATCAGGCGCACCGCGGCGGCGCGTTCGCGCACGCCGGCGGGGATGCGGGCCAGGACCAGCGCTTCGGCCGGATGCGTCACGGGTACAGAAAGAGTCATAGTCATACCACTTTGGCGGCCATCAGATCATGCATGTGCAGGGCGCCGAGCAGAACGCCGTCGCTGTCCAGCACGAGCATGTGGTTGAGCCGTTGTTTGTCCATTTGCTGGGCCGCCTCGACGGCCAGCGCGTCGGGAGTGATGCTGCGCGGCGAGCGCGTCATGCCGGATTCGACGGTCAGGCTGCGGATGTCGCCCTGGCGGGCAATCAGTCGGCGCAGGTCGCCGTCGGTGAAGATGCCTAGGGGGCGGCGCTGCGCGTCGGTCACGACGGTCATGCCCATGCCTTTGGCGGACATGACCTCGAGCGCCTGCGATACCGGGGTGCCGGCCATGACGATGGGCAGGGCGTCGCCCTGGCGCATGACGTCGCGCACGTGGGTCAGCAGGCGGCGGCCGAGCGCGCCGCCCGGGTGCGAGCGCGCGAAATCCTGCGGGCCGAAGCCGCGGGCCTCCAGGCAGGCGACGGCCAGGGCATCGCCCAGGGCCAGCGCGGCAGTGGTGCTGGCGGTGGGCGCCAGATTCAGCGGGCAGGCTTCCTGGGCCACGCTGGCGTCCAGGTGGACGTCGGCCAGCCGGGCCAGTTCGGACTGCGGGTTGCCGGTAATGGCGATCAGCTTGGCGCCCATGCGGCGGGCGACGGGCAGGATCGTCAGCAGTTCCTGGCCGGAGCCGGAATAGGAAATCGCGATGAGGACGTCGTCCTGGGTGATCATGCCCAGATCGCCGTGGACGGCCTCGGCGGCGTGCACGAAAAAGGCCGGCGTGCCGGTGGAGGCCAGGGTCGCCGCGATCTTGCGGGCCACGTGGCCGGTCTTGCCGATGCCGCTGACGACCACCCGGCCGCGGCAGGCCAGCAGCATCGCGACGGTCTGCGTGAAGCTGTCGTCCAGCCGGGCCGACAGGTCCATCAGGCCCTGGCATTCGATCTGCAGCGTTCTGCGCGCAGATGCCAGCGCGGTCTCGGACGATGTTGTGGGATGGTCAGTCATACGTGGATTTTAATATCAGTATGCGGGTTTGCCCCCGGAAAGGGCGTATGGCATGCTGGCGGGTCATTTCAACGGCTTTCCAACTTTTTTCCAGGCCCGCTCCATGTCCAGCATTTCCAGCCCCGTTCTTGGCACGCCCCTGTCCCCCTTGGCCACCCGCGTCATGCTGCTCGGGTCCGGCGAATTGGGCAAAGAGGTCATCATTGCCCTGCAGCGGCTGGGCGTGGAAGTCATTGCCGTGGATCGGTACGCCGACGCTCCGGGCCACCAGGTGGCGCACCGGGCGCATGTGGTCTCGATGACGGACCCGCAGGCCCTGCGCAAGGTCATCGAACAGGAACGGCCCCACGTTATTGTCCCCGAAATCGAAGCCATTGCCACCAATTTGCTGGTGGAGCTGGAAGCGGCGGGCGTGGCCCGGGTGACGCCGACCGCCCGCGCGGCCCAGTTGACCATGAACCGCGAGGGCATCCGCCGGCTTGCGGCCGAGACCCTGGGACTGCCGACCTCGCCCTACCGTTTTGTCGACACCGAAGAAGAATTGCGCGCGGCCATCGACGGCGGCATCGGCTATCCCTGCGTCATCAAGCCCGTCATGTCCTCCTCGGGCAAGGGCCAGTCCGTGATCAAGAGCGCCGACGACGTCGAGTCCGCCTGGCGCTATGCCCAGGAGGGCGGCCGGGTGGGCGGCGGGCGCGCCATCGTCGAGGGCTTCATCCGCTTCGACTACGAAATCACCCTGCTGACCGTGCGCGCCCGCGGCGCGGACGGCCAGGTCGAAACCCGCTACTGCGAACCCATTGGCCACAAGCAGGTCGACGGCGACTACGTGGAAAGCTGGCAGCCGCACCCGATGTCTCCCGCCGCGCTGCAGCGTTCGCGCGACATCGCGCTGGCGGTCACTTCCAACCTGGGCGGCCTGGGCATCTTCGGCGTGGAGCTGTTCGTGGCCGGCGACCAGGTCTGGTTCTCGGAAGTCAGCCCGCGTCCGCACGACACCGGCATGGTCACCATGATCACCCAGGTCCAGAACGAATTCGAACTCCACGCCCGGGCGCTGCTGGGGCTGCCGGTGGACACCAGTCTGCGCCAGCCCGGCGCCAGCAGCGTCATCTACGGCGGCGTCGAGGCCGCCGCGGTCTCGTTCCACAACGTGGCCGAAGCGCTGGCCGAACCCGGCACCGACATCCGCCTCTTCGGCAAGCCCGAATCCTTCGTCAAGCGCCGCATGGGCGTGGGCCTGGCCGTGGCCGAGGACGTGGCGGCGGCTCGCGCCAAGGCCAAGCGGGTGTCGGCGGCGGTGTCCGTCAAGGCCGGCTAAAGCCTTTTTCCGTTTTCCCTAGCGGCCACCAGCTCACCGGCTGGTGGCCGCTTGCGTTTGTCGGCGGCTTTAGGCAAAGGCCGGAGAAGGCCGTCTGTCACTGCCGCGACATCATGTCTTGAGATCATCCCCCTGCCGCCAGTGTGGTTTGCGCTTTCGCATGGATTGTTTGATAATTTCGGAAATTCCAGAATTTTCTGAAATCGGTGTAACGGTTCTTATCGGCCAGGACCACGCGTCCTGGCCTTGTCGGCGTAGCGCGATCCATGGCCCTGTCCCCTCAAAACGAACGATTCGTCCTGCATTTCGGCGAAATGGGCAGCCGGTGGGGCGTGAACCGCACGGTCGGCCAGATCTACGCCCTCCTGTTCCTGTCGCCCAAGCCGCTGAACGCCGATGACATCGCCGAAACCCTCGGCTTCTCGCGCTCCAACGTCAGCCTGGGGCTGAAGGAGCTGCAGTCCTGGCGGCTGGTCAAGCTCATGCATCAAGTCGGCGACCGCCGCGACTACTTCGAAACTCCCAAGGACGTCTGGGAGATCTTCCGCATCCTGATGGAAGAAAAGCGCAAGCGCGAAATCGATCCCACGCTGACCCTGCTGCGGGACACCCTGTTGGAACCCCCGTCGGGTCCGGATGAGGCGTACGCGCAACAGCGCATGAACGACATGCTGGAGCTCATCGAACTGTCTACCGGATGGTTCGATGAGGTTCAACGACTGCCGCCAGAAACCCTGCAGAACCTGATGAAGCTCGGTTCGAAAGTGCAGAAGGTGCTGGGTTTCGCCGGCAAATTGCGGGGCAAGGGCTGAGCCTGATCCGCCCCGATTTTTCAGGAAACCTCTATGAAGTTGTATGCAACGCTCGTAACATGGCGCGAGAGACGGCCTGGGAACCATGCCGGTTGCCGCGGCACCTCAACTGCTTGGGAGCGACCCAATGATTGATCTCGACGTCGTAAATCTGTCGCGATTCCAGTTCGCCGCGACCGCGCTCTACCACTTCCTCTTCGTCCCGCTCACGCTAGGCCTGTCGTTCATTCTGGCCATCATGGAAAGCGTGTACGTCATGACTGGCCGCGCCATCTGGAAGCGGATGACGATGTTCTGGGGCACCCTCTTCGGCATCAACTTCGCATTGGGCGTTGCCACAGGCGTCGTGATGGAGTTCCAGTTCGGCATGAACTGGTCCTATTACAGCCATTACGTAGGCGACATCTTCGGCGCGCCGCTGGCGCTCGAAGGGCTGATGGCCTTCTTCCTGGAAGCGACCTTCGTCGGCCTGTTCTTCTTCGGCTGGAACCGCATGTCCAAGGTCAGCCACTTGATCGTGACCTGGCTGGTGGCGTTCGGCACCAACTTCTCGGCGCTGTGGATCCTGATCGCCAACGGCTGGATGCAGAATCCGGTCGGTTCGATCTTCAATCCCGACACCATGCGCATGGAGATGACCGACTTCGCCGCGGTGATCTTCAACCCGGTGGCGCAGGCCAAGTTCGTGCACACGGTCAGCGCAGGCTACGTCGCGGGCGCGATGTTCGTCATGTCGATCAGCGCCTGGTACCTGCTGAAGGGCCGCCACATCGACCTGGCCAAGCGCTCGATGGCGGTCGCCGCCAGCTTCGGCCTGGCCTCGGCGTTGTCGGTCGTGGTGCTGGGGGACGAAAGCGGCTATCTCACCACCGAACACCAGAAGATGAAGATCGCGGCCATCGAGTCCATGTGGCACACCGAGCCGGCCCCTGCGTCCTTCAACCTGATCGCCATCCCCAACCAGGCCGAGCGCAAGAACGACTTCGCCATCGAGATCCCCTACGTCATGGGCATCATCGGCACGCGTTCGCTCACCACGCCGCTGCTGGGCATCGACGACCTGATACGTCGCGCCGAGAATCGCATTCGCGACGGCATGGTGGCGTATGAAGCCTTGCAGAAGATCCGCGCCAATCCCAAGGACGTGGATGCGCGCATGGTCTTTGACAAGACCTGGCCCGACCTGGGCTATGCGCTGCTGGTCAAGCGCTATCAACCCGACATGAGCAAGGTCACCGAAGACGACATCAAGAAGGCCGCCGTCGATACCGTGCCTAACGTGGCGCCGCTGTTCTGGGCGTTCCGCATCATGGTCGCGGTGGGCATGTATCTGATCCTGTTCTTCGGCGTGGCCTTCTGGCTGGCCTCGCGCGGGCGGCTGGACAGCCGGCGCGGCCTGCTCAAGGTGGCGTTGTGGAGCTTGCCGTTGCCCTGGGTGGCCATCGAAAGCGGCTGGTTCGTGGCCGAATACGGCCGCCAGCCCTGGGTGATCGAAGGCGTGCTGCCGACCTACTACGCGGCTTCCGGCCTGACCATCGTCGACCTGGCCATCAGCCTGACGATATTCCTGGTGCTGTACACGGTGTTGCTGATCATCGGCGTGAAGGTGATGCTGCACGCCGTGAGGAAGGGACCGAAATCCGATGGGCCGGCGCCCGGAGCTGCCGCCGCCGATCCTGTGCACGCTGCCGTGCGGGCCTGAAGGAGAGACAGCGATGGATACTCTTATTCCTTTCGACTACGGCACGCTGCGCGTGGTCTGGTGGGTGCTGCTGGGCGCATTGCTCATCGGCTTTGCCGTCATGGACGGCTTTGACCTGGGCGTGGCTGCGCTGCTGCCGGTGGTTGCCAAGACCGACGCCGAGCGCCGGGTGGTGATCAACGTGGTGGGACCGGTCTGGGAAGGCAACCAGGTCTGGCTCATCACCGCGGGCGGCGCCATTTTCGCGGCATGGCCCTTGCTGTACGCCGCGTCGTTCTCCGGGTTCTACCTGGCGATGATGCTGGTGCTGATCGCGCTGATCCTGCGGCCGGTCGGCTTCAAGTACCGCAGCAAGATGGAAGGCACCAGCTGGCGCAACCGCTGGGACGGCGTGCTCTGTTTCTCGGGCGTGGTGGCCTCGCTGGTGTTCGGCGTGGCCATGGGCAACATCATCCTGGGCGTGCCGTTCACGTTCGATCCGGTGACCCTGCGTCCGATCTACGAAGGCCACTTCTACCAGTTGTTCATGCCGTTCGCGCTGTTGGCCGGCGTGCTCAGCGTGGTGATGCTGGCCATGCATGGCGCCGTACTGCTGGCCTGGCGCACCGAAGATCCGATTTCGTCGCGTGCCCGCAACTGGGGCAGGCTGTGCGCCTTGCTGACCGCGGCGTTGTTCGCGGCGGGCGGATTCTGGGTGGCGGGCGGGTTGCCTGGCCATGTGATCACCAGCGCGGTGGACATGGCCGGCCCGTCGGATCCGATGCTCAAGACCGTGGCGGTGCAGAACGGCGCCTGGATGGCCAACTACGCGAAATGGCCGCTGATGTGGATCGCGCCTGCGCTGGGCGTGGGCGGCGCCGTCCTGGTGGCGCTGCTGCTGAGCGTGCGCGCCAACGTGCTGGCGTTTCTGGCCTCGTCGGTGTCGATCGCCGGCGTGATTCTGACGGTGGGCTTTTCGCTCTTCCCGTTCATCATGCCCTCGTCGACCAAGCCGCAGGCCGGCCTGACCATTTGGGACGGCTCGTCCAGCCACTTGACGCTGTGGATCATGGTGATCGCGGTCGCCATCTTCCTGCCCATCGTGACCGTCTACACCGCCTGGGTCTACCGCGTCATGCGCGGCAAGGTCACCCATGAATCGGTCGGCGACACGCCCAACTCATACTGATAAAGGAGCCTCCACCATGTGGTATTTCTCGTGGATACTCGGTCTGGGCCTGGCGTGCGCCTTCGCCATCCTCAATGCAATGTGGTTCGAGCTGCGCGAGGGTCATACCCATGATCCGCGCGCCAGCCGCGACGACGAGTGAGCGGCGGCGCTAGCAGCCTCGAGCACGATCCCTCGGCAACCCTGAACAAACCGCCGCGCGAACAGTCGCGGTGGTTGATGGCGCTCGCCAAGACGGCAAGGCTGCCGCTGATGCTGGCGGGCGCCGCGCCCCTGGTCAGCGGCGCCCTGCTGGTGGTGCAGGCCTGGCTGCTGGCCAGCGTGCTCGATGCGGCCATCGTCAGGCAGGCGCCCCGGCAGGAGCTGCTGGGCGACATCCTGGCCATCGCGGGACTCATGCTGGTGCGCGCCTGCATCACCTGGGCGGGCGAGCGCGCAGGCGCGGACGCGGCCGAGCGTATCAAGCGCCATGTGCGACTGTCGCTTTTCCGGCGTTTGGTGCAGAAGGGGCCGTACTGGAGCCGAGGGCAGGCGTCGGGAGAACTGGCGAGTGCGGTGGTGGATCAGGTCGAGGCCCTGGACGGGTTTTTCGCCAAGTACCTGCCCGCCATGGCGGCGGCCGCCATGCTGCCGGTTGCTTTCTCGGTGGTGCTGCTGCCGATGGACGTGATTGCCGGGCTGGTCCTGCTGATCACGGCGCCGCTGATTCCCTTGTTCATGGCCCTGGTGGGCTGGGGCGCCCAAGGCGCAAGCCGCCGCCACCTGCGCGCCTTTGCGCGCTTGTCGGGCTTCTTTGCCGATCGGCTGCGCGGTCTGTCCACCCTGAAACTCTATGGCCGCGCGGAGGCCGAAGCCGAGTCCGTCGTGGCGGCCAGCGACGCGTTGCGCCAACGCACGATGTCGGTGCTGCGCATCGCCTTTCTTTCATCGGCGGTGCTGGAGTTCTTTGCGGCGCTGGGCGTGGCCGGGGTGGCGGTCTATATCGGATTGACCTACCTGGGATTCCTGGACCTGCGCTGGTCGCCGCTGACCCTGCAGGCAGGGCTGTTCTGTTTGCTGATGGCGCCAGAGGTCTATGCGCCGTTGCGCCAGTTCGCGGCGCACTATCACGACCGTGCGGCGGCGCTCGCGGCAGTTTCGCAGATCTCCCTGCTGTTCGATGGCTTGCCGCAGGCCGGCGATGCTGCAACCGGTGGCGTGCCTGGCGCAGGCAAGGCCGCCGCAGATCCCGGACACGTTCGCGAACGCCGTGCTGCGGGCGCGGCCCTTGTCATTGCGGGCTTGAATCTGGACGCGCCCGGCCGCAGCCAGGCGGTGCTGACGGATGCCAGTCTGGCGCTGGCGCCGGGCGAGCATGCCGCGCTGATGGGCCCCAGCGGCATCGGCAAGTCCTCCCTGATCGAGGCGGTCGCACGCCTGCGTCCGTTCCAGGGCGCCATCAGCGTCGACGGCGTGCCCTTGCCCGATTGGGGCGAGGCGGCGCTGCGCCAGCGCGTGGCGTTGATCGGGCAGAAGCCGCAGTTGCTGACAGGTTCCATCGCCGACAACATCCGCCTGGGCCGTCCCGACGCTTCCGATGCCGAGGTGCAGGCCGCCGCGCGCCGCGCCTGCGTGCTGGAGTTCGCCGAGGCCTTGCCGCAAGGGCTGGCGACGCAACTGGGCGGCCGCGGGCACGGCCTGTCCGGGGGCCAGGCGCAGCGCGTCGCGCTGGCGCGTCTGTTCCTGCGCGATCCGGGCTTGATCCTGCTGGACGAACCCACGGCGCATCTGGACGAAGCCACGCAGGCGCGCGTGCTGGACGAGATCCTGGCTTTCTCCGCCGGCCGCACCTTGCTGCTGGCGACGCACGCGCCCGCGGTGGCGGCCCGGCTGGGTCGGACGTTGCGAGTGGTTGGCGGAAAAGTGGAAGACGCATGAAGAACCTGTTGTTGCTCCTGCCGCTGTATGCGCGCCGTAAAAGCGGGCTTTTGCTCGCATTGTTCTGCGCGCTGGCGACCGTGGCCGCCGGCGTGGGCCTGCTGGGCGTGTCGGGCTGGTTCCTGACCGGCGCGGCGCTGGCGGGGGCGGGCGGCGCGTTCAATCTTTTTGCGCCATCGGCGCTGGTGCGCGGCCTGTCGTTCCTCCGCATCGTGGCGCGTTACGCCGACCGCGTGGTGGGCCATTCCGCCACGCTGCGCCTGCTGGCTGACCTGCGCGCGAAAGTGTTCTCGGCGTTGATCCGCCTAACGCCGCGGCAATTGGCGCGCTATCGCGACGGCGATCTGGTTGCACGCATGACGGGCGACGTAGATGCGCTCGATACGGTTTTCCTGTTTGTGGTGGCGCCCTTGATCACCGCCATCCTGGCGGGTGCGGTGTTGACCGCGGTGTTGGGATCGTGGGTGCCTGCGGCCGCGCTGGCGCTGGCCCTGGCCTTGCTGGTCGCATGCGTGCTGGTGCCCTTGTGGCTGCTGCGCGCCGCGCGCAAGCCCGGCGCGGCGGCCCAGGAGAGCGCGGCGGGACTGCGCGCGGCGACGCTGGACGCGGTGGAAGGGCATGCCGACATGGTGGCCCTGCACGCGCAGGCGCAGACAGCCGCGCATTTCGAGCGTCTATGCGAAGCCAGCGCGCTCGCCCGCCGCGGCCAGGCGCGGGTGGCGGCGCGGGGACAGTTCTTCCTGCAGGCGGCCGCCGGCGCATCGGTGCTGGCTTTGCTCTGGTTCGGCCTGGACACGCTGGAGGGAGGGCGCATCGAAGGCCCCACGCTGGCCGGGTTGTTGCTGGCGGTCATCGGAATTTTCGAAGTGGCTGGCCCGATCATGCGGGGCGCATCGCGCATGGGCTCGGCCATTTCGGCGGCGGGACGCATCCGGGAAGTCACGCAAAGCGAGCCGGACATGCAGGATCCGGCAGCGCCCAGCGTCTTGCCCGACAGCGGCGTGCTGGAGCTGGACGGCGTGCGCTTTGCCTATTCCGCCCGAGGAACGTCCGCGAGTCCGCCCGTGCTCGACGGCGTCAGCCTGCGTGTGGCGCCCGGCGAGCGGATCGCCATCGTGGGGCCCAGCGGCGCGGGCAAGTCGACCCTGCTGCACCTGCTCCTGCGACTGGAGGATCCGCAGGCGGGGCAGGTGCGTTTCGGTGGCTGCGATGCGCGCGCCTGTACACAGGCGGATTGGCACCGGCGCATCGCGCTGCTGTCGCAGGATGCTCCGGTATTCCTGGGAACCCTGCGCACCAACCTGCTGATCGGCGATTCCAAGGCGGACGACGCCGCCCTGTGGCGCGCGCTGGACGCCGCGAGGCTGGGCGACTTCGTGCGCGGCCTGCCGGATGGCCTGGACACCTGGGCGGGGGAGACGGGTTCGCAGCTGTCGGCCGGGCAGGCGCGTCGCTTGTGCCTGGCGCGTGCGCTGTTGTCGCCGGCCGCGGTCATTGTGCTGGACGAGCCGACGGCTGGTCTGGACGCCGAGGCCGAAGCGGCATTCTTCAGCGATCTGGCGGGCGCCGTGCAGGGACGCGCCGTGGTGCTGGCCACCCACGCGGCGTTGCCCGCAGGGGCGGTCGATCGCCGCTACGCGCTGCAGGACGGCCGGCTACTGCAATGTGAATTGTCATCGGGGGCGGCAACCCTGGCTTAAGCGCGGTTGCGAGGTTATAGTTCGCCTTGCTTCAATTCTTCAGGGCCGTCTTCCATGCAGACCGACAACGCCGAGTACATCCGGCGCACCATCCGCAGCGTTCCAGACTGGCCCCAACCCGGTGTCATTTTTCGCGACATCACGCCCGTGCTGCAGGACCCGCGCGCGTTCCGGGTGCTTATTGATCTCTTCGTCTATCGCTACATGCGCCAGCGCCTGGACCTGGTGGCTGGCGTGGATGCGCGCGGCTTCATCGTGGGCAGCGTGCTGGCCTACGAACTCAATCTGGGCTTCGTGCCGGTGCGCAAGAAGGGCAAGCTGCCGTTCCGCACCGTGGCCGAGGAGTACTCGCTGGAGTATGGCAACGCGTCGGTCGAAATGCACACGGACTCCGTGCGCACCGGCCAGCGCGTCCTGCTGGTGGACGACCTGATTGCCACCGGCGGCACCATGCTGGCCGCCATCAAGCTGCTGCAGCGCCTTGGCGCCAATGTGGTCGAGGCGGCCGCCATCATCGACCTGCCCGACCTGGGCGGCTCCGCCAAGGTTGCCGCCACCGGCACGCCGCTCTACACCGTCTGTCAGTACAGCGCCGATACGCCTGCGTAACCCATCAACAATCGCCGCTCAAACGTCCGACAACCTCGGTTGGATGAAGTCCAGGAAGGCCTTGGTCTTTGCCGGCAGCATGCGCGAAGGCAGCAGCGCGAAGAGCGGCAGAGGCGTCAGGCTCCATTCCGGCAGCACCCGCACCAGGCCCGCTTGCTTGATGGCGCGTTCCATCGCGTCAAAGACCAGCAGCGGCGTGATGCCCAGGCCTTGTCCCGCCAGCCGTCCGAGCATGCCGACGTTGTTGGCCGACAGGCGGCCCGACACCTGCACGCGTTCCACCTTGTCGCCCGAATGCAGCATCCAGAAGGATGACTCCTCGCGCATGGTGGGGCGCAGGCATTCGTGATGGCTGAGATCCGCGGGCACCCGCGGCTCGCCGTGGCGGGCCAGGTACTCGGGCGAGGCATATAGCTGATGGGCCATCAGCACGATCTTGCGCGAGATCAGGCTGGAGTCCGGCTGCTGGCCAAAGCGCAGGATCAGGTCGAACGGATTGCTGATGGGATCGATCGGACGCATGCTCAGATCGAAGTCGCATTCGATATCCGGATGCTGCTCACGGAATTCGCTGATGACGGCGGGCAGGAACAGTTGCGCCAGGCTGGTAGGCAGCGAGATGCGCAGGCGTCCCTTGGGCTGCACCGCCATGTCCAGCAACTGATCGTGAGCAATGCGCGCTTCTTCCACGATATGGCGGCAGCGTTCGAAATAGATGGCGCCGGCCTCGGTCAGGTCGATCTTGCGCGTACTGCGGTTGAGCAGCCGCATGCCGATGCTGCGCTCCAGTTCACTGACGCGGCGCGAGAGCGTGGAGGTCGGAATATTCAAGGCTTCGGCCGCGTGGCTGAAGTTCTTGCGCTTGGCGACTTCGACAAACAGAGCGATGTCGTTAAGCTGGATATCCATGGGGGCCCTCGAGATTCAATTCCATTGCTGGTGGATTTGTATGATAAATGGAATCATTGTCCCGCCAGTAGAAATGTCTATTTCCCCACGCTGAACGGCGTATCCACCCGATCAGCTGCACATCTTCCCTTACCTAGCTTGCTTGCGGCTGAATGCCGGCAAGGCCTGCCGGTGCTGGATGGCACTCGGAAGTGTGCAGAAAATGCGCAGATTCTGGCGATGACATCCCGTAATTGTCCCATCTGTGCAAATATGTTCCCCAAAATAAGGGTTTTTACTAGGCCGCAATCGCCAGATACTTCGTCCCAGCAATCAAATTGTCATATCGCACCTGCCAGCCTGGCAGAAGACGATGTGCAAGGTTTAGGATGGAGTCGTCTCAATGAAAGCCCTAGCTACCGCACTCATGGTTACCGCAACGTTGGTGGGTATGTCCGCCGCTCACGCCGATGGCAAGACGCGTGAACAGGTCCAGCAGGAACTGCAAGCCGCCAAGGCCGCCGGCCAGGTCACGTTTGGTGAACTGGACTATCCGCCTGCCGCCGTCGAGCGCACCAGCCTGTCGCGCGAGCAAGTCCAGCAGGAACTGCAAAGCGCCAAGGCTGCTGGCCAGGTGACCTCTGCTGAACTGGACTACCCGCCCAAGGCCGCGGTGTCGCAAACCGCCGGCAAGAGCCGCGAACAAGTGCGTCAGGAATTGGCTGAAGCCAAGGCCCGCGGCGAGTACACGTTCGGTGAACTGGACTACCCGCCCCAAGGCCGGTAAGCCGTCCAGCTGGCAAGAAAAGAGCCCCTTCGAAGTGTCGAGGGGCTTTTTTTATATGTAGCGGATGGTCCGCCATCCGCCGATAGTGTGGCGTTTGCACATCAGAATTGTCCGGGCCAATCAACAACTCTTGTTGGTCTGTCGGGCCCGGCAGGAGAATATCCGAGGCCCGTCTGGTGTTTTGCGAGCCTTAATTCGCATTTGATATCAATGCGTTAACGCAGGTTTCCAAAGAGGGTGGTTAGTAAGAAGGCCGTCATTATCCCAACCATGGAAAGTAGTTCTTCGAAATCCGGGTTACTTCGAATGGGCGCAGGCTGGACACTGGCTTCAGTGCATGCGCCGCTAACTTGTTCGCAGCGGCACGCAGACTCCCAGCTCTGTGCGCGGTGGGTTTGCGGTTTGCCTTTCATCTCGCCATTTTGGGGACTTATATGAAGAAGACGCTATTGGCTGTCGCGCTGCTGGCTGGTTTCGCCAGCGCTGCGCAAGCCGCAGACTCCGTGACGCTGTACGGCTTGATCGATGCCGGTGTCGGCTACGAGAAGGTCAAGTTCGGCGGTAATTCGCAAAGCCGTTTCGGCGGAGTTCAAGGCGTGAGCAGCGGCTCGCGCTTCGGCCTGCGCGGCACCGAAGATCTGGGCGACGGCCTGCGCGCCGTGTTTACCCTGGAAGGCGGCTTCGGCCCCATGAACGGCAAGTCGCTGCAGAACGGCCGCCTGTTCGGCCGTCAGGCCACCGTGGGCCTGGACAGCGATTCCTGGGGCCGCCTCGAATTCGGCCGCCAGACCAACCTGGCTTCCAAGTACTTCGGCTCGATCGACCCGTTCTCGATCAGCTACAACACCGCCAACATGGGTACCACGTTCGGCAGTGCCAACACGATGCGCCTGGACAACATGGTCCTGTACCAGACCCCCAGCATGGGCGGCTTCAAGCTGGGCGTGGGTTACTCGTTCAGCGCCGATGACACGGTCAGCGACACCTCGCAGACCGGTTTCGCAACCGGCAACAACAACCGCGTGCTGACGGCGGGCGTGCAGTACGTCAACGGCCCGCTGAACCTGGCTGCGGCGTACGACCGTTTCAACCCGTCCAACGGCCAGACCGGCGGCAAGTCCGAAGCGCGCATCCAGGAATACATCCTGGGCGGTTCGTATGACTTCGAAGTCGTGAAGGTCGCGGCTGCGTTCGGCCAGACCCGCGACGGTTGGTTCGTCGGCCAGAACATGGGCACCACGCCCGACGGCATGCAGAACCTGGGCTCGTTCAAGCTGGCTGACGGCTTCCGCGCCAATTCGTACATGATCGGCGCCACCGTGCCGCTGGGCCGCCACGCTGTCTTCGGTTCGTGGCAGCGCGCCACCGCCAGCAACGACAAGCTGACGGGCGACGATGCAACGTTCAACGTCTACAGCCTGGGCTACACCTACGACTTCACCAAGCGCACCAACCTGTACGCGTACGCCTCCTACGGCGACAACTACGCGTTCCAGCACGATGCGACCGACACGGCAGTCGCCGTGGGCGTGCGTCACCGTTTCTAAGCGCTAGGACGTCCGGCAAGACCTTGCTGAATGCGCGGCCCATCTCCGTGGGCCGCCGAGTGACAGCGAACCCCCCCTACTGGTTGCCGCCGGACGTTTCTAGAGCAGGGAAGGGAAGGGCCTCCGTATGGAGGCCCTCTCGTTTTTGTGCGCCGGTGTGAAGGTCGCGGCCCTACAGGAATAGCTTGTAGGCCGGATTGTCGGTTTCGTTCCAGTGGGGATAGCCCAGTTCGGCGACGAAGCTGCGGAACTGCTTCTTGTCGGCGGGCGGCACCTGGATGCCGATCAGGATGCGGCCATAATCCGCGCCCTGGTTGCGGTAATGGAACAGGCTGATGTTCCAGTCCGGATTCATGGCGTTCAAAAAGCGCATCAGCGCGCCCGGACGTTCCGGGAATTCAAAGCGGTACAGCAGTTCGTTGCGCGCCAGCGCCGAGCGCCCGCCCACCATGTGGCGCAGGTGGGTCTTGGCCATTTCGTCGTGGGTCAGGTCCAGCGTGTCAAAGCCGTGGCGGCGGAAGTTCGCGGCGATCTTGTCGGGCTCGGATGCCGAGGACACCTGGATGCCGACGAAGACGTGGGCGCGGTCCGCGTCGGAGATGCGGTAGTTGAACTCGGTCACGCTGCGCTCGCCCACCAATTCACAGAAGCGGCGGAAGCTGCCGCGCTGCTCCGGCATGGTGACGGCGAACACGGCTTCGCGCATTTCGCCGACTTCGGCGCGTTCGGACACGAAGCGCAGGCGGTCGAAATTCATGTTGGCGCCGCAGGCGATCGCCACCAGCGTCTTTCCCTTCAGGTTGTGTTCGGCCGCGTATTGCTTGGCGCCGGCCACGGCCATCGCGCCGGCCGGCTCCAGCACGCTGCGGGTGTCCTGGAACACGTCCTTGATGGCTGCGCAGATCGCATCGGTGTTGACCACCACGAAATCATCCACATACTGGCGCGTGAGCTTGAAGGTCTCCGCGCCGACCATCTTGACCGCCGTGCCGTCGGAGAACAGCCCCACGTCGTTCAATTGCACCCGGCGGCCCGCGCGCACGCTGCGCAGCATGGCGTCCGAGTCTTCCGTCTGCACGCCGATGATCTTGATCTCCGGGCGCAGCTGCTTGATGTAGGCGGCCACGCCCGCGATCAGCCCGCCGCCGCCGATGGCCACGAAGATGGCGTCGATCGGGCCGGGATGCTGGCGCAGGATCTCCATGCCCACGGTGCCCTGGCCGGCGATCACGTCGGGATCGTCGAAGGGGTGGACGAAGGTCAGCTTCTCTTTCTTTTCCAGGATCTGCGCGTGCGCGTAGGCGTCGGAAAAGCTCTCGCCTGCCAGCACGACTTCGCCGCCCAGGCGGCGCACCGCGTCGATCTTGACCTGCGGGCTGGTGGTGGGCATGACGATGACGGCGCGGCAGCCCAGCCGGCTGGCCGCCAGCGCCACGCCCTGGGCGTGGTTGCCTGCCGAGGCCGCGATGACGCCGCGGTTGCGCGCGGCCGGGCTCAGGTTGGCCATCTTGTTGTAGGCCCCGCGCAGCTTGAAGCTGAACACCGCTTGGGTATCTTCGCGCTTGAGCAGCACCGTGTTCGAGATCCGCTGCGACAGCAGCGGTGCCGTCTCCAGCGGCGATTCGACCGCAACGTCGTAAACCTTGGAGGTCAGGATGCGTTTCAGATAATCAGTGGACATGGACAGCAGGCGGGGCAAGAAGTAGGGAGGTGGGGCAGATTATGCACCCGCGCGCGGCTACACTCGGCGCACTATGGAAGAAAGTCTGCTATCCGCTGTGCATTGGATGCTGGGGGTGCTGTCGCTGCCCTCGGTCGGCCTGTCCGCCATCTTCACGGTTTCGCTGGTGTCCGCGACCCTGCTGCCCTTGGGTTCGGAACCCGCTGTATTCGGCTACATCAAGCTGGCACCGGACATGTTCTGGCCGGCCATCCTGGTAGCGACCCTGGGCAATACGGTGGGCGGCGCCATCAGCTACGCCATGGGCCTGGGCGCCGAGCGCGCCGTGCAGCGCTGGAAGGAACACCACCCCCATCCGCATCCCGATGCGACCGAAGGCGGACGCATGCGCGGACGCTGGAACGAGCGTGCCCACGACTGGATCCATCGCATGGGACCGCCGGCGCTGCTGCTGTCCTGGCTGCCCGCCGTGGGCGATCCGCTATGCGCCGTGGCGGGGTGGCTGCGGCTGTCGTTCTGGCCCTGCGTGCTCTACATGGCCATCGGCAAATTCCTGCGCTATCTGGTCATGACGGCCGGACTGCTGTGGTTTTTTCCCGGGCAGGTCTAGCGCCAGGATTGCACTTAATTGGGGACGCACCATCCCTATCATTTCCGAGTTTCGAGCGCTTCCCTAGGGGTATTAGGGGCCAGACTCGGCCTATGGCATAAAATAATTTTTTAAGGGCCCCCTTCTTGCAGCCATGAACGCCCCACTCGCTAGCCACATCTTGAACGGGGCGATGCCGCCCACAGCACCCGCGCGCTTGCGCGAAATCCCGTACAACTACACGTCGTTTTCCGACCGCGAGATCGTCGGCCGCTTGCTGGGCGACGACGCCTGGAGCCTGCTGAGCGACCTGCGCGGCGAACGCCGCACCGGCCGTTCCGCGCGCATGCTGTACGAGGTCCTGGGCGACATCTGGGTGGTGCGCCGCAACCCCTATCTGCAGGACGACCTGCTCGACAATCCCAAGCGCCGCAAGCAGCTCATCGAAGCCCTGCATCACCGCCTGGGCGAAATCGACCGCCGCCGCGAACCGGACGTGCCCGCCGAGGCCGGCCACGATCCGCACCGCGACGAGAAGGTCGTCGGACTGCTGGCGCGGGCGCGCTCCGCCATCGCCGCGTTCGAGGGCGAGTTCGATCAGACCGCCATGATGCGCAAACAGGCGCAGAAGGTGCTGGGCCGCATCACCGCGCGCGACAACATCAAGTTCGACGGCCTGTCGCGCGTCTCGCACGTGACCGACGCCACCGACTGGCGCGTGGAATATCCCTTCGTGGTGCTGACGCCGGACACGGAAGACGAGATCGCCGCCCTGGTCACCGCCTGTATTGAACTCGGGCTGACCATCATCCCGCGAGGCGGCGGCACCGGCTATACCGGCGGCGCCATTCCGCTGACCTGGAAGTCGGCGGTGATCAACACCGAGAAATTCGACAAGCTCGGCAAGGTCGAGTCCTGTCTGCTGCCCGGGCTGACCGAGCCCGTGGCGGTCATCCATGCCGGCGCCGGCGTCGTGACCAAGCGCGTTTCCGAGGCCGCCGAGGCGGCGGGCTTCGTGTTCGCCGTCGACCCGACCTCGGCCGAGGCCTCCTGTGTCGGCGGCAACATCGCCATGAACGCGGGCGGCAAGAAGGCCGTGCTGTGGGGCACCGCGCTGGACAACCTGGCCTGGTGGCGCATGGTTGACCCGAACGGCAACTGGCTGGAAGTCAGCCGTCTGGACCACAACATGGGCAAGATCCATGACGTGGACGTGGCGCGCTTCGAACTCAAGTGGTTCGACGGCCGCGGCAAGCCGGGCGAACGCCTGCTGAAGACCGAAACCCTGGAAATCCAGGGCCGCGTGTTCCGCAAGGAAGGCCTGGGCAAGGACGTTACCGACAAGTTCCTGGCCGGCCTGCCCGGCATCCAGAAGGAAGGCTGCGACGGCCTGATCACGTCGGCGCGCTGGGTGCTGCACCGCATGCCGCGCTACACGCGCACAGTCTGTATGGAGTTCTTCGGCCAGGCGCGCGACGCGATCCCGTCGATCGTCGAGGTCAAGGGCTACCTGGACGGCGAAGGCCGCGCCCGCGGCGCCATCCTGGCCGGTCTCGAGCATCTGGACGAACGCTATCTGCGCGCGGTGGGCTACGCCACCAAGAGCAAGCGCGGCGTGCTGCCCAAGATGGTCCTGATCGGCGACATCGTCGGCGACGACGAAGACGCCGTGGCCGCGGCTTCCAGCGAAGTCGTGCGCCTGGCCAACACGCGCCATGGCGAAGGCTTCGTGGCCGTCAGCCCCGAGGCGCGCAAGAAGTTCTGGCTGGACCGTTCGCGCACCGCCGCCATCGCTCGCCACACCAACGCCTTCAAGATCAACGAAGACGTGGTGATCCCGCTGCCCCGCATGGGCGAGTACACGGATCACATCGAGCGCATCAACATCGAACTCTCGACCAGCAACAAGCTCAAGCTGCTGGGCGAGCTGGACGCCTATCTGTGCACGCCGTTGCCGGTCGGCAAGATCGACGACACGGACGTCGAGACCACCCGCGCCGAAATGCTGGCCGAGCGCACCCGACAGGCGCTGGAACTGCTGGCCGCCGTCAGGCAGCGCTGGCAGTGGTTGCTGGACAACCTCGACCTGCCGCTTCTGCAGGCGCTGCCCGAGCTGCATGGCCTGGGCCTGGGCGAGCTGCAGCCCGTGCTGTCGGACCGCCTCGCGGCGCAGCCCGGCGCGCGCGTCTTCGACGTGGTGCAGGATCGCACCATCCGCCTGTCCTGGAAGACGGAAGTGCTGGCGGGCCTGCAGCGCACTTTTTCGGGCGCGGCCTACAAGAAGATCGTCGACGAGATGATCGCCATCCATGGCCGCGTGTTGAAGAGCCGCGTCTTCGTGGCGCTGCACATGCACGCCGGCGACGGCAACGTGCATACCAACATCCCGGTCAACTCGGACGACTACGGCATGCTGCAGGAGGCCCACCAGGCCGTCGAACGCATCATGCAGATCGCCCGCGACCTGGACGGCGTGATTTCCGGCGAGCACGGCATCGGCCTGACCAAGTATGAATTCCTGACCGAGGCCGAACTGGCGCCGTTCCAGGACTACAAGCGCCGCGTCGATCCCAACGGCCACTTCAATGCCGGCAAGCTGATGCCGGGCGCGGACCTGCGCCACGCCTGGACGCCCAGCTTCAACCTGATGGGCCACGAGTCGCTGATCATGCAGCAAAGCGACATCGGCGCCATCTCCGAATCCATCAAGGACTGCCTGCGCTGCGGCAAGTGCAAACCGGTGTGCGCGACCCACGTGCCGCGCGCCAACCTGCTGTATTCGCCGCGCAACAAGATCCTGGCCACCTCGCTGCTGGTGGAAGCCTTCCTGTACGAAGAGCAGACCCGCCGCGGCGTCAGCCTCAAGCACTGGGAAGAGTTCGAGGACGTGGCCGACCATTGCACGGTCTGCCACAAGTGCTACAACCCCTGTCCGGTCGACATCGATTTCGGCGACGTGTCCATGAACATGCGCGCCGTGCTGCGCCGCATGGGCCGCAAGTCGTTCAATCCGGGCACGGCCAGCGCCATGTTCTTCCTGAACGCCAAGGATCCGGCCACCATCAACGCCACCCGCAAGGCAATGGTGGGCGTGGGCTACAAGGTCCAGCGCGCCGCGCACGACCTGCTGTCGGGCCTGGTGAAGAAGCAGACCGCCGCGCCTCCGGCGACGGTGGGCAAGCCGCCGCTGCGCGAGCAGGTGGTGCATTTCGTGAACAAGAAGATGCCTGGCGGGCTGCCCAAGCAGGCGGCGCGCAAGCTGCTGGACATCGAAGACGCGAACTACGTGCCGATCATCCGCGATCCCAAGGCCACCACGGCCGACACGGAAGCGGTGTTCTACTTCCCGGGCTGCGGCTCGGAGCGCCTGTTCTCCCAGGTGGGCCTGGCCACGCAAGCCATGCTGTGGCACGCGGGCGTGCAGACCGTGCTGCCGCCGGGCTACCTGTGTTGCGGCTATCCCCAGCGCGGCAACGGCATGACGGACAAGGCCGAGCAGATCATCACCGACAACCGGGTGCTGTTCCATCGCGTCGCCAACACGCTGAACTACCTGGATATCAAGACGGTGGTGGTCAGCTGCGGCACCTGCTACGACCAGTTGGCGGGCTACGAGTTCGACAAGATCTTCCCGGGTTGCCGCCTGATCGACATCCACGAATACCTGCTGGAAAAGGGCATCAAGCTGGAAGGGGCCAAGGGCGTGCGCTACATGTACCACGACCCCTGCCACACGCCCATGAAGCTGCAGGAACCCATGAAGACCGTGCGCGCCCTGGTCGGCGACGACGCCGTCAAGAGCGACCGCTGCTGCGGCGAATCGGGCACGCTGGCCGTCAGCCGCCCCGACATCTCCACGCAGGTGCGCTTTCGCAAGCAGGAAGAGCTGCTCAAGGGCGATGCCGCCTTGCGCAGCGACGGCTTCACCGGCGACGTGAAGGTGCTGACTTCCTGCCCGTCGTGCCTGCAGGGCCTGTCGCGCTATGAAGGCGACACCGGCATGGACGCGGACTACATCGTGGTCGAGATGGCGCGTCACATCCTGGGCGAAGGCTGGATGGAAGAGTACGTGCGCCGCGCCAATGCGGGCGGCATCGAGCGGGTGCTGGTTTAGGCCGGCAGTCCACGCAAGAAGCGCACAAGAAAAAACCGCGACCATTGCTGGTCGCGGTTTTCTTTTCAACTGTGGCAGCGAGCTGTGAGGATTACTCCAGCTTGATGCCGGCCTTCTTGATCACGTCCGCCCAGGCGCTGCGTTCTTGTTCGGCGTAGGCCTTGAAGTCTTGCGAGGACATTGGCATCGGAATGACGCCCATGTCCAGGATCTTCTGCGATACGGCGGGCGACTTCAGCGTGGCTTCCAGGTCGGCGGCCAGCTTCTTGACGACGGGCTCCGGCAGGCCGGCCGGGCCGACCAGGCCTTGCCAGGCATAGGCGGTGAAGTTGGGCACGCCTTGCTCGGCCATGGTGGGCACGTCCGGCAGCGCGGCGACGCGTTCCGGAGTGGCCGCGGCCAACACGCGCAGCTTGCCGGCCTTGACGTTGGGCAGGCCCGAGGCCAGATCGATGAACATCAGGTCCACCTGTCCGCCCAGCAGATCCTGGACGGCGGGCGCCGCGCCCTTGTAGGGCACGTGCAGCACGTTGGCGTTGGTGCGCTGCTTGAAGAGTTCCAGCGCCAGGTGATGCGGCGAGCCCGCGCCGGCGGATGCCGCCGACAGCTTGCCCGGCTCTTTCTTGGCGGCCTGGATCACGTCGTCCACGGTCTTGAACGGCGAATTGACATTCACGGCCAGCAGCAGCGGGAACTTGGCGATGCCGCCGATGTAGGTGAACTTGGACGGATCGTAGGACAGCTTGGCGTACAGCGACGGGTTGAACGCCAGCGTGCCCGAGTCGGCCGTGCCGACCATGTAGCCGTTGGCCTCGGCCTGGGCGATGGCGGTAGCGCCGATGATGGTGGCGGCGCCGGGGCGGTTCTCGACCACGATGGTCTGGCCCAACGGCTTTTCCAGGCCGCTTGCCACCGTGCGCGCCACGACGTCGGTGCCGCCGCCGGCCGGGTAGGGCACGATCCAGCGGACCGGCTGGGTGGGCCAGGATTGGGCGGAGGCCGCGCCGGCGGCCAGGGACAGGGCGGCCAGCGCCAACAGGCGCTTCGCGTGCTTATGCATGGGGTGTCTCCAAGTGCGGAATTAAGTATGGGCCGCCGCCGCAGGGTGTGCGGGGGGCCTGTTATGCGCCGTTATTATGCCTTGCGTCCCCGGCAATCGGCAGATGTTTTGTGCCCTGTTTTCAGCGGCTTATTGCGGATCGGGGTAGCTGCGGGCGCCGAAGATCGCCGAGCCGATACGCACCTCGGTCGAGCCTTCCTCGATCGCCAGTTCGAAGTCTCCGCTCATGCCCATCGAGAGCCGGTCCAGCGATACGCCGGGCAGGTTTTCCTGGCGCAGGCGGTCGCGCAATTCGCGCAGGGTACGGAAGCAGGCGCGCACTTCGGCGGGATCCGGCGAATTCACGGCCAGCGTCATCAGGCCTTGCACGCGCAGCGTCGGAAAGTCAGCGGCGATGCGGCGCAGGAAGGCCGCCACGTCGGCGGGATCCATGCCGTACTTGGTGGGCTCGGACGACGTCTTGACCTGCACCAGCACGTCCAGGGTCCGGCCTTCGTTGGCCAGGCGGCGGTGCAGGGCTTCGGCCAGCTCCACCCGGTCCAGCGACTGGACTTCGGCCGCGTCGCGCGCGGCGTCGCGGGCCTTGTTGGTCTGCAGGTGGCCGATCAGCACCCATTGCAGGCCCAGGCCGTCCAGGGCCGCGGCTTTCTGGCGGATTTCCTGCGTCTTGTTTTCGCCGTAGCGGGTCAGCCCCAGCGCCATGCCCTCGCGGATGGCGTCCACGCCGAAGGTCTTGCTGACGGGCAGCAGCGTCACGCTGTCCGGGCTACGGCCGGCGCGCGTGCAGGCGTCGGCGATGCGTTGCTGGATCTGGGCAAGGCGCCCGGCCATGGTGTCTACGGCGGTCATTCAGCTCTCTGGTAGGAACGGGATGTCCCATAGTGTAGGACTGCGCCGGATCGTTTCGCCACAACGCCCGCCGGCGTCGTTGACCCTGTCTGATTGGCAGGCTTAGAATTTGAAGATATTTGTTTATATTTCAATGTTCTATGCCATCCGGCGCCGCCCCAGCGGGCGACACGGTATCCAACCTACACAGTCTCCCGCCATGTCCACCGCAGCGCCTGAATACGCTTTCGCCACGCCTTTCCTGAATCCTCCCGCTTCCCCCATCCGATCGCTCATGCCGTATGCCATGCGGCCGGGCACCATTTCGCTGGCGGGCGGCTATCCCGCGCAGGAACTGTTCGACGTGGAAGGCCTGTCGATCGCCTCGACCCAGGTCCTGGCCCGCCTGGGCGCCTGCCTGCAGTATTCCAACATCGACGGCCAGGCCAGCCTGCGCCACGAATTGGCGCGCCTGTCGGCCGAACGCGGCCTCCATTGCAACGCCGATACCGAGCTGGTCGTGACCGGCGGCTCGCAACAGGCACTGGCGCTGCTGACCCGCGTCATGCTGCAGCCCGGCGACCACGCCATCATCGAATCGCCCGCGTTTCCCAATTCCGTACAGGCGCTGCGCTACACCGGCGCAACGGTGCATACGGTGCAGTCGGGTCCCGAAGGCATCGACGTGGACGCGCTGGACGAACTGGCCGGCCGCATCAAGCCCAAGATGGTCTGCGTGGTCGCCTCCTTCTCCAACCCTTGCGGCGCGACCCTGACGCGCGAGCGCCGCCTGCGGCTGCTGGAACTGGCGGTCAAGCACCGCTTCCTGATCGTCGAGGATGATCCTTACAGCGAACTGCGCTTTGCCGGCGAGGCGGTGCCGCCCATCGCCGCGCTGGCCGAGGGCGAAGCGCGCCACTGGGCCGTGTACCTGGCCAGCATGTCCAAGACCATGGCGCCGGCGCTGCGCATCGGTTGGCTGGTGGCGCCGCCGGAAGTCCGCCGCCGCTGCGTCAGCGCCAAGGCGGCCGACGATATGGCCTCGTCCGCCTGGATCCAGGAAGTCGTGGCCCAGTACCTGGCCAACGGCCGCTACGGCGAGCACGTGCCGCGCATCCGCGCGGCCTACGGCCAGCGCTGCGACGCGATGGCGGAATCCCTGGCCCGCGAACTCAACGGCCGCGTCACCTTCAGCAAGCCCGAGGGCGGCATGTTCTTCTGGGCCCGGCTGACCGGTGAGATCGACGCCACGCGGCTGTTGCCCTACGCCATCGAGCACGAGGTCGTCTACGTGCCGGGCAAGGCGTTCTACGCGGACGCGGCGCAGGCCGACCTGCACGCCATGCGCATGTCCTTCGCCACCATGAATGAAAGCCAGATCGCCCAGGGCATGGTGCGGCTGGGCCGCGCGCTGGACGCGTGCGAGGCCAACCAACCGGTGTCGATCTCGCTGGCCGCCTGATGCTCTGATGCCGGCTTGACGGCGCGCATGCGCCTCTGGCTGGCCTGTTGCTAAGCTCTTCAGACTGTCCGCCCCGGCGCTTGCGTGCGGGGTGCGCATACCTAAATAAGCGCTCGTTATTTGGTTTGGGCGCTTCATGTCTATAAGCTTCTTGCCTCGGCGCGTTCCCGCGCCCGCAAAGCAGAACAGGAAACGAGGTCATGAACATTGCAAAAGGGTTGATCGGCGCGGCGTTGCTGGCGGCAGCGGCACAGGGCGCGCAAGCGGCCACGCTGGACGTGGTGCGCCAGCGCGGCGCCGTGGCTTGCGGCACGACCACGGGCTTCGCGGGCTTCTCCGCGCCCGACGCGCAAGGCAAGTGGCAAGGCCTGGACGTGGACCTGTGCCGCGCAATTGCCGCGGCGGTCTTCGGCGACGCCAACAAGATCAAGGTGGTGCCGTTGAATTCGCAGCAGCGCTTCACCGCCCTGCAATCTGGCGAGGTGGACGTGCTGACGCGCAATACCACCGTGACGCAGCAGCGCGACACCGCACTGGGCATCATCCACGCCGGCATCAACTTCTATGACGGCCAGGGCTTCCTGGTGCCGAAGTCCTTGGGCGTGAAGAGCGCCAAGGAGATCAACGGCGCCACCATTTGCCTGCAGACCGGCACGTCCAACGAAAACACGCTGGCCGATTGGGCGCGCGCCAACAACGTGAGCTACAAGCCGGTCGTGATCGAGACCTTCAACGAAGTGGTCAACGCGTTCGCCGCCGGCCGCTGCGACGTCTTCAGCACCGATGCCTCGGGCCTGGCCTCGATCCGCATTTCCAAGCTGCAGAACCCCGACGACTACGTGGTGCTGCCCGAGATCATCTCCAAGGAACCGCTGGGGCCCTTCGTGCGCCAGGGCGATGATGCCTGGCTGAACATCGTGCGCTGGTCGCTGTCGGCCATGATCGAAGCCGAGGAGTACGGCGTGTCGTCCGCGAACGTGGACGAGCAGGCCAAGAGCGCCAACCCCAACATCAAGCGCATCCTGGGCGTCACGCCCGGCAGCGGCGCCAACCTGGGGCTGGACGAGAAATGGGCCTACAACATCGTCAAGCAGGTGGGCAACTACGGCGAGAGCTTCGAGCGCAACGTGGGCCAGGGCAGCCCCCTGAAGATCAAGCGCGGGCTGAATGCGCAGTGGACGCAGGGCGGCTTGATGTACGCGTTGCCGATACGGTGACGACGACGGGTTTCGCGCGTTGGGCAATCGATTGCCTCGTGCGCGAAGCCCAATGGCTTTATCCGCGCCGGTACAACTCCGCGATCTTCACGAACGCCGCCCGCAGTTCCCGCGTGCCGCCCTGGAAGATCATCGGCCGGCCGCGGTGCGTGAACACCACCAGCCGCTTGGAAAACAGCATCGGCACGAAGCGCGCGTAGCGCACGTCTTCCCAGGCGACTTCGCGGCGTGTGAACCAGGTCTGGCGCAGGCCGCGTTCGTCGATGGTGGTGATGGACGTCTGCATGTGCCAGGAAACGAACAGCAGCCCCAGAAAGCACAGCCCCACCACGACGGCCAGCAAGGTGTCGAAGGGCTGCGAGGGCGCACGGATGGCGGTGGTGACCACCTGCACGCCCAGCACCGCCAGGATGACCCAGGTCAGGATGCGGACCCAGTCGGGCCAGGCTTGGCCGGACAAGGGCAGGGGACCGATGGTACGCAGCAGCGCCGCGTGTTCCTCGGCGGAGGGCGTGCTGGCCGAAGCGTTCATGCGGTCCGTCATGCCGCCCGTTTGGCGGCAATGGCGTTGCCCGCGCGGCTTGCGCCCTTGCGGTTCAGGTGGGCCGACATCCATTGGCCGATGTCGACCACGGCGTCGAAGTCCACGCCGGTGTCGATGTCCAGGCCGCGCAGCATGTACAGCACGTCTTCGGTGGCGACGTTGCCGGTGGCGCCCTTGGCGTAGGGGCAGCCGCCCAGGCCGGCCACTGAAGTGTGGAAAATCGAGATGCCGGTTTCCAGCGCCGCCAGGATGTTGGCCAAGGCCTGCCCGTAGGTGTCATGGAAGTGGCCGGAGATGCGGGCCGGGTCGGCCACGCGCGTCACTGCGCTCATCACTTCGCGCACGCGCTTGGGCGTGCCCACGCCGATGGTGTCTGCCACGTCGATCTCGTCGACCTGCATCGCCAGATAGCGCTGCGCCACATCCACGACCGCTTCCACCGGCACTTCGCCCTGGTAGGGACAGCCCAGCGCGCAGCTGATGCTGCCGCGCACGCGGATACCGGCGGCGCGTGCGGCCTGCACCACGGGTTCGAAGCGCGCGATCGATTCGGCGATGGAACAGTTGATGTTCTTTTGCGAGAAGGCTTCGCTGGCCGCGCCAAAGATCACGATTTCATCGGCGCCGGCGGCCAGCGCGCCCTCGAAGCCCTTCATGTTGGGCGTCAGCACGGAATAGATGGTGCCGGGACGGCGCTCGATGCGGGCCATCACTTCGGCGCCGTCGGCCATTTGCGGCACCCATTTGGGCGACACGAACGAGGCGGCTTCCACATTGGGGAAACCGGCGGCGGATAAGCGGTTGACCAATTCCACCTTGATGTCGGTGGGGACGAATTCCTTTTCGTTCTGCAGGCCATCGCGGGGCGACACCTCGACGATCTTCACGCGGGAGGGCAAAGCCATGTTTGTTCCTGTCTCGGGATGGGGTAAGCGGCGCGGCAGGGCGGCGCTATCTGCCCAATATTAGCGCCATAGCGCCGACCCTGTTTTGCAGGGAGGTCCAGGGGGAACAACCCTATTTCATGCGCTGGTAACGGCCATCGTCGAGCCGGACGATGCGGCCTTGCAGCTCCAGTTCGACCAACTGCGTCTGCAGGTCGGCGGTGTCCATTCCAATGCGGGCCTGGATCGCATCCAGGTGCAGCGGATCGTAGCCCAGCGCGTCCAGCACCGGGTGGTCAGGCAAGGCCTCCGCGGCGGCGGGCTGGGCGCGCGCGGCCGGCGTGGGGGCGCCGCCCAATTCGTCGGTGATGTCGCGGGCGGTTTCCACGAGCTTGGCGCCCTGGCGGATCAGCGCATGGCAGCCGCGCGAAAGCGGCGAATGGATGGATCCGGGAATGGCGAAGACCTCGCGCCCGCCTTCTGCGGCAAGCCTGGCCGTGATCAGCGATCCGCTCTGGCGGGCGGCTTCCACCACCAGCACGCCGCGCGCCAACCCGGCCACGATGCGGTTGCGCTTGGGGAAGTGCTGCGGCAGCGCGCCCGTGCCCAACGGCAGTTCCGACACCAGCGCGCCGTGCGCCGCGATGCGGTGCGCCAGGTCGCGATGCTTGGCGGGGTAGATGCGGTCTATGCCGGTGCCCATGACGGCCACCGTGCCGGCGCCATCGGGGCCGGCGTCCAGCGCGCCTTCATGGGCGGCGCCGTCGATACCTAGCGCCAGCCCGCTGACGACGCGCCAGCCATGCCCGGCCAGATGCCGCGCAAAGGCGCGGGCGTTTTCCTGGCCGCCGGGCGTGGCGTTGCGCGCGCCCACCACGGCCAGCGACGGCCCCTGCAGGAAAGCGGGGTCGCCCGCCACATAGAGCAGGATGGGCGGGTCGGCGATGGTCAGCAGGCTTTGCGGATAGGTGGGATCGGCCAGCGTCAGGATGTGCCGGCCGGGCGCGGCCACCCATTCCAGCGCGCTTTCGACCTGCGCCGCCATCTCTGGCGGCATCGGGGCGGCCAGCTGCCGCGCCAGCGCTTCGGGCAGATGGCGCGACAGAGCCGCGGCGCGCTGGGCGTAGATTTGTTCCGGCAGGCCGAGCGCGCCGAGCAGGGTGCAGGCGGTGGCGGAGCCGATGTTCGGTTCCAGGGACAGGCGCAGCCAGGCGGCCAGTTCGGAAGGGGATTGCGTAAGCGGCATCGTGCGGGGCGCGTAAGGGCGTCGGTGGTGCGAGAGTGTCGCATGCGGGGCGTTGGGCCGCGGGCCGGGGCGGATTGATTTGCGGCGTGGCGCGGCCAGGAAACTCCCGGGCTCATGGCAATCCTGCCAATCCCGGGATTAGCCGAAAACTATTAGAAATCAAGAGTCTAATGAATTAAACTCTTATGTAAACCTGACTACTGGCATTTCCCCCGCAATGGCTTTACTTCCTATTCTTCGCTACCCGGACCCGCGCCTGCACAAAAAGGCCAAGCCGGTCGCCGAGGTCGACGACCGCATCCGCCAACTGGTGCGCGACATGGCCGAAACCATGTACGACGCGCCGGGCGTAGGCTTGGCCGCGACCCAGGTCGACGTGCATGAGCGCGTCGTCGTGATCGATGTGTCCGAGGAAAGCAACCAGCTGCTGGTCCTGATCAATCCCGAGATCACGTGGCGCAGCGACGACTACAAGATCTACGAAGAGGGGTGCCTGTCCGTGCCTGGCGTCTATGACGACGTCGAGCGCGCCTCCCGTATCCGCTGCAAGGCGCTGGACGTGGATGGCAAGCCCTTCGAGTTCGAGGCCGACGGTCTGCTGGCCGTGTGCGTGCAGCACGAGCTCGATCATCTGGAAGGCAAGGTGTTCGTGGAATACCTGTCCAGCCTGAAGCAGAACCGCATCAAGACCAGGCTGAAAAAGGCCGAGCGCGAAGCGTTGCGAGCGTAGAGGGGCCCACCTCCTACCCGCTGCACGGGCCCCCTAGGCGGGCCCCTCTCCAGGGGGCGGCGCAGGGGGACCGGCAAAGCCGGATCCGCGGCGCCCCGGATCGGTCAGGCCTCCTGGCTGCGGGCAACGCGATTCTTTGAACGTCCGTTCCATTCTTCTTTTCACGTCCCATGCGCCTAGTCTTTGCCGGCACGCCGGAATTCGCCCGTATCGCTTTTGACGCCCTGCGCGCCGCAGGCCATGAGATCCCGCTGGTCATGACCCAGCCCGACCGGCCTGCCGGGCGCGGGCTGAAGCTGACGCCCAGCCCCGTGAAGCAGGCGGCGCTGGACGCCGGCATCGAGGTCGCCCAGCCGCGCAGCCTGCGCCTGGACGGCCGCTATCCCGAAGAGGCCGGCGAGGCCCGGGCGCTGCTTGAGCGTGTGGCCCCCGATGTGATGGTGGTGGCCGCCTATGGCCTGATCCTGCCGCAATGGGTGCTGGACCTGCCGCGCCTGGGCTGCCTGAACATCCATGCCAGCCTGCTGCCGCGCTGGCGCGGCGCCGCGCCCATCCAGCGCGCCATCGAGGCCGGCGACGCGCAGACTGGCGTGACCATCATGCAAATGGATCAGGGCCTGGATACGGGTGACATGCTGCTTGAACGCGTCGTGCCCATTGGCGGCGACACCACGGCGGCCGAACTGCACGATGCGTTGGCGCTGGCGGGCGGCGAGGCGATCGTCGCGGCGCTGGATGCGCTGGCTCAAGGTGGACTGACGCCGCGCAAGCAGCCCGAGGCCGGCGTGACCTACGCCGCCAAGCTCGACAAGGCTGAGGGCGCGCTGGATTGCACGCAGCCGGCGGAACTGCTGGCGCGCCGCGTGCGCGCCTTCAATCCCGTGCCGGGCGCCAGCATCCGCCTGCCCGGCCTGGCAGACCCGGTGAAGGTGTGGCGCGCGCAGGCGCTGGATCAGGCCACGACGGCTGCGCCCGGCAGCGTGCTGCGGGCCGATGTCTCAGGGATCGACATCGCCACCGGCAACGGCGTGCTGCGCCTGCTGGAATTGCAGAAGGCGGGCGGCAAGCGCCAGCCCGTGGACGTGTTCGCGCGCGGCTGGCAGCCGGCCTGACAACACCGGGGCCGAGCCGCCCCGGAACTCGCTTTCAATACAAGGTGCTGGCCACGCGGGCGGGTAGATCGCGGTCGTAGGTGACGCCGTCGAACGTGCCTGCCGTCAGGTCCGACAGGATGCGGCCGGCGCTGGGCAAGGCGCTGCGCGGCACCTGGGTAGCGGGATCCCACAGCTTGGAGCGCAGCAGGGCACGCGAACACTGGAAATACACGGTGTGCACGTCGACGACGAGCACCGAGCGCGGCAGCTTGCCGTCCATCTCGAAGCGGGCGAGCAGGGCGGGGTCCACGCTGATGCGCGCCGCGCCGTTGACGCGCAGGGTTTCGCCCACGCCAGGCACGAGGAACAGCAACGCGACCCGCGGGTCGGCCAGGATGTTGCGCAAGCTGTCGATGCGATTGTTGCCGCGGCGGTCCGGCAGCAGCAGCGTCTTTTCGTCCTCCACCACTACAAAGCCCGCGGGGTCGCCGCGCGGCGAGGCGTCCAGGCCATCGGGACCCGCGGTCGCCAGCATCGCGAACGGCGCGGCTTCGATGAAGGCGCGGTAGTGCGGATGCACATGGTCCACTTCCTTTTTGATCGAGGCTTCGCCAGGCGAGCCGTACAGCGCTTGCAGGGCGTCCGCGTCAGTAACCAGGTGGGCAGGGTCGATATGCATGGCAGTGAGGTCCCAGGTTCAGGCCAGCGCGGCTGGCAGGTCGGCAACAGTCAAGAACAGCTCGTCGGGGCCGCGTTCGCGCAGCGCCTCGACATGGTTATAGCCCCAGGCGACGGAGCCCACGCGCACACCCGCCTTGCGGGCGGCGTCGATGTCGCGCATTTCGTCGCCCACCAGCAGAAAGCGCTCGGGGGCGGTGCCGTGCTGCTTGAGCAGGCGGTCGATCTTGGCGGACTTGCCGAACAGGTCGGTGCCGCATTCGTAGTTGTCGAACAGGGCGGCGGTTTCCGCGCCCAGCACGCGCTGCACGTTCTCGATGGAGTTCGAGCTGACCACCGCCAGCCGCAGCCCGCCCGCCTTCAGGCGCGCCAGCGCGTCGGGAATGCCGTCGAACAGGTGCACGCTGGGGTCGATTTCCTGCATCAGCGTGCGCACATGGGCCATGATGGCGGGCAGCTTCCACAGCGGGATGCCGAGAAACTTGAGGATCTCGGCGGCATCGCGATGGCGCAGCTGGTCGCGTTCGGAGGCGTCGATCTTGCGGAAGCCATATTTGTCGGCCACCGTATTCAGGATGGAGTTGAACCATGGCATGGTGTCCGCCAGGGTTCCATCAAAATCAAAAGCAGCGATGTCGTATTTCAAGTCGCGGATCTCTAGAGCCTGTTGATGCTGAAATGGCCGTGTACCGACCCTAGGCGCCGTTCGGATGCAGCAGATAGTGCACGACGGGAGCCAGGCCTTCGAGCGGCGGCGCGCCGGCCACGACGCGGGCGGCGCTGGCCCAGGGATAGTCCAGGCCCAGCAGCCATCCGAACACCGCTTCGGTGTCGTGCGCGGGCAGCGTCACCATGGTTTCGATGGTGATGACGAGGTTGCTGGCGCGATAGGGCTCGGGCTGGAATTCCCAGTCATAGCGGCCACAGCCCACGCGGACGTTGCCCGTGGCCTTTTCCGTCATGCCCACGATCCAGTCGCACTGGTAGTCGGGCAGGCGCGCGCCAGCCTCGGGCCGCGCCAGGTAGAACGTGTAGACGTTGTCGTAGGTCTGGCCGAACTTGCGCACCAGCGTATCGGTGATGGCGGCCAGGCCGTGCGACTCGGGCGGAAAGGCAATGGCCTGCGTGCGCAAGGCCATCTTCAGCACGGCGTCCGGCGCGAACGCGCGCGCCATGTAGTGCGGGCGGTTCTCGTCCTTGGCGTGAAAGTAGTCGCGCAGGACGGATTCGGTACTGGCGGGAGTCAACGCATGGGTGGGCATTGCGGGGCTTCCGTTGTGGTCTGGTGAATGGATGGCCTCAGGCCTTGATCTGTTCGAACCACTTCGAGACATTGGGTGGTTCGTACATGGCGTAGCGGTCCAGCAGCAAAGCAGGGTCCTCTTCCACCACCAGCATGTCGCGATGCTGGGGGCGGATGAATTCTTCCTCGACCGCATGGTCCACGAACTGGACCAGCGCGTCGTAGTAGCCGGCAATGTTCAACAGGCCGCAGGGCTTCTGGTGCATGTTCAGCTGGGCCCAGGTCCAGACTTCAAAGAACTCTTCCAGCGTGCCCGCGCCGCCTGGCAGCGCGATGAAGCCGTCGGCCTTTTCCATCATCATGGCCTTGCGCTCGTGCATGCTCTGCACCAGGTGCAGTTCGGTCAGGCCGCGGTGCGCCTGTTCCTTCTTCATCAGCAGTTCCGGGATCACGCCGATCACGCGGCCGCCGGCGGCCAACACCTCATTGGCCACCACGCCCATGATGCCCACGACCGAGCCGCCGTACACCAGTCCCAGATCGCGCCGCACCAGTTCGCGGGCCAGCACGCGGGCCTGCTCGATGTAATCCGGCCGGGCGCCCGGGTTCGAGCCGCAATACACGCAAATGTTCTTCAGAGTCATAGATCTTCGGGTGATGCCTATCCCGTTACAGATTGCGTCACGGGTTTTCGGGAAGCCCATAGTTTACGCAAGGTTCGAAAACCGGTTTCGCCGGGCAATTTGGAGGGGCGCAGGCAATGTTTGGACACAGCATGTTCCGCCACGATCGGTAGACTGGGTTGTACGGAGAGACTGGAAGCCCAGTGTCGCAGTGCTTTCACTTAACCAAGAGGAGCCACGATATGGAACAAGCAACCCGTACCCACGCGCAGGCGAGCCGCCCGTTCGACATGGACGTGAAGGCCATACGCGCCAAGGCGCGCAAGGACATCGAGTCCGGCGCCGTGACCGACACTTATCGCGCCGACCGCCAGACCGTGTTGAAGCTGCTGAATGAAGCGTTGGCTACCGAGATCGTCTGTGTGCTGCGCTACAAGCGCCATTACTTCATGGCCCGGGGACTGAACGCCGAGCCCGTGGCCGCGGAATTCGCCGAGCACGCCACGCAGGAACAGGACCATGCCGACCGGCTCTCGGAGCGCATCGTGCAGCTGGGCGGCGAGCCCGACCTGTCGCCCAAGGGTCTGTTGGAGCGCAGCCATTCTGAGTACGTCGAAGGCACCTCGCTGGAGGACATGATCAAGGAGAACCTGATCGCCGAGCGCATCGCCATCGACAGCTACCGCCAGATGATCGAGTACATCGGCGAACAGGACACCACCACGCGCCGCCTGCTGGAGGAAATCCTGGCGGTGGAGGAAGAGCACGCCGACGACATGTCGGACTTCCTGGCCAAGCGCTAGCGGGCGCGGCGCGCCGCCCGGGCATCGTGGCGGCGCGCGGCCGCGTCCAGCGCCGCATGATGGGTCTCGGCCCACCGGTCCAGCGCGATCAGGGCCACGTTCAGGGACTGGCCCAGTTCGCTCAGCCGGTAGTTCACGTGAGGCGGCACGGTGCCCAGGTCCTCGCGCAGCACCAGGCCGTGGCGCTCCAGTTCCTTGAGCGTCTGCGTCATGACCTTTTGCGAAATCCCGTCCAGCCTGCGCAGCAGCTCGTTGTTGCGCATGGGGCCATGCTCCAGCGCAGGCAGGATCAGCGGCACCCATTTGCCGGCGATCAGTTCCAGGGCGCGGCGCGACGGACAGGCGGCGTCGAACACGTCGCCCGCGGGCGTGGAGGCGGATGGCTTTTTCATAGTTACCAAAAGGTGCGTACTTGTCGTGCGGTAACTATAGTCTCTAAGCTAGCCGTTCCCTAGTCCTGGCAGGAGGCCGCAATGGCCTGGTTGATTCTGGTCGCCGCGAGCGCGGTGGAAATCGTGATGGCCCTGGCCTTGAAGTATGCCGATGGCTGGACGCGTTTGTGGCCCAGCGTGATCGGTATCGCGGCCGCGCTGGGCAGCGTGTTCTTGCTGACCTTGGCCATGAAGCAGCTGCCCGCAGGCACTGCCTATGCCATCTGGACCGGCATCGGGTCCGTGGGCATCACCGTGCTGGGGATCATGCTGTTCGGGGATTCGCCGTCCGCCGCCCGCCTGCTGTGCATTGCGATGATCGTGGGCGGGGTGGCTGGGCTCAAGCTGCTGGAAGCTTGAGCCCAGCACGCGGCGGGCGCCGCGCGCGGGGCCGGGCTCAGATCGCGTCGGCCCAGAGGTCGTATTCGTCGGAATCGGTGACGCGCACGCGCACCAGGTCGCCCGCCTTCAGGGGCTTGTCCGAGCTGACGTAGACGCAGCCGTCGATCTCCGGCGCGTCGGCGCTGCTGCGGCCCACGGCGCCGTCTTCGTCCACTTCGTCGATCAGCACGTCGATCTCGCGGCCCACCTTCCTGGCCAGGCGGGCGCTGGAGATCGATTGCTGCAGTTCCATGAAGCGTTCCCAACGTTCCTGCTTGACCTCGTCCGGCACCGGATTGTCCAGCAGGTTCGCGGGTGCGCCTTCCACCGGCGAATACTGGAAACAGCCCACGCGGTCCAGCTGCGCTTCCTGCATCCAGTCCAGCAGGTACTGGAAGTCTTCCTCGGTTTCCCCGGGGAAGCCGACAATGAAGGTCGAGCGTATCGTCAGATCCGGGCAGATCTCGCGCCAGCGCTTGATGCGGGCCAGGGTCTTGTCCTCGAAGGCCGGGCGCTTCATGGCCTTCAGGATGCGCGGGCTGGCGTGCTGGAACGGAATGTCCAGGTAGGGCAGGATCTTGCCCTCGGCCATCAGCGGGATCACTTCGTCCACGTGCGGGTACGGATACACGTAGTGCAGGCGCGTCCACACGCCCATCTCGGACAAGGCCATACAGAGTTCGGTCATGCGGGTCTTTACCGGACGGCCGTTCCAGAAACCGCTGCGGTACTTCATGTCCACGCCATAGGCGCTGGTGTCTTGCGAGATCACCAGCAATTCCTTCACGCCCGCCTTGACCAGGCGCTCGGCTTCGCTCAGCACGTCACCCACCGGCCGGCTGACCAGGTCGCCGCGCATCGACGGGATGATGCAGAAGCTGCAGCGGTGATTACAGCCTTCCGAGATCTTCAGATAGGCGTAGTGGCGCGGCGTGAGCTTGATGCCTTGCGGCGGCACCAGGTCCAGATAGGGGTTGTGGTCCTTCTTGGGCGGCGCGGCCTGGTGCACCGCGCGCACCACCTCTTCGTATTGCTGCGGGCCGGTCACGGCCAGCACGCTGGGGTGCACGTCGCGGATCACCGATTCCTCGACGCCCATGCAGCCGGTCACGATGACCTTGCCGTTCTCGGCCAGGGCTTCGCCGATGGCCTCCAGCGATTCCGCCTTGGCGCTGTCGATGAAGCCGCAGGTATTGACGACGACCACGTCGGCATCGTTGTACTCGGGCGTGACGACGTACCCTTCGGTCCGCAGCTGGGTCAGGATGCGTTCGGAGTCGACCAGGGCTTTGGGACAGCCCAGGGATACGAAGCCCACGCGTGGGGTTCGGCCGTCGGCGTTGGCCGCGGCGATGGTGTCGGCCAGGGCGGAGGTGGCGGACGCGTTCGCGTCAGCGCTGTTGGCCTTGCCGGGGCCCTTGCCAGGCCGGGAGGATTCGAGGATTTCCAATGTCGTTCACCAAAAAAACGCGCGGCAAGCGTGTCGCGCGGCGGATGTGTTGTTCATGTCGGGCGAGGCCGGGGCGGCTGGCCTCAAGATTCAGCGTGTTCGTTGGCGGGCCACGGGGGCAGCTCTCGCAGGGTCTCGGGGTGCAGCATTGCTACCTGTAGCAGGGTCTTTGCCGCACCCGAGGGGGTGCGCCGTCCTTGCTCCCAATCTTGCAGCGTGCGCACGCTCACGCCCAGCAGCTCAGCGAAATCCGTTTGCGGCAGGCCCACGCGATTGCGTGCTTCGCTGATATGCGACGCCTGCCACGGTGCGCTGCGCGCCGTCGGGGCAGCATTCTTCATGGCTCTTCAAAAGTCGGGTGGCGCCTGTGCGGCGTCCCAGGGGGTCATGCCGTCGCACCATGATGGGGGCGAAGGCGAATTTTTAATTATACGGCATTGCCGTAGGCCATGTGCAGCGGGGCCGAGACTGTGTCCGATATTTCATAGGGGAGATTGCGGCTCGCAGGCCAGGTCCTTGATACTTGGGACAGGGTCGCATCGATCCTTGACCGATTTCTTTGCACCCATGCATAATTCTTCCAACGCAACCCGCCACACGTGTTATCCACGGATAACGTGCCTCGCTCAGAGGCCGTGCAAAAGGCGGGTTTTTCACGTCCATGGTCTGTGCAACAACAATGACGAATGAAGCGCAGGCCGCGTATTCCGCGCCGACGCGAACAGACCGCGGTCCCAGGAAGGCGTTCGACAAACCACATCTTGAGCCGGAGGCGTTGATCGTCAAGTTGCGGGGCCAGGGCATGGTTATCGATGCGAAGACGGCGTTGCCCTATTTGCGGCAAATCGGCGGCTACCGGTTGAAAGGCTATTGGTATCAATGGCAGGACGCGGAAACCAGGAGGTTTCGCGGCCACGTCCATTTCGACCAGGTGATCAGGCGCTACGAGTTTGATCGCGAGCTACGCAGAATTACCAGTGACGCACTCGAACGAATAGAGTTGGCAGTGCGCACCGTGATGTCGAATGTGCTCAGCCGGCGGGAGGGGCCGCATTGGTTCATGAAAGAGGATCTTTTCACTTGGCCGCAGGGTTGGCGGCATCAGACTTTTCTCGAGAAAGTCCGGGACGAAATCGACCGCGTTCGTAAAAAGCCATTCATCGCGCACTATCGCGCAACGTACGATTCTCCCGAGTTTCCGCCAAGCTGGGTCGTGAGTGAATGCCTGTCCTTCGGATCCTGGACGCACGCATACAAGGGCCTGGCGAACGGTGAGTATCGCAAGGAGATCAGTCGAAGGTTCGGCGTAGAGGCCTGCGCTGTTTTTGACACATGGCTCCATGCTTTTGCAGTGCTGCGCAACACGGTCGCGCATCATGGCCGTCTATTGGGTGCACAGACCAGTGTGACGCCGGGTGACTATCGGAAGCGCGGACTCAGCTTCAATAGGCGTCGCACCTTCTTTGTGACGGCATCCGTCATTAGCTACATCGGAGCGCGTCTGGGGTATGGCCGGAGCTGGGAGGGCGATCTGCAATCGCTGATGGAGCGCTTTCCCGACATTCCAGTCGAGCTGGGGTTGGGTTTCCCGCCCAATTGGCGGGAGCAGCCCGGTTGGGCGTCCCAGTCTTCCATCCCGCGACTAGCGCAGTGATCCGTCGGTCATGCTGCTACGTACATCAATGACATATGCAGCGCCGCGCGCAACTTCCGGCGCCGGATCCGCCGCCAGCCGCGCAAGCAGCGCTGTCGCCATCGCGCCTGGAATCTCAGCTAGCGCCTGCGAGATGCGGACACGGGCCTGGACCGGGGTGTCGTCGTCGGCCGTTGCAGCTTCAAACCGCGACACGATTTGCAGGGCGACTGCGGGATCCTCCGCGAGTCCGGCCAGGGCGTCGGCTGCTTCGACATCGTGATCGCCGACCAAGATCTGTTCGATCAGCAGGGGGATGGCATCATGCACGCCCTGTGCGCCAAGCGTCCGGGCGGCCCGGTACCGGATATCGGCACTGGAGTCCGCCAGCGCCGTTCGCAACAGGTTGAACGCCTCGTCGCTGCCCACATAGGCAAGCGCCACTACCGCGCGTTCGCGCACCTCGGCATCGGGCAGGCGTAGGGCGGCCGCAAGCACGCCAATGCCGTCGCCTTCGGTTCTGGCCAGGGCCCAGCGCAGGGCGCCCGCAACGTTCTGGTCGGGCTCCTGCAGCAAAGCCTGGGCCACCCGTTCGCTCAGCGGCGCGCCGCAGATCGCCGCATCCAGCGCTGCGCGCTGTCGCAGCGGCGCATCCGCCGAGTCCAGCTGGTTCAGCAATTGGACGATGTCCAGCACCTTCGGCCAATCGGCAGGGGCCGCCGCGCGCACCGCGCTCAGCCGCGCCAGCAGCTCCTGCTCCGCGGTCAGACGCTGTTGGCTGCGCGTGATGAGTTCGTCGATGAGGGCATCGGGCAGGGGGCCTTGGCGGTTTAGCGCTTGGCCAACCTCCGAAAGCGCCAGGCCCAGCGTGCGCAGGCTCTCCACCTGGAAAAGACGCCAGACATCGGCTTCCGAATACTCGCGATAGCCCGCCATGGTGCGGCCTGAAGGTTTGAGGAGTCCGAGCGAGTCGTAGTGCCGCAACATGCGCGCGCTGATCCCCGAACGCCTGGCCAGTTCGCTGATGCGCATGAATGCTCTCTCCTGTGTGGTCTGCGCCCCAACCTGCGTATCCGCGCCTGGGGGACGGTTTTGCGGCCGTTGCTCAGACAATTATCGCTGCCCGGAAGGGCGCGCGGAATCGGTGGCGCGCGGCAATGACGGCGCCATAGTCCGGGCGTCCGCGGGGTCCAGCACGAAGGGGCCTTCCGGATCCGCGATCAGCCTGAGGGTGGCGCGTGCGTGGACGCGCACCGACGGGCGCTTGTGCTTTGCGGCGGCGGCTTGGAGGAAGGCGATTGCGGCGTCTCCGAGCATCGCCAAGGCGCGGCTGAGACTGCGTTTGAGATCCGTATCGCCGCGCCCGAGTTCTAGCACCAGCTCCCGCGCCAGACCGTCGCGTTGCGAGACCGGCGCCAGCCCGGCGGCGGTGCGCCATGCGGTTCGCGCGACCTCCGGATCCGCGTCATGTAAGTGCGCGCGCGTGATGGCGGACCAAGTGCCAGGATCGCCGATCTTCGACAGCGTGTGCAGCGCCTGGCTGCGCGCTTGGGCCCGGGGCGAGTTCAGTTCTGCCAACAGCAAGGGCAGGGTGTCGGCCTGCGGGTGCCGCGTCAGCGCCCAGGTGAGCATATCGCGCACGAAAAAATCCGCGTCCGTGCCGCAGCACGCCACCAATAGCGGGACGCTGACAGGATCGGGGAGCGTCCCGGCGCGCAGCGCGGCCGCCAGGCGGACCGATGCGTCCGGGTTGTCGAGCGCCGTCTTCAAGGCGGCATGGGAACTGCCGGGGGGGTGATGGGCCATGGGGTGCCTCCTTGCCCGGCAGTGGACACCTTCACACTGTGAGAAGGTCAAGGAGGCGGCAAACGGATCCGCAAGTGATTTGAAATCGAGGTCCTATCAAGGCGCGCTGCGCCGGTACAAGGCCAGGGTCCCCGCCAGCCCAATCAGCAGCCCCCCGCAGACGCGGTTCAGCCAGCGCAGGCCGGCGCCCTGGAAGGCGCGCACCATCTGCGCGCCCAGCGCGGCGTAGGCCAGCATCACGGCAATGTTCATCAGCGCCATGACCCCGGCCAGCACGGCGTATTGCGCCAGCAGAGGGGCGGCCGGATTGATGAACTGGGGCAGGAAGGCGGACATGAACAGCAGCGCCTTGGGGTTGGTCAAGGCCACCGCGAAGCTGCGCAGGCCTAGCGCCAGGCCGGCCGGACGCCGGGCGTCCGCCTGGGCGGCAGGCATGACCAGCGCCGCGTCCGAGCGCAGCATCTTCCAGCCCAGATAGGCCAGATAGGCCGCGCCCACCCATTTGATGAGCTGGAAGGCGATTTCGGACGCCGCCAGCACCACGCCCAGGCCCGACGCCACCGCGCCGATCAGGATCAGGTCGGCCAGTACCGCGCCGGCCATGCCCCAGCAGGCCGCGCGCACGCCGTGGCGCGAACCGTTGCTCATGGCGAGCAGGACGGTGGGGCCTGGCGTGATGATGGTGACGGCCGAGGCCAGGATGAAGAGCAGCAGGGTGGCGAGGGTCATGAGGGGCTCCGTGGCTGGGGCCAGTGTGCCGTGACGGCCGCCATTCGTCCAGGTCCGGCTACCATAGCGGTCTTATCTCCTGAATTTGCATCATGTCCACGCGTTCCGACTCCCCCAATCTGGCCCCTCCGCTGTCCTCCGTCCTGCTTTCCAGCGCGGAGGTGGTCGAGGGCGTGCTGGACGGCCGCTCCCTGACGGACGCGCTGGCCGGCGTGGAATCGTCCTTGCGGCCCGCCACGCAGGCCGTGTCGTTCCATGCGATGCGCTATCTGGGCTGGGCCGACGCCGTGGGCCGCGAGATGGTGCAGCGCTATCCCAGCGTGCTGTTCGAATCGCTGCTGCTGGTGTCGCTGACCCTGCTGAAGGAAGAGGGCGACGCCGCGGCTGCCCTGCCGGGCATGCCGGTCTACGCGGCGCACACGGTGGTGGATCAGGCGGTGACGGCGGCCTCCCGCAGCCGCGCCCTGGCTTCCTATAAGGGCATGCTCAACGCCTGCCTGCGCCGTTTCCTGCGCGAGCGCGCGGCGCTTGAGGCTGCCGTGGCGGATAGCCCCGAGGCCCAATGGAACCACCCCGGCTGGTGGGTCAAGCAGCTGAGCGTGGCTTACCCGCGCGAGTGGCGCGAGATCCTGGCCGCGGCCAACCTGCCAGCGCCGCTGACGCTGCGCGTCAACCGCCGCCGCGCCAGCCGCGAACAGGTGTTGGCCGCCTTCCAGGCCGTGGGCCTGGCGGCCGAGCCCGTGGGCCAGTCCGGCCTGGTGCTGGCCACGCCCAAGCCGGTGGCGCAATTGCCCGGTTTTGCCGAGGGCTGGTGGTCGGTGCAGGACGCCGGCGCGCAGTTGGCGGCCGAGCTGCTGGCGCCCGCCGATGGCATGCGGGTGCTGGACGCCTGCTCGGCCCCCGGCGGCAAGACCGCCCACCTGCTGGAGCTGGCCGATATCGACCTGTTGGCGCTGGATGCCGATGCCGACCGGTTGGCCCGCGTCGGGCAGAACCTGGACCGGCTGGGCCTGGCAAGCGACCGTGTCCAATTGAAAGCGGCGGATGCGGCGGACCTGGACGCCTGGTGGGACGGCAAGCCGTTCGACGCGGTGCTGGCCGACGTGCCCTGCACGGCCTCGGGCATCGTGCGCCGCCATCCTGATATCCGCTGGCTGCGGCGCGAGAACGACGTGCGCCGCACGGCCACCCTGCAGGCCAGCATCCTGGACGCGCTCTGGCGCACGGTGGCGCCCGGCGGGCGGCTGCTCTACGTGACCTGCTCGATCTTCCCGATCGAGGGCACGCGCCAGGCGCTGGAGTTCATGCAGCGCCATCCGGAGGCGCAGCGGCTGGACGCGCCCGGCCAATTGCTGCCAGTTGCGGTCGATGCAACACCTGCGGCGCAGCGCGACGGGTTTTTCTACGCCTTGTTTGCCAAGCAGTCCTGAATCGCCAAGAATAGGGGGCATGACGTAGTTCCGGTGCCGTATGTCCATTATTCCGCGCTTAATTCTCGGGTTGTTGCTCGCATCTGCCTTGCTTTCTCTTGTGCCGGGCGGGCAGGCGCATGGGGCCGAACCCAAAGTCACCGAAGTTCGCCCGGCGGTGCGCGACGGCAAATTGGAAATCGACGCGGACATCGAGTTCGAACTGAACCAGCAACTGCGGGACGCGGCCCAGCGTGGTGTTCCGCTCTACTTAACCGCTGATCTCAACATCAACCGCGAGCGCTGGTGGTGGTTCGACAAGTCCCTGGTCGACACGTCCCGCACCTGGCGCATCATCTACAACGCCCTGACCCGGCAATGGCGGGTGGGCGTGGGCGAACTGACCTTCCCCGTCGCCTCGCTGGATGACGCCATGGGGGTCATCCGGCACATCCGCAACTGGCCGGTGGCGGACGCCGCCGACTTCGATGCGGGTGTGCTGTACGGCGGCCAGTTGCGCCTGCGTCTGGATACGTCGCTGTTGCCGCGGCCCTTCCAGGTCAACGCCCTGAACAGCAGCTCCTGGGTACAGTCGACGCCGTGGATGGACTTCACGTTCGTGCTCAGCGACAAGGAGAAAGACCCGTCATGAGGCTTGTGCTTCGGCTGGCCCTGATGGTTGGCGCCGCAAGCGGCCTGGCATTGCTGGGGCTGCTGGCGTGGTCCACCGGCAATGCCTCGCGCTTTGCGCGCTACTACGACACGCTGCTGGTGCTGAACGGCATTTTCGCGCTGGCGCTCTTCATCTGGGTGGTGGCGCTGACCGTGAGGCTGGCGCGGCAGATCCGCCGGCGTCAGTTCGGCGCGCGGCTGACGGCCCGCTTTTCCCTGGCGTTCGCGCTGATCGGCGTGGTGCCCGGCGCCCTGATCTACACCGTGTCGGTGCAGTTCATGTCGCGCTCGATCGAGTCCTGGTTCAACGTGCGCGTGGACACGGCGCTGGAGGCGGGCCTGAACCTGGGCCGGGCCGCGCTGGACTCGCTGCTGGCCGACCTGGACGCGCGCGCGCGCTCCATGGCCATGGAACTGAACCGCAGCTCCGACAGCGGCGTGACGCTTGCCTTGACGCGGCTGCGCGAGGCCAACGGCGTGCAGGAAGCCATGGTCTTCACCGGC
The DNA here is from genome assembly GCF_048541815.1 of Achromobacter sp. PD1. Lineage (NCBI taxonomy): Bacteria > Pseudomonadati > Pseudomonadota > Betaproteobacteria > Burkholderiales > Alcaligenaceae > Achromobacter > Achromobacter sp. PD1. Next base: position 6,554,887 of record NZ_CP183349.1, read on the forward strand.
AGCGGGCGCATGATCGCGTTCTCCACCAGCCAGTACGGGCAACTGCTGCCGGCGACGCCGCCGTCCACCGTCATGAACCAATTGCGGCTGGCGCGCGGCTATTCCGCCGCCGAGGCCGATGACCCCGTGACTCCCGGCGCCGAAGGCGGGCTGCATCTGCGGGTGGTGATCCCGCTGACGGGCCCCGACCGCTACGACAACCTGTTGGGGGCGGCGTCCGAACCGCGCTGGCTGCAGTTGCTGCAGCCGGTGCCCGAGCAGATCGCCCATAACGCCAATCTGGTGCAGCAGGGTTTTCGCGACTACCAGGAGCTGGCGCTGTCGCGGCTGGGCCTGCGCAAGCTGTATGGCATCACCCTGACCCTGGCCTTGCTGCTGGCGGCCTTCGGCGCCATCGCGGTGGCGCTATCGCTGTCCAAACGGCTGGTGCGCCCGCTGCTCAGCCTGGCGGGCGGCACGCAGGCCGTGGGCGTGGGCGACTACCGGCCTTTGCCCGAGCCGCCCGAGCGCGACGAAGTCGGCCAGCTCACGCGTTCCTTCAATGCCATGACGCGCCAGCTCGACGAGGCCCGCCGCATGGTCGAGAGCAACCGGCAACAGCTGGAACGCTCCAATGTCTATCTGGAAAGCGTGCTGTCGAACCTGTCCTCCGGGGTGCTGGTGTTCGACGAATCGTTCCGCGTCACCACCGTCAACCAGGGCGCCCAGACCATCCTGGGCGCGGACCTGCGTTCGGTGATCGGCCGGCCGCTGGAGACGGTGGCCGGCATGCTGGAGTTCGCCAACATCGTACGGCAGGCCTTTTCCGCCCATGCCGCGGTGGGTTCCGAGCGCCAGCACTGGCAGCAGCAATTCGAGATCGCTCCGGGCCAGGATGACGCGCCCGCCGGGGCGCAGCCCCTGACCCTGCTGGCGCGCGGCACGCATCTGCGCGTGGATGGGCGCGGCAACGGCTATCTGGTGGTGTTTGACGACATCACCGAAGTGATCTCGGCCAACCGGACCGTTGCCTGGGGCGAGGTCGCCCGCCGGCTGGCGCACGAGATCAAGAACCCGCTGACGCCGATCCAGCTGTCGGCCGAGCGCCTGGCGATGAAGCTGGAGGGCAAGCTGCCGCCCGCCGAGGCCCAGATCGTGGAAAGGTCCACCAATACCATCGTCAACCAGGTGGCATCGCTCAAGCAGATGGTGGACGATTTCCGCGAATATGCCCGCACGCCGCCGGCCGTGATGCAGCGCATCGACTTCAACGCCCTGGTGGCGGACGTGCTGTCGCTGTACGGCTGGGAGCCCGAAGGCGGTGCGTCGCGCCTGGCCGAAAAGGCCCTGAATCTGGACGTGACGCTGGCGCCGGACCTGCCGCTCATCGAGGGCGATCCCACCCAGTTGCGCCAGGTGATCCACAACCTGATGTCCAATGCCCGCGACGCGATCGCCGAGCAGGGCGGGCAAGGGCGGGTCAGCGTGACCACGCAGCTCATGCGCAGCGAGCAGCCCGACCGGGCGGCCCATCAGGCGCTCAGATTCACGGTCGCCGATACGGGCCCGGGCTTTCCTCCCCAGGTCATGCAGCGCGCGTTCGAGCCCTACGTCACCACCAAGTCCCACGGGACTGGGTTAGGATTGGCAATCGTACGCAAGATCGTGGAAGAACACGGCGGGCGTATCGACCTTGCGAACCGCAAGGAAGGGGGCGCGCGGATCTCCATATTGTTGACCCGGCTGGCTTCCGAGGCCGATACTATGGACGCGACCGCGCAAGAAAAGGATAATGCGGCTACGCAATAGGTGGATGCTTTATGGCCAGAATTCTGGTGGTTGACGACGAAGTCGGTATACGCGAGCTTTTGTCGGAAATCCTATACGACGAAGGACACACGGTCGAGCTGGCTGAAAACGCGGCGCAAGCGCGCGCCGCACGCTTGCGCATGCGTCCTGACCTGGTGTTGCTGGACATCTGGATGCCGGACACGGACGGCGTCAGCCTGCTCAAGGAATGGGGCTCGCAAGGTCTGTTGGACATGCCCGTGATCATGATGAGCGGCCATGCCACCATCGACACGGCAGTCGAGGCCACGCGCATCGGCGCCATGGACTTCCTTGAAAAACCGATCACGCTGCAGCGTCTGCTGAAGACCGTCGCCGCCGGCCTGGCGCGCGGGCGCGCGCCGCATCCGGCGCCTGCCGCCGCGCATCCGGCCGTCGCCAGCGCCGCGGTGGCGCTGGAAGACGAGCTCGATCCCCCGGTCGCCGCCGCCGCGCCGGCCAACGAAGTTCCGGTCACGTCCAACGGCCAACTCGGCAGCATTTCGCTGGACCAGCCGCTGCGCGAGGCGCGCGACGAATTCGAGCGCATCTATTTTGAATACCACCTGGTCCGCGAAAGCCACAGCATGACCCGCGTGTCGGAACGCACGGGGTTGGAACGCACCCACCTGTACCGCAAGCTCAAGCAATTGGGCATCGAGTCCGCCCGCAAGCGGAGCTCATGAAGATCCTGATCATGGGCGCTGGTCGCGTAGGCACCAGCGTGGCCGAGAACCTGGTGTCCGAAGAGAACGACATCACGGTGATCGACTCGGATCCTGTCCAGCTCCAATACCTGCAAGAACACTTCGACCTGCGCGTCGTCCATGGCGACGGCTCGCAGGTATCGGTGCTGGAGGCCGCCGGCGCCGCCGACACCGACCTGCTGATCGCCTGTGCGGCCTCGGATTCGGCCAATATGGTGGCCTGCAAGATCGCGCGCCAGCTGTTCAACATTCCCCGCCGCATCGCCCGCATCCGCTCGGTCGAGTTCGCCGAGCACCCGGAACTCATGAGCGAAGAGGGCTTCTGCATCGACGCCCTGATCAGCCCCGAGCGCAGCGTCACCACCTATCTGCACAGCCTGATCGAGTTCCCCGAGGCTTTGCAGGTGGTGGAGTTCGCCGAAGGCCGGGTCAGCGTCGTGACCGTGCGGGTCGGGGCGGGCAGCCCGATGGCCCATTCGCCGGTCGACAAGCTGCGCGACGTCTGGCCCGACGTGAAAGCGCGCGTGATCGACGTGCTGCGCGGCGGCCGGCCGCTGCGGGCTGGCAGCGGCACCGTCATCGCCCCGGGCGACGAGGTGGTGCTGGTGGTCGACTCGCGCGATGCGCGCCGCGCCGTGCGGCAGCTGCGCGAGGCCGAGCGCGCCGTGCGCCGCGTGATGATCGCGGGCGGCGGCAATATCGGCCTGCGCCTGGCGCGCCAGCTGGCCGAGGAAAAATACAGCGTCCGCATCATCGAGCGCGACCAGAAGCGCTGCGAATACCTGGCGACCCAGCTGCCCGACAGCGTGCTGGTGCTGCACGGCAGCGGCACCGACGAAGCGCTGCTGGAACGCGAGAACATCGAGGACATGGACACCTGGCTGGCGCTGACCAGCGACGACGAGGACAACATCATGTCCTCGCTGCTGGCCAAGCGCCTGGGCGCGCGCAAGGTGATTGCGCTGATCAACCGCCAGGCCTACGGCGAACTGATGCAGGGCAGCCATATCGACATCGCGGTGTCGCCGTCCCAGGCCACCATGAGCGAACTCCTGCGGCACGTGCGCCGCGGCGACGTGGCCGCCGTGCACCGGCTGCGCCAGGGCGTGGCGGAAGCGCTGGAGGCCATCGCCCACGGCGACCGCTCCACCTCCAAGGTGGTGGGGCGCGCGGTCGGGCAGATCAGCCTGCCCAAGGGCGCCAGCATCGGCGCCCTGGTGCGGGAAGACGAAATCATCCTGCCGGACGCCGACACCGTGATCGAATCCGACGACCACGTCATCGTTTTCGTGCCCTCGCGCCGGCAGATGCCGCGCGTGGAAAAGCTGTTCCAAGTCTCGGCGTCGTTCTTCTGATGCGCGCCGCCTCCTTCCTACTGCGCGGGCCGCGCGCGGCCGGATAGCTCCATGAAGCGCGTTCTGGGCACCCTCTACATCCTGGGTCTGACGATGGTGATGTTCGCGCTCACCATGCTGATCCCGCTGACCGTCGCCTACGTGGGCGGCGACGGCGCGCGCGAGGCCTTCCTGGACGGGTTCCTGATCTCGGTGGGCATAGGCGGGGGCCTGGCCGCGATAACGCGCCGCGCCCGCTGCGAACTGCGGGCGCGCGATGGCTTCGTGCTGGTGTCGGCCGTGTGGGCGGGCCTGCCCCTGCTGGCGGCCATTCCGCTGCTGCTCTACTTCCACGGCGCCGGCTTGCCGCTGTCGTTTACCGGCGCCTATTTCGAGGCCATGTCGGGCCTGACCACCACCGGCGCCACCGTCCTGACCAATCTGGACACCTTGCCCCCGTCGATCAACCTGTGGCGGGCCACGCTGATCTGGATCGGCGGCATGGGCATCCTGGTGCTGGCCGTGGCCATTCTGCCCCTGCTCGGGGTGGGCGGACACCAGGTGGTGCGGGCGGAAACGCCCGGGCCGATGAAGGACGAACGGCTCACGCCCCGCATCGCCAGCACCGCCAAGGCGCTGTACGCGGTCTATTTCGTGTTCTCCATCCTGTGCTTCCTGGCCTATCGGGCGGTCGGGCTGTCGTGGTTCGAGGCCTGGTGCCATATGGCCACCACCATGGGCCTGGGCGGCTTTTCGACCTGGGACGATGGCTTCGCCCATTTCGATTCGGTGGCGGTGGAAATGGTGGCGATGGTGTTCATGTTGATCGCGGGCATCAACTTCGCTACCCACTTCAACGCCTTCCGCCAGCGCAGCGCGCGCGCCTACGTGCGCTGTCCGGAGGCGATTCCCTACCTGGTGGTGGTCTTGGGAGTGGGGCTGGTCATCTCGGTGTTCCTGTTCCTGAAAGGGGTCTATGAAGACCCGCTGCAGGCGCTGCGCTACGGCATGTTCAACACGATTTCCATGGCGACCACCACGGGCTACGCCAATACCGACTTCGCGCAGTGGCCGCTGTTCGCGCCGTTGACCATGCTGCTGCTGTCGGGCTTTGCCACGTCGGCCGGGTCGACCGGGGGCGGCATCAAGATGATCCGGGCGATCCTGCTGGTCAAGCAGGCGCGCAACGAGCTGGTAACAATGTTGCACCCGCACGCGGTCAGCCCGGTGCGCATCAATGGCCGCGCGGTCGAGACCCGCACCATGTCGTCGGTGCTGGCCTTCATGCTGTTCTACGGCCTTTCTATCGCCGTTTTCACCAGTCTGCTGCTCCTGTCCGGCCTGGATCCGATCACCGCCTTCTCGGCCGTTTTCGCCAGCGTCAACAACACCGGCCCCGGCCTGGGCCCGGTCGGCCCCATGGGCAACTTCGCCGTCCTGTCCGATTTCCAGATCTGGGTCTGCACCTTCGCGATGCTGATCGGGCGCCTGGAACTGCTGACGGTGCTAGTGCTGTTCACCCCTATTTTCTGGCGGAAATAGTTCAGGGATAACCCTTATAAGGGTTGTCCCACCCCCTCTCGGAAGCCCCTTGAGCGCTTGCTGTCCGGCTGCCGCAGGCCGGGAGGCCGCGCCGTTTCTATGCCGTGAGCGCTCGCTCACTTTCTTTCACAGGGAAAAACCGATTGCTTCGTGATGTTGCACATAAATGTCACGATTTTCCATCTTCTTGCCACAAAACAGCGGCTATCATGCGTGCACAAGCTGCCGTCTAGTGCCCCCCGGGCTGTTTCCGGGCTTCAAGGTCGAACGGCGCACACCCTCATCAAACATTCAGAAAGGAGTCCGAGATGGAACAGATCCCGTTCATTTCGTCGGCCCCCAACACCCTGGGCATCGAGCTCGAGCTGCAACTGATAGACCCGCGCAGTTTTGACCTGACCGCAGCCTCGGACGAGCTGCTGGCCCAAATGGCCAACCACCCCATCGCCGACCGCGTTAAACCGGAAATCACGCGGTCCATGATTGAACTGAATTCCTCGGTGCACGAGCACCCCATGGGCCTCCTGGCCGAGATGCGCGAAATGCGCGACGCGCTGATCGAAGCGGCGGACGCCGTGGGCGTGTCGGTCGCCGGCGGCGGCGCCCACCCCTTCATGCGTTGGCAGGAACGGTCCATTTCGGACACCCCGCGCTTCCAGTACCTGGCCGAAATGTACGGTTACCTGGCGCGTCAATTTACGGTCTTCGGCCAGCATATTCACCTGGGCGTCAAGAGCGGCGACGATTCCATCAAACTGTTGCGCCGCCTGTCGCCCTATGTGCCGCACTTTATCGCCTTGTCGGCCTCGTCGCCCTATTGCGAGGGGGTGGACACCTTGTTTTCGTGCTCGCGCCTGAACGCGGTCAACAGCTTCCCGCTGGCCGGTCACATGCCGCCCGAAGTGAAGGACTGGTACCAGTTCGAGGCCCATCTGGCGCAGCTGCGCGCCTATGGCCTGGCGGAAAGCATCAAGGACCTGTACTGGGACATTCGTCCCAAGCCGGAATTCGGCACCGTCGAAATCCGCGTATGCGACACGCCGCTGACGGTCGAGCGGGCTTGCCAGCTGGCAGCCTTCGCCCAGGCCCTGGCGGTGCTGCTGATGCGCGAGGGCGACCCGGGCGACGGCGCCTGGCTGTCCTACCGCAGCAACCACTTCCAGGCCTGCCGCTTCGGTCTGCAGGGCAGCTATGTGACGCCGGACGGCCAGCGTCTGCGGCTGATGGACCACCTGCGCAACCTGTTCCAGCGCCTGATGCCGGTGGCGGAAGAGCTGGGCACGGGCGACATGATCGCTGCCCTGCGCGACGAATCCATGCGCAGCGGCAACGATTCCCGCTGGCTGCGCAGCCAGTTCCACCGCTTGCGCGACCTGCCGCTGGTGGTGGAGGCCATGTCGAACGCCTGGCGCGGCGCGGCCTCGCCTGGCGTAGGGCCCGCGGAACCGACGGCAGTCTTGAGGCGCCGTATTCGCGCAACCTCAGAGCCTATGTCGGCGCTGCCGGCTTCCGAGCCCGGGGTCAGCGTGCCGATGCCGGAACGGCTGCACTAGGTGGGAAGGCCGGCGCTCGCAAGGCGCCGGCTCCGCCGGTCAGCCTCTGCCGCCCCGCTCAGGGCGCGCGGTGCCGGCCGCCAATCGCGCTGACCGCCAGCCGGGTTTCTCCGGCCACGGTGCGGTGCGCGGCGGCGCGCCAGGCGTGGCCGTAGGCGACTTCAATGCTCAGGACAATCAGGCCGTCGGGCCGGCGCTGCGCTTCCAGCGCGGCGCAGAGGCGGTCGCGCCAGTCGCGGCCCACCAGCCCGCCGCGCCGGCCTTCGGCCGGGTTGCCGCCCAGCGCGCGCACGTCCTGCAGCAGCTTTTCCGGGCTGCGGTAGGTCAGGGTCAGGATCTCCTGGTCCATGACCGGATCCGCGAAGCCGTTTTCCACCAACAGGTCGCCGAAATCATGCATGTCCACGAAGGACGGCGTGGCCGTGCGCAGTCCGGCATCGTCCAGGGCCTGGCGCAGCTCGCGCAGCGTGGCCGGCCCCAGACAGGAGAACATCGCCAGCCCGCCGACTTTCAGGACGCGCCGCCATTCCGCCAGCACGGCGTGCGGGGCGCGGTGCCAGTGCATGGCCAGGTTGGACCACACCAGTTCGAGTGATTCGGGCGCCAGGCCCGTCGCCGCCAGGTCGGCGTTGACGAAGGCAGGGGCGGCCGGGCCGCGGCGCGCCAGCTTGCCGATCCAGGCCGACAGGCCGGCGGGGGCGTAGCGCTTGCGCGCCTGTTCCAGCAGCGGTTCGCAGTTGTCCAGGCCGGTATAGGCGGCGTCGGGATAGCGTTCGCGCAGCAGCGGCAGGTTGTCGCCTGCGCCGCAGCCCGCGTCCAGCATGGCTTGCGGCTGGACCCGGATGTATTGCAGGCGGCCCAGCATGCGGCGGGCGACTTCCCCGTACAGGAATTGGGCCTCGGCCAGGTCGCCGCGGCGGGCGAATTGCCGGGGTACGTCAGCGCTGACGATGGGCAGGGAGGGGAGCGTTGCGGATTCTGGCAGGGACATTTCGGTCGCGCCCGCGTCTGCAACGCGGGCGGATCATGGTTTCATGAGGGATGGCATCCATTATTGCGCATCCCGGCCGCGGCTTCCGATTGCCCCTACGGGCCATGGGGCGGTGGCTGCTGTCGCGGGTCGGTTGCGATTGCCCCTTGTGCGGCGCCCGGGTGGCGGGTGCGCGGCTTTGCGCGGGCTGCGAGGCGGATATCTGCGGGGATGCTCTCCACCGGGCCGGGGCCGGGGCCGGTGCCGGGGCCGCGGCCGTCGCGCGCGGTCATGCTCCGCGCCGCTGCCCTTTTTGCGCCCTGCGGTTGCGTCCGGACGCGCCGCACTGCGCCGCCTGCCTGGGCGCGCCCCGGGCGTTTTCGCGCACGATTGCCGCCTTCGATTACGCGCCGCCCGCCGACACCCTGATCCTGATGCTGAAGACCCGCCTGCGGCTCAGCATGGCGCCGGTGCTGGCCCGGTTGATCGCGGCTGCCGTCGCCCGCGACGGTCCGGTACCGGACGGCGCCTTGCTGGCGGCCGTTCCCGCCAGCCGCGCATCGCTGCGGCAACGCGGCATGAATCCGGCCGGTGAAATTGCGCGCAGCCTGGCGGCGGAGCTGGGGCTGCCGCTGGCGCGCGGGCTGCTGCGGCGCCGGCGCGAGACGCCCCGGCAGACCGCACAGGGCCGCCAGGCCCGCCGGCTCGGGGCGCAAAACCTGTTCTATTGCGTGGGCGACGTGCGCGGCCGGCAGCTGCTATTGGTGGACGACGTCATGACCACCGGCAGCACCGCCAACGCGGCCGCCGCCGCGCTGCGGGCGGCAGGCGCGGCGGACGTCATGGTGCTGGTGGCCGCGCGTACGCCCTGAGCCGGCCCGCAGGCAAATCGGCGACAATTCCCGGTGTGCGGCGACGTTTCCGCCGCAAGCCGTCCCGAGTCCCGAGCACCATGTTCCACGTCATCCTCGTTTGTCCCGAAATCCCGCCCAATACCGGCAACGCCATCCGCCTGTGCGCCAATACGGGCGCGCAATTGCACTTGGTGCGTCCCTTGGGCTTCGAGCTCGACGACGCCCGCATGCGCCGCGCCGGCTTGGATTACCACGAATGGCAGCCGGTCCGCGTGCATGACACGCTGCAAGAGGCCCTGGCCGATACCGGCGCCGCGCCGTCCAGCATCTATGCGCTGACCACGCACGCGCAGCGCAGCGTGGCGGACATCGGCTTCAAGCCGGGCGACGTGTTCGTGTTCGGCCGCGAAACCGCGGGCCTGTCGGAGGAACATCAGGCGATGTTCCCGCCCCAGCAGCGCCTGCGCCTGCCGATGCGCGCCGGCCAACGCAGCCTGAACCTGTCCAATGCCGTTGCGGTGACGGTGTTCGAGGCCTGGCGCCAGCAGGGGTATGAAGGGGGAGTGTGACGGGGCGCGCTGAATCCGGCGCGCCCGGCCCGTCACGGCTGGGCTGCAATCAGTCCAGCGACAGATTCAACTTCTCGATCACCTGATCCCAGCGCGCCTTTTCATTCTTGATGCGGGCGGTCAGGGCTTCGGGCGTGGACGGCGCGGGCGTGAAGTACTGCAGCGCCAGCTGCTTGCGCACCGCGTCGCTGCCGATGATGCGCGCCAGCTCGCTGTTGAGCCGTTCGACGATGGGCGTGGGCGTGCCGGCCGGAACCAGCACGGCGTTCCAGGAAATGGCTTCAAAGTCCGGATAGCCCTGGGACGCCATCGTCGGCACGCCCGGCAGCGCCTCGCTGGGCTGCAGGCTGGTCACGGCCAGCAGCTTCACCTTGCCGTCGCGCGCCTGGGGCACGGCGATGGCCGGCACCATGAAGCCGGCCTGGACATCGCCGCCGATGATGGCCGAGATGACCTGCGGGAAGCCGGAATAGGGGATGTGCGCCAGGTCCACGCCCGCGCTTTCCTTGAACATCTCCATCGCCAGGTGGGCCGAGCTGCCCGGGCCGACGGAACCGTAGTTCAGCGAATTGCCGCGGCCCTTCACCAGCGCGACGAAGTCCTTGACGTTATCGACCTTCAGGCTGCTGGGCACAACCAGCACGTTGGGGCTGGTGCCCACCAGCGATACCGGCTGCAGATCGCGCAGCGGGTCGTAGCCCAGCGTCTTCTTGTACAGCGTGGGGGCGGTGACCAGCGGGCCGTTGATCGTGTAGAGCAGCGTGTAGCCGTCCGGCTTGGCCTGCGACACGATGCGGGTGCCGATGTTGCCGCCCGCGCCCGGCTTGTTGTCGATCACGATGGGCTGGCCCAGCGCCTGCGACAGCGGTTCCGAGATGGTGCGCGCCAGGATGTCGGGCGACGAGCCGGGCGGGAAGGGCACGACCATGTGGATCGGACGGTCGGGCCAGTCGGCGTGGGCGGCGGCCGGCAGAATCGCGGCCAGGCTCAGGCACAGGCCGCGTAGCAGCGGGCCGACCCGGAACTTGCGGGCTTGCGTCATGAAGGATGTCTCCTCGGGTTGTGCGGGGTATTTGTTTTTGGGGCGACTCAGTGGGGCCGGTCGTCCGGCGCCGCTTCCGGCTGGCTGGCTACCCCGCTTTCGTAGCGGGCGTCGCGCGCCAGCAGGGCGGACACGGCCGTCATGGGGGCCACGCCGTCGAACAGCACGGCGCAGACGGCTTCGGTGATGGGCAGTTCGACGCCGATGGCGCGGGCGCGGTCCAGCGCAGCGCGCGCGCAGCGCACGCCTTCGGCCGTGATGCCGCTGGCCAGGATGTCGGCCAGCTTGCGGCCGGCGCCGATCTCCAGGCCCACGCGGCGGTTGCGCGACAGCTCGCCGGTCGCGGTCAGGACCAGGTCGCCCAGGCCGGTCAGCCCGGCAAAGGTCTCGGCCTGCGCGCCCAGCGCCACGCCGAAGCGGGTCATCTCGGCCAGGCCGCGGGTGATCAGCGCGGCGCGGGCATTGGTGCCCAGGGCCAGGCCGTCGCCGATGCCGCAGGCGACCGCGATCACGTTCTTCAGCGCGCCGCCCACTTCCACGCCGACCAGGTCGGTGCTGGCATACACGCGCAGCGCCGCGCCATGGAAGGCGGCGGTGGTGGCGTCGCGCAAGGCGGGGCTGTCGCTGGCCACGGTCAGCGCGACTGGCAGGCCCTGCGCGACTTCGCGCGCGAACGAGGGGCCCGACAATGCGCCGCCAGTGGCGCCGGGCAAGGCCTCGCGCATGATTTCATGGGGCAGCCTGGCCGTGTCGGCTTCAAAGCCCTTGCACGTCCAGACGATGGGCGTGTCCTGTAATCCCAGCGCGGGCAGCCGGCGGGACAGCTCGCCGCAGATGGCGGTCAGGCCGGCCACGGGCACGCCCAGCACGATCAGGCGGCGCGCGCCGTCTTCTTGCAGGCTGCGCAGCGTGGCGTCGAGATCGGAGGAGATATTCAGTGCCTGCGGCAGGGCGATGCCTGGCAGGTAGCGCGCGTTTTCGTGCGAGGCCGCCATGTCGGCGGCCTGCGCGGCATCGCGCGCCCAGAGTACGGTGGCGTGGCGGCGGCTGGCGGCCGCCGCCAGCGCGGTGCCCCAGCTTCCCGCACCCAGGACGGCGACGCGCAGGCGTGGCTGGATGGGATTTTTCATCGCCGAGCCGCCTCAAGATGAAAAGCACCCCCACGGGGGGCAGCAAGCCGAAGGCGCGGCGTGGGGGCTCTTTTCATGGGGCGCCGCGGCTGCTTTACTGGCGAGTCGCGCCGGGGGGCAGGATGATGCCCGAGTCGCTGCCATTGCCGTTGGCGGCGCTTTGCTGCTGTTGCAGCTCGGCCAGGCGTTGCTCGTACAGGGCCTGGAAGTTGACTTCGGTCAGGTGCAGCGGCGGCATCGAGGTGCGGGTGATCGCGTCGGCGATGTTGGCGCGCAGGTAGGGGTACAGCATGGTCGGGCAGACGATGCCCAGCAGCGGGTCGAGCTGTTCTTCGGGGATGTTGGCGGCCTCGAAGATACCGGCTTGCGTGCCTTCGACCAGGTACACGACCTTCTCGTTGATGCGGGTGGTGACGGTGACGGTGACCGTGGTTTCGAACACGGTTTCAGCCAGGCGTTGGCCGCCCACGGTGATGCTCACCTCGACCTGGGGCGCTTCCTGCTCCAGGAAGACGTGGGGCGCGTTCGGCATTTCCAGCGAAAGGTCTTTCAGGTAGACGCGCTGCAGATTGAACGAGGGCGCGTTGCCGCCTTCTTGCTGGGAGTTTTGGTCTTGATCAGCCATGAGTGTTTCCGTTGGTGGGAGGGGCAAAAAGGGGCGATTAGCTGGCCAGCATGGGGGCAAGGCCACCCGAGCGGTCCAGGGCCATCAGGTCGTCGCAACCGCCGACATGGGTATCGCCGATGAAGATCTGCGGGACGGTGCGCCGGCCGGTGCGTTCGATCATGACGTCGCGTTGGGACGGGTCCCGGTCGATCTGGATGATTTCCAGGTCGGTCACGCCGCGCTGCTCGAGCAAGGCCTTGGCGCGGGCGCAATAGGGACAATAGTCCTTGCTGTACATGACGACTTTATTCATGGGCGCTCCTGTGAGTACAAGAATAGGTAGATGGGGGCGAGGCCCCAGGCTTCAACCCTTCTGGGTCACGGGCAGGCTGGCCGCCGACCAGGCGCGCATGCCGCCTTCCAGCGGCACGACGTCGGCGAAACCCTGGGCGCGCAGCTTGGCGGCGGCGCGGGCCGAATCGCGGCCATTGTCGCAAACCACGACCAGCGGCTTGTTCTTGGGCAGCGAGGCGGCTTTCTGCTCCAGATCGGCCGCCGGCACGTTGCGGGCCTGGGCGATGTGGCCGGCCTGGAACTGTTCGGCGGGACGGACGTCGACCCACACGGCCTGGCGCTGGTTGACCATCTGGATGGCCTCGGTCGTGCTCACGGCCGAACCGGTGCGGCCTTTGCGCAGGGCGGGGATGGCCAGCATGATGCCGGAGATCACGGCAACGGCGACGATGAAGACGTTGTTTTTATCGATCAAGAATTGCAAAAGGTCCACGGGGCATCCTGAAGTGCGGCGACTAGCCTGGTATAGGCAAACCCTGATGCGCCGCGCCGCGGAAATGGGCGGGTGCGCCGGGGCAAAATCAAGGGCAAAATCGCTCAATTATAAAATGAGCGCATTCCTTCACTTTAACCCGCGTTACAAGCGTCCCAAATCATGCACAAACTCGTTCTGATGCGCCACGGCGAAAGCCAGTGGAATCTGGAAAACCGCTTCACCGGTTGGACCGACGTCGACCTCACCGAGACCGGCCGCGAACAGGCCCGCAAGGCCGGCGAACTGCTCAAGAAAGAAGGCTACACCTTCGACCTGGCCTACTCGTCGCTGCTCAAGCGCGCCATCCGCACCCTGTGGATCGCCCTGGACGCCATGGATGCCATGTACACCCCGGTCGGCGTGACCTGGCGCCTGAACGAACGCCACTACGGTGCGCTGCAAGGCCTGAACAAGGCTGAAACCGCCGCCAAGTACGGCGACGAGCAAGTGCTGGTCTGGCGCCGCGCCTACGCCATCGCCCCGGAGCCGCTCGCCCTGGACGACGAGCGCCATCCGCGTTTCGACAAGCGCTACGCCAAGGTGCCGGCCGACCAGCTGCCCGCCACCGAATGCCTGAAGGACACCGTGGCTCGCGTGCTGCCGTTCTGGAACGAATCCATCGCCCCGGCGATCCGCGCCGGCCGCAATGTCCTGATCGCCGCCCACGGCAACAGCCTGCGCGCCCTGATCAAGCACCTGGACAACGTGTCGGACGAAGACATCGTCAACCTGAATATTCCCACCGGCCAGCCGCTGGTGTACGAATTGGATGATGACCTGCGCCCGATCCGCCACTATTATCTGGGCGATGCCGCCGAGATCGAGGCGGCCATGGCTGCGGTGGCAGCCCAGGGCAAGGCTAAGAAGGACTGATATTCCTATGCGTCGCGCGGCAGGGTTGTTGTTGGCGGTCATGTTGACCGGTGGAGCGCTGTCGGCTCGCGCCGCGCCCAATGACCTCGCCGGCCGCCAGTCCGACGCGGAAAAGCAGCAGGCCGCCTTGCGCGACCGCATCGAGAACCTGCAAAAGGATATCGATGACCGCGAGGCTGCCCGCAAGGAAGCCGCCGACGCGCTCAAGCAGTCCGAGTCGGCGATTTCCAAGATCAACCTGCGCCTGCGGGAGCTGGCCGAGGCCAACCGTCAGGCGCAGGCCGACCTGACCGGCCTGGAAAAGCAGATCGGCGCCCAGCAGGTGGTGCTGGCCAAGCGCCGCACCGAACTGGCTGAACAGCTGCGCACCCAGTACACCAGCGGCCTGTCACCCTGGACCGCCCTGTTGTCCGGCGACGATCCCCAGGTGCTGGGGCGCAACCTGGGCTATCTGGATTACGTGTCGCAGGCTCGCGCCAAGGCCGTGCAGGCCCTGCGCGAGGACATCGAGCGACTGGCCGCCCTTCAGGGGCGCGCCGACGCCCGCCGCGCCGAAATCGAAAAAGTCGTGGCCGAGACCTCCGAGCAGAAGACCGCGCTGGTCGGTCAGCAGAAGGAGCGCGCCACGCTGCTGGCCCAGCTGGAAGGGCAGATCGCCGCCCAGCGTGCCGAAGCCAACAAACTGGGACGCGACGACCAGCGCCTGTCGCGGCTCATCACCGATCTGGACGCGGCCATCGCCAAGCAGATCGAGGACGCCCGCCGCGCCGAGGAAGCGCGCAAGCGGGCCGAGGAAGTGCGCCGCGCGGAAGAAGCGCGCCGCGCCGCTGAAGAAGCCAAGAAGCGCGCCGACGCCGAGCGCCGCGCCGCCGAAGACGCTCGCAAGAAGGCCGAGGCTGACCGCAAGCTCGCCGCCGACAACGCCAAGCAGGCCGCCGACAATGCCAAGCGCGAGCGTGACGCCCGCGATGCCGCCCAGGCGCGCGAACAGGTCGAAGCCGCCTCGCGCCAGAACCGCGGTCCCGTGGCGGTGGCCGACCCGGATGCCGCCGGACTGCGCCCGGCCGAGCAGAAGCAGTCGCGGCTGACCACGCCCGAACCGCCGCCTCAGGCCAAACCCGCGGAACCGCCCAAAAAGGCGGAACCTATAGAGGAAAAACCCGCTCCAACCCGTAGTGAGCCCGCTCAGCAGACCCAGACCGCGCGCGCCGCGCCGGTGGGCGGCGGCAACGGCTTGCGCCACGGGCTGTCCATGCCGGTGCGCGGCCAGGTGCAGGGACGTTTCGGGGTCGACCGCCCGGACGGCGGCGTATGGCGCGGCGTGGTGCTGCGCGCGGCTGAAGGCACGCCGGTCAAGGTGGTGGCCCCCGGCACGGTGGTCTACGCCGATTGGCTGCGGGGTTTTGGCAACCTCATCATTGTGGATCATGGGCAGCAATACCTGACCGTCTATGCTTACAACCAAAGTCTGCTCAAACGGGTGGGAGATTCGGTGACGGGTGGCGATACCATCGCCACGGTCGGGGCGACCGGCGGCCAAGTGGAATCCGGCCTATACTTTGAAATTCGCCATCGTGGCGCTCCTGTGGATCCGGCACAATGGCTGGCGCAGTAGATTGATGTCGTTGGTAATTACCAAACCCCATCGGCGAAAACAAAATTCGGGAAGTGTGCATGGGCACTCGTAAGTTTCGCGGTTTCGGTCTGATTGCCATCGGTGCGGTGGCTGGTGTGTTGCTCAGCGTAGGCGTGACTGCGGTCGCCCAGCGCGGCAGCCCTCTGCCACTGGACGAACTCAGGCAGCTGAGCAATGTGTTCGCCGCCATCAAGAACAACTACGTCGAGGCCGTCGACGACAAGACCCTGATCGACAATGCCATCTCCGGCATGGTGTCGAACCTGGATCCGCACTCGGCCTACCTGGACGCCGACGCCTTCCGCGAAATGCAGACGGCCACGCAAGGCGAGTTCGGCGGCCTGGGCATCGAGGTCGGCGCCGAAGACGGCTTCGTGAAGGTCATCTCCCCCATCGAAGATACGCCCGCGGCCCGCGCTGGCGTGATGGCTGGCGACCTCATCATCAAGATCGACGACACGCCCACCAAGGGCATGACGCTCAACGACGCCGTCAAGCTGATGCGCGGCGCGCCCAAGTCGCCGATCACGCTGACCATCATGCGCGCCGACCGTCCGCAGCCCATCGTGCTGCAGATCGTGCGCGACATCATCAAGGTGCGCAGCGTGCGCAGCAAGATGCTGGACAACGGCATCGGCTACGTCCGCGTCGCCCAGTTCCAGGAAAAGACCGGCTCCGACCTGGCCAAGCAATTGAAGGACCTCGGCGCCAAGGAAGCCCCCAAGGGCCTGGTGCTGGACCTGCGCAACGATCCGGGCGGCCTGCTGACCAGCGCCATCGGCGTGTCCGGCGCGTTCCTGCCGCCTGACTCGGTGGTGGTGACCACCGACGGCCGCACTCCCGACGCCCGCCATAAGTACCTGGCCACGCCTTCGGAGTACGCCCGCGGCGAAAGCAACTACCTGGCCGGCCTGCCGGCCTGGACCAAGACCGTGCCGATGGTGGTGCTGGTGAACGTGGGCTCCGCCTCGGCCTCCGAGATCGTGGCCGGCGCGCTGCAGGACCACAAGCGCGCCAAGGTCCTGGGCAACCGCACCTTCGGCAAGGGCTCGGTGCAGGTGATCCTGCCGCTGTCCGAAACCACCGCGGTCAAGCTGACCACCTCGCGCTACTTCACGCCCAGCGGCCGCTCCATCCAGGCCACCGGCATCGAACCTGATTACGTCGTCGCCGACACGGCCGAAGGCGACCTGTTCCGCCTGCCGCGCGAAGCCGACCTGCAGCGCCACCTGTCCAACCAGCAGACCGCCAACGAAGTGAAGTCCAGCGCCGGCGAAGATAACGCCGACCTGCCTGCCAAGGTGTTCGAATTCGGCGGCAAGGACGACTTCCAGCTGCAGCAGGCCTTGAACGTACTGGCCGGCAAGCCCGTGCAGAAGGGTTCGGCCCGCGCCCAGGCCAAGGCTGACGCCAAGGCCGGCGGCGGCACGCCCCAGCGCATGAAGATCACGCCGACCGGAGTCGAGCCCAGCAAGGACAAATGAACGACGAGCAACTGCTGCGCTACGCCCGCCATATCCTGCTCGACGAGCTGGGAATCGAAGGGCAGGAAAAACTGCTGGCGGCGCGTGTGCTCATCGTGGGGGCGGGCGGACTGGGTTCCCCCGCCGCGCTCTACCTGGCCACCGCCGGCGTGGGCGACATCACCCTGGCCGACGACGACGTCGTCGAGCTGAGCAACCTGCAACGCCAGATCCTGCATACCACCGCGAGCGTCGGCCGTCACAAGGCCGAGTCGGGGCGCGACATGCTGGCGGCCTTCAATCCGCAGACCCGTGTTCATGCCCGCGTCGAGCGGCTGGAAGGCCAGGCCCTGTCCGACGCCGTCGCCCAGGCAGACCTGGTGCTGGACTGCACCGACAACTTCGCCACCCGCCACGCCATCAATCGCGCCTGCGTGCAGCACCGCAAGCCGCTGGTGTCGGGCGCCGCGATCCGCTTCGACGGCCAGGTCAGCGTCTATGACCTGCGCGACGACAACGCGCCCTGTTACCACTGCCTGTTCCCGGAAGCGGACGACGTCGAGCAAGCCAATTGCGCCACGATGGGCGTGTTCGCCCCGGTCGTGGGCATCATCGGCAGCATGCAGGCCGCAGAGGCCCTGAAACTGCTGTCCGGGGTGGGCGAAAGCCTGTCGGGCCGGCTGTTGTGGCTGGACGTGCGCACCATGCAATGGCGCAGCGTCAACGTCCAGCGCGACCCGGAATGTGCCGTCTGCGGCCATCGCGGGCACTGATTTCCTGCCCGGGATTGGCCCCGCGGACAATATAAAACGCTTGTAATACCTGCTATAACGCCAGCCAGCCTACCCGAAAGCGGGTAGATGGCCTGGGGTTATCGCGTGGATACAGCACTGAAGTTCAGTTTGCCCAAATGGCGCCTGACGCGTTGGCTGACGCATTCCGGGCACGATACCCCTGCGGACATCCGTTCGGCCCTGATCGCCAGCCTGTTCGGCACGCTGCCCATTTTCGCCGGCGGCGTCATCAACACCCTGATGATCTCCGGCGTGGTCGCCTGGCGCCGCCCAGAGCCGTTGTATCTGTCCTGGCTGGCGCTGGAGGTGGCGCTGGCGCTGGTCCGCGTGCTGGTCCTGCGGTCCGCCTTGCGTGCCGCGGCCAAGGGCGGCAATACCCATACCGACATCTACATCCTGCTGGCCCTGTTGTGGGCGTTCAGCGTGGGCTACGGCGTCTTCGTCACTTTCATCAACGGCGACTGGCTGGCCGCCACCTTGGCCGGGGTGTCCTGCGGGGCCATGGCCGGCGGCATCTGCTTCCGGAACTACGGCGCGCCGCGGCTGGTCGGCGCCATGATCTTCCTGAGCCTGGGGCCGATGTGCCTGGGCGCGGCCTTTACCGGCGAATACGTCACGGCCATCGTCTTCATCCAGATCCCGTTCTATCTGGTCAGCATGAGCGTCGCCTCGCACCGGCTCAATCGCATCCTGGTATCCACCATGCTGGCCGAGCGCGCCAGCGAACGCCGCGCCAGCGAAGACGCGCTGACCGGCCTGGCCAATCGCGCCGGCCTGCAGGCCGCCCTGGAACGCGTCTGCACCAGCGCGCGCGGCCAGGACAGCTCCGCGGCGCTGCTGTACATGGACATGGACGACTTCAAGCTCATTAACGACACCTACGGCCATGCCGCCGGCGACCAGGTGTTGATGACCATCGCCCAGCGCATGCGCTCCATGCTGCGGGTTGATGACGTGGCGGCGCGGATCGGCGGCGACGAGTTCATCGTGCTGGTGACCGGCATCGACGCCACGGCCGCCCTGCGGCTGGGCGAGCACCTGCTGCACGACGCCTCCCAGCCGATCACCCTGGCGGATGGCACGCGGGTCAGCGTCGGCCTGTCGATAGGCATTTCCATCGTGTCCGGCGCCAACCGCAGCCCGGAAGCTGCCATGCATTCCGCCGACGCCGCCCTCTACCGCGCCAAGGCGCAGGGCGGCCGCTGCTGCGCCGTGGCGGGAGCGGACGAAGTCGAGAATACCGTGCCGGACGGCGAACCCGCCGTCGCCTGATCCACCGCGCCCGCGGCAGCCCATCAAGCTTGAAGCCGATCTGGAAGCGGCTTCTTTCTTGAAAGTTATCAGATAACCTGAGAAGTGTGCCTATAATGCCCGGATGCTGACCAAGAGCCTCACCTTGACCGAACAGGTCGCCCGCCAGATCGCCGCCGACATCGCCGGGGGCGCCTATCCCATTGGCGCCAAGCTGCCGGCGGGCCGCGTGCTGGCTGAGCAATACGGCGTCAGCGCCGCAGTCATCCGCGAAGCCACCGAACGGCTGCGCGCCCAGGGCCTGATCCAGAGCCGGCAGGGGTCCGGTAGCACCGTGCTGTCGCGCACCGGCGCACAGGGCTTCCAGCTATCCGCCGGCATCGCCGTGGACCGCAAGCAGCTGGCCGGGGTCTACGAACTGCGCATGGAGCTGGAAGGCGGCGCGGCCGCGCTTGCCGCGCTGCGGCGCGACGATGCGGACCTGGCTGCCATGGCGAGCGCCCTGGCCGACCTGGAATCGCATCTGGACGACCCGGAGCAGGGCGTGGAACACGACATCGCCTTTCACCGCGCCATCGCCGCCGCCACGCACAACAGCTGCTACCAGGACCTGCTGCAGTATTTGAACCTGCAGCTCAGGCTGGCGGTCAGCACCGCGCGCAGCAATAGCCGGCTGCAAGCCGGCCTGACGGCCGCCGTGCACCAGGAACACGTGGCCGTGTTCGAGGCCATCCGCGCCCGCGATCCCGAACGGGCGCGGCACGCCGCCGCCCGCCATCTGCAACAGGCGGCCAGCCGCCTGCAACTCGATCTCCTCTCTCCCGCCGCAAGGCAGACATCATGAGCGCATCCGACTTTACGCAACGCCTGGTCCAGGCCCTGGGCCCTGACACCGTCATCACCGCCGAGGCCGACATCGCGCCCTGGTTGTCCGACTGGCGCGGCCTGTACAAGGGCAACGCGCAGGCGGTGGTGCGCCCGCGCACGACCGCCGAGGTCGCCACCTGCCTGGCGCTGTGCCAGGAGGCAGGCGTGCCGGTGGTGCCGCGCGGCGGCAACACCGGCCTGTGCGGCGGCGCCACGCCGGATGCCGCCGCGGGCAACGTGGTGCTGAGCCTGGACCGCATGAACGCGGTGCGCTCCATCGATACCATCGCCAACACCATGGTGGCCGAGGCCGGCGCCATCCTGGGCAACTTGCGCCGCGCCGCGCAGGACGCTGGCCGTCTGCTGCCGCTGAGCCTGGCGGCGGAAGACTCCAGCCAGATCGGCGGCAACGTCGCCACCAACGCGGGCGGCGTGAACGTGGTGCGCTACGGCATGGCGCGCGAACTGGTGCTGGGCCTGGAAGCCGTGCTGCCCACGGGCGAGATCTTTCACGGCCTGCGCACGCTGCGCAAGGACAATACCGGCTATGACCTCAAGCAATTGCTGATCGGTTCCGAAGGCACGCTGGGCGTCATCACCGCCGTTGCCTTGCGCCTGTTCCCGCGCACCGACGTGCGCTCGGTGGTGCTGGCCGCCGTCGAATCGCCGATGCAGGCGCTGCAACTGTTCGAGATCCTGTTCGAGCAATGCGGCGCGCGGCTGCAGGCATTCGAATACTTCTCGGGCGATTGCCTGGACCTGGTGCTGACGCATGCCGCAGGCGTACAGGAACCTTTTGCTCAGCGCTATCCGGCCTATGTGCTGGTGGAGCTGGCGGACACGGCCGACGAGGCCGCGCTCAACGGCCTTGTTGAAAACGTGATCGGCACGGCGCTGGAGCGTGGCCTGTGCCTGGACGCGGCCGTTTCCGCATCGCTGGCGCAATTGCAGGCGCTATGGAAGCTGCGCGAGGAAATCTCCGAAGCCCAGCGTGCCGACGGCCCGCACCTGAAGCACGACGTGTCGCTGCCGATCGAACACATCCCCGCTTTCATGGAATCCGCCGAAGCGCGCGTGCGCGCGCTGTACCCGGACATCCGCCCCTTCATCTTCGGCCACTTCGGCGACGGCAACCTGCACTACAACCTGTCGCGTCCGGCGGGCGCCGACCGCGACTGGGTGGCGGTGCATGGGGCGGCGATCACGGACGCGGTGCTGGACGAGGTCAACCGCTATGGCGGGAGCATTTCGGCTGAGCACGGGATCGGGCAGCTGAAGCGGGATCATTTCCTGCATAGCAAGGATGCGCTGGAGTTGCGGTTGATGCGGGAAATCAAGGCTGTGTTGGATCCTGCGGGGATTATGAATCCTGGGAAGTTGCTGTAGTTTTTTTGGGGCGTTTTTGAGCGGAGCTTCGTGGGCTGTTCGTCGGTGTGCATGAGCGAAGCTTCGTAGGCCGCACGGCGGCGCTGGCGGTGTGGCGGCGAGCGCCCACGATTGCGGTCCGGAGCCTTCGCTCCGGACTGCCCCGTTGTCATCCTCGTACGCCTTCGGCTCCCTTCGGATTCCCTCGGGCGCATCGAGGTTGCTCGCCGCCACACCGCCAGCGCCGCCGTGCTACCTGCGTCTTGGCCTGTTGCGTTGCTAGAGCTGTGTTCAGTGACGAGTCTTGCGAGGGGCGCTCATTGCGGCCGCCCGGGCGGCCGTAATGAGCATGCGCGCTCGCGCGTCGTGACGGGTGCGCTAGCGCGAATGCGGCGGGTGGCTTGCTAGTGGTCATCGCCGTTTTGGGGGAGGGGCGGTGATGGGCGGCGCGCGTTGGACAGAAGCTTGCGCACGCAGATCGTCTCGCGCGCGCCGCCCATCCGGCGGCGGAGTTGAAATGACGATGGTTATGTGCGCCGTTATTTGTGGGCAGTCTCGAGCCTGCATCACCCATCGCAAGACCTGAAATCGTCACCGCCATCGCGCAGCGTCATCACTGGACGCCAGACACCGCGTAAGCCCCCAAAGGCCGCCCGCGCGGCCGGCCGGGGGCGGGCCCCGCAAGATCCTCGCCCACCCCCCACCGGTGGCAAGAACGCCAAGCAAACCGCTCGCCCCAGCGTCCGTGAAGATTCGACAGACAGAGCACGGCGCGGCAGTGGCCTGCCGGGCGCGGGGCGTCGATAAGCCCGAGGGAATCGGAAGGGAAGGCCGTAGGCCTGGACGACGATGACGACGGGGTAGTCCGGAGCGAAGGCTCCGGACCGCAATCGTTGCCCCGCGCCCGGCAGGCCACTGCCGCGTCGTGCGTCTCAAGAACTCAAAACAGACGTAGCAACAACATCACTGCCGATGATAAACCTCGGCCCCCTTCTTAACGAACTCGATGGACTTCTCCTCCATCCCCTTCTGCAACGCGTCCTTCTCGCTAACCCCCTGAGCCGCCGCATAATCCCGCACGTCCTGGGTGATCTTCATCGAGCAGAAATGCGGTCCGCACATGGAGCAGAAGTGCGCCACCTTCATCGAATCCTTCGGCAGCGTCTCGTCGTGGAATTCCTTCGCCGTGTCCGGATCCAGCCCCAGGTTGAACTGGTCGTCCCAGCGGAATTCGAAGCGCGCCTTGGACAGCGCGTTGTCGCGGATCGCCGCGCCCGGATGGCCCTTGGCCAGGTCTGCCGCGTGGGCCGCGATCTTGTACGTGATGATGCCGTCCTTCACGTCCTTCTTGTTCGGCAGGCCCAGGTGTTCCTTCGGCGTCACATAACAGAGCATCGCCGTGCCGTACCAGCCGATCAGCGCCGCGCCGATGCCGGAAGTGATGTGGTCGTAGCCGGGAGCGATGTCGGTGGTCAGGGGGCCCAGCGTGTAGAACGGCGCCTCGTGGCAATGTTCCAGTTGCAGCTCCATGTTTTCCTTGATCATCTGCATCGGCACGTGGCCCGGGCCTTCGATCATGACCTGTACGTCATGCTTCCAGGCCACCTGCGTCAGCTCGCCCAGGGTCTTCAACTCGGCGAATTGCGCTTCGTCGTTGGCGTCGTAGCCCGAGCCCGGACGCAGGCCGTCGCCCAGCGAGAAGCTGACGTCGTAGGCCTTCATGATTTCGCAGATTTCCTCGAAGCGCTCGTACAGGAAGCTCTCCTTGTGGTGTGCCAGGCACCACTTGGCCATGATCGAGCCGCCGCGCGAGACGATGCCGGTCATGCGGTCGGCCGTCATCGGAACGAACGGCAGGCGCACGCCCGCGTGGATCGTGAAATAGTCCACGCCCTGTTCGGCCTGTTCGATCAGCGTGTCGCGGAAGATCTCCCAGGTCAGGTCCTCGGCCTTGCCGTCGACCTTCTCCAGCGCCTGGTAGATCGGCACGGTGCCGATCGGCACGGGCGAGTTGCGGATGATCCATTCGCGCGTTTCGTGGATGTGCTTGCCGGTGGACAGATCCATGACCGTGTCGCCGCCCCAGCGGATCGCCCAGGTCATCTTTTCCACTTCCTCGCCGATGCCGGAGCTGACGGCGGAGTTGCCGATGTTGGCGTTGATCTTCACCAGGAAGTTGCGGCCGATGGCCATTGGCTCCACTTCAGGGTGGTTGATGTTGGCGGGGATGATGGCGCGGCCGCGCGCGATCTCGTCGCGCACGAACTCGGGCGTGATGGCCGCGGGAATGGAGGCGCCGAAGGACTGGCCCGGGTGCTGGCGCAGCAGGCGCTTGACCATCTTCTCGCCGTCGGGGCCGCTGTCGCGCAGCGTCTGCAGGTAGTGTTCGCGGCGCAGGCTCTCGCGGATCGCCACGTATTCCATTTCCGGCGTGATGATGCCGCGGCGCGCGTAATGCATCTGCGACACGTTGGCGCCGGACTTGGCGCGGCGCGGCGGACGCTGCAGGTCAAAGCGCATGGCCGTCAGCTTGGGGTCGGTCAGGCGTTCCTTGCCGTAGTCGCTGGTCGGACCCGACAGCACTTCCGTGTCGCCGCGCTCTTCGATCCAGGCGCGGCGCAGTTCGGGCAGGCCGCGGCGGATGTCGATCTTGGCTTCGGGGTCGGTGTAGGGGCCGCTGCAGTCGTAGACGGTGAGCGGCGGATTCTTCTCGCCGCCGAACATCGTTGGCGTATCGTCCTGCTCGATCTCGCGGAATGGCACGCGGATGTCGGGGCGCGAGCCCACTTCATACACGCGGCGGGATTTGGGCAGCGGTGCGACGGCCGCCGCGTCGACTTCGGCGGTAGCGGCCAGGAATTTGGGATTGGCGTTCATGGAAAGCTCCAAGCGAGTGGTTGGAGCCGATCGGGAAGGAATTCCCGCCGCGCGCGCAAAGACGCATGGCGGGAATACGGCTCCCAGCATCGGCATTATCCGTACTGGTACGAAGGGACTCTCTCAACACGTCCGGCCATGTAGGCGGGACGAGTACCCCTGCGCGAAAGCGAAGTATAGAGGCTGGCGCGCGTTCCGACGAATCGCGTGGCTGCTGCGCCGTGTCAGCCGGAGCAGGCGGCAGCTGGTATTACCGCTTTACAATTGGATTCAGACTGGGGCGACACTGTCATTCAGGTTCGGTACACTTTTCCAGTGCCGGGGATGGAGTGCATCGCCTGGTCTTAGTCCACATTAAGAAGGAAACGAGCATGCAACTGACCCTACGCAAATTGGCGCCCGCCCTGGTAGTCGTGACGTTGGCGCTAGCGGGTTGCAAGACCGCCCCGACTAAGACGTCTGGCGATACCGCCACGCCGCAAGCAGGCCAAGAGGCCGCCAAGCCCGCCGCCGCCGCGGCCTCAGTGGACTTCTACCTGGCGCAGAAGCAGCCCGGCGCCGGCATGCGCGAAATCAACCTGCCCGACGGCAAGCTCTACATGCAGACGGTGCCCGTCCTGACGCGCGCAGATCTCACCGACGCCGCCGCGCTGGTCGACCGCCAGGGCCAGAACTTCGTCGGCCTGCGCTTCTCGGAAGCCGGCGCGCGCAAGCTCAATGACGTCAGCACGAAGAACGTCGGCAACATGCTGGCGCTCGTGATCGACCAGGAACTGGTCGCCGCCCCGCTCATCGGCGAACCGCTGAACCGCGGCGTGCTGGCCTTCGGTGTGGCCTCGGCCCAGGCCGCCTCGGAAATCGCCGCCAAGATCCGCGGCGACGCCGCCGTGCCGCCGGCTGGCGGTGCTGCTCCGGCTCCCGCTGCCAAGCCCTGAGCGAGGCTAGCGGCGAAAAGCCCGGCAATGCCGGGCTTTTTTACGTCCGCGCACGATGCGCGGGAGGAGGATTGATGAGGGCTTGGCGTCTTTTGCGCGGCCCCGTGTGCCTAACGGTGCAAGGCGCGTAGCGCGATCTCAGGCTCGTTGGCCACGACTTTCAGCAGCGCGGCAGCCGGTCCGGTAGGGACCCGGCGCTTTTGCTCCCAGTTTTGCAAGGTGCGAACGCTGACCTGCAACGCCGCCGCAAACTCAGCTTGAGACAGCTTGGTCTGTTCGCGCACCTGCTTCACGTCCAGAGGATCGAGCGTGGATATCCTCGAAGGACGCGTCTCTCCCTTGCGTATCGCTGCCGCTTCTTTGAGGCTTGTCTTCAAATCGGCAAATAACTGCTTGTCCATTTCACAAGTCCTTTACCAGCGTCCGCAGTTCAGAAAGTTCCGCTGCGCTCAGGTTGTCCCGCACGCTCTTTGGGTAGGCCAACAGCATCAGAATCTGGTCGTCATCGGTGAGCCAGTAGTAGATCACCCGTATCCCACCGCTCTTGCCGGTTCCCGGCCGCGCGTGACGCACCTTTCGTATGCCGCCTCCGCCAGGAATCACATGGCCGCATGCGGGATCCTCCAGCAACATCGCTGCAATTCTCGATAGCCATCATCGGGCAGCAGGGAGGTGATTTGCCGGGTAAAGACGCTGGCTTCTATGAAAACCATGATTGGTTTGTACGCCAATGGCGTAGTCGAAGTTGCACGTAATACCGCAAGCGGCGGCGCGAAAAATCGCCGACCACTGTACGTGCTTTATCGAGAGGCAGGGGAGCTACTGCGCGATTTCTGTCACTGGGATGCGCTTGGCGGACGTGAGCTTGCGCGAGGCCCGCAAAGGCTGCCCGCGATCAGCCCAGCTTGCGGCCGCGCGTTTTGGCGCCGCGGCGGATGAGGATGGTTTTTTCGATGTAGGCCTGTGTGATCGATTCAAGGATCACGCGGTCGTCGGCCGTGAGCGATTCGAACAGCGAAGGCGAAATATTCGGGAAGGGCCAGGGCGCCATCGGACGCGGCCGACCGCCGGGGCGCGGTACGGGTTCGGCCACGCCAGGCGCGGGCAGCGTGTTGCTGAGGTCGTAGCCTTCCACGGGAAGTTCCAGCGGACCCTTGCCGGTTTCCAGCCATTCGACCTCGACCTTCAGGACCTGTGCCAGCTTGCGGGCCGAGCGGCTTGAGTGCCGCAGGCCGCTTTCGTAGCTGCCGATGGCGCTTTGCGAAATGCGCGCCAGACGAGCGAGGTCTTTCTGCGTGTGGCCACGCAGCAGGCGCGCATGCTTCAGTCGGTCTGAGAATGTTTTCACACCGGCGATTGAAGCTTGCTGGTCACGCGCTTTGGTGGTTATAAATATTACTTAAGTGATATTTATCAAAGGTGAGCGCATGGAGCAACGAGGCAGCGTCTTCGTCGTACGGCTCGACGCAAGGGCGGACGAGAATTTCGCCGAGGCTTTGCGCCTGTTGCGTTGGCAGGTCCGCGTGTTCGATTCGTCCGCTGCCGTATTGGAACACTTGCAGGCGCAGGGCGCTGATGCCCTGGTACTTTTGGGAGGTACTCTGGGAGTGCCAAGCCTCATTGCCATGCTGCGCCGGGCGGCGCCCGCTATGGCGGTGCTGTGGCAGGCCGCAGATGTCGACGCGTCCGATCGCATCGCCGCGCTGGATGCGGGCGCGGATGTCTGTACCGCTGCAGGTATGGACGCGTTGGAATGGGATGCCCTGCTGCGCAATCTGTACCGGCGCGCGCCGTCCACCGCCTTGCCTTGGAGGCTAGACCCGCACGCCGGCGCGCTGGCGGGGCCGGCTGGCGAGTTTCTGCCGTTGACGGTCACCGAGCGCGCTTTTTTTGTCCGCTTGTTGAGCGCGCCGGGCTATTGCCTGCGCCGCGAATGCTTTTTCCCTGCCGGTAAGCGCAAAGCCCTGGATGGGGCGCGGCGGGTTGACGTGCTCTTGTCGCGGCTGCGCAGCAAGGCACGCCGCCTCAATATCGACTTGCCCGTGCTCGCGGTGCGGGGGTGGGGCTACATCCTGCTGCCCCAAGGCGCAGCAAGCATGCAGGGTCTTAGAGCACTACCAGGTTATCCCGATGCATGAGCTCGGGTTCGGTCATGCTGCCCAGAATGCGCGCGATCTGCGACGAAGGCTGGCGCAGGATGCGGCGAGTGTCGGCCGATGAGTAGTTGATCAGGCCGCGGGCGCATTCGCGGCCCTGGCCATCCACGCAGGCGACCACGTCGCCGCGGCCGAACTCGCCTTCCACCTCGGTCACGCCGATGGGCAGGAGGCTCTTGCCCTCGCGCAGCAGCGCCTGCACGGCGCCGTCATCCAGCACCACGCGTCCGCGCAGGCGCAGGTGATCGGCCAGCCACTGCTTGCGCGCGGACCACACGGGCAGCACGGCGCGCAATTCGCTGCCGATGCACTCGCCCTGGGCCAGGCGCGTGAGCACGTTGCGCTCGCGGCCCGACGCGATGACGGTATGCGCGCCGCTATGCGCCGCGCGCTTGGCTGCCAACACCTTGGTCAGCATGCCGCCCGTGCCGATGCCGCTGCCCGCGCCGCCAGCCATGGCTTCCAGCGCGGGGTCGCCAGCCTGGGCGTGCGACATGAACTTGGCGTCAGGGTTCTTGCGCGGATCGGAGTCGTACAGGCCGCGTTGATCGGTCAGGATGATCAGCGTGTCGGCTTCGATCAGATTGGTGACCAGCGCGCCCAGGGTGTCGTTGTCGCCCAGCCGGATTTCGTCGGTGACGACCGTGTCGTTCTCGTTCACGATCGGCACCACGCCCAGGCGCAGCAGCGCGAACAGCGTGCTGCGGGCGTTCAGGTAGCGGTGGCGGTCGGCCAGGTCTTCGTGCGTCAGCAGGATCTGGGCGGTGCGCAGGCCGTATTCGGCGAAGGCCGCCTCGTAGGCCTGGCACAGGCCCATCTGGCCCACGGCCGCGGCCGCCTGCAGTTCATGCATCACCGATGGGCGCTTGCGCCAGCCCAGGCGCGCCATGCCTTCGGCGATGGCGCCGCTGGAGACCAGCACGATCTGCTTGCCCTGCTTGTGCAGGGCGGCGATCTGCGCGGCCCAGTGCGCCACGGCGGCGCGGTCCAGGCCTCGGCCTTCGTTGGTGACCAGCGACGAGCCGACTTTGGCGACGAGACGCTGGGCGTTGGTGACGACGGAAACGACAGGTGTTTCAGCAGACATGATGGCGGCCGGCTGCGGCGAGAAAAAGGCGTAATCGTAAGGACTGCGATTATGGCTTATTCGTCGTCGCCGCGCGGCGCGGGGCGCTGGTCGGCGGTCGAGCGCTTGTCGTCGAAGCGCGGGTCCGGCGCGACATAGTTCTCTTCGGCCTGGTCTTGCGACAGGTGTTCCTTTTCGCGCTCGGCGTCCAGGTAGTCCTGCAGCGCGTAGATCAGGTCTTGCGTGCCTTCACCCGACAGGCCGGAAATACCGAACACCGGGCCCTTCCAGTCGTAGAGTTCAAGGAAGCGGCGCTTGGTGTCCTCGGGGTCGGGCACCATGTCCAGCTTGTTCAGGACCAGCCAGCGCGGCTTGGCGGCCAGTTCCGGATCGTAGCGGCGCAGTTCCTCGACGATGGCGCGCGCGTCGACCACGGCCTGCTCGACGGGATCCGCGTCCGGGTCGGGCGTGGACACGTCCACCAGGTGCAGCAGCACGCGGGTGCGCGCCAGGTGGCGCAGGAACAGGTGGCCCAGGCCGGCGCCTTCGGAGGCGCCTTCGATCAGGCCGGGAATGTCGGCCACGACGAAGCTGCGCGACGGCGAGGTGCGCACCACGCCCAGGTTGGGGTGCAGCGTGGTGAAGGGGTAGTCCGCGATCTTCGGCTTGGCATTGGAAATGCGCGTGATCAGCGTGGACTTGCCGGCGTTGGGCAGGCCCAGCAGGCCCACGTCCGCCAGCACCTTCAGTTCCATGCGCAGGTAGCGGTGCTCGCCTTCCTTGCCGGGCGTCCATTGGCGGGGCGCGCGGTTGACGCTGGACTTGAAGTGGATATTGCCCATGCCGCCCTGGCCGCCGGCGGCCAGCACGACTTTTTGTTCGTGCTGGTTCAGGTCGAACAGGACTTCGCCGGTGTCGGCGTCATGGATGATGGTGCCCACCGGCACGCGCAGCGTGATGTCCGGCGCGGCCGCGCCGTACTGGTCCGAGCCGCGGCCGTTTTCGCCGTTCTTGGCGCGGTGCAGGCGGGCGTAGCGGTAGTCGATCAGCGTGTTGATGTTGCGGTCGGCCACCGCGAAGATGGTGCCGCCGCGTCCGCCGTCGCCGCCGTCCGGGCCGCCTCTGGGAATGAACTTTTCGCGGCGAAAGCTCGCCACGCCATTGCCGCCTTTGCCGGCGACGACTTCGATGGTGGCTTCGTCTACGAATTTCATGATGTCCGCGCGTGTAGTGGTAAGGAGTGGGGCGGGGCCGTCATTCGGCGCCGCCGGGAGGCAGGGGCCGGAACCGTCCGGCTGCTGCCCGAAATCTGGAAAAGCTTAAAACAAAAAAGCCCTGCCGCATGCGACAGGGCTTTTGCCGTTCTGGAACGCGGCGAACCGCGTTGCTGACCGTGCTGGTCCGATTACTCGGCAGCGACGATCGAAACGGTCTGCTTGTTCAACGCGCCCTTGAAGCCGAATTGAACCTTGCCGTCGATCAGCGCGAACAGGGTGTGATCCTTGCCCATGCCGACGTTCACGCCAGCGTGGAAGCGCGTGCCGCGCTGACGCACGATGATCGAACCAGCGGGAATCAATTCGCCGCCGAATGCCTTGACGCCCAGACGCTTCGATTCTGAGTCGCGTCCGTTCCGCGTAGAGCCGCCGCCCTTTTTCTGTGCCATGTTTAGCTCCTGCTAAGTGGTACCGAGTCGCTTCTTAAGCCGTGATGGCTTCGATGCGGATTTCGGTGTAGTTCTGACGGTGGCCCTGACGCTTCTGGTAGTGCTTGCGACGGCGCATCTTGAAGATCTTGACCTTGTCGTGGCGGCCTTGCGCAAGAACCGTTGCCTTGACCACGGCGCCGGAGACGAGGGGCGTGCCAACTTTCAGTTGGTCGCCTTCGCCCACGGACAGCACTTGGTCCAGGGTGATTTCTTGCCCAATGTCTGCCGGTATCTGTTCTATCTTGAGTTTTTCGCCAGCGGCAACGCGATACTGCTTGCCACCGGTTTTTACGACCGCGTACATGGGGGATTCCTTAAATAGGTAAATGGGTCCATCTGCGCTGCCTGCCCTGCTGGGCGGGATTGCCGCTCTGGCGGGGCGCTTTCTTCTCCTGGCGCCAGAGCCTGGCGGAAGAAAAAAGGCCTTGATGCCTGGGAAAGTGGAACCTCCCCGGCACCCAGAGGGGTGACGCAAATGCAACCGACGTAATTCGGGCATTGCTGACCGAATCCGGAATATTAGCCCGGGACTTTCAGAAAGTCAAAAAGCTGTTGCAGGCTAAGGGCTTAGGTGTCGCATGCGCGCTTCAAGCGCCGGGGATCACCCGCAGAGCGATGTCCCGCGCCACCCGCTGAATCCCGTCGATCACGTCGCGGCGGTGGGCTTCGTCCAGCCGGTCGGTGGGGATGGAGGTGCTGACGGCTATCCGCTTGCCCAGCGGCGTCATGCCCACGTAGGCGGCATAGCAGACCAGGCCGGTCGCCACTTCCTCCAGATCCTGAGCGAGGCCCGTGCTGCGCACCTGTTCCAGTTCCTGGTCGAGCGCGGCGCGGGTGGCGAGACTGCGTTCGGTGACGCGCGGCAGCGTATCCGGTACGCGGGCGGCCAGGTCTTCGGGCGGCAGGCTGGCCAGCAACGCCTTGCCCAGCGCGCAGGCGTGCGCCGGCAGGCGCAGGCCCAGGTCCGACACCAGCCGCACGGGGCGGCGCGCGTCCTCGCGGGCCAGGTAGACCACATCGAAGCCATCCAGCGTCGCCAGCTGCACCACTTCGTTGTGCCGCGCCACGAAAGCGCCCGCGGCCGCCTGGAATGCCGCTTGCAGCCCGTCCTGGCGCAGATAGGCATGGCCCAGCGCCATCAGTTCGATGCCGATGACATAGCCGCCATCCCGGCGCTCGATCCAGCGGCGCTGTTCCAGGCAATCCAGCAGCAGATAGAGCGTGCTGCGGGCGAGCTGGCAGGATTCGGCCAGTTCCGATGCCTTGACCGGCGTGTTGCGGCCGGCCAGCACTTGCAGGATGTCGTGCGTGCGGCGGATGGCGGGGACGTCGTGTACGGTAGCCATGCTCTATTTGTCCAATATATTGGACATAAATTCATGATGTTGGACATGATAGTGGAAGTCTCCTAGACTGCCCCGCACATCATTCGAACAAGGCGAGGAGACTCATGGACCAAGCAAAGGCGCTGCCCGTCGATCTGGAACAGGCGTTGCTGGTGGGGCGGGTGTGGCGGCCGGGGCATGGCCCCTGCGTCGTGGCGGTGCGCCGCGGCGAAGTGATCGACATCACGGCGGCCGCGTCCACCATGGCGGACCTGCTGGACCGTCCCGACCGCGTGGCGCTCGCGGCCAGCGCCGCCGGCGAGTCGCTGGGCGACGTGCATGCCCTGATGGCAGCCAGCCTGGCAGGCCAGGAGGGCTTGCGCCTGCTGGCGCCTTGCGACCTGCAGCCCGTCAAGGCGGCAGGCGTCACCTTCGCCATCAGCCTGCTGGAACGCATGATCGAGGAAGAGGCCGGCGGCGATGCCAGCCGCGCCGAGGAAATCCGTGTCCGCATGCAGGCGCTGATCGGCTCGGACCTGTCCCGCCTGCGGCCGGGCTCGCCCGAAGCGGCCAAACTGAAGGCTGAACTGACCGGGCGCGGCCAGTGGTCGCAATACCTGGAGGTGGGGATCGGCCCGGACGCCGAGGTTTTCTCCAAGGCGCCGCCCATGGCGTCGGTGGGGACGGGCGCGCAAATCGGCGTATTGCCCGAATCCCGCTGGAACAATCCCGAACCCGAGATCGTGCTGGCGGTGGACAGCCGCGGCGAAATCGTCGGCGCCACGCTGGGCAACGACGTCAACCTGCGCGACATCGAAGGCCGCAGCGCCTTGCTGCTGACCAAGGCCAAGGACAACAACGGCTCCTGCGCCATCGGTCCCTTCATTCGCCTGTTCGACGGCGGCTTCAGCCTGGACAGCGTGCGTCAAGCGGATGTGTCCCTGCGCATCGAGGGCCTGGACGGCTTCGTGCTGGACGGCGTGAGCCACATGCGCGAGATCAGCCGCGATCCGCTGGACCTGGTGCGCCAGGCTTGCGGCAAGCATCACCAGTATCCAGACGGCTTCATGCTGTTCCTGGGCACCATGTTCTCGCCCACCCAGGACCGCATGGGCCCGGGCACCGGCTTCACCCACAAGCTGGGCGACCGCGTCGTGATCGCGTCCGAGCGCCTGGGCGCGCTGGTCAACGAAGTGCGGCTGGCCACCGAGATCGAACCCTGGACCTTCGGGGTGCGCGCGCTCTATGCCAATCTGGCCGGGCGCGGCCTGTTGCGGCAAGGGGCCTGAGCCGTCGCCAGACGGCGCTGGGCAGGGAGGGCGCGCCGGGCGCCGTTCCTATCGGCGATTCCGCCAGGATGACGGCTCGCGGTCCGTCACTCCCCGTATAATCCTTGGTCGAATCCTCCCGCCGTCTGCGGCGGGCCCAGCGGTAAGAGCCGGCGCGCGTTCGCGCCGCGGCTCGTTTCACTCTCCCGGATACGTCTTGAATCTCCCCGAGCTTGTTGCCCCCATTGCAGACGATATGAAAGCCGTCGACGCGGTCATCCGCGAGCGGCTGAATTCCGAAGTGGTCCTGATCCGCACGATCGGCGACTACATCATAGGCGCGGGCGGCAAGCGCATGCGCCCGGCCATGGTGCTGATGGTGGCGCGCGCGCTGGGCTACGAGGGCACGCACCACCAACTGCTGGCCGCCGTGGTCGAGTTCATCCACACCGCGACCCTGCTGCACGACGACGTGGTCGATGAATCCGACCTGCGCCGCGGCCGCGAAACCGCCAACGCGGTGTTCGGCAACGCCGCCAGCGTGCTGGTGGGCGACTACCTGTATTCGCGCTCCTTCGAGATGATGGTGGAAGCGAACTCGATGCGCGTCATGAGCATCCTGTCCGAAGCCACCACCGTGATCGCCGAGGGCGAGGTGCTGCAGCTGCTGAACGTGCACGACCCGGACGTCTCGCAGGAGCGCTATCTGCAAGTGGTGCGCTACAAGACCGCCAAGCTGTTCGAGGCCGCCGCCCAGGTGGGCGCAGTGCTGGCGGGCGCCACCCCAGAGCAGGAAGCCGCCGCGGCCGCCTACGGCCGCCACGTCGGCACCGCCTTCCAGCTGGTGGACGACGTGCTGGACTACAGCGGCGACGCCGCCGCCCTGGGCAAGAACGTGGGCGACGACCTGCGCGAGGGCAAGCCCACGCTGCCGCTGATCCGCGTGATGGAAGTGGGCACCCCGGAACAGCAGCAACTGATTCGCGACGCGATCAAGACCGGCGACGCCGACTTCGCCGCCGTGGCCGCCGCCATCCAGGCGACGGATGCCCTGGAACATGCCCGCCAGGCCGCCGTGGCCGAGGCGGATCTGGCCCGAAAAGCACTTTCTGCTTATCCCATTTCCCCTTTTCAAAAATCTCTGTTAGAATTCTGCGCTTTCGCGGTGAACAGAGATCGCTAAGCGAATTAGGCGAAAAATCTGGGGAAACCCAGGTGTTGGGGAAACCCAGATGGGAAAGCCCAGTAGCCTGAAACGTGGCGATTGGTAGTGAAAGCGAAAGATGATTTGGTTGCACTGAGCGCAGCGAAGTCAGTAGTAGTAGTAAGAGTTGTACTAAGACTCGGGGCGTAGCTCAGCCTGGTAGAGTACTGCGTTCGGGACGCAGGAGTCGGAGGTTCGAATCCTCTCGCCCCGACCACTGATTTGTGGTCGAATTTTTGGTGGTGTTCTCGACACCAGCAGCAAGAGCCGGAATCGCGAAAGCGACGCCGGCTTTTTTGCGTTTGCTCTCTTCCTGCGCCAGCAGGATGAACGTCGTCTCGATAGCGACGCCGGCTTCCTGAGCCATCAGCATAGCAGTCCGGTAATCCGGCAGGTGCGTGCCCTTCACATAGCGATCCAGGGTCTGTTGTTTCAGACCCCACGCCTTCGCCATGCTGTTCACGCTGCGCCCCTTGAGCGCAGCTTCTACGAATTCCTGATATTCCATCGCCAGTCCTATCTTGCCGAATTACACGGATTCGGGTAATGTCGCCCTGAATTACACAAAATCGTGTAACACAGAACTGTGTTTTAGCTAACGATAACCGCCCTTGAACGGGTATGCAACTGGGCCGTTGGCCCCACGCCGAAATAGAGGAACGCCATGCCACACGTGATCGCTGTCGCGTCCACCAAAGGTGGAGTCACGAAAACGACAACCTGCGCCAATCTCGCGGGAATATTTGCCGATTTTGGAATGCAGGTCTTGCTGTTCGATGCAGATGAACAGAACAGCTTGACCAAGTACTACCCCATCCAGCACAGGGCCGAGCATGGCCTGACGCGCGTCGTCACTCGTGGCGGCCTCGTCACTGAAGATTGCATCAGCAAGACGTCAATCCCAGGTATCGACATCGTTTGCTCGGACGCGGTATCAGGCAATCTGCAGACATGGTTGAAGGACCGCGAAGACCGGCTTTTAATTTTGCGCCGAGCGGTCCGACGCTCCGCAGCCGTCGACAAGTACCACGTGATCATCATCGACACGCAGGGCGCGGCGGGTGAACTGCAGAAGACTGCTGCTATGGCGGCGGACGTGATCCTGTCGCCCATCAAACCCGACGTGCTGTCGGCGGCTGAATTCGCCGACGGCACGCTAAGGATGATGGACTCGTTAAACAGCCTGTCCGACTTCGGTACCGACTTCCGCAGCGGAGACTTGTACGTGGTGATTAGCGCCTTGGAGCGCAATAACAATGCACGTCAGGTCGCGGATCAGATCCGTCGTAGTTTCGCAGGCCATAAGCAGGTCAAAGGAATTCTGAACACTGTGGTGCCGCATGCCGCTGCCTATACCGCAGCGGCGACCGCACGGGTCCCTGTTCACCAGTACGACCGCCGAAAAGTCGATAAGGCGCCGTGGGACGTGATGCACCGCCTTGCCTGGGAGCTATTCCCGGCATTGAACGGCATTTATGTGGACGGTCAAGGCCAGGCTGAAGAAGCGGAGGCCTGAGCTATGAAAACCGCCACTCGAATGCTCGACCTGCCCGATATTGGTGACCTGTTTCGGGCAACCGCTCCCGCCGCAGGGGAGCAGCCGCCGCTCACTTTTTACGTGGCGGTGTCACCAGATCACGCACCGCTGGAAATGCGCCGCGCGCGCGCCGCTGCGGTGGTTCAAACAGCCCTCCTCGCTATGCGACCGATCGGCCTAGAACCCGCAGCAACGGCCCCGGCCGAAGTCGTCAGTTTC
Organism: Achromobacter sp. PD1; assembly: GCF_048541815.1. Taxonomy (NCBI): domain Bacteria; kingdom Pseudomonadati; phylum Pseudomonadota; class Betaproteobacteria; order Burkholderiales; family Alcaligenaceae; genus Achromobacter; species Achromobacter sp. PD1. The sequence goes on from NZ_CP183349.1 coordinate 6,590,374, forward strand.
AGCGAAATGCGCCGCATGGGCGTGTCGAAGAGTGAAGCAGCTCGCATATTCGAGGACCCCGTCCTCCACCGCTGCGTCCCCCATCCCATATTCATCGTGCCCGACCCTGTGCCGTATCTGAACGCGTGGTCGGCCATTAGCTCCGGGAGGATCGAGCCGTGACTACAAACAAGGAATTAGCTCTCCAGCACTTGGATACCGAACTAGGCCTGCTGCACCGTGCAATGCCCGAATCACCCGAGCGCGCCCTGCACCTCGGGATCGTTCTGGGCGCGGTAAGTGCGTATAGAAACCTGGGCGTGCTTGGCGAAGATGATCTGGTCTTCATGGCCACCGCGCTTGCCGGTGAAGACGACAAGCTTCCGATCCTGAGGGGGCACTGATGAAGCCGGCCTCAAAGAGAATCGACCTCACCCAGATGATCGCTTCGCGGTTGAGCGAGAGGTCGCCCGAACCCGCAGCCATCGACTCGGCCCTGACGAACGTCATAACCCTGAACGTTCGGGACGATTGTCGGCTGTACGAGCGCAACCCGCGTACGGTCCGCAATGAGAAATACGACGAAATTAAGGAGTCCGTGCGCAAGCGTGGCCTCGATCAGATGATCTCCGTGACGCAGAGGCCAGGAGAGAAGCACTACATCCCGGCCAAGGGCGGAAATACCCGCCTGGAGATCTTGCAGGAACTGGTCGCCGAGGGCGAAAGCCAATTCCTGCACATGGACTTCGTTATGGTTCCTTACCGTAGCGAAGCCGCCTTGCTCGCCGCGCACATGGTTGAAAACGACCAACGTTCTGGTCTCCTGTTTTGGGACGCTGCTCGCTCGACTTTTGACCTCAAGCAGGAATGGGAACGCGAGCGAGGATCGCCACTTTCCCTGCGGGATTTCTCTGAGCTGCTTAAGGCCGAGGAGGGTATACAGGCGTCGCCGGCGCTTCTTAGTCACTACGGCTTCACCATGAAGCACCTTTCGGAGCTTGCGTGCGCTGCAACGCATCTCTCTAGGCGTGATGTACAGGACCGCTTCATCCCGGCGCGCAGCCGTCTGGCGACCGTTGCGGCCAAGCTCGGCGCCGACGCCGCTCTGGAACAGGCATGGACGCTAGCAGTCGACCACATGCGCGATCGCTACGTCGCGACAAGAGCCCTGGACTTTGCGGCATTCAATGCACGCCTCGAAGAGAACTTCGGGCAGCGTACCCAACTCGCCACTGACGAGCTCCAACGCGCGGTTTTACTCATCCAGGCTGACTCGGACATCGACGCGATCACCCTCATGCGCGATGCGAAGCGGCCAAGTTCGACCATACCTGGTTCAGCCATCGGGGATGGCACTACGCAAGGCGAAAACGTTTCATCGCTAGGGGCGTCGCTCAGCACCGATGCGGATACCGCCCCGGCGATAGCGCGCGACGAGGTAAAGACACCATCCGCCGACCGACCACGCGACCGTCGTAGTGCGTCCTCCGAATCCCCCACGGAGCCGACAGAACGACGCGCAGATAGCCGCGAAGCGGCCGAGCGCGAGCTCTGGCACTCCCTGGAGGACCTTGTCGCGGCCAGCCATCTTCAAGGGTGCCTCATGGCCATCGAGGAACTTCCCTTGCGTTTCATGGTGGAAGTCCCCGCAGACGTAGGGCAGGACCGTGGCTCCCTGCAAGAGCAGGCTCTGCAGGGGGGGGAGAAGGCAGAACGCTACTACGCGTGGTGGTGGCTTGTGCTCTTGTCGCAACAAAACACGCCAGCAGGACTGCTGGTCATTCCGGACACGGACTTTAAACGGCATGCCGATAGTACCGACGCCTGGCAGGAAGCCTGCGAGGCGCTGCTCGGCGATCCCGTCTACGCGGATGGGTCCTATCACGTCGTGAGGCGTATGACCGATCCAAGCGACGCCACTGGCCCGTTGTACCTCCGGGTGATCCAGGCCGTGCGCATGTTCAATGAAGCCTTTCCCGAGCGATCCAGCGATGCATTTTGGCATTCGGTTGGCGTGCCTCTGGAGCTGATTGGAGGTGTGTCTTGAACTTCTTGGAACTGACCCATCCGACGCTAAAGCGCAAAGCGTTGCGCGAGCTGAATCAGCAAATTCGTCGGCGCGCGTATGCCGACGGCGCAATACCCGAGCAAACGGCCGAGCTTCTCATGGCCGGCCTTCGCGACCGCGGGCTCGACGCCATGCTGCCGGCAGTGACTGTGCGGATCTACGTCGACCAGGAGGCGCTGGTGGCGCAGCAAAGCGAACACCAGCAACGCCAGCAGCATATGGAGCAGCTTCGGAAGTTCGTCCGCGCCCAAGCAAGCGGGTCGCTGATCCGAGCGCTATTTCCCTCAATACCAGCTGCGGAGGTGGAGCAGATCCGCACGCAAATGCGTTTGAGTCAGCCCGGACCAGCCGTGGAGCTAGATCCTGACGAGTACCTGCGCGTCCATAGCATCTGGAAAGAACTGCACAGCACCACTGTAGACGTTCGTGAACGATATCTCGCGCTTCACGATGCGTTCCCTCAGCACACGCTGCTGACGCTGTTTGCCGCACTTAACCAACGCTAACCGGAGGTGGTCGATGAGTTCGGAAAAAATTGCGGTTTCCACGGTCTCTCAAGCCTCTGGCTATGAAGGCGCCGTGCCTGTCACTGTGCTCAAAGGCACGCCGGCGATGCGTCCTCTTACGTACACGCTCGCAATGCGACGGGTCGTGGAGCGGGCAGCGGACCAACCGCGCATGAAGGCCATGGCGGGCCGAGTGGGCTTGGGTAGGAGCGGTCGTGGATAAGCTCTTCTTGCTACCTGCCTGCTATGTGATGCCGGCGAAAGGCGCTGCCGACCAGTATGTCGGCACGACGCTCGATTGGTTTCCTCTCGGTCACTATGGACTGCGCACAAGTGCGGCGAACGACCCGCAGTACGGTGCAGGCGAGTGGAGTGAATCGCCCACAGGGAGCCCGCAATGACTAGCTGGGACTTCGCGCTTGACCCATTCGGCAGACAGTTCGTCGCTAGAGCGGAGGCTGCCCCCTCGCCTCATCGGGACCAGGCCAATGAGCACTACCTTCTCAGGGTCTTGGACGCACCAATTACCATTCATCGGGCGTTTGTGGAGCTCGCCGGCAGTCTAAACGCCGCAGCGATCCTCAGCGACCTTGCCGCGCGCGGAGACCTCTCGGAATTAGCGGGAGACTGGGTCTATCTCGACCCGCTCGACTGGCATACACGTCTTGGGCTGTCCTACAAAGAGCAGCTCACTGCCAGAAAGTTGCTGGAGCGAAAGGGATTCCTTGAGACCCTTCGGACAGGAATGCCTCCACGTACCGCCGTGCGCGTGAATTGGCTCGCCGTAGACAAGGAATTGCGCATCCAGGCGAATAATGCCGCCTCGGCTCAGCCCTTGCCCGTCTTGAGCAGCTGAAAGTCGTATGTCGACAAATATTGCCTACGACCGCCTGTGGCTGGCATTGAAGCAAAGCCGGCCGATCGCCTTTGGTCTGTTTCTAGCACGCATGACCGGGAATCCAAAGGCGGCGATCGTACTGTCCCAACTCGCGCACTGGACGCGAACGGGGCGCGACGTTGCCCAGACCAACGGCTGGATCTTCAAGACTCAGCAGCAGTGGTGGATGGAGACGGGGCTATCCCGCGCTGAGCTGGACACGGCGCGGCGCCGTCTTCGCACCTTAGGTTTTGTTGAGGAAACGCTTGCCGGCCGGCCGGCGACACTCTGGTACCGAATGAACCTGCCGAACATCGCACGGGCTCTAGAAGTCTGCAGAAAGGAGGCTCTACCGGTCGAGCTGACATTCGAATTCATGCGCGCACCGGAACGTGCCGTACGCGATTTGCTTGGCCCCACCACTGCATACCATCGGATCCTTGCCGATTTGACTGGTGGAGTGAACGCGGGCCTGTTGCTGTCTCGCTTGCTGCAGCTGCAACGTCGATCGATCGAATCGGGATATCCCTGGTTCAGTCTGACCGCGCTCAACTGGCAGGAAGACTTGGCCTTGAATCGACGGTCCCTGGAAAACGCGAAGGCTCGGTTGAAAGAGCTTGGGCTGGTCCAGGAATTCCACCTTAATAGAGGCGCTAAACGCGTCTACACGCAGGTGGATCCGGCGTTGTTATGTGAGCTGCTGCAGGAGCAGTTCGCTTCCCAAGCGACGGCCGCTAAAAGGGCTGAGGTGGCAGGTATCGCGACAACCCGTCGCCACCAAGCATTTCAAATGTCCACAGGTGTTGGGGCGCAACTCCAACAAAATCAAAGATCTCCGCAGGCCAATGTACGAATCGAGCAAGCTGGGAATTCCCATTCGGGAAAGCCAGATTGCGCGAAAGATCCATTGCAGATAGACGGAAAAGTACGTAGCAGTTTGCAGGATTCGTCCACTTCTATAAGGGGTACGAATACATCTTCGAAAACAGATACGACCACAACCCACGCACGCGCGCCAGAAGCTGTTTTGCTGCAAAACGCGTCCGTGGTGGTTGATGTGGACATCCTACTGTGGCCAGACGTTCTCCCAGCTGGAAGCCGAGAGGGTGCGACGTCGATCCTTGGCTATGCCCCGGCCGCTGTCCGGCAGACGTTGTTGGACGAGTACGGTGCCAGGGCGAGGAGACAGGCTGTCGCTAACCCTCTCGGGTACCTACGGCGACTTGTGCTCCTGGCCCAACAAGGGCGTTTCGTACCCGAACTTGCGCACCTTGAAGCTCAACGCCGGCGCAACCTTGCAGCCGTGTCCGCCTCGGTAAGGGAAGCGGAGGCCGCTGTGACGGGTGACGTCGCACCTGCTTTGCAGCCGTCGTCGAAAGAAGAAGGCCGCGCCCGCCTGGCAGAACTGCGAGCAGCGATGGCAGAGCGGAGGGCCCGAGCATGAGTGTTTTGCAGCAAAACAAGCCGATCCAAGGAATCCGCTCCTCAGTTGACCACGGTCAGGTGGAGCAGCGTTCTTTTGGAGTGGGCCAGCATCACCCAAATAAACAAATTCAACAACGGAGAAGCGCCTGATGGCACCCAAAAAAATGGCGGTTGATTCGTCCCTGTCTGCGTTCGCGACGGCCGACACCTCCCCTTTTCCTGACCGCTACGACCTGGATGGCGAACGTCGCACCCTGGGCCCCTTGCTGGGCGAGGATGACCCCGACCCTTCTAACCCGTTCTTCGGGCGCCTGCAGCTCTTCTACGAGCGAGAAGCGGAGTTCAAGCGGATGCGCCAATCTCATGAAGCTCGTGCAGGAGCCGATCCCTTGGTAGGGAACTTCGAGGCGCGACAGATACGAACGCTGCCCTCCCTTGTCGCGGAAAGCCAAGACGTAATGTCCCTTCATACGTTGGAGGCGCTCCGGCTGTTTATGGGCAAAGCAGTTGAGCTGGGCAAGCAAGGGGCTCCCATCGCGGGCGGAAAGCGGGTCGCGGCTGCGCTGCGCTCTCTTTGGTCTCTGTCGTCTAACGACAATCCCTATGCTGATTGGGCATTGGTTGAAACGAAGGCTCGGATCGAAGACGTGCGTGCTTACATCAAGGCGGAGCAAGCGCAACTTCTTCAGAAACTGGAAGAGATGAAGAGCAAGGGCCTGACATATTCGGTTCTCCAGTCGCGCGAGCCAGCGCAGATGCAGCTTGGGTTTGCGTCTCCTTACGGCTACATGGTGGCGCTGCTCATCGTGGAGGTCGACTATTTCACCCGCGTGCTCAAGAGCGCCCAGCGCCGCGATCTAGTATCAGGCCGCCAAGGACATGCGTTGCTGCAATCCGTAAAGCACAAGTGTCGGAGCGTATTCGAGCGTGTTTTGTATTTGCAGAAGTACCTGATGAAGGAAGAACTCGTAGCGCTTAGCCGCGTCGATTTTGTAGCCGGGGCCGATGTCGTCGCTCAGCAGCGTGTGCAGGCAGTCAAGAAAATCTTCGGAGACGTGCCCAAGGCGGTGTTCATGGGCGAAGACGCGCCTCGACACACGAAGCGTCGGTTGAACCTCTCGCCGGCAGAGCTGCGCCTATTGGATGCTGTGCCGTTGACGGACGAGGTCACGGCAGGCGTAGATAAGAACTTGCTGGCCTAGGTGGAGGCGATCATGTCATCACCCTCTGTAAATGCTGCGCGGGACCCCAAAGCAGGTTATTCGGCACGTCATGAGTTGCTGGTGTCGAGAACGGGTGCCGGCCTGCCGTCTTATTCGTTCTCATCCGTATCTGTGGACATAAAAGCCTTTAAGGGTAAGGGAGCGTTCCGCTCCCTGTCGCGGCAGTTTGCGAACTCGGTGGCGCAGACAAGGGATGCCATGGACGCTCTGGCGCTGGACACGACCCGTTTCGAGGCAGGGTGTTACCTACGTTTGGTCGAGGAGCGCGGACGTGGAGCGCTGGGTCGCACCCGACTGCGCTGGTGCATCCGAGGACAAGCTCGGTACGTGCGCTTCGAAGCACTGCGCGACGTTCTGGCCGGCCTACCCCCGTCGGTCGTAGAGCACTTTCGGAACTGCGAAGTCAGAGCGGCGGAGCTAAATGTGTTGGAAAACGTATTGCGCCATGCGGTCGACCAAGTGGAGTCGTATTTACGAAATGGAGCGCTGCGCCAAAGAACCGGCTTTGGAGAGCCCTCTGCCGTTTTGCTGCAAAACAGCTCGGGTAATGGTGAAGCCGATGCTTAATGGGACGCTCGGTGGCGGGGCGGCAATGGATCGGCTGATCCTGCTTCTGCTCGCAGCGGCAATGTTCGCGAACGGTCTAGCTGCGATCGGCTTGCTCGTATGGGCAATCTTCCTTTTCCTGGTGGACGCGGAAATATGGGGCATACCTTTTGTCGGATCGTGCCTCTGCCTTGTTCTCGCGGCATGGGCCCACACCGCATTCGATGATCGGATCGCGCGCGCGACTGTTTTGCGGCAAAACGCGAAACCCTATGAACGAAACCAGCAACCTTGATGCCGCTTAAGCGGGGCGACTGACCCTGTCCCAGCGTCTCACAAACCTAACGAGGACCAACTTTTTTTGGAGCAGTGATATGGCAATGAGAAGCGAAATGAGCGGCAACGTTCTGATGAACCCCGTTTTGAAGACGGTCAAAGTGAAGGGCGAAGACCGTCAGGTTTGCGAACTTCGCGTGATGTGCTCCGAATACAAATCCGACGGACAAGGCGGGTACGTGCAGGACGATGCGCGGACGTTTCCTGTTCAGGCGACGATTTGGCACGAGGGAACGGCCAAGCGCGTTTATGAAGTCGTGCGGGTCGGCGCCTCGGTCACGGTTGTCGGGGCTACTTACGTGCGGCCCTGGGTCAATGAGCAAACTAATCAAGCTGAAGCCGGTATGTGCATGGACGCCGAACGCGTGAGCTTGGGGCTTCAACGGGTGGAGTCGGTGTTGTATCGCTCCAAGGCGCAGGTTGATGCACAAAAGGCCCCCGATACGGCGCCGGCCGCGGTCTAACCAAATTTCATATTCCCAGGGGTGGCGAGGCCACCTCTGTCGTGGAGAAAGTAGAGATGCGTATCAGCACGAGAAGGCCGAAGTGGGAACAGTTCCGGGAATCGCACGTCCTGCGCGTTGGCAAAGAGCAACGGGTTCTGGGCAGAGTGGACCTTGTCGGGTCTGTCGGGTACTGGTGGCAGACGGCCGATAAAACGGATGTGGCCTACACGCTCCAGGACGCGAAGCGACGGGTCGAGGATTTGCTTAGGCTCAGCGGTGGTGTGGTCGTACTCAAGGGCGTGGGGGCAGGCCCTGTGGCTCGCGCAGCATAGGGGTCATCATGACTAAACGCGTTTTCGGAGGCTTGGGCTGGGTGCGGAGGCCCGCTGTTGAGCTCGTCGTGGGGATTGCGGTCGTGTTAAGGAGGGCGCGCAATGCGACGATGAGACCTCCGCACATCATGTGGATGGTTTGTGGCCTCGTATGGTCTTGCGGTGTCCTGGGTGCCTTGGCCGCCCATCCCTCGACGGCAGGTAAGACCGTGTATGAACGACTCGCCAAATACCTCATCGCATATGCGGCCTTGTTGCTCGCAGGGCGCGCGCTTGCGTCAGTCCGGCGGCTCGGCCGCGAGGAGATGACCAGAGCCCACTTTCAACGCAACGTTGGAACGCGCCCCGGGTGGCCGCGTCAAATTCTTCAGGAGGGTAAAAATGAAGACGCTGATAATTGCTGAGAAGCCCTCAGTCGCGCGCGACATTGCTGCGGCGATTGGTGGATGCCGGCAGGCGGGGAGTTGGTTGGAGGGGGAGCAGTTCATCGTGAGCTCTGGGATCGGTCACTTGGTGCAGCTCGGCGATCCAGAAGCTGGCCCAATGGTGGCGGGATTCGGTGGGCTCCCCCGGATCCCGGAACGGTTTGCCCTCAGCCCGATCCCTGGAACTATCGAACAACTCAAGCTCCTGGGGAAGTTGATCGCTCGCCCGGACGTAGCGCGGGTGGTCAACGCTTGCGACGCTGGCCGGGAAGGCGAGCTGATATTCAACTTGATTTACGAGTTTCACAACGGGCAAAAGCCAGTCTTTCGGATGTGGATCCAATCCATGACTGCGACCGCGATTCGCGAGGCCTACAAAGGCCTGCGGCCGGCCTCCGCCTACGCCAGGCTGGGCGATGCAGCACGTAGCCGGTCGGAGGCCGACTGGCTTGTTGGCATCAATGGGACGAGGGCTGTTTCTGCATTGTCCGAGGCGCTCACAGAGCGGCGGGAACGTAGTTCTGTCGGACGAGTCCAGACGCCTACACTCGCGATTGTTGTTCACCAAGAGCTCGCCATCCGGGCCTTCGTGGCGCGGCCATACTGGGAAGTGCATGGCACGTTCGCCGTGCAAGGCGGCGAGTATGTTGCGCGCTGGCGGGGAGCCTCCGTAGAAGGGGCGGACGGAGCGGATATATCGCACCGCATATGGGATAAATCTAAGGCTGATGCCCTCCTTACCCGATGCCGGGGCGCGGTGCCCACATCGGTGCGCGACGAGTTCAAGGAGGTGTCGAGCGCACCGCCCAAGCTGTTCGACTTGACCACGCTCCAACGGGAGGCGAATATGCGCTTCAAGTTCTCCGCCAAAAAGACGTTGGACCTGACTCAGGCCCTGTACGAGAAGCATAAGGTCCTTACCTATCCGCGCACGGATTCCAACGCGCTGCCGGAAGACTACCTTGGCAAAGCACAAGCTGTAGTGCAAGCGCTGGGCGCGAGCGCGTACGCTGAGCACGCGAAGCGCATCGTCGACAACAGTTGGGTGCGGCCGGATAAGAGAATCTTCAATAACGCGAAGATCTCGGATCACTTCGCGATCATCCCCACAGGGAAAATTCCGGAAGGGCTGAGCGATGGCGAAGCGAAAGTTTTCGACCTGGTCGTGCGCAGGTTTCTTGCGGCTTTCCATCCCTCAGCAGTCTTCGCCAAGACTGAGCGAACAACTGTCGTGGCCGGCGATGCATTCATTGCATCAGGCCGCGTGCTTCAGGAGGCGGGTTGGATGGCTGTGTACGGCAAGGAACACGATTCGGAAGATGATGGCACATCTCTTTGTCCCCTTGTGGTCGGCGAGAAGGCTTCAAACGCGGGCATGAAGCTGGTAGCGCAAAAGACGAAGCCGCCCACTCGGTTCAACGAGGCGACATTGCTTGGTGCAATGGAGACAGCGGGAAAACTGCTGGAGGACGAAGAAATGCGGGACGCGATGCGCGATCGTGGTCTCGGCACCCCCGCAACGAGGGCTTCCATTCTAGAGGCGCTTCTTGCAGATCAAGACCGCGCCAAGCGCCCGATCGAGCCCTATCTAAGACGGGAAGGCAAGGAGCAGCATCTCGTGCCTACTGAGAAGGGCATCCAGCTCGTTCAGTTCTTGGAGGCAAACGGCCTCGAAGAATTGACGTCGCCCAGGATGACCGGCGATTGGGAGTGCAAGCTTCGACTTATGGAGCGCGCAGAGTATGACCGCTCCAACTTTATGGCCGAATCTGCGTTGTTCGCACGGCGTCTCGTGGATACGCTCAAGGCGCGCGCCGCGGCGGTTCCGCCGGCGCCAAAGAAGGCCCTTGCTGCTCCCTGCCCGCAATGCGGGGCTGGTCTAGAGGCCAGCGCGCGCCAGGTGCAGTGCAGCAAGGACTGCGGATACCGACAGCCCAGGTCGATTGCCGGACGCGAGCTATCCGATGCTGAACTGACTGCGCTTTACATCGATGGCAAAACAGGCCTCCTTGAAGGCTTCGTTAGCAAGGCCAAGCGTCTGTTCAACGCCAAGCTTAAGCTGACTGCAGAACGACGGCTGGAGTTCGAGTTTGAGCCCCGTGCGGAGCCTGTCACTGGTGCGGGCGTCACTGCAGGCGGCACCCAGAAGATCTATCCGTGCCCGCTGTGCCGCAAGCCACTAAGGCTTCGGCAGAGTGCGAAGGGGGCCTTCTGGGGGTGTGCGGCTTATCCAGAGTGCAAACACACACAGCCGGACGACGACGGCAAGCCGGGAGTCCGCACCTCGGCCGTCGCAGCGTCAATGCCTCCCGGGGAGGTGGCTCAGGCATCAGCCAGGAGGACGGTGCCGGCCGGCGCGGTGGGCTCCGGGTGTCCGACCTGCGGCTCCGGCCGGCTTGTTAGCCGCGCATCCGCGACTTCCGATAAGCGGTTCCTAGGCTGCAGTAAGTTCCCGCAGTGCCGCCACTTCGAATGGGAGAAGGGAAATGGCAAACCTTGATGTTCATATCCGATTCAGATCGGCAATTGGATTGATGGGCCAGGTCTCCCTGACGTTTGATGAGGGCGATGGGCGCACTCGGGCGTTTGGCAGACTTGCGATCGATATGGGTCTAGGGAAGGCGGAACGACCTGTCACAGCGAAGCTTGATGTCGCGTCAATGCGGCAGCTCGTCGACGGAATGATGGAGGCTATTTATGCGATTGAACGGACAGAGCGCCTATACGGCCACATGACAGACATCAAGGCGCCGAACACCGAAGAATGGCCCGCCTTGAGAGGAGGTGTCGCGTGAGCTTCATGGTTCTCGGTCTTGTCATTCTGGCAGTCAGTTTGGGGGTGGCCATCGCTGCGGTGCTGCGTGGACGCTTGGGGTTTTCCTGCCTGATGCTGGGCGTTGCGGTGATGGCTGTGGTGGGCGTCATCGCCCTTGAATACGACCAGGCCAACGCGCCCGCCGCACAAGGGTTTCAGTCGAAATGGAACCGCTAGGCCAGTCCATTGGAAATGGCTATTGCTGAGGCCTGTTTTGAAGCAAGCGAGATTGCTCGCACTACCGTACACACTGCGCGGTGTGTACGGTTGCGAAATCGGTCCGTAATAAATATGACGATTTTCATGATTGACATTCCGGGGACAGAGGAAAATGGGTAGGCCGTCATTTCAGCTAACGGATGACCATGCCAGGCGAATCATGAAGGCGATAGGCGATTTGCAGGTATCCTTTCCGGCCGCTTCGGATAACCGGGCATTTCTTGATGGGCTGATACGAGTCATTTTGGACGTCACGGGTCGCTTTTATGGCGTGCCAACATACCAGCGGATCTTGCGCGCCTACGCTCCGTCGCGAAGACCATCCACCACGACCATTTTGTCCGTACTGGTCGGGGTGCAGGGATCTTTCGCCAGCTTGCCGGCGCCCGGCAGTGAACCGGTGCCCAGCACTGCTACTGTGCCTCGCGCTGCGGCGGCAACTCCTCGGCAGGAGGAGCCGACCGCGGTTCGGCTGCTTGCAGTGGAGCTGGAGGAGCATCGCCGCCAGCGTCGGCTGTTGGAAGCTGATATCGCTCGGCTCGAAGCTGCGATACTGGAACAGAGTTGTGAGCTGTCGCGCGCCCAGGGCGAAGTGGGTAGTGCCGAGCGTGCGCTCAACGCTATGGCTGATAAGTTGGCGGAGCTGGTGAACACAGTGACGCACGTCACAGAAGCGGAGAAGGGTGGGCGTGCGTTCGCCCTGCGCGCGATCGAGGCCGCACGAGCAGAAAGCCGCCTATGGCGAGAGCGCTATGAAGGTCTGCAGGCGCTCAGGAAGGAAGAGCAAGCGCTGCTCGACTCGTATCGTCGGGCCGCTTTAGGGGCCGCAGGGGCCGCGCGATGACTGTGCTGGTGGAGATCCCTTCCCTTTCCATTGCGCGCGATCCTGAGGGCTCTCTATGCGTTCTGGGGGCCGTTCGCGACGACTGGGACGCGGCCGAGCGTTGGATTCAAGTGCTTGCGGCGCGAAGGCCCCCCGTAAGTCACCATACTTTGGCGAACTATCGACGCGAAATTGCCCGCATCCGGTGGTACTGCGAGTTGGTGCGGTCGGATGGCCCTGGGCGCTGGTCCATTCCCGACGTGACGGGTTATCTCGATTTTCTGCGAGACAGATCGGGTGAGTATCTCTGCGGCAGACGCGCCGCGCGCGCCGGGGATATCGACTGGACACCGTTTCGAGCCAGGCTTGGGGCATCCGCGCTGGCGAATGCGCAGAAGGTCTTGCATGCGCTCCTAAAATTCTGGTTCGAGGCGGGGTACCGGCGGGCTAATCCAATGGCATCGATCGGAAGTGGCGGAGGAGTAGGGCGTGAAGCGCCGCGCCGGCATGCGGTGCCTCCCGATTTGATCGACGAAGTGGTGGATTTTATGGAACAGATTCCATGCACGTCAGTTGAGAAGAAGCTGATGTTTCTGCGGGATCGATTCGTCATTCGGTTGCTGCAATTTACCGGGATGCGCGCAAGTGAAGTCGTGTTAGCCAACATGGGCGACGTGGAGTTGTACGCGGACCCAAAGACCGGTCGTGCGCATTGGTCCTTGTTGGTGAAACATGGCAAGGGCGGAAAAGTCGGACGTGTTGCGGTCCCAGCTCGGGTAATGGACGATCTCCGCGCGTACAGATATGCGTTTGGCTTTCCGCCAGAGCCAGTGTGCGGCGACTCCACCGCGCTGGTCTTATCCACGCGGACTCGAAAGTTGCACCGGACGGACCGAGCGCCGCAATCTGTGGTGGGGCGACGAAGTCAACGGCTGTGGGCCGAGGTGCGCCGGCGCGCGACACTCTGGGACATTGTGTGTGGCGCGTTTGTTCGTTGTGCAAAATCGCTGCGTGAAGCGGGGCGCGAATCCGAGGCCGCGTTGCTGGAACGTGCGTCGACGCATTGGCTTCGACACACATTCGGCCGCCAGCTGACATTGCGCGGGGTGGACGTCCGAGTTATCGCTAAGGCCATGCGGCATGGCGACGTTCGAACGTCCATGGCCTACACGGAGCTGGACTTTCTGGACGTCGTGAGAGAGCTCGAAAGTCCTCGACGATAGGGCGGGCTGTTGGTGTTGAAATTCATCCAACTTGAGATTTGGTTCACGGAAGTTGACGTGGCCCGGTACAGCCTCCAATACAAGAGCTCGGTCCGATGCTCGTCCGCTCCTGGCCGCGAGCCGTCCTTGCCGAGAGGCCGAGAACGACCCAAAGCGGTCGCTCCGCCAGGAAAAAAATGAAGGATGGGCGCAGCCCCCATTCAAGAGGGGCCTGCGATGAAAGCAGGGAACGCGGGCGGAAGAACCCGCGCTTCTGTGTCACATGCACACTTGGTAGCTCGGCTCGAGTTTGCTCAGAACCTCCGGCGCGCCAGACGCTGATACAACTAACGTGTGACCCAAGGACATCGCCAAATTTTTAGGCGTATCAACGAGTATGGCGTGTAGGAACAAGACCATGCCCGGCTGGGCTATGGTTCCATTCTCGGCGAAGAGCAAGGGTGGAACGTCCATCCAGCTGGGGCGAAAGGTCGCTCCGAGTGAATAGCCGCAGGCCGCCATGCGCGCATGGCCGTAGCCATGCCGGTCGAACACACGGCGATGAGCTTTGTCGATATCGCCCAATGGATTGCCCGCGATCGCGGCCGCGGTCATCGCGGTCAGCGCCTCCAGAGTGATCTCGAACATACGCTCCTGCTGAGGATTGTGCTTTCCGATCGCCACAGTCCGCATAAGGCAGGCGCAATAATGCCGGTAGCTGGCGGCGAACTCTAGTGTCAGTTGGTCTTCCTCGTCGAGATGCCGGTAGCCCGTAGCTGTACGCACCAACAAGGCGCGATCTCCGGATCCAAGGACCGGTCCCCCCGGAGGTGGATCACCGCCACCCCTGAATTGAACGGCCGCGCCGGCCGCGGCGATATCCCCCTCAAACGCGCCGGGACGCGCCGATTCCAGCATAGCGAGCAGGGAAGCGTCGGCCAGGCTCGCAGCCTCCCGCACGTAACGCAGTTCCGATTCCGATTTCACCACCCGCAAGGTCCGGACCAGATGCGAAGCGTCTACCAGGTTGCACCAGTCTGACAAGCGGGCATGCACGCGCGCATAGTTTTTGCCGATTAGACCGAAGTTGTCGGTTTCCATGCCGATCCGCTTGCCGGCGAGCCCTAATTCCACCAGGATTGCTTTCAGATCGTTGCTCGGATCCGCGCCCTCGTTGTCGTACCAGATGCGAATATCCTCGACTATTGAGGTGCGCTGCGCCTGGACCAGATCAGGACGGCGGGTTAGCAGTATGGGTGGCCGGTCGTCTGCAGTCAGGATCGTGCACTGGAAAAACACATAGCCCGCTGTGTCGAACCCCGTGAGGTAATAGTGGCTTTCCTGGGCGAACAGCAGCAAGGCATCTAGCTTTTCTGCCTGCATGTGCTTGCGCGCGGCCTTTATGCGGTCGAAAAACGTCTCGCGCGGAAAATGTAGCGCCATTGTGAGGTCTCCGATGGTAAGTCGTTGTGGAAGTAGAAGGTTCGACGTCAACGGCGTCGCTGCAGGGCTCGCGCCGCCAGCGGCAGCGCCACCGACACAAGAATGAGCAGGGTGGAGATCGCCGCAATGGCGGGGTCCACTTCATCGCGCAAGGAATTGAACATGCGTTTGGTGAGCGTGGCGCTCGGGCCGCCAGCGATAAATAGCGCCACAACCACTTCGTCAAGCGACGTAATGAAGGCCAGGATGGCTGCTGCCACGACCGAAAAACGAATCTGCGGAAGCGTCACGTCTCGGAACGCCCGCAACGGATGGGCACCCAGACTGCGCGCGGCCATCTCCTGGCTAAAGTCGAAACTGGAGAAGGCGGCGCTAACGGTGATGAACACCAACGGGAGGGCGAGGCAGGTATGCGCCAATACCAGGCCGAGCAACGTGTTATTCAGGCCCAGCTTGGCATACAGCAGGAACACTCCGACACCACATAGGATGACCGGCAGGGCCATGGGTAGCAGGAAGACGATCCGGAGCCAGCGCGCGTGGCCTGCTGTCACGCGAGCGGCGGCATAGGCGGCGGCTAGGCCTAGGGGCGTGGCTAACAACGTAGTGCCCACTGCCGCACGCAGCGACACCCACGTGGCTGCACGCCACTCCTGACTTTGGAAGTATTCCAGATACCACCGGAACGACCAGTTGGTGGGAGGGAAGGTCAGGAAACGTGAGTCGGAGAAGCTCATGGGGATCACCACCAACGTGGGAGCCACTAAAAACAAAACGATAAGCGCGCAGACGGGAGTCAGCCACCAAGGTGCGCGCGTGTGAAGCGAGTTTTGCATCGCCTTACCTCGCCAGAAGTTTTTCGAGACCGAACAATCGGGCCAGCAACCAGATGAACAGCAGGGTCACGGCCAGCAGCACCACACCGAGGGCACTGGCGGCACCCCAATCTCCATAGAGCGAGATGTTGCGTTCGATTTGCATGGACCACATGACCACGCGGCCGCCACCGAGCACGGCGGGGGTGACATAGAAGCCCAAGGACAGCACAAACACCAGCACCGAGCCGGCGGCCAAGCCAGGCACGGATAAAGGCAGGTACACGTGGCGGAAGGCCTGCGCTGGCGTAGCGCCAAGGCCGGCCGCTGCCTGCATGTAGTCGGCACCGATGGCGCGCATGCTCGCATAGAGCGGAAGCACCATGAATGGCAGCATGATGTGAATCATCCCTATGGCGGTGCCGGTGAAGTTGTGGACCAGCCGCAGCGGCGTGTCGATCAAGCCCATGTCGACCAGCACTCCGTTGATAACCCCACGCCTCTGCAAAAGAATCAGCCATGCGTAGGTGCGCACCAAGAGCGAAGTCCAGAACGGAAGCAACACGCAGAGCATCAGCACTGCCGCCACGCGGGCCGATACCCGCGCCATCAGATAGCAGAGCGGATACGCCAGCAGGGCGCAGGCTGCGGTCACCAGTAGTGCGAGCTCGAAAGTCGTGCGGAAGCTGTAAAGGAAAGCGCCGTGCCACAGTCGCTCGTAGTTCGCGAAGGTCAGTCCGTCGGGGCCGATTACGGACAGGGCCGACAGCCACAAGATCGGGCCAAGTAGCACTACGGCCAGCAGCATTAACGCCGGGGCGGCCAGCAGAAGGAGGCGCCACTGGCCGTGATGCACCCGGCCAGGCCGGGATGCTTGCACGCGTGGCAAAGTCGCGTCAGCGGCCATCACGGATCTCCTTGGGGATCAGTACGGTGTCTTCGACGTGCAGGGCCAGGGTGACCCTCTGGCCGGTCGAGACTCCGGACTCGCGTATCTGCGTAGGGCCAAGGCGCAGGGACACTTCCAGTCCGTCCTCCAGACGGACAAACAAGCGGGAGCTTTCGCCTTGGAACTCCGACTTCATGTTGTCCGGGATGCCGGTTGTGTCAACAATTGCAGGGTCAAGCTTTTCCAGAAGTCCTTCCTTCTCCATCAAGGGGCAGGACTGGCTGCCCTGCTGAACGATGTCCCATGCGGGCTTGCCGGAGGCAACCTGCGTCCGCACGTCGGCAAGACCGGACGTCGTGTCCTCTCTAATGGTGATGCCCAGCGCCTTTTCGGCGGGCGTGAACCAAGCTTGGCGCTGCGCCTTCTGAAAGGTCCCGCCCCAAGATGCCAATGTGATACTGCCGCCGTCGGCCTGCGCGCTGGTAGCGACGCACGCCATGATCAAGCCGCCCAATAACTTCGCATTCATTGTGTTCCCCTTGAATCATGAGTCGTGTCGGATGCCATTGGTACAGTCATACCGATAAAATTCATATATGCTGTAAACCAATCAATATATGCACAGCTTGTTTTGTAGAAAACTCTAGAGCAGAACGTTAGAAAACAACTGACTGAAATTCAATACATGAATTTTTTGAGTGAATTACCATGACTGTTGAAAGCGATACTCCAGAGCCGCCCCTAAGAGCGATACGCGCATTCGAGGCGTTCGCCCAGCACGGGACGATCGCCGATGCTGCTGCTGAGCTGAACATCACGCCCTCGGCCATCAGCCATCAGTTGCATCTGCTGGAAAGCTATATTCAGACTCCGCTCACGACGCGCAAGGGCCGTTCGCTTTGCCTTACGGATGAAGGTCGGGACTACTACCGCTCGATTCATACAGCATTCACGGTGCTGCGCAGTGCGACGAGGCAGGCGCGGGAGCGCGCCACTTTGACGCAGGTAACGGTGGGAGTCACCGGCCTGCTGGGTACTGGCTGGCTGCTACCGCGTCTGGGCCGCTTCATGCGTGACCACCCGGACATCGGCATCAATGTTGTATACGCCATGCACGGGACGTATCCGAGCGACTCCGCAGACTTGTCGATTCGTTTCGGCGCTGGCCGCTGGCCCGGCCACCACGCCACGCGGCTTCTGGCGGGAGCTGTCGTGCCCGTGTGTACGCCCGAATTTGCCAAGCGCTATGGGCCGTTCAGGCATGCTCGGGACTTGGCAATGGCGCCGTTGGTACACGACGGAGATCGCGCACGCTGGGCCGCCTGGTTCGCGCAGGCTGGTGTTAGGCCGGACCGACTGACCGGGCCGCTATTGGAGGATGCGCAGCTCACGTTGGGCGCCGTTTTGGCCGACATCGGTGTCGGCTTGCTGCGGTTGGTGCTTATTGAGGGGGAGCTTGCTTCCGGTCGCCTGACGCAGCCGTTCGACCAGAGTCTTGATACGGGGCTGGACTACTACCTTTGCGTTCGGGAAGAGGATCCTCCGACTGATGCGGCGACATCGTTAGCCGAGTGGATTCTGGCTGAAAGCACCGTTACGTCAAATTTGCCAGGCGCCATGCGAATCGCTCGGGCCTCCGCCTCTGCCTAAATTAGTGCCATCAGGCGCCATGGCGAAATTAAGGGCAATATGTGCTGCGATACGCAAAACCATTGGGTTGGGCTTCCGTCTGTCGGGTAGGGCGCTCGTGTCAAGAGGCTGGTAGGCAGGATGCCCAGAGAGCGTCGAACAGCATGCCTTGGTGCTGCGCGTGCTCTTCGCTTTCAATGATGAGCCCGTAGTTCTCCCGCTTGGATGAAATCATCGCGACGCAATTGCCGTATATCAGGGTGGTCATGGCCACGGTGGTTTCTGCGGGAGCCCATCGCAATTCACGTAGTTCTTTTTGGCTGGCTGGCCATATGTCGTCGGTGTCGCGGTTGCGCGAGCGGATTACGCGCATGCCAATGCCTTTTGCAATCCGGGCGTCCCGGTAGCGATTGATCTCTTCTAGGCCGGGGACCTCGCGCAGCTCGGACATTGAGAAGGTGGCACGTAGGGAATGTGGGCCATTTAGGCTGTCCCATAGCACGGTGCGGATGCCCTCGGCGCCTTCATAGAAGCGCGTCTTGGGTTTGCCTTTAGCCTGGTTATACATGGACCTCAGCTCCGGCATCATTTCCGTGACCATGACACGTCTTGCGGCAACGTATTCAAGTAGTACGGAGGGGTCGTGAGCAATCACATGGCGCTTTCGATCGACACCTTCGATCTTCAATAGGCCTTCTTCTTCGAGCCTCAGCACCGCGTCATAAGTCGTGGTGCGTGCCAGGCCGGTGCTCGCGGCTAGCTCGGACACGGGTACCTCGCCCAACTCAATGGCGGCCCTATACACGCGGTAAAGGTTGCCGCTGATGCCAAGCCTCCCGAGCTTCTCTTCCAGGTCCATTTCTCACGCGTCTCCTTATGTTGAGCAAGCGGGTGCGCGGCCCGCTGGCTGTGAATCTGAAGCGGCTAGACAGTAGCAAACGACACGCCAAGTGTCTATTCTTTTTGTAGGTCGGTAAATTCCGACATGACGGACCAATACTGTATTGTTTTTGTTGCTGCCAAAGCCGTCATGCAAAAAGAAGCACTTATAAAACATAGACTTATGTTCTGTCTAGGGTTAACCCAGGCACAAATTTCGTTGACGGCGTAATCCGTGATAAATACACTTTGTGCTCGATCGGCCAATTCTGCCGACGCTATCCGTCCTCCGCCAACTGCGGCAGACGCAACGCACATATGTGAGCAAGGGGAAGCAATGAAATTGATAGATAAGGGCGTGTTTTCAGCCGTTCTTGGGGTGGCTCTCGCTCTGGCGCAGCCGGCCCAGGCAGCCGACCCAGTGCGCATCGGCGTATCGAGCTATCTGTCCGGCGCCGGAGCCGTATTCGGCGTTCCCGCGCAACAGGCAGCGCGGCTGTTGGTGGAGAAAATCAATAACGCGGGAGGCATCAAAGGCGCGCCCATTGAACTGACGTTCATCGACGAAAATCATGGCGTGGACAATGTGGTTGTTGAGTACCGCAGCCTCGTTGAGTCAGCCAAGGTGGACGCGATGATCATCGGGCTGTCAAGCTCGATCTGCCTGGCGGTCGCGCCGGTAGCAGAGCAATTGAAGATGCCCACGGTGCTCTGGGACTGCGGCACGGAGCGGATATATACCGATGCCAAGTACGACTATGTGTACCGAACCGGTGACTACACGCCGTCGAACAACGTGGCCACGGCGCTTTACATGCTGAAGCTGATGCCCGAGGTCAAGACCATTGCTGGCATCAATCAGGACTACGCATTTGGTCGCGATAACTGGGCAGCGTTTCGCGGTGCGGTCCAAGCCTTGCGCCCTGACGTGAAGATCGTCGCCGAACTATTCCCGAAGCTGGGCACGTCAGATTATTCGACGGAAATTTCTCGGCTCTCGGCCATGCGTCCCGACGTCATCTTTACGACTTTGTGGGGCGGAGATATGAATACCTTCGTAAAGCAGGCGTCGTCCCGTGCACTGTTTCGCAATTCTCGTCTGGTCGCTGCCAACGGGGAGAGCTCTATGCAGCAGTTGGGCAAGGCCTTCCCTGAAGGCGCAATTGTGGGCATGCGCGGCGATAGCTGGGCGTTCAATCCTTCCATGGCAGGCAACCCCGAGCACCTGGCTTTCGTGACTGACTTCGAGAAGCGCACGGGCTCGTACCCGAGCTTCCCGTCGTACCACATGGCGCAAGCGGTGCGTGCGGTTCAACAGGCACTCGAGGCGTCATGGGATGGTGACCGTAAGACACTGCAGTCCGCGCTGCTTAAGGGCATGAAGGGGCTGGATCTGAATGATTTCACGGGTCAGCTGAAAATCCGGGAGGACAAACAGGCGATGGAAGGCCAGTTGCTGGGCGTGGCCACAGAGAAGAGTGGGCAAGATTTCAAATCCCTGAAGCAACTGCTGGTCATTCCCTCTGAGCTGACCTCTCCGCCTGCGGGGGTGAAAAGTGATGATTGGTTTAAGACTCTCACGCCCGATGTGATGCAACGGGTTGGCACTCCTTCTGAATAAGCTTCCGTCATGCAGCAAACGCTTCTATTGGCCACCCTCGACGGGCTGGCGCAAGCATCGGTCCTTTTCATGGTCGCCGTGGGCTTGAGTTTGATCTTCGGGATCATGCGCATTTTGAATGTGGCTCACGGCAGCTTCTACGCGCTCGGCGCCTACAGCGCCGTCGCCCTGGGTCTCTGGCTCGCCGGCCCTGACGGTGGGGTGTGGACCTATCCAGCACTGCTCCTGGCGGCGGTCGCCATCGGGGTGACTATGGGCCCGCTTATCGAGCGTCTCCTCCTGCGGCGGATCTATGGAAAGGAGCATGCGCTCCAGCTTCTACTCACGTTCGGAGTGTTCATGATCCTGGAGGATGTGCAGAAGATGATCTTTGGCGTGGAGCCTCAGTTCAATGACGCACCGCTGGCTATGCTGGGTATGGTCGAAGTGGGCGGGATCTACTACACCGCGTACCAGTTGTTCGTATTGCCGCTGGCGGCGATTACCGTAATGCTTGCGCTGACCATCTATTTCAACAAGACGCGTCAGGGCAAGTTGATCGCAACGGTGATCGAGGATTATGAGGTGGCGCGCGTGTTGGGTATCAATGCCAAGCGTGTCTACACAATCACCTTCATGCTTGGCACCACGCTGGCCGCCCTCGGCGGAGCGCTAGCATCGCCCACTACTTCGCTCGTTCCTGGCGTAGGAGCCGATTCCATCGTCCTATCCTTCGCGATCGTCGCTACGGCGGGCCTCGGCCACTTTCAGGGTACGGCTGTGACGGCGGTGATTGTTGGGTTGGCGCAGGCTCTGAGTGTGCATCTGCTACCCGCGCTGTCTTCCGTCATGCCCTATCTTGTCATGACCGCCATTTTGCTGGTCAAGCCCTACGGCCTTTTCGGCACGCCTCAAGTTCGTCGGATCTGAAAATGAGAGTTCATTCAAAAACGGCGGTGCTTGCCGGCCTGCCTTTCGTCTTTCTTGCAGCACTGCCGCTACTGGCGCCGTCGTTGCGATCGTTGGCGACCATGGCCCTAGCGATATCGTTCTGCGCCCTGGGCTTGTTGCTGCTGCTGCGCGCCGGTCAAGTTTCATTCGGCCACGCTCTCTACTTTGCCTGCGGCGCCTACGCCACTGCTTTCGGTACACGCTACGTAGGCGCGGACATTCTCGTCGTGATCATCATGTCGATAGTGTCCAGCGCGACCCTGGGCGCCGTCTTGGGCTTGATCCTGTGCCGGTATCGAGACATTTTCTATGCAATGCTTAACCTAGCTTTTTCAATGGTTGGGTTTACGCTCGTGCTCAAGCTGTATTCCCTGACCGGGGGCAGCGATGGTTTGACTGTGCGGATAGACTCAGTGGCCGGGATACCGGTGGACGTCGAGAGATTCGGCTGGACTTTGTTTTACCTCGCGTTGGTTCTGCTAGGTTTATCGCTATATGCGGTGACTCGCTATCTCTCCGCACCACCAGGCCAAGCTCTGTCGGCGCTCAAAACCAACGAGACACGCCTGGAGTATCTGGGAATTTCGGCGCGTCAGGTGCTCTATGTCGGCCACATTGTTTCGGCTGCCCTAGCTGGCCTGGGCGGCGCTATTGCGGCAATGGGAACTGGACACGTCACCCCGGAAATGGCCTATTGGAGCCGTTCGGCCGAGTTTGTCTTCATCGCGGTGCTAGGTGGGATCGGCAACGTGTTCGGTGCGTTGTTGGGGGCACTTTCTTTCGAGGCGGTGCGCAGCGCGGCGAGTGCTTATGCGGCCAATTCGTGGCAGTTGATCATGGGTCTGGTGCTGGTGGCGATCGTGCTGTTTGCGCCGGCGGGATTGCTAGGCCTGGGACGGCGCTTGCTCGTCCGCAAGGAGGTCCGGCAATGACGAATAAAGCCATCATCAGTTCGAAAGATCTGCACGTAGAGTTCGGTGGGGTGAAGGCAGCAAACGGGGTGAACCTGCAGATCCACCGCGGTCAGATCGCGTCCATCATCGGGCCCAACGGCTCCGGCAAGACTACTTTTCTGAATTTGTGCACCGGCTATGTACGTCCCACGAGCGGCAGTGTTCACTTTGGCGAAAAGGACCTGACCCGGTTGGAACCCCGTGCCATCACGCGCTTGGGAATTGCCAGAACGTTCCAGCTGCCCCAGCTGTTTTCCGAGCAGTCGGTGCTCGAGAATCTGCTACTAGCACTGGCGGCACGTGATGGATTTTGGACGCTTTCTTCGCTGTATCGCAAGGCCGCCCATGAGGAAGCTGAAGAACTACTGGCGCTTTTTTGCTTGCTCGACCAGGCCGGGAGGCAGATCGGTTCTCTGCCCGAAGGTGTGCGCAAGCTCGTGGACATCGCCGTGGCTTTGGCTCTGTCGCCAACCCTGCTGCTGATGGACGAACCAACCAGTGGTGTCAGCTCCCAGGAGAAATTCGAAATCATGGACATGCTGGTGCCAGTTTTGCGGCAGCGTGATATCACGGCATTGCTGGTTGAGCACGATATGGAATTGGTCGAGCGCTACATGGATCGCGTCATCGTCTGGAATGCCGGCCAAGTTGCCGCCGATGGGCCGCCCGCCGAGATACTTCAGAACGAAGAGGTCTTGCGCAACGTCATCGGAGGTGCCCAATGATGCTGCAGGCGAGCAAGTTGGTGGCACATATCGAGGGCGCGAGGGTACTGCGTGAGGTCGATCTTGATATTCGCGCGGGTGAAACGGTGGCCCTGATTGGGCGCAACGGTGCGGGCAAGACTTCACTGCTGCGCAGCATCATGGGTACGCTGCCACTTGACGAGGGCGGGCTGCTGTTTCAAGGGCAGAATCTTTCGAAGCGGGACGCCTATGCACGTGCCGGGCTAGGAATTGGGTTTGCGCCCGAAGAACGCCGCCTCATCGGCAAGTTCACTGTCATGGAAAATATGATGGTGCCCGCATGGGCATGCAGACTTAAGGAGCCGCAAGTACGTGAGCGGCTGGATCTCATATATTCCGTGGCGCCGGAGCTGTCGCAGCTCGCGCCGCGTCTGGGCGGCCTGCTTTCAGGCGGCCAGCAGAAGATGGTGGCGCTGGGCCGCGCGCTCATGGCCGGAGATAACCTGGTGCTGCTAGACGAGCCCTTCCAAGGGCTGGCGCCTGCGCTCGCACTTCGCTATGCCGATAGCCTCAAGACCCTGCGCGCGCGTAAACCTGACCTGGCCATACTGATCACCGAGTCCAACCCCAAGCTGCTGCGACCGATGGCCGACCGTGTCGTCACTATCGAGCGCGGCGAAATCATCTCTCAGGAGTCGTCGCAATGACATTCAAGGCGGCAGTCGTTCAGACCGCATCAGTGCCGTTCAACAAGCAGGCTACGCTGGAAAAAGTGGTCGCAAAAATCCATGAGGCGGCCGAGCTGGGCGCCAAGCTTATCGTCTTTCCAGAGGCTACGATTTCAGGGTATCCGAAGGGCAGCGACTTTGGTGCCCGCGTGGGCGGGAGATTGCCACGAGGCCGAGAGGAGTTCCTACGCTACTTCAACGGGGCGATAACGGTCCCAGGGCCGGAAGTCGATGAGATCGCGATGGCAGCCCGAGAAGCCCAAGCCTATGTCGTGATTGGCGTCATGGAGCAGGAAATCGGCACTCTGTATTGCACCGCGCTTCACTTTTCGCCTGCGGGCGAAATGATCGGCAAGCACCGCAAGCTGATGCCCACCGCGGTCGAAAGGCTGATCTGGGGGTATGGCGACGGCTCAACATTGCCGGTGTTCAACACGCCGCATGGAAAAATGGGCACTGTCATCTGCTGGGAAAACTACATGCCGCTCCTGCGTATGGCAATGTATGGGAAAGGCATCCAGCTCTATTGCGCCCCGACGGCCGACGACCGTGATGAGTGGATTACTAGCATGCGGCATATCGCCATGGAAGGGCGCTGCTTTGTGTTTTCCGCCTGCCAGTACATCACCCGTGGCGAGTATCCCGAAGACTACGACGCGATCCAAGGAAATTCGCTCGATACCGTATTGATGCGCGGCGGAAGCGCGATCATCAGCCCTTCCGGTCAGCTGTTGGCCGGGCCGGACTATGACGGCGAGTGCATTCTCACAGCGGATATCGATCTAGATGATGTTACGCGAGGCAAGTATGACTTCGATGTTGTCGGACACTATGCCCGTCCGGATATCTTTAAACTCGTCGTCGATGAAAGTCCCAAGCCGCCGGTCGTGACTGTCAACCAAGCATGACAAAGCGGCGGCTCCCCTGTGGGGCCGCCTGCTACACCGGCAGTGTCATCAGCGCCCGAAGAGGCCCCGGATACGCATCAACTCGCGATGGAGGGATTCACTCTTTTGGAACGGTGCTCGGCCATGTAAATAAAAGTAGTTGTTCAGCACCACGAGCTCGCCGGGAGGAAGTGTGATCTCTTGCACACCAGAGCTGATTTCAATCGATGCCGACAGGTCATGCACATACAGAGCCTCTTCAAGTGTGGCGGGCTGCAGAAACTGATCAATGAAGCAGATCGCTAGACCGTAGCGGTTTTGAAAAAAGAGAGGCCGTTCCACTTGCTCCGCGACATTCTTCGAGGCTGGGGATTTGTATAGCAAGGGCTTGGTCGCGAGGGGATGCTGTAGAAAGTTGCCGATATGCTCCCAATCGTCGAGGTGCAAGAAGCGAGACTCACCACCCACGGCATCGTGCTCACTGAATTTCATCATCAGCAGCCAGTCTGTCGCCTCGGAAACATAAGTGCCGTCGGTGTGCATTGTGAACAGACGGTAGGCTTGGCGAAGATAAGAGTCGCTGTTGTCCGTGTGCTTCACCATGAAGCGTGCGTAGTACTTGCCGGACATGGAGTCGTGGTTGGCCGGTCCGAGCAGATAGGCTATCGCTGTGCCAAACTTCACAAAATCATCCGGATCGGTAGACACGCCCTGAAGGCCAATAGTGAATCCGCCGTGGTCTCGGTCTTCGACGATGGAGGTCAGAGTTCCCCGCAGTTCGTCACCACACGCCTTCATCAAGGCCTCAGCCACCTTGAAGCGCATAAAGGGAACATATTCCAGGTTCTGGACCTCGATGTCCTTGACTTCAGCCAGGAAGTGCAGGAGAGCCTCAGGTCGAACTGTCACCTTGCGTACTCGAGAGTGCGTCTCATGAGGGGCCACCTTGACGGCTCCCGAAGACAAGCCCTGGGCGTCGCTCACGTCATTCATAATGTACCTCTGGTGAAGTGTGTATGTGGACTCATTAGAAGTGACACCGTGCGATTGTTAAACATGCGGCCAGCGATAGTTTGTTCGATATGAGCGATAAAAATGTCGAAACGCGCACGTTGCGCTATTTCATAGCAGTGGCGGAGCACCTCCATTTCTCAAAAGCTGCCGACGCGCTGGGAGTGTCGCAGTCGGTCCTGAGTGTGGCGATCCAAAGACTGGAGACTCAACTGGGCGTCAAGCTGCTACAGCGCAACAAGCGACAACCCGTCTCGCTGACTGATGCCGGCAAGATCTTTCACGCGCATGCACTCATCGCTCTTCAACATATAGATCTGGCAGTACAGATCGGGATGCAGGCCGCGCGTGGCCTGGCGGGCATTGTCAGGGCGGGCTTTGTTGGTTCGGCAGTCACCACGGGCGCTCTCCAGGGCGCACTGAAACGTTATCGTGCGGAACATCCGGCCGTCCGTGTAGAGATCGTGCCTATGGAAACGCCCGTGCAACTGGAAGAACTGAGGACGGGCGCCATCGATATCGGCATTGTCCGAGCCAGGCGTGCGTATCCGGAAGGCGTGGCCGCTATCGAATTTCAGTCAGAGCGACTCGCCGTCGCCATGGCAGAAAATCATCCACTCCACTTGAAGGACGAGTTGTCGCCCTCAGATCTTGCCGGAGAGGTTTTCATCATCCCTCAGTTTGATGAGAGCGAAGGCTTTTCGGAGATCTTGGCGGACTTGGCCAAGGCGGGAGGCATTCTTGGGCAGCAGCATCAGCGCGTAAAGGACTTCATCTCGGCCGTTGCGCTCGCCGCCGCGGGATATGGCGTGGTATTGGCCCCAGAGTCCATCGTGAGGCTTTCGCCGCCCGGTATCGTATATCGGTCGATCACGGCGTTCGATCGGCGGGTAAACCTTGCTCTAGCGTTTCGAACTCGTGGGAATTCTCCGGCAGTCGTCGCTTTGATCGATACTGTGCGCGGGGGCAACCACTAGAAGAAGACTGCGTCCATTGCACGCTTCTGCCCGCAAGGGGAACTAGAGTCAGTTGAGGCGCTTGGTCGGGCACTCTCGGCGACCTTCAGTCCTAGCAGCAGCGGCGGCGCGAACTGGTACGTACTTCAAAGCACCTGGTGAAGGGCGTTTAAGGTAGCCCTTTAGGATTGTTGCAAGTTGCGCATCCGGAAAGCCTGCCGATACGCTGACGGAGAGGTATGGATCTGCTCGGCAAATTTCTGCCGTAGGGATAGCGCCGATCCAAATCCGACGGCGGTCGCCACCTGTTCGATCGGGAGATCTGTAGTTTCGAGTAGTTGCTGTGCCTTTGAGACTCGTTCAGAAGCTAGCCACTTGATAACTGTAGTGCCAGTTAACTCTCGAAAACGGCGCGTAAAGGTTCTACGGCTCATCCGTGCGACGTCTGCAAGGTCGTCTACCGCTAGCGGTTGCGCAAGGTGCGTCCGCGCCCAATCAAGCACACCGGGTAACCGATGTTCGCTTGGCAAGCTGGGCACGGGCTGTTCGACGTACTGCGCTTGACCTCCCTGGCGATGGGGAGGCGTCACCAACCGCCGTGCAATGCGGTTCGCGACATCTGCTCCAAAGCGTTGACGCACCAGGTTAAGACAACAGTCAATTGCCGCGACTGTGCCAGCCGAGGTAACGGCGTTTCCGTCATCCACATACAGCACATCGGGTAGGAAGACGGTCTCTGGAAAGCGCTGCACGAATAGGTCGCGGAACGCCCAGTGCGTCGTTGAGGATCGGCCATCAAGCAAGCCCGAGTCACCTAGGACAAACGCTCCTAAGCAAAGACCTACAACTTGCGCGCCACGCCTGTGTGCCCGCTGCAACGCCTCTGCGACCGTAGGGGGCGTGCCCTGTTCGGGGTGATTCCAAGCGGGGACGATGACGATGTCAGCGGTCTCCATAGCCTCCAGGCCAAGTGTCACATCAATGGCGATCCCTTGGTCCGAGTGAATTCGTCCGGTCGTGCTGGCGCAATACTGAATGTCGTAAAGGGGGGAGCCCTCGTTGGAGGTCTCTCCGGCGAAGACGATGCCCGGAACGGAAAGGTGAAAGAGGCTCACCCCGTCAAATGCCAGCACAACAATCCGAATAGGTTCCACCAGAGTCTCGCTATGTCAGTTTGGCCCAATTTTATCGAAGATAGTCATTTGGGCCAATAGCGCTGTACTTGGCACTTAGAGACAATTTCAGCCTGAAATCTCTCGAGGCAAGCATTGCGCCTCTAAACTCATGACGAACCAATGAACATGACGAATTTCTTGCGGTCCCCTTTTTTTATAGGCTTCCTGACGGCGGCGGCCGTCGTGGCCCTACCAACAGGAGCGGTAGCCCAACAACCCGCGTCGGGGAAGGCACCCGTCGTGAATTTCCAGCAGATTCGCAACGCGACGATCAAGTTGAGCTACGCCAACACGACATTTTTGGTTGATCCCATGCTCGCCCCGAAGGGCGCCTACGCTGGCTTCCCGGACACCCCACGCAGCGAACTGCGAAATCCTCTGGTGGATTTGCCCATACCAGTGAGCGATGTGCTGAAGGCTGACGCGGTGATCCTGACACATTTGCACGCCGACCATTGGGATGCAGCGGCGAGAAGTCTGGTACCGCGAGATATGCCAATTTTTACGCAAAACGAGGAAGACGCCACGACGGTGCGCAAGGACGGCTTTACCGATGTGCACGTACTCACGGAAGCGGGAACCGAGTTCAAGGGAACAAGGATCTTCAAGACCGGTGGACAGCATGGCACTGACCAGATGTTCGTAGTGCCTCAATTGAAGGATTTATTGGGTATGGCGATGGGTGTGGTCTTCCAGCGCCCGGGCTACAAGACAAGCTATGTGGTGGGCGACACCATCTGGCGCCCCGAGGTTGAACAGACTCTGACTAAGTTCAAACCAGACGTGGTTTTTCTGAACACGGGCTATGCGCAAGTCAATGGCTATAACGGGTCCATCATCATGGGCAAGGACGACATGCTGCGCGCATACCGGTTTGCTCCTGAGGCCAAAGTGGTCGCCATTCATATGGAAGCGGTCAACCACGCACTCCTGTCGCGCAAGGAACTGCGTGACTTCATCAGCAGCAAAGGTATGGACAGCCAACGGACCATGGTGCCCGAGGATGGCGAGTCTCAGGAATTTTGACGGCAGCTTAAAAACTTGCGACTCGACCTGTGCCGCGGTCCGTCGCGTTCAATCCCAGGAAACAAGCAAATGAACAATCGTGCCTTTCTCGTTGTCGATCTTCAGAACGAGTATCTCCCTACCGGTCAACTTCCCTTGGTGGGGCTTCAAGAGGTAGTCGCCAATGCCGCACGCATTATTGCCGCGGCCCGTGAGCGCGGCGACTTAATCGTCCACTGTTGATTTGCAGGCAGAGTTGACCCACTTTTACGTTTGATTTGCATCTAATTCTGACCCACCTCGTGAACACTATCCTGCTCGGTACCCGTGCAGGAGACAGGAGTGATCGACGTGGCTCTTCTCAGCATTATTCGCCGTTGGCACTTGCGTGATCATGTCTCTTTACGAGAGATTGCCAAGCGACTTGGCATATCGCGCAACACGGTGCGACGCTATCTGCGCTCGGGCACCATTGAACCAACCTACAGCCGTGCGGCTGGGCCTACCGTTCTAGACGGCTATGCGGAGAAGCTTTCGGCATGGCTCAAGGCCGAGACCAACCGCACGCGCAAGCAGCGACGCTCGCTGTTGCAGCTGCACCAGGATCTCTGCGCTCTAGGCTACACGGGCTCTTACGACCGTGTCGCCGCTTTCGCGCGACGATGGCGACAGGAACAACAGGAACGATCTCAGACTTCAGGACGGGGCACGTTCGTGCCATTGACGTTCGCACCAGGCGACGCCTTTCAGTTTGACTGGAGCGAGGACAGTGCGGTGATCAACGGCGAGCGCACCAAGCTCCAGATCGCGCAGTTCAAGCTTTGCCACAGTCGCGCCTTCTTCCTGCGCGCCTACTGGCTCCAGACACACGAGATGCTGTTCGATGCGCACCATCACGCTTTTGTGGCGTGGGGAGGCATCCCGCGTCGAGGTATCTACGACAACATGAAGACCGCTGTGGATAGGGTCGGCCGCGGCAAGTCGCGCGAGGTCAACGCCAGATTCTCCAGCATGGTCAGCCACTATTTGTTTGATGCGCAGTTCTGCAACCCCGCGTCAGGCTGGGAGAAGGGACAGATCGAGAAGAACGTGCAGGATAGCCGGAGGCGGATCTGGCAACGCCTGCCCCACTTTTCGAGCTTGGAAGCGCTTAACGACTGGTTGGCCGACGAGTGCGCCAGGCTGTGGCAACAGATACGCCATCCGGCATGTGACCAGAGCATCTGGCAGATATGGTCCGAGGAACGCCCATTTCTGATGCCTGTTGGCCAGCCGTTCGACGGCTTTGTGGAACACACCAAGCGCGTTTCCCCCACATGCTTGATCGCCTTCGAGCGTGACCGCTATAGCGTCCCCGCGTCCTACGCCAACCTGCCCGTGAGTTTGCGGGTCTATGCGGATCGCCTCGTTGTCGTCGCCGAAGGTCACGTCATCGCGCAGCATCCTCGCCACATCAACCGGCGCCATGACCGTGGTGCCACTTTCTACGACTGGCGGCATTATCTCGCCGTGCTGCAACGCAAGCCTGGCGCGCTGCGCAATGGGGCGCCGTTCACCGCGTTGCCGGAAGCATTTCGCCAACTTCAGGCACTGCTTCTGCCTCACGCTGGCGGGGATAGAGAGATGGTGGAGATCCTGTCGTTGGTCTTGTTGCATGACGAGCAACTGGTCCTCGCCGCAGTGACCTTAGCGCTGGAGGCCGGTACGCCATCGAAGCAAACCATTCTCAACATCTTGAGCCGACTGCTCGACGGCACACCGCTACCGCCGCTGACGGCGCCCCAAGCGCTCTCGCTCACAGTCGAACCCGAGGCGAACGTCGGCCGCTACGACACCCTCCGCACTCAGGAGCCACGTCATGCAGCATGAACTCATGATCGAGCGCTTGAAGGCGCTCAAGCTGCACGGTATGGCTCAAGCGCTCACCGACCTCGTGCAGCAAGACTCTCCGGCATACCAGAGCTGCTCTCCCATCTTGAGCCAGCTTCTACGGGCCGAGCTTACCGAGCGAGAGGTACGATCTATTGCCTATCAGATGAAGGTGGCCAAGTTCCCAGCATATCGAGACTTACAAGGCTTTGACTTCGGATGCAGCGAGGTCAACGAAGCCCTTGTTCGGCAACTGCACCGCGGCGAGTTCATCGAACCCGCTCACAATGTCGTATTAGTTGGCGGCCCTGGCACCGGTAAGACGCATCTGGCGACGGCCTTCGCGGTTCACGCCATCGAACACCTGCGTCGCCGAGTTCGCTTCTTCTCCACGATCGAGTTGGTGAACACGTTGGAGCTCGAGAAGCAGGCCGGCAAAGCTGGACACCTCGCCCACCGGCTCATGCACTCGCACGTCGTGATTCTCGACGAACTCGGGTATCTGCCATTCAGCCAAGCCGGCGGTGCGCTGCTGTTCCACCTCATCAGCAAGCTCTACGAGCACACAAGCCTCATCATCACCACCAATCTCAGCTTCGCTGAATGGGCGAACATATTTGGGGACGCAAAAATGACGACTGCTTTGCTCGACCGACTCACCCACCACTGCCACATCGTCGAGACCGGCAACGACAGCTACCGATTCAAAAACAGCAGCACACAGCCCAAAAAGGAGCGTAAAACAGCCAAATCTGTAGCAACCCTGACCCAATCAAATTAGGGCTGGGTCAGTTTTCGATGCAAACGCTGGGTCAGTTTTCACTGCAAACCAACATTCAAGCGTTCTAGACAAACTCGGACTTGTTCGCGAATGTCGTCGCGTCCCGCTAGTTCGGGAGGGGGGCTGCCAGCGCCCGGGGCATACGGATTAAGTATAGGGTCCATGTGTACTGAAATTAGAAAAGTTATCGTAATTCAATAATTTCACTAATTTAACTATAAGGCAAGCCAAACACAAGGGTCATCAACTGTCTATCCATTGCATCCACCAGCCTTGATAGTACTTGCAGCCTGCAATTTCTTCGAAGCCGACCACCATCATGCCTCGGTCCGAGCTAAAGGTCAGAAGTTGAGGATCCAGCAGGTCCGGGATAGGGCTGGGCAGCTTGGCGCCGAACTTGGCCAAGCCCTCCAGCGTCATACAGGGAACGTGACGATTCAGCCCCTTGTGCAGCATGGAGTACATGTGCACGGTTCCTACTACGGGCTCCCCTAGGTCGTGGTCTCGGCGACATTCGCCGAGGACGTGGGTCCGAAGGACGCTGCATTGGAAGTTCAAGGTTAGCCCCGAAATACTGTATAAAAACACAGTATATTTAATCTCGGAATCCGCGGCATTTGACCCCGATTCCGGCTGACTGGGGACGGAACATGACTAGCGACGAATGGACGCAGCGGGACACGTACTACTGGCAAGGTCCGGCTGGATGGACGATCTGCCGTGTCTTCGTTGATGGCATGTGGCAGTACGAGCTGTGGTTTAGTCGTGGTGAAAATGGCACGATCTATGGCATGCGCGCCTCGCTCGCGGCGGCACAAGATCTCTACAAGCAAAAACTGGGCTAGCGCTATTTGGTCGGTGGTTCCGCGACCAGGCGATCGGCGGGGAAGGGCACAAGGAAGTCGCGGCTATCGGTCGCCGACGCGGTCAGCCAGTCGTTGTAGGCGCCTTCCGGCAGAATCACGACCATGCGCTTTTCCTTGCCAGCCTGGTGGTAGTCGCGGAACAGTGGATCCTGATCTGCGTTTATGGTCAGCATGGTGTAGCTCTCCTGCACCTGGCCGGCGGCGTCGCGCCATCGGTCCCATAGCCCGGCAATCCCCAGCGGCGCGCCGTCGGCCCGGGTGAAGCGCGTGGCCACCGCGGCGCCGGATCTCCAATCAGGTTCGAAGATGGCTTCGGCCGGGACGATGCAGTGTTGCCCGCGGCGCCAGGCATTTCCGAAGGTGAAGGACTTGGGCGCCGTTTCGCTGCGGGCGTTGAAGGTCGACAGTTTGCCGGCTTTGTCCAGACCGTCCGCCTTTGTCATCGCGCTGATCAGACCCCACCGCCCTACGACGGCTTCGCGCTCCGGAACCGCTTCGTCGCCGGCGTCATGCTCCGCCGGCCGGCGCACGAACACGCCTTGATACCTAGGCCACATGTCGTATCGCGCGATCGTGGGCGGCTTCTCGTGAACGCCGAACTTCTTGAGTAATAGCTCGGCGTCCTTCAACGTTTGATAGTGGCTGCACATAGCGTGGATCTCCCAAGACACGCCTCATGATAAATTGCCGGCGTCGTGCCGAAAGCGACCATAAAGCCCCGCCTATTCGTTTGGGTGGTTTATGTCAGATGTTGTTGTTTTTCTCAGGAGTCAGCCGAGGTTCGGCGATCAAATCGTAGCGTATCCGGCACTCAGCCTCGTGAAGCAATTTTGGCGCGATAAGCGGGTCCGCGTGGTGTCTCGTTACGCGGTAGGGCATTTCTACGCAGGCCTTCCCTGGGTCGACGAGTTCGTCCAGGCCGACGCGTTCGCTGCGCAGATGCGCGCGCTCCCACGCAAAGCGCATGCGGCATTGAGCCTTCACCATTCAAGCGAGCGCTACCCACTGATCAGCTTTCTTCGGAGGCCAGTCCTGCGGATGGGATTCGAAAATGATCGTTTAGGCGACCGTGTGTGGACCCATTCGCATCGCAAGGACATCAACGAATACATTGGACTCGCAAACCTGCGTTTGCTCGCAACGCATCAGGATCATGATCCTGAACGGACGGCACGGCACGCCTTCATGGAAATCGCCTCTGCCCATATCGGCAAAGTGGAGCCGGCGGACATAGTTCTGATACCGGGTGGCGGGGCAGGGGACTTTAAGCGCTGGGCGTTGGACCACTATCTAGTCCTTGCTGACCTCCTTAAGAATCACCTCGGCGGCTCGGCCGACTTCACTTTTGTTCTTGGGCCTGACGAAGGCAATATGCGTGATCGCATTCATAGATTAGGTCGAAGGGATTTCAAGATCGAGTTCTGCCGGACGGTAAAGGAACTTGCCGCGCTGATGCACAATGCTCGTCTCGTCGTTTCAAACGATTGCGGTCCATCACACATCGCGCAAGGCTTATGCGTTCCATATGTCGGGGTCTTCAATGAACCAAATCCAGAGTGGTTCTGGAAGCGGCGCTACACCCGCGACGTTGTACCGGACAACAGCATGGCCGAAATCAATTCCATCGTGCCGGCACGGGTCCTACGGGCATGCCTGGACGTCCTCGTCCAACCCCGATTTTCGTGAAACGGGGATGTCCGCGTCAACACGCCTTTGGCAGGGGCTGGCCCCTCTATCGAAATAAAAAAGGGGCGGATAGGCGGGCCTTGAGTTTTTGGCTTTGGCCCCCATCAAGGTAGGTCCGGTGGCGTTATCACCGCCACCGGACACCCGCCGCCATTCGCGCTGCGGGTAACTTTATAGATCCGAAAGGAGATCTATGACGAAAGGTCAATACACCTTGAAGACCAAGGAAGAAGCGCACGAACTGAACGAGCTGTTCAAACGTTACGGCGCTGGCCTGACCGACGAGGAACTGCAGCGTATCGAGAAGTCCAAATACGCCAAAGTGCGCGTCCCGCTGAACGCTCCCAAGGACTAACCTTCGGAGCTGGAAGTCGAATTGGTACCCGAACTTCCTATAAGGGGAAGGTGCTCCAACACCTTCCCCTTATTTTTTGGGTGAGCACTTTGCTGTGATCAGGGCGAAATATACAACATCGCGGCCAACCTCAATTTAGGCATTCTTGACTGTCTACTAAGACAACCTCGTGCATCGGTTCTTTTCAGACTGCCGCGGATGTTTAGGCGATCGTAACTTTCCGCGTATCCCAGCTGTGGTCCAGTTCGCTTAGGAAGCTGTGTTCGTACCGCTCGTCGACACTCCGTAGCAGCTATCGTCAGATACCAACTTCGAAAAAAAAGGGCCACCCTTATGGGGTGGCCCGTCCTCCTTGAGGGACGAAGTCAGCTTACCAACTGCTTCGCAAGGGCGACTTCAATGCTGTCGCCTCCCTGGTTGAGAATGTCGAGACCGGAATCAGGCATGTCGCCAGACGTGGACTGCGATACTGCAATCTTCTGTGCCATGAGTTGAAGGCAGCGCATTTGTGCCGACCCCTGATAGCCAAGAAAATCAACGTCAACGTCGCGCGTTTGCCCGATCCGCCAACTACGCCTTGCGGCCTGCTGCAACGTGTAGACGTTGTAGCCGGTCTGCATAAACAAGATGGTCGGAAACTCCAGCATATCCAGACCAGTCTTCACCAGCTCGGGATTGCAAACAAGCGCATCGATGCCGCGATCCACCTGCTCCATCACCCAGTCCTCCCGCTTTTCGGCGCACACGCTGGAACGAAGCACGGCACTGCGCAAGCCAGCCTGGTCAAGCAAAGCCTTTAGCCTGGCCGAAGTGTCGCGCGTGCCGGTATACGTGGTGTAGACCAGCGTGCGCCGACCATGCGCGGCCTCCCGCCTTACACGTTCCAGTAGCGCGCCTTCTTTGGGCGTCATCTCCTGGTTTCCGTATAGAGCCGGCAAGCTCAACAGCACCGACTTGGTATGCGGGTGCCGCACAGTCTCCGGCCGAAAACAACATTCCGGCCATGCCAGAAGGGCGTTTAGAACAACCCCCATGAGAGACTTATCGCCGGCGCGAAGCGCGCGACGAAGTTCCTCAACCAAAGTACGCTCAAGGTACTGATAGGCGGACTCCATGTCCGGTGACATAGCGACCTCCACCATGCTCTCGCGATAAGGTGGAAGGACATCTTGCCCCAGTTGCGACAGTTTCAAGAACGCCGTGTAGGGGACCACATATCGCATGATTCCCTTCGGACCAAAACCCGGTCCTTTCACGGTTGAAACTGTCTTCTTGTCCCCCTTCGCCGTCCGATGGGATCCTGAATTGGATTCCTTATGGATGTCGATCAGGACGCCGTGCTCGCGCATGAAGGCCATTGTGGCCGAGGCCATTGAGCCCTTGGAATTGAAGTTGAACCCGTCCTCAATCATCATCCGCGGATGCAGGCGATAAAGAAGGTGGTAGAGATCGTCGGCATAGCCACCCATCAACGTGCCAGTCAGTGCGAGAGCCTTTGAGCACTTGCGTGCCAACACCCCCATTGCCTGGCCTTGAGCTGAGCCTTCGTTCTTGTACTCATGGCCTTCGTCTGCGATAAGCAACCCGAAGTACCCCTGGGGCAGATAGTCGGGTAGGGACAGGCCATTGCTGGCCCATCCCCCCCTAAGAACCGTACGTGAGAGTTTCCCCTCATACGGCTCAAGCCTTTCAAAGCCCGCTTTCGCGAACCGGCTTCACCACCTTGAGACCATTGACATGAATCTGGTTATGACAGTTCGGATGCACCATGATGAGATTGGTGTTCCCATCTTTTCCGCCATCGACCCGCCGGATGATGTGGTGGACATGCCACCCCGTCTCCTGCGTGATCAACTCTTGGCAGATCGGACAACGACGATCCTGTTCCAACCAGAGGTTGATGAGCTTCTTCCTGCCCCTCAGTGAGTTCTGCATCTTGAGGCTTACACGCTCCTCAAAGTACGTCTCCCACGTCGGGTCGAATGGATTGGCTTCCAACTTGATTGGCCGGTGTCGCCGAATGGGCGTATCCGTTGCCTTCCGCAGTGACGACAGGATGGGATTCCCATCAGGGAACCTTTCACCCGTTGCCGCCGCAAATACCCAGTTACGGGTGCCTACGGAGTGGAAGTAGCGCTGCTTGATCCAGACGCTGCTTTTCTGCGGATGCCGACGAACGGCCCACTGCCACAACACACGCCAAATCTCATGATCGACACGCGCGAACGTCGCTTTGGACACGACGTGCTGGTGATAATTCGCCCAGCCTTGGATCATTGGGTTGAGCATCCGAATCAGCCGAGGCTGATCCAGCGCCTTATTGCCTTTGACAGCCGAGCGCACTTTCTCCAAGAAGGTCGCCACGTTCGCGTTCGACGGCTTGATCAACAGCTTGCCGTTGTACTTGCGCACGTTTTGTCCGAGGAAGTCGAAGCCCTCGTCGATGTGCGTGATCTTGGTCTTCTCGGGTGAGAGCGTGAGCCCCCGTTCCCGCATGAAGTCCTTGATGATCGGCATGACCTCCTGCTCCAGTAGCTCTTTCGAGCGTCCCGTCACAATGAAGTCGTCCGCATACCGCACATAGTTGACCATCAAACGGGTCTGTACACCGTTGGCGTACCGCTTTCTTCCGAACGCGGCATCCAGTTTGGCTTCCAGTCCGTCGAGGACGAGATTCGCCAGGGTTGGCGAGATGATGCCCCCTTGCGGGGTACCGGCTTCAGTTGGAAAAAGTTGCCGATCTTCCATGTATCCGGCCTTGAGCCACTTTTTCAGGATCTCGCGATCCGTCGGTGCATGACCCATGAGCCAGTCATGGCTGATGTTGTCGAAGCAGCCTTTGATGTCGCCTTCGAGAACCCATTGCGGTGCCACCTTCTTGGACAGTGCCGTGAAGCACTGTTCGATGGCGTCCGCCGTGGATCTCTCCGGTCGGAACCCAAACGAGCGTCCGTCCGCTGTGGTCTCGGCCACGGGTTCAAGAGCCAGCAGGTATAGCGCCTGCATCGCCCTGTCTCTCATGGTCGGGATACCCAGCGGTCGCATCTTCCCATTGGCTTTAGGAATATAGACACGCTTCAGCGGTTGGGGACGATACCCGCGCCGCTTGATTGACAACATGGCTTGAGACTTGGCTTCCGGGGTGGACCACGTGATGCCATCCACACCCGGCGTCTTCTTGCCTTGGTTCTCGGTGACTCGTCTGACGGCTAATGCTTTGCCGCTGAACGAGTGGGTCAGAATCCACTGCAGGGCTTTCACCTTGCCGTGTTTTCCTTGCCGTGTCGCCTTTACGATACGCGCTTGGAGCCTTCGCACCTCACGGTGACACGCAGCCCAGTCGATGCTGTGCCATGTGACCGATTCGTGTGAGGGCGCACCCGCGCAAGCAATTTCTTGCGTAGTCATCTGCATTCCCTCTTGTAGAAGGTTGGACAAGTTTTCTCGTAGAGAAAGACCAAGTGGAAGTCTGCCCGCTTTCGCGTGGGGTGATGTCGCCTTGCGGCTCAACCCCTATCCGCCCCATTACAGGACGGCATTCGCTTTCTCCACATTCCTTTACCCGCACCGCCAACAGCATTCCTTGCGGTCTGCCTGCCCCGAAGGGCAGCGATACGGGCTTACCGTGTTTCACCTGAGTAACGAGATGGGTTAGACCCTGCCTTTCCACCGGCGGTCATGATGTCCGTGTGCCCCCAAAACGGATAAAGGGCAACCGACCGCATACCTTTTGGTTCAAGCCTGTCAGCATCTTTGGCTTGTTGTTCATAACGGTGTTTAACAGCAGTTCACTTGCGTTGGTCATACCACCCAGCCTAGCGCTGTAACCGCATTGATGCTCGCAGGTAACACCTTGCCTCACGGCATCGGTGCGGCCCGAAGGCCCAGCTACATTGTCTCGGCAGCTTCACACAAGACCGTTACCAGTCCTGCATGTGCCGGTAGGCTACTGATGACGGAACATCAGGTTCCTCGGCGGGGTTGCCCCCGTTGGAACAATTACTCAGGCGACTTCACGTCGCACGCGTTTGATGAACTCAGTGGGCTGAAACCCCCCTTGTCCAAAAGATACCTCCGTATAGGCAAGTGCCCGTTCCATGCGTTTAGCCTGGCGGTCCGAGAACACCAAGTCACCTTCTTCATCCATCAGATTGATGAACTCGTAGACGTTGTCCTGCAGCATGTCACCAAGCATGTCCTCGCCAAAGCGAGTCAGGAGATTGTCCGCAGTGCGGGGACCCACCGTTGGCATTTGAACGAGCGCCTTCTTGACCATATCGCGATAGGTCGTCGGGGTTGCGCGCTTTGGGATCAAGGTCCAAAGCCGCTCGCCACAATTGCACGCTCCACGACGTTCGTTTAAGGCCGAAGTCGCGAGCGCAGGGGTAAGCGGCACGCCATCTTCATTGCACACAAACTGACCGCAGCGCGGGCAGCAAGCGGCGCTTCTGCAAACCCGTCCCAATTCGGAATCGAACAGTACCGGCCGTGTTGCAAACGCAGGACGCCAATCGAACCCCATACGCATCCGGACACGCCCCAAGATGAAGAACTGAGGCGAAGTCGGCCGGTCGCGCATTGTCCGCAATTGAAGGAGCTTTCGAAGGGTGTCCGGACCGTTGAGGATCCAAACTTGCGCACCGGGCACAGTTGCCCGGATTTCCCGTCGCCATTTGTAAACCAAATGAGGCGGTGCGAGCACGAGCGTTCTAGGGAGACCAGCGTGATGGAGAAGTGTGGCTACGAGAATGCCCATAAGGGTTTTTCCCGTCCCCATCTCCGCATTGATAATTCCAGCAGGCGAATGCTGGGTCAACAAGGTGGTGATCGCGTGAACGACACGACGCTGTGCAGGAAAAGGTGTCCTCAACAAGGAGTCGATGATGACATCCCAGTCGGCACGCTCAAGGTCATCAAAGATGGGAGGATTTTGTTTGCGTACAGCTTGCAGCAGGCCAGACCCGAACTTGCTAATAAAGTCCGATAGCGGAATCCGACGAGTTTGATCCGGTTCAGCCTCGTTCAAGGCGGCGGCTTCTTCATGAAAGGTTGCATTCATCGTGGTGCTCCAAAAAAGAGAGACACCAAGCCCGGCCGGGATGGTGTCCCGGAAGGGTAGGGAAAGCGGTATTTACGCCTCGACGACGAGCTTCAATTGGCCGTTGCGGACGTACGACGAAATGCGCGCCGAGAAGTCGATAGGTATGCGCACAAAGATCGGGTGAATTCTCCCGGCCGGCCGGCACATCTCGTCAGTAAGATCGACGAGCAGCTCTGTGCTCAGCTCGCCCAAGATAAATTCACGCCAGTGGTCCATTAGAGGCACTTCGGAGACCTGTTTAACCAGGTTCCATACGCGATCATCCGCCGCGTCGGCCTCCGATGTGTCGACGCAGTCTTGTAGAACCCAACCACTGCGCGTTGCCCGTGATGGCTTCAATAGGGATGGGTCATAGATCCAGCAGTGTAGAAGTCCGCCAAAAAGGGTCTGTTTCGGCAGTCTGCCAGTGTGCTTATCCAACCTTTTGACGTCGCCGATCGAAATGACGGTTTCCACTGATGATGAAGCCGTAACCAGTGTCAATTGCCGTAGCCCGCCCTCCTGTGTACCGAGCTGCAGCGATGCGAAAAGTTGTTGTACGGAACCATCTCGGCCGTAGAAGGAAAGGAAGGCGAGATCGCCATTGGGAAACCGGACGCAAGCGTCCACGAACAAGTCTTGCAGTTCGCGAATGCGGAAAATCATAGAAGCGCTCCTGTAAACATAAGCCGGTCGCGCCGGCCAGAAGAACTAGACCGCTGTAAGGTGCGGCAGCAGGTCGCGGATGTGTTGAATGGATCGAGCGGAAAGGCGTACCTCGAACAACCGGTCAAGGTCTACGATTTGCTCCTCCAGCGACGGGGCTGCGTCGCACACAATGCGGCAGAAGTCCAAGAGGCTTCGCGCACGAGTTTGTAGTTCCAGCTCGTGGACGGTGGCGTCAGGAAGCGGAAACGGCGCGCCGTCCAACTGCTCAACGTACCGTTCCATAGCTTCGCCATCGTCGTGGAAGTCGTCGTGGAGGAGCCTGTGGGAACTGCGTGTCTCCCATAGAGAACCGGAGTTGAACGCCGATTCCGCCAATTGGAGGGCAGTACCAACGTTCGATGCTTCCACGCCGATCTTGATGCTATGTATATGAGGAATTTCGAAAGTGACGATGAATTTGGAAAGCGTTGTCATTGGGCGAATCCAAGCGACAGCGGGAGCCCCCTGCGGGGTTACCCGCAGGGGTTAGAAGGACACTCCAGGTCAGAGAGACCACGGTCAGGGCGTGAACCCATGGAGCCAAACCGAAAGGATGCCGGTTACGCCGGCGGCGGCCCGAGAACGTCGGGCTACGTAAAACGCTGTCATAAGCGCACCGAATATGCGCTTTTGGCAGCACCCTCGCCAAGGCGAGGGGCTGGACAGACGTGGCGCTTGCCACAGTCATCAAGTCATTCAACGGATATTGACGAGTTGGCCCAAATCCGGACCCGGTGTGAAGTTGATTCCAACGATCGTGGGAACGAACTTGTCGCGCATCACTATCGTGGTTCGCACATCGCCGTTACTGGCCTCCTCAAGCTGCACCTCTTGGTCCTTGACCTTGATGGTGTCGCCGCGGATCAATAGCTTTGTGCCGTCGTCTCCTTCAACAACACCGCTTATCTGGCCGGCCGCCAGCGCGAGCGCCAAATGCCAGTCAGAGAGGTTGCATAGAGGTCGCCTGTGTGCGACTTGGCCAGTATTGAAGATACGGCCAAACTGCGGCCACAAGGTCGCAGTTTCAACACGTTTAAGCTCGTCATGCAGCTGCTCTGGGTCGATCTTCGTGGAGAAAAAAGCAAGCTCGCCGGAAACGTTTGGGATCAGGTAGGGCGCAGTTCTCCATTCCTTGGGAAGCTCTGGCGGCAGCTCGCCCTGACCAATCGTGCTGAGCCGCTTAACCACTTCCGGATCTGGTGCCTCAGAACGCCTTTTGACTCCTAGCACGACAAGCTGGCGAAATTCCTGCTCTGGCGCAAGGAAGGCTTGTATGCCCTCGAAGTTACGGGAGATCATCGTCGCGAACTGCTTGTCCATGACGTAGTGCGGGACTATCAAGACCAGCACACCGCCAAACGCTAGCGCCGGAACGGAGGCCTGATAGAAGACTTTCTCTAGGCGGTCATAATGCCTATCACCGGTGTGGCCCTTGTCGGCCACCACGGCGCCGTAGGGAGGATTCAGAAATAGAAGTCCCATCGAGCGAGCAGATACGAATGCGTCGTGTATATCCGCGTGCAGTGCGGTGCGCAAAAGATTCTTCGCGTGCCAGGCACGACCTTTGTCGAATTCGACGCCATACGTCTCCGTAGTTGGCGACCCATGAAGCGTGTCTACAGTCGACGCTATCCAGTGAAGTGCTGCGCCTTCTCCGCAGCAGGGGTCATATAGTCTGGCGCCGGCATCGGGCTCCAAAAGTTCAAGTGCTGATGAAACCCGCGTAAGTGTTTCTTCGTCCGTTGGGAAATAGCCGTTTCGAACGAAGTTCTGAGCTAGCCTGGGGAAGATAAGTGCCATAGTGAGCTACTAGGAAGAGTTGATAGGGCAGGCCGGCAGATGCCGGCCCAGGATGTAGGGCAAAAGTTCCTACTTGGAATGCCACGTTTGAGAGGCCGCACGGAAGCTGTAGTCGAGCCGCTTACCGAGCCAGTCCCGTTGAGACCGAAATAGCGCGCGGTCGACAGAAGGATCAAGCTTCACTGGCTGACGGGCTTTGATTAGCTCGCTGAGCTCTGCGCCGAAGATTTCCTGCAGCTCGCTGTTTTCAATATCGCCAATCGAGGCCACGGGCTCGTCGGCTGCGATCGCTTCAATAGTGGCCGGCGCTGGCAGAGATACAGACACCGGCGCAGGCATGGTGTCTGCTTCTGATTGAGCCGTGACAGGCCGGGACGTACGTTCCTCGTCGGCTGGATCAGGCTCGCTAGCTTGAGTCGGCATTTCGGCGTCGTCGGGTTCATCGCTTTCAAGCATGACTTCGGCCAGCGCTGCCCGTATCTCAATCGTGATCTTTCCGTACCACGTGTAGGAGTGCGGATAGATTTTTGAGATCAAGAATTCACCTGGATAGGTGCCGGATTGGAACTGCTCCAGGATCTTGTCTTTGATCTTGAACTCACCGATCGCTGTTTGCAGCTCGCCGACGTTGAAGTCGCCATTGCCGCCTCGAATCGTCTTGACCTCCAG
This sequence comes from Achromobacter sp. PD1, assembly GCF_048541815.1. NCBI lineage: Bacteria > Pseudomonadati > Pseudomonadota > Betaproteobacteria > Burkholderiales > Alcaligenaceae > Achromobacter > Achromobacter sp. PD1. The sequence continues at coordinate 6,633,017 of NZ_CP183349.1, forward strand.
CGTGCCGGAAATCTTAATCATGGTGTTGCTCCAGAAATAAAAGCGGCCCCCGGAGGGGCCAAGATGAAAATGAGGGGCTGCGGGCTAAAAGCCCGCACGGGGGATTGAAAACTATGCGTCAGGATCTAAGAGGTTCGAAGGTCCTGGTGCGGCTGGGCGAATTGCTGTTCACTTTACGAAGAAGCTGGATGATCAAGATGTCGTTCAAGCTTCGCCCTAATTTCCTTTGCTACGCCCCGCCATGAATGCGGGTGAAACAGCGGATTCTCGGGCCACTCTTCGAGCGCTTCGTCGCTGAGCTGTGACACGGTTGTTGCGTGCTTGAGCAAGGCGTCGACGACGAACATCTGGGCAAGCGGTCCGAAAGAGGAATACTCCATCAGGTCCGCGACGCATTCGACGTTCGTCATTCGTTCGCTGGGGGAAGGGTGGGTCATAACAAGGCCTTCAAGAATATGAGGCCCCCGATCGGGAAGCCCCGATGGGTGAGAGAACGGCAAGCCCTACTTAGAGCTTTCGGTGAAGGAGCCGTCCGCCTGGTGCGTGACGACACGGTTTCCGACGTTGTTGAGACTGTCGTGCAACGTCTCGATGAACATGCTTTCCGGCACGACTATCCCAAAATTATTCAGGACGGTGCGGTAATAATCGAGATTTTTGCCGAAGGCGTTCGATTCGAGAAGATTGGAGTAGAGATAGAAATCCGCTTCATCTGCCTGGGTGGCATCAAGAAGCTCGACCGGCCTGAGAATGACCATGAAGAAGTAGCTCAATTGGCGGTCCCAACCGAGATTCACGGTAACGGGATGATCTTTGTGAACGGTGTCAAAGTAATGGTTGCTCATTGCAGACCTCGAAATAGAACCCTATCGCCCCACGGGCGTGGGCCCGGATTGGGAAGAGGCAGGGCGCCGAGTGGACGCCGCTGCCTGGGCTTAAATCGGGACGACGCGTGTCGCGCCGGCACCGCTCAGAACATTTACCCGTTGACCGGGCTTTAACGGAACGTCCGCCTCTTGGGCGACCGCCTGCATCTGGCCGCTATCGAGCCTCACTATGACTTCGATACCCGCGGCTTGAGATACCTTGCGCTCGACGGAATTACCTGCAATTCCGCCAATCAACGCGCCCAGGGCCGCTGCGACATAGGACCCCTTATGGTTTCCAATGAAGCTGCCTGCCAAGCCACCGAGTGTGGAGCCCGCAGCCACGCCTGCACCAGAGTTGTAGCTGGCCTGTATGGTGATAGGTCGTGCCGAAAGGACCGTCCCCGATTGGACCTGCTGCACCTGCTGGGCTTGCTGGTAGCTGTACACGCCACCTGATGCGCTTTGATTCGCACATCCGGCGAGTAGGCCGGCCATCACTACCGTAGTAACGGCGGCCGCGCGGCGTGTTTTTTGCGAGATGATCACTATGCCGTCTACGCGAGCGCGGACAGCAACAGTGAGCCTTGAGCCGAGCGCAAAGGCGCCCCAGATAAGTGAGCCAACGCAAATGCCAAAAGCGATGGAAAGGGCTGCAACGCTGAGGGTTGAACTCATGTCGGTTCTCCAAAATGAAAATGGGGAACCGCCGCCCCAGTCGGGGAGGAAAGTTCCCCGATGGGCTGAAAAAGACACTCCTGGTCGCTAGACCTGCGGTCACCGAATGGTGGAGCCAAACCGCGCACTGCAAAAGATGTCAGATGAGCTCTGACGGGCGTACTGGGCGGAATCCTACACACAACATGCACGGTTTGGCAAGAGCGCTACAGAGCTTTTTAGCTCCCGCGGAGCGTTCTATCATGTGCCCGTTGTGCTGCGCGGTGGCCCGCGATCTGGTCGCAACATAGGATAGAAATTGAACCTCGAACTGTCATCCCCGAAACGCATGAAGCGAAAGGCTTCAGCGGCAGTCTTCCTTGTCGCAGCTATCGGTATATCTGGTTGCGCTGGGAAAGTCCAAAGTCTCCAAGTGGCGCCTGATGGCTTAGACTTTGACTACACGGTAGACACTGGCGCGGCGCTTGGGGTTGTACGTGCCTTCGGGGATCAGGGCAAGACAGTTGTGGTGCTTGATCGGCCGTTGCCAGGCGATATCCGGTCTGTACCCATCTATCTGCAAGGAGGCGTACAGGGGTCGGCAGATGTGCAGGGGAACTACATTATTCTGGCGGGCAAGCCCGATCGGTTTACCGTGCTGCTGCCAGCAGGGAAGGTCGACGTCGTCCGATCTACTGCGCCTGCACAACCGCCGCGGGAATCCGGTGGCGAGTTAGAGGATAGCCCTCAAGCGGAGGCAGCAACGCATCCGGACGACGGGGAGGAAATCGAATCCAACCTGGACTGGGGCGCGGTCGATGGCCAGCGTGCCGGTGCCGCTACATATCGCGGGGGGCAGGTGCCCGCGAGGCCAGCCGGCCCTAGCGATGGACGGCAAGGCCCCCTACCCCAAAGCATTGAATAACTTGAAAAGGAATTTGCGATGAACATTCTCTCTCCCTGGATCAATAAACTGGCAGTGGGTTCGAAAGCAATGCACGCGCGCCTTGGTGACGTGACAGTGCTTGCCGTGTGCGGTGAGGAGCGGGAAGATCGAGAGGTTGAGTCAGTGTTCCTGGACGCGGACGGCAACACGCTAATGGTTATCGAAGTTGTATCCGCAGCAGAGCTGAGCGAGATAGACCCTTGCCGGGACCTGGCGCCCCGTCGCACTGCGACCGCGACGATATTGCCATTCAAGGCCGCAAGTCCACAGTAAAGGACTCGTGGGGGTCTGGAATTTCCCCACCGCGGGGCGCAAATCTCGTTGATTTCTCGGCCTCGCAAACGTAAGATATCGGCTAGAAAGCGCTCCGACTGCTTATGTCGGAATCTTTTGTAGCAAAGCGGTTTGGCTCCACCATTCGGTGACCGCAGGTCTAGCGACCAGGAGTGTCTTTTTCAGCCCATCGGGGAACTTTCCTCCCCGACTGGGGCGGCGGTTCCCCTTTTCTTTAGGAGATCCGTCATGGCTCAAGCAAACACCCCCAAGTACTTCGACGCCCACCTTCGTGGCCTCGGCTATGTCCGTCGCGTCCGCGAAGTTAAGCCCAAGAAAGGCGCGCCATTCCTGTCGTGCAGCATCAGCATCTTTCACGGTGAAGCGCAGGAAGGCAATGCGGATTCACTCACCTGGCTGAATTGCGACGTCAAGATTGTCGGCAAAGAGGCCATCAAGGTCATGACCGAAAAGCTTCAAGAAGCTGCGAACGACTCCAACCGAAAGGTCTTGGCGTCCGTGACCATCGGCGATCCGTACATCGATACCTATAAGATCACGACCGGCACTCGTGCAGGTCAAACAGGAGTAGTCCTTAAGGGCCGCTTGCTGAAGATCCACATGGCGAAAGTCGATGGCGTGTTGGTCTATCAGTACGTTGAACCCGAAGCTTCGGCTGAAGGTGTTCGAACTGGCACGGACGGCAACTAAGTCCAAGCCAAACCCCGAAACTCCACTTACGTGGAGTTTTCTTCAATGGACGCCGCCAGCGCCTATTGAAGAGAACTTCGCAGGTTGTTCAGTGCGCGCCGCACTCAAAATGGCGCATCCCGAGTATCTGGTTAGGCTGCTGAACAGGCCAGATGAAAAAAGCAGTGTCCTTCACCCTCATTCGATTCGGCGAATTGGCGTTCCTCGATCGAGACTGAGCTACCCGTCGCGGCCCTGAACCGGCCGCGGCTTTCTCTACGATTCTCCGCTCTGCTAAGGCAGGGCACTTATAGCCCGAGTAGGCTTGCCAGAGGCGATCTCGTCGCTTCTGGCAAGCCTACAATTGAGCTTACTCGGGCGCCAACCCCCACCCTACATCCCAGGCCTGCAGCGGCCCATAACGCCTGCAACCTTAGCGCAAGAGCGCATCAACCCCCGCACGGCACTGCCTGGCGGGGGTTTTTTGTTGGAGACGTGCGGTCAGAGGACGTACACCACCGCACCTTCCGGGATAGCACCAGGCAGCACAGCTACTGCCGCTCCTGCCGATGGCGAGTAGAGGTGGCCGCTTCGGGCTATGCCCACCAGGTAGGGCAGCCCCGTCTCCTCTTCTGGGAACATCAGATACAGGTCGGGCTGGGCATCGCCGGGAACGAAGAAGACGTATGCCCTGCCGGCGTCGATGTGATTGGCAGTCCCGGCCTGCGGCTTGAACCAGGTCGGTAGATCAAGCGAGCTGTTGGGCGCAGGCCCGGAAAAGGCGGGGTTTACACGGGAAAACTGCGCGACTGCATTCGCATAGATCCGCAAGCTTCCGCCGGCGGAGCTCGCCTCCTGGTGAAGCAGCACATCAACCATGGTTTGGTCGGAACTTGACGCCCAAGCCGCTAAGAGCGTCAGCAGGGCGAATAGGGGAAGCATAAGCAGGCCCATAGAGTCGACGTCCTGTTAGAAAGCTAGCGCGACAGAGGCGATCATGAAATACCGCAGCATGTGTATCCCTGCCCGACGTTGCCGGCATACAGGCTCTTGCCCATGACCGTATAAAAATTCTGATTGCTGCCGGAGCTCGTCACGCTCGTGACGATCATGCCGGCCGGGCACCATGAATTATCTGCAGGGAGGTTGTCGCTTGCACGGCCGGCGAAGTAATACTCGCAACGCAGCTGCCCACCGCCGGACTTGCGCCAAACGCCTGACTGGCACGCCAAGGGCTCTCCGATTCCTGTGCGGGCCACTAGACCATTTGCTTCGCAAGCCCAACCCTCGTTGGCAACGCCGCCGACGTATAGATACTCGTAGGCGTTGAGCCGGCCATGCGAAAAGGTTTGTCCCATTGAACGCACGGCGCCGCCTCGAATCTCGCCATTGGTGACCACGTGGTTGTCGTGCAAGACGCGAAGCCAACCGTCATTGCCGGCGGTGTACCAGCCCGTGCTGCTTGCACCGTCGCTGCTCTGGACGATAAGGGCTCCCTTGGTGCTGACATTGCCGGAGGCCTCGACCGTCTGTGTTCGAACAGTGCGGACGTTGTTGAGATCGTTGCCGTTTACGTCGATGCTTGTGTTCATCCGGTTGACTTCCGGCCGGCCGGCGACGGCATTCCGGTAGAGATAGTCGGTTACCTGTCCGGCACTATTGAAGAACAACGCGGTGGCCAAGTTTCCGCCCGGCAATGAAAGCCCAAAGCTGGCGACCGGCACCTGCCAACTGCCCATCGACCCCTGAGCGATCGCGGGCTGCCTTGTGAGTACGAAGCCGCCGCCTTCCAGCATGGCGGCAGTTCGGCGCAGGTCCGTCTCTGACACATCCGCCCCGCCTCCGCTAACGAGCAGCGCTTCAAGGATGGCCTGCCCGCCTTGAGTGGCCCGACGAACGGCGAGCGTGTAAGCCTGGCCATAGGGGTTGAGAAGAGGCACGGCTGCGGGCAAGTTTCCGGCGTTCCGTATTGTGTCCAGCGAGACAGTAACGGGTCCGCCCGCGGTAGAGGTCAAAAGCGCAGCGTAGTTGTTCTTGACATAAGCGGCGGCGGCATTACCGACTTGCTTTTGATGGAAAGCAGCCTGCCGGCTTGTAATCGTTGCGACGTAATCGGCTTGATACCAGTTCCACAGTCCCATGACCGCTGCGAACAGAAGGGTCACGAGCAAGGCCTCAAGCACCGTGAAGCCAGCTTGCTTGCGTCTGGTCGCGCCTACTCGATAGTGTCGTTTCATGTTCGATTCCCAAATATCGCTGCCGCCTTCTGGGCCGCAATTTCCGTGTTCAGCCCGGCGAAATCGCCTTTCCGGATCTTCGCGCGTATTGCGGTGTCTTCTTTGCCATCCAAAACCAGCCAGTTGATCTGTAGGCGCTTCGCAATACCCGTAGCTGTCTTTACGGTTTCAAGTTGTTGATGGATCACTGCAGCGATGTTGTCGGCCAGCATTGCATTGAAGGATTCGACAGAAGCGCCGGATCCGGCGCATAGCGACTGCAGCTTGGTGAACGTTAGCTCGGGGCTGTCGGCGTGGAGCGTTGTCAGCACAGGCCATCCATTGCCGCTCACGCGAACGACCTCAATGGCTGATGGCGGGTCCCGTGTCTCGCCCAAGTAGAAGATGTTGGCGCGAGATCGAAGGCCCCGCATTAGCTGTTCCTGATAGCCACCGTGCTCGCGCGCCACCTCGATCTGGATGGCACGTCCCTTTCCGTGAATTCCGTTCAGCGCCGTCTCTGGCGGGTCGGCTAGAGCAATGCCAAGGCCACCGTGCCGTTCAAGGCGGTCAATAAAGATTGCGTCGGCCGTGGAAGTCTTCCCGTGCCGCATGCCCCCCGACACCACAACTAGGCCGCTCAGTTTTGGCCGAGTTAGGTGATTGAATAGCCGCTCTGCCATGCCGAGCGACTTCAATGGCCTTGTCTTTACGTCTGCCCTGGCAAGGATGAAGATGTCTTGAGAATCGACGTCAAAGAGCTGCGTCACTCGGAATTTCTCTTCAGCCAAGGTGGCGGTAAATTCGGATTTTGTCAGCGTGCGAAGCGCCTGCCTGCATTGCTGTCGCAGCAAGATGACGTCGGCCTGCAGATGGCCCGGCACCTTATCGGTGAGGGACTGGCTACCCTCCAGCTCACGAAGCTCCGCGTAATCAGGGCCGATGATCATGTCGACGAATCGCAGGTCAAGCAGGCTTGTAGCCTGCTCCAAGGTAACGGGCATCGTCTCCATCAGCGCGCAGTCAGTACGAGGTCGACGTTGCCGGTGGTCGGGCAATTCGTCATGCTGACGAACTGAGCCGTACGGGACAGATTGGCACGCAGCGGGATGCAGTTGCTGCTCGGGACCGCCCGATAAGTGATGACGAATTGCGTCGCGGTGCCCACAACGGTGACTTCTCCGTTCCAGCTGTGATAGAGGGTGCCGGTGGTCGCGCCAATCATATTGCTAGGAATCGCGCCGGCGGCCTGCAATGCGGCGGTGGTCACATTTCCATAGCCGTTCATGTCCCGCAGAAGCTTGGCACCCTTTACCAGCTGCGCGATGTTCTGAGCTTCTTGGTTGTTCTCGGTATCCTTGTTGAGGACGTAGTAGGCCCCGAAGATCGCCGCAGCCACCACAACCGCCAAGAGCATCCAGGCCAAGAAATTATCAACGGAAGCTCCTGCCTGGCGGGCGAGCGGTGTACCCGCATGAGGCAGGGCGTGTTGGTCGGTCACCTTCACATCGCGCTCCGGCGCGGGCTCGCATTCAGCCAAGTGGTGGTTGATGGAGGAAGGGTTAACGTAGGTCGTCATGTAATGCTCCAAGGATGAAACAGTTGATGCTCTGCGCAATTCGCGCGCGGTTAGAAAGCTCGATCGCCCATTGCGGCGGTTTGCAGTCCGAATAGGCCAAAAAAGATGAGAGCTGCAAGGGCGGTCACGCTGATCAGGCCCACATAGAAAAAGGCCTTCCCAGAGGCTTCAAGGCGCTCTGCAGCAGTCTCTGCGGAGTTGGTCGCAAATTCAGACAGGGCAAAAGCGAAGCCCTCGCGAGACGCGATCGTGGTGATGTATGCGATGGATTCTTCGTCGGGGAACTTGTGGCCAGCAAGCTCCAAGGCGACGCCCAGGTTCTTGCCCATGCTCAGTCCATACATGGTGTCCTGCAAGCGCTGTTGCAGCCACGGATTGGCATGCTTGTGAATATGGACCATGGTCTGCAGGAGATCAGCGCCGGCATTGAGCAGAATTGCGAGATTGGAGAAGAAGACCGCACCCTGCATCGTCTTGTATGTCGACCACGGCGGCAGGCACTCAAACGCCGGACGTAGACGCCCCGTCCAGTTTGGCAACGACCACCGGATTGCGTAGCCCACGCTGACAAGGCCTAGCAGAATGAAGATGCCGTAATGCCGGACAATCTCGCTCATCCAATAGACGACGGCAGTCTGTCCGGTCCATGTTGCTGGATCGGAGCCTCTGGCGTATATCGGAACAACCTTAAAGGACACAAATGTGAGTAGGACTATCGCCATCACGACGATCACCGACGGATAGGAAACAGCGCTGACGATGGCTGATCGAACTCGCGCTTGACGCTTGATGTGCTTGATCGCGTCGTCGCAACCCGTGGCAATGTCGCCGGCCTTCTGGGCAGAAGCCAGCATAGAGATCTCGGTCGGCGGGAGCCATCCTTCGAACGCCTCTGCAAATCGGTCCCCGCTCATGCCACTGGACAGTCTTACCAGAACCTCGTGCGCAAAAACGGCGATTACCGCCTTGGGGCGTCGCCCGTTTCGGCTGTGCGCCTTTTGAATGTCGACCAACGCGTCGTAGACCGGCACCTTGGACCGCGCCATGGAATACAGGGTGCGGTAAATGAGCATTCGCCGGCGGGAGCTAAGCTTTGCCATGGCGAGACCTCCATTGGCTAAACAGCGATCCGCTCTTACGTCCATGCAAGCGATCTGGTCGTTGCGGTCGCGCAGCTTCGTTGAGCCAGTCGTCACTATCCAGTGGCCGCACCATCAGCTCACCGAGGTCGGGGTCCACTCGGCCCGCCTCAATCAGGCGAATTAAGTGGGCGCACTGGGTGATCCCGCCCATCTTTTGGACCCAGTACTTTTGGGCGGCGAAGGTTCCCTGTTTGCGATAGACCGACATCAGGGCTGGGTTAGGAGAGACGACCTCGGCGCAGACTGTGCGTCCGACTAGGCCGCGGCGGCAACTAGGGCAACCAGGCCCTCGTACACGAACGCCTGAGACGTCGCAGAAGCGCCGTACACGGTCTCGGAGCCCCACCTCAAGCCGATCCTCTACGTCGAAAAATGGAGCGCTGCAGTGCTGGCACAGGATAGGCACCAGCGCTTGATTGATGATGCCGATGAACAGGGTCGGGTCGGTTAGCAGGTTTCTCGGGACCCCCGAGTCTTCCAGGCGGTCGAAAGAGCTCATTGCGTCTTTCACGTGGAGCGTGGCCAGTGTTGGGTGGCCTGTGAGCGCTGCGCGAATTGCCGAGCGTACGGACGCCTTGCCACGAATTTCACCAATCAGGATCGAGTCTGGGTCTGATCGAAGCATGTGATCGATCGCGTCGACCCAGGCGGCTTCAATCTCTTCTTCACTGGTACCGGCCGGGATTATTGGCTCTTGGACAGCGACATAGACGACATCGTTGCCATCGCGCTTGGTAACCACGCGAATGGGTTGTTCGACGGGGTCCTCGGCCGTGGCGATGATAAGCTCGCCCTCGGCATGTAGAAGAGCCTGCTTGAGATAGTGGTTGAGTGTGGTGGATTTTCCGGAGCCGGTCGTGCCGGTCACCAGCACAATCCCGGACGTCTTGCGCGAAAACTGGCGTATTTGCGTGCATTGTTCCGGCAGATACCCAAGTTCCTCCATCGACTTCGGGGTGTCACCCGTGTCGGGATAGAGACGGATGACGAGCTTCCTCCCGCGGGCTGCTGGGCCGGTCGCGACTCGGCATACGAATAAGCCCGACTGGCGAGCGTAGCGTTCCATCAAGCGGGCATTCTGCTTTCGTGATGGCTCGTAGTTGTCGGGCTTTTCACACATCGACGTGTAGAGCGTCGATACCAGATCTTCGGCGACGGCTCGATCGAGCGTGAACCGAGCTTCCGGAATGCCGTTGATTCGGTATTTCACATAGGTTTTATCCACGTCCGGCAAGAAGTGGATGTCGCTTGCACCGAGGCGCGCCGCCTCGGAGATCATTCGATTTATTTGTTCTTGCTGCGCTGTCTTTGTACTTCCTGGGCCTTCGGTGATCGATAGCGAAGCGCCATCCTTGGCGGTCTGCTGCAGTCGTTTGATTTCGGAGTGGCTAACCAGCCGCGGGGAAAACGTCACACGGTTAAGGCGCAGGCGCGACATATAGGACATTACGCGCATGTCATCGCTGTGCTCCTCGTCGACGTAGAGCACACCGTCATCGGCCAATACGACGCGGTCGATGACGTACTCGGGAGCCTGCCACGCGCCGCCCACCGCGCTCAAGTTCTGAACGCGACGGAGCGGCTCGGCCGCTGAGGGGAGCTCCAGGTCCTCGATGCCAGGGGCATTTGGGGCGTGGATCGTGGTGTCCATGGTCGCTTACCTTCCGGGTTGGAATGGCATGGCAGTGCCAGGGAACGGAGAGTTAAGCCGAACCGGGCCGTCGGATACCGCTTGCGGAGCTTCTGCGGAAAAGCCCAAGCGGAGATCTTGACCGTTGCGGGACAAAACGACGCGGTCGACAGAAACGGCCTTCACGCGGTATCCCCCGGGCACGTCTTCGCCGAGCCGTGCAGTCGCCTGGGCGCCGCCGGCATACACGAGAACGGCGTAAAGCTGGCTGCCAACGCCTTGGACAGAGCGGACAGCGGGAACACCAGTCGCGCTGCGGTCTTCGACCCGCGAGGTCTTTTCGTAGGCCAGCTTTGCTTCGTTCATGCCGGTGAGCGCTTCGTACGTAAGCCGGCGGAGTTGAATGTCGGCAAGTTCCGCAAGCGTGCCCGCCGGCGGCGGGCTGTGATCGGTCGTTCGCGCGACTTGCGCGCCGGCGTGTGGGGCCGAAGCAAAAAGCAAAGTCAGGGCCGCGCAAAGCGCGGCTACGGTCCTACTTTCCATAGATCTCACCTTTCATCGAGTAGGAGAGCTTTCTCTCCTTGATGGTCGTAGACTGTTCCAGCAGGCGCACGCCTCGTGTGTCGAACCCCCTGAAAATGGAGTCTGCGGGCCAGTCGGAAGTTATTTCGAAGGTTGCGGTCGCCCAGTCCGGTGGTTGTGTGGTCCCTTGGCTACCTAGTTCTCCCGGACTGGGCGGAGCCTTTGGCGAGACCGTGATCGGAATAATCTGCTTTTGGAGATGCGACACCAGGCTGTCGACTCTGAAGCCGATGTCCGCCATCTCGTCGTCTCCGCCGGCCGGTGCTTTGGATATGACTCGTACGGTCGCCTGGTTGGCGTCTGTTTGGATAGAAACGGTGGCGCCTGGCGGGAAAGCGGAGGCTGCGGCCGCTCGGAAATCCAGGACAGTCGCGCGTGGTAGTCGCACGTACGCTGCCTCGAAGCCACTGGGCGTGCAGTTGAGACCTTTGAGTTCCCACGCGCTGACATAAAGTGGAGCTGATCGCGCGGCGTGCTCGCAATGTGCAATCATGGCCGGCACGGACGGCGTGGTCGTCCATGGATGCACCAGAGCTGCCGGCAGGACATTTTGGCCGCTATCCAGTTTGACGCGCGCCAGCTCTGCCAGGCGCAGCTGTTCTAGGCGTTCTTGCCGTTCACGCTCATGCTCACTCCACACGTAAAAGGCGATGGCGGATGAAATTAGCGCCAGCACCGCAGCTGCAACAAGCACCCATTCCCGCCGGCTTAGGCCAAAGCGAAGAGGCTTCAGCTTGTGTTCCCTTGCTGCAGCTTTCTCAAGAGCCGCCAATGTGACGGACGCATCCCCCCCAAATTCGAGCTCTGGGGGTGCGTAGACCGTAACTTCCTTGCCCTTGGATGAGAGAAGGGCGTAGAGGGCTCGCACCGCCTCTTGAGCTTGCTCGAGGGTTTGAAAAACAACGTCGGAATCCGGTACTACGCCGCCGTCCTTAAACGCGACAATCGCGAACCGGCCATCTCCTACGGCGAAGGCTGCAATAAGGGGGTCCAGAGTGGACTGCCCTTCTTTGCGTAGGAGCAGGTCGGCCACGATCGAAGCCAGGCTGAACATGCCTTTCTGAACGCCCGCTTGTTTGCGGACGAAGCCGGCCTGAATGATCGTGGGGAGTCGCCGGATAGCGACGATGTCCATGCCGTCCCGCTTTCCGATCTCCCGAGCCTCCTTCATCACCTTTTGAGGCTGCGATAGCGTCTGCCAGTAAAGCCCGGACACGAGCGACTTCGAGCCAGCAGAAATGACCGTCACGCTGCCAGCGTGTGCTTGGGTTTGAGCCATAGTAGCCACCTCAGCTAGACCTCGCGCCGTACTGGCCAGAGGTATCCGTCATTTCTTGAATCTCGGAATCGTCCTCTAGCACAATCGGGGTGATCAGAATGACGACCACTTCACGCCTGTTGTTGGTGGAGCCGCCGCCGCCGGTAAGCCAATTCGACGCGCTGAACATGCCGCTGCGATTGCCCCGATCGACGTTCTGCTCGAAGCCGGAGAGAATCAGCGTCTGGCCAGATCTCAGTCGCACGCGCTGCGAAAAGATTCGGCTATCAACCTCCGGAACCTCGATTGAGTTATCGCCACTGGTGACGGTTCGCAAGCGCGGGTCTGTGGAGAGGTTCATCGTGAACTGCAGGAGCATTTGATCGCTGTCGATCATGAACGGCAGCAGGTCCATCGAGAATCCCGTCGTGACGGTGCCGGGCGTCAGGGCCGAAGTTGATCCGACCTGCGCGGTTGCGGTGTTAGACACGGCGGCTAGGTAGCTCGTCTGCTTGGCAACCTGGACGGGCACGGGTTGATAGTTGAGTGTGGTGACAGAGGGCTGTGTCACGATTGACACGCGGCCTTGGCTCGACAGCGCGCGGAGAATGGCCTTTGAACCGGCGAACTGGCCAGCGGTGCCGGTTGCGGTGTCCAAGATCCCTATCGATGCAGACCCAGCACTCGATGCAGCAGTAAATGCATTCGCGACTGTGATCCCATAATTGCCATTCAACGATTTATAGACCGCTGTCAGGTCCAAGCCCTGGTCGTCGGTCTCCGTCCGCTGTACGACCGCGACGGTGATGTTGAATAGCGCCTGACGCGTGATATTGCGATTCTCGGTCTTGAGATATGCAGCGATCCGGCTGAGCACGTCCGGTGTGTCTGTGACGGCGACGGTCCCCGTGCTGACAGACAGACTGGACTGCCCTAATCCGGGCGTCAGCATGCTCTTTATCATGCGATCGACGTCTTCGGCCAAGTTCGACTCAATCGAGACCATAGTGGTCTGCGTCGAGCCCCCTGAGACCGTGCTTCCGCCCGACCCGGAGGACGAAGTGGCGCCGGACGCGCCTTGGCCGCCAGCGCCCGATGACGAGAGCTGGGTGCCGGACTGGACGACCGACTGCATATTGGTTTTCGACTGGATCGCGTATATGCGGAAGACCTTGGTGTCTAAGTAGTGGATCTGCACGGCGCCGTCGCGGAAGCTCCAACTCAGCCCGAGGCGCGCGGTTACCGCGTCAAGGAGGCCAGGCAAAGGCTTGCCGTCCCAACGAATCCCTGAAATCGTCGTGTCACGAGCAGACATGGAGAGGGGCGCGGAGGCGGATCCGCCGGCGCCCAGCGCGCCTACACCCCCTGGCGGCATGGGTCCGCTTGCGCCGCTTGGTGGTGTCATATCGGGCGTCCGCGATCCCGCGCGGCTCCCGCCGCTCAGCGCTGCGATAGCGTCTGCCGTGATTCGGACGGGAACGCCGCATAGAGCCGTTACCGTCTGCCCGAATTCAAAGACGCTGATCGGCGCGGCTGGAACAAAGGTGATTGGACATTGAAGCGGTGCTGGATACGCCGCGGTCGATGGCCGTAGGATCGGGGTTTTGGACACCCAAGGACGATCGATTACCTCGACAGCGCGATCGCGCACTTTGCGCATACTGGCCGCGGATGCGGCGTGTTCGCCATAGGAATCATCAACGCGTGCCTCTGTGTCTTTTATCCGCTGCAGGGCGCAGCCTGAGAGTGTCGTCGCTACAGCCACAGCCAGTACGATTGCCCTTTTCATTACTTCTTCTCCCAGACTTCCAATACCTTGTTGTCTCGATATGCGAGACCTCGAAACTTCCTTTTCGCGACGTCGTACGCTGACAAGAGATCGTTTGCCGCATCCCAGAACTCGCCACGAAACGTGGCCGGAGCTTCAATGGCGTAGTCGAAGTCAGGTTGCCATTTCACGGACTGCCAGCCAGCCGTCTGCGCCCATTCGTCGAGCGTTTGCTGGACGGTCTTTCCGACATCGGCATGCCACTCCTGGACGGGTGCTGGCCCGACCGCATTGCCGGTGATGGGAGCGTCGGTGCTGGATACGTCGACGGTAGCCACGACCGGGCCACTGCCCTTGGTGTCTACAGGCACCGTCTCGGCAGGGTGGGAACGACCGGTCGCAACGTCCGGCGCAGACGCTCCGATCGCGACTCCCATGAATGCCGCGAGACTCGACCCGTCAGGCACAGACGGGATCAGAGGCTGTGCGGCTGACTGGATGGGCGGGGCCGTCACGACGATCGGCTTGTAGGACGGATCCGGGCCTGCCGCTGCATCAGCGGCCGTGCGGCGAAATGCCAACTGTTCCCTGGTGGCGGGCGTCGACGCGCTACCGGTCTGCCTAGAAGGCGTCGCCATGCCGGTATAGCTACCCTCCGGGGGTAGGCCAGCCCGCCAAGCAAGTGCCTCCCGTCGCCCCAGCCTGAAGGCGAGGCGGGCTTCCATATGAGGAATGACGATATAGGGGGACTGGGCTTCCCATGCCAGCAAGATACGACCGCCTGGCGCATCGGCAAATATGGCGGGAATTTCGGTGCCTGGCGCGAATTGCAGATAAACCCTTTGGCCGTTGTCGAAGACCTGAACAGGAGAAATGCCACTGTCTCCCGATTGCTTCCAGTTGAATTCATAGAATGCGGGCCTCGCAACGGCAAACTCAGGCTGCGCGGCGACGGAGATCGGCGCGAGCAGCGCGAGGCAGGCGCCCGCGAATAGGGAGGAAAGGCGATGCTCCATTTAGTAGCTCCTGACGATGTTCGGGTCGAGCACGAGGTCTCGCGCGACGACGATGTTGATCTTGTCGGCCGGTTCGAGCGTGAGCGTTCGCTTGATCGATTGATTCCGCTGCAGGATTTGCCTGACCGTATCGCTGAGGGCCTGGCCAGCAGTGCCCGTCAGCGTCGACGTGGAGCTGCCGTTGTTTGATCCACTGCCGCCGACGTTGATTGTCACGTTCTGGCTGTTGTCATAGCGGCCCGCCAATGCCGCCACAGCAGCCACGCCAAATGCACTGCCAAACCGCTCCCAGAAGTGGTCGTCGACTTTCGCGGCAATGCCGGCAGCTCCTGTGCGATCAGATATGTCCCAACCGCCCAGGGCCACTCTGGCGCCGCTCGGAAAGTCCATTCTGTTGACCGACATAAGCATGCGGCTTTGGCCTTCGGCTATATCCGTGCTTACCTCCCCGGTAAGGGCTGTACCCTTTTCAATCAGAAGGTGCGTGCCATGAACGCTGTCGTAGATATCCGATGTCACCAATGCTCGGAAAGTGCCTGGGGCGTCAGTGTTTAACGACTGTTGAATCACTGCTGGAATGATCCAGCCTTCTCGGATGTAGTACGGGGATGGGGCAGCGGACGCGAAAAGGGGGGATTTGATGCCGGCAGAGTTACCGACCTGTCCTCCAGGGGCGGCCTGCGGCCCGACACCTTGCCCGACCGTGTTGGCCGACTGGCCTCCTGGCGGGACCGGAGGCACATTCGGTCGCGCGAATCCGCTGGTATCAATGCCGGCCGCGGCGGCGATCGCCGTGACGTCGCGAAGGGCGGATTCGGGTGTAGCCATTGCGCGCGGTGATGGGCCGGAAGCGCCCGCCACAGGTTCATCCTGCTCTTGGGATTCCCAGAAGCCAATTTCGATACCAGAGAGATCCTCTTGCTGTGCCAGTCTCGTATTGCCGCGGTGCTCTTCGATCCGTTTGGCATCGGCTTCTGTACGTGTGGGCTGAGATGGCGCCGCAGGCTCTGCCGGCTGACTCGGATCCTTCGCGGGCGCATGGACTGTCTCTTCCTCGTTGCGAGCCAGGCGGTCCCGAAGCTGGTCTGCAATCAGTCGTTGGACCGCAAACGGGTTACCAGCTTCCTTCGCTGCGCGATCTTGCTCTTCTTTTTTGGCGCGAGCTTCCGCGGCAGACTCGGGTGCCACCCCGGCGATTCGTCGAATCACGACAAAGCCGAGAACGACCGCAATGAACGTGATCAGCACGATCTTGACCAGTCCACGGGACACAGCTGTGCGACGCTGCGGAGACGCCCCGGCAGGAGAATTTGTGACGGCGCTCATTGGTACGACGCATTGTTGAGGTTTTTGACACCCGACACGCCGCAACCGAACAGGCCGCAGGCCTTACCTCGGCGGTTGAATACACGGACTTCGTCCTTACGCAGCTTGAGGAGCGCGCCGTCGGGAAACAGGCGCTGAACGACAAAGTAGTTGCGGCGTACCGTAAAGTTGACGAGCTCAGCAGTTCCATCGGCACCCAGCGCGAAGATGGCGGGAATCTCCTGTACATCGGAAGGAAGCTGGATCCAGGTGAACTTGCCGTCATCGAACACCATGGCCGGCTTGAAAGGTGCAACCCCGTCAATGCGATAGTCAAAGTTCGCCTTGGAGATGTCGACAATATCGGCCGGCCGTGCGTCGTGGTCTGACCGGCCACTAGGAGCGGGGCGGCGGGCGGCAGGCCCGGGAGCCTCCCACTCTGAGGCGGCCATCGGCCCATTCTGCATGCTCGGCATGGCGCTATTGCCGCCGAACGTGTCCAGGCCGGCCGAGGCCAGATCTTGGTCGGCGTCTCCGGTCCAATTCACGCGCTTGTAATACGAACCTTTCGAGGCAGAGACGAACGTGACCTGGTAGGTGCGCAGGTTCGTGATAATCGTGGCGGTATTGAGCAGGTTGTCGCCTTTCGACATCACAAACAAGTCGCGCTTCGTGCGCGCCGGCTTGAATGTCCAGCGGCTCGCGCTAGTGTCCGACGCGTAATAGCCCTTGAGGGTCTCCCCTGGCGCGAACTCCAGGTGGACCATCGTGAATGGGCGCATCAGCACGGGATAGTCGTAGTCGCGGTCAAAATTGAACGTGACCAGTCTCGCGTCTAGGGGCATAGGGACGGCCGCGTTGGGACCAGCATTGGCCCGTTTTTGAGCAAGTGCCACCTCTGCTCTGACGTCGCTCTCTTGTGCTGCGATGGTGCCCGAGCACAGCAGGCAGACGACAGCGGTAAGAATGCAAGTGACTCTGCGCATTACTGTGCTCCCAGAGGCCGGACGCTGCTGGGGCCGAAGTAATCGGTGAGCGTCCACCACTCGACCTTGACGCCCAGTGGATTGGATCGTTGCTCTTCGATGCCCTGTTTGTCTGTGGATAGCAAAAACCGGACGGTCAAGAGCTTGGTCTTGGGGTCGCCAAACTCCTTCCCGTTGACGCGCTCCTGAAGCGTCAGGAGCATGTAGGCTTGTTTGCCGTCTACGCTGTACGTAGTGGAATTCTCGGTGACCTCGCGTGTAAGGCCCTGCTGGTCTGCGATGCGAGCCCCAATGGGATCTACCTTGGCGAAGTAGTTCGTGACCTGGTCTGTGGCTGCGCCGATGGTCCAGCTGGTCGCCTTGGGAATGTCTACGTCGATTGAGTCGGACGGATTGGGCTTAATCGTCAGCAGCCAGGTCGCCCATTGGCGCAAAAAGAACGTCTTGTTAGCCGTTTCCGGGGTAAAGCGCTCTGCCACGCGATCAGAGATCCAGACGGCACCTGACCGCGCATCCCACTCGACAAAGTAGGGCGTCTGCTGCTTAAGCGGAACCAGTTGGAATAACGCAATTCCCTCAACGGTCGCAACGAGGAAAAATCCAAACGCGACGATTGCTGATCGATCGGCTTGTTGTAGGGGACGCTGAAAAACCGCGTAGTACAGGCGATGGGCGCGCTCGGTCAAGGGCAGCACATGTGCATCGAATTCTGGTGTGGCGGGTGCTTGACCAGCGGGGCCTGTAGTGTCCGCAGGGCGAAGATCGGGACGGCGGCGGCTCATGAAGCGGCTCATGAAATTGAGGGGCATGATTAGGCTCTGCGATGTTGGATGAGTGATGGCGCCGTGCGGTGAGCAAGTCCAATGCACTTATCTCTTGAAGAAAGTCCGTAGGAAGGGATAAACTGGGCCTGAAAGTTCGATCCGTGGCCTCGATTTATCTTGGCCAAACCAGCGGGCAGGGCGTCCATGCGGAGGCCCTCCATACCAGAATGATCCGAATTGCCGTTTGGTAGACTCGGATCCGTCGAACAAGAAACGTATGGGGTACTTTCCATGTCCAGAGCAAAACTCGTATTGCTGCTCACAGTCGTCGCGATCGCCGGCGGCGCGACGGTATTTGCGCTACAGAAGCCGCAAGAGCGCGCTGCAACTATGTCGATTGAGCAATCCAGCGTGGCGAAGCGCGAGTCTTTCAAGCAGATGACACCGCTTTGCCTGGCGGGCATGGACTGCCCTGCAAACGCAGCTGCTGGAGAGAAAAAATGAGCGGACTTGTTGGCTTCGTTGTTCTCGGGCTCTTGGCGCGCGCCTTCCTGAAGGGGTTCGCCTCGGCCGGCCGCGAGGAAGGCGGCGGCGAGACTTACGCGACCCGCTTCGACAAAGAATGGGAAGAAGACTGGGACCGCGAAGCGCGGGAAGGCTGATCGCATTACCGCTTGCCTCCGCTACGCAGGATTTTCGCGGCCACACCTCGGCCTACCATTCCGCGCCCGAAGCTCTGTGCGTTAGAGCTGCCGCCCGACACGAGCCCTTGAGCAAGACCTGGAACTTGCCACATCATGAAGGCTGCGATAAAGCCAAGAAGCGCGATAGCGATCATCGCGATCTCATTCGAAGCGAAATAGAGATCAGCTTCTTTTCGACTGTCGATCTTGTCGTAGAAACCGACCAAAGTCGGGACGATCCCTTTCGTTACCAGAACAGCGACGAACCACGCGACTAACTGCTGCAGCGACGCGGCGATCATGAAACGCAGCCAGCCATCGAACAAAAATGAGACGGCCGGAATGATGGAGAGGCCCACGAGCAATGGACCAAGGGCCAGGCCGAGCTGCAACATGACATACGACATTTGCAGGACGACGATGAATGCGATCGACATCAGCACCATCGCGATGATGGCAAGTACTTGGCACAGGAAGATCACCAAGATAATCGGCAGGTTCTTTAGGATCTCGAAGAAGCCAATCTGATCCTTGCTGACACATTCTGAAGGACGGGAGTCGACGATCCAGTCCAGAGGGTTCAGCGACCATCCACCGTGGATCTTGCAATAGAGCGACTTTTCAGATTCCTTCCGCTTGCCGTCGGCAATTAGCGAAATGGTATCCATCGTCAGCTTCAGTATTTCGACGGGATTCGCCGAGCCCTTTGTAATCTTGGTCGCGGCCTCTTGAGTGGCCGTAACGAACATATCGCGCGGCACCCCGTTCATGCTCTGGACGATTACCATGACAACCCCCATCCTCAAGATCAGGTTGAACAGGCTCACCAGAAACTTGACGGTGTCGCTGGCTAAAAAATAGTCGCGTAACAGGAACCACACGGCTGTGCCGGACGCTCCAACGGACAGGATGATCAGGCCTTCTTCTTTGAAGATATCGGCCATGGCAAAGCCTGCCGTGTTGACCGCCGAGAACGCTTGATTGAATAGGCTTGCGACGTCCACATCAGCCTCCGAATTGCCAGCCGAGCGTTCGCACGCCGGCGTCGAGCGCGTAAAGCGCCGTCAACGCAATCACGACGGCAATAAAGCCGGCGAGCGCATTGGGTGATGTGCAGTCGATCTGCACGATGGCGAGGGCCACCGAAAGGCGCAGGGATTTCGCTGCGGCACGTAGCGGTTTGTGCTCAAGTCTCCCGCGCGCGGCTATTTCAACGCGATACCTACGCCGCTCCCTGCACACGATTCTGAGCTCGTGACGACTACGGCAAAGGACCAAGAGCACCCGCCGGAGAGGCTTTCCAGTCATGTCTATAGACCGAATTCGAGTGCCGGCATCTTTCCGATGGCGGAGCGCTTGCTGGCAGCTTCCTTCGCGACCGCGTCGTAACGCAGTTGGGCACCTTCCACGGATAGCTTGTTGAGGTCTTCTTTCGTTGCTCGGTCTTGTAGATCGAGGACGACCTGACGCTGCATAAGGCTGCGCATTTCAAGAAGCTCCCCGGCCAAGACACTCGACTGCTGGTTCAGCAGCTGCAGGCCTTGGACGTTTCCCTCAATGCCCGGTATCTGTCGGGACAACTGCCGGAGATTCGCGGCACGAGACGCGAAGGCCTCCATCGTTGCAAAGTCCTGGTCTAGCTGTTTGCGGTAGACCCCGCCTTTAGTTTGTGCGAGGTGAACATAGGCCGTCCCCCAGCGCTCAGGCGTCATGTCTAGCGACTTCATCTCAGCGCTGGCGCTGTCGTACATGCGCTGAAGCTGCGACCCCGCCTGGTACAGGTCGGAGACACTCGAAACGAGATCGCGCATGGACAGGCCTTGGCCCCCATAAGCCTGATCCGCCAGGTTCAGCACGTTGCCGCCCAGGCGCTGTAGGTTCGTGATGTTCTGTTGCACCATCATCGTCTGTTGAGTCAGCTGCTGGGTCTGGTTCATAACGCTCAGCAGTTGTTGCGCGAAGTTGGCGCCGTCAAAGGTCGGAATCCCCGATGCCCTCGGCGCCGCGGTGATGCAACTTAGGGCGACCGCCGTGGCAGCGCGGATGAACGTCCTTCGGGTTGGTGATTGCATGCTCGGCTCCTCAATAATGAACACGGTTGTAGATTGCACCGTCGATGATTACGTCGATCGCGCGTGGCCCCTTGTATGGCAACCACACGACGCTGCTGTACACGTTTACGGTCGTCGGTACGCCGCCGCCTGCGTCGCCACCGAGACCGCAGTTATCGCAGACGTCCAACTGACCCACATACCCGCTCACGCACGCACGTGCACCGGCCGAGCCACCGTCGTCGCTGCTCGACTCCGATGGGGCGTAGCTTCCCTGAAGGAGGTACTTAGGCCGCAAGGGCCTTGTCTCGTCAGTCGCCGCACCTTGAGCGACGAATTGGCCGCGGCGAGCCGGCGTATAGCCTGTTGGGCAAAGGTCATAGGGCTCCCGCGATTTTTTGGCGTAATTGTTGTTTCCCGCGATGGCGCATGTCGGAAACGGGCCCGGGGGAACCGCGTTCAAGACGCGCCATAGGCGATTGAGATAGCCATTGCATTGGCTGGGAGGCCTCATCCCTGCAAGGCACAGCAACACACCGCATCCCCATTCAGATCCGCCAGGCTCGTACTCCGATGTGTCTGGAAGGTGGGGCAGGGCCCCTGCCGCGTGCGTGGCCAATGAGGCCAGCAGCAACGTAGCTGCGACTCCGACAACGAACTTACGGATTTGGGACACGTGACACCTCCTGGAAATATGCCTCACGCCAGTCCGGACGGCCGGATGCTCGGTGATGGTCAAACAGGGCCTGCGCATCAAGCTCGCTTCTGAGCACAGCCAAAGATCGCGGGTCCAGGCGGAGAGCTACCTTGCGCATGAACCCATCCTTCTGCGTGAGGAAGTAGTCTTGTTTCGGCGTACCTTCCGCCAATTGGTCTATTTGCTGAGGATTCAGGCCGAGTTCGGTGAAGGCCTTGCGCAGCGAAGGTGACGTCTTGGCTGCCGGGTACGGCAGAACGATTCGGTTCGGGACGTTGTCGCGGATAGAGGCGTAGATTGGGGAGTTGATGTAGCGCTCAGGCGATTGAGCGTCCATCCATACGCAGCCGAGGAGCTTGCGTAACGTGTCGATCCATTCCGCCAGTTTTCGTGCAAATATCGGCTCCTCCAGGTACCCCCACACCTCGGGCAACCCGATGAAGGTGGGCGCAACAAGGCCTGAGTTTCTGCGACTCTCGATCCTGTCCTGAATGCGATAGAAGCAATACAGAAGATAGGGAACGAGGACGTCTGGCTGAGACAGGAGCTTTCCCATTTCAATGCCCAACGCAGCGGCTGCCCGGCCAGTGGCGATCTCGTCAAAGATATCGAGTTCGTTATCGAACCAGCGTGCGTTTAAGCTATCTCCAACCCATTCCGAAAGTGCATTGCGGAATGAACCGACGGGGAGTTGGACGTAGACCGCGTGGAGCTTCCAGTCTTTGCGCCGCAGCTTTATGGTTCCAAGGAGGGCCTTTTCCAGCTCTTCGCGATCGGCGCTGGTTGCCGAGTAGCCGCGTCGTTCGGACAGCGTGCAGATCCAGTCTTTAACGAACTTAAGGTGTCGTACTTCGCCGATCAACGACAGTGGATTGACCGTCAGCCGGTCTGCGCTGGTGTCCTCAGGATCGCAGTAGACGCCGCCCTGCATCATGATTGGAATGCGGCTCGAAAATGTGCGGTCGAAGATGAATACGTCCGATCCGGTGTACTTGCGGAACAAAGTCCAGCCTAAGTTCACAATCGTTGTCTTGCCTAGGCCGGTCTCGCCGCAGACGAGCGTGTGCCCGATGTCATGGTAGAAGCCAGTCCAGAAATACGGGGTGCCGTAATCTGTGGGAAGCCCTGCAAGAGCCGGGGATGGGCGCTTCATCGTGGTGCTCAAGTGCCGATTCTCTTTCGACCCTTGCGACACGGTGCGCAGCGGTACTGCACGCGCCACAACTTCAGATCGAAGCGGTGCCCAGCGCGCGATGTCTCGCCAGGCGCCGGGGATGGACGCAGACCATGTGGATAGGGTGCCAAGCGTCTCGACGAGGGGCAAGAACTTCGCACTTATCAATGCGTCTCCGACTTTTCCCGCTGTAGCTCTGGCCTGTTTCATGGCCTCGTCCCAATCCTCGACGCGCTCGCCCTGGAACGGCGCGGAAAACGAGGTCACGCTGAGGGTGTACTGGCCGTAAGCGATCTTTCCCCGGTTCACGTCTTTCTTCAGGTCTTCCGTTTCGTCGGCTGCTTCAACGCGACCTCTGTCCTCGCGCGGCGAGTAATTTGGATCGCCGGAGTTCGCTGCTACAGAAGCCAAAGCCCGCAAGTCCAAAGCGCTGGTGCGGTGGTATGACCCCATCTTCTCGATCATTCGAGTGCTGGCGCTGGCATCTTGGATTCGATAGACGTGGCTGATTGTCACTTCGCCGGGAACCTTAAGAAGGTCGTCCAGCGCATGAGGACGGAGACGCGAAGGATAAAACTGGTGCGCGGCTGGCACGCCCGTGACCACACCAATGCGCTTGTAGCTCTCGGCTTTGAACAGGACGTAGTCCTCAGCGGGTATAACTTCCCCATTAGCCATCGATTCATCGAGGAAATCGACCATGGCCACCTCCGCACGACGTGGCGCCGCTGGAGCTGCGCACGACGCCAAGAAGGCGCCCAATGTGTCGCCGATGAGCCTTGTCAGCGTCAGCCCTGGCAGGCTGGCTCGCATCCGGGATAGGTGGTTTTCAAACTCCTTGACTGCAGCACTGAGCTCCACCGACGTATAGGCGAAGTCGGCTTGGTCGGACCATATGCCACGAAGCGCGTGAACGATCGCTTGGACAGGGCCAGCCTTTTCATGGGCCATCGCGTGGAAGAACCTGCCCGCGATGCGATCCAAGCCGGCGGAAGCGCTTAACGCGATGGCGACATAGTGCCGGTTTATGAAGTTGGATTTAGTCTTGAACGCGTTGCTGCGCTCGTCTTCGACGATCTGAGAGTACGGATCCGGCATGACCGCGGCGGTGTACGGATCACACTTTCGACGATGCGTGATGAACCAGAATGTCAACGGGTAGCGGCTGGCGACCTGAAATGCGTGTTCAGCTTGCTGCATGAGACCAAGCAGTTGCGCAGATGATTGACTATCGGTGTCTGGACCCGTGTACTCGAAGCAGGCCATCAACGAGGAATCCTTGTTGACGACGATTTGGTCGTTGTATCGGAACATCCACGGCAACAGTTCAGCCGTGGGCGCAAGGCCGCTTGCCCGGGCTGCTTCCAGTTCGCCCAACGTGCCGGCGTCGAGGCGGTAGCCCTCTTTCTCTGTCAATAGCATGGGAAATCTCTGCCGAAGCCGAAGGGGCGCTTGTTCCGCTTTTGGGTCCCAATAGCGCGAGGTGCGTAGTGGTCGTGCTGAGTCTTGTACGCCTGGTACACGTCGATCTTGTCGGGATCCTTGCTCATCACGTACCGCAGGCCGAAATAAATAGGTATGCCTATGAGTGCCAACCAGAAGCTACGGCTTATGACTGCAAAGAGCGGCACGAGCAATAGGAACGCGCCAGCAGCTCGACGGTCGAGGCCGATGATGCGGCGCTTCTCGATGAGGGCTTTGTCGATCTCGACTTCGAGCTCGTCGACCAGGTCGCGTTCGTCCATCGCCTTAGGCCCCGATGGTGCACATCAGGTTTCGCCCGGATATCAGTGCCACGACAGTCGCAATACCGAATATCGAAGCTATGCCTCCGGCAAGGCGCAGAGCGAAGACCTTAACTTTCGACTGACCATCGTCGAGCAACCACAGCAGAATTGCGCCTACGCAGGCGACTAGGACCACAACAGAAATCAGCTCGTTGTTGACCACGGCTTGGAAGCCGCTGCACAGTCGGCCGCCAAAAATGCTCTGCGCAGATGCAGGTGCTGGCATGAGCAAGGAAACTACTGCATAGCTCATTAGCAGTAGTCGATCTGCAGGCTTGGCGAGGGAGCGACCACGGGCCCATACTTGGAGCTGGTTCAGGCGGGGACTATTCATAGTGTTGGTCCTGGAGTTGGATTTTCGAAAACAACAGTCGGGTTTGGTACGAGCCGTTCGCGTCCACTCCCAAGATCTCTCTGATCTCGCGCGGGCCCCTGGATGGCCCGACGCGCTGGGCGTGGACAACGAATCTGAATGTGGATGCGATCTGGCGGCGGAGGTCGTGCAAGGGCCAGTTCTGGGTCTCTGGGGCCATCCGCAACATTGATTCCAGCCGCGGCAGTGCCATCGCGCTGGAGTCAGCATGTAGAGATACCTGGCTTCCCGGATGCCCGGTATTCAATGCATCCAATAGGTCGAAGGCTTCGGCACCGCGTACTTCGCCGAGAACAATGCGGTCAGGCCGACAACGAAGGCTGAGCCTCACGAGGTCGCGGACGCTGATTCCCAGCGCTTGGTTTGCCTCAAGCGCGACATGGTTGGGAACGTTCAAGCGTAGTTCGGCCGTATCCTCGACCGTAATGACCCGATCCGAGCAAGGAACGAGGTCCAGCAATGCGTTGAGTAGTGTCGTCTTGCCTGCTGACGTGGACCCGCTTAGAACAATGTTGTGACGCCGCTCCACAACCCACTGAAAGAAGTCCCGGATTGTTGAGCCACCACGTCGCATTGCGGCTTTTAGCGAATTGAGCTCACGCTGCTCGCTGGCGGCTTCTGAAGGATCCACCGCGACGACGTCGAAAGCGCCGTTTTCCACGTAGCTGTCCAGCGAAATCCGCCGGGCAGCAAAGCGGCGGACGCAGAGCATGGATCCGCGAAGTGCTGTGGGTTTACGCGCCGCCGCGATTCGGAGACCTGGCAGGCGCGCATCGAGCAGCGGGGCGTTGGGTTTTCCGTTCTTGCTGGCAATCAACGTGATCGCTCGATCGACCTGTTCTTCGCTCAACGTGGCGTCGACCCGGCGCATGACGCCCCGCTCCTCCACCCATATGTCGTCAGCAGCGTTGACCATTACTTCATTGATATCTTCGGAAGCGAGGTAGGGTTCAATCGCGCTCAAATGCTGGCGGAGGATGTCTTCGGCATAGGAGGTGGAAATATCCATCAACGGCGCCCCTCGGAATCTTGTGCCTGGGACTGCGGCTGATGTTGGGCCGACGTGGCGGCGAGCGTCGGGCCAGCCGCGGCAGCCTGCTGTGTTGCTGGCATCCGGCCTACTTGCAGGCCCCTTTCGCCTCGGGGCACAAAAGGAACGTGGACAGGGATCAAGGTTCCCGCGCGAATCGCACTGAGCTTTGCCTGGATCTTGTTCGCGTACGCCACACGCTTGTTGGGGCTTGCGGCGTTGTAGGCGCCTACGGCATCCCAGGTGACGCCTAGACGTTCAAAATTCTCGGCAAGGATCCACGCGCCTACGTACGCGGATACGCAGGGGTTGAAGAGGTCCTGTTTGGACACGCCAAACCGCTGCAACCGTTCGAGGTGCATGCTGTTTATCTGAGTCAGGCCGTAGTCGCATGAAGCGTTTGAATTGGCGCAATTGACAGCGTCTGCTTTGCCCGAAGATTCCTGCATAACAATGGCTTGCAAGAGTTGGACGTCTATTCGGTGGTAGGCGGCTGCTGCTGCGATGCAGTCAGCGTGCGCCGGCGAGGGAAGGAAGGCCCACATCGCTATGGCTGCGGCGAATCGATACCTGGTTGGGAACTGCACGGCGCACCTTGAAGGAAAAAGCCCCGCCGGGCACCGAGCCCGGCGGGTAAGCCAGCGGATCGGCAACGAGGGAAGCCGACGTGAGCACTTTCGCCGCGCGTCGGACATTTGGCACCTAGTGAATTAAAAAGCGTCGAAACGTTACTTTGCGACTGCGCTTGTCAGCCACTAAACGGTGTGATATCGGCTGGTGTCTATAGAGCGGCGTGAGGCGTATGTTTCCAACGCCGTGCCACTGGACGGAAACGTTTGGAAGCAAAGTGCTTCGAAGTAGTCGTTTCTTGCTGCGTGACAAACGAAACCAAATGCTTCGAAGGGGAAGGGGCCTAACCAAAGGCCGGGCACTTAAATATGTGCCCTCAAAAGGCGCAAACGCTTAAGGGTTAAGGGCGGAACCCAAGGGGGAAGGGCAACCGCAAGGGCCAAAAAGGTCGACAAAGGTTTTTGGGCGCCTCGATCTTGGGGCGGTGAAGATCACCGAGGCTCTCCTTTTGTCAACATGTCGCAAGAGGTTACGTGTTGGAGAGGCCTGGTTTTCGCATTGACCCGTAAGCACGCTGGCGGCGAGGCTTGTCGCATTTTCCTCGCTGCCCACGCCCCATGACATACCTTCGGCATTCCACCTTTCGCCCGATTCGGCCGCCTGGGGCAATGCCGTTGCCGGACAAGGCCAAAGCGGAGATGCACCGCGAGCTAGGGCGTGTCTGCAACGCGGCTCAGCTCGCAGTTGCCCTTATTTGGCTTGGTCGATTTGATGGCTGGCAGACGGCCACTAGCGGCGAAGGTGGTGCGGAACTCTACGACGTTGCGTGCCAACAGCTGAAGCGCCTGCGTGGCCCGTTCAGCAGTCCTATTAGCTTCGTGGAATGGCTCGTCGACCTGCCGTGTACTCGTTGGCGTGCAGCCACAATCGACTCTACCAGCCAATGGGACCCCCTCGCCGAGCGCTTTACAGACTTTCAAGCCGCTTCGGGCAAGCTTGTGGTGGTTTACGCCTCGGACGTGGGCGCAGACGCATGGCGCAGTTATGTTAGAGGCTACCTGGCAGCGGCGTTGGTGCAGCTTGAGAGTACGAATCATGCTGGCAATCGAGTCTGACGTTGTATTGCTCGCCTGTGCGGGCGCAGCCGCCGGCGCGCTGTATTGGTTGCGGAGGCCGATGACGGGCACGTCAAGCCAATCGCAGGTGGGGCCGGGCCCAGTCCAACAATCGGCTCCGAGCGCGCGGCACCTGGAAGTGTTGCCGGCACAACGCCTCTTTGACGTCACAGGGACCTGGCCTCTCGTAGAGTTGATTCGCCAGCGCATGGGATTCACTCCCGAGAATTTCGAGCGTGACGTGCGTCCGCTGCTAGCGGCATTTGCGGAATTCGTTCAGCTACTTCCAGCGTCTGAGTCGCATCATCACGCGCAACCAGGTGGGCTCCTGGTGCATCTGCTTGAGGTCGCTGCGCACGCGCTGCACTTCCGGGATGCCTACAAACTCCCACTGGGTGTGGCGCCGGAAGAGCAAACGCGGCTGGCTGCGCGGTACACGTATGCCGTGCTCGTCGCGGGCCTGCTGCACGACATTGGGAAGCCTGTTACCGACGTGGTGGTGCAGCTCCAAGGCGCATCTGGAGAATCAAAGCCTTGGGTGCCTTTGGGCGGAACAATGCAAGAGCAAGGGGCTGACTGGTACACCGTCGATTTCCCGGCTCAAAGAGAGTACCGGAAGCACGAACGGTTGGGGTTGCCCTTGTTGCGCACCCTTGTTCCAGGTAAAGCGCTTGCTTGGATTGGCGAACATAGTCCCCTTATGGACGAGCTCTTCGACTACTTGGGCGGAGAACAGAGAAAGGGAGTGATCGCCGAGCTCGTGGGTCGAGCCGACAGGGAATCGGTAGCGAGCAACTTAGCCACTGGTCCGAGAACGCGCTTTGCATCGGCGCGCGCCGTTCCTCTCATCGAACGGTTGATGGGCGGGCTGCGCCGCGTTCTGGCAGAAGGGTCTGTTTCGATCAATCGGGCTGGGGCAGTCGGATTTTGTGATGGTGAGTCGCTATGGTGCGTTTCCGGGTCAATTGCCAAGCTTGTCAGAGACCATCTGGCGCAGACCGAGCAGCGTAGGCCTGGCGCAGCGGGCATTCCAGACGATAACTCGCGGCTATTCGACACCTGGCAGGAATATGGCGCAGCGATATCAAATGAAGCTGGTGCAGCCATCTGGACCGTAAAAATCGCGATTGGGACGTGGTCCCAACGCCTTACCGTCCTTCGATTTCCCTTGTCGATACTGTTCCAGGACCCAGCCCAATATCCGGCGGCCCTGCCGCCTGGTGCAGTCTCTGTAGTTGATGTAAAAGCCCCGCGCGGCGCGGCAGGCGGAAACGCCGACGACCACTGTCCGCCCGCCTCGCCTGTGGCGCCATCGGCGCCGGCAGAGCAGATGCCGCCTGCGCACGAAGAGCCGATCATAGAAGCTACCGATGTTGGTGCAGGCGATGACACGCCTGTTGCTGGCACGAGCCCCGGCGTTGAAGACCTTCCCGAGATGGATGATCTCGATCCAGATGTTGTTGGCGTGGTGCAGGACAGCAATTCGTTACCTGCCTCGATCGAATTAGAAGCGGATGATCAGTATCTCGACGATATCGATAGCGCGATTCCGGAGCTGGTCCAATCCCCAGAGGTTGAAGCACCCGAATTGATGAGTGCGCCAGTTGCCCCACGTGTGAGGGCTGCGCCAGCTCCGGCGGCGCTGCCTGCCATGCCGGCTCGCAAGGCGAACGTAGAGCGCTTCATGGCCTGGATTCAATCCGGTGTCAGTTCTGGATCAATTGCATACAACGAGGCCAACGCCGCAGTGCATTTCTGTGAAGAAGGCATGCTTCTGGTGTCGCCAAAGATCTTCAAGGACTACGCGGACAACTTCGAGGCGCGGATCGACATGCCCACGTCTACAGATGGCGCGCCATCCAAGGAGCCGTGGCGGGTTCTGCAACAGCAGTTTCAAAAGTCGGAGTACCCGCAGAAGAGCGGAAGCGGCTCTTTTCTCCACCGATACAACGTCAGTGGTCCAGGCGGCAAACAGTTGACGGGGATCTTGATCCCCGGACCGGAACGCTTCTTTCAGCCCGTCCCTGCGGCCAACCAGTTATTGAAATCGGCGTCCGCCGGTGCGAGCGCCTGATCTATGTCCCACCCTTACGAGAACCTCTTTCGGCGCCCATATGAAGTAGTTTCGTCGATGGCCGCACTTGCATCGGTCGGTGCGCTTTGGACCTATCAAGGGTTGTTTTTGGTTACCCCTGCGACAGGGGGAGTTTTAAGTGTAGGACTGCTCTCGCTGGCCGCCATTCGAGCTCGGCAAGCGAGACGCCTCATCCGATTCCAACGCAACCTCCGGAGTCTACCCACCTATTCGCTTGCCGCTGACGAGATCCCGTGCTCGTCAACAGAGTTGTTCCTTGGTAAAGGCTTCTATTGGACGCAAGAACACACGCAGCGTCTGTACACCGCCCGCCTTCCACAATACAAGCACTTGACGGCCCGCAATGAGCTGTATCAGTGGGCCCGTCGGATGGAGCGACAGCACTCTGGTTGGATCGCAAATCAGCTCAAGAGGGACGCGTGGTGGAACTCGGTCAAGCCGCTGCCGCCAGTGGGCGGAGACCCCGTTATTCATGGCGTCGAGCCCGACGAGCGCGATATATGGTCCAGCCTTGGGGAGCGTGTCGGGCATACGCTTGTACTGGGAACTACGCGCGTCGGCAAGACTCGCCTTTGCGAATTGCTGGTGACGCAGGACATTCGCCGCGGCGACGTTGTAATTGTTTTTGATCCCAAGGGAGACGTTGAGCTGCTGCTCCGAATGTATGCGGAAGCATGCCGCGCGGGCCGCGAGAAGGACTTCCACTTTTTCCACCTCGGATATCCGGATGCCTCGTCCAGATATTCACCAATTGCGACTTTCTCGCGTATTACGGAAGTCGCAACGCGGCTCGCCGGTCAGCTACCGTCCGAGGGACAAGCCGCTGCGTTCAGAGAGTTCGTTTGGCGCTACATCAACGTGATGGCGCGCGCGATGGTGGCGCTGGGGATGAAGCCCAGTTATGAGGTCATCTATCAAAACGCGGTAAACATCGACGACCTGTGCTTGAAGTATTTCGAATACTGGCTCGACCGCGATCACATGGGCTGGCGTGACGAGATGTCGGAGCCGGACAAGCAACTCCAGGCACAAGCGCAAAAGACAGGTCGAGCGATGTATCCGCTCCAGATCCTCAAGCTAATCCGGGACAAGGGCTGGCATGACCAGATCGCGGACGGTCTCGCGAGCGTTCTCACAAACGACCGATCGTATTTTGAGAAGCTGGTGTCGTCTCTCTATCCACTGCTGGAAAAGCTAACCACTGGACCAGTATCCAAGCTCCTGTCTCCAGATTATTCGGATCCCTCAGATCCGCGCACTGTATTCGACTGGCAGAAGATCATCGACACAGGCGGAATCGTCTATGTGGGACTGGACGCGCTCAGCGATTTCGAAGTCGCCGGCGCAGTCGGAAATTCAATGTTTGCCGACCTTACCTCTACTGCCGGGCGTCTATACAAATTCGGCTCCGGTTATGGACAGGCAATTCCCGGTAAAAAGCGAAACGTGTGTATCCATGCGGACGAGTTCAATGAGCTTGTCGGGGACGAGTTCATTCCGATGGTAAACAAGGCCGGCGGCGCGGGCTATCAGGTCACGGCGTACACCCAGACAGGCTCGGATGTGGAATCCAGGATCGGGTCGAAAGCGAAGGCGGATCAGATCTTCGGCAATTTCAACACGCTCGTGATGCTCCGAGTGAAGAACCTGCCCACAGCTGAAATTCTCACAGACCAACTCCCGAAGGTACAGATCTACACGCGCCAGTTGGACTCTGCGACTGGGGATGGAACAGATGATGGAGTAACCGATTTCACATCCCGAACGCAGGACAAGTATTCGCCGCGGGAGGTGCCGTTAGTAGACCCGTCAGACCTGGTGCAGTTGCCAAAGGGGCAGGCCTTCGCCCTTATTGAGGGCGGTCAGCTCGTAAAGCTGCGGCTACCTTTGGCAAGTAAGGATTCTGATCACCTCATGCCTGCCGGCTTAGCCGACGTCGTTAAGAGCATGCGTTCGACCTATAAGGCGTATTCGGACGCAGTTGATGCCGGCCTGTCCGTCGACATGCACGACTTCGACAGCACGGTTTCAGCCTCTGAGCGTGCGGGCGAGGTCTCGTCCAATGTGACCGTGGAGGGTAGTGGCCGTGGCTTCTAAGGACAGAGCTTCCGGCGAGGATGCGGTGCGTGCCTTCTTTTGGCCTATTCACGCCGTTCTGCATCTATCAGTTTGGCTAATCGTGGTGATGTTCCTGTCCATCGTGGTGTCTCTCACAGTCGCGGTGGCCTTGCAGACCGACAAAGCCCCATCCAGGTACATGAGCGACCTGGTCGACTACTACCTGGAGCAAGCTCCAAATAAGAAGGCCGCCAATGACGCTGCCGGAATTTCTCGGGCATTGGTATTCGGTTGGCCTGGTGTGGCCGCTGCCCTGTCCGACGAGGCGAAGCCGGGTCCTAGCCTCCTTGGCGGGGCGATGCAAAGGTCCACACAGGGGCAGGGCCGCGAGCTGATACTGGTGACCATGCACGCCGTTGAGCTGCTGGGTGTCCGACTGCTATTGCTGTTTAGCGCGTTGCCGGCGCTCGGGTTGTTATTGACGATTGCACTAACGGACGGCCTGGTCGCGCGGTACGTCCGGCGAGAGTGCGGGGGGCATGAATCCGCAACCCGACACACGCGCGCCAAACGTCTGCTGAATCGGGGCATCGTGCCAATGGTAGCCGTGGTATGGCTCATCGTGCCAGCCCGGATGTCTCTGGCGCTGTTCTTCTTACCCGTTGCAGTGGGTGGCGCGGTCCTCGTGTGGGTCATGGCCAAGTACTTCAAGAAATACTTATAACAACGAACTGAACGCCGTCCTAGGACGGTCAGGATGAACGAATGAAAGAGATCATGCGCTTTGCAGTTGGGGACGTCTTTCTGTGTGTTGAGGAACAACCCAGTGCGGAGCACGTAGTGCTGCGCGTTCGCGAAAGGAAGGGCAATGGCCGCCCTGGTCGTACATTGGGTGCGGAGACACAGCGGCGCTCAGAGCTGTTCGCGATCGGGATGGGGCTGCACGCCGTCGCGAGTACGCTGATTCCTGAGCAGTCGTTCGATCAAAGCAAAACTATGGGAGCTTCACGAAGAAAGATGAATCGGATTCCCCTGCGTGAGCAAGAACGACAAGCCTTGAATCGAATTCTGGCTGGGGACCCGACGGAGCCTCAACGCAGCATCCAGATTGTCAATGCGATGTATCGCAAGCTGCAACGCCGAATGCACGTCGTTCAGCGGTGCGTGCAACTAATGGAGGTGCTGAGCGACCAGGATGCGCATCAGATTGACCTGCTGCTTGCGCTCGCGGCAACGGGGCGTCCGTTGCCGTTTTCGATCCACGTCGGTCTGGAGCCGTCCGGGGAGTTAGAAGGAGCGCGCAACGGTGTCACGCATTGACAGTACGCATCGGCTGTTGAAGCCACGCGTCTTCCAGTCGTCGCATGGCGTCATGGACCTGGTTCGGAGCCAGATGCGCGTATCGCTCCGTCATTTCGATAGACGAGTGACCGAGAAGGTCGCGCACGACCAGCAATGGTACGCCGGCCATCACCAGCCACGACGCGCATGTGTGGCGAAGATCGTGGATCCGGAAGTCTTCGATATTTGCCTTGGTGCAGACGGTGCGAAAGCCCTTCTGAACGGTGCTCAAAGGCTTGGTGTGGTCTCGGGGAGAGGGAAAGACCCAGGGCGATGTGGGGCAGTGTTCCGCGCGCCATGCGGCCATGGTGTCCAGCGCCTCAAGCGCCGGTGCGTTAAGCGGGATGATGCGGTGCTTTTTTGTTTTCGTGTCTTCGCTTTCGAGCGTTATAAGACCCTCTTCAGTGCGCACGCGCTGCAGACGCAGCCTGAGCAGTTCATTCCGGCGGCAGCCGGTGTGCAAAGCCAATTGGATAAACGAGGGAAGGTGCGGCCGCACCGCCATCGCTTGAGCTACAGAGATCAGGCGCTGCGCTTCGGCCCGTGTGATCCATCGTGTTCTGCCTTCGGGCACCGGCAATGCCATGCCGACAAGGGCATTTGGCAAGTTGAGCTCGTGCAGGAAGTTGTACCAATTGATCGCCGCGCTCATGTCGTCCAGCTCGCGGTTGATCGTAGCAGGGCTGACGCCAGCTGTTTTCCGAAGGGTGATGTACCGATTGACGGTGGCACGTCTCAAACTGCATACCGTACGCCCCTTGAAGAAGCGGTCGAGCTGCAATTGGCTGTACCGAAATCGCTCCGTATCTTTGCCGGACGCCTGGTACACCTGCATCACAGCATCGTAGGTCGGATTCTCGTCGACCACGCCTTCGTCGTGGATGTTCTGCGCTGGGTCCTTCACGCCATCGATCGGCGGACGCGCTGGGGCCAGTTGGCCGGGAACGTGGTGGGCTGATGCGAGAGTATGGTCCATGTCAGTGGCCGGCCGTTACGCGCGGAAAGCGCTCGGGGAGGAGGTCACGAACGACCGACATTCGCAAATATCTGGCAAATGATGATAACATATTGACATGAATCGATATTTTCGCATAACCGCGACGTCCTTTGCCCGTAAGCGCTCAGAGTGCTTGCGGGATTTCGTCCTGGAATCGGGCCAGGGCGGAGCCAAAGACGTATCGATTCAAAAGCTTGGCGATTTTGCTCGGGCCTCGAAGACCACTGCGTTCGGGACGCAGGAGTCGGAGGTTCGAATCCTCTCGCCCCGACCACTCATGTGGTCGAATTCATGAAGGTGTTTCCCGACGCCTTTGGCTGAAAGCCGGTATCGCGCAAGCGTTGCCGGCTTTTTTGCATTTGCGTGTCGGACTCAGTCATGCCGCCGTCATTCCGCGTCTCTAGACTCCCGCCTTTTTCGAACAGGCAGCAGAGATGACGAAGGACAGCAAGCACGGCCAGGGTAATACGCAGATCGTGGAGCAGGTGGCGGATGCCTTGCCGCAGGCGCCCGACAACCGGCGGCGCAGCCTGCTGCGCGCGGGCTTGGGCGTGACGTTGTTGCCCATGGGCGGCAGTTTCCTGCTCAGCGGCTGCAACGGCGGCGGCGATGATGATGACGATGAAGGCGACGGCGGTACCGGCAAGCCCCAACCGGCCCTGGTGTCGAGTTTCGCGCTCGCGGTGCTGCCGGATACGCAGTTCTATTCGCGTTACGCCACCGACGCCGAAAATCAGCAGTTCATGCGCAAGTACGGCAGCGAGCCCTACCAGGCGCAGACGCGCTGGGTAGCCGAGCATGCGAAGGCGCTCAATATTCCGTTCCTGGTCCATCTGGGCGACGTGGTCGACCAGCAGGGCAAGCCCGACCAGTGGAAGGTGGCCAGCGCCGCGATGAAGGTGCTGGAAGACGCCAAGGTGCCGTACTCGATCCTGGCGGGCAACCACGACGTGATCGTGGACCGCGACTATGTGGACGAGAGCAGCCAGTCGGCCAACACCGACGCGCAGCGCGACCTGGCCAAGGAACCCTACCTGCAGCACTTCAGCGTCACGCGCGCCAAGCAGCAGGCCACCTTCGGCGGCCGCGACGCCAGCGGCTTTCACGAGTACCACGTATTCGAGGCCGAAGGGCAGAAGTTCCTGGTGCTGTCGCTGTCCTGGCGCGCGTCGAACGACGCCCTGGCCTGGGCCAACCAGGTGTTGCGCGCCAATCCCACGCTGCCCGCCATCCTGATCAACCACCAGCTGCTGAACATCGACAAGGATGGCGTCAGCCCGCTGGAAGTTCCTTACGGCAAGATGCTGTGGGACAAGCTGATCCGCGACAACGATCAGATCTTCATGACGCTCAATGGCCACTACCACGGCGCCACCCGCCTGACCAAGACCAATGCCTACGGCCACGCGGTGGAGGAAATGGTGGTGGATTACCAGATGGCCTATCAGGGCGGCAACGGCCTGATGCGGCTGTACGAATTCGATCTGGGCAACAACGAGATCCGGGTGCTGTCGTTCTCGCCCTGGGTGCCGCAAAAGCCCAAGGACACGCTCAACGCGTTCGATCAGGCGGTGCTGACCACGCCCAACGAGCAGTTCACCATCAAGATGGACTTCGCCAGCCGCTTCTCCGGCTTCAACAAGACGTTCAAGGCCGCGGCTCCTTCGCACACCTCGCTGGTGGAACAGGCCACGGCGCTGATCCTGGCCAACTACACGGATCCCGCGACCGTCGAACAGAAGCCGGCCGCCGACAGCAATGACTATCCGCTGGTGGCGGGGACGCTGGCGCATTGGCGCTTCTTTGGCGGCAAGGCCGGCCTGCCCGTCAAGGTGGGTGAAACCGTCGCGGATCTGACCGGGCTGAATCCGATCCGCCGCGCCGCGCTCAACATCGACGGCGTGGCGGGCGCGCAGGAAGGCGACCTGGTCTGGTCGGACGATCATCACTACCTGTCCGCCGCGCCCGGTTCGGTGCGCTTCCTGAACACCGACAAGAACACCGCGCGCATGAGCTACTTCACCACTGAAGCGGCTGCGGCGATCAACAGCGCCACGGTGCCAAACGGCTACACGGTCGAGGCGTTCCTGAAGATAGACCGGGACTGGAGCGCGCAGAAGCACGCCTGGATGAACGTGATGACGCGCGACGGCAAGCGCGGCGACCTGGCGGGATTCAATGGCGGCGATCCGGAATCTCCGCCCCTGATCTTCGCCGTGTCCAGTCTGCGCGAGATCCAGTGGGAAATCGTGCCGGTCGTGGCCGGCGAGCGCGGCGGCAAGACCAACTGGTCGGGTGAGATCATTGCGGACAAATGGTTCCACGTCGCGGTGGTCAACGACGCCGACACGCACGAGACCATTCTGTACATCGAGGGCGCGCCGGTATTGCGCAACGTCAGCAATGCCCCCGGCCTGGCGACGCTGGCCGCCGACATGCCCTGGGTGATCGGCGCGGGTTCGTGGGACGGCGAGCGCGCCGACGGCTTCTTCGGCAGCATTGGCGAGATACGCATCGTGGACAAGGCGCTCAAGCCCGCGCAGTGGCTGACCGCGCGCCGCGTCGGCTAGCCTTTCATGCGGGGCGCGCGCCACGCGTCCCGCATGCGCTCAGCGCGGCGCCGCCGCGTCTGCAGCCTCGGCCCGCAGGCACTCGATCAGATCCCGCATCCGCGGCGACAAGTCCAGGCTGTTGTGCCGCACGATGCCCAGCGGGCCGAACACGGGCGGCAGTTCTATATCCAGGATGGCGATTTCGCGGCCGCCGGCGGCGTGCCGTGCGACGCAGCGGGGCAGCAGCGACAGCAGGTCGCTGTTGGCCATCAACATCATGTTGTTCAGGGCCGACGCTGATTCGATGCGTGAAGGCGGGTACAGGCCATGGCGCTGCAACAGCATGTCCAGACCGATGCGCGCCGGGCTGCCGCGCGGCGGCATGATCCACGGATAGGCCGCCAGTTGCGCCCAGGAAACCTGGGCTACATCCATCAGCGGATGTCCGCTGCGCGCGCACACGCACATCGGCTCTTCGTACAGCACTTGCGTCAGGGTGTCAGGCGTGCGTGCGGCTGCGCCCATGCGCGCGACCAGCAAGTCCAGTTTGCGGGTGTGCAGGTCCGGCATCAACGCTTCCAGTGAACCCTCGCGCACCAGCACATTGACGTTGGCCGTCTGCTGTTCGAAACGCAGCAGCGCGCGCGGCACCAGGTAAGCCGCTGCCGCGGAGTTGACGCCGACATGGATGGTTTCCACGTCGAGGTCGGGCGCGGCGGACCATTCGCCGCTCATGCGTTCCAGGTCGCCCAGCACCCAGCGCGCATGGCGGATCAGGGAGTCGCCGTGGGGCGTGGGGAAGGTGCCTTTGGGCGTGCGGTCGAACAGCCGCGCGCCGAGCATGTCCTCCAGTTCCGCGATCATGCGCGACACGGCGGGCTGGGTGGTGGCCATGCGTTGCGCCGCCACGCCCACGTTGTGGACTTCGTCCAGCAACAGCATGAGCTGCAGATGGCGCAGGCGCAGCCGGCCGCGCAGATACCAGCCTGGCTGCAGGGGAGCAGCGGAGTCGGGAGGGCTCATCTCTACATATCAACTCTGATATGGAAAGTGAAAAATATATCATTGGACTGGAATGATGGGCTGGCCGAAGATGATTGCCAGCGAGCCGTCCGCGAATGAGGCGAGCCGCAGGATGGAGACAATCATGCTGAAACTTGCGCGCGGCGCCCTGGCCGCCCTGAGCCTGGCCGTACCTCTGGCTGTTCCCCTGGCGGCGGCCGCGGCCTATCCGGACCGCCCCGTCACGCTGGTGGTGCCCTCGGTGCCCGGCGGCGCGGCCGACGTGGTCGGACGCCTGGTCGCCGCGGAAATGTCCACACAATGGGGCGTTCCCGTCATCGTGGAAAACCGCGCGGGCGGCGCCGGCGTCATCGGCGCCCAGGCCGTGGCGCGCGCCAAGCCTGATGGCTACACGCTGCTGCTGGGGCCGGACGCCTCGTTCACGGCAGTGCCTTACCTGATGCAGGACGTGCCTTATCGCACCGAGGATTTCGCGCCCGTCGCGACGCTGGCGACCCTGCAATACGTGTTGGTGGCGGCGCCTACAGCGCCATTCAAGTCCTTGCGTGAACTGCTGGAGCAGGCGCGCGCCCGGCCTGACGCCATCACCTACGCCAGCGGCGGCCCGGGTTCGACTCACCATTTGGCGATGGCACTGTTCGAGCACGCGGCCGGCATCTCGCTCAAGCACGTGCCGTACAAGGCCGCGCCCCAGGGCTTTGTCGGCGTGATGGGCAGCCAGGTCGATCTGATGTTCATCGTCGCCAGCACGGCCGTGCCGCAGATCAAGGCCGGCAAGGTGCAGGGGCTGGCCAATGCGGGAGCCGCGCCCATCGCGGGCGCGCCCGACCTGCCGATGGTGAAGGACGAAGTGAAGGACTTCACGTTCTATAGCTGGTTCGGCCTGTTCGCGCCGGCGCGCACGCCTGCGCCGGTGCTGGCCGATTTGCAGCGCGCCGTGGCCACCGTCCTGAAGAGTCCAGAGGTCCGGGACAAGATGCAGGCCCAGGGCATGATCTTGGGCGATCAGGACGGGTTGGGCTTGAGCGAACGCATCGCCCATGACACCCGTGTTCTCGCGCCCGTGCTTTCCGACATCAAGACCGCCACCAGCAAGCAGCAATGAAACGCCCCAACATTCTTCTCATCACGACCGACCAGCATCGCGGCGACTGCCTGGGCTTTGCGGGACGCCGGGTCAAGACGCCGCACATCGACCTGCTGGCGAGCACGGGCACGCATTTCGCGGCCTGCATAACGCCCAACGTCGTCTGCCAGCCTTCGCGCGCCTCCATGCTGACCGGCCTGCTGCCACTGACGCATGGCGTCTGCGACAACGGCATCGACCTGGATCTGCGCGCCGGCGAGGCAGGCTTTGCCGGCAGTCTCGCCGCTGCCGGCTACGACACGGGCTTCATCGGCAAGGCGCATTTCTCCACGCACCATACCTTCCAGGCCACCGGACGGCCCGAATGCCAGTACAGCGAGGCTGGCATGGGACCGGACTGGGCGGGGCCGTACATGGGCTTCAAGCATGTGGAGCTGGTGGTGGAGGGCCACAACTATTGGCTGCCCACGCCGTTGCCCGGCGGCCTGAACCATTCGCGCTGGCACTACGGCGACGGCTTGGGCGAACTGCGCAACCAGCTGTACGAGACCGACCTGGGGCCGGCCAGCGGCGCGCCGCAGACCTTCAATTCCGCCTTGCCCGCAGCCTGGCACAACTCCGCCTGGATCGGCGATCGCACCATCGACTACCTGCGCGAGCATCGCGACCGGCCGTTCTGCCTGTGGGCCTCGTTCCCCGATCCCCATCACCCCTTCGATTGCCCCGAGCCCTGGTCGCGCCTGCACCATCCCGACGAGGTCGATCTGCCGCGCCATCGCGTCACCGACTACGATCGCCGGCCTTGGTGGCACAGGGCCAGCATGGAGAGCAAGCCCATGGGCAACGCCGAAGTGCAGGCGGTGCGGCAGAATTTCTCGCGCATGCCGACCCAATCGGACGAGGCGCTGCGCCGGATCATCGCCAACTACTACGGCATGATCTCGCTGGTGGACCATCAGGTGGGGCGCATCATGAAGGCGCTGAGCGAGTACGGGCTGGATCAGGACACCATCGTGATCTTCACCTCAGACCACGGCGAATGGCTGGGCGACCACGGACTGATGCTCAAGGGGCCCATGCCATATGAAGGCCTGCTGCGCGTGGCCATGGTGGCCAGCGGCCCTGGCATCGCGGCCGGGAGAAAGGTGGAAGACCCGGTTTCCACGCTGGACCTCGCCGCGACCTTCTGCGACTACGCCGGAGCGTCGGCCTTGGGGCCGCAACACGGCCGCAGCTTGCGCCCATTGCTGGAAGGCGGAGATGCCTCCCGCGAGTTCGCCTTGAGCGAATGGGATGTGGCGGCATCGCGCTGTGGCGTGGAGCTGAAGCTGCGCACCGTGCGCACGCGCGACTGGAAGCTGACCGTCGAACTGGGCAGCGGCGCGGGTGAGATGTATTGCCTGACGGAAGATCCGGACGAGATGGACAATCTCTTCGATGATCCGGGTCATGCCGCGAAGCGGCGGGAACTGGCCGCCATGCTCGCAACCCGGCCCGCGGACCAATTGCCGGCGCGCGTGCCGGCATCGGGTATCGCTTGAACGCGCGGCGCAAGAAGGGGTCAAGCCTGCTCAGTGGCCGGCTGGGCATCAGGCATGGCCACGGCGCTTTTCACTGCGGCGAGCACGTCGTCGCAGATGCGCGCCACCGCGTCTGCCGATCCGCGCACGCCTGGCTGGTTCAGGCGGGTATCCAGCTGAGCGCACTGTTCGGCCAGCGCGGGCAGGCGGAAAATGGCCAGCATGCCACGCAAGGCGTGCAGTTCGCCGCGCAGGCGGCCGCTGTCCTCGTCGACGGCAGCGCGTTTGATGGTGTCCAGGGACTGCGAGCAAGATTGCTCCAGCGTGCGCAGCAGCGCCGGGGGAAAGGCGCGTCCGCCGGTCAAGGCCTGCGGACCGTTGTCGGCCGCCTCCGGGGCTTGCCGCGGGCCGGGTCCGGTTTGTCCGCATACGTCCAGCAAGGCGAGTTCGAGTTCGGCTAGCGGCAGGGGCTTGGTCAGCACCCGCGCGATGCCGGCTTTGCCGCAGCGCTGCCGCTCGTGCTTCGTCACGCAGGCCGTGGCAGCGATGACGGGCATGTCCGGCCGCATGGATCGGGCCTGTCGGGCCAGCGCGTAGCCGTCCATGCCGGGCATCGCGAGATCGGTGACCAGCACGTCATAGCGCTGCGATGCCAGCAGCGCGCAAGCCTGCGCGCCTCCCTCCGCCAGATCGACTTCACAGCCCAGCAGTTTGAACTGTTCTTCGAACAGGCCGCGGTTGGCGGCGTTGTCTTCGGCCACCAGCACCCGCAACGAACGGACCGAATGCCGCGGTGCGGGCGTGGACGCCGCGGTAGCGAGAGGCGCGTCCTGCAGCACATGCCGCAAGGCCGAGGACAGGCCATGCAGCCCGTACATGGAAACGCTGAGCTTGCGTCCCGTGTCCTGCGGCGTGGCGGGCCCCAGCATGCCGCAATCGATCACCCATGAAGATTCGTCCAGCAATCTGTCTTCGTCCTCCGGCTGCCAGTCGATCTTGTCGCCCCAGATGATGAGGACCGTCGCTTCGTCCAGCATGTCTTCGTCCAGTTCGGATGGATGGCGGCGGGCGTTGACGCGCAGTCCCCAGGTCCGCAGGATGGCTTCCAGGCGGTGACGGCAGTTGTCGCGCGCGGCCAG
Organism: Achromobacter sp. PD1; assembly: GCF_048541815.1. Taxonomy (NCBI): domain Bacteria; kingdom Pseudomonadati; phylum Pseudomonadota; class Betaproteobacteria; order Burkholderiales; family Alcaligenaceae; genus Achromobacter; species Achromobacter sp. PD1. Next base: position 6,673,987 of record NZ_CP183349.1, read on the forward strand.
CAGCAACACCTGCTCGCCGGCGAACCATGGCCTGTCGGCCTCGCGGGCTTCGATGCCCAGCGGCAAGGAAAACGCGAACAGGCTGCCGCTTCCAGGTTCGCTGCGCACGGACAGGGAGCCGCCCATTGCCTCCACCAACCGGCAACACAGGGTCAGCCCCAGGCCCGTGCCGCCATAGCGCCGGCCTATGGTCGCGTCGGCCTGGCTGAAAGCGCGAAAGACACTCTGCGCCTGTTCTTCCGTCATGCCCATGCCAGTGTCCTCGACCTCGACGGCGATGCCGGCCGCGTCGGTCCGGGTACGCAGTACCACCTTGCCTTGGTCGGTGAACTTGATGGCATTGGAGAGCAGGTTGTGAATGACCTGTCCCAGCCGGGTGGCATCCCCTCGCATTGGCTGCCTGAGCGCAGCGCCCAGATCGCCCAGCAAGGCCAGTCCTTTGGCCTGGGCCTGGGGCGCGAACATGGACAGCGCGTGCGAGGTGACTTCGAGCAGGTCGAACTCCGCCTGCTCCAGGCTGAGTTCGCCGGCCTCGATCTTGGAGAAATCCAGCACATCGCTGATCGTGGCGAGCAGCAGTCCCGAGGACGCCCGCACGGTTTCGAGACGGTTGCGCTGGACCGGCGCCAGGCGCGAGCGCGAGAGCAGCTCCAGGTGTCCCAGGATGGCGTGCAGCGGCGTGCGTATTTCATGGCTCATCGCCGCAAGGAAGGCCGACTTGGCGGCATTGCCGCGGTCCGCGGCGGCCTTGGCTTCGCGCAGGCGGTGGGCTAGCTGGTATTTTTCGGTGACGTCGATGAACGCCGCCACGACCACGTTCGACCCGCGGTAGCGCGCGCCTGCCATGCTGACCGACAAGGTGACGGGAGTGCCATCGCGGGCCACGAACGAGAGGTCTTCCTCGACCACATCAGTGTCGCGCTTACCTGTGGGCGCGCTGGCGCGCCGCCGATAACGATTGGCCAGCTCTGCCGAAAGGCTGAATTTTCCCACGCCCACGCGCGCGGTCATCTTCTCCATGGCCGGGCTGTGCAGCAGCGGACTGCCGCTGGCAGCGTCGATCAGGCCCAGGCCCACGGGAGCCGTCTCGATGAGCGTGCGGTTGAGATGCTCGCTCTCCAGCGCCAGCCTGGAACGGTTCATCAAGGGTCGGACCACGCGCAGCTCGAAGTAGAGCAGCAGCGCCCATATCAACGCCAGCGTGGTTGCAGTCATGATCGCGGGCGTGGTCAGCTGCGCGCTTATGGCATTGACGATGCTGCTCCAGTCCAGCGTAAAGACCAGCACCCAGTCCGTGGGCCCCAATCCTTCCGAAATCGAAAACTGGCCAGAGCGCGTCCTTTCCTGGCGCGTTCCGGCAGGAATATCGGCGAGGTCGGCGGCCGGAGCCATTTCCTGAGCGTCGCCGGCACCGGCGCCCGGCGATGCAGCGATGAGTTGGCCGCTGGCGGACATGATGGCGAAGTCGCCCGCCTGCCGGTTCACTGCCTGCGAAGCGCCGGGTTGCAGGGGGGAATACTCCGTCACCAGCACGGCGACCGGCACGCCCTTGTCCAGTATGGTTCCACCGATGCGGAATACCTGCTTGCCCGTGATCGGATTGGCGACGGGAGGGATCCAGCGCAAGGAGCGCCATGTGTCGGTGCCGGCATCGGTGGCGATCAGCATGCGCCGGCTGACTTCGCCGGTCAGCAGGGCGAGGTAGCGGTCGCGGTCCGCCAGGATCCGCTGGCGGACCGCTGCTTCGGGGGCGGGAACCAGGCCGGCGATGCTGCCATTGACGCCAAAGAAGAACGAGGCCAGCGAGTTGTCATGGGCTGCGGGCCCGCCTGAGGGAATGCGGCCGATCTGCTCGGCCAGATTGAAGAACTTTCCTGTCGCACCGTTCGTCACCCGGCCGCCGCCCGAACCCAATATCCATTGAGAGCGGGAATCCTCGTCGGACTCCACCAGCAGCTCTTCGCCCCGGCTGCGGTACTTTGCTATCTGAGCGGCATCAAAGGGCGCCGCTTCCCGCCACATCAGCTCCGCGCTTGCCTGGCTGATGCGGAAGGCGTTCTCGCGCGTGTAGATTTCCTTCATGAGCACGGCGTGTTCGGCCACGAACGATTGGCGCACGTACTCCAGATATTTTTCGGCGGTGGTCTTGGCTTCCAGGGCGAAGGTCAGCAGCACCGCGACCGTGATCAGCACGCCGCCGCCCAGGCTTTGCCAGCGCTGATAGCGGCGAAAGCGCGTCACGGTGTCGAGCCGCGAGGGGCTCAGGCGGTGGCGTAGTCGAATCAAGGCGCGGGGGATGCGTGTCAGGCGGCGCCGGCATGCGGTCGTGGATGGGGGCGCTGCAGGTTTCAGGGGGGGCGGGCGCAGTTACTTGAACATTTTTCCGACAGGCGTGGCGCAAAGGCGTACCGGCGGTTTTGACATGGATCAAGCGGCTGCCACTCGGGCTCGGTCGCGTTCAGCGTGTCGACATTGAACAAGAGGCAAGCGCAGCCGTCGCCGGAGATTCAGCCGCATTCTCATCCTCCGCTTCGGGTAGCGTCACGTCGGTCATTGGCAGGGCAGCGCAGCCGTAACGGATCAGGTCCGCGTCGCGTTCGATGCCCAGCTTCCTCATCGCGCTGCGCTTCTGGGAACTGACCGTCTGCACGCTGCGGCTGGAGATCTGCGATATCTCGGTAATGGTGGCGCCCGCGCAAAACAGACGGATGATCTCTGCCTCTCGCCGCGTCAACCGTGGCTGTTGCGCCGAGAGGGATTCGCGGATGATCATGTCCTTCACGGTCGGCGAATAGTAGGTCCGGCCGCGGCTCATCGCGTGTATCGCTTCGGCGATATGGCGCGTTGAATCCGCCTTGCTGAGGATGCAGAGGTTCTTTTCGGCCAGCAGCGCCCGCAGCAGCGTGGGATGCTCGACCATGGTGAGCACGGCCACTCGCAGCGCCGGGTAGCGTCGCCGCAGAAATCCAATGAGCCCCAGCCCGTCGCCGTGCTTGCCGCCCGGCATCGCGTAGTCCGATACCACCGCGTCGCAGGGTTGGGTTTCCAGCAGGGCCACCAGGTCCGTGGAGTTCCTGGCGCAGCCGATCACTTCGATGGCCGGGTCTCGCGCGAGCTCATGGCTCACGCCCAGGGACACGATGGGATGGTCGTCGGCAATGATGACGCGGATGCGGCCGTGTGACATGTTTCTTTTCCCGTTCATCCAGAGCCTGCTGCGGAACTGTCGTGCGTCCATGGCGATTGCCGCCAAGTTTCGCAAGCAGACGTTTGAAACGCTGTATGTGCGCGGCGGCTGTGACTATGCCGCTTGCAGCCATATTACCGATGGCGTCCTCGCGAAAGAATAGGAGGAGTACTAAAGTACGGCGCTTGCCGCAACCGCAGCCAATCGCGCTGCGCGGCGGGCGGTCGCCAAATCGTAGAAGTACGACTCCGCTTTCGTAGTCTTCCCACAGTTCCACGCTCGTCCGCTCCGTATTCTGCCGGCAAGACGAGTATCGCCCGGCATGGCCGGCGCGTCAGCCGGTCGGGGACGAGCGCTTCCCGTGCAAGAACGGCAAGGAGCGGGGGGATGGGTGATGAAAGGGGAGAAAGCGCGCTATCGGATGGCCGCGCTGGGCGCCGGGCTGGCCATGGCCTTGTGTGCGGACGCTTTGCGGGCGCAGATCCCGGATGCGGGGCGCGCCATTCGTGACCTGCAATCGGTTTTGCCCGCCATGCCTTCGGGCCACACGGCTCCCGAGGTGCAGTTGCCCGGGCCGCAGCCGCCTGCAGCCGTGTCCGGCGATGCGGCCGCAGGCCCCGCCGTCCGGGTGCTCGAGTTCCATGTCGAAGGCAACCACGCCTTTGACGCAGCGACATTGCAGGCGGTGCTGGCCGATCTGACGGGCGCGGCACTGACGTTCCCGGACCTGCGCGCCGCCGCTGATCGCATCACCGCCTATTACCACGATCAAGGATATGTGCTGGCGCGCGCCTATCTGCCGCCGCAAGCCATCGATGCGGGCATCGTGCGCATCGCCGTGTTGGAGGGCAGGTATGGCGAGATTGGCCTGCGGAACCGCGCGCGGGTCCGCGATGCCGTGCTGGAGCAGGCGCTCTCCGCCCTGCGTCCGGGGCAGGCGGTGCAGGCCGGCGAGCTGGAGCGCGCGCTGCTGCTGTTGAGCGACCTGCCCGGCGTGGCGGTCAAGGGTACGTTGCAGCCTGGTGCGGAAACCGGGACCACCAGCCTGCTGGTGGACGCCGAAGCGGGACCGCTCGTCTTCGGCAGTCTGGACGCGGACAATTTTGGCGGCTACTACACAGGCGAGTACCGGCTGAGCGGAAGCATCGGCGTCAACAACCCCCTGCGCCTGGGCGACCAGCTCAATCTGCGGCTGTTGGGGAGTGATGGCGGCCAGCGCTACTACAACGCCGCCTATCAGCTTCCACTTGGCTCCCGGTCCACGCGCGTCGGCATGGGCGTGTCCAGCATGCGGTACGAACTCGGCAGGCGTTTCGGCCCTCTGGGGGCGCACGGCCGCGCCGACGTGTCGACCGTGTTCATCCAGCAGCCCTTGGTGCGCTCGCGCCACGCCAGCTTGCGCCTGCAATTGCAGCACGAGCGCAAGCGTTTGGTCGACAGCATGGATCTCTTCGAGGTAAGCAGCCGCAAGCGTATCGGGCTATGGACTTTGGCCCTGGCCGGCAGCAGCGAGGATGGATGGTTCGGCGGCGGACGGACCGCCTTGCAACTGTCGCATGGTCGAGGCCGGCTGCGCCTGGCCGATCCACAGGCCGAGGGCGAGGACCGCCAGACAGTGCGCGCCGCCGGCTGGTTCGCCAGGACCAATCTCTCGATCAGCCGCTTGCAGCAGCTCACTGGCCGCTTCCAGCTATATGCGCGGGTGGATGCGCAGTGGGCTTCGAAGAACCTGGACAGCTCTGAGAAATTCAGCCTGGGCGGGCCTTATGGCGTGCGCGCCTATCCGTTGGGCGCGGCCAGCGGCGACGAGGGCTGGCTGGCCGGCGCCGAACTGCGCTACCAACTGGCTCCCGGGTGGCAACTGAGCGCCTTCGCCGACCGGGGCAACGTGCGCCTGAGCAAACGCCGCTGGACGCCCGGCCGCAACCACAACGGCCTGGCTGCGGCGGGACTCGGCGTCACGCAGTACGGCGCCAGCCATCAGGTGAACCTGAGCGTCGCCTGGCCGATGGGCCGGCAGCCGCCCGCCACGGAATCCGACCGGGAGCCCCGCTTCTGGCTCCAGGCGTCGCGCTATTTCTGACTCGGGCGCACCACGCGCGCAGTTTTCTTAACCGGCGCGGCCTGCCATTGCGGCGGATCCGCCATTCTTGCGAGGCAATCATGAACAAGACATATGCACTGGTATGGAACGAGGCCAGACAACGCTGGAACGTGGCGCGCGAGTCCGCGCGCCGCCGCGGAAAAGCCGGGAGCGGCAGGCGCGGCCGCGTTGCCGTGCTGGCCCTCGCCGGCCTGGCGGGCCTGTCTTGCGCGCATGCCGCGCCGACGGGCGGAACAATCGCGGCCGGCAACGGAATAGGCGATATCCACGCCACGCTGGACCAGAAACAGGTGTCGATCAATCAGCATACGCAAAAGCTGATCATCGACTGGAACAGCTTCAGTATCGGCGCGGACGAACGCATCACCTTCAACCAGCCCGGCAGCGGCTCGATCGCGCTGAACCGTGTGAATGGCCTGTCGCCCAGTTCCATCCTGGGGCGCATGGACGCCAACGGTCAGGTTTTCCTCGTCAACCCCAACGGCATTGTTTTCGGCAAGGGCGCGGAGGTCAACGTGGGCGGACTGGTCGCCTCGACCAAGCAGCTTTCCGACGCCGATTTCAACGCGGGCAACTATCGCTTCACCGGGTCATCGGAGGCCTCCGTGCTGAACCAGGGCGTGATTGCCGCGCGCGACCGCGGCAGCGTCGCGCTGCTGGGCGCCAAGGTCAGCAATCAGGGGGTGATCCGGGCGCGGCTGGGGCGGATCGCGCTGGCGGCCGGCGGAGAGTTCACCGTGAACTTCGACGGCAATGGCTTGCTCGATCTGCGGATGGATGGCGCCGCGCTGTCCGCCCTGGCCGAGAATGGCGGCATGCTGAGTGCCGACGGCGGGCAGGTGCTGATGACGGCCAGCGCCGCGGGAGCGGCCTTGCGCACGGTGGTCAACAGTCAGGGCATCATCGAAGCGAAGACGCTGCAGGGTCAAGGCGGCAAGATTATGTTGGACGGCGGCGGTGACGGTCTGGTGGTGGCTGCGGGCAAGATGAATGCCAGCGCGCTTGCCTCGCATGGCAACGGCGGCGAGGTGGAGATACGCGGGCAGCTGGTGGCCGTGCGGCTCGGCGCCGAGGTCGATGCGCGGGCATTGAACGGCGATAGCGGAACCTGGCGCATCGCGTCGGCAGAGGTGACGGTGGGCGCTAACGCCACGGCGGCAAACGTCACGGTGCACGCGGACACCGTCGCCAGCAACCTCGCGGCCACCAACATCGTGCTGGAAGGCGCTGCGGGTGACGTCGCGCTCAATGGCCCGATAGCGTGGCACAGCGGCAACGCGCTCGGCTTGGTTGCGGCGGGTGATATCGCGGTCAACGGAGACCTGGCCGCAACCGGCCAGAACGCTGCCATCGCCATGTCCGCCGGCGGGGAAATCGCGCTTACCGGCAAGACTGCCATTAGCGGCGTCAATGGCGCCCTGTCCTTGCAGGCGCCGGGAGGCCATGTGCTGGGCGAGGGGGCGGCGATCACGCTGTCCGGCGCAGGTGCGTCGTTCAGCGCCCATGGCCAGCGTTACGCGGTGATCCAGAACCTCGCCCAGCTGCAGGACATCGACCGCAATCTGAGCGGCTTGTACGTGTTGGGCAACAACCTGAGCGGACGCGGTTCGATCCAGGCGATAGGCGGTCCGTATGGCATCTTTTCCGGCACGTTCGACGGTCTGGGCAATACGCTCGGCGGCTATTCGGTCAGCGGCGCCGGTCCCAACGTGGGCTTGTTCGCCGCGTCGTCCGGCAGCATCAGCAATGTCAACCTGGCGTCGATGACTGTCAATGCGCCGGCCACCGGCGCGGCATCCATGTCGGTGGGCGCGCTGGTGGGCCGCAATTCTGGCCAGATCGTCAATGTGTCCACGACCGGAATGTACGTGAAGGGCAGTTCGTATCACCGTAACGTGGTGGGCGGTCTGGTGGGCACCAACGCCGGCGGCAGTATCGACCGCGCCACCGTTGCAGGCAGCGTATATGCAGGTTCGCACACGATCGCCATAGGCGGGCTGGCAGGTGAAAATCTGAATTCCGCGGCGAGCCGCGGCGTCATTACGCGTAGCGTCTCGCGCAATGTCGTATCGGGCGCGATGCAGCGCGATGAGCTGGGCGGCATGGGCGGTCTGGTTGGCGTGAATCGCGGCTTGGTTGCGGACGCGTCCAGCCACGCGAACACGCAGGCCACCGGCGCAGGCCTCAATGTTGGCGGGCTGGTGGGCAGCAACCTGGGCGGCGACATCGAGCGCTCGATTGCGACCGGGCGGGTGCAGAACGGCAGCAGCGCATACACCGGAGGCCTGGTTGGGGTGAATAGCGGGACCATTTCGGGCTCGGCCGCGGAAGGTGGCGTCAGTGCCGAGGGCGGCGGCTCCACCGGCGGCTTCGCAGGACGCAACAGCGGTGGCGGCCTGCTGCTGGATGTCAAGGCCGGGGGCGATGTGACGGCCGCCTATGGCGTCAATGTGGGCGGCCTGGTCGGCGCCAACGATGGACGCATCGATACGGCGGAGGCGGGTGGCGAGGTCAAGGCCGGCTACAACCGGAATGGAGGCCGGGCCGGCGGTCTGGCCGGCTACAGCAGCGGCACGATAGAGGCCTCCGTAGCCCGCGGCAAGGTTGCGGGTGGAGACTACGGATACGCCGGCGGGTTGGTCGGCTACAACACCGGGACGCTGGGAACGGTCAACGCCAGCGGCAACGTGACGGCCGGGAAGAACAGCGCGGCAGGAGGACTGGTCGGGGCCAATCAGGGCTTGATCGTTTCCGCGATGGCCAACGGCAATGTCTACGGTGGCATCAACAGCCGCGTTGGCGGCGTGGTGGGAGAGAACGGCGACATGGGGGAAGTCCTGCAGTCGTCTTCCGCCGGTGAGGTGGGAGGCGCCGGCCAGGCTTACCTGGGTGGCATCGCGGGTCTCAACCAGGGCGCGGTTTCCTATTCCAGCGCGAGCGGCAAGGTGAATTTCGCCAACTCTCTTCAGCATACCTATGGCGGACTGGCGGGCGCGAACTACGGGGTGATGCGCGCCAACAGCACGTTGGGGCTGGCATCCCTGGTGCCGCCGGTGGGCTTGAACTACGGCATCGTCGAGCGTTGATGGACAGTGCATGAACAAGGGCCATGGGCGCGCGCGTCCATGGCCCTGTTGGCATGAGGCGCCCTGGTCTCAGGGAAACTCGAAGGTGAACTCCGCGCTGCCGTCGGCGATGCCGGCCTTGACCGCTCCGTCGACCGGCGCCGTTCGGATGTAGTGGGCCCGCAGCGTCAGGACGGCCTGGTCGCCGACGCGCTGCATGTCATACGCGGCGCCGAAACGGACCGGGACTTTGCCGGTATCGTTGATCATGGCGATGCCTATGCCCTCGGCGGCTTCAGACCCGGGCTTCAGGTTCAGCACATGGGGATCGGTGTTGGGGCCGTACTTGTCGGCAAAAGTAATGGTTGGCTTGGCCGAGGCGCTGCATTGGGTGAGCACGATGGAGAATTCCTTGGCAGGCGAGGTGGCTCCCGGTGTATCGAACAGCGAGAGGGGCAGGTCGCCCAGCGAGACAGGGATCGTCCGGTAGGCGCCGACCTCGCATTTGTTGGGGACGATTACCCCCGTGCCGCCGCCAATGCCGATGACGCCGGTGCCCTGGTAGGAAAACGGCAGGCTGCCGCAGACGCCGGTAATGCCCGGTGTCCAGACGGGAAAGTTCTGGATGGGCTCGCCGTAGCTCACCGCGCCCTGCTGGTAGTTGATGGCATAGAGCATCAGCGTGATGTTGGGGTCCACGCCCGTCACTCTCAGTTCACCGCTGGGCAGGTTGGCCGCGGCGTCGGTCAGTACCAGGCGCTGAATGTACTCGGTGACGGTGGAGTTTTTCTGCGACGCGGACCCGGCGGTGTCGTAGTACACAGGACGCTTGTCCATGACCACGGGCAGCGCGCCGGGTTTGATCCGTCTTTCGACGCCGTCGGCGCCCATGACGGATACCTGTAGCCCGATGCCGGGTACGTTTGTCTGCGCCGTGCCGTCGGCGGCCACGCCTGTATTGGGGCCCCACTGCGCAGCGGCAACCAGTTCGTGCAGGATGCCTGCTCCCACGCCCGAACCAAGCTGGAAATTGTTGAATAGCCCGGCGCCCCGCTCGAACAGCACATCGCCGATCTGCGAGGAACTGGTCAGCGGCGAGACTTCACGCCAGGGGCCGCCGGCCTGGTTCGACTGGCTGCAATGGATGGCGGGGCGGTTCATGACCAGTTCGCCGCGAACCGGGGCGCACGGCAATGCCACCGCGGCGGCCAGCAGGAGTAGGGCGGGCCGTGCCGGTTTTTCGATCGTACGGGTGCGTACGGGAATAGAGAGCTTGCTCATCAGGGTGTACTCCTGGAAGCCGGGATCGGCTCGGACTCAGTTTGCGGCTGCGAGCGCTGCCGCGCCGTGGATCAGGTCGCCGGTGTCATCGGCGGCCTCGTAGCGCAGCGTGCTTGCGTGCGCCTGGGGTTGATGGCCGGCGGGCAGCGCGAAGCGGGCGGTGGCGTAGGGCGGCAAGGTCAAGCCGTCCAGGCGTTGCAAGCCCGCCGCGGCGGGAAGCTCCAGCCGCGCCAGGGACACATGGAAAGGGGTGGGGTTGTGCGCTTCCAGCAGCCATGGCGCCGCGACGTCACCCGTGCGCCGATACTTCCAAGCGACTTGCGCCGGGGCCTCCCGAGGATCGCCTTGCAACTCCGGCGGACGGAACAAGACCTTCATCCGCAGCCGGAATGACAGCTGCAGCTGGTTGCGGCGCGACGGCCGCAGCGAGGGGATTTCAAGGAAATTGATCCAGAATGCCGATTCGCGGTCGCGCGGCAGGGGTTCGCCCGTGTAGCGCAGTTCCAGCGCCTTGCGCTCGCCGGCATCCAGCCGGTAGACCGGGGGTGTCAGCACGAAAGGAACGGGCAGCTTGCTGGGATCGGTGCGCGCCTGCGCTTGCTCCTGATCCAGCCAAGTCTGCACCAGGATGGGCGTCTCCCCCGAGTTGCTGGTGCGTATCGTTAGCGACCTGGCTTGCGCAGGATAGATGAAGCGTGTGCCGGTCACGGTCAGATCCGCATGCGCCCAGGCTGCCATGCCGGCCATCGGCAGGCAGGCGGCCAGGCGCAGCGCGCATGCGCGCAGAAGGCGCATCATCGGCGCGCCAACGGGCCGGGGCCCGCAGGCCTGCCGCCGTCCGCCGGCATCGGCGCGCAGGTGAGGGAAAGCGCGTCGTAACCCCGGGCGCGTTGCCGCGCGCGCTCGGGCAGGGCGTAGTCGATGGCGCAGCGCTGCTGCGGCCCGGGTCCCCACTGCACGATGACGCGGCCCTGATCCTGCTCCACCCGCATGACGATTCGGCTGCCCTGACCCACCGCGCCCACCGGCTTGCCGTCGGCGGCGTTCAGCACTTCCGCGCCAAAGGGCAGCGCGGCGCCGTCGGCCTGGCGGGCGTCGATCAACACCGGCCGGGCCACGCGGGTCGGGTAGGACAGCAGCACGACTGCGCCGGCGCGGGGCGCCACGTTGCGCGAACTGGCCTGCAGCTCTACGTCGTCGGGAATGTCGCGCGGATCGATGTCGACGGTGTTGAGCTGGTAGGGGCTCAGGCTGGCGACGACGCCGTAGCCGCGGCCGTCCAGGCGGTCGCCGCCGTAGCCGATCTGCGCGCCTTCCGCGTGGTCAGCGCTTACCAACGCGATTGTTTCCCCCAACGTCTGCGAGAAGGTCACGCCGCCAGCATGGACAAGCACCCCGCCCGACGCGTTCAGTGACGCCTGGCGGTAGCCTGCTCCCTGCGAAATGCCCGCTCCCACCCAGGACTGCGGCAGCCGGTAGCCGATGTTTGCGCTTGCCGAGTTGGCGTTCTCGCGGCTGGCATGAGACGCGGATACCGAATAGGTGCCGCGGTCGGACTCGCCCATCGAGCCGGCGACCGAGGTGGTGAAGTTGGCGCCGGCGCGGGAATCGGCGCTGTAGTAGCTGTTAAGCGTAGGGGCGCCGCGCTCGGCCCGCCCCAGGGGAATCGAAAGGTTCACGGTGACCAGGGTGGAATTGTCGCGGCCGCCGCCCTGGTAGGAATTGCGGGTGGCCAGGTTCTGCATGCGCTGCACGCCGAAGGAATAGGAAATGTCGCGCCAACGGTTGCTGTAGCCCAGCGCGAAGTTGATGGTGTTGCCACGGCCTTGCCAGTATTGGATGGCCGACCCCGACAGATAGACGTTTCCGCCGTTGACACCCAGTTGCTGGCTGATGTTGGCGTCGAGCCGTCCGCGCGTGCGGCCCACGTCGCCAAACCAGCGGTAGCGTTGCGGCGCGCCTTGCAGCGCGATGCTCTCGCGCAAGCCCACGAAGCCGCTGGTGGAATAGCGGTAGGCCAGGAGCGAAAAGTTGGTACCGCTATTGGGCAGGTTCTTGCTGTACGACAGGCGGTAGCTGGCGCCCGTCCGCGTGCCTTCGTCCGGAAGCTCGGCGCGGGATAGCGTGACGTCGGCCGCGAACGCGCCCAGCGCGGTGTTCACGGCGGCGCCAGCCAGCGCCGAACCATAGTGCCGGCTGAAAGCGAGGCCGCCGTAACCCGTGTACATGTCGCCCAGCCCGCGCTTGAACGTGCCCTGCAGCAAATACTGTGAGCTGCTGCCCAGGCCCAGATCTATCGCCCGCCCCGCGGTCAGACTGTAGCGGCTGGTGCCGGGCCGCAGCAGTTGGACTGTCGTGGCGAAGGGCACGACGAAGCTGCGCGCGCTACCGTCCGCCTCCACTATGCGCACGTCCAGGTCGCCGCCATATCCCGCCGCCTGCAGGTCTTCGAGCGCGAAGGGGCCGGGCGCCACGGTGGTTTCGTATACGAGGTAGCCACGCTGATACACCGATACCTGGGCATTGCTGTTGGCCGTGCCGCGGACAACCGGGGTATAGGAACGCAATGCGCTGGGCAGCATGCGTTCGTCGCTGCCCAGTTGCACGCCCCGAAACGATACGGAGTCGAACAGGTCGCCGTCGGTGGAACTCTCTCCCATCAACAGCTGCGCCTTCCATGCCGGTACGTCGGTCTTCAGATAGGTGTAGCCGCGCTGATAGTTCGCGCCGTGGCCCGGAGACCAGGTTGCGCTGCCGTAGTGGCGCAGCCGGAATGCGCCCACGTTGATGCCGGCATTCAGGCCCGCATAACCGCGCGTGGTGCGTGTGCCGCGGCTTTCAGAGGTGAAGAGATTGCTGTTGTAGTTCAGCCGGGCCGCGGTCACGCCGAAGTCCCAGTTCGACGGATCCACGTAGACGCCGGGCGTGGAGATGCGCAGATAGTACTTGGGTACGGTGAGATAGAGCTTCTGTTCGGCCACCTCCAATTTGACCTGCGCGCCGGGCACGTAGCGCGACAGCTCGCCGCAGGCGGCGGTAGCGGATAGCGCAAGCATGCCCTCGCCGCGCGCGGCCTTGTCGACGTCCAGGCCCAGGCGCGCCAGCAATGCGCTGTCATAGCACGGCGTGGTGCTGTCGCTGCCGGCCAGGAGGCGGAACGGGACCTCCTCCACGCCGCGCCACTGGCCGTTGACGTAGACGTCCAGCTTGTGCAGGCCGGGCTCCATGAAGTTGCCGCGCTCGAAGCGGCTGGTGTCGATGGCCGTGTCGCCTGCGCCTTGGAACATTATCTGGGGGTCGAAGAACGCCTGCTTGCCGTGTACGGGAGCGACCCAGGCCGCCGCCAGCGCGGCGGCAAGAGCGGATGCGAGCCTTTCCGCCGCCCGGCGCCGGTTTGCGGGGCGAGCAAGGTCTGGCAAGCGGGGGCAAGCCCTTGCGTGTAGATTTTCCATCGGGACGTGTCAGCTCTGTGGTTCGCGGGCGCAAGCCGCGCCGCGCCTTTACTCGGTAACGGCCTGCTCTGCCTTGGTGGTTCCGCCGTAGTCGGTGATGACCTCGTACCGGACCGAGACCGGGCCCGCGGGTTTGGCCGCGCGGGGCGGCAACGCGAAGCGCGCGGTGTCGAATGGGGCGACCATGCCGCCCTCGAGCGCGCTGCGCTTGTCGCCCGCGACCAGATCGACGCTGGCGAAGGAGACGTGGTAAGGCGTCGGGTTCGTGACTTCCAGCGCCCGTCCGCGCAACTTCCAGCTCAACAGGGCCGGCGCGGCCTGGACGTGGGGGCGCAGCGAGGCGGGCCTGAAGAACACCTTGATGCGCGAGCGGAACTGGAAGATCAACACATTGGAGTCGTTCGGATCGCGCGGCGGCGTCTCCAGCACGTTGAGATAGAACAGGCTCTCGCGATCTGCGGGCAGCGGCTCGCGGGTGTATGAGATCCGCAGCACGGCGCCGCTGTCCGGGTCCACGCGCACGACCGCGGGCGCCAGGACGAAAGGCACGCGCATGTCCGCCGGTGACCTGTCCGCATTGCCATCGTCCAGCCAGCTCTGCGCCAGCACGGGGCCGGCGCCCGCGTTGCGGATGGCCAGCGTCGTGTCGCGGGAATCCGGTGAGATGACCAGGCGCGTGCTTTGCAGCACCAGTCCGGCCCGGACCGGTGTAGCCCAGGCGCACAGGGTCATGGCGCAGACGGCCGTCAGGGATGAAACGATGCGCGCTATCGACGCCATGACTGGCCGGCGCTTAGTTGTAGGACAGCAGATACTTGATGCTCGACGCGCCGGAGCCAGCGCCCGCCGCGCCGCCGACCTCGACATACTTGGCGGCGTACTTGAGTTCCGCCGTGCCCGGATTGCCCGTGATCGTGGCGACCTGCGGCGTGATTTCCGAACCGCCAATGGGAATGATGCCGGTGTTGCCAGCCGCGTTGTTGCGAATCTGGATCTCCACGTTGGGCGCGCGGTCGGCGTCCAGCAGCGCCAGGTTGCCCGCTGAGGTGCCGTTGGTCGGGTCGAACATGATGCGGACCTTCCTGCCGTCGGTACAGCCTGCCCCGCCTGCGAGATTCAGCTGGAATTCGGCTTCGACGGCATTGCCCAGACCGACCTCTTCCGGCGTGGGCGTGCCCAGCTGCACTGTCTGCGTGTTGCCCAGGCCCGGGGTGTTGCCGTTGATGTCGCAACCGGGCGCGCGGATGACGCCCATGAAGTTGATGACGCCGTCGACCGCATGGGCAGGTACCGGCGCGAGCACGGAGATCAGGGCTCCGGAGGCCAGGAGAGAGGCGACGAGACTGCGTTTCATGTTGTGTTTCCTTTGAAGCTAGGCTTGCCCGCGGCGATCGAAACTGCCCCGGGCGCGGGACGGACCGGGGTCCTTGCGCGTTCGGAAAGCAGTGATCTTTCTGGGGATTCATGTAAGGCCGGACGCCGCGAATGCGGTGATATCCAGGCGGTTCGTACCCGTCGGCCGCATGCTCGAATCTGTGCGAGCCGGCGAGTACGAACACTTTATGGGGCAGGGCCGGGAAATTTAGTCGGAAGACATCGATTTCCGCGTCTGAGGATTACGAATTTGCGTAGGGTTGCGTTGGTCGGGGACGTTGCGGATGCGCCGGGTGGTCAGAGGCATCCGGCCAGACCTCGCGTTGCGGATCCGCAATACTGCAGTATTGGAGATCATGTCCGCGCTGTCGGGCGCATGGCCGAATGCGGGCTTTTTGTGATCGGGGGCCAGCGGTCCGAGGGTTGGAATCGGCTCACTTGTACTCAAGCGTGAACGTGGCGGTGCCATTCGCCACCCCGGTCGTCACCTGATCATCTTGCGTCTGTTCAACCGGTGACGCATTGGCTGGCGCTGTTGAGCGGATGGACGAAGGTGTAGCCCTGCCCATAGCTCGTGCGCAGCGGCAGTTCGATTCCCGCCATGCGCGCCCTCCGGCGCAGGCGGCCGACCACGCTGGAAACGATGGCGCGTTGCAGATGCACGGGGCGGCCTGCGGCATCCGGCCAGACCTCGCGGTGCAGGTCCGCAATGCTGCAGTATTGGAAGTCATGCCCGCGCAGGCACGACAGCAGCGCAAATTCCTTGTTGCTCAACGCGATCTTGCCCGCGCTGTCAGGCGCGTGCAGCGCTTTCTCCGTTTCGACCAGCGCCCATTCGCGGACCGGCGTCACGCGGACCGTCGCGATGGTCCCCGCCAGGGCGCGGCGCTGCCGCGCCAGGGCTTCGGGGGCAGTGGCGGCTTCACGCTGCAGGCGCGTACGCAATGTCGAGGACAGGCGTTCCAGGCTGCTCAGCGCCGCCAGCAGTTCATCGATGCCCGCGTTCGAGGCCAGGCAGGCGTCGGCGCCGGCGCATATCAGTTCGGCCCGCGCATTGGAGGAGTCATTGGCGGTGATCATGACCACCAGTCCGGCGACGTAGGGGCCGCGTCGCGCGCCCAGCATGGCGGCCAGCCACTCCACGCTGCCGTGCATGACGACATAGTGCAATCCTGGCTCGGCCAGCTGCTCCTGCAATCGAAGGACGGATTGGGTCAGGCATACCATCTGGACGCGGTCGCCCAGTCCCTGCACCAGCGTCGCGGCCGGCTCTATGGCTTCGACGCAAACATGGACGGTGTGGTTGAAAGCGGGTTTTTTCATGATCAGTGGCCTGTGGTTCGTGGGTTCGATGGGGCTCATTTGTATTCAAGCGTGAACGTGGCCGTGCCGTTCGCCACGCCGGCGGTAACCTGGTTTGCAGTCTGGTAGTAGCGAGCGTGGAATGGCACGTCGTAGACACCGTCCTTGGACATGCCGACCAAGTTGCTTTGGCCGTAGGTGACCGGCTGGCGGTCCTTGTCCAGGATCTGGATGCCCACGCCGGTCGCCGCATTGGCGTCGGGGCTCAAGGCGATCACGCCGGGTATCCCCGAGGCGTCGGGTTTGGCGTCCATGCGCAGGTACACGGCATTCAGTTCGGGTTTGGCTTCGCGGCAGTTCAGCTGGATGTTGAAGCGTTGTTCGGCGGCGGTGCTGCCGACCGAGCTGAACAGGTTCTTCCAGACCTTGCCTAACTGGACGGGCACGGTAGGGACGGCGGTGCATGACGGGGTGACGATGGACGTGGAGCGCCCGCTGACGGTCACTTGCAGAGCCTTCAGTGGCTCGTGGGACGAGTACATGGCTGCGTACTGTCCTGGTTCGAGAGCTCCGTTCCCGGTGGTTTGGCCAATCTTGAAGAGCTGGGCATGTATTACCCAGTTGGGGCTGGTGCTTGTTCCGTAGCTGCCCTTGCCCATAGGCACCGTAATGGGGAAATACTGGGTTCCGTCCTGCTCCCACATCCGAAATCCGATTCGAATGCCGATGCCGGGAATGTTCGTCCGAAACACGGAGGTGGAGCCGCTTACCGGCGCTCCTTTCAGGATGGAGCCCATCCTGGCGCCGTCGATTTTGCTTTTCCTGCAATCGATCAGGACTATGCTCTTGTGGCTGATCCGAAATCTCTTGTCAGCTATCGGGCTGGTCAGGCTCACCGGCGTGTTCGGCGGTACGACAACGGGACCAAAGTCCAGAGTGATCACATTCTTGTCTATCCCTTCTCCCAGTACGCATTGCGCGAGAGTTTGCGGCGCATACCCGAACAACGTCAGCGCCAGGCATGCCGCCGCCAACATGCCGCTTATGTGTTTTCCCTTGACCGCGTGAGGTGCTTTCATCTCATATCCGTTCTTGTGTCTTGCGATTTTCAATGCGCGCATCATTGGCACACGTAGCTGACTTCCCGTATGGGGGCGGGACGCTCCTCTTGCGGCAGGCTGTAGGACACGCCACAGCTGTCGCTGGCGCCACGGCCCCAC
This sequence comes from Achromobacter sp. PD1, assembly GCF_048541815.1. Classification (NCBI taxonomy): domain Bacteria; kingdom Pseudomonadati; phylum Pseudomonadota; class Betaproteobacteria; order Burkholderiales; family Alcaligenaceae; genus Achromobacter; species Achromobacter sp. PD1. The sequence continues at coordinate 6,690,972 of NZ_CP183349.1, forward strand.
ACGATGCGCATCTTTCCGGACTGTTGAGCACCCGTCACGAAGGCTTGGCCGTCCGGCCCCACGATGCCGATTTCCTGGCCCGCTTCGTCGTCGATGCGCGCCCCGAACGGCACCACGCTGTTGTCCTTGCGGGTCAGCGTCATCATCAGGCGATAGCCCACGACCGTATCGAATCCCGCCTGTATCACTGCGCCGCGGGTGGGAACCAAGTTCACCGCCGCGTTCCTGACTTCAACGGTGTCGCCCAGATCAGCGGTGCGCATGGCCAGGCGATTGGAACGGTAGGGACTCAGGCTCGGGACGATGGCGTAGCCGCTGGCGTTGGTGCTCACGCCTGGATGCGATTCGAAGCGCACATCCTCGGCTGACGGCGCGCGCACCAGGGCAACGGTTTCACCCAGGGGTTGGCCCAGCGTCACGCCGTCGGCATGCGCCACGATCCCGCCCGACAGGCCCAGGTTGATCTGGTTGTAGCCGCGTCCCTGCGACGCACCCAGGTCGAAGCGGCCAATCTTGGACAGATAGCTGGCGTTGCCGGTGCTGCTGACGCCGTTCTGATTGGACGTGGCGGCCGTCAGGTTGTAGGTAAGCTGGTCGTCTTCGAGCGCGGAGCCGAAAACGCTGGCCTGATGGCTGGTCTGGCCGTTGTTGCCCGTGACCACGGAATACTGCGCGCTGCTGCGCGAGGTACCCAGCGGAATCGACACGGACAACATGACTTGACGGTCGTTCGAACCATCGCGGCCAGTGTTCATGTTGACGAAGACGTTGTAGCTGACCTGCCTGTAGAAGCCGGAGTATCCGACTTGGATCAGCCGTTCCTTCTGATTCGTCTGCCAGTACGACTGCTGGCGCGCCGACGCGTAGACCGACCCCCAGGAACCGAGCGACTGGGCCACGTCCAACCGCAGTTCATTGCGGCGGTTGGGCATTCTGCCGCCCAGTTCGAATTCGTCGGCGCCGGTCGCCTCCTGGAAAGTCCTGTAGCCGCTGGTCGAATAGCGATAGCCGGCGATGCGGAAATTCGTGCCAGCTTCGTCGAATGACTTGGCATACAGGAAGCGCACCGATTGCCCCTGAGTCTTCAAGCGCTCGGTGGAGGTGCGGGCATGTGACAGATCCAGGGAAACCGCGCCGAAACTGCGCAGGTTCTTGCCCACACCCACCAGTCCGGATTGATAGATGCTGGCTGCGGTGACGCCACCATACAGCGAGAATTCCTGGCCCAGGCCGCGCGCGACGGTGCCTTGCACAAAGGTAGGCTCGCGTTCGCTGGAACCGTAGGCGTTGCGGTAGCGCCCGGCGGTGGCGCTGTAGCGCCAGGTGCCTTCGCGCAACAGCGTGGGCACCGAGGCATAGGCTTGCACGTAGCGGTTCTGGCGGCCGTCCGATTCCGTAATGGTGACTTCCAGGTCCCCGCCGGAGGAGGAGGGGTACAGATCGTCCAGCACGAAGGCGCCGGGCGCGACATAGGTGCTGTACACGATGTAGCCGTTCTGTCTGACGGTGACCAGCGCATTGGTCCGCGCGATGCCACGTATGGTGGGCGCGTAGCCTTGCATGCTGTCCGGCAGCATGGATTCGTCCGAAGAGACCTGCACGCCGCGGAACGGCACGCTGTCGAAGAAGTTGCCGGGCGTGTTGCCGTCGCCGATCAACAGATGGCCATTGATCGAGCGCAAGTCGCGCTGCAGATTGGTTTCCACCGTCTGCCATTTACCGCGGCCGTCGGAGCCGCGGTTGTAGTTGGAGCTATGGCGCAGGCGCCAGTCGCCGAAGTTGAAGCCGCCGCGCAGGCCGGCGAAGCCCATATAGGGCGATTCGGCGCCGTTCTTGGATGAGCCGTCGTCGCTGCGGGATGAACCGCCGCCTTGGCGGGACATGTTGAGCTGATAGTCCAGCAAGGCCGCTGTGATGCCTCTATCCCAGCGGGCCGGATCGACAGAATCGCGGGCCGTGCGTTTGACTGCGGCCTGCGGAATGCTCAGGAGCAGCCGCTGTTTTCCTCCGTCGAAGCTCACCGTCGCATCCTGTATCAGCGCGGCCAGGTCTACGCAGGAGCCGTCCGCGCCTGCCGATTCGGGCAGCGCGGCCATATTGACGCCCCAGGTTTCCAGCTGGTTTCGGGTCAGACAGACCGAGGGCTGCTGCTGGCCTTCCTGGGCTTGGATGATGATTCTGCTCTTGCCCAGCGACTGGTCGTTGACGATTACGTCGGCCAGGTACTCGCCCGGCAGCACGCTATTGCCGAAACTGAAGATGGACAGGTCTGCCTGCGGCTGGTCGCCACCCGTGCCGAGGAATTCCTGATTGAAGACAGCGCCCGCCGGCTCGGCGGCCTGGCCTGAAAAGGAGGCCAGGCCCAGCAACAGCGATGCCAATGCCGCGGAAGGGGGCATGCGACCCTGCGATACGCCTTTCATTGCTTGAGCTCCGGGCGTTAGCGGCTTGCGGCAGGCGCGACGGGTTCGGCCTTGACGTGAACCGGGACCTGCGCGCTGGGCACGCGCACTTTTTCCTCGGGAGTCTCGGCGCCGTAGTCGTTGATGGTCGTGAACACGACGTCCAGGTCTCTAGGCGCGGACAGTCCGGACAAGGGGTACTCCAGCACGGCGCCGGGCGACACCATTCCGCCGTTGATCTGCTGTTGGCCGTTGTTGATGTTCAGCGTGGCGAAGGTGACGTGATAGGCGGACGGATTGGCGATCTTCAGCACCGTGCCGTTGCCGCCGGAGGCGACAGCCCATTGCAGCTGCTGACGCTGTTCGCCAGGTTTTCCCGACAGGCCCGCAGGCCGGTAGAACAGTTTGATGCGGGTGCGCACTGCGATCTGCAGCACGTTCTCGTCCGGGCTCTTTTCCGGGATTTCCTTGACGTTCAACCAGAACACCGATTCGCGGTCGAGAGGCAGATTGCCGGCCAAGCGCAGGATGCGCAGCACGTTTTCCTGGCCGGGGTCCAGCCGCGACAGCGGCGGGCTGGCCACGAACGGCGTCTTGGTATTGCCTTCGCCGCTATCGATCCAGGCCTGCACGACGTAAGGGGAAGTGCCGGTGTTCTTGACGGGAATGGAGGACTCGCGGTCCTTCTCATTGAAAATGACGCGGGTGCCGCCGACCAGTACGCCAGCCATTGCATTGGCGTGGGCCAGCGTGGCCGCCAGGGCGAAAATCATGAAGGGTCGCGCCTTGAGCACGAACTGTTGCGCGATGTCTTTCAGCATGAGGATCTCGATGTCTTGCTCGCAAGCCTTCCATGGGCTTTGGCGGCGATTCAGGTCGCGGTTTCGTTGGAACCGTCTGCGCTGTGGAGGCTTGGCGCCGGCCCCGCGCGGGGCCGGCGGTCGGGCAAAACGGCGTCAGTTGTAGTTCACCGTGAACTGCGCGGTGGCGTTGGCCGGGCCGGGGGTGACGGTGGCGGCGGTCGAAACGTAGGCGGCCTCGAACTTCAGGTTGTTGGTGCCAACGCCGAGTACATACTTCGGGGAGGGCGAACCCAACGCGATCTTGGCGCGTGAAGCGTCACGCAGTTCGACGGCGACGCCGGAGGCGCTGGCGGTCAGGCCGCCCGAGTTCGAGATGGCGAGCACATCGGTGCTGATGCTGTCCGGCGTGCCGCTGAACGTGATGCTCGCGCCCTTGGCCGATGCGCTGCAATCGGTCAGCTGGATCTCGAATTGGGCGGGAGTCGAATGCTTGCCCGCGGCGCCGTCCATGCTGGCGCGCGAAACCTTGCCCAGGGGGACGACCAGATTGGTCGCGCCAGGGGAGACCGAGCAAGGCGCATCGACGATTTCGCCGTTGAATTGGACACGCCCGTCTTCGGCCAGGGCGGCTTGGGAAACCGCTGCCGCCGTGGCGAGCAGGGCAAACTTGGCAATCGTATTCTTGTTCATGGAAGTAAATATCCTGAGTCGATTAATAATCAAAAGCGCCGCCTGGGGTTATTGAAAACAGGGGGCGACCGACTTTCGAAATGCTGTCTTTCGGTTTTCAGGAATTAACTTCCGTGCGATCCGGCTATTATCGAAATTCAATTCGAATATCGATGAAAGGGCGCAGTCAAATAATCCATTTTTCTGCTCCTCCGAATCCCGCTGCCTGCATTTCGTCGGTGACTGAAAATTAATGGAATCAGGATTCTGATAGTGTAGGAATCCTCCCTTCTTGTTGTATGAAATTTCATATGAAAAAGATGATTGGCGATTCTTGCCAATAATTGCCAATATTGTCCGAATAAGGCGTCTTGATTGGTATTTTTTGGGCTCTTCTGGATCGTGATTTGAAAGCAACGTTCCAACGGTTTTACTGACGCGCGGACGTGTGCAATAGGATGACGGCAGGCCTTCTGCGATAAAATCGCCGCTGCGCAGCGCATACCAAATCCAGCCACAGGCACGACCACCGACACTCTCCAGATGAAGCCGGAAGTTCTTGCGAGCGCCATGCAGCGCGGCGGCGTCGTCCGCGCCCGGTCGGCGGTTGGGGCGGCCGCCATTCTTGTCTCCCTATGCGCACTGGGCGCGCCGACTGCTGCCGCGTTCTGGCAGCGGTTCGCATTGGCCGAGCCCCTGTCCTGGGCGCTAAACGGCGTATTGCTTCTTGCCCTTCTGTGGGGCGGGCTGAGACTGAGGCGCACCACGGCACAAGACCGCGATCCGCAGCGGCGCTTGCAGCAAGCCGTGCATCTGATCGCTGCGGCACCCGTGGATATGTCCGTCCGCGAAAAGTCGCTGCGCCTGGTCGGATCCAGCGCGGGTATGCAGCGCTATGCGGACATTGTCATAAGGAATGGGTGGGCGAGGCCCGAGTACATCGATCTGGGGTTCTTGTCCGGCGAGGAGAAAGACCAGATTCCGTTGTCTCGCAACACGGCCGAGCTCGTGCAGGTGTATCGCGCCGCAGTGGCTGCGGGAGAAACTTGCGCGTTTGATTTTTACAATGAGCTGGAAGCTGTCGGCATCAGGGTGCCATATCAAGGGCTGGCCGCGCCTATACGCGGGTTGGATGGCCACGTCATCGGCGTGCTATGCGTGGGCAGCTACCTCCTGGGTCATAGCCAGTCGCTGGACGACTCGGCAGGCGCACACCGCAGGGCGGAGCGCATCAACAGCATGAAGACCCGATTCCTGGCTGCGGTCAGCCGAGGTGTGCGCAATCCCTTGAACGCCATGGCGGGCCTGTTGGAAATGGCGTCCTTTGACGCCGCGATGCCGCGGCAGTCGAAAGAAATGTTGGCGACCGTGCGTTTGTCCACCCAGTCTCTGCTCCAGTTGATTCCGTCCATCGTCGATACGCGCAGGATGGAGACTGGCGATCTGGCGAGCGCGCGCGTATCCAATTCGGTGCCCAGGGTCTTGGCCGACGTGGCTTCGTTGTTCGCGCCTAGCGCCTACGAGAAGGGCATAAGCCTGACGGTTGAAGTGGCTCCCGGGGTTGCCGCCAGCCACATGATGGACGTTCAGGGGCTGAATCAGTTGCTCAACAACTTTCTTTCCAACGCCATCCGGTACACGGAACGGGGTGGCGTCCGGATACATCTGGACGGCGCTCCGGTGGAGGATGGCCGGCAATGGCTCACGCTGTCGGTGATCGATACCGGCAGCGGCATAGACCCTTACATACAGCAGAAGCTGTCGGCGTCCCGCTACGAAGCGGGGTTGAGCGCCTCGCCCGATGGCGCCGGACTGGGCTTGCACTATTGCCGGCAGATAGTGGATCGTGTTGGAGGAACCATCCGCATCTCCAGCGTCGTGGGCGAGGGTACGCACGTCTATGTCCGCGTGCCGCTGATGCTTGGATCCGGCGAGCAGCCCGACCCGCCGCAAGAGATCATGCTCGGAATGACGCAGCGGCCCGCCACCGGGCTGCGGATGCTTGTGGTTGAAAGCGAGGCCGGCAACCGCCTGCTGTTGAAAAGCCAGTTGGAACTCCTCGGCCATGCCGTGCAGATGGCGATTGATGGCGCGCAGGGCTTGGCGTTGATCAGGGGAAGCGGGTTCGATCTGGTCGTCTGCGCTGGTGAGATGCCGGACATGGACGGAGCCGAGTTCACGCGGACGTTGCGCGCAGGCGCGGGCGAAAACGCGGCCATTCCCGTACTGGGATACACGGCCGGTGCGCGTCCAGAGGATCGCGAGACGGGCCTGCGGGCCGGCATGAACGAGGTGTTGGTCAAGCCCGCCGGTCTGCGGGCGTTGGCGGACGCCATTGATTCCTGTCTGCCGGCGGCGCGCGGCGCAAGCGCACTGGCGCGGGACGGAGCGGCATAGTGGTTCATCGCGAGCCTGGCGCCATGCTCACGCTTTCCGTGTTCCTGAACATGGCGTTGGTCGCGGCGCTGGTGGTCATGCTGGTCTGGATCGCGCTGCGCATTCTCGGCGCCAGGTCGCCGCGCCGCGAGCTGGCCGAGCTTGCGAGCTTGGCGGATACGCTGCCCGCCGGGATATTCATCCGGGATCTCGACCTGAATCTGGTGACGCGCAACGACGCGCTCAAGGAGTACGCAGCTATCTGTCGCCGCGAGGGTTGGAACCGCCCTCTGCATGTTCCGCAGGACTCCTTGTCCGCGCCGGCCTCCGGCAGCGACCTGCCGGCCAATCTGAACGAAATAATCCGCGACTATCGCCAAGTGCTGGCGAGCGGCGAAACCTTGGTCCGCGAACATCCGTTCCAGCATGATTCCACTTGCGGGGTGGCCGCGTGGGCCGCGCCGTTGCGAGGGGAGGACGGCACCCTCATCGGCTTGATTGGGGGTAGCGCGCGTTTTCGCGGTTTTCCCGACATGTTGCGTGAAGTGTCCGAAACCCGGCTGAACATGGAAAGGGCCAATTTGATGAAGTCGACGTATCTGGCGTTCATCAGCCATGAGCTCCGTACCCCTCTGAACGCGATCATCGGCATGCTTGAACTGATCCTGTCGCGTGATGGACTTTCTGGCGCGGTGCGCGAGCGGCTTGCCATGTCGCGCCAGTCGGCGCAATCGCTGCTGTCGCTGATCGGTGGCCTGATCGACATATCCAAGCTGGAAACCGGTCACTTGCAGCTGCGGCGGCAGAATGTCGACCTGCGCGCGCTGGCGGCGGACACGCTGGCTCCGTTTCGGGCCGCAGCGCAGGCAAAGGGCCTGCAGCTAACACTGGACATCGGCGGCGACCTTGCCGAGCGTCATTTTTCGGATCCGATCCGCTTGAAGCAATTGCTGGATAACTTGTTATCCAATTCGGTCCGCTTTACGGATCATGGCCGCATCGATGTCTCGCTGAGCGCCACGCGCGCGACGGAGGAGGTGCAGTGGATTACGCTGTGCGTCGCGGACACCGGCCCCGGGATTGCCGAGGAGGTGCAGGCCAGACTGGCAGTGCCGCACTTTGAACCCATGGTTCGGGAACAAGGCGCAGGCATCGGACTGGGACTGTCCATATGCAGCGAACTGACGCGTCTGATGGGCGGTTCCATGGAAATATCCAGCACGGCCGGGCAGGGCGCCAGGGTAACGGTGCGCTTGCCCTTGGCGCTGCCGCCTTCGGAAAGCGCCACTGTGGCGGCGGCTACTGCGCCAACTGCGGCCGATGCCGGCGGCTTGCGCTTGCTCGTCATCGACGACCATGAAGCCAACCGGCTGCTGCTCAAGCATCAATTGCGGATGTTGAAGCATTCCGCGCAATTCGCGCAGAATGGCGCGGCCGGTCTGGCATTGGCGGAACGGCTGGAGTTTGATCTGATCATCTGCGACTGCGTCATGCCCGTCATGGACGGCACCGCTTTCACTGCCGCCTTGAGAGCCGGCGGCGGCATGAATGCGGCCACGCCGGTGCTGGGCTATACCGCCAGCGAACTTGAGCTCGATCTGGCTTCGGGCGCGCGTGCCAGCATGAACGCCGTGCTGATCAAGCCGGTGGATCTGCAGACGCTGCAGTCCTTCATCCTCGCGCATGCCAAGCGGCCGCCGGGCGGCACACCTAAGATACATTGAAGGGAGGGGCAGCATGTCGACAGTCTTGATTGTGGATGATCATCCAGCGTTTCGTCTGGTGCTCAGGACGCAAATCGCCCTATTGCCCAGCGCCAGCCGGATACTGGAAGCGGACAACGGGGTCGATACGCTGGCGCTGGCCCGCAGCGAACGCCCGGATCTGATCGTGCTTGATCTGGATATGCCCAAAATGGGCGGCCTGGAAGCCATTTCCAGAATCCTCGCCGTCAATCCGGACTTGCGGATACTGGTGGTGTCGGCGCATGATCCTTCGGTCTTCGCCTTGCGCGTGGCCGAGCTCGGCGCCTGTGGTTACGCCAGCAAGCGCCTGGAGATCAAGGAACTGGTCCGCTGCATCGAGTCCGTGCTGGCGGGCTACCGCGTGTTTCCGAACGCGGCCAAGACGGCCAACCAGGCGGATGTGGCAGACGCGTATCAGAAGAAACTCGAGCTGCTTTCCAACAAGGAAATGGTCGTCACGCAGATGCTGGCCCAAGGATTGAGCAACAAGGAAATCGGTGACGCGCTATTCATCAGCAATAAGACGGTCAGCACGCACAAGACCAGGATAATGACCAAATTGCAGATCGGTTCCTTGGTTGAATTGGTCGATTTCGCCAGAAAATCGAAAATATCGATGTGAAAACCTTATAGGACTTATTCCCGAGTGAACAACCCAGCGGCTTCGGCCATGCATCCCGACCAGGAAAGCTCACAGGACCAGGCGGTGGCTGCGCTGCGCGATGAACTGCTTTCCAAGGTCGGTAACGACCGGAGCATCGCGGCGGAGCTGGCGCATAGCCTGCACGTCAACCACAGGAAGGACGTCGATGCCTTGCAGCTGGCGATCGGACAGGAGCAGTGGTTAGACGTCAAACGATATGCGCATCGGATTCTGAATACCGCGCAATTGCTGGGCTGCAGCGCCCTGGTTGAACTTTGTCTGCGCGTTGAGACCACGCTAGTCAGGGAGCCTGGGCAGGCGCGTGAGGAGCTTTTGGCGGACTACGTCCCGGTCGTCAAGAACCTGAGCGCGGTTCTGGAGCGCGTGAGCCGCACATTCTGAATCCTCCTACATTTTTCGTTCCCGAAGCGCCTTAGAGTGGCTGTATGTGAATGTCCTCCCCTGTCCACCAGGAATGATGTATGAAACGCGCTGCAGCGCAATGCCAGCAACTTGGCGACCACGAAGTCATGTTGATGGCATGGCGAGGCAACGGCTTGAGCGTCGCCCTACAGCCGCAATTCAACCTGCTGAATGGCGAAATGGTCGCCGCGGAATGTCTGGCTCGTTGGAAACACCCGACCATGGGCGATATCAGCCCGGCTGATTTCGTGCCCGCCGTCCATCGACTGGGCCTGGATCTGTTTTTCTTCGAGCAGATCTGCCGGCTGGCGGTTGACGCGGCGCAGGCGCTGCAGGAGCAGGGAATCGACGTGCCGCTGGCGATCAACGCGTCGGCCTCAACCTTGGTCAGCCATGATGCGGTCGACGTCCTGACGGGCTATGCCGCCGCGGCAAACATCCCAATGACGCGCTTCCGGATCGAGCTGACCGAAGACCAGCCCATCACCCGCCTCGAACTGCTGCGCAAGTCCTTGAAGAAATTCGCGAAAGCCGGCTGCCAGGTCAGCATGGACGATTTCGGAACCGGCTATGCTTCCTTGCAGCTATTGAACGCCCTGCCCATCGCCGAGCTGAAGATCGACGGACGCTTCGTGCGCCGCATCCGCCGCGACCGGAAAGCGCGGGAAATCACGCGTCTGTCGGTGTTGCTGGGGGAACGGCTAGGCCTGCGCGTAATCGCCGAAGGCATCGAAAGCGCGCCGGACATCGCTCTGCTCCAGTCCATGGGGTGCAGCCACGGGCAGGGCTATGTGCTGTCGCCGCCCGTCGTATTGTCCGAGTTCATCGAAAGCCGGAAGCGGTAGCCACGCCTGGCGCGAAATTCCTGTGAAAATACCAACTTCCAGGGATATCCGGTTTCGCGCGGCTGAGACATAGTTCAGGCTGGGCAATTCCGCCCGCCCTCATCCGATGACCGCCCACATGCTTGCTTCCGAGTCGACCCTGCCTGCCCCGGTGCTGCTGGTGGAGGACGAACCCCTGATCTGCCGCCGGCTGGAAGGCCTGCTGCTGCAGCTTGGCTATGCGCCGGAGGCGCTGGTGTTTGCCGCCACGCTGGCGCAGGCGCGCGAGCAGCTCGCCAGCCAGCCGTTTGCGCTGGCGCTGGTCGACCTGGGCCTGCCCGACGGCAATGGCATCGATCTGATCGCCGAGATGCACGCGGAGGATTCCAGCCTGGCGATCCTGGTGATTTCAGCATGGAGCACGGAAGACGCAATTCTTGCCGCGCTGCGCGCGGGCGCCACGGGCTATGTGCTCAAGGAGCGCGACGACCTGGAGGTGTCCCTGTCCATCCGCAGCGTGCTGCGGGGCGGGGCCCCGATCGATCCCTTCGTGGCTAGGCGCATCATCGAAGAACTGCGCCCCAGACGGGCCGAACGTGCCGACGAGGCTGCGGACGAATCCGTCGAAACCCTGAGTCCGCGCGAAAGCCAGATCCTGCGGCTGGTCTCCGAGGGACTGGGAAACCGCGAGATCGCCGAGGAGCTGCATCTGTCGCGCTACACCGTCGAATGCCACGTCAAGCACATCTACCGCAAGCTCGCGGTCTCCTCGCGGACGCGGGCCATACACGCGGCGCGCACGCGCGGCTTGCTCGATTGAAGTGGCTGGCCGTCCTGTGGTTGGCGCTATGGCTGGCGCCGGCGTGGGCCCAGCAGCCTGCTGACGCCTGTACGGCGCAGGTACTGTCGGTGCAGGTCGCCAAGGGCGGCGACGATGGCCGGCGTCCGGAGTCGGCGCAATGGCAGGCGGTGGAGCTGCCCGACGATTGGAGCGCCCGTTGGCCGGGATATAGCGGCACCGCCTGGTACCGGATCGGTTGGACCCGCAGTTGCGCCGGCGCGGCGCCCGGCCAGGTGGCCCTGGCGCTGGAATCCGTCGTCATGGCGGGCGAGGCCTATATCAACGACGAACGGATCTGGAGCGATCCGCACCTGACAGAACCGCTGTCGCGCAGCTGGAACATGCCGCGTTACTGGGTGATTCCCGATGCCTTGCTGCATCCGGGCGAGAACACCTTGTGGATCCGCGTGGTCGGCGTGGCGGGGCAGACGCCCGGCCTGGGGCCGGTGCATCTGGGCGGGCAGTGGACGGTGTTGCAGCAGTACGAAGACCTGTGGTGGCGCAACCGCACGCTGTTCACGCTCAACCTGATCGTCTCGGCCGTCCTGGGCGGCTTGTGCTTCTTCATCTGGCTCATGCGGCGCGAACAGCGCGCCTTTGGCTGGTACGCGCTGATGGCCCTGTTCTGGGTGCTGTTCATCGCCAACGTGCTTGTGACCAGTCCCTGGCCGTTCTCCGACAGCCTGACGGCGGCCCGGGCCAACATCATGGTGTTGGTGCTGTACGTTGCTTGCTTCTGTGTCTTTACGTGGCGCTTTGGCGGGCAGTCCGTGCCGCGCATCGAGAAGGCGCTGTGGCTGCTGGCGGCCGTGCTGCTGGCGGCGATGGCCTTCGTGCCGCAGCGGCATCTGGCGGAGGTGCAACTGGGCGTGGTGCTGATCGTGTCCGCGATCTTCTTCGCCAATTGCCTGCAATTCCCGGTGCACGCGTGGCGTACCCGCCGACCCGAGCACGCCATGCTGGCGGCTTGCCTGCTGGTTTTCGTTGCCGCCTGCGCCCACGATCTGCTGCGGGTGCTGAGGCTCATCGACAGCGATGCAACCTATACGCCTTTCACCAGCGTGGTGGTCATGCTATGCATGTCCGCGGTGCTGGGGCTGCGCCATGCGCGCAGCGTGCGCCGCATCGAGCGCTTCAACCAGGAGCTGGCCAGTGGCATCGAGCAGGCGCGCACCGAACTCGCCACCACGTTGGAACGCGAACATGCGTTGGCGCTGACGAACGCCCGGCTTCAGGACCGGCTGCAGATCGCGCACGATCTGCACGATGGGCTGGGCGGCTCCTTGGTCCGCATGATGGCCGTGGTGGAGCAGGCCAGCGCACCGCTGCACAGCCAGCAGTTTCTTTCCATGCTCAAGCTGTTGCGCGATGACCTGCGGCAGACCATAGACAGCGGTTCCAGCGCGGGCGTCACGGTGCCGGCCACGCCGCGGGAATGGATAGCGCCGTTGCGCCACCGCTTCATGCAGCTGTTCGACGAGCTGGACATCAGCGCCACCTGGCGGGTGCCGGAACTATGGCGCACGCCGCCCAGTGCCCTGCAATGCATGGCGTTGACGCGGCTGGTTGAGGAATCGCTGGTGAATGTGCTCAAGCACAGCCGCGCCCGGCGCGTGGAGCTGGAGCTGCGGCAGTCCGAATCCGACCACCTCGAACTGCGCATCGAGGATGACGGCGTCGGCTTTGACGTGGCCGCGGTGCTGCGCGCGGGCATCAGCGTGGGCATGCGCAGCATGCATACCCGCATCGCCAGGGTAGGGGGCGCGCTGGAGGTTGCGTCGCAGCCGGGACGGACCGCGCTGACCGCCACGCTGGGGCTGCGCGCGCCTCAGGCTTGATGGCTGGTTATTTCGCGGTGTTTTCGTCGTCCACCGTCAGGCCACCGCTTTTCATGATGCTCTGGGCGATTTCCTCCGCGGACTTGCCGGCAAAGCCATGTTCCCCCGCTGTGATGCGGAAGCTGTCGCCCTCAAGGGGGCTTTGCAGCGTGGCGGACGACAGCAATACGCCGCCTGAACGCAGCTGGATGCGCTTGCCCACGCGGTCGCGGGTGAAGTCGGCCAGGGCCTGGCGGCTTTCGGGTTTCAGCTCGACGTCCACTGTCCGGGCGGAGGTTTGCGGGTCGGCGCCGGCGGTGGCCCGCGCCACCTGCAGCACGACCGTTTCCGCGTAGGCCGCGCAGGGCAGCAGCAGCGCAAGTGCGGCCGCGCGGGCGAGTTGTCTCATTGATGGCATGGCAAGCTCCTTCTGATGGACATCCTGGCCTGGCCCCATTTGAGGGCTCGGGCGGGTTCCTACATCCTAGCGCATGTATCGCGGGCTGATCTCTGGCGCAAATCTGACCAGCGCGAGCACGCAATGGGCGCTATGCTTCGCGGCGCAAGGTTCAGCGCGGCATCCGCCGTGCGATCCATACGAAGAGAGTCGAAACATGTCGAACATCACTGCCGGCGCGACGCCGCTTGCCGCGCTTTACCAACATGTGGTTCAGGAAGAGTTGGGCCTGGTCGCCCGGGTCGACGAAGAGGGCGATGTTCTGTTCCGCCATCCCGAACTGGGCACCCTGTATTTCAGCCTGACCGCCGATGATCCGGAGTTTCTGCGCCTGGTCTATCCGTCTTTTGTGGATGCGGCCGACATAGGCCTGGGCCGCGCCGAGCTGTTGGAGATCATCAATACGGTCAACAATCGCTGCAAGGCGGTGAAGCTGTACATCACGCAGGGTAGCGGAGACCCGGTGACGAACCGCGTTTCGGCTGCGATCGAGAGCTTTGTGGCGGCACCCGACGCGCTGCCCTCGGAGGCCTTGCTGCGCGGCATCGTCGCGCGTTGCCTGTCGGCGATCCGCCATAGCGCCGCCGAGACGCTGCGGGAAGCCGGCGTGCTGAAGCCGGCGGACGAAAGCGCGCACTGATATTGCGTAATGATCCCGGATCAAGACCGGGGCCCACGAAGGAGAGTCTCATGGCGGTGCGAGGAATTTGGTTTGCGGCCTGCTTGTCGTTGAGCGGCGTTGTCCATGCGGGATCTGCACCCGCCGAATTGAACTGCGTATCCGAAAGCGGCAAGGTCAAACTGGAAGGCGCGATCCCATCACCATCGTCCGAGGAAATGAAGCTGAAGCTGAGCTACGCGGACGGCAGCCTGACGTTCGACTCGGATGCGACCCAGGGTTTCGTGGTGGCGGACTTTCCGCAGTCCGTATTCACGCTGGTGATCGCGGCCCAGGGCCAGCCGCTCACGCTGTACGCAATGCCGTCCAGCCTGACGGTGAAGCGGGAAAGCAATGGCGACGCCGCCGGCAAGTTTCAGGCCAAGCTGATGGCGCCGCGGCCGCGCAGCGTGTCGGGCGTGCAGGCCGATACGCCGCTGAAGGCCACCCTCAACTGCGAGTACCGGTACTCGCTGTAAGGTTGGGCGACGCGTGGCTGGGAGTCTGTCCAGCCCCTTTCCCCAGAGGATTCGATCTCTGGAGAAAGGGGCTTTTTTCATGCGCAAAGCCTGAGGATGAGCGCCAATGCGCGCGTGCTGTGAACAGATTGATGCGCACGGATTGTTGCTATCGCGCCGCATTATGGTCTTTTGATCCTGCCAAATTCCACAAAATTGACAATTTTCTGAATAAAACCTGACTATTTGTTGAATGTAAAAATAAGAATGAATATCATTGGCACTCTTAAAAAACCAAGACCGCGCTGATAGCGCAGCCGCCGCGGGGCGGTTTCTGACAGAGTCCAATGAACAAAGCAGATACATCGACGGCCCATGCCAAGGCCGGTGGGAACACTTCGACCTCCATCTATGCAGCGGTGTGCGGCGCGCTGATGTCGCCGGGCCTGGCCCTGGCGCAGGGCAGCGTGGCGCCAGGCGCCGTGCACGAACTGTCGCCGGTGCACGTGCAGGGGCAAGCGGTCAGCGATGGCTACGAAGCCAACATCGCCTCGTCGCCCAAGATGACGGCGCCCCTGCTGGACACGCCGCGTTCGGTCACCGTGATCACCGAACAGCTGATGCGCGACCGCGCCGCGACTTCGCTCATGGATGTGTTGCGCACCGCCCCGGGCATTACCTTCGGCGCCGGCGAGGGCGGCACGCCCACCGGCGACCGGCCCTTCGTGCGCGGCTACGAAGCGAGTACCGACATGATGGTCGACGGCATGCGCGACCTGGGCCGTTTCGCGCACGAGACCTTCAACCTGGAGTCGGTCGAGATCCTGAAGGGGCCAAGTTCCGCATACTCCGGCCGCGGTTCGACCGGCGGCAGCATCAACCTGGTCAGCAAGAGCCCCAAGCTGGAGAACTTCGCGGAAGGCACCGTCGGCGTGGGCACCGACGACAACTGGCGCCTGACCGGCGACGGTAACTGGGCGCTGGGCGAAAGCTCGGCATTCCGCCTGAATTTCATGAAGCAGGGCGGCGACATCCCGGGCCGCGACCACGTCGAGACCGACCGCTGGGGCGTGGCGCCCTCGTTCTCGTGGGGGTTGGGCACGCCGACGCAAGTCACGCTCAGCTACTACCATCTGCAGAACGACGACACGCCCGACCTGGGCATTCCGTTCAAGAACGAGTCGCGCCCGGACCGCGTCACGCCGCCCAAGGTGGACCGCAACAACTACTACGGCCTGATCGGCCGCGACTACCGCAAGAACCAGGCTGACATGACCACCCTGATGGTCGAGCACAAGTTCAGCGACAAGCTGAAACTGCGCAACGGCACGCGCTATAGCGAGTCCACCAACGAATACGTGATGACGCGCCCGTCCTTCGACAATTGCGCGGCGCGCGTGGGCGGCAGGCCCAACCCCGCCTATGGCGTGGCGCCGTGCTCGAACGAGGCGGACGGCGTGAAGATGAGCAAGGCGCTGCGCAGCCTGAACCAGACCAACCGCTCCTTCATCAACCAGACCGACATGTTCGGCGAATTTACCGCCGG
Source organism: Achromobacter sp. PD1 (assembly GCF_048541815.1). NCBI lineage: Bacteria > Pseudomonadati > Pseudomonadota > Betaproteobacteria > Burkholderiales > Alcaligenaceae > Achromobacter > Achromobacter sp. PD1. Next base: position 6,706,634 of record NZ_CP183349.1, read on the forward strand.
CGGCCTGCGGCACAGCTATGTGGCCGGCCTGGAGTTCAGCACCGAGACGATCAGCAAGCGCGACGGCGTGCCCTCGGGCGGCTTCGACAAGACCCTGCAGGACGACCTGTACAACCCCAATCCCCGCCAGCCGTATACCGGCAGCCTGCGCTGGGGGCCGCGCTACGACGCCGCCAAGACCATTACGCGCGCGGCCTACGTGTTCGACACGGTCAAGTTCAGCGAGCAATGGGAAGCCAACGCCGGCCTGCGCTATGACAACTACCGCGTGACCAGCGGCAACGTCGAGCGCACCGACAACATGTGGAACTACCAGCTGGGTCTGGTCTACAAGCCCGCGCCCAACGGCAGCATCTACGTGTCCTATGGCACCTCGTCCAACCCGTCCGGTGAAACGGCGGGCCAGTCCGGCGGCGCGGACGGCGCGGCAGGCGGCCGCCTGACCGCGGGCACCGCGGCGTTGGCGCCTGAAAAGAGCCGCAGCATCGAGCTGGGCACCAAGTGGGACGTGTTCGACGAGCGCCTGTCGCTGACGGCGGCGGTGTTCGAAACCCGCAAGACCGATGCCCGCAGCTCCGATCCCATCACGGGCGATGTGACGCTGTCCGGCAGCAACCGCGTGCGCGGCATCGAGCTGGGCGTGGCGGGATCCATCACGCCCAAGTGGCAGGTCTGGGGCGGCTACAGCTACATGGATCCCAAGGTCACCAGCTACCAGAGCGGCGGCACCGACTACAGCGGCAATCAGATGAAGTTCATTGCCCGCCAGAGCGCCAGCCTGTGGACCACCTACAAGTTCCTGCCGGAGCTGACGGTGGGCGCGGGCGCCACCTACACGGGCAAGCGCTATGTGGACGATGCCAACGTCTATCAGCTGCCGTCCTACTGGCGCTACGACGCGATGGCGGCCTATCAGTTCAACAAGAACTTCGGCCTGCAGCTGAACCTGAACAACCTGACCGACGAGACCATCTACGAGGCTTCGCACGTGGGCCTGTTCAGCTACGTGGCGCCCGGCCGTTCGGCGATGCTGACCGCCACGTTCCGCTACAACTGATGCGCATCACGCCAGCGCCGCAGCCGCGGCGCTGGCGTCGTGCATGCCGCCTTAGTCGATGCGCGCGCCGGAGATCTTGACGGCCTCGGCCCACTTCGCGATTTCCTGCCGCACAAAAGCCTGGAACTGTTCGGGCGTGGAAGGCGTGAATTCACTGCCGGAAGCGGCGAGCTTCTCCTTGGTCTTGGGATCGGCCATGACTTCGCGCATGTCCGCCGAGATCTTCTCCACCAGCGGCTTGGGCGTACCCTTGGGGGCGAAGAAGCCCGACCAGGGCGGAGCGGCGTAGCCGGGGAAGCCTTGTTCGGCCACCGTGGGATAGTCGGGCGCGCTGGCGAAGCGTCCCGCCGTGGTCAGCGCCACGATCTTCAGCTTGCCGCTCTTGGCATAGGCCTGCACCGCGGGCAGGCCGGTGACGCCTACCTGGATCTGGCCGCCCAGCAGGTCGGTCACCATCGGCGCGCTGCCGCGGTACGGAATGTGGGAAATCTCGAACTTGCCCTGGTTCTTGATCAGCTCCATGCCCAGGTGCGATGCCGTGCCGTTGCCGTCCGAGCCGTACGAATAGTGCGCATCGGGCTTTTTCAACAGCGCGATGAGTTCCTGGAGATTGTTGGCCGGCACATCGTTGTTGACGATGATGGCATTGGGATACAGCGTGGCTTGCGTGATGGCCTCGAAATCCTTGACCGGGTCATAGCGCATGTTCTTGTAGAGCGACGTATTGATGCCGTGCGAACCCGTCACGCCCAGCACCAGGGTGTAGCCGTCGGGCGCGGCGCGCGCCACGTATTCCGAACCGACGTTGCCGCCTGCGCCGGGCTTGTTTTCCACCACCACGGGTTGTCCCCACTTCTTGGACAGGCCTTCGGCCACCAGGCGAGCGGTGATGTCGGTGGCGCCGCCGGCCGGGAAGGGCACGACGATGGTGACCGCACGGTTGGGAAAGTTGTCCGTGCCCTGCGCAAAGACGGGGGCGGCGGCCAGCCCGAAGGCACCGGCAAGCAGCGCCAGCATGCTGCGGCGCAGGGCCGGACGCGCCGGGCGTCCGTGCGTTGCGGAGGTGGTGGTGATGTGCTTCATGGTTCTACCCCTTGCTGTGTGATGTAAGTCTTGTGTGAAGTCGATGGTGGCGGCCGGAGCTATAGCGCGGTGTAGCCGCCGTCCGCGCGTATGTCCGTGCCCGTGATGAACGAGGCGGCGTCGCTGATCAGGAAAACTGCGGTCTGTGCGATCTCCTCGGCCGTGCCGAGGCGTCCGGCTGGGTACTTGGCCGCCAAGGCGGCGCCGGCGGCCTGCGCGCTGCCATAGCGCGCGACCAGCCTGCTGGTCAGGACCGCGCCCGGCGACAGGCTCAAGGCGCGGATGCCATCGGCCGCGTGATCCACGGCGATGGCGCGAGCCAGCGCGATCAGACCGGCCTTGCTGGCGCCATACGCGCCACGGCCCGGCGCGGCCACGCTGCCCAGCTGCGAGGCGATGTTCAACACGACGCCGCCGCCCGCCTGCGCCATGTGGGGGATGGCGCACCTGCTCATCAGCCACGCGCCCGTCAGGTTCACGTCCAGCGCCTGGCGCCATTGCTCCAGCGTCAGGTCCGCGATCTTGTTGCCCGGCGTGACGGTGGCGGCGTTGTTCACCAGGGCGTGGATCGCGCCCCAATGCGTGGCCGTTTTTTCGACGGCTTCGCGCGTCGCTTGCGCGTCCGTCACGTCGCAGGCGATCGCCAGCGTCTGGGTGTCAGGTGCAGCGAGGGTCTGGCGGGTTTGCGCGAGCAGTTCCGCGTCGCGGTCCAGCAAGGCCACGCGGGCGCCGGCAAGCAGGCATTGCGCCGCGATCGCCTGGCCCAATCCACCGGCCGCGCCGGTCAGGATCACGACCTTGCCATGCAGCGTGGGTGCGTTCGCCTGCGTCATAGCGGCATCGCTCCCAGCGAGGCGCCGCCGCAGACGTAGAGCGTCTGCCCGGTGATGGCGCCTGCCTGCGCGCCCAGGAAGAAGGCAATGGCCGCGGCGACTTCGCCCGCGTCGATCAGGCGGCCCAGCGGCAGCTCCACCTGCGGCGGAGCGCCGCGCTTGGGATCGCGCAGCATGGGCGTGTCGACCGCGCCGGGCGCGACGACGTTGACGGTGATGCCGCGCACGATGAGTTCGGCGGCCAGGCTGCGCGCCAGGCCGATCTGGGCGGATTTGGTCGCGGCATAGGCCAGGCGCTGCGCGCGGCCCAGCACGGCGCGGCTGGACACCAGCACGATGCGGCCGCGGCTGTCCGGCAGTTGTGGCGCCAAGGCGCGGACCAGCGCCATGGGCGCCGCTCCGTGCAGTTGCCAAAGCCAGTCCGCGTCTTCCGGGCGCGTGTCCAGCGCGCCGCCGGTGCGCACGGCGCCGGCGCAATGCGCCAGCGCCGTCGGGGCGCAGCCGTCCAGCAGCGCGCATAGACCGCGCAAGGCGGCGGCGTCGGTCAGATCGCACACCAGATGGCGATACTGTCCATGGCCTTTGATGGCCGTCGGCGCGATGTCCACGCCCGTCACCTGCCAGCCGGACGCGAGCAGCAGTTCAGCCAGCGCCAGGCCGATGCCCGACGACGCGCCCGTCAGGACGCAATGCGCCTGCGCATTCCGCTCAGTCATGGCGATGCGCTCAGTCGGCCAGCGTCGTCAGGCGTTTTTCCATGGCGCGCATCTGCTCGTAGCCCATCAATTGCATGATGTCTTCGATGCCAACCAGCAGGTCGGGACGGTCGGCCGGCTCGCCGCTGGCGATCACGCCCTGCATCACCTGCAGCGCCTGGCGCATGCCGTAAATGGCGGCGGCCGGCAGCATGCGCGGCAGGCTGATGCGCTTGACGCCGATTTCCTTCAGGCGCGGCAGGGGAATCAGCGGCGTGGTGGGACGGTTGCGGATGCCGAATCCCATATTGATGCTGACCGGAATGCCGGCGGCGTCCACCAGGCGCTTGATGTCGTCCTCGGTGCGCACGGCGTCTGGGAACAGCATGTCGGCGCCGGCCTGAGCGTAGGCGCGGGCGCGCTTGACCGCGCCTTCGATGCCCTCGATCGCGAGCGAGTCGGTGCGGGCGATGATGACGAAGTCATCGTCGCGTCGCGCCAGGCAGGCGGCTTCGATCTTCTTGACCATTTCCGCTTCGCTCACCACGTCCTTGCCGGGCATGTGGCCGCAGCGCTTGGGGCTGACCTGGTCTTCGAGGTTGATGCCGGCGACGCCGGCTTCCTCGAACATCTGCACCGTGTGGTAGACGTTCACCGGGTTGCCGTAGCCGGTGTCGGCGTCAGCCGTGAGGGGAATGGAAACGGAGCGTGCCAGATGACGGCAGTGGGTGACGTTTTCCGACAGGCCCATCACGCCGATGTCGGCGATGCCCAGCAGTGCATTGGACACTGCCGCACCGCTGGTGCAGGCGGTCTTGAAACCCGCGGCCTCGACCAGGCGGATGCTGTATCCATCGTACACGCCGGGGGAGACGATGAAGGGTTCGTTCTTCAGCAATTGCCGGAACTGGTGGCGCGGGTTGTGCATGTCGTACTGCTCCAAAGAGTGTCAGGCAGCGGAGACGGGGTGCCCGGCGATGCCGGACGCCCCTTCCGCCAGATGTTCAAAAAGGTGTTGCGCCGCGCGTTCGATGTGCGAGCGCATGAGCGATTCCGCCAATTCGGCGTCGCGTGCGCGGATCGCGCGCAGGATCTGCCAATGTTCGGCATAGGCGTCGTCCTTGCGCTCCAGCACGGTGCCGGAGTGCCGGCGGTAGACGCGCAGCAGGTGATAGAGGTCGCCGCAAAGGGCGTTGATGATGCGGTTGTTGCCGCTGGCCCGCACGATGCGCTCATGGAAGTCGAAGACCCGCGGCGCGGGGGCGCCGCCATTGGCCGCTGCCAGGCGCCGCTGGCGGTCCTGTTCCAGCTCGGCCAGCAGCTGCGCGATTTCTTCGTCGCTCATGCGGCGGGTGGCCAGATTGCAGGCCACGCCTTCCAGTGCCATGCGCATCTGGAACAGTTCCAGCGCGGATTCCGCCGACAGCGTCACCACGCGCGCCTTGATGTAGGGCTCGCGCGTGATCAGCTGGATCCCTTGCAGGCGGCGCACGGCTTCACGCACCGGACCGCGGCTGACGCCGAATTCCTGCGCCAGCGCGACTTCATTGATGACGCTGCCCGGGGCCAGCCGGCCCTGGTAGATCGCGTCCAGCACCTGGTCGAAAACGACGTCGGCCAGCGGGCCGGAGGCGTCGTCCTTGATGGCGATGGAGGTCGTGGCGATGTTCATAGTGTTGACAGCCTATCAAAGGAATTTAAAAAGTGTCAACTCTTTTGGAGTTGGCTTGAGTGTGAAATCGATGCCAGATCGGCGGCATCGCCATGGATTTTTTGGCTATTTTACCGATGTTGTAAGGGGTTATCCCTAGGCCTCCGATGAGGCTCCATCTATTTACACTTCACTTGCGTAAGGCAAAAACTGTTTTTGATGGGTCTCTATCTGATTTTGAATAATGCGATAGTGTTGACACTATTCTTTCGTAAGCCGTAAGATGGCCTCAGTTGAGATTTTCCCGATTACCGCTGCCATGATCCAGTCTTTCTCCTGTTGCGGCAGGACGCTGCGCTACGCGGACCTGTCCGCCGCGGCCCAAGCCGCGGGGCGTGACATTCACGCATATCCCTATGTCATCCGCGTGCTGCTTGAGAACCTGCTGCGTCATCGCGCCTGGGGCGCCGCCGTGTCCGACGAAGAGATCGGCAGGCTCTGGGATTGGCGCGAGCATGCCGGCGCCGACCTGCCGCTGCACGTGGCGCGTGTGATCCTGCCGGATTCCAGCGGCCTGCCGGTGCTGCAGGATCTGGCGGCGTTGCGCGACGCGGTGGCCCAGGCGGGCGGGGACGCGGCGCGGGTGGACACCCGGATTCCCGTGGACCTGATCGTGGACCATTCCCTGCAGGTCGACCATTGGGGCGATGAGGGCGCGGTGCAGCGCAACCTGCGCCGCGAGTTCGAGCGCAACGACGAGCGCTACCGCTTCCTGAAATGGGCGCAACAGGCCTACAAGGGACTGCGGGTCATCACGCCGGGCATCGGCATCATCCATCAGGTCAACCTGGAGTACCTGGCGCCGGTGGTCGCGCGCCAGTCACGGCCGGACGGCGACTGGGCCTATCCCGATTTCGTCATCGGCGGCGACTCGCACACGCCGATGGTCAACGCCCTGGGCGTGTTGGGCTGGGGCGTAGGCGGCATCGACGCCGAGGCGGCCCTGCTGGGGCATGCCTATACGTTTCCGATCCCGGAGGTCGTGGGGGTGCGGCTGCGCGGCGCCATCGAGGCGCCCGCGCTCACCACCGACGCCGCCCTGCTGATCACGCAGCAGCTGCGCGCGGCGGGCGTGGTGGGCTGCATGGTCGAATTCTTCGGCCCTGCGGCACAGGCGCTCGGCGTGCCGGAACGCGCCACCATCGCCAACATGGCGCCCGAGTACGGCGCCACTTGCGGCTTTTTCCCGATAGACGCCCGCACGCTGGACTATGCCCGCATGACCGGACGCAGCGACGAGCAGCTGGCGCTGATCGAAGCCTATGCCCGCGCCAACAGCCTGTGGCGCGATGCCGGCGAGGTCGTACCCGTCTATAGCCGGGTGATAGAGATCGACCTGTCGGCCGCGCGTCCCAGCGTGGCGGGTCCGCGACGGCCGCAAGACCGCATGGACGTGGGCGAGGTCGCGGCGGACTTCCGCCACCGCCTGGGCCAGCCCCTGGCCGAGGGCGGATTCGGCGTGGACGCCGACGCGTTGGTCGCGTATCCGCCCAGCCGCGCTTCCCTGGGCCATGGCTCGGTGGCGCTGGCGGCCATCACCTCCTGCACCAATACGTCCAATCCAGGCGTGATGCTGGCCGCCGGCCTGGTCGCAAAAAAAGCGTTGGCGCTGGGCCTGACGCCGCCCGCCTGGGTGAAGCGTTCGCTGGCGCCGGGTTCGCGCGCGGTGACGCGCTACCTGGAATCCGCCGGCTTGCTGCAAGCCTTGCAGGCGCAAGGTTTCCACGTGATCGGCTACGGCTGCACCACTTGCGGCGGCAAGTCCGGTCCTTTGGAGACGACGGCGGCCGATGCCATCACCGAGGGCGGCCTGGTGGCGGCGGCCGTGCTGTCCGGCAACCGCAATTTCGAAGGCCGCATTCACAAGCTGCTGCGCGCCAACTACATTGGCTCTCCCGCCATGGTGGTGCTGTACGCGCTGGCCGGCAGGATAGACCTGGACTTCGAACGCGAACCGCTGGGGCCGGGCGCCGATGGCGCACCCATCTATCTGCGCGATGTCTGGCCCAGCCAGGAAGAGATCGCGGCCCTGCTGCCGCTGGCCGCGGATCCGGTCTTGTTCGCCGAGGTCTATGACCCGGCGAGCCTGGACAGCGCGATCTGGCGCGACCTGCCGGCACCCTCGGGGCTGCGCTTTCCCTGGGACCGGGAATCGCAATACCTGGTCGAGCCGCCATTCTTCAGGACCGAGCCCGGCCGCGATGCCCTGGCCGACCTGGAATCCAGCCTGACGCACGGCCGTGTGCTGGCCGCGTTCGGCGATTCGCTGACGACCGACCACATCTCGCCCAGCGGTGAGATCCCGACGGATACGCCGGCTGGCGCGTACCTGATCGGCAAGGGCGTGGCGCCGCGCGATTTCAATACCTATGTGGCGCGCCGCTGCAATCACCATGTGATGACCCGCGCCACCTTTGCCAACATCCGCATCAAGAATGCACTGGTACCGGACATGGAGGGCGGCGTGACCCGCCATTTCCCCAGCGGACAGCGCATGGCGGTGGTCGACGCGGCCGAGGCTTACCGCGCCGAGGGTGTGGCCAGCGTGATCCTGGGCGGCAAGGACTACGGCATGGGCAGCAGCCGCGACTGGGCCGCCAAGGGTTCGGCGCTGCTGGGCGTGCGCGCCGTGATCGCGGAATCGTTCGAACGTATCCACCGGGCGAATCTGGTGGGCATGGGGGTGTTGCCGCTGGCTTTCGCCCCGGGCGAGGGTTGGCGCCAGTTGGGCCTGACGGGGGCGGAAACCCTGCGTTTCGACAACGTGGCTAATGGTGTGCGCAAGGGCGAGCCCATCACCGTCGTCGCCGAAGACGGCGAGCGCCGCATCGTCTTCCAGGCCTATGCCCAGGTGCTCACTCGCGCCGAACGCAAACTCATGGCGGAGGGCGGCATCCCCGCCAGCGTCCTCAACGGATTCTTGAACGACACGCAGGCCGCGGACGCGGCCCATTGCTGAAAACACGCATCTATCGGGAAAAACCACATCATGCTGGATCTGCTACTTACCAACGCCAGACTGTACTTGCCTCAGCAGGGGCTGACCGAAGGCGTGCTCGGCGTCATCGACGGCCGGATTGCCATCATTGCCGAGCCGGGCGCGCAGTTCGAGTCCCGTGAGACCATAGATTGCCAGGGCTTGTGGGTACTGCCGGGACTGATCGATCCGCACGTGCATTTCGGCTTCGGCTCGCCAGAGACCGACTTCGAAACCGAGTCGCGCTTCGCCGCCCTGGGCGGCACAACCTCCGTGCTGTCGTTTCATCGCTCGGCGGATATCCGCGAATCCTTCGATAAGGTGCGCGATCGCGCCTTGTCGCAGAGCTGCGTGGATTTCGGCTTCCATTTCGGCATCACCAGCAATCTGCACGTGGAGACGCTGGAGGAAATCTCGCGCCGCTTCAGCGTCAATTCCTACAAGCTCTACATGATGTACAAGGGCGCCGCAGGGCTGTCCAAGGGCTTTACCGATATCGACGACGGTCTGCTGTATTCAGCGCTGCGCGCCACCGCGGCGATCCCGGGCGCGATCATGGGCGTGCATTGTGAAAACGTAGAAGTGATTCCGGTCCTGCGGGACCCGCTGCGCGCCGCCGGCCGCGACGACCTGAAGGCCTGGAACGAACAGAGCCCGGACTTCCTGGAAGCGGAGAACGTGCACCGCGTCTGCTACTTCGCATCCAAGACCGGCGCCGCGGTCAACATCGTGCACCTGAGCAGCCGCGAGGCGCTGGACGAGGCGCGGCGCCACCGCCGCACGCCCGACGCGCCGCCGATCTACGTCGAGACCTGCCCGCACTACCTGTTCCTGAATGACGAATCGCCCGCCGGGACTTATGCCAAGGTCAATCCGCCGGTGCGCGGCCAGGCCGATGTGGACGCGATGTGGGAGGGCGTGCTGGACGGTTCCATCACCACTATCGGCACCGACCACGTGCCGCGCAAGCGCGCCACCAAGGACACCGACATCTGGGCGGCCAGCAACGGTTTTCCCGGTACCGGCCTGATGCTGCCGATTTTGCTGCACGAGGGCTATCACCGCCGTGGCGTGCCGCTGGAAACGCTGATGAAGGTCGGCACGGAGAACTCCGCCCGCATCTATCGCATGCCGGCCAAGGGCAGCATCGAGATCGGCAAGGATGCCGACCTGGTGCTGGTGGATCCGGACCTGGAGCGCACCGTCGATCCCGCTGCGCTCGAATCCAATTCCGATTACTCGCCCTACGAGGGCATGACCCTGAAGGGTTGGCCCGTGCGCACGTTGGTGCGCGGGCGCACCGTGGCGCTGGACGGCCGCATTACCGACGCCGCGCGCAGCAATCCGGGCGGCCGCTATCTCAAGCGTCTTTGAACTGAACCTACTCTCTTTCTGGCAGGCATTACCATGAGCGAAACCAAGCGAATCTGGGACGATTTTCTGACCGAGCGCGACAAGCAGGTGCTGGCGCAGGCCGGCTATGGCAAGCGCGGCGGCTTCGGCAAACGTCCGGCCCTGTTCATCATCGACGTGCAGTACAACTTCTGCGGCGACACGCCCCAGGACATCCTGGAAGGACTGAAGCAGTACCGCACCCATTGCGGCCGCGAGGCCTGGGACGCGGTGGCGCACATCGTGCCGCTGCTGGAGCTGGCGCGCGACAAGAACATACCGGTCTTCTATACCGAAAGCGGCCGCCGCGCCGACCTGCTGGACAGCGGCGTGCAAGTGGGCAAGAACCATCGCGGCGGCGAGAAGACCGTGCTCGCCAATACCCACGCCACGCAGACCGTGGAGCCGCTGGCGCCGCGGCCGCAGGACATCCGCATCACCAAGCAGAAGCCGTCCTGCTTCTTCGGCACCATCTTCATGAGCCACCTGAACTTCCTGGACGTGGATACCCTCATCCTGGTGGGCTGCACGTCTTCGGGATGCCTGCGCGCCACCACGGTGGATGCCTATTCGTACAACTTCAAGGTCATCATTCCCGAAGAGGCTGCGTTCGACCGCTTCCAGGCCAGCCACGCGATGAGCCTGTTCGACCTGAACTGCAAGTACGCCGACGTGATTCCGTCGCGTGAAGTGCAGGACTATCTGCGCAACCTGCCCGCGCCCGCCGCGGAACAGGCCTGAGCTGCCCATGCCCACGACCGCCGGACCGTTGCCGGTCTACCTGCTGACGGGCTTCCTGGGCAGCGGCAAGACCACGCTGCTGTCGCGCCTGGTGCGCAGCCCGCGCTTTGCCGACACGGCGGTGGTCATCAACGAGTTTGGCGAGATCGGCCTGGACCACATGCTGGTGGGCCGCGCCGACGATACCGACGTGGTGCTGCTGGATTCCGGCTGCCTGTGCTGCGCGGCGACCAGTTCGCTGCAGGATACGCTGGAGTCGCTCTATTACCGGCGCCAGCGCGGCGAGATCCCTGCGTTTACGCGGGTGGTGGTGGAAACCTCGGGGCTGGCGGATCCCTGTCCGGTCATCAACACGCTGGCGGCGGATCCGCTCATTGCCCGCCACTACCGCTTCGGCGGCGTGGTGGCGACCGCGGACGCGCTGCATGGCCTGCCGACGCTGGACGCCTATCGCGAAGCCAGCACCCAGATCGCCATCGCCGACCGCATCGCGCTGACCAAGACCGATCTGGCCGATGAGGCCGCCGTGGGTGCACTGCGCGTTGCGCTGCGCGGCTACAACGCCAGCGCGCCCATTCGCCCCGTGTCGCCGGACACCGTGGATGAGGACGCGCCCGCGCTGTTCGACGGACTGCGCGCCGAGCATCTGGATGTTGCGGCGCTGCACGCGGCGCCAACCGCGGGGCCGCTGGCGCACGTGTTGCGCTACGGCATCGTGTCCTACGCCTTTACCCAGAGCCGGCCGGTGGGTTGGGAGGACTATGCGCGCTGGACCCGGCACGTGCAGCGCCAGGTCGGCGACCGGCTATTGCGTGCGAAGGGGCTCTTGCTCTGGACGGACGGGACCCTGCGGGCTGTCCACGGCGTGCGCCATGTCTTCTCGGTGCCCGAGCCTGTGGAAGGAGCGGATGGCGCGCAGCGGGCGGGCGCCATGGTCCTCATCGTGCAGGACATGTCGGCGGAAGACGTGGACGAGGCGATCCGGCCGCTGGGCTTGTGATGCCGCGCCGCTGGCGCGAAACGCCAGCATTCAGGGGCGCGCGCCGTGGCCCAGGTGCAGCGCCACCACTTCGGTATCCGCGCCGCTCAGGCCCGGATACCGCGTCCTGACCAGAGGATCGTGTCCTGGCACGATGTGGTCGGGCGATTCCGCGAATTTCAGCAGGATCTCGTAGCCCGCCAGCATGTCGGCCACGTTGTCGACGATGGGAAAGGGCGCATCGCGGCCCATGTTGTCGTAGTAGTGGCTGGCGTCGGAGGCCAGCACCATCCAGCCGCGCGCGGTGTGCACGCGCACCGCCTGCAGCCCGCGGGTGTGGCCGCCGATGTGCAGCAACTGCAGGCCGGGCGCGATCTCGTCGTGGCCGTGGTAGAAGGCCACGCGCTTGTCGTACACGCCCCGCACCACGTCCACCACGTCTTCCACCGCATAGGCGTGGCGCAGCATGTCAAAGCGCATATTGCAGCCGCAGGCGTAATGAAGCTCGCTTTCCTGCAGATGCAGACGGGCTTGCGGCAGCTTGCGGATGTTGCCGGCGTGGTCGTAGTGCAGATGCGTGACGATGACGTCGCGGATGTCGGCGGGCGCAATGCCAAGTTTCGCCAGCGCCTCTATTGGGCAGCGCAGGAACTCGCGGCCACGGGCGCGCGCAGCCTCTTCATTGAATCCCGTGTCGACCAGGTAGGCGCGCGCGCCGTCGCGGATTACCCAGACGAAATAGTCCATCGGCATGGGGCCGTCGTGCGGGTCGGGCGGCGTGATGAAGTTCTGGCTGCGCTGCCGCGCCACCGTGGCGTAGCGCAGGGCGTAGACCTCGTAGTTGGGCAGTGTCATGCGATGGCTCCGTGATTGCGCAGGCGGTCCAGCTCGGGCCGCAGATAGTCCATGAGGCGTTGCGGGTTCTCGACCATGGGGAAATGTCCCAGTTCCGGCATGGCCTGAAAGCGCGCGCCGGGAATCAGGGCCGCGACCCGGCGGGAATCCTCGGGGCTGGCCGAATAATCGTAGGCGCCAGTCAGCAGCGATATGCCGAAGGCATCGGCGTTGAGGCCGGCCAGGTGCTCGGCGGCGTTGAAATCTTCGCTGTAGAACCAGAGATCGTTGGCATAGACATTGAAGCCGCCCTGCGAGTAGATCCAGGCCGCGTCGCGCCGCGCTTGCAGGGTGGAAGCCGGCCCCATCAGGCCGCGCACGTAGGCGGGGTTGTGCGCCGCCTGGTTGACCTGGGGGTGGCACAGCATGGGGGTGCGCCGTCCAGCGGCCTTATAAGGAGCCTCCAGCGCGACCACGCCGGCCACGTCGGCGGGGCTGCTTGCCGCGACCACCAGCGCCATCGCCGCGCCCATCGAGCAGCCCAGCAGCGCCGCCGGCGCGCCCGCGATCTGGCGGATCACCGCCAGGCAGGTCTGCAGATAGGCGTCGCGCGTGAGACCTTCAGCGGTCCAGGCCTGGCCGGACAGGGGCATGCTGCGCCCGTGCCCGGGCATGTCGAAGGCGATCATGCGCCATTGCCGTCGCAGTTCGGGATCGGCCATCAGCGCATGGTACTGGCGGGAGTCCGCGCCCGCCGTGTGCAGCATCAGCAGTGGGGGGCCGGCGTCGAGGCCGCTGGTTTCATAGTAGAGAGAGGTCCGGGCCGGGCCGATATCGAGGGTGGCGTAGGCGCCGGAAATCGGGCTGCGGTCCAGCCATTCGGGAGTGGCGGCGAGCTGGCCGCGCAGGATCTCGAACAGCCGTTCCAGCGGGTGCAGGGCCTGGGCGACGGCCAGCGCGTCGCCGCTGACGCGCAGGCCTTGCGCCTGGCGGCGGGCCGCGGTGAAGGAGTGGTAGCCCGGGGGCGGGGTGTCGCTGAGCAGCTTGTGCCAGGTTTCGGGCGGCGCGCTGACGACAATGCATTGCGAGGGGGCGGCGGGCTGGCCGGCCCAGGCCGCGATTCTTTCATCGGGAGCGGGTCCTGCTTGCAGCCAGATGGCGCAGGGCAGGCCGCGCGCGGCCAGGATGAATTCGCTATCCTGCTGAGCCAGGGCTGCCCCGGCCTTTAGTTTCTGGACGATCGCCTTCACTGTCGGATGTCTCCTGTTGCTGGCGCTTGAGCACTTCGAGCGCGGTGCGTTCCGCGTTCACGATATGGCTCTGCGCCGCGCTTTGCGCGCCTTGCGGATCCCGAGCCCGGATGCGCTCGAAGATCAGGTCGATTTCGGCCATGCTTTCCGGCAGGCGGTCGGCGCGCGCGAACGAGGTGGCGCGCAGCAGATTGATGCGCGACAGCAGGCCCGGCAGCATGTCCTTGACCAGGTCGTTGTCGCAGCCGCTCAGCAGCACGTCGTAGAAGTCGCGCTTGGCCGCCAGCAGGGCCGCCTTGTTGCTGCCCTTGGCCTGGCGGTGCAGGGCGTCCACCGCCTTGCGCAGGCGTTCGACGTCGGCATCGCTTGCCAGCCTGGCGAATTCATGCGCGGCGTAGCCTTCCAGCAGGGCGCGCAGGGCATAGAGGTCGCGGGCCGCTTTTTCGGTGATGCGCACCACGGTGGGGCCGCGGTGCGGTTCGATGGAAATCAGGCGCTCGGCCTCCAGGGTGCGCAGCGCCTCGCGCAGCGTGCTGCGGCTGATGCCGAGCTGATCGCACAGTTCCTGTTCGCGCAGGCGTTCTCCGCCCTTGATCCGTCCGTCCATGATGGACGCGCGCAGGAATTCCTCCACGCGGGTGCGCAGGGTGCCGGGTTTTTCGAATACCGCGCCTGTCGGGCTGGCCATGGCTGTCTCTCGCTTAAGCTGGCGGCGGGCCGGCGCGCCGGCGCAGGCTCATGGCCGCGCCGCGGCGAACCGCCGTGTCTACGTAAAGACGCAATATATCCCGTCGGCGTGCCATGGCTACAAACCGAGGTAGGCCGCCCGCACGCGGCCGTCTTCCAGCAGTTCGGCGCTGGGGCCGGACAGCACCAGGGAACCCGACTGCAGCACGTACGCGTACTCGGCCACCGATAGCGCCAGGCGCGTGTTCTGCTCCACCAGCAAGATGGTCAGGCCGCTGCGGTGGATGTCTATCATGGCCTGGTGCATCTCCTCGACGATTTTGGGTGCCAGGCCGTGGCTGGGCTCGTCCAGCAGCAACAGCCGCGGCTCCAGCATCAAGGCGCGGCCGAAGGCCACCATCTGCTGCTCGCCGCCGGATAGCGTGCCGGCCTGCTGGCGGCGCCGTTCCCGCAACCGTGGAAACAGCGCGTAGATCCGCTCGCAGCCGCGCCTGACCGCCGCCATGTCGCGGCGGCGGGTGTAGCCGCCCAGGTACAGGTTTTCCTCGACCGTCATTTCCGGAAAGACGTGACGGCCTTCCGGCACGTGGGCGATGCCTAGCTCGGGGACGCGGTGCGGCGCCAGGCGCAGGATCTCCTGCCCGTCGAACCTGATGCTGCCGCCGACCTTGTCGAGCAGGCCGGAGATGCAGCGCAGCAGCGTGCTCTTGCCGGCCGTGTTGGCGCCGACCACCGCGACGAAGCCGCCCGCGGGCACGTCCAGCGTGATGTCGCGCAGCACCGGGCTGCGGTCGTAGGCGGCGGTCAGCCCCTGGATCTGCAACAGGCTCATGCCGGCACCTCCAACTGCTCCAGCGACTTGCCCAGGTAGACCTCGATCACCGTGGGATCGGCCGCGATCTGCGCCGGGCTGCCCTCGGCGATCTTCTGGCCGAACGACAGCACCAGGATCCGGTTGCACAGGCGCATGATGGCGCGCATATGGTGTTCCACCACGATGAAGGTGATGCCGGACTCGTCGCGCAGGGTGCGGATCAGGTCCAGCAGGGCGTCCATCTCGGATTCGTTCAGCGCCGCCATGACCTCGTCCAGCAGGAATACCTTGGGGTCGGTGCACAGCGCGCGCGCCAGTTCCACCCGCGCCTGCTCGGGAAACGACAGTTCGCCGGCGGGCTTGGCGGCGATGCCGGACAGGCCGACGCGGTCGAGATTGTCCAGCGCAAGCCGGCGCGCCCGGCCGACGTCGTGGCGCAGCAGCCCGCCGACCAGCACGTTGTCCAGCACCGTCATCTCGGGAAACAGCGCCACGTTCTGGAAGGTCTTGGTCATGCCCAGCGCCGCGATCTGGTGGGGCCGCAGGCCGCTGATGTCGCGCCCTTCCAGTTCGATGCTGCCGCCATTGCCGCGGTACAGCCCGACCAGCAGGTTGAACAGGGTGGTCTTGCCGGCGCCATTGGGGCCGATGAGGCCCAGGATGTCGCCGCGGGCCACGGTGAACGACACGTCGTCCACGGCTTTCAGGCCGCCGAAGCGGCGCTGGATGCGTGAGACCTTGAGGATGTCAGGCATGCTGGCCTCGCGTCAGGTTGCGCAGCCGGGTCCACAGCGCCGACAGGCCGCGCGGCTCGATCAGGATGATGGCGATCAGGATCAGCCCGAAGGCCAGCTGCGATACGCCCGCGGTGTGGCCCGACAGCCAGTCGTTGAACGTCTCTTCCAGCGGGATGATGACCAGCGCGCCGATCAGCGGGCCGGCTACCGTGCCCACGCCGCCGATGATGCAGATCAGCGCCACGCGCACCGAGATGCCGACCAGCGAGAAGACCGTGTCCGGGTCGAAGAAGTAGATGAACTGCGCGTACAGCGTGCCGCAGGCGCCCATCAGCGCGGCCGAGATGACGGCGGCAAGGATGCGGGTGCGGGCGGTGTCGACGCCGATGACTTCGGCGGCCTGCGGGTTGGCCTTGACCGCGCGCAGGCGGTAGCCGAGGCGCGAATGGCTGATCAGCGCGAACACGATCGAGGTAATCACCGCGGCCGCCAGCATCAGGTAGTAGTAGGGGATGCTGGACTTGAACTGCATCTGGGCCAGTCCTTCCGAGAACGGGATGGACACGCCGACCGGCCCGCCCGTTACGGAGGCCCAGGTGTTGGCGATGGCGCGCAGCACTTCGCCGAAGGCCAGCGTGGCCAGCGCGAAGTAATGTCCGCGCAGCCGCATGGTGGGCAGGCTGAGCAGCGCGCCCGCGGCCGCGGCCACCGCCATGGCGGCGACGATGCCCAGCCAGGGCGAGATCCC
Organism: Achromobacter sp. PD1; assembly: GCF_048541815.1. Lineage (NCBI taxonomy): Bacteria > Pseudomonadati > Pseudomonadota > Betaproteobacteria > Burkholderiales > Alcaligenaceae > Achromobacter > Achromobacter sp. PD1. The sequence goes on from NZ_CP183349.1 coordinate 6,723,172, forward strand.
GTAGCGCATGAGCAGCAGGGTCGAGGTGTAGGCGCCTAGTCCGAAGAAGGCCGCATGGCCCAGCGAGATCTGGTTGGCCAGGCCGCCCACGATGTTCCAGGACTGGCCCATGGCGGCAAACAGCAGCACCAGCGTCAGCACGCGGATACCGTAGCCCTGGTCTTCCATCAGCCACGGCACGATCAGGGCGGCCGCCAGCGGCAGCGCCCACAGCAGGAGTTGTCGGTTCTTGGTCATCAGCCCGCCCTTTTCAGAAGACCTTCCGGGCGCACGGCCAGCACCAGGATGAAGATGGCGAACAGCGCCAGGTTTTGCAGCTGCATCGGCAGCACCAGCGACGACAGCGACTGGATCACGCCGACCGCCACGCCGCCCACCACCGCGCCTATCACGCTGCCCAGCCCGCCCAGCACCACCGCCGTGAACATCAGCACGCTGAACTGCGCGCCGACGGTGGTCGAGGCGGTCAAGTAGGGCAGGATGATGCCGCCGCCCAGCGCCGTCATGCCCACGCCCAGCCCGAAAGCCAGTTGGTGCACGCGGTGCGTGGAGATGCCCGACAGCCTGGCGGCCATGGGATCCTGGGCGGTGGCGCGCACCGCCATGCCCCACCAGGTTTTCTTCAGCACCCACCACAGGGCCAGGCCCGCCACCGACGCGACCGCGAAGGCCAGCAGATAGGGCGCGCTGAGCAGGATGGGGCCCACGGCCAGCGCGGTCATCTGGTAGGGCGTCTGTACCGAGCGGAACTCGGATCCGAACAGGATCAGCGCCAGGTTCTCCATGACGATGAGCAGGCCCACCGTCAGGAAGATCTGCGCGACCGCCGGCGCCTTCAGTACCCGGTTGATCAGGTACTTCTGCGTCAGCACGCCCAGCGCAAAGGCCACCGCGAACGACAGCAGCGACCCCAGCAGCGGGTCCAGGCCGAGCAGCTTCCAGGCGAAGTACGCCACGAACATGCCCACCATCAGGAATTCGGCCTGGGCGAAGTTGACGATGGACACCACGCCGAAGACGAGCGTGAGTCCGATGGAGATGACCGCGTAGACCCCGCCCAACAGAATGCCGTCCACCAGTGCCTGCAGGAATTGCATGACCGTGCTCCGCGCGTGGGGTTCAGGAGGCCGTGATGACGCGGCCCTTGGCCAGCGCCTGCGGCCAGACCGAGACCAGTTCGCCCTTTTGCCACTGGACCATGATGGGCTGCGCCATGGTGTTCAGGCCGTTGGCGTCGAAATGCACGCCGCCGCCCGACATCACGCCGGCCCAGCCCTGGTCGTACTTCTGCGCGCGCAGCGCCTGGGAGACCGCTTCCGGCTTGTCGGACGCGGCGACTTCCAGCGCCTGGGCCAGCACGCCCGCGCACACCGCATGTTCCAGCGCCTCGTGCGGCATGAAGGTGCCGAAGCGCTTTCGGTAGCGCTCGGTGTATTCGGGCGCCTGGTCGTAGTTGGCGGGGGCGATCGACAGCACCGCCTCGGAGTACTGCCCCAGGGCCTTGGCGAAGTCGGGAATGACGTAGCCTGCGGCTCCGCCCACGATGGGCACGGTCAGGCGCTGCTGCCGCATGACGCGGATGATCAGCAGGCTGTCGTTCAGGTACGAGATCGGGAACACGATCTGGGCGTCCGATCCGCGCAGCTTGCTGATCAGCGGCGTGACGTCGGTGATGCCCAGCGGATAGGCCTCGTCCAGCACGACCTGCGCGCCCGCCGCCTTGGCCGCATTGCGCACGCCGACCGCCTGCGAGGTGCCGTAGGCGGTGTCCTCGTACAGCAGCGCGATCTTCTTGATGTCCGAAGCGCCCGCCACCACCGAGGCCGCATAGTCATACTGCGCGCGGCCCAGCACCGAGCCTTTGGATACCACCTGGAAGATGTGCTTGAAGCCGCGCTCGGTGAGCACGTCGGAGAACGACATGGTGAGCAGGGGGATGCCGCGGCGCTCGGTCACTTCCGAGATTGCCAGCGTCAGCGACGAGGCGTAGGCGCCGATGATGGCCACGCAGCGGTTCTGCGTGATCAGGCGCTGCGCCACGGTGGCGGCGGTGGTGGGCTGGGAAGTGGCGTCGGCAATGATGAGCTTGAGCTTGGCTCCACCCATGGCCTTGATGCCGCCGGCTGCGTTGATCTCGTCGGCGGCCAGCTCCAGTCCCTGGCGCGAATTGATGCCGAACTGGGCGTTGGCGCCCGACAGCGGCAGGATCACGCCGACGTTTATTTCCGCCGGCGCGGCCAGCGCGCGGCCGGGCAAGCTGGCGGCCAGCGCGGCCGCGCCCAATCCAGCGACGAATTCCCTGCGCCCGCGGCGCATGGCCTGTTGGGGTTTTGTCATGTCTGTCTCCTGGCTTTTTTCGGGTGTGGCGCAAGGCTGCCGGCCCGGCGCTCTGCGGCACATTATTCTGCTCAAATCTTAAGCAGTCAAGAAGATTGTCTGACAATCTGACTATTGACGATTGCGGGAAAGTTGCCGGACAATCAGACAAAATGGACCAGGCGGACGCCTGCTCCGCAACCCCTCACCCCATCACGCAAGAGGAACTCATGGCAGACACCAAATCCGAAACCCAGGCCCTGTTCGACCAAGGCCTGAACCTGCGCCGCGAAGTGCTGGGCACCGAATACGTGGACGGCTCGCTGGCCCGCGCCAATGAATTCATGATGGCCTTCCAGCACATCACCACCGAGTGGTGCTGGGGCTACACCTGGGGCCGCCCGGGGCTGGAGAAGAAGACGCGCAGCATGCTTAACCTGGCCATGCTCACGGCACTGAACCGTCCCGCCGAGATCAAGTTGCACGTCAAGGGCGCGTTGAACAACGGCGTGACGGTCGAGGAGATCAAGGAAATCCTGCTGCAGGCCACGGTCTACTGCGGCATTCCGGCGGGGCTGGATGCATTCAAGGTCGCCAACCAGGTGCTGGAAGAAGAGGGCGCCTTCAAGGAGTCCAAGGCATGAGCGCCGCGCAGGAGCGCGTGGGCCTGATCGGCATCGGCAGCATGGGCTGGCCCATGGCGGCCCGTCTGGTACAGGCCGGCTTTGCCGTCACGGTGTTCGACGCCGTGCCGGGCCAGGCGGACAAGTTCGCCCAGGAAGTGGGCGGCCAGGCCGCCGCCACCTGCGCGGAATTGGCGGCTCAGTCCGACATCGTCTTCACCATGCTGCCCACCAGCGCGATCGTCGAGCAGGTGCTCAACGGCCAACAAGGCGTGCTGGCGGGCCTGCGCCCGGGCAGCGTGGTGGTCGACATGAGTTCCGGCGTGCCGGCGCATACGCAGCGCCTGGCGCAGGCCGTTGCCGCCGCCGGCGGCGTCATGGTCGACGCCCCGGTGTCCGGCGGCGTGCCGCGCGCACGTACGGGTGAGCTGGCCATCATGTACGGCGGACCCGCCGCGACGCTGGAGCGGGTGCGCCCGGCCCTGTCCAGCATGGGCACGACGATTACGCCGGTGGGCGAGGTCGGCAGCGCCCACGCCATGAAGGCCTTGAACAACCTGGTGTCGGCCGGCGGCTTCCTGATCGGGGTGGAGGCGATGCTGATCGGCCAGCAGTTTGGCCTGGATCCGAACGTGATCGTCGACGTGCTCAACGCGTCGACCGGCATGAACAATTCGACCCAGAAGAAGTTCAAGCAATTCGTGCTGTCGCGCCAGTTCAACTCGGGATTCGGCCTGGACCTGATGGTCAAGGACCTGGGCATCGCGCTGGGCATCGCGACCGATACCGGCACGCCCACGCCGTTCGCCTCGCTGTGCCGCGAACTGTGGGCCTCGGCCGGCAAGACGCTGGGCAAGGGCCAGGACCATACCGCCGTTGCGCGCCTGTCCGAACAGCTCGCAGGCGTGGAGCTGGGCGCCAAGCCCAAAGGCTGAGCAAGCCGCGGCCGGGCTGTCGCCCGCGCCGCTTCCCTTCCAACGTAGCGCAAGAATCCGCCGGCACAAGGCGGAGGGCCGGCTGTTGCCGGCAACCATGAAAACCGAGGAGCAAAACCATGAGGAAGACCATACTGGCGTCTGCTGGCGCCTGCCTGTTTGCATTCAGCGCCCTGGCGGGGGCGCAGGGCTATCCCGCCCGCGCCATTTCGATGGTGGTGCCTTATGCGCCCGGCGGGTCCACGGACGGCCTGGCCCGCATCGTGGCGCAAGCCATGGGCGAGAATCTGGGGCAACCCGTCGTGGTGGAAAACCAGGGCGGCGGCGGCACGATGATCGGCAACCAGCGCGTGGCGCGCGCGGCGCCGGACGGCTACACCATCACCTTCGGCAATATGGGATCGCTGGCGATCGCGCCGTCGCTCTATCCCGCAAGCAAGTTCGATCCGCGCCGCGACATGACCGCGATCGGACTGGTGGCGACCGTGCCGATGGTGCTTTCCGTCAGCAAGGCCAGCGGCATCACCAAGCTGTCCGATTTCGTCGAACGCCTGCGCAAGCAAGGCAAGGACGTGAACTTCGGCAACGCCGGCTCGGGTTCCACCAGCCATATCGCGGCGGCCTATTTCCTGCACGTCACCGGGACCCAGGGCATGCAGATTCCGTATCGGGGCGCGGGGCCGGCGATCAGCGACCTGATGGCGGGCACCGTGGAAGCCGTGATCGACCAGACGGTCACCATGATTCCCATCCATGAAGGCAAGCGCGTCACGGCGCTGGCCGTGGCCAGCCCGAGCCGGCTGCCGCAGATCCCCGATGTGCCTACGTTCGCGGAAGGCGGCGTGCCGCAATTCAATATGAGCGTCTGGAATGGCATTGCCGCGCCGGCGGGCACGCCGCCGGCGGTGGTGGCGCGGCTGGAGGAGGCGCTGGCGGCGGCGCTGAAGAGCCCGAATGTGCGCGAGTCGCTCGACAAGCTGGCGGCGCAGGCGCCGGGGACGCAGGAGCAGGGCTCCGCGGCCTTCCAGGCCTTGATCGCGCGCGACGTGCCGCGTTTCGCCGAACTGATCCGGGATGCCGGGATAACGGTGAACTGAGGCTGGCCGGGCAGGGATCGCGGATTCCTGCCCGGGACTTACCCTGGGTGTCTTTTTTCGCCAGAATTTGTATGATGACCTTATGAATTCTGAAGAATCCCGCATTCGCGAAGAGATCTGCGCCGTCGGCGCCAGTCTCTACAACCGCGGCTATACCGTGGGCGCCGCCGGCAACATCAGCGCGCGCCTGGACGACGGCTGGCTGATCACGCCGACCGACGCCTGCCTCGGACGGCTGGATCCCGCCGAACTGTCCAAGGTCGATACGGCGGGCAGGCACGTGTCGGGCAGCAAGCCGTCCAAGACGCTGGAGCTGCATCGCGGCATCTACCAGGCCAGTCCCGGCGCCCGCGGCATCGTGCACACGCATTCCACGCATCTGGTGGCGCTGACGTTGGCGGGCGTCTGGCGGCCCGATGAAGTGCTGCCGCCCATCACGCCCTATCAGGTCATGAAGGTCGGCCGGATTCCGCTGATCCCCTATCGCCGTCCCGGCGATCCGCAAGCCGCGGCCGAGGTCGCCGCGGTGGCCGGCGAGGTGCGCGGGGCGCTGTTCGAGCGCCTGGGGCCGGTGGTATGGGAACGCTCCGTGGCGCATGCCTCCTATGCGCTGGAAGAACTGGAAGAAACCGCCCGCCTGTGGCTGATGAGCAATCCCCGGCCGGCGCCATTGAGCGCCGCGGCCATCGATGAACTGCGGGTCGTGTTCGGCGCGCGCTACTGAATCAAGGAACCGCGATGCCGCGCCTGGCCGCCAATCTCAGCATGATGTACACCGAGCATCCCTTCCTGGACCGCTTTGCTGCGGCTGCGAGGGACGGGTTCGCGGGTGTGGAGTTCCTGTTTCCCTACGAGTATCCGGCGGCCGAGCTCCAGGCGCGGCTGCAGGGGCAGGGGCTGACCCAGGCGCTGTTCAACGCGCCGCCCGGCGATTGGGCCGCAGGCGAGCGCGGCACCGCCTCGCTGCCGGGCCGCGCCAGCGAGTTCCGGCGCGGGGTCGACCTGGCCTTGGAATATGCCGCCGTGCTGGGCAACCGCAAGCTGCATCTCATGGCCGGGCTGATACAGCACGGGCAGGACCGCGCAGCGCATCGCGCGGTCTATCTGGAGAACCTCGCCTGGGCCGCGCGCGCCGCGGCATCCGCCGGGGTGACAGTGGTGATAGAGCCGATCAACACGCGCGACATTCCGGGCTTTTTCCTCAACCGTCAGGACGAGGCCCAGGCCATATGCGCCGAGGTCGGCGCCGATAACCTGAAGGTGCAGTTCGACATCTATCACTGCCAGATCGTGGAAGGCGATATCGCGGTCAAGCTCAAGCGGGACATGGCGGGCATTGGCCACATCCAGATCGCTGGCGTGCCGGACCGCCACGAGCCGGACCAGGGCGAGCTGAACTATCCCTATCTGTTCGAACAGATCGATGCGCTGGGCTATGCCGGCTGGATCGGCTGCGAATACCGGCCCCGGGCCGGCACCTCCGCCGGGCTGGGCTGGGCCCGGTCCTATCTGACGCACACGGGGCATACCGCGATATGAAGATACTCATCACCGGCGGCGCCGGATTCCTGGGGCAGCGCCTGGCCCGCAAGCTGCTGGAGCGCGGCACGCTGGCATTGGATGGCGGCAAGCCTGAAGTCATCACGCGGATCGACCTGCTGGACGTGGTGCTGGCTCCGGGGCCGGACGATCCGCGCATCCATGCGCAGGTCGGCGATATCGCCGATCCCGCAGTGTTGCGGCAGGCCATCGACACCGAGACTCGCGCCATCTTCCATCTGGCGGCCATCGTCAGCGGGCAGGCGGAGGCCGATTTCGATCTGGGCATGCGCATCAACCTGGACGCATCGCGCGCGCTGCTGGAGACCTGCCGCGCGCTGGGCCACAAGCCGCGGGTGATCTTCACCAGTTCGGTCGCGGTGTACGGCGGCGCGCTGCCCGACACCGTGCGCGACGATACCGCGCTCAATCCCCAATCGTCCTACGGCACGCAGAAGGCCATTGCCGAACTGCTGCTGGCGGACTACACGCGGCGCGGCTATGTGGACGGGCGCGTGCTGCGCCTGCCCACCATCAGCGTGCGTCCGGGGCGGCCCAATGCGGCGGCTTCCTCGTTCGCCAGCGGCATCATCCGCGAACCCTTGAACGGCCTGGAGGCCGCCTGCCCGGTGAGCGCCGACACGCGCCTGTGGCTGCTGTCGCCGCGCGGCGCGATCCAGGCCCTGATCGCCGGCTGCGAACTGGAAGCGGCCGCCGTCGCGGACCGTGCGCCCATCAATCTGCCAGGCGTTTCGGTCACGGCAAGCGAGATGGTGCAGGCGCTGCGCCAGGTCGCGGGCGAGGAGGTCGCCGGCCGCGTCGGCTGGCAGCCTGACGAGCGCGTCGAGCGCATCGTGGGCAGCTGGCCTGGCCGCTGGGACACCGCTCGGGCCGAGCGCCTGGGCTTGCGCGGCGACGCCGATTTCGCGGACATCATCCGCGCCTACATGGCCGACGACCTGCCGCGCTGAGCGCAGGCTGCTCTCCATTCCTACCGTAGCCGGGACCGCCAACGATATGAGCAATCCTCAAACCCCCTCCCGCCGCGTCGGCGTCATCGGCCTCGGCGCCATGGGCGCGGGCATCGCGCAAAGCCTGCGCCGGGCCGGCCACGACGTGCACGTGTTCGACGTCCGCCAGGAAGCTTGCGCGGCATTCGCGGCGCAGGGCGGCGTGGCCTGCGCCACCCTGGCCGACATGGCGGCCGCCTGCGACATCGTCATCAGCGTGGTCGTCAATGCCCAGCAGACCGAGGAGGTGCTGTACGGGGAAGGCGGCCTGGCCGCCGCGCTGCGCCCGGGGGCGGTGTTCGTGATGTGTTCCACCGTGGATCCCAACTGGTCCATCGCGCTGGAGGCGCGGCTCGAAACGCAGGGCATCCTGTACTTGGATGCGCCCATCTCGGGCGGCGCCGCGCGCGCGGCCTCCGGCGAGATGACCATGATGACTGCGGGCCGCGCGGCGGCTTACGCCGCCTGCGGCGCGGTGCTGGAATCCATGGCCGGCAAGGTCTACCGCCTGGGCGATCGCGCCGGCGCGGGCAGCAAGGTCAAGATCATCAACCAGCTGCTGGCGGGCGTGCACATCGCCGCTGCGGCGGAAGCCATGGCGCTGGGCCTGCGCGAGGGCGTGGACGCGGACGCCCTGTATGAAGTGATCACGCACAGCGCGGGCAACAGCTGGATGTTCGAGAACCGCATGGCCCATGTGCTGGCGGGCGACTATACGCCGCTGTCCGCGGTCGACATCTTCGTCAAGGACTTGGGACTGGTGCTGGACACCGCCCGGCATACCCGCTTTCCCTTGCCGCTGGCTTCCACCGCGCACCAGATGTTCATGCAGGCCTCCAGCGCCGGCCACGGCCGCGAGGACGACAGCGCGGTCATCAAGATATTCCCGGGCATCGCCTTGCCGGAGGCCAAATGAGCATCAAACTGGGCTGCATCGCCGATGACTTCACCGGCGCCACCGATCTGGCCAACAACCTCGTGCGCGCCGGCATGCGCGCGGTGCAGACCATAGGCGTTCCTGGCGAACCCCTGCGCGGCGAGGCGGATGCGGTGGTGGTCGCGCTCAAGACCCGCACGCTGCCTGCGGCCGAGGCCGTGGCGCAGTCGCTGGCGGCGCTGGACTGGTTGCTGGCGCAGGGCGCGGAACAGATCTACTTCAAGTATTGCTCCACCTTCGACAGCACGCCCGAGGGCAACATCGGACCGGTCGCGGATGCGCTGATGGCGCGGCTGGGCACGGATTTCACCATCGCCACGCCGGCCTTTCCGGACAACAAGCGCACGGTGTTCAAGGGCTATCTGTTCGCGGGCGACGTGCTGCTGAACGAATCGGGCATGCAGCACCATCCGCTGACGCCCATGACCGATCCCAATCTGGTGCGCGTGTTGTCCGCGCAGACTTCGCGCCGCGTCGGGCTGATCGACTACAGCGTCGTGGCGCGAGGTAGCGAGGCCATTCGCGCCCGCATCCGGGAGTTGCGGGCGCAGGGAGTGGAGATCGCGATCGTGGATGCCGTGTCCAATGCCGACCTGCTGGCTTTGGGACCCGCGCTTGCCGGCATGCCGCTGGTGACGGCGGGTTCGGGCGTGGCGATCGGACTGCCCGGCAACTGGGGCCTGACGGCGGCGTCCGCAGACGCGCGGCAACCGCGCGCGCCCGGTTTGCAGGCAGTGGTCGCGGGCAGTTGCTCGGCGGCGACCAATGGCCAGGTGGCCGCGTTCATGGAAAGCGGCCGGCCGGCGCTGGCGCTGGATCCGTTGCGGGTGGCGGCGGGCCACGACGTCGTGGGAGAGGCGCTGGCCTGGGCCGATGCGCGCATGCATGACGGCCCGGTGCTGATCTACTCCACCGCTCAGCCCGAGCAGGTGCGGCAGGCGCAGAGCGAACTCGGCGCCGCGCGCGCGGGCGCCATGATCGAGGACGCCATTGCGCGCATCGCGGCGGGCCTGGTCGAACGCGGCGTGCGGCAACTGATCGTGGCGGGCGGCGAGACCTCGGGGGCGGTGGTACAGGCCTTGGGATTGCAGCAGGTCGTCATTGGCGAGCAGATCGATCCCGGCGTGCCCTGGTGTTCCGGCCATGCGCCCGCGGCGCAAGGCGACATCAGCATCGCGCTGAAATCAGGCAATTTCGGCACGCGGGATTTCTTCATCAAGGCATTCGGCTAGGCGCCGGCCGCAGCGCGCGCGCCGCGGCTTTCCCGCCTAGCGGTGCGCCTGGCTCAAGCGCTTGGCCGCGTTCACCATATGGATGCGCGCGGCCTCGCGCGCGCCGTCCACGTCCTTGCTGCGTATGGCTTCGACGATGGCGACGTGTTCCTGCAGCACGTCGCGCATCAGGCTGGCGTGGCGGGCCTCGTTGGCGCGCGTGACGCGTGTGGCCGCTTCCAGGAACTGGCTGACGAAGGCCAGGGTCGTCAGGAAATAGGGATTGCCGGTGGCGCGGGCGATGCTGCGATGGAAGGCTACGTCTTCCTGCACGCCGTCGCCGCCGTTTTCCACCGCCTGCGAAATGGCGGCCAGCGCGGCGTCGATCTCCGCCATGTCCTGCTTTTTCCGCACTGCCGCGGCTTGCGCTGCGATCTCGGTTTCCAGCGCGCGGCGCAGGTCCACGATATGCAGCACGGCGTCCAGCGAGGACAGGTCGGCCGCATCGATGCGCAGGGCGCGGTTGCCGGCGTGGCCGGTGACGTACACGCCGCTGCCTTGCCGCGCTTCGACGATACCGTCCTGCCTCAGCCGCGAAACCGCTTCGCGGATGACCGTGCGGCTGACGCCGAATTGTTCGGCCAACGCGGTCTCCGTGGGCAATTTTTCCCCGGGCGGCACGCGACCCTCGTCAATCTCGGCGAGCAGGCGCTTGGCGACCGTGTCGGTCAGCGTGGGAGGAGTCGGGAGTCGGGGGAACACCATCGCCCTATGATACGCGCGCCCGCGCCGGCCCGGCCATGAGCCGCGGCGGCCGATTCACGGCGTCCCCGAGCTTGCGCCATTTTCGAAATGTTATATCATTCGCCTATTATTTGGTACATTATAACATTTGAAAGAGGGCGATGATGAATGGCAAGAAACTGGGGTGGCAGAGGGAACGCGGCGGCAGGGTTGCCCTGCGGGCGGGCCGCCGGGGCGCGCTGAAACCTCTGGTCTGCGCGTTGATGCTGGCCGCGCCCGCCGCGCAGGCCGACGAAGCTGCGGAAGCCGCCGCGGAACGTTCGGCCGCCAGAACCCTGGCGCCGATCACGGTTTCCGCCAACCCGCTGGGGCTGGACCTGAACAGCACCACCTTGCCGGCTTCGGTGCTGGAAGGCGACGCGCTGATCGAACAGCGCAACGGCACCCTGGGCGACACGCTGAAGAATCTGCCCGGCGTTAACAGCGACACCTTCGGCGGCGGCGCCAGCCGCCCCGTGATCCGCGGCCAGACCGCGCCGCGCGTGAAGGTGCTGTCCGACGGTTCCGAGGTCATGGACGCGTCCAGCATATCTCCCGACCATGCCGTGACCGTGGAGCCGCTGCTGGCCGAACGCATCGAAGTGCTGCGCGGTCCGGCTACGCTGCTGTATGGCGGCGGCGCGATCGGCGGCGTGGTCAATGTGGTGGACAAGAAGATCCCGACGGCGGTGCCGGAGAAGGGCATCGAGGCCGAGGCTGAACTGCGCGGCGCCACGGGCACCAAGGAACGTGCGGGCGCGGTCGGCATTACCGCGGGCGAGGGGCAGTTCGCCGTGCGCGTGGAGGGCCTGAAGCGCCGCACCAGCGACTACGACGTGCCCGACTGGCCGGGCGGCAAGCTGGAGGGCTCGTACAGCGAGTCGACGCAGGGCACGGTGGGCATGTCCTGGATTACGCCGCGCGGCTACGTCGGCCTGGCGTTCACGCATCTGGAAAGCAAGTACGGCCTGCCCGGACACAACCACGAATACGAAGGGTGCCACCCGCATGGCACGCACCTGCATTGCGGCGGCCATGATCATGGCCACGACGAAGACGGCCGCGATCACGACCACGAGCACGAACACGGCGGCGTGCCTTACGTGAAGCTGCGCAGCAACCGCCTCGATCTGCGCGCCGAGTACCAGGATCCGTTCGCTGGCTTCGAGAAAATCCGCGTGCGTGGCGGCCTGACCGACTACCAGCATGACGAAATCGAAGGCGGCGAGGTGGGTACCCGCTTCAAGAACAAGGGCTACGACCTGCGCGTGGAAATGCAGCACAAGCCCATCGCAGGCTGGCGCGGGGTGGTGGGGGTGCAGAATGCCTACAGCGATTTCCGCGCCGATGGCGAAGAGGCCTTCCTGCCGCGCAGCAAGACGCGCTCTTACGGCCTGTTCGTGCTGGAGGAGTACCAACTGAACGACTGGCGCTTCGAGCTGGGCGCGCGGCAGGACTGGCAGCGCATCTCGCCCACGGGCGGCGCGCAACGCAGCAGCCTGTCCGGTACGTCATTGTCGGCCGCGGCCATCTGGGACTTCGCGCCGCAGTATTCCGTGGCCCTGTCGTTGTCGCGCTCGCAGCGCCTGCCCACCGCGCAGGAACTGTATGCGGACGGCGTGCACCTGGCCACCAACACCTACGAACTGGGCAATCCGGACCTTGGCCGCGAGACCTCGCACAACATCGACCTGACCCTGCGCAAGCATTCCGGCGACACGACGTTCTCGGCCAGCGTGTTCCATAACCGGGTGAAGAACTACATCTACGCCAACACGCTGGACCGCTACGAGGACTTCCGCCTGATCGAGTACACCCAGCGCGACGCGGAGTTCACGGGTGTGGAAGGCGAACTGCGCCACCAGTTCACCCCGGTGTTCTCGGCCGCGGTGTTCGGCGACTATGTGCGCGGCAAACTGACGGGCGGCGACGGCAACCTGCCGCGCATCCCGGCAGCGCGCGCCGGCGTGCGCGCCGATATGAAGTGGCAGCAGTGGTCGGGCGGCGTCGAATACGCGCGCGTGTTTGCACAGAAGGACATCGCCGCCTACGAGGAAAGCACGCCTGGCTACAACATGGTCAATGCGGTGGTGGCCTATCGCGGCCAGTATGGCGCCACGGGCTATGAGGTCTATTTGCGCGGCACCAACCTGCTGAACAAGCTGGCGTACAACCATGCCTCCTTCATTTCGACGGTGGCGCCGCTGCCCGGGCGCAGTGTGCTGCTGGGCGTGCGCATGACGTACTGAGGCACCGAAACACACAGCAGCAGCGGAGACGGCAACCCCGTCTCCGTTTTTTTTACACGCGCGCCGATGCAGGGACCGGTTCCACGGCGTCCGCTCAGGGCTGGCGCTTGCTCAGATGGTTTACGAAGAGCTTGGCGGCGGTCGGCAGGGCGTCGAAGGAGCGCACGCAGATCTGGATCTGGCGCCGTGCCCAGGGCTCGGTCAGGGGAATGATGCGGATGTCGAACATGGCCGAGTAGCGGCGCGCGATGTCCAGTGGCAGCACGCCTATGCCCAGCCCAGAGTTCACCATGAAGCACAGCGCGTCGAAGCCAGTGACCTGCACCTTGAGCTGGATGTTGCGCTTTTCATCGCTGGCGGCGTTGGAGAGGATGCGGTTGATGGCGCTGCCGCGGTGCAGCCCCACGAAGTCGTATTCCAGCGCGTCGGCGAAACGAAAGCCAGGCCTGTCCTGCAGCGGGTGGTCAGCGGGCACCACCAGCGCCAGTGTGTCTTCGCGGTAGGGGTGGATCTCGACGTCGTGGTCCGGCGCGGTGCCCGAAAAGATGCCCACGTCCGCCGCGTTCTCGGCGACCGATTTGATGATGGTCGAGGTGATCTTCTCTTCCAGATCGACTTGCACGTTGGGGTAGTCGTTCAGGAAGAGCTTGATGTCCTGAGGCAGGAACTGGGTGATCGCGGAAATATTGGCGTGTACCCGGATGAAGCCCCGCAGGCCGCGCGAGTAGTCGCGCATGTGCACCGATATTTCATCGAGTTCATGCAGCGCGCGCCGCGCCATGGTGGACAGCGCGACGCCGGCCGGCGTGGGGCGGATGCCCTTGTTGGTGCGGATGAGCAGCCGGATCTTGAGGTTCTCTTCCAGTTCGCTGATGCGCTTGCTGATGGCGGCCGCGGCGATGTGCTCGTGTTCGGCCGCCGCGGCGATGGTGCCTTGCTCGACCACGCTGATGAAGAGCTTGAGGGAGGTGGGGTCGAGACGCATGGCGGGGCGGGCGGGAAAGCGGACGAGAGGTTCCATTGTAGCCATGGGCGGGCTTGTCATCGCGGATGGTGATGGCGGCATCGCTAATGACTGCTGTTGCGCAGGCGGGCGCCAGGGCTATCCTCCCCAAAAAATTTCGCACGGCCCAAGCGCGGACGGTGCGGAGCATGATGGATGGAGCGCGAGACAAATGAATTTGCAGAATAGCCAGCTGCTGCGGCAGCAGGCCTACATCGGCGGCGCCTGGTGCGACGCCGACAACGGCGCCACCATCACGGTGCGCAATCCCTTTGACGCCAGCGTACTGGGCACGGTGCCCAATCTGGGCCAGGCCGAGACGGCCCGCGCCATCGCGGCCGCCGATGACGCCCTGCCGGCCTGGCGGGCCAGGACGGGCAAGGAGCGCGGTGCCATCCTGCGCAAATGGCATGCCCTGATCGAGGCGCACGCCGACGACCTGGCGCTGCTGCTGACGCTGGAGCAGGGCAAGCCGCTGGCCGAGGCCCGCGGCGAACTGAATTACGCCTTGTCCTTCGTCGAATGGTTCGCGGAAGAGGCCAAGCGCGTCTACGGCGACGTGCTGCCCCACACGCGGGGTGACCAGCGCATGCTGGCCATCCGCCAGCCCGTGGGCGTATGCGCGGCCATCATCGCCTGGAACTTTCCGTCGGCCCTGGTCACGCGCAAGGTCAGCCCGGCGCTGGCCGCCGGCTGCACGGTGGTGCTCAAGCCGTCCGAACTGACGCCGTTCACCGCGCTGGCGCTGGCCTGGCTGGGCGAGCAGGCCGGCATACCGCCCGGCGTGCTCAACGTGGTCATTGGAGATCCCGCGCCAATCGGCACGGAACTGACGCAGAACCCCACGGTGCGCAAGCTGACCTTTACCGGGTCCACCCAGACGGGTCGGCTGCTGATGCAGCAGAGCGCCTCCAACATCAAGAAGCTGTCGCTGGAACTGGGCGGCAACGCGCCGTTCATCGTGTTCGAGGATGCCGACCTGGACGAGGCCGTGCAAGGCCTGGTCCTTTCCAAGTTCCGTAACGCGGGCCAGACCTGCGTCTGCGCCAACCGCGTCTATGTCCACGCCAGGGTCGCCGACGCCTTCAATGACAAGCTGCTGGCGGAAATGCGCCGCATGAAGGTGGGCGGCGGGCTGGAAGAGGGCGTTACCCAAGGGCCGCTGATCGACCAGCGCGCCGTGGACAAGGTGGCCCGCCTGGTGGACGACGCCACGGCGCGCGGCGCACACCTCTTGGCAGGCGGCAAGCTGCGCGAGCCCGGCTCGCTGCTGTATGAGCCGACCCTGCTGGCCGGCATCACGGATGCCATGGAACTGGCGCACGAAGAGATCTTCGGCCCGGTGGTGGGTATCAGCACCTTCGAGTCCGAAGCCGCCGTGCTGGCGCGGGCCAACGATAGCGCCTCGGGCCTGGCCGCCTATTTCTACACCGCCAACCTGGAACGGGTCTGGCGCATGATGGAAGGGCTGGAGTACGGCATCGTCGGCGTGAACACCGGCGCCGTGTCCAACGAGGTCGGGCCCTTTGGCGGCATCAAGGAGTCGGGCGTGGGCCGCGAGGGCTCCAAGTACGGCATCGAAGAGTTCCTGGAAATCAAGTACGTCTGCCTTGCCGGCAAGTCGTTCAACGCGATTCCCTGACGCCCGCGGATTCCAGACATGAGCCAAGCACAGCAGCCCTCCCTCCGCGACGCGGATCAGTTCGATTATGTGATCGTGGGATCCGGCGCGGCCGGTTCCATCCTGGCCAACCGCCTGAGCGCGGACGGCTCGACGGTCTGCGTGCTGGAGGCCGGCCCGCCGGACCGCAGTCCCTACCTGCACATACCCGCAGGCTTCATCAAGGCGGTATTCAACAAGAAGTACGCCTGGCAGTTCTCCAGCGAAGGTACGGCGCAGACCAACGGACGGCGCGTGCCGATTCCGCAGGGCCGAACCCTGGGCGGGTCGACTTCCATCAACGGCCTGGTCTACAACCGCGGCCAGGCGGCCGACTTCGACCACTGGGCCGCGCTGGGCAACAGCGGCTGGTCCTACGACGAAGTGCTGCCGTACTTCAAGTCCATGGAACGGCGCGTGGGCGGCGACGACCGCTACCGCGGCCGCAAGGGCGAGCTGCCGGTCACGGACATAGACTGGATCCATCCGCTTTGCGAGGCCTTCATTGCCGGTGCGGTGGAACAGGGCATCCCGCGCAACCCCGATTACAACGGCGCGGATCAGGCCGGCGTGGGCTACTTCCAGCGCACCATCGACCGCGGTTGGCGCATGAGCACGGCCAAGTGCTTCCTCAAGCCCGCCATGGGCCGCAAGAACCTGGAAGTGCGTACCTACGCGCAGGCGACGCGCATCCTGTTCGATGGCGGCAAAGCTGCCGGCGTGGCCTATTGCCACCCGGCGCATCCTTCACAGGTCCGCGCGGTGCGTGCTCGTCGGGAAGTGATCGTGTCCTGCGGCGCGATCAACACGCCCAAGCTGCTGCAGCTGTCGGGCCTGGGGCCGGCGGACCTGCTGCGCCAGCACAATATCGACGTGGTGTGCGACCTGCCGGGCGTGGGCGAGAACCTGAGTGACCATTATTCGGTGCGGGTCGTGGCGCGCGTGAAGAACAGCCAGACCATGAACCAGCTGGTCAAGGGTCTGAGCCTGGCCGGCCAGATCAGCCGCTGGATGATGAAGCGTCCCAGCATCATGGCCCTGAGTCCGTCGCTGCTGCATTACTTCTGGAAGTCCACGCCTGACCTCGTCTTGCCCGACCTGCAGGGCGTGTTCACGCCGGCCAGCTACAAGGAAGGCTATGTGGGCATGCTGGATGACTTCCCCGGCATGACAGCGGGCGTCTGGCAGCACCGGCCCGAAAGCCGCGGCCAGGTGCGCATCCGTTCAGCGGACCCGCTGCAGGACCCCGTGATCCTGGCCAACTACCTGGAGAACGAGCGCGACCAGATGACGTTGGTGCGCGGTATCCGGCTGGCGCGCCAGCTGCTGCGTTCACAGGCCCTGGCGCCTTACTTCGACAGCGAGGTGCTGCCCGGCCCGCTGTGCGAATCCGATTCCGAATTGCTGGACTTCGCGCGCCGCTATGGCGTGTCGTCTTATCACGTCAACGGCACGGCCCGCATGGGCCAGGCCGATGACAAGTACGCGGTGGTCGACCCCCAGCTGCGGGTGCACGGCGTGGGCAATCTGCGCGTCATCGACTCCTCGGTGATGCCGGCCATGCCGTCGGCCAATATCTGCGCGGCCACCATGATGATCGGCAACAAGGCCGCCGACCTCATCAAACAATCCTGAATTGCCAATCAGCGGTCACCAGAGTGATCCAGAAGGAGACAAGATGTACTTCAAACATTTCCCCAAGACCATGAAATCCCTGCTGCTGGCGGCGGCGTTGGCGGGCGCCAGCGGCGCCGCGCTGGCCGACGACATCAAGATCGGCTTCAACAGCGACATGTCGGCCACTGGCTCGGCGGACTTCGGCATTTCGGCCCTGGCTGGCGCGCGCCAGGCGGCCGACGAGCTGAACGCGGCCGGCGGCGTGCTGGGCAAGAAGGTCGTCATCGTTGAGCGCGATGACGTGGGCGCGCCGCCCAAGGCCATCCAGAACACCAACGAGCTGGTCGACAACGTCAAGGTCAACGCCATGCTGGGCGGAGTCAACTCCGGCAATATGCTGGCCTGGCTGCACCTGGTGCAGCAGAAGAAGATCCCGACGATCTCGCCGGTAGCCACTGCCACCGACATCACCGGCCGCTATGCCAAGTCGCCGCCGAACTACGTGTTCCGCGTGTCCATGCGCGATCGCGACCAGATCGCGTTGCTGGCGGCCTACGCCGCCCGCGCCAGCAAGAACGGCAAGGTCGCCATCATTGCCGACACCACCGGCTACGGCCAGCAAGGCGCCAAGGACGCGGTCGAGATCCTGGCCCTGCACAAGATCACGCCCGTGGCCAACGAGAAGTTTGGTCCCAAGGACACGGACATGTCGTCGCAGCTGAACAAGATCAAGAGTTCGGGCGCCGACACGCTGATCGTCTATGCGCTGGCGGATTCCAACGCGCACGTCATGCGCAGCCTGGAGAAGATCAGCTACTTCCCGACCACGCTGGCCTCCTGGGCCAACCTGAGCTCGCCGTTCCTGCGCATCGCCGGTCCCGAGCTGGCCAGCAAGATGATCTTCACGGCGTCGATCACCGAAGACTCCTCGCCCGAGTCCAAGGCGCTGTATGACACGTTGATGAAGCGCGACGGCCGCGTGCCGACCTACGTCATGGCCGCGCAGGCGTATGACTCCGTCAAGCTCATCGCTGCCGCCATGGAGCAGGCCAAGTCGACCGAAGGCGAAGCCGTGCAGGCCGCGCTGCAGAACCTGGCCCAGGCCAAGGGCGTCATCAAGACCTACGAGAAGCCGTTCACCGCGGAAAACCACGAAGCCCTGTCGGTGAAGGACTTCCGCCTGGTGCGCTGGATCGACGGCAAGGTGGTGTCGGTGGATGACGAATACACCCGCGCGATCAAGCCGGAAGACCTGAAGCTGTAAGACGGCGCGGCAACGAGAAAGATCTCTCCCCGGTGCGCCGCGGCGCGCCGGGGAGTCGTCAATAGGGGGGCATCCAGCATGCAAATACTACAAGCCATCTTGAGCGGGCTGGCCATGGGCAGCGTCTATGCCCTGGTCGCGTTCGGGTTCAGCATCACGTACACCACGACCAAGACCTTCAACTTCGGACAGGGTGCGTTCCTGGCGCTGGCCGGCCTGATAGGCATCAGCGCCATCCTGCTGGTCAGCCAGGGCAAGCTGATCGGCTTTCCAAATCCGGAGGACGTGACCTGGGGCACGTTCCTGTTCGCCCTGCTGGCCGCCATGCTGGTCCTGAGCTTGCTGGGGTACGTGCTCTACATCACCGCCATCCGCCACTTCGTGGGCGAGGCGGGGCTGTCATGGGTGATGAGCACCATCGGCTTTGGCATCATCATCCAGAACCTGGCGCTGCTGGTCTGGGGACCGGCGCCGATAGCAGTGGCTTCGCCGCTGGGCGAGGGCATCATCACGGTCCTGGGGACCGGCGTGCGGCCGCAGGAGATCCTGGTTTTCGGCACCACGCTGGCGCTGATGATCGTGTTCGATTGGGTCTTGCACAAGACCAAGATGGGCAAGGCCGTGCGCGCGGTGGCGTTCAGCAAGACCGCCGCGAGCTTGATGGGCATTAATGCCAACGCGGTGGCGATCGCCGTGTTCGCGATCAGTTCGGCATTGGCCGCGATCGCCGGCGTGATGGTGGCGCCGATTGCGACCGCCTCGGTATTCGTGGGCACGCTGTTGTCGCTCAAGGCCTTTTCGGCCGCGATCCTGGGTGGGTTGGAGAATCCGCGCGGCTGCATTTTTGGCGGCTTTCTGATCGGGTTGCTGGAATCGCTGATCGGCCTCTGGTATTCGAACCTGCGCGAAATCGCCGTGTTCGCGCTGATCATCGTGGTGCTGTATTTCCGCCCGGCCGGCATCCTCGGCCGCGTGCACGCGGAGAAAGTATGAAGCTCTCCAAGATTCTCATTCCGCTGGTCATCGCGGCGCTTGCCATCGGCTACGCCTATTCGGGCCTGAATGACTTCTATCTGTTGATCCTGTTCAACATCGGGGTCTATTACATCGCTGCCACCGGTTTCAACATCCTGGTCGGCCAGACCGGCCAGAAATCGCTGGGCCATGCCGGCCTGTTCGGCGTGGGCGCCTATACGGTGGCGCTCCTGACCGTGAATTACCAGGTTGATCCCTGGCTGGCGCTGGGCTGCGACGCGGTTGTGTCCGCGGTCTTCGGCGTGGTGATCGCCATCCCGGCGCTGAAGGTCAAGGGGCCGAGCCTGGCGATGGTGACCATCGCCTTCGGCCTGCTGATCGAGAAGATCGTGTCCGAATGGACCGACGTGTTCAAGGGCCAGGAAGGCTTCTACGGCATCACCGGCCTGACCTTCGGCGGCGCCACGCTGGACAGCCGCCAGTGGGTGGTGGTGGTCGTGGTGCTGGGCCTGGCGCTGCACGCCATGACCTCGCTGCTGTTGAACGGCCGTTTCGGCCGCGGCTTTGCCGCGGTGCGCACCTCTGAAATTGCGGCCGAGAGCGTGGGCATCAGCGTCTACCGCTTCAAGATCCTGGCCTTCGCCATCAGCGCCATCACCTGCGGCATCGCGGGCGGCCTGGTGGCGCAGCAGAACCAGTACATCAATTCGGACTTCGTCAATTTCAACTTGTCGGTGTTTTTCCTGGTGCTGGTGCTGTTCGGCGGCCGTACGCCGGCGGGCTCCTTCCTGGGCGCCGTGGTGCTGACGGTGATCGACGCCATGCTGGCGCGCTGGCCGGAAGTGCAGCATTTCGCCTACGGCCTGATCCTGCTGTTCGCGCTGTACGCCATGCCGGAAGGACTGGCTGGCTTGTTGGCCAAGGTGCTGCCCAAGCGCGGCCAGCGCGAGGCGCTGGCCGCCGAGGCGGGCGCGGCCGATTGGACGCCGGCGCCTCCTGCCGACCATGGCGGCGCGGCGTCCGGCTTCCTGGAAGTGAAGGACCTGTACAAGGCCTTCGGCGGCGTGGTGCCGACCAACAAGGTGTCGTTCTCGCTGGAGCGCAGTTCCGTCGTGTCGCTGATCGGTCCCAACGGCGCCGGCAAGACCACCACGCTGAACCTGCTGTCGGGCCTGGTGGCGCCGGACGCCGGCAGCATCCGCTTCAAGAACCGCCAGATGGTGGGCCTGTCGCCCAATGAGATTGCTGCGTCGGGCATTGGCCGCACGTTCCAGAACCTGAAGCTGTTCGACGGGCTGAGCGCCCTGCAGAACGTGATGGTGGGCTTCTATCGGGTGCAACAATCCAGCTTCTTCTCCAACCTGCTGGGCCTGCCCGGCAGCCTGGCGGAAGAGCGACGCATCCGCCGCCAGGCCTACGCCATCCTCAAGTTCTTCGAACTGGACCGCTACGCGGACGAGGCCGCCAACAGCCTGCCCTACGGCCTGCAACGCCGCCTGGAAATCGCCCGCGCGGTGGCGGCCATGCCGGACCTGTTGCTGCTGGACGAGCCTGCCGCCGGCCTGAATCCCGCGGAAACCGACCAGCTGACGGACCTGATCGTGAAGCTGAAGAACATGGGCCTGACCATCCTGTTGATCGAGCATCACATGGATCTGGTCATGGCGATTTCCGACCATATCGTGGTGCTGGATTACGGCGTGAAGATTGCCTCAGGCCTGCCGAACCACATCCAGGAGAATCCGAAAGTCATCGAAGCCTACCTGGGCGCGCCGGCATAGGAGACCGCAATGAGCCGTTTACTCGACATCAAGAACCTGGCGGTCAGCTATGGCGCCGTCAATGCCCTGAAGCAGGTGTCGCTGCATGTGGACACGAACGAGATCGTGACCATCATCGGCGGCAACGGCGCGGGCAAGAGCACCATGATGCGCGCGCTGTCGGGCATCGAAAAATCCACCGGCGACATTGCGTTCGCCGGGCAGGACTTGGGCGGAATCAGCGCGCACAAGCGCGTAGGGCTGGGTATCGCCCACGTGCCGGAAGGGCGCCAGGTGTTCCCCGACCAAACCGTCTACGACAACCTGATGCTGGGCGCGTTCCTGCGCAAGGAGCCGCCCGCTGAACTGGCCGCGCAGATCGAGCAGTGCTTTGCGATGTTCCCGCGGCTGAAAGAGCGCCGCACGCAGTACGCGGGCACGCTTTCTGGCGGTGAACAGCAGATGCTGGCCATCTGCCGGGCCCTGATGAGCAAGCCGCGCATCCTGATGCTGGACGAGCCTTCGTTGGGACTGGCGCCGCTGATCGTGGCCGAGATCTTCAAGATCATCAAGTCGTTGAAAGAGCGCGGCATGACGATCCTGCTGGTCGAGCAGATGGCCAACCAGGCGTTGGCTATTTCCGACCGCGCATATGTCCTGGAAGTGGGCTCCATTGTGATGGAGGGCACGGGCCAGGAGCTGTTGGCCAGCGAGCGCGTGCGCGAGGCCTATCTGGGCAAACACAAGAGCTGACGAGGCAATCATGTCATCCAAACCATTGAGCGGTATCCGAGTGCTGGAGTTGGGCCAGCTGATCGCCGGACCGTTCGCCGCCAAGATGCTGGGCGAATTCGGCGCCGAGGTCATCAAGATCGAACCGCCCGGCAAGGGCGATCCGCTGCGCAACTGGCGCCTGATCCACGACGGCACTTCCGTCTGGTGGCAGGTGCAGTCGCGCAACAAGAAATCGGTCAGCCTGGACCTGCGCAAGCCCGAAGCGCAGGACCTGATCCGGGCCTTGGTCAAGGACATCGACGTGGTGGTCGAGAACTTCAAGCCCGGCACCATGGAAGGTTGGGGCCTGGGCTGGGAAGAACTGCGCGCCATCAACCCGCGGCTGGTGATGCTGCGCGTGTCCGGCTACGGTCAGACCGGTCCGTACCGCGATCTGCCCGGATTCGGCGCTATCGGCGAGGCCATGGGCGGACTGCGCCACCTGAGCGGCGAGCCCGACCGCACGCCGGTGCGCGTGGGCGTGTCCATCGGCGATTCGTTGTCAGCGTTGCACGGCGTCATCGGCATCCTGCTGGCGCTGCGCGCGCGCGACCAGAATGGCACGGGCCAGATGATCGACGTGGCGTTGTATGAATCCGTCTTCAACATGATGGAGAGCCTGTTGCCCGAGTATTCGGTGTTCGGCGAGATCCGCCAGCCGGCCGGCAGCAGCCTGCCGGGCATCGCGCCCAGCAATGCTTACCGCTGTCAGGACAACAAGTACGTGCTGATTGCCGGCAATGGCGACAGCATCTTCAAGCGCCTGATGGGCGTGATCGGCCGGCCCGACCTGGCCGAAGCGCCGGAACTGGCAAACAACGCCGGACGCGTGAAGCACGTGGTCATGCTGGACGACGCGATTTCGCAATGGACCGGCCAGCATCCGCTGGACCTGGTGCTGGAGCGCCTGAATGACGGGCAGATTCCCGCGGGCAAGATCTATGACGTGGCCGACATCGCGGCCGACCCGCATTACCAGGCGCGCGGCATGATCCTGGACGGCGCGCTGCCCGACGGCACGCCCGTGCAGGTGCCGGGCATCGTGCCCAAGCTGTCGGAAACCCCGGGCGAAGTGCGCAGCCCGGCGCCCGCCCTGGGCCAGGACACCGACGAGGTGCTGGCCGGCCTGGGCATCGGCGAGACGCAGCGCCAGGACTGGCGCACGCGCGGCATCATCTGAGGATAGCGGCCATGAATATGACCAACCCCGAAACCACTGCCAGCCGCCCGCGGCTGTACATCCAGGAAGTCGCGCCGCGCGACGGCTTCCAGAACGAAAAGCAGTTCATCGAAACGCAGGACAAGATCGCCTTCATCAACCGGCTGTCCGCCAGCGGATTCGCCAAGATCGAAGCTACGTCGTTTACGTCGCCCAAGGCCATTCCGGCCCTGCGCGACGCCGAGATCGTGATGCACGAGATCGAGCGCAATCCGGACGTCGTCTACACGGTGCTGGTGCCTAACGTGCGCGGCGCGCAGCGGGCGCTGGAGTGCAAGGTGGACGAGGTCAATCTGGTGATGTCGGTCAGCGAGACCCATAACCGCGCCAACCTGCGCATGACGCGGGAGCAGTCGTTCGAGCAATTGAGCGATGTGGTCAATGCGGTGCGCGGCAGCCGCGTCGCCATCAACGTGTCGCTGTCCACCGTGTTCGGTTGCCCCATGGAAGGCGACATCAATGCCTTCGAGGTGTTCGAACTGGTGGGGCGCTTCGCGGCGTTAGGCGTGGACGGGGTGACGCTGTGCGATACCACCGGCATGGCCTTTCCCACGCAGGTCGGCAAGATCGGGCGCGAGGTTCGCAAGCTGTTCCCGGGATTGATCACCACCATGCACTTCCACAATACGCGCGGCATGGCGCTGGCCAATACGCTGATGGCCATCGAGGCGGGCATCGACCGCTTCGACGCGTCGCTGGGCGGGTTGGGCGGCTGCCCCTACGCGCCTGGCGCCAGCGGCAACGTCTGCACTGAAGAACTGGTGCACATGCTGGAACTGATGGGCTATGACACCGGCGTGGACCTGGACGCCATACTTGGCGTATCGGCGACCTTGCCCGCGCTGGTGGGACACGACATTCCCAGCCAGCTGCTCAAGGCGGGACCGCGGCTGACGCTGCACCCGGCGCCGGACTTCGGCGCCTAGCGCCCCGGCGATGGCGGGGCGGGCGGTTGTGCTAATTTCCATGCATGCCGCCCGGTCCGGAGCCTCCGCCATGTTGAAGTTCGCCGCCAATCTTTCGATGATGTACACGGAACACGCGTTCCTGGACCGCTACGCGGCCGCCGCGGCGGACGGGTACGCCGGCGTGGAATGCATGTTTCCCTACGAGGCCCCGGCTGCCTTCGTGCGCGAGCGCATGGACGCGGCCGGCGTGACGCAGGTGCTCTTCAACGCGCCGCCTGGCGTGGCCGCTCGCGGCGATCGCGGACTGGCCGCGCAGCCGGGCCGGCAGGCGGAATTCCAGGCGGGCATTGAACAGGCGCTGTCCTACGCCACGGCGCTGGCCTGTCCGAATCTCCATGTGATGGCGGGGCTGGTCCAGCCCGGCGCGGCGCGCGAGGCCATGCTGGACTGCTATCGCGAGAACCTGGACTGGGCCGCGTGCCAGGCGCGCTCGGCCGGGGTCACCGTGCTGATCGAACCCATCAATACCCGCGACATACCCGGCTATTTCCTGAACCGCCAGGACGAGGCGCATGCCGTGGTGCAGGCGGTCGATGCGTCCAACCTGAAAGTGCAGATGGATCTCTACCACTGCCAGATCGTCGAGGGCGACGTCACCATGAAGCTGCGCGAATACCTGCCTACCGGGCGGGTCGGCCATCTGCAGATTGCCGGCGTGCCGCTGCGCCAGGAGCCCGACCGCGGCGAACTGGACTATGGCTGGGTGTTCAACGTGCTGCGCGAACTGGAATACGGCGGCTGGATAGGCTGCGAGTATCGGCCGGCCGCCGGCACGTCGGCGGGCCTGCGCTGGCTTGCCGCCGCGCGCACCTGACCCGTGCCGCATCCACGGACTCCGGGTTTCTCCCGTGGTGTGTACCTGCGTGCCGGGCCCGATAATAAATCATTAATATGTTAAATAAATAAGCAGGCGAGGAGAGCGCGTCATGTTCAAAGGCACACTGCATCGCGCCTTGCTGGCCGCGGTGCTGGCAGGGGCTGCGATCGTCCCGGGCCAGGCTGCGGCGGCAGGGTTTCCCGATCATCCGATCCGCTGGCTGGTGCCGTTCAGCGCGGGCGGGGGCAGCGACATCGCCACCCGCATCGTCGCCAAGCATGTGGGTGACGCGCTGGGACAGCCGGTGGTGGTGGAAAATCGTCCGGGCGCGGCCACCATCGTTGCCGCGCAGGAAACCGCCCGCGCGACGCCTGATGGCTACACCCTGCTGACGGCCGGCATGAGCACGCTGGCGCTGAACCCCTGGCTGTACCAGAAGCTGCCCTACGATCCGGGGAAGGACCTGACCCCGGTTTCCACGCTGGTGTCGCTGCCCATTGTGCTGGTGGTGTCGCCCGATTCCCGGATGCATACGCTGGCCGACGTGAAGGCTTACCTCAAGCGCGATCAGCCGGGCAGCTATGCGTCCCTGGGCGTGGGCAGCCCCCATCACCTGGCCATGGAGCTGTTCCTGGATACCGTCCAGGGCCGCGCCACGGCCATTCCCTACAAGGGTACGCCGCCCGCCCTGCAGGACGTGGCTTCCGGCGTGGTGCCGATGATGATGGCCGACCTGGCCGCCGCCCGGCCCTTGATCCAGGCGGGCAAGCTGCGCGCCATTGCGGTGCCGGCGGCGCAGCGTTCCGGGCAATTGCCGCAGGTGCCGACCTTCGCCGAGGCGGGTGGTCCGGCGTTCGAGGCGGCAGCCTGGCAGGGCGTGGTGGCACCCGCTGGCACGCCAGCGCCAGTGGTGGAGAAGCTCAGCCTGGCCATCGCGCAGGCCTTGCGTTCGCCGGAGGTGGCCGAGCAGTTGAAGCTGCAGGGCATGGAACCCACGGGCAGCACGCCGCAGGCCTTCGCGGACTATGCGCGCAAGGAATACGAGCGCTGGGGGGCGGTGATCCGGAGCAAGAACATTTCCGCCAACTGACGGCGGCCGGTAACAGCCGCCGCAAGGTGTAACCGGCGCGCGCGCGCAGGCGGCGCGGGCGTACGATAAAGACACGTACATCCTGCCCGGCAGCCCGGGCAAGGAGCACATCATGTCTCTGATCGTAGCAGCCCGGTTCGAGGGTTTCGAAGCGGCGAACGCCGCGGCCGAGCGCCTGTCCGCCAGCGGTTTTCCCGACTGGGACATCAATACGTTTTACGTCAATCCGGCCGGCGAGCATGGCCGCTACCCCTTGGGCGGCGACCGCCGCTCCGACCCAGACTCGGGACGCGCCGACATCGGCGCATTTCTGGGCGCGGGCGGGGTGGGCGCAGGTTTTGCGGTGTTTGGCGGGTTCGTGATGTCCGAGATCAGCGATTCCACGCCGCTGATCCTGGCCGCGGCCGGGGTCGGCGCCTATCTGGGATCGCTCTTTGGCGCCCTTTGGGTGACGGGCCACGGCAGCACCCAGCATGGTCATTTCAATCCCGATTCCCATGCCGAGATCCGGCAGGCCGGCGTGATGGTCGCGGTACGCACGCGGCCGCAGCGCGAAATGGTGGCATGCCGCGTCCTGCGCGATGCCGGCGGCGTGGACGTGGAACACGCCAACGGCCGCTGGCGCAACAACCACTGGGAAGACTTCGACCCGCTGGCGCCGCCCCAGCGCGAGATCGGATTCGGCTGAAGCGGCCTGGGCCACGGCGGCGGCGCGCGTCCGCGCTCAGTCCGGCGCGGGCGTGGGGGCGGTATTTTGCCGCCGGGCGGTCGCCGCGCAGCCTGCGGAAGCGACGATGATCCCGCAGATGGCCAGCCATTGCGTCTGCGACAGTTGCTCGTTCAACACGATCACGCCAGCCAGCGCGCCCATGGCGGGTTCCATGCTGAGCAGCACGCCGAAGGTCTTTTGCGGCAGGCGGCGCAGCGCAACCATTTCCAGCGAATAGGGCAAGGCGCTGGACAGCACGCCCACCGCGATGCCGGCCAGGATCAGGGTCGGGTCCAGCAGGGCCGTGCCGGCGTGCGCCGCGCCTATGGGCAGCGCCACCAGCGTTGCCGCGGTCAGTCCCAGCGAGGTGGCCTGTCCGCCATGCACGTTGCCGGCCATCTTGCCGAAGATGATGTAGAGCGCCCAGCACACCGCCGCGCCCAGCGCAAAGGCGATGCCGACGGGATCCAGGTCATGCACCGATTGCCCAGTGGGAATCAGCAGCACCAGCCCGGCGATGGCGCAGCCGATCCAGACGAAGTCGATGGCGCGCCGCGACAGCGCCACCGCCAGGGTCAGCGGGCCGATGAATTCGATGGCGATGGCCACGCCCAGCGGCAGCGTGCGCAAGGCCATGTAGAACAGCAGGTTCATGCAGGCCAGCGTCACGCCGTACAGCGCGATCTTGGCCGCGGCCTGGCGCGTCAGCGGAAAGCGCCACGGGCGCCAGATCGCCACCAGGATCAGCGCGCCGATGGCGATGCGGTAGGCGGTGGTGCCCTGCGCGCCCACCATCGGGAAGAGCGACTTGGCGAACGACGTGCCAACGCATAGCGAGGCCATCGCGCCGATCAACGACAGGATGGGGAGCAGGGTGGAGGACGACGCGTTGCGTCCGGTGTTCAGGGTTGCGGCGGTCATGGCAATGGCGGAAAGGCTGGATACGTACAGGACGGCGGGCGGCTCAGGGCGTCAGATTTGCGGCGGTGGAGTAAAGCACATACAGCGCCAGGCCGAGCATGACGGCGCCCAGCAGGCCTTGCTGCATGCGCAGGAACCAGGGATTGCGCCCCACCCAGCCGCGGATGCGCGAAGCGCCGTAGGCGAAGAAACTGCCGTAGGGCAGGCTCAAGACTTTCATCGTCACGCCCAGCACCAGCATCTGGATCCACACCGGCCCATTGTCCGGCGTGGTGAACTGCGGCAGGAAGGCGATCATGAACAACAGCACCTTGGGGTTCAGCAGATTGGTCGTGAAGCCCTGCCAGAATGCGTCGCGCGCATCCCCGGGGCGCGCGGCCAGCGACACGTCGGCCGAGCGCGCGCAGCGGACGATGGCCTTGATGCCCAGGTAGCCCAGGTACATGCCGCCGGCCGCCTTGATCCCCATGAACAGCGACGGGAACGCCTGCAGCACCGAGGCCAGGCCCAGCACCACCGCCGGCACCTGGATGAATCCGGCGGCGACGTTGCCCAGGACGCTATGGAAGGCGGGCCGGAACCCCTGCGTCATGCCCCGGGAAAGGGTCAGCGCCATATCGGGGCCGGGCGTGAGTTTGAGCGCCGCGTCGGCAGCGAGGAACAGCAGGAAAAGCTGGAGTGACGGCATGATACGGGGGGACGGACGTACCCGCGGCGCGGGCAGAGGGCTCTCAGTGTAAGCAAGCCTGCTGAATAATTCCTGCATCGCGGGACGCGGAAATGAAGTTTCCCGTCAAAATGGGGCCGGATTCCGGCGCGGCCGGGCTTAGAATCTGTTGGCGAGCCCTTTCCAGCCCGTTTCCAGCCGTTCCGAGACCCTTATGGAACTAGACGATTTTGACCTTCAGATCCTGCAAAGCCTGCAGGAAGACAACCAGCGCACCAGCCAGGAAGTCGCGCAGCGCGTGAACCTGTCGCCGGTGTCCTGCCTGCGCCGCATGAAGCGGCTGCGCGAATCCAAGGTCGTGCTGGGGGACGTTTCCGTGGTCGATCCGGTCGCCGTGGGCCGCGGCATCATGATGGTCGTGCTGGTGACGCTGGAAAGCGAACGCGCCGACAAGCTCGACCAGTTCAAGCGCGCCATGCAGTCCGCGCCGGAAATCATGCAGTGCCTGTCGGTGACGGGCGAGGTGGACTTCGTCCTGACCATTACCATGCGCGACATGGCCGAATACGAGGCCTTCGCCCAGCGCAATTTCTGGGGCAACCCCAACGTCAAGCGCTTTTCCACGCTGGTGGTGCTGAACCGCGCCAAGTACGGCATGGCGGTGCCGGTGGGCTGATTCCCCCCCCCCGTGCAGTCCGCGCCGGAACGCGGCGCGTTTTCGCGACATCCAACCCCATAAGCAGGCAAGGTTCATGGCCATTCCGGCCGCGCCTGCATTCATGGTTTGAGGGATGAGATGAAAGCGATTCAAGCAAGATGGTTCTATGCGCTGGCCCTGGTGAGCTGCGGCGTGTTTGCCCATGGCAACGGGCCGACGGATCCGCAGATCGCGGCCATAGTCGTGGTTGCCAACCAGGTCGACATCGACGCCGGCAAACTGGCGCAGGACAAGACCGGCAACAAGGATGTGCGCGAGTTCGCCGCGTTGATGGTGACCGACCATGGCGCCGTCAACCAGTCGGCCGGCGAACTGGTGCAAAAGCTGAAGGTCACGCCCGAACCCAATCCGACCAGCGACAACCTGCAGCAAGGCGGCGACAAGAACCTCGCCGCGCTCAAGGGCATGAGCGGCGCCGCGTTCGACAAGGCTTATGTGGATCACGAGGTGGCCTATCACGAGGCCGTGATCCAGGCGTTGGATACGACCCTGATTCCGGGCGCGACCAACGCGGAGTTGAAGGCCTTGCTGGTCAAGGTGCGGCCCGCGTTCATCGCGCACCTGGAGCATGCCAAATCCCTGCAAAAGAGGCTCAACGGTGGCTGAAAGAACGATCCCCGGCGCGCGCGGGTCCGGACGCGCAAGTCTGGCCGCGCTGGCTGCGGGCCTGTTGCTGGCGGGCGGGTTGGCCACCGCCCAACAGATCCCGCCCGCCACTCAGCAGGCCGAACATGTGGTGACCATCGAAGGGATGCAGTTCACGCCTGCGACGCTGACGCTGAAGCCGGGCGAAAAGGTTACTTGGATCAACAAGGACCTGGTCCCGCATACCGCCTCCGCGGTATCCAAGGCGTTCGACTCAGGGGTTATCGCAGCCGGCGCCTCATGGACCTACACTGTGCGGGAGGCGGGCAGCAGCGCTTATGTCTGCCTGTTCCATCCGACGATGCAGGGCACGTTGATTGCGCAATGACGCATGGCGGAGGTCAGACCCATGACTGCACTTGCGGCGCTGGCGGCACCGCTGGACGAAGATGAAGACCTGGCGCTCGCGCATCGTATCGTGGCGGGCGAGCAGACCGCGTTCGAATTGATGATGCGGCGGCACAACCGGCGGCTCTACCGCCTGGCGCGAGCCACCCTGCGCAACGACGCCGACGCCGAGGATGCCTTGCAGGAAGCCTACCTGGCGGCATACCGGAACATGGCCGCGTTCCGCGGCGAATCGACGCTGTTCACCTGGCTGACGCGGCTCTTGCTCAACGAATGCTACGGCCGGCTGCGCAAGCACAGCCGGCGCGAGGCATTGTTTCCCGTCGCCGACGACATCGAGAAAGAGGTTGATGCGATGACCATCAACGACTTCAACCCGCCTTACCATGCCGCTGCTCGAGCAGAGCTCAGGGGCCTGCTCGAAGCGCGGCTGGACGCCTTGCCGGTCTCGTTCCGGACCGTGTTCGTGCTGCGCTCGGTCGAGGAGCTTTCCGTCGAGGAAACGGCGCATTGCCTGGGCATCCCCGAGGCCACCGTCCGCAGCCGCCATTTCCGCGCCAACGCCTTGCTGCGCGAGGCGCTGGCGCGGGATGTGGGGGTGGTGGAGAAGAGCTTGTTTGAGTTCGATGGGGATGATTGCGACAGGGTGGTGGCGAGGACGCTGCAGCGGTTGGGCGAGTGTTCCGGAAACTAGGTAAATGTTGATATGTACCTACTTACAGGAACAAAAGCATCTGAGCGGAGGCATCTTATAGGCTGGAAATGTCCCATACGCCGTTGTGTGCATTGTCGATGCAGCGCCAGAATTGCAGGAATCCGCAACGAAGAGAGAAGCGCATGCAATCGACGAAGCAATGGTCTGTGTGTCAGTCTTATAGTGCAAGAACGGGCGTTTCCATTACCGAGCCTCTCGGTATACTGCGCTTAACAACACCCGCCACACTTCAGGCCAGTGCACGAGCGCAGGCACAGTGCTCCCAGGGCGGGTTTCTCATTTCTGCGATGAATCGAGTTTGGCCAGTGCGAGCGCATTGACGTGGCCGTTCGTACTACCCCAAGTAATGGACGTCCATGCAGTATGGGGCGTTTATTTTTCGCCCCGCAACCTCAACGCATTGAATATCACCGAAGCCGAACTCAGGCTCATCGCCAGCGCCGCAATCATCGGTGACAGCAGCCAGCCCGTGAACGGATACAGGACGCCCGCCGCTATCGGCACGCCGATGCCGTTGTAGACGAAGGCGAACATCAGGTTCTGCCGCATGTTGCGCACGGTGTCGATGGAGATCTGGCGCGAGGCGGCGATGCCGCGTAGGTCGCCCTTGACCAGCGTCACCTGCCCGCTGTTCATGGCCACATCGGTGCCCGTGCCCATGGCCACGCCCACGTCGGCGCGCGCCAGTGCCGGCGCGTCGTTGATGCCATCGCCCGCCATCGCCACCACATGGCCGTCCTGTTGCAGCTTTTCCACCAGCGCCAGCTTGTCGGCCGGCTTGACCTCGCCATGCACCTCGTCGATGCGCAGCGCGGCGCCGACGGCGCGGGCGGTGGTCAGGCCATCGCCTGTCGCCATCACGATGCGCAGACCGCTGCCGTGCAGGTTCTGGATGGCCTCATGCGTGCTGGGCTTGATCGGGTCGGTCACGGCCAGGATCCCGGCGAACTGGCCGTCCACGGCCAGGTGCATGATGCTGGCGCCTTCGCCGCGCAGGCGTTCGCCGTCAGCGCGCAGCGCGTCGACCTGCACGCCTTCCTGTTCCATCAGGGCGGTGTTGCCCAGCGCCAGGCGCTTGCCTTCCACCATGCCGCGCACGCCGATGCCGCTGCCGGAGTCGAAGTCCTCGGCCTTGGCCAGCGTCAGGCCCTGCGCGCGCGCCGCGCTGACGATGGCGTCGGCCAGCGGATGTTCGCTGCCCTGGTCCAGGCTGGCGGCCAGGCGCAGCACCTCGTCGGGCGTGTACCCGGGCGCGGCGACCGCGGTGTCGAAGGCGGGTTTGCCTTCGGTCAGGGTGCCGGTCTTGTCCACGATCAGCGTGTCCACCTCGCGCATCTTTTCGATGGCGCCGGCGTCGCGGAACAGCACGCCCTGTGCGGCGCCGCGGCCCGTGGCCACCATGACCGACATGGGCGTCGCCAGCCCCAGCGCGCAGGGGCAGGCAATGATGAGCACCGCGACCGCGTTGATCAGGCCATACACCCAGCTGGGCTCTGGCCCGAAAAAGCCCCATACCAGCAGCGTGGAGATCGCCACCAGCACCACGCCAATGACGAATTTTCCCGCCACCACGTCCGCCATGCGCTGCATGGGCGCCTTGGAACGCTGGGCGTTGGCGACCATCTGCACGATTTGCGCCAGCATGGTGGCCGCGCCGACCTTTTCTGACCGCATCACCAGGGTGCCGCTGGTGTTGAGCGTGGCGCCGATCAGCTTGTCGCCTTCGCGCTTGCTGACGGGTACGGGCTCGCCGGTAAGCATGGACTCGTCCACGGCGCTGCGGCCCTCGGTGACGACGCCGTCCACCGGGATTTTCTCGCCGGGGCGCACGCGCAGCAGGTCGCCCACGTGCACGTGATTCAGCGGCACGTCTTCCTCGCTGCCGTCGGCGTTGATGCGCCGCGCCGTCTTGGGCGCCAGGCCGAGCAGGGCCTTGATCGCGGCGGACGTTTGCGAACGCGCCTTCAGTTCCAGGATCTGCCCCAGCATGGTCAGCGAGATGATGACCACGGCGGCCTCGAAGTACACCGCCACGCGGCCCATCGAGACAAAGGAATCCGGGAACACGCCAGGCGCCAGCGTGGCGACCACGCTGTAGATGAACGCGGCCGCCGTGCCCAGGCTGATCAGCGTCCACATGTTCGGACTGCGATGCACCAGGGATTGCCAGCCGCGCACGAAGAACGGCCAGCCCGTCCAAAACACCACCGGCAGGGACAGCGCCAACTCCAGCCAGCTCTGGGTCGCCATGTCGAACCAGCCCAGGCGATGGCCGAACATGGCCATCACGGCCACGATGAGGGTCAGGGGCAGCGTCCACCAGAAGCGGCGCTGGAAGTCCTTGAGTTCGCTGTTGTCTTCCTCGTCCAACGGGATGAGCGGCTCCAGCGTCATGCCGCATTTGGGGCAGTTCCCGGGGTGATCCTGGCGGATCTCCGGGTGCATGGGGCAGGTGTAGATGGTGCCGGGGGGGATCTCGGGGGGCGCGGCAGGCTGGGCGGCGGCGTCGTGGCCTGCGTGGCGGCTACCGTGGTCGGGGCCGTGATGCTGGTGCGCTTCATGGTCGCCGTGTGCATGCGCAGCCTGATCCTGTACCTGTCCTTCTGGCACCAGATGCATCTGGCACTTGGGGCAGCGTCCCGGGTGGTCCTGGCGGATTTCCGGGTGCATGGGGCACACATAGAGCGTGCCGTCCTTCGATGCAGCGTCGCCGTGACGAGAGTGATTCATACCCATCCCTTTCGAGTGCCGGTGTGATCCTTCGTGCGCCTATTATGCCCAGGCCGGACGCCTGCGGCGCAACAGACTTGCCGCAGTGGTATCGCTGCGGGGCCGGCCGCAGCGATGACTCATGGCGGTCAGCCCTTGGCCGCCGGGGAAGTTGCGGGTTCCGCCGCCGACGGCGCATCGCCCGCCGGGTTCATCATCGATCCCATCATCTCTTGGCAGCCCTGCATGCGGGCGCCATTGGCGGGCATGGACTTCATGTGGTCGGCCATCAAGGCCTGGCGCTCTTCCGGCGTCTGGGCCGTAGCCATTTTCTGATGCATGCCATTCATGGCCTGCATGTGCGCCTCCATGTTCTTCATCATGCCGCCGCCCGGCGCCATTTGAGGCTTCGAGGCCGGCTCGCTCGCCGCGGCGGGAGTGGCGTGATGCGTGGAATGCTCGCCGCCCGCGGCCTGCGCGTGGGCCGCGCCGATCAAGCCCAGGCTCAACGCGCATGCGCTGAAAAAGGTGGTCAGGGTCTTCATGTTCAGCTCCTTTCTGTGGTCTGGAAGTGCATGGACCCCAGTGTGGGGGGCTGACGGGGGCGGGGAGGTTACGTGGGGATTACTTTTCTGTAATGTTGCGGCACAGGTGGGCGTACATCCGACACGATGCGCCGGTCATTGGTTATCAGGCCACCGCGTAAAAATCGCATCCTGCTCCAGCGCGCGCTTGCGCCACGCATTGAGCAGTTCGGCCAACGCTTCGTGGGTCAGCCCGTAAGTTTCACCCAGGCTGGAATTGCGGCCGACGAAATGCCGGTTGAGCCCCGTCGTGCCCGCCCGCTCGACCGCCGCGTCGTCGAAAACAATGAGCTTGGACACCGCGCGGCTGACGTTGATCACGCTGAACTCGCTGGTGTCTTGCCAGCGTATCGTCCTGCCGTTCCATACCTGTTGTGTTTCGAAGCCATCGCGGCCCAGGCGCAGGCTGGTGCCGTTCTTGGCGGCGCGCAGCAGCAGCATGACTGCGCCAAACAGAAAGAACGCGGCGCCTGGCCACAGGATCAATTGCTTCAGCGGCGGCAGCGATTCGTGCAGCAGCATCCACAGGATCACGCCGCCGAAGCCCGCCGACAGCAGGGAGAACACCAGCAGCTTGCCTTTTGCTGCCTTGAGCTCCAGGGGGCCTGGATACCGCACCAGCATCGTTGCGGCCGAGCGCGAGTCGCGCTGCAGCAGTTGCGGCCATATCTGTAGAACACCGGTCGCCGCGCAGATGCCGAAGAACAGCGTGACGGGAATGCCCGCCTCGGCGCCGTCTCGGATCATTTCCGTGCCCAGGTAGACAAACACCAGGCTGATGATCAGGCAGACGTAGACGAGCAGGCTGGTCCGCTTTCGGCGGGGAGGGCGCTGCGCGGTATGGAGGGTGGGCGGCTGTGTCATGGATGGTGAGTGTATTGGTCCCAGGCGGCCGTTGTCGCCCATCAAGGATGATGCCGGGCCAGCACTTCGTCGCGCGGTCCCGCATCGACCACGCGCCCCGCGTCCATCACCACGATGGTGTCGAAGCGGTTGAGCAGGCTGGGCCGGTGCACCGAGGCCACGATGCAAGCCGTGGGGAACGCGGCGTACATGCGGTCGAACACCCGGCCTTCGGCTTGCGGGTCGAGCGCGCTGGTGGGCTCGTCCAGCAGCAGCAGGGAACTGCCGTGCGCGGCCAGCGCCCCGCGCGACAGGGCCAGGCGTTGGCGTTGCCCGCCGGACAGGTTGCTGCCCCGTTCATTCATCGGACTGGCCAGGCCCTCGGGCATGCGTTGCAGCACTTCGTCGAACACGCCGGTGTGCACGGCGGCTTGCAGCGCGGCCGCTTCGGCAGGTTCGCCGAAGGTGAGATTTTCCTGCACGCTGGCTTCGAAGACTTCGGCTTCCTGCGGAATCAGCGTGGCCAACGTGCGCAGTTCGGCCCAGTCCACCGGCTTGCCGTCGAGCAGCAGCTCGCCCTGCTGCGGCGGATAGAGTCCGGCAAGGGTGCGCAGCAGGGTGCTCTTGCCGCCGCCGCTGGCGCCGATCAGCGCGACGCGCGAACCGCGCCGCAGCACCAGGTCGACGCCATGCAGGCCGCCGCGGCCTTCATCCGAATAGCGCCAGGTCGCACCGCGCAACTCCAGGGTCTGCCATTGCGCGTCGGCTTGGACCGCGGGGACGGCGGCATTGGGGTTGCCCGGGGCCTGCCAGATGGGTTCGGCGCTGCTGTAGTCGGTGTGCATGCGCGCAAAGCTCTGGAAGTTGGAAGCGATGGCGCTGACCACGGACGCGGCCTGCTGGGCGTATTGATAGATCATGAAGATAGTGCCCAGCAATAGCGCCTGCCCGGGTTCGCGGTGCCGCAGCACGTACTCCACGACGAGGATCCAGGTAAGGCACATGCCCGCCAGGTCCACCACGCACCATTTCACTTCGTTGACCCACAGGGCGCGGCGCAAGGGCTTCATGACCGCCTGCAGGCGGCGGCCCAGGACCTTGCGCGAGGCGGCTTGCAGCCGCAGGCCGATCACGGTGCCGGCATTGCTGACGAAATCGAGCAGTGCCGCGACGTAGCGGCGTTCCTGGTCGTTTTCGTCGCGGGCCAGCCGCATCAGCGCGAGGTCGAAGCGCAAGGTGACCAGGGCGATGATCAGGTAGCCGCTTACGGCGATGATGCCGCTGACGTGGGACAGCAAGGTCAGCGCCACCAGCGGGCCGATGAAATTCAAGGCGCTGTGCAGGTAGCCGTACATGCTGCGGGCGAACGTCGACAAGGCGCGGCTGGATTGCAGCACGCGGTGTTGCAGATCGCCGGAGTGGCGGCCGTCGCGCCAGGTCAGCGGGGCGGCGGCGATGCGGGCATAGAGATCGTCGGCCTGCCGTTCGCGGACATGCACGCCCACATTGCCTTCCAGGACGCGTCCCGGCCCGTGGAACACCCAGGACATCATGTAGCTGCCGACCAGGAACAGGATCCACAGGCCGGCGGTGGGCATGTCGTTCTGCTGCAAGGCATTGATGGCGTGCGAAGCCAGCCAGGGCAGGGTCAGCTTGACCAGTTGCGCGCCGGACAGCAGCGCGATGGCGCCCATCAGCTGCCGCCGGGCGCCTTCGGCGTAGTGCCAGAGCGCGCGATACAGCACGAGCGCCGCGCGGCCCATGCCGATGGAGGAAGAGGGGGAGGTGGAGTCAGGCTTCATCGCGTAGGGGGGGGGGAAGTCAGGGATGGCACGGCATGACTATGCTATCCGACATGCGCCGCCGCGCCCCAAAGCAAAAAGCCCCGCCAAAGGCGGGGCCAAGTGCTTGAATTCATTGGTGGCCTGGGGCGGAATCGAACCACCGACACAAGGATTTTCAATCCTCTGCTCTACCGACTGAGCTACCAGGCCAACGCGAAAGTCCGCCACTATACACAATATCCGCGTCATGTGGGCGGCGGCCCGCCATCCGGCGCCGCGCGGCGGGCTTGCGCTAGGACGGCGCCGGCTTCCGGGGAAATGCTGCGCAGGTGCAGATCGGTCTGCGGATAGGGGATCTCGATGCCGGCCTGCGTCAGCGCCTCGTACATCCGCGACAGCATGTCGCTGCGGATGGACATCCATTGGTCGAAGTCCGGCGTCCAGGCGCGGACGCTGAAATCCAGGGAGCTTGCGCCAAAGCCCATGAAGAGCGCGATGGGCGCCGGCTGGGTGGAGACGCCCAGCGTGCCGCGTGCCACCGAGCCCAGCAGTTCGATGGCCTGCGCGGGGTCCGTGCCGTAGGCCAGGCCAAGGTTGATTTCGCTGCGGCGGTTGCGGTCCAGCATGGTCCAGTTGGTCAGCTTCTCCGACAGCAGGGTGCCGTTCGGGACCACCACGTCGGCGCCCTCGAAGGTCCGGATGCGGGTGGCGCGCATCCCGATCTCGCGCACCTGGCCGGAGGTTTCGCCGATTTCCACCACGTCGCCGGGCTGGATCGGGCGCTCGAACATCAGGATGAGGCCCGACACGAAGTTGTTGACCACGTTCTGCAGGCCGAAGCCGATGCCCACGCCCAGGGCGCCGAGCACCAGGGCCAATTGGCTGGTCCTGACGCCGGCGGCCGACAGCGCCACCGCCAGGCCCAGCAGCAGCACCGAGTAGTAGGTCAGCGAGGCGATGCTGTTGCCCACGCCGCGCGGCAGCGGCATGCGGGCCAGCACTTCGTCGTGCAGTACCAGGCGGATCGCGCGCGCGGCCCAGAACGCGATCAGCACCGAGATCGCGAACACCAGGATGTTGCCCAGGCTGATGGTGATGTCGCCGAGCGCCAGCGTGTACGAAAGCACCTTCGTGGCGAAGGCGTAGGTGGCGCGCAGGATGCGGAAGCGGTCCATCGTGTAGATGGCCCAGCCCGCGACCGCGCTGGCCATCACCAGGCGGATCAGCAATTGCACCAGAGGCGGAGCATGCTCGCGCGCGATGCGAAAGCGCGACACCCCGGGCCGCGCCAGCATCAGTTGCAGCAGGGTGACGATGATGGTGACCCCGGCGTAGAGCATCAGGCCGAAATAGCCGCTGCTGATGACGGCGCTGGTGAGCATCTCGGCCATCGACAGGTTGCCGACGAGGTTGGCGATGCCGGCAATGGCCAGCAGCGCCACCGCGGCCCAGGCGCCGATGCGCACGGCCTGGTGCAGCCGGCCGGGCGCCTGGGCCGCGCTGCCGCGGCGCTTGGCCCGGGCATGCAGCCACAGCGCCGTGGCCAGGGCCAGCAGGGTGATGACGAGGTTGTGCAGCCGGTACAGCGTTTCGCTGGCCAGGAAGAAGATGCCCAGCCGCTCCGCCAGATACAGCCCGGTGATGGCGTAGGGCCACAGGTCGAGTTGCTCGCGCGCGGTTGGCGGCAGCAGGCGCAGCACGGGGACGACCGCCAGCAGCAGGGCGATCTGCAGCACGATCAGTGGCGCGTCCGACTCCAGCAGTTGCACGCCCATCATGGCTAGCAGCAGCCAGGCTGACAGCGGGCGCCCAAGCACCCGCGCGGCTGTCTCGCTCATTTCGCCGGCCCGGATGGCGTGGCGGCTGTGCCAGGCCAGCCACAGCAGCAGGGGCAGCAGCACCACTTGCAGCACGTGCAGGGCAAGTTGGTTGCCGGTATCGGCCGCCGCGTATTGGCGGGCGAAGCGCATTTCCATGTCCAGGCCGCTGCGCAGATAGGCCCTTGCGTCGCTGCGGGCGGTGGGCGTGAAGGTGGCGGCCCACAGCGGCGGTCCGTCCAGTTCGAGCAGGCGGGCGTCGATGTAGCTGATGGCGTCGGCTACCGAGCGCTGTCCGGCCTGGATGCGTTCTTCGACGGAGTTGGCGCGCTGGCCCAGCGCGATCTGGCGGCCCAGCGGCACCGACAAGGCTTGTTCGGCCCGGGCCAGTTGCGCGATGACCGAATCCATCCGCGCGGTCAGGGCAGGCGGCAGATCGGCGGCGCCGGGCGCGCCCTTGAGCACTTGCCATGCTTCGCGGCGGCGCGC
Source organism: Achromobacter sp. PD1 (assembly GCF_048541815.1). Taxonomy (NCBI): domain Bacteria; kingdom Pseudomonadati; phylum Pseudomonadota; class Betaproteobacteria; order Burkholderiales; family Alcaligenaceae; genus Achromobacter; species Achromobacter sp. PD1. The sequence continues at coordinate 6,761,968 of NZ_CP183349.1, forward strand.
CAGCTCGGCGGCATCGCTGGCGTAGGCGGCGGTCGCCTGGCGCATGTCCGCCTGCCAGTCGGCGAAACGCCTCGCATCGAACATCCAGTGCCGCTCCAGGCTTTCCAGCCGCATGATGGGCAGGGTGCGCAATTGAGCCGGCAGGAACTGCTGGAGCTTTTCGTCCACGGACCGGGAAATCGATTCCAGGCGCGGCGCCAGCGAGTCGGTGGGGTCGGCCCCCGAGATGCGCTCCATGACGCTTTCGGCATAGCGATGATCGGTATCCGCGCGCAGCGGGATCTCTGCCACCAGGATCGCGTGGGCCTGCGTGGAAGCCGGGACGGGACGGGCCGGCTCCGTCGCGGTGCCCTGGGCGTAGGCGGGGCCGAGCAGGCTGGCCAGCAGTGCAATCAGACCGAAAAGCGCTTTTGCTCTTGCCGTTGCTTGGGCGCGCATGTCGCGGCTCCGGTGGATGGATGCGGCGGGCTACGAAAAATGGCGTCTTACGATATCGCGGAAGCGCGCTTGAGGGAAAGGGGCGTCCGGAAAGCAAAAAGCCCAGCCGGTAAGGGCTGGGCTTTTTTTGGCCGCGGATAGAGGGTAGGGCACTTGCAAAAAAACGTCTCGTCAGCGATATTCGTAATTCGCGAATAGCGAATATCACCCTGAGATGGAACTAAAACCTCAAGACCTGCTGGTATTGCTAAAGGTGGCCGCCCATCCGCCGCAGCGCTGGACCTACGCCGCGCTGGGGGCAGCGCTGTCTATGAGCGCTTCGGAGGCCCATGCGAGCGTGAAGCGCTCCGTGGCATCGGGCCTGGCGGTGGCGCCGGCACGCGGTCAATGGTCACCTGTACGTGCCAATCTTCTAGAGTTTGTCGTGCACGGCGCGCGCTACGTCTGGCCGGCCACACTGGGGCCGGTCAAGCGTGGCGTGCCGACAGCCTTCGGCAGCGACCCTTTGGCCAGCCAATTGATGGCAGCTCCAGGAGAGGCGCCTGTCTGGGCACACCCCACGGGCTCATCAAAAGGGCCCACGCTTTCGCCGCTCTACCGCACAGCACCGCAGGCTGCTCTATCGGACCCGGCGCTGCACCGCCTGCTCGCGCTGTTGGATGCCTTGCGCACCGGGCGCGCCCGCGAGCGTGCGCTTGCCGCCAAACTGATGGAGACTGAACTGATGCGCGTCGACGCAGGAGCTGCCGATGCGGGCTGACGACCCTAACCTGCCTTACTTGCGCAGCATCGCCGAGGCACTGGGCGAACTGCGGGGGCAAGTCGTGTTTGTCGGGGGCGCCGTGGCGGGCTTGCTAATCACTGACCCATTGGCCGACCCCGTACGCGCTACGCGCGACGTGGATGCCGTGCTGGAGGGTAATCGAGCCAGGTTCCATCGCTTCGAAGAAGCCGTGGCGGCGCGCGGATTTGCGCGCGATGTGAGCAGCGATGTTATTTGTCGGTGGGTACACAAGAAATCTGGCGTGATCTTTGACCTTATGCCAATTCAGCCGGAGGTCCTGGGCTTTTCCAATCGCTGGTATCCCTACGCGGCCGAGACTGCGGGCACCATTGATCTGGGAAATGGTGTCACGATCAAGCTAATGAGCGCTGTGGCCTTTGTCGCCACCAAACTTGAAGCTTTCGCCAGCCGAGGGGGCGGCGATTTCATAAACAGCCATGACCTGGAAGATGTGCTGAACATCATCGATGGGCGTGGGGAACTGGGCGCAGAACTGGCCGTCGCCCCAGTCGAATTGCGCAAAGCCGTAGGCGATGCATTCGCCCGATTAGTCAAGAATCCTGACTTCGCGAACGTGCTGCCAGGTCTTATTGCCGAGCCAGAGCGCGCCGGCCTCATCATGGAGCGCTTGATCAGTCTCAGCCAATGAAATGAGCCGGCATCAGGGCGCCAAAAGTGGCAGAAGCCAACAGACCAAAGCAAAAAGCCCCGCTTGTGCGGGGCTCGTTGCTTGAATCTTTTGGTGGCCTGGGGCGGAATCGAACCACCGACACAAGGATTTTCAATCCTCTGCTCTACCGACTGAGCTACCAGGCCAACGAAGTCCGCAACTATACACAATTTTTGAGGCTTGCGCCAGTCGGGGAGAAAATCCCTGGATATTTCGCCGCCCTGCCGGGGCGTCGCCTGAATCAAGGGCCGAATTGTTGGGCGGACGGCACGAAAGGTGCGACCCAGGGTCGCGGCCCGGGGGTGAAATGGCCTGGGGATTACCCGCAGGGGTATAATGATTAGCGGTCTGACGCTGCATCCAGGTTTGTATATCCCCGGTGCGGCGCCTCGTTCTTAGTGGCAGTACTTAACGCTTACGCGCGGATGGCCCGGCCATCCTTCCCACATGTCGGTAGCTGTCCTTGCCTTCGGTCTGAATCACACGTCCGCGCCGGTTTCGGTCCGCGAACGCGTTTCCATGCCCGTCGATCTGGTGAAGCCCGCGCTGGAAGGCCTGCGTTCGGCGTTCGGCGGCTCGGTCCGCGAAGCGGCCATCCTGTCCACCTGTAACCGCACCGAAATCTATTGCGCCGCCGACGGCCACGTGGCCGATCAGCTGCCGGCTTGGCTGGCTGACTACAACCGCCTGGACGCCGGCACGCTGCGCCCGCATCTCTACCGCCATCATCAGGACGACGCCGTGCGCCACGCCTTCCGCGTGGCCAGCGGCCTGGACTCCATGGTGCTGGGCGAAACCCAGATCGTGGGCCAGATGAAGGATGCCGTGCGCGCGGCCGGCGAAGCCGGGTCGCTGGGCACCTTGCTGCACCAGATGTTCCAGCGCACCTTCTCGGTGGCCAAGGAAGTACGGTCGCAAACCGCCATCGGCGCGCAGTCGGTATCCATGGCCGCCGCCGCGGTGCGCCTGGCCGAGCGCGTGTTCGGCAACCTGGACCAGGCCCGCACGCTGTTCATCGGCGCGGGCGAAATGATCGAATTGTGCGCCACGCACTTCGCCGCGCAGCGCCCGCGCAGCATGGTGGTGGCCAACCGCACGGCCGAACGCGCCGAGGTCCTGGCCAACCGCTTTGCGGCCAGCACGATGAAGCTGTCGGACCTGACGGACCGCCTGTCCGAGTTCGACGTCATCGTTTCCTGTACGGCCAGCTCCCTGCCCATCCTCGGTTTGGGGATGGTGGAGCGGGCCACGCGCCTGCGCCGCCACCGCCCCATGGTCATGATCGACCTGGCCGTGCCGCGCGACATCGAACCCGAGGTCGGCCGCCTGGACGACGTCTACCTGTATTCGGTGGACGACCTGGGCCGCCTGGTGCAGACCGGCACCGACGCGCGCCGCGCGGCCGTGGTGCAGGCCGAAGCCATCATCGAAACCCGCGTCCAGGGCTTCATGCACTGGATGCAGTCCCGCGAAGTGGTGCCCGTCATCCGCGACCTGCACCAGGCCGCCGAAGACGTGCGCAGCGCCGAGCTGGAACGCGCCCGCCGCCTGCTGGCGCGGGGCGAATCGCCGGAAGCCGTGTTGGAACAACTGGCCCACGGCCTGACGCAGAAGTACCTGCACGGCCCGCTGGCGGCCCTGAACCGCAGCGAAGGCGAGGACCGCAAGCAGCTGCTTGCCTGGATGCCGCGCCTGTTCCCCGGCCGCGACTCCCGCCGTTAGCGACTCTGCCCCACGTCCCGCCTCCTGGCGGGCGTTCGTCTTTTGGGCGCCCGCTATCCGCTTTCCCGCTTTTCTTTTTGGTCATTCCCCATGAAATCTTCCATGCGCAGCCGGCTGGAGCACCTGTGCCACCGCCTCATCGAGGTCGACGCATTGCTCGCCGAACCGGAAACCGCGTCCGACATGGACCGTTTCCGCAAGCTCTCGCGTGAACGCGCGGAACTGGAGCCCGTGGTCGAGGCGTTCACCGCCTTTGCCCGCACCGAGGATGATCTGGCCGCGGCGCAAGAAATGCTGTCCGACCCGGACCTGAAATCCATGGCCGAGGACGAGATCAAGTCCGGCCGCGTCAAGCTCGAGGAACTGGAAGCCGCGCTGCAGTTGTTGCTGCTGCCGCGCGACCCCAACGACGGACGCAGCGTGTTCCTGGAAATCCGCGCCGGCACGGGCGGCGACGAAAGCGCGCTGTTCTCGGGCGACCTGCTGCGCATGTATACCCGCTACGCGGAGCAACGCGGCTGGCGCGTGGAGCTGATGTCTGAAAGCGCATCCGAGCTCGGCGGCTACAAGGAAGTGATCGCGCGCATCGACGGCGACGGCGCCTATGGCCGCCTGAAGTTCGAGTCCGGCGCGCACCGCGTGCAGCGCGTGCCAGCCACCGAGGCGCAGGGCCGCATCCATACCTCGGCCTGCACGGTGGCCATCATGGCCGAAGCGGACGAGATGTCCGAAATCGTCATCAACCCCAGCGATTTGCGCATCGACACCTTCCGCGCCAGCGGCGCGGGCGGCCAGCACATCAACAAGACCGATTCGGCCGTGCGCATCACCCACCTGCCGACCGGGCTGGTGGTGGAATGCCAGGACGACCGCTCGCAGCACCGCAACAAGGACAAGGCCATGCAGGTGCTGGCCGCTCGCCTGAAGGACAAGGAAACCCGCGAACGGCAGAGCAAGGAGGCCGCCGAACGCAAGAGCCTGATCGGTTCGGGCGACCGCTCCGAGCGCATCCGCACCTACAACTTCCCGCAAGGCCGCGTGACCGACCACCGCATCAACCTGACGCTGTACAAGCTGCAGCAGATCATGGAAGGCGACCTGGAAGAGCTGACCGGCGCCTTGATCTCCGAACACCAGGCCGAGCAGCTGGCGGCCCTGGGCGACGACATCTGAGACCGGCCATGACGCCGCCCCAGCTGAAAAGCCTGCTGCTCGACACCCGCCTGCCCCGCCTGGAGGTGCGCATGCTGCTGGAGCACGTGCTGGCCAAGCCGCGCGCCTGGCTGCTGGCGCACGATACCGATCCCTTGCTGCCCGAAACGGCCGCGGCCTACGAGGCCCTGGCCCAGCGGCGCCTGGCCGGGGAACCCATGGCCTATCTGCTGGGCCACCGCGAATTCATGGGCCACCGCTTCCGCGTGACCCCGGACGTGCTGATTCCGCGCCCGGACACCGAGGTGCTGGTGGAGACCGCGCTGGAATGCCTGGCCGGCCTGGCCGCGCCCGCGGTGCTGGATCTGGGCACCGGCAGCGGCGCGATCGCCATTTCGATTGCGCTGGCGCGCCGCGACGCCCGGGTGATGGCGTCCGACGTCAGCGCGGCCGCGCTGGCGGTCGCCGCCGGCAACGCCTGGGACCTGGCCGCCTCCGTGCGCCTGGTCGAAGGCAGTTGGTACGAGGCCGTGCCGGCCGGGGAGGGCTTCGACCTGATCGTGTCCAATCCGCCCTACGTGGCCTGCGACGACCCGCACCTGGACCAGGGCGACGTGCGTTTCGAGCCGCGCGGCGCGCTGACCGATGGCGCGGGCGGGCTGGAAGACCTGGCCCGCATCGTCCAGGGCGCCGGCCGCCACCTGAAACGGGGCGGCTCCCTGTGGCTGGAGCACGGTTGGGACCAGGCGCAGGCCGTGCGGGACCTGCTGGCCGCGGCCGGATTCCAGGACGTGCACAGCCGCCAGGACCTGGCCGGCATCGAGCGTATTTCCGGGGGGCGCCAGTCCGCCTGACCGCATTCCCGGCGGGACGCCCGGGGTATCCGGGCGGATTTTCCTGCTGTACCTATAATTGGCGTATTCCGTTATGCCTGTCCAAGAGACCACCATGAGCGACGTTCAAGAATTCATCCGCGAAACCGTGACCCAGCACCCCGTCGTGCTGTTCATGAAGGGCACCGCCCAGTTCCCGCAATGCGGCTTTTCCGGCAAGGCCATTCAGATCCTGAAGGGCTGTGGCGTGAAGAAGCTGGTCACCGTCAATGTGCTGGAGGACGACGAAGTCCGCCAGGGCATCAAGGAATTCTCCAACTGGCCCACGATTCCGCAGCTGTACGTGGCCGGCGAATTCATCGGCGGCTCGGACATCATGAACGAGATGAACGAGTCCGGCGAACTGAAGACGCTGCTGGACCAGTCCGGCGCAACGGCCTGATCAGCCCATGCGGCGATTGGTCATCGGCATCACGGGCGCCACGGGCTCCCTGTACGCCGTGCGCATGCTGCAGGCATTGCGCGGCGTGGACGATGTCGAAACGCATCTGGTGGTGTCGGCCTCGGGCGTGCTGAACATCAAGCACGAGCTGGACGTCAGCCGCCACGATGTCTATGCCCTGGCCGACCACGTGCACAGCGTGCGCGACGTGGGCGCCACGCTGGCCAGCGGCGCGTTCCAGACGGCCGGCATGGTGATCGTGCCGTGCTCCATGCGCACGCTGGCGGCGGTGGCCCATGGCCTGTCGGATAACCTGATTACTCGCGCCGCCGACGTCACCCTCAAGGAACGCCGGCGCCTGGTGATGATGGTGCGCGAGACGCCGTTCAATCTGGCGCATCTGCGCAACATGACGGCCGTCACCGAAATGGGCGGCATCGTATTTCCGCCGCTGCCCGCGTTCTATCACCGGCCCGCCTCCATCGAAGAGATGGTGGACCACACCGTGGCGCGGGTGCTGGAACTGTTCGATATCATCGTGCCCGGACCGCATTGGGAAGGCATGAAGTAGCGGTTGCTGCATGAAAAAGAGCTCCAGTCTGGAGCTCTTTTCATTTGCGTGATGGCGCTTGGTCGCGGACGACTACACCGTTGCGATCGGCGTGACCGGCGATCCAATGGCATGCGGCAGGCGCAGAGGCGGAGCGGTCAGCATGAAGTGGTGGCGGCCGTTGGCGTGCAGCCAGTCCGCCAGGTCCTTCAGGTACCAGAGTTCCGCCAGCGGCAATCCCAGCTTGAACAGGCAATGGTGATGCAGCGGCAGCATGGCGCGCGGGCCGGTCTGCTCGCGCGCGGGGTAGGCTTCCACGGCGTAGTTGTCGGCGCAGATGGCGGCGATGCCGCTGTCCGTGATCCATTGCAGCAGCGCCTGGTCGGTGCCGTCCAGCGCGGCGCCGTAGGCGTGCAGCGTTTCGGCGTCGGGCTTGCCGTTCATGGCGACCACCGCTTCCGCGTAGCCGGTGCGCAGCACCAGCATGTCGCCGGCTTCGACGCTGATGCCGTCCGTCGCCAGTACATGCATCAGTTCGGCGTGGCCGATCAGCGTGCGGCCGGGGCCGTAGTGGCGCAACAGGTCCACCAGCACGCCGCGGCCCTGCATGCCCTTCTGCGCCAGGTTTTCCACGCCCAGCTTCAGCGCCGCCGACGGGCCGCCGCTGTTGCAGCCGCAGCCGGTATGGTCGCCATCGGCCGGACCGATGACGTCCACGCCAGCCTGGTAGCCGTTGTAGTAGCGCAGTTCAGGCTTGCCGTCGCCGTCGGCGTCGAACAGGGCGCCCACGTGGGCCAGCGCGTCCCATTGCGTCGAATACTGCATCGACAGCAGCACCTGGTCATCGCTCAGCACGTCCACCGCGTCCGGGTTGACGTTGCGCAGCGGGAAGTTCAAGTACGGCGTGTCCGCCAGGCGCGTGGGGCTCAACTGCGGCGGATGGCGCCGCGGGTTGAGCACGTTGCCGCCGGGCAGGTCCAGCGGCAGCGACAGGCAGAAGGTCTTGCCGGCGCGGATCTCGCGTGCGCCCTTCAAGACCTGTTCTTCGGTGATGAGGTTCAGGCGGCCGAGTTGGTCGTCGGGTCCGAAGTCGCCCCAGTTGGAGCCTTCGGGCCGGTTTTTCCAGCGCTGCATGCCGCTTACCCCTTCAGGAAGTCGACGACCGTGCGGGTGAAGACTTCCGGTTGTTCCCAGTTCGAGATATGGGAGGTGTTCATTTCGAAGTAACGCGCGCCGGGAATGGCTGCGGCCAGTTCGCGGCCCTGGGCCGGGGTGGCGGCCAGGTCGTGCGTGCTGCTGATGACCAGCGTGGGCGCCTTGATCGAGGCCACCTGCTCGCGGAAGTCGGCGTCACGCAGCGCGGCGCAGTTGCCCGAGTAGCCGGCGTCCGGCGTGCGGCGCAGCATGTCGATCAGCACCTGGGTCAGGCCCGGCTCGGCCGCGCGGTAGCTGTCGGTGAGCCAGCGTTCGACCAGCGTGGGCGCCATCTTTTCCAGGGTCTGCTCGGCGATCGCGGCGATGCGGGCGCTCCAGCCTTCGGCCGAGCCGATGCGCGCGGCGGTGTTGCACAGGATCAGCTTGTCCAGCAGTTCGGGGCGCGCCAGCGCCAGCCACAGGCCGGTGGGGCCGCCCATCGACAGGCCGCAGAAGTGCGCGCGCTTGATGTTCAGGTGCGCCAGCAGCTCGGCGACGTCGTTGCCCAGTTGTTCGAAGCTGTATTCGCCTTCGGGGATCGACGACTTGCCGTGGCCGCGGGTGTCGTAGCGCAGCACGCGGAAGTGCTTGCTGAGTTCGGGAATCTGGCGGGCCCACATGTCGGAGCAGGTGCCCAGCGAGTTGGAGAGCACGAGCACCGGCGCGTCGGCGGGGCCATCGATGACGTAGTACAGCCGTGCCTGGCTGAGATCGGCGTAAGACATGTGGGTTTATTCCTTGCGATTACAGATGGCAGACGCCGTCGACGTAGGCCTTGCGCCAGCGCGTGATGGTCACGCGCTCGAACAGGTCGGCCTGGGAGAACGGGTCGGCGTCGATGAACTGCTGCGCGGCTTCGCGCGTTTCCAGGGCCACGATGTACAGGCCGCCGCCGGCGTCCTTGCCGTCGTCCTGCAGCTTGGCGCCGCAGGCCAGCAGCAGCTGCTTGTTGGCGTCCAGGTATTCCAGGTGCGCGGCGCGATGCTGCTGGCGCACTTCCTGGTGGCCGGGCTTGTCGAAGGTTTCGATGATGTAGGGCATCAGCCGCTCCTGGTCAGATTGCCGAGGGGTGGCGCGCCAGCGCCGTGACGTTGATGTCCATGTACGGGAACAGCGGCAGCGAGGACAGCAGCGTGTGCAGTTCGTCGTTGCTTTCGACGTCGAAGATGCTGACGTTGGCGTAGCGGCCAGCCACGCGCCACAGGTTCTTCCATTTGCCGTCGCGTTGCAGCTGCTGCGCCAGGGCCTTTTCGTCGGCCTTCAGTTTGTCGGCGCGCTCGGCGGGCATGTCGACGGGAAGATTGACTTGCATTTGAACCATGAACAACATGATGACTCTCTCCAGGAATGCCGCTCCGGCGGAGCCGGAGCGCGGGATCATGAAAACTCAGCGGGAAAACTTCAGCGGCAGGCCGGTCAGGCGCAGCAGCTCGTCGGCGGTGGTGTCGCCGAACATGTCGATGACGGTCACGCCGTCGGCGCGGATGTCGAATACCGCCACGTCGGTGTACACGCGCGACACGCAGCGCACGCCGGTCAGCGGATAGGTGCAGGCCTCGACCAGCTTGCTCTGGCCTTCGCGGGTTTGCAGTTCCATCATCACGAAGACGTCCTTGGCGCCGATCGCCAGGTCCATCGCGCCGCCCACGGCGGGAATCGCGTCGGGCGCACCCGTATGCCAGTTGGCCAGGTCGCCGTGCTGCGACACCTGGAAGGCGCCCAGCACGCAGATGTCCAGGTGGCCGCCGCGCATCATCGCGAACGAGTCGGCGTGATGGAAGAACGAGCAGCCCGGAAGTTCGGTCACGGGCTGCTTGCCGGCGTTGATCAGGTCGTAGTCTTCCTCGCCCTTGGCGGGGGCGGGGCCCATGCCCAGCATGCCGTTTTCGGTGTGCAGGATGACTTCGCGGTCCGCCGGCAGATGGTTGGCGACGAGCGTGGGCAGGCCGATGCCCAGGTTCACGTAGGCGCCTTCAGGAATGTCCTGCGCCACGCGGGCGGCGATCTGGTCGCGGGTCAGTTTGGTGCTCATTGCTGCTCCTTGGCGGCCGGGGTGGCTGCGATCTGCACGACGCGTTTCACGAAGATGCCGGGGGTCACGACGGTTTCCGGGTCCAGCTCGCCCAGTTCAACCACCTCGCGCACCTGCGCCACGGCCACGCGCGCCGCGCTGGCCATGATGGGGCCGAAGTTGCGGGCGGTCTTGCGGTAGACCAGGTTGCCCCAGCGGTCGCCGCGTTCGGCCTTGATGAGCGCGTAGTCGGCGTGCAGCGGATACTCCAGCACATACTGGCGGCCGTTGATCTCGCGGATTTCCTTGCCGTCGGCCAGCGGCGTGCCGTAGCCGGTGGGCGTGAAGAATGCGCCGATGCCGGCGCCGGCGGCGCGGATGCGCTCGGCCAGGTTGCCCTGCGGCACCAGTTCCAGCTCGATCTTGCCGCTGCGGTACAGGCCGTCGAAGATCTGCGAATCCACCTGGCGCGGGAACGAGCAGATGATCTTGCGCACGCGGTTCGCGCCCAGCAGGGCGGCCAGGCCGGTGGTGCCGTTGCCGGCGTTGTTGTTGATGATGACCAGGTCCTTCGCGCCCTGCTCCAGCAGGGCGTCGATCAGTTCCATGGGCTGGCCGGCGGTGCCGAAGCCGCCGATCATGACGGTGGCGCCGTCGGGTACGTCCGCCAGGGCGGCCGCCGCGCTTGCAACAAGCTTAGAAATCATGATGTTTGCTCATAGGTGGCGTGTCATAATTTGTTCTTAATTAGAACTTTCGTTCTTCTGAAGAACATCGTTTCATGGGGACGAGCCGAGCGTCAAGGCGAGCCGGCGCGGCGTCATCCCCATTTACTCTTTTTGCGGTAGACGGATGGCCGAGCAAGATACCCAGCAACCCAGCGACAGCTACGTGCAGTCCTTCGCGCGCGGCTTGTCCGTGATCCGGGCCTTCGGCCCCGACCGTTCGCAGATGACCTTGTCCGAGGTTGCGGCGGTGACCGGGCTGACCCGCGCCGGCGCGCGCCGCATCCTGCTGACGCTGGAGCACCTGGGCTATGTCACCGTCGACGACCGCAAGTTTTCGCTGACCCCGCGCATCCTGGAGCTGGGCTACGCCTACCTGTCCGGAACGCCGCTGTGGAACCTGGCGTTGCCGTACATGGAAGAAGTGGCCGAGCAGACGCGGGAGTCGTGTTCCGTGTCGGTACTGGAAGGCGCGGACATCGTCTACATCCTGCGCCTGTCCACGCACAAGGTCATGACCATCAACCTGGCCGTGGGCAGCCGCCTGCCGGCCTGGGTGACGTCGATGGGCCGCGTGCTGCTGGCGGGCCTGACGGAGCCGGAGCTGGACCGGGTGCTGGCGCTGAGCCAGATCCAGTCCTACACCCCGCACACCATCACCGACATCGCGGAGTTGAAGCGGGTGCTGGCTGGCGTGCGCGCCGACGGCTACGCCTGCGTCGCGCAGGAGCTGGAGCCGGGGCTGCAGTCGGTGGCCGTGCCCATCATGGACCGCAGCGGCCGCGTGATCGCCGCGATGAACGTCAGCGGCCATGCCAACCGCTTTACGCGTGAGGAAATGCTGGCGGCGTTCCTGCCGCCCTTGCGCCGCGCGGCTGACCAGATCAACCACGCCCTGCTGCGCCGCTAGGCGGCGCAGGGGATGGAGGAGGGCGGCGGACAGGCGCATGGCGGGCCTCAGATGGGCGCGACGCCCAGCGTCGTGCCGCCGCAGACGTACAGCATCTGGCCGGTGACGAAGCCGTTGTCCGGCGACAGGAAGAACATCGCGGCGCGCGCCACGTCTTCGGGCGTGCCCAGGCGCTTGACCACGATGCTGTTGATGATGCGTTCGGTCTGCGGCGCGCCTGCCGGGTTGCTCTTGGTGAACAGGTCGGTGGCGATGGGGCCGGGACCGATGGCGTTGACGGTGATGCCGTCGCCGCCCAGCTCCATGGCCAGCGTGCGGGTCAGGCCCACCAGGCCGGCCTTGGTGGCCGAATAGACCACGCGGTCAGGCTTGCCCAGCGCGGCCCGCGACGACATGTTCACGATGCGGCCGAAGCCGGCTTCGCGCATGGCGGGCAGCGCCGCCTGCACCAGGATCAGCGCGGTGCGCAGATGCAGGTTGACCACGTAGTCCAGATCCGCCAGCGTGGCCGTGTCGGCCGTGCCGGGGCGGGTGGCGCCAGCGTTGTTGACCAGGCCCACGATGTTGTAGGCCGCGGTCACCTCGCGGGCGACTTCCTTGGTGCGCGCTTCGTCGGTCAGGTCGGCCTGATACGACACCAGTCCCGCGGGCGGATTCTCGGGCAGCTTGTAGTCGATGTTGACGACCTTGTGTCCCGCATCCAGCAGCATGCGGATGATCGCCGCCCCGATACCGGCGCTGCCGCCGGTCACGAGATACGCAGTAGGTTTGCTCATATCGGTTCCCTATTCCAAATTCCAACGCTTGCCAAAACGCCGGCGGTACTTATTCGTCCGTCCCTCCCCTGGCGAGGACACCACCAGATCCGGCTTTGCCGGTCTGCAGGTGTCGCCCCCTGGGGGGCGCGCGCAAGCGCGTACGGGGGGGCTTAATGCGTCAGATAACCCCACAGGAGGACGGCGGTGATGTGGATCACGCCGACCCACAGCATCATGATGACGGTATAGCCCATCACGTCGCGCAGCTTGAGCTTGGACAGCGCCAGCGCCGGCAGGATCCAGAAGGGCTGCACCAGGTCGTTCCAGGCATTGCCCAGCATGACGGCCATGGTGGTCTGGTTGAGCGCGCTGCCGATTTCCTTGGCGGCGTCGATCATGAACGGACCCTGGATGACCCAGTGGCCGCCGGCCGACGGCGCGAAGAAGTTGATGACGAACGAGCTGATCAGGCCCCAGAACGGCAGCGACTCGGGCGTGGCCACGTCGACGAACACTTGCGAGATCGTGGTGACCAGGCCAGAGGCGGCCATGATGGCCATGATGCCGGCATAGAAGGGGTATTGCAGGATGATGCCGGAGATCGTCTTGATGCCTTCGGTCAGCTTGGCCACGTAGGCGGCCGGCGTGCCCAGCAGGATGATGCCCAGGAACAGGATGATGAAGTTGATCAGGTTCAGGTCCAGCGAGCCGCCGTCCATGAAGTGGAAGGTCACGTAGGCGATGCCCAGCGCGCCGATCAGCAGGCTCAGGATGCGGCTGTTGTTCAGCTTGGAGGCGATGGTGCCTTTTTCCAGCATGTCTTCGGCGGCGTTGGACGTATTGGCGTCGCGGTCGATGGCCGGGTCCACTTCAACGATCTTCTCGCCCTTCTTGGGGTGCAGCCAGGCGTTGAGCAGCGGCAGCGTCACGATGATCACCAGGCTGGTGATCAGCATCGGCACCGAGAAAATGGTCTCCGACAGCGGGATGGTGCCCATCTGCTTGGCGGTGGGGTGGTTGGGGGTGGCGACCAGCACGGGGATGCTGGCCGACAGGCCCAGGCCGTACATGGTGAAGCCGCTGTAGGCCGCGGCGATGATCAGGGGGTAGTGCACGCCCTTGACCTTCAAGGCCAGCTTCTTGGCGACGATGCCGCCGATGACCAGGCCGAAGCCCCAGTTCAGGTAGCTGCCGATGCCGCCGACCAGCGTTGCCACGATGATGGCGGTGTGCGGCTTGTGCACGTGGCTGACGATGCGGTTGAGCATGCGGTCGGTGAGCGGCGCGGTAGCCAGCACGTAGCCCATCGCCAGGATCACGGCCATCTGGGTCGTGAAGGCCAGCAGGCTCCAGAAGCCGTTGCCCCAGGCGCGCGTGATGTCGCCGATGCCCTTGCCCTCGACGCCCATGGCCAGCAGCACGGTAAGCAGGGTCAGCGCGATCGCGAAGACGAAGGGGTCGGGCAGATACTTGCGCATCAGCTCCGTAAAGAATGAAGCCAGTTTATTCATGATGCTTCCTACAAACTCCGGTCAGGCTGGTTTTCTTGCGTCTTGCGCCGCCCGGCGCCGGGTGTCGGCGGGGGCGGGTGGGACGATTGCTTTCTTTGTGTGGTTGGGCTTGTGGCCCGCTGGCGCTGGTGGCGGGATGCCCCGCGCCTTATGGTGTGAATGCTTTGCTTGCTCGGCCGTCAGGAGCCGCTGGCCTTGCCGTTGAGCCACTCAGCCAGTTCGCCCAGCGCGGCGCTTTTCTCGCGTAGCACGCGCTCGCGGCGTTCGGGGCTCCAGGTATAGAAGCCCTGGCCGCTCTTGGCGCCGATCTGGCCGCTTTCGACCTTGCTCTTCAGGAGTTCGGAGGGTTCGGTACGGTTTTCGAGGTCTTTGTAGAGATAGCTGGCGATCGCGTAGTGCACGTCGATGCCGTTCATGTCGCGTTGTTCCAGCGGTCCTGACAGGGCCAGGCGGATGCCCAGGCTCCACTTGACCACTTCGTCGATGTCCTCGGCGCTGGCCACGCCTTTCTCCAGCAGCGAGATGGCTTCGCGGGCCAGGGCGTGCTGGATGCGGTTGGCGATGAAGCCGGGGATGTCCTGGCGCACCAGCACCGGACGCTTGCCCGCGTAGCGCAGCGTGGCCATCACCCGGGCGACGGTGTCTTCAGACGTACCGTCGTTGCGCACCACTTCCACCAGCGGAATCACGTCCGCGGGCGTGAAGAAATGGGTGCCGACGAAACGGTCGCGGCGCACCACCGCGCTGGCGATGGCGTTGATGGACAGGCCGGAAGTGTTGGTGGCGAAGAGGGTGTGCGCGGGGCACAGGGAATCGAGCTTGGCAAAGATGCCGCGCTTGAGTTCCAGCTTTTCTGGCACGGCCTCGATCACCAGGTCGCTGTTGCAGGCTGCTTCCAGCCCGGGCGCGACTTGAATGCGCTGCATCGCTTCCTGGACGTTGCCCGGGGCGTACACATTCAGTTGGCGGTCTATGGTCTGCAGCGCGCGGTCCAGCGCGCCTTCCATCGGGTCGATCAGGACGACGTTCAAGCCCTTCGAGGCGAACAGCGCGGCGATGCCGCTGCCCATGGCGCCTGCGCCGACGATGGCGAGATTCTTGAGGGGAGTATCCATGATGGTTCGCTCGGTGCTGACACGCCGGGCTTGCGGGCGGGCACGGGCGGAACCAGGGTGCTTTCTGTCTCTTCCGGAGTGCCTTCCTGTGCGCCTGGCCAGAAAAATCGTTTTGTTCTATATACGAACATTTGTGCGTATATAGAATTTCTGAAAGAGATAGTACTAAAAGTCGCGGGGGGCGGACAAATGGGGAATTTTTGGTGTCCGACTGGTGGACGGTTCGCAGGCAGGGGACGCCGGCCCGCGCTCTGGCGCGAGCGCGGGCCGGCCTGACTTCACCAGCGGTAGGTGGCGGTGCCGATCACCCGGCGCGGTTCGCCGTAGAAGCAGCCGTAGGTGCAACTGCCGATATAGGTCTTGTCGGTCAGGTTGGACGCGTTCAGCGCGAACTTCCATGGCCCCGTCGCGTAGCTGATCATGGCGTCGAACAAGGTGAAGGATGGCACCTCCACCGGCATGCCGTGCGCCATGCCGCGGGTGCTGCCCACATAGCGCAGGCCAGCGCCGATTCTCAAGCCAGGCAGGCCGAAGTCGCCGAAACCATAGTCGCCCCATAGCGAGAACTGGTTGTAGGGGACCGAGCTCAGGCGCTTGCCTTCCTCGTCGGGTTGCAGGGGGCTGGCCTTGAGCGTGCGCGCGTCGGTGTAGGCGTAGGCGGCGATCAGGTTGGCATTGCGGCCGATGCGGGTGCGCGCCTCCAGTTCCAGGCCGCGGGTCCGCGCCTCGCCGGCCTGTATCTGATAGGACGTGTCCAAGGGGTCGGTCACGGTCATGTTCTTGCGGGTCAGTTGGTAGACCGCCGCCGACAGCATGGTGTCCGAGCCGGCGGGCTGGTAGCGCAGACCGGCCTCGTACTGCTGGCCGGTGGTGGGCTGGAAGCGGCTGCCCTGGCGGTCCTGGCCGCTGGTAGGCTCGAATGACTCGCTATAGCTGAGGAACGGCGCCAGCCCGTTGTCGGCCAGGTAGACCAGGCCGGCGCGGCCGGTGAAGGCCTTGCTCTTTTCGCCGTCCGCATATTTTTCGTCGGTGAAGAAGTTGCGCTCGTCGACCGTGACCCAATCCTGTCGTCCGCCCAGCAGGACGACCCATTTGTCGGCGATCTTGATCTGGTCCTGAAGGTAGATGCCCAGGCGCTTCATGTCGGTGACGGAGGAAGACCCGGGGAACGGCGCGACGGGGCCTAGCGGCATGCCATACACAGGATCGTAGAGGTCGATGTTGTTGTTGCTGCGGATATAGCGTTCGGTTTCGTGTTTGGGCAGCGAGTAATCGATGCCCGCCAACAGCGTGTGGCGCACCATGCCGCTGCCCACCTCGTACTGCAGGGACGTATCGGAGATCAGGGCGGAGGAGCGATCCCAGCGTGGCATGGCGCCGCGATCGGCGGTCCAGCGCTGGTCGGGCGCGAGCTGCCAGATGTCGGTGGAGTGATAGGTGCTGTCCGCATGGAAATAGCGCGCACTGTTGCGCAGCTTAAGCTGGCTGTTGAAGGCGTGTTCGAACAGATAGCCGATCGAATAGCGTTCCATGTTGAACTTGTCGAAACCGGGCTCGCCGGTAAAACGATTGCGTGGGATCCGGCCGTTGACGTTGGGGAGCACCGTGCCTTGCGCCGGCAGGCCATAAACGTAGACGGTGTGGTCCTTCTGGTATTCCGCAAGCAGGGTCAGCGAGGTGGCGGCGCTGGGCTGCCACGTGATGGCAGGCGCGATGTAGGTCCGATCGTCAGGCACATGGTCGATGAACGTATCGCTCTCGCGCAGCAAGGCGGTCAATCGGTACGACCACTTGCCATCTTCATCGAGCGCGCCGCCGAAATCGCCGGAGATCTGCTTGCGGCTGTAGTTGCCCGCTTCAACGTTCAGTTCGCGCAGCGGCTCCACGGTGGGGCGTTTGCTGACCGTATTGATGATGCCGCCGGGCGACGCGGAGCCGTAGAGGACGGAGGATGCGCCCTTGAGGAACTCGATGCGCTCCAGCCCATACACCTCCTGCCGCCCGTTGTAGATGTTCACGGTGTACAGCATGCCGTCGCGGTAGTAGTTGCCCAGGTTGCTGCGGAAGCCCCGCAGGAACAGGCTGTCAGACGTGCGGTCCATGCCTTCAGCGCGGCTGACGCCCGCCACGTAGCCCAGCGCATCTTGAATGCTCTGCGATTTCAGGGTGTCGATTTCCTCCGCGCCCACGACCGAGATCGATTGCGGCGTTTCGATGATGGGCGTGTCGGTGCGGGTGCCGGTCGCGCTGAGCCGGGCCGCGTAGCCATGCAGGGGGCCGGTGGCGGTCTCCGCGGCCTGCGCGGTGACGGTCACGGCTTCGAGCGTGGTGGCGTCGTGGTGCGACGCCGGCGCCGGGCGCAGCGTGTAGCTGCCGTTGCTTTCCGGCAGGGCTTGCAGGCCTTGGCCGCGCAGCAATTCACCGAAGCCTTCGCGCACCGAATAGCTGCCTGACAGGCCGTTGCTGCGCTTTCCATGCAGCAGCGCGGCGTCCATACTCAGTTCTACGCCGGCCGCGCTGGCGTAGGCATTGAGCACCTGGCTCAGCGGGCCGCCGGCGATGTCGTAGCTGCGCCTGGTCTCGACGCTCTGCGCCTGCGCGGTGGCGGTCGCGCCAGGGATGACGCAGAACGCCACGCTGAGAAACAGCGCCAGGCGCATCAGGCGGGGAATCGCGGGGCGGAGCGCTGGCGTGGCTGGCGCGTCGGAATGGGACCTGGGCTGCGGGTGACGGGACATTGGGTGATGCCTTGCGGTTCGTGCTGGAGATGAAAGGGGGTCACCCTATATCCCGAGCAAGAACGCCGAATCCGCAATTGCCGCCTCGAAAAGTTTGTAACGGCGACAGCCGGTTGGCCGTCATTGCGCTGCCTGCACTGTCACCCAGTAGCGCGTCCGGTAGCTCACCGCCACCGGCAGGGCCCGCGTGAGGTTGTCCAGCGCCCGGTCCGTGTTGCGTACGGGAAAGACGCCGCTCACCAGCAGGCCCGCAACGTCGGGATCGCAGCGCAGCAGGCCTGGCCGGTAGCGGGCCAGTTCTGCCAGGAATTCGTCCAGGCGCATGGCATCGGCCACCAATACCCCGCGGCTCCAGGCCGCCGCGCTTTCCTGCGCAGGACTAGGTGCCGCGGCCCCGCCTGACGAAAAGCGCGAACCCTGGCCGGCTTGAAGCAGGACTGCCTGTTCCGGTGCGCCGAGGGGACGGATTTCCACGGCGCCTTCGAACACGGCCACGCGGGAGGTTTCGGTATCGTCCCTGACCGAGAATCGGGTGCCCAGGGCCTGGATGGAGCCGTGGCGGCTGCGCACCCGGAACGGCCGGGCCATGGCTGCCAGATCTGGCGCGGTTGCTACCAGGATTTCTCCGGCGTGCAGCACCACCACGCGTTCGTCCGCGGTGAACCTGAGGTCGATGGCGGTCGCGGTGGACAGCGTCACGTTGGACCCATCCGGCAGGGTGACGGTCCGGATTTCGCCAGTGCCGCTGCGGTAGTCGGCCGTTGCGGTTTGCCAGGAGTCGGTGCCGCGCAGGACGTAGCCCACGCCCACGATGGTTGCGCCCAGCCCCAGCAGGCTGATCGCGCGGCGCCGCGAGACGCCAGCCGGGCGTTTGCGCAGAGCGTGGCTGGCGGCCTGCGGCGATACGCTGCCGAGCTTGTCCTCGAATTCCAGCAGCCGTTGCCAGGCCAGTTCATGGTCGGCATGTTGCGCGCGCCAGCGGGCGCAGTCGGACTGGTCGGTGGGGTTGACGTCTTCCGACCACAAGCGCGCCATCCATTCGGCTGCCCGCTGCACGATGGCGGGGTCGATGGCCCGATTCAAGCCCTGGGGATTTGACGGAATGCCGGGCGTGGCGGACATGCCCGGTCAGCCGCCAGGGGTCGCGTGCAGGGCCTGGTAGCAGGCCAGCAGCGCGGAAGCCACGTATTTCTCCACCGACGACACCGACACGGCCAGCCGCGACGCGATGTCGCGGTAGCTCAAACCGTCCAGTTTGCGCAGCAGCAGCGCCTCGCGCGCCTTGGCTGGCAGGCTCTGCAGCACGGCATCGATCTCGACCAGGGCTTGTACCGCCATGGCGCGGGCTTCTTCCGACGGCGCATGCGCCTGCGGCAGACCGGCGAGGGCTTCGAGATAGGCGGCCTCGATCTGGCGGCGGCGGTAGAGGTCGATCACCAGGCCGCGGGCGACCTGCGCCAGATGCTGGCGCGACTGGTGCGGTTCGGGCAGCCGGCCAGTGTGCAGGATGCGCAGATAGGTGTCGTGCGCCAGATCCGCCGCGTCGAACGCATTGCCCAGCCTTCGACGCAGCCAGCTTCTCAGCCAGCTGTGATGATCGGCATACAGGCTTTCGATGCCCT
This sequence comes from Achromobacter sp. PD1, assembly GCF_048541815.1. NCBI lineage: Bacteria > Pseudomonadati > Pseudomonadota > Betaproteobacteria > Burkholderiales > Alcaligenaceae > Achromobacter > Achromobacter sp. PD1. The sequence goes on from NZ_CP183349.1 coordinate 6,781,143, forward strand.
GCTGCGCTGCGGATTGGTTGGTCGACATGCGGGCCCCTGCAACGCGCGAAGGCGGCAAAAATGGCGCGGGTAAAAGATGAGAATCGGACTCATTCTATACCGCGCGCCATTTCGCCAGCAATGCGCTAGCCCGAGTTGCGCAGCCCCGCCGCAATCCCGTTGATGGTCAGGTGGATGGCGCGCTGCACACGCTTGTCCACTTCGGCCTCGGGATGCTTCTGCGCCGCGCGGTGGCGGCGGATCAGGTCGATCTGCAGGTAATTGAGCGGATCGATGTAGGCGAAGCGCTCGCGCAGCGAAGCCTGCAGCGTGGGATTGTCGGCCAGCAGTTCGCGCTGGGTCAGCAGCTTGAGCATGGCCAGCGTGCGGCCGTGCTCGGCGCTGATGGCGCCGAAGATGCGTTCGCGCACGCCGCGCTGCGGCACCAGCTGCGCGTAGCGCGCGGCGATCGCCAGGTCGGACTTGGCCAGCACCATTTCCATGTTGGACAGCAGCGTGCGGAAGGCGGGCCAGTCGCGCGCCATTTCGCGCAACTGGGCCAGGCGGCCGCGGCGCGAGCGGGGCGCGTCGGGGGCGCCGGTTTCCAGATAGGCCTCGATGGCCGAGCCCATGCCGTACCAGCCGGTCAGCATCAGGCGGCATTGCGCCCAGGAGAAGCCCCAGGGAATGGCGCGCAGGTCTTCGATGCGCTGGCCCTTCTTGCGCGAGGCGGGACGCGAGCCGATGTTCAGGCCGGCGATTTCGCTGATGGGCGTGGCGGCGAAGAAGTAGTCGGCGAAGCGCGGGGTGTCGTAGACCAGGCCGCGATAGGTGCGCTGCGCGGTTTCGGACATGAAGGACATGGCGGGGCCGTGCTGGGCCATGTGCGCGTCTTCGGCGCTGGTGGCTTCGGCGCGCGGCGCCAGGCTGGATTCCAGCGTGGCGGCGACCAGCAGTTCCAGGTGCCAGCGGCCGACCTCGGCGTCCTTGTACTTGCTCTGGATGACTTCGCCCTGTTCGGTCAGGCGGATCTGGCCGGCCACGGTGCCCGGGGGCTGCGCCAGGATGGCGTCGAAGCTGGAGCCGCCGCCGCGTCCGACCGAGCCGCCGCGGCCGTGGAACAGGCGCAGGCGCACGTTGCGGGCCGAGAACACGTCGACCAGCGCGCGTTCGGCCTGGTAGAGCGACCAGTTGGACGTGAGGAAGCCGCCGTCCTTGTTGCTGTCTGAATAGCCCAGCATGACCTCCTGCGCGCCGTTCTGCGCCAGCTTCACGCGCTGGCGGACTTCGGGCAGGTCCAGCCAGGCGGCCATGATCTCGGCGCCGCGCTGCAAGTCGGGAATGGTCTCGAACAGCGGCACCACCATCAGGCCGTCTTCGGGCTGGATCTCCTGGCCGGCGGGGGCGATGAGACCGGCTTCCTTCTGCAGCACCATCACTTCCAGCAGGTCGCTCAGGGTTTCGGTGTGCGACACGATGGTCTGGCGCACGGCCTGCTTGCCGTAGCGCGCGCGGCCGGCGGCGGCGGCGCGCAGCACGGCCAGTTCGCGCGTGGTGTCTTCGCTATAGGCGATCCAGGGCGAAGCCAGCGGACGCGCCTGCGCCAGTTCGGCGCGCAGCAGTTCGACGCGTTCTTCTTCGGTAAGCGCCAGGTAGTCCAGCGGCTTGCCGTCGCGCTGCGTGCCCGCGCGGGCGAACAGCTCGGCCAGCGCGCGCTCGTGCACGTCGGAACTCTGGCGCAGGTCCACCGTAGCCAGATGGAAGCCGAACACTTCCACGGCCTGCTGCAGGCCGGCCAGACGCAGCTTGGCGATGGGCGAGCCATGGTGGGCGGCCAGCGACGCGGCGATCACGGCCAGGTCGGCGGACAGTTCTTCCGGACCTTCGTAGGCGCTTGCTGCGACGGTGCTGCGGCGGGCCAGGTCCTGGCCCGTCAGGCGCTGCGCGGTGGCGGCCAGGCGGGCGTACACGCCGACCAGCGCGCGGCGGTAGGGCTCATCGCGGCGGTGCGGCGAATCGTCGCCGCTGGCGTCGGCCAGCGCCAGCAGTTCGGCATCCACGCCGATCAGCAGTGTGGTGACGGACAGCTCCGCGCCCAGGGCGTGGACCTCTTGCAGATAGTGCTCGAACAGCACGGTGGCCTGGCGCAGCAGCGCGCGTTCCAGGGTGCTGGCGTCGACGTTGGGGTTGCCGTCGCGGTCGCCGCCGATCCAGCTGCCCATGCGCAGGAAGGGCTCCAGCGGCGGGGGCGGAGCGGCGAAGGGCTTGGCGGATTCGCGGCTCAGCAGCTTGGACAGGTCGCCGTACACGCGGGGAATGACTTGCAGGAAGGTGCTGCGGTAGTACGACAGCGCGTTCTCGATTTCGTCGGCCACCGTGAGGCGCGTGTAGCGCAGCATGCGCGTCTGCCACAGCGTGGCGACACGGCCGAGCAGGGAGGCATCCAGGTCGGCCAGCTCTTCCGGCGTCAGCGTGCCTTCGCGCTGCGTCAGCGCGCCGGCGATCTCGCGGTGCACGTCCAGCGTGCTCTTGCGCTGCACTTCGGTGGGGTGCGCGGTCAGCACCGGCATCACGCAGGCCTCGGCCAACAGGCGGCGGATGCGGGCCACGCCCACGCCCTGGCGGCCCAGGGTCTGCACGGCGTCGCGCAGGCTGCCGCGCTCGGGCGCGCCGCTGGCGATGGCGCGGGCGCGCTGGCGGCGGTTCTGGTCGCGGTCTTCGGCGATATTGGAAAGGTGCAGGAAGTAGCTGAAGGCGCGCGCTACCGAGTTGGGGTCGCTGCCTTGCAGGCGCTTGACGCGTTGCTCCAGCAATTTGCCGTCGGCGTCGTTGCCTTCGCGGCGGAACTTCACGGCCGTGCGGCGCAGGGTTTCGATGGTGTCGAAGACGCGTTTGCCCTCACATTCCTCGATGACGGTGCCCAGTAATCGGCCTAATAGCCGGATATCGTGACGCAAGGGTTCTGCTGAATCGGACTGCGGGCGCATGGCATTCATCTGGCGGGGATCCGTCGAGGCTGCTGAGAGAGGGGGAAGGGGTGGGAAAGAAGAGGCGTTGCAGGTAAACCGGGAAAAAGAACCAGGAAGATTTTACGCAGACTTTTTACGCCAGCCGCCGGCGTCGGTTTAAAGTCCGCCAGCAGCATGTTTACACTAAAGGCAGGCCGTCACCCGTGCGTACAAGCCTTCAGTCCCTTCGTCTTTCCAGAAGCCCCCATTTATGCAAAATCATCAACGTCGCGCGCTCGTGCTGTTTTCGGGCGGCCAGGATTCCACTACCTGCCTGGCCTGGGCGCTGGACCGCTATGCCCATGTGGAAACCGTGGCGTTCGATTACGGGCAGCGCCATCACATCGAACTGACCGCGCGGCTGAACGTGCTGCGCGAGATCCGCAGCAACTTCCCTGACTGGGCACCGCGCCTGGGCGAGGACCACTTGCTGGACCTGAAGGTGCTGGGCCAGGTGGGCGACACCGCCATGACCAGCGACCGCGCCATCGAGATGCAGGCCAACGGCCTGCCCAACACGTTCGTGCCTGGGCGCAACCTGCTGTTCCTGACGCTGGCCGCCGCGCTGGGCTACCGGCGCCAGCTGGACGTGCTGGTGGGCGGCATGTGCGAAACCGATTTCTCCGGCTATCCCGACTGCCGCGACGACACCATCAAGGCGCAGCAGGTGGCGCTGGGCCTGGGACTGGGCTCGCGGGTCACGATCGAGACGCCGCTGATGTGGATCGACAAGTCCGAGACCTGGGCGCTGGCGCATCAGCTGGGCGGCGACGCGCTGGTGGAAACCATCGTCGAAGAAAGCCACACCTGCTACCTGGGCGAGCGCGGCGCGCGCCATGACTGGGGCTACGGTTGCGGCGAGTGTCCCGCCTGCAAGCTGCGCAAGATCGGTTGGGAAAAATGGGTGGTGGCTTCCGCCGCCGAAGGCTGAAACGCCGGCCGCCGCCATCGCGCGGCGGGCGCTTCAGGCAAATGCCGCGCGCGTCCTGGCGATGAACTTCCACCTTAGCGCGAACGCCGCCGCACCGATAGCCGCGGCTAGGCCCAGCGACAGCGCCATCGCGCCGCGCGCGCCGTAGCTGTCCACGATGTAGGCATAGGCAACCGGCGAGGCGGCGGTAAGCAGAAAGCTGGGGATCAGCAATGAACCCACCAGCGTGCCATAGCTGCGGAAGTCGAAGAGCGCCAGCGGCAGGGTGCCGCGGGTAATGGTCAAGAGGCCGTTGCAGGCGCCATAAAGCAGCGCGTAGGCGGCGGTGGCATAGAGGTTGCCGCCGGACAGCAGCGCCAGCAGGAAACACAGGGGCAGCATCGCGCCGACCGCCAGGGTCAAGGTCAGCGGATGCAGGCGCGAGCCCAACGCCACATCGGCCAGACGGGCCGCGAACTGGCCGACGCCCCACAGGGCCGCGACGCTGACCGCGGCGGCCGCGGCCAAGCCCAGGCCCGACAGCAATGAAATCAGATGAGCCGCGTTGCCCGCCGCCAGGAAGTTGGTCAGCATGGCGACCAGCGCGTACAGCGCGCCCGCCAGGCGGCGCTCGGCGGCGTTGCGGGTGAGGCCGGCGGGCGCCTTGTCCTTGCTGCCGGGCGCCGCGGCATAGCGTTCGCGCGGCAGCGCCAGGTAAAGCGGCACCGTGGCCAGCGCCAGACCGGCATAGGCCAACGCCGCGCCGCGCCAGCCCAGCCAGCCCGACAGCGCATGACCTACCGGCCACATCACCGTGGACGCCAGTCCGCCGAACAACGTGATCTGCGACATGGGCCGCCGCGCCGACGGTCCGGCCGCGCGTGCTAGCGAGGCGAAAGCCGCGTCGTACAGGCTCAGCCGCATGCCAATGCCCAGCACGGCCCAGGACAGGAAGTACCAAGGGATGGCGTGCGCGATCGACAGGCCCGCGCAGCCCAGCGCGCCCAGTACCGCGCCCAGCGGCATGACGCGATGTCCGCCCCAGCGGTCCACGGCCATGCCGGCCAGCGGCGACACCAGGGCCATCACCACGATGGCCGCCGAAAAGCCGCCGTAGACGGTGGCGGCGTTCCAGCCCAGGTCGGCGGCCATGGCCGGTCCCAGGGCGCCGATCAGGTAGTACGTCACGCCCCAGCCGACCAGTTGCGTCAGCCCCAGGCAGACGATGGCGCGCGGCGCAATCACGGCCGTTGCGGCGGCGTGTTGTCGCCTTCGCCCAGCGCGCGCTGCATCAGCACCGTGTCGCGCCATTCGCCGTGCTTATGCCCCACCGAACGCAGGGTGCCGGCGGGATGGAAGCCCTGGCTGGCGTGCAGCGCGAGCGACGCGGCGTTGCGGCTGTCGCCCACCACGGCCAGCATCTGGCGCCAGCCGGCGGCGGTGCAGCGTTCGATCAGCGCGGCCAGCAGCTTGCCGCCGATGCCCAGTCCGGAGCGGCCCGCCTTCACGTACACCGAATCTTCGACCGTATGGCGGTAGGCCGGGCGCGGGCGGTAAGGCGTGACGTAGGCGTAACCCACGACCTCGCCGTTGATCTCGGCCACCAGATAGGGCATTTCCTTTTCCAGTACGGCGCCGCGGCGCTGGCGCATTTCCTGGATGGACGGCGGCTCCAGCTCGAACGAGGCCGTGCCGTGCAGCACGTGGTGGGCGTAGATGGTCTTGATGGCGGGAAGGTCGGCTTCCGCGCTGTCGCGGATGAGGACGGTGGGAGCGGGGGACGACATGGGCGGGCCGTGAGCAGGAAAGAAAAATAGAAGCCGCCAGTGTCGCGCAAGCTTATTTATTAATAAAGCTTTGGTCCATTATGATTTGTATAAGTAAAACTTTGGATTGAGCGATGCGCGGTCTCAACCTAGATCACCTGCGCACCTTTGCGCAGGTGATCGAACTGGGCAGTTTTTCCGCCGCCGCGGAGCGGGGCGGCGTGACGCAGCCCGCCGTCAGCCTGCAAATCCGCCAGTTGGAGCGGCGCTTCGGCATGAAGCTGGTGGAACGCATCGGCCGCCGCGCCGGGCCGACAGCCGCAGGGCTGGAGCTGCTGTCGCACGTGCGCGTCATCGACGCGGCGCTGGCGCAGGCCGAACTTGCCATGACCGCGCATGCGTCGCAGGTGTCCGGCCGGGTCCGGCTGGGCACGGGCGCTACCGCCTGCACCTATCTGCTGCCGCCTATCCTGGCGGATCTGCGGCGGCGCTTTCCGGCATTGGACATCGTGGCCAGCACCGGCAATACGGCGGACATGCTGCGCGGGCTGGAGAACAACACGCTCGATATCGGCCTGGTCACCTTGCCCGCGCCGGGACGCATGTTCCAGGTCACGCCGGTGCTGGATGACGAGTTCGTGGCGATCTTTCCCGCCGGCGATGCTGCCGCCATTCCCGCGGCCGCCACGCCGCAGGCGCTGGCGCAGCTGCCGCTGGTGCTGTTCGAACCGGGCGCGCGCACCCGCCGCCTGGTGGACGACTGGTTCGAGGACGCCGGGCTGGCCGCCAAGCCCGTGATGGAGCTGGGCAGCACCGAAGCCATGAAGGAGATCGTTGCCGCCGGCCTGGGCTGCGCGATCCTGCCCAGGCTGGCGGTGTCGGGCGCGGGCCGGCGCCAGGCGCTGGAGGTGCGCTCGCTGGCGCCGCGCCTGGCGCGCAGCCTGGCCATCGTGCTGCGGCGGGACAAACCGCTCAGCCGGGGGTTGCGGCATCTGCAGGAGTCGCTGCTGGCGTTGCGTGGATGAATCCGAGGACGTGGGTACACTGGCGCAGACCATTCCACGCCACTTGAATCGCAATCATCGCAAAATGGACAAGCCTGCTGCCCGCAAGCCCTACAAGCCCGCAGAGCTGGACCTGTTTCCCTATGAGTCCTCGCGGCGTCCGGTGGCCGGGCTGGCAGTGGATTACGAAGACGGCCATCGCGTCCGCCGGCACCGCCACCGCCGCGCCCAATTGCTCTATGCGATCTCCGGCGTGATGGTGGTGGATACTGACGCCGGGATCTGGGTGGTGCCGCCCACGCGCGGCGTCTGGGTGCCGGCCTGGGTATCGCACGGCTTGCGCATGAGCGGCGAGCCGCGCATGCGCACCGTGTTCGTCGAGCCCGGCGCGGCCGCGCACTTGCCGTCCAGCTGCTGCGTGTTGTCGATTTCCCCCCTGTTGCGGGAGCTGATGGTCGCGGCCGCCGAGGTGCCGCTGGACTGGGCGCCCGACACGCGCGACGGCCGGCTGATGATGCTGCTGCTGGACGAACTGCGCCAGGAGCCGGTGCTGCCGCTGCATTTGCCGCAGCCCGCCGAGCCCCGCCTGGCGCGCATCTGCCGGGCCATCGTGCGCCACCCGGAACGCCAGGACGGCGCGGCCGATTGGGCGCGCGCGCTGGGGGTGGACCCGAAGACCGTGCACCGCCTGTTCCTGCGGCATACGGGCATGACTTTCGGCCGCTGGCGCCAGCAGGCGCGGCTCCTGGCGGCGATGGAGCGGCTGGCGCGCGGCGAGCGCGTGCTGGAGGTGGCGCTGGACCTGGGCTACGAAAGCCCCAGCGCCTTCGCGGCCATGTTCCGCAAGGCCGTGGGCGAGCCGCCCAGCGCCTTTGCGGCCCGTGGCATGGCGTCCGCCTGATGGCCGCGGCCGCGGCCCGGGGGCGGCCAGCGGGCGGGCGCGGCCCGAACCAGCGTATTATTTAACGTTTTGCCGCCTACGCTAACAGCTACAGCCAGAGACAAACCATGCCGCACTACCGCTCCCGCACCTCGACCCACGGCCGCAACATGGCCGGCGCCCGCGCCTTGTGGCGCGCCACCGGCATGAAGGACGGCGACTTCGGCAAGCCGATCATCGCGGTAGTGAACTCGTTCACGCAGTTCGTGCCGGGCCACGTGCACCTGCGCGACCTGGGCGCGCTGGTCGCCAAGGAAATCGAGGCCGCAGGCGGCGTCGCCAAGGAATTCAACACCATCGCCGTGGACGACGGCATCGCGATGGGCCACGGCGGCATGCTGTATTCGCTGCCCTCGCGCGAACTGATCGCCGACTCGGTCGAATACATGGTCAACGCGCATTGCGCCGACGCCATGGTCTGCATCTCGAACTGCGACAAGATCACCCCGGGGATGCTGATGGCCGCGATGCGCCTGAACATCCCGGTCGTGTTCGTGTCGGGCGGGCCGATGGAAGCGGGCAAGGTCAAGTCGCCCACCGATGGCAAGGTCATCGCCAAGATCGACCTGATCGACGCCATGATCAAGGCCGCCGACCCCAAGGTGTCGGATGCCGAAGTGGCCGAAGTCGAACGCAGCGCCTGCCCGACCTGCGGCTCCTGTTCCGGCATGTTCACCGCCAACTCGATGAACTGTCTGACCGAGGCCATCGGCCTGGCGTTGCCGGGCAACGGCACCATCGTCGCCACGCACGCCTGGCGCAAGGGGCTGTTCGAACAGGCCGGCCGCCTGGTGGTGGACCTGTGCCGCCGCTACTACCAGGAAGAAGACGAGTCGGTCCTGCCGCGCAGCATCGCCACCAAGAGCGCGTTCCAGAACGCGATGGCGTTGGACGTGGCCATGGGCGGCTCGACCAACACCGTGCTGCACTTGCTGGCCGCGGCGCAGGAAGCGGGCGTGGACTTCACCATGGCCGACATCGACCGCATTTCGCGCAGGGTGCCCTGCCTGTGCAAGGCGGCGCCCGCCACCGACAAGTACCACATCGAAGACGTGCACCGCGCTGGCGGCATCCTGGGCATCCTGGGTGAACTGGCGCGCGCGGACCTGCTGGATCTGTCCTGCGGCAACGTGCACAGCGGCACGCTGGGCAACGCAATCAAGCAATGGGACGTGGCCGGCGGCGCTGGCGAAGAGGCGCAGAAGTTCTACCGTGCGGCTCCGGGCGGCATTCCGACCACGGTGGCGTTCAGCCAGGACGCAACCTTCCTGACGCTGGATACCGACCGCAAGACGGGCTGCATCCGCAGCAAGGAAAGCGCCTATTCCAAGGATGGCGGCCTGGCCGTGCTGTACGGCAATCTGGCTGAAAAGGGCTGCATCGTCAAGACGGCGGGCGTGGACGAGTCGCAATGGGTCTTCACCGGCCGCGCGCGCGTCTTCGAAAGCCAGGACGATGCGGTGGAAGGCATCCTGGGCGACCAGATCGTTCCGGGCGACGTGGTGGTGATCCGCTATGAAGGCCCGAAGGGCGGTCCGGGCATGCAGGAAATGCTGTATCCGACGTCGTACCTGAAGTCCAAGGGCCTGGGCAAGACTTGCGCGCTGTTCACGGATGGCCGTTTCTCTGGCGGTTCGTCGGGTCTGGTGATCGGCCATGCTTCGCCGGAAGCGGCGGAAGGCGGCACGATCGGCCTGGTGGAAGAGGGCGACGTGATCGAGATCGATATCCCGAACCGCAAGATGCATCTGGCGGTGTCCGACGAGGAACTGGCGCGCCGCCGGGCGGCCATGGATGCTCGTGCTGACGGCTGGGAGCCGGTCGGCCGCGAACGTGTCGTGTCGCAGGCGCTGCAGGCGTATGCGGCGTTGGCGACTTCGGCGGATCGTGGGGCTGTGCGGGATTTGTCGCAGCTGAAGCAGAAGGGCAAGCGTTGATTTTGCTTGCTGGTGGATAAGAGGGCGGCGCTTTTTAGCGCCGCTTTTTTTTTTGGTCGTTTGGTGAGTGCTGGTTGGTGTTGACGCCGTGCGGGTGCCGGTGGTGGTGCCGTGGTGCTTCGTAGGCCGCCCGTCGACGTCGACGCGTGGGAGGCGAGCGCCCACGATTGCGGTCCGGAGCGTTCGCTCCGGACTGCCCCGTCGTCATCGTCGTTGCCGCCTGCGGCGGCTGCCTTCCGATTCCCTCGGGCGCATCGAGGTTGCTCGCCTCCCACGCGCCGGCGCCGACGGGCTACTTGAGTCTTGGCTTGTGGCGCTGCTGCATCCGTGGTCGGGGGCGGGGCTCTTGGTGCCCGTCATTATTGGCCGCGCGGGCGGCCAATAATGACATACGTGATTTCTTGCATTGCTATTGTGTTCGCTGGCGCGAATGCGGTGGGGGGAGGGGGAGGCGGCAAGCGCGTCCCTATTTAGGGGTTCAAAGTATCTAGATACTTTCCCCATTTGCGCCTCGGGACCTTCAGGTATATATTTCAAGCCTAAACTATCCAGGTTTAAATATCTGCGGCCGCCAGCTCCAGGAATTCAGAGCGGATGTCGCTTACCACGGAGCGCTACGGCAATGAAAATAGTCTGCATCGGCGGGGGCCCCGCCGGCCTGTATTTCGGTCTGCTCATGAAGCTGCAAGACCCCGCCAACGAAGTCACCGTGATCGAGCGCAACCGCCCTTACGACACCTTCGGCTGGGGGGTGGTGTTCTCCGACGCCACCATGCAGAACCTGCGTGAAGCCGACCCCGTTTCCGCCCAGACCATCGGCGACGCCTTCAACCACTGGGACGACATCGACATCAACTTCAAGGGCCGCAGCATTCGCAGCGGCGGCCACGGCTTCATCGGCATCGGCCGCAAGAAGCTGCTGAACATCCTGCAGGCGCGCTGCGAGGACGTGGGCGTGAAGCTGGTGTTCGAACAGTTCATCCAGGACGACCAGGCCATCGCCCGCGAATACGACGCCGACCTGGTCATCGCCTCGGACGGCATCAACAGCCAGGTCCGGACCCGCTACGCCGACACTTTCCATCCGGACATCGACCAGCGCCGCTGCCGCTTCGTGTGGCTGGGCACCAAGAAGGTGTTCGACGCCTTCACCTTCGCCTTTGTCCAGACCGAGCACGGCTGGTTCCAGGCACACGCCTACCGCTACGAAGACGGCATGTCCACCTTCATCGTGGAAACGCCCGAGGAAACCTGGCAGGCCGCCGGCATCGAGCAGATGAGCCAGGAAGAGGGCATCGCCTACTGCGAAAAGCTGTTCGCGCCCTGGCTGGACGGCAATCCGCTGATCAGCAACGCCACGCACCTGCGCGGCTCGGCCATCTGGATCCGCTTCCCGCGCGTCATCTGCAATACCTGGGTGCACTGGAACAAGCTGGATACCGCCCGCGGCGAGCGCCGCGTGCCCGTGGTGCTGATGGGCGACGCCGCCCACACCGCCCACTTCTCGATCGGCTCCGGCACCAAGCTGGCCCTGGAAGACGCGATCGAGCTGGCGCGCTGCCTGAGCGGCGCCGAAGGCAGCGTCGAAGCCGGCCTGAAGCACTACGAGGAAGTGCGCAGCGTCGAAGTGCTGAAGATCCAGAACGCCGCCCGCAACTCCACCGAATGGTTCGAGAACGTCGAGCGCTATGCCGACCTGGAGCCTGAACAGTTCGCCTATTCGCTGTTGACCCGTTCGCAGCGGATCTCGCACGAAAACCTGCGCCTGCGCGACCCGGCCTGGCTGGAAGGCTTCGAGCGCTGGATCGCGGAGCGCGCCGGCGCTGCCGCCGCGCCGGGCCAGCGGCCCGCGATCCCCATGCTGACGCCCTATCAGGCGCGCGGCGTGCGGCTGAAGAACCGCATTCTGGTGTCGCCGATGGCCATGTATTCCTGCACCGATGGCGTGCCGGGCGACTTCCACCTGGTGCACCTGGGCGCGCGCGCCATGGGCGGCGCGGGCCTCGTCATGGTCGAGATGACCTGCGTGTCGCCGGACGGCCGCATCACCCCGGGTTGCCCGGGCCTCTGGAGTGACGAGCAGCGCGACGCGTTTGCCCGCATTGTCGGCTTCGTGCATGGCAACAGCGATGCCCGCATCGGCCTGCAGCTGGGCCACGCCGGTCGCAAGGGTTCCACGCAGCTGGGCTGGCAGAAGATCGATCATCCGCTGGCCGAAGGCAACTGGCCGCTCTTGTCTGCGTCGGCCCTGCCTTACATCGAAGGCGTGTCGCAGACGCCGCGCGCCATGACGCGCGCCGACATGGACGACGTGCGCGACAACTTCGTGGCCGCCGCCCGCCGCGCCGAGCAGGCCGGCTTCGACTGGCTGGAGCTGCACTGCGCGCACGGCTACCTGCTGTCCAGCTTCATTTCGCCGCTCACGAACCATCGCACCGACGAATACGGCGGCAGCCTGGAGAACCGCCTGCGCTTCCCGCTGGAGGTGTTCCATGCCGTGCGCGCGGTATGGCCCGAGAACAAGCCCATGTCGGTGCGGATCTCCGCCAGCGACTGGGTCGAAGGCGGCATCACGGCCGATGACGCGGTGGAGATCGCGCGCCACTTCAAGGCTGCCGGCGCCGACATGATCGATTGCTCGTCCGGCCAGGTCAGCAAGGAAGAAAAGCCGGTCTACGGCCGCATGTTCCAGACCCCGTTCGCGGACCGCGTGCGCAACGAGGCCGGCATCCCGACCATCGCGGTGGGCGCCATCTTCGAGGCCGACCACGCCAACGGCATCATCGCCTCGGGCCGCGCCGACCTTTGCGCGCTGGCGCGTCCCCATTTGGCTGACGCCTCCTGGACGCTACGCGAAGCCGCGCGAGTGGGCTACCGTGATGTTTCCTGGCCGAGCCAGTACTTCGCCGGCAAGCGCCAACTGGAAACCAACTTCGAACGCGCCGCCGCGATGGCGCAACTGGATATCAAATGAACGCAACTCCGCTCCCGCTGGCCGGACGCCACGCCCTGGTGACGGGCGGCGCCCGCGGCATCGGGCTGGCCTGCGCCCGGGCGCTCTTGCAGCGCGGCGCGCGCGTCACGCTGCTGGGCCGTGACGGCGCCGCGCTGGACGCCGCGGCCGACAGCCTGGCCAGCCTCGGCCAGGTGCAGGCCGTCAGCGCCGACATCGCCAACGAAGCCTCGGTGCGGGCGGCCTTCGCCCAGGCCGAGGCCGAGTTCGGTCCGGTACTGGTGCTGGTGAACAACGCCGGCCAGGCCGTCAGCCAGCGCTTTGACCGCACCGACGCGGCGCTGTGGCAGTCGATGCTGGACGTCAATCTGACCGGGACCTTCCACTGCATCCAGGCGGCCTTGCCCGGCATGCTGCAGGAAAAATGGGGCCGCGTAATCAACGTGGCCAGCACGGCCGGCCTGATCGGCTACGGCTATGTCAGCGCCTATTGCGCGGCCAAGCACGGCGTGATCGGCCTGACCCGTTCGCTGGCGCTGGAAACGGCGCAGAAGGGCGTCACGGTCAACGCCGTATGCCCCGGCTACACGGAAACCGACATCGTGCGCGGCGCGGTGTCGAACATCGTCGACAAGACCGGCATGACGCCGGACGCCGCGCGCGCCAAGCTGGCCGAGCGCAACCCCCTGGGCCGCCTGGTGCAGCCCGAGGAAGTGGCCGAGACGGTCGCCTGGCTGGCCTTGCCGGCTTCGGCCTCGGTCAACGGCCAGGCCATCGCCGTAGACGGCGGCGAAGTGATGACCGGCTGAAGCCGGCGCCCCATCCACCCCAATTCACGAACGGAGACACCATGAGCACCCAGCCCGAAGAGCACACCATGAAACACCACAAGCGTCCGTTCGCCGGCTATCAGGCCAAGACGTTCCTGTGGCAGGTGTCGGCCGACGGCAAGATCGGCACGGTGACGCTGAATCGCCCCGAGCGCAAGAACCCGCTGACGTTCGATTCCTACGCCGAGTTGCGCGACCTGTTCCGCGCGCTGGTGTACGCCACCGACATCAAGGTCGTGGTGGTGACGGGCGCGGGCGGCAACTTCTGCTCGGGCGGCGACGTGCACGAGATCATCGGTCCGCTGACCAAGATGAGCATGCCCGAGCTGCTGGACTTCACCCGCATGACGGGCGATCTGGTCAAGGCCATGCGCGCTTGCCCGCAGCCCATCGTGGCGGCGGTCGACGGCATCTGCGCCGGCGCCGGCGCCATGGTGGCGCTGGCCTCGGACATGCGCCTGGGCACGCCCGCCGCGCGCACCGCCTTCCTGTTCACGCGAGTCGGCCTAGCCGGCGCCGACATGGGCGCATGCACCTTGCTGCCGCGCATGATCGGCCAGGGCCGCGCGTCCGAACTGCTCTACACGGGCCGCGCCATGACGGCGGAAGAAGGCGCCAGCTGGGGTTTCTTCAATGCCCTGCATGAACCCGGCGCGCTGGCCGACGCCGCGCAAACGCTGGCCGCGCAGCTGGCGGCGGGTCCGACCTTCGCCCACGGCGTGACCAAGAAGCTGCTGCACCAGGAATGGAACATGGGGGTGGACGAGGCCATCGAGGCCGAAGCCGAGGCCCAGGCCATCTGCATGCAGACGCGCGATTTCCGTCGCGCCTACGAGGCCTTCGTGGCCAAGCAAAAACCGGTGTTCCAAGGGGACTGAGCATGCGCGACGCAAGCTGGCTGGATTGGCCGTTTTTCGACGATGCGCACCGCAAGCTGGCGCACGAGGTCGACGCCTGGTGCGAAGCGTCCCTGGGGGACGTGGATCACCATGACGCCGACGCGGCCTGCAAGAAGCTGGTGCGCGCCATGGGCGAGGCCGGCTGGCTGCGCTACGCGGTCGCGGGCGGCCCCGGCGGCGCCTGGGGCGGCGCGCTGCCGGAAGTGGATTCCCGCGCGGTGTGCATCCTGCGCGAAACCCTGGCGCGCCATGAAGGGCTGGCCGATTTCGCCTTTGCCATGCAGGGCCTGGGCAGCGGCGCCATTTCGCTGATGGGCTCGGACGAACTGCGCCAGCACTATCTGCCGCGCGTGGCGCGCGGCGAAGCCATCGCCGCCTTTGCGCTGTCGGAGCCCGATGCCGGCTCGGACGTGGCCGCGCTGGCCTGCGAGGCCACGCTGGACGGTGACCATTATGTGTTGAACGGCGCCAAGACCTGGATTTCCAACGGCGGCATCGCGGACTTCTATTGCGTGTTCGCGCGCACGGGCGAAGCCCCTGGCGCGCGTGGCATCAGCGCCTTCGTGGTGGATGCCGATACGCCGGGCTTCGAGGTCAGCGAACGCATCGACCTGATCGCTCCGCACCCGCTGGCGACCATCACGTTCGACAACTGCCGCATTCCGGCGTCGCACCGGCTGGGCGACGCGGGCCAGGGCTTCAAGCTGGCCATGATGACGCTGGACATCTTCCGCGCCTCGGTAGCGGCCGCCGCGCTGGGTTTCGCGCGCCGCGCGCTGGACGAAGGGCTGGCGCGTTCCAAGTCGCGCCGCATGTTCGGCCAGACGCTGTCGGACCTGCAGCTGACGCAGGCCGCGCTGGGCGACATGGCGACCGCCATCGACGCCTCGGCGCTCCTGACATACCGGGCGGCCTGGATGCGCGACGTGCTGAAGCAGCGCACCACGCGCGAAGCGG
Source organism: Achromobacter sp. PD1 (assembly GCF_048541815.1). NCBI lineage: Bacteria > Pseudomonadati > Pseudomonadota > Betaproteobacteria > Burkholderiales > Alcaligenaceae > Achromobacter > Achromobacter sp. PD1. The sequence continues at coordinate 6,796,326 of NZ_CP183349.1, forward strand.
CCATGGCCAAGATGACCGCCACGGAATCGGCGCAGACCGTGATCGACCGCGCGCTGCAGATGTTCGGCGGCGCGGGCGTGGTGTCGGGGATGCCGGTGGAGAAGCTTTACAGGGAAATACGCGCGCTGCGGATCTACGAAGGCGCGACAGAAGTGCAGAAGTTGATCATTGCCCGTGAACTGCTGAAGGCGTAAGGCAGCCATCGAGCTCCGTCGTCCCGGCACAGCAACTACACCGCAATAGCAAGGGGAATTCCATGGAAGCATCCGCCCACATCGACACTTTCGCCCGGGACAATCTGCCCCCGGGCGAACAATGGCCAGAGTTCCTGCTCGACGGCCCCGACGTGGCCTATCCGAAACGTTTGAACTGCGCGGTCGAACTGGTGGACGCCATGGTCGAGCGCGGTCACGGCGAGCGCGTCGCGCTGCGCTGGAGCCAGGACGGCAAGCACGCCACGATGACCTACCGCGAACTGGCCGCGCTGACCAACCGTATCGCCCGGGTGTTGGCGGAAGATATGGGCCTGGTGCCGGGCAACCGCCTGCTGCTGCGCGGACCGAACAACCCCATGATGGCGGCCTCGTGGCTGGCAGCGATCAAGGCCGGGCTGGTGACGGTGCCGACGATGCCGCTGTTGCGCGCCAAGGAACTCAAGCAGATCATCGACAAGGCGCAGATCCAGGCCGTGCTGTGCGATGCCCGCCTGAAAGACGAGGCGGAGTTCTGCACCCAGCCCAGCCATGAGCATTATTGCCCTGGCCTGACCAAGGTCATGTACTTCAACGACAAGGCGCCCGACGCGCTGGATGCGTTGGCAGCGGCCAAGCCGGATGATTTCAAGGCCTGCGATACCGCGGCCGACGACGTGTGCCTGATCGCCTTCACCAGCGGTACCACCGGCGCGCCCAAGGGCTGCATGCACTTCCATCGCGACGTCCTGGCGATGTGCGACCTGTTCCCCAAGCACGTCATCAAGCCGGGTCCGGACGACATTTTCTGCGGCACGCCGCCGCTGGCATTTACCTTCGGCCTGGGCGGCCTGCTGTGCTTCCCGCTGCGCGTGGGCGCGAGCACGGTGCTGGCCGAGAAGCTGTCGCCGGAAAGCCTGCTGCAGCTGATCCAGGATTTCCGCGCCACCATCGTGTTCACGGCGCCCACGTTCTACCGCCAGATGGCGGCATTGGTGGGCAAGTTCGATCTGTCGTCGCTGAAGAAGAGCGTGTCGGCGGGCGAGGCGCTGCCGGATGCGACGCGCCAGCTCTGGAAAAAAGCCAGCGGCATCGAGATGATCGACGGCATCGGCGGCACGGAAATGATCCACGTGTTCGTGTCCAGCCCGCCGGAGTCGGTCAAGGCCGGCGCCATCGGCCGCGTGGTGCCGGGTTATGTGGCGCAGATCGTCGATGACGATATGAATCCCGTGCCCAACGGCACGGTGGGCCGGTTGGCGATCAAGGGGCCTACCGGCTGCCGCTATCTGGCGGACGAACGCCAGCGGCGCTTCGTGCAGAACGGCTGGAACCTGCCGGGCGATACGTTCCTGCAGGATGACGACGGCTATTTCTTCTATCAGGCGCGCAATGACGACATGATTGTTTCGGCGGGCTACAACATTGCCGGACCCGAGGTCGAGGACGCGCTGCTGCGTCACGAGGCCGTGGCGGAGTGCGGCGTGGTGGGCGCGGCGGACGACGAGCGCGGCCAGGTGGTCAAGGCCTTCGTGGTGCTCAAGCCGGGCTATGAAGCCGGCAGCGAGCTGGTCGCGGCGCTGCAGCAGTTCGTGAAGGCCAATATCGCGCCCTACAAGTATCCCCGTGCCATCGAGTTTGTCGACGCGCTGCCGCGCACCGAAACCGGCAAGCTGCAGCGTTTCGCGCTGCGCAAGATGGCCTGAACCGGCAACAAGGAAATTCCATGGCAGCCCCTTTCATCAGCCAGGTCGAAGTCCGCTTCCGTCATTGCGATCCGGCGGGCATCGTTTTCTACCCTCGCTACTTCGAGATGATCAATGACTTTGTCGAGGAATGGTTCGACAAGGGCATGGGGTTGCCGTTTCATGCGCTGCACGTGGAGCGGCACATCGGCACGCCGATGGCGTCGGTGCAGTGCGATTTCAGCGCGCCCAGCCGCTGGCACGAGCGTCTGCGCCAGGTGCTGGAAGTACAGCGCATCGGCGGCGCGTCGTTCAAGGCGCTGGTGCGCTTCGAGGGGCCGGATGGCCAGTTGCGCTTGTCGGCGACGCTGACGATCGTAACGGTGGATTTGCGGACGATGAAGTCCATGCCGCTGCCTGCGGATCTGCGGGAACGCATGCAGGCTTATCTGGTTCCCGCAGCGTAAGCGGCGGGGATCGTTTGCTTTTCTTAAATATAGGATGACGTTATGAAAATTCTGCAACCGCCGGATTGGATGGCGCCCCGGGGCTATTCGAATGGCGTGCTCACCGAGATGCAGGTGGGCAGCAAGCTCGTATTTGTGGGCGGGCAGGTGGGGTGGAATGGCCAGCAGCAGTTCGAGACCGACGATCTGGCGGAGCAGGTGCGCCAGACGCTGGCGAACATCGTCGCGATTCTGGCCGAGGGCGGCGCCAAGCCTGAGCATATCGTCCGGATGACGTGGTACGTGACGGACAAGAACGAGTATGTGGCGGCTTATCCCGCCATCGGCAAGCACTATCGTGAGTACATCGGCCGGCATTTCCCGGCGATGACGGCCGTGGAGGTGGCGGACCTGGTCGAGGACCGCGCCAAGGTGGAGATTGAGGTTACTGCCGTGGTGCCGGCGCAGTAATCGCCGGTTGCTCCTGAGCGCCGAGGGCCGGCCATCGCCTGGCCTTCGGCGTTTTTTTTGCAGGCTTCTTGGGCGCTGGGGCTCGATACAATCGATCCATCAACCAAGGAGCCTGCCTCATGTCCCTGAACTCTGACGCGGTACGCCTGTTCCTGGGCGTGGTGGACGCCGGATCCCTCAGCGCCGCCGCCGAGCTTCTGGGCCATACTGCGTCGGGCGTCAGCCGCGGCCTGTCGCGGCTTGAGGAAGAGCTCGGCGTCATCCTGATCAACCGCACCACCCGGCGCATGGAACTGACCGAGGAGGGCAAGCATTTCCTGCCCAAGGCCCGGCACATCGTCGCGTCGCTGGACGAAGCCGAGGATTGCATGCGCATGGTGCATCAGCGCCCGGCGGGCCGCTTGCGGGTGGATGCGTCGGTGCCCGTCATGCTGCATTGCGTGGTGCCGCTGGTGGCGGAGTTCCGGCACGAGTATCCGGCGATCACGCTCGAACTCACCAGCAACGACCGCATCGTGGACCTCATGGAACACCGCACCGACGTGGCGCTGCGCATGGGGCCGCTGACGGATTCCACCCTGCATGCGCGCACGCTGCGGCCGTCGCCGCGCTGGGTGATGGCCAGCCCGGACTACGTGGCCCGGCGCGGCGCGCCGCAGACGGTGGAGGACCTGGCGGCGCATGAAGTGCTGGGTTTCACCCAGCCTGAGAGCCTGAACGTCTGGCCCTTGCGCCACGCGGGCGGGTCCAGCTATCTGGCGGTGCCGACGCTGGCGACGTCCAGCGGCGAGACGCAGCGGCAACTGGCGGTGCGCGGCGTGGGCATCGCCTGCCTGTCTGACTTCGTGGTGCGCGAGGACGTCAAGGCCGGCCGGCTGGTGAAGCTGATGGAAGCCGCGCACACGGACTATCTGCAGCCCATGCACGCGGTGTATCACCGCAACACGCAGCTCTCGCGGCGCATCGCCTGCTTCCTGGATTTCTTCGCGGCGCGGATCTGAACCCGCGCCGCGCTTGGCATGGCGCCTAGGCGTGCAAGGCGCGGCCAAAGGCCGACAGCACCGATTCGTGCAGCGTTTCCGACAGGGTCGGGTGCGCGAACACGGTGTGCATCAGGTCTTCTTCCGTGGCTTCCAGCGAGGCCGCCACGCCGTAGCCCGTGATCAGCTCGGACGCTTCGGGGTGGATGATGTGCGCACCCAGCAGCTCGCCGCTCTTGGCGTCGAACACCGTCTTCACCAGTCCCTGGTCCTCGCCCATGGCGATCGCCTTGCCGTTGCCGGCGAAGGTGAACTTGCCCACGCGGATGTCGCCGCCGGTCTTGGCGGCGTGTTCGCGGGCGCGGGCTTCGCTCATGCCGATGCTGGCGACCTGCGGGTACGAGTAGGTGCAGGCCGGGATGCGCAACGGATCGATGGGATGCGCGGGCTTGCCGGCGATGGCTTCCACGCACAGCACGGCTTCGTGGCTGGCCTTGTGGGCAAGCCACGGCGCGCCCGCCACGTCGCCGATGGCATAGACGCCGGGCTCGCCCGTGCGGCACAGGCCGTCGGTGACGATGTGGGTCTTCTCCACCTTCACGCGGGTCTGCTCCAGGCCCAGGTTCTCGACGTTGCCGACGATGCCGGCGGCGACGATGACGCGGTCCACTTCCAGCTCGCTGCGCTTGCCTTGCTGGTCCAGCGTCACCTTCACGCCGCTCGCGGTCAGCGAGGACGAGGCCACGGCGCACTGCGTCAGTACCCGGATGCCTTGCTTTTCGAAGGCCTTGCGCGCCAGCGCCGAGATCTCGGCGTCTTCCTGCGGCAGGATTTCCGCAGTCATGTCGATCAGCGTGACTGCCGCGCCCACGGCGCGGTAGAAGCTGGCGAACTCCGCGCCAATGGCGCCCGCGCCCACCACCAGCAGCGACTTCGGAATCTCGGCCGGGACCAGCGCCTGGCGGTAGGCCCAGACGCGTTCGCCCAGGGGCAGCGCCGGCAGCTCGCGGGCGCGCGCGCCCGTGGCCAGGATGATGTGCTTGGCCGACAGCGTGCTGCCGTTGTCCAGCGCCAGGCGGCCGCCGCCCGCCAGCTTGGCGCTGGCGGCGAACACGGTCACGCCGTTCTTCTTCATCAGGTGCGCCACGCCCTGGCCCAGGCGGCCCGCCACCTTGCGTGAACGCGCCACCATGGCGGCCAGGTCCGGACGCGCTTCGCCCGCGCCCGCGACGCCGTAGTACGCCGCCTCGCGGCAGGCGCGCAGCACGGTGGCGCTGTGCAACAGCGCCTTGGTGGGGATGCAGCCCCAGTTCAGGCAGATGCCGCCGAGTTCGGCGCGTTCCACCAGCGCGACCGACATGCCCAGCTGGGCCGCACGGATGGCCGCGACATAGCCGCCGGGGCCGCCGCCCACCACGACGAGATCAAACGTAGTCTTGGTCATGGCGGGGCTCACAGCAGGATGCGCACGGGGTTTTCGATCAGCGTGCGGAAGGCGGCCAGCCAGCGCGCGCCCACCGCGCCGTCCACCACGCGGTGGTCCGCGGACAGGGTCACGGTCATGACGGTGGCGGCGGCCAGTTGGCCGTCGCTGTCCACCACCGGACGCTTTTCTGCCGCGCCCACCGCCAGGATGGCGGCCTGCGGCGGATTGATGATGGCGGCGAACTGGCTGATGCCGTACATGCCCAGGTTGCTGACGGTCAGCGAGCCGCCGGTGAATTCCTCGGGCTTGAGCCGGTTGATCTTGGCGCGTCCGGCCAGCTCGACGATTTCGCCTGCAATGGCGGACAAGGATTTCACGTCGGCATCGCGCACGATGGGCGTGACCAGGCCGCCGTCGGTCGCCACCGCCACCGAGATGTCGGCGCCGGCATGGTATTCGACCGCGTCCTCGTGCCAGCTGGCATTGACCTCCGGCACTTCGCGCAGGGCCAGCGCGGCCGCGCGCACGATGAAGTCATTGACCGACAGTTTCACCGCGCCGCCCTGGTTGGCCTGGGCGCGCAGCGCCAGCAGCGCGTCCATCCGGCAATCCACCGTCAGGTAGAAGTGCGGCACGTTCTGCTTGCTCTCGGTGAGACGGCGGGCGATGGCGCGGCGCATGCCGGTATGCGGCACGCGGCGCGCGGCGGGACGGCCGGCCAGCGCTGCGGGCGCCGCGGCCGGGGCGCGGTCGCGCGCCGCTTCCACGTCGCGGCGCACGATGCGGCCGTGCGGACCGGTGCCGGTCACGCCCAGCAGATCCACATGCCATTGCGCGGCCAGGCGGCGCGCCAGCGGGCTGGCGAACAGGCGCCCGCCGGGGACCGGAGCGTTGCTGGCGGCGGCCGGCGCCTTGGGCGCGGCCGCAGCGCTGGCCGGGGCGGCAGCGCAGTTGGCCGGGGGGCAAGCGGCGGCGGCATTGCCGGCGGGAGCCGAAGCAGCGGCAGCGGCTGCCGGCTGCACGGCCGCGCCGGCTTCGGCCAGCGCGCGGTCGATGGCCGAGGCGTCTTCGCCCTGCGCCAGCAGCACGCCGATCACGGTGTTCACCGGCACGGAGGCCGCGCCTGCCTGGACCACGATGCGGCCCAGCACGCCGGCCTGCTCGGCATTGATCTCGACAATGGCCTTTTCGGTTTCGATTTCCGCCAGCGCATCGCCCACGGCGACCACGTCGCCTTCTTTCTTGAGCCACTGGTGCAGCGTGCCGCCCGAGGTGTCGGCGGCAACGGAGGGGAGCTTGATAAGGTGTGCCACGATGTTCGTCCTATTCAGCGGCGCCAGCCAGGTCCGGCCGGTAGGTGGCGGGATCGTCGTATTCGACCAGTTCCAGCACATTGCCTTCAGGGTCGCGGAAGAACGCCAGCCAGGTGCCGGGGCGCACTTCCATCGGCGCGGGCTTGCTGTCGAAGACCACGCCCCGGGCTTCCAGGTCGCGGACCACGCCGGGCAGGTCCCGCACGATGAAGGTCAGGTAGGTTGCGCCCTGGCGGTCCAGGATGGCCGCGCCGCGCGCAGCGGCCTCGGGTGCGGCGGCGGGTTGCAGCAGCTTGATGCGTTCGCCGTAGCTGGTCTGCAGGCGCGCCACGTCGTAGCCATGGCGCGTGAGGCCGGTGGCCTGCGCCTTGTCGGCCGGCACGTTCACGCGGTTGACGAGCTTCAGGCCCAGGATGCCGGTGTAGAAGGCCAGCTGCGCGTCCAGGTCGGCGCAGCAGATGCCGACTTCCATCGGCACGGTCATGTGCAGGGTCATGCCTGTTCTCCCAGGTCGGCCAGCACGTCGGCCAGGCCGGCCATGACTTCCTCGGTGTCGGCGAAGGCCGCGCGCTCGAGCACCTTGGAGATGCTGGGCGAGGCTTCGCCGCCGGTCACGCGCTTGACCGGCTGGTCCAGCCAATCGAAGTAGCGGCGCTGGATCTCGTCGGCCAGCATGGCGCCGTAGGAGGTGCCGCGCGCGCCTTGCTCCACGATCAGCACGTTGTTGGTCTTCATGATGCTGGCGCCGATGGTGTCCCAGTCCAGGCTGGCGCGGTCCAGCGTGCGCAGGTCGATGACCTCGGCGTCCACGCCGGCTGCTTCAGCCGCCTTGAGCGCGCGGCTGACCATGGACAGATAGGTCAGGATGGTGACCTTGCCGCCCTCGCGGCGCACGCGGGCCTTGCCAAACGGGATCGCATAGTCCAGGTCGTCCGCGGGCACCTCGCCCGAGGAGGCGTACAGGTCCACGTGCTCGATCACCAGCACCGGGTCCTTGGAGGCCAGCGCGGTGTTCATCAGGCCGACGTACTCGTAAGGCGTGGACGGCGCGACCACGCGCCAGCCGGGCGCGGTGGCGAAAATGCCGGCCGGATCCATCGAGTGCTGCGAGCCGTAGCCCGTGCCCATGGCGACCTTGGTGCGCAGCACGAAGGGCACGTCGATGTCGCCGCCGAACATGTGGCGGGCCTTGCCGATCTGGTTGAAGATCTGGTCGGCCGCGACCCACATGAAGTCGGGGTACATGAACTCCACGATGGGCCGGTAGCGGCCGTCCATCGCCAGACCGCCGCCCAGCCCGGCGAAGGCGTTCTCGGAAATGGGGGTGCCCAGCACGCGGTCCGGATACTTGTCCTTCAGGCCGCGCGTGGCGCCGTTGGTGCCGCCCTTCAGGCGGTGTACGTCTTCGCCCAGCACCACCACGCCGGCGTCGGTTTCCATGCGGCGGTCCAGCACGTCGGCCACCGCGTCGACGAACTTGCGCTCGGCGGATTGGCCGGCGTAGTCGGCGGCTTCCTGGTAGCGCAGGCCGGCCAGTTCCGAGCCGTCGCTGCGCAGGCCCACGTCGCGGAAGTCGGGGCTGGGCCAGAGGTCGGCGCGCACGCGGCGCTTGCCGCCGTCGGCGGCTTCGGTCAGGCGGCCGGTCACGTCCTTCATCACGTCCTTGCAGCGCTGGCGCAGGGCGTCGACTTCGGCTTGCGTGATCAGTTGGCGGGCGATCATTTCCGCGGCGATCTTGTCCAGCGGATCGCGACGGCGCCATTGCGCTTCCTCGTCCTTGCTGCGGTAGCCGAAGGCGCTGCCGGGGAACGGGCCGTTCTGGTGGAAAAAGCGGTACACGTCCACTTCGACGATGGTGGGACCGTTGCCGGCGCGCATGTGCGCCACGGCTTCGGACATGGCCAGGTGAACCGCCAGCGGATCCATCCCGTCCACCTTCCACGACGGGATGTTGAAGGCCAGGCCGCGCGCCGACAGGCGCGGTTCGGCGGTGGACTCTTCCACGGTGGTGGACACGGCGTAGCGGTTGTTCTCGATGAAGAAGCACAGCGGCGTCTTCCAGGCCGCGGTCAGGTTCATGGTTTCCAGCACCGAGCCGATGTTCACCGCGCCGTCGCCGAAATAGGTCACGGCGACGCGGTCGGTGCCGGCATGCTTGTGCGCCCAGCCCGCGCCGGCCGCCAGCGGCACGCCGCCGCCGACGATGGCGTTGGTACCCAGCGCGCCGGCTTCGAGCCAGCGCAGGTGCATGCTGCCGCCGCGGCCGCGGCAGTAGCCCTGGGCCAGGCCCATGATCTCGGCCAGCGTCTTCTGCAGGACCTCATCGATGGCGGGCGTGAGCGGATTGCGCGGGTCCAGGCCCAGCGGCGCGACGTGCTGCAGCGCCTTGGCCAGGAACTGGTGGTGGCCGCGGTGCGAACCATTGATCTGGTCGCCGGCGCCCAGCGCCAGCACCGAGCCGACCGCGCCGCCTTCCTGGCCCACGGACGAATGCGCGGGGCCGTGCACCAGGCCTTCGGCGGCCAGGTCGAGCACGGCTTCTTCAAAGGCGCGGATCCAGTGCAGCTGGGTCAGCATGGTGCCCAGCAGGGCCGGGTCCGCCTGTTGCCAGTCCTTGGCGTCTACCGTCAGTTGCCGCCAGGGCGCTTGGGGCTCAAGCGGTTGGTGGGTGGCCATGAGTGAATCTCCAGAGATGTGTGTATGCGTTCTTGCGATTAGAGGTAGCTGTAGCGGCTCCAGCCGCCGTCGGCCACCAGGGTGTGTCCGTTGACGTAGGCGGCCTGGCGCGAGGCCAGGAACACCGCCAGGTCGGCCATTTCGGCGGGTTGCGCCAGGCGGCGCAGCGGCGTGCGCTGCTTGAGGCGCTCGGGGTCGAGGCGGCCGCGCGCGGCCAGGTCGCGCACCAGGTCCGTTTCCACGTAGCCCGGCGCCAGCGCGTTCACGCGCACGCCCATCGGGCCCCATTCCACGGCCAGGGTCTCGGTCAGCAGCACCACCGCGCCCTTGGTGGCGCAATAGGCGGCGCGGTCGGGCGCCGCCACCACGCCGTACATGGAGGCCAGGTTGATGATGGCGCCTGCGCCAGCGGGCACCATGCGGCGGCCGGCGGCCTGGGCGCACAGGAACACGCCGGTCAGGTTGATGTCCACGGCGCGGCGCCATTCGTCCACGGTGACTTCCAGCGTGGGCTTGTTGGCGGAGACGCCGGCGTTGTTGACCAGCACGTCGATGCGGCCCCAGGCCTTTTCGACCTGTGCGAAAGCCTGCTCGACCGCGTCGGCGTCGGTGACCGAGGCCTGCACGGCCAGCGCTTCGCCACCCAGCGCGGCCAGGCCGGCGACGGCTTCGTCCAGCGCAGCGGCGTCCATGTCCAGCAGCGCCACGCGCGCGCCCTGGCGCGCGAAGGCCTGCGCCGTGGCCAGGCCTATGCCCTTGGCGCCGCCGGTGATGACGACGCTCTGGCCGCGCAGGTCGGGATGGATGACTTCCGGAGTTTGGTCCAAGATGTTTGCCTCTTAGCGATGTATTTGCCGGCGCTCAGACCGCCAGCCATTCCTGGACCACGTCCTGGCGCTCATGCAGCTGCGCGGGCGGTCCTTCGAAAACGATGCGGCCGTGGCCCATCACGCTGACGCGGGTGGAGACCTTCAGCGCGATGGTCAGCTTCTGCTCCACCAGCACCACGGACACGCCGCGCTTGTGGATGTCGCGGATCACGTCGGCGATCACTTCCACGATCTTCGGCGCCAGCCCTTCGGTGGGTTCGTCGATCAGCATGACCTTGGGGTTGCCCAAGAGCGAACGGCACATGGTCAGCATCTGCTGTTCGCCGCCCGACAGGTTGCCTGCCTTGGTGCCGCGACGTTCCTTCAGACGCGGGAAGTAGTCGAACATCTGCTCGGTCGACCAATAGGGCGCGTCGTCGCGCCTGGGCTGTTCGCCCATGCGCAGGTTTTCGTCCACGGTCAGGTTGGCGAACACCTCGCGCTCTTCCGGCACGAAGCCCAGGCCGGCGCGGGCGATCTCGAAGGGGCGCTTGTTGGTGATGTCGCGGCCTTCGATGGCGATGCTGCCGCCGGTCACGTCCACCAGGCCCATGATGCTCTTCATGGTGGTGGAGCGGCCCGCGCCGTTGCGGCCCAGCAGGCTTACGACTTCGCCGCGGCCGACCGTCAGGTCGATGCCGTGCAGGATGTGGCTCTTGCCGTAGTGGGCATGCACGCCTTGCAGGCTCAGCAAGGGGGATTGCGTCGTCATACCGTTTCCTCTCCCAGGTAGGCTTCGCGCACGCGGGCGTCGCCGCGGATGTCGGCCGGCGTGCCGGTGGCGAGGATCTCGCCATAGACCAGCACGCTGATGCGGTCGGCCAGCGAGAACACCACCTGCATGTCGTGTTCCACGATCAGCAGCGTGCAGTCGCGGGTCACGTCCTTGATGAGCTCCACCGTGTAGTCCACCTCGTGCTGGGACATGCCCGCCATGGGCTCGTCCAGCAGGATGACCTTGGGGCGCGAGGCCAGCGTCATGCCGATTTCCAGCGAACGCTGTTCCGAATAGTTCAGGTCGCCGGCGGCGGTGTGCTGCTTGGCGGCCAGGCGCACTTTCTCCAGCAGGCGGTCGACGTCTTCGTTGACGGCGCGGTTGCGGGCGATGGGGCGCCAGAAGTTGTAGACCAGGCCGTGCATGCGCAGCACCGCCAGCCGCAGGTTCTCGCGCACCGACAGGCGCGGGAACACGTTGGTGATCTGGAACGAGCGCGCCAGCCCCAGGCGGTTGATGCGCTCCGGCGGCAGGCCGCCGATGGAGCGCGAACGCAGGCTGATGTCGCCCGAGGTCGGCGCGAACGAGCCCGACATCAGGTGGAACAGCGTGGACTTGCCGGCGCCGTTCGGGCCGATGACGGCATGGCGTTCGCCGGCCTCGACCTTCAGGTTCACGCCGCGGATGATCTGCGCGTCGCCAAAGGACTTGCGCACGTCGGTCAGGGTCAGGATTTCGTGGCTCATTGTGCAGCCTCCAGCGCGGGAGCGGCTTGTTCGTCGTCGCGCCACAGGGCCAGCGCCCAGCGGCAGGCCGCCAGGCCCGCCACGAACAGCGCCAGCGGAATCAGCCAGGTCGACAGCGCCAGCGGCGCCCAGTCGTGGCCGAACAGCGGAATCTCGGGCCAGCCGGCCTCGGGGTTCATGGCCAGCAGCGAGCGGTAGTCGCGGGCGAACATGCGTTGCAGCAGCTCAACCGTGAAGACCGTGGCGCAGGTCAGCAGCAGGCCGCCCGCCACGGATACCGCGGCGCGCGGCAGCCAGTTGGCCAGGCCGCGCTCGCGCAGCGAACGGGCGGCGCCCTGCACCAGGCCGACTAGGCCGTCCGGCACGAACAGCATCACCAGCACGAACAGGATGCCCTGGTACAGCAGCCAGGAGCGCGTGATGTCGGCCAGCGTCTGCGACAGGAAGGTCAGGATGGAGGCGCCCAGCACCGGGCCGAGGAAGGCGTTGACGCCGCCGATGTAGGCGAACAGCACCGCGTCGGTGGACAGCTTGACGTCGAACAGCACGTAGTTGCCGGCCTCGATGTTCAGCGCCTGCAGGCCGCCGGCGATGCCGGCGAACATGGCGGACAGCGCGAACACCAGGGTCTTGAGCGTGTGCGGCCGATAGCCCAGGTAGCGCAGGCGGTTGGCGTTCTCGCGCAGGCCCAGCGTCAGCCGGCCCAGCGGCGTGCGCGTCAGGCCATAAAGCGCGGCCAGCGACACCAGCACCCAGGCCAGCACCAGGAAATAGACCTCGATGTCGGAACCGAAGGTGAAGCCCCAGGCCGGCATGCGCATGGCGGATACGCCCGCCTCGCCGCCGAACACGCCTTTCAGGTGCGGCGCCAGCGCATGCAGCAGCTCGGCCAGCGCCAGCGTGATCATGGCGAAGTAGACGCCGGCGCGCATGGTGGCGAACCAGCCCGCGACCAGGCCGAACAGCAGGCCGGCCACGCCGCCCGCCAACGGCATCAGCGGCGTGGGCAAGAGGCCCGCGCCGCCCAGCGCATTCATGGCGTGGATGGTGGCGAAGGTGCCCACGCCGAAGTAGGCGGCGTGGCCGAAGGACAGCATTCCGCCCTGGCCGGCCAGCAGGTTGAAGGCGCAGGCGAATAGCGCGGCGATCAGCATCTGCACGGCTGCCACCAGCTGGCCCGGGGGCAGCAGCCAGGGCAGCGCGCAGAGCGCGGCCACGCACAGGACGAGGAGCAGCAGGGCGGAAGTACGGCGGGTCTGGCTCATGCCTGTTCTCCCTTCAGGCCCGAAGGCTTGACCAGCAGCACCACCAGCATCAGCAGGAAGGGCAGGGTCGCGGCCAGGCTGGAAATCTTCACGGTCATCAGGCCGCCCACGCTTTCGGCCCATTCGCCGGCGCCGAACAGGCCGAACAGGGTCGCCAGGCTGGCGTCGATGCCGACCGAGAACGAGCTGATCAGGCCGATCAGCAGCGAGGCGATCATCGCGCCTTCGAGCGAGCCCAGGCCGCCCACCACCACCACCACGAACACCAGCACGCCCAGTTCCAGCGCCATGTTGGGGTTGGTGGTGTAGAAAGCGCCTGCGACCGCGCCGGCCAGGCCGGCCATGGCCGCGCCCACGCCGAACACGCTCATGAACACCAGCGGCACGTTATGGCCCAGCGCCTCGGCCATGCGCGGACGGTAGATGGCCGAACGCACCACGATGCCCACGCGGGTGCGCGACAGCAACAGATAGATCACGGCGAACATCGCCAGCGACACGCCGCCCATCAGCAGGCGGTAGAACGGATAGTCCGCGTCGAACACGCGGAAGGCCGCGAAGTTGAGGAACTGCGGCACGCGGTAGTCGACCGGGAAGTCGCCGTAGAACAGCTTGATCAGCTCCGCCACGATGAAGGCCAGGCCGAAGGTCACCAGCAGTTCCTGCGCATGGCCGAACTTGTGGACGCGGCGCAGGAAATAGCGCTCAACGCCCATGCCGAGCAGGCCGGCGATGATGGTGGCCAGGACCAGCGCGGTCCAGAAGCCGGTGACGGGCGTCAGGGTGTAGGCGGCGTACGCGCCTATCATGTAGAACGAGGCGTGCGCGAAGTTGAGCACGCCCATCATTCCGAAAATCAGTGTCAGGCCTGCCGACACCATGAATAGCAGCAGGCCGTAAATCACGCCGTTCAACAGCGAGACGGTAAAGTATTCCATGTCCGCTCCAGGATTCTTGCGCTAAGACGACGGACGTCTTGCGAGCGATTGCGCACCAGGTTTTTCCGGCCCGCGCCGGGGGTGCGCTTATTGGGGTTGCCAGGGGCAATGAGGGGGTGTGCGCGGCCGGGCCGTCACGCGCAAGCTGACGGTCCGGCCGCGCAACCCATCAGTTCGGCCGCTGCATCTTGCAGGTGGCTTGCGGCGGCGCCGACACGTCGGCCGCGGCCAGCACCTTGACCGGTTCGAAGCCCATGTCGGTGCCGTCGGCCTTGTACTTGGCGTTCTTGCCGACCTTGGACACCACCATCGGCAGCTGCACCTGGTGGTCTTCCGCGCGCATCGTGTAGGTGCCCAACGACGAGGTGTAGGTGACCTTCTCCAGCGCGCCGGCCAGTTGCGGCACGGACAGCTTGCCGTCCTGCGGCTGCACTTGCTTAAGCGCTTCGCCCAGGAAGCGGATGCCGATCACGGTCTGCGGCTCGGTATAGCTGGGGTAGTGGCCGGTCTTGGACTTGTAGTCCTCGGCGAACTTGGCGCCCTCCTCGCCCGCGGCTTCGATGTTGTAGGGGTGGGCGATGTAATGGCCCAGCGCGACTTCACCGGCGTTGGCCAGGTTGCCCACCTGGTCCAGGAACACGGTGGCGAAGCGGACCTTCAGACCCGCGGCCTGCGTGGCCTTCATCAGCAGCAGCAGGTCGTTGGACCAGTTGCCGGTGATGACGGTGTCGGGGTTGGACGAGCGGATGCGCGCCACGTAGGGCGCGAAGTCCTGGATCTTGTTGACTTCGTGCAGCGTCTTGCCGACCACTTCATAGCCGTACTGCTTGGCGAAGCGCTCGGTGGCGCCTTCCATGTCCTGGCCCCAGGAGTAGTTCTGGTTGATGGCGTACACGCGCTTGCCCAGCGTGCCGTCGGCCGACATGACCGAGGCCAGCGCCTTCACGCGCAGGTCTGCGTTGGTGGTGAAGCGGAAATGGTAGAAGTGGCATTTCTGGCCGGTCAGTTCCAGCGCCTCGCCGCCCACGTTCAGGAACACGACTTCCTTGCCCGGGTTGCGCAGGTTGTGCTTGCGCACGTCTTCGGTCAGCTGGCCGGAAATGGCGGACGACGAACCCTGCACCAGGATCTGCACGCCTTCGGCAGCGGCCGCGCGGAAGCGGTCGGACGCGCCCACCGGGCCGCCCTGGTTGTCGAACTCGACCAGTTCCAGCGGCTGGCCGTTCCAACCGCCGGCGGCGTTGATGCGGTCCAGCTCATATTTGACCGCGGCGCGGAACATCAGGCCGGTCGAGGCCTGCGGGCCGGACAGCGTCTCGATCAGGCCGATCTTGACGGGCGCGGCCTGGGCCGATGCGGCGATGCCGGCCAGGCACAGCAGGCCGGTGGTGAAAGCCAATTTCATGCGTGTCTCCTCCGTGGGACGGGAGTGTGGTGAATGTGTTGATCAGGCAAGCGCGCGGGCGGGCTTGCGCGGCTCTTCTATGCCCAGGAACCGGGCAATTTCGGCAATCTGTCCTTCCAGCATGTACAGGCCCGGATGCGTGCGGCAGCCGCGCGCGGCGGCGGCGCGCAGCAAGGGCGTATCGACGCGGCTCATGACGGCGTCGGCGATGACGGTGCCGGCGGCAAGCGCGTCCAGCTGGAAGGGCAGGGGATCGGTGTCGTTCAGGCCCAGCGAGGTCGCATTGATGGCGATGTCGCAAGCCTCGGGCGTGGCGCTGGCCACGCTGATGGCCAGGCCGGGATATTGGCGGCCCAGATGGGCGGCGAAGGACAGCGCCTTGTCGGCGCTGCGGTTGTACAGGCGCAGGCTGGCGGGGCCGGCGTCGGCCACGGCACAGGCGATGGCCTTGCCGGCGCCGCCCAGGCCGGCCAGGTAAACGTGGCGGCCGGCGGGATCGTGGCCCTGGCTGCGCAGGCCAGCGACGAATCCCAGTCCGTCGAAGTTGCCGCCGGTGAGCACGCCGTCGCGCAGGCGCACCGCGTTGACCGCGCCGCTCAATTGGGCCGAGGGCGTCAGCGCGTCGCACAGGGCGGCGGCATGCTCCTTGTGGGGCACCGTCACGACGATGCCGCCCAGATTGGCCAGCCCGCGGATGCCGGCGAACAGGCCGGGCAAGGCGTCGGGGGCCACATGGAACGGGACCATGACCGCGTCCACGCCACGCTCGCGCAGCAGGTTGTTGAGCCGCTGGGGCGTCTTGACGTGCGCGATCGGGTCCGCCGCGATCGCGAAAACGGTAGTGCTGCCGGTGATTTCCACCTGTTTGTCCCCTGCCTGGGTAGCGGTTTGCCGCTGTGTCGTTCCCGACTCTCTTGCCTGAAAGCGTCAGTTGCTTTACGCTTTCGGAATAAGTTGTCAGGCAACTTTATTAAGTTGTCCGATAAATCATAGGGCAAGCGTTTTTCCCGTGTCAAGCGGCGGTTTCGGGAGTCCAATCGGAATTTCCGCGGCCGTCGGAACGGCGCTCAGCCCGCGTACGAGCGTGCTACAGGAGACAGAATGATTTCGTTCGAAGGAAAGGTTGCCGCCATCACCGGCGCGGGCAATGGCATCGGCTTGGCGACGGCGCGGCTGATGGCGGCGCATGGCGCCCGGCTGGTGCTGACCGATATCGACAACGCGCGTCTGGAAGAGGTGGCGGCCGAGCTGGATCCCAGCGGGCAGCGCGTCTACACGCACGCGCTGGACGTGTCGGCATCGGCCGACTGCGAACGCGTGTTCGAGGCCGCGGCCAAGCATTTCGGCGGGCTGGACCATCTGGTGCATTGCGCCGGCATCTATCCGGAGCAGCTGGTCAAGGACACCAGCGACGAGGCCTGGCGCACGCTGATGCGCGTGAACCTGGACGGCACCTTCTATGTGTGCCGCGCCGCCCAGCGCCACTTGCGCCATGACGGCGCCATCGTGCTGCTGACCTCGCTGGCGGCCCAGCGCGGCAGCTATGCGCACGCGGCCTACTCCGCGTCCAAGGGCGCGGTGCAGAGCTTCACGCGCAGCCTGGCGCTGGAACTGGCGCCGCAGATCCGCGTGAACGCGGTGGCGCCGGGCATCATCGCTACCTCCATGACCCAGGACCTGATCGGGCAAAAGGGCGCGCAGCTGCTGGAAAGCACGCCGCTGCGCCGCTACGGCACGGCCGAGGAAATCGCCGGCTCCATCGCGTTCCTGTGCTCGCCGCTGGCCGGTTTCGTCACGGGCGAAGTCATGCAGGTCAACGGCGGCATCTATATCGCGTAAAGTCCCAGGATGGCGCGGCTGTCCATGCCGCGGCCGCTCTTCCGGGCATTCCCATAAACAAGAGGCGGCGCGCCTGCGCGCCGCCCGCAAGTTTCCACCATTCGACCATGCAGCCCAACCAAGAACAGGATCCGCCGCGCGCCGCGCCCAAGAGTTCGCTTTCGGCGGCGCTGGGCGACGCGTTGGCGGAGCAGATCCGCCAGGGCGTGCTCGCGCCCGGCGATCGCCTGCCCACGGAAAAGCAGCTGACGGAAACCTATTCGGTCAGCCGCGCCGTCGTGCGCGAAGCGCTGGCGCGCCTGAAGTCCGAAGGCCTGATCACGTCGCAGCAAGGCAGCGGAGTGTTCGTCGACCCGAACTTCCAGAAGAACGCCTTCCGCATTGCCGCGCCCACGCCGGGCGACAACCAGGAACTGGAACACATCCTGGAGCTGATGCTGTCCATCGAAGTCACCGCCGCGCGCTATGCCGCGCAGCGCCGCACCGATGCGGACCTGAAGAAGATGCGCCAGGCGCTGGTGGGCATGGAATATGCGCTGCTCAACGACAAGCTCGGCGACGAAGAGGACTACCAGTTCCACCACGCCATCGTGCAGGCCACCCATAATCCGCACTTGGTGGCCCTGAACGATTACCTGGAAGCCAATGTGCGCCGGGTCATCCGCAGCGCGCGCAACAACACGGCGCGCATGTACACCGAACGCATGGCCGCAGTGCAAAGCGAGCATCAGGCGATCTTCGCCGCCATCGACGCGGGCGATCCGGACGCCGCCGGCCGCGCCGCCGACCAGCACCTGCGCAACGCCGCGGATCGTCTGCGCCTGTTCCAGGCGGAGCGGCCGGCGCCGGTCTAGGGCGCCGGGGACTGCCCGCCGCGCGGGCGGACTCTAGGCGAAGGTCTGTTCCATTTCGCGGCGGAACTGCACCGCCGTGGACCTTTCGTCGTACTCCACGTCGGCCCAGCGGATCGCCTGGGACTGACGCACCGGGTTCTTCAGCTTGACCTGGTGCGACAGGCCCAGCGGCAGATAGCCTTCATCGACCGAATCGCGCGCCGGCATCAGCCGGCCGTACACCGTGTAGCCGCCTTCGCCGTCCAGGATCTGTCCGGCCGGCAGGTCGCGCTTGGCGGTGGCGACGACGTCGCCATGCCAGCCGGCGGGCGCGCCGGTGGGTTCGCGCCGCAAACCGACGCTGGCCACGCTGATGCCCAACTCCAGCCCGATCAGGTGATAGGGCTTGTACATGGCGGTGTAGTTGCCGCTGGGATCCGTGACCAGGCCGTATTCCTTGAAGCAGCGGCGCACGTAATCGCTGTCGGCGGCCAGTGTCACGTACACGCCCCAACGCAGGTCGCGGAACACCGGGCGGCCGTCGCGCTCCAGCGAGGAAATCACCTCGACCTGACCGCGGTGGTGCAGGATGCCGCCGCTTTCGCGCGGCCGCAGCACGCGCGCCAGATCGTCCACGCCGCAGGGCGGGAAGTGCAGGCCGGACGGCGAGGGCAGCAGCCCGGTGGCGTTGGAAACCGCGGCCATCTCGATGGCGCTCTTGGTGCCGTCGAGGAAGCTGTTGAACATCTGCGCGTTGAAGTCGCCGGCCGCGACCATCTCGGCGGTGAAGCCGTAATAGGGCCAGACGGTGTCCGGCGTGGAGGTATGGAATTCCGGCAGGTACTTGGTGCCCTTGCCCGCGGCCATGACCTCGAAACCGCTGGCGCGGGCCCAGTCCACCATTTCGCAGATCAGGGCGGGCTGGTCGCCGTAGGCCAGCGAATAGACAATGCCGGCTTCGCGTGCGCGCCGCGCCAGCAGCGGGCCGGCCAGCGCGTCGGCCTCGACGTTGACCATGATGATGTGCTTGCCGTATTCGCAGCAGGCCAGCACATGGCTGATGCCGGCGGCGGCCTGGCCGGTGGCGTCGATGACGATATCGACATCGGGGCTGGCGATCACGGCGTGGGGGTCGTCGCAGAAATAGACCTTGCCGTTCTTCAGCGCATCATTGGTGCTGGCGGCATTGAGTGCCGTGGCGGGCCAGCCGACGCGGGTAAGCGCCGCGCGGGCCCGGTCGGGTACCAGATCGGCGACCGCGACCAGCCTCATCCCGGGCGTGCGCGGGGCCTGGCTCATGAACATTGCGCCGAACTTTCCGGCGCCCAGCAATGCAACACGCAAGGGCTTGTGATCGGCTTCACGCTGCTTCAGAAGACGGTACAGATTCATGGCGCAGGCTCCTCCGGGGTGGGGCTACAGCAACACAGAATAGTCCCAAATCGCGGCTGCTGAACAGGACTCACTCATCTGCCGTATACAGCTCTCCGGCCAGTACGTTGCGCCAGTTCTGCCAGCTGATGCGGGGGCGGTCCGACACCTCGCGGTTGTAGGGCGCGTCGAACAGGATGTGCTTCCAGCGCGGCTTGACCGCGCCTTCGATCAGCGGCTTGTCGTCGATCAGCAGGTGGCCGTGCACCAGGGTCTTGTCCTTGGTCAGGATCAGGCGATTGGTCGCTTCGCGGCCCAGGTGCTTTTCCACCCACAGATACTTTTCCGCCACGCAGTTCTCGAACTGCGACAGGGGCGAGGAGCAGATGCGCACGTCCATGCCCAGCGCCAGCAATTCCTTGATGGCTTCCAGCGCGCCGGGCACCGGCGGCAGGTCGCGGATGAAGCCGGGCGCCGTGTAGATGGCTTCGGCCATGCCGCGCAGCTCAGGGGCGTAATCCTGGCGGATGTAGAAGGACTTGCGGTCCTCGAACGCCACTGGCGGGATGTCAGGATGGCGCGCGCGCCAGGCATCGATGAAGGCGTGTTCGAAATCGGCGAGCACGCCGTCTTGGTCCAGCAGGATGATCATGGCGGTCCCGGGGGGTGGCAACCGGCTGATTGTGCCAGAGCGGGAGGTCAGGAGGCTTGCGGCCGGGACTGCGTCACGATGCGATAGCGGCTGCCGCCCGATTGCGATTCGGAGGCGACCAGCACCATGCGGTCGTAGCGCCAGGGCAGGGGGGCGGGGGCCTCGGCAGGGGGGCTGGCGCGCTCGATGTTGCGCAGCAGGGTGACGTGCGGGCGGAAGGGCTGGGGCGGCGCGGCCAGGCCGAAGCCGGACAGCCACAGCCAGAGCTCATCGTGGGCGGCCTGCAGGCCCGCGGGCGTGTCGCCGGGGCCGGCCCACAGGATGCGCTGGCGGCCGAAGACGCCGTAGCGATCCAGCAGGATGTCGTCGGGGGCGAGGCGGCGTTCAGGAGTCGCCGCGGCCAGCTCGTCGGCGAGCGCCGCGTCCACCGGCCCCAGGAAGGCCAGGGTCAGGTGCAGGGTTTCCGTGCGCATGGCGCGCCCGCCGCAGCCGGGACGCGCCTGCTCCGCCCAGGTCGCGAGCTGGGCGGCCAGCGAGGGGGCAGGCCACAGGGCGTAGAACAGGCGGACGGTGGACATGCGCTGATTGTAGGGGCGCATGCGGCGCGATGCGCGTGCGCGGCCCTTCAGTCGCTTGTGGTCTCGGTGCGGCGCCGGCGGGTCAGGGCGGTGTCGAAGCGTTCCACGCCTGGGCGGGCGGGACGGTCGAAGCGTTCCACGCCCGGACGGGCCGGGCGGTCGAAACGTTCCACGCCGGGGCGGGTGAAGCGCTCGACGCGCTGCGGGGTTTCGGTCTTGGCCTGCACGCTCTGGGCGGCCGCCTGTTCGCGCTTGGCGATGATTTCCTCGGCGCGCTGGTGGTGCGGCGCCATCTTGCGGACCATCACCCGGCCGTCGCGCGGGAAGTAGTTGATGCGGCGCGCGTGCACGTCGCCCAGGTCTTGCGCCTTGACGGGGATGCCTTCGGTCTTGAGATAGCTCAGCACGAACTGGCCGTTGCGTTCGCCGATGTTCATCTGCTGCATGGCGGACAGCACGGCGCCGCCGCCGAACACCTTGGCTTCGAGCCGGTCGCGCACCGCGCCGGCCTTGAGCAGTTCGTTGATCAGCACTTCCATGGCGAAGGCGCCATAGCGCATGGTGGCCGAGGCGGGCGACTGCATGTCGCCCTCCGGCAACATGAAATGGTTCATGCCGCCCACGCCCGTGACCGGGTCGTGGATACAGGCGGCGACGCACGATCCCAGGACGGTCGAGATCATCAGGTCTTCGTTGGTGACGTAGTACTCGTTGGGCAGTACTTTCACCGCCTGACACTGGAACGCGCTGTCGAAATAGTGGCGCGTCGCACGGGCTTCAAGACGGGCGGCCATGGGACTCGATTAAGGGCAAGAACAACGATTGGGACACGAAGTTGGCAGCTCGGAAATCAGGTGTGTATCAAAATATGTAAAAAAATGTCGCTTTATTCTTGCATACTCAAGCTTCCAGCGGGTGAATTGCTATGTAACGGGCGCAGTAATGTGTCCTGTTTTTGCAGCGCGGCCCAAAGCCGAAGACGCCCGCGGGCAGGCATGCAAGCATCCTACACAGGCGGGCGGAAGTCGTTCCCCGGATCACGGGGAAGAAGGGGCTTTATACGGAGCTTTAGGCGCCGCGCGTCAGAAGCGAGTGCTGCGGGTAACCGACCAGCGGGCCGACAGGGCGCCCAGGGCGGCCGAAGCCACCACCGCGCCGATCAACACGGCCGGGCCAGGCAGGTGCAGGGCGAATTCGGCCCCGTAGCTGCGGGCCAGCCCGACCAGGGCGTCGTTCAGCGGCGACAGCGCGACCGCCGCCACGCCGATGGCCAGAAGCGAGGCCACCGCGCCCGATAGCGCGCCCAGGTAGAGGAAGGGGCGGCGCACGAAGGATTCGGTGGCGCCGACCAGCCGCGCCACGCCGATCTCCTCGCGTTGCGAGAGCGCCTGCATACGCACGGTGTTGAAGACCGTCGCCAGCACCACCACCGCCACGCAGGCGGCCAGGAAGGCCAGGCCGATGCGGGCAAAGCGCAGGATCGCCTCCAGGCGCTGCACCCAGGCGCTGTCCAGCTGCACCAGGTCGACGTGGTTCCATTGTTTCCAGGAGGCGGCCAGCTTGTCGGCCCGGCCGGCGAGGTTGTCGCCATCGGCCAGCGTCACCACCACCGCGTCCGGCAGCGGATTGCCCGGCAGCACGGCCAGCGCCTGCTGCCAGGCCGGGTTGGCGCGCAGATCCGCCAAGGCGTCCTCGCGGCCAACCACGCGCACGGCTCGGATGTCGTCCTTGAATTCGTCCTGGATGCGTTTGGCCACGTCCGCGGCGGCGCCCGCGGGGGCATCCACGCGCATGAAGACGGTGACTTCGGGGGTGACCGACATCTGGCGCGCCACCGGCTGGACCGAAACCAGGATGGCGCTGCCCAATAGCGGCAGCGCCAGCGCCAAGGCCATGACCAGCAGGTTGGCCAGGGAGGAGAACGGTTGCTTGATCAGCCGGCGCAGGGTGACCAGCAGCGCGTAGCGATGTTGCCGCAGCCAGGCGTTCATGCGGACTCTCCCGGGTAGGCGCGGCCGGACGCGGCGCCCGGCTGCTGTCCGATACCGGGTTGTCCCGCGCCGGCCTCAGGCGGCGGCGTTGCGGAACCCTGGGAGTCGGCGAATTTGCCCGGGTCGATGCGCAAGGTGCGGGTGGCGTAGCGCGCCATGAGGTCCTGGTCGTGCGAGGCGATCAGCGTGGTCACGCCGACGCGGTTGAAGTCGCGGAACACATTCATGATGCGCTGCGCGTTGTCGTGGTCGAGGTTGGCGGTGGGTTCGTCGGCGATCAGGATGGCGGGCCGGTTCACGATGGCCCGCGCGATCGCCAGGCGCTGCTGTTCGCCGCCGGACAGTTCGATCGGATTCAGGTCTTCCTTGCCGGACAGTCCCACCTTGTCCAGGGCGGCGCGGGCGCGCGCCGCGGCCGAGTCCCAGGCGTGGCCGGTAACCGCCAGCGGCAGCATGACATTTTCGAACGCGCTTCGATCGAACAGCAGATGCGTGTCCTGAAGAATCACGCCCACGGCGCGGCGCAGGTACGGCCGGGCGCGGGCGGGCAGCTTGTCCAGCCGCTGGCCGTTGACCTGGATCGAACCCCGGCTGGCGGGCTCCAGCCCGCCGATCAGCTTGAGCAAGGTGGACTTGCCGGCGCCGGACGGCCCGGATACGAAAACGAATTCTCCCGCGCTCACGCGGAAGTTGATGTCGGCCAGGATATTGCGGCCGCGACCATATGATTTGAATACGTGCTGGAATTCGATCATGGCGGCTGTCAGATGAAGCCGCAATAGTAACTCGGGGACACTAAGGTGGCCTAAACCGCCTGGACGAGGGGCGGACAAATATTTGCGCGCAAGGCGTCCGGGCGCGTTTGTCCCGGCTCAAACAGTGCCCCCATTTTTGGTAGAAAACAGCGTTTCATTTCACCCAGTGTCCCTATATTTCAAGGGAATTCCCGGATGCGCCGCGTGCTGCGCGGACGCTACCATCCGCCCCATACGTGGACCCAACCCGGCCTGCGTGCTACTTCGCTTTATCCCACACGGAGAACACGATGAAAGTACTGAAACTCGCTGCGATCGGCGCCGCTTTGTTTGCTGCATCCACGGCTGCCAATGCGGGCGCAACCTTCGATAACGTCAAGAAAAAAGGGTTTGTCCAGTGCGGGGTTTCGACGGGCATTCCGGGGTTCTCCATCGCTGACAGCAAGGGCGAATACAAGGGCATCGACGTGGACCTGTGCCGCGCCATCGCCTCGACCATGTTCGGCGACGCCACCAAGGTCAAGTTCACCCCGCTGAACACGCAACAACGCTTCACTGCGCTGCAGTCCGGCGAAGTCGACGTCCTCACCCGCAACACCACCGTCACGCTGACGCGCGACACGACGCTGGGCCTGATCGGCGTGGGCGTGAACTACTACGACAGCCAGGGCGTCATGGTCTCCAAGGACCTGAACGTCAAGAGCGCCAAGGAACTGAACGGCGCCACCATCTGCGTGCAGCCCGGCACCACCACCGAACTGAACCTGGCTGACTGGTTCCGCGGCCAGAAGATCGAATTCAAGCCGGTCGTGATCGACAAGTACGACGAAATCATCCGTGCCTTCTCGGCCGGCCGCTGCGACGCCTTCACCACCGACAAGTCGCAGCTGGCTTCCACCCGCACCACGCTCGAGAACCCGGACAAGTTCATCATCCTGCCGGAAGACTTCTCCAAGGAGCCGCTGGGCCCCATGGTCCGCCAGGGCGACGAGCAATGGTTCAACATCGTGCGCTGGTCGCTCAACGCCATGCTCGAAGCCGAGGAATACGGCATCACCAAGGCCAACGTCGATGAAATGGCCAAGAGCCCGAACCCCAACATCCAGCGCATCCTGGGCGTGACCCCGGGCATGGGCAAGAACCTGGGCGTGGATGACAAGTGGGCCTACAACATCATCAAGAACGTGGGCAACTACGGCGAGAGCTTCGAAAACACGCTGGGCAAGAGCAGCGCGATGAAGCTGGAGCGCGGTCTTAATGCTTCCTACAAGCAAGGTGGCTTGATGTACGGCTGGCCGGTGCGCTAACACACGGCTGCCTGGAAAAACGGAGCCCCGCGCTCCGTTTTTCCTCTCCCGTCCTCGGGCGGGTGGCAGGAGTGGGTGGCGCGGCCCTACCGGCTTCGCCGCCCGGTGTCCGACTTCTGTAGATTTACTCATGAATACTCCCAATAAAAGCGCGCCTGCATCGGCACCTCCCCGGCGTCTGAACTGGAACGATCCCGGGGTGCGCTCCGTGGTCTATCAAGTCCTGGCGCTGGCCGCGGTGGCCTGGGCCGTGTGGTTCCTGGTTTCAAACACGCTGCACAACCTGTCCGTGCGCAACATCGCCACGGGCTTCGGCTTTCTGGACCGCGAGGCCGGCTTCGCGATCGGCGAAACGCCCATCGCCTATACCCCTGCGGACACCTATGGCCGCGCCATCCTGGTGGGCCTGCTCAACACGCTGCGCGTGGCGGTCATCGGCATCGTGCTGGCGACCATCCTCGGTACGCTCATTGGCATCGGCCGCCTGTCCAAGAACTGGCTGGTCGCCAAGATCACCTCGGTCTACGTCGAGATAATGCGCAACGTGCCGCTGCTGCTGCAGCTGTTCTTCTGGTACGCGCTGATCACGGAAAACATGCCGGGTCCGCGCCAGGCGCACAATCCGCTGCCCGGCGTCTTCATCTCCAACCGCGGCTTGAAGGTGCCGGGGCTGGAAGGCAATTCGCTGGACTGGATGCTGGCCGGACTGGGCCTGGCCATCGTGGCGATCATCCTGCTGGGCCACTGGGGCAAGAAGCGCCAGGAGGCGACCGGCCGCGTGTTTCCGCTGGGCCGCGCCGCGATCGGCCTGCTCATCGGCTTGCCCATCGTCGGCTGGCTGGTCAGCGGCGCTTCGCTGACCCTGGACATGCCGGAGCTCAAGGGCTTCAACTTCTCGGGCGGCCTGACCTTGTCGCCGGAATTCGCCGCCCTGATGGCGGGCCTGGTGATCTACACCTCGGCCTTCATCGCCGAGGTGGTGCGTTCGGGCATCCAGGCGGTCAACAATGGCCAGTGGGAAGCTGCCGGCTCGCTGGGCCTGCGCCGCAAGCAGGTGCTGCGCCTGGTGGTGCTGCCGCAGGCGCTGCGCGTGATCATCCCGCCGATGACCAGCCAGTACCTGAACCTGACCAAGAACAGCTCGCTGGCGGTGGCCATCGGCTACCCCGACATCGTGTCGGTGGTGAACACCACGCTGAACCAGACCGGCCAGGCCATCGAGGGCATCCTCATCATCATGGCCGCGTACCTGACGGTCAGCCTGTCGATCTCGATATTCATGAACTGGTACAACAAGCGCATCGCGCTGGTGGAGCGTTGATATGAGCAGCACTTCGCATATCCCCGCCGAAGGCCTGCCGCCGCCCAGCACCCACGTGGGCGCCTGGGTCTGGATCAAGTCGCGCCTGTTCTCGTCGCCGCTGAACATCCTCATCACGGTGCTGCTGGCCTGGTTCCTGCTGATGGCAGTGCCGGCGCTGGTGGAATGGGCCTTCATCAAGGCGAACTTCTCCGCGGCCAACGCGCAGGAATGCCGCGCTTCCGGGGGCGCCTGCTGGGCGTTCATCATCGAGAAGCACCGGCTGATCCTGTTCGGCACCTATCCCTACGACGAGCAATGGCGTCCGCTGATCGCAACCATCATCCTGGTGGCTGTGATCGTCTGCAGCGGCATCCGCCGCTTCTGGAACTGGAAGCTCGCCGTCATCTGGACCGTGGGCCTGACGGCCGTGGCGCTCCTGATGTGGGGCGGCGTGTTCGGCCTGACCTACGTGGAAAACGCGCGTTGGGGTGGCCTGCCGCTGACGCTGATCCTGTCCACGTTCGGCATTGCCTTCGCCTTCCCCATCGGCGTGCTGCTGGCCCTGGGCCGGCGCTCCAAGATGCCTGCCATCAAGGCGCTGTGCGTCGTGTACATCGAGCTGATCCGCGGCGTGCCGCTGATCAGTCTGCTGTTCATGTCGTCGGTGATGTTGCCGCTGTTCTTGCCTGAAGGCTTCTCCATCGACAAGCTGTTGCGCGCGCAGATCGCGATCATCATGTTCGCGGCGGCGTACATCGCCGAAACGGTGCGCGGCGGCCTGCAGGCGATTCCCAAGGGCCAGTACGAGGGCGCGGATTCGCTGGGCCTGAACTACTGGCAGCAGATGCGCAAGATCATCCTGCCGCAGGCGCTGAAGATCGTGATTCCGCCGCTGGTCAGCATTTTCATCGCGCTGTTCAAGGACACCTCGCTGGTGGTGATCATCGGCATCTTCGACCTGACGCTGGCGGCCAAGGCGGCCTTGTCCGACGCGGCATGGCGCGGATTCGGGGTGGAGGCGTACCTGTTCATTTCGCTCATCTACTTCGTCTTCTGCTTCTCCATGTCCAAGTACAGCCAGGCGCTGGAAAAACGCCTGGCCACGGGACACGCACGCTAGAACTTTGCAGCGCGTCCGCCCCGGGCGGACGCGCACCGCGATACTTACGGGAGTACAGGCATGTCTGATGCCATCATCAAATTGCAGGACGTGAACAAGTGGTACGGGCAGTTCCACGTGCTGCGCAACATCAACCTGGACGTCGCGCCGGGTGAGCGCATCGTGGTGTGCGGGCCGTCGGGCTCGGGCAAGTCCACCATGATCCGCTGCATCAACCGCCTGGAAGAGCACCAGAAGGGCCACATCATCGTGGACGGCACGGAACTCACCAACGACCTCAAGCACATCGAAACCATCCGCAAGGACGTCGGCATGGTGTTCCAGCACTTCAACCTGTTCCCGCACCTGACGGTGCTGGAGAACCTGACGCTGGGACCCATGTGGGTGCTGAAGAAGCCGCGCGCCGAAGCCGAGGCCACGGCCATGAAGTACCTGGAGCGCGTGCGCATTCCGGACCAGGCCAAGAAATTCCCCGGCCAGCTGTCGGGTGGCCAGCAGCAGCGCGTGGCGATTGCGCGTTCGCTGTGCATGAGCCCCAAGATCATGCTGTTCGATGAGCCGACCTCGGCGCTGGACCCGGAAATGGTCAAGGAAGTGCTGGATGTGATGGTCAACCTGGCGCAGGAAAGCGGCATGACCATGATTTGCGTGACCCACGAAATGGGCTTCGCGCGCAAGGTCGCCAACCGCGTGATCTTCATGGACCGCGGCGAGATCATCGAGCAGAACAGCCCGGATGAGTTCTTCGACAATCCGCAGAACGACCGGACCAAGCTCTTCTTGAGCCAGATCCTGCACTGATGCTTCAAAACCGCCTTCGGGCGGTTTTTTCTTGGGGCGGCCTGTTGCCGCGGCGGGGGCAGCGGCGTGAACAGCCGGGGGTTGTGCTGGTATCTCTTTGTTACGCCTGATTCCTCGCTGCGGTATGCTACTGACCGCTATTGATCCGAAGCGAGGAGAACAACATCATGACGCAGACCCCCCGCAGCGCTGTGCGCCGCGCCCTGTTGCAAGGCGCCGTGGCGCTGGCCGCCACTCTGCCTTTCGGCGCTCCGGCGCTGGCCCAGGCCACCGATTTCCCGACCAAGCCGCTGCGCTTCGTCGTGCCTTACCCGCCCGGCGGCCCGCTGGACACCATGGCCCGCATGCTGGCCGAGAAGGTGCGCGGCTCGCTGGGGCAGCCGGTCATCGTGGAAAACCGTTCGGGCGCGGGTGGCAACATCGGCGCCGACCTGGTGGCCAAGGCGCCGGCCGACGGCTATACGCTGGTGATGGGCGCGGTCGCGACCCACGCCATCAATCCCTGGCTGTTCGCCAATCTGCCGTATGACCCGGTGAAGGATTTCGCGCCGGTGACCATCGTGGCCTCGGTGCCCAATGTGCTGGTGATGAACGTCGAGTTCGCGCAGAAGAACAAGATCGAGAAGCTGGCCGATCTGATCGACTACGCCAAGAAGAATCCGGGCAAGCTGAACTACGGTTCGGGCGGCAACGGCAGCGCGGGCCATCTGTCGGGCGAGCTGTTGAAGGCGCGCGCGGGGATCAATGTCGAGCACATTCCTTACCAGGGCGCGGCGCCTGCGCAGCTGGCGCTGCTGTCGGGCCAGTCGGATTTCATGTTCGATAACCTGGCGGCTTCGGCGCCGCTGATCAAGGACGGCAAGGTCAAGGCATTGGCCGTGACCACCGCCAAGCGTTCTTCTCTGCTGGCGGATGTGCCTACGGTGGAAGAGTCGGGGATCAAGGGTTTTGACCTGGGGACCTGGTTCGGAGTGTTCACGACGGGCGGTACGCCGGCGCCGGTGGTGGCGAAGCTGAACAAGGCTTACTCGGAGGCAATGCAGCAGGCGGATGTGAAGCAGCGCTTGCTGACGATGGGGTCTGAGGCTGCGCCGATGACGCCTGAGGCGTTTGCTGAGTTCGTCAAGAGCGAGAAGGCGAAGTATCAGGAGATTGTGAAGATCTCGGGTGCTAGTTTGAATTGATTGGTTTGTCTTGATGGGCGTTGTTTTGAGTTCTTGAGACGCCCATCGCGTCGGCGGCCCGCGGTGTGCGGGGCTGCGATTGCGGTCCGGAGCGTTCGCTCCGGACTTCCCCTGCGTCATCCTCGTCCGCCTTCGGCTCCCTACGGATTCCCTTGGGCTTATCGACGCCCCGCACACTGCGGGCCACCGACGCACCGGGCTCTGGCGGTTGAAACTTGACGTCAGCTGGGGCGATTGGCGTTCTTCTGGTTCTTGCCGACATCTGTGTGGGGGGCGTGTCTTGCGGGGCCCGCCCCAGGCCGGCCGCGCGGGCGGCCTTTTGGGGCTTACGCGGTGTCTTGCGTCGTGATGCTGTGTGCCTTGTGCCTTGTGCTTTGCGCTTTGCGGTGCGGCTTGTGATCTATGCTGAGCGTACTTGCTTTTTTATCTGGGGCCGTCATGCATCTGCAAGCTGCCATTCCCATTTTGCGCATTTTCTCCGTGGAGAAGGCGCGTGAGTTCTATCTGGATTTCCTGGGGTTCGAGTGGGATTGGGAGCATCGCTTCGAGCCGGGCATGCCGCTGTATGCGCAGGTGCATCGCGGCGACCTGGTGCTGCACCTCAGCGAGCACCACGGCGATGCCACGCCCGGGTCCGCGGTGTTCGTGCGGATGCAGGGCGTGGACGAGTTCCAGGCCGAGGTGAACGCCAAGGGCTATGGCTATATGCGGCCCGGCGTGGAAGAGATGCCGTGGGGGCGGGTGATGGCGGTCATCGATCCGTTCGGGAATCGGCTGAGCTTCTGCGAATCATCCGATTAGACGCCCAGGTAGCGCTGCGCCAATTCGGGCTGCGCGGCGAGTTCCGTGGGGCTGCCTTGCCAGACGACGCGGCCTTTTTCGAGAACGTGGTGGCGGTCGACGAGTGTCGCCATTTCCTTCAGGTTCTTGTCTATCACCAGGATGGTCTGGCCTTCTTCCTTCAGGCGGCGCAGGCAGTTCCAGATTTCGTGGCGGATCAGCGGCGCCAGGCCTTCGGTGGCTTCGTCCAGGATGAGCAGGCGCGGGTTGATGAGGAGGGCGCGGCCGACGGCGAGCATTTGCTGTTCGCCGCCGGACAGGGTGCGAGCGGATTGGGCGCGGCGTTCCTTCAGGCGCGGGAACAGGTCGAAGACGCGGCCGACGTGCCAGCCGGCGCGGGTGTTGCGGGCGGTGGCGATCAGGTTTTCTTCCACCGACAGCGAGCCGAAGACGCGGCGGCCTTCGGGCACCAGGCCTATGCCCAGTTGGGCGATGCGGTGCGGCGCCTGGCCCGCGATGGGTTGGCCGTCGAGCAGGATGCTGCCGCCTTGGGCGGGCAGCATGCCCATGATGGTTTTCACGGTGGTGGTCTTGCCCATGCCGTTGCGGCCGATCAGGGATACGACCTGGCGCGCGGCGATGTCCAAGTCCACGCCGAACAGCACTTTGCTTGCGCCGTAGCCGGCCTGCAGTTGCTTGAGTTGCAGCATCAGTCCTCCTCGCCCAGATAGGCGGCGCGCACGTCGGGGTGATGGCGCACCTCGTCGGGCGTGCCGGTGAAGATGGTCTTGCCATAAACCAGCACGGTGATGCGGTCGGCCAGGGCGAAGACGGCGTCCATGTCGTGTTCGACCAGCAGGATGGCGTAGCGGCCCTTCAGTTCCTGCAGCAGCGCGGTCATGCGCTGGGATTCCTCGGCGCCCATGCCGGCCATGGGTTCGTCCAGCAGCAACAGCGAGGCATCCAGCGACAAGGCCATCGCCAGTTCCAGCTGGCGTTTCTCGCCGTGGGCCAGTTCTGAAACTCGCACGTGGGTGCGGCCGCCCAGGCCGACGTGTTCCAGCGCCTCTCTGGCAGGTTGGCGCAGTTGCGGCAGGCTGCGGGCATTCTTCCACAGGTTGAAGCCGCCCGGGCTGCGCGCCTGCACCGCCATGGCGACGTTGTCCTCGGCGCTGAAGGCGGGATAGAGCTGGCTGATCTGAAACGAGCGCGCCAGACCCGCCGCGGGCCGCTTGTGGGCCGGCATGCGGGTGATGTCGCGGCCGTCGAGCAGGATGCCGCCCGCGTCCGGCAGGATCTCGCCGCTGATCTGCGACAGCAGCGTGGTCTTGCCCGCGCCGTTGGGGCCAATGAGCGCATGCAGTTCGCCGGGCCGGACCTGCAGGTTGACGCCTTGCGTCGCACGCACGGCGCCGAAGGATTTCTGCAGGTCGCGGATTTCCAGTTTGGGATGATCAGTCATGGTGCTTGCCTCCCACCAGCCAGCCATAGACGCCGCGCTTGCCGAACAGCACCACCAGCACCAGCACCGGGCCCAGGATCAGCATCCAGTGCTCGGTCCAGGCGGTGGCGATCTGTTCCAGGCCCAGGTACACGGCCACGCCCAGAACGGGACCGAAGATGGAGCCCATGCCGCCCAGGATCACCATGGCCATGAGTTCGCCGGACTTCTGCCAGGAAGTCATGTCGGGGCTGACGAAGAGCGCATAGTTGGCCCAGAGCGCGCCCGCCAACCCGGTGCCCGCGGCCGACAGCACGAAGGCGGTGAGCCGGTAGCGCAGGGGCGCCAAGCCCAGGCCGATGCTGCGGCGCGGATTCTGCTTGATGCTTTGCAGCGCCATGCCGAAGGGCGAGTTGACGATGCGGCGGCAGGCCAGGATCCATGCCGTCATGAGCGCCAGGCAGACGTAATAGAAGGTCGCGGGACGGTTCATGTCCATGCCGGGCAGGGTGTTGCGCACGTCGATGGACAGGCCGTCATCGCCGCCATAGACCATCAGGCCGACCAGAATGAAGTACAGCATCTGTCCAAAGGCCAGGGTGATCATGATGAACTGCACGCCGGAGGTGCGCAGCGACAGGAAGCCCACCACCAGGCCGGCCAGCGCGGCGGCAGCGATGGCCAGGGGCCACATCACCAGCGCCGCGTTGCTGCCGCTCCAGCCGAACAGCGTGTCGCCCTGGGCCAGGTGAAAGCCGGCGATGCCGATCACGTAGCCGCCCAGTCCGAAGAAGGCGGCATGGCCGAAGCTGACCATGGCGCCGTAGCCCAGGATCAGGTCCAGGCTGACGGCGGCGATGGCGTAGATGAGAAAGCGGGTCATCAGGTTGACCAGGAAGCTTTCGCCGGTGGCCGACGCGATGGCTGGCACCAGGGCGAACAGCAGCAGCCCGATCATGTTGACGAGTGTTTTTCTGGTCATGGATATCGTTCCTATCGCTGCGCGGGTACCAGGCCGCGCGGCTTGAACAGCAGCACGATGGCCATCAGGATGTAGATGCTGGCCGAGACCAGGCTGGAACTCGCCGAGTCCGACAGCTCTGGCGGCACCAGCCGCGACATCCAGAACGGGATGTAGGCGCGCCCCAGCGCATCGGTCATGCCTATCATGAGCGAGCCGACCAGCGCGCCGCGCACCGAACCCACTCCGCCCACCACGATGACGACGAAGGTGGTGATGAGGATGCGCTCGCCCATGCCGATTTCCACCGCCAGGAGCGGCGCCGCCATCACGCCGGCAAAGCCGCAGAGCAGGGCGCCCAGCGTGAAGATCAGCGTGAACAGGCGCTGGATGTTCACGCCCAGCGCGTCGACCATTTCGCCGTCGTCGGCGCCGGCGCGCACCAGCATGCCGACGCGCGTGCGCGAGATCAGCAGCCACAGCCCCAGCGCCACCAGCACGCCGGCGCCGATGAAAGCCAGCCGCATGAGGGGATAGTTAAGGCCGGGCAGAATCTCCACGGAACCTGACAGGAAGGGCGGAATGTCCATGAAAGGCGGGCTGCGGCCGAACAGAACCGTCACCATCTCGTTGGTGAACAGCGTCAGGCCCAGCGTGGCCAGCACCTGGTCCAGGTGGTCGCGGCGGTACAGATGGCGGATCACCAGCAGCTCCACCACCAGCCCATAGAGCGCCGCGCCCGCCAGCGCCGCCAGCAGCGCGGCCAGGAACGATCCGGTGGCCGCCGCCGCGCTGGCCGCGCAGAACGCGCCGACCATGTAGAACGAACCGTGCGTCAGGTTGATGACGTTCATGATGCCGAACACCAGCGTCAAGCCCGCCGACAGCAGGAACAGCAATGCGCTGTACTGCAGGCCATTCAAGACCTGCTCCAGGAACATCAGCATGGGGACTCCTTGTGGAGTGGGCCCGGCGGACTGCGCGCAATCCGCCAGGCGTCGTGCGGACTTACATCTTGCAGTCGGCGGCGTGCACGTCGGTATGGTCGCGGGCGATGACCTTCAGGTTCTTGTAGACCAGCTTGCCGTCCGGGCCATCTTCAATGTGCAACAGGTACCAGTCCTGGATCGGATGCTGGTTGGAGCCGAACTTGAACTTGCCGCGAACGCTGGGGAAGTCGGCGCGGCGCAGCGCGTTGCGGAAGTCGTCGGCGCGGCCGGTGATGTCGCCGTCCACCGCCTTGAGCGCGGAGCCGATCAGGTTGGCGGTGTCGTAGGCCTGCGCCGCGTAGGCGGTGGGCGCGCGGTTGTAGGCTTTGGTGAAGGCTTCGACGAAATGCTTGCTCTGCGGGTTGTCGAGATCAGCGCTCCACAGCGAGCTCAGGTAGAAGCCCTTGCCGGCGTTGCCGGTGGCGGCCAGCATGCGGTCGTCCATCGAGTAGATGGGCGTGATCATGCGGATCTTGTCGGCCAGGCCGGAGTTGGCGAATTGCTTGGTCAGGTTGATGCCGGCGCCGCCAGGGTGGAACTGGAAGATGGCGTCGGGATTGAGCGAGCGGATGCGCGCCAGTTCCACCGAGAAGTCGGCCTGTTCCAGCTTGGTGTAGATCTCGTCGGCGATTTCACCTTTGTAGGTGCGCTTGAAGCCGGCGACGGCATCGCGTCCGGCCTGGTAGTTGGGCGCCATGATGACCACGCGCTTGGCGCCCAGCTCGTTGGCGGCCAGGCCCGCGGTGTCGGCGTAGGAATCGTTCTGGAACGCCACCGAGAAGTAGTTCGGGTTGCAGGCCTTGCCGGCGTAGTTGGAGGGGCCTGCGTTCAGGCTGACGTAAAAGGCGCCCGCGTTCAGCACGGTCGGCCCCACGGCCGCCATGACGTTGGAGAAATTGATGCCGGTGAACAACCGCACGCCGCCCTGCACCATCTTGTCGGCGATCTGCTTGGCGTTGGCGGGTTTGAGCGCATCGTCCTCCACGCGCACATTGACCGGCACGCCGCCCAGCTTGCCCCCGCCTTCCTTCACGGCCAGCATGAAGGCGTCGCGCTCGTCTTCGCCGATGTAGCCGGCGGGCGTGGACAGGGTGCCGATGAAGCCGATGTCGACCGGCTTCTGCTGCGCGGCGGCCGCGAACGCGGTCAGCGCAAGCGCGAGGGCGGCGCTGCCGCGGATTGCGGTTTTTCTCATGGTTGTCTCCTTGGGTGCCTGCATTTTTTCTATTGAGAGGATTGCCCCGCGAGGCAGTTTTCCACCTTCCAGCCGTACAGCCACTGCAACGCGTCGTAGAACTGGGACTGGCTGCGGCCAGTCCACAGCATGTTGCGCACGGTGCGTTCGACGCCCCGCGCGTGATAGAGCCTGCCCATTTCGCGCGTGGACCACACCACCCGCGCGCTGCGCGGGATGCGGACGGATTCGTACAGGCGGAACGCGGCCTCCAGGTCGTGGCCGCACTGCTTCACGGCCTCGCCCAATGTCACCGCATCCTCCAGCGCCATGCAGGCGCCCTGGGCCATGTATTGGGTCATGGGATGGGCGGCATCGCCCAGAATGGTCACGCGGCCCTGACCCCAGCGCTCCACGGGCTCGCGATCGGCGGTGGCCCAGCGCTTCCAGGAAGTGGGGCGGTCCAGCATCTGGTGCGGACGCGGGTGGATGCCCTGGAAGTAGGAAAGCACTTCTTCCTTGCTGCCCTCGCGCACGCCCCATTCTTCTTGTTCGCGGCTGTGGAAAGTCACCACCAGGTTGTATTGCTGGCCGCCGCGCAAGGGGTAGTGCACCAGATGGCAGTGCGGGCCGGCCCACAGCACCGGCGCGTTGATGCGCAGCTCCTCGGGCATGTTCTCGCGTTCGACCACGGCGCGGTAGACCACGTGGCCGGTCACGCGCGCCGGGTCGCCCACCATGCGTTCGCGGATCACGGACTTCACGCCGTCCGCGCCCACTACGGCGTCGGCGCGATAGCGGTTGCCCTGCGTGTCCACGGCCTCCACGCCCTTGTCGTCCTGCGACATGGAGGCGATCTGGGTGGAGGTGCGAAAGCTGATCAGCGGATTCTGCTGCACGGCCTCCAGGATGGACAGGTGGATGTCGGCGCGGTGGATCACGGCGTAGGGGCCGCCGAAGCGCTCGCGGAAGGCCTCGCCTGTATCGATGCGCACGACCTCTTTGGCGTCGACCGCGTCCATCATGATGATGTGGTCGGTGAAGACGGCGCGGGCGCGCGCGGTCTGGCCCACGCCCAGGGCGTCCAGCGCCGCGAAGGCGTTGGGGCCCAGCTGGATGCCGGCGCCGATTTCGCCGATGTGCGCGGCCTGCTCCAGCAACTGCACGGCGATGCCTTGCCGGGTCAGCGCCAGCGCGGCGGCCAGGCCGCCGATGCCGCCGCCCACCACGATCACGGATTTATCGGTTTGCGTTGCGTTCATATGTGGCCTCCGCGCCGTTCAGTCCTGGCCGCCCAGGAACACGCCTTGTTTCAACAGCTGCGCCTGCAAGGCGGAAATGGGCACGTCGCCCGGTGCGATGCCGGCGCGCAGCGCCATGGCGGCCGCCGTGCCCGCGGCCTCGCCCATGACGAAGCAGCTGCCGCTTACGCGCGCGGCCGACTGGCCTTCGTGCGTCATGGAGGCGCAGCGTCCGGCCACCAGCACGTTGCGCGCCACGCCCGGGGCGCGTTTGGGGACCATCATGCGGAATGGCAGCTGGTTATAGCCGCGGGACTCGGGGATAGGCGGCCAGAGCCATTGCACGTCGCCGGCCGTGTGCATTTCCAGCGGCCAGCCGTTGACGCCGATGCTGTCCGGAAAGTCGGCGCAGCCCAGCACGTCTTCCTTGCTCAGGACGGCCTCGCCCACGATGCGGCGCGTTTCGCGGATGCCCAGCTGCGGTGCGATGTCCAGCACATAGGCGTTCTCGAAACCCGGCACCTTGGCGCGCAGGAAGGCGAGGTATTGCACGATCTGGCGGCGGCCTTCGAGTTCGCCGGCCGACAGGGAATCGGCGTCGGTGCCGTCGGCCGCGCTGCCGTCGGCGTTGGCCAGCTGGGTGACGTTGACCCGCCATTCGTAGTCATGTTTTTGCGGGCGCACGATGGCGCCGCGGCGCGGGAAGGTGAATTCGCCGCTGGCCGCGGCCTGGTCCATCAGCTGCGGAATGGTCTTCCAGGCTTCCTGGGCGCGGGCGCCGTCGACATTGCCGACCTTGAACATCAGCGTGGGGTAAAGCATGCCGCCTTGCTCGTCGCCCTTTTCGAAGGGCAGGCCGCCCCATTGGGCGATGTCGGCGTCGCCCGAGCAATCGATATAGACCTTGGCGCGCACGGCGCAGCGGCCGGACTTGGTTTCCAGGAACAGCGCATCCACGCTGCCGTCGGCGCCGCGCGCCAGGCCGGTGGCCAGCGCATGGAACAGCACCTGCGCGCCGCTGGCCTGGACCAGCCCGTCGGCGGCGCACTTGAAGGCCGAGATGTCGTAGGCCTGGGCGTGGATCTTGCCCAGGATCAGATGCGGCTCGTTGAGGCCGTCCAAGGCCCGCATGCGGTCCAGCAAGTCGTTCGTCATGCCGTGGACCACCTGGCGGATATTGCCGCGGACGTTCGCGTGCAGGCCGCAGAAGTTGGATACGCCGGCCGCCGTGCCCATCCCTCCCAGGAAGCCGTAACGTTCCACCAGCAGCACGCTGGCGCCGTTGCGCGCGGCGCTGGCGGCGGCCAGCAGGCCGGCGGGGCCGCCGCCCAGCACGACGACGTCATATTCGCCGTAGAGCGGAACCTGGCGGGCGGGTTCGGTGATGAGCATCCCGAGTTCTCCTTGTGTGGATTGCGAGGCGTGGCCGGGCGCCGGCTTACTGGCCCTTGATGCCCAGTTTCTTGATGAGCGGCTCCCAGCGCTTGAGTTCGTCATCCATATAGGCGCGGAATTCGGCGGGCGTGGTGCCGGCGGGATCCATGAACTGGGCCTGCAGGCGCTTGGTGACCTCGGGATCGCGTATGGCCTGGATCAGCGCGTCGGACAGCTTCTTCTGGATGTCGGCGGGAACCTTGGACGAGATCACAAAGCCGATCCACGCCGAGCCTTCGATTCCCGGCACGCCGACTTCGGCCAGCGTCGGGATGTCGGGCAGCAGGGCCGAGCGCCTGGAAGAGGTGACGGCCAGCGCCTTCAGGCGTCCGTCCTTCACCATGGGCATGACGGCGATGGGCGGCAGCGCGGCGAACTGCGTGTCGCCGGACAACAGCGAGGTCAGCGCCGCGGGCGACGAGGGATAGGGCACGTGGGTGGCGCGCGCGCCGGTCTGCTGCAGCATCAGTTCCACGGCCAGGTGCGACACCGTGCCGGCGCCCGTGGACGGGAAGTTGTACTTGTCCGAATTTTTCTTCAGCGCTTCCAGCAACTGGCCGATGTTGTCGATGCCGGCCGAGGCGGGCACGACCAGCACATTGGGCTGGTGCACCGCCAGCGTCAGCGGCGCCAGGTCGGTAGCCGGCGCATAGGGCAGCTTGTCGAACAGCAGCGTGTTGTTGACCAGCGGGCCGGTAATGGACACGCCGAAGGTGTAGCCGTCGGGCTTGGCGTTGGCGATGGCATAGGTGCCAATGTTGCCGCTGGCGCCCGGCTTGTTCTCGATGACGATGCTCTGGCCCAGGATGGCGCCGGCCTTTTCGCCGACGATGCGCGCCACCTGGTCGGGGCTGGAGCCCGGGCCGAAGGGCACGATGGCCTTGAGCGGCTGGGCCGGCCAGGCCTGGGCTTGCGCGGCGGCCAGCGGCGCAAGCGCGGCCAATCCCAGGATCAGCGCATGGGCGGCGATACGGCGCGCGTAGGGCTTATGCATGGGTGTCTCCGAGATCCTTCATGGTGTTGAAATAGGTTTGTTCGTTGGCGATGAAGGCCGCGACCATGGCGCGATAGGTGGCGTCCACGACCTGGTCCAGATTGGCGAAGCCCTGGTTGTGGCGTTCGGCCAGCAGGCGCGCCTTTTCGAAGACCTGGGCCTGGCGGGCCGGGGCGCTGACCTGGAAGGCGTCGCGCTTGAAGCGCGCGGCGTCCTTCACGTACATGGCGCGCTCGGCGATCAGGCGCACGATCTCGTCGTCCAACCGGTCGATGTTGGCGCGCACGTCCGCCAGGGTGGCGCATAGAGGGCGGTAGGCGGGATCGGTGTATTCGCGCAGCGGCGCGCCCTGGGTGTCGGGTTCCTGGTTGCTCACTTGGTGTAGTCCGGTTGCTGGGTGGGGGCCGCCTGCTGGAAGGCGGGCTGCGCATTGCAGTACTCATAGACGCGCATGGTGCGCGGATAGGCCGACAGGTCGCAGCCCATGCGCTGGGCATTGGCCATCTGCGGCACCAGGCAGCAGTCCGCCAGCGTGGGCGCGTCGCCGTAGCAATAGGCGCCGTGGCCGTGGCGCGCCAGCAGCGCTTCCACGGCCGTCATGCCTTCGCGGATCCAGTGGTGGTACCAGGCGTTCTTCTGTTCTTCGCTGGCGCCCAGCACGTCCTGCAGATAGCGCAGGATGCGCATGTTGTTGACGGGGTGGATGTCGCAGGAAATGGCGTCGGAAAGCTCCAGCACGCGGGCGCGTTCCAGTGTGCCGGCCGGGATCAGGCGCGGCTCGGGATGGGTCGCGTCCAGGTAGTCGATGATGGCCAGCGACTGCGACAGCTGGGTGTCGCCATCGATCAACAGGGGTACGCCCGCCGAGGGATTCTTGGCCACGTAATCCGCGGCGCGCTGCTCCTGCTTGCGCAGGTTCACGGGCAGGTACTCGTACGGCAAACCCTTGAGCGCCAGCGCGATGCGCACGCGATAAGAGGTGGAACTATTGAAGAAGCTGTGCAGTTGCATGCGAATTTCCGGAGGGTTCACGCCATCTGCACGCTGAGCGTGCCCAGGCCGTCCACGCCGCCGACCATCCTGTCGCCGCGCACCACCGGGCCTACGCCTTCGGGCGTGCCGGTGTAGATCAGGTCGCCGGCTTCCAGGCGGAAGTACTTGGACAGGTAGGCGACGGTTTCGGCGACTGACCAGATCAGCTTGCCGATGTCGCTTCTTTGTTTGTCGGCGCCGTTGACCTGCAGCCAGATGGCGGCCTGGTCGATGTTCTTGACTGCGCCAGCAGGATGCAGGGGGCCGATGGGCGCGCTCTGGTCGAAGGCCTTGCCCAGTTCCCACGGGCGGCCGGCTTCGCGCATCTTCATCTGCAGGTCGCGGCGGGTCATGTCCAGGCCCACGGCATAGCCCCAGACGTGTTGCAGGGCCTCGTCGACGGAGATGTTGGCGCCGCCCTTGCCAATGGCCGCCACCAGTTCGATCTCGTAGTGCAGATTGGCGGTCTCAGAAGGATAGGGCAGCGACAGGGTGCTGCCTTCAGCCACCGGCACCACGGCGTCGGCCGGCTTGCAGAAGAAGAACGGCGGTTCGCGGTCGGGGTCGAAGCCCATTTCGCGGGCATGGGCGGCGTAGTTGCGGCCGACGCAATAGACGCGGCGCACGGGGAAGCTGTCCTGGCTGCCGGCAACGGGCACGGCGATGGGGGCTGCGGGGTCGAAGACGAAAGACATGGGTCACCTTTAAGGAATGCGGAGCGGGGCCTGGCGCGGCCCCGGCCTGAAACGGAAGCGGAGGGAGCGCGCCGGCTTCTAGCCGATGCGCGCTTCGCGCCACACGCCCAGCGCGTCCTGCACGGGGCGGTCGGAATAGCTGAACAGGGTGGCGTCGTCCAGTGCGGCCAACTGCACCGGCTGCCAGGACGGCGCGACGAAGACGTCGCGCGGCCCGAAGTGGAATTCCTGGTCGCCGATGCGCGCGGTGCCGCGGCCTTCGACCACGCTGTAGACCGTGGAGTCGGTGCTGCGGCAGGTCTTGCCCTGGAATCCGGCAGGCAGGAATTGCATGAAGGTGGCCATGGTCGGCATGGGGTAGCCGCCGGTGGCCGGATTCAGGTAGCGCAGCTTCACGCCGTCCCAGGGATCCAGCTCGCCGTGGCGGTAGAGCTGGTCCAGCGCCTCGCGGCTGCGTTCATAGGGATAGTTGAAGATGGGCGAGGTGCCGCTGGCGGTCTGGTGGCGCACCGGCGCCATGTTGTGGCCGTAGCGCGCCATGCTGTCGCCCTCGGGGCGGGTCACGGGTTGTGTGGCCGAGGGATAGTTTTCGGCGAAACCCGCGTCCAGGAAGCGCAGCAGCGGAATGTCCAGGCCGTCCAGCCAGACCACGGGCTCGCCGCCTTCGGCGGTTTCGGCGTTGCCATGGTCGTGCCAGGTCCATGACGGTGTGATGATGAAGTCGCCGGGGTGCATGGTGGTGCGTTCGCCGTTGACCGCGGTGTAGGCGCCGCGGCCTTCGACGATGAAGCGCAGGGCCGACTGCGTGTGGCGGTGGCTGGGCGCGATCTCGCCGGGCAGGATCAGTTGCAGGCCCGCGTACAGGCTCTGCGTGATGCTGGCCTGGCCGGGCAGGCCGGGATTCTCCAGGATGAGCACGCGCCGCACGGCTTCTTCCGCCGTGATGAGCGAACCGGACGCCATGACGTCGTCGCGCACGTCTTCGTACTTCCAGATGGCGGGGACGCAACGCGGCGCGGGTTCGCGCGGCACCAGGTTGTGCAGCGACTCCCACAGGGGCGCCATGTGTTTTCTGGCAATGCGTGCGTAATAGGCGGCGCGGTCCGCGCCGGGGGGGTGACCGTCGGGCATGCTTGTCTCCGGAATGTCCGGCTGGCGCCGGCTTCGCGTGGCCGCCGCGTGGTTCGCGGCTGGTCCTGATATGGAGACGATTATGCGTAAGGAGCTATGTGTTTTGAAATGAATTTATCTTATTATCCATACCAATAAGAATATACATAGACGAGACGAGGGCCTGCATGGACTGGACCCACCGGTTGCGCCTGCGCAATCTGAAAATGCTGCTCAGCCTGGCCCAGACCCGCAACATCAGCCACTCGGCCGCGATGCTCAATACGACGCAGCCGGGCTTGTCCAAGTGGCTGAAGGATCTGGAAGACGACATCGGGCTGCCGTTGTTCGAACGGCATGCGCGCGGCCTGCGGCCCACGCCGCACGGCGACGTGCTGATCGCGCATGCCCAGCGGGTGGAGGCGCAACTGGATCGCGCCAGCGCGGACATGGCGGCCTTGCGCGAGGGCGGCGGCGGCCGGGTGGTGATAGGCGCGTCGGGCGCGTCGGCGTCGGACACGGTGCCGCTGGCGGTGATGAAGCTGCTCGAGCGTATGCCACAGGCCCGCGTCAAGCTGGTGGAGGGCACGACCGACCAACTGCTGGCGCAGTTGGCGCAGGGCGACCTGGACATCGTGGTGGGACGTTCGGCGCCGGAGCATCACGACCCGGCGATCCGCTTCGAGGCCCTGTACCTGGAACCCATCCATCTGGTTGCGCGGCCGCGCCATCCGCTGTTCGCGATCGAGCAGCCCTCTTGGCCGGACCTGCTGTCTTACCGCTGGATCCTGTGGCCCAAGGGCACGCCCATCCGCAATGCGGTGGACGCGGCGCTGGCGGCGGCGGGCCAGGCGCCGCCGCCGGACCACGTCGAATCGAATTCGGTGACCATCAATCTCACGTTGATCAACAACAGCGACATGATCGGCGTGGCTTCGCACCGGGCGGCGCTGCGATTTTCTCAGATGCGGGCGATGCGGATCATTCCGGTGCGGCTATCCGGCTTCGGGTCGGTGGCGATGTACTGGCGCGAGGACCCGTTCCGTCCGATCGCGGTGCAGGAGGCAATGGCGGCTTTGCGCAGCACGGTGGCGGAACACGCGCCGGGCGCGGTGAGGGCGTGATGGATGCGCCGCGAGCGGGGCTGAACGCGTTGATCGCGCAGTGCCGCAAACTGGAGGCGGCGCTGCCGCAGCGGGACCAGCTAGCCATGTCGGCGGCGATGCATCGCTTCGTGGCAGAGATGGATGCGCGTCGCGCGCCACCGGGGATGTGGTCGCCGCTGGTGTTGGCGGTGCTGGTGATGACAGGCGGGTTGGGTGTAGGGATAGGCCTGCTGAGCCTGTTGCTGCGCGGCGCGGGGCCGGCATTGGCGGCGTTCGCGCTGGTGCTGGTCTGTGCGGCGACGGCCCTGGCGTTGGCCATCGGCGTGGTCGCCTTCATGGGCGGGCACGCATTCGGGCTGGTGCTGCTGAAGCGGCTGTCCTTGGGCTTGATAGCTGTCGGCTTCCTGGGCTTGATCGCGTGGACGCAAGGGGATGTTCGGGCGGTGGGGCCGGTGGTTGCTCTGCTCGGCGGGCTGGGAGCTTGGCTGGTGCTCAATAGCAACGGGTTTTATGTGTTTGCGGGGTATCAGATGGCGCGGAGGTATATGGAGCGGCGGGGATAACAACTTTCAAAACGCCTCGCCCACAAAAATACGGACAGGCTCAGACCTGCCGTTTATGCCAGCCGAGCTGGAGGATCAATTTTTTTATCGCTTAAATAGCATCAACAGGCCTGATCTGAACAACGATCAGGCTTCCAACGCCTTAAACACAAAAAAACTGACCTCTCCCTGTTCGCTGCCCCCGGGCTGCCGCCAGAGCAGAAGGCTCTACTCCTGCCCGCCCACAGCCGGACTAATCTCCCCGATATACCGGCAATCCAGCTCCAGAGACAACTCATCCATCCCCAGAATATCGATCTCCACCGCAGTCCCCCGCTCCAGCTCCGGCATCCCGCCCACCCGAGTCACCAGCGGCGCATTCGCGAACCGCACCAGATCCTCGCGCAGCACGTGCGCCACGGTGCGGGTCACGTTGTGCTGTTTCAGCCAGCGCAGGCACCAGTAGCGTTCCATTGCGCTCTGGAACTCCGCCCAGGCCGCGTATTGCGCATCGAACGCGCCGATGATGGCGAACAGGTCCGCGTCGCGCGGCTTGAAAGGGGCGACCAGGCGGGCGGACACGCCGTGTTCGACCGCAGCGATCAACTGCCACTGGTTCACCAGGTCCACGTAGCGGCGTAGCGGCGAG
This sequence comes from Achromobacter sp. PD1, assembly GCF_048541815.1. Lineage (NCBI taxonomy): Bacteria > Pseudomonadati > Pseudomonadota > Betaproteobacteria > Burkholderiales > Alcaligenaceae > Achromobacter > Achromobacter sp. PD1. The sequence continues at coordinate 6,839,334 of NZ_CP183349.1, forward strand.
GTGCTCCAGGCGTATTGCGGCACGCCGATGGCCTCGTGCGGCAGGGCCTGGGTGCTCATGCGCACGCGGCCCGCCTGTTGCGAACGGTAGATGCCCGGCACGCCGTGCTGGTGCAGCAGGCCGCCCCAGAGGTTGTTCGCCAGGATCATGTATTCCGCCACCATGCGGTCCAGCGGCGCGTTGCGCTGGCGCGGCACCAGGCGTACCGGCGTGTCGGGATCGTCGGGGTTGCCGTCCAGGTAGAAGCTGTACTCCACCCGCGAATTGTTTTCCGGCTTGCCGCGCACGTTTTCGCGTTGCGCCGACAGGGCCTGCGCCAGCTTCCACAGCGGGCGCAGCCAATGACCATAGGGCAGGTCGGCCGACGGATCGGACAGGCTGGCTTCCGTGACCTGGGCGTCCAGCATGTTGTGGCGCAGGTTTTCGCGCACCACGATACGTTCCAGGCGGGTTTCCGATTCGATGATTTCGCCGGTTTCCGGATCGGCCACGACGTACAGGGACAGCGCCGGCACTTCGCGGCCGGCATCCAGCGAGAACGCCTGGATGATGCTGTCCGGCTGCATCGGGATCTTGTCGCCCGGCATGTAGACGGTGGACAGGCGCGCGCGCGCCAGCTTGTCGAAATCGCTGTCGCGGGTCACGGTGATGCCCGGCGCCGCCACGTGCACGCCGACGCGCAGGCGGCCGTCGGGCAGGGTGGAGACGGACAGCGCGTCGTCGATTTCCGTGGTGGTGACGTCGTCCACCGAATAGATTTCGGCGTCGGACAACGGCAGCTCGCGGTCGATGGCAGGCAGTTCCAGGTCCGGGAACGCCAGCCCGCGCGGGAAGTTCACCGCCAGGAAGCGGCGCTTGTGCAGCGCCAGCGCGTGCGGCCAGGCGCCCAGCTCCAGCAGCAGGCGGTCGGGGCTCTTGCCCAGCTTGGCGCAGGCTGCATCCAGCGCCTTCCACTGCTGCGAATTCTTGTCGGGGCGGATCAGCAGCGATTCCGCGGCCTGGGCGATGGGCTCGGGCAGGCGTCCGGCAGCCATTTCATCCACCCATTCCTGCTGCTGCTCGGCCTGGCGCTGCTTTTTCTCCAGGGCGGCCAGCGCGGCGGCCAGGATGTCCGGCGGGGCGGGGCGGTAACGGCCCTTGCCGCGACGATGGAAGTACGCCGGCGCGCCGTGCAGGCGCATCAGCAGCGCTGCCTGTTCCACCGGCGTGGGCGCGTGGCCGAAGTAGTCGGCGGCCAGCGCGGGGGAATCGAATTCATCCTGCGGCGCGCATTCCCACAGGAATTGCAGGTCCAGGGTTTCGGCGGTCGCGGCCGCCTGGCTCATCAGCGCGGCCGGTTCGGGCGAGGCGAAGGTGAACAAGGTATTGGCGCGCTTGATCTTGCTGCGCTTGCCCGATTCCGATTCCACCTGCAGGCTGGCGTCGGTCTCGGACAGGATATTGCCGGCCTTGAAGCTGCCGTCGTCTTCGTAAAACACATACATGGTGGGGATCGTCCTGGGCGGCGCGCACGCGCCGCCTTGCGCTGCTATATAGAGTGGTGAAGTCTGATACTGATTATTGGGGGCGAACCTGCTTGTCGCCAAGGGCGAATTCAAGCACTTCGGGCATCCATTCCGCAAAATCGGACAAACCGTGGTCGCTGCCTTGCACGATGCGCTGGCGGCAGCCCGCGTAACGGTCGCGCATTTCGCGCCAATCCAGCACCTCGTCGCCGGTGGCCGCCACCAGGAAGTAGCGGTCGGGGTGGGTGATGCGGGGGACATGGATGGCGGCCAGTTCGTCCACGTATTCGGGCAGGAAGACGAACGGCGCGTCGGAATGATACATGCGGTGCTCGCCGATCTGGGTGGCGAGGTCGCGGGCGGCCTCGACCGCCGGATTCAGCAGCACCGCCTTGCAGCCCAGCTGTTCGGCCAGCCAGGTGGCGTAGAAACCGCCCAGCGAAGAGCCGATGACGGTCAGCGCGCGGGGAGAGTCCGCGCCTTCCAGCTGGCGCCGGGCGATCTCCATCGCCAAGGCGACGGCCTCGCGCGGGCTGGCGGGCAGTTGCGGGCAGGCCCAGGCCGCCGACAGGCCGCGTTCGGCCATGGCGTCGGCCATCATGCGGGCCTTGAGCGAGGTCGGCGAGGAACGGAAACCGTGCAGATAAAGAATCATTGCTCGCCTTTGCGGTGTCTTTGGCGGAATCAGCCGCGCGCCTGCAGGGCGTCCAGCAGCTTGCCGTGCACACCGCCGAAGCCGCCGTTGCTCATGACCAGCACCTGGTCGCCCGGACGCGCGGCGCCGGCCACGGCGGCGACCAGCGCACCGATGTCATCGTAGCTGGAAGCCCGGTCGCCCAGGGGCGCCAGCACTTCCGCCGGATTCCAGCCCAGGGCGTGCTTGCCCGCGTGCGCGCCGAAGCAGAACACCAGGTCGGCGTCGGCCAGGGCTGCGGGCAGGCGGGCGGCCATGGTGCCCAGCTTCATCGTGTTGGAGCGCGGCTCCAGCACTGCCAGGATACGGGCCGGCCCGACCTGGCGCCGCAGGCCTTCCAGGGTGGTGGCGATGGCGGTGGGGTGGTGCGCGAAATCGTCATAGACCTTGATGCCGTTGACCGTGCCGCGCAGCTCCATGCGGCGCTTCACGCCCGCGAAGCGGCTCAAGGCCTCGATGCCCTGGGCTGCCGGCACGCCCACGTGTTCGGCGGCGGCCAGCGCCGCCAGCGCGTTCATGCGGTTGTGTTCGCCCGTCAGGTTCCAGCGCACGGTGCCGGCTGTCACGCCGCCGCGCAGCACGCTGAACGCGCCTTCGGCATCCGGCGCCGTTGCCTGCCAGGCGCCATCGGCGCCGAACGTGACGGTTTCGGACCAGCATCCGCGCGCAATCACGCGGTCCAGCGCGGCGCAGCGCGCCGGGCGCACGATGCGGCCCGATCCGGGAATGGTGCGCACCAGGTGGTGGAACTGGGTCTCGATCGCCGCCAGATCGGGGAAGATGTCGGCGTGATCGTATTCAAGATTGTTCAGGATGGCCGTGCGCGGACGGTAATGCACGAATTTCGAGCGCTTGTCGAAGAAGGCCGTGTCGTACTCGTCCGCCTCGATCACGAAGGGACGACGCGACGGATCGAAGCGCGCCGACACGTGCAGGTCCTGCGCCACGCCGCCAATCAGGAAATTGGGCGCCATGCCCGCGGCTTCCAGCACCCAGGCCAGCATCGAGCTGGTGGTGGTCTTGCCGTGGGTGCCGGCCACCGCCAGCACGTGCTGGCCGGGCAGGATGTTGTCGCCCAGCCATTGCGGGCCGGACACGTAGCGCGCGCCGGAGTCCAGGATGGCCTCCATCAGCGGATTGCCGCGGCTGACTACGTTGCCGATCACGTAGAGATCGGGCTTGAGCGCCAGCTGTTCCGCGCCGAAGCCTTCGATCAGCTCGATGCCTTGTTCGGACAGTTGCGTGCTCATGGGCGGGTACACGCCCGCGTCGCAACCAGTGACCTTGTGGCCGGCAGCGCGCGCGATCAGCGCCAAGCCGCCCATGAACGTACCGCAGATGCCAAGAATATGCAGGTGCATTGAAAAACTCTCCTGTCCTGCATTGTATATATATAGAGTGGCGACCCGCCGCGGCCCGCATGGCGCGAAACCTGCGCGGCGCAAAACGGCGGCAGCGGTTATGATCGCGCCATGAATCGACGCCTACTTCTTTCCGCCGGCGTGGCCATAGCCGCCACGGTTGCGGGCGGCTATACCCTGATGGGCCGTAAGACCTCGACGCCCTCGGCTACTGCCGATGCCGGCGATCCCGTCGCCGCGCTGATGCAGATGCCGCTGCCTGACTTGAACGGGGCGTCCCATACGCTGGCAGGCTGGAAAGGCCAGCCCATCGTGGTCAATTTCTGGGCAACCTGGTGCGCGCCTTGCGTCCGAGAAATGCCCGAACTCGACGTCTTGCAGAAAAAATACCCGCATGTACGGTTTGTCGGCATTGGCGTCGATTCGGCTGCGAATATGCAAAAATTTGTCGAGAAAGTACAGGTTTCCTACCCCTTGTGGGTGATAGGCGCCGGCGCTATCGATACATTGCGCAAGTTGGGAAATCCCAGCGGCGGCCTGCCTTTTACTATTGTTTTCAACGCAGATGGCGGAATTAACCGGAAGATATTGGGTGAAATCCAGCCCGATGACTTGGATCGCACCCTGTCTGGTTTAAAGGCGTAAGTCTGTTGGACAAATAGTAGGAATTGGCGTAAAAAGCTGGTTTATCGGCTGTTTTGCCAACAATTGGCAAACCACTCATTGGCAAGCGCATGGCGCAAAACATACTGGTATTGCATGGCCCGAACCTGAACCTGCTCGGCACCCGAGAACCTCACATCTACGGCAGCCTCACGCTGCAACAGATCAACGAGGGTCTTGAGCTGCTCGCAGGCGAACTGGGCGCCACGCTGACAGCGTGGCAAGGCAATCACGAAGGCGCATTGGTTGACCGCATCCAGGCGGCCCGGCAAGACGGCACCGACTTCATCATCATCAACGCGGCGGCATATACGCACACCAGCGTCGCAATTCGCGATGCGCTGGCTGGGGTCGCGATCCCATTTATTGAAGTACATTTGTCCAATCTGTATAAGCGAGAGCCCTTCAGGCATCACTCGTATCTGTCCGACTTGGCGGTAGGCCTCATCAGCGGCCTGGGCGCGGACGGCTACGAGGCGGCTCTGCGTTACGCAGTGCGGCACTGATCTCGCACCAAACCACAGCATTTACATCTTATACGGCGCGGACCCGACGCAGGGACGTCGCCGACACTATCTCGGGAAGCAGCTTCTATGGACCTCCGAAAACTCAAAACCCTGATCGACCTGGTGGCTGAATCGGGCATCGCCGAGCTGGAAATCACCGAAGGCGAAGGCAAGGTGAGGATCGTCAAGTTCTCGCAGACCTTGCAACCGGTCGCCTACCACCACCCCGAAGCCGGCGTGCCGGTTGCGCCAGCGGCCCAGGCCGTCGCTCCGGCCGCGCCCGCCGCCGCCGAAGCTGCGCCGGTGATCCAGGGCCATGTCGTGAAGGCTCCGATGGTCGGCACGTTCTACCGCGCGCCGAACCCGGGCGCCGCGCCGTTCATCGACGTGGGCGCCACCGTCAAGGAAGGCGATCCGCTGTGCATCATTGAAGCCATGAAGCTGCTCAATGAAATCGAAGCCGACAAGTCCGGCGTCATCAAAGAAATCCTGGTCGAAAACGGCGAGCCCGTCGAGTACGGTCAACCCCTGTTCGTCATTGGCTGATAGCTGAAAATGTTCGAAAAAATCCTGATCGCCAATCGGGGCGAAATCGCCCTGCGCATTCAGCGCGCTTGCCGCGAGCTGGGCATCAAGACCGTGGTGGTGCACTCCGAGGCCGACCGCGAAGCCAAGTACGTGCGCCTGGCCGATGAATCGGTGTGCATCGGGCCCGCGCCGTCGCGTGAAAGCTACCTGAACATGCCGGCCATCATTTCGGCGGCCGAAGTCACGGATTCCGAGGCAATCCACCCGGGTTACGGGTTCTTGTCCGAAAATGCCGACTTCGCCGATCGCGTCGAAAAGAGTGGCTTCGTCTTCATCGGTCCGCGTCCCGACACCATCCGCCTGATGGGCGACAAGGTCAGCGCCAAGCGCGCCATGATCGAAGCCGGCGTGCCGGTGGTGCCGGGTTCAGAGGGCGCGTTGCCCGACGATCCGCAGGAAATCGTGCGCATTGCGCGCGAAGTCGGGTATCCGGTCATCATCAAGGCGGCAGGCGGCGGCGGTGGCCGCGGCATGCGCGTGGTGTACACCGAGGCCGCGCTGCTGAACGCCGTCACCATGACGCGTTCCGAGGCGGGCGCCGCGTTCAACAACCCCGAAGTCTATATGGAGAAGTTCCTGGAGAATCCGCGCCACGTGGAAATCCAGGTGCTCGCCGACGGCGGCCGCAACGCGGTCTGGCTGGGCGAGCGCGATTGCTCCATGCAGCGCCGCCACCAGAAGGTCATCGAAGAAGCGCCGGCGCCCGGCATCGCGCGCCGCCTGATCGAGCGCATCGGCGACCGCTGCGCCGACGCCTGCCGCAAGATGGGCTACCGCGGCGCGGGTACGTTCGAGTTCCTGTATGAAAACGGCGAGTTCTATTTCATCGAAATGAACACCCGCATCCAGGTCGAACACCCGGTCACCGAGCTGATCACCGGCATCGATCTGGTCCAGCAGCAGATCCTGATCGCCGCCGGCGAAAAGTTCACGCTGCGCCAGCGCGACATCGAATTCAAGGGCCACGCGATCGAATGCCGCATCAACGCGGAAGATCCGTTCCGCTTCGTGCCCAGCCCCGGCCGTATCACCAACTGGCATACGCCGGGCGGCCCGGGCGTGCGTATCGATTCGCATGCGTTCAACGGCTATTTCGTGCCGCCGAACTACGACTCGATGATCGCCAAGGTCATTACCTACGGCGACACGCGCGACCAGGCGCTGGCCCGCATGCGCACCGCGCTGTCGGAAATGGTGGTGGAAGGCATTTCCACCAACATCCCGCTGCATCGTGAAATGCTGCAGGACGCCCGCTTCATCGAAGGCGGCACCAGCATCCATTACCTGGAACACAAGTTGGCTCAGCGTCCCTGACCGCGATCCGGGGGCTTTCCGCTCCCGGGCCGCTCCTGTTTTGTTTTACGGTCAACGGGCCGCGGCGCAAGCCGCGGCCCGTTGACCAGATGGAAGAATCATCATGCGTGAACTCGTGCTCCATTGCCTGGAGGCGCAGGCCGAAGCCCTCTCGGACGCCTTGCTGGAAGCAGGCGTGCTGTCGGTATCCGTCGAAGATGCCGACCTGGGCACCGATGACGAACGCCCCTTGTTCGGCGAGCCGGGCACCGAGCCCGACGTGCAGGCCTGGGACCGCAATCGCGTCGTCGCCCTGCTGCCCGACGGAGCCGATCCCGCGCAGATCATGGAAGAAGCCGCCGCCGCGGGCGAACTCGATCCCGCCGTGTTCGAGGGCTGGAGCCTGCGCGACGTGCCCGACGCCGACTGGGTGCGCTTGACGCAGTCGCAGTTCGGCCCCATCCATATCGCCGAACGCCTGTGGATCGTGCCCAGCTGGCACCGCGACAACCCCGATGTGCCGGCCTTCGAGCCGGACGCCGCCACCCAGGAAGGCGCGATCCACATCGAGCTGGATCCGGGCCTGGCTTTCGGCACCGGCAGCCATCCCACGACGCATCTGTGCCTGGCCTGGCTGGAAGCCGAGTTGCCGGCCGGCGCCACGCTGCTGGACTACGGCTGCGGCTCGGGCATCCTGGCGATCGCAGCGCGCAAGCTGGGCGCGGGCCCGACCCAGGCGGTGGACATCGATGCCCAGGCGGTGCAGAGCACCATCTTCAATGCCGAGGTCAACCATGTCGAGCTGCAAGCCATGCTGCCCGATGGACTGGCGGAAGGCACTTTCGAAGTGGTGGTGGCCAACATCCTGTCCAATCCTCTGAAGGTGCTGGCGCCCATGCTGGCCGGACGCGTCGCCGCGGGCGGTCATCTGGTGCTGTCCGGTGTGCTGGAGCGGCAGGCCGAGGAAGTGGCCGCCGCCTACGCGCCCTGGATCGCCATGTCGGTCTGGCGCGCGCGCGATGGCTGGGTGTGCTTGCACGGCCAGAAGGCCTGAGCGCTGCCGCCGCTGGATCGCGCCATGGCCCTGACCACCCGTTGCCCGCAGTGTGGCACCACCTTCAAGGTGGTGCCTGACCAGCTACGGGTCCGCAATGGCCTGGTGCGCTGCGGCGCCTGCTCGACCGTGTTCGACGGGCGCGCCTGCCTGCTGCCGGCCGCCGGTGCGGCGCCGCAAGCCGTGCCGCCCGCCGCGCCGCCGATGCCGGTGACACCCGCCGCCAGCCAGGCCGCACCGGTCCTGGCGACGCCGGCAGCCCCCATTGCACCTCTGCCCCCCGCCACGCCGCCGGCTGCGAGTTCCGCGCCCGCGCCCGCGGTGGATTTTTCACAGATCCCGCCCTGGGACGACGAGCCGGAACCGCCGCGCGCGCCCGTGGCGGCGCCCTATAGTGCGCCCGCGGTGCCGCCTGCCGTGCTGCGCGGCCGCGACGATATCCGCCGACGCGCCGAACCGATACCAGGCGAGGAAGATGCGGGGCGTCATGAGTCGGACGACCTGGCCGACGACGACATCGACGCTGACGAGGATCCGCTGCGCTGGACTGCGCCCGCCGCTTCGAGGGCGGGGCATCATGCCGATACGGCCGCGCGCGGCCCGCTCGCTGAGCCGTCCTTCACCATAGGCCGCGCTCGCGCCGATGTGCGCGACGAAGCGCGCGACGACGAATACGACAACGAATACGCCGACGAGCATCGAGACGAGGACCCCGGCGATTACCGGGAAGACTACCGCGACGATCACGGCCCCGGCCGCGAAGACGCTGGCGAGCCCGTGCTGGGCGACACCCGCACGCGTTATTCCAGCGCCACCGACGTGGGCCGCGCGCCGCCCGAGTTCCTGGATCAGGACCGCGAGGAGCGGCAAGGCCTGTTGCGCAAGGTCTGGGGCTATGCCTGCCTGGTCGGCCTGATCGCGCTGGGCCTGCAGCTGGTGTACGCGTACCGCACCGATATCGCCAATTCCGTGCCCATTCTGCGGCCGGCGCTGGAGATGGCGTGCCAGCCGCTGGGCTGCTCCGTGGGATACGCGCGCCGCCTGGAACTCATTCACATCACCTCCTCGTCGCTGCAGCCGCCGACCGGCGCGGCAGCGATCGATGACGGCCGCACTCGCTTGGTGCTGACGGTGGTGATGCGCAACCGTCACGACAAGCCGCAGCACTGGCCCGCCCTGATGCTGGACCTGAACGACCTGTCGGATACGGTGGTGGTGCGCCGCGCGCTCAAGCCCGAGGATTATCTGACGCCCGAGCAGCTGCGCGGTCCTTTCGCGCCTCAGGGCGAATTGAAGATTTCCGTGCCGATCGAAGTGACTGGCGTCCAGGTCAATGGCTTTCAAATCAATAAATTCTTTCCTTAAGGGATGACTCGCATGGCTACCCCAGTTCTGGTTTGCGGTTCGATGGCGTTCGACACCACCGCGGTGTTCGAGGGGCGTTTCAAGGAACACATTCTCGCCGACCGCATCCAGTCGTTGAGCGTGTCGTTCCTGGTGCCCAGCATGCGCAAGGAATACGGCGGCTGCTCGGGCAACATCGCCTACAACATGAACCTGCTGGGCGGCAAGCCCGTGCCCGTCGCGACCGTGGGCGAAGACGCGGGCGAGTACATGGAGCGCATGGCGGGCCTGGGCATCGATGTCAGCCGCGTGAAGGTGATTCCGGAAACGTTCACCGCGCAGTGCTTCATCACCACCGATCTGGACGACAACCAGATCACCGCCTTCCATCCGGGCGCCATGTCGCACGCGGCGGAAAACGATCTGAGTGACGCCGATGCGGCCTGGGCCATCGTTGCTCCCGACGCCAAGGAAGGCATGTTCGCCCATGCCGAGCGCCTGCATAAGCGCGGCATTCCGTTCATCTTCGACCTGGGCCAGGCCATGCCACTGTTCGACGGGGCAGACCTGGAGCGCATGCTCAAGCTGGCGCAGGCGTTGACGGTGAACGATTACGAAGCCGGCGTGGTGGAGCAGCGCACGGGTCGCAGCATGGACGACATCGCCCGCAGCCTGCAGGCGGTGGTGGTGACGCGCGGCGCGGAAGGCGCCACGTTGCTGACCGAAGGCAAGACCATCCTGATCCCGCCGGTGCGCGCGGCCCAGGTGGTCGACCCGACCGGCTGTGGCGACGCGCAACGCGGCGGCCTGCTTTACGGCCTGACCAGCGGCTGGGGCTGGGAAGACAGCTGCCGTCTGGGCAACGTCATGGGCGCCATCAAGATCGCTTCGCGCGGACCGCAGAATCATGCACCCTCGCGCGCCGAGATCGACGCCGTGCTGCACGCGACTTACGGCATTCATCTGCCGCTCTGAGACCCTCGGGAACCCGGCAGTTGAGCTGAGGTCGAAGCGTTGGGAAGGGATGAAGACGCGCTGTTCCGGCGTCTTGACCAGCCGAGCTTTTCGCCGGGTTTTTCAGCTTCTGGCGGTGCGTTTCAGTGTGTTGCAGCATCGCTGGCCCCAATTCGGGGTCAGGGTATGATGAGTACATCGTCGGCAACGGCCGATCGAGGAGTCCAAATGAATCAAAGCAAAACTTTTTCCCTGGTGACGCCGCGCGCGGGGCGCTGGCTCGCGATCGCCGCCGTCGTGACCTCGATGGCGGTCCTGGGCGGCTGCGCCAACCGCAGCGCGTCCAGCGGCGTCTACAGCTATGACCAGGCGCAGCGCGAGCAGATCGTCCGTACCGGCACGGTCACTGGCGTGCGTCCCATCGTGATCCAGAACGACAAGTCCAGCGGCGTCGGCATGGTGGCCGGCGGCGCGCTGGGCGGCGTGGCGGGCAACGCCGTCGGCGGCGGCACCGGCCGCACCATCGCCACCGTGGGTGGCGTGATCCTGGGCGCGCTGGCAGGCAATGCCATCGAGAACCAGACCGGCAAGAATTCCGGCTACGAAATCACCGTGCGCCTGGACAACGGCGAAACCCGCGTGGTCGCGCAGGAAGCCGATGTGCCCATCAGCGTGGGCCAGCGCGTGCAGGTGATCAGCGGCGCCGGCCCGACCCGCGTCACGCCGATGTAATTATCTGTCCAGCGCCGCTTGCGGCGCGGCCAGTCGAGAAAGCCCCCGTCAGGGGGCTTTTTTGTTGCCGGCGACATTGGGCGAAAACGGGGGCAAGGTGGTAGAAGCCGCGCAAGCGTAAAAATCTGTCGCTCGGCCGCAACGCCGCGCCCAGGGACTTACCCGCGAACGTTACGTTTGCCAGCGTTTTCTCGCGATTTCCTCCAAAAGCGTCATGGAGATTTGACGAACGTAGTGCCATGATTGCGCCTGCGAACGACGTCGCATTGCGAAAATCATGTAACTGAGTGCATCGGAACGTCGTTTGTCGGGGGGCTGGATGTTCAGCCTGGTTTCAGCAGTTTCTTTGTAATCTCGTCGTCCTGAATCCCGGGGCGGGGGATTGTTGGCCGATCAGGCCTGTAACGCCGCACTATCTATGCATACCGAGCAAGAACTCCACACCAAGATCGGCGAGATCGTCGAGTCGATCGTCATGAAGAAAGTCACCCCCGATACGCAGTTGATTGCTACCGGCCTGGTCGATTCGCTCGCCGCCGTGGACATCACGCTGGCGGTCGAGTCGGAGTACGGCTGCAGCATCCCGGCTCCCGAGATCGCGGAGCACCTACAGTCGGTCCGCACGCTTGCCGGCTATGTCGCTGCCCATACTTCGTAATACCCGGCTGTTGTCTCACGTCGCGGCAGCCGCGACGGCGGTGGCTCTGGCGGTGGGTACGTATTGCGGCGCGGACGATCTGCTGAGCCGCATCGTGAATCCCATGTCGTCGCCTTCGGCCGCGGCCGCCGCCAAGAGCAACTACCTGCCCAACCTGGGACCGGACTGGGGCACCCAGCACGTCAACCTGAACCGCCTGGGCAACGCCCTGAGCGATGGCACGCTGGTCGTGCTCGGCTCGTCCGAACTGTCCAGCCACGACCTGCGCTTCGTGCCTTACCGCTTCTTCCCCGAAGAGCTGAAGGTGCCGACGCTGGCCTATGGCCACGCCATGTTCCAGTCCTACGGCATCGTCAGCGTGCTGGAGTCGGTGGCGGACTCGCTCACGCCCAACACGCGGCTGGTGATCATGCTGTCGCCGGCCTGGTTCGCTTCGGGCGGACAGTTGCCGCGCAGCGCATTCGCCGAGCATGTCACAGGCCCGGTCTGGGATCGCCTCTGGGACAAGCCCAATACGCGCGAGCAGATGCAGACCTGGATCAGCGACAACGCCAACTGGGGCCTGTTGTGGCTCATCGCCAACGGTCAGGTCGCTGAGCTGAAGGACAAGCTGGCGCTGTGGTGGCACGCGCGCAAGGAACCCGCGCCCGACCGTCCGCGTACCAAGCTGTCCGTGCCGGCGCACCGCTACGTGTCGTGGCCGTCGGCCGCCCGCCTTGACCAGGGCGAGTGGGGGCGTTTGACGCATCAGGCGCGCGCGGTCGAGCAGGATCTTGGCGGGCACAACCCCTACGACGTGCGCGACGACTACTACAAGCAGTACCTGGCGCCGCTGTACTCGCCCGCCCGCAACGAGTTTGCCGACGTTGACCCGATCACCCGCACGGAACTCGGCGATCTGTCGCGCGTGATGGCCTTGCTGCAGCAGCGCAAGGTCCACGCCTACTTCGTCATCCAGCCCTTCAATCCCAAGCTCATCCTGGACGTGGAGCGCTTCGACCCGGTGGTGGCCGCCATCACGGGCATGTGCGAGCGCTACCAGATGGGCTGCCTGGATCTCTACAGCATCCCCTTCGAACCGGGCATGCTGCGCGACGACATGCACCTGGCCGAACTCGGCTGGGCCATGGCCGATCAAGGTATTGCGGAGTACTTTTCCCGATGAGCAAGATTCTTCCCGCGGCCGCGCCAGAGGCCGGCCGCGCTGTTGAAGGGCAGGAAAGCCGCAAGGCGGCTGCCGCCTGGGGCCGCCGCTTTCTCTGGCACCTGTGCCTGTATATCGGCGTGATCCTGGTGTTCGTGCTGCAGGCGCAGCCCACCACGGGCAGCGGCGGGCCGATCAAGGTCGAATTCCAATACCAACAGTTCTGAGCCCGCCATGGAATTGTTCGCAAGCTTGAGCTTTTTCGGCGGCGCCCTGTGCGGTGGCCTGGGACTGTTGGCCTACCGTTCCTTCGGCATGCCGTTTCGTATCGGCTACCGCCACATCATCGGCGTGATCTGCCTGGGCGTGTGGATGGCGGTGTTCTGGGCGCGTCCGTATCAACCCATCGCCTTGCTGGCCATTTCCGGCAGCGCGCTGTGGGCGGTGCGGCGCAACTACATCCCCACCTGGCTGGCCGTGATCATCACCATGACGCCGCTGCTGCTGGTGAAGACGGGCGTCTCGCACCTGGGCGCCATGCTGGGACTGTCGTTTGCCACGTTCCGTGCCATCGACGTGCTGCTGTTCGCGCAGCGCAACGAGCGCGTGTCGCCGCTGGACTACTTCATCTACCTGTTTTTCCCGCTGACGCTGCTGGCCGGTCCCATGTACCGCTGGCGCAATTTCCAGGCGGACCTGAAGCGCGGCTATGAAGGCGTGAACCTGAACACCTGGCTCAGCGGCCTGGAGCTCATCATGCTGGGCGTGATCCAGAAGTTCGGCGTGGCCGAACTCATCTGGCGTTACGGCCTGGCGACGCTCGACGCGCATGATTACTCATTCACCGGCGTGGCGCTCAACGCCTCGCTCTACAGCGCCTATCTGTTCTTCGACTTCGCCGGCTATTCCACCATGGCGATCGGCATCGGCATGCTGTTCGGCTTCACTTTGCCGATCAACTTCCGCAATCCGCTGGCCACGCTCAATCCGCAGGACTTCTGGCGCCGCTGGCACATCAGCCTGTCGGAGTGGCTGCGCGACGTGGTGTTCATGCCCATCTACAAGGCCCTGAGCAAGACCAAGTTCTTCGGACGCCACCGCATGGCGGCGCAGAACATCGGCATCTTCGCGACCTTGCTGGCCATGGGCGTCTGGAACGGCCTGTCGCTGCACTACATCGTCAGCGGCCTGATGTTCGGCGCGTACTCGGTGGGCCACAACCTGCTGATCAACGCGGCGCGCACCCGTCCGGCCTTGCAGGCTGCGCTGGCGCAACCCGTTATGCGCTTTCTCGGGCGCGTGCTCACCCTGATTCTTGCTGCGCTGGCGCTATATGTGTTCAGCGGCCGCAGTCCCATCTGACGCCGGGAGTTTCGGCATGCGTTTCGATCTGAAGTCTTTCCAGTTCACGGATACCGAATATGCGCCTGACGCGCCTGCGGTCGTCGCCGCAGACCGCAGCCTGAGCTGGTCGCAATTGCGCGCCGAGGCCGGCGCCTGGGCCGACGAGGCGCGCAGGCATGGCGTGGCGCCGGACGTGCCGGTGGCCATTTATGGCCACAAGGAAGCTGCGTTCTTTGTCGCCATGGTGGGCGCCTTGCTGATCGGGGCGCCGTTTGTGCCGGTGGATACCATCTATCCGCAAGAGCGTTTGCGCCGCATCGTCGAGATCGTGCGCGCCGCCGCCGTGTTCGATGCGGCCAGCGGCCGCTTCACGGCGGGCGAGGGCGCCATGCTGGAAGAGCGCGGCCTGGCCTACGTGATGTTCACGTCCGGCAGCACGGGCGACCCGAAGGGCGTGCAGATCGGCCGCGAAAGCGTGGGCCTGCTGGGCGACTGGATGCTGGGCAGCTTCGGCCTGGGCGAGGCGCCCGTGTTCATGAACCAGGCGCCGTTCAGCTTTGACCTGTCCATGTACGAAGTTTTCGCCACCTTGGCCGCGGGCGGTTGCTGCGTGCTGAACGCACGCGAGCAGATTGCCGCGCCTGCCGCCTGGATGGCCCGTTTGGCCGAACACGGCGTGACGGTCTGGGTCTCCACGCCGTCGTTCGCGCACCAGCAGCTGGCCAATCGCGACTTCTCGCCGGCCTCTTTGCCCAAGCTGCGCACCTTCCTGTTCTGCGGCGAGCCGCTGCCTTCGGCGCTGGCCAAGAAGCTGCGCCAGCGTTTCCCGGATGCCGTCATCCTCAATACCTATGGCCCCACGGAAGCCACCGTGGCGACCACCTGGATCGAAGTCACCGACGCGGTCCTGGCCGCGCACGATCCGCTGCCCGTGGGACATGCCAAGCCGGATAGCGTGCTGATCGTGGACGAAGGCGAGATCTGCATCGTGGGCGACCACGTCATGCGCGGTTATCTGAATCGCCCGGACCTGAACGAAGCCAAGCTCTACACCTATGCCGATGGCCGCCGCGCCTTCCGCACGGGCGACCTGGGGCAGATGGAGGGCGACGGCCTGCTGTTCTGCCGCGGCCGCATGGACGACCAGATCAAGCTGAACGGCTATCGCATCGAGCTGGCGGAGATCGACGAAGCGTTGCATGGTCTGCCGGGCGTGGAGGGTGGCGCCTGCGCGGTGTTGCGCCGGCCTGACGGCACCGCGGTGCGCTTGATCGGATTCGTGGCGGGAGCGGAAGCGGAACAGGCGCCGCGCATTTTGGCGCCTGAGGCGCTGGCGGGCTGGAAAGAGCGGCTGGCACAGCGCCTGCCGCCTTACATGGTGCCGTCCGAACTGGTGGCCTGCCCGGCGCTGCCGATGTCGAACAATCACAAGATCGACCGCAAGAAACTGGTCGAGATCTACGCCGGCATTCCGGCGTAAAGCGCGGCGGGGCTTGGCCCCGCCGTTCTACAGGCCCACCATGCGCTGGCTGATGTTGGACAGCACCATCAACAGCACCTGCGCGACGATCAGCAGCACCAGCGGCGAAAAGTCGATCGCGGTGCGCGGCAGCAGGCGGCGGATGGGGTCCAGCATGGGCGCGGTCAGCGCCTGCAGCAGCGGCATCATGGGCGCCATCGGATTCACCCAAGACAGCACGGCCTGGATCAGCGTCAGCCACACCACCAGATTCAGCGCCCATTTGACGGCCATGATCAACGCCGAGCCCATGACCCTGGGCAGGTAATCCAGCGGAATCAGCGCGCCGATCACCACCAGCCAGATCAGCACCAGATAGACCAGCGCGGATAGCCACACGGCGACCAGGCTGGTCCAATCGATCTTGTTGCCGGCGGGAATGATCTTGCGCAAGGGCATCACCAGCCAGTTGGTGACCTGGTAGATGAAGCGCGACAACGGGTTGAACGGGTGCAGCCGTATCGCGTGCATCCAGGCGCGCGCAATCAGCGCCGCGCCGAACAGCGTGAACACGATTTCGAGAAGGAAGCGCAAGATTTCATCGAGCATGGACACGGTCACCCTGAAAAAGAGGAGTCAATTGTCGCATGCCCAGGCGAAAAATCGCCTGCGGGCCGCGCTGGCTCGCCGTTCTGGACGAGGCTGGCCGATGCCGGGCCGCGCGGACACGAAAAAGCCGCCCGGCCTAGGCCAGGCGGCTCTGCGAAGCTAGTGCTTCGAACCGTCCGGATTAAGGACGGCCACCCGTCGGGAACGGCCACGACGCGGCGGGGTTCAGCGCGGTCTTCGCGCCCGGAGCAGCAGCCGTGGACGGCGGCGTTGCGGGCTTCTTCGGAGCGGCTTTCTTCGCAGCGGGCTTCTTGGCGGCAGCAGGCTTCTTGGCAGCAGCAGGCTTGGCTGCGGCAGGAGCCTTCTTGGCAGCGGGGGCCTTCTTGGCAACAGCCTTCTTGGCGGCAGGCGCCTTCTTGGCTACGGCCTTCTTGGCAACCGCCTTCTTGGCAGCAGGAGCCTTCTTGGCGACGGCCTTCTTGGCTACCGCTTTCTTGGCGACGGCCTTCTTGGCGACGGCTTTCTTGGCAACCGCCTTCTTGGCTACGGCTTTCTTGGCAACCGCCTTCTTGGCGACAGCTTTCTTGGCCACGGCCTTCTTGGCGACAACCTTCTTGGCTACCGCTTTCTTGGCGACGGCCTTCTTGGCGACGGCCTTCTTGGCTACCGCTTTCTTGGCGGCGACCTTCTTGACTGCCGGCTTCTTGGCGGCAACCTTCTTCACTGCCGGCTTCTTGGCAGCGACTTTCTTGACGGCTACCTTCTTGACGGCAGCTTTCTTGGCCGGTGCGGCCTTCTTCGCTACTGCCTTCTTGGCGGCGGGCTTCTTCACCGCTTTCTTTACGGCTTTCTTGGCTGTTGCCATGGTCATGCTCCTTAGGTTCAGGGGTCCCAGAACTTAAACCCGTGCCCCGATCCGCCAACAAGGCGCATCGTGCCCGGGCTATTCATCGGCGCAAGCCGCTGTTCTGTGCGAGCAACAGCTACTACGGTTTGCGCTAATGAATTCGGCACAGCCATTTGATATGGCCCCCGCTCCTTTGGCGCGAGCCATTTCAAATGGCGCCGGCAGGCGACCTGATCACAGACCGCCGACCGCTTGTTCTACGTGTGTTCGAATGCCCCCACGCCGCGCCTTCGGCTTGCTGCCCCCCGAGGGGGCGCGTTTTGCCTTGGGGCGGCCCGGCGGCAAAACACCCTGACCAGGGAGAACATCATCAAGCCTGTCGCGAACGCGACGCTCCTTGCATCTGGAGCGTGCCCGCGCCGGGCCTGATGACGTACTGCTTTTACTCCCAGCTCAGCGTGCCACCGGTTTGGTATTCGATCACGCGAGTTTCAAAAAAGTTGCGTTCCTTTTTAAGATCGATCATTTCCGCCATCCACGGGAAGGGATTTTCTTCCTGCGGGTACAGCGGTTCGATACCGATTTGCTGGCAACGACGGTTGGCGATGAAGCGCAGGTAGGATTTGAACATAGGTGCGTTCAAGCCCAACACGCCGCGCGGCATCGTGTCTTCGGCGTAAGCGTATTCGAGTTCGACCGCTTTGCGGAAGAGTTCTCGAATTTCTTCGCGGAATTCCGGCGTCCACAGATGCGGATTTTCCAGTTTGACGGTGTTGATCAGGTCGATGCCGAAATTGCAGTGCATGGATTCATCGCGCAGGATGTACATGTACTGCTCGGCGGCGCCGGTCATCTTGTTCTGGCGGCCCAGCGCCAGGATCTGCGTGAAGCCAACGTAGAAGAACAGGCCTTCCATCAGGCAAGCGAAAACGATCAGCGACTTCAGCAGCGTCTGGTCGGCTTCGGGCGTGCCCGTCTTGAAGTTGGGGTCCGCGATCGCGTCGATGAACGGGATCAGGAACTCGTCCTTGGCGCGGATGGACGGCACTTCGTTGTAAGCGTTGAAGATCTCCGCTTCGTCCAGGTCCAGGCTTTCGACGATGTATTGATAGGCGTGCGTGTGGATCGCTTCTTCAAACGCCTGGCGCAGCAGGAACTGGCGGCACTCGGGCGCCGTGATGTGGCGGTAGGTGCCCAGCACGATGTTGTTCGCGGCCAGCGAGTCGGCGGTGACGAAGAAGCCCAGGTTGCGCTTGACGATGCGGCGCTCGTCCTCGGTGAGCCCGTTCGGGTTCTTCCAGAGGGCGATGTCGCGCGACATGTTGATCTCTTGCGGCATCCAGTGGTTGGCGCAAGTCGCCAGGTACTTCTCCCATGCCCACTTGTACTTGAAGGGCACGAGCTGATTGACGTCGGTCTGGCCGTTGATGATGCGCTTGTCGGCAACCTTCACGCGTTGCGAGGTGGCGGAGCCGCTGGCGGCCAAGCCAGCCGCGTGTTCAGGCGCGGCAGGCGTGGGCATGGCGGTGTCGCCGAAAACACCGGTCGCCGCCCGGACGGCGGGCGCAGCCTGCCCGCCCGCCGCGGGTGCGGGCGATTGTGCAGGTTGCGTGGCGATGGTGTCGTCTTCCCAATTAATCATGATTCATTCTCCGGAGGCGGTTATTGGCAGGCTTCGCACTCTTCGAAGCCGGGGTCGCCCGGCCGCATGGTGCAAACCGCCCCGAGAACTTCGGGTTCCGGCAAAACAGGTGCAGCAGCGACAGCAGGACCCGCGGACGGTGCGCCCGCCGAGACGGCGTTCAATTCGCCGCCGCGTCCCGTGGACTTCTCGGCGCTGGTGGCGCCAAGCGTACGCAGGTAGTAGGTCGTCTTCAGGCCGCGCTTCCAGGCTAGCTTGTAGGTGTCGTCCAGCTTCTTGCCCGACGCGCCCGACATGTAGATGTTCAGCGACTGTGCTTGATCGATCCACTTCTGGCGACGCGACGCGCATTCAACCAGCCAGCTCGGTTCGACTTCGAACGCGGTGGCGTAGAGGTCGCGGAGTTCGGAAGGTACGCGATCGATGCGGGACAGGCTGCCGTCGAAGTACTTGAGGTCGGCGACCATGACTTCGTCCCAGAGACCGAGTTTCTTCAGGTCACGCACGAGGTAATCGTTAACGACCGTGAACTCGCCGGAGAGATTCGATTTGACGTACAAGTTCTGGAAAGTGGGTTCGATGCACGCAGATACACCAATGATATTGGAAATAGTCGCGGTTGGGGCGATTGCGATGCAATTGGAGTTGCGCATGCCATGTTGTTTGATGCGCGCGCGCAACGTATCCCAATCGAGCGTGCTCGACTCATCAACTTCAACGTGACCACCGCGTTCATCGCGCAGCATCTTCAACGTGTCTTGCGGCAAGATGCCACGCGACCACAGCGAGCCTTCATACGATTGATAACGGCCGCGCTCTTCAGCGAGCAGGCTCGAGGCCCAGTACGCGTGATAGCAAACGGCTTCCATCGAACGGTCGGCGAATTCGACGGCGGACTGCGATGCGTAAGGCACGCGCATCATCTGCAGGCAGTCCTGGAAGCCCATGATGCCCATGCCCACCGGACGATGGCGCGCGTTGGAATTGCGGGCCTTGTCGACGGCGTAGTAGTTGATGTCGATCACGTTGTCGAGCATGCGCATGGCGATGCTGACCGTGCGCTTGATCTTGTCGTGGTCGAGTTCGAAACCGCCGCCGGCAGCCGGCTTCATGTGCGCGACCAGGTTCACGGAACCCAGGTTGCACACCGCGATTTCGGATTCGTTGGTGTTCAGCGTGATCTCGGTGCACAGGTTCGAGCTGTGCACGACGCCGACGTGCTGCTGCGGCGAACGGATGTTGCAAGGATCCTTGAACGTGATCCAGGGGTGGCCGGTTTCGAACAGCATCGACAGCATCTTGCGCCACAGGTTCAGCGCCGGCATCTTCTTGAAGAGCTTCAGTTCGCCGCTGGCCACGCGCGCTTCGTAGCCCACGTAGGCTTCTTCAAAGGCGCGGCCGTACTTGTCGTGCAGGTCGGGGCAGTCGGACGGCGAGAACAGCGTCCATTCGCCGCCTTCCATGACGCGCTTCATGAACAGGTCGGGAATCCAGTTCGCCGTGTTCATGTCGTGCGTGCGGCGGCGCTCGTCGCCGGTGTTCTTGCGCAGTTCCAGGAATTCTTCGATGTCCAGGTGCCACGATTCCAGGTACGTGCAGACAGCGCCCTTGCGCTTGCCGCCCTGGTTGACCGCGACGGCGGTGTCGTTGACGACCTTCAGGAACGGCACGACGCCCTGGCTTTCGCCGTTGGTGCCCTTGATGTGGCTGCGCAGCGCGCGCACCGGGGTCCAGTCGTTGCCCAGGCCGCCGGCGTACTTGGCCAGCAGCGCGTTTTCCTTGATGGCGTCGTAGATGCCTTCCAGGTCGTCGGAGACGGTGGTCAGGTAGCACGACGACAGTTGCGAGTGCAGCGTGCCCGAGTTGAACAGCGTCGGCGTCGAGCTCATGAAGTCGAACGAGGACAGGATCTCGTAGAACTCGATGGCGCGGGTTTCGCGGTCGGTTTCGCGCAGCGCCAGGCCCATGGCCACGCGCATGAAGAACACCTGCGGCAGTTCGATGCGCGTGCCGCGGATGTGCAGGAAGTAGCGGTCGTACAGGGTTTGCAGGCCGAGGTAGCCGAACTGCAGGTCGCGCTTGGCGTTCAGGGCGTGGCCCAGCTTGGTCAGGTCATAGCTGGCCAGCTCGGGCGACAGCAGGCCGCCTTCGATGCCGCGGGCGATGAAGGTGGGGAAGTACTCGGCGTAGCGGGCGGCCATGCCGTCCTGCGAGACTTCTTCGCCCAGCACTTCCTTGCGGATCGTGTGCAGCAGCAGACGGGCGGTGACCTGGCTGTAGGCCGGGTCCTTTTCGACCAGCGCGCGCGCGGACAGGATGGCGGACTTGAACACTTCGTCGACGGGGATGCCGTCGTACAGGTTCTTGACCGTTTCCTTCAGGATCGCTTCCGTGTCGATGAATTCGGCCAGGCCTTCGCCGGCGGCTTCGATGGTGGCGCGCAGTTCAGCCAGATCCAGCGGGCGGCGCACGCCGGCGTCGGTCACGTTCAGCACGTGTTCCTGCGGGGCGGCGGCCTTTTCCTGGTTGTCGGCGGCGGCAGCGGCGGCCGCGCGTTCCTGCGTGCGCTTTTCGCGGTACAGCACGTAGGCGCGGGCGACGTCGTGTTCGCCCGAGCGCATCAGGGCCAGTTCGACCTGGTCCTGGATGTCTTCAATATGGAAGGTGCCGCCGTTGGGGCGGTTGCGCACCAGCGCGTTGACGGCCTGGCCGGTCAGGTTCTCGACCAGCTCACGCACGCGCGCGGAGGCCGCGCCCTGGCCGCCGTTCACGGCCAGGAAGGCCTTGGTCATGGCGATGGCGATCTTGTTGGGTTCGAACCCGACCACCGAGCCATTGCGGCGAATGATGTTGTAGCTGGCCCATTGCCCGCCGTTGGCGTCAGCAGGGGAATCGGTTTGGGAGGGCGGCACGGCCGAGGGCCGGGTCACAGAGGCGATCGTAGTCTGCATGGAAGCTCCTGTGCGAAAAGCGCGTAGATAGCGACATGACGGCGTCATGTCAGGTACAAAATCGGATCTTTTGAGGGGGTCGTAACGCTAGGACGGCTTAGTCCAAAAGGCGTGGCCGACGGGAATCAGCTCTTAGGCGACCACAACATATAGTGTAGCACCCCTCGTTGGACACTAATTCTAGTGATCGAGTACGACAGGGACAAGAAAAAAATAAGACGAAGTTCACAAAAGGTTGTTACCAAATGCACTAGGCGCGCCCAGCAAGGCGCGCCCAGGAAGGTGCCGCTCGGAGCGAATGTTTATGCGGTCTTCCGCAGGGGCATATCGCGCGGGGCAGGCGCCGTATAGGTTTGCATCAAGCGGCCCAACTCCGTCCGATACTTCTCGACGTTTGCAGCCTTCACGTGACCGAAGCCGCGGATGGTTTCTGCAAGGCCGGCGATTGTAGCCGCTTGGGCCAGCTTGTCGCGGGTCAACCCTGCCAGCAACTGGTCTATGGTCTGGCGGTACTCGCGCACCAGCTCCCGTTCCATCTTGCGCTCGGCGGTATGGCCGAAGGGATCGAACCAGGTGCCGCGCAAGCCCTTCAGGCGCGCCAGCATTTTCAGCGCGGTCATGGTGCGCGGGCCCAGCGTCATCTTGCGCGGCACGCCGGTGCGCGGGTCCTTGCGGGCGAAGATGGGCGGGGCCATGTGGAAGCGCAGGCTGTAGTCGCCTTCGAACTGGCCCTGCAACTGCGCCTGGAAGGAGGCGCCCGTGTAGAGCCGCGCGACTTCGTATTCGTCCTTGTAGGCCATGAGCTTGAACAGGCCGCGCGCGACCGCCAGCGCCAGGCGCGGCGTCTTGGCGTCGGGCGCCAATTCGCGCTCGCGCGCGGCGACGGTCTCGACCACGTCCTGGAACTGGCGGGCGTAGTCGGCGTTTTGATAGGCGGTCAGGTCTTCGACGCGGCGGGCGACGGCGCGCTCGAACGATTCGGGCACGTGCAGCTGCACGACCTGGGCGCGCGGGCGCAGCGCGCCTTCCAGCGCGTCGGGCTGGTGCGCCGCCAGACGGCCGCTGTCGAAGGCGGCACGGTTGGCGGCCACCGCTACGCCGTTGAGTTCGATGGCGCGGTTGATGGCGGCCTGCGACAGCGGCACGCCGCCGCGCTGCCAGGCATAGCCCAGCATGAACATATTGGACAGGATGCTGTCGCCGAACAGCGCCAGCGCGGCTTCGTGCGCGTCGATCGCGACGGTGTTGGACTCGCCCGCGGCGTGGCGGATCTTGGCCAGCAGCGCTTCGGGCCGCATGGCCGCGTCCGGGTTGCGGGTGAAGTCGGAGACCGGCGCGACGTAGCTGTTGACCGTGACCTGGGTGTGGCCGCGGCGCAGCGCGCCCAGCGAGTCCGGCGCCACGGAGGCGACCGGGTCGCACAGGATCGCGGCGTCGGCCTGCTGCCAGTCCAGGCGCACCGGGCCGGCGGGGGCGCCGGCGGGCGCCAGGCGGATATGGCTGACCACCGTGCCGCCTTTCTGAGCCAGGCCGGTCAGGTCCAGCACCGCGGCGGACAGGCCTTCCAGATGCGCCGCCATCGACACGATGGCGCCGATGGTGATGACGCCGGTGCCGCCCATGCCGGCGACCAGCAGGCGATAGGGATGGTCCAGCGCAGGCATGGCCGGCAGGGGCAACTGCGCGATCAGTTTCTGCAGGCGTTCCTGGTCGGCCTTGGGCGCCGCGCTTTTCTTGGGCTTGCCGCCCATCACGGAGACGAAGCTGGGGCAGAAGCCTTCGGCGCAGGAATAGTCCTTGTTGCAGCTGGACTGGTCGATGGCGCGCTTGCGGCCATAAGGCGTTTCCAGCGGCACCACCGACAGGCAGTTCGATTGCACGCCGCAGTCGCCGCAGCCTTCGCAGACGGCGCTGTTGATCAGCATGCGGCGCGCCGGGTCGGGGAACTGGTTCTTCTTGCGGCGGCGGCGCTTTTCGGCGGCACAGGTCTGGTCGTGGATCAGCACGGTCACGCCGGGGATCTCGCGCAGCTCGCGCTGCAGCGCGTCCAGTTCACGGCGGTGGTGCACCTTGATGCCGGCGCCCAGGTCCACGCCCTGATACTTCTCGGGTTCGTCGGTGGTGACGACGATGCGGGCCACGTTCTCGCCGCGCAGTTGCTGGCAGATGCTGGGCACCGAGATCGGGCCGTCGATGGGCTGGCCGCCGGTCATGGCCGTGGCGTCGTTGAACAGGATCTTGTAGGTGATGTTGGCCTTGGCGGCCACGGCCTGGCGGATGGCGAGATAGCCCGAGTGGTAATAGGTGCCTTCTCCCATGTTCTGGAAGATGTGCGGCATCTTGGTGTAGCGCGACAGGCCGATCCAGTCCACGCCTTCGCCGCCCATCTGCGTCAGGCCGCCGGTGTCGCGGTCCATCCAGGCGGCCATGTAGTGGCAGCCCACGCCGGACAGCGCCTGGCTGCCTTCCGGCACCTTGGTCGAGGTGCTGTGCGGGCAGCCCGAACAGAAGTAGGGGCGGCGGCGCATGCCGTCGGCGTCGTTGGACAGCGGCGCCTGGCACGCGAACACGGACAGGTCCGCCGCCAGCGGCAGGCCGGCGGCGCGGCTGAGCCAATTGGCCAGCGGCTGCGCCAGCAGCGAGGGGCGCAACTGGCCGGCCGAGGGCACCAGCGCTTCGCCGTCGAAGCCCTTCTTGCCGATGACGGTGGGGCGGTCCGGCAGGTTGAACAGCAGGTCCTTGATCTGGCTTTCGACCACGGCACCCTTTTCCTCGATCACGAGGATGTGTGACAGGCCGCGCGCGAATTCCAGCAGGCGTTCGCCATCCAGCGGCCAGGTCAGGCCGGGCTTGTAGATGCGCACCGGCGCATTGGCGGTGACGGTGTCCACGCCCAGGCGCGATAGCGCTTCCATGGTGTCCAGATGCGCCTTGCCCACCGTGACGATGCCGACAGTGGCCTTGGGCGCCGGACAGGTCAGGCGGTCGATGCTGTGGCGGCGCGCGAACGCGGCCACGGCCTTCATGCGCAGGTTCATGCGCGTCTCGATCGCCAGCGACAGGAAGTCGCGCGCGGAATACTCCAGCGATTCGGGCGGCATGTCCGGATCCGCCGGCATGTCGTAGCGCTGAGCAGGAGCGGGAACGAAGGAATGCCCGCATTCGATGGTTTCGGACACGGCCTTGAAGGCGACCCAGGTGCCCGAGTAGCGCGACAGGGCCCAGCCCCACAGCGCGAAGGTTTCGTATTCGTCGATGGAGGCCGGGTGCACGATGGGCATCTGCCAGCCGATCAGCGAGGCCTCGCTGGAATGCGGGATGGAGGACGAGACGGCGGTGTGGTCGTCGCCCACCACCACCAGCACGCCGCCGTTGCGCGATGCGCCCGCGGCGTTGCCGTGATGCAGGGCGTCGCCGGCGCGGTCCACGCCGGGGCCCTTGCCGTACCACATGGCGTAGACGCCATCGACGTTGCGGTCGGCGCGCACGCCGGCCTGCTGGGTGCCCATGACGGCGGTGGCCGCCATGTCTTCATTGATGGCGGGAAGGAAGGTGATCTGGTTGGCGTCCAGCGCCTTCTGCGCCTTCCACATGGCCATGTCCACGCCGCCCAGCGGCGAGCCGCGGTAGCCCGAGACGAAGCCGGCCGTGTTCAGGCCGCGTTCGCGGTCCATCCGGGCCTGGGTGAGCATGATGCGCACCAGCGCCTGGGTGCCGGTCATGAAGATGCGGCCGGAGCTGCGCGTGAGGTTGTCGGCGAGCTGGTACTCGAGGTCCAGCTGGGGTTCGGCGGCGGGGGTACCGTCCATGGTGAATACTCCTGGTTTCGGCACCATGATAGGTTCGCGAGCCATCAGGTTTATTGCGTTTTTGGATCGTGCTATCCCTATAATTCGCAATGAACGTTTCGTGTTCGACAAAAACCAGGAGACTAAGCGATGGACAAGACCGATATCGGCATCCTCAAGGCCTTGCAGGAGGACGGCCGGGCCTCGGCGCAGCAGCTTTCAGAGAAAGTGGGGCTGTCGGCCGCGCCGGTGTGGCGGCGGGTGAAGGCGATGGAGGCCAGCGGGGTGATCCAGGGGTATAGCGCCCAGGTGGACCGCAGCAAGGTGGGGCTGGGCTGCATGTTCGCGCAGATCAGCCTGGAGCGGCACTCCGCCAATACGGTCGAGAACTTCGAGCGCTCGGTGCGCGACGCGCCCGAAATCCTGGAGTGCTACGCGGTGACGGGGGATTCGGACTTCCTGCTGAAGATCCTGGTCGAAAGCCCGGAGGCCTACGATCGTTTCCTGCACCGCTTCCTGTTCAACATGCCGGGCATACGGCAGACGCGCACCATTGTCGCGCTGCGCGAAATCAAGCACGAGCAGCGCCTGCCGCTGTAGATAAACGGGCCCTCTCTATATAGATATAGGGAGGGCCGCGGATTTATTGGGGTTGGATGCCCGAGATCCGGATCCATTCCTTCCAGCGTGCGGTGTCTTCCTTCACGAAGGCGTCAAAGCGCGCCACGTCCATGGATTCCGGCGTCAGGCCCAGGGCGCGCAGCTTGCCGGCGGTGGCTTCGTCCTTCACCGCCGCCTGCATGTGGGCGTTCATTTTTTCCACGATGTCCTGCGGCGTGCCTGCCGGGGCCGACAGCCCCAGCCAGCCAGCGACGATGAAGTCCGGATAGTAGGTGGCCATGGTCGGCACGGTGGGCCAGGCCGGCTGCGGCTGGGCGCCGGTGACGGCGATGGGAATCAGCCCCTTGCCGTCGATCTGGCCCATGGCGGTCAGGTAGTCGACGAAGGCGAAGTTGATCTGCTTGCCGCGCAGGTCGGTGATGATCTGCGTGATGTTCTTGTAGGCCGCGCCGGTGATCTCGATGCCGGCGCGCTGCTTCAGCAGTTCGGACGGCACTTGCGAAGACGAGCTGTAGTAGCCGAAGAAGACCTGTCCGGGATGTTGCTTGGCGTACGCGACCAGGTCCGGCACCGTGCGGTACGGGCTGTCAGGCGACACCACGCCGACCGTGCCGAAGGTGCCCAGCATACCGACCTGGCGGAAGTCCTTTTGCGCGTCGTAGGGCAGGCTCTTGTAGAGGAACTGGTTGGCCGAGTGGGTGGAGTTGGTGGACAGCAGGAAGGTGTAGCCGTCCGCCGCCGCGTTCTTGGCCGCGTTGGTGCCGACGATGCCGCCCGCGCCGGGCCGGTCCTCGACCACCACGGTCTGGCCGGTCTTTTCGCCCAGGTACTGCGCCAGGGTGCGCGCGGTGAGGTCGGCCGCGCCGCCCGCGGCGGACGGCACGATCAGGGTCACGGGTTTCTCGGGCCAGCCGGCGGCGTGCGAGGCCGCGGCCAGCAGCAGGCCGGCGCCGATCAGGGCCGGACGGATATAACGGGGTATGAACATGGTTGTCTCCTGATGGCGCGGTTGCGCGTCGTTGTCGTTGTTGTCGTTGGTATTCGGGGGGCGATCAGTCGAACTGGCCGCGGTGCCACACCAGGATGGCGGCGGCGCTGACTTGCCACTGGTTCGCGTACATCATGCAATGCGGCTGGCCGGCAAGCACGGCGTGGGAAAAACCGAAGCGGCGCGCGATCGCCAGGTCCTGGCCGGGCGGGTGGCGGTCATGCGTGTCCAGGCCGGCTTCCAGGCACAGGCCCGGAGCGCGGATGGCGGCGGCGTCGACGGGCACGCGCAGCAGATAACGGTCGTTGAGCACTTCCGGACTTTCGGGGCACAGGCGCTGCGATACCGAGGCGACGTCGCGGTCTGGCGAGGTCGCCAGAAAGCGTGCGCGGATTTCGGCGTCGTTCGGCGCGCGGCGTGGCAGGCCTTCAGGGACGGGCGGCAGTGCTTGCGCGCCGGGCAGGTCGCCGGGCGGCGACGGCGCCAGCAGGACCACGCCCGCCACCGTCCGCTGGCTGGCGGCCAGCAGCGCGGGCAGCGCGCCCATGCTGTGGCCGATGACGACCGTGGGGCGCGCCAGCGCGTCCAGCGCGCTGACGACATCCTGGCCCAGGTCGGCGATGCCAACCGACGTAAACGCCGCGTCCTGGGGCAGGGCGCCGTGGCCGCGCAGGTCCAGCGCCGCGCAGGCCAGGCCGGCGCGGGCGAAGAAATCCAGATAGTGCGCGTAGCACCAGGCGCCGTGATAGGCGCCGGGCACGAACAGCAGGCCGGGCCTGTCGTCCTGGGGATCGGCGCCGACTATCAGGCGGCCCTGGCCGGCGAGGCGCGCGGGCAATTGGTCGATGCGGCTGAAATCCAGCGGATCGGCGCGGGTGGAAAGAGGCGGGAGCAGCGAGTCGGCATTCATGGTGCGGCCATCTTAGGTGGGCTGGTGCTATCAGAAAACTTTATTTTTCATATGATTGGATAAGTTTCACTAATCGAAGTCAGTCATGCGCCCGTTGCCTGAAATTTCCATCACGCACTACCGCCACTTCCTGCTGGTGGCCGAGCTGCGCAGCTTCCGCGCGGCCGCGGCGCGAGCCTTCCGCTCGCAGCCGGCGTTGTCGCTGTCCATCCGCGAGATGGAGCAGCGCCTGGGGCAGCCGCTGTTCGAACCAGGCAACCGCGGCACGCTCACGCGTTTCGGCCAGGACTGCCTGCCGCTGGCGCGCGAACTGGTGCAGCACCACGACCGCGTGGCGGGCGCGCTGTCGGGGCTGGCCAGCAACGAGGCCGGCACCTTGACCATGGCGTCGGTTGCCACGGTGGCCACGCACTGGCTGCCGGAACTGGTGGCGACATACCGCGAGCGCTATCCGGCGGTGGCGCTGCGCCTGTTCGACGACAACTCGGAAGGCGTGGAGCGCATGGTGCTGGCAGGGGAGGCGGAGCTGGGCGTGTGCAGCCCGGTGTCACAGGACCGGCGGCTGTCCTTCGAGCCCTTGCTGCGCGACGCCTTCGGCCTGGTTTGCCATCGCGGCCATCCGCTGGCCAGGCGCAAATCGGTGAGCTGGCGCGAGATCGAGGACCTGCCTCTGGTCGGCACCATCGCCCATCGCCAGCTCGCGGGCTATCCGCAGGCGGCCTTCATGCTGGACCGGCAGGTCTTCGTCTCCAACATGATGTCGCTTCTGGCCATGCTGGAACGCGGCGTCGGCGTCACGGTGCTGGCGCGGCTGGGCGTGCCGCCGGATTCGCGCGGCCTGGCCTTTGTGCCGCTGTCCGCCCCGCGCATCGAGCGTGAACTGGGCATCACCCGGCTGGCCGGCCGCAGCCTGTCTCCAGCCGCGGCGCGCATGGAGGAAATGCTGCGCGCGAAGGCCGCGAAACGCGGCCGCACTGTCGCTTGAAACCAACGCATTTTTGCGATTTGCGGCCATAAAACAGGCCAATTCCGGGGCCTACTGTTGCGCAATTGCACTGGTCGCGGATCGCCGTTGATTCTTCGCAAACGCCTCTTTAGAGTGCGTGATGTTTGCTGCGCGAGGGATGCGCCGGGGTGCTCGGTGCGGCGCGTCGACAGACGTGTTGAGGAAGTCATGAGCAGTGTGTATTTGCGTACGGCGGGCGTCGCCTGCGCCGTTCTGATCCTGGCCGGCTGCGCCGCCAGAAAGCCCGCCACCATCACCGAAGCCCAGCCCGCGGAACCACCCAAGCCGGTGGCCTGCGTACCCGCCAAGGCCGGCGATCCCATGATAGGCACCTGGCTGTCGAACAGCCGCCCGCGCGACGTCAGCGGCGATCTGCAATCGCTGATCGTGCTGTCCGCCGATGGCACCATGGCCTATGAATCCCTGCTGAAGATCGGCCGCAAGACGCGTCCCGCGTTGCGCGAGACCGGCTGCTGGAGCGTGGCGGACGGCATCTACACGATGCAGACCACCAAGTCCGCCGGCGAACTGGTGGACGCCAACGATCCGATCTACCTGAACCGCTACCGCGTCGAAAAGGTCGAGAAGACCCGCCTGACGATGCGCGAACTGAAAAACGGCGGCCAGGTCATGACCGCGCGCCGCATGCCCACGGGCTATCGCCTGCCCTATTGAGCGTTGCGCGGGGCGGACATTCCGCCCCGCGACAAAGCCAAGATGGCCGGGCTGCGGTAAGGTGCGGTCTTCACCCATCGCCCGCAGCCGGTCATCCATGCCTGCCCTGTCCTCCGAAGCGCGCGCCATCGCGCTGCTTGCCCTGGCCGCTTTCGTCAGCGCCAGCGCCTTCCGCATCTGTGATCCCATGTTGCCGCAGCTCGCGGCGGAATTCGGCACCACCACGGGCCAGGCCGCGCGCGCCGTGACCGCGTTCGCCGTGGCCTACGGCGTGTTGCAGATGTTCTTCGGTCCCCTGGGCGACCGCTACGGCAAGTACCGCGTCGTCAGCATCGCGACCTTTGCCTGCGCGCTGGGCAGCGCGGGCGCGGTGGCCGCAGGGTCGCTGGACGTGCTGGTGTTCTGCCGCGTCCTGTCGGGCGCGGCGGGGGCGGGCATCGTGCCGTTGTCGATGGCCTGGATCGGCGACAACGTTCCTTATGAACGCCGCCAGGCCACCTTGGCGCGCTTCCTGACCGGGACCATTCTCGGCATGTCGGCGGGCCAGCTGGCCGGCGGCCTGTTTGCCGACACGGTGGGCTGGCGCTGGGCATTTGCCGCGCTGGTCTGCGGCTACCTGATAGTGGGCGTGCTGCTGTTGCTGGAAGTGCGCCGCCAGCAGGCCTCGGGCCTGGGCCAGGTGGACCCGGGCGCGGTGCGCCAGGGCTTCGTGGCGCAGGCGCGGCTGGTGCTGGGCACACCCTGGGCGCGCATCGTGCTGGCGACGGTATTCGTCGAAGGCCTGCTGGTTTTCGGCGCACTGGCCTTCGCGCCTTCCTACCTGCACGAACGCTTCGATATCTCGCTGACCGCCGCGGGCGCGCTGGTGGCCGTGTATGCCGTGGGCGGCTTGCTGTATACGGTAGTGGCCGGCCGCATCCTGAAACGCCTGGGCGAACGCGGCCTGGCGATCGCCGGCGGACTGGTACTGGGCGTGGCGTTCCTGTCGTATTTGCTAGGTCCCGTTTGGATGTGGAGCTTGCTGGCCAGCGTGCTGGCCGGTTTCGGCTACTACCTGCTGCATGCCACCTTGCAGACGAATGCGACACAGATGGTGCCGTCGGCGCGCGGCACGGCGGTGGCGTGGTTCGCATCCTGCCTGTTCATGGGCCAGGCGGTGGGCGTGGCCGTGGCGGGCGCGGTGGTCGACGAGATCGGGCCGGGCGCGCTGTTCGGCGGCTCGGCGGCGTTGTTGCCCTTGCTGGGGGCGTTCTTCGCGCGTGCATTGAAGGTGCGCGCGGCCATCCAGCAAGCCTGAGGGAACGGCTGAAAACACCGCGGGCCTTGCTCATCCTGGAATGAGCAAGGCCCGCGGTGTTTTTGGGACAGGCGCTTAGATTGCGGCCAGGCGCTTGAGCACGGTCTGCTTGCCCAGCAGGGCCAGCACGGCGTCCACGGCCGGGGTCTGGGTCTGGCCGGTGACGGCGACGCGCAGGGGGATGGCGAGCTGCGGCATCTTCATGCCGCGGTCGGCCAGCACGGCCTTGATCAGGGCGGACAGGGCTTCGCGGGTCCAGTCGGCGTCCTGGGCGCGCTGCGCGAAGTCGGCCAGCGCTTCGCGCGCGGGCGCGGTCAGGTGCTGCTCGGCCAGCTCGGCGGGCGCGCCCTTGAATTCGGCGCAGAACAGCATGGCGCCGTCGGCAAGCTGCTCCAGCGTTTCAGCGCGGTCCTTCAAGAGGCCCATGACGCCCGGCAGGTCGATCTTTTCCGGATGGCCGCCGCGGTTCGCCACGCGCGGCGCCACGCGCTCGGCCAGTTCGGCGTTGTCCATCTGCTTGATGTAGTGGGCGTTGACCCAGTTCAGCTTCTTCGGATCCCACTGCGAGGCCGACTTCGACAGGTGCTTGGTGTCGAACCACGACACCAGCTGGTCGCGCGAGAAGAGCTCGTCGTCGCCGTGGCTCCAGCCCAGGCGCGCCAGGTAGTTGACCATGGCTTCCGGCAGATAGCCTTCGTTGTCGTACTCCATGACGTTGACGGCGCCGTGGCGCTTGGACAGCTTTTCGCCGTCCGGACCCAGGATCATGGGTACATGGCCGTACTCGGGCAGCGTGGCGCCCAGCGCACGCAGGATGTTGATCTGGCGCGGGGTGTTGTTGACGTGGTCATCGCCGCGCAGCACATGGGTGATGCCCATGTCCCAGTCGTCGACCACGACGCAGAAGTTGTAGGTGGGCGTGCCGTCCGGGCGCGCGATGATCAGGTCGTCGAGTTCGGTGTTGTCGAAGCTGATGGTGCCCTTGACCATGTCGTTCCAGGAGGTCGCGCCTTCCTGCGGGTTCTTGAAGCGCACCACGGGCTTGCGGCCTTCCGGGATGGCCGGCAGGGTCTTGCCGGGTTCGGGGCGCCAGGTGCCGTCGTAGCGCGGCTTGTCGCCGCGGGCGCGGGCGGCTTCGCGCATGGCTTCCACTTCCTCGGGCGAGCTGTAGCAGTGGTAGGCGGTGCCGGCGGCCAGCATCTGCGCGACCACTTCGCGGTAGCGGTCCATGCGCTGCATCTGATAGAAGGGGCCTTCATCGGGCTGCATGCCCAGCCAGTCCATGCTGTCCAGGATGGCCTGCACCGCTTCCGGCGTGGAACGTTCGACGTCCGTGTCTTCGATGCGCAGCACGAAGGTGCCCTTGTGATGGCGCGCGAAGGCCCAGGAGAACAGCGCGGTGCGGGCGCCGCCCAGATGCAGGAAGCCCGTGGGCGAAGGCGCGAAACGGGTACGAATGGGGGTAGAGGCGTTGGAAGTCATAGGTGGCAATGATAGCGGCTGCGGCGCCACAAATCGGCGTCAGGCTGGGCCCATGTCAATCGTAGGGCAGGGTTGTCTTGTTACGATGAGGGGTATTTTAGATTAGGGCCTGCTAACACCATGTTGCGACACGCTCTCGCCCCGATGTTCGAGCCCGCCTCGCTGGTGATCGTCGCCGACCGGCCGCTGCCGGCGGCGGCCTCGTTGCCGCCCGCGCTCAAGGGCAAGACCACGGTGGTGGCCTGCGAAGTCGGCGCCGCGCCGGACCTGCCGGACACGCTGCAGGGCCTGGCCCAGGGCGAACGGCCTGATCTGGCCCTGGTTTGCGTTTCGCCCGCCGTCCTGCCGGAAACGCTGCGCCGGCTGTCGCCGCTGGCGCCGCGCTCGGTAATCCTGCTGCCGCACGAACTGCCCGACCCGTATCCGCGCGGCACGCTGGCGCTGTGCCGCGCCTGGGCCGAGGAAAACCGTTGCGAATTGCTCGGTCCGCGCTCTTTCGGCGCACAGCGGCCGCACGCCGGCCTGAACCTGAGCCAGCACCCCGTGCTGGCGCGCGCCGGCCGCGTGGCGCTGCTGGCGCAGTCGCGCTCCATCATGGCCGCGGTCATGGACTGGGCCGAGGATGTGCACATCGGCTTTTCCACCGCCGTGTCGCTGGGCGACGAGGCGGTGGTGGGCCTGTCCAAGGTGCTGGACTACCTTGCCAGCGATCCGCGCACGGACAGCATCGTGCTCTATCTGGAAGACGTGGGTCCGGCCCGCGAATTCATGAGCACCTTGCGCGCCGCGGCCTCGATCAAGCCCGTGATCGTGCTGAAGGCCGGCCGCGCGGATACCGACAGCGCCGACGCCATCTTCGACGCCGCCTTGCGCCGCGCCGGCGCGGTCCGCGTGCGCTACTTCGTGCAGCTGTTCTCGGCGGTCAAGGTGCTGGGCTACACGCGCCGTCCCAAGGGCCGGCGCGTGGCGCTGATCTCCAACGGCAGCGGGCCTCCCCAACTGGCCATGGACCTGATCGGTCCCGACGCCGCCGTGCTGCGCGCGGAGCTCGCGCCCGCGACCCAGCGGACGCTGGCGGCCATGCTGGAGCCCGACGCCGCCACCGCCAATCCCGTCATCACCTTCACGCCGCTGACCCCGGAGCGCATCCGCGCCATGCTGGACGCGGTGCTGGACGATGCCGGCGTGGACGGCGTGCTGGTGCTGCTGGCGCCCGACGCGCTGGCCGACATGCAGGCGGTGGCGCGCGAACTGGCGCAGATCGCGCCGAAGGCGAAAAAGCCGGTCGTCACCTGCTTCATGGGCGACGCCGGCATGCGGCCGCTGCGGCGCATGCTGGATGACGCGGGGACCTCGGCTTTCCGCACGCCCGAATCGGCCGCCGACGCTTTCGGCGTGCTGGCGACCCATCACTACAACCAGCAGCTATTGTTGCAGACGCAGCCGCCGGAGCCGGCCAGCCACGTGCCGGACCTGGCCGCCGCGCGCGAGATCCTGGCGCGCGTGCGCGCCGAATGCCGGCGCGAACTGAATACCTCCGAAATCCGCAGCCTGCTGGCGCTGTTCTACGTGCCGCTGCGCGACACGCCGATGGACGTGGCGGCTGCAGAGCCGGAGTCCCGCCCCATGGCGATCCGGGTGCGGCGCGACCCGCAGTTCGGCCCTGTCATCCGCTTCGGCGCGGGCGGCCCGGACGCGGTGCTGTCGCAATCCGACCGCGGCGTCGACCTGCCGCCGCTCAACGGCTTCCTGGCCCGCCAACTGATCGAACGCAGCCGGCTGTGGCGCCGCGTGCTGGCGCCGCGCATCGGCCACATGGCCGCCGAGGCCTTGCAGCAGGCGGTAGTGCTGGTGTCCGAGCTGGTGTCGGAGTTGCCGGATATCGAATCCCTGGACATCGATCCGCTATACGCCGGCGAAACCCATCTGCGCGCCGGCGGGCTGCGCATGACGCTGACCGAGAAGCCCGGCTGCGCAACGCCGCAGACCGCGGGCTACCCGCACATGGCGATCCACCCGTATCCGGCCCGGCTGGTGCAGGTGCGCCGCTTCGCCGACGGCATCCCCTGGGTGTTGCGTCCCATCCGCCCCGAGGATGCCGAACCGCTGCAGGAATTCATCCGCGGCCTGTCCGAGCGTTCGCGCTACATGCGCTTCGTGTCCATGATGCGCGAGCTGACCCCGCGCATGGTGTCGCGCTACACGCAGGTGGACTACCACCGCGAGCTGGCCCTGGTGGCCGCCACGCAGGTGCCCAACCCCGCCAACCGCGGCCATCCGCGCGAGGTGCTGGTGGGCTTCGCGCATTACCTGCGCAACCCCGACGGCAGGGGGGCCGAGTACGCCCTGGTGATCGGCGACGACTGGCAACGCCGCGGCCTGGGCCGCCAGCTGATGTCGGCGCTGATCGACGCGGCGCGCGAGCAGGGGCTGGAATACATCGACGGCCTGGTGTTGTCGACCAACCGGCCCATGCTGTCGCTGATGACCAGCCTGGGCTTCACCAACGACGCGGATCCGGAAGACCCGACGATGCGCCGGGTCTGGTTGAACCTGTCCTGATATCAGGCCTGTTCAGGCGGTCTTCCTGACTGCCTGGGCGGGCTTGAGCCGCGCGATCGATTCGTCCACCGACAGCACGTCACCGAAGAACAGCATCCAGCCGTGCAGCGCGTGTTCATGCTCGGCGGGCGTGACGGCGGCCAGCGCGTCGTCCACCATGATGGTGCGGAAGTCCCGCATCATCGCGTCGCGCGCGGTGGATTCGCAGCACACATTGGTGACGGTGCCGGCGATCAGCAGCGTGTCCACGCCGCGCCCGCGCAACAGCGGCTCCAGTTCGGACGACCCCGGCGCCATCGCGCTGTAGAAGCGCTTGGTCACGCGCAGGTCGGTGTCGTGCGCATGCAGGTCCTGATGCAGCGCATACCCCGGAGCATCGCGGCGCAGCGTTTCCAGACGCCTGGCGCTGCGCTCCGGCGTCAGCATCACGCCGTGATGGTGCGACCAGAACGAGTCGGCGTTATCGGAGGCGGTCTGCACCCACACGATGGTGCCGCCGGCGGCGCGCACCGCGTCGCACAGGCGGTTGATGGGGGCGATGATCTCGCGCGCCGGCGCGCATTCGCCCTGGTAGCCGGGCAGCGTGAAGTACTGCTGCATGTCCACCACCACCACCGCGAGGCGCGCGGCGGGCAGCTCGTCATAGGGGTGCAGGCGGCCCTGGCGGGCGATCACGCGATCCTTTACCCATTGCGGAAATTCCATGGCGGTTCCTTATCCGTAGCGCCGCGCGATCGCGGCTTCGATGCGGTAGACGATCAGGTACATCACGCTGGAGATCAGGGCCAGGATGGCGATGGCGGTCATGACGATGTTCAGCTTGAACACCTGGCTGCCGTTCATGATGAGAAAGCCCAGGCCGGAATCCGCCGACTGGAACTCGCCCACGATCACCCCCACCAGCGCCAGGCCGATGTTCATCTTCACCGCCGCGATCAGCGTGGGCACGCTGCCCGGCAGCACCACCTTGGTCAGCACCTGCCAGCGGCTGGCGCCGAAGGTGTGGGCGAGCTTCACCTTGTTCAGGTCTATGCCGCGAAACCCCGCATACACCACCATGATGGTCACGAACACCGCGATCGCCACGGCCATGCCGTACACCGCGTAGTCCGAACCCAGCCACAGGTAGAAGATCGGCACGAAGGCGATCTTGGGCATGGCGTTGGCCACCACCAGGAAGGGGTCCAGCACCTTGTACAGGAAGTCCGACCACCACAGCGCAGCCGCCACCACGATGCCGATCGCCATGCTCAGGCCGAAGCCCACCAGCGTGGCGCTCAGCGTGGTCATGATGTGCTTGCCCAGGTTGCCGTTGTTCCAGAGCTCGATGAAGGTTGGCCACAGCGCGCTGGGGTAGCTGGTCAGGAGCGGGTTGAGGATGTGCATGCGCGGCAGGATTTCCCAGGCGCACAGGAACACGGCCAAGAGCAGCGCCTGCGCGATGCGGATGTGCCGGCGGCGGGCGCGGTCGCGCCGCAGGTAGTTCAGGTACTTCTCGCTGGGCGCGCGCACGGCGCGCAGCGGAACGGTGTTGGCGACGGGCGCGTTCATGGGTCAACCCTCCACGTGGACATCGAGCTCGTCCCACAGCTGTTTGAAGTAGGTATTGAATTCTGGCCGCGAGCGCGCCTGGAACGGCGTGGGCCGGGCCTGGCCGTCGCCGTAATGGATGCGGTACTGGCTCTTGAGGCGGCCGGGCCGGCGCGACAGCACGATCACGCGGTCCGTCATGGCGATGGCTTCGCCGATGTCGTGCGTCACCAGCACCACGGTCTTGCCTTCGCGCCGCAGGATGTCCACCACTTCGTCGGAGATTGCCAGCCGGGTCTGCGAATCCAGCGCCGAGAAGGGCTCGTCCAGCAGGATCACGTCCGGCTCGGTGACCAGGGTGCGGGCCAGCGCGGCGCGCTGCCGCATGCCGCCCGACAACTGGCGCGGCGTGTGCGACAGGAAGGCGCCCAGTCCGCATTTCTCCAGCAGATGCACGGCGCGCGCCTCGCTGCGCGCATCGCGCCGGCCCTGGATCTCCGCGCCCAGCATGACGTTGTCGAGGATGGTGCGCCATTCGAACAGGTAGTCCTGCTGCAGCATGTAGCCGATGCGCGGATTGGGCTTGGTCACGGCCTGGCCGTCTATCATCACGGCCCCCGAGGTCGGCGGAATCAGGCCGGCGATCAGCGACAGCAGTGTGCTCTTGCCGCAGCCGCTTTGCCCGATCAGGCTGACGAATTCGCCCGCCGCCAGCGTGAACGACACGTTCGACAGCGCCTCCGTCTCGCCTTCCTGGGTGAAATAGGAAAGACAGACCTCGCGCAGTTCGATCTTCGCCGTGGCGGTGTCCGGCTTCAGGTTGTGGACGACGGCGCCCATCATTGGGCCTTCTTCGCGAAGTCGGTCACCACCACGTCCTCGTACTTCACGCGGGCGTTGTCCTTCATGACCGCACTGGCGATCAGCATGTCCTGCAACTGGTTCATGGCTTCGGCCGTCACCAGCGGCGTGGTCTTCCAGATCTGGTACTTCTTGTAGCGCTCGATGGCCTCTGTCACCGCAGCCTGGTCCATGCCGGGGAAGTACGTCATGATCTGCGGCGTCAGCGTGGCCGCGGGCGTGTCCTTCACGTATTTTTCGGCGCGCGCCACCACGTCGGTCCAGGCCTGGATGACCTTGGGGTTGTCGCGGATGTACTTGTCGGTGGCGGTGAAGACCGTGTAGTCCACCTGGCCGACTTCGTGGCCCACCGAGGCGACGATGTAGCCCTTGCCGTTGCGCACCAATTCGCCGGCCTCGGGTTCAAGAAAAATGCCATATTCGCCCTGGCCGGCCATCCAGGCGCCCGCGCGCGCGGGAATGCCGATGTTGTTCAGCAGCTTCACGTCCTTTTGGGGATCCACGCCATGCTTGCGCAGCGCCGTTTCCAGGAACACGATGGGATTGGAGCCCGGCCGGAAGCCGATGACCTCCTTGCCCTTGAGCATGGACCAGTCGAACTTCTCCACCGGCTTGCGCGCCAAAAGGAAGAATCCGTCGGTGGCGGTCAGCCCGGCGAAGATCTTGGGCTTGACCGGCGATTCGCTGTTGTGGACGTAGATGGACGCCTCGGGCCCGATCAGCACGATGTCGGCGCTGCCGGACAGCAGGGCGGTCATGCCCTTGTCGGTGCCTTGCGAGGTCTTCATGGACACGTCCAGGCCCGCGTCCTTGAAATAGCCCTGCGACAGGGCCACGTACTTGGGTACGTAAAGAATGGATCGCACCACTTCTTCGTAGCGGACCTTCACCGGGGGATTGAGGGCTTCGGCCTGGGCGGCCAAGGGGGCGAACAGCGCGAGCAGCGCCGCAGCCGCCAGACGGGGCGATGGCAAGGATTTCACGGGACTTTCTCCTGCGTCTTGAATGCCACGCCGAAACCCGGCGCGACACGGCCAATGGGATGGATCGACAACAACAACAGGGAAGCCCGAACTGCTCGCCCGGGCCGGTAAGGCTTGGATCGAATACTATATTCAATACAAATAGGCGACAAGCTTTTTGCAGTTGGCGTTTTTCTCTATGGACGAGAGAAAGTCAGCCCAGGAAAATTCCAGGCTGGAATACCACTTGGTATACAAAATGAAATCGCAGGCCGCCAGGGCCTGCGAGCGGGCGGGCAGGGCGCAGGACGCCCATCTGCCGCGATCAGGGCCGCCGGGCGCGGCCCTGCATGGTCCTCAGACCAGAACCTGGTTCAGGAACTTGGAGATATCCGCCACTTCCTCGGCGCAGACCGAGTGCGGCATCGGGTAGGTGTGCCATTGCACGTCGTAGCCCAGCCGCCGCAGCTCGGCCAGCGAGGCCTGGGCGCGCGGCAGCGACACCACCGGGTCGTACTGGCCATGGGCCAGGAAGATGGGCGTGTCCTGGTTGGCGCTGTTGCGCTCGGCTTCGGCCGTATCCAGCAGCGGCAGATAGCCCGACAGGCCCATCATGCCCGCCAGCTTTTCCGGCAGGCGGATGCCGGTGTGCAGGGTCATGGCGCAGCCCTGCGAAAAGCCTGCCAGCACGATCTTCGAGGTCGGGATGCCGCGCGCGTTCTCGCGTGCGATCAGCTTGTGGATCGCGGCTTCGGAGGCGCGGATGCCGCGGGCGTCCTCGACGCGTACCAGGTCCATGACCAGGATGTCGTACCAGGAGCGCATCGACATGCCGTTATTGATCGTCACGCGCTGCACCGGCGCGTTCGGGAACACGAAGCGCACCGACGCGCCGGCCGGCAGGTCCAGCTCCGGCACGATGGGCGCGAAGTCGTTGCCGTCGGCGCCCAGGCCATGCAGCCAGATCACGGCGTGCGTGGGATTGGGGGCGGTTTCGATCTCGATGCAATCGAGCAGGTCGGTCGGAGCGTTCATGGACGGCGGGCGATGAAAATCAAAGGGTAAGGGTCTTCAGGGCCTGGAACAGCGCGCGGTAGTGCTTCTTCTGCGGTTCCTGGCCTTGCAGCAGGGCGGCGTTGGCCAGCTTTTCCTTGCGGGCGGCGCGGATCAGCGCGCGCAGCTGCTGCACGTCGGCTTGCGGATTGCTGTTGAGCAGCTTGGTCAGGGCCTCGTCGTCGTCCAGCAGGCGGTCGCGCAGCGTCTCCAGCCGGTGCATGGCGGCGGTTTCCTCGCGCGAGCCGTTTTCCCAGACGTCGAGCTGGGCGCGGATCTCGTCGGCGGGCGCGTCGCGCATCAGCTTGCCCACGAAGTGAACCTGGCGCCGCTTGCCCTCGCGCCCGGTGGTGCGCTGCGCCGTGCGGATCGCCTCATAGAGACGCTCGGCCAGCGGCAATTGCTTGAGGCGTTCGGGGGACAGTTCGATCAGCTGCTTGCCCAGGTCCAGCAGCGCGTGCATTTCGCGCTTGACCTGGGACTTGCTGGGACGGTCGTAGCCGTTCTCGTCGTAACCGTCGTCGACGGATTCTTCTTCAATATGGGAATTCATGGAAAACTGCGCAATGACAGACTTGGCTATGATAACCGTCTCTGCAAATTGGACAGCAATGGTTAAAACCTCCTCATCCTTGCCGCTGGCGGCGAATCACGCGCGTTTTTCTGAACTCG
Organism: Achromobacter sp. PD1; assembly: GCF_048541815.1. Taxonomy (NCBI): domain Bacteria; kingdom Pseudomonadati; phylum Pseudomonadota; class Betaproteobacteria; order Burkholderiales; family Alcaligenaceae; genus Achromobacter; species Achromobacter sp. PD1. The sequence continues at coordinate 6,879,089 of NZ_CP183349.1, forward strand.
TCGAACAAACCCTCGCCTATGCGCGCCAGATCGGCGCCTCCGACGCAGCGGCGGAAGTCTCGGAAAGCCTGGGCCTGTCGGTCTCCGTACGCAAGAACGACATCGAAACCGTCGAACAGACCCGCGACCGTTCGCTGGACCTGACGGTCTACGCCGGCCAGAGCCGCGGCTCCGCTTCCACCTCCGACTTTTCCGAAGCGGCGCTGCGCCAGACGGTCGAAGCCGCCTGGCACATCGCGCGCCATACCGCCGCCGATCCGGCCGCCGGCCTGCCCGACGCCGACCAGCTGGCCACCGAATTCCCCGACCTGGACCTGCACCGCGCCTGGGGCGTGTCCACCGAAGAAGCCGCCGAGCTGGCGCTGCGCGCCGAGCGCGCCGCCCGCGAGGTCGATCCGCGCATCACCAATACCGATGGCGCCACCGTGGGCACCTACGAAGGCCAGTTCGTGATGGGCAACACGCGCGGCTTCCTGGGCGGCTACCCGTACTCGCGCCACAGCCTGTCGGTCGCGCCCATCGCCGGCCGCGGCAACGGCATGCAGCGCGACTACTGGTACAGCTCCGAACGCGATCCGGCCAAGCTGGCTTCGCCCGAAGCCATCGGCCGCTACGCCGCCGAGCGCACGCTGTCGCGGCTGTCGGCCCGCCGCATCCGCACCGGCAAGTTCCCCGTCCTGTTCGAAGCGCCCCTGGCGTTGGGGCTGGTGGGCGCCTTGACCCAGGCCGCCAACGGCGGCGCGTTGTACCGCAAGGCCAGCTTCCTGCTGGACGCGCTGGGCAAGCCCATCTTCCCCGAACACATCAACCTGACCGAAGATCCGCACATCCGCGGCGCGATGGGCAGTTCGCCCTTCGACGACGAAGGCGTGCGCACGCGCCGCCGCAGCGTGGTGTCGGCCGGGGTGCTGGAAGGCTATTTCCTGTCGTCCTACACCGCTCGCAAATTGGGCATGACCACCACCGGCAATGCCGGCGGTTCGCATAACCTGGTGTTCAGCTCCACCCAGACCCGCCGCGGCGACGACTTCGAAGCCATGCTCAAGAAGATGGGCACGGGCTTTCTCGTCACGGAGCTGATCGGCCAGGGTGTCAACTACGTCACCGGCGACTACTCGCGCGGCGCGTTCGGCTACTGGGTGGAAAACGGCCAGATCCAGCACGCGGTGCAGGAAATCACCATTGCCGGCAATCTGGCCGATATGTTCAAGCAGATCGTGGCGGTCGGTGCCGACACGATTTCGCGCGGCACCAAGACCACCGGCTCGATCCTGATCGAGCAGATGGCGATCGCCGGAATCTGATCCTGCGTATTGGCCGCGGCATGATGCGCCGCGGCCGCCACGCAGACCCGGCAGTCGTTCCGGTCTTTGCAATCCCTTACCTGATAGTGTGGCCAGGCAGGCCGATATCAGCGTGTAATATCCGCCGGGTATCGCTTGATGTCCCAGGTGTTGCTGTAAAGGAGCAAAGAGATGCAAAGACGTTCGTTCTTGAAGCACGCCGGTCTCGGCGCTGTCGCCACCGGAGCCGCCGTCAGCGCGCCCGCGTTCGCGCAGGACATGCCCTCATTGAGCTGGCGCCTGTCTTCCGGCTTCCCCAGCACCCTGGATCTGCGCATTGGCGCTGGCGAAAGCTTCTGCAAGTTCGTCTCTGAAGCCACGGGCGGAAAGTTCAACATCCGCCATTTCCCCGAGGGCGAGATCGTGCCCGCCGCGGACCTGATGGAAGCGGTCTCCACCAAGAAGGTGGAATGCGGCCATGCCTCGTCCCGCGCCTACTACGCCAAGAACCCCGTCTTCTGCTTCGACGCCGCAGTGCCCTTCGGCCTGAACGCCAGGCAGATGAACGCCTGGATGAACGAAGGCGGCGGCCTGCGGCTGACCCGCGAACTCTTCAAGCCTGAAAAAATCATCAACTTTCCGCTGGGCAACACCGGCGCCCAGATGGGCGGCTGGTACACCAAGGAAATCAAGCGCGCCGGCGACCTGAAAGACCTGAAAATGCGGGTGGGCGGCCTGGCCGGCGACGTGCTGGCCAAGCTCGGCGTGGCGCCGCAGCAGGCCGATCCCGCCAAGCTGGCCGAGGCCTTCGAGAAAGACGGCCTGCAGGCGGTGGCGGGCGCGGGCCCCTACGATGACGACAAGCTCGGTCTTAATAAGGTTGCTAAGTATTACTACGCACCCGGGTGGTGGGCGCCCGGCGAACAGCTGTCGCTGTATATCAACGACGAAGCCTGGAATGCGTTGCCCAAGAACTACCAGGCCGTGGTGGACGCGGCCGCCCAGGCCGCGCATGCCGCCGCCATCGCCCGCTACGATGCCCGCAACGCGGCCGCGCTGGCCCAATTGACGGCAAACGGCGCTCAAATCCGTACATTCCCGCGGTCCATCATGGACCTGGCGTTCGAGGCCACGCAGCAGCTCTATAAGGACTTGGGCGCCAAAGACCCCAGATTCAAGGCGATGCACGATAGTTACATGGGTTTTCGCGACAGCGAAATGCCATGGTTCCGTCTGACCGAAAGCGCCTACGACCAATACCTGGGCGTAGCGCTATCGGCCAGAACGTAGGACACTTACGCCTGCCGAATAACATTCGGCCGGCGTTAGGGTTTTTGCTAGTAACCACACGTTTTTTACAAAAAAATGGGCGGTTTGTAGGCTTTTGTTGAATGGCGTTCGAGTAGCCGCCTGATACAAAGGAGTAATATCCCGGGTCTTGACGCGCAAACATGGCGCCTTTAGGCGGCATCCGACGTCAATCCGGCAGGATTACATCAGCCCGGATTACCAATATTCCGAGACAGACTTTAAGGTGGTAACAACCATGCAATCCAAGACCAAGAAGCTGCTGGCCGCGCTGATCGCTGCCGGTATCGTCCCGGCTGCCCATGCGGCCGACATCAAGATCGGCGTGGCCGAAGCCCTGTCGGGCGGCGCTGCCCAGTACGGCGTGTCGATCCGCAATGGTTTCCAGCTGGCCGCTGATGAAATCAACGCCGCCGGCGGCATCAACGGCAACAAGATCGTGCTCGTGGTCGAGGACGAACAAGGCAAGAAAGAAGAAGCGATCAACGTCTTCAAGAAGCTGATCTTCAAGGACAACGTCCTGATGGTCTTCGGCCCGACGCTGTCGAACTCGGCCCAGGCCGCCGACCCCATCGCCCAGGCCGCCAAGACGGTCGCCTTCGGCACCTCCAATACCGCCGACGGCATCACCTCCATCGGCAACTACGTGTTCCGCAACTCGGTCACCGAAGCCGACGTGCTGCCGGCCACCATCTCCACCGTCAAGGCCAAGACCGGCCTGAAGAACGTGGCGGTGCTCTACGGCAACGACGACGTCTTCACCAAGAGCGGCTACGACAACTTCAAGAAGGCCCTGGAAGACCAGAAGATCCCGGTCACGACGACCGAAACGTTCGCCAAGGGCGACGTGGACTTCAAGGCCCAGCTGACCAAGATCAAGGGCACCAACCCCGACGCCATCGTGCTGTCCGCACTGCTGGCCGAAGGCGCTCCGATCATGGTGCAGGCCCGCCAACTGGGCCTGAACGTGCCCGTCATCGGCGGCAACGGCATGAACTCGGTCAAGATTTTCGACCTGGCCCCTGGCGGCGCGTCGAACAATCTGTGGATCGGCAGCCCCTGGTCGATCGAGAACAAGGCCCCCGAGAACGTCAAGTTCATCGACGCCTACAAGGCCAAGTTCAACGGCGCGCCCGACCAGTTCGCGGCCCAGTCGTATGACGCCATGTACATCGCGGCCCAGGCCCTGAAGAACGTCAAGATCTCGGGCGACCTGCCCAAGGATCGCGCAGCCCTGCGCGACGCGCTGCCCGCGGTCACCTGGACCGGCGCCACTGGCCCGTTCAAGTTCCGTCAGGCCAACGACCGCGCCGGCAAGCCCGCCGGCTACGATGCCGACCAGGCTCCCATCGTCAGCGTGACGAAGGACGGCAAGTACGTCATCGAAAAGTAAGCGCTGCGCATCCCCGCGCGGGGGGATGCGCCTTGCGGGCGGCTGAGCCGTCCGCAAGGCGCTTTTTATCGCAGGGCCGTCACCCTAAAAGAAATGCCTCCCCGCCGGGAGGCTCAAGGCCATGCAGTGGGCGCTGCATGGGGCCCTCACAGCTTTGGAAAGTCCCATCATGTTCGAACAACAATTCGTCAATGCCTTGTCGCTGGGCTGTGTGTATGCACTGTTCGCGCTGGGCTTCACGCTGATCTTCGGCGTGCTCGGGGTGATCAACCTGGCGCATGGCGCCGTCTTCATGGTTGGCGCCTACGCGGCACTGTTCGTGGTGCAGCAATTCAGCCTGCCCTTGTGGGCCGGCCTGATGGCAGCGTTCTTCGTCGCCGGCTTCACCGGGGTCATCATCGACTACCTGGTGCTCAAGCCGCTGCGCAAGCGCAACGCGCCTCACCTGATCCCCATGATCGCCACCATCGGCGTGGGCATCATCCTGAACAACACCGCCCAGAGCATCTTTGGCGCGAGCAACCTGCGCTTCCCGCACGGCACCGTGCCCGAGGAAGTGATCGAGGTCGCCGGCCTGCACCTGACCGTCATTGAACTGGGCATCATCTTCCTGTCTTTCGCGCTGATGGCCGTGCTGATGTACGTCATGCGCCGCACGCAATTCGGCCGCGCCCTGCGCGCCATCGCCGAATCGCCCAAGGCCGCGTGGCTGCTGGGCATCAACGTCGAAAAACTGTTCGTCACCACTTCGTTCGCCGCGGCCGCCCTGGGCGGCGTGGCCGGCGTGCTGATCGGGCTGTACTCCAACGCGCTGTTCCCCCTGATGGGCCAGCCGATGCTGCACAAGGGCATCGCGGTCATCATCCTGGGCGGCATGGGCGACATCCGCGGCGCCATGCTGGGCGGCCTGTTCCTGGGCTTCGCCGAGGTGCTGTCGGTGGCCTACATCGGCTCCACCATGCGCGATGCGGTGGCTTTCGGCCTGCTGTTCCTGATCCTGCTGGTGCGCCCGCAAGGTCTGTTCGGCAAAGTGGTTCAACGCAAGGCTTAAAGAATGAGCGGATTCGAAAACTTCTGGGCCATCTACGGCAACTTGGTGCTCACGCTGGGCACCAATGCGTTGCTGGCCCTCTCCATCTGGCTGACCCTGGCTTGCGGCATGCTGGCCATGGCCAACGCAGCCTTCATGGGCATCGGGGCGTACACCGCCGCGCTGCTCACCATGAACTACGACGCGCCGTTCTCGGTTGCGCTTGCCGGCGGCATGGCCGCGCCCGCGCTGGTGGCGGCGTTGATCGGCTTGCCCACCTTGCGGCTGTCCGGGGTCTACCTCGCCATGGCCACGCTGGGTTTTGGCGAAGTGGTCCGCGTGACCATCCTCAACACCGAGTCCATCACCGGCGGCGCGCTGGGCCTTAACGGCATCCCGCAGCTGACGCAGTGGTGGCATGTGGTGCTGGCCGTCGTCATCGTGCTGTTCGTGCTGTGGCGCGTGCGCGCCTCCAAGATCGGACGCTCGTTCGATGCCATCCGCGGTGACGAAACCGCGGCCGGCCTGATGGGCATCGACGTGCGCGCCAACAAGATGCTGGCCTTCGTGGCCGGCGCGATGATCGCGGGTCTGGCCGGCGCCCTGAACGCGCACCTGACCTTCTTCATCGGCCCCAACGAATACGGTTTCGACCGTGGCGTGGAAATCCTGACCATGGCGATCCTGGGCGGCATCGGCGGCCTGGCCGGTCCCGTGCTGGGCAGCTTCATCATTACCGTGTTGCCCGAAATGCTGCGCGGTTTTGCCGATCTGCGCCTGGTCGCGAACGGAGTGATTCTGGTGGTGATTGTGTTGTTCCTGCCGCAAGGCATCTGGGATCCGGCGCGCTTCAAGCGCTGGATGCGCCAAGGACGCCAGGGAGGCAAGCGCCATGCTTGAGCTTTCTTCCGTCTCCAAGAGCTTCGGCGGTCTGCATGTGCTGCATGACGTCAGCCTGTCGGTCCCCGAAGGCGCCATCTTCGGCTTGATCGGCCCCAACGGCGCCGGCAAGACCACGGTGTTCAACCTCATCACCGGCCTGTTGCCGCCCAGCGGCGGCACCATCACGTTCAACGGCCAGAGCGTCCTGGACAAGAAGCCGCACCGCATCACGCGCATGGGCATCGCCCGCACGTTCCAGAACATCCGTCTCTTCAAGGAGATGACGCTGCTGGAAAACGTGGTGGTGGGCGCCTACCGCCACATGAACTACGGCTTCCCCAGCCTGCTGCTGGGCCTGCCGGGCTACCGCGAGCACGAAAAGCGCGCCCGCGAGCGCGCGCATGAACTGCTCACCTGGATGCGCCTGGACCATAAGGCCAACGACCTGGCGGACAACCTGTCCTACGGCGAGCAGCGCCGCCTGGAGCTGGCGCGCGCGCTGGCCACCGAGCCCAAGCTGCTGCTGCTGGACGAGCCGGTCGCCGGCATGAACACCGGCGAGCGCGCCGAGCTCATGCGCGAGATCCTGGCCATCCGCGACCGCGGCTACACCATCCTCATGATCGAGCACGACATGCGCTTCGTCATGGGCTTGTGCGAGCGCATCGCGGTGCTGAACTTCGGCAAGATCATCGCTTGCGGCGGGCCTGACGAGATCCGCAACAACGAACAGGTCATCGAAGCCTATCTGGGCCGCGAAGACGACGAAGACACCGAACAAGCGGGGGCCGCCAAATGAGTCGCCGGGCCGCTCCCAAGACGAATACCGTAGCGCATTGCGCGGAGGCTGCACAATGAGCGCCATGCTGGAAGTCCGCGGACTCGAGGTCAATTACGGCCACATCGAAGCCGTCCGCGGCATCGACCTGGACCTGAACGCCAAGGAAATCACCGCCCTGGTCGGCGCCAACGGCGCCGGCAAGTCGACCACGCTGCTGGCGCTGTCGGGCCTGCTGCCCAAGGCGCGCGGCAAGATCACCTTCGAAGGCGAGGACATCACCAACCTGCCGCCGCATCAACTCGTGGCGCGAGGCATCGTCCAGGTGCCGGAAGGGCGGGCCATCCTCACCACCATGACCGTGCTCGAAAACCTGGAGCTGGGCGCCTACCGCCGCGGCCTCAAGAACGTCGACTCGGACCTGGAATACGTGTTCAACCTGTTCCCGCGCCTGAAGGAACGGATCACCGGCATCGCCGGCAACCTGTCCGGCGGCGAGCAGCAGATGCTGGCCATCGGCCGGGCACTGATGGCCAAGCCGCGCCTGCTGCTGCTGGACGAACCCTCCATGGGCCTGGCGCCCATCGTGGTGCAGGAGATCTTCCGCTCCCTGCGCGCGATCAACGCCGATGGCCTGACCCTGTTCCTGGTCGAGCAGAACGTGCGCCAGGCGCTGAAGATTGCCCAGCACGGTTACGTGCTGGAGAACGGCGCCATGGCGCTCACCGGCACCGGCCGCGAACTGCTGGGCCATCCCCGCGTTCTGGAGGCCTACCTGGGCGCCTGAGCGGACGTTCCAGGGCGTGCGTCCCTGATTGTCTGGATGTGCCGGCGGCGCCTCAGGGCGCCGTTGGCGTATTTCCGACGAGGATTAAGTTGCCCACTTTTTGAGCAGCTGTGTTAGAATCGCAGGCTTTCCCTCATTTTGGCCAATGCACGGGCGGGTAATAACGCTTAGGCAAGACGCTGATATCGACTGAATTTTTGGAAAACCCGCTGGGTTCTTTCCGCGATTTTGGTCTAGTTCGGGGAAAAAAACTGGCTGGATGGTCCAGCCAGGAAAATTTTTATTCTTAGGAACCATCATGAAGACCTTTGTGGCCAAGCCGCATGAAGTCCAACGTGACTGGTTTGTGATCGACGCCAAGGGCAAAGTCCTCGGTCGTGTGGCCAGCGAAGTCGCACGTCGTCTGCGTGGCAAGCACAAACCTGAATTCACGCCGCACGTTGATACCGGTGACTACATCGTCATCGTCAACGCTGCCGATATCGTTGTTACGGGCGCCAAGGCGAAGGACAAGAAGTACTTCCGCCACACGACGTACCCGGGCGGTATCCGTGAAACGAACTTCGAGAAGATGCAAGAGCGTTTTCCCGGCCGCGCCATCCAGAAGGCTGTCAAGGGCATGCTGCCCAAGGGTCCTCTGGGCTACGCCATGATCAAGAAACTGAAGGTGTACGCCGGTGCCGAGCACCCGCACACCGCCCAGCAGCCCAAGACGCTGGATATCTAAGGAAACGCCATGATCGGTAACTGGAATTACGGAACCGGCCGTCGCAAAACCTCGGTGGCTCGCGTTTTCATCAAGAAGGGCACGGGTAAGATCGTTGTCAACGGCAAGCCCGTCGACGACTTTTTCGCCCGCGAAACCGGCCGCATGATCGTGCGCCAGCCGCTGGAACTGACCGGCCACCTGGAATCGTTCGACATCAAGGTCAACGTGCACGGCGGCGGTGAAACCGGCCAGGCCGGCGCAGTTCGTCACGGCATCACGCGTGCCCTGATCGACTACGACGCGACCCTGAAGCCCGCACTGTCGCAAGCTGGCTTTGTCACCCGCGATGCCCGCGAAGTCGAACGCAAGAAGGTCGGCTTCCGCAAGGCACGTCGGCGCAAGCAGTTCAGCAAGCGTTAATACGCTGCTGCACGAAAAAGCCCGCTTCGGCGGGCTTTTTTTCGCACTATTTGTACCAGCGCCGGACCCCGTCCGGCCGCTGTGCGCCCCGCGCGGAACTCCGCGCATTCCCTCCGGTCGGAAAGAAGGACTGCGGTGCCATTTCGGGCTCTTAGCCGCAACACCCGCTTTCCCGAGCGATACAATCGATCCTCGTTCTACGAAGAGCACACATCATGGCCCAAGCATCGAACACCCGCATCAAGGTTGGTATCGTCGGCGGCACCGGTTACACCGGCGTCGAGCTGCTGCGCTTGCTGTCGCAGCATCCCAATGTGGAATTGACCGCCATCACGTCCCGCAAGGAAGACGGGCTGCCGGTGGCTGACATGTATCCGAACCTGCGCGGCCGCGTGAATATCGCTTTCTCCGCGCCGGAAAGGGCCACGCTGACGGATTGCGACGTCGTGTTCTTCGCGACGCCCCACGGCGTGGCCATGGCCCAGGCCCAGGAACTCATCAATGCCGGCACCAAGGTCATCGACCTGGCCGCCGACTTCCGCCTGCAGGACATCCCCACCTTCGAACGCTGGTACAAGATTCCCCATACCTGCCCGGACATCCTGGCCGAGTCCCAGTATGGCCTGGTGGAACTGAACCGCGAGGCCATCTCCAAGGCCCGCGTCATCGGCAACCCCGGCTGCTATCCCACCACCGTGCTGCTGGGCCTGGCTCCGCTGCTCGAAGGCGGCAAGAAGCTGATCGATGCGCAAACCCTGATCGCCGACTGCAAGTCGGGCGTGTCGGGCGCCGGCCGCAAGGCGGAAGTGGGCTCGCTCTTCTCCGAAGCTTCGGACAACTTCAAGGCCTACGGCGTGGCTGGCCACCGCCACCACCCGGAAATCGTCGCGCAGCTGGAAAAGATCGCCGGCGGCAAGGTCGGCCTGACCTTCGTGCCGCATCTGGTGCCGATGATCCGCGGCATGTTCTCCACCATCTATGCGCGCATCCTGCCGGAAGCCCGCGATACCGACTTCCAGGCCCTGTTTGAACAGCGCTACGCCGACGAGCCCTTCGTCGACGTCATGCCCGCCGGCAGCCTGCCTGAAACCCGTTCGGTGCGCGCCTCCAACAACCTGCGGATTGCGCTCAGCCGTCCCGGCAATGGCGACCAACTGATCGTCCTGGTGATTCAGGACAACCTGGTCAAGGGCGCTGCCGGCCAGGCCGTGCAGAACATGAACCTGATGTTCGGCATCCCCGAATCGACCGGCCTGGATCAGGTCGCGATCCTGCCTTGATGTACGCAGGCTTGCGGCCGCAGGGCCGCAAGCCGCCGCTCTTTATGCCCGCCGATTCCTCCACCACGCCCCAGTCTCGCTCCGCCGGCGGGTTGACGCGCGTATTCGTGGGCCTGCTGATCGGCGTGCTGCTGGGCGGTTCCGCCAGCTTCTTCTACGCCCGCAAGCTCTACCGGCCGCAGGATGCCGTGGTGATCAGCGCCCGGCAGGCCGAGGTCCAGGAAGAGGCCATGCGTCAACAGTCGACGCAGCTACGCTACACGCAAGGGCAGCTGGACACCGCCGACGGCGAACTGGTCATCGAGCGCGCCGCGCGCCAGGAACTGGAAGCGCAGCTGCGCACGGTCCAGGCCGAGGTCGGCAGGGTGCGCGATCAATTGGCGTTCTATGAGCAGCTATTGCCGCCGGGTCCCGAGGGGGCGGTGGACATCCGTGGCGTCGAGATCGACCGTAGTGGCGGCGGCTTGCGCTACAAGGTCCTGTTGATGCGCAGCGGCCGCAATGGCGGCTCTCCATTCTCGGGCGCTTTGCGTTTCCAGGCCACTGGCGTCCTGAAGGGCGAAACCGTGAAGGTGGATCTGGCGCCCATGCAGGTCAAGGCCGAATCCGGCTCTGTCGCCATTCCTGGCGACAACGCGCCGACCTCGCCGCTGGCCCTGCAGTTCGATCAATACCAGCGCAGCCAGGGCATCCTGGCGCTGCCCGAGGGATTTGTCCCCGAAAGCGTGACGGTCAGCGTCCTGGAGGGCGATACCGTCCGCGCGTCAAGAAGCGTCAAGCTCGAACTTTGAGTCTGCGCAAGCCCTGCGCTATAGTGACACCATGCGAGCGCCGTTGCCGCTCACCGAAATATGGCCGAACCGGCCAGGAGTGAACCATGAATGCAGTGACCGAAACCGTCGACCTGCAGGCCGCCCCGCCTGCTCCCCTGGTTTTTACCGACTCGGCTGCGGCCAAGGTGAAGGATCTGTTGGCCGAAGAAGGCAATCCTGAGCTGAAGCTGCGCGTTTTCGTGCAGGGCGGAGGCTGTTCGGGTTTCCAGTACGGCTTCACCTTCGACGAAGTCGTGAACGATGACGACACCGTGCTGGACAAGGCCGGCGTGCAACTGCTGGTCGACCCGATGAGCTTCCAGTACCTGGTCGGCGCAGAGATCGACTACAAGGAAGACCTGGAAGGCGCGCAGTTCGTCATCCGCAATCCCAACGCCAGCACTACCTGCGGCTGCGGTTCCTCGTTCTCGGTGTAATCAGCCGGGCAGGAAAAAGTAAAAAGCCCTTCGGCGCGCCGAAGGGCTTTTCGCATGGGCGCGCGGCTTTCAGGCCGGATAGAGCGCGCCCAGGATGCGCGCGCCGCGCGCGCCGGTGACGGCCGGCAAGCCCGCAGGCCTGCGCTGCACGAAGGCCTGCGCCAGCCAGGCGAACGCCAGGGCCTCGACTTCTTGCGCCGGCACGCCCAGCACATCGGTGGCGTGCACCGGCCGTTGCAGACAGTACGCCAGTTCGCGCATCAAGCCGGGATTGCGCGCGCCGCCGCCACAGACGAAGACTTCCTGCGTGCCCGCCGCGGCCGCATCGACGGCATTGGCGACCGTGCGCGCCGTCAGGCGCTGCAGCGTGGCCTGCACGTCTTGCGGTGCAGGCTTGGAGCCGTCGAATGCGGCCAGGCGATCGTCCAGCCATTGCATGTTGAACAGGTCGCGCCCGGTGGATTTGGGTGGGGGCAGGGCGAACCAGGGTTCACTGGCCAGCAGTTGTTCCAGCAGCGGCGCCAGCACCTGGCCGGTCGCCGCCCAGCGGCCGTCGGCGTCATAAGGCCGGCCCAGGTGGCGCTGACACCAGCCGTCCAGCAGAACATTGGCGGGCCCTGTATCGAAGCCGCGGGGCGCATGCCCCGGCTCCAGCAGGGTCACGTTGGCGATGCCGCCCAGGTTGAGGACGGCGCGGCCTTGCGGCGAGCCGAAAATGGCGGCATGGAAGGGCGGCACCAGCGGCGCACCCTGGCCGCCCGCGGCCACGTCGCGGCTGCGGAAATCCGCCACCACGTCGATGCCGGTCAGTTCCGCCAGCAAGGCGGGGGCGTTGAGCTGCACGGTGTATCCCAGGTCGGGCCGGTGCCGGACCGTCTGGCCGTGGGCGCCGATGGCGGTCACGTCGCCGGCCGCGACGCCGGCTTGCTGCAACAGGGCCGCCACGTTCTGGGCATACAGGCGGGCGAGGGCGTTGGCGGCCAGCGCTGCGCGGGCCAACTCGTCGTCGCCGGATTGGTTCAGGGCCAGCAGTTCGCGCCGCAGGTCCGCCGGCATGGGCAGGCTGGCGCTGGCGAGCACGGCCGGCGCCTGGCCGTCGGCCAGGCGCACCAGCACGCCGTCCACGCCGTCCACGCTGGTACCCGACATCAGTCCGATATAGAGCTGTGCGTTAGTGGTGGATGGATTCACGAGGAGCCTCGAAAAAGAAAAAGCGGCCGCGCAGCTGAAAGTGCGGGGCCGCTTTTGACGGGACGTTGGACCGGCTTTAGCGGCTGGCCACGTTGGTCAGCGCGTCGGGCAGAGTCTGTTGGAACTCGGTCAGCAGCTGGATCTGCGCCTTGTACGGTCCCACGGCCTGATTGAAGGCGCGGACTTCGGCGGGCTCCAGGCTGCGGGCGACCGGCAGGTCCACCGACAGCGGATCGATCGGCTGGTTGTCCACGCGGAATTCGTAGTGCAGGTGCGGGCCGGTGGCCCAGCCGGTGGCGCCGACATAGCCCAGCAACTGGCCCTGCGAGATCTTCGAACCCTTGGTGATGCCTTCGGCGATGCGGCTCTGGTGGGCGTACAGCGTCGAATACTTGCCGTGGTGCTTGACGATGACGACGTTGCCGTAGCCGTTCTGCCAGCCGGAGAATTCCACGGTGCCGTCGGCGGTGGAATGGATCGGCGTGCCCGAAGGCGCCGCGTAGTCCACGCCCTTGTGTCCCGTCCAAGTCTTGTGGATGGGGTGCATGCGCATGCCGAAGGTGGAGCTGATGCGGCTGAACTTCAGGGCGGTGCGCAGGAACGCGCCGCGCAGGCTGGTGCCGTCGAAGTCGTAGTACGAACCGCTCTTTTCGTCGGGGCTGAACCAGACGGCGTTGTAGGTCTTGTCGCCGTTGATGAATTCCAGCGCCAGCACGCGGCCGGCGCCCGCGTAGCGGCCGTCGTGCGAACGCACTTCGTAGACCACGCGGAATTTATCGCCCTGGCGCAGGTCGCGCAGGAAGTCGATCTTGGCGCTGAGGATGTCGGCCATCTGCATGGTGACCGAGTCCGGGATGCCGGCAGCGTCGGTGGCGCCGAACAGCGACGAACGGATCGTACCCACGGCGACGCGGGTCTGGCGTTCGGTGCTTTCGGTGATTTCCTCGGCCTTGTAGCTGTCGCCCGCGGGCGCGACGTGCAGCATGCGCGTCACGACCTGGCCGTCCGTCTCGTTGCCAGGGGTGTGGATGTAACGCAGCCAGATCAGGTTGCCGGCTTCGTCCGTCGCGGCCTGCACGGAGCGGCCGGGGTACAGCTTGTAGATGCTGCGGGCGCTGGCTTCGTGCGTCAGGAAGGTCTGCAGGCTGGGCACGTCGAGTTCCAGGCGTTGCAGCACCGCGGCCAGCGTGTCGCCGGCACGGATCCGGGTTTCGCTGATGTAGGGGGCGGCGCTGGGGGTGCTGACTTCGACTTGCTCGGCGCTTAGCGGCAGGACGCTGCTGATGATGCGCGAAGGGGGGAGTTCGGTGCGGTCGGGTTGCTGCACCATGCCCAGGGCGGCGGCGCCAGCGAAGAGACCAATTGCGGTGACGAGAAGCGTGCGGCGGAAAAGTCCCGAGCGCTGGGGCTTGGGCTTGACGGGCGCAAACACGGCAGCAACTTTGCGTTTGATGCTACTCGCCAGTTCGTGGAGGCCACGATTCATCGTGAAGATACCCTCTCAGGTGGCTTGAGCTCGCAGGGTGCGTGACACGAACGGCCCTCGCGCGCACATTTCGGGGCAAGGGCTGGCGCGGGGCGCATCTTGTGAACAGCGGGGTGTAAACCGGACCACAACTGCGTATATATGGCAATTGCGTATGATTAGGGCGGTATCCTAGCTGATTCGGCTAGAATTTTCGATAGTTTTCGTCACTTTTTACACCTTTTTATCGGCTGAAGCCGAGTTGGTCCCCCTGCCATGTCACCCTCAGAAGCCCCGATTACCCCCGAAGTCGAAGCAGATCTGCGTATAGCGAAGCGCGGCTGCGATGAGTTGCTGGTCGAGTCCGAATTCGCCCGCAAGCTTGCCAGGAGCCGCGCCACGGGCGTGCCCCTGCGCATCAAATTGGGGCTGGATCCGACCGCGCCGGATATCCACCTGGGCCACACGGTGGTGCTGAACAAGATGCGCCAGCTGCAGGACATGGGCCACAACGTCATCTTCCTGATCGGCGACTTCACCTCCACCATCGGCGATCCCAGCGGCCGCAACAACACCCGCCCGCCGCTCACGCGCGAGCAGATCGAGGCCAACGCCAAGACCTACTACGCGCAAGCCAGCCTGGTGCTGGATCCGGCCCGCACCGAGATCCGCTACAACTCCGAATGGTGCGATCCGCTGGGCGCGCGCGGCATGATCCAGCTCGCGTCGCGCTACACGGTCGCGCGCATGATGGAGCGCGAGGATTTCACCAAGCGCTTCAAGGGCGGCATCCCGATCTCGGTGCATGAATTCCTGTATCCGCTGATGCAGGGCTACGACTCGGTGGCGCTGAAGTCCGATCTGGAGCTGGGGGGCACCGATCAGAAGTTCAACCTGCTGGTTGGACGCGAGCTGCAGAAGGAGTATGGCCAGGAGCCGCAGTGCATCTTGACGATGCCGCTGCTGGTCGGGACGGATGGCGTAGAGAAGATGTCCAAGTCCAAGGGCAACTACATCGGCATTTCGGAGTCGCCCGATTCTATGTTCGGCAAGCTCATGTCGATTTCCGACACGCTGATGTGGCGCTACTTCGAGTTGCTGTCGTTCCGCTCGCTGGAAGACATCGCCGCGCTCAAGCAGGAGATCGATGGCGGCCGCAATCCGCGCGACGCCAAGGTCATGCTGGCCCAGGAAATCATCGCGCGCTTCCATTCCGCCAAGGCCGCGGACGAAGCGCTGGCTTCGTTCGAAGCCCGGTTCCGCGACGGCGCCATTCCCGACGACATTCCCGAAGTGAACATTGGCGGCGCGCCGGTGGGCATTCTCAAGCTGCTGCGCGAGGCCGGCCTGGTGGCTTCCGGCTCGGAAGCGCAGCGCAACGTGGAGCAGGGCGGCGTGCGCGTCAACGGCGATCGCGTGGAAGACAAATCGTTGCAATTGCCGGCGGGGACTTACGTCGTTCAGGTGGGCAAGCGCAAATTTGCGCGTGTTAACTTGAACCCATGATTGCGAAGTTTTGATACGCTGAGGGTACCAGACAGGGGCAGTGGGGCCTTTGCGGCACATCAAGGAGCACGACATGAAACTTTCGAGTTTGTCCTTTTCCGATAACGAGTCGATTCCCGAACGCTATGCCTTCGGCAGGATCGATGCGCAATCGCACGTCGCGCTGGCAGACAACTTCAACCCGCAGTTTTCCTGGGACGAAGTTCCGGCGGGCACGCAGTCGTTTGCCTTGATCTGCCATGACCCCGATGTGCCCTCCGAGCCCGACGACGTCAACCAGGAAGGCCGCGAGGTGCCGGCCAGCCTGCCCCGCGTGGACTTCTTCCACTGGGTGCTGGTCGATCTGCCGGCCGATCTGCGCGACATCGAGGAAGGCACCTTCTCCAGCGGCATCACGCCGCGCGGCAAGGGCGGCCCGTTGGCGCCGATGGATGCGCGCCAGGGCATCAACTCGTACTCGTCCTGGTTCGCCAACGACCACGACATGAGCGGCGACTACTTCGGCTATGACGGTCCGTGCCCGCCCTGGAACGACGCCATCCCGCACCGCTACGTCTTCACCCTGTATGCGCTGGATGTGCCCACGCTGAACCTGCAGGGCTCCTTCACCGGCGAGGACGCGCTGCGCGCGATCCAGAAGCATGTGCTGGCGCAGGCGTCGCTGACCGGCACGTATACGCTCAATCCGAAACTGGCTCCCAAGCAGATCGGCGCCACCTCGGCCTGATCCGCGGCGCCGCCGAAAGGCCGCAGTCTTGCGACTGCGGCCTTTTTCTATTTCCTCAGCCCATTGCGCGCTTGAGCCGCAGCAGCGCCAATCCAAAAGTGATGAAGATGGCGCCGACCAGGCGGTTGATCCAGGTGACGATGCGGGGCTGGCGCAGCAGGCGCCGGGCGCGGTGAGCCAAGGTGCCGTAGGCCAGCAGCGACACCAGCGACAGGCCCGTGAAGATGCCCGTCAGGATGAAGAACTGCGGCAGCAACGGCTCGGCGGCGTTAAGAAACTGGGGGAACAGCGCCGTGAAGAACAGGATGGGCTTGGGGTTCAGCGTGGCAACGAGCGCGGCTTCCGAATAGAGCCGGCCGGCGCTGCGCGGCGCCGGCGCGGAGGCGTCAGCGGGCGGTGCGATGGTCGAGCGGCCCAGCAGGTGGCGCAGGCCGAGGTAGAGCAGGTACGCCGCGCCAGCCAGCTTGAGCAGTGTGAACAGCATGGCGGACGATTGCAGCACCACGCCCAGTCCCAGCATGGCGGCGGCCGACAGCAGGAACAGTCCGGTGACGTTGCCCAGGGTGGACGGAAGGACGGCCCGCAGCCCGCCCGCCGCGCCGTTGCGGATGGCCAGCATGGTAGCCGGGCCGGGGCTGACGACGCTGACCGCAGCTACTAATGAGTAGGTTATGAGCGTGGCGCTTTGCATGAAAGTTTCTCAAGTCGGATTGAGGCGGCTTTTCCGGCCGCGGAGGATGGCGTGGTTTTCGCGCCCATGCCGGGAATTTTGCCCGGGTTCCCTGCATTTTGGGCGCATTTGATCCTGCCCGACGGGGTAAACTATCCGTCATTCTCCGGGTTTACCCACCCGGGCGCAGTTTTCTCCTCTCTTACCGCCTCAGGAACCCCCCGTCATGTTTGACCGCAACCTCACCTTGTCCAAGGCTGACCCGGACGTTTGGGCCGCCATCCAGAAGGAAGACGTCCGCCAGGAACAGCACATCGAGCTGATCGCCTCGGAGAACTACGCCAGCCCGGCCGTCATGGAAGCCCAGGGTACGCAGCTCACCAACAAGTACGCCGAAGGCTACCCGGGCAAGCGCTACTACGGCGGTTGCGAATACGTGGACGTGGTCGAGCAGCTGGCCATCGACCGCCTGAAGCAGATCTTCGGCGCCGAAGCCGCCAACGTGCAACCCAACTCGGGTTCGCAAGCCAACCAGGGCGTGTACATGGCCGTCCTGAAGCCGGGCGATACCGTGCTGGGCATGAGCCTGGCCGAAGGCGGCCACCTGACGCACGGCGCGTCGGTCAACGCTTCGGGCAAGCTGTACAACTTCATCTCCTACGGTCTGGACGAAAATGAAGTCCTGAACTATGACCAGGTCGAGCAACTGGCCAAGGAGCACAAGCCCAAGCTGATCGTGGCTGGCGCCTCCGCCTATGCCCTGCACATCGACTTCGAGCGCATGGCCCGCATCGCCCGTGAAAACGGCGCGCTGTTCATGGTCGACATCGCCCACTACGCCGGCCTGGTCGCCGGCGGCGCCTACCCCAACCCGGTGCCGCATGCCGACTTCGTCACCTCGACCACGCACAAGTCGCTGCGCGGCCCGCGCGGCGGCGTCATCATGATGAAGGCCGAGCACGAGAAGATCATCAACTCGGCAATCTTCCCCGGCATCCAGGGCGGTCCGCTGATGCACGTCATCGCCGGCAAGGCGGTGGCTTTCAAGGAAGCGCTGGAGCCCGCCTTCAAGGACTACGCGCAGCAAGTGGTCAAGAACGCCAAGGTGCTGGCCGACACGCTGGTCAAGCGCGGCTTGCGCATCGTTTCCGGCCGCACCGAAAGCCACGTCATGCTGGTGGACCTGCGTTCCAAGGGCATCACGGGCAAGGAAGCGGAAGCCGTGCTGGGCCAGGCCCACATCACGGTCAACAAGAACGCCATCCCGAACGATCCGGAAAAGCCTTTCGTGACCAGCGGCATCCGCCTGGGCACGCCGGCCATGACCACGCGCGGCTTCACTGAAGCGGAAGCCGAGCTGACCGCCAACCTGATCGCCGACGTGCTGGATAACCCGCGCGACGAAGCCAACATCGCCGCCGTGCGTGCCCGTGTCAACGAACTGACCTCGCGCCTGCCGGTCTACGGCAAGAAGTAAGCGAGCATCCCTGCGGCGGGCTGTGGCCCGGCCGCAGCGGTCTACCAGGGACGGCCCCGCAAGGCGCCGTCCCTTTGTTTTCAGGCGGCCGGCGCGGTCCTGGTAAAAAATACGGGGGCGGATTAGCCCGTATTGGCGCTGGCGGCTGGACGCCTCGTTACAATATGCTCAAATATTGCCCCCCTCAGTGCCTTTAGGGATCACACATGCGGTGTCCATTTTGCGGCAATGCCGAAACGCAGGTCGTAGACAGCCGGGTCTCCGAAGAAGGCGACGCCATACGCCGTCGCCGTCGCTGCCTGTCCTGTGACAAGCGCTTCACCACTTATGAGCGGGTGGAGCTGGCCATGCCCTCCATCGTCAAGCGCAACGGCAGCCGCAGCGACTACGATCCCGGCAAGCTGCGCGCCAGCCTGAGCCTGGCGCTGCGCAAGCGCCCCGTCAGCACGGAAGATGTCGACGCCGCGGTCGCGCGCATCGAAGAACAGCTGCTGGCCAGCGGACTGCGTGAAGTGCCCAGCGAACACATCGGCGAGCTCGTCATGAACGAACTGCGCAAGCTCGACAAGGTCGCGTACGTGCGCTTCGCTTCGGTCTACAAGAGTTTCGAGGACATCGGCGAATTCGTCGAAGCCATCCGCGAGATGCAGGGGCCGCTGTTGCCGGGCAAGCTGCGCAAGGACTAGCAGGGCTGCGGTTCAGCCGATGCTGGAAAATGACGGCGCTGCGGCGCCGTCATTGCATGGTGGGAGCCGCACGCGCCAGGCTGGGCGTCAGCGGCTGGAACTTGCGCCACACGCGGCGCATGTGCTGCGCCGAGCCGAATCCCGACTTTTCCGCCACGCGCTCCAGGTCCAGCCGGGTATCGCGCAGCAGGTCGCGCGCCAGCGCCACGCGTATCTGATACAGGTAGTCCATCGGCGTGCAGCCCGCGTGTTCGCGGAACAGCCGCGTCAGATGGCGCGCGCTGGTGTGCGCCTGGTCCGCCAGCGATTGCGCCGACCAGGGCGCTGCCGGATCGCGGATGACCGCGTCCTGCACCCGGTGCACGCCCGGATGCATGTGGCTGCGATGGTCCAGCCAGGGCGACAGCGTGGAATCCGTGCCGGCGCGCCGCTGGTAGACCACCATGTCGCGCGCCGTTTCGCTGGCCACGCGCGGCCCGCAATGGCGCGACACCATGTGCAGCGCCAGGTCGATGCCGGCCGTGATGCCGGCGCTGCTGACCAGCTTGCCGTCCTCGACGAAGATGCGGTTGTCATGCAGCCGCGCGCTCGGGTCGATGCTGGCCAGCTGTTCCAGGCAGGTGTGGTGGGTGGTGCAGTCGCGCTGCCGCGTCAGGCCGGCGGCGGCGGCGAACAGGGCGCCGGCGCATACCGTCATCAGCGTGAAGCCGTCCGCGGGATGGCGGACGGCCAGCCAGTCGATGATGGCGCGCGAGTCGGGGTCGTCCAGGCGCGTGGGTTTGCCCACCACGCCTGAAATGATGACCAGGGCCTCGGGCGGCAGACTGGTCGGCAGGGCCTGGATATGCGCCAGGTGCAGGCCGGGCAGGCCGCTTTCGACCTCCCGGGACGGGCCGCAGAAATGCTGTTCAAAGGCGCCCGGAACCAGCTTGTTGGCCACGCGGAAGGCCTCCGCGGGGCCTGCCACGTCCAGCAGCACCACGCCCCGCGTCAGCACGAAATACACCGGAACCATGCGGCCCCCGCCAGTGTCAGGCCGCCAGCGCGTCGGCCGCGCGCGCGATGCGGGCAAAACGCCCTTGCAGCACCAGTTCGGTCCGGTCGCGGATCTCGGCCGGCGTGTAGTGCTGGCCGGACGGGCTCTGCATGGCGAAGGTCAGGGTGGCGTCGGTGGGGAACACCACCTTGTAGCCGGCGTCGCTGGCATGGCGCGAAGTGGTTTCGCAGCACTGTTCAGTACGGATGCCGCTGACGATGATGCCTGCGATGCCGTGCTTCACCAGCCAGTCCTGCAGGCTGGCGCCGTCCGCGTCCTTGGCATAGAGCGAGGAATGCACGGTCTTGTGGAACACGGCGGTGGGGGCGATGCGCAGTTCCTTGAGCGTCTTGACGTGGCCGGAGGCCATCGAGAAGGGGTTGGCAGGGTCGTTCGATACGCTGGTGTGGAATACCTGCAGCACCGGAATGTCGCGGGCCTGGGCCGCGTCGATCAGGGACTGGATCTGCTCCACGAACGCCGGATACTCGGCTTCATCCCAAAACGGACGTTGCCGGAAAGAGTCTTGTACGTCGATGACGATCAGTGCTTGTTTCATGAGCCGCGCTCCTGGAGGGCAAATTGTAGGGGTGTGCAGCTATTTTTACTGCAATCCGGTGCGGCGGCGAGCGCGGCGAAAGACCGCCATCGGCCTAAAACGGACATTGGTTGCCGATGCCCCGTGGAGCCGCTGCCAAACCGCCTGCCCGCCCGGCGGCGGACATACAATCCTGGTCATGATGATTCCCAGCGACAACGACGACATTTTCTGGATGCGGCGCGCCCTGGCGCTGGCGCAGACCGTCATGTACACCACCGCGCCCAACCCCCGGGTTGGCTGCGTGATCGTGCGCGACGGCCGCGTGCTGGGTGAAGGCGCCACGCAGCCGCCGGGCGGTCCGCACGCGGAAGTCTGCGCCTTGCGCGACGTCCAGGCGCGCGGCGAATCGGTGGAAGGCGCCACGCTTTACGTCACCCTGGAACCCTGCAGCCATTTCGGCCGTACGCCGCCTTGCGTGGACGCCGTGCTCGCGGCCAGGCCGGCGCGGGTGGTGGTGGCCCTGGGCGATCCCAATCCGCTGGTCAACGGCCAGGGGCTGGCGCGTCTGCGCGATGCCGGCATCGCGGTGACCACTGGCGTCTGCCGTGGCGAGGCGCTGGCGATCAATGCGGGTTTCATCTCGCGCATGAGCCGCGGCCTGCCGTGGGTGTGGATGAAGATGGCCGCTTCGCTGGACGGGCGCAGCGCGCTGCATAACGGCGTCTCGCAATGGATCACCGGGCCCGAGGCCCGCGCCGACGGACACCGCTGGCGCGCCCGCGCCTGCGTGGTGCTGACCGGCATGGGTACCGTGCTGAAAGACGATCCGCAGCTCAATGTCAGAGGCGTGGACACACCTCGCCAGCCGCGCAAGGCCGTGGTGGACGGCCGTTTTGAAATCCCCGAGGAAGCACGGCTGTTCGATGGCGCCGAGGTCATCATCTTCACGGCCCGTGTAGATGCCGCCAAGGCCGCGCGCCTGCAGGCCAGGAACGCCCGTGTGGTGCTGCTGCCGGGCGAGGCGCCCGGCCGGGTCGACCTGCCGGCAATGATGCGCTGGCTGGCCCAGGAACAGTTCAACGAGGTCCACGTGGAAGCCGGCGCAGGCCTGAGCGGCGCGCTGGTCGCCGCGGGTTGCGTGGATGAGTTGCTGCTGTACCTGGCGCCGGTGCTGCTGGGCGACGCCGCCGGCATGGTCCGCCTGCCCATGCTGGAGCACCTGGACGGCGCCAGGCGCTATGAATTCATCGAGACCGCCCCGGTGGGCGCGGATCTGCGCGTGCGCGCCCGGGTGGCCGACACCTGGAATCAGCTTACGCGGCGCGTGGAGCTCCCTGAGTTGTCTTAGGGCGGCGGCGCCCTGTACGCGCCGCGGTGTAGCGCCAGGCCAGGATCGCAGCGGCGCCGCCGGCCAGGGCCAGCAACGCGGCCGCCAGCAGCAGGCCGGGATGGTCGCGGCGCAGGCGTTCCCACGATTTTCCAGCCTGCGTGTAATGGAACCAGGCAGCCGCCTGGAAATCGGGCGCGGCGCATTCGCGGCCGAAAGAGCCGCTGAACGGGACCCGTGCGCCGTGTTCTATATAGCGGCGGTAGATCGTGGCGGCCAGTTCCGGGGAATCGTCGATGATGTAGCGGGCGCCCTGGCACAGCACGGCGGCGTAGGCCTGCGAGCGGCGCGGCAGCTCGTCGGACGCGCGCAGCGCGTGATTGGCCGCGATCTCGCGGTAGTGGAAGCGGGTGTAGGGCTGCGCTTCGCTGGCGGCATAGCGGCGGCGTTCCTCTTCGGTGACGAACGGACCCGGCAGCGCGGCCGCGGCCCGCAGCGCCGGCGTCTCGGGCGTGCCGGGATTGCCGTCATACGCCTTCCAGCCTGGGACCGCGCTGCGCCCCGCGCCATAGCTCGTGCTGCCGCCATAGACTGCGAAATCCGGCTCCTGCTCGAAACCCATGATTTCCATCCCGTCGCGCCGCGCCAGCCGCGAAGCCTCGTACCAGGCTTGTGCCCGTGCGGTGCGGCCCCAGGCGCTGCCGGCACGGCGCAAGGCCGCGCCATACTCCGCGGCGAGCCTGCGGGTTTCCTGCAGCCGCACTTCCCACTTGCCGTCGGTGTTTTCCAGTGTGGCGTAGCGGGCGTCCGAATCGGCCGGGAAGTAGGGCAGCGCCTGCTCGATCGAACCTTCGCGCACCATCCGGCGCGCCAGCAGCAGGCGCAGGCGATCGGAGGCGGTGACGGGGTGTTGTCTTGTCCAGTCGTAGAAATTCTGCGGGTCGCGCGGCGCGGACCCCGCCGGCGTCGATGTGGCGGGCGCGTGCCGGTCCACATAGGCTTTGAGTTCGGCGGTCGTCAGCACGCGCTCGGCGACGTAGGCCGCATCATTCCAGTACGGGGTGGACAGCCAGAAGCCCTCGGCCGGGTTGGCCGGATCGTCCTTCACGGTGGCGTGCAGCAGTTGATCCAGCGCCTCGACGTATTGGCCGCGCGACAGCGTCAACACGCCTTGCTCGCCCAGCAGGCGCGCCGCGCCGACAGCTTCCAGGCTGCCGTCGGCGCGCGGAAACGCGCGTGCCGCTTGCGCATAGGCCCGGGCTGCCGCCTCCGTGTCGCCTTGCCGCAGCGCCAGCTTGGCGCGCACCCACCAGGCCAAGGCCGTGTCCAGCCGCGTTGCCAGCGTTTGCGCCAGCTCGTAGCGGCCGATGCGGTAGGCCAGCGCGGCCACGCGGTCGGCATCCGGCACCTGCTTCAGATCCTGGCTTTCCAATGCCGCAACCAGCGATTGCAGCGCCGGATTCGGCGTAACGTCGTGCCCTTGCGCCGCGTCGGCCAACCCCACCTGGCCCGTCGTGTCGTAGGCGGCGTAGGGATCGCTGGCGCTGTCCGGCCTGCCATCCACGATGTCGCCGACCCTGGCCAGCGCGTACGCCACCAACAGGCGCTGCGCGACAGGATCGTCGATCAGGCGGCGCGTGCGCGCCGGATCTTCCAAGGCCCATTCGGCCAGCATGCGCAGCGACGCATTGCCGCTCGCGGAGTCGCGCGCGGCCTGTTCGGCATAGAGGCGCAGCGCATGCTTCAGCGAGGCCGCGGGAATGGCGTCCATGCAAGGCTCGGCGTTGACCAGCTCCATATAGCTGCATTGTCCTTGCGCCCCGGCGAGGAACAGGCGCGCCTCCTGGCCGTAACTGGCCACGGCCAAGCCCAGCGGGTCCGGCGCGCCGTCGCGCGCCAGCTGTCGCACGCGGCCATAGGCTTGCGCCGCGGCCTGCCGCTGCGCCTCGGCGTCTTCAGAGGCCGATTCTGCCTCGTCCCCGATTTCCGCCAGCATATAGGCGGCCCAGACGCTGCGCGCCGCCGCTTGCTGCGGCGGCAGTTGGAGGATGGCGCGGTAGCGGGCGCGCGCCTGCTCCAGCAGGCGGTGGGTGTCCGGCGCTTCGCGGGCGGCATGCGTGTCAACCGCGGCTGCGGTGTAAAGACGTACCGCTGCCGGCAAATCGGCGCCCAGCGCATAGGCCCGGTCGCCGTCGGCCTGCGCGCGCATGGCGCGGGCGCTGGCCCGCTGCGCCGGCGTGAGCGCGGGATCGCGGTCTTCCGGCAAGGCGTTCTGCTGGTAGCTGCCGTCCGGCAATTCATAGGCTTCGCGGGCCCGCAGCGCATCGCTGGCGTCCACCAGGCGCGCGGTTTCATAGCCGAAAGCGTTGGCCGGCGTCGCGCGCAGCGTGGCCGCGCGGTCGTCGAGCAGTTGGGCGGGAAACTCCGGCCCGCAGGCGATGACGATGCCGCCGCCCATCAGGAGCAGCAGCGCCGCAAGCGATTTACGGTTGTACATGGAAGCTCGTGGGCCCGTTTTCACAGCGTATCCAGCCTATGTTGCGTTGGCCGCCTGCATGCAGCAGGCCATTCTGGGAGCGGCGCAGGAAGGCGCCGCCGGAATCATGTTCGAGGGTGTAGCCATTGATGCCGTCGGCCGCGCGGCAAGCGCCTTCCCAGCGGATCACGAAGGGTAGGGCCGCGTCGGCGTTGCCGCTGTTGGCAAGTATCAGGTCCTGCGCGCCGCTGCCGCCGGCCGCGCGCGCCGTGACGGACAGCGCCGGCGCCAGGGGCTGGCGCGTCATCACGGCGCGCCAGGTGGCCAGGCTCCAGGCGCGTTCGTCGCGCGCGGTGGGCAGGCGGAACCAGACGATCCCCGCCAATCCGCGCGGACGGGAGCGGTGGATCTCATCGATGAAGGCCGCCATGGCCGCCGGCGTGGCCACCAGTTCGCTGGCGAGGCCGCCTGGCAGCAGGGCGGGGCGCTCGCTTTCGACCGCCGCGATGCTGCCGTCGTCGTTCCAGCTTACGCGGCTGCCATAGGTGGCTAGCGCCACGCGCCACGGCCGCCGGGTGCGATCCGCGAAAGCCGCCAGCCAGGCGCTTGCGCGCTTGGCATTGAACAGCCCCTGTTCGGGACTCAGCACGGCGTGGACCTGCAACACGGCTTCATCGGGAATCCGCAGCAGCGCGTCGAGCCCGGACCCGCCAAGCCAGGTCGGCAGCGCGGTTATCGACAAAGGCAGGTTCGGTCCCAGGCCATGCTTCAAGGTCTCCAGAAAAGCCGCATAGGCAGGCAATTTGGAGGTGGCGCAGTCGTAATCGATTTCGATGCCGGCCAAGACGATGCCCGCGCTTTCCCATGCGGGACGCGCGGCCTTGATCCGCGCAAGCACGTCCGCCGCCGGCAGCGCATCGGCGCGGCCGTCCAGGCGGAAAACCATGACGACGGGACGCCTGGCCGCAGCCAGTGCGGCCAGATCGGGCGCAGCAGTGAACCATCTGCCATCCGGGTTCATTTCCGCCACCAGCACGCGCCATGCCCGCACCACGTCGGCGCTCTCGGCCAGCGCCTGGCTGACGGGCGGCGTCCAGACGCGTTGCCAGACATAGGCGTCACCCGGCAGATCCGTCTGCTTGCCGCAAGCGGCCAGAAGCAGCAGCGAGACGCTGCAAAGCGCTGCGCAACAGCGTTTGGCGAGGGCTTTCATGCGGCTGGCCAGGATTGGAAAGGCATGACGCGGCGACGACGACGGGTGGTGGAAGCATGCGCGCCAGATGCGCGGCGCGTTGCGAATGCGTGATTCTATCGCCGCCGCAAGGGGTATTAGCACTCTGCGCTTGCGGCTGCCAATCGCGCAGGCATCGGTAATCTGCGGCCGGCAGGCAATCGCGATGCGCTGGCGCCATTGATATGTCATCAAGTTTGCGCACGTCAGCGCAGTTGCGGCGCGTGTCTATTGCATGAATCTGAAAGCGCGTGACATGACTATTTTTGGCGTTGCGCTAAATGAATTGCCACAAAAACGTCAATTGGCTTTAGCATAGGCACATGACTTGGCGCCACGCACTGATGGACTACACCGTGCAATGCCACGCGCCCTCGTCACCACGGATCCTCGTGCGGTGTCATCGGTGCTTTTCACAACCGAACCTGCACGCTGCTGAACGAAGACGCCATGCGCCGTTCAGACCGTCCGCTGCCATCGCACAGCGGGCGCATCGGGTTTATACCCGCATCATAAAAATCCCTGGGACATCGCTCTTCCCTTCAAATCATTGCTGAGCATTTCATGTGCGGACGCATCATGCACGCACGCATACAGCGATATGCTGAAGTCGAACGAGTGAACTTATTCACTTAAGTTGCATTCCCTGACGGAACTTGCATCCGAAGAGTGCAGCCTAATTGGAAAGGGCCTGATCATGCCTTTGGTTGATGTGTGGCGAAAGCAACATACCATCCGGCCGACAGTGCTTATCGCGAGATTGTCTAGTAATGCGCGAGCGCTGAGGCACAATGGGGGCAGGTAGGGACGTATTGGATTTTTCGCGTGTTGTAGGAGGTTTCCGTGCAAAACATCGTCGAAGGCTTCAAGTCGCAGTATGCAAGAGAGCAGGAATCGGAACTCTCTCTCGAGGAGTACCTCAACCTCGCCAAAAGCGATCCCATGGCGTACGCCAGCCCCGCAGAACGCATGCTGGCGGCCATAGGCGAACCCGAAATCGTGGATACGCGCAACGACCCACGTCTTTCCCGTTTGTTTTCCAACCGGACCATCCGACGCTACCCGGCGTTCCAGGAGTTCTACGGCATGGAGGACGTGATCGGACAGATCGTCGCGTTCTTCAAGCATGCCGCGCAGGGACTGGAAGAGCGCAAGCAAATCCTTTATCTGCTGGGCCCGGTGGGCGGCGGCAAGTCGTCCATCGCGGAGCGGCTCAAGTCGCTGATGGAGGCTTATCCCATCTACGCCTTGAAGGGCTCGCCGGTCAACGAATCGCCGCTCGGACTGTTCCATCCGGAACGTTTCGGCGACACGCTTGAAAAGGAATACGGCATTCCCCGGCGCTACCTGAGCGGCATCATGTCGCCCTGGGCCGTGAAGCGCCTGAAGGAGTTCGACGGCGACATTTCGAAGTTCCGCGTCGTGCGCCTGAACCCGTCGGTGCTGCGCCAGATCGCCATCGCCAAGACCGAACCCGGCGACGAGAACAACCAGGACATTTCGTCGCTGGTGGGCAAGGTCGACATCCGCATGCTCGATCGCCACTCGCAGGATGATCCGGATGCCTACAGCTACTCCGGCGGGCTGTGCCTGGCCAATCAGGGGCTGCTGGAATTCGTCGAGATGTTCAAGGCCCCGATCAAGATGCTGCACCCCTTGCTGACGGCGACCCAGGAAGGCAACTTCAAGGGCACCGAGGGCTTTTCCGCGATCCCGTTCAACGGCGCCATCCTGGCCCACTCGAACGAATCGGAATGGCAGACCTTCCGCAACAACAAGCACAACGAGGCGTTCCTCGACCGTATCTACATCGTCAAGGTGCCTTACTGCCTGCAGGTCTCGGAAGAGGTCCGCATCTACGAAAAGCTGCTGCACCACAGTTCGCTGTCGACGGCGCCGTGCGCGCCGGGAACGCTGGACATGATGGCGCAGTTCTCGGTCCTGACGCGCCTGAAGGAACCCGAGAATTCCAGCATCTATTCGAAGCTGCGCGTCTACGACGGCGAAAGCCTGAAGGACGTCGATCCCAAGGCCAAGGCCTTGCAGGAATACAAGGACTATGCCGGCACGGACGAAGGCATGACCGGGGTGTCGACGCGTTTCGCGTACAAAATCCTGTCCAGCGTCTTCAACTACGACCAGACAGAAGTCGCCGCCAACCCGGTGCACCTGATGTACGTGCTCGAGCAGCGGATCGGCCGCGAGGACTACCCCGAGGAAATCCGCCGGCGCTATCTTGAATTCATCAAGGGCTACCTGGCGCCGCGCTACGCGGAATTCATCGGCAAGGAAATCCAGACCGCCTACCTCGAGTCGTACTCGGAATACGGCCAGAACATCTTCGACCGCTACGTGACCTTTGCCGACTGCTGGATCCAGGACGAGGAATTCCGCGACCCGGAAACCGGCGAAAGCTTCGACCGCAGCGCACTCAACGACGAACTGGAAAAGATCGAGAAGCCGGCTGGCATTGCCAACCCGAAGGATTTCCGCAACGAGATCGTCAACTTCGTGCTGCGGGCGCGGGCCAACAACAACGGCCGCAACCCGACCTGGACCAGCTATGAAAAGCTGCGCGAAGTGATCGAGAAGAAGATGTTCTCGAACACCGAAGACCTGTTGCCGGTGATCTCGTTCAACGCCAAGGCGTCGGCCGAGGACAAATCCAAGCATCAGAGCTTCGTCGATCGCATGGTCGAAAAGGGCTACACGGAAAAGCAGGTCAGGCTGCTGTGCGAGTGGTATCTCCGTGTGAGGAAGTCTTCCTGAGCGAGGTGAATCATGAATTCACTCATCGATCGCCGTCTTAACGGGCGCAATAAAAGCGCCGTCAACCGGGAGCGTTTTCTCCGGCGTTACAAGAACCAGATCCGCAAGGCGGTACACGGGATGATCCGTGACCGCTCCATCCAGGACATGGACCAGGGCGGGGAGATCAACCTGCCCGCCCGCGACATCTCCGAGCCGTCCTTCCACCACGGCCAGGGCGGCGACCGCGAGATCGTGCACCCTGGCAACCGCGAGTTTGCCAAGGGCGACACCTTCGACCGGCCGCAGGGCGGGCAGGGGGAAGGCGGCTCCGAGCCGGGCGAAGGCGAATCGGTCGACCAGTTCACCTTCAGCCTGTCGCGGGCCGAATTCCTGAACCTGTTCTTCGAGGACCTGGAGCTGCCGCACATGGCGCGCACGCAGCTGGGCGAGGTCAGCCAGAAGAAATGGCAACGCGCCGGCTACACGACCACGGGTTCGCCCAGCATGCTGAGCATCAGCCGCACGCTCAAGTCCTCGCTGGCGCGGCGCGTGTCGCTGGGTGTAAAGGCGCGCGCCGATCTCGAGGATGCCGAGGAGCGCCTGGCCAAGGCGCTCGAAGCAGGCGCTCCCGCCGACGAGATCAAGGCGCTGGAGCAGGATGTCGAAGGCTGCCGCGAACGCCTGGCCCGCGTACCGTTCCTGGATGACCTGGACCTGCGCTACCGCAACCGGGTGTCGGTGGCCATCCCCATGGCGCGCGCCGTCATGTTCTGCCTGATGGATGTGTCGGGCTCCATGGACGAAAACAAGAAGGATCTGGCCAAGCGCTTCTTTTCGCTGCTTTACCTGTTCCTGTCGCGCAAGTACGAACACGTGGACCTGGTCTTCATCCGCCACACCGACAACGCCGAGGAAGTCGACGAACATACCTTCTTCTACGATCCCAAGAGCGGCGGCACCATCGTGCTGTCGGCGCTGGAACTGATGCGCGAGATCCTGGAGAAGCGCTATCCGCCGACCGCCTGGAACGTGTATGCGGCGCAGGCCAGCGACGGCGACTCGTTCGGCGCCGACGCGGGCAAGAGCGCGCGCTTCCTGGCCGAGCACCTGCTGCCGGCCACGCGCTACTTTGCCTACATCGAAGTACCCGACTCGCAGGAGGCGCGCAAGAGCAGCCTGTGGGCGGAATATGAACAGAAACTGGAGCCGCATTTCGTCATGCGGCGCATCTGCGAACGCGGCGAGATCTTCCCCGTGTTCCATGACCTGTTCAAAAAGGAAACCGCATGAATGCCATCGTGGGAGCGCTCGTGGAACCGGAGGCCGCCGGCAGCGCCCGGCCCATCTCCCAGGGTTCCGAATGGACCTTCGAACTGATCCAGTCCTATGACGACGCGATCTCCAAGGTCGCCGCCGAATATGGACTGGACACCTACCCGAACCAGATCGAGGTAATCACCTCGGAACAGATGCTGGACGCCTACGCGTCGGCCGGTCTGCCCATCGGCTATCCGCACTGGTCGTACGGCAAGGAATTCATCCGCAACGAGCAGTTCTACCGCCGCGGCATGCAGGGGCTGGCGTACGAGATCGTCATCAACTCCAACCCTTGCATCTCCTATCTCATGGAAGAGAACTCCATGACGATGCAGGCGCTGGTGATCGCCCACGCCTGTTACGGCCACAACTCGTTCTTCAAGGGCAATTACCTGTTCCGCCAATGGACCGACGCCGACGGCGTGCTGGACTATCTGGTCTTCGCGCGCAAGTACGTCATGTCCTGCGAGGACCGCTACGGCATCGATGCGGTCGAAGCCTTGCTCGACTCCTGCCACGCGCTCTCGCACCACGGCGTGGACCGCTACAAGCGCCCGACGCCCATTTCCTACAAGGAAGAGGCCGCGCGCCAGGCCGAACGCCAGGAGCACGCCCGGCTGCAGTACAACGACCTCTGGCGCACCCTGCCGCGCCTGGAGGCCGACAAGGACACGCACGTCGAGGCCTCGGTGTTCCCGCCGGAGCCCGAAGAGAACCTGCTGTATTTCATCGAGAAGTACTCGCCCAAGCTCGCGCCGTGGCAGAAGGAGCTGGTGCGCATCGTCCGCAAGATCGCGCAGTACTTCTATCCGCAGACCCAGACCAAGGTCATGAACGAAGGCTGGGCCACGTTCTGGCACTACACCATCCTGAACCGGCTGCACGAAAAGGGCCTGGTCAACGACGGCTTCATGATGGAGTTCCTGCAAAGCCACACCAACGTGGTCAGCCAGCGCGGCTTCGACGAGCGTGGCTACGGCGGCATCAACCCGTACGCGCTGGGCTTCGCGATGATGTCCGACATCCGCCGCATCTGCGAAGCGCCCACGCCCGAGGACCGGCGCTGGTTCCCCGACATCGCCGGCGGCGACTGGCTGAAGACGCTGGACTTCGCCATGCGCAACTTCAAGGACGAGTCCTTCATCTCGCAGTACCTGTCGCCGCGCCTGATCCGCGAGTTCCGTTTCTTCGCGATCTCCGACCACCAGGCCAACCCCAAGCTCGAAGTCGCCGCCATCCACGACGACGAAGGCTACCGCGACATCCGCCGCCTGCTGGCCGCGCAACACAACCGCGACAACATGGTGCCGGACATCCAGGTGGTGAGGTTCAACCGCGACTCGGATCGATCGCTGGTGCTGCGTCATCTGAAGAGCCGCGGCCGTCCGCTGGCGAGCGAGGACGCCGAACAGGTGATGAAGCACCTGGCCCGGTTGTGGGGCTTCAGGGTGCGGCTGGAGGAAACCGAGCCGGACGGCACCGTCAGCTCCTATCGGGAACAGGACCCGCCCGCGTCGGCCTCCTGACGGCTGAGCGGGGGCAGGGGACGCTTACAGCGTCCCCTTTTCTTTGTGCGCTTGTCGGCGTTATGCGAAATCTGCTAGAATCGCGGATTCGCATTTTCTGCAGCGGCTTGCCCGCAGCGAAAATCGCAGATAGGACAGGTGGCCGAGTGGTTGAAGGCGCACGCCTGGAAAGCGTGTATACGTCAAAAGCGTATCGGGGGTTCGAATCCCCCTCTGTCCGCCAGGATTCGCACAGCAATGCCGTGCACCGAAAAACCCGCAAGCGCCCAAGCCTTGCGGGTTTTTTGTATTTGCGCGGCATAAAAAAAACGCCGCCCGGCGTCAACGTGCCGGGCGGCGTTTTTAACCGGAACGCTTACGCGCCCACCGGCTTCCCATCAGTACGCCGCACCACCACCGTCGCGGAACGCGCATCGCCGCCGCCGGCGCGCAGGGTGTTCCACGCCTGGTTCGGGTGCTGGATGTTGATGAAGAACGTGGTCAGGTCCGGCGTGTAGGCGATGCCGGTGATCTCGCAGCCCAGCGGGCCGACCAGGAAGCGCTTGGATTCGCCGGTTTTCTGGTCGATGTAGTACATCGAGTTATTGCCGAAGAAGTCCGTGGTCGAGGCGCTGGTGCCGGCGTCGGTCTGGACCCACAGGCGGCCCTTGGGGTCGACGCGGATGCCGTCGGGACTGGAGAAAGTGTCGCCGTTGACGTTGCCGGTCAGGTTGGCGGCCACGCCGTCGGCCTTGTCGCGGCCGGCCAGCAGCAGCAGGTCCCACTCGAAGGTGGTGGCCAGGGGCGAGTCGCCGCGCTCGTGCCAGCGGATGATGTGGCCGTGCGAGTTGCTGACGCGCGGGTTGGCGGCGCTGGTGCGCTTGCGGCTGCCGTTGTTGGTCAGCGTGCAGTACACGGTCTTGTCCACGCCCACCGTGATCCACTCGGGGCGGTCCATCAGCGTGGCGCCGGCGACGCGGGCGGCGGCCCCGGTGTTGACCAGCACGTCGGCCTGCGTGTTGAAGTTGACGAGCTTGCCGGTGATCACGGTGCCGCTGGCGACTTGCGTGAAGTTGCCCGGATCGGTGGCGCCGGCGGTCAGGTTGTTCTTGCCTACCGTCAGTTCGACCCAGTTGCCGCTGCCGTCGTCGTTGAAGCGCGCGGCGTACAGCGTGCCTTCGTCCAGCAGGCCCATGTTGGCGGCGCGGTTGGCCGGGTCATAGGGTTTGCTGGGCACGAACTTGTAGATGCAGCCGGGCGTGGTGTCGTCGCCCATGTAGAAGGCGACGCGGTTGTTCTCGTCCAGCATGAAGGCCGTGTTCTCATGGCTGAAGCGGCCCATCGCGGTGCGCTTGACGGCGGTCGAGTCCGGGTTCTGCGGATCGATCTCCACCACCCAGCCATAGCCCTGGTCGGCCGGCTTGCCGGCGTCGCCGGTCTTGTAGTGGTAGTTGTTGAGCGTCTCTTCGCAGGTCAGGTACGTGCCCCAGGGCGTGTCGCCGCTGGCGCAGTTGTTCAGCGTGCCGACGACTGTGTCGCCGACCACCGACTTGGCCGGGCCGCTGACGTTGTAGACGGTGTTGCCGGTGTAGCGCTTGTTGTAGCGCGAATCGGTCTTGACGGCCCAAGCGCCGTTGGCGCCGCGGGCGATTTCGATGACGGATACGCCGACGTTGGACAGGCGGGTCTTCACGCCCTCGACGCTCTGGTCCAGGGTCTCGTCGTCCAGTGATTCGTGGTTCAACACCAGCAGGCCGCCCTGGTTGGGGTCGACGCCGGGCAGGGCATAGAAGTGCATGCCGTCGTGTTGGCCGCCGGATTGGGTTTCCGTGGCGGGATAGGACTGCGGCACGCCGGCGTAGCCGACCGAGCCGATCATGCACTTGTCGCCGGCGGAATACAGCACTTCGGCCACGTAGCCCGCGGGTACGGTGACGGTGTCGGCGACGATCTTGTCGGCCAGCGGGGTGAACGTGACGGAGTAGTCGGGGCCGGGGGTCGGCTTGGAGCCGCCTTCGCCCGGTTCGTTGCCGGAGGGGGCGTCATCGTTATCGTCATCGTCGCTGCCGCCACAGGCGGTCAGCAGGGTCGATGCGCCGAACACGGACAACATTGACAGGCCGAAGCTGTTCTTCAGCAAAGTGCGGCGCTGGGGATTCGCGGCGACGATCTCGTCGAACATCTGCCCGGGGACGGTGACTTCACCTTGGGCTTCGCGATAGGGGGCGCGCAATTTATCAGTCAAGTGGGACATTCCAACCTCATAGAGTCGCGAACGAGTCGCTCAGTTATCTGTAAGCAAAACGAAAGCGAGGTTAAAGGTCGGTCGTTACAAGGGGGTGACGATAGTGTGAAGTCCTTGCGGTGGGATGAGTAGTCCGCCGCCTGGCCGAGTTGCGGTTCGACGCAAGGCCAAGGCGGCGGTCGATGACGGCTTAACCGCGCGTGCCGACGATGGGTGTGACGTCCAACACATACATCTGCCGCTCGCCTTCATGCACGGAGTCGATGCAGACCTGGGTGCCATCGCGGCTCCAGCGCGGATGCAGGTCGCAGCGGTTTTCCTTGGACAGATCGGGATCGGCGTAGAAACTGCCCAGCGAGTGGCGCAGGCCGGTCTGCATGTCGTAGAGGAACAGGATGCGCTCGTGCGTGGTCGAGTCCGGATAGGTGTCGCTGAGCAGCCAGCGCGTGTTCACGGGCGAATAGGTCATGTGGCCGTTCTCGGTCAGCACGCCATCGCCCACGACCTGAACCGCGCCGCCGGGCGCGTCGCGGTAGAGGTGGTAGTGGATGCTGCCGTCATGCGGGCCCCACACGATGATGGTCTGGTCGTCGCGCCACAGCGGATGCGAGATCTGGTATTCGGATTTCTCGTAGTCGAAGGTACCGACCGCGCTGGGATCGAAGTCGTTGGCCAGTTGCGGCAGCGGATGGTCGGAGCATTCCAGCAGGCGCATGTCGCTGCCGTCGGCATTCATGGTGATCAGCCGGTGCAGGAAGCAGGTCTCGTCCTTGACGCGTTCGGTCCAGCGGTGCAGGAACAGGATGCGCGAGGACGACGGATTGATCTCGATGTGGCTGACCCAGTGGATGGCGCGTTCCATCGAGTCGCGCGGATGGAAGTTGCGCAGGTCGGCGTAGCTGACCAGCAGGCGATGCGCACCGCTTTGCAGGTCCATGCTATGGATGCCGTCGTCGGCCGGGGCATTGGATACCGGGCCGGGCGCGTGTTCGCTGTAGCCGATGGTCTCGTGCGTGATGTAGAGGCGGCGGTAATCCACGCACAACGCATAGCGGCTGTTGGGCGCGGCCACGTAGATGGGCAGCGGCAGGTGGCGCGTCTGGCCGGTGGCGACGTTGTGGACCGCGGAGCGCAAGCCCGGATAGAAGCCGCTGTCGTCGTCGCGGCGGCAGTTGTAGATCATCTGCGGCTCGGCCTCGCCGTCCAGCCATTGCAGCTGGCAGCCCATCTGCCAGTTCCAGGCCGTGGTGCTGCCGACGGCGTGGTAGCGGTCGCCGTCCTGCAGGTCGAAGTAACCCACCTCGGCGCTCAGCTCGGGCGTGAGCCGCGCGTCCTTGAACGGCGTACGGTTGGCCAGCAGATAGCGGCCGTCGCGATGCCAGACGGTCTTGTTGTAGTAGCCGAAGAAATGATGGTGCGGCGTGGCGCCCAGGCGGCGGCAGGCGATGGGCGTGGCGAGCATGCGGTTCATGGATGGCGGAGCAAGGATGAAATCGGAAAGAAAAAAGGGCGGCGCAGGCGCCGCCCCGGGCGTTCAGCCCGCGGTGATGTGTTCGGTCTCGATGACCTTGTTCCAGCGGGCGCGTTCGCGTTCGACGAAGGCGCGCGCGTCGGCGGGGCTGTTGCCCACCGGGGTCATGCCCAGGCGCTCCAGGCCTTCACGGAATGCCGGGTCGGCGTAGATGCGGCGCAGGTCGGCGCTGATCTTTTCGATCAGCGCATCGGGCACGTCCTTGCTGGCGGCCAGCGTGGTCCAGGACGTCACCGTCAGGCCGGGCAGGCCGGCTTCGGCGGCGGTGGGCACATCGGGCAGGGCCGGCGAGCGCGTGGCGCCGGTGATGGCCAGCGCCTTCAGCTTCTTGGCCTGGATGTAGCCGATGGTGGTGGGCACGTTCTCGAACAGCAGCTGGATCTGGCCGCCCAACAGGTCGTTGGTGGCGGCGGAACTGCCGCGGTACGGGATGTGCACGATGGGAGCCTGTGCGGCCATCTTGTAGAGCTCGCCCACCATGTGCACGGACGAACCCACGCCGGCCGAGCCGAAGTGCAGCGTTTCCGGCTTGGCCTTTGCCAGCGCGGTGAGTTCGGCCAGGGTGTTGGCTTCCAGCGCGGGGTTGGCCACCACCACGTGCGGCATTTCGGCCACGATGGTGATCAGCTTCAGATCGCGGGCCGGCTGGTAGTTGAGGTTCTTGTAGACCCCGTAGGTGGCATGCAGGCCGATGGAGCCGAGCAGCAGGGTGTAGCCGTCCGGCCCCGAGTCGGCGACGAACTTGCCGCCGATGTGGCCGCCGGCGCCGGGGCGGTTTTCCACCACCACCGATTGGCCGTAGAGCTTGCCCAGGTGTTCGGCCAGCAGGCGCCCCTGGATGTCGGAGCTGCCGCCCGCGGTGAAGGGCACGATGATGCGCACCGGGCGGTCGGGATAGTTGGCTTGCGCATGCGCGGCCAGCGGCAGGGCGGCTGCCGTCAGGCCCAGGCACAGCGTTTGCAGGAGTTGGCGCCAGGAGCGGCGGAGGTTCATGTGGTTTCCCCTGGAAGGTTGGGTAGCGCGGGGGGCGCATCTGGCGGCGCCCTTGGGAAAACCAGTGTAGGAGTCGGCGGGTATTTGAAAAAATTCTTTTTTCAACATAGGCTATGCAAGTTTGCTATACATTGCCACGCCATGAGCCGACCCCTGAATTTCCGCCAGATCGAAGCCTTCCACGCGGTCATGCTGGCCGGCACCACTACCGGCGCGGCGCAGATGCTGCGCACCACCCAGCCCTCGGTCAGCCGGCTGCTGGCGCAGGTGCAGCAGGCCAGCGGCCTGAAGCTGTTCGACATGGAACGCGGACGCTTGCGGCCCACGCGCGAGGCCAAGGACTTGTTCGATACCGTGCAGCGCCATTTCGTGGGGCTGGAGCGCATCGAGGACCGCGTCGCCGCGATGCGGCGCAGCGGCAGCGGCGTGTTGCGGCTGGCCTGCACCCCCGCGCTGGGGCTGGGCGTGCTGCCCGGCGCGATCGAGACCTTTGCGCGACGCTATCCAGAGGTCCACATCAACATGCAGACCGTGGGCAGCCAGTATCTGCGGGAAGGGCTGCTGCACGGCACCTACGACCTGGTGGTGACGACCGCGCCCATGGACGGCGCGCAGCTGGAAATGCGGGTCTTGCATGAAAGCGCGGCGGTTTGCGTCATGAGGCCGGACCATCCGCTGGCCGCGCAGCCGTCCGTCGACATCATGGACCTGGACGGGCGCCGCCTGCTGGTGCTCAATGCGGATGACGACGTCTATCTGCAACTGCGCGGCGCGATGCAGGAACACCGGGCGCAGCCCGCCTCGGAAATCGAGACCACCTATTCATCCACCATCTGCGCGCTGGCTGCCGCCGGCAGCGGCTTGGGCGTGGTCAATCCCTACATTGCCGCGGTGTTCGCAGACCGTTTGGCGATACGGCCGTTCACGCCGCGCCTGCCGGTGCGCGTCAGCATGGCTTACCCCGCACAGACCGCGCCGTCGTCGGTGACCGAAGCTTTCGTGGAGATCCTGGCGCGCGGCTTCCAGGCGCAGCCCGACGCGGCCTGAGCGCTGCGGAGGCCGCGCCCGGCTCGCGTATCATCTTGCTATCGCGCCGGCTCAGCTCTTGCGGTTTTCGTAAGAAGTATCCAGCACGTCATCTTCCGGGGTGATGATGCCGGGTTCGCCGGGTTCCGCAACGGCGCGTCCGCGCCGCGGCATGCCGGCGACCTCCTTGCTGTGGTCCGCCATCGGCAGGATTTCGGTGCCTTTGCGCGGGTCGACGGCGACGGGGTGTTCCGTTTCGGCGGCCTTGGCCGCCTGCGGATCGGGGGCGGTTTTCAACATGATGTCTGCTCCGCTTGCGGGCGTCCCGGGATGGCGACGCGCCTGGTTGCCACTTCCATCTTAGGGCCGCGCGGCCTGCCCGGAGCAGGAATGCCTGTCACGTTTGCAAGGGGCTGTTGCAGGAGCTCGAACCTTATAATTTCCGACGCCTCGCGGCTTGCCGCAAGCCGCCCGGTTTCTCACTTTCCATACGCCTACCTTGACTGAATCCGTCGAACGCTCCGTCCATGCTGAACTCGTTGCCGTGCTGGTCGCCGTCACCAACGGCGAGCCGCGGGTGCTGACGACCGACGATGCGCGCGCCTTGCCGGCTGGCCCCTTCGAACTGTCGCACCGTTCGCTGCAGGCCGGCCTGCGCGCCTGGGTGGAGGAGCAGACCCATCACCCCTTGGGTTACGTGGAGCAGCTCTACACCTTCGCCGACGGCGACCGCTCCGATGAATCGGGTGCGCGCGTGATGTCGGTCAGCTACCTGGGCCTGACGCGCGAGGCTGGCGAGACCGGCGTGGCGCAAGTGGGCTGGCAGGATTGGTACCGCTACTTCCCCTGGGAGGACCGGCGCGCAGGCACGCCCGCGCTGGTGGAAGACATGATCGTGCCGCGCCTGGCCGCCTGGTGCGAAGACAGTAGCGATGCGGCCGTGCGCATGCGCCGCCGCCAACGCGCCGCCATCACCTTCGGGCTGGACGGCTCGCCCTGGAACGAGGACATGGTGCTGCAGCGCTACGAGCTGCTGTTCGAAGCGGGGCTGGTGCCCGAAGCGGCGCGGCGCGGAGGCAAGGGCGCCGTGGTGCCCGGCGAACCCATGCGCCACGACCACCGCCGCATCCTGGCCACCGGCATCGCCCGGCTGCGCGCCAAGATCAAGTACCGGCCCGTGGTGTTCGAATTGATGCCCGCGCAGTTCACCTTGCTGCAATTGCAGCTGGCCGTGGAAGCGCTGGCCGGGCGCGGCCTGCACAAGCAGAATTTCCGCCGCCTCATCGAGCAGCAGGCGCTGGTCGAAGAGACCGGCGAAATGGCCACGGGCACGGCCGGCAGGCCGGCCAAGCTGTTCCGTTTTCGCCGTGACGTGCTGCTGGAGCGCGCTATTGCGGGGAGCAAGTTGCCGTTGTCTCGGGCAATGTGACGCTTGACAAGCCTTATGCTCGTCTCTAGCATAAGTGGTGCGCAATCTCCGCGCGCCTTTTTTTAACTGGTAAATACTCAAAATGAGCATTAAAACCGAAGCGCCTCAGACCACCGCCCGACTGCCCGTTCCCCCTCTGCCGGAAGTCATGCTGGAGCCGCTGGTGCGCGCGGCCTTGCTCGAGGATCTGGGACGCGCCGGGGACCTGACCACCGATGCCATCGTGCCCGCCGACGCCACGGCGCAGACCCGTTTGGTCGCGCGTCAGGAAGGCGTGCTGGCCGGGCTGGACCTGGCGCGCCTGGCGTTTCGCGCCATGGACCCCGCCATCAAGTTCGAGGTCGCGCTGCGCGATGGCAGCGAACTGCTGCCGGGAACGGAAATCGCCCGCATCAGCGGCAACGCGCGCGCCATGTTGACGGCCGAGCGCGTGGCGCTGAACTTCCTGTGCCATCTGAGCGGCGTGGCCAGCGCCACCGCGTCCATCGCCCGCGCCATTGAAGGCTACGGCGCCCGCGTCACCTGCACCCGCAAGACCATGCCGGGCCTGCGCGCCGTGCAGAAGTACGCGGTGCGCGTGGGCGGCGGCAGCAATCACCGCCACGGCCTGGACGACGCGGTGCTGATCAAGGACAACCACATCGCGCTGGCGGGCGGGGTCGCGACGGCGGTCGAGCGGGCGCGCGCCGGCATCGGCCACATGGTCAAGATCGAACTGGAAGTGGACACGCTGGAACAGCTGGAAACGGCGCTGTCTCTGGGCGTGGATGTGGTGCTGCTGGACAACATGAGCCTGGACGATCTGCGCCGCGCAGTGGCCATGGCGCGCGGCCGCGCCATTACTGAAGCCTCGGGCCGCATCACGCCCGAAACCGCCGCCGCGGTGGCGGCCACCGGAGTGGACCAGATCGCGGTGGGTTGGATCACCCATAGCGCCAAGGTGCTCGACATCGGTCTGGACGCCTGAGCCTTTCCGCCGGCCGCCGGCCGGCATTGCCCATGTCCCCGCGCGCTTGCCGCGCAGGGACGCTTGCAAGCCCGCATCATGAATCGCCTGCTTAGCTCTGTTCTTGCGTTCCTGGTTTTGCCCCTGGCCGCCTGCGGCAATTCGCCTTCGGGCGAAGCGCCCAAGGACGCCGCGTATCCCTCGCACCCCATCACCATCGTGGTGACGTTTCCGCCGGGCGGCGGCACCGACTTGCTGGCGCGCCGCATTGGCGCGAGCCTGCAGGAGCAGTTTGGCATGGCGGTCGTGGTGGAAAACCGTCCTGGCGCCAGCGGCAACATCGGCGCGCGCGCCGTGGCGGAAGCCCCTGCCGACGGCCATACGCTGCTGATGGTCAACAGTTCCTTCGCGATCAATCCCGGGGTTTACAGCAATCTGGGCTTCGCGCCCAAGCGGGACTTTGCGGCGGTCATCAACGTGGCCTTCGTGCCGTCCGTGTATGTGGTGCCGGCGGTTTCGCCCTGGCGCAGCCTGGACGATGCGCTGGCCGCCGCCACGCCGGACCGGCCGCTGGCGTTCGCGTCCTGCGGCAACGGCACGCCGCAGCACCTGGCCGGCGAGATGCTGGCGCGCGCCACCGGCGCGCCTCTGCAGCACGTGCCTTACAAGGGTTGCGGACCGGCGCTTACCGACGTGACCGCGGGCCAGGTCGGGGTCGGCGTGGTCACCGCGTCCAGCGCCGCGCCCTTGATTGCGGCCGGCAAGTTGCGGGCGCTGGCCGTGACCTCGCCGGCGCGTTCGCCGTTGTTGCCGTCGGTGCCGACGGTGGCCGAGCAGGGCGTGCCCGGCTACGCGCTGGACCAGTGGCACGGCCTGCTGGCGCCGGCAGCCACGCCGCCCGCGGTGGTGGCCAAGCTGAATGCGGCGGTGGCGAAGATCGTCCAGCGCCCCGATGTGCAGGCGGCGTTGCGTGGACAGGGCTTCACGCCGGCCAGCAGCACGCCGCGGGAATTCCAAGCCATGATCGATGCGGATATCGACCGTTATACCGCCTTGACGCAGGCGATCGGCCTACGCGCCGATTGAGCCGGGCGCAGGCCGGCCAGCCTCAGGCCGCGGCGGCCCGGGCGTGCTGCTCGAGCTGTTCCTTCAGGCCCGGCTGCAGCTTGAGCTGGCGCGCCAATTCGTCCAGATAGGCGCGTTCCATATAGCTTTCCTCGTCCACTACCAGCAGGCTGGCCAGGTACATCTCGGCCGCCATTTCCGGCGTCTGCGCGGCTTGCGCGATCACGGACGGATCCAGCGGGCGCGATAGTTCGGCTTCAAGCCAGCGACGGTCTTGCGCGTCCGAAGATAGCTTGGACAGCTCGGTTTCGAGCAGCGCGCGTTCTTCCGGGCCGATGTGGCCGTCGGCCTTGGCCGCGCCGATCATGGCCGTCAGCACCGCCGTGCTGTGCTGCTCGGCCTGGGGCGCGGGCAGGCGGTCCAGCGTCTGCGGGGGAGCGGCAGGCGCGCCGGCCTGGCTGCGTTGCCAATCGCCATAGGCGCGGTAGGCCAGGGCGCCCAGCGCCGCCATGCCGCCGTACATGGCGACCTTGCCGCCGATCTTGCGGGCCTTCTTGCTGCCCAGCAGCAGTCCCAGGGCGCCC
This sequence comes from Achromobacter sp. PD1, assembly GCF_048541815.1. Lineage (NCBI taxonomy): Bacteria > Pseudomonadati > Pseudomonadota > Betaproteobacteria > Burkholderiales > Alcaligenaceae > Achromobacter > Achromobacter sp. PD1. The sequence goes on from NZ_CP183349.1 coordinate 6,919,933, forward strand.
GCGCCCAGCGCGCCGCCGCCCAGGCCTGTCAGGAAGGACGAGCCCTTGCCACCCGTGGCGTTCTGCACCCGGCTGGTGGTGTCCGACAGCAGCCCTTGCCCGGACTGCAGCAGTTGATCGAGGAGTTGTCTGGCGCTCATGCGGCCCCCTTTAAAGTTTGCTCAGGTATTGCGGATAGAGATATCCGACCGGAGTGGGCGGCAGAAGTTCAGCGTACAGTCAGTTGCTTCTGCCTGGGTCGTCCTGCCGCACCCGCCAGGTGATACAACGTGGTCTGGGGCGGCCGCGGCGGCCGCCCGTCAGGACCCGTTACCAGGAGACAGGACCCATGAGCATCCGCGTGCGCCAGAATGCGCCCAACACGCTGCAATTCACCGCCACGGCCGAAGGCCACGATCTGCCGCTGGACATGCCCCAGCCTGCCGGCGCCGGCCCCGATCCTCACGACTACTTCGATACCGCGTTGGGCGGCTGCAAGGCCATGACTTTGATGGTCTACGCGCAGCGCAAGGGCCTGCCGTTGGAGTCGGTGGGAGTGGAGGTGGTGCGCGACGCCAGCGAGGAGCGCAAGGGGATCTACCGCTTGACGGCCAAGCTGACGCTGAACGGCGAGTTGTCCGACGCGCAGGTAGACGAATTGCTGGCGGTGGCCGAGAAGTGCCCGGTGCACAAGCTGATGACGGCGGTGGACGTGCAGGTGTCCACCGTGGTGGTGCAGCCGGCCTGACCAGGCCGGCTGCGGCGGCTGGGGCCGGCGGCCCCGCCGCGCGCGGACTCAGTCTTCCATGCCCGGGACGATGGTCGAGAAACCGGCGTCCACGTGGGTGATCTCGCCCGTCACGCCGGCGGCCAGGTCCGACAGCATGAAGGCGGCGACGTTGCCCACGTCTTCGATGGTGACGTTGCGGCGCAGGGGAGCCTGGGCTTCCACGAACTTCAGGATGGCCGAGAAGTCCTTGATGCCGCTGGCGGCCAGCGTCTTGATGGGGCCGGCGGAAATGCCGTTGGCGCGGATGCCGCGCGGGCCCAGCGCCGTCGCCAGGTAGCGCACGCTGGCTTCCAGCGAGGCCTTGGCCAGGCCCATGGTGTTGTAGTTCGGAACCACGCGTTCGGCGCCCAGGTAGGTCAGCGTCAGCACCGAGCCGTTGCGGCCTTCCATCAGCGGCAGGGCGGCCTTGGCCATGGCGGCGAAGCTGTAGGCCGAGATGTCGTGCGCGATGCGGAAGCCTTCGCGCGACAGGCCGTCGAGGAAGTTGCCGGCGATGGCTTCGCGCGGGGCGAAGCCGATGGAGTGCACCAGGCCGTCCAGGCCGTCCCAGTGCTGGCCGAGTTCGGCGAAGGCGCCTTCGATCTGGCTGTCTTCGGCCACATCGCAGGGCAGCACGATCTTGCTGCCGAATTCGGCGGCAAATTCGCCTACGCGGTCCTTGAAGCGGTCGCCCACGTAGGTGAACGCCAGTTCGGCGCCTTGTTGGTGACAGGCGCGCGCGATGCCGTAGGCGATGGATCGGTTGGAAAGCACCCCGGTGACCAGGATGCGCTTGCCGGCGAGAAAGCCCATATTTCTATCCTTTGATTTTTTCCCTCTGGAATCCGCCTATTTTAAGGAGTTTGCGCGGTTTCGCGATATGAAAATCCCTGGGACGCGTCCGACTGGCATGAGCCTCAGGACGGTTTTCCGGGCGGTGGGAACAGGCGTACGAAACTGGCGAGCAAGGGATCGCGCTGGTCGGCGCGCCAGACCAGCTCCAGGTCGAACGTCAGGTCTATGCCGCCGACTTCCTTGAAGACGACGCCGGCCGGGCCGTGTTGCCGGAACGAGGCGGGAATGACGGCGCAGCCCAGTCCGGCCGACACCAGGCCGAGGATGGTGGGAAGATCGGTCGCCACGGCGGCCGGGCGTGTCACCGGAATGCCGGCGGCCTTCAGGATGCGGACCAGCGCGTCATAGTGCGAGGGCGATCCGGCTCGCGGGAACAGGATGAATCTCTGGCCCGCCAGGTCCTTGAGCGTGCGGATCTTGCCGACGCTGCGCGCCACCGCCGCGGGCATGGCCAGCAGCATGCGGTCTTCATAGATTTTCATTCCTTCCACTTCGCCGTCGAGCGGAGAGCGCCAGGCGACGACGCCCGCGTCCAGCTCGTGGCGCTTGATCGCGTCGAGCTGCCATGCCGACAGGCCGGATTCCAGCTGCACGTCGGTGTCGGGCGAGGCGCGCGACAGGGCGGCGATCGCCTGTCCCAGGCCGGGCAGCCAGCTGTAGCCGGGCATGATGCCGATCTTCAGCGAGCCCGCCTTGCCGTGGGCCGCCAGCGCCACCTGCGCCCGCAGGGTTTCAGAACCCGCCAGCATCAGTTTCGCCTGGGCGAGCAGCGCCTCGCCGGCGCGCGTGAGCGCCACGCCGCGCGGCAAGCGCACCAGCAGTTGCGCGCCGAACTCCTCTTCCAGCGCCATCATCTGGCGCGACAGCGCGGGCTGGGCGATATGCAACGCTTTCGCCGCGCCCGCCACGCTGCCGGCTGCGCACACCGCCGCGAAATAGCGCAACTGTCTCAACTCCATGCCATGCCTCCTGGGCATATGTAGAAAACATCAAAAGTATTTGTTGCTGATCGGTCAAATACATATATTTTCCCGATCGAAACCCCTAACGTATACCCAAAAGGTCTATGACGAAACCGACATTCCGCGAGTCGCCTCTATTGCGTGACCGGCGGGTCGCGCATCTGCCGGCGCGCAACCCGCACTGCGCGACGGCGTTCACCGACATCGATCTCGACGCGCCTGGACGCCAGGCGGGCTTCCTGCACATCCCGCAGTCGCCGCACGAAGACGCCTGGGGCACGGTGCGCATACCCATGGCGGTGCTGGCCAATGGCGACGGCCCCACCGTCATTCTGGAAGGCGGCAATCATGGAGACGAGTACGAAGGCCAGATCGTGCTGGGCGAACTCATCCGCGACCTGCCGCTGGACCGCGTCCGGGGCCGCCTGATCATCATGCCCGCGCTCAACGCGCCGGCGGCTGAAGCCGGCCTGCGCACCTCGCCGCTGGACGGCAAGAACCTGAACCGCACGTTTCCCGGCGACCATGCGGGCAGCATCACGGAACAGATCGCCGCCTACGTCAGCGACGAACTGTTCTCGCGCGGCGACGCGTTTCTCAGCCTGCATTCCGGCGGTTCGTCGCTGGACATCATTCCCAGCGCCCTGGTGCAGCCCTCGCAGGATGCCGCGCAAACCCAGCGCAACATCGATGCCGTGATGGCCTTCGGCGCGCCCTTCAACGTGATGCTGGACACGCTGGGCGACACGCGCACCAGCGTTGCTTCGGCGGTGGCGGCGGGGCTTACCTGCGTCAGCACCGAGATGGCGGGACGCGGCACCGTGACCGACAGCGCACTCGCGCTGTGCCGCGCCGGCGCGCTGCGCGTGCTGGCGCATTGGGGTGTGCTGGACCAGGCTTGCGCCCAGCCGCTGGCGGCGCAGCCCGCGCCCCTGTGCAAGGTCAGCGGCGCGAAGTCCTATGTCATCGCCTCGGATCGCGGCGTGTTCGAGGCCTATCATCGGCATGGCGAGGCCGTCGAGGCCGGCCAGCCCGCAGGCCGAATCCACCAGACCTTCGATCCGCGGCGTGCGCCGGTTGAACTGGTTTACGGGACCAGCGGCGTCATCTTCGCCAAGCGCCATCCCGGCATCGTCGTGCCCGGCAACGTTTGTTGCGTCGTGGCCAGCGCGGTCTGATTTACTCATTCTTGAAGAACGGAACATGGCAATCCATATCGAAACCCCGGCGCTCGCATCCCGCGCCTTCTCCCTGCGCAGCGGCAAGGACGTGCGCCTGAAGATGGAGGCGCTGCAGCCCAGCGGCTCGTTCAAGGCCCGCGGCATAGGCCATGCGTGCCAGATCTACAAATCCCGCGGCGCCCGGCGCTTCATCTCTTCGTCCGGCGGCAACGCCGGGTACGCGGTGGCCTACGCCGGCCGCATGCTGGCCACGCCGGTGACCGTGGTGGTGCCTGCCACGACCTCGGAACGCGCCAAGAGCCTGATCCGTTCGGAAGGGGCGGAGGTCATCGTGCATGGCGCTTCCTGGATGGAAGCCAACGCCCGCGCGCTGGAACTCATGACCGAGGCGGACGCGTTCCTGCATCCCTTCGATGACCCCTTGCTGTGGGAGGGACACGCAACCATGATCGACGAGCTGGCCCGGCAAGGCGGCCGACCGGATGCGGTCATCTGCTCGGTCGGCGGCGGCGGCCTGCTGTGCGGCGTGGTCGAGGGCCTGCGGCGCAACGGCTGGGCGGACGTGCCGGTGATCGCGGCCGAGACGGCCGGCGCCGACTCCTATGCCCAGGCCCTGGGCGCGGGGGCGCCGGTGCTGTTGCCCGAGATCCGGTCCATTGCGACCTCATTGGGCGCGCGGCAGGTCTGCGACCGCGCGCTGGACCTGGCCAAGGAGCATCCCATCGAGAGCGTGGTGGTGTCGGATGCCGCCGCGGTGGCGGCTTGCGAAGACGTGTTGCTGGAGCACCGCATCCTGGTCGAACCCGCCTGCGGCGCCTCGGTGGCGGCGCTGGACAGCGGTTCGGAGTTTCTGAAGAACGCCCGCTCGGTGGCGGTGATCCTGTGCGGCGGCGTGGGCGTCACGGCGGGCCAACTGGCGCAATGGAGCGCGCAGTTCGCGGGTGTTAGAGGTTAAGGAGTTGGTTTTGGCGCTTTCAGGGAGCGTCTTCGAGGACCGCTCCCTAGTGCCTCCATGCATCGACCTCAGTTCGTCTGCCAGCTGTCTCCGGGCATGATGCGTTTCATGAATTCGTCGAAAATAGGCACGGTAAATGCCGTGTCGCCATGAGTGGGACTCCAGAGCATGCCTTTGACAATCAGGGAGCCACGAACGGGTCCAAAGGAGGCAACGGGCCGGCCTAGCTGTTGCGCAATATCACCGGATCTGTGAGGGCCGGGTCCCAATTCCGCCATGGCGCGCAAGTACTTTTTTTCGGCTGGAGTAAGCCGATCGAATCGGACGCGAAAAAAACCCTCATCCAATGCTGCGACGGCTTCGCGAGACGCGTTCTCGACGTCTTCGGCAGTGATCGGGCTCGCCGTTGCGACATCCCATGCGCATTTTCCCCACTCTTGCAGGAAGTATGGATACCCCTGCGTTACGGCAATGATCGAATCGATCGCGGCTAGCTCAACTTCGACGTTCTCGTTGTTTGCCGGCACGTTGATGGCCAACGTTGCGTCAGCCGTGTTCAACGCCCCAATCTCGGCAAATTTGAACAGTCGTTCCGCATAGGACTTCGCCTGGCCCATGCGACCGCGCAGCTGAGGTAGTCCTGCGCCGACCAAGGTAACGGGCAACTGCTGTTGAGCACACCGGTGCAGCGCGGAGATCAGTGCCGCCAGTTGCGCTTCTTCAACGTATTGGAGTTCATCAATGAAGAGGGCGACCACGGTATCCGCTGCTCGGGCTGCACGGCCAACTTGCTCAAGTAGCGCTGCAAGGTCCTCTTCCAAGTCTCCGTTGTCGGCAAGACCGGGTTCTGGTTCGTAATCGAAGCCGACTTCGATGTCCGTAAACGAGACCTTGAGCCTTCTTGCGAAGCCGGCCAAACCTCTTAGCCCCCTGATCGCGATATCTTTGGCGGCCTCCACTCTGCTTAGGCGCAGGAGGGCCAAACGCAGTTGGGGCGCCAGTAGTGCTGGCAATGACTTGTTCTCAGGGGCCTCGACGCGAACGGTGTGCGCGCCTCTATCTTCCGCATCGGATCGCATCTTGTCCAAGAGCACTGTCTTTCCGACGCCGCGAAGGCCGAGCAACAAGACGCTCTTGGCTTGCTTGCCCAGCTTGAGGCGTTCCAAGCACACGCGCACGTCCTCGCGGATGTGGTCACGTCCCGCGAGTTCGGGAGGGGGGCTGCCTGCGCCTGGCGCGTATGGGTTCAGGACAGGGTTCATGTGTACGGAAATTAGCGAAATTATCCTAAATCGATAATTTCACTAATTTCGCTATCAACAAGTCTAAGAGAAGGGAGCTAGGTATGCGGCAAGCGAACCTGCCAATCAATCTACTGCGGGCCGTTCCCTATGCAGCTTGTTGCGCTTGCGCTTGACGACGCATGGTTTCTCGGCCGATTGGGAGCAATTTTCCATAGAAATCACCGGCCGAAAATGGACCGACCCCAGAAGTCGGACACTAGTCCAACTTCTGGGGTCGTTTCATGGTGCGTCTTTATTGTTTCTGCGCCAATCAGCCGCGGGCGTTGGTACCCGGCACGCGCAGCTGCGAGCCCACCTTCAGGGCGCTGCCCTTGATGTTGTTGAGCGCGCGCAGCGCGTCGACCGAGGTGCCGTACTGCTTGGCCAGCGAGAACAGCGTGTCGCCCTGGCGCACCTTGTGGGTGCGGACATTGGGGCGGGCGCTGGCCACGCGGGCAGCCGGCGCCTGGGCGGCGCGGCCGCGCGGGGCGGCAGCCTTGTTGTCCGACGGCGCCGAGTCCAGTGCGCCCACCGGCGTGGCCAGCGAGGCCAGTTGCACGCCGCCCGTGCCGGGCTCGCCCGGCACCAGCAGGGATTGGCCGGAGGCGGATTTCTGGCGCGAACCGATGTCGTTGGTCTGGCGCAGCGTGGCTTCGCTCACGCCGAAACGTTTGGCGATCGAGGCGTAGGATTCGCCGCGGCGCGAGTGGTAGATCTTCCAGGCGCTGAGATCGCCCTTGTAGTTGGTCAGGTTGGCGTTGAAGATTTCGACACGGTCGGCCGGTAGCAGCAGGGTGGGGCCGTGGTCGCCGCGGATCACGGGGCGGTTGAACGAGGGGTTCAGGGCCTTGAATTCGTCCAGCGGCATTTCCGCCAGCTTGGCGGCGATTTCCAGGTCGATGTCGCTGTTCTTCTGGACCGTCACGAAGTAGGGCGTATTGCCCACCGGGGGCAGGGCCACCGCATAGCGCTGCGGATCGGCGATGATGTTCTTGATGGCCTGCAGCTTGGGCACGTAGTTGCGGGTTTCGTCGGGCATGTTCAGGGACAGGTAGTCCGTGCCCTGGCCGGCCGCTTCGTTCTTGGCCATGGCGCGTTGCACCGAGCCTTCGCCCCAGTTGTACGAGGCCAGCGCCAGGTACCAGTCGCCCTGCATTTCAAACAGCTTTTCCAGGTAGTCCAGCGCCGCGTTGGTCGAGGCGATGGGGTCGCGGCGCTCGTCGCGCCACCAGTCCTGCTTCAGGTTGAAGTGCTGGCCCGTGGCCGGCACGAACTGCCACAGGCCGGATGCCTGGGCGCGCGACAGCGCGGTCGGGTTGTAGGCGCTTTCGACGAAGGGCAGCAGCGCCAGCTCGGTCGGCAGGCCGCGGCGGTTGATCTCGTCGACGATGAAATACAGGTACTTGCCGGCCCGTTCCGCCATGCGCTGCACTGACTCGGGGTGGGACGCGTAGTAGTCGGTCCACTGCTGCGAGAGGTCGGTGTTCAGGTTGGGAATGGCGAAACCGCGGCGGATGCGGTCCCAGGCGTCGGCGGGCGGGTTGGTCAGGTCAACCGTCCGGGACGTGTCGCGGGCGATGTATCGCCCTTGCGAATTGGTGGTGAGGTTCTTGCTATCGGGGGCTTTGGTTCCTGCGCAACCGGCGAGGACTGCCAGCATGAGCGGCAGAAGGAGTCGGGATAGATTCATCAGGTTGTCACTTGAAATCGTTCTTCCATTCACGAAGGGAGGCAAAAACCTCTACCGGCGTAGCGTGGCTGCGGCCGGCCCAGCGCTCTGCGGCGTGGACGACCTCAACTTCTTGCGTGCGCAAAAACGGATTGGCCGCGCGTTCCTGCCCGATGGTGGACGGAAGCGTGGGAAGACCTTCTGCTCGTAATTGCTGGGCCTGCTGGTGCCACTGTTGCAGGCTGCGGTTGGCCGGATCGACTGCCAAGGCCCAGCGCAAGTTCGCTAGAGTGTACTCGTGTGCGCAAAAAACCTGTGTATCTGGCGGTAAAACAGAAAATTTCCCTAAAGAATCATGCATTTGCGCCGGAGTGCCTTCGAAAAGACGGCCACAGCCCGCCGCAAACAGGGTGTCGCCGCAGAACAGAACCGGCTCCAGACCGGCCGCGCGGCCGTAGTAGGCGATGTGGCCGGCGGTGTGTCCGGGAACGTCCAGCACGGCCAGGTCCAGGTCCAGTTCCGGGATCGCCACGCGGTCGCCCTCCGCCAGGCGCACGTCGCAGCGCGGCAGCTGCTCATGCGCGGGGCCGTATACGGTGATGCCCTCGATGCGGGACAATTCCGGTACGCCGCCCACGTGGTCGCCGTGATGGTGCGTGAGTAGAATGGCGCGCAGTCTCAAGCCGTTCTGGGCCAGCCAGTGCAGCACCGGGCCGGCGTCGCCGGGATCCACCACGGCGGCTTCATTGCCGCGGACGATGGCCCAGATGTAGTTGTCATTGAAGGCGGGTAGCGGCAAGACCGCGGCGTTGCGATCGCGGCCGCCTGTGGGGGCGGTCAAGGCTTGCATGGGATTCGAAGGAATAGAACGTGGCAGAAGATACTCCGCCGATTGTAGAACTGGCCGAATGGTTCCAGACGCCGCCGGGACAGTACGTGCTGGCCTGGGAGCGGGCGCAGTTCGACGCGGCTGTCGCGGACGTGTTCGGATATTACGCCTGGCAGGTGGGCTTGGCGGACATGAATCTGCTGCGCGCCAACCGCATGCCCTTCAAGGGCTACGTGGGCGGCGAGACCCCGTCCGCGGAAAGCACGGCCGCCTGGCAGTCGCGGGTGGTGCTGGCCGAACCCGAGGCCTTGCCGTTCGAATCCCAGAGCGTGGACCTCCTGATCCTGCCGCATGCCTTCGAGTGCGCGGAGGATCCTCACAACGTGCTGCGCGAGGTCGAGCGCGTGCTGGTGCCCGAAGGGCGGGTGGTGATCTCGGGCTTCAATCCCTGGAGCATGTGGGGCGCGCGCACGCGCATGCCCGGCATGGAACCCTGGCTGCCGCAGCCGCCGTCATCCCAGGTGTCCCTGCCGCGCCTGAAGGACTGGTTCAAGCTGCTGTCGCTCGAGGTCGAGAGCAGCCACTTCGGCTGCTACGCGCCGGCCTGCCGCAGCGAAAAGTGGCTGCAGCGCTGGTCCTTCCTAGAGTCGGCGGGCGCCCGCTGGTGGAGCGTGGGCGGCGCGGTCTATCTGGTGTCGGCCGTCAAGCGAGTGGCCGGCATGCGTATCATTGGCCCGGCCTGGAAGAAGGCCAAGCCCAAACGCGCCCGCGCCGCGTCCGTGGTGGTCAACCGCCACGCGGACGACGGCTCCTGATGGGCCCAGCCCCGCGCCGCGGGGCCAATTTTTTTGCAAGGAATACCAAGCAGCACCATGCAGGACGACAAAGCGAACGAGCAGAAAGTGGAAATGTGGACCGACGGCGCCTGCAAGGGCAATCCCGGTCCGGGCGGCTGGGGCGTGCTGATGCGCGCCGGCAGCCACGAAAAGACCCTGCATGGCGGCGAACTCCAGACCACCAACAACCGGATGGAACTGTTGGCGGTCATCCAGGGCCTGCGCGCGCTCAAGCGTCCGTGCACGGTCACCATCCATACGGACTCCCAGTATGTGATGAAGGGCATGACCGAATGGCTCGCCAACTGGAAGCGGCGCGGCTGGATGACGGCCGACAAGAAGCCGGTCAAGAACGCCGAGCTGTGGCAACTGCTGGACGAACAGGTACAGCGCCATACCGTGTCCTGGCGCTGGGTCCGCGGCCATGCCGGCGATCCCGGCAACGAACGGGCCGACCAGCTGGCCAACATGGGCGTGGAATCGGCCCGCCGGGGCTGAGGGCATCGGGATATACCCTCGAATCCGCCCTCTGGGGCGAATTTAGTTCTTTCATCCGGCTTCAGGATTGTTCCAGTATGTAAATCCGGGTGCTAAAGTGCCAACCCTCATTCCAGTTCCTGCGGCGCAGTCCGCGTGGGGGCATGCCAGGCCCGCGCCGCAATACCGCCACATTCGCGCATGAAAAAAGCAGTACTGCTCGCCGCCGTAGCGGCAGGGTTGGCCGCGGGGGCCGCGCTCGGCATTTTTGTGCCGCGCTGGCTTGCCCACGGAACCGCCAGTCCGCAACCCGGCGCCGTTCAAGCGCCCCTGGTCACGCGCGCCGTGCCGGTCCGGGTCGAGGTGGCTGCCGCCCAGGAAATACCTTTCGCGCGCGGCATCTCGGCCGTGGGCAGCCTGCGTTCCGACGAGTCCGTGGTGCTGCGGCCGGAGGTCGCGGGCCGCATCCAGTCGATCGACTTCAAGGAAGGCCAGCCGGTCAAGCGCGGCGACGTGCTGATCCGCCTGGACGATTCCGTGCCGCGCGCCGAGCTGGCCCAGGCCCGCGCCAACCTGACGCTGGCGCAAAGCCACTACCGGCGCTCGGTCGAGCTGCAGGGCAAGGGCTTCGTCAGCCAGCAGGCGCGCGACGAATCCGCCAGCACGCTCAAGGTGCAGGAAGCCGCCGTGGCGCTGGCGCAGGCGCGGCTGGACAAGATGACGATCTCGGCGCCATTTGGCGGCATTGCGGGCTTGCGCAGCGTGTCGGTGGGCGACTACGTCAACCAGGGCCAGGACCTGGCCCCGCTGGAGGCGATCGATCCGCTCAAGGTCGACTTCCGCGTCCCTGAAATGTATTTGAGCAAGGTGGGCGTGGGCCAGCCGCTGACGCTGCGCATGGACGCGCTGCCCGGCCAGGAGCGCCTGGGCGTGGTCTATGCGGTGAGCCCGCTGGTGGACGCGGGCGGGCGCTCCATCCTGCTGCGCGCCACGGTCGCCAACAAGGATGCGGTGCTGCGCCCGGGCATGTTCGCCCGAGTGCAATTGCAGTTCAGCCAGGACAAGGCGCTGGTCGCGCCGGAAGCCGCGCTGTCGCCCTCGGGCGCGACGCAGTACGTCTACCGGGTCAAGAACGGCGTGGCCGAGCGGCGCGAGGTCACCATCGGCGAGCGCCGCGAGGGCCGCGTCGAAATCCTGACCGGGGTGGCGGCGGGCGACCAACTGGTGGTGTCGGGCTTGCAGCGGGTGACGGACGGCGCCGCGGTGACCGTTCTGGGCAACGGCGCGTGACGCCGGCCTTTTTCCATTTTTGGCGGTAGCGCAATGCGTATCTCGGAAACCTGCATCAAGCGGCCGGTGTTCGCATCGGTCCTGTCGCTGATCATCGTGCTGATCGGCCTGATTTCATATTCGCGCCTGACCGTGCGCGAGTATCCGAAGATCGACGAGCCCATCGTGTCGGTGGACACCACCTACAAGGGCGCTTCGCCCGAGGTGATCGAGTCGCAGGTGACCAAGCCGCTGGAAGACCAGCTGGCCGGCATCGAGGGCGTGGACGTGATGACCTCGCGCAGCCGCTCGGAACGCAGCCTCATCAACATCAAGTTCAACCTGTCCCGCAACCCGGACGCCGCGGCCGCGGAAGTCCGCGACAAGGTTTCGCGCGCGCGGCGCTTCCTGCCCGACGAGATCGACGAGCCCATCATCGGCAAGGTCGAAGCGGACTCCCAACCCATCATCTATATCGCGGTGGAGTCCGGGTCGTATTCCGCGATCCAGACCTCGGACTACATCAACCGCTACATCAAGACCCGCCTGTCGGTGCTGCCGGGCGCGGCCGAGGTGCGCGTCTTCGGCGAACGCCTGCCGTCCATGCGCATCTACGTGGACCGCGACAAGCTCGCCGCCTACGGCCTGACCGTGCAGGACGTGGAGGCCGCGCTGCGCAGCCAGAACGTCGAGATCCCGGCAGGCCGCATCGAATCGCGCGCCCGCGAGTTTTCGGTGGTGTCCTCTACCGACCTGCAGACGCCCGCGCAGTTCGAGAACGTGATCGTCGCCAACGTCAAAGGCTATCCGGTCCGCCTGCGCGACGTGTCCAACGTGGAGATCGCCGCCGCCAGCGACCGCATCCTGTCGCGCTTCAACGGCAAGCCCGCCATCAACATCGGCGTGACGCGCCAGTCCACCGCCAACCCGCTGGAACTGTCCAAGGCGGCTCGCGAGGAAGTGGCGCGCCTGAACGAGAACCTGCCGGCCGGCATGAAGCTGAACATCGCGTACGACTCGTCGGTGTTCATCGAACGCTCCATCGATTCCGTGTTCCACACCATCGGCGAAGCCATCGTGCTGGTGGTGTTGGTGATCTTCTTCTTCCTGCGCAACCTGCGCGCCAGCATCATCCCCATCGTCACCATTCCGGTGTCGCTGGTAGGCGCCTGCGCGCTGATGTACCTGTTCGGCTTTTCCATCAACACGCTGACGCTGCTGGCCATGGTGCTGGCCATCGGCCTGGTGGTGGACGACGCGATCGTGGTGCTGGAGAACATCTTCCGCCACATCGAAGAGGGCATGCCGCGCAAGGAGGCCGCGCTGCGCGGTTCGCGTGAGATCGGCTTCGCGGTGGTCGCCATGACCATGACGCTGGTCACCGTGTACGCGCCGCTGGCCTTCGCCACGGGCCGCACCGGGCGGCTGTTCATCGAGTTCGCGCTGGCGCTGGCCGGCGCCGTGCTGGTGTCCGGTTTCGTGGCGCTGACGCTTACGCCCATGATGTGCTCGGTGCTGCTGCGCCACCAGAGCAGCCACAGCCGCTGGTACAACCTGATCGAAGGCTGGCTCAACGGCATGAGCAACGGCTACCGGCGCGCGCTGGCGCTGGCCCTGCGCCACCGCTGGGTGGTGGTGGCCATCGGCCTGGCGGTCGCGGCCGCGAGCGGCGTGCTGTTCAAGGTGGTCAAGAGCGAGCTGGCGCCCATCGAGGATCGCGGCGTGGTGTTCGGCATCGTCAGCTCGCCTGAAGGGGCGACGCTGAACTACACGCTGGAAAGCATGCTGGGTATCGAAAAGTTCTACTCCGACATTCCGGAGGCCAGCGGCAGCCAGGTGACCGTGGGCTTTCCTACCGTGACCGACGGCACCGCCATCCTGCGCCTGAAACCCTGGGAAGAGCGCAGCCGCAAGCAGCAGGCCATCACGCAGCAGCTGCAGCCGCAATTCGCCTCGCTGCCCGGGGTGCGCGCATTCCCGACCAACCCGCCGTCGCTGGGCCAGTCGGCGCGTTCCAAGCCGGTGGAATTCATCATCATGAGCCAGGCGTCCTACGCCGAGCTGTCACGCCTGACCGAAGTGTTCCTGACCGAGTTGCGCAAGTATCCCGGCCTGATCAACCTGGACACCGACCTGCGCCTGAATACGCCCGAGCTGCGGGTGCGCGTGGACCGCGACAAGATGGCCGACGTGGGCGCCAATGTGGACACCGTGGGCCGCACCCTGGAATCCATGCTGGGCGGCCGCCAGGTCACGCGCTACAAGGACGAAGGCGAACAGTACGACGTGATCGTGCAGGTGACGCCGCGCGACCGCGCCAACCCCACCGATATCTCGGGCATCTACGTGCGGGCGCGCGACGGCAGCATGGTGCAGCTGGACAACCTGCTGGGCGTGCATGAGGGCGTGTCGCCGCAATCGCTGAACCACTTCAACCGCCTGCGCGCCGTGAAGATCGACGGCGCGGTGGCGCCCGGCTACGCGCTGGGCGAAGTCCTGACGCATATGCATCAGGTGGCGCGCGAGGTGCTGCCCAACACCATCGTCACCGACCTGGACGGCCAGTCGCGCGAGTTCCGCGATTCCTCCGGCAGCATCTACCTGGTCTTCGCCATGGCGCTGGCCTTCATCTACCTGGTGCTGGCCGCGCAGTTCGAAAGCTGGCGCAATCCCTTCATCATCATGCTGTCGGTACCGCTGTCCATGACCGGCGCGCTGCTGGCGCTGTGGCTGACCGGCGGCACCTTGTCCATCTACAGCCAGATCGGCCTGATCACGCTGGTGGGGCTGATCACCAAGCACGGCATTTTGATCGTCGAATTCACCAACCAGCTGCGCGACGAAGGCAAGGAACTGTTCGAGGCGGTGGTCGAAGCCAGCGTGCTGCGCCTGCGCCCCATCCTGATGACGACCGGCGCCATGGTGCTGGGCACCGTGCCGCTGGCCTTGTCCACGGGCGCGGGGGCGGAATCGCGCCAGCAGATCGGCTGGGTTCTGGTGGGCGGGCTGATGCTGGGTACACTACTGACCTTGTTCGTCGTGCCGGTGGCCTACACCTTGATCGCCACCGCACGCAAGAAACCCGGCCAGGCCGGCAGCGCAGCGCATCATCCGGACCCCGCTCCGGCGCCGCACGCGCAGCCCGCCGCGCCTGCCCAAGCGTCGGAATAAGTTATGCGCCAGATCATCTTTGACACTGAAACCACCGGACTGGACCCTGCCCAGGGCCATCGCATCGTCGAGATCGGCTGCGTGGAGATGGTCAACCGGATGACCACCGGCAACAACCTGCACATCTACCTGAACCCGGACCGCGACAGCGACCCCGAGGCGCTGGCGGTGCACGGTCTGACTACCGAGTTCCTGTCCGACAAGCCGCGCTTCGCCGATGTCGCGGACGAATTCGTCAAGTTCATCCAGGGCGCCGAGCTGATCGCGCACAACGCGGCGTTCGACGTCAAGTTCTTCAACGCCGAACTCGCCAAGACCGGGCGCGGCCCGGTCACCGAGTACTGCGAAACGGTCACGGACTCGCTGCTGCATGCGCGCTCGCTGTTCCCAGGCAAGCGCAATTCGCTGGACGCGCTGTGCGACCGCTTCGGCATTTCCAACGCCCACCGCACCCTGCACGGCGCATTGCTGGACTCGCAGCTGTTGGCGGAAGTCTGGCTGGCCATGACCCGCGGCCAGGACGCGCTGCTGATCGACGTGGACGACGGCGCCAGCGGCGGCGGCAATGGTATCGAACTGGCCCGCTTCGACGCTTCGGGCCTGCCCGTGATCAAGGCCAGCGAGGCGGAACTGGCCGAGCACGAAAACTATCTCGCGGCCTTGGACAAGTCCGTGGGCGGGGAGTGCACCTGGCGCAAGATCGACGCGCCAGTGGCGGCCGCATAAAGTTTTTTCGAGGCGACTTGCACGCGTTCAAAAAAACGTGCTAATATTTCGCCTCTTTCGGGGTGGTTAGCTCAGTGGTAGAGCACTGCCTTCACACGGCAGGGGTCACTGGTTCGAACCCAGTACTACCCACCAAAGACCCTTGGAAGATGACGTAAGCCTAAGGCTTATCGTTGTCGGCGTACCAAGGTTAAAAAAAGACGCAAAGCAAAGAAAGCCAACCGCGAGGTTGGCTTTTTTGTTTTGCGCTCAGGATACATTGGGCACGCCTTTAAATCCGGGCGCTTTGCATATGGCATGCAAGCCATTGCGCTGAACCGTCCCTTTCATTACCCTTCTCTTGATTTGTCGCAAGCGGACTCACGTCGATTGAGCCGCGTCGCATGCGAGCCTGACTATCATTGATAACAAAGGCTTTGGCCCGTGGGGCCAGGCATAGGCGAACAGGAGAAGGTCATGTCCGAGCACACCAATACCATGTTGATCATCATCGTCGCCGGCGTGGCGCTCATGTTGGTCGGCTTCGGGCTGCGCGACCGCAATATCGGCATGGGACTGATGGGCATAGGCCTGATCACGGCCCTGGGCACGATCATCTACAAGGCCTACATCACCTTCTATTGACCGCTTGCCGAGTCCGGCTGCGTCTTGCGCGCCGCGCGCGCCAGCAGGGTGTCCAGCTGGTTGGCGAAGGCCTTGCGGTCGGCCTGGCTGAATGCCGCCGGGCCGCCGGTATCCACGCCGCTGGCCCGCAGCTCTTCCATCATGTCCCGCAACGCCAGCCGCTCCCGGATCGTTTCCGGCGTATAGCGTTCGCCCCGCGGGTTCAGGGCCATCGCGCCTTTTTCCAGGACTTGCGCGGCCAGCGGGATGTCGCCGGTGATCACCAGGTCGCCCTCGGACGCGCGTTCGGCGATGTGGGCGTCGGCGACGTCGAAGCCGCGCGGCACCTGCACCGCGCGGATCAGCGGGGAGGGCGGGGTGTAGAGCATCTGGTTGGCCACCAGCGTCAGCGGCAGTTGCCAGCGCTGGGCGGCGCGGAACAGGATGTCCTTGATGACCGCGGGGCAGGCGTCCGCATCGACCCAGATATGCATGCGCTTACTTGTCCAGCGCGTTTTGCAGCACTTCGGCCACGATGTCGTTGGTCGACACGCCGCGTTCGGCCGCCAGGGCACGCAGCTTGTCGGCGTGGGCCTGCGACAGCTTCAGGGGGAACGGCACCAGGCCGGCGGCCTGGTCCAGTTTGCGCTGTTCGCGGCGGTCGGGCACTTGCGAGGCGGTGCCGAAGCGGTCCGGGGTGGAGGCTTGCTTGAGCTGGCCGGCCAGCTTCAGGGCCTGGTTTTTCTGCAGATCGAATTTATTCATGGGGATTCCTGGTAGGGAGCGCAATCATAAGCGCAACCGGCTTCATTGCGGCTTGGCCTGTTCAAGCTTGGCCAGCCCTTCCTGGGCGCCGTCGTGCAGCGGCACGGTCAGTCCGCGGCGGGCGGTCGCCAGCCCTACCTGGGCGCCCTGGGCGGATCCGGCGGCCAGCAGGTCCTGCCCGGTCACGTAGACCGCGCGCACGATCACCAGGGCCTCGTCCCGGGTCAGGTCCGCGGTGGTGAGCAGCAGCGCCGCCATGCCCACCGTGGGGATCGGCTCCGTCTGGTTGGGGTAGGTGCCGGCGGCGATGTCCAGCGGCATCAGCGCGTTGTCCTCGGCCCCGGTCAGCGCCTTGATGGCGGCGGGGTCCAGCGGCAGCAGCTTCAGTCGCGCCTGGGTCAGCGCATCGCGCAAGGGCGTGGCGGGCACGCCGATGACCTGGGCGGCGGCGTCGACCTTGCCGGAGTTCAGCGCCGGCAGGGACTCGGTGAAGGGCGTGTCGGCCACGGTGTAGTCGCGGCCGGCCTGCAGGCCATGGGCGGCGAGCACGGTTTCCAGCGTGGCGCGCACCGCCGAGCCTTCCGGCCCCAGGGCGATGGTCTTGCCCTTGAGATCGCGTACGCCGCGCAGGGCGGCGTCGTCGCGGACCACGATATGGACCAGTTCCGGATACAGGCTGCCCAGGGCGCGCAGGCCGGTGAAGGGGCCCTGGCCCGCGAATGGCCCCTTGCCGTCATAGGCGAGCCGCGCCGTGTCGGCCTGGGCCAGTCCCACCACCGCGTCGCCGCTGCGCAGCAGCGCGATGTTCTCGGCGCCGCCGCCCGTGATCAGCGGCGAGACCCGGATCTGCTGCTTGCGTGCGACGTCGCTCAGGGCGCGCGCAAACGCCACATACTCGCCGCGGTCCGGGCCGCCGGCCAGCGGGTAGCCCTGTTGCATGCGGGCCAGCCGGCCGTTGATGCGCGCCACGGAGCGTTCCAGTTCCTGTTGCACTACGTGCTGCGCGGTGCTGGAGGCGCTGTAGGAAACCGAATGAGTGATCTGGTCCAGCGTGTCCAGCAGTTGGCGCGTGACGGGCGGCGGCGCGCCGGTGTCCAGGTTGGGCGCCTCGGCCGCCTTGAAGCCGGCCGGGGTCACCAGCTTCCAGGCGTCGCCTTCCTTGCGGTAGATGGCGCTGGCGTGCGCGACGATGCGGTCGCCCGCCTGGTTGCCGCCGGATTTCACGCCGCTGATGCTGCGCGGGCCGGCGCCCAGCAGCGTGACCAGCGCGGCGGCGCCGGGCTGGTCCCAGGCGCCCAGGGTGATGTTGCGCGCCAGGTCCAGTTCGACGTCGTAATAGACCACGCGGCGGGTTTCGCCCGCCGGGGCGCTGCTGTCCGAGGCCGATCCCATGCGCTTGATCCCGGCGATACGGAACAGGTCCGCGCCGTAGGCGGTGGCCAGGCTGCGTTCCACGTCGGCGCGCAGGGCGTCGGTATCGGGCGCGCGGCCGCAGGCCGCCAGCAGCAGGCAGAAGCTCAGAATGACAAGGCGTTTGAACATGGTCACATGCCTCCCACGAACGGCAAGGAGATCAGCGAGGTCAGCACGATTACGTTCAGGATGTCGACCAGGAAGGCGCCGGTGACCGGCACGACGATAAACGCTTCCGGCGCCGGGCCATGGCGCCGCGTCAGCGCCTGCATATTGGCAATGGCGGTGGCGGTCGCGCCCAGCGCGAAGCCGCAGAACGCGGCCGACATGATGGCTGCTTCGTAGTCGCGCTTGAGCATGCGGAACACGACCCAGGCGGCATACAGCGCGCATACCAGGGTCTGCACCGCCAGCATCAGGGCCAGCGGGCCGGCCAGGCGCGCCACGCTGGACAGGTCCAGCGTCATCATCGTCATGCCCAGGAACAGCGACAGGGAGATGGTGCCGATGATTTCGGTGGCGCGGTCGTCCAGCTTCAGGCCCAGCTTTTCGCCGCCGTTGCGGATCAGTACGCCCGTGGCCAGGCACCACAGGAAGTTCGGCAGGCTGACCGGGGCGTCCTCAACCAAGGCGGCCAGGTAGCCGCCGACCACCAGGCAGACCAGGGCGGCGGTCAGGGACACGATGTAGGAGCCGGCGGAGGACGCGGGCGCGTTTTCCATCAGGTCCGCAGGCTCGTGGCCGTCGCCGGGCGCGTGGTCGAGGCTGCCGGCCAGCTTGTGGCGCCGCATCAGCCATTCGGCCACCGGCCCGCCCACCACGCCGCCCAGCACCAGCCCCAGGGTGGCGGCGGTCATCGCCAGCGCCATCACGTCCTGGATGTTGTTGAAGTCGGCGAAGCGCGTGGCGTAGGCCGCGCCCGTGCCGTGACCGCCCACCAGCGTGATGGTGCCGCCCAAGAGGCCCATCAGCGGATGCATGTCCAGGAGCCAGGCCATGCCCAGCCCGACGGCGTTCTGCAGCACCAGGAACGGGATCAGGGCCAGCAGGAAGGCAATCAGCCTGGGGCCGCCCTTGGCCAGCAGCTTGAGGTTGGCGGTCAGGCCGATGCTGCCGAAGAACAGCAGCAGCAAGGTCGGCTTGATGCTGGTTTCCAGCGAGACGGAGACGCCGCCCCAGGTCGCCAGCAGGTAGGCCAGTACGGCGAACAGGAGGCCGCCGACGATGGGGTCCGGAATACTGTAGCGGGCGAGGACGCCGATCTTGGTGGTGAGCACGCGTCCGATGACCAGGACGAGGCAGCATGCCAGCAGTGATTGAACGGGCGTAAGCGAGATCATAGGTGCCTTTGCGCCCTGTCAGGGCACGGTGAACTTTCTGGCTGTTTGAACCCTGCCGCCTCACACGGACTGAGGCTTATGTTACGTCCGCCGCGCGGGCGATGTACATGGGGCAGGGAGGCGGCGCGCGGCGCGGGGCCGGGCGGGCGGAAAGCCGCGGCGGAGGTCGCCGCGGCCGGGGCGGCTAGAGTGGAAATGCGCGCGACATGTATTGCGCGCGCGGCCCGTAGCCAGCCAGTTTTTCGGTCAGGTCGGCGCTGTCTGCGCTGACCGGCAGGTAGCCGTGGCGCTGCCAGTAACCCACGGCGGATTCCAGGGACACCAGGCTGGCGCGGCACAAGCCGCCTTCATGCGCGCTGTCGGCGGCGGCGCGCAGCAGCGCCTGGCCCACGCCCAACCCCTGCGCCGAGGGCGCCACGGCGCAGTCGTGCAGGAACCAGTGGTCGGCCGCGGCCGGCAGCGCCGCGAGCGCCACATCCAGGGCGGGCGGCAGTCCCGCGTCCCAGGGATAGGAAATCAGGTAGCCCAGCAGCGCATCCGGGCTGGCCCCAGCCTGCGCTACCCAGCAGTGCGAGGGGGCGAGCGCCAGGCGGTTCTGGAAGAAACCCGCGCTTTCCAGCAGGAAACCGGGGTAGGCCAGGGTCTGGAGGGCCAGGATGGCGTCCACGTCGCTGGCCTGCATGAGCCGGACTTGATATTGCATGACAACCTGCGAAAACAAAAAACTCGGGCGCATTTTACCGATGCGCGGGCGCAGTCCGGCTTTACAGGGCTTCACAAATTGGGGACACAGGTTTACGCCACTTTATTGTTTTCCGGGGGACGCTCCCTAGAATTCATCTGGATTTCTCGGGCGCTGCAGGCAATTGCGCATTTCATGAAAATTCGACAGATCCCTACGCATACTGCTCGGCATAGTCCTGCATTCCGAGTCTAGAGCCATGCACATTCAGTTCCGGTCCGAATCCGCTGTCCCGCAAGTGCTGACCAAATCGTATCCGCTGGAAACGGTTTGGCCGGCGGCCGAGGCGCGCGTGCCGTACGACACTTGCGTGACCTGCGTCATTCCGTGCCTGAACGAATGCGAGAACCTGCAGGTGCTGCTGCCTCTGCTGCGCAACCGCCTGGAGGCGCTGTGCACCAGCTGGGAAATCATCGTGGCCGATGACGGCAGCACGGACGGCACGGAAGCGCTGATGGCCGAATGGACCGAACACGATGGTTTTCGCTACGTGCAGCTGTCGCGCAACTTCGGCAAGGAAGCCGCGATCAGCGCCGGCCTGGAAGCCGCCACGGGCAATGCGGTGATCTGCCTGGATGCCGATCTGCAGCATCCTCCCGCCTTGATCGAGCAAATGCTGGCGCGCTGGGCCGCCGGGGCCGAAATGGTCTACGCCGTGCGCGAGACCCGCGCCGACGAATCCTGGGCCAAGCGCGCTGGCGCGCGCTGGTTCTACAAGTTGTTGAGCGGCGCGCGCGGCGTGGACGTGCCGGCGCACGCGGGCGATTTTCGCCTGATGGACCGCAGCGTGGTGGACGCGCTGATCGCGCTGCCCGAACGCACCCGATTCATGAAAGGCCTGTACGCCTGGGTTGGCTTCAAGGGCGAGGCGCTGGCCTATACCCCCGAGGAGCGCATGCACGGCGACAGCCGTTTCAGCAGCATGCGCCTGGTCCGGCTGGCGCTGGACGGCCTGACCGCCTTCACGACCTGGCCGCTGCGCCTGGTCAGCCTGGTCGGCGTGGCCTTTGCCATGCTGGCGCTGGCCTATGCCGCCTATCTGGTCGGCGAGTACCTGTTCTTCGGCAACGAGGTTTCCGGTTGGACGACCATCGTCACGGCGGTGCTGTTCTTTGCCGGCGTGAATCTGATTTCCCTGGGCGTGGTGGGCGAATACGTGTCGCGGATCTTCGATGAGGTGAAGGGCCGGCCGCTGTTCGTCGTGCGCCGGCGCCAGGGCAGGGCTTCCCGACCGGGCCAAGGCTTGGACTGACATGTTCGCCACGACGTTCTGGCGGCGCTCCGATTGGACCCCGCCAGCGGGACGCTTCCTGATCGCGATAGGCGCGTGGCTTGCTTTCCTGGCCTGGATCAGGCCCCTGACCCTGCCCGATGAAGGGCGCTATGCCGGTGTGGCCTGGGACATGCTGCGCAGCGGTTCGCATGCGGTGCCCCTGTTGGACGGCATGCCGTATTTCCACAAGCCGCCGCTTTACTACTGGCTGACTGAGCTGTCCTTTTCGGTGTTCGGCGTGCATCCCTGGGCTGCGCGGGTGCCCTCTTGGCTGGCTGCGTGGGCCGCAGCGGCTGCGATGTACGCCTTTGTGCGCCGCTATCGCGATCCCGCGACCGCCATGACGACCGTGCTGATCCTCGCCACCATGCCGTTTTTCTATGGTGGCGCGCAGTTCGCGAATCTGGACATGCTGGTGGCCGGCATGATCACGCTGTGCGTGCTGGCGGCAACGGATACGGTGCTGCGCGAGGAGCGCGGAGAAGCCTGGCACGCGATGGCCGTGGCGGCTGGCGCGCTGGCCGCGCTTGCCGTGCTGGCCAAGGGGCTGATCGGCCTAGTGCTGCCGGGCGCCATCCTGCTGATCTGGCTGGTGTGGGAACGCCGGTGGCGCGGCCTGGCTGCGCTGTTCTGGCCGCCCGCGCTGCTGGTGTTCATCGCCGTGGCGGCGCCGTGGTTCGTGCTGATGCAGTGGCGCTATCCAGGTTTCTACGACTACTTCTTTGTCTATCAGCACTTCCAGCGCTTTGCCGCTACTGGTTTTAACAATGCGCAGCCGTTCTGGTTCTATCTGCCGGTGGTGGCGGGGCTGAGCTTGCCCTGGTCGCTTTGGGGCGGCGGCATCCTGCGCAAGACGTTCTGGGAAGCCGGTCCCTCGCGCAGCTTGCGGCGCCTGGCGGTGCTGTGGTTTGCCGTCGTGCTGGCGTTCTTTTCGCTGCCGAATTCCAAGCTTGTGGGCTATGTCCTGCCGGCGCTGGCGCCGCTGGCTTTCCTTCTGGCCGAAGTGATTCAGGGAGCCAGGCGCGCCGACGCCGATTCGGCCACCCGCCTGCTGCGCCTGAGCGCCGCGGTGGCGGTGGGGATCTGCGTCATCGCGGTGGGCATCGCCGCCAACAATGCCCGCGGCAGCGCGGGCCCGCTGGCCAAGGTGGTGCGGGAGCAGGCGCGGCCGGACGATACCTTCGTGTCGTTGCACACCTATCCCTTCGACCTGGCGCTGTACGCCCGGGCGCCGCGGCCCGCCTGGGTGGTGGACGACTGGCTCAATCCGGAGGTGCCCGTGCGGGACAACTGGCGCAAGGAGCTGTATGACGCCGCCCAGTTCGACCCCGAAACCGGCGGACAGGTGCTGCTCAGCCCCGCGGAGTTCAACGCGCGCCTGTGTCAGGCGGCCGAAGGCAGCCGCTACTGGGTATGGGGTACCGCGGCGGACAACCAGGTTTATGCGCCGTTGCAGGGGCTGGCGCCGGTGGTCAGCAGCGTGAAGTATGTAATGTGGCGCGTCGACGTGGACGCGGCCCTCAGGCAGCGGGTTTGTGGCGGAACGCCCAAAGCCGGCTAGCGATGAAGGTCGCCACGGCGAGCCCGAGCAGGATCAAGGCAAGCAGGATGTCGTAACGGATGGTAGTGCTATGCAGTAGCCAGGCGTATGCGGCTTCGTTGATGATGAAGCCGGCTGCTGACACAAGGAAGAAACGCCGCGCTGCTACCGTCCACGGAGTTTTGGAATGTCGGAACGTAAGCCGGTAGTGGCCAGTGAAGGAAACCGCGAATGCAACCAGCCAGCCGATCAGGTTGGCGGCCAGGGGCGGCATGCGGAAGAGTTCGACGCAACCCACGGCGACAGCCCAGTGGGTGGCCGCGGCGGCGCATCCGACGGCAATGAAGGTGCTTACTTGTTGCAGCAGGGCGCGCATGAAGGGCGTGGCGGAAATGAAGTCAAAGGTATAGCAATGAGCAAACGTATCGTGGTCTGCGGTGATGATTTTGGCATGAATGCCGATATCGATGAAGGCATGATTGCGCTGGCCGGCATGGGCCGGCTGAGCGCGGTCAGCTGCCTCACGCTGGGTCCGTCGTTCGCGTCGAACGCCGGGCGTCTGGCCCCGATGAACGTGGATATCGGCCTGCACGTGAACTTCACGGAAGCGCTTACGCCTGGCGCCGAGCCCATGCCCACGCTGAGCCGGCTGATCCTGAGCGCCTATGCGGGCGGACTCGACGCCGCCTGGATCGATGCGCAGCTGGCGTGCCAGTTCGATGCTTTCGAGGCCGCGTTCGGCCGCGCGCCGGACTATGTCGACGGGCACCAGCACGTGCATCAGCTGCCGGGCATCCGCGAACGGCTGCTGCTGTTGCTCAAGCAACGCTATGGCGATCACATGCCTTGGCTGCGCCAGACGGCGCCGGGCATGCAGGTTGGCATTCCCCTGAAAGAAGCCCTCAAGGCGCGCGTCATTGGCGCGCTCGGTTCGAGCGCGCTGGCGCGCGAGGCGCAAAAGGACGGCATGCGCACCAACCGCCGGCTGCTGGGCGTCTATGGCTTCGAAGGCGGCAAGCGGCGCTACGCGGACCTGCTGCAGAACTGGCTGTTCAACGCGCGCGACTGCGACCTGGTCATGTGCCATCCGGCCATGGGCAGCCAGGATGACTGCGCCATGTCGCGCCAGCGCCGCGCGGAGTTCGACGTGCTGGCCAGCCCCAAGCTGGGCGACTGGCTCAACGCCAACGGCGTGCACATCTCGCGCTTGCCGGCCACGGCGCGCTGATCGGCTGCAAGGCCGTTGCGGCGCGGGCTGGCTCTAGCCGCCCGTCAGGCTCTGCAGCAGCCAGGCGCCTGCCGGCCCCAGCGCGCGGCGCCGCGACCAGACCGCGTCGACGCGGATGTGGCGCGGCCAGCCTGGCGCCTTCAGCTCCACCAGCTGATCCTGGCCGAAACGCTGGAACATCCAGCGCGGCAGTTCGGTCCAGCCAAACCCCAGGGTCGCCATGTCCATCAGCATCAGATAGCCGGGCGCCGACCAGGTCGCGTACGCGGGTTCGGTCTCCTTGTCGCCCAGTTCGTACGTGCTCAGGCGCAGCGCGCGTTCGGATTTCAGCTGGTCCTCCGTGACCCGGGGCAGCTTGGCCAGCGGGTGCTTGCGGCTCACGCACAGGACGATTTCAGAAAGCTCCGCCAGGGCGGCGTGCGCGACGTCGGGCGGATAGCTCTCCTGGGCGGCCATCAGCCCCAGGTGCGCGCGGCCCTGCTGCACCAGCGCCACCACATCCTCGTATTCCGCGATCAGGCATTCGAAGCGCAGCGCCGGATAGCGCTGGTCGATCTGGCTCAGCATGTTCTCGAAGGTCTCGGACTGGAACGTGTCGGACAGCACTACCGTCAGCCGGGGCTCCAGGCCTTCGGACAGTTGGCTGGCGCTGCGATTCAACCTGTCGTTGGCGGCCAGCACCTGCAAGGCCTGGCCCAGCAGCACGCGGCCCGCCTCGGTCAGGACGGGCTGGCGCTGGCTGCGGTCGAATAGCGCCACGTTCAGGTCCACCTCCAGGTTGGCGATGGTTTCGCTGATGGTGGACTGGCTTTTCCCGAGCTTGCGGGCGGCAGCCGAAAACGTGCCTTCGGAGGCGACCTGGGCGAACGCCGCCAGGGATTCCAGGGAGTGGCGCATGGACGGAGGCTCTTTGATTATCGGTTTTTCCGATGAAAACCATCTTTATGGTAACGGAAATATCGTCGAAAATCCCTGCCACTGAGTATCAACCGACCGCAGGTGGGTCATGACGCAAGCCAAGAAATCCATTAAAGAACGTTTCCTCCACGCCTTTCTGTTCGAAATCATCGCCATCGGCCTGTGCGCTCCGGCGGCTGCCTGGGCCATGGGCAAGTCCCTGTTCGAAATGGGCGTGCTGACCGCGGTGATCGCCTGGATCGCGCTGGTCTGGAACATGATCTACAACGCTGGCTTTGACCGCATCGAGAACCGCATGGGCTGGACCCGTACGCTGCGGCTGCGCGTGGTGCATGCCTTCGGCTTCGAGCTGGGCCTGATCCTGATCGTGATCCCGCTGGCGGCCTGGTGGCTCAACATCAGCCTGTGGCAGGCCTTTGTGCTGGATATCGCGCTGGTGCTGTTCTATCTGCCCTACGCCTTCCTCTACAACCTGGCCTACGACCGCTCGCGGCCGCGGGTGCTGCAGTGGCTGGCCCGCCGCAAGGGGCAGGCCGCGCCGGCCGTCACGCGTCAATCACCTTGCGCGTGAACATCTCCAGGTAGTCCATCAGCGAGTCCGCGCCCTTGATGGCCGCGGACTCGTTGCCGGTGGCGATGCCTTCGGCCATCAGCATGTGGCGGCGCGCGCCTTCGGCGATGTCGCCCTCGTGCTGGTAGGCATACCAGAAGCGGCGGCACTGGATGATCAGCGGCGCCACCGCGTTCACGGCCGAGGCGTTGCGGCAGGCCTGATGGCAGACGTGGTCCAGCATCTGGTCGGCATGCATGTAGTCGTCGAGATTGCCGCCTTCCGCCGCCCGGATCATCTGCGTCGCGCAGTCCACGATCTGGCTGCGCTGCGCCGCAGTGGCGCGGCGCGCGGCGCTGGCGGCGATCAGTTGTTCCAGCGCCCGGCGGGTCTGGATCAGGTCCATGTGGTCCGCCAGCTGGATCATGGACACGCGCAGGCCGCGCCGCGGCTCCTGGCGTATCAGCCCGGCGGCCACCATGCGCAGCAGCGCCTCGCGCAGCGGCGTGCGTCCCAGGCCGGTCATTTCCACCAGATCCGCTTCCACGACCGCGCTGCCCGGCTGCAATTGCAGCGTGGCGATCATGCTTTCGATCTGGTCGTAGGCGACATCGGCGGCGCGCCGTTTGGATTCTGCTGCTGCCATCAACTATTGTTTTCCTTCGTTTTGCGCCACTGCGCGTAGGCCAGCCATTCGCCGACGAAGCCGCGCCGGAAGAACGACACGCACAACACGAAAATCAGTCCGATGACGATGGTGACGATGTCGCCCAGGGTGGCAAGGTAATTCTGCAAGCTGACGACCAGCGTCGCGCCCACCACCGGCCCCCATACCGTGCCGATGCCGCCCAGGAGCGTCATCAGCAGCACTTCGGTGGAAGTGGCGAGCGAAACGTCGTTCAATGCAACCAGCTGGAGCACCAGCGCCTTCAGCGAACCGGCCAGGCCGGCGACCGAGGCCGACAGCACGAACGCCAGCAGCTTGCACCGGTCTGTATCGTAACCTAGCGATATGGCGCGCGGCGCGTTGTCCCGGATGGTCTTGAGCACCTGGCCGAAGGGCGAATGGATCACCCGGTAGACGAACAGAAAGCCCAGCACGAAGACCCCCAGCGTGAAGTAATACATGTTGGCGTCCACGCTCAGGTCCACCAGGCCCAGGAACTTGCCGCGCGGAATGCCCTGCATGCCGTCTTCGCCGCGCGTCCAGCCCACTTGAACCGCCATGAAGTACGCCACCTGCGACAACGCCAGCGTGATCATCGCGAAGTAGATGCCGGTGCGCCGGATCGCCAGCCAGCCGATCGCCCAGCCGATGGCCGCGGCCATGGCCACGCCGCAAGCGATGGCGATTTCGGGCGGCAGGCCGCGGGCGCCGAACAGGATCATCATTTCGCCGGCCGCATAGCCGGCCCAGCCGAAGAAGGCCGCATGGCCGAACGACACCAGGCCGGTAAAGCCGGTCAGCAGGTTGAAGGCCAACGCGAACAGCGCAAAGCACAGCACCTTCATGACGAACACGGGATAGACGATCTGCGGGAAAAGCGGCACCAGCAGGGCCGGCACCAGCAACAGCGCCAGAATGCGGATCGAGGAGGGTATGCGCTGCACCTTATTTCTCCTTGCCGAACAGGCCGGCGGGGCGCGTCAGCAGAACGATGGCCATGACGATGAAGACGACTACCGTCGAGGCTTCGGGATAGAACACTTTGGTCAGCCCTTCCAGCAGGCCCAGGGTCAGCCCGGTGATGATGGCGCCCATGATGGAGCCCAGTCCGCCGATCACGACCACGGCGAACACGATGTTCAACAGGTTCGAGCCCATCAGCGGGTTGATCTGCATGACGGGCGCGGCCAGCACCCCGGCCACGCCGGCCAGCGCCACGCCGAAACCGTAGGTCAGGGTGATCATCACCGGTACGTTCACGCCGAAGGCCTGCAGCAGCTTGGGGTTCTCGGTGCCGGCGCGCAGCATGGCGCCCAGCCGGGTGCGTTCGAACAGATACCAGGTGGCAAGGCACAGCACCAGCGACGCCACCACCACGAAGGCGCGATAGGCCGGCAGGAACATGAAGCCCAGGTCGAAACCGCCCTGCAGGACCTCGGGCGGCTCATAGCCCACGCCCGAGATGCCGTAGAAGTAGCGAAAGCCTCCTTCCATCATCAGCGCGATGCCGAAGGTCAGCAACAGGCCGTACAGGTGGTCCAGGTGGTACAGCCGCTTGAGCAGCGTCTTCTCGATCACGACGCCCACCAGTCCCACCAGCAGGGGCGCCAGGATCAGCGCGGCCCAGAAGTTGATCTGCACGCCCGGCCCCAGCAGCTGCGGCAGCTGGGTAAAGCCGATCCAGGCCAGAAAGGCCGCCATCATGAACTGGGCGCCGTGTGTGAAATTGACGATGTTGAGCAGGCCGAAGATGATGGCCAGCCCCATGCTGAGGATGGCGTAAAAGCAGCCGTTGATCAGTCCCACCAGCAGTTGGGCGAGCAAGGCGGAAAGCGAGATGTCGAACATGGTAGGCGGCGGGCGGAAAGGTGTCGCGTCGATTTCCGGGAAGCGCGCGGCGATGCGCCGCGGCCATGGCAGCCGGCGCCGCACGCCATGCGTGCGGCGCGTGGCGGCATCAGGTCTTGTTCAACGAGCACGCGGCCTGGGGCTTGGGGAACACGTCCTCGCCCTTGAGCACCGACTTCACGTTGTAGTAGTCCCAGGGCGCCTTGGATTCCTTGGGCGTCTTGACCTGCAACAGCAGCATGTCGTGCACCAGCGCGCCGTCGGCGCGCAGCTTGCCATTGCGGATCACGGCGTCGTTGATGGTCATCTCGCGCAGTTTGGCCATCACGGCCGGCGCCTCGTCGGTGCCGGCGGCTTCGATCGCCTTCAGATAGGACAGCGTGGCCGAATACACGCCGGCCTGCGAAGCGGTCGGCATCTTTTTGGCTTTCTCGAAGAATTTCTTGGCCCAGGCGCGCGAGGCATCGTCATAGTCCCAATAGAAGGCTTCGGTCAGGTACATGCCCTGCGCCTTGGCCAGGCCCATGCTGTGCACATCCGAGATGTAGGTGAGCAGCGGCGCCACGATCTGCTTCTTGTTGATGCCGAATTCGTTGGCCTGCTTGACTGCGTTGACCGTGTCGTTGCCGGCGTTGGCCAGCGCGATCACGTCGGCCTTGGAGGCCTGCGCCTTCAACAGGAACGAAGAGAAGTCGTTGCCGGGGAAGGGATGGCGCGACACGCCCACCACATTGCCGCCGTTTTCCTGGATGACTTCGGTGCCGTCCTTTTCGAGCGAGTGGCCGAAGGTGTAGTCGGCGGTGATGAAGTACCAGCTCTTCTTGCCTTCCTTGACCAGCGCGCGCGCGGTGCCGGCGGCCAGGGCGTAGGTGTTGGTGGTCCACTGCGCATTCAGCGGCGAGCACTTCTCGCCCAGGATCGCGGTGGACAGGCCGGCCGACGGCATGGTCACGCGGTTCTTCTGCTTGGCGATTTCCATCACCGCCAGCGCGGTGGACGCGGTGGGGAAGTCGGTGATCATGTCGACCTTGCCCTGGTCGAACCATTCGCGGGCCAGGTTGGCGGCGACGTCGGGCTTGTTCTGGTGGTCGGCGGAAACCACTTCCACCGGCTTGCCCAGCACCTTGTTGCCCATTTCCTCGGCGGCCATGCGGGCCGCGATCACGGAGCCGTTGCCGGCCAGGTCGGAATAGACGCCGGACAGGTCGGTCAGGACGCCGATCTTGACCACGTCATCGCTGATCTTGGTCTGGGCCTGGGCGGCGCCGATCATGCCGACGGCGAACAGCGCTGCTGAGATTCGATTCAATTTCATCTGACTACGCTCCGTGTAGGAAGGGGACTGCGGTCGGAAGGAATGCGTCTGGAAAGCTCAAATGCCGAGCAGGGCGTTCAGCCTGTCCTGCGATTGCAGGACTTCGGCGCGGTCTATCGCCGCCACCACCTGGCCGTGCTCGATGACGTAATGGCGGTCGGCCAGGTGCTGGGCGAAGCGAAAGTTCTGCTCGACCAGCACGGTGGTGTAGCCGCGCTCTTTCAATTGCCGGATCACGCGGCCCAGGGACTGCACGATGACGGGGGCCAGGCCTTCGGTGATTTCGTCCAGCAACAACAGGCGGGCGCCGGTGCGCAGGATGCGCGCCATCGCCAGCATCTGCTGTTCGCCGCCCGACAGCCGCGTGCCAGGGCTGTGCGCGCGTTCTTTCAGGTTGGGGAACATCTCGTAGATCTCTGCCACCGACATGCCGTCCGGCCCCACCGAGGGCAGCAGCATGAGGTTTTCCTCGGCGGTCAAGGATGCATAGATGCCGCGCTCTTCAGGGCAATAGCCGATGCCGCGGCGCGCGATCTTGTGGGGCGGCAGGCCGACGGTCTCCTGGCCCTGGATCCTGATCGAGCCGCTGCGCCGGCCCACCAGGCCCAGGATGGACTTCAGCGTGGAGCTGCGGCCCGCGCCATTCCTGCCCAGCAGGGTCACGCATTCGCCCGGCTTCACGTCCAGGTCGATGCCGTGCAGGATGTGCGATTCGCCGTACCAGGCGTGCAGGTTGCGGATTTCCAGCATGCTGGAGGCTGCGGCGGCTTCATTCATCTTCGGCTCCCATGTAGGCTTCGCGCACCGCCGGGTTTTCCGATACGGTCGCGTAGGGGCCTTCGGCCAGGATCTCGCCCCGCTGCAGCACGGTGATGGTGTCGGAGATGTCCGCCACCACTTTCATGTTGTGTTCGACCATAAGGATGGTGCGGCCGGCGCTGACCTGCTTGATCAGGTGCTTGACCCGGTCCACGTCCTCGTGGCCCATGCCTTGCGTGGGTTCGTCCAGCAGCAGCAGCTCGGGTTCGAGCGCCAGCGTGGTGGCTATCTCCAATGTGCGCTTGCGGCCATAGGGCAGGTCGCCCGCGGCCACGTCCAGATGCGTACGCAGGCCGACCTGGTCCAGCAGTTCCTCGACGCGGTGATGCAGGCTTTCCAGCGTGCGTTCCGAACGCCAGAAGCAATAGTCCACGCCCAGCTTGCGCTGCAGGGCCACACGCACGTTCTCGCGCACCGACAGCTGCGGAAAGACGGCAGAGATCTGGAACGAGCGCACGATGCCGCGACGCGCGGTCTGCGCGGGGCGTTCCTGCGTGATGTCCACGCCGTCGTAGAGGATCTCGCCGCGCGTCGGGATGTGAAACTTGGTCAGCAGATTGAAGAAGGTAGTCTTGCCCGCGCCGTTGGGGCCGATGAGCGCGTGGATGGCGCCGCGGCGCACGCTCATGTCGACGTTGTTGACGGCGACGAAGCCGCGGAATTCCTTGCTCAGGCCCCGGGTCTGAAGAATGATGTCGCTTTGCATGATGTCCGTTGGGCTTGCTGGGGACAGGCCCTGGCGCGTCGCGGTCTGCGACGCGCCAGGAGGTTCGTGCTTCTTCCGGAGCCCGGCCTTACTTCGACTGGTACTGCGCGGGGCGCTTGGCCAGCGACGCCTGGATGATGGCGGCGCAGCGTTCGCGTTCGGCGCCGGCCAGCGGCAGGCGCGGGCGGCGCACGTGCTCATTGCCCACGCCGGCCAGGGTCTCGGCCAGCTTGATGTTCTGCACCAGCTTGGTCGACACATCCAGATGCAGGAGCGGCGTGAACCATTGGTACAGCGCCAGCGCTTCCTGCCACTTGCCCGCCTTCATCAGGTCGTACAGGGCCACGGTTTCGCGCGGGAAGGCGGTGACCAGCCCGGCCAGCAGGCCGTCCGCGCCCAGCGCCAGCGCCTCGAACGACAGGTCGTCCACGCCGATGAACAGCTGATAGCGCGTGCCCAGCGCGTTGCGCAGGTCGGTCAGGCGGCGCACGTCGTCGCTGCTTTCCTTGATGGCGACCAGCCATTTGCAGTCGGCCAGCTCGGCCATGTGCTCGGGCTTGAGATCGACGCGGTAGGCGACGGGATTGTTGTAGATCATGCAGGGCTTCTGCGCGGCTTCGGCCATGGTGCGGATGCTCTGCATCGCTTCGCGCGAGTCCGCCACGTAGATCAGCGAGGGCATCAGCATGAAGCCGTCCACGCCCAGTTCCACGGCGGCCTTGATGAAGCGCAGCGCTTCGCGGGTGCTGGTCTCGGACACGTTGGCCAGGACCGGAATGCGGCCGGCGCTGACTTCCACGGCGCAGCGCGTCACTTCCAGCTTTTCTTCAAGGCTCAGGGTGCTGGCTTCGCCCAGCGAACCGCAGGTGACCAGGCCGTGTACGCCGTTGTCGATCAGGAAGCCGAAGTGCTTGCGCATCGCCTCGAAGTCGAGGGTCTCGTCGGCATGGAACTTACTCGTTACGGCAGGGAAGACGCCCTGCCAATGCACGTTACTCAACTGGCTTCTCCTCAAGATGCCGTCGCTTCAATGGCGGAGCGGCGAGCAGGTGCAAAGTCTAATATCTGATAAATATATTTAGAAGATATTTTGATTCGGGGATTTCCCGGGGCGGGTCAACCCGGAGGCGGAGACAAGCCGATGCGCGATTTATGGGGATGAGCGGGAAGCGTGCGCCTTGCGCGCACGGGCAAGGCAGGCGTCGTGCTTGCCGGCGGCCGTAGAGAGGTCGGATGGAGGCGAGGGAAAGAGGCAGCCCAGGCCGGGCTGGCGGACTGCGGAGGCTAGCCGGCCTTGCGCGGATACGCGCGGCTCGCGTCCTGCATGAAGGTCTTCACCGCGGTCTCGTATTGCGCGCCGCTGCGGAAGGCGCCGGAATGCGAGGCGCCTTCGATCTTGACCAGGCGTTTGAGCTCGGGCGCAACGTTGCCTGCGGCGGCGTAGAGCTCGTCGCTCATGGTGTGCGGCACCACGCGGTCGGCGGTGCCGTGCATGAACAGCATGGGGGTGCGCATGCGCGCCAGCTTTTCCACGGAAGCGAATGGTTGCGTGACCAGCAGGCTGGCGCCAGGCACTTTGCCCCAGCGCAGCGTGGCCAGCATCGCGCCGATGCTGGTGAAGCTGGATTCCACGATCAGGCCGGCGAATGCCGGCTGGTCGGGGCGCGCGGCCAGGTCGATGGCGATTGCGCCGCCCAGGCTATGGCCGTAGATGAAGCGGCGCGCCGGATCGGGCTGGATGCGCGCCAGCTCCTTCAGCCCGGCCACGGCGTCTTCCAGCGCGCTTTCCTCGGACGGCAGACGCGGGGTCGACGCGCCGAAGCCGCGGTAGTCGATGGCGAGCACGGAATAGCCCATGCGCGTCCAGCCGTCGATGCGGAAGGCGCTGCCGTTCAGATTCCAGCGTGCGCCATGCAGGTACAGCACGGTGGGCGCGCCGGCTTGAGGGCTTTGCCAGTACCAGGCGCGCACCTTGTCGCCGCCTGCCAGCGTCAGGTCATAAACCTGGGTGCCGGCGGCGGGTTCGCGCCACCAGGTCTGCGGTTCGGACTGGGGGGAGAAAATAGTCTGCCGCTGCCAGGAATCGAGCTGGGTGCAGCCGACCACGCTGGCGCCTGCAAGCAAGGCAACGGCGAACAGGCGGCGGGGAGAAAGGCGGGGTAGGGCTGGCATGGATAGTCTGACCCGGGCGGGGCGGCTGGGTTCCGGCATCAGCATACTTCGGGATGGACTTGCCGGGTCAAGGCCAGCCAGGCCTGGGCGGCATGCGACAGGTAGCCGCCGCGGCGCCACACCTGCACCATCTCCCAGTCCGTGCCGGCATCGCGCAGCGGCACGCGCGCCACGCCGGCGTGCAGCTCTTCGCGGGCCTTCAGGCGCGGCAGGAAGGCCACGCCCAGGCCGGCCGCCACCAGCGCCGCGATGAAATCGATCTGGCCGCTGCGCGCGGCCACGGTGGGGGAGAAGCCGGCGCGCTGGCAGGCGTCGTGGATGATGCGGTTCAGGGCGAAGCCGGTCTCGAACAGAATGAAGGGCGTGTCCCGCAGATCGCTCAATCCGACCGTTGCGGCGTGCGCCTTGGGGTGGTCGGCCGGCATCAGCGCCACCAGCGGCTCGCGCGCCACGGGCTGCCATTCGAAGATGTCGGGCACCGGTTTGAGCGAGGCGGCCAGTTCGATCTCGCCGGCCATCACCATTTCCTCCAGGCGGCGGCTGCCGTGTTCCACCAGGCTGATTTCAATCTGCGGATAGCGGCTGCGAAAGCGCGCAAACATGGGGGCGAACAGGGTGCTGCTGCCCAGCGGCGGCAGGCCCAGGCGCAGCACGCCGCGCTTGAGCCCCTTCAGTTCGTCCAGTTCGGCGTACAGATCATCGCGCTGCGCCAGCATGGCCACGGCGCGGCGGTAGACGATTTCGCCGGCCGCGGTCAGCCGCGGCGGCTGGGCGTGGCGGTCCAGCAACGGCATGCCCAGTTCGTCTTCCAGCTGGCGCACCGCTTTGCTGACGGTGGGCTGGGTGGCAAAGACGGCCCGGGCGGCTTGCGAGAAACCGCCCTGGCGGACCACTTCTACCAGGGCGCGCAGTGGACGCAGTTCCATGTGTATGCCTATCTGGAATAACTTGAATTCATC
This sequence comes from Achromobacter sp. PD1, assembly GCF_048541815.1. Classification (NCBI taxonomy): domain Bacteria; kingdom Pseudomonadati; phylum Pseudomonadota; class Betaproteobacteria; order Burkholderiales; family Alcaligenaceae; genus Achromobacter; species Achromobacter sp. PD1. The sequence goes on from NZ_CP183349.1 coordinate 6,953,752, forward strand.
GAATTCATTTTATCTATGAGCACCGTAGGCGTAAAACATATGCTTGCCGCAGGAACTTCGTCTCATGTCTCGCCCACGCCTCGCCCTTCTTCTACGCAGCACGCTGCGCCGCAGCCGCGTGCTGCAAATCTGTCTGCTGGTCGTCTTCTCCTTGCTGGGTCAGGCGTTGGCCCAGTTGCTGGGTCTGCCCGTGCCGGGCGGCGTCATCGGCATGGCGCTGGTGCTGGCGCTGCTGGCCACGCGCCGCCTGCGGGTGCGCAACGTGCATCGCGGCGCCAGCTGGCTGCTGGGCGAGATGCTGCTGTTCTTCGTGCCCGCCGTCATGTCGCTGCTGGACCACCGCGAATTCCTGGGCGTGCTGGGCTTGAAGTTGCTGGCCGTCATCCTCCTGGGCACGGTTCTGGTGATGGCCGGCACGGCGTTGACCATCGATCTCTGCTATCGCTGGATGAATCGCCATGCCAGCTGATTTCAACTTGCTGTTCTGGCCCGCCGCGACGGTGCTGGCCTATGTCTGCGCGCGCCTGTTCTACCGGCGCTATGCCTACTGGTGCACGTCGACCCTGGTGGTGGCGCCCGCGCTGCTGCTGGCGCTGGCGCTTGCGCTGCACACCGGCTACCGGGACTACATGGCGGGGTCGCACTGGCTGATGGCGATGTTGGGCCCGGTCATCGTGGCCTTCGCGCTGCCCTTGTATGAACAGCGCGCGCTGATCCGCCGTTACTGGCCGGTGCTGGTGGCGGGCGTGGCGGTGGGCAGCCTGATCGCAGGCGCCAGCGCCTGGATGCTGGGCAGCCTGCTGGGCCTGTCGCCGGACCTGCGCCTGAGCCTGCTGCCGCGTTCGGTGGCCACGCCGTTCGCGGTGGCCGTGTCGTCGCACGTGGGCGGCGTGCCGGACCTGACGGCCGTCTTCGTGATCCTCACGGGCGTGTTCGGCGCGGCCCTGGGTCAGTTGATGCGGCGCTGGCTGCCGCTGCGTTCGGCGCTGGCGCGCGGCGCGCTGTTCGGGATGGGCGCGCACGGCGCCGGAACGGCCAAGGCCCGCGAACTGGCGGCCGATGAAGGCGCCGTCGCGGGCCTGGTGATGGTGATGGCGGGGCTGTTCAATGTGCTGGTCACGCCCGCCGTGGTTGTGGGGTTGCTGGCCTGAGCGCCGCGTCAGTGCAGCATTTCCAGCGCTACCGGATACAGCGACGCCACCAGCAGCAGCGCCATGCCCACATTGAAGGCGCGGATCGCCCAGGGCTTGTGCAGCACGCGGCGTAGCGCCGTGCCGAAGGTCACCCAGATGCCGATGCTGGGCAGGTTGACGATGCCGCAGACGACGGTGGCGATCACCAGATTGGCGAAGAAGCCATTCTGCGGCGTGTAGGTGGCGATCACGCCCACGGCCATGACCCAGGCCTTGGGGTTGACCCACTGAAAGGCGGCGGCCTGCAGGAAGGTGAACGGCTTTCCGCGCGCCTCGCCGTCGTCCATTTCGCCCGAATTCGCGATCTTCCACGCCAGGTACAGCAGATAGGCCGCGCCCGCGTACTTCAGCACGGTGTAAAGCTGCGGCACCTGCTGGAACACCGAGCCCAGCCCGATTCCCACCAGGAAAATCATGAAGGTGAAGCCCAGGTTCACCCCCAGCAGATGCGGCACGCTGCGGCGGAAGCCGAAGTTCAGGCCGGACGAGGCCAGCATCACGTTGTTGGGTCCGGGGGTAATGGAACTGACCAGGGCGAACATGGCCAGCGGGCCCAGCAGGGACAGGGACATCAGGGGCACGTCGGCCCAGTTGGAGGGGAGCAGATTCATTCTTTGGTCCTGACGATGGCGCGGCGTCCGCCGGCGATAACGGCGATCACGGCAGCCGCGAAGACGTACGTCGCCGGCTCCACGGATTCGCCAAACAGCAATGCGGCCGCCACCACCGTCAGGAACGGTTGCAGCAACTGCACCTGGCCGACCCGGGCGATGCCGCCCACGGCCAGGCCGCGATACCAGGCAAAAAAGCCCAGGAACATCGAACCCAGCGCCAGATAGGCGCTGGCGTAGATCACCGGGGCGCTGGGCCAACTGGCCTGCTGCGCCGCCATCCAGCCGACCGGCGCGGCCACCACGGGCGCGCTGATCACCAGCGCCCAGCAGATGGTGCGCCCGCCGCCCAGCGTGCGGGAAGCGCGCGCGCCCTCGGCATAGCCCATGCCGCCCAGGACCACGGCCAGCAACAGCCACAGATAGCCCGGCTGCAGGGCGCCTTCGCCCTGGCGCAGGGCATAGGCCGTCACCAGCGCGGCGCCCAGCACGGCCCAGGCCCAGAAGGCGGGCGAGGGGCGCTCGCCGCTGCGCAGCGCGGCAAAGGCCGCGGTCGACAGGGGCAGCAGCCCGTTGAAGACGGCGCCCTGCGACGCGGGCACGGTCTGCATGGCAAGCGAGGATGCCAGCGGCCAGCCCACCACGATGCCCAGCGCGGCCAGGATGACGCCTGGCCATTCCTCGCGGTTTGGGCGGCGCGCGCGCGTCAGCCAGAGCACGGCGATGGCCGGCACCGCCGCCAGCAGCGCCCGGCCCAGTCCCACGAGCAGCGGCGCCAGCTCGCCGACGGCCAGGCGGGTCATGGGCAGCGTCAGGGAAAAGACCAGCACCCCCAGAAAACCATAGCCGTACCCCTCCCACAGCCCCATGGGCGCGCCAGGCGCAGCCTGGGAGGTCGGATAGAAAGCGGGACGGGTCATCACAGCCACCAAGGTTGGGGAGCGCCGCGGGCATCACGCCCATCCGCTATTGCGGGTTTTCGGCATTGCTGTCACTCTACGCATAGTTATCGGTACAGTACCGGTACACTTTTGCATATCACTTTACTTACTGGCCTGGTGAAATCCCCATGACAGTTGCCGCCGCCGCGACCTCCCCCATGCCCTGGCAACCCGTGCGCCAGGCCGACGCCACCTTGGTGACACAGCTGGCCGATGGGCTGGCGCGCCGCATCGATGAACAGGGCCTGCGGCCCGGCACCCGGCTGCCGTCGATCCGCAAGATGGCCGAACAGTCGGGCGTCAGCCGTTTCACCGTGGTCGAGGCCTACGACCGCCTGGTGGCCCGCGGCCTGGTGCAGTCGCGGCGGGGCGCGGGGTTCTTCGTGCGGGCGCGCAGCGGCCACCTGGCCGCCGTGGCCAGCGCGGCGCCCGCGGCGTTCACGCCGCCTGCCCGGATCGATGTCGCCTGGCTGTTGCGCAGCATGTTCCGCGACACCAACCCTTCAGGCATGCCGGGCGGCGCGGGGCTGCTGCCGGCGGACTGGCTCGACCCCGAGATGGTGGCGGGCGCGGTGCGCGCCGTGGGCCGTTCGGTGCGCGGCCATCTGGTCAGCTATGGCCACCCGCAGGGCTTCGCGCCGCTGCGCCAGCAGATCGCCGCCTTCCTGCAGAACGATGGCGTGCCTGCGCATCCGGAACTCAACCTGCTGACGACCAACGGCGTCACGCACGGCCTGGACCTGATCGCGCGGCACCTGGTCAAACCGGGCGACACCGTGCTGGTCGAAGACCCGGCCTGGTTCGTCATCTTCGGCCGATTGGCCGCCTTCGGCGCGCGCCTGATCGGCGTGCCGCGCGGCCCCGACGGCCCCGATACGGCGCTGCTCGAACAGCTGGCTGCCCAACACAAGCCCAAGCTCTTCATCATCAACAGTTCCGTGCACAACCCCACCGGCCACACGTTGTCGGCCGGCGCCGCCTACGACATCCTGCGCATCGCCGAACGCCACGATTTTCTCGTGGTCGAGGACGACACCTACGGCGAACTGCATCCGGGCGGCGCCATGAAGCTGGCCGCGCTGGACCGCCTGAAACGGGTGATCCTGGTGGGCGGTTATTCCAAGATGCTGGCGGCCAGCCTGCGCGTGGGCTATCTGGCGGCGAATCCCGACATCCTGCAGAAGCTCGCCGACCTGAAGATGCTGGCCGGCCTGACCTCGCCCGAACTCGGCGAGCGGGTGATCCACCGGGTGCTGATGGAAGGGCAGTACCGCCGCCACATCGAGCGCGTGCGCCTGCGGGTGGACGACGCCCGCCAGCGCTGCCTGAAAGGGTTGCTGAAACTGGGGTTGACGGTGCACCACGAGCCGCACGCCGGCATGTTCGTCTGGGCCGATTACGGCCGCGATACCGAGGCGCTGGCGCGCGTGGCGGCCGACCACGGCATGCTGCTGGCTCCGGGCACGCTGTTTTCCCCGTCCCAGGCGCCGTCCACGATGCTGCGCTTTTCGGTCACGATCGCCGATCATCGCGGCGTCTGGACCGATCTGGAAAAAATCTTCGCGCAAAACGCCTCCAGCAATCAATAATAGAAAGCTGTCTCTTTGAAGCCATTGAAGGAACCGCCATGTCCGCACCCATCAAACCCCTGACCCAGAATTTCGCCGTCGCGCCCCAGCTCGGCCCGGACGACATGGCGGACGTCGCCGCCGCCGGCTACAAGAGCGTGATCATCAACCGTCCCGATTTTGAAGGGGGCCCGGACCAGCCCACCGCCGCGGACGTGTCCAAGGCCGCCCTGGCCGCCGGCCTGCAGATCGAATACCAGCCCGTGGTGGGCAGCGCCATGACCGCCGCCGACGTGGTGCGTTTCGCCGAGCTGCTGCGCACGCTGCCGGGCCCGGTCCTGGCGTACTGCCGCACCGGCACCCGTTGCACCAATCTGTTCGCCGCCGCCCAGCAGCTGGGCTGATCGGGCTTGACGCGCGTCAAGGCGCGCCGGGTTCGGTTGATGTGAACCTGGCGCGTTTCCGGTAGCATGGAGGTACCTCACAAACAGGAGCAGGCAAGATGTTCAAGAAGATCCTGATTCCCACCGACGGTTCTCCGCTCTCGGCCCAAGCCGCCAATGCCGGCATTTGCTTTGCGCGTTCCGTGGGCGCTGAAGTCGTCGCGCTCTACGTGACCCAGCCTTTCGCAGCCACGATCGGCTTTGACGGCATGGCTGCCGCCTACGCCATCACCGACGAAGACTACGAAAAGGCCTCCGCCGAGCAGGCCGACAAGTACCTCAAGCAGATCACCGACCGCGCCGACACCGCCGGCGTGAAGTCCGAGTCGCGCGCCGTGTCGAACTTCAACGTTGCCGACGGCATCGTGCAAGCCGCCGCCGACGCCGGCTGCGACCTGATCTTCATCGGCAGCCACGGCCGCAGCGGCCTGTCGCGCCTGCTGCTGGGCAGCGTCACCGCCAAGGTTCTGTCGCTGGCCAGCACCGCCGTGCTGGTGTACCGCGTCAAGGAAGAAAAGAAGTAGCCTGCACGGTACGCCGCTGCGGGCAGCCCCTGAGGCTCGCCCCAGGCTGGTGCATGGCAAACGAGCCCCTCCTGTTGGAGGGGCTTTTTTTTATCCTTGGCCCTTGCAGGGACTAGGCTTGTTTCTTGTCGCGCCGCGCGTAATATTTACGCATCAGTGCGGGCGCGGTTCCGCGATTCTCAAGCACCCTACGCGGCATGGCGCCCGCCGCGGCAAGGCCCGGTCGGGCTTGCCGTCTTCGCCCGGTAGTTCACTGCAAGGGAAGAGGCCATGACTCGCAAGACGCGTATCGAGCTTTACCGCAATATCGGCATCAGCGCCCACATCGACGCGGGCAAGACGACGACCACCGAGCGCATCCTCTTCTATACCGGCATCACCCACAAGATCGGCGAGGTGCATGACGGCGCCGCCGTGATGGACTGGATGGAGCAGGAACAGGAACGCGGCATCACCATCACGTCGGCCGCCACCACCGCCTTCTGGAAGGGCATGGCGGGCAACTATCCCGAACACCGCATCAACATCATCGATACGCCGGGCCACGTCGACTTCACCATCGAGGTCGAGCGTTCCATGCGCGTGCTGGATGGCGCGGTCATGGTCTACGACGCCGTGGGCGGCGTGCAGCCGCAATCCGAAACCGTCTGGCGCCAGGCCAACAAGTACAAGGTGCCGCGGCTGGCCTTCGTCAACAAGATGGACCGGGTCGGCGCCGACTTCCTGCGCGTGCAGCGCCAGATCGCCGAACGCCTGAAGGGCGACGCCGTGCCCATCCAGCTGCCGGTGGGCGCCGAGGACCATTTCGAAGGCGTGATCGACCTGGTCAAGATGAAGGCCATCATCTGGGATGAGGCCAGCCAGGGCGTGCGCTTCGAGTACCGCGACATTCCCGCCTCGATGCAGGCCCAGGCCCAGGAATGGCACGACAAGATGGTGGAGAAGGCCGCCGAGGCCAACGAAACCCTGTTGGAAAAATACCTGTCGGGCGAACCCTTGACCGAGGATGAAATCAAGCAGGGCCTGCGCATGCGCACGGTCGCCAACGAGATCGTGCCGATGCTCTGTGGCAGCGCGTTCAAGAACAAGGGCGTGCAGGCCATGCTGGACGCGGTCATCGACTATATGCCTTCACCCGTTGACGTGCCCGCGATCAAGGGCCACGACGTGCGCGATCATGAAATCGAACGGCATCCCACCGACAACGAGCCGTTTTCGGCCTTGGCCTTCAAGATCATGACCGACCCCTTTGTCGGCCAACTGGTGTTCTTCCGCGTTTATTCGGGCGTGGTGAAATCGGGCGACTCGGTCTTCAATCCCATCAAGGAAAAGAAGGAAAGGCTGGGCCGCATCCTGCAGATGCACGCCAACGAGCGGCGCGAGATCACCGAGGTCTACGCGGGCGACATCGCGGCGGCCGTGGGCATCAAGGACGTCACCACTGGCGACACGCTGACCGATCCCGCCCACATCATCATCCTGGAACGCATGGTGTTTCCGGAGCCCGTGATTTCCCAGGCCGTGGAGCCCAAGACCAAGGCCGACCAGGAAAAAATGGGCATCGCGCTGGGCCGCCTGGCGCAAGAGGATCCGTCGTTCCGCGTGCGTACGGATGAAGAGTCCGGCCAGACCATCATTTCCGGCATGGGCGAGCTGCACCTGGAAATCCTGGTCGACCGCATGAAGCGCGAGTTCGGCGTCGAGGCCACGGTGGGCAAGCCCCAGGTCGCGTACCGCGAAACCATACGCAAGACCTGCAACGAGGTCGAAGGCAAGTTCGTCAAGCAATCGGGCGGGCGCGGCCAGTACGGCCATGTGGTGCTCAAGCTGGAACCGCAGGAGCCCGGCAAGGGCTATGAATTCGTCGATGCCATCAAGGGCGGCGTGGTGCCGCGCGAGTTCATTCCGGCCGTCGACAAGGGCATACGCGAAGCCCTCAATGCCGGAGTGCTGGCGGGCTATCCGGTGGTGGATGTGAAGGCGACGCTGTTCTTCGGCTCGTACCACGACGTGGACTCGAACGAGAACGCCTTCAAGATGGCGGGCTCGATGGCCTTCAAGGAAGGCATGCGCCGCGCCGATCCGGTGCTGCTGGAACCCATGATGCAGGTCGAGGTGGAAACGCCCGAGGACTTCACCGGCAACGTCATGGGCGACTTGTCCTCGCGGCGCGGCATGGTGCAGGGCATGGAGGACATCGCGGGCGGCGGCGGCAAGCTGGTGCGCGCCGAAGTGCCGCTGGCCGAGATGTTCGGGTACTCCACCTCGCTGCGCTCGCTGACCCAGGGGCGTGCGACCTACAGCATGGAGTTCAAGCACTATGCCGAGGCGCCGCGCCAGGTGGCGCAGGAAGTGATGGCGGCTCAGGGCACCGGCCGTTGAGCCGTCCGCTTCAGGCCGGGGCGGCGGCCGTGGCCGCCGCCGCGCGCATGCGCGACGAGGCCAGCTTCACGCCCAGCAGGATCATCACGAAGCCGTAGGCATGGAACAGCTGCGGGGCTTCGCCCAGCAGCGGCCAGGCCAGCAGCGCGGCATAGACCGGCACCAGGAACATCGACAGCCCCGCGGTGGCCGGCCCGGCCTGGCTGATCAGGCGGCCGTACACGTAGTACGCGCCCAGGCTGGGCACCACCGCCAGGAACAGCAGCACCGCGGCCAGTCGCGGATCGCCCCAGGGCGGCGTGGCGCCGGCCGCGGCCTCGATCGCGGCAAAGGGCGCCAGGGCCAGCACGCCGCCCAGCATCATGGCGGCCAGCCGGGCGCTGTCCGGCACCGCGGGCAGACTCAGCCGCTTCTGCAACACGGTGTAGAAGGCCCAGCCAGTGGCGGCCAGCAGCACCCAGAGATCCCCTTGGCCGAAATCCAGGCGGGCCAGCGTCTGCGCGTCACCGCGCGCCAGCACCACCAGTACGCCGCCCAAGGCCAGCGCCAGGCCCGCGCCGCGCAGGGCGGACAGCGGCTTGCGCCAGATGATGGCTTCCAGCAGCGCCACCAGGATGGGGCTGCACGAAAAGATCAGGGCGATGTTGGTCGCGCTGGTGTTTTGGGCGCCGATGTATTGCGGCGCCACGGCCACGCCCATGCCCAGCACCGCCAGCGGCGCCAGCGACGGCAGGGCGCGCCACAAGGTCTTGCGATGCGCGCGCAGGGCGGGCGCGGCCAGCGGCAGCAGGATCAGCAGGGCGATCAGCCAGCGGCCGAAGGCCAGGAAAACGGGGGGGAGGTTGGCATCATGGGCCCAGCGGGCCGCCACCATGTTGGAGGCGAAGAGCGCCGGAGCGGCCAAAAGCATGGCGGTGCCGGAAAGGCCCAGACCGGTTCTTGCGGGTGCTGCTGCTGCGAGAGACATGGTTTCCTGCCGTGCGGATCGGCGCGCGGCGTGCTGCGTTGATACTGCCGGCGTCTGCGCCGGGTTGTGCCGCAGCGTGGACGCCGAAATCGGACGGGCGGGATAGGTGACCGTCTTGCAGGAGAGTCTACGGGCAGGAGGGCAAAATAGGTTTCCTGATTCACGCCGTATTTGCTGATTCAGGAAAATATCTGTCTTGTAGAATTGGTTTTTCCAGGGAAAATATCTTTTCTATCGGCCTTCCCATGTCCACATCGCCCAAAATCGACGAAACCGACCGCAAGATCCTGCGCGCGCTGCGTGCGGACGGGCGCCTCACCAACCTGAAACTGGCCGAGCAGGTGGGCCTGTCGCCCACGCCTTGCTGGAACCGGGTCAAGGCGCTGGAGGAGGCGGGCGTGATCGAGGGCTACGCCGCCCTCTTGAACCAGAAGGCGCTGGGCTTGCCGGACACCGTCATGATCGAGGTGACGCTGGAACACCACGATGACGACACGCTGGCGCGCTTCGGCGAAGAGATCACGCGGCTGCCGGAAGTGGTCGAGGCCTTTCTCGTGACTGGCGAGTATGACTATCTGATCAAGGTGGCGGTGGCGGGAACCGAAGGCTACGAGGAGTTCCTGCGCAAGCGGCTCTACAAGCTGCGCGGCGTGCGGCACAGCCGTTCCACCTTCGTGTTGCGGCGTCTGAAGCACACGCCTTCGGTCGAGCCCTGAGGCGTGCCACGGCCGGGCAGCGCCAGCGTCAGCCGTTGATGAATGCCTCGATCGCGCCGTTGAAGGCGCGCGGATTGCCCAGGTTCATGCCGTGCGACGATCCGGTGATCGTCACGCGCTGCGCTTGCGGCAGCCATTGCGACAGGGCATCCAAAACGGCCGGATAGGGCGCGGGGCTGAGCGCGCCGCCAATCAGCAGGGTCGGCAGCTTCAGCGTGCCGATCTGCCCGGGCGTCAGCGCTTCGGGCTTTTCCTCGGCCTGCCCGAACAGCGTGCCGACGTTGTCGCGCACCATTTCCTTGAACCACGGCACCATGCGTTGCCAGGTGTCGGGTCCGGTGACGGTATCCACGAACAGCGCCAGGCCATCTTCGATCTCGCCGTCGCGGATGAGCGCCAGCGCGCGCTGGCGAAAGCCCCCGCGCAGGTCGTCGTCGCCGGGCAGCGGCAGGCCCGGATCGGCCAGGGTCAGGCTGCGCAGCGCGGCAGGCTGCTGCAATGCGGCCTCCAGCGCCACGCGGCCGCCGCGGGAGTGGCCCACCAGATGGGCCGGTTCGCCTGCCACCGTATCGATGAACTCCAGCACGTCGCTGGCATGCTGTTCGACCGAAAAACCCTCGCCTTCGCCGTCCCAGGTTTCGGGCCAGTAGCGGCGCAGGCAGACCGCCAGCACGCGGAACGACTTGCCCAGCGGCGCCATCTGCGACTTCCAGTAGCGGCAGTCGGACAAGGAGCCGTGCACCAGCACCAGGGGCGCACCGCTGCCGTACTCGGCGTAGGACATGGCGTAGCCGCCGATCAGGGCGGTTTGCAGGGGCAGGACGGGTTCGGAACGCATGGGTGTCGTGTGGGAAAGCCAGGAGCGCATTCTAGCCCGCAGGCGCCGCGCCTCCGCGCTGATAAACTCGTTTCCGATGTCCCGGCGCGCTGGCCGCGCCTATTTCCCAACTCAACGGAGCCGTCCCGATGTCGCCTGAGTCCCTTGCCGCCTTGCCCGAATCCGCCCAGCGCGTCGCGCGCCTGCTGCTGGAACTGGGGCATGACAAGCCCGTGGTCGTCCTGCCGCAAACCGGCAAGACCTCGGCGGAAGCGGCGGCGGGGCTAGGCTGCGAGGTCGCGCAGATCGCCAAGTCCATCATCTTCCGGCGCGCCTCGGATGACGCGCCGGTGCTGGTAATCGCCAGCGGCGCGAACCGAGTGGACGAGGCCAAGGTGGCCTCGCAGGTGGGTCCGCTGGCCAAGGCGGACGCGAAGTTCGTGCGCGACATGACCGGCTATGCGATCGGCGGCGTGTGTCCCATCGGCCATGCGGTCAAGCCGGTGATGCTGTTGGACGCGGATCTCTTCAACTACGACAGCCTGTGGGCTGCCGCGGGGCATCCGCATGCGGTGTTCAACCTGACGCCGCGGCAACTGGCGGACATGACCGGCGCGCCGGTCGTGGACGTGGCGCTGCGCGCCTGACATCGCGCTGTCCCGCGTTCAGTGCGGGCGCGCTTGCAGCCCGTCGATCAGCACCTGCCGCAGGCCGCGCGAGCAGGCCTCCACCCGTCCTTCCACCCCGTAGACCGCCGCCAGCGATGCCGGCGTGATCACGTCCGCCGGCAGGCCCGCCGCGTGCAGCCGGCCGTCATGGATCATGACGGCCCGGTCGGCGTGCTGTAGCGCCACGTTCAGGTCATGCAGCACGATGACGCTGATCAGGCCGTGTTCCAGGGTTTCCTGTCGCAGCAGCTGCATGACGTGGAACTGGTAGTTCAAGTCCAGCGCCGACAGCGGTTCGTCCAGCAGCAGCACGCGCGGGTGGCGGATCAAGGCCTGCGCCAGTCCCACCAGCTGCTTCTGTCCGCCGGACAGCGAATCCAGGTACTGCAAGGCCAGATGGGCAATGCCCAGGCGCTCCAGCAGCCGGTCTATGGCTTGCATGTCCACCGGCGTACCCAGGCCGTCGCCCGCCTTGGCCGCCACCAGCACGGATTCGAACACCCGCAGGTGCACGGCCGCGGGCAAGCCCTGGGGCAGGTAGACCACGTGGCGCGCGCGTTCGCCGAAGCTCTGGCGTAGCAGGTCGCGGCCGTCCAGCGTGACCTGTCCGGCGCGCACGCGGACCAGGCCCGCCAGGGTCTTGAGCAGGGTGGATTTGCCGCTGCCGTTGGGGCCGAGCAGAGCGCTCACCTGGCCGGCGGGCAACTCGGGTATCGACAGCGCATGCAGCACGTCCGAGCGTCCGTAGCCGGCCGTGAGGCCGCGCACGGATAGCGTCGTTGCTGCAGCGGTGCGCGGCGCGGTCATGGCATCTGCCGGCGCAGCACCACCGACGCGAAAAAGGGTATGCCGACCAGGGCGGTCACGATGCCCACCGGCACGACCACGCCCGGCATGAGGTTCTTGGAGGCGATCGACGCCAGTGACAGGATCACCGCGCCCACCAGCGCGCTGCCCGGCAGGAAGTAGCGGTGGTCCTCGCCGAACAGCCGCCGCGCAATGTGCGGCGCGACCAACCCGATGAAGCCTATCGTGCCGACAAAGGCCACCGCCAGCGCCGACAGCAGGCTGACCCGGGCCAGCGCCGCAACGCGCACGCGGCGCACGTCCACGCCGAAGCTCGCGGCGCGGTCCTCGCCCAGGCGCAGCGCGGTCAGTTTCCAGGATTGGCGCATGGCCAGCGGCAGCGCCACGGCAAAGGCCGCCGCCAGCACGCCGACCGTGGTCCAGCTGGAACGCGACAAGCTGCCCATGGTCCAGAACACCAGGTTCTGCAGCGCCTCGGCGCTGGCCATGAACTGCACCAGCGACACCAGCGCATTGAAGGTGAACAGCATGGCGATGCCGAACAGCACCACGCCCGAGGTATTCATGCCGCCCCAACGGGTCACGGCGTCCAGCATCAAGGCCGCCAGCAGCGCAAACAGGAAAGCGTTGCCGGCCACCAGCCAGCCAGCGGGAACGCCGGGCAGGCCCAGTTGCAGCACGATGGCCAGCGAGGCGCCAAAGGCCGCGGCGGACGACACGCCCAGCGTAAATGGGCTGGCCAAGGGGTTGTTCAGGATGGTCTGCATTTCCGCGCCCGCCATCCCCAGCGCCATGCCGACCAGGGCGGCCATCAACGTCGACGGCAGGCGGATGTCCCACACGATGACTCGGGTGGTCGGATCAGCCGAGGCGGGTGCAGTGAGCGTCTGCCACAGTTCGCCCCAGGGCAGGCCCGAGGGGCCGACGGTGAAGTCGGCCAGCAGCGCAATGAAAAGCGCCGCCAGCAGCAGGGCGATAAGCCCTGCCCGGCGGCGCAGGATGTGCCGGTATGCGGCAACCGCGCTCGCGGCAGGCGGCATTACTGCAGCAGCTGCAGACGGCTCTTGGCCGTGCTGGCGGCCGGCGTGGTCGGGTAGTCGCGAACAATGCGCTGCAGCGTCGTCTTGGCGCCGGCGCGATTGTTCATTTCGATCTGGCTGCCGGCGATCACCAGCAGAGCATCCGGCGCGCGCGCGTTGTCCGGGGCCTTCTGGACCATGGCGTTCAACTGCTCGATGGCGCCCTTGAAGTCCTTCAGCGCATAGCGGCTGCTGCCCAGGTAGAACTGGGCGCTGGGCGCGAGCTGGCTGGCGGGGTACAGGGCGGTGAAGGCGGCCAGCGATTCGGACGCTTCCTTGTACTGGCCCTTGCGGAACAGGTCGATCGCGCCGTCATAGGCGGCCTGTTCCTGGGGGTCGCCGGCGGAGGCTCCCGGCGGATTGGCGCTGCCCGCCGCGCCGCCCGGCTTGGCCGAGGGCTGCTGGCGCGACACCAATTCGAGCTGGTCGCGCAGTTGGGCGACTTCCTGCTGCAAGGCCTGGATCTGGTCGGCCAATTGCAGCTTGGCGCGCTGGCTTTGTTCGTTCTGCTGCTGCACCTGTTGGCGCAAATCCAGGATGGCCCGGCGGGCCTCATCGTCGGAAAAAGCGTGGGCGGGCGCCGCAAGGGCCGCAAGCACCAAGCCGGTGGCCGCAATCAGAGGACGCAGGGACAGAACGTTATCGCGCATGAAAATTCCCGGGTATAAAAACAAACGTCGGGACGGCCGGTTGACCGTCCCGACGCGTGGTAGGGCTCTAGACTATACGAAAAAGCTTAGCGGCGATAAACGATATCGGCGCGGCGGTTTTCCGCGAAGTCGGCTTCCGACGTACCAGTCGCCTTCGGCTTTTCTTTACCGAAGCTGATGGTTTCGATCTGGTTGTCGCTGACGCCCAGCAGGGTCATCATGCGGCGCACAGCGTCGGCACGGCGCTGGCCCAGGGCCAGGTTGTATTCAGCGCCGCCGCGTTCGTCGGTGTTGCCTTCGATCTTGATGGTCTGCTGTTGATGCGAGGCCAGGTACTTGGCGTGGGTTTCGACCAAGCTGCGGTACTGGTCCGACACCGTGTAGCTGTCGAAGTCAAAGTACACCGAGCGCTGTTGCGCCAGGATGCTTTGGGGGTTGAAGGGATCAAGGATCTGGCCAGAGGCCGAGGATCCTTGGCCAGCGCCTCCGCCCTGACCCGCTTTATCGTCGAGAGGGACGGAGCTGCAAGCTGCCAGGGCGGCAGCCAGAGCGGCGATGGTTAGGCTTTTGGCAATGCGCGACTTCATGATAGTTCCTTTGCAAAGAGAGTCACACGTGTTATCGGGTAAATGGGCCCCAAGTCGGTTCACGTATTTCCCCATTCAGTACCGAAAGCGTCTGCCGTACGCGGCCATCGCTCGAGACACCAGCAAGCACGCTACGGCCATTTTGGATGGCGGCGTAAAGGACTTGCATTCCATTCGGCGCAAAACTCGGGGACTGATCGTCACGACCATCAGTCAACAAGGTCTCGGAGCCTGAGGACAGGTTCAACGATGCGATTCGAAACGCGCCGTCGCGTCTTGCAACGTACAGTAGCGTCGATCCATCGGGGGAAATTCGGGGTGATATGTTGTAACCACCATTAAACGTGAGGCGGCGTGCTTCGCCACCACTCGAGCCGGTCTGGTAGATCTGCGGCCCGCCGCTGCGGTCACTCGTAAAGATAATGGAAGCACCGTCTGGCGTAAAGCTCGGTTCGGTGTCAATCCCGGGAGAACGCGTAACTCGGGTCGGATTCGAGCCGTCGGTCGCGCCAACGATGTAAATTTGCGACAAACCATCGCGGGTCAAAGCCACCGCCAGCTTGCTGCCATCAGGCGACCAGCCCGGTGCACTGTTGTTGCCCTTGAAGTTGGCGACAGGCGAACGGGCGCTGGTGGCCAGATTGTGCACGTAGACGACAGGTTTGCCGGATTCGAAGCTCACATAGGCGAGCTTGGTGCCATCGGGCGACCAGGACGGCGAAATGATGGGCTCGCGCGAACGCAGGGCGACTTGCGGGTTCTGCCCGTCGGCGTCCGCCACCTGCAGTTCGTAGGTGGCGCCCTTCTTCAGCACGTACGCGATACGGGTCGAGAAGACACCCTTAACGCCGGTGATCTTCTCGTAAATGCGGTCGGCGATCTGGTGCGCCACGCGGCGCAGTTCCTGCTCGGTGCCCGAGAACGCCACGCCGTCCAGCTGGCCCTTCTTGACCGTGTCGGCCAGGCGGTAGCGGACGTCGTAGCGGCCGTCGGCGCCGCGCGTGATGCTGCCGTAGGCGATGAAATCGGCGCCCTTGCCACGCCAGTCGTCATAGGCGATGGGGGAGTCGACGTTCAGGCCGGAACCGGCGGCGTTGATCAGGCGGAACTGGCCCGTGCGGGTCAGGTCGGCGCGGATGACTTCGGCCAGGGCGCGGCCATGGGTGTCGTCGACGGCGAAGTCGGCGATGGCGACGGGGTATTGGGTGGCGCCGGTACCGGAGATATCGACGCGCAGCTGCGCATGGGCGGGCTTGATGGCCATCAGGCAGGCCAAGGTCAGCATCAGCAGCCCGAGTCCATACGATCGCCAGAGAGCGAGGGGGGGTACTCGTCGGCTATAAGCGGGAGTCATATTCATCAATCTCCTGTCAATCATACATTCTGTACACAACGTCAATAATGGGTTCGTAGCGGCCCGTCGAGGGCTTCGGGAAGGGGTTGCAACGGCGGATGCCCGTCTCGACCGCGCGGTCGAAGCCGGCATTGCCCGAAGAACTGGTCAAGGTGACGCCATTGACCTTCCCGTCGGAACCTAACTGTACCCGGTATTGTGCCGTGGGATTTTCCGATCCGCTGCGGGCCGGGGGCGGATAAGCCACCCCGGGTTGCACGCAGGCGCGGACCTTGGCGCCATAGCCGCTGTCGCGCCCGCCGCCCGCCTGATTGCGGTCGGCCGTGCCGCCGGGGATGCCGGCGGCGCCCAGGGCGTCGTTGCGGAAGGCATCCTTCAGCGCCTTGTCGGCGGCGGCCTTCTTGGCGGCTTCTTCCTTGGCCTTCTTCTCGGCCGCAGCTTTTTTCTCGGCGGCAGCCTTTTCGGCCGCGGCTTTTTCCTCGGCAGCCTTGTCGGCAGCGGCCTTTTCGGCGGCGGCCTTGTCTGCCGCGGCCTTCTTGGCGGCGTCGTCCTTGGCCTTCTTCTCGGCGGCAGCCTTGTCGGCGGCGGCTTTCTCGGCGGCCTTTTCGGCAGCAGCCTTCTCAGCAGCCTGGCGTTCCTGCTCCAGACGCTTCTTTTCCTTCAGTTCGGCCTGCTTGCGTTCTTCGTCGAGGCGCGCCTTTTCCTTGGCGGCTTCGGCAGCCTGGCGTGCCTTTTCCTCTTGTTCGCGCTTTTTCTTGGCTTCCTGCAGCGCGATCTCGGGGTCGACTTCCTCGGTCTTGGGCTGGGCTTGGGGCTCAGGCTTGGGGGGAGGGGGCGGCGGCGGGGGAGGCTCGGGCGCCTTTTCAGGCTCCGGCTTCGGTTCCGGCTTGGGCTGAGGCTTCGGGGGTTCGGGTTGCGGCGTGGGCGGCGGCGAGACGGGCGAATTGCCGTCTGCCCAGAGCTGCACCTGCACGGGGCCGGGGCTCTCGGAGCGCCAGTTCACGCCAAAGATCAAGACGATCAGCAGCAGCACGTGCACGGCCACGGCCAGGATCAATGCCTTCCGGTTGTCGTGGTTGGGCGGGGTGGCCGGGGGGCCGCTGCGGTGTCGGATTATGGGTGGCGTCATGAGCGTTGCAAGCCGGCGTCGCCGGCGGAAGGCGTCGCGTTAGCGTTTTTTCGCGGGAGCAGGCTGGGATGCGCCGGCGGACTGGTCCACCAGCAGACCCAGGCGGGTGATGCCGCTGGTGCGAAGTTCATCCATGACCTTCACGACCGTTTCGTACGGCACCTTGCCGTCGGCGGCGATGACCACCGGGGTTTCCGCGGTAATGCGCGAACGCACTTGCGCCACCAGCTCGGGGCGCGCGATGTCCTGCATGGTGGCGCCGGGTTCGCGCATGCGCAGGGCGATCTTGCCGTCTTCCGAAATCTGGACTTCCAGCGGCTTGACCGGCACGTCCGAAGCCGCGCCGACGGAGGGCAGCTGGATCAGGCCGGGCGTGATGAGAGGAGCGGTCACCATGAAGATGACCAGCAGCACCAGCATCACGTCGATGTACGGCACCACGTTGATGTCGGCCTTCATGCGGCGGCCGGACCTGCCGCGTGAGCTTACCGAGGGCATTAGCGCACCTGCCGTTGCAGAATGTTCAGGAATTCATCGACGAAGCTGTCGAAACGGATCGAGATGCGATCGATGTCGTTCGTGAAGCGGTTGTAGGCGACCACGGCGGGAATGGCCGCGAACAGGCCGATGGCGGTGGCGATCAGCGCTTCCGCGATGCCGGGAGCCACCGAGGCCAGGGTGGCCTGCTGCATGTTCGACAGGCCGATGAAGGCGTGCATGATCCCCCAGACCGTGCCCAGCAGGCCGATGTAAGGGGACACGGAGCCGGCCGAAGCCAGGAAGTTCAGGTGCGATTCCAGCGAATCCATCTCGCGCTGGTAGGCGGCGCGCATGGCGCGGCGCGGGCCGTCCAGCAGGGCGGTGGCGTCGCCGGAGGCATTGCCGCGGCGGGCCTTCAGGAATTCGGTCATGCCGGCATCGAAGATGCGGGCCAGCGCGCCTTGCTCGTCGCGGCGCGAGGCCACGGCCTGTTGCAGCATGGACAGGTCGCCGCCCGACCAGAAATCGTCTTCGAAGCGGCGGGTCTGGGCATGGGCCCGCTTGATCGCCAGCCGCTTGGCGAAGATGTAGGTCCAGGACATGATCGAAATGCCCAACAGCATCAGCATGATCAGCTGGACCGGCACGCTGGCGTGCGAAATCAGCGAAAGCAACGACATGTCGTTGGTGACTTGCATGGTTATTCCTGAATGAATTCCAGTTTGGCGCGAACGTCAGCCGGCAACTCCGCCGGCCGCATGTGAATGGCATCGACGCAGCAGACTTGGATGTTGCCGTCGGCAAGCAGTTCCCCGTCGCGTTCCGCGCGTTGCGCGAAGTGTATCGAAGCGCGGCCGAGTCGTGTGATCCGGCTGCGTATGGTAAGTAAATCGTCCAGCCTGGCCGGCTTGCGGTAGGACATGTCCAGGGAGCGGACAACGAATAGACGTTGTTCGCTGGCCGCCAGGTTGGACTGGTTGACCCCCAGATTGCGCAGCCACTCGGTGCGTGCGCGTTCCAGGAATTTCAAGTAGTTGGCGTAGAAAACCACTCCGCCTGCATCCGTGTCTTCGTAGTAGACACGGACCTGCAGGACGGATTCGGCGGACTTCGGATCGGTCACGATGGATAGAAAAGGGCAGTCGGGACGCGGAAAGTCCGTAGTTACTATAAGGTTTACAGCGTGTCGAGTTTCGTCAGCACGGCTTCAAGCGCGGACTCTACCGGAATCTTGGCCGCTTCGGTTTCCCGACGGGCCTGCAATTCCACCACACCATCGTTCAGGCCGCGTTCTCCAACTGTTACACGCAGCGGCGCGCCGATCAGCTCCCATTCAGCAAACATCACGCCCGGGCGGGCATCGCGGTCGTCCAGGATGACGTCCACGCCGCGCGCCAGGAGGGATTCGTAGAGCTTTTGCGCGGTGTCACGCACGGTTTCACTTTTGCCCCAGCCGACCGGGCAGATTACCACTTCGAAGGGGGCGATCGCGCGCGGCCAGATGATGCCGCGGGCATCGTGGTTCTGCTCGATGGCCGCGCCCACGATGCGGGTCACGCCGATACCGTAGCAGCCCATTTCCAGGACGGCGGGCTTGCCGGTTTCGTCCAGGAAGGTGGCCTTGAGGGCTTCCGAGTACTTCTTGCCCAGGTAGAACACGTGGCCGACTTCGATGCCGCGCTGGATCGACAGGGTGCCCTTGCCGTCCGGCGAGGGGTCGCCGGCGACTACGTTGCGCAGGTCCGCCACCAGCTCGGGCTCGGGCAGGTCACGGCCCCAGTTCACGCCCTGGATGTGGAAATCTTCCTTGTTCGCGCCGCAGACGAAATCGGCCATGTTGGCCACGGTGCGGTCGGCAATGACGTGCACGGGACGGACGGTCTTGACCGGGCCCAGGTAGCCGGGCTTGCAGCCGAAGGTTTCGACAATCTCGGTTTCCGTGGCGAAGCGGAAGCCGGCCAGGCCGGGCAGCTTGCCGGCCTTGATTTCGTTGAGTTCGTGGTCGCCGCGCAGCAGCAGCAGCCAGATGTCGGCGCCTTTCTCGCCGTCGGTGGCCAGCACGATGGACTTGATCGTGCGCTCCAGCGGCAGGCCCAGCAGCTTGGCCACGTCTTCGCACTTGGCGGCGCCCGGCGTGGGCACTTCGGCCATGGCCTGGGCGGGCTCGGCGCGGGTCGGGTACAGGCCGGGGGCCTCGGCCAGCTCCATGTTGGCGGCGTATTCCGAATCGGCGTTGTAGACCAGCAGGTCTTCGCCGGTGTCGGCGATCACCTGGAATTCGTGGCTGCGGGTGCCGCCGATCGAGCCCGTGTCAGCGGCCACGGCGCGGAATTCCAGACCCAGGCGGCCGAAAATGCGCATGTAGGCGTTGAACATGGTGTCGTAGCTGGCCTGAGCGCCGGCTTCGTCGCGGTCGAAGGAATAGGCGTCCTTCATGGTGAATTCGCGGCCGCGCATCAGGCCGAAGCGCGGGCGGCGCTCGTCCCGGAACTTGGTCTGGATGTGATAGAAGTTCACCGGCAGCTGGCGATAGCTGTGGATTTCGTTGCGCGCGATGTCCGTGATGACTTCCTCGGACGTGGGCTGCAGCACGAAATCGCGCTGGTGCCGGTCCTTGATGCGCAGCAGCTCGGCGCCGTATTGCTCCCAGCGGCCCGATTCCTGCCAGAGCTCGGCCGGCTGCACCACCGGCATCAGCAGCTCGATCGCACCCGCGGCATTCATTTCTTCGCGGACGATGGCCTCGACCTTGCGGATGACTTTCAGCCCCAGGGGCATGTAGGTGTAGATGCCGCCCGCGAGCTTGCGGATCATCCCTGCCCGGGTCATCAGCTGATGGCTGGCGACTTCGGCTTCGGAAGGGGCTTCTTTGAGGGTGTTGATGTGGTAGTTGGATGCGCGCATGTTTAAAGGTGGCTGCAGATACGTATAATCGATCGTAATTGTATTGAATTCGGTGGGGGTGGCCCATGCTTGACCGCGAAGGCTACCGCCCCAATGTCGGCATCATTCTCGTCAACGGTAGAAACGAGGTCTTTTGGGGCAAGCGTATCAGGGAACATGCCTGGCAGTTCCCCCAAGGCGGCATCAAGTATGGCGAAAGCCCGGTGCAGGCCATGTATCGCGAACTCCATGAAGAGGTGGGCTTGAAGCCCGAGCATGTCCGTATTTTGGGGCGTACACGCGATTGGTTACGTTATAACGTGCCCGATCACTTCGTCCGGCGTGAGTGGCGTGGCCACTATAAAGGACAAAAACAGATTTGGTTCTTGTTGCGCCTGGTAGGACGTGACAGTGACGTGTGCTTGCGCGCGACGCAGCATCCGGAATTCGATGCCTGGCGCTGGAGCCAGTATTGGGTGCCCCTGGATGCCGTGATCGAGTTCAAGCGCGATGTCTACACCCAGGCGCTGAACGAGCTGTCGGCTATCCTCTTCCGGCGCCATCACGAAACCCGCTACTTGCGCCAGCGGGTGCACGGGCAACGGGCAGCAGAGAATCTGCCTGAAGGAACGGACGGTCATGCGCATATTGTTGGTTGAAGACGAACGGGACATGGCGTCCTGGTTGATGCGCGCGCTCGCCCAGAGCGGGTTCGTGCCGGACCACGCGGCCGACGCCCGCACCGCCGAAGCCTTCATGGCCGGTACCGAATACGACGCCATCGTCATGGACCTGCGCCTGCCCGACAAGCACGGGCTGGTGGTGCTGCGCGAAATGCGCAACCGCGACGACCGCACCCCGGTGCTGCTGTTGACTGCCCAAGGCGCTCTGCAGGACCGCGTGCGCGGCCTGAACCTGGGCGCGGACGACTTCCTCACCAAGCCCTTCGCGCTCGAGGAACTGGAAGCGCGCCTGACGGCGCTGGTGCGCCGCAGCCGCGGCCGCCAGCATCCGCGCCTGCAATGCGGTTCGCTGTCCTACGACAGCGAAAGCCGCGCCTTCACCCTGGACGGCTCGCTGCTGTTTCTGACGCCGCGCGAGCATGCCGCGCTGGCCGCCTTGCTTACCCGCAGCGGCTATCCGGTGGACAAGTCCCAGCTGTTCGGCAAGGTGTTCACGCACGATAGCGAAGCCAATCCCGACGCCATCGAGGTGGTGCTGCATCGGCTGCGCAAGAAGCTGGCCGGCAGCGACGTGCGCATCGTCACCGTGCGCGGGCTGGGCTACATGCTGGAAAGCGTCGCCAGCGAGTCCGCGGAATCCTGAGTGAGGCTGCGGCTATCCGAGCTGCCGCGCGTGGGCATCCGCGCGCTGCTGATCATTCTGCTGCTGCCGGGCGTGATCGTGCTGCTGGTCGTGGACAGCGTGAACGACTACCGCACGCTGGCCGAGATCACCAACGAAGCCTACGACAGCGCCCTGGTCGAGCCTGCCCGGGTGCTGGAAAGCAGCCTGGAATTCACGCCTGACGGCAACCTGCAGGTCGCTACGCCGCTGTACGCGCAGGTGATGCTCGAGTCCCGCGCGGGCCTGCGCAAGTATTTCCGCATCGAAGAGATCGATCCGCCGCTGCCGGACGGAGCCGCCGTGCCCACCGAGCCGGGCAAGACCTTGCTCGGCATGCCGGAGATGCCGCGTCCGCCTGCCTGGCCGCGTTCCAACAGCCAGCCCGTTTTCTACGACAGCGTCTATCGCAACGATCCCGTGCGCGTCGTCGCGGTGGTGCGCGACCTGTACTACCAGGGGCAGCACCGCCAGGTGCTGGTCGTGGTGGCCGAAAGCACAGGCAAGCGCATCGAGGCCGAGAACAACGCCCGGCGCCAGGAAATCCTGCGCGACACGCGCATGCTGGCGCTGGTCGCGCTGCTGGTGTGGTGGGGCGTGTCGTGGGCGTTGAAGCCGCTGCGCCGGCTGCGCAACGATATCCGCGCGCGCCGCCCCGATGACCTGACGCCGCTGGACGCCTCGCGCGTGCCCAGCGAAGTGGCGCCGCTGGTCGATGCGGTCAATCACCATATCGCCCGCTACCGCCGCGTCCTCGACGAGCAGTCGCAGTTCCTGGCCGATGCTTCGCATCAATTGCGCACGCCGCTGGCCATCATGCTGACGCAGGCGCAGTACGCGCTGCGCGAACGCGATCCGGCCCGGGCGCAGGAGGGCCTGCGCGGCATCGTCGACCAGCTGGGCCGCACGCGCCGCCTGACTGAACAGCTGCTGTCGCTGGCTCACGCCAACCAGGCCGACCAGTTGCCAAGGCAACTGCTGGACATGAACGCCGTGTCGCGCGAGGTGGTGCTGCAGTACCTGCCGCTGGCGCATGAAAAGCAGCAGGACCTGGGCTGGGTGCAGGCGGGTTCCGAAGAGGGCCAGGAAATCCCCGCGCCGGTGTCGGGCAACGAGGCCGAACTGCACGAAGCCTTGTCGAACCTGGTGCACAACGCCATCCACTACGCGCCTGCTGGCGCGCGCATCACCGTGTCGGTCTGCTGCCGCGACAACCGCGCCGAGGTTGCCGTTTCCGACAACGGGCCGGGGCTGGACCCGATACTGCGCCAGCGCGCCTTCGCGCGTTTCGAGCGGGTCGGCACGGACAAGCCGGTCGCCTCGTCGGGCTCGGGCCTGGGGCTGGCGATCGCCCGCGCTTACGCACGCCGCAACGATGGCGACATCGAATTGCGCGACGGCGAACCGAACGCGCAAGGTGGCGTCGGCCTGGCTTCCGTGCTGTGGCTGCCGCTAGCGGCCATCGTCTCGCAATATCCTCGTCCGCTCGATGTCGAGCTCAAGGGCGATCAGTAACTTCTCCGCATTTCCGCATTCATGTGCGGCTTCCGTTCAGGGATAACCCCCGGATTCAGGAGCACGACAGCGCATAGAAAGCGGATTAGCAGCTTCCTTCCGTAATCTGCGTCCGGACCTGTCGTCAGGCACCGGGCGGCGCTCGTTCGAGCGTGTATCCCGGCGAGGCGTGCGGCCGCACTACGAAGGAGGATGAAGTGCAAAAGACAATCAATAGAAAGGACTATTACGGCGGAGCGCTGATGGTCCTCATTGGGCTGGGGGCGATTTACGGCGGCACCGACTATCACATCGGCACCCTGAGCCACATGGGCCCCGGATTTTTCCCGGCGGCGCTCGGCGGCCTGCTGGCGCTGACCGGCGTGCTGATCGCCATCTCGGCGCGTTCGGGCGAGTCGTCCGCGCCGCCGCCCGGCGACGGCCATGGCCACGGCCTGCCCGATTTCCGCGGCGGCGCCTGCATCCTGCTGGGCATCCTGGCCTTCCTGCTGCTGGGCCACTACGGCGGCTTGCTGCCCGCCACGTTCGCCATCGTGTTCATTTCGGCGCTGGGCGACCGCAACAACACGATCAAGCAGGCTCTGCTGCTGTCGATCGCCATGACCGTCATCGCGGTCGTCGTCTTCTGGTGGGCGTTGCAGTTGCAGCTTCCGCTGTTTCGCTGGGGTTGAAGCGCCATGATTTCTCAATCTTTGATGGACCTCTGGTACGGCTTCGGCGTCGCCTTCCAGTGGCACAACCTGATGTGGTCGTTCTTCGGCGTGCTGGTGGGCAACCTCATCGGCGTGCTGCCCGGCATGGGCGCGCTGTCGGCCATTTCCATTCTGCTGCCGCTGACCTACGTAATGCATCCGGTGCCCGCCATCCTGATGCTGGCCGGCATCTTCTACGGTTCGCAGTACGGCGGCGCCATCGGCGCGATCCTGCTCAACCTGCCTTCGCATCCGCCGCACGCGGTCACCTGCCTGGACGGCTATCCGCTGACCAAACAGGGCAAGGGCGGAACCGCGCTCGGCATCACGATGATCTGTTCGTTCTTCGCCGCGTCGGTGGGGATCATCGTCATGATCTTCGCGTCGCCGCTGCTGGTTGAAGTGGCGTTCAAGTTCGGTCCCACCGAGATCTTTTCGATCATGCTGTTGGGCCTCTTGGCCGGCGCCACGATGTCGCGCGGCTCGCCGCTCAAGGGCGTGGCGATGACCTTGTTTGGCCTGATGTGCGGCGTGGTGGGCACGGACGTGAATACCGGCACCATCCGCTTTTCGTTCGGGCTGCTGGACCTGTCCGACGGCCTGGAACTGGTGGCGATTTCCATGGGCCTGTTCGGCGTGGCCGACTTCCTCATGAGCGTCAACCGCATGACCATCATCGGCAGCGGCGCCAAGCTGCGCCTGCGCGACATGCGGCCCAGCAAGCAGGAGCTCAAGACCGCCTTCTGGCCCATGGTGCGCGGCACGGCGGTAGGCACGCTGTTCGGCGCCATGCCCGGCACCGGCCCCACCATCACCACCTTCGTGGCCTATGCGCTGGAGCGCAAGATCTCCAAGACGCCCGAGAAGTTCGGCACCGGCATGATCGCCGGCGTGGCGTCGCCGGAAGCGTCCTCGCACTCCAAGACGCAGGTCGACTTCATCCCCACGATGAGTCTGGGCATCCCCGGCGACGCCGTGATGGCGCTGATCCTGGGCGCGCTGCTGATCCAGGGCATCCAGCCCGGCCCGCAGCTGATCACCGAGCATCCGGACATCTTCTGGGGCCTGATCGCCAGCTTCTGGGTGGGTAACGTGCTGCTCATGGTGCTGAACGTGCCGCTGATCGGCGTGTGGGTGAAGTTGCTGCAGGTGCCGTACCGCTACCTGTTCCCGTCGGCGCTGTTCTTCATCGCGGTGGGGGTGTTCAGCACCCAGAACAGTCTCTTCCAGATTTGGGAGGTGCTGGCTTTCGGTGTGATCGGCGCCATCCTCATGACGCTGGAATTCTCGGTCGCGCCCATCCTGCTCGGCTTCGTGCTTGGCCCCATGGTCGAAGAGAACTTCCGCCGCGCGTTGCTGCTGTCCCGCGGCGATCTGGCGGTGTTCGTGGAGCGCCCGATCAGCGCGTGGTTCATCGGCGCGAGCGCCTTGCTGGTGTTCCTGCAGGTGTGGGCCTTCCTGCGCCGCAACAAGAACAAGGGCAAAGGCAAGCCCGAGGTGCCGCAGGCGGCCTGAGCGCTTTTCCGTTTGTCTGCACGCGGCCCGGCCATATGCCGGGCCGTTTGATTTGTGCGGCGGCATCCCTCATGCTTGAGGCTTCCCGAGCCTGCACACAGAGCCACCATGCACATACTCTTTGCCTGTCCCCACCATGATCCCGCCGCCTGGGTTCCGCTGCTGGAAGCCGCCATGCCCGGATGCCGCATTTCCGTGTGGAATCCGGACGGCCCGCCCTCGGGCGCGCAGGCGGCGCTGGTGTGGCGTCCGCCGGCCGAACTCTTCAAGCACGAAACCGGCCTGACCACGCTGTTCAATCTGGGCGCGGGCGTCGACGCCTTGCTGAAGATGCCCGAGATTCCGCCGCAGGTGCGCATCGTCCGCCTGGAAGACGCGGGCATGTCGGTGCAGATGGCGGAATACGCGCTGTATGCGCTGCTGCGCGTCTCGCGCGATTTCGAAGCGTTCGACCATGCGCAGGCGCGGCAGCATTGGGACACCCGTGAAGGTTCGCGGCAGGCGGACTGGCCGGTGGGCGTGCTGGGCCTGGGGCAGGTAGGCGCCAGGGTCGCTCAGACCCTGGCCGAATTCGGCTACCCCGTGGCGGGTTGGTCGCGCACGCCGCGCGAGATTCCCGGCGTCGAAACCTTTGCGGGAGCGGCCGCCTTGCCGGCGTTCCTGGCCCGCACGCGCTTCCTGGTGAACGTGCTGCCGCTCACGCCGGACACGGTCGGCATCCTCAACCGCGAAACGCTGTCGCAACTGCTGCCGCATGCGCATCTGGTCAACGTCGGCCGGGGCGAGCATCTGGTCGAGGACGATCTGGTGCAGATGCTCGAAGAAGGCGAGATCGACGGCGCCACGCTGGACGTCTTCCACACCGAGCCCTTGCCCAAGGACCACGCGTTCTGGCGCGATGCGCGCGTGCATGTGACGCCGCACATCGCGGCGCGCACCTTGCGCGACGAGAGCATCCGCCAGATCGCGGGCAAGGTCGCGCAGCTGCAGCGCGGCGAAGCCATCACCGGCGTGGTGGACCGCTCGCGCGGCTACTGAGCCGGCGGCAGCGGAGCCTTTTCCAGCCGCTGATACATCGCGGGCAGGCGCTCCGACAGGAAATCGAGCAGGGCGCGCACGGCGGGCATCATGCCCCGCCGCGACGGATAGATGCAATGCACGATGCCCTCGGGCGACTGCCATTGCGGCAGAACCTGCACCAGCTGGCCGCGCCGCAGCTGTTCATGCGTGGCGATCGAGGGCAGCAGGGCGATGCCGCGGCCGCGCACCGCGGCCTCGGTCAGCACGATGAAGTCGTTGCATGACAGCTGCGGCTTCAATTCCACGTGCACCTCTTCACCCTTGTCGTTGCGTAGCGGCCAGCGCACTTCGTTTTGCGGATCGCTGAAGCTCAGCGTGGTGTGCGTGGCGAGATCCTGCGGGGTGTCGGGCGTGCCATGGCGCTGCAGATAGCTGGGGCTGGCGACCAGCGTGCCGCGCGCCGTGCCGAAGTGGCGCACGACCAGTTCGGCGTCGGTATCCAGCTTGGTGCGCACGCGCAGGGCCAGGTCCACGCCCTCGCGGATCAGGTCCACGCGGCGGTTGGTCACCAGCAACTGCACCGACACGGCGGGCCAGGCGTCCAGGAATTCGGGCAACAGCGGCGACAGCACGTCCTGCGCGATGGACACGGGGCAGCTCACGATCACGGGGCCGGTGGGCTCGGCCTGCAGTTGCCGCATGGCGTCGTCGGCGGCGCGCGCCGATGCGGCCATTTCGCGGCAATAGTGCAGATAACGCTCGCCGGCCGAGGTCAGGCGCAAGCGCCGCGTCGTGCGCTGCAAAAGACGCACGCCCAGGCTTTCCTCCAGGTGCGAGATCCGGCGCGACAAGCGGGATTTCGGGATGTCCAACACCCTGGCCGCGGCGCTGAAGCCTCCCTGTTCGACTACCTGGGAAAAGTAGTAGAGGTCGTTGAGATCTTGCATGATTGTTCTATTCCTGGAACGAATAGTTCATCATAACCGGATTTATGTGAACAATTAACCCGTCTACAGTGACGCCATGCACTCGGGATCTGATCAAAGCCTACGGATCCTGACCGCCCGCAGCGAGCGGGCCCTCACTGGAGAAATTTGCAATGAAGACCCTGGTTATCCTTTCCTCTATTCTCGGCGATCGTTCCAACAGCAAGCAATTGGCCGATCACCTGATCAACCGCGTCAAGGCGTCTAATCCGGCCGCGGCCATCAAGGTCCGCGACATCGGCGCCCAGCCCATCCCGTACTTCGACGGAAACACCGCTGGCGCGCTGTTCACCCCGGCCGATGCCCGCAGCGTGGACCAGCAACGCCTGGTTGAGATGAGCGATGCTCTGGTAGCCGAATTGATGGAGGCCGATCGCGTGGTCTTCGCCGTTCCGGTCTACAACTTCAACATGCCCGCCCAGTTCAAGAGCTATCTCGATCATCTCGCCCGCGCCGGCGTCACCTTCCGCTATACCCCCGAAGGCGTGCCCGAAGGCCTGGTCAAGGGCAAGCAGGTGTTCGTGCTGACCGCCCGCGGCGGCAAGGCCGAAGGCACGCCTTCGGACACGATGACGCCTTACCTGCGCCAGATGCTGGCCTTCCTGGGCATGACCGACGTCACCTTCATCGCCGCCGAAGGCATGGCCATGGGCGAAGTGGCCGCGCTGGAAGGCATGGCGCAGGCCAAGCAGCGCATCGACGCGCTGCTGCCCGCCGCGCAGCAGGACAGCCTGGCCGCATAAGCGCAGGCGTCCAAAGCAAAAGGCGAGCCTTGCGGCTCGCCTTTTTTCTTGCCGCAAGGGCAGGGCTCAGTCGCGCAGGCGCTTGATCAGGCTGGAGGTATCCCAGCGGCCGCCGCCCAGCTTCTGCACGTCGCCATAGAACTGGTCCACCAGGGCCGTCAGGGGCAGGCGCGCGCCATTGTGGCGGGCTTCGGCCAGCACCAGGCCCAGATCTTTGCGCATCCAGTCCACCGCGAAGCCGAAGTCGAACTTGTCGTCGACCATGGTGCCGCCGCGGTTCTCCATCTGCCAGCTCTGCGCCGCGCCCTTGCTGATCACGTCCAGCACCAGCTTCATGTCCAGATCGGCAGCCTGGCCGAAGGCGATCGCCTCGGACAGACCCTGCACCACGCCTGCGATGCAGATCTGGTTGACCATCTTGGCCAGTTGGCCGGCTCCGGGCGGACCCACCAGCGTGACCGCGCGGCCGAAGCTCTGCGCCACGGGCTTGATCGCATCGAACACGGCTTGTTCACCGCCGCACATGATGGTCAGCACGCCGTTGACCGCGCCTGCCTGCCCGCCCGACACCGGCGCGTCGACGAAATTCAGGCCTAGGTCCTTGGCCTGCGCGTAGAGTTCGCGCGCCACGTCGGCGGACGCGGTGGTGTGGTCGACGAAGACCGCGCCTGGCGTCATGCCGGCGAACGCGCCGTCGGGACCCAGCACCACGCTGCGCAGGTCGTCGTCATTGCCGACGCAGGCGAACACGATCTGCGCGCCGGCCACGGCTTCGCGCGGCGTGGCTGCGCTCTTGCCGCCGAACTCGGCGACCCAGGCCTGGGCCTTGGCCGGCGAGCGGCTGTAGACCGTGACGTCATGTCCCGCACGCGCCAGATGGCCGGCCATGGGCAGGCCCATCACGCCCAAACCGAGGAAAGTGACTTTCTGGGGTACGACAGCGTCGTAGCTCTTGGTACCGATCGTTGCCATGCAGGGGACTCCGCTTTATGTGATTGAGGCCATCAGGGGCGCTGGCGCCAGTAAACAGGCCCTAACCTTAACGCAATCAAAAGCCCGCGGCGAGTCCATCGCGCCGGCTGTCGCTGGCGCTGACATACCCGTCCACCGCCGGGTCGCCCAGGCGCCAGATGAACTGTCCCGAGCCGAAGTCCATGTAGGGATCCGCCATGCTTTCGAGCACGTGGCCGCGGGCGCGCAGCCCCTCGGCGACGGCCGCGGGCAGGCCGGCCTCCGCGTCCAGCGACAGCCCATGGTTCCATTTCCAGCGAGGCGCGTCGCAGGCGGCCTGCGGCTGCTGGCCGTAGTCCAGCATCCGCACCAGCGTCTGCACCTGCCCCTGGGGCTGCATATTGCCCCCCATGACCCCAAAACTCATGACGGGTGCGCCATTGCGCATCAGGAAGCCCGGGATGATGGTGTGGAAGGGGCGCTTGCCGCCCGCCACCGCATTGGGGTGGCCAGGGTCGGTGCTGAAGCAATGGCCGCGGTTCTGCAGGCTGACGCCGGTGCCTGGGACCACCACGCCGGAGCCGAAGCCCATGTAGTTCGACTGGATGAAGCTGACCATCATGCCGCACTTGTCCGCGGCCGTCAGGTAGACAGTGCCGCCGCGCGGCGCGTGGCCGCTGGCGTGGGCCTGCGCCGCATTGGGGTCGATCAGGCGCGCCCGCTGCGCCAGATAGTCCGCGGCCAGCATCTGTTCGGGCGTGACCTGCATGTGCTGCGCGTCGGCCACGTGCGCGTAGACATCGGCAAACGCCAGCTTCATCGCCTCGATCAACAGGTGCTGGGTTGCGGGGTGATCCACCGGGCGGGCCGCCACGTCGAAGTTCTGCAGGATGCCCAGGGCGATCAGGGCGGCGATGCCCTGGCCGTTGGGCGGAATCTGATGCAGCGTGTGGCCGCGGTAGGCTTGGCTGATCGGCGCCACCCACTGCGGCGCGTAATCGCGCAGATCCGCCAGCGTCAGCGCGGCGTCGTGGGCCTGGGCATGCGCCACCAGCTTGTGGGCGGTCTCGCCTTCGTAGAAGTCACGGCCGCCGCTGGCCGCAATGCGCTTGAGCGTGGCGGCCGCGCCTTGCAGCACGAAGTGCTCGCCGACCTGCGGTGCGCGGCCGCGTGGCAGGAAATGCTCGGCAAAGCCTGGCTGCGGCTGCAGGAGGTCGGCCTGCGCCGCCCACTTTTCCTGCACGATGGGCGACACGGCAAAGCCGCGCTCGGCATATTCGATGGCGGGCGCCAGCACATCGGCAAAGGACAACCGGCCCAGCCTTTCATGCAGGGCGGCCCAGCCCGCCACGCAGCCAGGCACCGTCACGCTGTCCCAGCCGCGCGTCGGGATGGCGCCCTGGTGCTTGCGCCGGAAGTAATCCATGTTCCAGGCTGCCGGCGCCGTACCCGAGGCATTCAGGCCATGCAACTTCGAGCCGTCCCAGACGATGGCGAAACAATCCGATCCCAGCCCGTTGCTGACCGGCTCCGTCAGGGCCAGCGTGGCGGCCGCGGCGATCGCCGCGTCGACGGCGTTGCCGCCTTGCGCCAGGATCCGCAAGCCCGCCTGGGCGGCCAGCGGCTGCGAGGTGGCAACCACGTTGCGTGCGAACACTGGGTGCCGGGTGGTGGGATAGGGGTTGTTCCAGTTGAAATTCATCTCGAATCATCGCGTGGGGTAAACCCCTAGCTTAACGTACGCGAACTGCGTTTGAACATAACCCGTATTGAGTTGTATTGATTGGTAGCGTCTATCGGACCGAATACCGTGCGCGCAAAGAAAAACCCCCGGGGCGGAACCCGGGGGTTTTCAGGGCGGGACTGCCGCAGCGAGGCGGCAGGCTGCGCTTTAGTCTTCTTCGACGAAGGTCTCTTCGCGCTTCTTGCGGATCGCCGGCAGGGCCACCAGGATCACCAGGAAGACGGCGACGGCCAGCAGCGAGGCCGACAGCGGACGCGTCACGAAGGTCGTGAAGTCGCCGCGCGACAGCAGCAGGGCGCGACGGAAGTTCTCTTCCATCATGGGGCCCAGCACCAGGCCCAGCAGCAGCGGTGCGCCTTCGCACTTCAGCTTGGACCACACGTAGCCGATGATGCCGAAGATGGCGGTGGTGAAGATGTCGAACGTGTTGTAGTTCAACGAGTACACGCCGATCGTGCAGAAGACCAGAATCGCCGGGAACAGGATGCGGTAGGGCACTTTCAGCAGCTTGACCCACAGGCCGATCAGCGGCAGGTTCAGCACCACCAGCATCAGGTTGCCGATCCACATCGAGGCGATCAGGCCCCAGAACAGCTCCGGGTGGCTCGTCATGACTTGCGGGCCGGGCTGGATGTTGTGGATGGTCATCGCGCCGACCATCAGCGCCATCACGGCGTTACCCGGGATGCCCAGGGTCAGCAGCGGGATGAACGAGGTCTGGGCAGCGGCGTTGTTCGCCGATTCCGGGCCAGCCAGGCCGGCCGGGTGGCCCTTGCCGAAGCGTTCCGGATTGCGCGAGATCTTCTTTTCCAGCGTGTAGGAAGCGAACGACGACAACACGGCGCCACCGCCAGGCAGGATGCCCAGGGCCGAACCCAGAGCCGTGCCGCGCAGCACAGCGGGGGCGGCTTCCTTGAATTCCTGCTTGTTGGGGTACAGCGAGCCGATCTTGTCGGTGATGTCGACGCGGTTTTCCTTCTGCTCGAGGTTGGTCATGATTTCGGCGAAGCCGAACACGCCCATGGCCACGATGGCGAAGTCGATGCCGTCTTGCAGTTCGGGGATACCGAAGTCGAAGCGGGCGACGCCCGAGTTCACGTCGGTGCCCACCATGCCCAGCAGCAGACCCAGCAGGATCATCGCGATGGCCTTGGGCAGCGAACCCGAAGCCAGCACCACGGCGCCGACCAGGCCCAGGCACATCAGCGAGAAGTACTCGGCCGGGCCGAACTTGAACGCGACTTCAGCCAGCGGGGGCGCGAAAGCGGCCAGCAGCAGCGTGGCCACGCAGCCTGCGAAGAACGAACCCAGCGCGGCGATTGCCAGCGCGGCGCCAGCACGGCCGTTGCGGGCCATCTGGTGGCCGTCCAGCACGGTCACCACCGCGGACGTTTCCCCTGGCAATGCCACGAGAATTGCCGTTGTGGAGCCGCCGTATTGGGCGCCGTAGTAGATGCCTGCCAGCATGATCAGGCCGGCCACCGGGGGCAGCACGTACGTGATCGGCAGCAGCATAGCGATGGTCGGGACAGGGCCGATGCCCGGCAGCACGCCGATCAGCGTGCCCAGGATGCAGCCCAGCAAGGCATAGGCCAGGTTCTCGGGCGTGAACGCCACCGAGAAGCCCAGCATGAGGTTGTCAAACAATTCCATGGCCGAAGGCTCCTTAGTTCATGCCCAGAAACGACGGCCACAGCGGGAAAATCAGCCCCAGCCCCTTGACGAATGCCAGATACGAGAACACCACCAGGAAGATGCCGTTGGCGACGGCGACCTTCAGGCTGAACTCATGGCTGGCCAGGCTGCTGACCACAACCAGAACGAATACCGAGATGTAGATGCCCAGCAGTTTGAGGATGAAGCCGTAGAGCACGACCGATCCGACCACCAGGAACACGATGCGCCAATCGAACTTGTCGACGTGGGTTTCGTGCGCCTTCTTGGACATCGAGCCAAGCAGCACGATGGCGCCCAGCAATGCCAGAACTATGCCTAGCCAGAAAGGAAAATACCCTGGGCCCATTCGGGCGGCAGTACCCATTTGGTAGCTGCTGGCCTGCCAGGCGAATCCCAGTCCAAGGGCGATGAACATCACCCCCGACCAGAAGTCCTGTCGATTGCGTAGCTGCATGATTGGTTGGCTCCTGTTTACAGCATGTAGATAAAAAGGTCTGTGGCCAATCCCGCCGACAGGCGAGTGACAGGCACAAAAAAGGCACTTCGGGGTGCCATTTGTTCTTATGAAAGGTAAGGCTGGGATTCTTGAAAGGGCGAATGGTAATGGACGCCCGCCACGCTGCAAACCCTGTAAGGTCGGTGAAAGGCTGGGGTTTTCCCTAGAATTCGGGAACTCCCGACCCCGAGTTGTAACGGGTCAGGAAGTTTGAGGGCTTTTTGAAAGCTAAGTGAAAGTTTATAGAAAGAAAGACGAAAGCAGGATCGGCCGGATGCGTGGCTTTCGAATGAGGGAGGGATAAATCCTACTGAATATTGCCGGGTTTCTCACCTTGCGTGAAGAGACCCCGTTCAACTCAGGATGGTTTACGATAGCGCCCATGCTGCAAGATCTAGACCAACTCGCCGCCCGCATAGGGCAACTGGTGCAACGCACCCGGCAACTCCACGCAGAGCGTGACGCGTTGCGCCAACGCTTGAACGAAACCGAAGCTGAGCAGCGTGTGCTCAAGCAGCGCGCCGCCGAGCGCGAGGCCGAAATCGTCACGCTCCAGAGCAAGCTTCAGGATCACGACGGCGCGGTCACCTCCATGCTCGAGCAAGCCCAGCAGGCCGAGGCCGCGCTGCGCGAGCAACTGGCCCGCGAAACCTCCGAGCGCCAGTCGCTCGAGTCGCGTTTCTCCGCCCGTGAAACCGAATTGCAGGGTAGCTTGCAGACCCGCGACACCGAATTACAGCGCTTGCGCGTGGCCGCCGCATCGGCCCGCGAGCGCATCGACGCCGTGCTGGCCCGCCTGCCGGGCGCACCGTCTGGAGAGCAACACTGATGGAACGCGTAGATGTCACCATACTGGGGCGCGACTATTCCCTGGCGTGTTCCGCCGAAGAGAAGCCGACGCTGCTGGCCGCCGTGCGCCACGTGGACCAACTGATGCTGCGCATCCAGGGCACGGGCAAGGTCTCCAGCAATGAACGCATCGCCGTGATGGCCGCGCTGCAAGTCGCGGGCGAGCTGCTCGCCATGAAAGCGCCCGATGGTCCGCTGGGCGGTTTGGCGGTCGGCGACTTCAAGCGTAGAATCGAGGACATGAACGCAGTACTCGATGACGCCTTGTCGGGTCAGGAAAAACTGCTCTGACAGTTCATAAAGCAGTATTCAAGTATTTTCAGTTTGTCCCTGCCGTGTTCGTGACTAGGCCATACATTCTCTGAACCTATGTCTTTTGGCATATTGGTTGCGGGAGTGCAGAGCTGGAGTGATCGTCTCCTGTAGACGAACCCGACGCTCTTCGGAACGCGACCACCTTGAACCTCAGGGTTCGAGATGCCGGCCTTGACGGCACAGGCGGGGCATCTATCCCAGCGGGCCTGCCATAAGAGCAGGTCCGCCTCGGGCGCCTCACCACTCCCCTTCGTCCTCCCTCTAGGACCAGTCCATGTTCAAACACCCTGTTTTCTCGCTGACCAAACTCGGCGCGGCGTGCGCAACCGTGGCCGCTCTGAGCGCCGCGCCGCTCGCCCATGCCCAGACCCAGGCGCCCGCCGCCGCGGCGGAAGCGTCGGCCAGCCGCGCCCCGGAACTGACTCTGCAGGCCAATGCGTCTTCTGAAGTCAAGCAGGACACGGTCCGCATTTCCCTGTCCGCCGAAGTCGAGGCGCCCGACCAGCCCGCCGCAGGCAAGAAGCTGAGCGCGGCCTTGGACGACGTGGTCAAGCGTGCGCGCGACACCAAAGGCGTGGAAGTGCGCACCGGCGGCTACAACGTCTGGCCGAACACTTCCAGCAAGGGCAAGATCGGTTCGTGGCGCGGCCAGGGCGAAGTGATCCTGGAATCGAAGGACTTCGAAGCCGCGGCCGCTCTGGCGTCCAAGCTGTCCGACAAGACCGCCATCTCCAACATCAGCTTCCTGCTGTCGCGCGAAGTGCGCGAGGCCGAAGAGCGCAAGCTGCTCAAGGAAGCCGCGCAAGCCTTCAAGGACCGCGCGCTGGCCGCAGCCAACGCCTTCGGTTTCTCGGGCTACCGCCTGTCCAAGCTGGAACTGGGCGGCTCGGGCGGCCCCGTGCCGATGCCGCGCATGATGGGCGCCGCGGCCATGGCCAAGGACGCCTCGGGCGGCTATAGCCCGGACGTCCCGCTGGAAGCGGGCAACGTCACGGTCAGCATCGCGGTCAACGGGACGATCGTTTTGCAGTAAGGCTGAACATGATGGCGCCCAGGGCGACCATCGGCACGGACAGCCACTGTCCCATGCTCAACCCGCCCGCGAGCAGGCCCAGGAAGTTGTCTGGCTCGCGGGTGAATTCCACCAGGAAGCGGAACGTTCCGTAACCCATCAGGAAGAGCCCGCTCACCTGGCCCAGCGGGCGCGGTTTGCTCGAAAACCACCACAGCAGTGCAAACAGCACGATGCCTTCCAGGCCCAGTTCATAGAGCTGCGAGGGGTGGCGCGGCAGTCCGTCGCCGCTGCCCGGAAACACCATGGCCCACGGCACATCGGTGGGCCGGCCCCAGAGTTCGCCATTGATGAAGTTGCCCAGGCGGCCAAAACCCAGCCCCAGCGGAATCAGCGGCGCGATGAAATCGCTGACCGCGAAGAACGGCAGCTTCTTCTTGCGTGCGAACAGCAGCATCACCACGATCACGCCGATCAGCCCGCCATGGAACGACATGCCGCCCTGCCACAGGTACAGCACTTCCAGCGGATGGGACAGGTAGTAAGAGGGCTTGTAGAACAGCACATAACCCAGCCGTCCGCCCAGTACCACGCCCAGCACGCTATAGAAGATCAGGTCTTCCAGATCCTTCACGTTCAGTGACGTAGTGTGGCCGGAGGTGATGCGGCGGCGTCCCAGCAGGTACACCAGGGCGAAGCCCACCAGGTACATCAGTCCGTACCAGTGGATGGCAAGCGGCCCGATCTGCAGGGCGACGGGATCAAATTGGGGATATTGCAGCATGTTCTGCCCGACACAATAAAGTTGAATGATAATAACCGGCGAACATTGAAGATTCGCGCGCAAGCGAGCCAGTTCCCCCGGGGCGGTTGCCATGTCCGAGCCCCGGCGGCCGACAGGAGACAGACCATGCCGAACAACGATCGTTCCCGCCACATCACCCACGGTGTCGCGCGCGCGCCCAACCGCGCCATGTATTACGCGCTGGGCTATCAGGAAGCCGACTTCGAAAATCCCATGATCGGCGTGGCCAATGGCCATTCGACGATCACGCCTTGCAATAGCGGCCTGCAACGCCTGGCCGATGCGGCCATCGACGCCATCCGCGCATCGCAGGCCAATCCCCAGGTATTCGGCACGCCCACCATTTCCGATGGCATGTCCATGGGCACCGAGGGCATGAAGTACTCGCTGGTCTCCCGCGAGGTCATCGCCGACTGCATCGAGACCGCGGCGCAAGGACAGTGGATGGACGGCGTGGTCGTGATAGGCGGCTGCGACAAGAACATGCCCGGCGGCATGATCGCACTGGCCCGCACCAACGTGCCTGGCATCTATGTCTATGGCGGCACCATCAAGCCCGGCCACTACAAGGGCAACGATCTCACCATCGTCTCCGTCTTCGAGGCCGTGGGCGAATACACCATGGGCCGCATGCCCGAAGAAGATTTCAAGCAGATCGAGAAGTGCGCGATTCCCGGTTCCGGGTCCTGTGGCGGCATGTACACCGCCAACACCATGAGTTCCGCGTTCGAAGCCATGGGCATGAGCCTGCCGTACTCCAGCACCATGGCCAACGAGGACGAGGAAAAGGTCGCCTCCGCCGCGGAGTCTGCGCGCGTGCTGGTCGAGGCGGTCAGGAAGGGCTTGCGCCCGCGCGACATCATCACGCGCGAATCCATCGAAAACGCGGTGTCCGTCATCATGGCCACGGGCGGCTCCACCAACGCCGTGCTGCATTTCCTGGCAATCGCGCATGCCGCGGAAGTGCCGTGGACCATCGACGACTTTGAACGCATCCGCAAGCGCGTGCCTGTCCTGTGCGACCTGAAACCGTCCGGCAAATATGTCGCCACCGACCTGCATCGCGCCGGCGGCATTCCGCAGGTCATGAAGCTGCTGCTCAATGCGGGTCTCCTGCACGGCGACTGCATCACCATCACCGGCAAGACCATCGCCGAGACCCTGGCTGATGTGCCCGACGCGCCCCGGGCGGACCAGGACGTCATCATGCCGCTGGACCGGGCGCTGTATCCGCAGGGTCATCTCGCCATCCTGAAAGGCAATCTCTCCCCCGAAGGCTGTGTCGCCAAGATCACCGGCCTGAAGAATCCCGTCATCACGGGCCCGGCGCGCGTCTTCGATTCCGAAGACGACGCCATGACGGCCATCATGGCGCGTGAGATCCGCGATGGCGATGTGGTGGTCATCCGCTACGAAGGACCCAAAGGCGGCCCTGGTATGCGCGAGATGCTCGCGCCCACCTCCGCGCTGGTCGGCCAGGGGCTGGGCGAAACGGTGGGGTTGATCACCGACGGCCGTTTTTCCGGCGGCACCTGGGGCATGGTCGTGGGTCACGTCGCGCCGGAGGCTTTCGTGGGCGGTCCCATTGCACTGATCCGCGAGGGCGATTCGGTTACCATCGATGCCCACAAGCTGCTGTTGCAGCTCAATATCAGCGACGAAGAAATGGCGGCTCGTCGCCAGGCCTGGGTGCAGCCCCGGCCGCGTTATACACGCGGTGTGCTTGCCAAGTTCGGCAAGCTCGCCAGCACCGCGAGCCGTGGGGCAGTTACCGATGCATTTGAAGAGTAGTCTGTTGTTGGCCGCCGCCTGCGTCCTGGGCGCGGGGGCGGCGCAAGCGCAAACCACCGGGTTGGATCTGGCCAAGAACAAGGCCTGTATGGCCTGCCACCAGGTCGAAGCCAAGCGCGTCGGCCCGCCGCTCAAGAGCGTGGCCGAGCGCTATGCGGGGCAGGGCGATGCCATGGTCGATTACCTGGCAGGCAAGATCCGCGGCGGCGGCCGCGGCGCCTGGGGCGCCGTGCCCATGCCCGCGCAAACCCAGGTCAGCCCGGACGACGCCCGCGCGCTCGCCGAATGGATCTTGTCGCTGGCTCCCCCCAAGCAGTAGTCTTGTTCTCTCGCGCTCCAAGCACAAAGCCGGAGCGCCGGGCCGCATTCCGCGGCCCTTTATCAGGAAGGAATCGTCATGGCAGAACAACCCTCTCCGGGCAATGAGGTCGCGGTACTTGGCGGCGGCTGCTTCTGGTGCGTCGAAGCGGTGTTCGCCGAGCTGCGCGGGGTCAAGAGCGTGCTGCCCGGCTACAGCGGCGGGCATGTGGACAATCCCAGCTACGAGCAGGTCTGCGGCAAGGACACGGGACACATCGAAGTGGCCCGCATCGAGTTCGATCCCGCTGAACTGTCCTACAGCGACTTGCTGCGCGTATTCTTCGCGACCCACGACCCCACCACGCCGGGCCGCCAGGGCAATGACGTCGGTCCGCAATACGAATCCGCCATCTTCTGGCAGAACGAGGCTCAGCGCGAGCAGGCCCAAGCCGTCATTGCCGAGGTCAATGCCCAGCAAATCTACGATGCGCCCATCGTGACGCACGTGCTGCCGCCCGCCAAGTTCTGGCAGGCCGAGGACTACCACAGCAACTACTTCGCCCTGCATCCCGAGCAAGGCTATTGCCAATTCGTGATCGCGCCCAAGGTCGCCAAGTTCCGCAAGCAGTTTCAGGACCGGCTGCAAAAGTAGCAGGCAAAAAAAACCTCACCACAAGGTGAGGTTTCAAAGCCAGCGCCGATGCCCGAGCACCGGGCGCTGGCGGGGGAAGTCTTTATTCGACGGTCTTCACCACGCCGCGCCGCATCTGATCCAGTTCGATCGACTCGAACAGGGCCTTGAAGTTGCCTTCGCCGAAGCCGTCGTTGCCCTTGCGCTGGATGATCTCGAAGAAGATCGGGCCGATCTGGTTTTCGGTGAAAATCTGCAGCAGCAGGCCGCCGCCGGGGGCGCCGTCCAATAGGATGCGGTTCTTCTGCAGGCGCGCCACGTCTTCGCCGTGGTTCGGCAGACGGCGGTCCAGCAGCTCGTAGTAGGTTTCGGGCGTGTCCAGGAACACCACGCCATTTTGGCGCAGCGCCTCGATGGTGGCGTAGATGTCTTCCGTGGCCATGGCGATGTGCTGGATGCCTTCACCGCGGTACAGGTCCAGGTATTCCTGGATCTGGCCTTTCTCTTCCGTGCCTTCCTCGTTGATCGGAATGCGGATATTGCCGCAAGGCGAGGTCATGGCCTTGGACTTCACGCCCGTCACCTTGCCTTCGATGTCGAAATAGCGCACTTCGCGGAAATTGAAGAGGCGTTCGTAGAACTCGGCCCACTCGGCCATGCGGCCCTTGTGCACGTTGTGCGTCAGGTGGTCCACCAGCGTCAGGCCGGCGCCGCGGTGATTCAGGTCGGCTTGGGCGTTTTGCGGATCCACGGGCACGAAGTCCACGTCATAGATGCTGATGTCGCCGATACCGCCGTGGCCGTCCTTGCCGCTCCAGCGATCCACCAGGTAGATAAGCGAATCGCCGATGCCCTTGATCGCCGGAATGTTCAGTTCCATCGGGCCGCTGTGCGAATCGAAGCCCCACGCGCCCAGTTCCAGGGCGCGCTTGTAGGCGGCGTTGGCATCTTGCACACGGAAGCCGATCGCACAGATCGACGGGCCATGCAGGCGCGCGAAACGCTGGGCGAAGGAATCCGGTTCTGCGTTGATCAGGAAGTTCACGCCGCCTTGGCGGTACAGGGTCACGTCCTTGTGGCGGTGCTTGGCGATGGCCTTGAAGCCCAGCAGTTCGAACACCTTGCGCAGCGCGGCGGGATCCGGCGCGGCATATTCAATGAACTCGAACCCGGCGGTACCCATCGGGTTGTCCCAGGGTTGGAAAGCGCTGCTCATAAGTCTGCTCCCTTGCATCGTTTTTAAGGACGACTTGTTCTTCAAGTCTAGACGGAGATTGTAGGAAGGAACGACGGGCAGACAATTGCAAACATGTCGCGAAAGCCATTGAGTTGAGCAATAATATTGCCGGATAGAAAACATTAAGGGCTGAAAATGTCTGACATTGAGCTGGATAGGACAGATATACGGATTCTGGCCGAACTGCAGCGTGATGGTCGCCTCAGCAACCAGGAGTTGGCCGACCGTGTGTCGCTGTCGCCCAGCCCCTGTTTGCGGCGGGTCCGCCGGCTGGAAGAGAAAGGCTTCATCAAGAAGTACGTCGCCCTGATCGACGCGAAGAAGGTCGGCTTGGGCCTGCTCGCCTACGTAAACATCCGTCTGAACAAGCACAGCGGATCCAGTCATGCTCCCATGAGCGACTTCGCCCGCGATGTGCAGCTATGGCCGGAGGTGGTGGAGTGCTACGCCATGTCCGGAGACATGGACTACCTGCTGCGGATACAGGTTGCCGACCTGGCGCATTTCTCCCGCTTCGCCATGGATACGCTGATGCGCCATCCCGCAGTGGTAGACATGCGTTCATTCTTCGCCCTTCAGCAGATCAAGGAAACCACAGAGCTCCGGCTTTAGCTATGGCCTTCAGCCACTCTCTATATATAGGTACCGCTCTTTGGGGTTTGCAGTGAGGTTGTCCAGGACGAGCAGTGCGTCCCCCAAAAAAAGCATCCTCTAAAAAAAGGGTGTCACCTTCGCAATCCCGCCAAAATTCCGTGCTATAGTCTCGCTCCTTCGCGATTCGGGCAGTTTTGAAGCGCGAAGCCAAGCAAGCACGCGGGTTAGCTAAGGGAAACCAAGCCGGCCTGCCGCCAGGTCAGCAGCGATGTTGTCCGGCGGTTATTGCAAGGATTGCAGCAAATTAGGCAGAAGCCAGTTGCGTAATCTGCAAAAATCGTGCTATAGTCTTGGGCTTGGCTGGCGATGTTCATTAAGGGTTATCCCTTATATCGCTAGCCTCCAGGCGGTAACCGATCTCGGGTCTGAAGCGAAAGCGGCGGCGATGGGGTTGCAGGATGAGGT